>NZ_CP147856.1:0-4125890 GCF_045690345.1 Microbacterium sp. LBN7 | reverse complement strand
GCTTCGGTGAGCTCGGTCTCGAGAACTCGGAGTTGCGTCCCGAGGTGTTCGTCGCTCAACGCCCCCAAAGCCTCGGTGTATTGCTTGATGAGTTCGGTGGTGGCTGTGTCCAGAGCTGTGCGATCGACTGCTCGCTGGAGGATCCGAGACAGTATCGACGATTTCACGGCCGACGTCTCGTCAGTAGCGCGCAGGTCAGCCGACACAAACACATAGTCGAAGAGGTCAGACAGCTTTCCGCGACTATTGATTCCAAAGAAGTGGGTGTCGGATACCTCCGCCTCGACGAGGTGGTCTTCGTTCTCCCGCTCCCATGCGTTCATGGCTGCTTCAGCTGCTGCGGCTGAAGTCCATGCTGGGAGGTTGAGTTCGGGTTCAACCCCTCGAAGCGTTGAATAGGCTGAGCGCCTATCCCCGGCGGACGCCAGGGCCCGGATCTGCTCGAAGCCGGGGTACGCAAACGCCTTCGCTGTGGTTTTCTCATCGCCGTCTTGCCATGTCTTCCACACCGTGAGCGTGTCGACGGCGCTGCTCGCAGCGTAGCGTTCGCCCAGCGCTTCACGGTCAGACGGCGTGAGGTGGTCGAAATCAACACGTACACGGATTCTTGATCCCGCGCCCGCGGCCTGGTGAACATCATCGACTCCGATCGTGCCCTTCTCGCCATTGAAGAACCAGTCAAGTGCGCGCAAGATCGTCGACTTCCCCGCGCCATTGGGGCCGACGAGCGAGGTCACGGTATCGAAGGAGCAAACTAGGGACTCGACAGAACGGAAATTCTCTATTTCGACTTTGACTATCCGCATACACAAACCGTTCATCTCAAGCTCGGGGCAGGCGAACATGGCCTCTGTCAGCACCGTAGCGGTGTCCGTGCCAAGAGGGAGGGCTGGCACGCCAACTAGACTGGGGACGTGTCTGAAATCACCCCTGATCTCGTGCGCCATCTCGGCGTGCTCGCGCGTATCCAGCTGAACGACGACGAGGTGACGCGGCTCACGGGCCAGCTCGACGCCATCGTCGACAACATCGCCAAGGTGTCGGAGGTGGCCACCTCCGACGTCGTCGCGACCAGCCACCCGATTCCGCTGAGCAACGTCTTCCGTCCTGACGTCGTCGGAGAGACCCTGACGCACGAGCAGGTGCTGCAGAACGCTCCGGATGCCGCGGACGGCCGTTTCCGCGTCACCGCGATCCTGGGAGAAGAGCAGTGAGCGACATCATCCGACTGAGCGCAGCGGAGCTCGCCGACAAGCTCGCATCCCGCGAGATCTCGAGTGTCGAGGCCACGCAGGCCCACCTCGACCGTATCGCCGCCGTCGACGGCGACGTCCACGCATTCCTGCATGTGAACGACGGCGCTCTCGAAGCGGCCGCCGCGGTCGACGCGCAGCGCGCCGCCGGCGAGAACCTCGGCCCGGTCGCCGGCGTCCCGCTGGCCATCAAGGACGTGCTTGTCACCCACGATCAGCCCACCACCAGCGGATCGCGCATCCTCGAGGGGTACCGCTCGCCGTACGACGCGACGGTCGTGGCACGCTCGCGCGCCGCCGGCCTCATCCCGCTCGGCAAGACCAACATGGACGAGTTCGCGATGGGATCCTCCACGGAGCACTCCGCCTACGGCCCCACCCGCAACCCGTGGGATCTCGACCGCATCCCCGGCGGCTCCGGCGGAGGTTCCGCTGCCGCCGTCGCCGCCTTCGAGGCACCCCTCGCGCTCGGCTCGGACACCGGCGGATCGATCCGTCAGCCCGCACACGTGACCGGCACGGTCGGCGTGAAGCCCACCTACGGCGGTGTGAGCCGCTACGGGGCGATCGCCCTGGCCTCGAGCCTCGACCAGGTCGGCCCCGTCACGCGAACCGTGCTCGACGCGGGTCTGCTGCACGATGTCATCGGCGGGCACGACCCGAAGGACTCCACGTCGCTGCGCGATGCCTGGCCGTCGTTCGCGGATGCCGCTCGCGAGGGCGCCCGCGGCGACGTGCTGAAGGGCCTCAGGGTCGGCGTCATCCGGGAGCTGCCGGACAGCGGCTTCCAGCCCGGCGTCGCGGCATCCTTCCGCAGCGCGCTCGCTCTGATGGAGGCGCAGGGGGCGGAGATCGTCGAGATCGGCGCGCCGCACTTCGAGTACGGTGTCGCCGCGTACTACCTGATCCTCCCCGCTGAGGCCTCGAGCAACCTGGCGAAGTTCGACTCCGTCCGCTTCGGGCTGCGCGTCACTCCTGACAGCAACCCGACCGTCGAGGACGTCATGTCGGCGACCCGCGACGCCGGGTTCGGCGACGAGGTCAAGCGCCGCATCATCCTCGGCACCTATGCGCTGTCGGCGGGCTACTACGACGCCTACTACGGCAGCGCGCAGAAGGTGCGCACCCTCATCCAGCAGGACTTCGCGAACGCGTTCGCCGACGTCGACGTCATCGCGACGCCCTCGGCGCCGACCACCGCCTTCAAGATCGGCGAGAAGATCGACGATCCGCTGCAGATGTACCTGAACGACGTCACGACGATCCCCGCGAACCTCGCCGGCGTCCCGGGGATCTCGATCCCCAGCGGACTCGCCGAGGAGGACGGGCTGCCGGTCGGCATCCAGTTCCTGGCTCCCGCCCGCGAGGACGCTCGTCTGTACAAGGTCGGCGCCGCGCTCGAGACCGTGCTGCTCGACGCCTGGGGAGCACCGCTCCTCAGCCGCGCACCCCAGTTGACCGGAGGAACCCGCTGATGGCCACCGCCAAGCTCATGGATTTCGACAAGGCGCTCGAGCTGTACGAGCCCGTCCTCGGCTTCGAGGTGCACGTCGAGCTCAACACGAACACGAAGATGTTCTCGGATGCGCCGAACCCGGCCAACGAGAAGTATCACGCGGCCGAGCCGAACACGCTCATCGCACCGGTCGACCTCGGTCTTCCCGGCTCGCTGCCGGTCGTGAACGAGACCGCGATCCGCTCATCGATCAGCCTCGGCCTCGCGCTGGGCTGCTCGATCGCGGAGTCCAGCCGCTTCGCGAGGAAGAACTACTTCTACCCCGACCTCGGCAAGAACTACCAGATCTCGCAGTACGACGAGCCGATCGCGTTCGAGGGGGCGGTCGAGGTCGAGCTCGAGGACGGCATGACCGTGACCATCCCCATCGAGCGTGCGCACATGGAGGAGGACGCCGGCAAGCTGACCCACATGGGCGGCGCGACCGGACGCATCCAGGGTGCGGAGTACTCGCTCGTCGACTACAACCGCGCCGGTGTGCCGCTGGTCGAGATCGTGACGAAGGTGATCACCGGCACGGAGCACCGTGCCCCCGAGGTCGCCAAGGCGTACGTGCAGACGATCCGCGACATCGTCCGCGGTCTCGGCATCTCCGAGGCTCGGCTCGAGCGCGGAAACCTGCGGTGCGACGCCAACATCTCGCTCCGTCCGCGCGGCACCGAGAAGCTCGGCACGCGCACCGAGACCAAGAACGTGAACTCGATGCGTTCGGTCGAGCGCGCGGTGAGGTACGAGATCCAGCGTCAGGCGCAGATCCTGGCCGACGGCGGAACGATCACGCAGGAGACGCGGCACTGGCACGAGGACACCGGCACCACGTCGCCGGGACGCCCGAAGTCGGATGCCGATGACTACCGGTACTTCCCAGAGCCCGATCTGCTGCCCGTGCAGCCGGCCGCCGAGCTGATCGAGGAGCTGCGCGCGGCTCTCCCGGAGCAGCCGGTCGCCCGTCGTCGTCGCCTGATGACGGAGTGGGGCTTCACCGACCTCGAGTTCCAGGATGTGCGCAACAACGGCGTCCTCGAAGAGGTCGCTGCGACGATCGCCGCCGGAGCCACCCCCGCGACGGCCCGGAAGTGGTGGACCGGCGAGATCTCGCGCCTCGCCAACGCACACGAGAAGGACGCCTCCGAGCTCATCAGCCCGGAGAACGTCGTCGCGCTGCAGAAGCTCATCGATGCGGGCACACTCACCGACAAGCTGGCACGCCAGGTGCTCGAAGGCGTCGTCGCGGGCGAGGGCACTCCGCAGGAGGTCATCGACGCGCGCGGACTCGCCGTGGTGTCTGACGACGGCGCGCTGATCGCCGCGATCGACGAGGCCTTCGCTGCGCAGCCCGACGTGCTCGCCAAGATCAAGGACGGCAAGGTCCAGGCCGCCGGTGCCGTGATCGGCGCGGTCATGAAGGCGATGAAGGGCCAGGCGGACGCTGCACGCGTCCGCGAGCTCATCCTCGAGCGCGCCGCGCAGTAGCGGTTCGACGGGCTCAGCCGCCTCGGCGCGCTGGGCCCGTCGACGCACCCGTGTCCGGAGTCCGGGAGAGAATGGATCCATGGGACACGGCGACGGCAGAGGGCAGATCACGTCGCCCACCGACGCCGACGACACCGGAACCCGCATCCTGCACGTCGACATGGACGCGTTCTACGCAGCGGTCGAGGTGCTCGACGACCCGAGCCTCCGCGGGCTCCCGCTGATCATCGGCGCTCCGGACGGGCGCTCCGTCGTATCCAGCGCTTCGTATGAGGCGCGTCGGTACGGCGTGCGCGCGGCCATGCCGGTGTCCCAGGCGTTGCGGCTGTGCCCCACGGCACGCATCGTGCTGCCGCACTTCCACCGCTACCAGGAGGTCTCCCGGCAGGTGATGGCGATCTTCGAATCGTTCACGCCGCTCGTGGAGCCGCTCTCCGTCGACGAGGCATTCCTCGACGTGCAGGGCGTACGGCGGCTCTGGGGGAGTCCGGCGCGCATCGCCGGACTCATCAGAGCCCGGGTGCTCGAAGAGGTCGGGATCACCTGCAGCGTCGGCGTCGCCGCGACCAAGCATGTGGCGAAGATGGCGTCCACGATCGCGAAGCCCGATGGGATGCTCGTGGTCGCGGCGGGCGACACCCTCGACTTCCTCGCTCCGCGCCCGGTCCGCGCGATGTGGGGCGTGGGGCCGAAGGCGGCCGAGGCTCTGGAAGCCCGCGGCATCCGCACCATCCACGACATCCGGGAGTCGTCGCCTGAGATGCTCGACCGTGCAGTGGGTGCCGCCCTGAGCGCCCGCCTCGCGCAGCTCGCCAGAGGAGAAGACCCACGTGTGGTCGACACGGAGCGGATCGAGAAGAGCATCGGGCACGAGGAGACCTTCGATCACGACATCCTGGACCGCGCCTTCCTCCGGGCCGAGCTGCTCCGTCTCGCCGACCGCGTGGCGGCCCGTCTCCGTCGCGCGGAGTGGGAGGCGGCCACGGTCGCGATCAAGGTGCGTTTCGATGACTTCCGCACGCTGAACCGCTCCCAGACGTTGAGCGAGCCCTCAGCGGTCGGGCAGCGGATCGGAGAGGCCGCGCAGGCCCTGTACGAGCAGATCGACCGCCGCGATCCTGTGCGCCTCCTCGGTGTGCGCGCCGAGAACCTGCGACCGGCCGGTGGTGGGGGCCTGGGGCTCTGGGACGACGACGAGGACTGGCGGAAGGTCGAAGGGGCCGTCGACGAGGCGGTCGCGCGGTTCGGCACGGCCACGATCAGTCGCGCACGCCACATCGGTCGGGGTGACGGGCGAGGCGCCGCCCAGCATCCGAAGGCGCACGGCGTGGATTGACCGCACGCCGCCCTGTTTCGTGGGCTAGCGTGGGACCATGCCGAACATTGCACTGGAACTGGGAAAGCAGATCGCGTCCTTCGGCGTGAAGAGCGCGTACGGTGAGCCGCAGGACGTCGACGGGGTGAGCATCACTCCGGTGTCTCTCACCTACTCCGGTTTCGGCGGCGGCAGCGCGGAAGGCGGCGAGGGCGGTGGCGGCGGCGGAGTCTCGATTCCGGTCGGCGTATACGTCCGTCGCGAAGAGGGGCTGCGGTTCGAGCCGAACATCGTCACTCTGCTGGCCGTTGCTGTGCCGTTCGTCTGGGTCACCGGGCGGGCGCTCTCGCGCATCATCCGTGCCCTCAAGAAGTGACGATCCCGTCGCGGCCGCGCTCGACCGCGCCGCGACGCTGATCGAGCAGGACGTCCTCGCTCTCGCGGCGGCGAACCCCGTCGTGCTGATCGACGGCCGCAGCGGCGCGGGGAAGACTTCTCTCGCCGGACGGCTGGCAGCACGGTGGCCGCTGGCCGGACGCGTGCAGCTCATCGCGCTGGATTCGCTGTACCCCGGATGGGACGGGCTCGACGCCGGTGTCGATCGAGCGCTCGAGTGGATCCTCCGCCCGCACGGACGCGGGTACCTCGGCACCTGGCGACGATGGGACTGGGAGCGCGAGACGGAGGCGGAGAGCCACGCCGTCGATCCTGCCCTGGGCGTCATCGTCGAGGGAAGCGGCATCCTGACGCCGTCGACGGTCGGTCTCGGGGACGTTCGGGTCTGGGTGGAGTCCGGGGAGCCGGCGCGCAAGGCACGCGCACTCGCTCGCGACGGAGAGACCTATCGTCCGCACTGGGATCGCTGGGCGGCTCAGGAGCGCCTCCACGTGGAGCGCGACGACCCGCGGACGCTGGCGACCAGGATCGTCGAGATCCCCTAGGGAATCAACGGCCGCGTCGCGCGTCGATCTCGTCGGCGGCCTGGATCAGCACCTCGAGGCGATAACCGAGCCAATCGTAGATGTCTCCGCGGCCGTCATCGCTCGTGTGATCCTCCGTGGTGATCCCGAGACGGTCGGCGATGACCAGCCGGATCGCGGTGAGAGTGCGCAGCCAGGCATCGAGATCGTCTTCCGCGATGACGAGATCGCGTGGCTCCAGAGCGTCCTTCTCAGACAGGGCATCGATCTCGATGTCGAACGGTCCGAGCGCCGCGCGCACCGTCGTCGCCTCGCTGCGCCGCCGATCGAGGAGTTCGTCACGGGTGGTCTCGGCGAAGGCTGCCGCCGCCTCCGCATCATCCGGATAAGCCGTCGGCGTCAACCGTCGAACGGCGGGATCGTCCGTCGAGCGCGCACGGAGCAGCTCGCCGAACTCGTCCACGAGCCTCAGGAGATGCGCCCCTTCGATCACGGCGAGCGAGAGGACGATCTCACGGGCGCTCATCCGGACACCTTCCGCACCGTCGCCCAGAGGCCGTAGTCGTGCATCGCCTGGGCGTGCACCTCCATCGTCTCGCGCGGGCCGGTCGCGACGATCGCGTGTCCGTCGTGATGGACGGCGAGCATCAGCGCCGTGGCGCGCTCTGTGGAGTAGCCGAAATACGTGCGGAACACCCGGACGACGTAGCTCATGAGATTCACCGGATCGTTCCACACGACCACCTCCCACGGCTCCAGGGGCGCGGCGTGGAGGTCGGTGATCTCCTCGAGATCCGGGAGTGCGACCGGAGTGCTCATGCCCAGCCCATCTCGTGGAGCTGCTCGTCATCCAGGCCGTAGAAGTGCGCGATCTCGTGCACCAGAGTGGTGTGGATCTCGTCGCGCAGCTCCGTCTCCGTCTCGCACTGCGCGAGGTGCGGCTCGCGGAACAGGACGATCCGATCCGGAAGCTCACCCATGCCGTACTGCGTCCGTTCCGTCAGAGCCAGCCCGTCGTACAGGCCCAGCAGATCGAGGGTGCCGTCCTCGGGACGGTCCTCGACCACGAACACGACGTTCTCCAGCCCGTCGACCATGTCGTCGGGCAGCTGGTCGAGCTCGTCGATCACGAGCGCCTCGAAGGCTGCGGCATCCATCTCCATCCGCTCCAGCCTAGGGGCGGGGGTGCGAACGCGCGTCGGCGTCAATGCAGGAAGACGAGGAGCGCCGCGACGGCGATGAACAGAACGCCGAAGACGGTGTTGAGGATGCGCTGGCCGCGTGCAGAGCGTGTCAGCCGGCGGAAAGGGCGGGCTGCTGCGGCGAAGAAGCCCCACATCACGATGACATCGACGATGATCACGGTCGCGACGAGGGTGAGGTACTGGGGGAGGGGCGGCTCGTCGAGTCGGATGAACTGGGGGATGAAGGCGAGGAAGAAGACGATCGCCTTCGGGTTGAGGAGGTTGACCCAGAACCCCCGCCGGATCATCGACCAGTGCCCCTCACGGGAGTCGACCGGTGAGATCTCGTCGTCCGCGACCACGACATCGGGTTTCGTCAGGATGAGGCGGATGCCGAGGAAGACGAGATACGCGGCGCCCGCGTAGCGGATCGCGTTGAAGAGGAACTCGGAGCGCGACACCAGGAGCCCGACGCCTGCGGCGACGATGGCGACGTGGACGATGAGGGCGATCTGCTGTCCGACGATGCCCCAGATCGAGCGGCGCCACCCCTGGTTGAGTGCGTTCGACATCGTGTTGATCGCGCCTGCCCCGGGCGTGAAGCTGATGACCACCGAGGCCGTGAGAAGGGAGAACCAGACCGCGAGTGACACCCCGTCAGTCTAGAGCCCGGCGGGCATGCCCCTGAGACGCAGAAGAGGCCCGAATCAATACGATTCGGGCCTCTTCACTGGGGTGAGTAACGGGACTCGAACCCGCGACATCCGGCACCACAAGCCAGCGCTCTACCAGCTGAGCTATACCCACCATGTGCCCACCGGAGCGGGCAACCAGATGAGTCTATTACATGTTCGAGGTGAACTCCGACACGGTGCGCGTCGCGATGTCGCGCGCGTCGTCGCTGGACGGTCCCGGCTCCGCGACGAAGACGGCCTCGCGGTAGTAGCGCAGCTCGCGGATCGACTCGAGGATGTCGGCGAGGGCACGGTGGCCGCCGTCCTTGGACGGAGCCTGGAAGAACACCCGCGGGTACCAGCGACGGGACAGCTCTTTGATGCTCGAGACGTCGACGTTCCGGTAGTGCAGCCACTGATCGACCTGTGGCATGTACTTCGCGAGGAACATGCGGTCGGTGCCGATCGTGTTGCCCGCGAGGGGAGCCTTGCGCTCGAGCGGGACGAATCGTCGGATGTAGGCGAGCGTCTGGGCTTCCGCCTCTTCCAGGGTGACGCCGTGCGGGATCTCCTCGATCAGCCCCGATGTCTCATGCATCTTGGTGACGAAGTCGTTCATGTTCGCGAGGGCCGCATCACTCGGGCGGATCACCACCTGGAACCCCGGATCGATGGGACGGAGCTCGAAATCGGTGATGACGACGGCGATCTCGACGAGTTCGTCGACCGCCAGATCGAGTCCCGTCATCTCGCAGTCGATCCATACGAGACGATCGTTCTCGGACGCAGATACCATGCCGCCATACTATCGACGGGCCCGACATCGGCGACCGGGCGCGGTACGCTGTAAGCACGCCTTCGTAGCTCAGAGGAAGAGCAGCGGCCTTCTAATCCGCCGGTCGCAGGTTCGAATCCTGCCGGGGGCACTCGGCTTTCCCCATGCGCGTGACCCGCCGAGGAGCACGCACAGTCTTGCCGCTGCACGCTCAGGAGTAGCGCAGCGCGGCGACGGCGTCGTCGGCCCGCCAGAACTCGCCTACGATGCGAAACGTGCCGGTCGCGAGGTGAAGACGCTCGGCGCGGTAGCGAAGTCCCAGTGGGTCGGCGACGATCCGCAGATGGCCGAGGACGCGCTCCGTGCGGTCCTGAACGCGCCACAGATGATCGGCCGCCCGGACCAGGTGTTCGCGCGCGGAGGAGAGCCGAGGCGTCGCGTAGGGAACCTCGGGCAGATAGGTGGTCAAGCTGTCGGACATCGGAACTCCTTTCTGATTCGAACATATGACCGACCACCGACATTCGGTCGCCGTCGCCGAGAGGGGCTCCGAAAGCTGTCCTGCACACACCGAATCTGGCGCGGAGTGTCCACCGATCCCGTCTTCTGCGAGTTCGGGGCGCAGCGGGATGCCGCACGCTGGTGCGATCCGGGCGTTGGACCCGGTCATCGAGAGGACTGAGAATGATCGACACCGTCACCATCATCGGAAGGGTCGCCACCGATCCGACGCAGGGACAGACGACAGGAGGGGCTCCGGTCACGAACTTCCGACTCGCGAGCACGCACCGCCGGTTCGACACCGTGACCCAGGCATGGGTCGATTCGGAGACCAACTGGTTCTCGGTCGCCGCATTCCGGCAGCTGGGCGAGCACTCCAAGGCGTCGCTGCGAACCGGAGACAGCGTCATCGTCACGGGTCGGCTCCGGATCCGCAGCTGGGAGAGCAACGGCAAGCAGGGCACCAGCGTCGACATCATCGCCGACGCGATCGGGCACGATCTGCGGTGGGGGACCAGCGCGTTCCTCGCCCGCAGCCGAGCGACGCCTACGGATGCCGGCGTGCACGGGGCCGCGGAAGGACCGACGGCTGCCGATCAGCGAGTCGACACCGACCCCGGCGCAGCCGACGAGCCCGACGGCGACCGAGAACTGCCCGATCTGGACATCTCGTGGGCAGAGGTGCCGGCAGGCGCCACGGCTGATCGCGTCGCCTCGCACTGAGCGCGACGAAGGGAGAGGATCGGGACCGGTCGGCGGCGCGGTCATCACGGTCGCTGCCCGTAGACTCAGCACGTGCTTCGTCGACCGGTCTCTGCGGCGCCGTTGAAGGCCGCCTCCGCCCTGGCTCTCGTTGCCGGGCTGTTCGTCCTCTCCGCCTGTGGGCCCGGTGCCGAGCCGGTCGCGTCGCCAACCGCCGAGACTTCGCCCGCACCGGACTCCGAGGCGGCGCCAGATCCGGTGCTGGTGCCGGACGGCACCGCCGAGGACAACCTCCCCGTGTTCACGCGTGTCTCGGAGAGCATCTGGACTACGGATCAGCAGGGGTCGGGTCGCGCGTACATCGACGCTCTCATCGCCGCCGGGTTCGACCGCGCAGCGATGCAGGTCACGCAAGACCTCACGACGGTCGGCAACACGGCGGAGAGCCTGCAGTTCTCGGTGCGCTGGGGCGATGACGAATGCCTGATCGGGCAGGTCGGTCCGTCGACGGGACAGGTCGTCACGGCCGTGATGCCTCAGCTGGCGGAAGGGCGCTGCCTCGTCGGCACGACTCGCCCGATCGACTGGTGACACAGCCACGGGCCGGTAGGCTGGAGTGTCGATCTTCGACGCCAACAGAAGGAGCGGTTTTCGGTGGCTGAGTACATCTACTCGATGGTGCGTGCACGCAAGGCAGTGGGCGAGAAGCTCATCCTCGACGACGTCACCATGGCATTCCTTCCCGGCGCCAAGATCGGCATGGTGGGTCCGAACGGCGCCGGAAAGTCGACGATCCTCAAGATCATGGCGGGGCTCGACACGCCGTCGAACGGCGAGGCGAAGCTCTCGCCCGGTTTCTCTGTCGGCATCCTCATGCAGGAGCCGGAGCTCGACGAGTCGAAGACCGTGATCGAGAACATTCAGGACGGGATCGCGATCAAGGCGAAGGTCGACCGCTTCAACGAGATCTCGGCCCTCATGGCCGACCCGGACGCCGACTTCGACGCTCTCCTCGCCGAGATGGGCACGCTGCAGGAGGAGATCGACGCCGCGGACGGCTGGGATCTCGACTCGCAGCTCGAGCAGGCCATGGACGCCCTGCGCACACCGCCCGGCGACGCGGCGATCGCCCCGCTCTCGGGCGGTGAGAAGCGCCGTGTGGCGCTGGCCAAGCTCCTGCTCCAGAAGCCCGACCTGCTGCTCCTCGACGAGCCCACCAACCACCTCGACGCCGAGAGCGTCCTGTGGCTCGAGCAGCACCTTCAGGCGTACAAGGGTGCCGTGATCGCCATCACCCACGACCGGTACTTCCTCGACCATGTCGCCGAGTGGATCGCCGAGGTCGACCGCGGCCGCCTCATCGGCTACGAGGGCAATTACTCGACCTACCTCGAGAAGAAGGGCGAGCGGCTCGAGATCCAGGGCAAGAAGGATGCGAAGCTCGCCAAGCGCCTCAAGGAGGAGCTGGAGTGGGTGCGCTCCAGCGCCAAGGGGCGGCAGACGAAGTCGAAGGCCCGTCTCGCCCGGTACGAGGAGATGGCGTCGGAGGCGGAGCGGACGAGGAAGCTCGACTTCGAGGAGATCCAGATCCCCGCGGGTCCGCGTCTCGGAAGCGTCGTGATCGAGGCCAAGAAGCTCAAGAAGGGCTTCGACGAGCGCTCGCTCATCGACGGCCTCAGCTTCAGCCTGCCGCCGAACGGCATCGTCGGCGTCATCGGCCCCAACGGCGTCGGAAAGACGACCCTGTTCAAGACGATCGTGGGTCTCGAGCCTCTCGACGGCGGCGACCTCAAGATCGGCGAGACCGTCAAGATCAGCTACGTCGATCAGTCGCGGTCGAACATCGACCCGAACAAGACCCTGTGGGAGGTCGTCTCCGACGGCCTCGACTACATCACGGTGGGCAAGACCGAGATCCCGTCGCGCGCCTACGTGTCGAAGTTCGGTTTCAAGGGGCCGGACCAGCAGAAGAAGGCCGGCGTGCTCTCGGGTGGAGAGCGCAACCGCCTCAACCTCGCGCTCACGCTCAAGGAGGGCGGCAACCTCCTGCTCCTCGACGAGCCCACCAACGACCTCGACGTCGAGACGCTGAGCTCGCTCGAGAACGCGCTTCTCGAGTTCCCCGGCTGCGCCGTGGTCATCACTCACGACCGGTGGTTCCTCGACCGCATCGCGACGCACATCCTGGCGTACGAGGGCACCGACGAGAAGCCTGACCAGTGGTACTGGTTCGAGGGCAACTTCGAGTCCTACGAGGAGAACAAGATCGAGCGTCTCGGACCGGATGCCGCGAAGCCGCACCGCTCCACGCACCGCAAGCTCACGCGCGACTGATGTCATCGCCTCGTCTGCACATCCCGATCCACCTGCGCTGGGGTGATCTGGATGCCTTCAACCACGTCAACAACACCTCGATGCTCAAGCTGCTCGAGGAGGCGCGGGTCCGGGCCTTCTGGCGTGCGGGACCGGGGGAGGAGGCGCCGCCGACGGCTGTCCTCGACTCCGGCATCGAGGAGGGGATCCTCACCCTCATCGCCCGGCAGGAGATCGAGTACCTCGCTCCGGTGCCGTATCAGCGTCGCCCGCTCGAGGTGCAGATGTGGTTCGGAAAGCTCGGCGGCTCGAGCATCGAGGTCTGCTACGAGGTGCACAACGACCCTGAGGCTCAGCCGCGGATGATCTATGCCCGCTCGACGGCCGTGATCGTCCTGGTGGACGCCGCGAGCGGTCGTCCGACTCGCCTGACGCAGGAGATGCGCGACGCCTGGGAGCCCTACGTGGGATCGTCGATCGAGTACGCGCACCGCTGACCGGATTCCGCCCGCCGGCGCGGTACCGTCGTCGTGTGCCCTCACGCCGACGATTCCCCGCCACCACGTCAGCGGCCGCGCGTGCCCGCTACGCGAAGCGACGACAGCGCCGGCTCGACAAGGTGACCAACGACCTCACCGCGTCGCAGTGGGCCGATCTCGTTGCGGCCTGGGGCGGGTGCGCGTACTGCGGAGCCCAGGGTGACGGGCTCCAGCGCGACTGCATCATGCCGATCTCGCGGGGCGGACGCTACACGCTCGAGAACGTCGTCCCCGCCTGCGCGTCCTGCAACGCGAGCAAGAGCAACAGCGAGGTCACCGGGTGGCTGCGCCGCAAGAGGCTCGACGAGCGCGCCTTCCTCGTCCGCTACGCCGAGATCCTGCCCACGCTCACCGCGGACTAGTCGGCGGGGACGCGGATCATGATCTCCTGCGCGACGCTGGCGACGAGACCGCCCTCGCGGGAGTAGATCCGTCCGGTGGCGAGTCCTCGACCGCCCCGTGCGTTCGGCGACTCCTGCACGTACAGGAGCCACTCGTCCACCCGTGCCGGGCGGTGCCACCACATCGCGTGGTCGAGGCTCGCGACCTTGAGTCCCGGCATCGCCCAGTACACACCGTGCGCCCGCAGGATCGACTCCTGGATCGTCATGTCGCTCAGGTAGGCGAGCGCGGCGCGGTGCAGCCGCTGATCGTCGGGGAGCGGTGCGCGCATGCGCATCCACACCGCCTGCCTGGCCACATGCGGATCGTCGCTCGGCAGATAGAGGGGCGAGTCGACATGGCGGATATCTGCGGCTCGTTCGCTCAGCATCCGTGCTGTCCCGCCGGGGAGCCCCGCCACGCGGTCCTCGTCCGGCGAGAGATCCTCGGGCGCCGGCACATCCTCCGGCATCGGCTCCGCATGCTCGACACCCGGATCGGCATCTTGGAAGGACGCGATCATCGAGAAGATCGGCACGCCGTTCTGGTAGGCCTGGGAGCGCCGCGTCGAGAACGACCTGCCGTCGTGGATGCGGTCGACCGCGATCGTGATGCCCTGGCTCGCGTCCCCCGGCCGAAGGAAGTAGCCGTGCATCGAGTGGACGGCACGGTCCTCGGGGAGGGTGCGCTCGGCGGCGATGAGGCTCTGTGCCAGCACCTGCCCGCCGTAGATCCGGCCGGTCGGCATCGGATGAGATGCTCCGGTGAAGATGTCCTCGGTGGTTCGCGCCTGAGTCACCTCGAGATCGAGGACATCGAGCAGTCGCTCGACCGTCTGGGCGGCGTGGTCTTCGGGGCTCATTCTTTCCTCTCCGCGACCGCGGGCACCGGTCCGTTGGTAGTTTAGAGCTCGTGCCGCATCAGCTTCTCCTCGCCGACCCCGACACTGCGAAGGACGTCCTCACGTTCGTGGGGCGGGCGACGAGGATCACCGACGACGGTGTGCGGCTGCAGGCGTCGAGGGGAGTCCTCGCGCTGACCACGGCGGCTCTGGCTCCGCACGGGCTCTTCGACAGCACGCCGACCGTCCTCGCGATGCGCATCGTGCACGCCGACCCCGAGCTCGAATGCGACATCGTGGTCGATCAGCTCGCCGCGACCGACGATCCCCTGCAGCTGACGCTCCCGGAGACCGGGCTTTCGCCCGCGTGGGCCGGGGTGGCACCGCCGCGCGGGGACTGGACGCCGGCGGCGACGCTGCCGGCGTCGATGATCGCTCAACGCGCGCAGTGGGGCATCTCCGCCGTCGCGCGTGGCGCGACACCGGGCTCGGGCGAGGAGGCCGTCCGTGCGCTGCGGGCCGCGATCTGGGGCGAACCCGACGAGGATCTCGGCGGCCTGCCCCGCGGGATCGCCTTCGCCGCAGACGCCCTGGGCTTCATCTCGGGCGAGGAGGACGTGCCCGTGATGCAGTCGGGACGGTGGACCCGCCTGGCGTTCCGGCGCGGGCACGTGCTCGCTCGCGGACCGGTCGCATCCGGTCTGACCGCCGTCCGCGATACGGGCAGCGCCGGCTAGAGCCGCCCTCCGACGTTCTTCCCGACTGTTCACGGGCCGGAAGTACTTCAGCGAGAGGCGGCGCGTCCCGCCTGGCGACCGGAGAACAGGCATCCGCCGAGGAAGGTTCCCTCCAGCGCGCGGTACCCGTGGACCCCGCCGCCCCCGAAGCCGCTGGCCTCTCCGGCCGCGTACAGTCCGGGGATGGGGACTCCTGAGGCATCCAGCGCCCGCCCGTCGAGATCGGTGTTGATGCCACCCAGCGACTTCCGCGTGAGCACATGCAGTTTGACCGCGATGAGGGGACCGGCCGCCGGATCCTGCAGGCGATGCGGCGCCGCGGTGCGGATCAGCTTGTCGCCGCGGTAGCTGCGCATCGATCGCAGCATGCCGATCTGCGCGTCCTTGGTGAAGTCGTTGTCCATCTCGAGGTCGCGGGCGACGACCTCGCGGCGGACCGCGTCGATGTCGAGAGCCTCGCCGCCCGGATGCCGCTGCATCTGCTCGAGCAGGGATTCGAGATCGCCCTCGACGATGAAGTCCTCGCCTTCGTCGAGGAACGCCTGGACGGGACCGGTCGGACCCTTCGCGAGACGGGACTTGAGCAGCAGACCGACGTCCTTGCCGGTGAGATCCGGATTCTGCTCGCTGCCCGAGAGCGCGAACTCCTTCTCGACGATGCTCCGCGAGGTCACGAACCAGGAGTGGTCGTGACCGGTCGTGCGCAGATGCGCGAGGGTGCCGAGCGTGTCGAACCCGGGGAACAGCGGCACCGGAAGCCGCTTGCCGGTCGCATCGAGCCAGAGGGAGGACGGGCCGGGGAGGATCCGGATGCCGTGCGACGGCCAGACCGGATCCCAGTTCGTGATGCCCTCGACGTAGTGCCACATCCGGTCGCCGTTGATCAGGCGGGCGCCGGCGGCCTCGCTGACGGCCTGCATCGAGCCGTCGACGTACGCGGGAACCCCGGTGAGCATGTGCTCGGGCGGCGTGCCCAGGCGCGAGGGCCAGGCGGCCCGCACGAGGTCGTGGTTCCCTCCGATGCCGCCGGACGAGACGATCGTGGCGCCGGCAGAGATCTCGAAAGCGCCGATGACCTCGCGCGAGGACTCGGCGCCGCGACGCGCGCCGCTCGTCGCCAGCACCTCACCCCGTGCACCTGTGACGACCCCGTCGGTGACGATCAGCTCGGCCACGCGATGGCGCGGGAGCACCGTGAGATGCCCCTCGCGCTCTCCCTGTTCGATCGCGGCGGCGAACGGCGCGACGACCCCCGGCCCGGTTCCCCATGTGATGTGGAAGCGCGGAACCGAGTTGCCCGGCCCGAGGGCCCCGTAGCCTCCTCGTTCCGCCCAGCCGACGACGGGGAAGAACCCGACCCCGCGCTCGCGCAGCCAGGCGCGCTTCTCGCCGGCCGCGAACTGCAGATAGGCCTCCGCCCAACGCCTCGGCCATTCGTCCTCCGGGCGATCGAAGCCCGCGTTGCCGAACCAGTCCTGCGTCGCGAGCTCGAGCGAGTCCTTGATGCCGAGCCGCCGCTGCTCCGGCGAGTCGATGAAGAAGAGCCCGCCGAAGGACCACCACGCCTGTCCGCCGAGATTCGTCCGCGGCTCCTGGTCGATCAGGATCACGCGGCGCCCGGCCGCGAGGGCCTCGGCGGCGGCGACCAGCCCGGACAGCCCCCATCCGATCACCAGGACATCAGCGGACAGGGGCGTCTTCGTCATGAGTTCTCCGTTGATTCCTGACGTGATCGGGTCTCGAGCGTGGGACGCCCGCCCGTGGCGGTGCCGATCCCCGACGGCTCGAGTGTGTTCACCATGGCATAGGCGGCCCGCTCCAGGTAGTCCCAGAGCGTGGATTCGTGCAGGGGCGACAACTGCGCCTCGTCCACGGCGGTCCGCATGTGACGGAGCCAACGATCCCGCGCGTCGGGATCGACGTGGAACGGCATGTGCCGCATGCGCAGGCGTGGGTGCCCTCGCGTCTCGCCATAGGTCGTCGGGCCGCCCCAGTACTGCTCGAGGAACATCAGCAGCCGCTGCTCGGCGGGCCCGAGATCCTCCTCGGGGTACATCGGCTTGAGCACGGGATCGAGTGCCACCTCGCGGTAGAACACCGAGACGATCTTCGCGAACGTCTCGTGTCCGCCGACCTCGTCGTAGAACGTCACTTCTGGGGGCTCCCGTCGTCGGTCGGCTTCTTCCGCCGCCAGATCCCGCGATCCGGGATGACCGGGACTCCGGTCACGGCGTTGGGGCGGGTCCGGGGCGGATTCGCTCCGCGGACGCGACGCGCTCCGTCGAGTCCCGTCGGGGCGACCTCGACCATGCTCGGCACCGCGATCTCCTTCTCGGCCAGCGCAGCGCGAAGGCGACGGCGGAGCTCCTGCGCGACGTCGTCCTTCGCGTTGGCCCGCGCCTTGATCACGATGCGCACGACGAGCGCGTCACCGCCGATCGACTCGAGGCCCCAGAGCTCGGGCTTCTCGATGATGCGGGTGCGCCACTTGGGATCCTTGGCGAGCCCCTGCGCGGTCTCCAGCATCGTGTGCTCGACCTGTTCCAGGTCGGAATCCGCCGGTACGCCGAGATCGATGATCGCCCGCGCCCAGCCCTGCGACATGTTGCCGATGCGGGTCACTTCGCCGTTGCGCACGTACCAGAGGGTCCCGTTCACGTCGCGGACCTGGGTGATGCGCACGCTGACGTACTCGACCACGCCGCTCGCGAGGCCGAGGTCGACGACATCCCCGATGCCGATCTGGTCCTCTGCGACGATGAAGATGCCGTTGAGCACGTCCTTGACGATGTTCTGCGCGCCGAAGCCGAGACCCGCGCCGACAGCGGCCGTGAGCAGCGTCAGAGAACCGAGGAGGCCGGGGGAGAGGGCGCTGACGACGAGGACGAGCGCGATCACGACGAGCATCACGTTCACGATGTTCTGCAGGATCGTCCCGAGCGTGCGCGTGCGCTGCACGAGTCGCATGTCCGACAGCGGCGAGCGCTCGAGCGCCTGCGTGTCGTCGACGGCCGCCTTGTTCTTGGCGGTGTCGACGATGCGATGCACCACGCGACGGATGACGACGCGCAGGATGAGCCCGATCACGATGCAGCTGACGAGGATGAGCGCGACGGCGAGCGCCTTCATGCCGACGTCGCCGAGCACGAGGAGCGTCTGCTTCCACCACTCCGGGAGCTCTTCCGGCGTCGTCGGGGGTGCGTTCTCGAAGGGGATCATCATCACTCCGATCCTAGCGATCGGGCCTCTGCGCGGGCTGGATGCCGTACAGCCTCAGCGCCCGCTGCCGGACGCTGAGGCTGCACGGTGATCAGTCGTCCGCGTCGCGCGACTGCGCGGCCAGCGCGCGCTCGACGTCGGCCAGGTTCTCCAGGACGAGCCGACGCAGCGCCGGCGCGGCATCCTGGTTCCCGGCGAGCCAGGCGCGCGTGGCGTCACGCAGTGCGATGTCCGCGAGTGCCGTCGGGAACAGCCCGACGACGAGGTACTGCGCGATCTGGTACGAGCGCGACTCCCAGACGGGGAGCAGCATGTCGAAGTACGCCGGCACGAACTCGCGCAGGGCCGCGGCTCCGGCGGGGTGGACGAAGCCGAGCGCTGCCGATCGGACGATCGTGTTGGGAGCATCGTCGCGTTCGACGAGCGAGGCCCACGCGGCCTTCTTGGACGCCGCGTCGGGGAGGGCGGCACGGGCCTGGGCCGCGAACTCGCCGCCCTTGGCGGTGTTGTCCGCGGCAAGGGCGGCATCGATGGACCCGGCATCCGTCGCGCCGATGGTGGCGAGGCCGACGAGCAGCTGCCAGTTCAGGTCGGCGTCGATCTCGAGCCCGGGGAGGGTCTCCTCGCCGGAGCGCAGGCGCCCGACGATCCCGGCGTGCTCGGGCGTGACGAGGGCGTTCGCGAAGGCGGTGACGAACTGCAGCTGGCTGTCGCTGCCGGGCTGGGCGGCCTCGGCGAGGGCCCAGATGCCGTCGGCGACCTTCAGGCGAGCGGCCTCGCGGTCGGCGGGTGCCACGTAGAGCGTCGCCGCGGTCCGCAGCTGCCCGAGCGTGGTGCGGACGGTCGTGGACTCCGTCTCGCGGCCGATGTTGCCCAGCACGAGGTCGATGTAGTCGGATGCCGGGGTCTCGGCGTCGCGCGTCTGATCCCAGGCCGCGCCCCATACCAGCGAGCGGGCCAGCGGGTCATGGATGTCGGCGAGGTGGGCGATCGCGGTGGCCAGCGACTTCTCGTCGAGACGGATCTTGGCGTAGGCGAGATCGTTGTCGTTGAGAAGCACCAGATCGGGGCGCTTGATGCCCTGCAGCTCCGGCACCTCCGTGCGGTCTCCGTCGACGTCGACCTCGACGTAGTGCGTGCGCGTGAGCGATCCGTCGGCCAGCGTGTAGAAGCCGATGCCGAGGCGGTGCGGACGGATCGTCGGGTAGTCCGCCGGTGCCGTCTGGGTGACGGCGAACCGCGAGATGGTGCCGTCGCCGCCTTCGGCGATGACCGGCTCCAGGGTGTTGACGCCCGCGGTCTCGAGCCACTTCTTCGACCAGGTGCTGAGGTCGCGACCGCTCGTGGCCTCGAGCTCGGAGAGCAGGTCGCTCAGCTCGGTGTTGCCCCAGGAGTGCTTCTGGAAGTACTGCGAGACGCCGCCGAAGAACGCCTCGATCCCGACCCAGGCGGCGAGCTGCTTGAGGACGGAGCCGCCCTTGGCGTAGGTGATCCCGTCGAAGTTGACCTGCACGTCCTCGAGGTCGTTGATCTCGGCGACGATCGGATGCGTGGAGGGAAGCTGGTCCTGGCGGTACGCCCAGGTCTTCTCCATAGCGTTGAACGTGGTCCATGCCTCGGTCCACTCGGTGGCCTCGGCGGTGGCGATGGTCGACGCCCACTCGGCGAACGACTCGTTGAGCCAGAGGTCGTTCCACCACTTCATGGTGACCAGGTCGCCGAACCACATGTGCGCCAGCTCATGCAGGATCGTGACGACACGGCGCTCCTTGACGGCGTCGGTCACCTTGCTGCGGAACACATAGGTCTCGGTGAACGTGACGGCGCCCGCGTTCTCCATCGCGCCGGCGTTGAACTCGGGCACGAAGAGCTGGTCGTACTTCGCGAACGGATAGGGCACGCCGAACTTCGACTCGTAGTAGGCGAAGCCCTCGCGGGTCTTGTCGAAGATGTAGTCCGCGTCGAGGTGCTGCCACAGGCTCTTGCGGCCGTAGACGCCGAGGGGGATGACCCGGCCGGACGCGCTCGTCAGCTCCGAGAATGTCGACTCGTAAGGCCCTGCGACGAGCGCCGTGATGTACGAGGAGATGCGGGGAGTGGGCTCGAAGCCCCAGGTCGCGATCGAGTCGTCGTCGTGGACGATCGGCTCGGGCGTCGGCGAGTTGGACACGACCTTCCACGCCGAAGGCGCCGTGATCGTGAACTGGAACGTGGCCTTCAGATCGGGCTGCTCGAAGACCGCGAACACTCGACGGGAGTCCGGGACCTCGAACTGGGAGTAGAGGTAGACCTCGTCGTCGACCGGATCGACGAAGCGGTGCAGTCCCTCTCCGGTGTTCGTGTACAGGCAGTCCGCGTCGACGACCAGCACGTTCTCCGCCTGGAGCCCCGTGAGGGCGATGCGCGAATCGGCGAAGACCTCGTCGGGATCGAGCTGCTCGCCGTTGAGGGAGATCTCGCGGACCTCGCGCGCGATCAGATCGATGAAGGTGAAGCTCTCAGGGGTCGCGCTGAAGCGCACGACGCTGCGGGAGCCGAAGACCTCGGCACCCTTGGTCAGATCGAGGGCCACCTCGTACGACTGGGTGTCGACGACGTCGCGGCGCTCCTGCGCTTCGATGCGGGTGAGGTTCTCTCCAGGCACAGATGTACTCCCAGGGGTGAGGGGATGTCACCGGAGTCGGGCGCAGTTGGCGCCGACGGCAACCCTGACAGCCTACGCCAGAGCAGCGGACGCCCTCACGCCGGAGAGGTGAAAGGATGGGAGAGTGACTGCGATCGAGCCGAACACCGTCCTCTTTGCCTCGCCTGCCGCTGCCGGCGGTGCCCCCTTCGTGACGACCCCGGTCGCTTACGACGGCATCCTGCTGGCGGGCTTCGGGGGACCGGAGGGGCAGGACGACGTGATCCCGTTCCTCCGCAACGTCACGAGAGGGCGTGGCATCCCGGACGAGCGCCTGGAGGAGGTCGCACACCACTATCGCCACTTCGGCGGTGTGAGCCCGATCAACGGCCAGAACCGTGTGCTCAAGGAGGCGCTGGAGGCGGAGCTGGCTGCTCGCGGGATCGACCTCCCCGTCTACTGGGGCAATCGGAACTGGGCCCCGTATCTCGACGAGGTCGTCACGGAGGCCTCGGCCCAGGGGCACAACACGCTCCTCGCCTTCGCGACGAGCGCCTACAGCTCGTTCTCCAGCTGCCGTCAGTACCGCGAGGACTTCGCACGGGTCCTGGAGGACACCGGCCTGGGCGAGACCGTCACGATCGACAAGATCCGCCCCTTCTACGACCACCCGGGCTTCGTCGAGGCCTTCGAGACCGGGGTGCGCGAGGCCGTCGAGGGCTTCCTCGCCGCGGGCATCGCCGCCTCCGACATCCAGATCCTCTTCTCGACGCACAGCATCCCCACGGCCGACGCGGAGCGGTCGGGCGCGCGTGACATCGACTGGGGTGAGGGCGGAGCCTATGCGGCGCAGCACCTGGCGGTGGCCGCGTGGGTCATGGATCGCGTCCGCGCGAGCGTGCCTGCTGCGGCGGACGTCTCCTGGGAGCTCGTGTACCAGTCGCGTTCCGGGCCCGCATCCCAGCCCTGGCTCGACCCCGACGTCTGCGACGTGATCGGCGAGCTGCCCGCCCGCGGGCGCAAGGCCGTGGCCGTCGTCCCCGTCGGGTTCATGAGCGATCACATGGAGGTCCTGTGGGACCTCGACACGGAGGCGGCCGAGGCCGCGGAAGAGGCGGGGCTCGCGTTCACGCGCACTCCCACTCCGGGTGTCTCCCCGTCGTTCGTGGCCGGGATCGTCGATCTGATCGAGGAGCGGCTCCAGGGCCGGCCCAACGAGGAGCGCGCGCACGTCACCGCGCTCCCGGGCGGCTTCGACGTCTGCCGTCCCGGATGCTGCGAGAACATCCGCGCGGGATTCAAGCCGGCCGCCGCGGGCGTCTCACCCTGACATCCCGTCCGGCGTCCGCCGCTTCTAGGATGGGAGCCATGCGCATCCACATCGCCACCGACCACGCAGGTCTCGACTTCTCCACGCAGCTGCAGGACCACCTGCGCAGCGGCGGACATGACGTCATCGATCACGGTCCGATCGTCTACGACGCCGTCGATGACTACCCCGCGTTCTGCATCCGAGCGGCGCAGGCGGTCGTCGCCGACCAGGCGGCGGGGGTGGAGGCGCTCGGGATCGTGTTCGGCGGCTCCGGCAACGGCGAGCAGATCGCCGCGAACAAGGTGCACGGCATCCGGGCGGCTCTCGTGTGGAACCTCTCGACGGCGGAGCTGGCGCGCGAGCACAACGACGCCAACGTGATCTCCATCGGCGCACGGCAGCACACCTACGAGGAGGTGACCGCGCTGATCGACCGGTTCATCGCGACGCCGTTCTCCGGTGAGGAGCGCCATGTGCGTCGGATCGGACAGATCGCGGACTTCGAGCGCGACGGCTCGCTCCTCCCGGACCCGAGGGGCTGACATGCCTGAGGGGCATTCCGTCCACCGCATCGCCCGACAGTTCGACCGGAACTTCGTGGGCAAGACCCTGCGGGCATCGAGTCCGCAGGGACGGTTCGCCGAGGGCGCGGCCGTTCTCGACGGTCGGGCCGCGGTGAGCGTCAAGGCCGTGGGCAAGCAGATGTTCCTCGAGGCGGAAGGCGACCTCTGGCTGCGCGTGCACCTGGGCCTCTACGGCGCGTGGGACTTCGCGGGGGAGATCCTCCTCGACCCCACGATCGCCTCTGCCAACGGCCGGATGGGGCAGACCAATCAGCGCGGCACGGTCCTGGACGAACCGATCCTCGACGGTGCCGGAGAGAACTCCCTGTCCTCGATCGGCGCCCCGCGGCGCACGCGCGTGCATGTGCGGATGTCGGAGCAGACCAAGGGTCTGGCCGACGACGGCATGCAGTGGCCGCCTCCGATCGTCGGTCAGGTGCGCCTGCGGCTGATGACCGACATCACGGCGGCCGACCTGCGCGGGCCGACCGCCTGCGTCCTCCAGACCCCTGACGAGATGCTGGCGACCGTCGCGAAGCTCGGCCCCGATCCGCTCGTCGGAGATCCGGTCGAGAACGAGGAGCGGTTCGTCCGCGCCGTCGGCAAGACGCAGACCGTCATCGCGCTGCTGCTGATGGACCAGTCGGTCGTGAGCGGCATCGGCAACGTCTACCGTGCGGAGATGCTCTACCGGCAGCGCCTCAACCCGCACACTCCCGGCCGCGATGTGCCGGAGGAGATCGTCCGCGCGCTGTGGCACGACTGGGTGCGGCTGCTCGCGATCGGCGTCGAGACCGGCCAGATGATGACGATGGATGATCTGTCGCCGGACGAGTACCGGGCCGCCATGGCGAGCCGAGACGATCGTCACTGGGTCTATCACCGTGCAGGTCTGCCGTGCCGCGTGTGCGGCACCGAGATCGCTCTCGAGGAGATCGGCGCCCGCAAGCTGTACTGGTGTCCTCGCTGCCAGGCGTGACAGACCCGCTCTAGGCTGGATTCATGCGACAGAATCCGAGCTTCACGCTGGCCGACGTCACCGAGATCCGTCGCGTGGTCGACGCCAATCCGTGGGCGAACATCGTCAGCGCAGGTGAAGATGGACTCGTCGCCTCGCACTACGTGGTGCTGCTGGACGATTCGCGGGACGACCTCACGGTCGTGGGTCACGTCGGTCGCCCCGACGACCTGATCCACGGCATGGGGGACCGCGAGCTTCTGGTGATCTTCCAGGGGCCGCACGGCTACGTGTCGCCCGGCTGGTACGGCGATGTGCAGGCGGTTCCGACCTGGAACTACACCGCCGTGCACCTCTCCGGCGTGCCGGAGATCCTGAGCGACGAGGAGAACCTCGAGGTGCTCGATCGTCTGGTCCAGCGCTTCGAGGAGCGGATGCCGGATCCCCGGCTGATGTGGGAGCGACCGAACGACCCCGCTTTCGTGCAGCGTCTGGCCGCGGGCACGGTGGGCTTCCGCCTGACGCCGACGCGGGTGGTCGCGAAGCGGAAGCTCAGCCAGAACAAGCCGGCGGAGACGATCGAGGCGGTGATCTCCGCGCTGTCGGAAGACGGTCCGTACGCGAACCGCGAACTCGCCGCGGAGATGCGCCGCGCGCAGGACGCGCGCACGGGAGCACAGCGTTGACCGCGCGGGAGACGGTCGTCGGTACCGTCCGAGCCGCACGGATCGCGGGGCCCGGCCGCGAGTTCCTGATCGATGACGAACCGGTCGACATCTTCCTCGAGGACGGTCGGATCGCCGACATCGCGCCGACCGGGGCGCTGTCGGCCAGAGGCGAGGTCGTGGATGCGGGCGGCGCCTGGGCGATCCCGGGGCTCTGGGACAATCACGTGCACACCGTGCAGTGGGCGCTGGCCGAGGAGCGCGCACCGCTCGGAGAGGCTGACTCGGCCGCGGCGGCAGCGCGGCTCATGAGCGAAGCGCGGCTGCTCCCGGACGGACGACGTGTGGGCAGCGGTTTCCGGGATGCGCTCTGGACGGATGCACCGTCCCTCGAGCTCCTGGATGCTGCGACAGGAGCCGTACCCGCCTATCTCATCAACGCCGACGTGCACAGCGTGTGGCTGAACTCCGCCGCGCTCGCCCGCGAGGGATTCCGGAGCCCGGACGGGATGCTGCGCGAAGAGGACGCGTTCGAGATCTCCCGGCGTCTCAACGCCGCCGATCCCGTGCACGGCGACCGGGCGGTGCGGAGCGCGGGTGAACGCGCCGCAGCGCGAGGCATCACCGGCCTCGTCGACTTCGACATGGCCTGGAACGCCGACGCCTGGCCACGACGGGTCGCCGCCGGGTTCGCCGCGCATCGCGTCGAGTTCGCGGTATACCCGTTCGACCTCGATCGAGCGATCGCGTCCGGTCTGCGGACAGGCGAGGTCCACGAGGACCCTGACGGCCCGGAAGCGGGACGCGGACTCATCCGCGTGGGCTCCCTCAAGGTGATCACCGACGGCTCGCTCGGCACCAGGACGGCCGCGTGTTCGCACGCCTATCCCGGCGACCCGCACGACTTCGGGATGCTGACGGTCTCGCCGGACGCACTGGTGGAGCTGCTGACCCGCGCCACCGGCGCCGGTCTGGCCGCCGCGGTGCACGCGATCGGCGACCGCGCGACGACCTCGGCGCTCGACGCCTTCACGGTCGCCGGGGCTGTCGGCACCATCGAGCACGCGCAACTCGTGCGCCACGCCGATCTCGCCCGGTTCGCGCGGCTCGGCGTCGCCGCGAGCGTGCAGCCGCAGCACGCGCTCGACGACCGCGACCTCGTGGCGCGGCACTGGGCGGAGCAGACGGCGATCAGCTACCCGCTCGCGTCGTTGCGCAATGCCGGAGCGGAGCTGCGGTTCGGCTCCGATGCGCCCGTCGCGGACCTCGACCCGTGGCAGGCGATATCCGCCGCCGTATCCCGGACCGACGACGACCGCGCGCCCTGGCATCCCGAGGAGACGCTGACGGTCGATCAGGCGATCGAGGCGAGCGTGCGTTCCGCACTCCGACCGGGCGAGGTCGCCGACATCGTGCTCTGCGGTGAGGACCCGCGCACGGCGACAGCGCCGGGTCTGCGTGAGATGCCGGTCGTCGCGACGATTCTCGGCGGACGCGTCACCTACGCGCAGTAGCGGACTCCGCACACGCGAAAGGGCGGGCCCCGGTGATACCGAGGACCGCCCTTCCGAGTGCTGCTGCGTCAGGCCGCGATGTGCGAGACGAGGAACCAGCGGTCCTTGTCGAGGCCGCGCTGGATCTCGATCGCGACGTCCTGGCTCGTCAGGTCGACCTCGTCGAGGCCGTCGACGGCGGCGCGGACATCGACGAGGATGGCATCGATATCGGCGATGACGGCACGGATGAGCTCGTCCGACTGGGTGAAGCCGGCGGGGACACCCGTCGCTCCGGCCTTCGCCGCCACAGCGCTCACGCGGGCGTCGATCGGGAGCCCGAGGGCGACGATGCGCTCCGCGGCGGTGTCGGCGAAGTCACCCGCGTGGGCGACGATCGTGTCGAGCAGCTCGTGGACGCCGACGAAGTTCGCGCCACGGACGTGCCAGTGGGCCTGCTTGCCGTTGACGGTCAGCGCCTGGAGGCCGAGCACGACGGGGGAGAGGAACTGCGCGGCGCCGGCGGCGACGGTCGGGTCGACAGCGGTGGTGGAAACGGTCTGTGCCTTGCTCATCTTCTGCTCCTCAAGAGGGAAATCTCGTATCTGTTGAAGACAACGCTACTCACGCTCAGACATTCCGCAAGCAAGCTGAGGCTCGGCTCACTTCCGCGTGATTCCGCGGAAGTGAGGGTAGTCTCACCTCATGACCATCGCCTCAGACGCCTCCGTTCTCGCTCTGCCGAACAGCACGCCGTCGATCGACGCCTCCGCGTTCGTCGCGGCCGGCGCGCGCGTCGTCGGCGACGTCGCCCTCGCGGCCGGCGCCAGCGTCTGGTACAACGCGGTGCTCCGCGGTGACTCCGCCGGGATCGTCATCGGGCCGGGCAGCAATGTGCAGGACAACGTGTCGGTGCACGTGGATGCCGGCCACCCCGTGGTCGTGGGATCGAAGGTGTCGATCGGACACAACGCGGTCGTGCACGGCTGCACCATCGGCGACGGCTCGCTCATCGGAATGGGGTCGGTGATCCTCAGCGGTGCTGTGATCGGCGAGGGATGCCTGATCGCGGGGGGCGCCGTCGTGCTCGGCGGCACGGAGATCCCGGCGGGGTCCCTCGTCGCCGGCGTCCCCGCGAAGGTGCGCCGGTCGCTCAGCGAGGAGGAGCGTGCCGGGTTGGTCGCGAACGCCGAGATCTACCTGGGCCACCTGCAGACGCACGCCGCCGCGTCTCCGGTGTGACCCGGACCGGCCGCTAGGCTGGAGCGCGTACGGGGCGGTGGCCAAGCTGGTTAAGGCAGTGGGCTCATAACCCAACGATCGCGGGTTCAAGTCCCGCCCGCCCTACCGTTCGTGATGTCGTCAGTCGGACGCGGCGCTCTCGAGATGCTCGTCGACGAGCATCATGCCCCCGCTGGAGTTCGCGGAGTGCGCGAGATCCTCGATCCAGCTGCGGCTGAGCTCCGGCGTCTCCGGCTCCTGGAAGACGAAGCGCAGCGGGATGGAGGGGTGCAGCCAGAGCGTCGATCGACCCGGCGCGTCGCCCTCGGGGTGCCGCCACGACAGCGTGAAGCTCTCATTGCGCCGCAGCTTCGTCGCGATGACGACCTTCAGGTGGGCGAGCGCGCGGTCCTCGATCTGGATCGGGTCCTGGGCGTCGCCGTAGTACAGGCTTCCCATGGTCAGCAGGCGTCTCGGGAGACGACGGGCGCGTGGGTCATGGAACTCCTCGGGGGACGGCGTTTCCGACCGAACGGCGGTCCGGGGATGGTTGAACTCTAATCGAACGGATGAGCCCCGATTCGCCGCAGTCCGGAACCCGCCGTCACGGACGAACAGAATCTTCGCCTGGTGTCACGCGGCGGGCGGAATCGGCGATCACGGCAGGGGTCTCGCCGTAGGCCTCACGGTACGCCGCCGTGAAACGAGACGGATGGCTGAAGCCCCAGCGTCGAGCGATCGCCCGGACGGACACGCCCTCGCCCCGTTCGAGATCCCGGCGAGCACCGTCGAGACGCGCGCGTCGCAGGGCGTCGGTCGGAGTGATGTCCAGGGCGCGACGGAACGCGTACTGGAGGCCTCTCGTCGAGATGAAGGACGCGTTCGCGACGTCATCGACGGTGATCGGCAGATGCGCGTTCTCCTCGATGTAGGAGAGCGCGCGCCGCACCGTCACCGGCGCACCGGAGCGCTGCGGGGGCCGACGCATCGACTCCGCCAGTGTCGTGGGGAACGTGGACAGCGTCATCATGAGCGCGTGCCGCTCGAACTCGGACAGGAGGATGCGGTCGTCGCCGGGCTCGTCTCCCAGGGAGGAGTCGAGGTAATGGAACATCCGCTCCCACTGCGCTGCCGCGGCTGCCGAGCGGGGGGCGAGGCCGAGGGCGCGCAACTCGATGCCGTCGTCGCCTGTCAACTGCCTGGCGCGTTCCTGCGCCGCCTCGCGGTCGAACACGAGCGCCCTGACGCGCGCCGAACGGCTCCACTGCGCGTGAACCTGAGCGCCGTCGGTCAACCAGGGCAGGCGGGCGTCGAGTGTCCGGCCTTCCGACCAGACGTGGACGTCGGGGGAGTCGACGCGACACACCAGGAGCTGGTCGTGCGGTTCGGCGGCGGAGCGGACCTGAGCCGCGAGGTCGTATCGAACGAGCGTCGCGCTCCCGAGATCGGCGGATCGCCAGTCGAAACGGAACCGCTCAGGGTCCACCTTCTGCAGCGCCGCGGACGGCACGAACTGCTGCCATGTGGACTCCACGTCATCGACGTTCCTGGACGTGAACCGCATCGCCTGCTTCCTCCTCGCACTGCACGACATGGGCGCCATTGTGGAGAGTAGTCGAATCGACGGCGTCGGGAGAAGTCGCGGCTGGCGGTCAGTCTGTCGTGGGCGGCGACGTGCGCACGGGCCAGGCGCCGTTGAGGCGCTGTTCCGGCTCGAGACGCCCGACGCTGATGAAGTACTCCGTGAGGCTTGCAGCCTGCGATCGAGCCCAGCCGATCTGACGGGTGTGGAGCTCGGTGAGCGTCGGAGGGAGGGAGAACTGGCGTGCCAGCGCCTGAGCCACGCGGCCGGCGGCGATCGCGTCGGCCGACGCCTCATGTGCATCGTCGAGAGGGACCGCGTAGTGCTCGGCGACGACCTCGAGGGTTCGCTTGCCGCGGCGGTACCGGTCGTAGGCCTTGTCGATGACGAACGGATCGATGACGGGGGCGGGGTCGACGAGCGGCTCGATCCCGTGCCTGGTGGCTTCGTGGGCGAGCAGGGAGAAGTCGTAGGCGGCGTTGTAGGCGACGACAGGAACCCCCTGCCCGAGGAGGGAACGCAGGGCGGCCGTGACCTCGGCGATCACCTCGGGCGCCGGCCGACCGTGCTCGCGCGCGTATCCGGTCGTGATGCCGTGCACCGCCGTCGCGCCGTCCGGGATCGCGATGCCGGGATCGGCGAGCCAGGTGCGCGCCGCGATCTGACGGCCCTCGGCGTCGAGGACCCCCACGTGCGCGCTGACCACACGGTCGGAAGCGACGTCGATGCCGGTCGTCTCGAGGTCGAACACCGCGACGCGGGTGAGCCAGGCGGGAAGCGCAGGACCGGGTGACATGCCCTCACCGTAGAGCCGCCGTCGGACATTCAGGAGAAGGCGCACTGCGGCTCGTAGACTCGGAGCATGACGGTGCCTTCTCCCTACGCCGACCGACTCCGCCGACTGCCGGTGCAGCGACACGAGGTCCCCGTTCGCGGCGGCGTCACCGCGTACTGGGAGTACGGTCCGACGGATGCCGAGACCACGGTCGTGGCGGTGCACGGCTTCCGCGGTGAGCATCACGGCCTCGAGCCCGTGCTCGCCTACCTCCCCGAGGTCAGGGTGATCGCGCCGGATCTCCCGGGGTTCGGCGAGTCCGCGCCCCTTCCCGGACGCACGCACGACCTCGACGAGTACGCGGCCTGGCTCACCGACTTCACCGCGGCCGTCGCGCCGGGAGCCGTCATCCTCGGCCACTCCTTCGGGTCGATCGTCACGGCCGCCGCGGTCGCCGGCGGCCTCGCGACGCCGCGGATGATCCTGCTCAACCCGATCGGCGCCCCCGCGCTGGAGGGGCCCAAGGGGCTCATGACGCGGCTGGCTGTGCTGTACTACGCACTCGGGGCGCGTCTACCGGAGCGGCTCGGGACGGCGCTGCTGCGGAACCGGGTCATCGTGCGGGTGATGAGCATCACGATGGCGAAGACGAAGGACGCATCGCTCCGACGCTTCATCCACGACCAGCACGACACGTACTTCTCACGGTTCTCCGATCGGGACGTGCTGCGCGACGCGTTCGTCGCGAGCGTGTCGCACGACGTCCGGGAGTTCGCCTCGGACATCGACGTCCCGACGCTCCTGGTCGCCGCCGAGCGCGACGACATCACCCCTATCGAGGCCGAGCGGACGCTCGCCGCGCTCTTCGACGACGCCACTCTGGTCGAGATCGCCCACGTCGGGCATCTCATCCACTACGAGACGCCGGCGGAGGCCGCCGGGGCGGTTCGTCGGTTCCTCAGGATTCCCGTCTCGCGAGGCCGATGAGTCCGGCGACCCGGAACGGGATCACCTCGCCCATCGCGAGCGAGGTCTCGGTCCTCTCGACGCCTTCGATCGACAGGATCCGGGCGTCGGTGTCGAACAGGTGCCTGGCGTCACGGCAGGCGACGCGAGCGAGAAGATCGATCGAACCGCTCAGCCCGTGAGCCTGGACGATCTCGGGGATGCGCGCGAGCTCGTTGATGATCCGAGGCAGCTCGGGCTGCCGGACGCCGATGTTGACGAACGCCTGCAGCGGGAAGCCGAGCACATCGGGGGAGAAGGATCGCTCGTACGAGAGGAAGACCCCCGTCTGCTCGAGGCGTGCCATCCGGGCCTGGATCGTGTTGCGCGAGAGCTTGAGGTTCTCTGCGAGCGCGACGACCGTGATGCGCGGATCGGCCGCCAGAGCGGCGAGGAGTTCGAGATCGATGCGGTCCAGTCCAGACATAGTGCCAAACCTTAGCAGGACGCGGATCGCCGAAATTGAGCAACATGCTCAAGCGCATTGCAATTGCTTGAGCGAGGTGTTGAGCGGACGTAGCCTCAAAGCAGGCCGGTGATGTCGCCGGTGCCGCCGCGAGCACCCCACGAGGGCCGCTGAGGACTTGGAGGACGATGATGTCACCGCAGATCACGCCCATCGCTGACACCGCCCAGGATCTGGAGCTCTCCGAGCGCATCCTGGCTCCGGACGGATCGCGCATCGCGAACCCCCGACTGGACGCCTTCGTGGCCGACGTGGATGCCGAGCAGCTGCGCGCCCTGCATCGTGACATGGTGATCCTCCGGCGCATCGACGCGGAGGGCGTCGCCCTCCAGCGCCAGGGGCAGCTCGGTCTCTGGGCCCCGTGCCAGGGGCAGGAGGCGACGCAGATCGGCACAGCGCGGGCCCTGGCCCCGCAGGACTACGTCTTCCCCAGCTACCGCGAGACCGGCGTCATCTACGCCCGCGGGGCGCAGCCCGGCGACTACGTCCGCATGTGGCGCGGCGAGGAGGGCGCGGGACACGATCCGGAGACTCTTCGCGTCGCTCCGTTGCAGATCATCATCGGTGCGCAGACGCTGCACGCCGTGGGCTACGCCCTGGGCATCCGTCACGAGGGTGCAGACGAAGTCGCTGTGACGTACTTCGGCGACGGCGCGACGAGCCAGGGAGACGTCAATGAGGCGATGATCTTCGCCTCCTCGTACCAGGCGCCCGTCGTCTTCGTCTGCCAGAACAACCACTGGGCGATCTCCGAGCCGGTGGCGGTGCAGTCCCAGTTCCCGATCGCGGGACGTGCGCCGGGCTTCGGCATCCCGAGCCTGCGCGTCGACGGCAACGACGTGCTCGCGTGCATGGCCGCGATGCGCTGGGCGCTCGACCACGCGCGCTCCGGCAAGGGGCCTGCGTACATCGAGGCCGTGACCTATCGGATGGGCCCGCACACGACCGCGGACGACCCCACGCGCTACCGTGACGACGCGGAACTGGAATCCTGGCGCCGCCGCGATCCCATCGCACGCCTCGAGCAGCATCTGCGAAACGCCGGCGAACTCACCGACACCCACGTCGCCGAGACCCAGGCCGCCGCTGACGCGGTCGCCAAGGACATGCGCGCCGCGTGCCTCGGCATGGTCACCCGGCCGCCGCTCGCCGTGTTCGACGGCGTGTACGCCGAGCCCCACACCGGACTCGAGCGCCAGCGCGACGAGTACGCCGCGTACCTCGCGTCGTTCGAAGTCGAGGCGTGACCATGACGGAGATGACCCTCGGCAAGGCCCTCGGAGCAGGACTCCGCCAGGCCATGCGCGACGACGAGAAGGTGGTCCTCCTGGGCGAGGACATCGGCAAGCTCGGCGGCGTGTTCCGCATCACCGACGGACTGCTGGACGAGTTCGGCGCCTCCCGCGTGATCGACACACCGCTCGCGGAGTCGGGCATCGTCGGCATGGCCGTCGGGCTCGCGTTCCGCGGCTACCGTCCGGTCGTCGAGATCCAGTTCGACGGCTTCGTGTACCCGGCTTTCGACCAGATCGTCGCGCAGGTCGCGAAGCTCCACTACCGCACGCAGGGCCGTGCGAAGATGCCGATCACGATCCGGATCCCGTGGGCGGGCGGGATCGGCGCGGCCGAGCACCACTCGGAATCGCCGGAGGCGTATTTCGTGCACACCGCCGGGCTCCGCGTCGTCGCCGTCTCCAACCCGGAGGACGCCTACCGCAGCCTGCGTCAGGCCATCGCCAGCGATGACCCCGTGATCTTCTTCGAACCCAAGCGGCTGTACCACCACAAGGGCGAGGTCGACCTCGCGGCGCCTCTCGCCGATGCGTCGCCGATGGGGCTCGCCCGTGTCATGCGGACCGGTACCGATGCCACGCTCATCACATACGGGGCCATGGTGTCCACGGCCCTCCAGGCGGCCGACGCCGCCGAGGACGAGGGGATCTCGCTCGAGGTCATCGACCTGCGCTCGCTGTCTCCGATCGACTACGACTCGGTCGCCGCGTCGGTGCGCAAGACCGGACGGGTCGTGGTCGCACACGAGGCCTCGCGCGAAGCGGGGGTCGCCGCCGAGGTGATCGCCAGCATCACCGAGCGCTGCTTCGAATACCTCGAGTCCGCGCCTCTGCGCGTCACCGGGCACGACATCCCCTATCCGCCCGCGAAGCTCGAGAAGTACCACCTGCCGGATCTCGATCGGCTCCTCGACGCGGTGGATCGCGTGCTGGACCGACCCAACAGCCTGACGGGAGCAGACGCATGAATGCGGAGTTCCGCCTGCCGGACCTCGGTGAAGGTCTCACCGAGGCAGAGGTCGTGCAGTGGCTCGTCGCGCCGGGAGACGTGGTCGCTCTGAATCAGACTCTCGCAGAGGTCGAGACGGCCAAGGCCATCGTCGAGCTGCCGTCGCCCTACGAGGGCACGGTCGCGACCCTGCACGCGGGAGCCGGCGAGACGGTCGCCGTCGGCGCCCCGCTGATCGACTTCGACGTGGAGGGTGAGGAAGACCCGATCCCGACGGACGACCCGGGGGAGAAGGCGCAGCCGAACCTCGTCGGCTACGGCGCGGCGCCGACGACGGCGGGTCGTCCTGCTCGTCGCGCGCGTCGCGCGAGCGCAGCCGCGGCGGTCTCGGACACCGCCGTCCTCGAGGCGGCGCCACATGACGCCACACCCACGGCGAGCCCCCGCGCGGTGATCGAGCGCCCTCGGTCCACGCCGCCTGTCCGTGCGCACGCCAAGCGTCTCGGCATCGATCTGGTCCTGGTCGCGGCAGAGGTGGGGGATCGGCTGATCACCCGCAACGATGTCGACGCCTACGCCGAGCGTGTCGGAGCAGTCCCCGCCCCGACCACCGCGACAGCGTCGCCCGTCGATGCCGCGCCTGTCACGCCCGCCGCGCTGTTCGCGACGGCGCAGCACGAGGAGCGCGAGACCCGCATCCCCATCCGCGGCGTCCGCAAGCACACCGCGGCCGCCATGGTGCAGAGCGCCTTCACCGCGCCGCACGTCACCGTCTTCCACACGGTCGACGTGACGGCGACCATGGACCTCCTGTCGAGTCTCCGCGAAGACCGGTCTCTCGCCGAGCATCGCATCGGCCCGCTCGCGGTCATCGCGAAGGCGGTCTGCCTCGCGCTCGGCCGTGCACCGGGCCTCAACTCGCGCTGGGACGAGCCGGCGGGCGAGATCGTCCAGTACAACTTCGTCGACCTCGGCATCGCGGCAGCGACGGATCGCGGCCTCATCGTCCCGAACATCCGTGACGCGGATCAGCTGAGCCTCACGGGACTGGCGGGGGCGCTGAAGGCTCTCGCCGAGACGGCACGCGCGGGCAAGACGTCACCCGCGGAGCTCGCCGGCGGCACGTTCTCGATCTCCAACATCGGCGTGTTCGGCGTGGACGCGGGTACGCCCATCCTCCCGCCGGGTCAGTCCGGCATCCTCGCCGTCGGTGCGGTGCGCCGGCAGCCGTGGGAGTACCGCGGTGAGATCGCGCTGCGTCAGGTGATGACGCTCAGCCTTTCGTTCGACCACCGGCTGGTCGACGGGGCGGAGGGTGCGCGATTCCTGAAGGACGTCGCCGACGTCCTTCAGGAGCCCGGCCGCGCGATGCTCTTCAGATAGCGGCTCGCAGAGCGGCATCCGCCATCGCGACGAGAACGCTCGCGGTGGCGGCATGCCGCCGCGCGGCGGCACGAGTGCTGTGCGGCGTCGAGTTGATCAGGCCGAAGCAGGCCTGCACGCGGAGCCGGAGCTCATCCCGGTGAGCGGGGGAGTCGTCGCGGGTGGGATGGAGCGGCTCCAGCACGTCCATCCAGAGTTCGATGTAGGCGCGCTGGAGTCGTCGGACCTCGGCCCGATCCGTCTCGGAGAGGTGGGCGACATCGCGATCCTGCACCTGGATCACCTCGGCGTTCCCGAGCGCGAAGTCCACGTGGAAGCGGATCAGCGTCTGCATCCGCTCATCGGGTGTCTCCGCGCCGTCCGCGACCCGCTGGCCGCCGTGGATCAGGTACTGGCTGACCTTCACCAGGACCGCCCCGAGCAGCGCCTGCTTGCCGGCGAAATGGCGATAGACCGCCGGTCCTGACACGCCGACCGCGGCACCGATGTCCTCGAGGCTCACGCCGGTGTAGCCGCGCTCGGCGAAGAGCCGAGCGGCGGCGTGAAGGATCGCGTCGGAGCGCTCGGCCTTGGCGCGGTCTCGGGCGGTGACCGGGCTTGTCATCTCAGTTAATCCTCGCTAACCTGAATCAACGGGTTAGTGAACACTAACCGAGAATGCATGCACCGCGCCAGGGTCATCGACGGGCGCGACGTGGGTCGAGGAGGACATCACGATGCCGGCAACCCAGGAGTCGCTCGCCGACGAGCTGCGGGAGCGCCTTGCGACGGCGGCGCGCGGAGGCCCCGAGGCCTCGCGCGAACGTCATCTGGCGCGAGGGAAGCTGCTCCCGCGGGACCGCGTGGCGCGGCTCCTCGACGAGGGCAGCCCGTTCCTCGAGGTCGCCCCGCTCGCGGCCGACGGACTGTACGGGGGAGAGGCGCCGGGCGCCGGCGTCATCGCGGGGATCGGGCTCGTCCACGGCCGTCACGTGATGGTGGTCTGCAACGACGCGACGGTCAAAGGCGGCACGTACTTCCCCCTGACGGTGAAGAAGCACCTCCGCGCCCAGGAGATCGCCCTCGAGAACCGGCTGCCGTGCCTCTACCTCGTCGATTCGGGCGGCGCATTCCTGCCGAAGCAGGACGAGGTGTTCCCCGACCGCGAGCACTTCGGGCGGATCTTCTTCAACCAGGCGCGGATGTCCGCGGAGCGGATCCCGCAGCTCGCCGCCGTCCTCGGCTCCTGCACGGCAGGCGGCGCCTACGTCCCCGCGATGAGCGATGAGACGGTCATCGTCCGCGGTCAGGGCACGATCTTCCTCGGCGGTCCGCCCCTCGTGAAGGCCGCGATCGGCGAGATCGTGACGGCGGAGGAGCTGGGCGGCGGGGAGCTGCACGCCCGCCGCAGCGGCGTCGTCGACCATCTCGCGGAGGACGACGAGCACGCTCTCGAGATCCTTCGTGACATCGTCGCCACGCTGCCCCCGTCGCAGGCACCCGCCTGGGAGGTGCACGACAGCCGGCCGCCGTCCGAGCTGTCCTCCCTCTACGACGTCGTCCCCGTCGACGTGAACGCGGCGTACGACGTCCGCGAGGTCATCTCCCGGCTGGTCGACGGCGACAGCTTCCGCGAGTTCAAGGCCGAGTACGGCACGACCCTGGTGACCGGCTTCGCCCGGCTGCACGGGCATCCGATCGGGATCGTCGCCAACAACGGCGTGCTGTTCAGCGAGTCCGCACTCAAGGGCGCGCACTTCATCGAACTGTGCGACCAGCGCGGCATCCCGCTGATCTTCCTGCAGAACATCACCGGATTCATGGTCGGATCGGATGCCGAGGCCGGCGGCATCGCGAAGGACGGGGCCAAGATGGTCACCGCCGTCGCCAGCACCCGCGTCCCCAAGCTCACGGTCATCATCGGCGGATCCTTCGGTGCCGGCAACTACTCCATGTGCGGTCGCGCCTACTCGCCGCGCTTCCTGTGGACGTGGCCGGCCAGCCGCATCTCGGTCATGGGCGGCGCACAGGCGGCATCCGTCCTCGCGACCGTCAAGGAGGATCAGCTCTCCGCGCGCGGCGACGAATGGACCCCCGAGGACCGGGCGTCGTTCGAGGCGCCGATCCGCGAGCAGTACGAGCAACAGGGCGAGCCGTACTACGCGACCGCCCGCATCTGGGACGACGGCATCGTCGACCCGGCACAGACCCGTGACCTCCTGGGCCTCGCCCTCGACGTCGTCGCCCGCAGTCCGCTGCCCGAACCGCGCTTCGGCGTCTTCCGGATGTGAGTGCCATGTACTACGACACCGTCCTCGTCGCGAACCGTGGAGAGATCGCGCGCCGCGTGATCCGCACGCTGCGTGATCTCGGCATCCGCAGCGTCGCGGTCTACAGCGACGCCGATGCCGACGCGCCGCATGTCCGCGAGGCGGACGCCGCTGTGCGCATCGGACCGGCGCCGGCCGCGGAGTCCTATCTCGACATCGATGCCGTCATCGCCGCGGCTCGTGCCACGGGTGCCCAGGCCATCCATCCCGGCTACGGCTTCCTCTCGGAGAGCGTGGGCCTCGCGGAAGCCTGTGCGGAGAGCGGGATCGTCTTCATCGGACCGTCCGTCGAGGCCCTGCAGATCATGGGAGACAAGGCGCGGGCGCGCGACCACGTCATGCGCTACGGCGTGCCGGTCGTGCCGGGCTTCGACGCCAGAGGGCTCTCCGACGGCGAGATCGCAGAGGAGGCGCACCGCGTCGGCTTCCCGCTGCTGGTCAAGCCCAGCGCAGGTGGGGGCGGGAAGGGCATGGAGGTCGTCGCGGATGCGGCCGGCCTCGGCGGCGCGCTGGCGTCGGCTCGACGCGTCGCGGCAGCCGCGTTCGGCGACGACTCCCTGATCCTCGAGCGACTGATCCGGCGCCCTCGGCACATCGAGGTGCAGGTCTTCGGAGATGCCCACGGAACCGTGGTCGCGCTCGGCGAGCGCGAGTGCACGCTGCAGCGCCGACACCAGAAGGTGATCGAAGAGGCGCCCTCGGCCGGGATCCCGGCGGAGACGAGGGAGCGACTCCTCTCCGCCGCCGTCCACGCCGGCGAGAGCGTGTCCTACGTCGGTGCCGGGACCGTCGAGTTCCTCGTCGACGCGGATTCGCCGGAGGACGTCTTCTTCATCGAGATGAACACGCGGCTGCAGGTGGAGCATCCGGTCACCGAGGAGGTCACCGGGCTCGACCTGGTCGCGCTGCAGCTGCGCGCCGCCGCCGGTCTGCCGCTGGATGTCACGCCGACGATCAGCGGTCACGCCGTCGAAGCGCGCGTGTACGCGGAATCTCCGGAACGCGGCTTCCTTCCCTCGACGGGGACCGTGCTGCTCTTCGACCCGCCCACGGGCGTCCGCGTGGACGCGGCGATCGAGACCGGCAGCGAGGTGACGGGGTTCTACGACCCCATGATCGCGAAGATCATCGCGTTCGCCGAGGACCGCACGACGGCACTGCGACGCCTCGACGAGGCGCTGGCGAAGACGGTAGTGCTGGGCGTCGACACGAACATCGCGTTCCTGCGTCAGCTCTGCAACGACGCCCGCGTCATCGCCGGCGATCTCGACACCGGGCTCATCGACACGCTGCTGCCGGTGAGCGCGGAGGCGCCGTCGGCGGCGATGCTCTCGGCCGCCCGTGCCGTGGCACCGACGGCGACGGAGCCCGTCAGGACGAGCGCGCTCTGGCGCGAGCTCCCCGGCTGGCGTCTGGGGGCGGGACCTGCGGCGCACGCGCCCTTCGCGCTGCTCACCGACGACGACGAGCTCATCGAGGTGCCGGTCGGCGACGACGTGACACCCGGGACGACGGCACGTGCTGCTGTCGATGCCGATGGAGCCGTCTGGGTCTCGGAAGACGGCAGGACCGCTCGTCTGCGTCCTCTCGACCGACGTCAGCGGATGCGACGTCGGCACGCCGCGCACGATCGTGGCGCTGCGGCGACCGAGCCGGAGGCGCGCGCGCCGATGCCGGGGAGCGTCGTCGCCGTGCACGTGGAGGACGGCGCGTCCGTCTCCGCGGGCACCCCGCTGATCGCCATCGAGGCGATGAAGATGGAGCACCCCGTGCTCGCGCCGCACGACGGCGTGGTGCAGCTGCTGGTCGCCGTGGGCGATCAGGTTCGACGCGACCAGCCGGTCGCGCGAGTGACGACGGAAGAGAGCTGAAGATGGAAGACCTGTCCGAAGAGGAGCGCGAGCTCGCCGCCATGGTGCGCGAGTTCGCCGAGACCGTCGTCGCGCCCCAGTCGTACGAGGCGGACCGCACGCACACCCTGTCGATGGACGTCGTGGCGCAGATGGGCGACCTCGGCTTGTTCGGCCTGCCGTTCCCCGAGGAGTACGGCGGCCAGGGCGGCGACTACATGGCACTCGGCATCGCGATCGAAGCGCTCGGCCGGGTCGACCAGTCCATCGCCATCACGCTCGAGGCGGGGGTCAGCCTCGGCGCCATGCCGATCTTCCGCTTCGGCACCGAGGAGCAGCGCCAGGAGCTGCTTCCCGACCTCCTCGCCGGTCGTGCTCTCGCGGGCTTCGGTCTCACCGAGCCGGAAGCCGGCAGCGACGCGGGGGCGACGCGCACCACGGCCCGGCTGGAGGGCGACGAATGGGTGATCGAGGGCTCCAAGCAGTTCATCACGAACTCCGGCACGCCGATCACGCGGTTCGTGACCGTGACCGCGGTCACCGGCGTCGAGAACGGCCGCAAGGAGGTCTCGACGATCATCGTTCCCAACGGCACGCCAGGGTTCACCGTCGAGCCGCCCTATGACAAGGTCGGCTGGAACGCGTCCGACACGCACCCGCTGAGCTTCCAGGGTGCCCGCGTCCCGGTGGCGAACCTGCTGGGCGAGCGCGGACGCGGATTCAAGAACTTCCTCAGCATCCTCGACGAGGGGCGCATCGCGATCGCCGCTCTGTCCACGGGTGCCGCGGAAGGGTGCCTGGAAGCCGCGATCGACTACGCGAAGAGCCGCACGATCTTCGGCAGCGCGCTGAGCACTCGTCAGAACGCGCAGTTCACGCTGGCACGGATGCGTGCGCGGGTGCACACGGCACGACTCGCCTGGCATCATGCGGCGCGACTGCGCGACGCTGACAAGCCGTTCGCCGAGGCCGCCGCGATCGCCAAGCTCGTCGCGGGCGAAGCCGCGATGGACAACGCCAGGGACGCCACCCAGATCTTCGGCGGGAACGGATTCATGAACGAGTTCCCCGTGGCACGGCACTACCGCGACTCGAAGATCCTCGAGATCGGCGAGGGCACCACCGAGGTGCAGCTCCTCGTCATCGCCCGCGGGCTCGGCCTCGCCGGGTAGCGTGGGCGACATGCCAGAGGACATCATCCAACGCGGCCTCTACTACGAGGAGTTCGTGACGGACGCCCGGTATCTGCACCGACCGGGACGCACGGCGACCGAGGCCGACAACGTGCTCTTCACGACGCTGACCATGAACACGCAGGCGCTGCACCTCGATGCGGCGTTCGCCGACGCCCAGGCTCCGTTCCACGCACGGCTGATGAATTCCATGTGGACGCTGTCGACGATGGTCGGCGCATCCGTCGCTCAGCTGACGCAGGGCACGCTGGTGGCTCAGCTCGGCTTCGGCGACATCACGTTCCCTCATCCGCTGTTCGCGGGCGACACGCTCTACACCGAGAGCGTGATCGTCGACAAGCGGCTGTCGTCGTCACGACCGGGGCAGGGCATCGTGCAGATCGCGCACACCGGACGCAATCAGGACGGCACCGTGGTCGCCACGGCCACGAGAAGCGCCCTCGTGCACTGCCGGCCGGAGGCGTCCGCATGACGACGTTCGACCTGGGCCCGGCGCTGCTGTTCTGCCCCGCCGACCGCCCCGAGCGCTTCGGCAGGGCGTTGGAACGGGCGGACGCGGTGATCCTCGACCTCGAGGATGCCGTGCTCCCTGACGCGAAGGCGGCGGCGCGCACCAACCTGATCAGCGCCGCGATCGATCCCGATCGTGTGATCGTGCGGGTGAATGCACCGAACAGCGAGCACTTCGCCGCCGACCTCGAGGCTCTCGAGCAGACCGACTTCCGCACCGTCATGGTGGCGAAGACCGAGGGCGCCGACGGTCTGTCCGCGTTCGACGACCGGTTCTCGCTCGTCGCGCTGTGCGAGACGGCTCTCGGCATCCACGCGGCCGCCGAGATCGCCGCGCATCCGCTCGTCTCGGCGATGATGTGGGGGGCGGAGGACCTCGTGGCCTCGCTCGGCGGCACTTCCTCTCGCACGGCGGGCGGCGCCTACCGCGAGATCGCCCGCTACGCCCGCTCGCGCGTGCTCCTCGAGTCGGGCGCGCACGGCAAGGCGGCGATCGACGCGGTGTACATCGACATCGACGACGTGCAGGGCCTCGAGGAGGAGGCGACGGATGCCGCGGCCTCCGGGTTCCGTGCCACGGCGTGCATCCATCCGAGCCAGGTCGCCGTGATCCGCGCGGCGTACCTCCCGGATGAGGCGACCGTCGCGTGGGCGAGCGCAGTCCTGCTCGCCGCGGAGAGCGAACGCGGTGTCTTCCGCTTCGAGGGCCGGATGGTGGACGAGCCCGTGCTGCGGCACGCGCGGTCCGTCGTGGGCCGCGTCCGCTGATCAGATGACCAGCGACTCCTCGAGGAGCCGGAGGGAACCCGGAGACGCCTCGAAGCGGTGCGCCGAGCCGTTCGCGATGACCTCTCCCTCTCGCGGCAGCGTGCCGCCGGAGACCTGATCGATCACCGAGCGGATGACGCCGCCGTGCGCCACCACCAGCACGGATTCGGCCCGTGGGGCAGACCTGCGCCGCGACTCGCGCGCGATCGCGTGGAGGGCGGCGATGGCTCGCACGCCGACCTCGTGCAGGGACTCCGCGCCAGGAACCTCGGCGTGCCAGTCGCCGTACGTCGAGATGTACTCGGAGACCAGCATCCCCTCGCCCTCGCCGAACTCGCGCTCTCGCACGTCGGGGACGACCCCGGCGAACTCCAGACCGAGCTCTGCGGCGATGATCTCGGCCGTCTCCTTCGCCCGGAGCAGCGGGCTCGAGTAGATCGCGTGGTGCGGCGTCGCGGCGAGATGACCGGCCGCGCGGTGCGCGTCGGCGCGCCCCTTCTCGTTCAGCGGGATGTCGGTCGAGCCCTGGATGCGTCGGGCGAGATTCCAGTCCGTCTGGCCGTGGCGGATGAGGGTGATGAAGGTCACGAGAGAAGTTCCTGAAGGGCGGGGAGCACGTCGCTGGTGCCGGCGGCGATCGTGAGATCGGCCCAGGCGTCCGCGCGAGTCGGCTCGCGATTGACGATGATCAGAGGGATGCTGCGGCGGCGCGCGCGTTCGATGAGGCGGACGCCGGAGTTCACCACGAGCGAGGAGCCCGCCACGATGAGCGCCGAGCTGGAGCGCAGCAGGGACTCCGCTGCGCGGAAGCGATCCTGCGGCACGTACTCGCCGAAGAAGACGACATCGGGCTTCAGCATCCCATCGCACACGGTGCAGGTCGGGATGACGAAGCCCTCCGTGCTCTCCGGGAGCACGTCGCCATCGGGGGCGAGCGCGACGTTCTCGGGCACCGTGATCCAGGGATTCAGCTCCTCGATCTGCACCGCCACGTCGCGGCGGTCGAAGACCTGGCCGCAGTGCAGGCAGAGCACGCGACGCATGGTGCCGTGCACCTCGATGACGTGCGAGCTGCCGGCGCGCAGGTGCAGTCCATCGACGTTCTGCGTGATGACGCCCGACACGATTCCCGCGGACTCCAGTTCGGCGAGGGCGACGTGCCCCGGGTTGGGTGTCGCGCGTGCGAATGCGCGCCATCCGAGGTGGCCGCCGACCCAGTAGCGTCGCCGGGCCGCCTCGTCGCCGAGGTACGTCTGGATGGTCATCGGATCGCTGCGGGTCCTGGCGCCTTCGCCGCGATAGGCGGGGATGCCGGAGTCCGTGGAGATACCCGCACCGGTCAGGAGAGCGATCCGCCTGCCCCGGAGCAGCCCGGCCGCCTGGGCGAGTGTCGCCGACAGCTCGGCAGTGCTCGATGCGCTCACAGGACCTCCCCGAGCGAGTCTACGACGTGTCGCAGGGGTCGGTCGTGCCGCGAGTCGTCCGTCGGGTGGCAGAGTGGCTCTCGTGGAACTCATCTCCGTGGCCGACGCCGCAGACCCCCGACTCGACGACTACCGGGGTCTCACCGACACGGCTCTCCGCGCGCTGCGGGAACCGCCGGACGGGCTGTACATCGCCGAGTCGACGAAGGTCATCGCCCGCGCGGTCGCGGCCGGCCATCGCCCCCGTTCCGTTCTCGTGCAGGAGCGCCGGATCGACGACATCCGAGGCATCGTCGGCGCCCTCGATGTGCCGGTCTACGTCGTGCCGGATGAGGTGGCCGAAGCGGTCACCGGGTTCGCCGTGCACCGCGGGACGATCGCGTCGATGCACCGCCCGCAGCTTCCGACCGTCCGCGAGGTCATCCAGGGCGCCGGTCTCGTGCTGATCCTCGAGAACATCGGCGACCACACGAACGTCGGCGCCGCGTTCCGTGCGGCGGCCGGCCTGGGCGCCGACGCCGTGCTGGTGTCGCCCGGCGGCGCCGACCCGCTGTATCGCCGCAGCGTGCGGGTGAGCATGGGGACGGTCTTCCAGGTGCCCTGGACCCGGATGACGGACTGGGCGCAGTCCGTGACGGACCTGCATTCAGAAGGCTTCGATATCGCCGCCCTGGCACTCGAAGACGACGCCATCACACTGGACGCGTACGTCGACATCCATCCGGAGCGCGTCGCCGTCGTGATGGGGGCCGAGGGCGACGGCCTCTCCCGCACCGCGATCGCCAGCGCCGATCACGTCGTGACGATCCCGATGAGCGGGGGAGTGGACTCGCTCAACGTCGCCTCCGCCGCGGCGGTCGCGCTCTGGGCCCTGCGACGCTGAGTCCGCCCGCGGATCAGTCCTGATCGAGCCGGATCATCGGCGCCGCCTCGGGACGCTTCGCCGCGACGTGATCGCCGGAGGACTGGTGACGCAGCCGTCGAAGGACCCAGGGCACGAAGTGCTCGCGCGCCCAGCCGAAGTCCTCGGAGCGGGCCTCCCGCCATGTCCGCACCGGCAGAGGCTCGGGCTGCATGGACTCGAGCTCGTTCGGCACGTTCAGTGCGCGCAGGGCCATGCGCGCGACCTCGTGGTGGCCGAGCGCGTTGTAGTGCAGACGATCGTCGTCGAAGAAACGCATGTCCTGGACGACCTTGAGCGCCCACTGGTCCGCGACGATGCAGTCGTGCCGCTCGGCGATTGCCCGCACGTTCTCGTTGTAGATCGCGACCTTGCCGCGGAACGCGCGGAATACGGGGGTGAATCCGGTGTCGATGCCGGTGAACAGGAGCACCGCGGCGCCCGTGGAGGATAGCCTCGCGACGGCATCCTCCAACTGCGCGGCGATCGCGTCAGGATCGGTTCCCGGACGGATGACGTCGTTCCCGCCGGCGCAGATGGAGACGAGATCGGGGTGCAGGGCGACGGCGGGTTCGATCTGGTCGGCGACGATCTGCGCGATGAGCTTCCCCCGAACCGCGAGGTTCGCGTAGGCGAAGTCGTCGACCTGCTGGCCGAGCACCTCGGCGACGCGATCGGCCCAGCCGCGGTGGCCGCCCGGTGCGCTCGGGTCGGGGTCGCCGATGCCCTCGGTGAACGAGTCGCCCACGGCCACGAACCGTCGCCAGGGGTGCACGCTCTCGTTGGGGACGTAGGGGGTCCGAGTCGAATCCTGGTCGGTCATCCAGCTCTCCTTCGCGAACGGGTGCGCCGGGCGGTGGCCGCAGCGCAGTGAACGAGCCTACCCGGCGACGGCGCGTCGCGGCAGGGGTGACGGGAGCGTCGCGCCCCGTGCGCCGCAGTGTCGGCGGGAGCGATTATCGTGGACTCGATGCTCTCTCCGTCCTTTCCTCAGCGCGCCCCGTGGGGAACGGCGAACAAGCTGCGGGCGTGGCAGCAGGAGGCCCTGGAGCAGTACTTCGAAGCCGACCAGCGCGACTTCCTCGTCGCCGCGACACCCGGCGCCGGCAAGACGACATTCGCCCTGACCCTCGCCGTCGAGATGATGCGCATGGGTGAGGTCAACCGCATCATCGTGGTCGCTCCCACCGAGCACCTCAAGACGCAGTGGGCCGACGCGGCCGCGCGCGTGCACATCCGCCTCGACCCCCGGTTCCGCAACAGCGACTGGGCGCCGGCGCGGCACTATCACGGCGCGGTGGTGACGTATGCGCAGGTCGCGGCGAAGTCGTCGGTGCATCGACACCTGACCGAAGACGCGAAGACGCTCGTGATCCTCGACGAGGTGCATCACGGTGGCGACGCGCTCAGCTGGGGAGACGCGATCCGCGACGCGTACGGGCCGGCGAAGCGACGGCTGCTGCTGTCGGGGACGCCGTTCCGCAGCGACACCGCGCCCATCCCGTTCGTCGAGTACCACCCCGACGAGTCCGGAGCGCGCATCTCCCGCACCGACTACAACTACGGCTACGGACGAGCCCTCGCCGACGGCGTCGTGCGTCCGGTGCTGTTCCACATGTACGCCGGCAAGATGCGCTGGCGGACGACGTCGGGCGACGAGCTCGAGACCCACCTCGGCCAGGACAACACGAAGGACGTCACCTCGCAGGCGTGGCGCACGGCGCTCGATCCCGAAGGGGAGTGGATGCCGGCGGTGCTGTCGGCGGCGGACCGGCGCCTCACGGAGATCCGACACCACGTGCCGGATGCCGGCGGTCTCGTGCTCGCGACGGATCAGACCGTGGCGCGCGCCTACGCGAAGATCCTCCACAGCATCACCGGGCAGCAGCCGACCGTCGTCCTCTCCGACGACGCGACCGCGTCGGAGCGCATCGAGAAGTTCAGCGCCGGCGACCAGCGCTGGATGGTCGCGGTGCGCATGGTGTCCGAGGGCGTCGACGTGCCGCGGCTCGCCGTCGGCGTGTACGCCACCTCATCGTCGACCCCGCTCTTCTTCGCCCAGGCCATCGGACGCTTCGTGCGAGCGCGTCGTCGGGGTGAGGCGGCGAGCGTCTTCCTTCCGCAGGTCCCTGTGCTCATGGGGCTCGCCGGCGAGATGGACAAGGAGCGGGACCACGCTCTCGACCGCCAGTCGAAGGATGACGACGGGCTCGAGGACTCCCTGCTCGAGAGCGCCAATCGCGAGGACGAGGCCTCCGATGCTCTGGCCCAGGAGTTCAGCTACCAGGCGCTCTCCTCGGTCGCCCACTTCGACCGCGTGGTGTTCGAGGGCCAGGAGTTCGGTCAGCTCGCCGAGCCCGGTACCCCGGAGGAGGAGGAGTTCATCGGGTTCCCCGGTCTCCTCGAGCCCGAGCACGTGCACGAGCTCCTCATGCAGCGTCAGAGCCGCCAGTCCCGCCTGCGCGAGGCTCGTGAGGCCGCTGCGGGCCCCACCGAGACGACGACGCTCCCCGCCCCTCTCCACCGCACGCTCAAAGAGCAGCGCCAGCTTCTGAACAGCCTCGTCGGGCTGTACGCGCGGCAGAAGGGGGAGCCCCACGGCGCCGTGCATGCCGAGCTCCGCCGCATCTGCGGTGGCCCCGCCGTCGCGCAGGCCACGGTGACCCAGCTGCAGTCGCGCATCGACGTGCTGCGCAAGCGCGTCCGCTCCTGATCGCCCCGCGGTCCCTGAGCCTGTCGAGGGCGGTCCCTGAGCCTGTCGAAGGGCGGTCCCTGAGCCTGTCGAAGGGTTCGGATCCCCGAAATGCTGGCAATCCTCGTCTCAGCAGGGTTCGCGCGCACCGGCGCGGCTAGCGTGGAACGGTTGCCCGCGCACTCGGGCTTCGTGACGCCTGGAGGATCCATGACAGCGCCTGCCGCCGCAGAGCCGACACCCGCTGATCACCGCCGATGGGCGCGCTACCTCGTCGAGGAGCGCGCCGAGGGGGCGGTGTACCAGAAGCTCGCCGCCCGTCGCACGGGAGAGGAGCAGGAGATCCTGCTCCGGCTCGCGGATGCCGAGCGGCGCCATGAGCAGCACTGGCTCGACCTTCTCGGCGGTGAGCCGAAGCGCCTGCCGCATGCCGGCATCCGCTCCCGCCTCCTGGGCTGGATGGCGGGTCGCTTCGGCTCGATCTTCGTGCTCGCCCTCGCGCAGAGCGCGGAAGCCCGGTCGCCGTACGACTCCGAGCAGTACGCGACTCCCGCGATGCGCGCCGACGAGAAGATCCACTACGAGGTGGTGCGTGGGCTTGCCGCTCGAGGACGTCGACGTCTGTCCGGCTCGTTCCGTGCCGCGGTCTTCGGCGCCAACGACGGCCTGGTCAGCAATCTCGCCCTCGTGCTCGGCATCGGCGCGACCGGGGTGAGCTCCGGATTCGTGCTCTTCAGCGGAATCGCAGGTCTGCTCGCCGGCGCGCTCTCGATGGGTGCGGGGGAGTTCGTGTCGGTGCGGTCCCAGCGCGAGCTGCTGGCCGCGACCGAGGCCAACGAGGACGCAGCGGATGCCGCAGGCGATCTCGACATCGACGAGAACGAGCTGGCGCTCGTCTACCGAGCACGCGGCATGGAGCAGGAGGAGGCACTGGTCCGTGCGCATCGCATCGTCGAGGCAGCGAAAGCCGGCGCTCGTCGCGCGGCGACAGGGCCCGTGCGCGTGCCGGGGAGCGACCACGAGATCGTCGGCAGCGACTGGACGGCCGCGATCTCGAGCTTCCTGCTCTTCGCATCCGGCGCGATCATCCCGGTGCTGCCGTGGATCTTCGGGCTGCAGGGTGCCGCAGCCGTCATCCTCGCCCTGGTGCTCGTGGGCATCGCCCTGCTGAGCACGGGCGCCATGGTCGGCGTCCTCTCCGGCGGTCCTCCGCTGCGCCGCGCGCTGCGTCAGCTGGCGATCGGCTTCGGCGCCGCAGCGGTCACGTACATCCTCGGGCTCGTGTTCGGCGTCGGGGCGGTGTGACGCCGTCCTGCCCGTCCCCGGGATGCGAAGAAGGCCCCTGATCCGTGGATCAGGGGCCTTCTTCTTACCTGTGCGCGGAGGGGGACTTGAACCCCCACGCCCTTACGGGCACTACGACCTCAACGTAGCGCGTCTACCATTCCGCCACCCGCGCAGGTTTTGGATGATCGTTGCCGACCGAAGAATGAGATTAGCACGTAATCCGGCGCGCTTCGAACCGAGCCGTACGCCCGGGCGTGGCTCGCCGTTTCGGTAGCCTGGGAGTCATGACCGATCCCTCTCTGCCCGAGGTCGTCCGCATCGCGAGCGACCTGATCCGGTTCGACACGTCGAACTTCGGCGGCGGCAACGCCAAGGGGGAGCGGGAGGCGGCGGAGTACGTCGGCGCGTACCTCCAGGCTCTGGGGCTGGAGGTCGAGTACTACGAGCCGATCCCGCGCCGCACCAACGTCATGGCGCGGGTGCCGGGCCGCGACAGCAGCAAGCCCGCCCTGGTCGTGCACGGTCACCTGGACGTCGTTCCCGCGATGGCCGAGGACTGGAGCGTCGATCCGTTCGCCGGCCTCGTGCAGGACGGGATGCTGTGGGGCCGAGGTGCCGTCGACATGAAGAACATGAACGCGATGATCCTCACGGCCGTCGCCGACATCCTGCGAGCGGGGGAGCGGCCGGAGCGCGATCTCGTGCTGGCGTTCTTCGCCGACGAGGAGAACGGCGGCGTCGAGGGGTCGGCCCTGGTCGTGCAGAACCGTCCGGAGTGGTTCGAAGGCGCCACCACGGCCATCAGCGAGGTCGGTGGCTACTCGATCACGGTCGACGACCGCCGCGCCTATCTGCTGCAGGTGGGGGAGAAGGCCCTCATCTGGATTCGCCTTGTGGCCAAGGGGCGTGCGGGGCACGGCAGCCGTCTGCACGACGACAACGCGGTCACGAAGCTCGCCGAGGCGGTCGCCGCCATCGGACGCACACGGTGGCCTCTCCGCCTCACACCGACGACCGAGGCTCTCCTCGCGGGTCTCAGCGCCCTGACGGGCCGCAGCGCCGAGGACCCGGATGCCCTCGCGGCCGCCGCCGGGCCCGCCGAGGCCTTCCTGCGCTCGTCCTTCCGGACCACGTCCAACCCCACGGCCCTGACGGCGGGGTACAAGCACAACGTGATCCCCGAGCGCGCCGAGGCGCTGATCGACGTGCGCGTGATCCCCGGCACCGAGGACGACGTCCTGGCCGAGCTGCAGCAGATCGTCGGCGACGAGATCGTCATCGAGACGGTCGTGCGCGACATCGGCATGGAGACGCCCTTCGAGGGCGAGCTCGTCGAGGCCATGGTCGCGAGCATCGGCCGCCACGACCCCGGCGTCCCCGTGATCCCGTATCTGCTGGGGGCCGGAACCGACAACAAGGCGCTGGCCTACCTCGGCATCACGGGATACGGGTTCGCTCCGCTGAAGCTGCCGGCCGACCTCGACTTCACGGGCATGTTCCACGGCGTCGACGAGCGTGTGCCCGTAGAATCGCTTGTCTTCGGCCAGCGTGTGCTGGCCGATCTGCTGCGCACGTACTGACCGCAGCCCGCCCGCTTCCGCGCCCTCCCCTCACCAGAAGGCCCTCCATGCACCTGCTCGAAGCCCTCATCCTCGGCATCGTCCAGGGACTCACAGAGTTCCTGCCCATCTCCTCCAGCGCCCACCTGCGCATCCTCGGCACGTTCCTGCCGTCGGGGGAGGACCCGGGGGCGGCGTTCACCGCGATCACCCAGATCGGCACCGAGGCAGCCGTCGTGGTCTTCTTCTGGCGTGACATCGTGCGCATCATCTCGCAGTGGTTCCGCTCGCTCGCGGGACGCGTTCCGCGCAGCGACCCGGACGCGCGGATGGGCTGGATGATCATCATCGGCAGCATCCCGATCGTCGTGCTCGGCCTGTTCTTCCAGGATCAGATCGAGACCGTGTTCCGCTCGCTCTGGATCGTGGCGATCATGCTGATCGTGTTCGGCATCCTGCTCGGCGTCGCCGACCACGTCGGGGCGAAGCGTCGCAAGCTCGGCGACCTGACCTACCCGCACGGCATCGCGTTCGGATTCGCGCAGGCTCTCGCTCTGATCCCCGGCGTCTCCCGCTCCGGTGGCACGATCACGATGGGACTCTTCCTCGGATACGAGCGCGCCGCAGCGGCTCGATACGCCTTCCTGCTCGCGATCCCGGCGGTCTTCGGCAGCGGCTTCTATCAGGTGTTCAAGAGCTGGGGAGAGCCCTCGTTCTTCTCGTTCGGCGACACGCTGGCCGCGACCGGCATCGCGTTCGTCGTCGCGCTCGGCGTCATCGCGTTCTTCATGAACTTCATCTCGAAGCGCAGCTTCCTGCCGTTCGTGATCTACCGGATCCTGCTCGGCACGGTGCTGCTGATCCTGCTCGGCACCGGAGTGATCGCGGCCTGAGCCGCGTCAGCGCTTGTGATCGCCGGGGGCGTCGCCCCGGCGGCGCAGGTAGCGTTCGAACGCCTGCGCGATCGCGTCGCCGGATGCCTCGGGGGAGTCCCAGGTGTCGCGGGTGCGCTCGAGCTGGCGGATGTACTCGGCCATGTCCTCGTCTTCGGATGCGGCGGCATCGATCGACGCCTCCCACGTGGCTGCCTCCGTGCGCAGGTGCTGTCGGTCGACGTCGACGCCGGTGAGCTCCTCGAGGCGATCGAGGAGCGCGAGGGTGACCTTGGGGGAGGGCGTGGCCGAGGCGACGTAGTGGGGCACGCTCGCCCACAGACCAGCGGTCGGGATTCCCGCGCTCTCGGCGAAGTGCTCGAAGACGCTGAGGATGCCGACCGGCCCCTCGTAGAGCGAGCGCTCGAGGCCATGAGCCTCCCGCACCTGCTCGTTCTGGCTCGAGGCGAAGATTGAGATCGGGCGGGTGTGCGGGACATCCGCCAGCATGGCGCCCATTGTCACGAGTCCGGTGATGTCGTCGCGCAGGGCGATGTCGATGAACTCCGAGGCGAACGCCTGCCATGTGCGCGCCGGCTCCACGCCGGTGAGCAGCCAGAACTCGGGACCGGGGCCGGGGTCGCGCGGCCGCCAGAGGCCGGCCTCCGGCCACTTGAGCTGTCGGCGCCCCTCCGCATCCATCTGCGTCGACGGTCGCGTGTACTGGTAGTCGAAATACAGCTCGGGGTCGACGGAATGCACGAGCTCGTACTCCGACGACGAACGCAGCGCCTCGACGGCGCCACTGGCTGCTTCGCCCGCGTCGTTCCAGCCGTCGAAGGCGGCGATGACGATGCGTGAACCGAGAACATCCATCATGGGCTCCCTTCGAGATCGAGGACGTATCCCTCCAGGCTAGTCCGCGGCGGCGGGATGTGGGCGGCACCGGGCTAGCATGGGTTCAGTGAGCAGAAAGCCCCGCGCAGTCCTCTGGGACATGGATGGAACACTGGTCGACACCGAGCCGTACTGGATGGCGGCGGAGACGTCGCTGGTGGAGTCCTTCGGCGGGTCGTGGACCCATGAAGATGCTCTGCAACTGGTGGGGAGCGGCCTCATCGACAGCGCGATCATCCTGCAGAACGCGGGCGTCGCGATGGAGCCGGAGGCGATCGTCGCTCATCTGACCGATGTGGTGCAGGAGTCGCTGCGCACCCAGGGCGTCCCGTTCCGACCGGGCGCGCGCGAGCTTCTCGCCGAGCTCAGGGACGCCGGCATCCCCACCGGGCTGGTCACGATGTCCCTCCGCAGGATGGCGCTGAACGTCGTCGACCTCATCGACTTCGAGGCGTTCGACATCGTCGTCGCCGGAGACGACGTCGACAATCCCAAGCCGCACCCCGAGCCGTACCTGCAGGCCGCCGCCCTTCTCGACGTCGACATCACCGAGGTCGTCGTGATCGAGGATTCGCCGACGGGAGTGCGCGCGGGCCTCGCCTCCGGCGCCGTGACGCTCGGCGTGCCGCACATCGTCCCGCTGGACGATCTCGGAGCCCACGAGCTCTGGCCGACGCTCGCCGGGCGAGGCGTGTCGGACCTCGGCGACCTGTTCGACGCCAAGAGCGCGATGACGGAGGTCACCCGATGACGGATTCCGCTGCCCAGCGACCGAGTGGGCCCTTCCGCGTGGGTGATCGCGTCCAGCTGACGGGTCCGAAGGGCCGTCTCCACACCGTGACCCTCCGCGAGGACGGCGAGTTGCACACGCACCAGGGTGTGCTCCGTCACCGTGATCTCATCGGTCTTCCGGACGGCTCGGTGGTGGCGAACAGCTCGGGGCACGATTATCTCGCCCTGCGTCCGCTGCTGCGGGACTTCGCGATGTCGATGCCGCGCGGCGCCGCGATCGTGTATCCGAAGGATGCCGCGCAGATCGTCATGCAGGCGGACATCTTCCCCGGCGCCACAGTCGTCGAGGCCGGGGTCGGCTCCGGGGCGCTGTCGCTGTCGCTCCTCCGCGCGATCGGGCCGGTCGGGCAGCTGATCTCGTTCGAGCGACGCGACGACTTCGCCGACGTCGCCCGCGGCAATGTCGAGACGTTCTTCGGCGAGCACCCCGACACCTGGCGCGTCGTCGTCGGCGACCTCGTCGAATCACTGCCCGCCGAGGCCCCGGCGGGAACCGTCGACCGCGTCGTGCTCGACATGCTCGCCCCCTGGGAGTGCATCGACGCCGTGGCGGAGGCGCTGACGCCCGGTGGCGTCGTGCTCTGCTACATCGCGACGGCCACCCAGCTCTCGCGCGTCGCCGAGTACATCCGGGGAACCGGGCTCTTCACCGACCCCGATGCGTCCGAGACCATGGTGCGCGGCTGGCACGTGGAAGGGCTCGCGGTGCGCCCGGACCACCGGATGGTCGCGCACACCGGCTTCCTGCTGACCGCCCGCCGTCTCGCTCCCGGCGCGGTGGCCCCGTCGGTCAAGCGCCGCGCGTCGAAGAGCAGCTACGGCGACCACGACGTGGAGGCCTGGACCCCTGGTGCCGTCGGCGACCGCGAGATCAACGACAAGAATCTGCGCAAGCGCGCCAGAGAGGCGGGCAAGGCGGCCGAGGGGGCGCGCCTTGCTGCTGCTGCGCGCGAATCGGAGCACGCGACGGAATAGACTGGAGCGCGTGCGTAAAACGTCCGCCGTTCTGGCCTCCCTCAGCCTCGCCGTCCTCGCCCTGACAGGCTGCACCGCGTCGGCCTCCTACGACGGCGCTGCGTGCGATCGCAGCGCCGACGCGAACGACATCCAGGACGCGGTCACCGTCGAAGGCGACTTCGGCGCAGCCCCCGACGTCTCTGTCTTCTCGCCGCTGCACCTGAAGAAGTCGTCCTACGCCGACATCACCGTCGGAGACGGCCGCACGATCGTCAACGGCCAGCAGGCCCTCACCGTCGAGCTCTCGATCTTCAGCGGGGAGACCGGCGAGAAGGTCTACGCGACCGCCTATGACGAGGACAAGGGCCAGGTCTCCAACGCCGACTACTGGGCATCGCAGTCGCCCGGGCTCGCCAAGGCATTCGAGTGCGCGACCGAGGGTTCGCGCATCGTCGCCGGTCTCACGCCGGAGGACTTCGGCAAGGAGGCGCTGTCCGGCCTCGGCCTCTCCGACGACGACAACATGGTGTTCGTCATCGACGTGCTCGACGTGTTCCTGTCCAAGGCCGAGGGTTCGCTCCAGTTCAACGACGCCCAGGGCATGCCGACCGTGGTCCGCGCCGCAGACGGCACTCCGGGGATCATCGTCCCCGACAGCGCCGCGCCGAAGGAGCAGGTCGTGCAGACCCTCATCAAGGGCGACGGCGAGAAGGTCGGTGCCGATCAGATCCCGCTCGTCAACGTGACCGCGGTCAACTGGGACGACAAGAGCGTCGTCAACAGCACATGGGGACAGGGCCCGAGCGGCGACCTCGCATCGACGGTGCCGACCGTCGCCGAGGAGCTCGTCGGCAAGACCGTCGGCTCCCAGCTCCTCGTGGTGACCCCGGGCGCCGAGGGTGCAGCGGCCATCGTCTACGTCATCGACATCCTGGGCGCAGTGACGGCGCCCACGCAGTGATGGCCGCCCGGATCCCCGCGGAGGAGCGCCTGACGAATCTCGTCGTGGCGCTGATGGCCACGGAGATCGGGCTCACGAAGCAGCAGATCCTCGACAACGTCTCGGGATACCGTCAGCGCGCCGATGCCGGCACGCGGTCGGACGCCCTCGAGAAGATGTTCGAGCGCGACAAGGAGGAGCTGCGTTCACTCGGGGTGCCGATCGAGACGATCGGCGACGCCGCCGACCCGAACGACCTCCGCGAGGCGCGCTATCGCATTCCGCAGGCGGAATACGATCTGCCCGCCGACATCGAGTTCACCCCGGCCGAACTGGCCGTCCTCCGTCTCGCGGGCAGCGTCTGGAGCGCTGAGTCCGCGTCCGGCGACGCGCAGTCCGGCGTGCGCAAGATCCGGGCACTGGGCATCGACGGTGATGAGCCGATCATCGGGTTCGCACCTCGGATCACCGCCCGCGATGCGGCCTTCGCGCCGCTGCAGGACGCCATCGAGAAGAGCAGGGTCGTCGTCTTCGACTACCTCAAGCCCGGTGAGGCGGTGCCGCGTCGGCGCAGCATCCGTCCGCTGGCGCTCGTCGACTACGAAGCGCGCTGGCACGTCTTCGGCGTGGATGTCGACATCGACGAGGACCGGATGTTCCTGCTCAGCCGCATCGTCGGCGATGTGAAGGTGACGACGACCACCTTCGACCCGTCGCTGCGCGACGGTGCGGGGGAGCGTGCGCTCGCGGGACTCGACCGTGTCGCGGCGGAGAACGCCGCGCTGCTGGAGGTCACGCCGGGCACCGAGGCCGCCCTGCGGCTCGGTCGGCGTGCGACGCCGGCTGCGCAGGGCATCACGGTGCCGTTCGTCGACCTGCACATCCTCGCCGACGAGCTCGCCTCGTACGGGCCCGAGGTGCGCGTGGTCGAGCCGGCGACGCTGCGGGATGCCGTCATCGCGCGTCTTCAGGCCGTCGTCGACGCCCACGCCGATCGCGAGGAGGCACGATGAGCGCCCAGCCCAAGCCCCTGCTCGCCGCTGATCGCGTGCGGCTCTACCTGACCCTCGTGCCCTACCTGCTCGAGCACGGCCAGGTGTCGCTCGCCGAGGCATCGGAGGAGTTCGGCGTCACGCCGCAGGAGATGCGCGGCATGGTCGAGAAGCTCACGGTCATCGGACTGCCCGGCGAATCCGGATACTGGCAGCAGCCGCAGGAGATGTTCGACATCAACTGGGACCTCCTCGATCTCGAGGACGTCATCGAGATCACGAACGATGTCGCGCTCCGCCGGGTGCCCCGATTCACGGCGCGCGAGGCCGCGGCGCTGCTCGCCGGGCTGCAGATGGTCGCGGCCGTTCCCGCGGTCTCCGACTCCGGGCTCGTCGCAGGGCTGATCTCCAAGCTGTCGCGCGGCGCAGCCGACGCGCCCGCCGATGTCGTGGTGGCCCCGAGCGCGGTCGACGAGGTGCGTGAGGTCGTGGCACGCGGGCTGCAGGACGGCGTCGCCATCTCGTTCACGTACCAGGCGCCGGATGCGGCGCCGACGACGCGCACGGTCGATCCGGTGCAGATCCTGATCACCAACGCGCAGTGGTACCTGCAGGGCTGGTGCCATCTGCGCCAGGCGATGCGCACGTTCCACCTGGATCGCGTGAGCGAGCCCCAGCTCACGGATATCCCGATCACCCACGGCGGGGATCAGGTTCCCGAGCCCTTCGCCGGTCTCGACGACGAGCGCGAGGTGACGGTGCGCGTCTCCGAGAGGTTCGCCCCGCTGCTCAGCGGATTCCTGCCTGCCACGACGCTCGAAGCCGTCGACGGCTCGGTCACCGCGCACGTGCATCTGGCCGATCCGCGTGGCATCAAGCGCCTCGCCGCACGGTTCGGCGGCGCCATGGAGGTTCTGGAACCCGGAGTGGCACGGTCGTCGACCCGCGAATGGGCGGCATCCGGACTCGCGCTCTATCACCGCCCCGATCACGAGGATTGATCTGTAGACTGGGGCGAAAGCTTACCGAAGACGGGAATCCTGACATGTTCGCTGGAATGCAAGGCTGGCACCTGCTCATCGTGCTCGCCGTGATCCTCCTTCTGTTCGGTGCTGCGAAGCTGCCGGCGCTCGCGAAGAGCATGGGCCAGTCGGCCCGCGTCTTCAAGGGCGAGATGAAGGCCATGAAGGACGAGGACGCGACGCGCACCGACGCCGTCGTCGCCGAGCCCACCACGGTGAAGGACTCCGGCGTCGACCCTGAGACTCCGCCTCGCGCCTGACCGACCGTGGCAACCATCGAACCGACCGTGAAGCAGAAGGCGGATCGGGATCGGCGGATGTCGCTGGGCGCACATCTCGTCGAACTGCGCAAGCGCCTGATGTACGCGGCGCTCGCGCTCGTCGTCGGCATGGTGGTCGCGTTCATCATCGCCGATCCGGTCATCCATCTGATCACGGAACCCATCCGCGTCATCATGGACAAGCGCGGTGACAACTTCAGCGCACTGAACTTCGGCACCGTGACCGCCGCTTTCGACATGCGCATGCGGATCGCCTTCTCGATCGGCCTGTTCATCTCCGCGCCCGTGTGGCTGTGGCAGATCTGGGCGTTCATCATGCCCGGGCTCACCCGCAAGGAGATCAAGTACACGATCGGCTTCATCGCCGCCGCCGTACCGCTCTTCTTCGCCGGGTGCTACCTCGGCATCGTGATCATGCCGCACGTGATCGAGCTGATGTGGGGATTCACGCCCGAGGGCGGCACGAACTTCTACCAGGCGCAGGAGTACTACGACTTCATCTTCAAGCTGATGATCGTGATCGGCGTCTCGTTCGTGCTCCCGGTCTTCCTGGTCGCGCTGAACTTCGCCGGTGTGATGTCCGGGCGAGCGATCCTCAAGGGATGGCGCATCGCGATCATCATCGCGACGGTCTTCGCGGCGCTGGCGACTCCGGCAGCCGACGTGATCAGCATGCTGATGCTGGCCGGCATCCTCATCGTCCTGTTCTTCGCGGCCGCGGGGCTCTCCCTGCTCTTCGATCGCCGAAAGCGCAAGCGCGACGCCGCAGCGGGGCTTCTGCCGGACCCGGTATGAGTTCGCCGTCCGAGCGTTACGCGGCCGCACGAGAGGCCGCTGAGCACCCGGCGACGAACGCGTTCGCCGCGCGTCAGAGGTTCGAGCTCGACCCGTTCCAGGTCGCCGGCTGTCATGCTCTGGAGGCCGGCCGCAGCGTGCTCGTCGCGGCGCCGACCGGCGCGGGGAAGACCATCGTCGGCGAGTTCGCGATCCACCTCGCGATGCAGACGCCGAGCGACAAGGCGTTCTACACGACGCCGATGAAGGCGCTGTCGAACCAGAAGTTCCGAGAGCTCGTCGAGGTGTACGGCCCCGACGAGGTCGGCCTGCTCACCGGTGACACGAACATCAACGGCAACGCTCGCATCGTGGTGATGACAACCGAAGTGCTCCGCAACATGATCTACGCCGACTCGGCGGCGCTCCGCGATCTGCGTTACGTCGTGATGGACGAAGTCCACTACCTCGCCGACCGGTTCCGCGGCGCGGTGTGGGAAGAGGTCATCATCCACCTGCCGCAGCATGTGCGGCTCGTCTCGCTGAGCGCCACGGTGTCGAACGCCGAGGAGTTCGGCGACTGGCTCGACACCGTGCGCGGCGACACCGAGGTGATCGTCTCGGAGATCCGGCCCGTCCCGCTCGAACAGCACGTGCTCGTCCGGGACGATCTGCTGCCGCTCTTCGACGATCGCGCGGGTATCGCGACCGCGCAGGTGAATCAGGAGCTGATGCGGATCCGCTCCTTCACGGGTTCGAACTACGAGAACAATCGCCGGACGCAGTCCTACATCAGCAACAGGCACGCCGGCCGACAGGCGAAGCGACCGCCGCGTGGCGGCCAGCGCCCGGTGCGTCCCTCGAACGTCCGCCGCATCGAGCGGATGGATCGCCCCGATGTCATCAAGCTCCTCGAGCGGGCGAACCTGCTGCCCGCGATCTTCTTCATCTTCAGCCGCGTGGGCTGCGACGCCGCGGTGCAGCAGGTGCGCCGATCGGGCATCCGGCTGACCTCGCCGGAGGAGAAGGCGGAGATCCGCGCCATCGTCGAGGAGCGCACCAGGTCGCTGCAGGAAGAGGATCTCGGCGTCCTCGGCTACTGGGACTGGCTGGAGAACCTGGAGCGGGGCGTCGCCGCCCACCACGCCGGACTCCTGCCCGCCTTCAAGGAGGTCGTCGAGGAGCTCTACCGTCTCAAGCTCGTCAAGGTCGTCTTCGCCACGGAGACGCTGGCGCTGGGCATCAACATGCCCGCGCGCACCGTGGTGCTCGAGAAGATGGAGAAGTTCAACGGCGAGGCCCGTGTCGCGATCACCTCGGGCGAGTACACGCAGCTCACCGGACGCGCCGGCCGTCGCGGGATCGACGTCGAGGGCCACGCGGTCGTCCAGTGGACCGAGGGCATGGATCCCCAGGCCGTCGCGGCTCTGGCATCGCGGCGCACGTACCCGCTGAACTCCAGCTTCCGCCCGACGTACAACATGGCGGTCAACCTGATCGACCTGTTCGGCAAAGCGCGCGCTCGGCAGATCCTCGAGTCGTCCTTCGCGCAGTTCCAAGCGGACAGGGCCGTCGTCGGGTTGGCACGTCAGGTCCGGGAAGCCGAGGAGTCCCTCGCCGGGTATCAGAAGTCGATGGCGTGCGAGCACGGAGATTTCCCCGAGTATGCGGCGATCCGGCGCGAGCTCAGCGACCTCGAGAAGAAGAACCGTCAGGACTCCGGCGCACCGCGCGCCTCCCGCGACAAGCGGATGAAGCGCATCCAGTCGCTGCGCACCGCCATGCAGCGGCATCCCTGCCACCGCTGCCCCGATCGGGAGGCGCACGCCCGCTGGGCCGAGCGCTATTGGAAGCTCAAGCGCCAGACCGACCGCACCCGGCGCCAGATCGAGACGCGCACCGGGACCGTCGCGCGCGTGTTCGACCGCGTGGTGGAGGTTCTCGAGACGCTGGACTACCTCTCCGAGGAATCCGGGGAGACCGCGTTGACCGAGGCCGGGCGCACGATGCGGCGCATCTACGGGGAGCGCGATCTGCTCGTCGCCGAGTCGCTGCGCCAGGGGCTGTGGAACGGACTCGACGCCCCATCGCTCGCCGCTATGGCCTGCTGCCTGGTGTACGAGCCCCGACGCGACGAGGCGAACTCGGGGGAGCGGGGACTGCCTCGCGGTGCGTTCCGGACGGCGTATGAGAAGACCACGACGCTCTGGGCTGAACTCGACGATCTCGAGAAGGATCATCACCTGCCCGGTTCCGAACCTCTCGCCGCCGGCCTCGCCGGCGCGATGCACTCCTGGGCCCGCGGCGGAATGCTCGATCGGGTGCTCGTCGATGCCGACATGGCGGCCGGCGACTTCGTGCGCTGGGCGAAGCAGACGATCGATCTTCTCGACCAGCTGTCGATCGTCGCGGAGGACGGCGCGCTCGCACGGACGGCCCGCACGGCGCTCGACGGCGTCCGGCGCGGAATCGTCGCCTACTCGTCGATGTGAGAATGAGAGGGATGTCTGAGTCCCCTGCGCGTCAGCGCCCTCTCCTGCCGCTCTGGGTGGCTGTGATCGCTGCGGCGCTCTCGGCGTTCCTGATGAATCTGGCCTACCCGGAGACCGCGATCTGGATCCTCGCGTTCCCTGCCACTGCTCTTCTGCTCGTCGCACTCATCGGCCGGCGTCCCGGAGGAGCCCTGCTGGTCGGCCTCGTCTACGGGATCGTGCTGTTCGGTCTCCTGGTGTCCTTCACCTCGCGCTATCTGGGTCCGATACCCTGGGCGGCGCTGAGCGTGGTCGAGGGAGGGCTCACGGCGGTGGCCCTGATCCTGACGGCGCTGGCGTACCGCTGGATGCCCCGGGCGTTCCCAGGGACCGCGGGACGCCTGGTGGGCGTCCCGGTGGTGGTCGCTGCCCTCTGGGTCGGCCGCGAGGTCTTCGTCGGGTCCTTCCCCTACGGAGGCTTCCCGTGGGCCCGCATCGGCATGAGCCAGGCGGAGAGCCCGCTGGCCCCGCTGTCGTCGTGGCTCGGCGTCAGCGGCCTCGGATTCCTCATGGTGCTCCTGGTGGCGATGCTGGTCGAGATCGTGCGGCTGCGGGCATGGCGGACTCCGCTCCGACTCCTCGTGCCGGCCGCGCTCGTGATCGTCCTCTTCTTCACTCCGCTCTTCCCGACGACGGATGCCGGCTCGATGCGCATCGCCGCCGTGCAGGGGAACGGGCCCACGGGCTACTTCGATCAGCGCGAGCCCTTCTCGGTGATCGACGCGCAGACCGATGCCACCACACCGCTCTACGGCGAGGACGTCGACCTGCTGGTCTGGCCGGAGGGGTCGCTCGACACCGATCCGTTCCAGAACGAGGCGCTGGCCCGACGGATGACGCTCATCACGACCCGGATCGATGCGCCGCTGCTCGCGAACGCGGCGACCGGGCGGAATGAGCGCTACTTCAACACGTCGATGCTGTGGACGGATGCCGGGGGAGCGACGCAGCTCCACGACAAGCGTCATCCGGTGCCCTTCGGCGAGTACGTGCCGGATCGAGCCTTCTTCAACGCCCTGGCCCCCGACCTGATCGGGCTCATCCAGCGGGAGTACACACCAGGCGAGAATCCGCCTGTCATCGACGTCGACGGGGTCGCCGTCGGGCTCGCGATCTGCTTCGACGTGATCTACGACGACGTGATCACCGAGGGCGTCAACGCCGGAGCTCAGGTCTTGGTGTTCCAGACGAACAACGCCGACTTCCGCGGCACCGATGAGAATCTGCAGCAGCTGGCCTTCGCGCGGATGCGTGCGATCGAGACCGGTCGCAGCGTCGTGAACATCTCGACGGTCGGCACGAGCCAGATCATCCGCCCCGACGGATCGACCGTGACGAGCCTGGATGCCGGAGAAGCGGGCGCGATGCTCGAGGACGTCTCGTTGCGCACCGGGCTGACCGCCGGTGTCGTCCTGGGCCCCTGGGTGCAGCAGCTTCTGGTCTGGGGCGGGCTGGTCGCGCTCCTCGTGGCGTGGTGGCGCGCGCGGAGGCGCGACCAACAGGTGTGACCCGCACGCGCCTCACACACAGAAGCAGCAGGGCTCGAACGAGCCCTGCTGCTTCGTGAGTCAGGCCGTCAGGCCCCGATCTTCTCGCGGGTCGGGTCTTCGCCGGCACCGCGGCGGGCGCGGATGAAGGCCAGACGCTCCTCGAGGAGCTCCTCGAGTTCGGCGCGGGTGCGACGCTCCATCAGCATGTCCCAGTGGGTGCGAGCGGCCTTCTCGTCGGTGACCTCGAGCGTGACGGCCTGGCCGTCGACGTTCAGGCGGGCGTCCGCTCCGCAGGAGCGGCATTCCCAGGTCTGCGGCGGCTCGGCGTCGGCCGCGAACATCAGGTTCGTGACGTGTCCGCACGTGTCACAGGAGTATTGGGTCTCGCGGCGTTCCATGAAAACGACGCCCTCTTCGCTCTGTAGGCTCTGGGCGCCGAGTCGGATGCCGCGCAGGCTGCGATCTGCCATTTTGTGGTCCTCTCGTCGCTGTCAGGTATAACGCTCCAGCCTGTGCGCCTGCTCCACGCGGGCGGTTTCCCGGCGGGATTCACAGCGTAATCCCAGCGGAGGAGGTTATAGAGCGCGTCGAGAGCCTTCGGCGGGGTGGAGAGCGGCCAGGGCGACGTCGGCGCGATCGGAGACGACGCCGTCGACGCCGAGACTCACGAGGCGCTGCATCTCCGCCGGATCGTTGACCGTCCAGACGTGCACCTCGACGCCGGAGCGGTGCGCGGCACGCAGGAGGTGCGGGGTGAGCACCGTGAGCGCGCCGTGCCGTTCCGGGATCTGCAGCGCATCGATCTCGCGGAGGACCCGGGCGGGGGAGAGGCGCAGGGATGACAGCGCACGCAATGCGGCGATGGTGCGGCTTCCACCCGACGTGGCGGGCCGGAGTGAGGCTCCCGCTCCCATGACGGCGGCGATCGTGGCGCGACGGTGAGCGTCGGAGAAGCTCGTGACGAGCACCCGGTGCGTGTGGTCCGCGAGGATCGGGCCCAGAAGCTCCGTGGCGGCATCCGTCTTCACGTCGATGTTGAACCGGATCTGCGGGAACGAGGAGAGCGCCTCCGCGACCGTGAGCAGACCGCCGTGGTCGGCGAAGACGCTGCGGAGCTCTCTCGTTCGCACCTCCCGCACCGCGCGGCGATCCCCGAGGAGGCGTTCGATCGTCGCATCGTGGAAGAGCACCACATCGCCGTCGGCCGTCACCTGGCAGTCCGTCTCGATGTAGTCGGCACCGGCGGCGTGCGCGGCGGCGAAGGACGCCGCCGTGTTCTCCCACACGCCGGAATCCTCGCCCGCCGCGGTGATCAGACCGCGGTGAGCGAGGACTCGGGGATGCCGTGCCTTCGAGAAGTACGGGTGCGTCACGCGCCCGGGAGCGTGTTGGTCGGGCCCTGGCCGGGCTTCGGCGTGAATGCGCTGCCGATGCCCTTCAGCGCCTCGGTGAGCTCGCTCGGGATGATCCACAGCTTGTTCGACTGGCCTTCGCTGATCTTCGGCAGCATCTGCAGGTACTGGTACGCGAGGAGCTTGTCGTCCGGAGCGCCCTGGTGGATCGCCGTGAAGACGTTCTGGATCGCCTCGGCCTCACCCTGCGCGCGGAGCACCGCGGCCTGCTTGTCGCCCTCGGCGCGGAGGATCTCGGCCTGACGCGCACCTTCTGCTTCGAGGATCGCGGACTGCTTGGTTCCCTCTGCCGTGAGGATAGCGGCACGGCGGTCACGCTCGGCGCGCATCTGCTTCTCCATCGAGTCCTGGATGGAGATCGGCGGGTCGATGGCCTTCAGCTCGACGCGGCCGACGCGGATGCCCCACTTGCCGGTCGCCTCGTCGAGCACGACGCGCAGCTGGCCGTTGATGTTGTCGCGGCTGGTGAGAGCCTCTTCGAGGTTCAGACCACCGACGACGTTTCGCAGTGTCGTGGTGGTGAGCTGCTCGACGGCGCCGAGGTAGTTCGCGATCTCGTAGGTCGCGGCGCGGGCGTCGGTCACCTGGAAGTAGACGACGGTGTCGATGGAGACGACGAGGTTGTCCTCGGTGATCACCGGCTGCGGCGGGAACGAGACGACCTGCTCGCGCATGTCGATGAGGGGGCGGAGTCGGTCGATGAAGGGGACCAGGAGGTTCAGACCCGGCATGAGGGTCTTGTGGTACCGGCCGAGCCGCTCCACGACGCCCGCTGTCGCCTGCGGGATGATCCGGATCGAGCGCGCGAGGGTGACCACCACGAAGATGATCACCGCGATGACGAGTATCCAGCCGATGGCGGCGGGGATGAACGAGGAGTCGTTCATGTGTTTCTCCTAGTCATTAACGGGACGGACGGTGGCGGTCGCCCCGTTGATCGCGGTGACCGCGACCGGTGAGCCCTGGGGGATCGGCACTGAGGTGGATGTGCGGGCGGTCCAGGTGTCGCCGTTGCTGAGCTTGACCTGGCCGGAGATCTGGGTGATGTCGTGCAGAGCGATGCCGCGCAGGTCGATCAGCGCGTCGACGTTCGACTTCGTCGGATCTTCCCCGCGCCGCAGCCGCTTCAGCAGTGGCGGCCGGAGGAAGAGGATGAACAGGGCGGCGGCTGCGGCCGCGATGAGAACCTGTGCCCAGATGGGCAACCCCACGAGATCGCTGACGAGGCCGATCGCGCTGCCGAAGCTGAGCATGAGGAAGGTGAAGTCGAGGGTCAGCATCTCGATCACGAGGAAGAGTGCGATCAGGACCAGCCAACCGATCCACGCCCAGTTGTCGATCAGTTCGATGAAGACGGAGAAGTCGTTCATGCGGCCTCCTTTGCGGTCAACCTATCACGCGCCGTCGACGCTCTCGGGAGTCGCCGAGCCGGATTGATAGTGTGTGAGAGCCGTGCGATCACGGCTTCTCACCCATCTCCAGGAGTCATCGTGACCGACGTTCTTCCCGCAGGATCTCTCGACGGCAAGGTCGCCCTTGTCACCGGCTCATCGCGGGGGATCGGCGCCGACACGGTGCGCTACCTCGCCGAGGCCGGCGCCGACGTCGTCATCAACTTCCGCAACAAGGCGCCCCGAGCCGAGAAGCTCGCCGCGCAGCTGCGCGAGCTCGGCCGTCGCGCTCTCGTAGTCGGCGCCGACCTCACCGATCCGGCATCCGTCGCCGAGATGTTCGACGCGATCCGCGCCGAATACGGCCGGCTCGATGTCCTGGTGCTGAACGCCTCCGGCGGCATGGAATCGGGGATGGCCGAGGACTACGCCCTCACCCTGAACCGCGACGCGCAGCTCAACGTGCTGAACGCGGCGACGCCGCTGCTCGGCGAGGGCGCTCGCGTGGTGTTCGTCACCAGCCACCAGGCGCACTTCATCCGCACCACGCCGACGATGCCCGAGTACGAGCCCGTCGCGCTCTCGAAGCGTGCGGGGGAGGACGCGCTCCGTGAGCTCATCCCCGGCCTCGCCGAGAAGGGCATCGGCTTCACCGTCGTGTCCGGCGACATGATCGAGGGAACGATCACGGCGACGCTTCTCGAGCGCGCCAACCCCGGTGCGATCGCGGAGCGCCGCGAGTCGGCAGGCAAGCTCTACAACGTCTCGGAGTTCGCGGCCGAGGTGGCCAAGGCCGCGGTCGACCCTGTGCCGGCCGACAACACCAGGCTCGTCGGCGACGTCAGCGCATTCGCCGCCGAGTAGGACCTCTCTGGACGGCGATCGGCCCCGTTCTGCTTCTCGCAGAGCGGGGCCGATCCGTGTCTTCTGGTCGGTCAGGCCGGAGCGCCTTCCTGCGCGGCGGTGAAGGCCTTCTCGTCCTTGCCGAGGGTGATCGCGCGCACGATCTGCACGATGCCGAGCGCGACGAGCGAGATGCCGAGCAGCAGCCAGAACGCGAGGCCGGCGATGATCGGCGAGAACAGCACGATGATGCCGGCGATGATGCTCAGCAGCGCGTAGAGCAGCGTCCACACGCGGGAGCCGTCGCGGCCGAGGAGCGACAGGGAGACCACGCCGTCCACGATCCAGCTGATGCCGATGAAGATGACGACGACGAATGCGAGAGTCGCGGCTGCCGCGCCGAGGTTGGCGTACGCGATCACACCGGCGACGATGTAGACGAGACCGAGCACGATGTGACCGACGCGCGACCATCCGCCCTTCGCGCCCGAGAAGATGCCGAGGCCGATGTAGACCAGGCCGGCGATGATCAGATAGGTGGCGAAGATCGCCGTCACGATGACCGCGGACTTCACCGGCCAGATCAGGAGGACGAGTCCGGCGATGAGCGCGACGACGCCGGACACGGCCAGCGCGACACGGATCGACTTGAACAGGGACTTCGCTTCGGGGAGTGTTTCGGACATGGTGTGGACCCTTTCTGAGAGAATCCTGTGGGGATGCCCCTCAGGGTAGCGCTCTCAGGATCGCCTGTGGAAGATGCTCCGACCGCGCGTCGCAGAACGTCACCCCGTGACGCCTGGTGACGTGGCAGGATCGTCTCGTGACTGCCATGGATGACGCCCGCCTGCGCGAGCTCGCCGTGATGCGGAAGGTGAGAGATCGCATCGACCGCGAGTACGCGCGGCCGCTGGACGTGGAGGCGCTCGCCAGGGGAGTGCACATGTCCGCCGGGCATCTGAGCCGCCAGTTCCGTGAGGCGTACGGGGAGTCGCCGTACTCGTATCTCATGACCCGGCGCATCGAGCGGGCGATGGCCCTGCTGCGACGAGGCGACCTGACCGTGACCGAGGTGTGCTTCGAAGTCGGATGCTCGTCGCTCGGAACCTTCAGCACCAGGTTCACGGAGCTGGTCGGTGTCTCACCCCGGGTGTACCGTGAACGCGCCGCCAACGTCGACGGCATCCCGTCCTTCCAGGCCAAGCACGTGACCAGACCGATCAGGAATCAAGAAGCACCGCGCACCGATGCGCATCTAGCGTGAGCACCGTGAACACCATGAACATCAGCATCCACTACGCCTTCCTCCCGCACACCGACGCCGATGCGGCTCTCGGGTTCTACCGAGACACCCTCGGCTTCGAGGTGCGCAACGACGTCGGGTACGACGGCCTCCGCTGGCTCACCGTCGGTCCTGCCGGCCAGCCCGAGACCTCGATCGTCCTCCATCCGCCGGCCACCGACCCCGGCATCACCGACACGGAGCGGCAGACCATCCTGGAACTCATCGCGAAGGGCAGCTACGGTGCGCTGACACTCGCGAGCGACGATCTCGACGGGCTGTTCGAGCGCCTGGTCGAAGGAGGCGCCGACGTCGTCCAGGAGCCGATGGATCAGCCGTACGGGGTGCGCGACTGCGCCTTCCGCGACCCGGCAGGAAATCTGCTCCGTATCAATCAGGCCGGCTGACCGATCAGCCACGACAACGAAGGACGCCGATGACCGCCGAGCATCCCGCAGACACCCACGACCTGATCCGCGTGCAGGGCGCGCGCGAGAACAATCTGAAAGACGTGAGCGTCGACATCCCGAAGCGCCGCCTCACGGTGTTCACGGGCGTCTCCGGGTCCGGCAAGAGCTCGCTCGTGTTCGACACGATCGCCGCCGAGTCCCGGCGCATGATCGACGAGACGTACAGCGCGTTCGTGCAGGGGTTCATGCCGTCGGTGCCGCGACCCGACGTCGACGTCCTCGACGGGCTGACCACGGCCATCATCGTCGACCAGGAGCGCCTGGGCGCCAACCCTCGTTCGACGGTCGGCACGGTGACCGACGCGAACGCGATGCTCCGGATCCTCTTCAGCAAGCTCGGCTCGCCCTACATCGGAGGACCGACGGCGTTCTCCTTCAACATCCCGACCCAGCGGGCGAGCGGCGTGATGACGGGGCCCGGAGGCGAGAAGAAGATCGTGAAGGACGCGATCTACCTCGGCGGGATGTGCCCGCGATGCGAGGGCAGGGGAGCGGTGTCCGACCTCGACCTCGCCCAGATCGTCGACGAGTCGAAGTCGCTCGACGAGGGAGCGATCATGGTCCCCGGGTACACCGCCGACGGATGGATGGTGAAGGGCTTCTCGGCGTCGGGCTTCTATCCCGCCGACAAGCCGATCGCGGAGTTCACCGAGAAGCAGCGCCACCTCCTTCTCTACGGCGAGGTGACGAAGGTGAAGATCTCCGGCATCAACATGACCTATGAGGGCCTGATCCCGAAGATCACCAAGTCGATGCTGTCGAAGGACCTCGACGCGCTGCAGCCCCACATCCGTGCTTTCGTCGAACGGGTCGCGACCTTCGCGGTCTGCCCGGAGTGCGATGGGACGCGACTCACCGAGGGCGCTCGCTCGTCGAAGATCGAGGGCGTCAGCATCGCGGATGCGTGTCGGATGCAGGTGACGGACCTCGCCGCGTGGGTGCGGGGACTCGATCTGCCCGGAGCGGGTCCGCTGCTCGAGGCTCTCAGCGCGAACCTCGACGCGTTCGTCACGCTCGGACTGGGCTACCTCAGTCTGGAGCGGCCCTCCGGCTCGCTCTCCGGGGGAGAGGCGCAGCGGATCAAGATGCTCCGCCACCTCGGATCCTCTCTGACCGACGTCACCTATGTGTTCGACGAGCCGACGATCGGACTGCACCCGCACGACATCCAGCGGATGAACAGCCTGCTGCTGAAACTGCGCGACAAGGGGAACACGGTCCTCGTCGTCGAGCACAAGCCCGAGACCATCGCCATCGGCGATCACGTGATCGACCTGGGGCCGGGAGCCGGCGGCGCCGGGGGACAGATCTGCTTCGAGGGGACGGTCGAGGGGCTCAAGACCAGCGGCACGCGTACCGGCGATCATCTGGAGGACCGCGCGCAGTTGAAGGGATCCGTGCGCGCGAGCGACGGCGCGATCGAAGTGCGCGGAGCCACCGAGAACAACCTCCGGAACGTCGACGTCGACATCCCGACCGGAGTGCTGACGGTCGTGACCGGGGTCGCAGGGTCGGGGAAGAGCTCGCTCATCCACGGTTCGGTCTCGCGTCGCGACGGTGTGGTGGCGATCGACCAGGGAGCGATCAAGGGCTCTCGCCGGAGCAATCCGGCGACGTACACCGGCATGCTCGAGCCGATTCGCAAGGCCTTCGCCAAGGTGAACGGCGTCAAGCCGGCTCTGTTCAGCGCGAACTCCGAGGGAGCGTGTCCGACCTGCAAGGGCGCCGGGGTCATCATCACCGAACTCGGCTTCATGGACACCATCGAGACGCCCTGCGAGGACTGCGGCGGCAAGCGGTTCCAGGCGAGCGTCCTGGAATACAAGCTGGCCGGCAAGGACATCACCGAGGTGCTGGACCTGCCGGTTTCGGAGGCGAGGGTCTTCTTCGCCGAGGGCGAGGCCAAGATCCCGGCGGTGACCGCGATCCTGGGCCGTCTGGACGACGTCGGACTCGGATACCTGTCACTCGGTCAGCCGTTGTCGACGTTGTCCGGGGGAGAGCGGCAGAGGATCAAGCTGGCCATCCAGATGGGGGAGAAGGGCGACATCTACGTGCTCGACGAGCCCACCACGGGTCTTCATCTGGCCGATGTCGACAAGATCCTCGGTCTTCTCGATCGGCTCGTCGACTCGGGGAAGACCGTGATCGTGATCGAGCACCACCAGGCCGTGATGGCGCACGCCGACTGGATCATCGACATCGGTCCGGGCGCGGGCCACGACGGAGGCACAGTGGTCTTCGAGGGCATACCCGCGGATTTGGTATCCCAAAAGACGACGTTGACGGGGGAGCACCTGGCAGAGTACGTCGGGGCGTGACAGCGACCGCACCTATGGGCTGCCCCCGAGGTCGTTCTCATGTTGCTATGAGTTCCGCACCGGGCGTCGTCCCGATCTAACATCGGGACGTGTCCCGTCTCGTCAGAGGTCTCTCGCTCACCGTTCTCGTGCTCGCCATCACGGGGTGCGCGAGTGCGCCGGCGCCTGAGGCGTCTTCACCATCGAGGCTGAGCAACCTCGAAGCGGCCTACGGTGCGCTGGACCGCGCTGACGCCTCGGTGGTCACCGCCGTGTCGGTGGAGGGGGCGCCGGTTGCGGTGCGAGAGTTCGGTGCACTGCAGGAAGACAGCATCCCGGCCGAGAAGACGTTGGTCGACATCGGCTCGATCACGAAGACGGTCACCGCCGTGGCCATCTCGAAGCTCGTCGATCAGTCCGGCGTCCGTCTCGACGAGAAGCTGGCGGAGATCTTCTCCGGTGTGCCCGACGACAAGTCGGACATCACCGTCGAGCAGTTGCTGACGCACAGCAGTGGCCTGCCCGAATCGGTCGGTGACGACTTCGAGCAGATCGATCGAGACGAGTTGCTGAGACGCGCGTTCGCATCGCCGTCGATCGAGATTCCGGGTACGAGATATGCCTACTCCAACGTCGGCTACTCGATCCTCGCCGCCATCATCGAGGTGCGCAGCGGCAAGTCCTACGAGGAGTACCTGCGGGATGAGGTTCTGGCCCCCGCGGGGATCGGTGGCATCGGGTACCTGTCGGAGTACGTCGATGAGCTGTCGATGCGCTCCACGAGCGGCGAGAGCGTTCGCGAAGCGAGTTGGGGTGCGCATGAGGTCTCCTGGAACCTCGTCGGCAACGGCGGCCTGGTCACCACGGCGCCCACGTTCGTCCGCTTCCTCCAGGAGCTGACGAGCGGCGGCCTGCTCTCGCCTGCGTCCCTGGACCGGCTTCAGCAGCCGCACATCGCCGAGGACGATGCCGGATCGAGCTTCTACGGGTACGGACTCGTGGTGCAGGACGTTCCGGACCTCGGCCGCATCTACTGGCACGACGGTGGGAACGACGTCTTCTCCGCCGAATGGTCGCTGTACGCGGATCATGGAGATGTCATCTTCACCGCCGGAGTCGATGCGGCGCCGGGGGAGAGCGCGGCGGGAGCAGCCGCGAGTGTCCTCCGCGAGCACCTCTATGGTGCGAAGGACTGACTGCCGAGAGCGGGTCTCAGTCCCGACGCGTGACGATCGTGTATGTGCAGGGCACGAGGTCGCGTTCGGAATCGGGCCACGCCCAGCCGCCGTCGACCTCGACCATGCGAGGGCTGAACTGCCACGGCAACGTGCGTCCTTCATCGAAATGGATCAGGCGGAGCCCGGCGTGCAGCAGCGCGCCGAGGATCTCCGACAGCGGATGCGGCCATTCGAAGGTGCGCGGATGCGCCACGGTGCCGTCTCCGGCGTAGGTGGACGCGTCATCCCATTGCTGAGCTCGGCCATCGCCGAAGTACGGGTAGCGAATCGTCAGTGACGTGGCTTCCTCGTCCAAGGCGTAGAGCGACGGGTGCCCGTCGCGGATGAAGAAGGTGCCGCCCGGGCGAAGCAGAGCGGCGATCTGCGCGGCCCACCGATCCAGATCCGCCAGCCATGTGATCGTCCCGATGCTCGTGTAGACCACGTCGAAGTGACCTTCGACGACGTTTCGGGCGTCGAGCACATCCGTCTCCACCCAGGTGGCGGATGTGCCCGTCCGATTCGCGAGTTCCGCAGCGGCACGGAGGGCGGGCCGTGAGAAGTCCACGCCGGTGACTGTGGCGCCCGCGCGAGCCAGTGAGACCGTGTCTGTCCCGATGTGGGACTGCAGGTGGCACACATCCAGACCGGAGACGCTCCCAGATGACAGGAACGACTCGAGGACGGGAAGATCGTGTCGCACGACGTCGCTGAGATACGTCGGGTCGTCATAGGCCTCGAGCCCGTATGCCGCTTGGTGCAGCGGAACCCGATCATCCCAGTTCTGCTGATTCGCGCGTCGCGCGGCTTCCCAGTCGATCTCGACGTTGCGTGGAGTCACACGATGAAGCCTAGCGATCGGCCTCATCGTGCCTCCGCGAGCATAAGCCGATAATGCACATTATGTCAGATTGCGAATGGTGCGAGCTCCTCCGCCTCTCCTCGATCAACATGCGCCGGCCGGTGCAGAGCGCGAGGAGCACAGCGATGGCCTCTCCTAGGCTGTGCGGTATGCCTTCCCACACGCACGATCTGCAGATCACCGACACGGTGGTTCGTAAGAGGTTTCTGAGCTGGGCAGACGGCGAAGCCGATCGTGAGTGGCGCTGTCTGCAACTCGTCTGGAAACAGGTTCCGGGGATCACCCCGCGGCCCTTGGGGCGGACCACTGACGACGAGTACCCCGTGGTGATCATGGAGCGGATACCCGGCGTGCCGCTCGGCGACAAGCCGCTCACTGCTGAGCAGACGTCTTCGCTCGGGCGGACGCTGCGGCGACTCTACGACATTCCCGTCGAGGACATCGCTGCCGCGGGGATCGTGGAGCGCCGCTACGGCCCTTCGACACTTCCGCAGGCGCTCGGTGCGTGGCTGAGCGACACGTACGACCTCTCCCCTTGCCTGGATGCCGTTCGGGTCGCCGACGGCATCGCGGCCGCGCACGACTGGCTGAGCCAGCCCGATGTCCTCCCGACCCCACGACTCGTCGGGCTCGGAATCGCGGATCTCAATCCCGCGAACATCCTCTGGGACGGCCGCACGTGCCGCCTCGTCGACTTCGAAGACGGCGGACTCACCGATCCGGCGTATGATCTGGCCGATCATGTCGAGCATCTCGCGGGGCGCCTGGGTAATGTGTTCGATCCCGACGCGCTCTCGACTGCCGTCGGGCTGTCGGCGGATGAACGGGAGCGGATGCTCGCGTACCGGCCTCTCTGGGCGGCGTTCTGGCTGACCATGCTCCTGCCCGGGAACGGCGGTTTCCTCCGCAACCCGGCCGGTACGACCGAGGCTCAGGTCAGTCATTTCCTGAAGCTCATCAACTGATCTCCCCGCCACGGACCTGCTCACGCGAGCACTCGGTAGCGCAGGTGAACCTCACTCGCGAAGGCCGGGACGCCGATGGAGTCGAACTCGACGCAGCGGATCGGCTCCGACCGGGTCACCTTCGCGAGATGCGCCAACGCCGTCGACTTGCCTGCGCCACTCGCACCGGTGAGAGAGAACAGCATCCGCAAAGACTACGGGCCCCACCCGTTCCGCGGTCATCGGGGCCGGCGCTCGCTTCCGCGCTGCTCACGGCCGCCGGTGGCCCGCAAGGAAAAGGTCGACAGCGCGATCCACCGGCGGGGCCTCGATGTCGCCGGCAAGCAGGCGGGCGTTGAGCGGCGCTCCGATCACGAGCCACGTGAGGTCCGCGGCCGCAGCATCCACATCGTCGATCCGAAGCCCATGCCTTGCCGCTACCGTGCGCAACGTTTCGGCGAGGTTCCGGATGTTGGTGTTCCAACTCTCCTCGAGGTACATTCTCGCCACTTCGGGTTGCGTCACGGCCTCCGCCGTCACGAGACGGCGCATGGCGAGCACCGGTTCGCTCAGGATGCCGAGGCGCATCGTCTCCGCCAGTTCGGCGAGCCCCTGCCGAAGATCATCCGCCGCCTGCAGCCGCTCCAGAGCCGGGCGCATCGCGTCGCGACCGGCGGATGCCCAGTGGCGGACCACTGCTTCGTAGAGGGCCGACTTCGAGGGGTGCTCGCGATAGAGCGACGCCTTCGAGATCCGTGCTCGTCTGGCGACCTCCTCCATGGAGGCTCCCCCGTACCCGCGCTCCAAGAACACGTCGCGCGCCACCGCGAGGAGATCCTCCCCCGTGAGGCCTGCGGGTCGGCCCGGTGCGCGAGCTTCTGTCGTCATGCTGCCACTTTAGTACTTGACGGTTCTAAATGACCAGTCTAGTCTGAGTACCAGTCGGTACTAAAGGAGTCGAAATGCTCATTCTCGGAATCGCCGTCGCCACCGTCGCGTCATTCATCGCCAGTGCGGCGCTGTACGCGATCCCCGCCGTCTCGGCCACGATCAGCCGCACGAGCACGCCGCGGCCCGGGCTGTCCATGGCCGCCCAGATGGCGTCCGTCGTCCTGCGCAGCATCATCACCGCGTGCCTGATGGCCGGGATCCTGGTGTGCGCGGAGTGGCACGGAGCCGTCCCGGGGCTGCTCCTGGGCCTCACTCTCTCCGTGCTGCCGCTCACGCTGCTCATGGGTGGCGTCATACACGAGAACACGGCCGTCTCGGCGGCCGCTATCCACCTCGTCGATTGGGTCGTCAAGCTCGCACTGATCGGCGTCATCGTCGGTCTCTTCGTCTGATCGCAGAACCGGAGGACATCATGACCACACTCGCACCGCTCGACATCACGTTCGTCGCCACGCTCGGCAAGGTGCGCGACGGAGACACGTGGACCTGCGTCCAGCTCCCCGACTCCGCATCCGTCTTCGGTACGCGCGGGCTCGTCAAGGTCGTCGGAACAGTGGACGGAGAGCCGTTCCGGGGCGCCTTCATGGCGTTGGGCGACGGCACACACAAGCTGCCGGTGACCGCAGCGATCCGCAAGAGGATCGGGAAGACCGACGGTGATGACGTGACCGTCCACCTCACCGGACGGCTCACCTGAACGTCGTGGGTCTCGTCTACTGCGAGGCCCACACTCCGAGCTCGTTGCCGCTCGGATCGGCGAAGTGCAGGCGCCGCCCACCGGGGAACTCGTAGGGCAGCTGGAGGATCGCGCCTCCCGCTGCCACGATGGCGTCCATCGTCGTCTCGAGATCGGTCGAATACAGCAGCACGAGCGGTCCGCCGACCGGGCGCGCCTCGTCGGCGAGCAGCAGGCCTCCCACCTCGCTCCCGTCACCGCTCGGCGAGGCGATTCCGGCATAGCCCGGTCCGTAGTCGACGAAGGACCAGCCGAAAGCCTCGGTGTAGAAGGTCGTGGCGGCGGCGAGGTCTGTCACGACGAGCTCTACGTAGTCGATGGAATGGTGCGCGGGTCGAGGCGTCATGCGATCACCGTATCGGTGGCTGCCGACATGCGGGCACCCGTCGACGTCTCTCGCCTCTGGCAGGCTGTGAGGATGAGTTCGACGACCATAGCCGTCTGGAACGGCAGCCACGATCAGCTGGCGCGGGCGGCGGAGCTCTACGCTGAGGTCTTCTCCGAAGCGCCGTACGGCGAGGAGCGCTCGCAGAGCATCGAGAGCTTCACTTCCCGCGTGCGACGCCGTGCCTCCGAGAAGCCGTCGTTCCGGCTGTTCATCGCGACGGAGGGTGACCGGGTGGTCGGCCTCGTCCTCGGGACCGGCGTCTCCCGTGGCGACTGGTGGTGGGATCGCCTGGAAGCAGCGCTGCCGCCAGACGTGAAGGAGGTCTGGCTCGACCAGGAGTGCTTCTCGGTGGAGGAACTCGCCGTCGACGGATCACACCGCCGCCGTGGGGTCGCGGCAGCATTGATGGCTGCGGTCCTCGATGATCTTCCGCACCGCACCGCGCTTCTCTCCTGCTACCAGGAGGCGCGGTCGGCGCAGAAGCTCTACAGCCGGCTCGGCTGGGCTGTGATCGATCCTGCCGTCCACGTCACGGAATCTCGCGCAGTGCAGGTGATGGGCATCCGCTTGCACGAGTGACGATGCGAAACCTGCCCGGCTGCACAGGAGTAGCGTTGAGGCGTGTCGCAGGTCCCCCGCTCCCCCGTCTCGACGCCGGAGTGGCGGGCATGGCTGGTCTGGTCCGTGGGTGTCGCGGCCTACGTGCTCGCGATCACGAACCGCACCTCGCTCGGCGCGGTCGGCGTCGAGGCCGCTGATCGCTTCCAGGCAGACGCGTCGACGCTCGCGCTCTTCGCGGTCGTCCAGCTCGCCGTCTACGGCGGCATGCAGATCCCGATCGGCGTCCTGCTCGACCGATACGGGTCACGCCCGATCATGACGATCGGCATGCTCCTGATGGCCGCAGGGCAGCTGACCATGGCCCTCTCCCCCAGCGTCGGCATCGCGATCTTCGCCCGCATCCTCCTCGGCGCCGGTGACGCCGCGATCTTCCCCGCCGTCCTCCGTCTCGTCGCAACCTGGTTCCCTGCGCAGCGGGGTCCGATCATGGTGCAGTTCACCGGCATCGTCGGGCAGGCGGGCCAGCTGATCGCGCTCGTCCCGCTCGCGGCTCTCCTGCATGCGACGACGTGGACGATCACCTTCGGCAGCATCGCCGGCCTCGGCGTCCTCTTCGCGATCCTCGTCGCCCTGATCATCCGCAACCACCCGCCTGAGCGGAATGCCGACGTCACCGTGAACACCGACACCGGGGTGATCCGGGTCGTCACATCCGCGATCGACACCGGCGTCGGCATCCGCGCCGCCTGGGCGCACCCCGGCACCCGGCTCGCGTTCTGGTCGCACTTCACGTCGCCGTTCGCCGGCACCGCGTTCATCCTGCTCTGGGGGATGCCGTTCCTGACGGCGGCTCAGGGCCTCGACACCGCCCACGCCGCGGGGATCATCTCGGTCTACGTCATCGCCGGCATGGTGCTCGGCCCCGTCATCGGCGACCTCTCCCGGCGACTCCCGAACTACCGGTCGATGGCGCTCGTGCTGCCCGCTGTGGGCGTGCAGATGCTGGCCTGGGTCGTCGTCATCGCGCTCCCCGGGCCTGCCCCGCTGTGGCTGCTGTACATCCTCGCGGTTGCCCTGGCGACCGGCGGTCCCGCGTCGATGATCGCGTTCGACCACGCGCGGACGCACAACCCCTCGCACCGGCTGAGCACGGCGACGGGAGTGACCAACGCCGGCGGCTTCATCGCCGCGCTCATCGCGATCTTCCTGATCGGTCTCGCCCTCGACCTGCAGGGAGCCGGAACCCCGGCGACCTACTCGCTCGACGCGTTCCGGATCGCATTCCTGATGCCGATTCCCCTCTGGGTCCTCGGCGTCGTCTTCATCCTGATCGAACGCAAGCGCACGCGCATCCGGATCGGCTTGGATCCCGATCCGCGTCGCTGAGCGCTCATAGGATGAAGCATGGACTCCGGCTTCACCTTCTCCTCCGACTCGACCCGCATCGACCGCGCCCAGGTGCACGCCTGGCTGAGCGAGCAGGCCTACTGGGCGACGGGGCGGCCGCGCGAGATCCAGGATGCCGCGATCGACGCCTCCCGCAACTACGGCGTCTGGAATGGGGACGGCGAACAGGTCGCCTACGCCCGCGTCGTGACGGATGCCGTGACCTTCGCCTGGCTGTGCGATGTCTTCGTCGACGAGAGCGCTCGAGGCAGCGGCGTCGGCAAGATGCTCGTCGAGGGCGTCATCGCCGATCTGCAGCCGCTGCCGGTGAAGCGCATTCTCCTGGCCACAGCCGACGCGCACGGACTCTACGCGCAGTTCGGCTTCGCACCCTCGGAGGACCCGAATCGGTACATGGTCAAGCACCTGGAACAGGCCTGAGCGGAGTCGACGCGCCCCGTGGACTGACCGCTCACCGCCGCAGCGGCGTCCACCCCGGCGGCAGAGGCCCGTCGACGACCGCGCGCTCCCGGTCGATCTTCGCGGACCATCCCTGCGCTTCGTCGACCGTGTCGAACGCGCCACGCGCGAGGCGCAGACCCACGTCGTCCTGCTGCGTTCTCGGAGCTCCACCGCGACGGACCGATGCGCGCACGCTCCAGGCGTCATCCGCGAACCCTCCACCGCGGAACACCCGGTAGTCGTCGTAGCGCGCCGGATCCAGCAGGTCCCAGCACCACTCCCAGACGTTGCCGAGCGTGTCGAACAGTCCGTTGAGGTTCGGGATCTTCCCGCCGACGTTCTGCGGCGAGGAGACGCCGTCGGCGCTCGTCCAGGCGGCATCCGCGAGGGGTGCGTAGTGCGGGCCGGTCGATCCTGCGCGGCAGGCGAACTCCCACTCCGCTTCCGTGGGCAGGCGATAGCCGTCTGCCGTGGCATCCCAGCTCACGTCCTCGCCATCGAACAGATAGACCGGGTCGAAGCCCTCCCACTCGGATGCGGCGTTGCAGAAGTGCACGGCGCGCAGCCAGCTCACGTCCACCGCCGGACGCGACGGATGCCGGACCGCGATGCCGAGCACGTCCGCCACCTGCTCCTCGGTCACGGGGTAGACGCCGATCGCGAACGGCTCCAGCGCGACCGTGCGCTGCACCTTCCGTCTCGCGTCATGGAGGATCACAGAGCCCGCGGGAAGCGTGGTCATCTCGAAGTCGGACATTCCGCTCAGCTCGCGATCCGGATCTCGCCCGTCGGCGTCGCGGCGTCCGCAGCCGCCGCGACCTCGGGAAGCCCGACCGCGAACAGGCGCAGGAAGAACTGGCACAGCGGTCCGACGAGCAGAGCGAACGCCACGGTGCCGATGCCCACGTTCCCGCCGAGGGCCCATCCGACCGCGACCACGGTCACCTCCAGCCCGGTGCGGACGACCCAGATGGGCCAGCCCGTGCGCCGGTGCAACCCCGTCATCAGCCCGTCTCGCGGGCCCGGCCCGAACGCGGCGCCGATGTAGAGACCGGTCGCCCCCGACAGGACGAGCAGTCCGACGACGAAGAACGCGACGCGGATCCAGAGCTCATCCGTCTCGGGGATCAGGAGGAAGCCGATGTCGGCGGCAGGCCCGACAAGCAGGGCGTTGAGCAGAGTGCCGATTCCGGGCTTCTGCCGGATCGGGATCCAGAGCAGCAGCACAACGACACTGACGAGGATCGTGATGATGCCGAAGCTCAGCGGCACGTGGCGCGCGATGCCCTGCGTCAGCACGTCCCAGGGCGCCGCTCCGATCATTCCTCGGACGAGGAAGGAGATCCCGATGCCGTACAGGAACAGGCCGACGAGGAGTTGCGTGACGCGGCGCGGCATCCGCCGACCGCGCAGGCGCTTCACGTGGGGATCCGCTCGACCCACGTGGGGTATTTGGCCGCGCGGCCGTCTCCGGAGGATGTGCGTGTCACGCGACGGCGGACCCACGGGCCGACGTGTTCGCGGTAGTAGGAGAGTCCGGACGGCCTCGCTCCTCCCCTTTCGCGCGGCGCCCACCACGTCTCGGGCGGCTCGAAGCCGAGCGCATGGATCACTCGTGCGGCGACGCGATGGTGTCCCGCGGCGTTCATGTGCAGTCGATCCTCTGACCAGTACGCGGGGTCGGCGAGCTCCCTGTCCGGCCAGTTGAGAGCCCGGATCACATCGGGCCTGTCCTCGATCCGGCGGAGCACCGCCTCGGACAGGAGATCGCCGCGGCGCTGCACGAGCGATCCCATGGGAAGCTGGCCGCTCGGGTTCGCGCCGGAGAGCAGGATCATGGTCACATCCTCCTCGTCACAGCGACGGAGCACGCGACTGAAGGCATCGGCGATGTGCTCGACATCGGTCCGCGGCCGCAGCATGTCGTTCCCTCCCCCGTTGAACGAGAGGTGGGTCGGACGCAGCGCGAGTGCCGGCTCCAGCTGCTGCTCCACGATCGGCCAGGCGAGCTTGCCGCGGATCGCGAGGTTGGCGTAGTGGATCGGATGACCTGCCGCGTCCGCCCATCCCTGAGCGGCCAGGTCGGCCCATCCGCGTTCTCGGCCGTCGGGAAGGACGTCGCCGACGCCTTCTGTGAAGGAGTCGCCGATCGCCACGAATCGCACATCTGCCACCGCACAAGCCTATTCCCGCCCGCGGCGGGAGAGGCGCACGTCAGCGGTCGTCGAGTGCGATGCCTCCGCGATCCGCAAGGCCCCAGGCGGCCCCGGCCGCGACCAAGAAGCAGGCGCCGAAGACGACGAACAGCAGCGGCGTGCCGCCCGCCACGAGCAGCACGGGCACGGACAGCGGCGCGACGATCGAGGCGATGCGCCCGACGCCGGCCGCCCAGCCGGCACCGGTCCCTCGGAGTGACGTCGGGTATGTCTCCGGGGTCACGGCATACAGCGCGCCCCACGCCCCGAGATTGAAGAATGACAGGGCCATCCCCGAGGCGATGATCGCGAACTCCGTCGTGGCCGTGCCGAAGAACACGGCGGAGACGGCGGACCCGACGAGGAAGACCGAAAGGGTGGCGCGCCTGCCCCAGACCTCGATGAGCCACGCCGCGACGGCGTACCCGGGGAGCTGTGCCAGAGTGATGATCAGCGTGAAGCCGAAGGACCTGACCAGGTCGAATCCGGCATCGAGGAGGATGCTCGGGATCCAGATGAATGCGCCGTAGTACGCGAAGTTCACGCACAGCCAGACCAACCAGAGACAGAGCGTGCGGACGCGGAACTCGCGGTTCCACAGGGTCGTGAGACGCGCCCTGGTCGTGATCGCGATCGCACGGGACGCGGGCTCCTTGCGGATCGCGGGCGCCGCGACGAGACCGGCGTCCGCCTCGAAGGTCGAGACGATCCGATCCGCTTCGGCGATGCGTCCGCGGGAGGCGAGCCAACGCGGAGACTCCGGCAGTCCCCAGCGGATGATCAGGGCGTAGACGGCCGGGATGGCCCCCAACGCGAACGCCCAGCGCCATCCCGCGTCGGATGCCGGGATCACGAAGTACCCGATGAGCGCGGACACGGTCCAGCCCACGGCCCAGAACGCCTCGAGGATGACGATGAGCCTGCCGCGGATGCGCGCTGGTGCGAACTCGCTCACGTAGGTCGAGGCGACCGGCAGCTCGGCGCCGAGTCCGAGCCCGACGAAGAACCGCAGCACCAGCAGCGCGGCGATCCCGCCGACGAGCGCGCTGGCTCCGGTGGCGATGCCGTACACGAGGAGAGTGAGCGCGAAGACCTGACGGCGGCCGAGACGATCGGCGAGGAGACCTCCGAGCGTCGCCCCGACCGCCATGCCGAGGAACCCGATGGACGCGATCCAACCGGCGTCCGTCTTCGTCAAGCCCCATTGCTGCGTGAGCGCCGCGAGGATGAAGGAGATGAGACCGACATCCATCGCGTCGAGCGCCCACCCGACGCCCGAACCGCTCAGGACGCGGAGATGGCGTCTCGTGAACGGCAGATCGTCGAGGCGCTCGGCGAGCGAGGCACGGCTCGGCAGGGCGGTGTTGGCCATGACCTCATCGTAGGACGGCGCGCGGCCGCGCCGCCCCACGATGACGAGTCAGTCCCGTTCGGACAGGATCTTGCGCACCCGCGGAATGACCTCGGTGCCGTAGAGCTCGATGCTCCGCATCATGGACTCATGGGACAGAGTGCCTGTCGCATACTTGAGATCGAAGCGGCCGAGCCCGAGAGTCGTGATGGTGTCGGCGATCTTGGCCGCCACGCGTTCGGGCGAGCCCGCGTAGATGGCCCCTTCGGGGCCGACGTCGTTCTGGAATCGCGCACGGCTGTACGCCGGCCAGCCGCGCTCGCGTCCGATGGTGTTGTTCATCGCCTCGAAGCCGGAGTATGCGGCGTCCCACGCTTCGTCATCCGTCTCAGCGATGTGCCCCGGAGAGTGCACGGCCACCGGGTGCGATGTCGTCCCGAACGAGGCGACCGAGCGGTGGTACAGCTCGACGAAGGGCTTGAAGCGCACCGCCGGACCGCCGATGATCGCGAGCATCAGTCCGAGCCCGTGGCGGGCGACGCGGACCACGGACTCGGGGCTGCCGCCCACCCCGACCCACGTGCGGAGCCCGTTCTCGGTCTTGGGGAAGACGTTCGCGTTCTCGAGCGAGGCGCGCATGGTTCCCGACCAGGTGACGGGCTCCTCCTTGAGGAGCTCCGTGAACAGCTCGAGCTTCTGCTCGAAGAGCGCCTCGTAGTCGCGGAGGTCGTAGCCGAAGAGCGGGAACGACTCGATGAAGGAGCCGCGGCCGAGCACGACCTCGGCGCGGCCGTGCGACAGTGCGTCCAGCGTCGAGAACCGCTCGAACACGCGCACGGGGTCATCGGATGACAGCACTGTGACAGCCGTGCCCAGGCGGATGCGCTCGGTGCGCGCGGCGATCGCTGCCAGCACCATCTCCGGGGCGGAGATCGCGAACTCGGAGCGGTGATGCTCCCCCACGCCGAAGAAGTCGACCCCGACCCGATCGGCCATCTCCGCCTGCGCGACGACGTTGCGGATCGTCTGTGCGCCGGTGAGGAGTTCTCCGTCGGAGTCCCTCGTGATGTCGCCGAAGGTGTCCAGTCCGAATTCGATGCTCATGTCATCCCTTTCCATTCAGATGAATGAACACCTCCCGGTGCCGGACCATTCCCGTCACCGCGGGAGGAGTGAACTCCGGAGCGTGTCGAGGCCGACGCCGCCCATGTCGAGCGCCCGCTTGTGGAACTCCTTGAACGAGAAGGACTCTCCTTCGGCTTCGCGCACGGCGTCGCGAACCTGTTCCCAGATGCGCTGACCGACCTTGTACGACGGCGCCTGCCCCGGCCAGCCGAGGTAGCGGTTCACCTCGAACTGCACGAACTGGTCGGACATGTTGACGTTGCTCCGCAGGAACTCGAGAGCGTAGGCGGCGTCCCAGGTGCCCGTTCCGTCGAGGCGGGGCTTGCCCAGGTGCACGCCGATGTCGAGCACGACGCGAGCGGCGCGCATGCGCTGGCCGTCGAGCATGCCCAGTCGGTCGGCGGGGTCGTCCAGGTAACCGAGCTGCTCCATCAGGCGCTCGGCGTACAGCGCCCAACCCTCGGCATGACCGGAGGTGCCGGCGAGGAGGCGCCGCCAGGTGTTCAGCTCGGCGCGGTTGTACACCGCCTGAGCGATCTGCAGGTGGTGTCCGGGAACGCCCTCGTGGAAGACCGTGGTCAGCTCGCGCCACGTGTCGAACTCGGTGACACCCTCGGGGACCGACCACCACATGCGTCCCGGACGCGAGAAGTCATCCGTCGGTCCGGTGTAATAGATCCCGCCCTCCTGTGTGGGCGCGATCATGCACTCGAGCGTGCGGATCGCTTCGGGGATGTCGAAGTGGGAGGCGCCGAGTTCAGCGACAGCGCGGTCGCTCGTCTCCTGCATCCACTTCTGGAGCGCGTCGGTGCCCACGAGCTTGCGGGCAGGGTCGGCCTCCAGGTGGGCGACGGCCTCTTCGACCGAGGCGCCGGGCAGGATCTCGTTCGCGATCGCGGTCTGCTCGGCGACCATGCGGGCGAGCTCCTCGCGTCCCCACTCGTAGGTCTCGTCCAGGTCGATCGTCGCGCCGAGGAAGCGGCGCGAGTTCAGCGCGTAGAGCTCGCGGCCGACCGCGTCGACGTCGCCGGCAGCGGGCGCGAGCTCTTCGGCGAGGAAGCGACGCAGCTCGTGGTACGCGACACGCGCGGCCGCGGAGTTGTCGGCGAGCGTGCGGGCGAGAGATGCGGGAAGCTGGCCCTCGTCGGGGCCGGCGTCAGCGACGAACGCTGCGAAGAAGCCGTCATCCGCGGTGTAGCGATCGATCTGCGTCGCGACCTCGACGACCTGACGACGCGCCGGGGTGACTCCCTCGGCGATGCCCTGGCGCAGCGTCTCGGTGTAGCCGCGCAGTGCACCGGGCACAGCCGCCAGACGTGTGGCGATCACGCCCCAGTCGTCGGCAGTGGCCGTCGGCATCAGATCGAACGCCGATCGCACGTCCTGCGCCGCCGAGGCGATCACGTTGAGGTCGCGCAGGTGCCACTTCGCCTCGTGCAGCTCGAGGTCGAGACGGAGCTCGGCACTCAGATCGGTCTTGGTGACCTCGTCGATCGCGTCGCCTGGCTCGAGCGCAGACAGCTTGTCGAGCGTCGAACGGGTCGCCGCGGCGATCTCCTCATGACCCGCGGGACTCAGATCGCCGAAGCGGTCGTTCACCTCGTCACGGCCGATGTAGGTACCGAGAGTCGGTGCGAGGACAGCGATCGTGTCGACCCACTCGTCAGCGACCTGGTCGATGGCAGACGGAGTGCGGGGAGCTGAAGTCATCCCTTCAGCCTAATCCCCCGCATCCTCTCGATATATCGGTTCTGTCGTCGCACCGACCTCAGTGCGCGGCCTCGTTCCAGTCCGCGCCGCGACCGACCTGCACGTCGAGCGGCACCCTCAGGTCGGCGGCATCGCCCATGCGCGCCCGCACGATCCGCTCGACGGCGTCCCACTCGCCCGGCGCGACCTCGACCACGAGTTCGTCATGGATCTGCAGCAGCGCACGCGAGGAGAGCTGATCGGAGCGCAGATCGTCATGGATGTGCAGGAGCGCGATCTTCATGATGTCGGCGGCACTGCCCTGGATCGGGGCGTTGAGAGCCGCACGCTCGGCGTTCTCCCGCAGCACGCGGTTCGGGCTCGCGAGGTCGGGGAACGGACGTCGACGCCCGAAGATCGTCTCGGTGTAGCCGACCTCCTTCGCCTTCATCACAGAGGCGCGGAGATAGTCGCGGACAGCGCCGAAACGGGCGAAGTACTCCACCATCAGCTGCTTCGCCTCGGACTGCTCGATGCGCAGCTGCTTGGAGAGACCGAAGGCGGACAGCCCGTAGACGAGGCCGTACGACATGGCCTTCACCTTGGTCCGCATCGCGGAGGTCACCTCGCTCGGGTCGACTCCGAACACCCGGGCGCCGACGAACCGGTGCAGGTCCTCGCCGCTGTTGAAGGCCTCGATGAGCCCCTCGTCGCCGGAGAGGTGCGCCATGATGCGCATCTCGATCTGGGAGTAGTCCGCCGTCAGCAGAGCCTCATAGCCCTCGCCGACCTGGAACGCGCTGCGGATGCGACGCGACTCCTCCGTGCGCACCGGGATGTTCTGCAGGTTGGGGTCGGTGCTGGAGAGCCGTCCCGTCTGACTGCCGGTCTGCACGTACGTGGTGTGGACGCGGTGGTCGTCGCCGATCGCCGTGTCGAGCGACTCGATGATCTGACGCAGCTTCGTCGCCTCGCGGTGCTGCAGGAGCAGGCTGAGGAACGGGTGCGGGTGGGTCTCCTGCAGGTCGGCCAGCGCTGCAGCATCCGTCGAGTACCCGGACTTGGTCTTGCGGGTCTTCGGGAGCTGGAGATCTTCGAACAGGACCTCCTGCAGCTGCTTGGGCGAACCGAGATTGAACTCTCGGCCGATGCTCGAGAAGGCCTCCTGGGCGATCCCCTCGGCGCGGGTGGCGAGCTCGCCCGAGAAGGTCGACAGCACCTCGTGCGAGACCGCGACACCGGCGACCTCCATGTCGGCGAGCGTCATCAGGGTCGGGAGCTCGATCTCGACGAGCACCTTGGTGACCGACTCGGGGATGTCGTCCCGCAGCGCGTCGGCGACCCGAAGCGCGAACCAGGCCTCCTGGGACGGCGTGGCGCCCTCGGTCTCGGGGACGAGCTGAGAGGGGTCTGCCTCGGGAAGCTTCTCGCCGAGGTAGCGCTCTACCAGGTCGGCGAGCGTCTTGTCGGGGAAGCTCGGGCGCAGCAGCCAGCCCGCAAGACTCGTGTCGTAGGCGAGACCGGCGAGGCGGATGCCCTGGCGCAACAGCGCCTTGACCTGGGGCTTCGCGTCGTGCAGCACCTTCGGGCTCGACGACTCGATCCAGCTGCGGAGCGCGTCTGCCGCGGCATCCGTCCAGTCGGACTCCCGCAGCTCGGTCGTCGTCGCCGCGCCGATGCGGACGGGCTTGCCGCCCTGCGTCGTGATGCGGAGCGCGACGTCGCCGTCCTGTGCCGCGGCCCACGTCGCGAGGTCAGCAGGCGCGACCTCGGCCGGTACGGGCAGGACGACCGCGGAGGCGGGATCGTCGGCGACCTCACCGGCGCCGACAGCGTCGAAGACACGCGGAAGCAGCGTACGGAACTCGAGCCGCGCGAAGATGTCGCGAACGGCCTGCGCATCGATCGGCGTCACCGCGAGGTCGTCGGGAGCGACAGGAAGCTCGACGTCACGGAGCAGACGGTTCAGCTTGCGGTTGCGCCGCACGTCGTCGATGTGGTCGCGCAGGTTGCCGCCGACCACACCCTTGATCTCATCGGCGCGATCGAGCAGCTCGTCGAGCGTGCCGAACTGGGTGAGCCACTTCACCGCGGTCTTCTCCCCCACCTTCGGGACTCCGGGAAGGTTGTCGCTGGTCTCGCCGACCAGGGCCGCGATGTCGGGATACTGCTCGGGCGGCACGCCGTAGCGCTCCTGCACCGTGGTGGGGTCGTAGCGCTTCAGCTGCGACACACCCTGCACCGATGGGTACAGCAGGGTCACCTCGTCGTTCACCAGCTGGATGCTGTCGCGATCGCCCGAGACGACGAGCACGTCGTAGCCCTGCTCCGCGCCCTGTGTCGAGAGGGTCGCGAGGATGTCGTCGGCCTCGATCCCCTCTTTCGTGAGAACGGGGATCGACATGGCCGCGAGGCAGTCCTGGAGGAGAGGGATCTGGCCGCGGAACTCCTGAGGCGTCTCGGACCTCGTCGCCTTGTACTCGGGGTACTCGTCGGTGCGGAACGAGTGCCGGGAGGTGTCGAAGGCGATCGCCAGATGGGTCGGCTGCTCGGCCTTGATGAGGTTCACCAGCATCGACAGGAAGCCGTAGATGGCGTTCGTGTGCTGATTGTCCTTGGTCGTGAAGTTCTCGACCGGAAGGGCGAAGAAGGCACGATAGGCGAGCGAATGGCCGTCGATGACCATGAGGGTAGGCTTTGCGGAGTCCGTCACCCTGTCAGCCTAACGAGGACGGCAGACACCCGCTGAGGAGGATTCATGAGCGACGTCGCGACGAGCGAGGGACTCGACTGGGCGACAGCTCGAGGGATGGGGGCGCTCGCCCAGAAGATGGGCATGGAGTTCCTCGAGTTCAGCCTCGAGCGGTGCGTCGCCACGATGCCCGTCGAAGGCAACACGCAGCCCGTCGGTCTCATGCACGGCGGCGCGTACGTCGTGCTCGGCGAGTCGCTCGGGTCGATGGCGGCGAATCTGCACGCCGGCCCCGGACGCCTCGCCGTCGGCGTCGACATCAATGCCACGCACACGCGTTCGGCGACCTCCGGTGTCGTCACCGGCGTCTGCACCCCGGTGCACCTCGGCCGCAGCATCACGGTCCACGAGATCGTCGTGACCGACGATCAGGGCCGGCGCTGCTCGACGATCAGGATCACCAACATGATCAAGGCCGTTCCCGCCGCGGACTGAGCGGCTCCTCCAGCAGCAGCTGGAAGAGCAGGTGGTCCTGCCACTCACCCGCGATGCGCAGATACTTCGGCGCCAGACCGATGCGCTCGAACCCGCTCTCGGCGAGCACGCGCTGCGAACCGATGTTGTGCAGCAGCGTCGCCGCCTGCAGGCGATGGAGCCGCAGTTCCTCCCTGGCGTGAGCGGCCACACGCTCGACGGCGCGGGACGCGAGACCACGGCGCAGACGCGAGACGTCGATCCAGTAGCCGAGGTCGGCGCTCCAGAACGCACCCCGCACGATGTTGTTGAGGTTCATCCGCCCGCGGATCTCGCCGTCGTCGGATTCGATGACGAATCGGATGCTGCGTCCCGAGGTGGCATCCGTCTCGCACTCCTGTGCGTGCCGCTCCTGGAACTCCTGCGTGAAGAAGGACTCTGCACGGGTGGGCTCCCAGGGCGCGAGATGGTGGCGGTTCGCGACGTAGGCGCGCGCGAGAGCGGCACCGTCACCGATCCGGATCGGGCGCAGGATGTGCTCGGCGTCGAGCCGAACAGCGGATTTCGGCAGGCTCACTCCGAGCCCTCCGGGCTCACTTCTTCGGCGCGAGCTGCTCGATGATCGCCTTCGCGACGTCCTGCATCGTCAGACGGCGGTCCATCGACGCCTTCTGGATCCAGCGGAACGCCTCGGGCTCGCTCAGCCCCATCTTCTCGTTGAGCAGGCCCTTGGCCCGGTCGACGAGCTTGCGGGTCTCGAAGCGCTCGACCATGTCGGCGACCTCGGCCTCGAGCGTGATGATCTGCTCGTGGCGGGCCAACGCGATCTCGATCGCCGGGAGCAGGTCGTTCGGGGTGAACGGCTTGACGACGTAAGCCAGAGCGCCGGCCTCGCTCGCGCGCTCGACGAGCTCCTTCTGGCTGAACGCCGTGAGGAGCACGACCGGGGCGATGTTCCCCTTGTGCAGCTTCTCGGCCGCGCTGATGCCGTCGAGCTGAGGCATCTTGACGTCCATGATGACGAGATCGGGGCGCAGCTCGGTCGCGAGAGCGACAGCGGTCTCACCGTCGCCGGCCTCGCCGACGACATCGAAGCCGTTGTCGCGGAGGATCTCGACAATGTCGAGACGGATCAGCGATTCGTCTTCGGCGACGACGACGCGTCGGGGTGCGGATGCCGTGGGCTCTACAGCCTGTTCTTGCTCGGTCACAGATCCATCCTAGTGGAGAGGCCCCGGCTACCGGCTGTGGCCCGACGCTGCGACGAGATCTCCTGCGCTAAAGTCGAAGGCGCGACACACGAGCCGGCGTGGCGGAATGGCAGACGCGGAGCACTCAAAATGCTTTGTCCGAGAGGGCGTGTGGGTTCGAGTCCCACCGCCGGCACCCTCTGTGCGCTATACAGTCCCTATGGACAGTGGCGCGCCTGCGGCGCACGCACATCGACCGAGGCGGCGACGGATCCTTCTCATCATCGGGGCCGTCCTCGTCGTCGTGCTCGGGCTCGCCGCAGCGGAGTTCGCCCGCCGGTACATCGAAGGGCAGGCCGACCTCAAGACCGATCCGGCGTTCTACACGCTCCCCTCCCCCGCCCCGACCGGCGACCCCGGCGAGATCATCCGCATCGAACCGATCGCGAGCGCACCGGCGGGAACAACGGCGTGGCGGGTGATCTACCACTCGCGAGACCTCGCCGGCGATGACATCCCGGTCTCCGGCGTCGTGATCGTCCCGGAGGGACCTGCGCCGGAGAACGGACGCACGGTGGTCTCCTGGGCCCATCCGACCACGGGTGCCGCCGCGCAGTGCGCACCATCGCTCGGTCTCGATCCCTTCCAGTACATCGAGGGTCTTCACGAACTGCTGGCCGAGGGATACGCGATCGCCGCGACCGACTACCCGGGCCTCGGCGTCGAAGGGCAATCCTCCTACCTCCTCGGCGTACCGGAGTCGAACAGCGTGCTGGACATCGTGCGCGCGGCGCGCACGATCGACGGCGCGGACATCGGCGACCGCGTCGTCCTTTGGGGGCATTCGCAGGGAGGGCAGGCCGTGCTCTTCGCGGCGGAGCGGGCATCGTCGTACGCCCCGGAGCTGAAGCTGCAGGGTGTCGCGGTGGCTGCGCCGGCGGCGAATCTGAACGCGCTGATGACCGATGACATCATCGATCTCTCCGGAGTGACCATCGCGTCGCTCGCCATCCCCGCCTACACGGTCGCATACGCCGACCGGTACACGGCGGACGAGATCACCGCGATACTCACTCCCGCCGGGGCGAAGGCCACCCCCGAGATGGCCGAGCTCTGCCTCCTCACGCAGACGAAGGAGCTCCATGCGATCGCCGATCCGCTCGTCGGCGGCTATGTGACCAGCGACCCGGCCACCACCGAGCCGTGGAAGACCCTGCTGGAGGAGAACAGCGCGGGCGGGCAGCCCGTGACCGTACCCGTCTTCGTCGGACAGGGCGAGGCCGACCAGCTGGTGCGCCCGAGTGCGACCGAGGCCTATGTGAAGCTGCTCTGCTCCCAGCAGGCGGATCTCACGTTCCACACCTACCCCGACATCGATCACGGACTGGCCGCCTACGCCGCGCTCCCGGATCTGTTGCTCTGGCTCCCCACTCTGGGCGACGGGCGCACACCCTCGGGGAACTGCGGCTGACATCTCCTCGATCGAGCACCGCGAGCAGCCTGCCTTGGGCACAATGAGATGTATGCCCCGTCCCAGACCACGCTCGGCGTTGTTCTCCGCTGTTGCGATGTCCTCCATCTCCGTGCTGTTCCTGAGCGGATGCACGGGCCCGTCGGGCGCGTCCGACTCTCCCGCCATGACGCCGGTCGAGTCCTCACCCGCCCAGTACGATGCCGCTCAGGATGCCTACTCCCCGGTGGTCGTGACCGTCACGAATCCGCCGATCGCGGCTCCCGCCACCGACGGTCGCATGCATCTGGCCTATGAGCTCCTGCTCGTCAACGCCTCGGCGTCGCCGGCAACGATCGAGTCCGTCGAATCCCGCGCCGACGGAGGCACACTGCAGTCGCTCACCGGCGAGGAGTTGACCGCCGTCTACCGCGGTGTCGGCACGGGCGACGCGGGCGGTACCCTCCCGGGCGGCGGAAGTGCCATGATCTGGATGGACGCGATCGTCGACTCTGCCGCCGAGGTGCCGACCTCGATCGAGCACACCGTGACGGTGCGGATGCCGGAAGCCAACCCACCCATCCACGACTCCGTCATCGTCGAACACGTTCCCGCCGTCACAGTGAGCGCTTCGACTCCCGTCACCATCGGTCCACCGCTGCAGGGCGCGGGCTGGCTGAACGGCAACGGATGCTGCACCCTCACACCGCACCGCGGAGCGGTCAGCCCCATCAACGCCGGCTTCAAGGTCCCGGAACGCTGGGCGATCGATTACGTGCAGCTGACCGACGATGACCGGCTGTTCACCGGAGACAAGACCGTGGCCCAGAACTACCCGTCCTTCGGCAACGACGTCATCGCAGTCGCCGACGGGCCGGTGGTCGCGATGACCACCGACCGACCGGAGCAGACACCGGGCGCGAACCCGACCGGCCTCACCCTCGACGAATACGGCGGCAACTACATCGTGCAGGACATCGGCGACGGCCGGTTCGCCTTCTATGCGCACCTGCAGCCCGGCAACCCAGCGCACGTCGAGGTGGGTCAGCAGCTGAAGAAGGGCGAGCCGATCGCGCTGCTCGGAAACTCGGGCAACTCCGACGCCCCACACCTGCACTTCCACATCATGGATTCGCCGAGCCCGCTCGCCTCGAACGGCGTGCCGTTCCTGATCGACTCGTTCACCCTCGACGGAGTCGTCCCGAGCGCTGAGGCGCTCGAAGCGGGCTTCGCCGGCACGCCCTACGACCGCGATACCGCCGTCTCGGGCGACCGCACCTCCGAGGCGCCTCTCGTCGGGGACGTGATGACCTATGCCCCCTGACAGCAGCCCGAAGCCTCGTGGAGGCGAGCGCGAGATGTTCGACGTTCGGGGCGAGGTCTACTCGGCCAGCACCGCCAGCTCGGCGAGGACGCGCGGATGGGCGAGGATGCGGAAGTGCCCTCCGGTGTCGAGCCGGACGTTCTTCGCTCCCGCCAGCTCGCTCCCCTCAGGGATGTGCGGATCGAAGTCGGCGTAGATCGAGACGATCCGGGAGTTGACGCTGAGCTGCCGGGCGAGACCGACGATCGACGGGTCCTCCGGAGCGAACGCACGCAGCGTGCGCACGGGGAACATCCGGGCGTAGCGTGAGCCGCCGAAGGGCGTCGCCACCGCGAGCATCGAGCGCACCCGTCCTGCCGCGCGTCCGGTCATGGCGAGCTTGCCGGCCAGACCGCCCTTGCTGTGCGCGACGAGGATGACGTCATGCAGATCCCGTTCCTCGAGGAACGCGGTCACGCTCTCCGCCATCTCAGCCACAGGGCGCTGATTCCGCTGCAGGGCGTCGACGACATGGACGGGATGCCCTCGGGCATGCAGCTCCGTGATCAGCGGCTGCAGGAATCGCCAGGTCTCGTACACGCCGGGGAGCACCACGATGGGTGCCGCGTCGCCCGACGCGTATGACGTCGCGTCTGATCGGGAGAACGTCGCCCTGAGCTGCCAGTACCCGGCGTAGGCGTAGTCGGCAAGCCACCAGCCGGCGGCCTTCAGCGGATGGATGCTGCAGCCTCCGCCTCGGAGTGGACGAGCATCGCCCGGTCGTTGTCCATAGGGGGAACATACACCGAGACGGACGACAGAGGGGCGAGACCGAAGTCCCGCCCCTCTGCTGCGCACCAACGGATCAGACGGTTGCTTCCTTGTAGATCGGAGCAGCACCGCCGACGGCGTCCCCGACCTTGTGGACGCGGATGTCGTTCGTCGAGCCCACGATTCCGGGAGGGGAACCGGAGATCACGACGACCTTGTCCCCTTCCTCGGCCAGACCGTTCTTCAGCAGATAGTCGTCGACCTGCAGATACATGAGGTCAGTGTGCTGCACCATGTCGACGAGGGTCGAGCGGATGCCCCACGTGAGCGCCATGCGGCGGCGGATGTCGGGCTCCGGCGTGAAGGCCAGCATCGGGATGCGCGAGCGCAGACGCGACAGGCGACGAGCGGAGTCGCCCGACTGCGTGAAGACGCAGAGGAACTTCGCGTCGACGAACTCGGCGACCTCGAGGGCGGCGAGGGTGATCGCGCCACCCTGGGTGCGCGGCTTGGTGGTGAGCGGCGCGATGCGCTCCAGGCCGTGCTCCTCGGTGGACTCGATGATGCGGGCCATCGTCTCGACGACAACGACCGGGTAGTCGCCCACGCTCGTCTCTCCGGAGAGCATGACCGCGTCGGCGCCGTCGAGGACGGCGTTCGCGACGTCGGACGTCTCGGCGCGCGTCGGGACCGGGCTGTTGATCATGGATTCGAGCATCTGCGTCGCGACGATGACCGGCTTCGCCATGCGGCGGGCGAGCTCGACGGCGCGCTTCTGCACGATCGGCACGGCCTCGAGCGGCAGCTCGACACCGAGGTCGCCACGGGCGACCATGATCGCGTCGAACGCGTCGACGATCTCCTCGAGGGCGTCGACCGCCTGCGGCTTCTCGACCTTGGCGATGACGGGGACCTTGACGCCCTCCTCTGCCATGATCTCGTGCACACGGGTCACGTCCGAGGCGTTGCGCACGAACGACAGCGCGATCAGGTCGGCGCCGATGCGCAGACCCCAGCGCAGGTCGTCCTCGTCCTTCTCGCTCAGCGCGGGGACGTTGACGGCGACACCGGGCAGGTTGATGCCCTTGTTGTTCGAGACGGCACCGGCGACGATCACCTTCGTGGTGACGACGACGCCGTCGGTCTCGACGACCTCGACGCGGACCTTGCCGTCGTCGATGAGGAGGAAGTCACCCGGCTTGACGTCCTGCGGCAGACCCTTGAAGGTCGTCCCGCAGATGTCCTTGTTGCCGATGATGTCCTCGGTGGTGATCTTGAAGATGTCACCGACCGCGAGCTCGTAGGGCCCGTTCTCGAACTTGCCGAGACGGATCTTCGGGCCCTGGAGGTCCACGAGGATCGCGACGGCGCGGCCGGCGTCGTCCGCGGCACGGCGCACGTTGGCGTAGTTGTTCTCGTGCACGGAGTAGTCGCCGTGGCTGAGGTTCAGGCGTGCGACATCCACCCCCGCATCGATCAGTGCGCGCACCGTCTCATAGGTGGAGGTGGCGGGGCCCAGGGTGGCGACGATTTTCGCGCGTCTCAACAGAATTCTCCAGGGATAGAAGTGGGGGAAGGTGAATCAGGCGAGGTGCCGCCGCTCAGCCTACGCGGGCTGAAGGCCGATCGCGACATCTTGCGGACGCACCGGCTCGGGCAGCACGGTGCTGCCCATGAGGAACCGGTCGACGTTCGCGGCAGCGGCCCGGCCTTCGGCGATCGCCCAGACGATGAGCGACTGTCCGCGGCCGGCGTCACCGGCGACGAACACGCCGGACACGGTCGACTCGTAGCTGGAGTCGCGGCGGAACGCACCGCGGTCGGTCACCTGCGGGAGGGTCTCCTCGGTGTAGCCGTCCTGCTCCGGGCCGGTGAAGCCCATGGCGATCAGCACGAGGTCAGCGGGGATCTCGCGCTCGGTGCCGCTCTTCGGCACGCGGCGTCCGTCGATGTACTCGGTCTCGGCGACCCGGAGTGCACGCACCTCGCCCACCTCGTTCGAGAGGAACTCGACCGTGGAGGCGAGGAACATCCGCTCGCCGCCCTCCTCGTGGGCAGAAGCGACCTCGAACACGGTCGGCATCATCGGCCACGGCTGGTGGTCGGGACGCTCCGTGCCGGGCTGCTTGCCGATGGCGAGGTTGGTGACGCTGAGTGCGCCCTGACGGTGCGCGGTGCCGATGCAGTCCGCGCCGGTGTCGCCGCCGCCGATAACGATGACGTGCTTGCCCTCGGCGGTGATCTGGTTGGTGACCTTGTCACCGGCGACCGCGTGGTTCGACTCGACCAGGTACTCCATGGCGAAGTGCACGCCGTCGAGGTCGCGTCCGGGGATCGGAAGGTCGCGCGGAACCGTCGCGCCGGTGGCGATGACGACCGCGTCGTAGCGCGCGCGCAGGTCGGCCCAGGAGATGTCCTTGCCGATCTCGACGCCCGCCCGGAAGCGGGTGCCCTCCTCCTGCATCTGGCGAAGACGCGTCTCCAGCTGTCCCTTCTCCATCTTGAAGTCGGGGATGCCGTAGCGGAGCAGTCCGCCGATGCGATCGTCGCGCTCGAACACCGCGACCGTGTGACCGGCGCGCGTGAGCTGCTGCGCGGCCGCGAGGCCGGCGGGGCCGGATCCGACGACGGCGACGGTCTTGCCGGTGAGGCGCTCGGGCGGCTCGGGCTCGACCCAGCCCTTCGCGAAGGCCTCATCGATGATCGAGACCTCGATCTGCTTGATCGTCACCGCCGGCTGGTTGATGCCGAGCACGCACGAGCTCTCGCACGGCGCAGGGCACAGCCGCCCGGTGAACTCCGGGAAGTTGTTGGTGGCGTGCAGGCGCTCGATGGCCGCGCGGCCCTCGCCGCGCCAGGTCAGGTCGTTCCACTCGGGAATGAGGTTGCCGAGCGGGCATCCGGAATGGCAGAACGGCACGCCGCAGTCCATGCAGCGGCCGGCCTGGCGCTGCAGCACCGCCTTGTCGCCGCGCTCGTAGACCTCTTTCCAGTCCATGATGCGCACGGGCACCGGACGTCGTGCGGGGAGTTCCCGCTCGGTCACCTTCATGAAGCCTTTGGGATCAGCCACCGGTCACCTCCAGGATGCGGTTCCACACGATGTCGCCGTCGGGGTCGATCCCCTCGGCCAATGCTTCCTCGCGCATGCTCCGCACGGCGGCGAAGTCACGGGGAAGCACCTTGACGAACTCGGACGCCGTCTCGTCGAAACGCTCGAGGAGAGCGGATGCCCGCGGTGACGCGGTGCGCTCGACGTGCGCCGTGAGGAGGCTCCGCAGCACCTCGAGATCGGCACGGTCCAGCTGCTCGAGGAGGAGCTCTCCGCTGCCGAGGGACTGCGCGTTCACCTTGCCCGTGTCGAGCGCGTGCACGTAGGCGATGCCGCCGGACATGCCGGCGCCGAAGTTGCGACCGGTCGAGCCGAGGATCACGGCGAGCCCACCGGTCATGTACTCGAGCGCGTGGTCTCCCACGCCCTCGACGACCGCGGTGGCGCCCGAGTTGCGGACGAGGAACCGCTCCCCCACGACGCCCGAGATGAACATCGTGCCGGAGGTCGCACCGTAGCCGATGACGTTGCCGGCGATCACGTTCTCGTGCGGTGCGATCGACGAGCCGCGCGGCGGACGGATGGTGATGTCGCCGCCGGAGAGGCCCTTGCCCACGTAGTCGTTGGCGTCGCCCTCCAGACGCAGGACGATTCCCGGCGGGAGGAACGCGCCGAGCGACTGCCCCGCCGTTCCGTGCAGGGTGACGTCGATCGTCTCCTTCGGGAGCCCCGCGGCGCCATGCCGCGACGTGACCTGATGGCCGAGCATCGTGCCGACGGCCCGCTCGGTGTTCGCGATCGGAAGCTCGACCACGACGGGCTCGCCGTTGAGGAGCGCGCCCTTCGCGATGTCGATCAGCTGCACGTCGAAGTGCTTCTCGAGCTCGTGATCCTGCGCACGGCCGCTGCGACGCGGCTCGCCGGCCGGGAAGACGGGACCGTCCAGCACCGGGCTGAGGTCCAGGCCCTCGGCCTTCCAGTGGTCCACGGCCGCGTTCATCTCGATGAGGTCGGCACGGCCGACGATCTCATCGATCGAGCGGTAGCCGAGCTCGGACAGCAGCTCGCGCACCTCTTCGGCGATGAACTCCATGAAGTTGACGACGAACTCCGGCTTGCCGGTGAAGCGCTCGCGCAGCGCCGGGTTCTGCGTGGCGACGCCGACCGGGCACGTGTCGAGGTGGCAGACGCGCATCATGATGCAGCCGCTCACCACGAGCGGAGCCGTCGCGAAGCCGAACTCCTCCGCACCGAGCAGGGCGCCGATGATCACGTCGCGGCCCGTCTTGAGCTGACCGTCGACCTGCACGACCACGCGGTCGCGCATGCCGTTGAGCATGAGCGTCTGCTGGGTCTCGGCCAGACCGAGCTCCCACGGCGTGCCCGCGTGCTTGAGGGAGTTCAGCGGGCTCGCGCCGGTGCCGCCGTCGTGTCCGGAGACGAGGATGACGTCGCTGAGCGCCTTCGCCACACCGGCGCTGACGGCGCCGATACCCGACTGGCTCACGAGCTTGGTGTGGATGCGCGCCTCGGGGTTCGCCCTCTTCAGGTCGAAGATGAGCTGCTTGAGGTCCTCGATCGAGTAGATGTCGTGGTGCGGAGGAGGCGAGATGAGTCCCACGCCGGCCGTCGCGTGACGCGTGCGCGCCACCCACGGGTACACCTTGGTCGGCGGCAGCTGCCCGCCCTCGCCGGGCTTGGCGCCCTGGGCGAGCTTGATCTGGATGTCATCCGACTCGGTCAGGTAGAGGCTCGTGACGCCGAAGCGGCCGGAGGCGACCTGCTTGATCGCGCTGCGACGCTCAGGGTCGACCAGCCGGTCGGGGTCTTCGCCGCCCTCACCGGTGTTCGACTTGCCGCCGATCCGGTTCATGGCGATCGCGAGGGTCTCGTGCGCCTCGCGCGAGATCGAGCCGTAGCTCATCGCGCCCGTCGAGAACCGCTTGACGATCGCGGACACCGGCTCGACCTCGTCCAGCGGAACGGGCTTGCGGGTGCCGGTGCGCAGGCTGAAGAGTCCGCGCAGCGTCTTGAGCTCCGCCGCCTGGTCGTCGACGAGCTTCGTGTACTCGCGGAAGATGTCGTAGCGACGCGTGCGCGTGGAGTGCTGCAGCTTGAAGACCGTCTCCGGGTTGAAGAGGTGCGGAGAGCCGTCGCGACGCCACTGGTACTCGCCGCCGGTCCACAGACGCTCGTGCGCGCGCGCCGCGGCGTCCTCCGGGTAGGCGTAGTCGTGACGCGCCTGGTTCTCGGCGAAGATCTCCTCGATGCCGATCCCGCCGAGCTTGGACTCGGTGCGGGTGAAGTAGGCGTCGATGAACTCCTGGCTGAGGCCCACGGCTTCGAAGACCTGCGCGCCGGCGTAGGACGACACCGTGGAGATGCCCATCTTCGACATGATCTTCAGCACGCCCTTGCCGAGCGCGTAGATCAGGTTCTTGACGGCCTTCTCGGGTGTGATGCCGGTGATGTAGCCGGTGCGCACCAGGTGCTCGACCGTCTCCATCGCCAGGTACGGGTTGATCGCCGAGGCGCCGTAGCCGATGAGGGTCGCGACGTGGTGCACCTCGCGCACGTCACCCGCTTCGACGATGAGACCGACCTTCATGCGGTTCTCACGGCGGATCAGGTGGTGGTGGATCGCCGAGACCATGAGCAGCGACGGGATCGGCGTCAGATCCTTGTTCGAGTCGCGGTCCGACAGGATGATGAACTCGGCGCCGTTCTCGATCGCCTCGTCCACCTCCGCGCACATCTCGGTGAGGCGGTCGGCGAGCGAGTCGGGGCCCGAGTCGAAGTGGTACAGGCCGCGGACCGTCACGCTCGACCGGTCCGGAAGGGCCTTGTCGATGTGGCGGATCTTCGCGAGCTCGTCGTTGTCGATCACGGGGAAGTCGAGCGACACCGTGCGGGTGTGCTCAGGACCCCACGAGAGCAGGTTGCTCTCCGGGCCGAGACCGAGCTTGAGGCTCGTGACGACCTCTTCGCGGATCGAGTCCAGCGGCGGGTTGGTCACCTGCGCGAACTGCTGCGTGAAGTAGTCGAACAGCAGGCGCGGACGCTTGCTGAGCACCGCGATCGGTGTGTCCGATCCCATCGCGCCGAGGGGCTCGACACCGGTCTGCCCCATCGGGGTCAGGAGGATGCGCACCTCCTCCTCGGTGTATCCGAACGTGCGCTGACGGCGGGTGATCGAGGCCGGCGGGTGCACGATGTGCTCGCGCTCCGGGAGATCGGCGAGGCGCACGGCACCCGCATCCAGCCAGTCCTGCCACGGGTGCATCGTGGAGAGCTCGCGCTTGATCTCCTGGTCCTCGACGATGCGCCGCTGCGCCGTGTCGACGAGGAACATCTTCCCCGGCTGCAGACGGCCGCGGCGCTTGATGCGCTCCGGCTCGAACGTCAGCACACCGGTCTCCGAGCCGATCACGACGAGTCCGTCGGTCGTCTCCGTCCAGCGACCAGGACGCAGGCCGTTGCGGTCGAGCGTGGCGCCGACGAGGGTGCCGTCGGTGAAGATGAGGGCGGCGGGTCCGTCCCACGGCTCCATCTGGTTCGAGTGGTACTCGTAGAAGGAGCGGAGCTCCGGCGTGATGTCGGCCTGCTTCTCGTAGGCCTCGGGGACCATCATCATGATGGCGTGCGGCAGGCTGCGCCCGGTGAGCGTCAGGAGCTCGAGCACCTCGTCGAAGGAGGCCGAGTCGCTGGCGCCATCCGTGCAGATCGGCAGCAGCGGCGCGACGTCTCCGAGCAGCTCGGACTCGAGCTGCGACTGACGCGCGCGCATCCAGTTGCGGTTTCCGCCGACCGTGTTGATCTCGCCGTTGTGGGCGAGCATCCGCAGCGGCTGCGCGAGAGGCCAGGACGGGAAGGTGTTCGTCGAGTACCGCGAGTGCACGACGGCGAGCTCCGAGGCGAAGCGCTCGTCCTGGAGGTCGGGGTAGAACGGCTCGAGCTGCAGGGTCGTGACCATGCCCTTGTAGCCGAGCGTGCGGCTCGAGAGCGAGACGAAGTAGGCGCCGAGCTCGTGACCGGCGCGCTTGCGCAGACGGTAGGCGACACGGTCGAGCGCGATCCCCGTGAGCGGGGCCTGCGCATGGGTGGCTCCGCCGGCGCTGACGAACAGCTGCTCGAAAGCCGGACGGGCCTCATCGGCGAGCTTGCCGAGGTTGTCGTTGGCGGTCGGCACCTCGCGCCAGCCGAGCACGCGCAGCCCTTCGGCGCGGGCGATCTTCTCGATGCCCGCCTTCTGCTGGCGACGTTCGCTCGAATCGCGCGGCAGGAACGCGAGCCCCGCGGCGTACTCCCCCACCGGCGGCAGCTCGAAGCCCGCCACCGCGCGGAGGAACTCGTCGGGCATCTGCGTGAGGATGCCCGCTCCGTCGCCCGTGCCGGCGTCAGAACCGATCGCACCGCGGTGCTCCAGGTTCCGCAGCGCCTGCAGCGCGAGCGCGATGATGTCGTGGCCTGCCGTGCCTCGCAGCGTCGCCACCATGGCGAGGCCGCAGGCGTCCTTCTCGAACGCCGGGTTGTACATGCCCTGCTTGGCCGGGAACTGCTGCCCGACGGGTGCGCGGAGGTCGCTCGATGCCATGCGGTACCGTCCTCAGATCTTCAGGTGACCCGGGGACGTCATTGGCCGGGTGGATGCGTGGGGTTCCTCACGGAACTTCTGGAGGCTATCGAGAGCCGTCCGCGTCCGTGGGAGCGACGCTTGTGGCGCTGGCTCCTGCGGTGACTTCTTCGGCCGGAGGCTCGCTCAGATCCACGAAGTCAGAGGGATTGTCCTGCGATTCTACATCAGCGCCTTCGTCACTCCGTCCGCGGCCCGGCTGGTAGGGCGACGGCTCGAGACCCGGGTGACGGCGCGTCTGCACGATGAGGATCGCGAGACCGACGACGATGCCGATGATCGCGGCCCAGACGTTGCTGCGCAGGCCCAGGATGATCTCGCTCGGGTCGATGCGGATCGACTCCCAGACGACGCGTCCCGCGCTGTACCAGATGAGGTAGATCGCGAACAGGCGACCCCACTGGAAGAAGAGCTTGCGGCCGAGCCATAGCAGCACGAGCACACCCAGACCGTTCCACAGCACCTCGTACAGGAACGTGGGGTGGAACAGCGTGCCCTCGGGAAGGCCGGGAGGGAAGGCGGAGTTCGTCGACTCGATCTCGAGTCCCCACGGCAGATCGGTCGGGAGACCGAAGAGCTCGTGGTTGAACCAGTTGCCGAAGCGTCCCATGGCCTGCGCGAGCAGGAGACCGGGTGCGAGGGCGTCGGCGAAGGTCCAGAAGCGGATGCCGGTCCACCGGCATCCGAGGTAGGCGCCGATCGCGCCGCCGATGAGCGCTCCGAAGATGGCGATGCCGCCCTCCCAGATCGCCCAGACGGAACCCGGCTCGAACGGGTTCCAGGTGTTCTTCCCCTCGCCGAAGTAGAAGTTCGGGTGCGTGAGCACGTGGAAGATGCGCGCGCCGATGATCGCGATCGGGACGGCCAGGATCGAGATGTCGATCACGACCCACGGCTCCGCCCCGCGCTTGGTCAGGCGGTGGTTCGTGATCAGCGCGGCGGCGATGATGCCGGCGATGATGCACAGCGCGTAGAAGTGGATCCGGATCGGCCCCAGGTCGAAGTACGACACAGGAGGGCTCGGGATGCTGGCGAGCACGCCGTTGAAGGTGCTGTGGAGCGCGAGGGACATGAGTGCGATTCTAGTTCTCGTGATCGGGGCGTGCCGACGACGTGCCGGATGCCAGGTTTCGGGTGACCTCGGCGAGAGCCGGGATGCCGCCGTCGCGCAGCGCGCGGACGAGCGCGGTGCCGACGATCGCGCCGTCGGCGTACTCCGAGACGCCCGCGATCTGCTCGGCGGTGGAGATGCCGATGCCCACGCAGGCACGGGTTGCTCCGTGCTCGCGGAGGCGGGCGACCAGGGTGCGGGCCGCACGGTCGAGCTCGGTGCGCTCTCCGGTGATGCCCATGGTCGAGACCGTGTAGACGAAGCCGGTCGACGACTTCACCACGAGGTCCAGGCGCTCATCCGTCGACGTCGGCGCGGCGAGGAAGACGCGGTCGAGTCCGGTGCGCTCGCTCGCGGCGATCCACTCCCCTGCGACGTCGGGCGTGATGTCGGGTGTGATCAGACCGGCGCCGCCTGCGGCGAGCAGGTCGTCCGCGTAGCGGTCGACGCCGTACTGCATGACCGGATTCCAGTAGGTCATGACGAGCACGGGAGCATCGGTCACGGCTGTGATGGCGCGCACCGCGGTGAACAGGTCGGCGGTCGTGAACCCGGCGGCCAGCGCCTGGGTCGTCGCCTCCTGGATGATCGCGCCGTCCATCACCGGGTCGCTGTAGGGCGGGCCGAGCTCGATGATGTCGACGCCGTTCTCCGCGAGCGCGATGGCGGCCTGGATGCTGGTCTCGAGGTCGGGGAAGCCGACGGGCAGGTAGCCGACGAAGGCGCTGCGCCCTTCGGCCTGAGCGGCGGCGATGGCCTGTTCCACACGGCTCACAGTTCCGGCTCCCCCTTCGACGCGGCCTTGTCGGCGACGCTCTCGTCCTCGACGTCGTGCGCGAGGGCTTCCTCGTCGTACAGCTCGAAGTAGCGCGCGGCCGTGTCCATGTCCTTGTCGCCGCGCCCGGAGAGGCAGATGGCGATGATCGCATCCGGACCGAGATCTCGTCCGACGCGCAGTGCGCCGGCGAGGGCGTGCGCCGACTCGATCGCGGGGATGATGCCCTCGGTGCGGCTCAGCAGACGCAGCGCCTGCATCGCCTCGTCATCGGTGGCCGGGATGTACTCCGCGCGGCCGATGTCGGCCAGCCAGGAGTGCTCGGGGCCGACGCCGGGATAGTCGAGTCCTGCGGAGATCGAGTGCGACTCGATCGTCTGACCGTCGCCGTTCTGCAGCACGTAGGTCCGCGCTCCGTGGAGCACGCCGGGGCGTCCGCGTTCGATCGAGGCGGCGTGCCGGTCGGTGTCGACGCCGTCGCCGGCCGCTTCGACGCCGTAGAGCTTCACGCTCTCGTCGTCGAGGAAGGCATCGAACATGCCGATCGCGTTCGACCCGCCGCCGACGCACGCGAAGACGGCATCGGGAAGGCGGCCGACCTCGTCGAGGAGCTGCGCCCTGGCCTCTTCGCCGATGATCTTCTGGAAATCGCGCACCATCGCCGGGAACGGGTGGGGGCCCGCCGCGGTGCCGAAGATGTAGTTCGTCGTCTCGACGGATGCCACCCAGTCGCGGTACGCGTCGTTGATCGCGTCCTTGAGCGTGCGCGAACCCGAGGTCACAGCGACGACCTCGGCGCCGAGCAGACGCATGCGGGCGACGTTGAGCGCCTGACGCTCGGTGTCGACCTCACCCATGTAGATCGTGCACTCCAGGCCGAACAGCGCGGCAGCGGTGGCCGTGGCGACGCCGTGCTGACCCGCGCCGGTCTCGGCGATCACGCGGGTCTTGCCGAGGCGCTTGGTGAGCAGGGCCTGACCGAGCACGTTGTTGATCTTGTGGGACCCCGTGTGGTTGAGGTCCTCGCGCTTCAGGAAGACCCGTGAACCGCCGGCGTGCGCGGCGAACCGCGGCACCTCGGTGATGGCCGAGGGGCGTCCGGCGTACGAGCTCAGGAGCTGGGCGAGCTCGGCACGGAACTCGGGATCGGCCACCGCCGCCTCGTAGGCCACGGTGAGCTCGTCGATCGCCGCGATGAGCGACTCGGGCATGTAGCGCCCGCCGAACTCGCCGAAGTACGGTCCGTGCTGATCGCGCAGGCTCACTTCGCCTCCAGGAAGCTCTTGAGGGTGGCGACGGGGTCGCCCGTGACGAGCGCCTCGCCGATCAGGACGACATCCGCGCCGGCGGAGCGGTAGTGCACCACGTCGGCAGGTGTCAGGACGGCGGATTCGGCGATCTTGACCGCGGTGTCCGGGATCCGGTCGACCAGACGGCCGAACAGATCACGGTCGAGCTCGAGGGTCTTCAGGTCGCGCGCGTTCACGCCGATGAGCGGTGCGCCGAGATCGATCGCCGCCTCGAGCTCGTCGGCGGAGTGCGTCTCGACGAGCGGCGTCATGCCGAGCTCGGTGATGAAGCCGAAGAGATCCTGCAGCACGGCGGGTTCGAGCCCGGCGACGATCAGCAGGACGAGATCGGCTCCGGCCGCTCTGGCCTCGAGCACCTGATAGCGATTCGCGATGAAGTCCTTGCGCAGCACCGGCAGGGACACACGGGCGGTGACGGCCTCGAGATCGGCGAGGCTGCCGCCGAACCGCCGCTCCTCGGTGAGCACGCTGATCGCGGAGGCTCCCCCGGTCTCGTAGAGCGATGCCTGAAGGGCGGGGTCCGGGATGTCGGCGAGGGCGCCGCGCGAGGGGCTGGCCCGCTTGACCTCGGCGATGATCTTCACCTGCTCGGCGGGAGCGAGGAACGACAGGGCGTCCTTCGCCGCGGGACGCGAGAGCGCCTCCCGCTCGACGACGTCGAGGGGGCGCGAGAGCGCGCGACGCTCGGCGTCTGCGACAGCGCCGGCCGTCAGGTCGGCGAGGACCACTAGTGCGCCTTCGGCGAGTACTTGGGGCCCTTCACGCCGTAACCGGCCTTGGCCAGCGCCCAGCCCACGATCGCACCGATCGGGATGAGGGCCGCGGAGATCCAGACGAGGGCCGGCTGCTCGAAGCAGAACGCGACGGTGCCGGCGGTGAAGCCGACGAGCATGATCACGACAGCGGTCCAGGCCGCAGGCGAGTGTCCGTGGCCGGGGTCGGCGATCGGGTTGGTCATGTTCTCCTCCGGGGGACGACGTGCGGGGCGGGTTCAGTCTATCGGGGTCACCGCGTCGGGTCGGTTCCGCGGGACAGCTCGTCCCAGGAATCGACCGCGTCGACGGGACCGTCGTGCGGAGCCGCGTCGGCGGCATCCGTGCGGTAGCGGCGGCCACCGGCCTTCCAGCCCCGCCACGTCACGAGGACGACGACGGATGCTGCGAGCAGGATGACCCAGCCGACCAGAGCGATGATCGGCCACGCCGTCGGCGCGACCGCCTCCACGACATCGCCCAGGGCGCCCCCGCCGGCCAGCCCCGTGGCGTCGGTCACGGCGGGGCCCACCGCGTCGAGCGGCGCGGCGAGCAGCTGCAGCGTCGACCAGATGAGGAAGACGGATGCCGCTCCGCCGAGCACCGCGAAGACGACGCGCAGCACGCGGGCAGCGATCGAGAGTGCGGCGCCGAGGGCGAGGACGGCCAGGCTCAGCGGAGCGAGCAGGACGAGGGCCGACGCACCGGGCACGAGGATCGCCTCCCCGGCATCCGCTCGTTCGACCGTCAGCCACGTCTGCGTGGACGAGATGATGCCGATCGCGCCGGAGAGGAGGAAGCCGGAGACGGAGATCGAACGACCGCGCTGGGCGAAGGTCACGACTCTCCCGCTCCGACGGTCGCCTCGAGGTCGGTGGTGTCGAAGCACGTGCGGGTGCCGGTGTGGCAGGCAGGCCCGGTCTGCGCGACCTCGAGCAGGATCGCGTCGCCGTCGCAGTCGAGGCGGGCCTCCCGCACGACCTGGATGTTGCCGGAGGTGTCGCCCTTGCGCCAGTACTCCTGCCGGGAGCGCGACCAGTACGTCGCACGTCCCGATGTGAGGGTGCGACGCAGCGCCTCCGCGTCGACCCAGGCGAGCATCAGCACCTCGTGGGTGTCCCACTGCTGCACGATCACCGGTGCCAGGCCGTCGGCGTTGAAGACGACCTGCGCGATGCGCTCCTCGACCGATGTCATCGGACCAGCACCCCTTCCGCGCGCAGCGCGTCCTTGACGTCGCCGACGGTCAGCGCGCCGGTGTGGAACACGCTCGCGGCGAGCACCGCATCCGCTCCGGCCTTGATGGCGGGCGCGAAGTCCGCGGCCTTGCCTGCCCCGCCGGACGCGATCACCGGGACGTCGGCGACCTCGCGCATGAGACGCACGAGCTCGAGGTCGAAGCCGTCCTTGGTGCCGTCGGCGTCGATCGAGTTGACGAGGAGCTCGCCGGCGCCGCGCTCGGTGGCCTCGCGAGCCCAGGCGAGCGCGTCGAGCGTCGTCTGCGTCCGCCCTCCGTGCGTGGTCACCACGAAGCCCGAGGGCGTCGTGTCGGCGCGCTTCACGTCGAGCGAGAGGACGAGCACCTGGGCGCCGAAGCGGTCGGCGATCTCGCCGATGAGCTCAGCACGCGCGATGGCGGCCGAGTTCACTCCGACCTTGTCGGCGCCGACCGAGAGCAGTCGCGCCACATCGTCGACGCTGCGCACTCCCCCGCCGACGGTGAGAGGGACGAAGACCTGCTCGGCCGTGCGCTGCACCACGTCGTAGGTCGTCGCGCGGGCGTCGACCGTGGCGGTGACGTCGAGGAAGGTGATCTCGTCCGCACCCTGCGCGGCGTAGTGCCGGGCGAGCTCGACCGGGTCGCCCATGTCGCGGAGGTTCTCGAAGTTGACGCCCTTGACGACGCGGCCGTCGGCGACGTCCAGACACGGGATGACGCGGCTGGCGAGAGTCATCAGAGCCTCGCGTTGTGGATGGCGGTGACGAGGATGGCGCGCGCGCCGAGCGCGTACAGCTCGTCCATCACGTGGTTGACGCGCGAACGCGCGACCATGACCCGCACGGCCACCCACTCGGGGTCGCGCAGCGGCGAGACGGTCGGGGACTCGACACCGCCGGCGATCTTGACCGCGTCGTCGAGCAGGGCGACGGGGAGGTCGTAGTCGATCATGACGAAACGACGGGCGACCATGACGCCCCGCAGTCGGCGGAGCAGCGTCTCGGAGCCGTCGGCGTCGACCGGACCGGCGATGAGGACGGCCTCGGACTCGAGGATCACCGGACCGAACACGTCGAGCCCCGCCTGACGGAGCGTCGTGCCGGTCTCGACGACATCGGCGACGGCGTCCGCGACGCCGAGGCGCACGGCGGACTCCACGGCACCGTCGAGCGGGACCAGGTCGACCGCGATGCCCCGCTCATCGAGGAAGGCGTCGACGAGGCCCGGGTACGAGGTCGCGATGCGCAGGCCGTCGAGCTCCGAGACGTCGCTGTAGCGGCCCGAGGGCGCGGCGAAGCGGAACGTCGAGCCGGCGAAACCGAGGGCCTCGATCTCCCGTGCGCCCGGCATCCGGGCATCCAGCAGGAGATCCCGGCCGGTGATGCCCACGTCGATGGCGCCCGAGCCGACGTAGGTGGCGATGTCCTTCGGGCGGAGGAAGAAGAACTCGACGTCGTTCTCGGCGTCGATGACGTGCAGGGTCTTCGGGTCGCGTCGGCCGGCATAGCCGGCCTCCGCGAGCATGTCGGCGGCGGTCTCGGAGAGCGAGCCCTTGTTCGGAACAGCGATGCGCAGCATGGATGGCCTTCAGTTCGAGAGGAGAGGAACGGAGCGCATCACAGATGTCGGTAGACGTCCTGCAGGCTGAGACCCTTCGCGATCATCATGACCTGCAGGTGGTACAGCAGCTGGGAGATCTCCTCGGCGGCGGCCTCGTCGGATTCGTACTCCGATGCCATCCACACCTCGGCGGCCTCTTCGACGATCTTCTTGCCGATCGTGTGCACGCCGGCATCCAGCTCGGCGACGGTGCCGGATCCCTCTGGGCGGGTCTCGGCCTTGACGCTGAGCTCGGCGAACAGCTCGTCGAAAGTCTTCACCCCTCCAGGCTACCGGCTCGCGCGCGGTCCCTGAGCCGAGTGACGGCGGCCTCGATATCGTCGGCGCCGAAGACCGCCGAGCCCGCGACGAACGTGTTCGCGCCCGCGGCAGCGGCGATCTCGATCGTGCTGTCGGAGATCCCGCCGTCGACCTGCAGCCACACCTGCGATCCGCGGCGCTGCGCCTCGTCGGCGAGAGCGCGCAGCTTGGGCATGGTCTCGGGCATGAAACCCTGACCGCCGAAGCCCGGCTCCACGGTCATGACGAGGATCTGGTCGAACTCCTCGAGCACCGAGTACAGCGGTTCCGCGGGTGTGTCGGGCTTGATCGCGATGCCGGCGCGAGCGCCGATGTCGCGCAGCCGACGGGCGAGGGCGATCGGATCCGCCGCCGCCTCCAGATGGAACGTCACGCTGGCCGCCCCCAGCTCCGCATAGCCCGGAGCCCAGCGGTCCGGATCGGTGATCATGAGATGCACGTCGAGCGGGATGGGACTGGTCGCCTGGATGCGCTCCACCATCTGCGGTCCGAACGTGAGGTTCGGGACGAAGTGGTTGTCCATCACGTCGACGTGGGCGAAGTCAGCGGTCGCGATCTTGGCGAGATCGGCCTGCATGTTCACGAAGTCGGCGGCCAGGATGCTGGGGTTGATGCGGGGTGCGCTGGGGAGTTCCACGGTCCTAGTCTTCCTTCGCTGCGGTGTTCGGGGCGTCCGTGCGCTGGAGCAGCGCGAGGAACATGGCGTCGGTGCCATGACGATGCGGCCAGAGCTGGGCGCTGCCGGAATCCGCGCGGCCGTCATCGGCGAGGTCGATCGGCGACCGGGCGAGGTCGGCGATCACGGACCTCGCGTCGAGCTCGGTGATGTCGGCACGGTCGCGCAGCACCTCCTGCACGACGCCGACGGTCTCGGCCAGATGCGGCGAGCATGTGACGTAGGCCACGATGCCGCCCGGCGCGAGAGCCTCCAGTGCCGCCGTCAGGAGGTCGACCTGCAGCGGCACGAGCTCCGCGACGTCGGCCGGAGACTTGCGCCACCGCGCCTCCGGACGGCGGCGCAGCGCGCCGAGGCCGGTGCAGGGGGCGTCGACGAGGATCCGGTCGAACTCTCCCGCCCGCGCCGCGGCCAGTTCACGACCGTCCTGTTCGTGCACGACGACCTCGCCCGGAACGGCTCGGAGCGCGTTGCGCACCAGACGGGCGCGCGTCGGCACGACCTCGTTCGCCTCGAGGGTCGCGCCATGCTCGCGGGCGATGGCCGCAAGGAGGGCGGTCTTGCCTCCGGGCCCCGCGCACAGGTCGAGCCACCGCTCCCCTGCCCGGATCGGCGCGGCATCCGCCAGAGCGAGGGCGACGAGCTGGGAGCCCTCGTCCTGCACGCGGACGGTGCCTCCCGATGCCTCGACGGAGCGTCGCGGATCGCCGCCGGGTGACGCGAAGGCCGTCACGGCATAGGGCCGACGGGGGTCGACGGGTTCGGCCAGCCCCGGCAGCGCCACCAGCGTCACCTCGGGTGAGACGTTGTCGGCCTCGAGCAGCGCCTCGAGCTCGTCCACGCGTCCCTCGGCCGCGAGAGCGCGTCGCAACGCTCGGATGATCCAGACCGGATGCGCCGACCGCAGCGCGAGTCGCTCGTCGTCGGAGCGCGCATCCTCCTCGATCCGCTCGTGCCAGTGCTCGGGGGTGTCGCGCGCGATCCTCCGCAGCACGGCGTTCGTGAAGCTCCCCGCACCGCGTCCCGCTGCCGTCGCGACGAGGTTCACGGACTCGTTGACGGCCGCATGCGAGGCCACACGAGTCGCCAGCAGCTGGTGCACGGCGAGACGCAGCGCATCGAGGACCGCGTGGTCGATGCCGTCGACGGCGCGGTCGGCGGCGGACGCGATGATCGCGTCGTAGAGCCCGCGGCGTCGCAGCGTGCCGTAGGTGAGCTCGGTGGCGAGGGCGGCGTCCTGCGGGTTGAGCCCGGCCTCGGCGATGGCCGCGGGCAACAGCAGATTGGCGTACGCGTCGGAGTCGGACACCGCGCGCAGCACATCGTAGGCGACGCGTCGCGCCGGCTGCACGGTGCGCGTCGGTCCCCGGCGTCCCGAGCGGTCCCCTGTGTTCGTGGGACGCGCGGCACCCTGGCGACCGGAGGTCCGTCGCGGTGCTCTCCCCTGCTCAGACGGGCTCATGATCCGGCACGCAGCCCTTCCGTGGCGCGCTGCCCGCGCCACCAGTCGACGGCGTTCATCGCGCCCTTGCCCGCCGGCTGCACACGCGTGACGGCGAGAGGAGCGGATGCCGTGCCGATCAGCAGGGCCGACTTCGTGCCGACGATGCGACCGGGCTCCACCGGCTCGGCAGCATCCGCCGGGGCCGCCTCGAGGATCTTGAGCCGCTGCCCCTCGACGGTGGTGTGCGCTCCGGGTTCCGGAGTCACGCCGCGGAACCGGGCGAACACCGCGTCGGCAGGCTCGGACCAGTCGAGCAGGCCGTCGACGAGGGTCAGCTTCGGGGCGAGCGTCGGCGTCCCCTGCTGCGGCTCGGCGCGGGCGGTCCCGTTCGCGATCGCGTCGACCACCTCCGCGGTCAGCTCCGCACCGTCGCGGGCCAGGGTCTCGAGTGCCTGCTCGGCGGTCGCGGTCGGCGCGACCACGATCGTGCGCATGGCGAACACGTCGCCCGCATCGAGCTCCGGGACGAGCTGGAACACGCTCGCTCCGAGCTCGCGGTCACCGGCGATCAGCGCACGCTGCACCGGCGCGGCTCCTCGCCAGGCGGGCAGCAGGGAGAAGTGCAGGTTGATCCACCCGGCATCCGGAGCCGAGAGCAGCGGCTCGCGCACCAGGCCGCCGTAGGCGACGATCACCCCGAGCTCGGGCCGCAGCGCCGTGATGCGCGCCGTCGCGTCGTCGTCGAGGCGTGCCGCCCGGATCACGGGAAGACCGAGCTCTTCCGCCGCCTGAGCGACCGGAGAGGGCGTGAGCACGCGCTTGCGGCCGAGGGGCGCGTCGGGTCGGGTGACGACCGCGACGATGTCGTGCAGCGTCGAGAGACGTCGCAGTGTGGGCACGGCGGCAGCGGGTGTGCCGGCGAAGACGAGGCGCATGAAGGTTCTCCGGATGGGTCAGAGCTCTGGATCGAGGATATCGAGACGGACCGAGAGCGTGTTCTTCGCGTTGCGCGCGCGGCCTCGACGACCGGCGACGGCCTCGGCGACGACGGCCGCTCGCAGGACGGTGGCGACACGGCTGCCTGCGCCGTAGCCGAACCGGACGAGCGCGCGCACGCGCGGCGGGACGTCATCGGAGTCGATCGGGACGGGCCCGAGGACGGCGTCGGCGGGAAGGGCGAGCTCGCCCAGCGCGACCAGCGCGCGGGAGACGGCCGCGGCGGATCCCTCGACCAGCGCCACCCGCGCCGTCGGGGGCATGTGCAGTGGCGCACGGCTCTCGAGCTCGGATCGCGCGTAGCCGGCCTGGTTCCAGGTCGCGAGGGCCATGCCGACCGCACCGCTGACGCCGACGAGATGGATCGGGGCTCCTGGAGCGGCGAGGGCCGCCGCGTTCGACCACCAGCGCAGGCACGCCTCCCCGATACGCAGATCCGGTGCCTGGAGCATCCGCGGTCCGTCCAGGAGGACGACGGCACGGTACCCGCCGGCCGCCAGCGGCTCGGCGCCGCGTGTCGCCACGACGAGCGCGGGCTTGGCGTCGACGCGTTCGACGGGGTGCGCGCTGTCGGCGACGATCACACGGATGCCGGGGAACGCGCGCCCGAGCTCGTCGGCGGTGCGCTCGCTCCCGGAGGATGCGAGTCGGAGCTTCGTCGACGAGCAGGCGGGGCAGACCCAGGCGCGGGCGCTGCGGCCGCACCAGCCGCACACGGGGACAGCGCCGCGGTGGCGTGCGCCGAGAGGGCCGCCGCAGTGCGGGCAGCGGGCAGGTGCGCGGCACTCCGCGCAGACCAGCGAGGGCGAGAAGCCGGGACGGGACACCTGCACCAGGACGGGCCCCTCCGCCGCGGCGGTGCGCGCGGCGAGGAACGCCGAGGACGGCATCCGCTGCGCGGCGGGCTGCTCCATCTCCTGCGGGGTGCTGAGCACGACCTTCGGCAGCACACGGCGGGACGCGCGCACGTCCTGCAGCCAGCCGCGCGCGACGAGGCGCTCGACGTCGGTCGTGCGGGTGTGCCCCGCGAAGAGCAGCGCCGACTGCTCGAGCTCCTGACGGAGCAGTGCCGCGTCCCGCGCGTTCACGTACGGTGCGAGCTGCTCGCCCAGCAACGGGTCTCCGTCGTCCCAGACGGCGACGAGACCCGCCTCGACCGGGGCATAGACCGCGGAGCGGTTCCCGACGACGATGCAGGGCGACTCCTCGAGGGTGCGGAGGAAGCCGCGGTACCGATCGGGGTTCGTCTGGCGGGAGTCGTAGCGCACGACCGCGTCGCCGGGGACGAGCGCCTCGAGGGCTGTGAGCAGCCGATCGAGGTCGCGGTGGTCGGGCACGATGAGGATCGACGAGCGGCCGGCGGCCAGCATCCGTGTCGCGGAGGCCGCGAGGAGCTGGGACCAGGCCTCTCCCCCGTCACGCAGCTGCGGGACGGCCTCGACGGCGGCGCGTCCTCCTCCGTCGAGCACGGCGACGAGTCCGTCGTAGACGTCGAGGATCTCCTGACTCCGTTCGACGGCGGACGCATCGAGCACCGGCACCGGGCTGTCCGCGGTCCAGGCCTTCTCGACCCGCACCTGCCGCTTCGGGATCACGAGTCGCAGCACATCGGAGGCGGAACCTGCCGCGCGGTCGGCGACGCGTCGGGCGAGTCGGTGCAGGCGCTCGGGCAGCACGGCGACCTCGGAGACGACGCTGTCGACCTCGGAGAGGGGCCTGTCGGCATCGTCCTCCCTGTCGATGTCGACGATGTAGCCGTCGATCACACGGCCGGCCGTGCGCAGCGGAACGCGCACGCGCACCCCGAGCCGGACCTCGCCGAACTCGGCGGGGAGGGAGTAGTCGAACAGACGGTCGAGCTGCGGCAGCGGTGAGTCGAGGAGCACGCGCGCGATGCGCCGGCTCTCGGACGTCATGAGGACCGAGGCCCCATCAGAGACCGGCGGCGCGGCGCAGCTCTTCGACGCGGTCGGTGCGCTCCCACGTGAAGTCGGGAAGCTCGCGGCCGAAGTGGCCGTAGGCGGCGGTCTGCGCGTAGATGGGACGGAGCAGATCGAGCTGCTCGATGATGGCCTGCGGGCGGAGGTCGAAGACCTGCTCGATCGCCCGGATGATCGCCTCGTCGGTCACCTTGCCGGTGCCGAAGGTCTCGACGTAGAGACCGACCGGACGCGCGACGCCGATCGCGTACGCGACCTGCACCTCGAGGCGGTCGGCGAGACCGGCCGCGACCGCGTTCTTCGCGACCCAGCGGGTGGCGTAGGCCCCGGAGCGGTCGACCTTGGACGGATCCTTACCGCTGAACGCGCCGCCGCCGTGACGGGCAGCTCCGCCATAGGTGTCGATGATGATCTTGCGTCCGGTGAGACCGGCGTCGCCCTTGGGACCACCCGTGACGAACGGACCGGCAGGGTTGATGTAGTGCGTGACGTCGCTCAGGTCGAGGCCCGTGGTCGCGAGGATCGGATCGATGACGTGCTCGCGCACCTGCGCCTTCAGCTCGTCCTGGGAGATGTCGGGGTGGTGCTGCGTGGAGAGCACGACCGCGTCGACGGTCTTCGGCGTGAAGCCGTCGTAGCCCAGCGTGACCTGCGTCTTGCCGTCGGGACGGAGGAACGGCAGCAGACCGCTGCGACGCACCTCGGTCAGGCGCTCGGCGATGCGGTGCGCCGTCCACGCGGCCATCGGCATGAGCTGCGGCGTCTCGTTGGTGGCGAAGCCGAACATGATGCCCTGGTCGCCGGCGCCGAGCGCGTCGAGCGGATCGACCGACGAGCCGTCGCGGTGCTCCTGCGCGTTGTCGACGCCGTGCGCGATGTCGGTGGACTGCTCGCCGACCGAGATGCTGACACCGCAGGAGTCGCCGTCGAAGCCGGTCTCGCTCGACGTGTAGCCGATGCCGTTGACGACCTGTCGCACGATCGTCGGGATGTCGACGTACGCCTCGGTGCGGATCTCACCGGCGACGTGCACGAGGCCTGTCGTGACGAGCGTCTCCACCGCGACCCGGGAACCGGGGTCCTTCGCGATGAGCCCGTCGAGGATGCTGTCGGAGATCTGGTCGCAGATCTTGTCCGGGTGCCCTTCGGTGACGGACTCGGACGTGAACAGACGCAGCGCGCTCATCGGTGCTCCAGAACGGGGACGGACGGTGGGAGGGGTGTTGCCCCCATTCTGGACCGCGGCACCGACAGTGCGGCGCCGCGGTCTCGAATATCACTCTGCGTGACGCAGGCGGAGCTTGTCCTCGTTGATCTCGTGCAGCGCGATGGTGAGCGGCTTGTCCTCGACCGAGGAGTCGACCAGCGGGCCGACGTTGTCGAAGAGGTTGCCCTCGTGCAGGTCGGAGTAGTAGTCGTTGATCTGACGCGCGCGCTTGGCGGCGTAGATCACGAGCTCGTACTTGGAGTCGACGCGGTCGAGAAGGTTGTCGATGGGGGGATCGATGATGCCCTTGGTGTGGTGTCCGGCCATGGTGGGACCTCCAGATCAGGCGACGGGTTCGTCGCGAAGACGGTGCAAAGGCGCGCGAAGGTGACTCAGCGCGCAGAGCCTGAGGACAATTCTACGACCTCACGGGCGGCGGCGGCGACGTCCTCGTTCACGATGAGGTGATCGAACTCGTTCTGGGCGGCCAGTTCGACCTTGGCGGTGCGCAGTCGCCTGGCGCGTTCCTCCGCCTCCTCGGTGCCCCGCCCGACCAGGCGGTGCACCAGTTCGTCCCAGCTCGGCGGGAGCAGGAAGATGAGCGTGGCGGCCGGCTCGGCGCGTCGCACCTGCCGGGCACCCTGCAGGTCGATCTCCAGCAGAACGGTCCTGCCTTCGGCCAGCGCCGCGTCGATCGGCGCCCTCGGCGTGCCGTAACGGGAGCGGTTGTGCACCACCGCGTACTCGAGGAGCTCGTCGTCGGCAATCAGGCGGTCGAACTCGGCGTCATCGACGAAGAAGTAGTGCACGCCGTCGATCTCACCCGGCCGCGGAGGCCGGGTCGTCGCCGACACCGAGAGGTGGATCTCGGGATTGTGCTCACGGATGTGGGCCGCGACGGTGCCCTTGCCGACCGCCGTGGGACCGGCCAGCACGAGCAGACGGCTGCGTGCGCCGCGCGGCTCGAGCACCGGGAAGCGGGAATCGAGCCAGGTCTCCAGCACGACGCGCTGACGGGCGCCGAGCCCGCCGAGACGCTTGACCGGGGAGATGTGCAGCTCCTCCAGCACGCGATCGCGCTTCCCGGCGCCGATGGCGGGGAGAGCGAGCAGGAAGTCGGTGATCCGCATGGACCCCTCGACCGAGTCCGCATCCGCGGTGGCGCGATGCAGCACCGTCTGCGGTGCCACGACGCGCATCGTGAGATCGCGCTTCAGCGACGCCCTGGCGCGTCGGCGCTCGACGGCCCGGCGTGCGGCCGCCGCGCGGTCGACCTCGGGAACGGTCCGAAGCGGTTCAGACACCGACGGCCTCCCGATACTCGGCGACGCGATGGGAGATCGCCGCGGCGAGACCCTCAGGACCGGCGGAGAGGATGCTGCGGCTCTCGCTGGCGATCACGGCATCCGCCATCGTGCCGAAGCGTGCGCGGAGGTCGGCGGGCGTCGCCCCCTGGGTGCCGAAACCGGGCGCCAGGATGGGGGCGATCGGGCCGAACGGCGTGATGCCTGCCTGATCCCAGTCGACCGTCGCGCCGATGACGAAGCCGAAGCTCCCCCACGCCCCGGGCTCGACCAGGCCCGCGTTGCGCGCCGATACCTCGCCGACGATCTCCGCCGACACCGTCAGGCCGGTGGCCCCGATCGCACGCTGCACGCCCGCGGCCTCGGGGTTGCTGGTCGCCGCGAGCACGAACACGCCCTTCTCGTGCTTCGCCGCGAGGGCGAACGTGCCGTCGAGCGCTCCGACGCCGAGGAACGGGTTCACCGTGAGGGCATCCGCTTCCAGAGGCGCGCCGGGCGTCAGCCAGGCACGGGCGTAGTCGTCCATGGTCGAACCGATGTCGCCGCGCTTCGCGTCGGCGATGACGAGCAGCCCGGCGGCGCGGGCCGCTGCGAGCACGTCTTCCAGCGCCGCGATGCCCTGCGACCCGAAGCGCTCGAAGAACGAGACCTGCGGCTTGACGACCCCGACGCGCCCCGCGGCGGCATCGACGGTGCGCAGCCCGAACTCGCGCACCCCGGCGGCGTCATCACCGAGGCCCCACGCGGCGAGCAGCTCGGCGTGCGGGTCGATGCCGACGCAGAGGGGACCGCGGGCGTCCAGCGCCCCGCGGACCCTCTCACCGAAGCTCTGACTCACAGCGCTGCCGCCCGATCGATCGCGTACTCCTGCAGACTCTTCACCTGGAAGCCCTCGTGCGCGGCATCCATACCGCTGACGGCGGCGCCGAGCACCGCCATCGTGGTGAACAGCGCCTTGTCGGCAGCGACCGCCGCCGCACGGATCTCGTAGCCGTCGGCACGGGCCGCACCACCGGAGGGCGTGTTCACGACGATGTCGATCGCACCCTCGTTGATCAGGTCGACGATGTTCTTCGCGCCGGACTCCTGGGTCTCGCTGTACTTCTCCACCACGGTCACCGCGATGCCGTTGCGCGAGAGGATCTCGGCGGTGCCCTCGGTCGCCACGATCGTGAAGCCGAGCTGCTGCAGGCGGTGCGCCGGCAGGATCACCGCGCGCTTGTCGGAGTCGGCGACCGAGATGAACACGGTGCCCGAGGTGGGCATGCCGCCGTAGGCCGCCGCCTGGCTCTTCGCGAAGGCCGTCGGGAAGTCGCGGTCGATGCCCATGACCTCACCCGTGGAGCGCATCTCCGGGCCGAGCACGGAGTCGACCGTCTTGCCGTCCGCCGTGCGGAAGCGCTTGAACGGCAGCACGGCCTCCTTGACCGCGACCGGGGCGCCGAGCGGGACGCGGGAGCCGTCCTGCTGCGGCAGCATGCCCTCGGCACGCAGCTCCGCGATCGTGGAGCCGGTCATGACGCGGCTCGCGGCCTTCGCCATCGGGATGCCGAGCGCCTTGGACACGAAGGGCACCGTGCGGCTGGCGCGGGGGTTCGCCTCGATCACGTAGAGCACGCCGGCGCTGATCGCGAACTGCACGTTCAGCAGGCCGCGCACGCCCACGCCTTCGGCGATGGCGAGGGTCGCCTCGCGCACACGGTCGACATCGGTGCGTCCGAGCGAGACCGGAGGGAGCGTGCAGCTGGAGTCGCCGGAATGGATGCCGGCTTCCTCGAGGTGCTCCATGACGCCGCCGATGTAGAGGTCGGTGCCGTCGTACAGCGCGTCGACGTCGAGCTCGATCGCATCGTCCAGGAAGCGGTCGACGAGCAGGGGCTTGCCCTCCTCGATGACGACCTCGCCGGCGGTGCGCACGAAGTAGTCGCGCAGCGATGCCGTGTCGTAGACGATCTCCATGCCGCGGCCGCCGAGGACGAAGCTCGGGCGCACGAGCACGGGGTAGCCGATCTCCTCGGCGATGCGCACGGCACCCTCGACGTCGATCGCGGTGCCGTTGCGCGGGGCGACGAGCCCCGCCTCGTCGAGCAGGCGCGAGAACAGCTCGCGCTCCTCGGCGAGATCGATGGCGGCGGGGCTGGTGCCGAGAACGGTGTAGCCGGCCGCCTCGATCCCCTTGGCGAGTCCCAGGGGGGTCTGTCCGCCGAGCTGGCAGACCACGCCGAGGATCGTGCCGCTCGCGGCTTCCGCGTCGAGGACCTCGAGCACGTCCTCGAGCGTCAGCGGCTCGAAGTACAGGCGGTCGGACGTGTCGTAGTCCGTCGAGACCGTCTCCGGGTTGCAGTTGACCATGACGGTCTCGAACCCGGCGTCCGACAGCGCGAACGAGGCGTGCACGCAGGAGTAGTCGAACTCGACGCCCTGCCCGATGCGGTTCGGGCCCGAGCCGATGATGACGACCTTGGTGCGCTCGGAGGGGGCGACCTCGGTCTCGAAGTCGTAGCTGGAGTAGTGGTACGGCGTCAGAGCCGGGAACTCCCCCGCGCACGTGTCCACGGTCTTGTAGACCGGGCGGATGCCGAGACCGTGACGGACGCCGCGGACCTCGGGCTCCGTCGTGCCACGGAGCTCGGCGAGCTGCGCGTCGGAGAAGCCGTGCTCCTTCGCGTAGCGGAGTGTCGCGGCATCCAGCTCGGGCGCCGTGCGCACGATCTCGGCGACCTCGTTGATCAGCACGATCTGGTCGAGGAACCAGGGGTCGATCGCCGTGGCGTCGAATGCCTGCTCCACGGTCGCGCCCTTGCGGAGCGCCTGCTGCAGCGTGACGATGCGGCCGTCCGTCGGGATCTTCGAGATCTCCAGGAGCTCTTCGAGCGAGCGCTCCTCCGTGCCCCAGTGGAAGCTCGAACCGCGCTTCTCGAGTGAACGGAGCGCCTTCTGCAGCGCGGTCGCGTAGTTGCGACCGATCGCCATCGCCTCGCCGACCGACTTCATGGTCGTCGTCAGCGTCGCGTCAGCGGCCGGGAACTTCTCGAACGCGAATCGCGGCACCTTCACCACGACGTAGTCGAGCGTGGGCTCGAAGCTCGCCGGGGTGACTCCCGTGATGTCGTTCGGGATCTCGTTGAGGCGATAGCCGAGCGCGAGCTTAGCTGCGAGCTTCGCGATCGGGAAGCCGGTCGCCTTGGAGGCGAGGGCGCTCGACCGGGAGACGCGCGGGTTCATCTCGATGACGATGATGCGCCCGTTCTCGGGGTTGACGGCGAACTGGATGTTGCAGCCGCCGGTGTCGACGCCCACCGCGCGGATGATGTCGATGCCGATGTCGCGCAGCTTCTGGTACTCGCGGTCGGTGAGCGTCAGAGCCGGTGCGACCGTGATCGAGTCTCCCGTGTGGACGCCGACCGGGTCGACGTTCTCGATGGAGCAGACGACGACCGTGTTGTCGGCGGTGTCGCGCATGAGCTCGAGCTCGTACTCCTTCCAACCGAGGATCGACTCCTCCAGGAGGACCTCGGTGGTCGGCGAGTCGCGCAGCCCCGCGCCTGCGATGCGGCGGAGGTCGCTCTCGTCGTACGCGAATCCGGACCCCAGGCCGCCCATCGTGAAGCTCGGGCGCACGACGAGCGGGTAGCCCAGCTCATCGGCCGCCGCGAGCACCTCGTCCATCGTGTGGGCGATGCGGGAGTCGGCGACGTCGGCGCCGGCATCCAGGACCAGCTGCTTGAAGATCTGACGATCCTCGCCCTTGTTGATCGCCTCGAAGCTCGCGCCGATGAGCTCGACGTCGTACTTCTCGAGGATGCCGTGGTTGTGCAGCTCGATCGCGGCGTTGAGCGCCGTCTGCCCGCCGAGGGTCGGGAGGATCGCGTCGGGACGCTCCTTCGCGATGATCGTCTCGATGACCTGCCAGGTGATCGGCTCGATGTACGTCGCGTCCGCGAAGTCGGGGTCGGTCATGATCGTGGCCGGGTTGGAGTTGACCAGGATGACCCGGACGCCCTCCTCGCGCAGCACGCGGCACGCCTGGGTGCCGGAGTAGTCGAACTCACAGGCCTGACCGATGACGATCGGACCGGATCCGATGACGAGGACGGAGTTGATGTCGTCGCGCTTGGGCATTACTTGCTGTCCTTCTGAGTCGCGATGACCAGGTCGCGGAACCGGTCGAAGAGGTAGTTGGCGTCGTGAGGGCCCGCGGCGGCCTCGGGGTGGTACTGCACCGAGAAGGCGGGGATGTCGAGCGCCCGGAGGCCCTCGACCACGTTGTCGTTCAGTCCGACATGGCTGACCTCGACCTTGCCGTAGCCGTTCGGACTGTCGAACGTCCCCTCCAGCGGGGCGTCCACCGCGAAGCCGTGGTTGTGCGCCGTGATCTCGACGCGGCCCGTGGTCTTGTCGAGGACCGGCTGGTTGATGCCGCGGTGACCGAACGGCAGCTTGTAGGTGCCGAGCCCGAGAGCACGGCCGAGCAGCTGGTTGCCGAAGCAGATCCCGAAGAACGGGAGGCCGTCGTCGAGGACCGCGCGCAGCAGCTCGACGTGATCGCCGGATGCGGCAGGATCGCCGGGGCCGTTCGAGTAGAAGACGGCGACCGGGTCGATCGAGCGGATCTCGTCGATCGTCACGTTCTGCGGGAGAACGTGCACCTCGAAGCCGCGGGCGGCCAGGTTGTCGATCGTGGCCTGCTTCACCCCGAGGTCGAGGACCGCGAGGTTGCCGACCCGCTGTCCCATCGCGGTCGTCACGGTCGCGACGTCCACCGACACCTCGGCGGACAGGTTCCGCCCTGCCATCTCGGGTGCCTCGCGGACGATGCGCAGCTGCTCCTCCGCGTCGAGAGCGGCATCCGCGCCGGAGAAGACCCCGCCGCGCATCGATCCGGCCGAGCGGATGTGACGAGTGATCGCGCGCGTGTCGATCCCGCTGATGCCGACGATGCCGTCGTTCAGCAGCACCTCGTCGAGGGATGCGTTCGCGCGCCAGTTCGAGACGACGCGAGAGGGGTCGCGGACGATGTAGCCGGCGACCCAGATACGGCGGGACTCGGCGTCCTCGTCGTTCATGCCGGTGTTGCCGATGTGGGGTGCGGTCTGCAGGACGATCTGACCGGCGTACGACGGGTCGGTGATCGTCTCCTGGTAGCCGGACATGCCGGTCGCGAACACCACTTCGCCGAGGGTGCGACCGCGCGCGCCGTACGCACGACCGGTGTGGCGGGTGCCGTCTTCCAGGACGAGGACGGCGGTTTCGGGCAGGGAGGTCATCGTGTGGCTCCTGTGTCGGGGGCAGCGGGAACGAGCCGCTGCAGTTCAGAGATGAGGTTCTTCGGGTCGCCGGTGGCGAGGCGCAGGTAGGAGTCGACGACCGTGTCGTCGTCGACGTTCCAGGCGATGCGGATGAGCCCGCCCGGCTCGACGACGCGATCGATCGTGACGGTGGCCCTGTCGACGTGCACGAGGCGGGACGAGGCGAGGAACACCGTCGGCGCGCCGTCGAGGCAGAGCGCGACACCCCGATCCGTGACCGCGAGCTCACCGCGGGCGCGGTAGATCAGCGGCGAGACCGCCAGCCGCTCCAGCGGCTGGTCGTGTCGCGTCGTCGAGACGTACAGCACCTCGTCGCGGCGGGCGACCTCCGCGTGCTTCGGGACTCCGAGCGGTGCGGTGAGACCGGAGTCCCGGCGCAGTCGTCGTCGCCACGCGAACAGCATCGCGAGCAGGATGAGCACGGCCACGGCGATCATGATCGCGATGGCGAGTTCGCGCGTCACGCGTTCAGCTCCTCGACGACCGCGCCGCCGTCGACCGTGAGCGTGCCGCCATGGACGGTGAACTCGACCCGTCCGGGGAGCGCGCGACCGAGGTACGGCGAGTTCACGCTGCGCCCGTGGAGGTCGGCTTCCGTGAAGACACCGGCGACCGAGGCGTCGTAGAGGGTGATCTGCGCGGCAGCCCCGACCTCGAGGGGCGTTCCGTGTCCGGCAAGCCGTCCGATGCGCGCGGGAGCCGCGCTCATGACCCTGGCCACGTCGCCCCAGCCGATGAGCCCGGTCTGCACCATCGACTGGTGCACGACGCGCAGCGCGCTCTCGAGGCCGACCATGCCGTTCGCGGCCGCCTGCCACTCGCAGGCCTTGTGCTCGCTGGGGTGCGGGGCGTGATCCGTCGCGACGATGTCGATCGTGCCGTCCGCGAGTCCTTCACGCACGGCCAGCACGTCCTCCTCCCGCCGCAGCGGCGGGTTGACCTTGTAGCGCGCGTCGTAGCCGCGCACGAGCTCGTCGGTCAGCAGCAGGTGGTGCGGTGTCACCTCGGCGGTGACCGCGATGCCGCGCTTCTTGGCCCAGCGGATGATGTCGACCGAACCGGCCGTCGAGAGGTGGCACACGTGCAGCCGCGAACCGACGTGCTCGGCGAGGAGCACGTCGCGGGCGATGATCGACTCCTCCGCGACCGCGGGCCATCCGGCGAGACCCAGCTCCGCCGAGACGGTCCCCTCGTTCATCTGCGCGCCCTCGGTGAGCCGCGGGTCCTGCGCGTGCTGCGCGATCACGCCGTCGAAGGACTTCACGTACTCGAGGGCCCGGCGCATGATCAGCGGGTCGAACACGCAGAAGCCGTCGTCGCTGAAGACGCGCACCTGCGCCCGGGAGGTGGCCATGGCCCCCAGCTCGGCGAGACGCTCGCCCTTCTGGCCGACCGTGACGGCGCCGATGGGCTGCACCGTGGCGTATCCGGCGGCCTCGCCGAGCGCGAGCTCCTGTTCGACCACACCCGCCGTGTCGGCGACCGGCGACGTGTTCGGCATGGCGAAGACGGCCGTGAAACCACCGGCCGCCGCCGCCCTCGTGCCGGTGAGGATCGTCTCGGATGCCTCGTAGCCGGGCTCGCGCAGATGCGTGTGCAGGTCGACGAGGCCCGGCAGTGCGACGAGTCCGTCGGCGTCGATGACGCGTGCACCTGCGCGGCTCAGGCCGCTGCCGATCTCGGTGATGACACCGCCCTCGACGATGATGTCGGCGCTCTCCGCACCGAGCAGCTGTGCACCGGTGATGACGAGGGTCTCGCTCACAGGTCTCCCCCTCGTTCGTCGTCTCGTTCTCCTGCCAGCAGCAGGTACAGCACCGCCATGCGGACGGACACTCCGTTGGTGACCTGCTCCAGCACCGTCGAGCGGTCGGAATCGGCTGCTTCGGAGGAGATCTCCAGTCCACGGTTCATGGGTCCGGGGTGCATGACAATGCTACCGTCCGGGAGCCCGGCCACACGCCGTGCGTCGAGCCCCCAGCGGCGCGAATACTCCCGCTCAGTCGGGAAATACGCCGCGTTCATCCGCTCGAGCTGGATCCGCAGCATCATCACGGCGTCCGGCTCCTCCGCCAGTGCCTCGTCGAGGTCGAAGACGACCCGGACCGGCCAGAGCGACACGTTCTGCGGCACGAGCGTCGGCGGAGCGACGAGAGTCACGGATGCGCCGAGGGTCGTGAGGAGCCAGACGTTCGAGCGTGCGACCCGCGAATGCAGCACGTCGCCCACGATGACGATCCGGAGTCCGGCGAGATCGCGCCCGCGGCTGTCGGCGCCGAAGCGGCGCTTGCGGATCGTGAAGGCGTCGAGCAGCGCCTGCGTCGGGTGCTCGTGCGTGCCGTCGCCGGCGTTCACCACACCGGCCGAGATCCATCCGCTGGTCGCGAGCGTCTGCGGGGCGCCGGATCCGGGATGACGCACGACGACGGCATCCGCGCCGATGGCCTCCAGGGTCTGCGCCGTGTCCTTCAGACTCTCGCCCTTCGAGACGCTCGAGCCCTTGGCCGCGAAGTTGATCACGTCCGCGGAGAGGCGCTTGGCGGCGGCCTCGAAGGAGATGCGGGTGCGGGTCGAGTCCTCGAAGAAGAGGTTCACGACCGTCTTGCCGCGGAGCGTCGGGAGCTTCTTCACCTCGCGGGACTGGGTGTCGGACATGTCCTCGGCGATGTCGAGGATGCGGAGGGCTGTCGCCCGGTCGAGCGTGCGGGTGTCGAGGAGGTGTCTCATTCGCCGATCGTCACCTCCTCGGCCCCGTCGTTCTCGGTGAGGCGCACGTTGACCCGCTCGGAGCGGGCGGAGGGGATGTTCTTGCCGATGAAGTCGGGCCGGATCGGGAGCTCGCGATGACCGCGGTCGACGAGGATCGCGAGCCGCACGACGGCCGGTCGTCCGATCGACTGGATCGCGTCGAGCGCCGCGCGGATGCTGCGACCGGAGAAGAGCACGTCGTCGACCAGCACGACCGTCTTCCCGTCGATCCCGCCGTCCGGGATCTCGGTCGGGTGCGGGGACCGCGTCGGGTGCTTGGCCAGGTCGTCGCGGAACAGCGTGACGTCCAGCGCGCCGACGGCGACCGGGGTCTGCGCGATCTCGCCGATCAGGCGCGACAGGCGGTGGGCGAGAGTGACGCCGCGGGTCGGAATGCCCAGCAGGACGAGGTTCTCAGCCCCTCGATTCGACTCGAGGATCTCGTGCGCGATACGGGTCAGAGCCCGCGATACGTCGGCTTCGTGCAGCACGGTGCGTGCGCTCATCAGCCGCTCCCTTCTCCGCCTCACAGGACGGTGTTAAAGGTTGCTTGTGGCTTCAGTCTATCGGAGCGGCTCAGGCTCCGACGACCTCGACACCGCGTTCGCAGACAGTGGCCGCAGTGACCCACCAGTACGGGTGGTGGTACAGGTCAACTCGCCTGAGGCAGCGCCTCCCCCGGAACGCCCGTCTCTACGATTCTCGACGAGCGGATCGGGTGGCCGCTCGTGGTCAGGCACCGACCGGTCTTCAGGTCCCACTTCCAGTCGTGCATGCTGCAGGTGAGGACGCCGTCCTCGTCGACCTTCCCCGTCTTCGTGAGGTCGGCGCGCAGGTGCGGGCAGCGACGCTGCACGAGCCAGTCCCCGACCTCGGCATCCTCGGTCTGATCGGTCTGCTCCTGGTACCAGTTCTCGACGTACTCGATGCGGTCGACCGACAGGCACTTGAGGAACGTCGTCAGGAACTCGTTGAACTTGCCGCTGCGACCCACCTGGAACTGCATCGAGAGGAAGATCGAGTTCGACCAGTCGATCTCGCGGTCGCGGATGTTGGTCGAGACGAGATCGGCGGGGATCGTGTACCAGTAGATGCATTCCTCCCCCGCGTATTCACGGACCTTCGCCCGCGGGAAGTCGACCACCATGTCGAGCTCGCCGATCTTGAACCTCACGCATCCTCCGACGCCGAGCCGGATGGTGCGCGACTTCTTCAGCAGCGGCTCCCACCACGCCTTGAGGGTCTCGAGCATCTCCGCCGGCGGGATGATCTCGGCGCGCGAGGCCTCCTCGTCGCGGATCTCCTGCTGCCGACTCGCCCGCTGCGATTCGAGGTAGTCCCACTTCTCATCGAAGATGTGGGCGATCTCCGCCTCGGTGTAGAGGGACTGCTCGGTGCTCACCGACGCACCCTCGACGGTCACGACCGTCCCCGGGACGAACAGGTGCCCGTCGTACTGCGGAGCGAGTTCCTTCATGTGCGCGAGGAACTGCTTCTGGTCGGTGAAGATCGACTCGCCGTTCCTGCCGACGCCGTTGAAGTCGAACAGGTCGTCCCGCAGGAACATGGGCGGGCCGGCCATCGGGAAGACGTGCGTCGCGTCGACCTTCTCGATGTAGTACATCGCCCGCTTGTTCTGCGCGTCGCGCTTGAGCTTCGCGAAGTTCTGCTTGGCGTCGAGCGGCAGGTCGTAGACCATGGGCCACCAGATCGCGCCCGAGACCTGCGTGAAGTAGGCATCCGGCTTGCCGAAGCCCAGCAGCTTCTCGAGGTCGAGGGGGTGCGAGTCGTTCTGGTTCAGAACGGATGCGGTGCCGTCGTCCACGCTCAGCGAGGAGTCGCCGATCGGGCCGTCGCTCGGGGCGCGCAGCGGCGTGATCATGATCTTCAGCTCGCCGCGCCGGATGATCTCCCCCGCCGGCGCGTACGTGATGTTCGTGTACCCGAGCGCGCGGATGTCCTGCTCGAGATCGTCGATCGGATACTCCGGCAGCAGCACCTCGATGTCCTTGCGGATGTACCGCTCGAGCAGCTTCGGGTCGAAGTGGTCGCGATGGCGGTGCGAGATGTAGAGGAAGTCGGCCTCACGGCCGAAGCGCTCCCAGTCGAGGCCGCGATTGTCCGGGAACGGGAACCAGGATCCATAGAACGAGGGTCCGAGGACGGGGTCGCAGATGATGTTCCCGCCGACCGTCTCGATGAACATCCCGGCGTGGCCGAGTCCCGTGATCCGCATTGCATTCCTCTCGAAAGTGAACCGTAAGAGTCTACCGACGGCCTCCTGGGCGCCCGCGGAGACCAGCCGTGAATACTCGACCCGACGGTGGTCGGGGCGACGCGCTAGTCGTCGAAGAGGCCGCGGATGTCGTCGGCTGTGAGGGACTGGGCGAACAGCTCCTGGTCGTCCATCACTGCCGTGAAGAGGCGGGCCTTGCGCTGCTGCAGCTCGCGCACCTTCTCCTCGATCGTCCCGGCCGAGATCATGCGGTACACGAAGACCTGACTGGTCTGGCCGATGCGATGCGTGCGGTCGATCGCCTGCGCCTCGGCGGCCGGGTTCCACCAGGGATCGAGCAGGAACACGTAATCGGCCTCGGTCAGGGTGAGTCCGAATCCGCCGGCCTTCAGGCTGATGAGGAACACGACCTGCTCCCCCGACCGGAACCCGTCCACGACGTCCTGCCGGCGGCGGGTCGACCCGTCGAGATGGGCGTAGGGGATGCCCGCGGCGTCGAGGCGGGCGGCAGCGAGGTCGAGGAACGAGGTGAACTGGCTGAAAACGAGCGCCCTGTGGCCTTCGGCCTGCAGCTCCACGACTCTCTCGAGCAGGGTGTCGAGCTTGCTCGAGCCGATGTCGGCGTCGTTCTCGTCGACCAGTCCCGGGGCGAGGCTCAGCATCCGCAGCAGGGTCAGGGAGCGGAACACGATGAAGCGGTTGCGATCCAGATCGTCGAGCAGCCCGAGCACCTTCTGGCGCTCGCGCTGCAGCACCACGTCGTAGAGGGCGCGGTGGGCGGGGCTCAGCTCCACCTCGAGCACCTGCTCCTGCTTGGGCGGCAGGTCGGCTGCGACGATCTCCTTCGTGCGGCGGAGCATGAGCGGACGGATGCGGCGGCGCAGCTGCTCGAGGCGACGACGGCGGTACTCGCCGCCCTCCTCGTTCTCCGGGACCTTGCCCTTCTCGATCGGCTGGATGTACCGATCGCGGAACCGGCGCGCCGACGGGAACAGACCGGGAGCGGAGAGCTTCAGCAGCGACCACAGGTCGGAGAGGCTGTTCTCCATCGGAGTGCCCGTGACCGCGTACGTCACGTCCGCGCGGAACGTCGAGATCGCCCGATGCAGCTTCGTCTTCGGATTCTTCACGAACTGGGCCTCGTCGAGGATGAGCCCCGCCCACTCGACGCCGGCGAACTCCTTCTCGTCGAGTCGCGCCACCGTGTAGGAGCTCACGACGACGTCCACCCCGGCGGCGGCATCCGTCAGCGAACCGCGACGCGTTCCGCTCGTCGTGTCGACGAGCGCCACCCGCAGCTCGGGCGTGAAGCGGGCCGCCTCGGTCTTCCAGGTGCTGAGCACCGAGGTCGGAGCCAGCACGAGGAACGGCCGCCGCTCGCCCCGGTCGCGCGTGTGCTGCACGAAGGTGAGCAGCTGCAGGGTCTTGCCGAGCCCCATGTCATCGGCCAGGATCCCGCCCAGCCGATGCGCCCAGAGGAAGGCCAGCCAGTCGAATCCTGACTTCTGGTACGGACGGAGCTCGGCGCGGAGCGACGGCGGCACGGGCGTCGCGGGCACGCCGGTCGCCTGGCGGAGGCCCTCGGCGGTCGAGCGCCAGCTCACCGCCGGCTGCGCCTCGTCGGCGAGATCCTCGAACTCCTCCCAGAGATCGGTCTGGTAGCGGCTGATCCGCGGACCGGTCTCCCACTCGTCGAGCTCGCCCGCCTCCTCGATGAGCTCGCGCAGACGATCGAGCGCCGGATGATCGAGGGTGAAGTAGCCGCCGGCGGAGAGCAGCAGCTTCTTCTTCCCTCTGCTGAGCGCCGTGAACAGGGGCCCGAACGGGATGCTCCGCCCGTCGATCGTCACGATGATCCCCAGATCGAACCAGTCGGAATCCGTCGTCTCGACCGTCGAGACCGTCACCTCGGGAACGCCGGTGAGCTCGCGGTACTCCTTGCGCGTGCCGGTCGTGACCACCGTGACCCCGGCAGCCTCGAACGCGGGCACGACCTGGGCGACGAAAGCCGCAGCGTCGATGTCGTGGAACGAGCCCGTGGGCGCGAACCGGTTCGTCGTGTGCTCGTGCCAGACCGTCTCGAGCTGGGCACGCCGCGCCGCCTCGGCCTCCGGATCGCGGACAGCGGTCCGACCGGCCGCGAACGGCACCGTCCCGAATCCGCGGTACGACCAGGCGAACGAGTAGCTGACGACATCCCCGCGTTCGAAGGCGACGTTCAGCACGGGCTCCGGCGCGGGGATCTCCGGCAGTGCGACGTCGCCCACCGTCTGCACGGCAGTGCGCCGCGCGAGCAGCGGGTAGGCCTCGGTGACGAACGCCTCCTCCTCATCGGCCGGGACCACGATGGGCCGCGGCGCCTCGAGGAGAGCCCGCACCTGGTCGCTGAGCGGCACCTCGGCGAGAGTGATCTGCATCCGGCTGCCCATCAAGACCGCCGAGTACACCCCGGATCGGCCGATCGGATGCACGGAGGACGCGGAGACCTGCTGGCCGTCGATCATGGCATCCGCGGCAACCGTCAGTGCGCCGTCGTCGTCGCGGGTGATCATCGCCGAGATCTCCGCCGCATCGGCGAGGCGCACGGTGGCGTTCTTCTGACTCGTCACCATCGGGATGCCGAGAGCCGCACCCGCGCGCAGGTGCCCCCACAGGAGTCCCGATTCGATCTGGTCGACGACCAGCCAGTCGCCGGCGTTGCCGGAGAGCAGCGAGTCGCGCGAGATGCTGAGCAGATCGCCGAACCAGCGGGTCTGGGTCCGCCCGAACTGCGCCGCGTCCCGTCGCACCGTGTCCCAGCCGGCGTGCCCCTGGATCCAGGCACCGGTCTGCTGGCTGCGCATCAGCGGTCGGATCGCCAGGAGCAGCTCGCCGGTCGACCGGGCGAGGTCTCTGGGCGTCGCCGGTCGCACGGCACGCGGTGCCCAGTGATTGTCGCCGCGCGGCTCACGGTGTCGCAGCTCCACCCCGAGCGCCAGCGGATGGGTCTGCGCCGTGACCGCGGGATCGACCAGCGCACGCCAGGAGGCCGCGGCAGGGGGCGCGGGGGCGGGAGCGGCCACGGCAGGTTCGACGACTCGCGCGCCGCTCTGCTGGGAGTACTCGTGGACGTTCGAGGCGAGCAGGGCGGCGACGACGTGCTTGCAGGCGGAACGCACGGGGCACGAGCACCGCGTGGATCGGACGTGCCGCTTGCCGTTCGACGACACGAAGCCGACCTCGACCAGGTACTGCGCGCCCTGGCTGCCCTTCACATGGCCTTCGAGCTCCTGCAGGTCCTCGTCCCAGACGAGGTCGAGCACGTTCCCTTCACGGAAGTACGCGAGCCCGCGCGCGTACCCACCGGCGTCCGTGATCTGCATGAGGTCGCGGAGGTCGACGTGCGGTGCGGGCATGCCCGTATCCTTCCCGCGGCATCCGACATGGAGGCCGCGACTCGGACGAACCGATCAGGAGGCGCGGGCGACCCGGGCGAGGACGCCGTGCACGAAAGCACCGGAATCGTCGGTCGAGAACTCCTTGGCGAGCTCCACCGCCTCGTCGATGGCCACGGCCGTGGGCACCGCGTCGTTGTGCAGGATCTCCCACACGCCGATGCGGAGCAGGGCGCGATCGACCGCGGGCATCCGCTCGAGCTTCCAGTCACGGCTGTGCGTGGTGATCTGCTCGTCGATCTCGTCGCGCTGGTCGATGATGCCGTCCACGATCTCGCGGGCGTACAGCCAGGAGGCTTCGCGCGCGGGCTCGCTCGCGGCGCGCTTCGCCTCGGCGGCGAGGGTGACCGAGAGGTCGTCGCCGCGGACGTCGGCGGAGAAGAGGATGTCGAGAGCGCGCTTACGCGCCTTCGTGCGGGCGCTCACGCCTTACTTCTCGCGGCCGAGGTAGTCACCCGTGCGGGTGTCGACCTTGATCCGGGTGCCGGTCTCGACGAACAGCGGGACCTGCATCTCGTAGCCGGTCTCGACGGTGGCGGGCTTCGTGCCGGCCGACGAGCGGTCGCCCTGCAGGCCGGGCTCCGTGTACGTCACCTCGAGGATGACGGAGGCGGGCAGATCGATGTACAGCGGGTTGCCGTTGTTCAGCGCGATCGTGACCTGCTGGTTCTCGAGCAGGAAGTTCTTCGCGTCGCCCACGGTCGCCGCACCGACGGTGATCTGGTCGTAGTCGGAGGTGTCCATGAAGACGAAGCTGTCGCCGTCGGCGTACAGGTAGGTGAAATCGCGGCGGTCGACGTTCTCGATGTCGATCTTCGCGCCCGCGTTGTACGTGCGGTCGACGACCTTGCCGGACACGACGTTCTTCAGCTTGGTCCGCACGAACGCGCCGCCCTTGCCGGGCTTGACGTGCTGGAACTCGATGACGTTCCAGAGCTGTCCGTCGATGCTGAGAACGACGCCGTTCTTGATGTCTGCGGTAGATGCCATGCGCTGAGAGTTCCGTTCCTGAGTCTGTGGGGCCGGCCTCTCCCGCGCGATACAGGCAGGGCCGACAGTCGATTCTACGGGATGCGCGGACGCGGCCCGGAAACGGACGTCTCAGAGCGAGCCGACGAGCTCCCGCACGGCGTCGGCATAGCCGTCGATCCCCCGGCCGATCACACGCACGGCGGCGACATCGTGGAGGTAGGAGTGGTGACGGAACTCCTCGCGGGCGTACACGTCGGAGATGTGCACCTCGGCGAACGGGAGCGCCACACCCGTGAGCGCATCGCGGAGCGCGACCGAGGTGTGCGTGAGCCCGCCGGGGTTGATGACGATGCCGACGCAGTCCTCGCGTGCCGCGTGGATGGCGTCGATGAGCACGCCCTCGTGATTGCTCTGGATCGCACGCACGTCGTAACCCAGCGCACCGGCGGCCTCGGCGGTCAGACGCTCGACGTCGGCGAGAGTCGCCGTGCCGTACACCTCGGGCTCACGCGTGCCGAGCAGGTTGAGGTTGGGGCCGTTCACGAGGAGCAGGCGCGGATTCGCGGTCACGATGACACACTATCCGCGGACACGAGCGGACGGCTCATCTCGAGCTCGGGTCCGATGGATCCGGTGAAGCGCAGGCCGGTCTCGACGAATCCCGCGCGGCGATACGCGCCCTGGGCCCGCTGATTGTCGACGTGCACGTCGAGGGCGAGCGCACCGTCGCCGAGTGAGCGCGCCCACTCGGCCGCTGCATCGAGCAACGCGTCGACCGTGCCGCCGGCCCGGTTCTCGGGACGGACGAAGACGCCGACGACGTCGCCGCGGGCGACGGACACCACGCGCCCATGATGGTCCGTGTCTCCGACCTTCCACCGGATCACCGTGACGGTGCCGACCCACTCGGCATCCCGCTCGGCGACGAACTGCGCCACGCCGTCACCCTCGGCGGCGTTCGCGGCACGATCGTGCCAGAACTCGTCCGGGTGCGCCGCCTCCGTCTCATAGGAGTGCAGGAACGCGATGGAGGCGTCCGGGTCACGGACCGCGTCGAGGCGCAGATCGCGGACCCGCTCCCCCTCATCCGCGCGCACGCGCCGGATGACCATGCTCACGCGCCGACCTCCTGGTAGGCGGCGAAGAGCAGCGACTCGTCGGGGGCCTGCAGCACGGTGGGCTTCGCGATGTCGTCGAGCAGGATGAAGCGGAGCATCCCGCCGCGGCTCTTCTTGTCGCGCTGCATCGTCGCGAGCAGCTGCGGCCACGCACCGGCGCGATACGTGGTCGGCAGGCCGAGGGATTCCAGCACGGTCCGGTGCCGCTCGGCCGCGGTGTCGGACAGACGCCCCGCCAGACGCGAGAGCTCCGCCGCGTAGAGCATGCCGACGGACACCGCCGCGCCGTGCCGCCAGCGGTAGCGCTCCGCGTGCTCGATCGCGTGACCGAGGGTGTGGCCGTAGTTGAGGATCTCGCGGAGGCCCGCCTCGCGGAAGTCGTCGGAGACGACCTTGGCCTTCATGTCGATGGCGAGCTCGACGGCGCGGCGGAACTCCTCGGTCGTCGGGTCGACGGCCCGCGCGGGATCCGCTTCGACGATGTCGAGGATCTCCGGCGCCCAGATGAATCCCGCCTTCACGACCTCCGCGAAACCGGCGGTGGCCTCGTTCGGGCTGAGGCTGGCGAGCTCGTCGAGGTCGCCGATGACCGCGGCCGGCGCCCAGAACGCGCCGACGAGGTTCTTGCCCTCGGCGGTGTTGATGCCCGTCTTGCCTCCGACAGCCGCGTCCACGAGTCCGAGCACCGTCGTGGGAACCTGGATGAGCTGCACCCCGCGCAGCCACGTCGCGGCCACGAAGCCCGCGAGGTCGGTCACCGCGCCTCCGCCGTAGCCGATCACGGCATCGCTGCGGGTGAAGTCCGCCTGTCCCATGACCTGCCAGCAGAAGGCCGCCACCTCGACGCGCTTGCCCTGCTCGGCATCCGGGATCTCGGCGAGAAGCACCTCGCGCTGTCCGTTCTCGGTGTCGGCGAGCAGACGGTCGCGCAGCTCGGCGGCGCGAGCGGCGAGCGTCGGAGGGTGCACCACGAGGATCTTGCGCACGGTCGGCGCGAGCGCGGCCGATACCTGATCGAGCACACCCCGTCCGATGGTGATGTCGTACTCGTCGTTCCCCGTGACACTGATGGTCGTCGTGCTCATCGCTGTTCTCTCCTCCATGCCACGATCTCGTCGGCAATCCTCTGCATCGGGCGTCGCGACGTGTCGAACGTCGTCGAGGCCACCTCGTCGTACCAGCCGCGCCGTTCCTCGAAGATCCGGATCCAGCGGTCCACAGGGTCCTCCCCCGCCAGCAGCGGACGGCTCCCGCCGCGGATGCGATCGGCCACCGCATCCGCGCTCACCGTCAGGAAGACGACCGGATGCTGTCGCAGGAGCGCGCGCGTGCCGGCATCCGTCACCGCGCCGCCGCCGAGCGAGATCACCCCGCCCTCCGACAGCGCGGCGGCCACAGCGGCGCGCTCCAGTTCGCGGAAGTGCGGCTCCCCGTGCTCGGCGAAGATCGTCGGGATCGGGCCGTGCGCGGCGACGATCCGCTTGTCGGTGTCGATGAACGGCACGCTCAACCGGCGCGCCACGCGCCTGCCGACGCTGGTCTTGCCGGCGGCCATCGGGCCCACCAGCACCAGCGTGAGCGGGTCAGTCGCGCTCGTCATGCGCGATGAGCGCCGCCTCGGACGCGGGAGTCGTGCGCAGCTCCGCCGGAATGCCCGCGAGGTACCCCTCGAGGTTGCGACGCGTCTCGCGGACGCTGTCGCCGCCGAACTTCTCCAGCACGGCGCGGGCGAGCTCGACAGCGACCATGGCCTCCGCCACGACTCCGGCAGCCGGAACGGCGCAGACGTCGGAGCGCTGGTGGTGCGCGGTCGCGTCCTCCCCCGTCGCCACATCGATCGTGCGCAGTGCGTGCGGGACCGTCGCGATGGGCTTCATGCCCGCGCGGACGCGCAGCACGGTCCCGGTCGACATGCCGCCCTCTGTGCCGCCGGCCCGGTCGGAGCCACGAGAGATCCCGTCGGCCGTGGCGAACAGCTCGTCGTGAGCGGCCGAGCCGCGTCGGCGCGTCGTCTCGAAGCCGTCGCCGACCTCGACGCCCTTGATGGCCTGGATGCTCATCAGCGCCTGGGCGAGACGGGCGTCCAGGCGGCGGTCCCAGTGCACGTGCGAGCCGAGGCCCGGCGGGAGGCCGTACGCGAGCACCTCGACGATGCCGCCGAGCGTGTCGCCGTCCTTCTTCGCGTCGTCGACCTCGGCGACCATCAGCGCGGAGGTCGCGGGGTCGAAGCAGCGCAGCGGATCGGCGTCCAGCACGTCGACGTCGTCGGGGGTCGGGAGCGCCGAGCCCTCGGGCACCCGGACCGGTCCGATCGAGAGAGTGTGGCTGACGAGACGGATGCCCAGCTCGCCGAGGAAGGAGCGGGCGATCGCGCCGAGCGCGACGCGGGCGGCGGTCTCCCTGGCGCTCGCGCGCTCGAGGATCGGACGCGCCTCGTCGAAGTCGTACTTCTGCATGCCGACGAGGTCGGCGTGCCCGGGACGCGGACGCGTCAGCGGGGCGCTGCGACCACGGGACTTGTCGGTGAGCTCCACCGGCTCGGGGTTCATGACCTCGATCCACTTCGGCCACTCGGTGTTGCCGATGCGCAGCGCGATCGGGCTGCCGAGGGTCTTGCCGTGGCGGACGCCGCCCGAGATCGACAGCTCGTCCTGCTCGAACTTCATCCGCGAGCCGCGGCCGTAGCCGAGCTTGCGGCGGGCGAGATCGGCCTGGATGGCCTCGGACGACACCGGCACGCCGGAGGGCAGACCCTCCATGACGGCGATGAGTTCTGGGCCGTGCGATTCGCCGGCCGTGAGCACGCGGAGCATTGCTCCAGTCTCCCATGCGATCAGGCCTGTCCTGCGCCGCGTTTCGTTCGGGACCCTCCGGATCAGAGCACGGCGCGCATGGCAGCCACCACAGCGGCCTCGTCGGGCAGCGCCGTCGACGGGTCGCCGTGATGGAAGATCCTGATCTGGCGCACGGCCTGATGCAGCAGCATCCCGAGTCCGGACACCACGGTGGCACCGCCCCATGCCGCCGCGAGGGCAGACGGCCAGGGGGCGTAGGCCGCATCGAACAGCGCGCCCCCTCGCGCGGCCAAGGCCGACGCGGCACCCTCGGGAAGAACGGTTCCGCTCGGGAGCGTCGCGATGGTCAGATCGGTCTCGGCCGCGACATCGTCGAGCGGGCGTGCCTCGACGGAGATGCCGATGCGCTCCCCCAGAGCGATGAGACCGGCAGCGCGCTCCGGGCGGCGCGCCGAGATCTCGACGCTCTCCGCTCCCAGATCGGCGGCGGCGACGAGCGCGGATGCCGCCGTGGCGCCGGCACCGAGGATGCGCACGGAGCGCGTCTCGGTGATCCCCGCCTCGGCCAGCGCGTCGACGATGCCGCCGACATCCGTGTTGTAGCCGGCGATGGCGTCGCCGAGCAGCAGCGTGTTCACGGCGCCCGTCAGCTCAGCATGCGCATCACGCGATGCGGCGGCACGGAACGCCTCCTCCTTCAAGGGCATGGTGAGCGACAGGCCGCGCCACCGGGCGTCGAGCCCGTCGAGGGCGTCGGCGAACGCCGCCGCATCGACCTGCCGTCGCCCGTACTCCCAGTCGAGACCGAGCACACGGTAGGCGGCCGCGTGCAGCGCAGGCGACTTCGAGTGCGCGATCGGGTCTCCCCAGACAGCGAGATACGAGGCGGTCACCGGCTCAGCAGCCGCCGTCGGGATTGGCCCGGCACCACTCGCGCCACTTCTCCACACCCTGCTCGTGCTCGGCGAGGGTCTCGGAGAACTGGGTCTCGCCCGTGGCCAGGTTGATCGTGACGAAGTAGAGCCACGGCCCGTCGGCCGGGTTCATCGCCGCGTCGATCGCCGCGTCGCTCGGACTCGCGATCGGCGTGACCGGGAGTCCCGTGTGGACGTAGGTGTTCCACGGGTTGTCGTCGGCGAGTGCCTCGGCCGAGCTCGACACGACGCCCTCGTGCAGCGAGCCGTACCCGTACTGAGCCGTCGAGTCCATCTGCAGGAGCATGTCGATGTCGAGGCGGTTCTGGATCACCCGCGACACCTTGGCGAAGTCGTCCAGACGGCCTTCGCGCTCGATGATCGAGGCGATGGTCAGCACACGCTCCGCTTCGTCGTCCGGGACCCCTGCCGCGGCGAGCGACTCCCGTGTGCGATCGACCATCCGCTGGATGACCTGCGTCGCCGTCACCTCGGGATCGAAGGTGTAGATCGCAGGGAAGAGCCATCCCTCGAGAGACGGTGCGGACACGCCGTAGGCCGCGGGATCGGCCACAGCGGCCTCGAAGTCCGCGAGCGGGATTCCGAGCGTCTCGGCGATGTTCGCCAGCGACGAGGCGATCGTCCCGCCTTCCGTGATCGACACCGTGTTCTCGAGCTTGTTCTTCTCGTCCTTGAGAGCGGCGAGAGCGGCCTCGGCCGTCATCTTCTCCTGCAGCCGATAGATGCCGGGGTAGAACGTCACGGCGAGGTTCTCGTTGATGAGGTAGTCGTAGAAGACGTCCTCGGTCCTGGTCACGCCCGCATCGTAGAGAGCGGTCGACACCGGTCCTCCGGTGTCGCCCTCGCGGATCGTGACCATCACCTCGCCCGTCGCCATGCCGGGCTCCCAATCGGCGGCACCGCCCCAGCCGAGCGCCTCGCTGATCTTGTCGCCGTAGGTGTTCCAGGCCCAGACTCCGCCGGCGGCCAGACCTCCCACGATCACCAGCACGATGGCCAGGGCGATCAGGCAGCCGGTTCGCCGCTTCTTCTTCGGCCGCCGGGCGGCGGGGTGCTCGTCAGGCGGAGCGAAGAGATCGTCCAGCCCTCCGCCCAGTGGCGGGGCGGGGTCGGGAGAAGCCGACTTCGGAGACGTCGCCGCTGAGGCGGATGCATCCTGCTGCGGCGACGCTGCGGAGGCGAAGAGGGCATCCGCGGCAGAGGGCTCGCGGCGCGCAGGCTCCGTGTTCGCGGAATCCTCGCTCGTCGGCTCCGAATCCGGCGAGTCGTGCGACTCCGAGGGCCGACCGGCGGCCTCGCGCGCGGCGCGGCGCGAACCCGGCGTCGGGGCGCTGTTGTCGACGGTCGGGATCTGACGTGTCGGGGCGGGCAGATTCTCGAACAGGTCGCCCAGGCGGGCGCCCGGATCGTGCTGGGGGGAAGCACTCTCGCGTTCGGACATGTTCAGGCGGGCTCCTCGTCAACCGGGATCGTGGCACCGGCCGGGTTTCCGGTGCTCTTCTCCGTGTCGATCGCCTGCTGCAGCAGCACCACGGCGGCGACCTGATCAACAATGCTACGAGACTTCTTCTGTGATCGCCCGGAGGACCGCAGCGCCGCATGGGCGGTGACGGTGCTGAGGCGCTCGTCCACCAGCCGCACCGGCGCACCGCTGCGCCGGCCGAGCGCCGCGGCGAACTCGCGCGCATCCGTCGTCGACGGCGTGTCCGCCCCCTGCATGTTCACCGGAAGTCCGACGACGAACTCCAGGAGGTCGTAGTCTCCGGCGATCTCGATGATGCGGTCGATCGAGAGGTCGTCGCGGGGAACGGTCTCCACGGGCACGGCGAGCATTCCATCGGGGTCGGATCGCGCCACACCGACCCGAGCACGGCCCACGTCGATGCCGAGGCGCACCCCGCGGCGGAACCCGCTCACGCGGCGTGCAGCTCCTGAGAGACGGACTCCAGCGCAGCGGGGAGCGCCGAAGCGTCCGTACCGCCGCCCTGTGCGACGTCGTCACGACCGCCGCCTCCGCCGCCGAGCACACCCGCGGCTCGCTTGGCGAGCACACCGGCCTTGGCACCCGCGGTGCGGGCGGCGTCGTTGGTCGCGACCACGACGACCGGCCGTCCGCCCACGACGGCACCGAGAGCGACGACCGCGGCCTCGGACCCGAGACGGTCGCGCACACCGAGGACGAGCTCTCGCACATCGTCGGCCGAGGCGACCTCGCCGAGCGACTGCGCGGCGATGAGGAAGGACCCGACACGCTGCGCGGCATCGGCGATGGCCGGCACCTGGCCGGCGCGCTCCTTCGCCTCGTACTGCGCGATGCGCTTCTCGGCGGCTTTGAGACTGGCCGCCAGATCGGCGATCCGCTCGGGCAGCTGCTCGCGCGGCGTCTTCAGCGAGGCGGTGAGCTGCGACACGAGTGCCCGCTCCGCCGCCAGCTCGCGGAACGCGTCCGCGCCGACGAGGGCTTCGATCCGACGGTTGGATGCGCCGACGGACGACTCTCCGACGACGCTGACCAGCCCGATCTCCGCACTGGTGCCGACATGGGTGCCCGCGCACAGCTCACGGGACCACGGGCCGCCGATGTCGACCATGCGGACCACGTCACCGTACTTCTCGCCGAAGAGGGCCATCGCGCCGGCCTCCTTCGCCTCGTCGAGCGAGACGATGCGCGTGGTCACCTCGAGGGCGTCCTGCACGGCGCGGTTGGTGATCTCCTCGATCTCGGAGCGCGTCTCGCCCGATAGCGCCTGCGACCACGAGAAGTCGAAACGCATGTACCCGGCGCGGTTCAGGGAGCCGGCCTGCGTGGCCGTCGGTCCGAGGGTGTCGCGAAGGGCGGCGTGGACGAGGTGCGTCGCCGAGTGGGCCTGACGCGCGGCACGCCGGTTCGCGGCGTCAACGACCGTCGTCGCGGCGTCATCCACGGCGACGGTGCCCCGCGTGACCTCCACGGTGTGGCTGATCAGACCGGGAACCGGACGCTGCACGTCGAGAACCTCGAGCTCGAATCCGGGGCCGACGATGGTGCCCTTGTCGGCCACCTGACCGCCCGACTCCGCGTACAGCGTCGTCTCGGCGAGCACCACCTCGGCGATCTGCCCCTCCGACGCACTGCGCACGACGGCGCCGTCGACCAGGATGCCGAGGATGCGCGACTCCACCTCGAGCGCGGTGTAACCGTCGAAGCCGGTCTCGCCGAGCGCACGGAGATCACGGTAGACCGAGACGTCGGCGAGCTGGCGCTTGCGGTTGCGTGCGTCGGCCTTGGCCCGCTGACGCTGCTCCTGCATGAGCGAGTCGAAAGCGGCACGATCGACGTCGAGCCCTGCTTCCTCGGCGACCTCGAGCGTGAGGTCGATCGGGAAGCCGTACGTGTCGTGCAGCAGGAACGCCTCGGGGCCGCTGAGCGTCTTGCCCCCGCCCTGCTTCGTCTGATCGAGCGCGAGGTCGAGGATGGTCGATCCCGCCACGAGCGTGCGCCGGAACGTCTCCTCCTCGGCGAAGGCGGACGCGGAGAGCGTCGACCAGTCCTTCTCGAGCACCGGGTAGGCCGACTTCATCGCGTCGCGCGACGTCGCGAAGAGCTCGGGGAAGACGGGCTCGTCGACGCCGAGCAGACGCATCGCGCGCACCGTGCGCCGCATGAGGCGGCGAAGGATGTATCCGCGGCCCTCGTTCGACGGCCGCACGCCGTCGGACAGCAGCATGAGCGACGAGCGCACGTGATCGGCGATCACGCGGAAGCGCACGTCGTCCTCATGGGACGCGCCGTAGCGGCGTCCGGACAGCTCGACCGCGCGGTCGAGCACGGGGCGCACCTGATCGGTCTCGTACATGTTGTCGACGCCCTGCTTGAGGAACGCGACGCGCTCGAGACCCATGCCGGTGTCGATGTTCTTCATCGGCAGCTCGCCGACGATGTCGAACTCGGTCTTGCTGCGGATGTTCTCGATGAAGTCCTGCATGAAGACCAGGTTCCAGATCTCCAGGAACCGGGAGTCGTCCGCGGCTGGTCCGCCGTCGTTGCCGTACGCGGGTCCGCGGTCGAAGAAGATCTCGGAGTCCGGGCCGCCGGGACCGGGCTGGCCGGTGTTCCAGTAGTTGTCGGCGCGGCCGAGCCGCTGGATGCGCTCCGGCTTCAGCCCGATGATGTCGCGCCAGATCGCCTCGGCCTCGTCATCGGTCTCGTAGACGGTGACCCAGAGGTCCTTCTCGTCGAAACCGTAGCCGCCGTCGGCCTCGGAGCTCGTGAGCAGCTCCCAGGCGTAGCGGATGGCGCCTTCCTTGAAGTAGTCGCCGAACGACCAGTTGCCGAGCATCTGGAAGAACGTGCCGTGCCGAGCGGTCCGACCGACCTCTTCGATGTCGTTGGTGCGGATGCACTTCTGCACGTCCGCGATCCGGGGGTGGGGTGCAGGCACCACGCCGGTCAGGTACGGGATCATCGGCACCATGCCGGCCACCGTGAACAGCAGGGAGGGATCGTCGCTGACCAGAGAGGCCGACGGGACGATGACGTGGTCGTTCTTCTCGAAGAAATCGAGGTAGCGCTGCGCGATCTCCGCAGTTTTCATAGAGTGCCGGGTGTCCTTGCGTGAGAATGCCGCGCCGAGGCGCAGCGAGGGTCAGTTCTTGCCCGGCTCCGTGAGCCGTGCCTCCTGCTCGCGATAGGCATCGCCGAGGGCAGCCGTGAATCCGTTGATCCGGGCATCGACCTCGGCGAGGATGTCGTGACCCCGCGGGTCCTTGTCCATGAAATGAGCGACGACGAAGCCGCCGATCAGACCGAACACGAACCATCGCAAGCTCTTCATGTCACCATCCTTGCCTCTATCCGCGAAGGCGCGGTTTCTCCATCGTAGGCGGAAACGACAGAAGGCGTCGGGTTGCCCCGACGCCTTCTGCGAATTACTCGATCGCTGGATCAGCGAGCTGCGTAGTACTCGACGACGAGCTGCACTTCACAGGTCACGGGGACCTCGGCGCGCTTCGGACGACGGAGCAGACGAGCCTGGAGCTTGTCGAGCTCGACCTCGAGGTAGCCGGGAACGGGGGGAAGCACCTCGGCGTGACCGCCGGCTGCCGCCACCTGGAAGGGCTCGGTGCCCTCGCTCTTGGGCTTGACGTGGATGAGCTGACCCGGCTTCACGCGGAACGACGGGCGGTCGACGAGCTGGCCGTCGACGAGGATGTGACGGTGCACGACGAGCTGGCGAGCCTGCGCGGTGGTGCGGGCGAAGCCCGAACGCACGACGAGCGCGTCGAGACGCATCTCGAGGAGCTCGACCAGGTTCTCACCGGTCAGGCCGTCGTGACGACGAGCCTCGTTGAACGTGTTGCGCATCTGCTTCTCGCGGATGCCGTACTGCTCGCGCAGACGCTGCTTCTCACGCAGACGGACGGCGTAGTCGCTGTCGGCCTTGCGCTTGGTGCGGCCGTGCTCACCCGGAGCGTACGGACGCTTCTCGAGGTAGCGGGCGGCCTTCGGGGTGAGAGCGACGCCGAGGGCGCGGCTGAGACGCACCTTGCGGCGGTCCTGGGACTTCGTGGTCACGAAGCTGTCCTTCCGATGACGTGGTCGCGTCTTTCGCGACTCACGGACGTATCGTCCGCGTTCTGCCTGGGAGCGCACGCCGGGGCACCGGCCAGGTGGGGTGTGAACGAGGAGATGCCCGAAAACTCGGTTTCGAGCCGGTCAAGTCTAACAGATCGCCGGTCGGCTCGATGGGGCAGCTCAGCGATCGCCGAGGATGCGGCGGATCCGCTCCAGGCGGGCGGCGACGTCGCGCTCGGCTCCGAGGGTCTTCGGCTCGTAGTACCGCCGGCCGTCGAGCTCGTCTGGCAGATACTGCTGCGGCACGATGCCGTACTCGCTGTCGTGCGAGTAGACGTAGCCCTTGCCGTGGCCGAGCCGCTTCGCGCCGGGGTAGTGCGCGTCGCGCAGATGCACGGGCACCCGGCCGAAGCCGCCCTTGCGGATGTCGGCGATCGCGGCGTCGATGCCGACGTACGCGGCGTTCGACTTCGCCGTCGTCGCCAGGTACACCGTCGCCTCGGCCAGCGGGATGCGCCCCTCCGGCATTCCGATGAACGCGACGGCATCGGCGGCGGCGACCGCGATGACGAGGCCCTGCGGATCGGCGAGACCGACGTCCTCGGATGCCGAGATCACGAGGCGCCGCGCGATGAACCGCGGGTCCTCCCCCGCCTCGATCATGCGGGCGAGGTAGTGCAGCGCGGCATCCGGGTCGGAACCCCTGATCGACTTGATGAACGCGCTGATGACGTCGTAGTGCTCGTCGCCCTGACGGTCGTAGCGCAGCAGCGCCTTGTCGACGGCCTGCGAGACGTCGTCGGCGGAGACCGCCGGCGCGCCACTCGCCTCGGCGTCCTTCTTCTTCCTGCCCTTCGCCGGGGCGTCGGCCGCATGCGAGAGCGCCACCGCGGCGGCGGCTTCGAGACCGGTGAGCGCACGACGGGCATCGCCGGACGCGAGTCGGATGAGCGCGGACCTCGCCTCATCGCTCAGCGCGACGGCACCGTTCAGACCGCGCGCGTCGCCGACCGCCCGGTCGACCAGCAGGCCGATGTCGTCGTCGGTGAGCGGCTGCAGCGTGAGCAGAAGCGACCGCGACAGCAGCGGGGAGATCACCGAGAAGGACGGATTCTCCGTCGTGGCCGCGATCAGGATGACCCAGCCGTTCTCGACCCCGGGGAGCAGCGCATCCTGCTGGGCCTTGGTGAACCGATGGATCTCGTCGAGGAAGAGGATCGTCGTCTGACCGTAGAGGTCGCGCTGGGTGATCGCCTCCTGCATCACCTCGCGCACGTCCTTCACGCCGGCGGTGACCGCCGAGAGCTCGACAAAGCGGCGCCCCGAGGAACGGGCGATCGCCTGAGCGAGAGTGGTCTTGCCCGTGCCGGGAGGACCCCAGAGGATGATCGACACCGCACCCGGCGATGTCGCCTCCGGGTCGGCGAGTGCCACGATCGGCGAGCCCGATCGCAGAAGATGACGCTGCCCGGCGACCTCGGAGAGGGAGACCGGGCGCATGCGCACGGCGAGAGGCGTCTGCCCGGAGAGCAGCGCGGCAGGGGACGTCATCCCACCAGGCTACTGGCGGGTCACGACACTCGGGTGACGCTCAACGCACCCCGCCGCCGACGGTAGGCTCTGAGGCGACGTGACGCACCGTCGCACGGATGGGAGATCGAGGCATGGCCGCACGCGGTTCGAGGAGCACCCGGCAGGAGCGCGTTCAGGCCGAGCGCCGCACCCGTCTGCACACCGCGCGCACGATCTGGCATCAGGGGCAGATCCGTCGCCGCACGCGCGACAACGCCATCGCGGCGATCGCCGGGTCCGTCATCGTCCTCGCCGCCATCGCGAGCCAGGTCGTGCATGCGCAGGTCACCGCTCCTGAGCCCACGCCGACGCCGACCGTCGAGCCGACGACCGCGCCGACCGAGGCGCCGGTCGAGACCCCGGTTCCGATCCCCTCGGACACCCCGGCGGAGTAGCCGGCCACGACCCCGCGTCCGGTCAGTACTCGATGACGGCGAGCCGATAACCGCGCTTCACGACGGTCTGCACGAGCTCGGCGCCGCACAGCGACTCGCGCAGCCGGGCCACCGCGACCTCGACCGCGTGGCCGTTGCGGTCGCTGCCGGGGAGGACGCGTCCGATCTCCGCACGCGAGAGCACGCGGCCGCCCGCGACGAACAGCGCCTCGATGAGGCGCGCGGCCGTGTGCGACAGCGGCACGAAGCGCTCGTCGATCAGGACTCCGCCGCTGCGCACCTCGAGGCGCCCGGCATCCGTCTCCAGCGACGGCGCACGGCCGCCGCCGAAATGCGCGATCACACAGCGGGCGAGTGATCCGAGGCGCCCCCGGTCCGCGATCGTCGTCTCCAGGTCGGCCGACAGCAGCGGTCCCGCTGTGATGGGGCCGACCGCGGCGAGGAGCAGTCTGCCGGTCGCGGCACGGCGACGGATGTCGTCGAGCACTCCCGCCTCCTCGGCGACGGCGAGCCAGGAGGCGGCTCCGGGAGCGGAGGTGAAGAGCACGGCATCCGCTTCGCCCGCGCCCGCCTGGCGGGCCGACCGGCGCACCACCTCGGGGTCGGGCGGCGGTCCCCAGCGATACACCGTCACGCTGACGACCTCGGCACCGGCCTCCGTCAGCAGCTCGTCGAGCCCGTCGGATCCGGCGCCGTGGTGCTGGACCACGATCCGCTTGCCCGAGATCCCCGAGGCGAGCAGATACTCGCCGACCTCCGCGGAGGTCTCCGACTCCGCGACCCAGTCGGCGGTGAACCCTGCCTGCTGGATCGCGCCGTGCGCCTTGGGTCCGCGGGCGACGAAGTGCGCACCGCGCAGCGCCGCGCCGATGCGCTCATCGAGACCGTGCTCGTGCGCGGCATCCATCCACCCGCGGAACCCGACGCCGGTCGTGACGACGACGATGTCCGGCGGCGCGGAGATGAGCTGCTCGGTCCGGAGCATCAGCTCCGCGTCATCCGCGTTCGCGACGATGCTGAGCGCGGGAGCACGATGCACCTGTGCTCCCCTCCGCTCGAGCGCCGTCGCGAGGTCGACCGAGCGGCGGTCGGCGGCGACGATGATCGTGCAGCCGGCCAGCGCGGAGTCGAGTGTGGGTGTGTTCGTCACGCCGAGCTCTCCGCGAACTGCGACGTCGTGGGCAGCAGCAGTCCGGCGCGTGCGACGTCGCCGATCACGATCACCGCGGGATTGACCACGGCGGCCTCCTCTGCGTCGGCCACGATAGCGCCCAGGGTGCTGCGCACCGTGCGCTGTCGCGGCGTGTGCCCGTTCTCGACGACCGCGACCGGACGATCGACGGGGATGCCGTGTCGGAGCGCCGCATCGACCAGCCGAGGGAGCGCGGCCACGCCCATCAGCACGACCGTGGTCACGGACGGGTCGGCGAGCGACGACAGGGTGCTGTCGGTGAACGGCCCCTGGCCGTTCACCACGTGCAGGGCGGATGCCACGCCGCGATGCGTCACCGGGATGCCGGCCGCCTGGGGCACGGAGATCGCACTGCTCACTCCGGGTGTCACCGAGACGGGGATGCCCGCGGCCTCGCAGGCGAGCACCTCCTCGCCTCCACGACCGAGGACGAAGGGATCGCCCCCCTTCAGACGCACGACGCGCCTTCCCGCCCGCGCATGGTCTACGAGGAGTGCGTTGATCTGCGCCTGCGGCACCGGGTGATGCCCCGGACGCTTGCCGACGTCGATGACGATGACCTCAGGACCGAGCTGCGCCCGCACCTCGTCCGCCGGACCCAGCCGATCGGCGACCACCACGTCGGCCTCGGCGAGCAGACGATGGGCCCTCAGGGTCATCAGATCGGCGGGCCCCGGTCCGCCGCCGACGAGATCGACGCGCCCCACACGCGTCGATCCGCCGCTCGTCCACGATCCTGCCGTCCTCCTCCGACGGAACCGGAACATCATGCGCCGTCCTCCCCGGCGGCAGCCCCCGCGACGTCGACATGCACCCCGTCGGCCGTCACCCGGACGGGGTACACCCGCAACGACGCATCCGGCTTCCCCTGCGTCTCCAGGCACGCCCCGGTGCGCAGGTCGAACACCTGCTTGTGCAACGGCGACGCGACCGTCGGCGCCTCTCCCCTGGTCCCCACGATGCCGCGCGAGATCACGTTAGCGCCGCTGTACGGATCGAGGTTCGACACGGCGTGCACCGTGCCGTCGGCGAGCAGGAACAGCGCCAGCTGCTCGCTGCCGAGCAGCGCCGCGCGCCCGCGCTCGACCTCGAGGTCGGAGATCGCGCAGATGCGCACCAGGGTCTCCTCCGCGATCAGACCGGTCATCGTCGTACCTCCAGTGCCGTCCCGGCGATCAGGACCGCGCCCGAACGACGCTCCTCGGCCGTCGCCGGCCTGATCTGCCCGCGCTCGGCCACGTACCCGAGGGACGGGTCAGGGGTGTCCGCCGCGTTGACGAAGGAGCGGAACCTCTCGAGCTTCTGGGGATCCTTCAGCGTCGCGGCCCACTCGTCCTCGTAGTGTTCCACGTGCAGCGCCATCGCGGCGTCGAGATCGTCGCAGATCCCGAGGCTGTCGTCGAAGATCACGGACCGGAGGCCGTCGAGTCCTCCCTCGACCTCCTCGCACCAGGGAGCCGTGCGCTGCAGCCGATCGGCCGTGCGGATGTAGTACATGAAGAACCGGTCGATCGCGCGGATCAGACCCTCGTCGTCGAGCTCCGACGCGAGCAGCTGCGCGTGCCGCGGCGTGAAGCCGCCGTTGCCGCCGACGTACATGTTCCACCCGTTCTCCGTCGCGATGATCCCGACGTCCTTCGAGCGGGCCTCCGCGCACTCCCGCGCGCATCCCGAGACACCGAGCTTCAGCTTGTGCGGTGCGCGCAGCCCGCGGTACCGCAGCTCCAGCTTCACGGCCATGCCCACCGCGTCCAGCACGCCGTAGCGGCACCAGGTCGACCCCACGCACGACTTCACCGTGCGCAGCGACTTGCCGTAGGCGTGACCGGATTCGAAGCCGGCATCCACCAGCCGCTCCCAGATCAGCGGCAGCTGCTCCAGACGCGCGCCGAACATATCGATGCGCTGACCGCCCGTGATCTTCGTGTACAGGGCGAAGTCCTTCGCGATCTGCCCGATCGCCAGCAGGCCGTCCGGCGTCACCTCGCCGCCCGGCATCCGCGGGACGACGGAGTAGGTGCCGTCCTTCTGCATGTTCGCCATCACGTGATCGTTGGTGTCCTGGAGCGTGGCGTTCTCGCCCTCGAGCACGTGCTGGCCGACGAGTCCCGACAGGATGCTGGCGATCGCGGGCTTGCAGATGTCGCAGCCGCGACCGCGTCCGAAGCGCTCGACGATCGAGCTGAACGTCGACAGCTCGGCGATCCGCACGGCGTCGAACAGCTGACGGCGCGACATGTCGAAGTGCTCGCACAGCGCGTTCGACACCGTCTGGCCGAGCTTGGTGAGCTCCTGCCCGACCACCTTCTTGACCATCAGCACGCACGAGCCGCAGGTCGCGCCCGCCTTCGTGCACCCCTTGACGGCCGCCGCATCCCGGCAGCCCTCCTCGTGCACGGCCTGGCGGATCCGCCCCGCCGAGACGTTGGAGCACGAGCACACGACGGCTTCGTCCGGGAGCTCCCCCATCGGTGCGGCGTTGCCCCCTTCCGGCAGCAGGTAGGCCGACGGATCGGCACCGAGCCTGGCACCCACGAGCGGCCGCAGCGAGCCGTAGGCGCTCGCGTCGCCGACGAGGATGCCGCCGAGCAGCGTCTGCGCGTCGTCCGAGAGCACGAGCTTCTTGTAGACGCCCGCCACGGGATCGGCGTAGACGACGTCGAGCGCGTCGGGGGTACGGGCGAGCGCATCGCCGAAGCTCGCCACGTCGACACCCGAGAGCTTGAGCTTGGCGGATTCGTCGTAGCCGGGGAAGCCGGCGTCTCCTCCGAGCAACCGGGTGGCCGCGACCTCCGCCATCGCGTATCCCGGAGCCACGAGGCCGACGCATCGGTCGTCGAAGTTCGCGACCTCGCCGATCGCGAGGATGTTCGGGTCGGACGTCGAGCACCGCTCGTCGATCAGCACACCGCCCCGCGGGTGCACCTCCAGCTCGGCGTTTCGCGCCAACTCGTCCCGCGGGCGCACGCCGACCGTGAACACGACGACATCGGCCCGCTGGAACGAGCCGTCCTGGAACTCCAGTGCCGTGACCGCCCCGGACTCGTCCGGGTCGAGCCTCGTCGTCCGTGCCTGCGTGCGCACCGTGATGCCGCGGGCCTCGAGCAGACGCTTCAGCATGCCGCCACCGGCCTGATCGAGCTGCGCCGACATCAGGCGGTCCGAGTACTGCACGACCGTGGTGTCGACGTCCAGCCCCTGGAGCGCACCCGCCGCCTCCAGGCCCAGCAGGCCGCCGCCGATGACCGCGCCGCGCAGAGGGCGGCCGAGCGCGCTCGCCCGCCGGGAGACGAAGTCCCGGAGCGCCTGCACGTCGTCGAGCGTGCGGTAGACGAAGCAGCCGGGGAGATCGGCGCCGTCCACGGCCACCCTGGCGGCGTAGGAGCCGGTGGCGAGCACGAGCGTGTCGTAGTCGTAGTTGCGACGCGAGCGCGTGCGCACCGAGCGGGCGGAGCGATCGATGCGCAGGACGCGATCGTTCTGGATCAGACGCACCCGCGCGTCGCGGAAGACCGAGCGGTCGAGTTCGAGGTCGTCCGGGGTGGCGCCCGAGAAGAAGCTCGTCAGCCCCACGCGGTCGTATGGCCCGCGCCCCTCGTCGCCGATGACGGTGACGCGCACATCCGCGTCGGCGCGGCTGAGCAGGCTCTCCACGAATCGATGCGCCACCATGCCCGCTCCGACGACCAGGATCTCGTGCGGCGTGGATGCGGTGTCGTTCATGGGGCTCCTGTCGACCGGGGGAACTGTCGTGCTGGCGACGATAGGAGCGCCGTGTTTCTCGGAGAGGACGCTGCATGTTTCACCCGTCGAACGATCTCCTCACAGATCGGTAACGATGATGTGAGAACGGCGGGCCTCACCGGCAACCCGCGGGCGTACTAGGCTGAGCCTCGTCCTTTCCGCCTCCCGCGGCCTTACCGCGCAAGGAGAATCACCGTGTCTGCCACCGAGCCGTCGAAGCCGACTCCCCCCGTTCCCGCACCCCCCGCCGTGCCGATGCCCCGGAAGGCGCCGACACCGGCCGTCGTGCCGCCGGTCGCCCCGGCCCCGGCATCCTCGTCGTCGTCCGCCGAATGGGGCCGCGTGTCCGAAGACGGCACCGTCGAGGTGCGCGAGGGCGACGCCTGGCGCGTGGTGGGCCAGTACCCCGACGGGACCCCCGACGAAGCGCTCGCCTACTTCGTGCGCAAGTTCGACGACATCGCCTTCAAGGTGCACGCGCTCGAGCAGCGTCAGCAGTCGGGCGGGGCGTCCGCGAGCGATCTCGCCAAGCAGGCCGGTCACCTCATCGACGAGGCGACGGATGCCGCCGCCGTCGGAGACCTCGCCGGTCTGCGCGACCGTCTGAACGCCCTCACCGCATCGCTCTCCGAGGCCACGGAGCAGGAGGCGCAGCAGGCGAAGGAGCTCGTCGACAAGGCGATCGCCGAGCGGACCGTCCTCGTCGAGCGCGCCGAGGCGATCGCCGGGCGCGACCTCAGCAAGGTCCAGTGGAAGCAGGTCACGGCCGAGCTCGGCGAGCTGTTCGACGCCTGGCAGGCGCAGCAGCAGACCGGCCCTCGCCTGTCGAAGGGCATCTCGCAGCAGCTCTGGAAGCGATTCCGCGATGCTCGCGCCGTCGTCGACAAGCAGCGACGCGCCTTCTACTCCGAGCTCGACGACACCCACAAGGTCGCTCGAGACGCGAAGTCCCGTCTGGTGGAGCGCGCAGAGGCTCTCGCCCCGCGCGGCACCGACGGCATCCCCGCCTACCGCAACCTGCTCGACGAGTGGAAGGCCGCCGGCCGTGCCGGGCGCAAGGCCGATGACGCGCTCTGGGCGAAGTTCAAGGCGGCAGGAGACGCTCTCTACGCCGCCCGCGCCGAGCAGGCCGCCGCCGAGGAGGCCGAGTCCGGCCCGAAGATCGAGGCCCGTCAGGCCCTGCTCGAAGAGGCCAAGGCCGTCGCCGACGAGTCGAACATCAAGCGCGCCCGCGCGCTGCTCACCCGCATCCAGCAGCAGTGGGACGAGATCGGACGCGTCTTCCCCCGGGAGAAGGAGCGCGCTCTGGACGACCGCCTCCGCGTCATCGAGCAGGCTCTGAAGGCGCGCGAAGAGGTCGACTGGAAGAAGAACAACCCCGAGACCAAGGCCCGCGCCAATGACATGAGCTCGCAGCTGCTCGAGGCGATCGAGAAGCTCGAGGCCGAGCTCGCGGCGGCGGAGAAGGCCGGCGACAAGAAGGCGGCGAAGGCTGCCGCCGATGCGCTCGAGGCTCGACGCACCTGGCTCAGCGCACTGGGCGGCTGACCCGGTTCTCCACAGGTCGACCGCGATCGCTCGCACGCGGGGTGCATCACGCCACACTGGCGTGATGCACCCCGCGTTCCTGTATGTGCCCGGCGCCCGCCTGAGCCAGGCGGAGCTGAGTGCCGCCCGCATCGACGGGCACGTGTTCGAGATCGGCGAGGCCTATGCGCCGGCCGACCTGGTCGAGACAGCCGATCTCCGCGCGGCATCCGTCGCCGTCTTCGTGCATCCGGGAACAGCGGCGTCGGGACCGACGGCGGCGTGGATCCACGGCGCCGGCGATGCGGCCCCGTCGGTCCACCACGTCAAGCGCGCGGTGGACCGACGCCTTCGTCCGCGCACGAGCGCGCGCCTCGTCTTCCACGACACGGTGCTGCCCGCACCCGACATGCAGCTGATCGGCGGGATCGCCGTCTCGACGCCCGCGCGCACGATGCTCGATCTCGCCACCGCCCTGCACAGGGATCCCCGGATGCAGGCGTGGATGGAGCGCCTGGCGCTGCTCCGCCCCGGACTCCCCGCGGAGACGGCACCCGTGCTCCGCTCCCTCCGACGCGTGCCGGGGAGCCGCGTGGGTCTCGCGGCGCTGGAGCGTCTGGACCTCAGGACGAGGTGACGCGGTACACGTCGTAGACCGCGTCGATCCTCCGCACCGCGTTCAGCACGCGATCGAGGTGCACGGCATCGCCCATCTCGAACACGAACCGGCTCAGCGCGAGGCGCTCGTCGTTGGTCGTGACCGTCGCCGACAGGATGTTGACGTGGTGCTCGCTGAGCACCCTCGTCACGTCGGAGAGCAGACCGGAGCGATCCAGCGCCTCGACCTGGATCTGCACGCGGAACACGCTCTTCGTCGTCGGCGCCCAGGAGACGTCGACGAAGCGGTCCTGCTCGGCGCTCAGCGCCTTGACGTTGACGCAGTCCGCACGGTGCACCGAGACGCCGCTGCCGCGCGTCACGAAGCCGACGATCGCATCGCCCGGAACCGGGGTGCAGCACTTCGCGAGCTTGACCAGGATGTCGGCGGCTCCGCGGACCAGGACGCCCGAGTCGCCCGAACGCGGTTCGCGGGTGGGGACGCTCCCGGGAAGGTCGATGGTGCCGGTCGCCGGGTCGCTCGCCGCGACGAGCGCGGTGACCTTCTCCAGGACGGACTGCGTCGAGACGTGTCCCTCACCGACGGCGGCGTACAGGGCAGAGACGTCTTCGTAGTGCAGCTGGTGGGCGACCTCCGCGAAGGAATCCTGGCTCATCAGCTTCTGCAGCGGCAGGTTCTGCCGGCGCATCGCCCGAGCGATCGCCTCCTTGCCCTGTTCGATCGCCTCTTCGCGACGCTCCTTCGTGAACCAGCCGCGGATCTTGTTCCGTGCGCGGGTGCTCGCCACGAATCCGAGCCAGTCCTGACTGGGGCCGGCATCCGGGTTCTTCGAGGTGAACACCTCGACCACGTCGCCGCTCTTCAGCTCAGACTCCAGCGGCACGAGGCGTCCGTTGACCTTCGCGCCCATCGTGCGATGGCCGATCTCGGTGTGCACGGCGTACGCGAAGTCCACGGGTGTCGCACCGGACGGCAGACCGATCACACGCCCCTTCGGCGTGAAGACGTAGACCTCCTTGGCGCCGATCTCGAAGCGCAGAGAGTCGAGGAACTCACCCGGGTCGGCCGTCTCGGCCTGCCAGTCGGAGATGTGGGCGAGCCAGGCCATGTCGGTGTCGGAGGCGCGGACCTCGGTCTTGCCGCCGCCGTTCATCCGCTCCTTGTACATCCAGTGCGCGGCGACACCGTACTCCGCCTGCTGGTGCATCTCGTGCGTGCGGATCTGGATCTCGACCGTGCGACCCGCTGGCCCGATCACCGTGGTGTGGAGCGACTGATACAGGTTGAACTTCGGCGTCGCGATGTAGTCCTTGAACCGGCCGGGCAGCGGCGTCCACCGGGCGTGGATCGCACCGAGCACCGCGTAGCAGTCACGGACCGAGGCGACGAGCACCCGGATCCCGATCAGGTCGTAGATGTCGTCGAACTCGCGACCCCGGATCACCATCTTCTGGTAGACGGAGTACAGCTGCTTCGGGCGTCCGACGACCTTGCCGCGGATGCGGAGATCGCGCAGATCCTCGTCGATCTCCTCGACGACCTGGCCGAGATACTTCTCCCGCTGCGGCGTCCGCTGCGCGATGAGACTGTGGATCTCGTTGTAGATCTTCGGGTGCAGCACCGCGAACGAGAGGTCCTCGAGCTCGGACTTGATGGCCTGGATGCCGAGTCGGTTGGCCAGCGGCGCGTAGATCTCGAGCGTCTCCTTGGCCTTCTTCGCCGCCTTCTCCGGCGGGACGAAACCCCAGGTGCGCGCGTTGTGCAGGCGGTCGGCGAGCTTGATCAGGAGCACGCGGATGTCCTTCGACATCGCGACGATCATCTTGCGGACGGTCTCGGCCTGAGCGCTCTCGCCGTACTTGACCTTGTCGAGCTTGGTGACGCCGTCGACCAGCATCGCGACCTCGTCGCCGAACTCGGCCGTGAGATCGGTCAGCGCGTAGCCCGTGTCCTCGACCGTGTCGTGCAGCAGGGCTGCGGCGATCGCCCGCGGGCCCAGCCCCAGTTCGGCGAGGATCTGCGCGACCGCGAGCGGATGCGTGATGTACGGCTCGCCGCTCTGACGCTTCTGGCCCTCGTGCTTCTCCTTGGCGACCGCGTAGGCGCGCTCGATGACCGGGAAGTCACCTCGGGGGTGGTTGGCACGGACGGTGCGGATCAGGTTGTCGAGGTCGTTGATCCTGGACGCGCGCGAGAAGATGCGGGGCACCAGTCGTCGCAGACTGGATCCCTGCGACGACGTCTGCGGCTCCGCCATCCACTCACCTTCCCGAATCTTCTCATCTTACGCGTGCTGTGCGGGACGAGCTCCCGCGAGAGGGAACGATCAGGCGTCGACGGACGCCTTGCTGCGGGCTTCGCGGATGCGGGCGTCCCGCTCCTTCAGCTGCGGTTCGTTCTCGCGGAACAGCGAGTAGAGCGGAGCGGCGACGAACAGCGTCGAGTACGTCGCGACGAGGATGCCGACGAAGATCGAGAGCGAGATGTCGGTGAGCGACTCGGCGCCGAGCCAGAAGGCGCCGATGAAGAGCACCGCGCCGACGGGCAGAGCCGCGACGACCGAGGTGTTGATCGATCGCACGAGCGTCTGGTTCACGGCGAGGTTGACGGATTCTCCGAACAGCCGGGCGGACTTCTCCCCGTCCTCGGTGGTGTTCTCGCGGATCTTGTCGAACACGACCGTGGTGTCGTACAGCGAGTACGCGAGGATCGTCAGGAAGCCGATCACGGCCGCGGGCGAGATCTCGAAGCCGGCCAGCGCGTAGACGCCGACCGTGATCACGAGCACGTCCAGGAGACCGATGATCGCCGCGGCGGACATCTTCCACGTGCGGAAGTAGATCGCGAGGATGAGGAAGGTCAGCGCCAGGAAGATCGCCAGGCCCCACAGCGACTGCTTGGTGACGTTCTCACCCCAGGCCGGACCGATGAACGACGACGTCACGTCGGCGGCATCGACCTCGTACGCGTCAGCGAGGGCCGCAGCGACCTGCTGCGTCTCGTCGGCACTCATCTGATCGGTCTGCACCCGGATGTCGCGGTCGCTCACGACCACGACCTTGGTGGCCGCGCCAGGCACGACCGACTGCACGGCGGCAGTCGCCGCCTCCTGGTCGAGGCTGTCCGGTGCCTGCACCGTGAACTGCGACCCGCCGGTGAACTCGATCGAGAACTGGATCGGGCGGATCAGCGGCACGAGCGCCGAGCCGACGACGAGCACGATCGCGATGATGAACCAGAGCCGGCGCTTGCCGACGAACGGGAAGGAGGTCTTTCCCGAGTACAGGTTGTTGCCGAACTCATTCATGGAAGGCATCAGGCGTCTCCCTCCCCGGTTCCCTTGGTCGAACTGTCGGCGTTGGCAGGTCTCTCCCCCGCCAGGGCTTCTGCGCGCTTCCGCTCGGCGATCGTCTGACGACGGTCGGCCTCACCTCTCGCGCGGGCGTTCTTCGCCCCGCGGCCGGTGGTGACGGTCGACACCTCACGGAACTGCGACCGACTGCGGTAGACCGCGCCGAGCGCCTCGGGGTCGAGACCGGACAGCCTGTGTCCCCCGCCGAAGAATCTCGTTCGCGCGAGGAGCTGCATCACGGGGTGCGTGAAGATCACGAAGATGAAGACGTCGATCAGGGTCGTGAGGCCGAGCGTGAACGCGAAGCCCTTCACGGTCGAGTCCGCGAGGATGTACAGGACGACCGCCGCGAGGATGTTGATCGACTTCGAGATGTAGATCGTGCGCTTGGCGCGACCCCAGCCGTCTTCCACGGCCGAGGTGATCGACTTGCCGTCGCGGAGCTCGTCTCGTATTCGCTCGAAGTAGACGATGAACGAGTCGGCGGTGAATCCGATCGACACGATGAGACCCGCGACGCCGGCGAGCGACAGGCGGAAGCCCAGTCGCCAGGCCAGGATGCAGATGATGATGTAGGTCAGCACGGCCATCACGGCGATCGAGGCGATGATCACCGAGCCGAGCGCTCGATAGACGATGAGCGAGTAGATGGCCACGAGCGCGAGTCCGATGAGGCCGGCGATCAGGCCGATCTGCAGCTGTTGCGTTCCGAGGGTCGCGGAGATGGTGTCCGAGCTCTGCACGGTGAAGCTGAGCGGCAGAGCGCCGAACTTCAGCTGGTCCGCGAGGGTCGTCGCACTCTCCTGCGTGAAGCTGCCCGAGATGCTCGGGCGACCGTCGAGGATCACGCCGTTCATCCGCGGGGCGCTGAGGACGCTGCCGTCGAGCACGAACGCGAACTGGTCCCGCGGCGACAGTCCGTCGATGCGGTTCTGGTTCAGGCGCGTGCTGACGACGCCGAAGGCGTCTCCGCCGGAGCCGCTCATCGTGAGCTGGACGAGCCAGGCTCCCGACTTGGGGTCGCGACCGGCGGCCGCGTCGGTGATGGCCGTGCCGTCGAGCTCGGCCGGGCCGAGCAGGTACTTCTGGGCTCCGTCGGGCGAGCACGCGATGAGCGGCTCGTCCTTCGGCGCGCGCGCCGGGTCGTTGTCCGGGTTGGCGCAGTCGTACGCCTGGAACTCCGCGGCGAGCTTCTCGGTCACCCAGGCCAGGTCGCTGGGGTCGGTGGGCTCGGTGGTCGGCGTCGCGTTGAGCGACGGATCGGGCGACGGGAACGGCGTGGAGTTGCCGTCCTCGCCGACGAAGTCCGTGGTGGCCGCGTTGGTGGCCAGCACCGGGCGGAACTCGAGCTGAGCACTCGACTGGATCCGCTCGCGGGTCTGCTCGTCGGCGACACCGGGGATCTGGACGACGATGTTCTGTCCGCCCTCGGTCGTGATGTCGGCCTCGGCGACACCCGATGCGTCGACACGCTGACGGATGATCGCCGCGGCCTGGTCGAGCTGCTCAGACGAGGGGGCAGCGCCGTCTTCGGTCTCGGCGCTCAGGACGATCTGCGTGCCGCCCTGCAGGTCGAGGGCGAGTTCCGGCGTCCACGAGCTCGCCGCCTCCCCGTTGCCGTCCTTGATGAGGTAGACGCCCAGCGAGTTGATGCCGAAGAGCACGCCCGTCACGAGGAGCAGGCCGAGGAGGACCCGCCAGGCGTGACGGACCGGAGAGGATGAAGCCACGTGTGTTCAGCTTTCTGAGATGCCGGAGATGCGAGAGGCAGCGCTGGCGGCGGTCTTACTTGTCGTCTGCGTCCCGCTCGAGACGCGCACGCGTCTCCTCGGTGGTCTCGATCGCGGGAGCATCGGTCTCGGTGGCCACCACGTCGTCCTCGACGACCGCGGGCTCCTCGACGACGTCCTTGGGCTCCACGATGCGGAGGATGGCCTGGCTGTGCACCTCGATGATGGTGCCGGGAGCGATCTCGACGAGCGCCGGGGAATCGAGGTCCTCGGGGTCGTACGCGACGATCGTCCCGTAGATCCCGCCCTGCAGCAGCACCTTGACGCCGGGGACGGTCTTGGTCGCCTTCTCCTCCTGCTCAGCCTTCATCTGCTTCGTGCGCTTGCGCGTGTTGAAGATCATGAAGACGAGGAGAACGGCCAGAAGGCCGAAGAGGATGAATTCCATGGGCATGGGGGAAGCGCCTTTCTCAGGTGCACGCACCAGCCTTTGGGCGCACAGAGGTATCCGGGGGGAAGTCTTCAGCGATTATAGGTCATCAAGGCGAAGCGCCCCGTCGGGGTGGGCCACTCCGAGGTGCGCATACGCCTCCGGCATGGCGACCCTGCCCCGCGGTGTCCGTCCGAGGAAGCCGATGCGGACGAGGTAGGGCTCCACGACGCTCTCGACGGTCTCGCCCTCTTCTCCGACCGCGACGGCGAGCGTGCTGAGTCCCACAGGGCCGCCGCGGAACCTCCGGACGAGTGCTTCCAGCACGGCACGATCCAGCCGGTCGAGACCGATCGCGTCGACGTCGTAGAGCTCGAGCGCGGCGCGGACGTCGTGGATCGTCGCCGAGCCGTCGCCGTGCACCAGGGCATAGTCGCGCACCCGCCGGAGCAGGCGGTTCGCGATGCGGGGTGTGCCCCGGGAGCGTCGGGCGATCTCGGCGAGCGAGTCCCGGGGGATCTCCACGCCCAGCACGATCGCCGACCGTTCGATGACCTGCTCGAGCTCTCGCTCGTCGTAGAACTCGAGGTGTCCGGTGAACCCGAAGCGGTCGCGGAGCGGATTGGGCAGCAGACCCGACCTGGTCGTCGCACCGACCAGCGTGAACGGCGCGAGCTCGAGCGGGATGCTGGTCGCGCCGGCGCCCTTGCCGACCATGATGTCGATGCGATAGTCCTCCATCGCGAGGTACAGCATCTCCTCCGCGGAGCGGGCCATCCGGTGGATCTCGTCGATGAACAGCACCTCGCCGGGGACGAGGCTCGACAGGAGCGCGGCGAGATCGCCGGCGTGCTGGATCGCGGGCCCGCTGGACAGTCGCAGCGGTCGGTCGCTCTCGTGCGCGACGATCATCGCGAGCGTAGTCTTGCCGAGACCCGGAGGGCCGGCGAGGAGGATGTGATCGGCGGGTCGGCTCTGGATGCGGGCCGCCTCCAGGAGCAGCTGAAGCTGCCCGCGGACCTTCTGCTGACCGACGAACTCGTCGAGGCTCGCGGGGCGCAGTGCGCCCTCGATCGCGAGCTCGGTGTCGTCGACGGGCTCGGTGGCATCGCGGGCGTCAGACACGCGCCTGGCCTCCCTGAGCCGGTCCCAGCACGGCGAGCGTGCGCCGCAGGAGCGACGCGACAGAGCCGCGCTCGGCATCCGTCGCATCGGCAGCGGTCTGCGTCGCCGCCTCGGTGGCGACGCGCTCGGACCAGCCGAGGCCCACGAGCGCGGCAGCGACCTGGGACACGACATCGGTGCCGGCCGATGCCGCGGTCCGCTTCGGCGTCGACGTCGGATGGACCTTGCCGGCCAGCTGCAGCACGATGAGCTTGGCCGTCTTGGGTCCGATGCCGGACACGCGCCGGAAAGGTGCATCGTCTTCGGACGTCACGGCCTCGGCGATCTGATCGACCGTCAGATGCGACAGGACGCCCAGCGCCGACTTCGGACCGACGCCCGTGACGCTGATCAGCAACCCGAAGATCTCCAGCTCGTCGCGCTCGGCGAACCCGTACAGCGCGAGCGAGTCCTCGCGGACGATGAGGCTGGTGTGCAGCTGGAGCCGCTCTCCCACCGTCGCCGTGTGAGCCACATCGGTCGGGACGGCCACGGAGAAGCCGACGCCGCCGACCTCGACGACGACCTGGTCGGGCGTCGTGTGCAGGACGACGCCGTGCAGAGAGGAGATCATCCCCTCAGCCTACGGCGTCACTCGTAGCTATGTTCGAGCGACACGCTCTGCGGCAGCCCAGGCGCGCTGCGCCGGTGTGAGCGCCCCCTGCGTGGCGACCGCACCTCCCCGGCGCCAGGCGTGGCACAGCGCGATCGCGAGAGCATCCGCCGCATCCGCCGGCTGCGGCGGGGCGTCCAGGCGGAGGATGCGGGCGATCATGGCCTGCACCTGGCGCTTGTCGGCGGAGCCGTACCCCGTGACCGCCGCCTTGACCTCGCTCGGCGTGTGCGTGGCGGCGGGAAGCCCGGATTCCGCCGCGATCAGCAGCGCGACGCCGCTCGCCTGCGCCGTGCCCATCACGGTGTGGGTGTTCTGCTGCGCGAACACGCGCTCGACAGCCACGGCATCCGGTCGATGCTCGGCGATCACCTCGCGGATGCCGGCTGCGACGATCGCGAGACGGTCGCCGATCTCGGCATCCGGAGACGAGCGGATGACCCCCACGTGCACAAGCGTCCCGCGGCGGGAGCGGTCGACGTCGACGACCCCGATCCCGCACCGGGTGAGGCCGGGATCGATGCCGAGGACGCGCAGGGAGGAGGTCACTCCCCCAGGCTAAGCCGGACGCCGGACGAGGAGCGTCAGGCTCGCCTCAGGCGTCGTCGTTCTCCAGCTCCGCCTGCACCTCGGACGAGAGGTCGAAGTTCGTGAACACGTTCTGCACGTCCTCACTGTCCTCCAGCGCATCGATGAGACGGAAGATCTTGCGAGCGGTGTCGGCGTCGATCTCGACCTTGAGGTTCGGGACGAACTCGACGTCGGCGGACTCGTAGTCGATCCCGGCCTCCTGCAGCGCGCTGCGGACCGCGACCAGATCATGTGCCTCGGTGATGACCTCGAACCCCTCGGCGTGCGGCTCGATCTCCTCCGCACCCGCCTCGAGCGCCGCCATCATCACGTCGTCCTCGGTCGTGCCCTCGGAGCCGACGACGATGACGCCCTTGCGACTGAAGTTGTACGCGACGCTGCCGGGGTCGGCGAGGGTGCCGCCGTTGCGGCTCAGAGCCGTGCGCACCTCAGCGGCCGCGCGGTTCTTGTTGTCGGTCAGACACTCGATCATCAGGGCGACGCCGTTGGGGCCGTACCCCTCGTACATGATCGACAGGTACTCGACGGCTTCGCCGCCGATGCCCGCACCGCGCTTCACCGCGCGGTCGATGTTGTCCTTGGGGACAGAGGTCTTCTTCGCCTTCTGCACCGCGTCGAACAGTGTCGGGTTTCCGGCCAGGTCAGCGCCGCCGAGCTTGGCCGCGACCTCGATGTTCTTGATGAGCTTGGCCCACGACTTCGCCCGGCGGGAGTCGATGATGGCCTTCTTGTGCTTCGTGGTCGCCCACTTGGAATGCCCGGACATTAGTCTCCGCTCGTCGTATCCGCCCCGGAGTTCGCACCCAGGGCATCGTCAAGTCTAACGAACCGCGCGAGTGGCACAGGATGGAGATATGCGCAGATCCCGACACATCACCCCGGTCCTCCGCTCATCCGAGGTGCGCGACGACGAACCGACACCAGCCGACACCTTGCGATATCTGGTCCATCTGCCGGACGACTACGACGCCGACCCGGACAGGCGCTGGCCGCTCGTGCTGTTCCTGCATGGCTCGGGCGAACGGGGTTCCGACCTCGACCTCGCCGCGCTGCACGGCCCGGCGAAGCTGGCGGATGCCGGCCGAGACTTCCCCTTCATCCTCGTCACCCCCCAGTGCCCCGAGTCGAGTCAGTGGGTCGCAGAGCTCTCGACGCTGGCCGGGCTGCTCGACGAGGCCGTGGCGGCGCACCGCGTGGATCCGGCGCGCATCGCGGTCACCGGACTCAGCATGGGCGGTTACGGAACCTGGAGCCTGGCGGTGCGCTACCCCGATCGGTTCGCCGCCATCGCCCCCATCTGCGGCGGGCTGTGGCTGCAGAGTGCTGCGCCGATCCGAAACCTGCCGGTCTGGGCGTTCCACGGCGACGCCGACGATGTCGTGCCGATCTCCGCCACGGAGCAGATCGTGGGCGAACTCCGGTCACTCGGCGCCGACGTGCGGTTCACGAGCTACGCGGGCGTCGGCCACGATTCCTGGACGGAGACGTACGAGGATCCCCGGTTCTACGAGTGGCTGCTCTCCCACCGACGCGTCGACTGATCATCGTCTGGTGCGCGACGGCTCGCGGGTGTAGTCCTGACCCCATGGACCAGAGTGGCCTCGACGACAGAACCCGTGCGCTCAACGCCGCACACCGCCGTGCGACGGAATTCCTGGGGACGCTCGACGACCGACCGGTCTGGCCGCGGGCGGCCCTCGACGAGATGCTGACTGCCTTCGGCGGACCGTTGCCGGCGGCCGGCACCGACCCGGCACAGGTGATCGACGAGATGGCGGAGCACGCGGAGCCCGGTCTCGTTGCCATCCCCGGCGGCCGCTTCTTCGGCTTCGTGATCGGTGCCACGCATCCGGCCGCCCTGGCCGCGGACTGGCTCGTCTCCGCGTGGGACCAGAACTCCGGCTCGTCCACGCTCACACCCGCGACCGTCGCGATGGAACGTGTGGCCGGTGGATGGATGCTGGAACTGTTCGGGCTCCCCTCATCCGCGAGTGTCGGCTTCGTCACGGGAGGTCAGCTGGCGAACTTCACCTGCCTCGCCACCGCGCGTCACGCGGTCATGGCGCGCGCGGGATGGGACATCGCAGAGAGGGGCGTGCGAGACGCTCCCCCGCTGCGTTTCGTCGTCGGCGCGGATCGGCACGGCTCGATCGACCGCGCCGCGCGCTTCCTCGGCATCGGGCGCGCGGAGCTGACGGTCGTGGACTCCGACGATCAGGGCAGGATGCGGCCGGATGCCCTCGAGCGCGCGCTCGGTGACGGCGAGCGACCGCTGATCGTCTGCCTGCAGGCCGGTGAGGTGCACACGGGGGCGTTCGACGACTTCCAGGCGCTGATCCCCCTCGCGAAGCAGCACGGAGCCTGGGTGCACGTCGACGGCGCATTCGGGCTCTGGGCCGCGGCATCCGAAGACCTGCGTCGGCTCACCACCGGGATGGAGCAGGCGGATTCGTGGGCGACCGATGCGCACAAGACGCTGAACGTGCCCTACGACTGCGGAATGGCGATCGTGCGCGACCCTGCCGACTCGATCGCGGCGTTCCGGACCGGCGGCGACTACCTCATCTACTCCGGCCTCGATCCCTGGGATGTCACGCCCGAGCTCTCGCGTCGCGCCCGCGGTGTGCCGGCCTGGGCGGCACTGCGGAGCCTCGGACGCTCCGGGGTCGCGGGCCTCATCGACCGCCTGCACGAGAACGCGGTCGCGATGGCGGCGGGTCTCGCCTCGATCGAGGAGATCGAGGTCCTCAACGAGGTCGACTACACGCAGGTCATGTTCCGGGCCGGATCGGATGCCGCGACCCGGGCGCTGGGCGAGGCGATCCTGCACGACGGGACGGCAGCCGTCACGGGCGCGGAGTGGCGCGGGAGGGCGTCGCTGCGCTGCTCGATGTCGTCGTGGGCGACGACCCCCGGCGACATCGAGCTCACGGTCGCGGCGATCCGCAGACTGGTCGCGATCTAGGCGGCTGCCGCGGTGACGGCGCGTACCCGGTCGAGGAACCGCCGATGGAAGCGGGTCTCCCCCGTGATCTCCGGGTGGAAGCTCAGCCCGAGCAGGCCGCCCTGCTCGACGGCGACGACGCGTCCGTCCGGCAGCGCCGCGAGGATCTCCGCGGCGGGTCCGACGGATTCGACGACGGGACCGCGGATGAAGGCGGCCTTGACCGGATCCGGTCCGAGCTCCGCGACGGCGAGCTCGGCCTCGAAGGACTCGACCTGCCTGCCGAAGGCGTTGCGCCGCACCACGGCGTCGATGCCGCCGAACGACTCCTGCCCGTCGATCGCGTCGACGACCGTGTCGGCGAGCATGATGAGTCCGGCACAGGTGCCGAGCATCGGCATCCCCGCGGCGATCGCGGCTCGGATCGGCTCCTGCATCCCGAAGATCCGGGACAGCTTGTCGATCACGCTGGATTCGCCACCCGGGATCACGAGGCCGTCGACGGCCGCCAGCTCCTCGGGGCGGCGGACGAGCGTGACGTCGGCGCCCAGCTCCGCGAGCAGGGCGGCGTGCTCGCGCACGTCGCCCTGCAGCGCGAGGACGCCGACCCTGGGACTACCAGCCACGCTCGGCGAGGCGGTGCGGAGCGGGCAGATCGGTCACGTTGATGCCCACCATCGCCTCGCCGAGGCCGCGCGAGACCTCCGCGATGACCTTCGCGTCGTCGAAGAACGTGGTGGCCTTCACGATCGCCTTCGCGCGCTCGGCAGGGTTTCCGGACTTGAAGATGCCCGAGCCCACGAACACGCCGTCGGCCCCGAGCTGCATCATCATCGCGGCATCCGCCGGCGTCGCGACGCCACCCGCGACGAAGAGCACCACGGGGAGCTTGCCGGTCTCGGCGATCTCGGCGACGAGGTCGTACGGCGCCTGCAGCTCCTTCGCCGCCACGAACAGCTCGTCCTTCGGGAGGGCCGTCAGAGCGGCGATCTCGCCTCGGATCTTGCGGATGTGCTTCATCGCCTCGGAGACGTCGCCGGTTCCGGCCTCGCCCTTCGAGCGGATCATCGCGGCACCCTCGTTGATGCGGCGGAGAGCCTCACCGAGGTTGGTGGCGCCGCAGACGAAGGGGACCGTGAAGCCGAACTTGTCGATGTGGTTTACGTAGTCGGCCGGCGAGAGCACCTCCGACTCGTCGATGTAGTCGACACCGAGCTCCTGCAGGACCTGCGCCTCGACGAAGTGCCCGATGCGCGCCTTCGCCATCACCGGGATGGAGACGGCGTCGATGATGCTGTCGATCATGTCGGGATCGCTCATCCGCGAGACGCCGCCCTGCGCACGGATGTCGGCCGGAACGCGCTCGAGCGCCATGACGGCGACGGCGCCGGCATCCTCGGCGATCTTCGCCTGGTCCGCGGTGACGACGTCCATGATGACGCCGCCCTTGAGCATCTCTGCGAGGCCGCGCTTGACGCGCGAGGATCCGGTGGTGGTCTGGTCGGTCATGAGGACTCCTGTCGGGTGCACCAAAGTCTGGATTGATCTAGGCCAAACATAGCACTGTCCGAAACGACCTAGAATCGGTCCGGAGGGCACATGAGCGACGAGATCACAGGAACCACGGCGGCCGACATCGCCGACAGCGTGCGCGGACTCCGCGACCGTGGCATCCTGCGTCCCGGCAGCCCGCTGCCTCCCGTGCGCGAGCTCGCCGCACGACTCGGCGTCAACAGGAACACCGCGGTCGCCGCCTACCGGCAGCTGGCCCAGGCGGGCCTGGTGATCTCGCGCGGTCGTGCAGGAACCGTCGTCACCGGCCATGAATCCGTCCCGCAGGAGGGCTACGCCGCCGACACCGTGCTGCGCGACGTCGGCACCGGCAATCCGGATCCGCGGCTGATCCCCGATCCCTCCCCCGCACTGATGAACATCGCCAGCCGCCCCGTGCTCTACGGCGAGCCCGTCATCGACCGCGATCTCGACGACTGGGCGCGGAAGTGGGTGGCAGCCGATCTCGACGCCGCATTCCGCGTGACGATCACGAGCGGCGCCGTCGATGCGGTCGAGCGACTTCTGGCGCAGGCGCTGATGCGCGACGACGCCGTCGCCCTCGAGGATCCGTGCTTCCTCGCCAGCATCCATACCGTGCGGCTCGGCGGCTACCGTGCCGTCGCTGTGCCGGTGGACGAGCAGGGCATGACGGTCGACGGGCTGCGCGCGGCGCTGGACGCGGGTGTCCGTGCCGTCATCTGCACACCGCGCGCGCAGAATCCGACCGGCGCGAGTCTCTCCGCCGCGCGCGCAGCCGAGCTCCGGACCGTGCTGGCCGATCACCCCTACGTGCTGATCATCGAGGACGATCACTTCTCGATGCTCTCGCAGCGGCCTTACGAGTCGCTCATCGGTCCGGAGCACCGCCGGTTCGCCCTCGTGCGCTCGGTGTCGAAGTTCCTGGGGCCCGACATGTGCCTCGCGATCGCCGCGACCGACGCCGAGACCGCCGAGCGGCTGGCGATGCGTCTGAGCCCCGGCACCACCTGGGTCAGCCATCTGCTGCAGCGCCTCGCGCTGACGCAGCTCACGGACGAGGCGGTGACCGCCGAGGTCGCCGCCGCAGCCGCCCACTACGCGGAGCGGAACGCCGCGTTCTCCGCGCGTCTGCGGGAACAGGGCATCGAGGCGCCGGCATCCGATGGGCTGAGCCTCTGGGTCGAGTTGCCGCAGCCCGCGAGGATCGTCGCCGAGCGCCTGATGCGGCGCGGCTGGCTCGCCCGCACCGGCGACGAGTTCGCCCTCGATGATCGCGCCGAGCCCTCCCACCACCTGCGCCTCACCGTGCACGACCTCGACGACCAGGATGCCGCGACGCTCGTCGCCGACCTCGTCGCCGCCGTGCGTTGACCACCCGCCGCGGACACCGGGCCGCCTTGAATGAAAGGATCGGAGAATGAAGATCCTCTCCATCCAGTCGGCCGTCGCCTACGGTCACGTCGGAAACTCCGCAGCAGTGTTCCCGCTGCAGCGCATCGGCGTGGAGGTGCTGCCCGTCTACACGGTGAATTTCTCCAACCACACCGGATACGGCGCGTGGCGAGGACCGCTGATCGCGCCCGACGACGTGCGCGAGGTCATCACCGGCATCGAGGAGCGCGGCGTCTTCGGGCAGGTCGATGCGGTGCTCAGCGGCTACCAGGGCGGAGAGGGCATCGGCGACGTGATCATCGACGCCGTCGCGCGCGTGAAGGCCGCCAACCCGAACGCCGTCTACGCGTGCGACCCCGTCATGGGCAACGCGAAGTCCGGGTGCTTCGTCGCGCCGGCGATCCCGGTGCTGCTGCGCGAGCGCGTGGTGCCGGTGGCCGACATCATCACGCCGAACCAGTTCGAGCTCGGGTTCCTCACCGACACCGAGCCGGACACGCTCGAGTCGACTCTCGCCTCGGTCGACCTCGCCCGCGCGATGGGCCCCCGGACGGTGCTCGTCACGAGCGTCGAGCGGCCCGACCGCGAAGAGGGAACCATCGAGATGCTCGCCGTCGACGACCAGGGCGCCTGGATCGTGCAGACGCCGCATCTGCCGATGAAGGCGAACGGCTCCGGCGACGTCACGGCTGCGCTGTTCACCGCGCACTATGTCGAGACAGGCAGCGCGCAGGTCGCGCTCGAGCGCACGGCATCCAGCGTCTACGACCTGCTCAAGGCGACGCTCGACTCCGGAGAGCGCGAGCTGCAGCTCGTCGAGGCCCAGGAGTTCTACGCGAACCCTCGGATGCAGTTCACCGCGCGCCAGGTGCGCTGAGCGTCAGACCCGACGTCGGGTCCCTGAGGACCTCGGGTCCCTGAGCCTGTCGAAGGGCAGACGCTTCGACAGGCTCAGCGACCCCGCATCCGCCGGTCGTCGAGCGAGGGGCGAAGCGACGAGACGAAACGCGGTCAGCGCGGCCAGGCGTCCGCGACGGCCTCGCGCACCTCGCCGAGCAGCTGCGGCAGCGCCTTGGTCTTGGCGATGATCGGGAAGAAGTTGGCGTCCGACGTCCACCGCGGCACGACGTGCTGGTGCAGGTGGCCGTCGACGCCGGCGCCCGCCACGGCGCCCTGATTCATGCCGAGGTTGAACCCGTCGCAGCGCGACACGTCCCGCAGCACGCGCATCGCGGTCTGCGTGAGCGCACCGATCTCGGCGACCTCTTCGGGCGTGGCCTGGTCGTACGTCGCTATGTGGCGATACGGACACACCAGCAGGTGACCGGAGTTGTACGGGAACAGGTTCAGCAGCACGTAGGCCGTCTCCCCGCGCGCGACGATCAATCGATCGGCATCCGCATGCTTCGGCGCCTCGCAGAACGGGCACTCGTCGCGCAGCGGCTCCGGCCCCGCCTGGATGTACGCCATCCGGTGCGGGGTCCACAGCCGTTGGAACTCGTCCGGCACGCCGACGAGGCGCCCGGCATCCTCCAGCTCAGCCACCGCTGGATCCCTGCACCTGTCGAAGGGTCACGCCAGGTCCCCTGCTGTCTGCACGAGTGCGTGCGAGTCGATCGCCGCGCGGATGCGGTCGACGGCATCCGCGATCGGGACGCCGTTCTCCTGCGTGCCGTCGCGGTAGCGGAACGAGACGGTGCCGGCGGCGCGGTCCTGCTCCCCCGCGATCAGCAACAGGGGCACCTTGCCGGTGGTGTGGTTGCGGATCTTCTTCTGCATCCGGTCGTCCGAGGTGTCGAGCTCGGCGCGCACACCCGAGTTCCGGAGCGTGGTGATGACCTCGCCGAGGTAGTCGGCGTACTCTTCGGCGACCGGGATGCCCACGACCTGCACGGGCGAGAGCCACACCGGGAAGTCTCCGGCGTAGTGCTCGAGCAGGATCGCGAAGAACCGCTCGATCGAGCCGAACAGCGCTCGGTGGATCATGATCGGACGCTTCTTCTGGCCGTCCTTGTCCATGAACTCCAGGTCGAAGCGCTCGGGCAGGTTCGGGTCGACCTGGACGGTCGAGAGCTGCCAGGTACGGCCGATCGCGTCTCGCGTCTTGAGGTCGATCTTGGGGCCGTAGAAGGCCGCCTCGCCGGGGACCTCGGTGAGCTTGAGACCGGATGCCACCGCGACACGGCGCAGCGCGTCGGTCGACGACTCCCAGAACTCGTCCGAGCCGATCCACTTGGACTTCTCGTCGTCCTTCATCGACAGCTCCAGCTCGAAGTCGGTCAGACCGAAATCGCGCAGCATCGACAGGATGAAATCGAGGACCTTCGCGACCTCGTCCTCGAGCTGATCGGGGGTGACGAACAGGTGGGAGTCGTCCTGGGTGAAGCCGCGCACGCGGGTCAGGCCGTGCAGCGCGCCGGAGAGCTCGTTGCGGTAGACCGTGCCGTTCTCGGCGAACCGCAGGGGCAGGTCGCGGTAGCTGCGCGCGCGCTCCTTGTAGATGAGGATGTGCATCGGGCAGTTCATGGGCTTCAGGTAGTAGTCCTGGCCCTGCTTGGTGATGTTGCCCTCGTCGTCGCGCTCCTCGTCCATCACGATCGGCGGGAACATGCCCTCCTTGTACGTGACGAGGTGGTTCGAGGTGAGGAAGAGGTCTTCCTTCGAGATGTGCGGCGTGTACACGTAGGTGTAGCCGCCCTCGATGTGGCGCTTGCGGGCGTGCTGCTCCATCTCGCCGCGGATCATGCCGCCGCGGGGGTGCCAGACCGAGAGGCCGGAGCCGATCTCCTCCGGGAACGAGAACAGATCGAGTTCCTTGCCGAGGCGGCGGTGGTCGCGCTTGGCCGCCTCCTCGAGGCGATGCTGGTACGCGCGCAGCTCGTCCTTGGTGGGCCACGCCGTGCCGTAGATGCGCTGCAGCTGCGGGTTCTTCTCGCTGCCGCGCCAGTAGGCGGCGGCGATGCGGGTGAGGTCCCAGCCGTTGCCGATCATGCGGGTGTTCGGCAGGTGCGGTCCGCGGCAGAGGTCCTTCCAGACGACCTCGCCGTCGCGCGTGGTGTTGTCGTAGATCGTGAGCTCGCCCTCGCCGACCTCGACGGAGGCGCCCTCGGCAGCTTCCTTCCCGCCCTTGAGTCCGATCAGCTCGAGCTTGAACGGCTCATCGGCCAACTCGGCGCGAGCCTCGTCGTCCGTCACGACGCGGCGGACGAAACGCTGTCCCTCGCGGACGATGCGCTGCATCTCCTTCGTGATGGCCTTGATGTCCTCGGGGGTGAACGGGGTCTCCACACCGAAGTCGTAGTAGAAGCCGTCGGTGATGGGCGGGCCGATGCCGAGGTTCGCCTGCGGGTTGATCCGCTGCACGGCCTGCGCGAGCACGTGCGCGGCCGAGTGGCGGAGGATGTTCAGCCCGTCGGCGCTGTCGATCGTGACCGGCTCGACCTCGTCGGCATCCGTCACGGTCGTGGCGAGATCCTTGAGGTCGCCGTTGACGCGCATGGCGACGACGTTTCGATCGGTGAACAGGGCGAAGCCATCGTGCGGCCGGGCGTTTTCAGGCACAGAAACTCTCCATCTGGGTCACTACCCAGGTTACCGGTACGCCCAGGCGCTGCGGACCGTCAGACGACGGCATCGGATGCGCTGTTCGAGGCGGTCGGGGCGAGGATGACGATCGCCGCACCGACGAGGGCGACTGATGAGCCGACCCAGTCCCACACGGTCGGCCGGAAGCCGTCGACGATGATCCCCCAGGCAAGCGAACCCGCGATGAAGATCCCGCCGTACGAGGCGAGCACTCGACCGAAGTTCGCGTCCGGCTGCAGGGCCGCGATGAATCCGTAGGCGCCGAGCGCCATCACGCCGAGGACCGCGAAGATCCAGCCGCGATCCTCCTTCACCGCCTGCCAGATCAGCCAGGCGCCGCCGATCTCGGCGAGGGCCGCGAGGACGAACAGAACGACGATGCGGAAGACGGTCATCACGCCAGTGTGTCAGCCTCACGCGTCGGATCGTCAGCGTCGTGTGATGTCTCCGGAGCCGGAGATGTCCTGGGCGACGCGGGCATCCCCCGCGTACGTGACGTCGCCGCTGCCGTCGATGATGATCGCGAGATCCCCGTCGGCGCTCACGTCCGCGCTCCCCGAGCCGCGGATCGAGACGAGTGCGTCCACGCTGCGCAGAGCCTCGGCCGCGTAGGAGCCGGCGCCGTTGATCGCGATGTCCTGCCTGTGCGCCGTGCCATCGATCTCGACCCCGCCGGAACCGTCGATACGTACGGTGAGCTCGTCGATCGTGACGTCGTGGACGACGATCTCGCCGGCGCCGTCGATCCGGAACACAGCCGTCGCGGCGTCGATGCCCGTGACGTCGACGTCACCCGAGCCCCGCACGGTGACCGCGGGAGCGGTCGCTGCAGAGAGATCGATCGAGGCGTCGCCCGACCCGAGCACGATGAGGGACTCGAGCGATGACACCGTGAGCTCGTACCGGATCTGTCCGTTCCGCAGCATCGGCTCACCCTCCATCCCGAGCTGCAGCACTCCGTCGACGACATCGGCTGTGAGGCTGTCGATCACGCGTTCGCCGGCGGTCACGGTCAACGAGGGCGTCGTGCCCAGAGTGACGGTGAGATCGCCGGAGGTGTCGAGTTCCACCGCGGCGACGTCGGTCATCTCTCGGTTCTGAGTGACGACCGGGCCCGGATCGAACGCCGCGCACCCCGTCAGCGCGGAAGCGGAGACGACGAGCAGGGCGATGGCGGAAGGGCGGACGAGACGTGAGCGCATGGCCTCAGCGTAGATTCCGGCGCGCGCCGCCGACAGCTACGGGAGTATCGATGTCGCCTCACACCTCGGTAGGGGCGGGCGACGGCAGGATGCCGCCCGATCACGTACCGTGAGGGAATGAGAGCAGTCGCCCGATGGATCCTCGCGATCGCGCTCGGCGCGATCGGCGTCATGCACTTCACGTCGACCCGCGGGTTCCGCGTCGTCGTCCCGGACTGGGCCGTGGAGCTGACGAAGCTCGACAAGAACGACATCGTCCTCGCCTCCGGTGCCGCCGAGATCGCTCTGTCCGCCGGCCTGATCGCGCTCCCCCGCGAACGACGCCGGATCGGCTGGGCGACCGCCGCGTTCTTCGTCGCCGTCCTCCCCGGCAACATCCATCAGTGGCAGACGCGCCGCTCGACGCCGGGGCTCGACACGGATGCTCGACGGCTCGGGCGGCTCTTCCTGCAGCCGGTGCTCGTGCTCTGGGCCCTCTGGGCGACGAACGACGAACCGGCTCGCCGTCGCTGAAAGCCACCGCGGCGGGCACGCATCGTCGCCGGGGTCAGAGACAATGGGGCCATGTCCTCTCCCTCGATCGTCTGGTTCCGCGACGACCTTCGACTGGCAGACAATCCTGCCCTGCGCGCCGCGCTCGATCTCGGTGAGCCGATCATCGCGCTGTTCGTCCTCGACGAGGAGTCCGACGGCATCCGTGCCCTCGGCGGCGCCTCGCGCTGGTGGCTGCATCATTCGCTCGCCTCGCTCGCGGAGCGTCTGCAGGAGCGTGGAGCAGAACTGATCCTGCGGCGGGGCGCGGCCGACCGCATCGTCCGCGACCTGGTCGCGGATTCCGGGGCGGGTGCCGTGTTCTGGAACCGCAGGTACGGCGGTCCGGAACGGGATGTCGATGCCGGCATCAAGTCGGCCCTGCGCGAAGAGGGCGTGACGGTCGCCTCCTTCGCCGCGTCGCTGCTGCATGAGCCATGGACCGTCACGACGGGCGGTGGCACGCACTACTCGGTGTTCACGCCGTTCTGGCGTGCGTGCCTCGCGCTCCCCGCGCCCCGTGCCCCGCTTCCGGAACCGCGGGAGGTTCCCGGCGCGACGCCGGTCCCGGCATCCGACGCTCTCGATGACTGGGAGCTCCTCCCCACGGCGCCGGACTGGGCGGCGGGCCTTCGCGAGACGTGGGAGCCGGGTGAACCGGCCGCGCGCCGGCGATTGAGGGAGTTCCTCGAGAGCGACCTTCCCGATTACGACAGCGCCCGCGACCAGCCGTCGGCCGGCGCCACGTCGCTTCTGTCGCCGCGTCTGCGCTGGGGCGAGCTGAGCCCTTTCACGGTCTGGCATGAGGCGGTCGGCGTCGACAGAGCTGGCCGCTTCCTCTCGGAGCTCGGCTGGCGGGAGTTCGCCTGGCACACGCTGTACCACTCGCCGGATCTCGCGACGAAGAATCTGCGGCGCGAATTCGACGCGTTCCCCTGGCCGCCGCTCGATCCGTCGCAGCTCGACGCCTGGCAGCACGGCGAGACGGGGATCCCACTGGTGGATGCCGGGATGCGCGAGCTCTGGCACACGGGCTACATGCACAACCGGGTCCGAATGGTGACCGCGTCGTTCCTCGTGAAGAACCTGCTGATCGACTGGCGGCTCGGCGAGGAATGGTTCTGGGACACGCTCGTCGACGCCGACGACGCGAGCAACCCGTTCAACTGGCAGTGGGTCGCAGGGTCCGGGGCAGATGCTGCGCCGTACTTCCGCGTGTTCAACCCCGAGCTGCAGGCGAGGAAGTTCGACCCCCAGGGCCTCTACGTCGCACAGTGGGCATCGGATGCCCCGACGGAGCCGATCGTCGACCTCGGCGAGACGCGGAAGGCAGCGCTCGCCGCCTACGACGAGGTCAAGCGCGGGTCGCGAAGCGAGAGGTGACGGCCGTGCGACCTTGGGAGATGCACGGCACCATCGTGATCGGTGCCGGCGTGATCGGGGCTTCGATCGGCTACCACCTCGCTGCACGCGGAGCGGCGGTGACCGTTGTCGATGCGGGTCTTCCCGCGTCCGGCGCGACCCGGCACTCGTTCGCCTGGATCAGCGGCAACGGCGGCCCCGACGGGCCGGCCTTCGGGCTCAGGGATCTCTCGGTGCAGGACTGGAGACGCCTCGGCGAGGAGATCCCGGGACTCGGGCTGGTCTGGTCCGGAGCGCTCACCTGGGGTGAGGAGTTCGGCCGCGCAGAGGCGATCGAGCCGCCGATCGACGTCGAACCACGGCTCGCTGATCTTCCCTCGTCCGCTCGGTTCAGCCCCGAGGAGGGGTGGATCGATCCCGTTCGCGTCACGGAGCAGCTGATCGAGGCCGCCCGACATCGCGGGGCGCAGATCCGGCTCGGAGCGCCCGTGCTGCGACTGATCCGTGGCGAGGTCGCGGGCGTGATCGGCGTCGACCTCGGCCACGTCGTGCTGGGAGCGACGAACGTCATCGTGGCTGCCGGGACCGGATCTGCCGCGCTCTGCAGCTCGGTCGGCGTCAGCCTTCCCCTGCCGGCGGCTCCCGCGGTCATGGTTCGCCTCTGGGCAGAGCCGGGACTCATCGGGCACATCGTCGCGAACGACGAGTTCGAGGCCAGGCAGAGCCCGGACGGCACGATCCTGATGCCGCACGGCTACGCCGGCGAGGACTCGGCCGAATCGCTGCTGGCCACGGGCGAGACGGCCCGACGACTGCTGATCGATTCGTTCGAGGGCGCAGACGACGTCCGTCTGCTCAGTGCAGAGGTCGGCTGGCGCCCGATGACGAGCGACGGAGAGCCCGCCGTCGGCGCCACCCGCATCCCGGGGCTTCACGTCGCCGTCGCACACCCCGGTGTCTGCCTCGCGGCCACGATCGGAAGGCTCGTCGCAGACGAACTCACGACCTCCGTTGCTGCGCCCGAGTTGGCGCGCTTCCGTCCGACGCGGTTCGACGGACGGCTGCGGGCGCCTCAGGCGTCGACGGTCTGACCCGCACGCACCCGGAACCACAGGCTGAGCTCCGCCAGCGCGCGAAGCGTGGTCGATCGCTCATCGGCATCCTCGAGGTCGGCGAAGGAATCGCGGAACCCCGCCGGGGCATGATCGCGATCACCCTGGAGGGTGCGGTAGCCCATCGTCCAGTCCTCGAACTGCCGTTCCTCGATCGGCTCCTCCATCAGGATCCGCATATCGCGATGACGCACATCCTGGCCGATCGTGCGAGCCAGTCGGCGCACGACATGGGCAGGACCCTCGAGCACCTGGATGAATCGCTCGCCTCGGTACAGCAGCATCCCGGTGATGTCGCGTGCACCGTTGAGGCTCCTGGCCTGCTCGAGCAGGTGCGTGAGAGCCGTCTCCCGGAAGGGCGCAGCGGCCTTGCTCGTATAGACGAGCGAGAGAAGCGTGGTGTCGTCCGTGCTCACAGCTGCACCACTCCCCTCAGCTGCTCGTCGGTGCCGTCGTCCGGCGAGACCACGGCGCGCGACGAGGACACCGCGGCAGTGGCGCCGTCGAGGGTCGCGAAGCTGCCGAGCGCCCGCGAGCGCGCGTCGAAGGCGGCGTAGGCGCCATCAGGCTGCCGATCGACGTAGCCCAGGAAGTCTCCGCTGCGGCTGCCGACATGGAATCCTTCCTCGACGCACGCCCAGAGGACGTCGGAGGAAGCAGAGTGAGGATCGTTCACCCGTGAACACTATGAGGAGGGAGCGATATTCCGCTTCCCCCTTGCGCAGCCGACGTCCGCTGTGGCAAGCGCCGACGCGCTCAGACGCGGCGCACCGACAGCATCTGCCAGCCCTCGGGGACCTTGGCCTCGAGGGCCGCCATGTCGTCCGCCTCGATCTCCTGAGGCTCGTCGCGCCGCTGGAAGCGCCCTTCGACGATGCGGATGCCGCCGGGCTTCATCTCCACGTGAGCAGTCGCCATGTCCCAGCCCGCCGGAGCCTGGGCGAGAAGCTGCGCCCGGAGCTCCGGGATGTCCGTACCCTCGACGGTCGCGGTCTTCTTCTCAGCGGGGCGGATCAGGGCAGCGAGCATCCACCCAGCCTAGGCGAGGCGTCGAAGCGCTCGGCGCGTACTCAGCGCCTGCTCACTCCTCGATCGAGCAGCAATCGCTCGTGTCGAACCATCCGCCGTTGTTCCAACGCCACTCGTCCGGTGTGAAGCTCGCCGAGCGGACACTCACCGAGGAGTAGACGGACGCACCGACGGTGATCGAATACCACTCGTCGTCGGGCGGCGAGAAGTGAACCACGGAGCCCTCAGACGAGGCGGACAGAGCTTCGGCGGGGTGCAGTTCGACACCCTGTTGCCGGTCTTCTGACTCGTACGAGACGGCGTACCAATCGTTCGCGTCGGAGACGCAAGTGACGTAGTCCACAGAACCATCGGAATTTATCCGAAGAGTTGAGGCGTGGGTGGCAGTGCAACCCGTGAGGATGAGCACCGTACCGACCGCGGCGAGCTCGGCCTGAGTGTACTCGCCCTCCTCCGCGAGACGGAGTAACTGCTTCCGCTGAGCCGCGCTGAGCTTGGGCGCCTTCCCCTTCAGCCGCCCCTTTGCCTTGGCGATGACCATACCCTCTCGTGTGCGGGCGAGAATCAGATCGGCCTCGAACTCGGCCGACCATGCTGAGCACATTGAACATGACCCTGCCGATGGGATCGGTCGGGTCGTAGTAACTACCACCGATGTTCAAGACGACCCCCTTCGCCGTGAGCTCGTCGACGATGTCGCGAGCGTCGGGGATCGAGCGGGCAAGCCGGTCGAGCTTCGCCACGACGAACTGGTCTCCGGTGCGCACTGCGCCGAGGGCCTGTGCGAGCCCCGGGCGATCTCGGTTGGTGCCGGTTAGGCCGTGGTCGACGTAGATGTCATCGGGCTGGACGCCTAGCGATGCGAGCGAGACCCGCTGCGCGGTGAGGTCCTGGTCGGCGGTCGAGACGCGGGCGTACCCGATAAGGCGCTTCATAGTCGATACATGCGCGGTGTACACGCTTAGGGGACCATCAGCGTGCACTTCTGTGTGCGGGTCTTGCGTGCACTCCCCCGGGCCGATTCGACACGGACGCCCACTTGCGCCGCTGCTGCACGTTGAGGGATCGGCTTATGTGCGCTGACCTACTCCGCGAAGAGGAACGCCCAGAGCTTCTTCGCGGGTTCCTTGATCCAGTCCCGCCAGTGACGGCGAAGCCAGAACTTCGACGTGCGAGCCGCGGAACGGATGACACCGCTCTTACGACTGCTTCCGCTCTCCTGACGGTCGCGCCACCTGAACTCCGCGTCGAGGGTGGCGCGCATCTTCGCAGCCTGTCGAGCTAGGCGACGTGCCTGGCGAGGGACGCGGTCGTGGCGCAGCCATGCAGCGACTGTCTCAAATCCGTGCCACGCCATCTGGATGTACCCGGCGCGCGGATCGTCCCCGACGTTCTCACCCTCTCGAAAACCGATGTGCTGGAGGCCGATGCCATCCACGAGGGTCAGAGCGACATCGCGGTGTTTGCCGTGGCCAGCCATGTGCGCGAGTCCCGCCGCGAGTGGACCAGAGACCCGATCCCACTGCTCCTCGTATGGGTCACAGCGGTGCTGGTACGGCTTCCCCGGCGTAACCGTTCGGGCGAACTCCGAGTAGTCGTAGAAGATCATCATGACTGCCTGCACCTGCTCGCGAACGAGCTTCGCCTGCTCGTCTCTCCGGCGTCGGCTTTCGCTGATGACGTTCACGATCTGCGCGGCGATCACCCCGACCAGAGCGATGACCGCGACAACTATGGCAACGGTTGCGGAGTCGATTCCACCGGCCTCGGTAGCTGCGGCCTGGGCAAAGTTGCTCACGTCAGATGAGGTGTCGGAGGCGAGCTGCCTCTTCGAGGTCATCATGGAACATGTCCAACGTCGCGACCGTGTACATGCCGTCAATCCCGCCATCAACCCAGAGCTGATGGATACGGCGCAGATCTGCCACGCGTGACTTCCAGCCGATGCCGTCGATGACAGCCATCACGAACTGGGTCGGTCGGCGAATCTCGGCCATCTCTTGAATCTCGCGCACGGCGTCGGTCAACTTGGAGCCGGTGCTATCGAAGCCCTTCGCGGCCACGACGATGTGCGCGTCCCCGGTGTCCGGAACGACGAGGTCGCACGGTGCGGTGCGACCGTTGCGCCCCGTGAACCGCGTGCGCGTCGTGTAGGGAAGGCCGAGCCCGCTGGCGATGGCCTCGATCTCGTCCTCTACCTTCCGGCCGGACACACCGGCACGGGCTGCCGTCGCCCGGGTGCCAGCCCGCGCAACCAGGATGTCACCGAAGTCGTACGTCTGGAGCTGCTGCAGCGCGAGAACCGTCACGAGGTTGAACTCTTCATCGAACCATTCGATGAGATCGCGCCCGCGGGTGCGGGCGAGGGTAGTCCAACCGCTCGTGCCGAAGTGGTTGCGAAGGACGTTCTTCAGTCGCTCCCGGCTGAGGCCAACCGTCAGCCCCAGCACAGGGACAGACCCCGGGTTCGCTTCCACCCAAGTCGTTAGCGTCTCGATGCTGAGGTCATCGGTCGCGATTGTGCCTAGCGAGCAAAACGCCTGTTTGATCGTGCGAGACTCCGGGGTCTCAGCAGTCGGGTCCGCATGAGGCGTCAACTGCCCGAGTGACGCCATGTACGCCCGGAACGTTGGGACTGGCGTCGGCATCAGTCGCGCCCGATGAAGATGTACTCGGACGCCGCGCGCCGCGTTGCTGCTGCGTGAGTGCCGAACGAGTAGCGGTGGTCGATTGCCTGAACTTCGACGTTCGGTTTGACGGCTCGGAGGAGCTCGCCGACGCGCTCCGGTCCGGGCAGTGCGTTCGACCCGTAGCTCATGACGATGGCCCCGGCGCCAGCGAACTGCTCGAACGTTCGGGTGAGCGCGTCCTCGATGGTTCGCTTGTAAGCGAAGGGCGTGAACCGCTTCGCGATCTTCTGTGTCTTCGTCTGAGTCATGATCTCAACGCCTCGCCAGTAGACACTCAGCCCTTCGAGGAAGTGGTACCTCTTCATGTAGTCCGTGTCGTCACTCGGCGGAGCGTACGGCGGGTCCAGGTAGGCGATGTCCGGCGCGGTGACGTTGAGGTCGAAGACGTCTCCGGTGACCGCGACGTTCGTTGTGCCCATATCGAACACTGTGGCGTTGTACTCCGCGACCCGCTCTCGGAAGTGCTCCTCCATCGACAGTTGCAGGTCCCGGCGACCGTCCACGTAGCGGGTGCCGACGAAGGAAAAGACTCCACGGGGCTGCTTGCGGGCTGCAGACAGGATGAGCGCGGAGAGTGCGATGTCGCGCTCATACCCGATGAGCTGGTCGATGTGCGACCAAGCGGAGTCGAGGAACGCGAGGTCTTCGGCGTTGAAGAAGATCCCGGTGAAGGTCTTCTGGATAAAGTCGCGGCCATCGGCGGACGGGCCGCAGATCTTCTCGACGAGCTCGAGACTCAGGCGCGTGTGCGAGTTCTCCACTGTCGCGCGCGCGACAGTGGAGCTAAAGGCCATGAAGTCGTTACTGGTGACGTTGAAACCCTGAGCCTTCAACAGGTAGGAGACCACGCCCGAGCCTGAGAATGCGTCCACCGCCGTGGCTCCGCCAACCTGCGCGAAAGCTCGCTCTAGGTGCGGAAGGAGAGCGTACTTCGAACCCATGTATCGCATGCGAGGATACGACTGCGCTCGCGCAAGGACGTCCACGCTTGTGGCGGTACGCTTCGGCTGTCCCTTGAGTGGCGCGGCGATAGGGCGCGGAGTGGTTCGAGCAATCACATGAGCAGTCTGCCAGCGCCCACCCACATCGTGGCGAGTGGCGCGCGGGCAGGTCGCGTCTAGCGAGGTTTAAGGTGAGCTTGCCATCCGCATACGCGGTGCGGTCAGCGTTCTGCGACGACACGAGCGATGACTTGACGGTCGTGCTCAGTGAAGTCCGCGGGGTCGATCTTGGCGACAGCGATCTTCGCCCAGACCGTGTCCTCGATGCCGTGGTCAGGGCAGGTCCGCGGCGAGACGATACCCCGGGGCATCAGACCCGCGAAGTCCCAGCCGGCGTCGAATGCCTCTCCCGCGGATAGCCCCTCTTCGCGCCCGCACACCTCGCACCAGACCGCGATGGTCGAGGTGGAGGTGAGCGGCCCGGAAGTCATTGGACTGTCATGCGCGGTGACCTGAGGCCGCCGCAGTCAGCGAGGACGAACCCGACCTCGTCGCACGGGGCGGCGTCGGGCCGGGTCATGCTCGTGGTGCCACTGAAACCCCTCAGCGCGACGGCATACGCCCTGCCGATACTCGATGATGAGCATCAGCAGTTGTACGGCATCGTCCATAGAGATCCCGAGTCGCTCCGGGGCCGCCGCCAGCACCACTCGCAGGTCCCGCTGCTGTGAAGCCCAGTCAGCGAAGTCCTCGTCATACTGCACATCGCCGCCGAGCTCTGCGAGCGTCTACAGCTCGATGGCGGCGTGTGTCGCGATGACTTGATGCTCGGGGACGTCGTACTCGGCTGCGAGCCAGGCGACGGCGTGTCTGGGACCGCGGTCTCTGATGACGAGAGGTCGGAGATCGATGGCTCCGTTGAGATAGGTGTGAGTGGTCATGCTGCCACCTCCATGGTGTCGAGGTCAGCTGATGCCCGCTGGAGCGGGATGTCAGAGGCCAGCTCGCGCATAGCGGCGACAAGGTCCTCCACGGTGGGCTCGATGCGAGCTCCGGCACGCATCCATACGTCCAGGGCGTCGCTGAAGTCATCCCCCTCCCTGTGCGCGTACCGCCCATACCCAAGCATGAAATCCGCGTCCGCAGATGCGAGCGTCACTCAGATGGTCGCGGTTGTCTCGGTCGAGGCGACGAGCTCGACACCGACTACCTCGCTCGACTCGACCTCGCCGGCCCCGGGGTAACCCCACTGAGACGTGTTCTCGTCGTCGGAACATTCGTCCGGTGCGAGGGAGAAGCGGAGCTCGACGGTATCGAGGACTGCTGCTGATGCTGCTTTTGCCATGATTTCTACTCCTAGCTGGCGGGCAGAAGACTGCGCTCACCATAGGCCGTCGTGGCGAGAAAGCGGACACGCGCGTCGAGCTTCTCGACTTCCACGACGCACGCCGCTACGCACGAACACAGCAAACTCCACGATGGCTTCACGACAAACGTCGCCCCGACACCGTCGCTCTCCGTCACTTGCTCAAGGTCGCCGAGGTCACGGGTGAGGTGGTCACTTCCATGTAGGAACGCCGACGTCATCTTCCAGATCACGTAGGGGCTGTCGACGCCGTGCGGTCGCCCAGGCGGCACCGTCGGCGAGACAGCAGTGAGGATCCGCCACAGTTTGGGCGGCTTCGTCAACTCTCTCTGCCTCAGCGTTCCGACGTCGTTCTTCAGGCCGATGAGTCGCCTCGCCTTGTCATCACGGAACTCGATATACGGCGCGGCATCTTCCTCCTTCGCGACGACAGAGGCGAAGTCCGCGTACTCCGTGAGGTGTGGGTAAGCGACCTGCAACGCGCGATAGATGCGGTCGTGCTTCTTCGCGGACTGAATCGTCCACAGCGCCACCGCCGACGCCTCAACGCTCATTCTGACCAGCGCGTACATCGCCATCGGGCGAGCTTCCATTCGTCCGCTCACCGGATCGTGCATCGAGCCCATCAGCATCTCGAGCGCATCCACTGCTCGGACCCGATGTCGCGCCACCTGGTAGCCGACCGGGTCGAAAGCGGTGGCCGCATTCTCCGCCGCGAGCATCGACCCTTCTAACGGTTCGTCCGGCTCCTCAAGTGCTTCGAACCGTGCGCGAGCTCGCAACAACAACCCCGTCGCGACCTCCATCCTCGACGGTCTCGACCCGGTCGTGGGAACCCAACACTCGGCTCATACTTCGCAGGCTATCGACTCTGCGCGCCCCTAATTCCAGGAGGAACCATGGCATGGACTCAGCGCCACGATCCGCTGCCCTCTGACTGCAACGCCCGTCGCCGCCAGACTGCAACCCGCGCCGGCTGGCGCTGCGAAGCCCCACTCGATATGGGTGCGCGATGCCCCGAAGCAGGAATGGACTGCGACCACATCATCAACACTCGCTCCGCCGAAGGCCAGGCGATGGGCGACGCCGTGCATGGTCGCTGGAACCTGCAGTGGCTCTGCAAGGAGCACCATCGCGAGAAGACGCAGGCCGAAGCCAAAGCCGCGCGAGAGTATCGACGGTCCTTCGGCCGCCACCCCGGGGAGCGGAACCACTATTCGTATCGTTGAGCCGCGACGTCACACCTCGCGGCTCATCTGCGCAACGTACTCAAGTCGACGCCGTACGTCGCCACCGCCTCGGCCGCCTCCACCAAGGCACGGGCTTGAACCTGTGCGCTGGTTCGCGGAATCGGCTTCGGCTCCCCCTCGTCTACCCAACGCGCTTTGAGGTCGATCTCCTGCTCGACCGCCTCTGCCGCTCTCGGAGAGCCGGCATCTCGCAGCCCACTTGTCAACTCATGAGCCACGAGTTGCCTGCCTTGCGCAGACCTCAGAAACTCTCGCCTCGCTTCGATTTCGTTACGGAGATACTCATCCTGGGAACGGATGTAGTCGGCTTCAGCCCTCAGCTTGTCCGCCTCGGCCCGTAACTTGTCCGCTTCCGCCCCAACCTTGTCGACCTCTACGTTGATTCGTACCGCCTCTACAAGCGCCTTTACGGCCTTCGTGATGATGAACAACGTGCCAGCGATTGCAGGAGGAACGGCGACCAGGATCTCCATGGGGCTACCGAAGTGAAGCCGTTCAACTCTGGGAGATCGAGGAACCTCGTTGAAGAGAAGGTCGGCCTCGTTCCTCCGCACCAGCCCTCGACTGCCGCCGTAGATGGCCTGGACGGCGTTACTGACGGTCAAGAGCTCTGTCAGCGTGAGGTCTGAAGGCAGGTCCGCGCGGGCAACGAGGAGCCGCTGCCCCTCTTGCGTCATCACAGTAGTCATAGCGAAAAGCTACAGCCCAGGGAGATCGTTCAATGGCGCGACGCGGACCACAGCCCGCCGAGGACACCAACGACTGGGAGTACATCCTCGACACGCCCTACCGCCGCAAACCGCTCGTCGATCTCCCCGCCGCCCGCGGCTTCGACGATGAGGGCAGCAGCATCGCCTGGCATCCCCTCACCCGCAAGTGGTGGGACACCATGAGAGCTCTTCCGCACACCACGGAGCGGGGCACCGACGAATGGCACGCCCTCGTCGGCCTCGCCTACATCGCCGACACCGTCTATTCCACCGGGCAGGCCGACGATCACGCCGAATGGCGCCGAGGCTCCGACGCACTGGGGCTCACTGCTGAGGCTCGCCGGAAGCTGCGAATCCTGCCCTCCAAACGGAGTGACCGCCGAGCCCGGAGCGCTGCCCGGGCCTAACGTCCGAAGAGGCGCCATGACCGACGCCCCCGAACACGAGATAGTCGATGAGCATGAGCTCCCCGCGTTCGAGCGGCTCACCATCCGGATGCCCAACCACGACCGGGATCGAAGCCTGGGTCACCTGGGCGCGGCCTGGATCGAACACTTCATGCGACACGGCCGCGGCGACAAGCAGGGCGAGCCTGTCCGACTGGATGACGTCGTCTACGACCTCATCGTGGACATGTACGCGCTCGACCAGAGCGGCCGTCGGCTGTACAGCGAGTGCGCTGCCGTCCTCCCGAAGGGCAGCGCGAAGACCGACGTCGCCAGCTTCGTCGTCGCATTCGACGTCGCCGGTCCGTCCCGCTTCTACGGGTGGGTGGAAGGTGGCGAAGTCTGCCGACAAGGAACCTTCGAGCACGAGTACGTGCCCGGCGAGCCGATGGCCGCCGTATCCCAGGCCCTGAGGGCCGCATGATGGCCGTCTCCGAAGACCAGGTCGCCAGCTCCTACCGCGCCACCCTCGAGTACAACTTCGACCCCGACCACGGCAACGAGCTGACCCGCTCCGGCGACATCGTCGGATTCGACAAGTTCGCTCGACTCGCCGACGGCGGCCGCATCATCCCGATGTCCTCCGGCGCCGACTCGAAGTACGGCGGCCTGGAAACCATCGTCGTCCTGGACGAGCCTCACCTGTACATCACCGCCGAGCACCGACGCATGGTGACCCGCGTCAAGAACAATCTGACCACGCGCAAGCAGGCTCAGCCATGGGCGCTGTACATCTCCACGATGTACCAGGCCGGGAAGGCTCCACGCTAGAGCTGCTGCACCGCAAGGCGCAGGACATCGCCGCGGGCAGCATGAACCTCTCCGACAACATCGTCGGCCTCATCCGCACCTCCGTCCCCCTCGGAGTCGGCGCACTCGTCAGCTGGTTCGTCACCCTCGGCATCGTCCTGCCGGCGGGAACCGAGAGCATGTACGGCGGGATGGGCTCGCTGATGTGAGCGAACACCTTGAGCTTCGCCTCGACGGACTCCATGCTCACGATCGAGGTGGGCTTGAGCGCCCCCTCCGCGACCGGGCCCGCGTTCATCGTGCGGACCGTCTGCCGCAGGTACTCGTAGACGGGGCTGCTGCGGGTGATCGCAGGGATCGCCTGCAGCAGCGAAGTGCGGGGCCGGTCGAGGGGCACGAGGCCGCGAATGAACTCGACGCCCACCAGATCGGCGGACGTGCCGATGGCCTTCTGAGCGACCGAACGGGCGGTGGCCTTGACGTTGAGGAACGACGCCTTCGCGCCGGTGTCTACCGCGTCGTCGTCGCTCCCCTGCCGGAATCGGTCGAGGATCGCGACGCCCTTCTCTGTGCGGTCGATCATTTCTTGCAGGTGCGCGTCCTTCGCCGCCATTCGCTCGAGCTCGGTGATCTCCTGCACCGACGGGGCGCGGTTCGCGGTCTTCGCGTTGGCGACGATCTGCGCCATAACGGACTTGAGCGTTGCCAGTTCTTTCCTGGGGTCCATGAGAGTGTGTCCTTCCATGCGTAATGAGCACGGGCGCGAAGGTCGCGCCAGACGTGCGGATCGCATGCAACGGTCCTCGAACCGAACCGGACGGTGTGCCGCGTTGGGGCTATGCCCTCCTCCGCAGCACTCCCGGTCGGGAGGCTGGCTGCACTGCTCGCAGGTCGATCACTGGCGGCTCCTCCGAGTTCACCCCCTCGCGGGGTTCCTCCTCGTTGGCCACGGGCGGCTCGCGCCCTGCTGCGGACAGGTAAACATCCGCCGCCGACATTGATGGTGCTCGAGCTAGCCGACCTTCACGTAGCCGTGTGACTGTGGATCTTCTGCTAGCCGCTTCTTGAGCTCCTCCATGGGAACGCCGAGCTCAGCAGCGACCCATGCGCGCACGACTAGAACGCATCGAGCCCATGCATTGAGCACATCGAGCTCGTCGGGTTCCGCACGATTGGCGTGCTTGATCCCGTTGTAAGCGTCGGCCGTCTCTTCGACCCATGTCGGACCGTCGAAGGGCAAGCAATCTCCGAGGTCGGCGAGAATTCGCGTGAATCGAGTCTTCAAGTTGGCCGAATTGGCAGCTGATTCGGTCTTCCCGTCCTGCACTAGCAAGAGGTATCCGAGAGCTTCAAGACCCGGACCGGTGTGCGCGAGCAGGGTGTGTCCGCCCGCGTCTTTTAGGCCTCGACTTGTGATCACGGGATCTAGCGCCCTAGCGAATTTTTCGCGCAGCACGAACCAGCTCTGGATTCCGGCAACGCCCAGCTCCCCAAAGCGAATGAGATGGGCGCGCTGGCCCGTGGGAGGAGCTTGCCGTTCGTCGTTCGGCACGACTACATCTCGCCACAGCTCGCCGTGGACCTTGCCGTCCAAGGCGCGAAACGGGTCATCGTCGCGCGTCGCAAAAACCTCGACGCACGTCTCGTTCCACCACCGGGAGACTACGAGGAGGTCGCGAAGCGCGAAGTGGTGAGCGCGATGCTCCGACCAGTCGCGAGCGTCGTTGCTTCTCGTGGTGCAACGCAGCATGTCAAGCAGGACGCGATTGTCACGGCCGACGCCGGGGGTCACCTTCCAAGAGGGAACCAGCGTCATCGACAGACCGTTGAACTCCCCGAGGTCGATTGGGTCGACGTCCTGCGACACCAGCGAAGCGGTCAGCGGCTTTGGCTCCCAGATGTAGCTCTCTTTCCAAGAGCTGATCCCGAGCCATTCGCGGAGTCCTGAAATCTCAGTCTTGAGCCCGTGCGGACGGTCGTACTCGATGTCCTCGTCAACTCCGAGGATGGCAGCGCGCGACCAGAGGACGCCGCTGCCAGGACCCCACATTCCGGCGTGGAATCCTTTCGCCCAGCAGCGCGTGAGCAGCACCGGTCCGTGCGAATCATTGAACACGACGCGCCTGGGCACTGGTTTCGGCTCCCCAACCGGCTCGCCATCAATGGAGAACTGCCGTATCTCGTCGCCCATGAACCAGGCGGCGTATGGGCTAGCGGGCTCAGACCACGGAAGTGTGATGCAGATTCCGCGCTCGATGCGCTCGAGGATGACCTGGACCCGTGGTGTGTCGTCGTCGAAGTCGTAGAAGTCCCCTACGCGTCTCGTCCCGACCTCTAGCTCGTTCGCCACGAACGCCCCCTGCCCCAGATGTGGTGCTCAACCTAGCAGGATGTTCGGCGCAGGCGATCTATCTCGCTATCGACGCGGGGGACCCGCCTGGGCTACGCGCGCGGGCCTGTGCCCATCGACACGTGCGGCGCAGGCGGGCGCGGGTGATCTTCAACGAGAGATTCAACGCATGGCCAGAGAACGAAAAACCCCCGGAGAACCGGGGGTTTGTCTGTGCGCGATACTGGGATCGAACCAGTGACCTCTTCCGTGTCAGGGAAGCGCGCTACCGCTGCGCCAATCGCGCCTATACAGGCTGTTCAGTTGTATGCGACGAGGTGGCGACGGGATTCGAACCCGTGTAAACGGCTTTGCAGGCCGGTGCCTAGCCGCTCGGCCACGCCACCGTGTGGATTGACCCCACGTGCCGTGAGCCTTCCGGAGAAGACCCTCTGCACTCGAGCGGATGACGAGACTCGAACTCGCGACCCCAACCTTGGCAAGGTTGTGCGCTACCAACTGCGCTACATCCGCATTTCGTTCCCGGTTGTCCCGGGCACTCATGAAACATTAGCCGATGATCGGCAAGTGTCCAAACCGGAAACGAATCTCGCGCGTGTCTCCCCGACTGGTCCTCGCGGCCTCCGAGCGTCGGGTAGTATCTGTTGACGTACCCCACAGGTATGGGCGATTGGCGCAGTTGGTAGCGCGCTTCCTTCACACGGAAGAGGTCATCGGTTCGAGTCCGGTATCGCCCACAGAAAACCTCGGCAGATCCCAGATCTCCCGAGGTTTCTTCGTGTCCGGCCCGAGACGGCGGCGGTCCACCAACAGCTTGGTGTCAGGAATTCGCGCGTCACCGACCTCGGAGAGCGCGGCGCGATCGACGGGTTCCATCCGTGTCCGTTCCTCGCCCCGGCAACGTCGGGCGGCTTTGGCGGCGTCGCGCTGTGGTGCGTGGTGCTCGTGATCGCGTTCTTCGTGCTCGCCGTCCTGGTGCGCTGGTTGGGCAATCTGCGGCATCGTGCAGAGAAGGCCGCGCTCTGACAGCGCCGGAACCCACCGGCCGCGGATTCGGGAAGGCGGGGTAGCCGTCAGCCGATCGGAACGCTGATCACGCGGTCGTCTCCCGCAGCCGGCTGCCCGCGCCCGTCGGTGTTGTTCGTCAGCACCCACAGCGTGCCGTCCGGCGCGAGCACGACGTCGCGCAGACGCCCGTACTCGCCGACGAAGTGCTCGCTCGCGGTTCCGAGAGCCTCCAAGGGAATCTCGCGGAGCCTCTCGCCGCGCAGGTTCGCGACCACGACGGCACCGTTCGCGACGGCGATCCCACTAGGGCTGGCGACATCGGGGCTCCACTGCTGCACCGGGTCGATGAACCCCCCGCGGTCGGCGAAGCCCTCGACCTCGGGCCAGCCGTAGTTGCCGCCCGCCTCGATGACGTTCAGCTCGTCCCAGGTGTCCTGACCGAACTCGCTCGCGTACAGCACGCCGTCGTCGTCCCACGCGAGACCCTGCGGATTCCGATGCCCGTAGCTGTAGACAGGTGAGCCGTCGAAGGGGTTGTCCGCGGGTATCTCCCCCTCCGGCGTGAGGCGCAGGATCTTTCCCGAGAGGGAGTCGAGATCCTGCGCGCTCGAGGGGTCCCCCGCGTCCCCCACGGTCGCGTAGAGCAGCCCGTCGGGACCGAACGCGATGCGTCCGCCGTTGTGGTTGCCGGCGGCATCCATTCCGGAGATGACGGTCTCCGCCCGTCCCAACGCGAGGTCACCGGCCGACCCGGTCAGCTCGAAGCGCTCGATGCGGTTCTCGTCGGCACCCGTGAGATAGACGTACAGGTAGTCCTCATGGACGGCGATCCCCAGAAGTCCGCCCTCTCCCCGCGGCGCGACACCGTCGATGACCGCGACCTCCCGAGCCTCGCCGTCGTCGGAGAGCTCGAGGATGCGGGCGGAGTCGCGTTCGCTGATCAGCGCCACATCATCACGGAAGGCGATGGACCATGGCGCGTCGAGGTCCTGCGCCACGACCGTCGCATCCGCCGGCTCCACCGACGACGGCGCTGCGCTCGTCGCGGAGGGCGGACGCGGGGCTGGCTCGCTCGTGCAGGCCGTCAGTGCGAGGACAGCGGATGCCGCCACGCCCGCGCAGATGCACCGTCTTGTCGTGGTCGTCATCGCCTCTCCCCTCACGCTGACTTCGACATTATGCGGCCGCTCCGCTCCTCGGTACCCTCGGGTGACACCGCACGCCGAGCCGTGTCGGCACCTGCTCGTACGCTCGAGCTGTGCCGTCGAGTCACGACCTGCCCGGTCCCTGCCACCTCTGCGGAGGCCGCACAGGGGCGCGCCTCGGCAGCGCCTGGATCTGCGGCACCTGCGGCTGGCGGTACGGCGATGTTCCCGACAGCGATCTGCCGCTGCCTCAGATCGAGGTGGTCTATTACCTGCGATACGACCGGCGCGTGAAGATCGGCACGAGTCGACGCCCTCGGCAGCGCCTCGCGAGCATCCGACATGACGAGCTCCTCGCCTTCGAGCGAGGCGGCCGGCCGGTCGAACAGCAGCGGCACCGCGAGTATGCGGCGCAGCGCGAAGGCGGTGAGTGGTTCACGCTCGACGATGAGCTGCGTGCCCACATCGCGCGTCTCCGCAGCATCGGCGACCCCTGGGAGCTCTACGCGCGATGGCTCAGCGAGGCTCTCCGGGCGTGACAGAGGCGCCCCCGGGCTGTGGCCGGGAGCGCCTCTGTGGCATGGGATCAGGCCGTGGCGGCACGGCCGCGAGCGGTCTCCGGCTGCGGCTGCGAGAACAGCACGACCACGATGACCGCGGCGCCGACGACGACGTGCGGCAGCCAGACGTTCAGCGCTTCACCGGAGAACCCGAAGATCCACGGCGACAGGGCGAGGAACAGGCTCGCGACGATGTCGAACACGAGGTGGACCGGCATCGGGATGAACCCGAAGGGGCCCCACTCGTACTTGGTGAACAGGCTGTAGACGATCAGGCCGACTCCGAGCACGATCGGGATGACGACGGCAGGGCCGCCCATGCCGGCGAATCCGAAGAGCCACGGCGCAGCGATGAGAGCCACACCGACGATGTAGTCGAGGATTCCGTGGACCTTGGTGGGAATGAAACGCATGATTCCTCCTTGTGCTTCGCCGCGGTCGCGGCTCACATCTGATTCGGCGCGCCCGCCGAATCGGATTGCTCGACTCGCGGCTGAGTCCCAGACCGCCCTGCTACGGTGAGGAAACCGGCATCTTGCCGGTATCAGGGAAGACTTCTTGTCGACCAACGGGCCGTTCTCGGCCATTTCGTTCTCCGTCGCCTCCTCTGTGCGATCAGAGGAGAGCCATGTCTCACCCATCCCTGCCCGTTGCTTCGAGCGATTCCTCCGCCCATTCCTGGTCGGAGCCGCAGCTCCCCACGGGCACGACCGCAGTCATCTACTGCGAGGGCCAGTTCGGCGAGCAGGACGGCAAGACGGCCAACGGGCTCGTCCGCCACTCCGAGAAGTACGAGATCCTCAGCGTCATCGACAGCACGCACGCGGGGGCGGATGCCGGGATGCTGCTCGACGGCACGGCGGTCGGGATCCCGGTCCTCGACGGCCTCACCGCCGCGATCGCTCACGCCGGGCATGTTCCCGACTACCTCATCTGCGGCGTTGCGCCCGCCGACGGCCTGCTCTCGCCCGGGCAGCGCACCGTGCTGCTGGATGGGATCGCGCGCGGGATGCACATCATCAACGGCCTGCACGAGTTCTTGACGGATGACGCGGAATTCGTCGCGGCGAGCCTGCTCGCCGGTGTCACCATCACCGACATCCGCCGCCCCAAGGAGAAGAAGGATCTGCACCTCTTCTCGGGGCGCATCTTCGACGTCACGTGCCCCCGGATCGCCATCCTCGGAACCGATGGAGCGATCGGCAAACGCACGACCGCGACCCTGCTGGTGCGCGCGCTGAACGAGCATGGCATCCATGCCGTGATGGTCGGGACCGGTCAGACGACGATCATCCAGGGCGGGAAGTACGGAGTGGCGCTGGACGCCCTCGTCCCTCAGTTCTGCTCGGGCGAGGTCGAGAACCAGGTCGTCGCCGCGTTCGAGGGCGAAGACCCCGACGTGATCATCGTCGAGGGCCAGGGAGCGCTCAGCCACCCGGCGTACATCACCTCCGCGCACATCCTCCGCGGCAGCCAGCCGGCGGGCGTCATCGTGCAGCACGCCCCCGGCCGCGAGAATCTCGGGGACTTCCCGATGGTCGCGATGCCCACCGTGGAGAGCGAAGTCGCGCTCATCGAGGCCTTCGCCGACACCAGGGTCATCGGGATCACCGTGAACCACGAGAACCTCTCCGAGGCTCAGCTCAGCGCGTCGATCGACGAGATCGAACTGAGCCTGGGGCTCCCGGCCACCGATCCCCTGACGCGCCCGCTGACCGAGCTCGTCGAGATGGTGCTGCAGGCGTTCCCGTCGCTCAGCCCGCTGCAGCCCAGCCGTAGCGGCGTGTGAGCGCGCTCGCGACCCTGTCGTAACGCCCGCGGTCGAGCACAGCCGCCTCACGCCGCAGGCCGTGCTCGTGCACGCTGTACAGCTGCTCGATGTCAACCCAGGACTCGCGTCCCTGCGAGTCCCAGGAGCCGGCACCGATCGTGAGGAAGTCGCGGTCGCCGTCGTGGGCCCGACTGGTCATGCGCACGGCGTACACGCGATCCGCCGAGGCGCGCCCGATGACGAGCACCGGTCGGTCCTTGCCTCGACCGTCGTTCTCCTCATAGGGCACCCAGGTCCAGACGATCTCGCCGGCGTCCGGGGCTCCGTCGCGTTCGGGAGCGTAGGCGACGAGCAGATCCTCGATGCGCTCCGGGTCGATCCGGATGGTGGCAGTGCCCCCTGCGCTCCCCCGATCCTGCGGGGCATCGACCGGCACCCGCCCTCCGGAGGAGGGCCGCAGACGCGCGACCGGGCGCCTCGGACGATGTTCTGTCCGAGACGCCCGGTCCGACCCCAGCAGCTTCTGCAGGATCTGCGCGAGTGTCGCCAGGATGCCGTCGGTATTGCTCACACGGTCACCCTAACCGCTGTCATGCGTCCGCGAGAGCGTAGCCCTCCTCGCCGTGCACGACCTGGTCCACACCGGCGATCTCGTCTTCGTTCGTGACGCGGAAGCCGATCGTCTTCTCGATCGCGAAGCCGATGATGAAGGCGACGACGAAGGAGTAGATGAGCACACCCAGAGCGGCGATCACCTGGACGGCGAGCTGGCGGGCGTCGCCGCCGACGAACAGGCCGGTGCCGGTGGCGAAGAAGCCCAGGTACAGGGTTCCGATCAGGCCGCCGACGAGGTGGATGCCGACCACGTCGAGCGAGTCGTCGAAACCGAGGCGGAACTTCAGCTCGACCGCGAGAGCGCAGACGATACCGGCGACGGCGCCGAGCAGGAGCGACCAGCCGGGCGTCAGGTTGGCGCACGCCGGGGTGATGGCGACGAGACCGGCGACCGCACCGGATGCGGCGCCGACCGAGGTGGGCTTTCCGTCCTTGATCTTCTCGATCAGGATCCAGCCGAGGATGGCAGCAGCCGTGGCGCCGAGCGTGTTGAGACCGATGAGTCCGACACCGCCCATGTCCTCGGCGAGCCACTCCGCACCGGCGTTGAAGCCGAACCAGCCGAACCACAGCAGCGCAGCGCCGAGCAGCGTCAGCGGCACGTTGTGCGGCTTGAGGATGCCCTTCTGGAAGCCGATGCGCTTTCCGAGGACGATCGCGAGGGCGAGGGCCGCAGCGCCCGCGTTGATGTGCACAGCGGTACCGCCGGCGTAGTCGATGACGCCGATCCCGCTGTCCTCACCGAACAGCGTGGTGCCGAGGTTCATGATCCAGCCGCCGCCCCAGACCCATGCGGCGACGGGGAAGTAGCCGACGGTGGCGAAGACACCGGCGAAGATCAGCCAGCTGCCGAACTTCGCGCGGTCGGCGATGGCGCCGGAGATCAGGGCGACCGTGATGATCGCGAACGTCGCGCCGTAGGCGACACCGAGAAGGGCGACGTTCGATCCCTCACCCGAGGCCAGGCTCGAGAGCCCGAAGTCGGCGAAGGGGTTGCCGGCGAAGGCGGTCGGACTGTCGACGGCGCTCATGGAGAAGCCGAAGAGAATCCACAGCACGGCGACAAGGCCGATCGAGCCGAAGCTCATCATCATCATGCTGACGACGCTCTTCGCCTTGACGAGACCGCCGTAGAAGAAGGCGACGCCAGGCGTCATGAGCAGGACCAGCGCTGTCGCGGTGATCGCCCACGAGATGTTGCCGGGAGCATCCATAGGAAAACCTCACATCCGAAGTAATTGAGAGCTTCAGTGTGACGACGCGCGGTTTCGCGCATGCGTGAGGTTTGTTTCTCCGGTGTTACAGAAGGGCTCCGGGTGTGAACATCGCGTTACACGGGCCTGCAGGGTCACGCAGAATGCGTCAGCGCGTTCAGTCGGGAGATGGCGCGAAGGTACTTCTTGCGGTATCCGCCGGCGAGCATCTCATCGGAGAACACGGCGTCCAGACCGAGGCCTGTGGCGATGATCGGAATCTGGGCGTCGTACACCCGGTCCACGAACGCGACGAACCGCAGCGCCTCGGACTGATCGGTCAGCTGGCGGACGCCGCGGAGGCCGACCTGGTCGAGTCCGTCGATCACGCGGATGTAGCGGGACGGATGCACCTGGGCCAGATGACGGATCAGATCATCGAAGCGGTCATCGGATGCCGTGCCGGCGGTCGCGCTCGCCTCACGCGCGCTGTGGTAGGCCTCGTCGTCGAGCACGACGGCATGGCCGTCCAGAGCGCGCTGCCGGAAGTCGACGCCGTCGATCCGGATCGTCTGGAAGCTGTCCGACATCGCGTGGATCTCGCGAAGGAAGTCCTGCGCCGCGAAGCGTCCTTCGCCGAGAGCGTTCGGCGGGGTGTTCGAGGTGGCGGCGAGGCGGGTGCCCGTCGGGACGAGTTCGCCGAGCAGACGCGTCATGACCATGGTGTCGCCCGGGTCGTCGAGTTCGAACTCGTCGATGCAGAGGAGGTCGGCGCCCTTGAGCAGGTCGACCGTGTTCTTGTAGCCGAGTGCGCCCACGAGCGCGGTGTACTCGATGAACGACCCGAAGTACTTCCTGCGTGCGGGCATCGCGTGATAGATCGACGCGAGAAGGTGCGTCTTGCCCACGCCGAAGCCACCGTCCAGGTACACCCCCGGCTTGACCTCGGGCTCCTTCTTCGCCCGGCTGAAGAACCCGCCGCGCTTGACCGGGCCGCCGCGACCGGCGAAGCGGATCAGCGTCTCCTTGGCCTCCTCCTGAGAGGGGTAGGCGGGATCCGCGCGATAGCTGTCGAACGTGGCCGTGTCGAACTGCGGCGGCGGCACCAGACTGGCCAGCATCTCGGGTCCGCTGACGGCGGGCTGGCGCTCGGTGAGGTGCACGATTCCCGTGCGGCTGGTCGTGTCGGTCATCACGGTCCTGAATCGGGTGCGCACCTGTGTCGAAGTCTTACGAATCGGGTGCAGGGCGCACTGAGGGGATCTATCGTCGAAGGGACGGCTCCACACTACGCCGTCCGCCACCGCACCCTCGCCCGCTCAATGCTTCGGAGAACCCATGGCCATCGAGATCGATTCCTCCTCCCCCAAGTTCGCCGAGTACGCCGAACCCGGCCGTCTGGTGACGACCGAATGGCTGGCGGAGCGCCTCGGACAGCCCGGTCTCGTCGTCGTCGAGTCCGATGAGGACGTGCTCCTCTACGAGACCGGCCACATCCCCGGTGCCGTGAAGGTCGACTGGCACACCGAGCTCAACGACCCGGTCGTGCGCGACTACGTCGACGGCGAGGGCTTCGCCCAGCTGCTCAGCCGCAAGGGCATCGCCCGCGACGACACGGTCGTCATCTACGGCGACAAGAACAACTGGTGGGCGGCCTATGCCCTCTGGGTGTTCTCCCTCTTCGGACACGAGGACGTGCGACTGCTCGACGGCGGCCGCGACCGCTGGATCTCCGAGGGACGCGAGCTCACGCGCGACGCCACCACCCGCCCCGCGACGGCGTACCCGGTCGTCGAGCGCGACGACTCCGTGATCCGCGCCTACAAGGAAGACGTCCTCACGCACATCGGCAACCCGCTGATCGATGTCCGCTCCCCCGAGGAGTACAGCGGAGAGCGCACGACCGCTCCCGCGTACCCCGAGGAGGGCACGCTGCGCGCCGGGCACATCCCCACCGCGCAGAGCGTGCCGTGGGCGAAGGCGGTGGCCGAGGACGGCGGCTTCAAGAGCCGGGCGGAGCTGGACGCGATCTACCGCGACGGCGCCGGCCTGAAGGACGGCGACGACGTCGTGGCGTACTGCCGGATCGGAGAGCGCTCCAGCCACACCTGGTTCGTGCTCAAGCACCTGCTCGGCTTCGAGAACGTGCGCAACTACGACGGCTCCTGGACCGAGTGGGGCAGCGCCGTGCGGGTTCCGATCGTGACGGGTGCCGAGCCCGGCTCGCTCTGAACATGGGAGGATGTCAGGGATGAGCGCCAGCGACCTTCCTGACATCCTCGCCGACATCCGCGACGGCTTCCTGGAGACCCCCGAGTCGGATCGGCTCCTGCTGCTGCTCGAGTACTCCGACGAGCTTCCCCCCGTCTCCGACGAGGTCGCGAACCATCCGGAGATGTGCGAGCGCGTCGCGGAGTGCCAGTCGCCGGTCTACATCTACGTCGAGGTGAACGACGACATCGTCACGATGCATGCGACCGCACCGCCGGAGGCGCCGACCACCCGCGGGTTCGCCAGCATCCTCGTGCAGGGCATCACCGGACTCACATCCGACGAGGTGCTCGCCATCCCCGACGACTACCCGCAGTCGATCGGACTCACGAAGGCGGTCTCGCCGCTGCGGATCGGTGGGATGACCGGGATGCTGATGCGCGCGAAGAAGCAGGTCAGGCAGAAGCGCTGAAGCCCTGCGCCTCGACCCAGTCGGTGATTGCCGCGGTCCAGCCGGGCTGATCGTAGTTCCAGATCTTCGTGTGCCGGGCGACGCTGAACTCGGGCATGGTCACGAGATCCGGTCGTGCCTGCTGAAGGGCCACCGACGAGTCGATCGGCACGAATCCGTCGTCCACGCTGTGGAGGATGAGCATCGGCGCTGTCAGCTCGCCGGCGCGCGCGACCATGTCGAGCCGGTCGAACGAGATCGCGTCGTCCGCGCCGCTGATCCGTGCGGTGAGGGGGCGCTGCAGGGCGCTCATCGCCAGTTCCGGGAGCGGTGCGCGGACACCCGCGATCCGGGCGTGGAAGCGCAACACGGTGCGCCAGTCGACGACCGGGGACTCCAGGATCAGACCGACGATGCGCTCCCGATAGCTCGAGCTGACCGCCGCCTGCAGGGAGACGGCGCCTCCCATCGACCAGCCCATCAGGATCACCCGCTCGGCGCCGTGGCGCAGTGCGTAGGCGATCGCCGCATCCACGTCCCGCCACTCCGCGGTCCCGAGGGCGTAGGCACCGGCCCGGCTGCGCGGCGCCTCGCTGTCGTTCCGGTACGACACCACGAGGTTGGGGAATCCGGCGGCATGCAGAACCGGGACCGCCCGCAGGCACTCCACCCGCGTGGCTCCGCGCCCGTGCACCTGGATCACCCACGTCGTCGACGTCGCAGGGAAGAACCAGGCAGGGCAGGGCCCCGCGGGTGATCCGATCAGCACGTTCTGCCAGGACAGATGCAGCTCACTCGGCGACGAGTAGTAGTAGCCGCTGAATCCCGCCCCCCGATCGACCCTGGCCCCCGTCTCGATCTTCGTCAGCAGCTTGCGCCGCACGCTGGTCGCATCGACGCCGAGGACGGCGCCGAGCTTCACGTAGCCGTAGGTGCCTGTCGTGAACAGCCCGTAACGTCCAGGAAGCTCGGTGTCGACCGTGCGTTCGAGCTCGATGGTCTGCGCACCGGTGTCGACCGCGAGGATCTGCGTGTCGACCGGTCGGCGCATCGGGGTGACGACGCGACGAGCCACGCCGAACACGAGGAACGACAGGGCGGCCCCGAGTGCGAGCAGAGCGGGGACAAGGAGTGCAACGGCGTGCCTGAGACTCTTCATCGCCTCCTGACTCTAGCCTGTTGCCGTGACCGCACACCCCGATGCCGGGACCCCCTTCGACAGCGCGATGGCCGAACTGCGCGAGACCGCGTTCCGCGACGACATCACGGTGCGCGAGATCTCCACGCCTCAGGGCCTGGCTCCCTTCGCCATCGCGCTCGCCGCCGACGTGCGACCAGGGGGCGACGGAGAGTCGGTCTACGGCACCGGTCGATTCGTGCTGCTGCACGATCCGGACGAACCGGGAGCCTGGGGCGGGGCATGGCGCATCGTGATCTTCGCGCAGGCGCCGCTCGAGAGCGAGATCGGCACCGACCCCCTCCTGGCGGACGTCACGTGGTCCTGGCTGGTCGACGCGCTCGACTCCCGCGACGCGATCTACCACTCGGCATCCGGCACCTCCACGAAGACGCTGTCGAAGGGATTCGGCGCTCTCGCCGTCGAAGGCGACGGCGCACAGATAGAATTGCGGGCGTCCTGGACTCCGGAAGGCCCGTTCCGACCGCACGTCGAAGCATGGGCCGAGCTGGTCGGAATGCTGGCGGGACTTCCGCCGGGCTCCGAGGGCATCGCCGTGTTCGGCGCTCGAAAGGCAGTACGTGACTGAATACTCCGTGATCTCGGATGTCGAGGAGTTCCGCGCAGCGTGCGCTGCGCTCGCGGCGGGCACCGGGCCGGTCGCCGTCGATGTCGAACGCGCGTCGGGCTTCCGCTACTCGCAGCGCGCGTACCTCGTGCAGGTGTTCCGGCGGGACGCGGGCGTGTTCCTCTTCGATCCGCCCGAGCTCGGCGATTTCTCACCGCTCCAGGAGGCGATCGGCCAGGCCGAGTGGGTGTTCCACGCCGCCAGCCAGGACCTTCCCTCACTCCGCGAGCTGCATCTCGAGCCGCCGTCGATCTTCGACACGGAACTCGCGTCGCGCCTGCTCGGGCACGACCGTGTCGGCCTCGCGGCCGTCGTCGAGGACACCCTCGGGATCACTCTCAAGAAGGAGCACTCCGCCTCTGACTGGTCGACGCGCCCGCTCCCGGACTCGTGGCTCGACTACGCCGCGCTCGACGTGCTGCACCTGATCGACGTCCGCGACGCCCTCGTTGCGGAGCTCGCGGAGCAGGAGAAGACCGAGTTCGCCGCCGAGGAGTTCGCCGCCACCCTGACCCGGCTGCCCAAGCCTCCGCGCGAGGATCCGTGGCGCCGTCTCAGCGGACTGCACCAGGTGCGCGGCGCCCGCAATCTCGCGGTCGCCCGTTCCCTGTGGCAGGCGCGCGAGACCTTCGCGCAGGAGCAGGACGTCTCCCCCGGGCGACTCGTTCCGGACCGCTCGCTCGTCGCCGCCGTCATGGCGAACCCGCAGTCGAAGCAGGCGCTCGCCGGCATCAAGGAGTTCCAGGGGCGCGCGAGCCGCACGCAGTTGGACCGCTGGTGGCAGGCCATCGTCGACGGTCGTGCCACCGAGGAACTCCCCCGCGAACGGGTTCCGAGCGACGCGCTGCCGCCGCCGCGTGCCTGGTCCGACCGGAATCCCGAGGCCGACGCACGTCTGAAGGCCGCGCGCCCGGTGGTCGAAGCCGTCGCCGAGGAACTGGGCATGCCGACCGAGAATCTGCTGACCCCGGAGTTCCTGCGCCGCGTGGCGTGGGACGCGCCGGGCGAGACCGCCGAAGACATCGGCGGCGCCCTCTCGGCGCTCGGCGCACGTCCGTGGCAGATTGCACAGACCGCACAGAAGATCGCGACTGCCTTTGTAGAGGCGGCGCAATCGCCCGACACCACCCCCGCACCCGCTTCGTAGGTTCGATCCAACCGATTCCTCCCGGTTTCCGCCCGTTCATAGACTGAGGCGACCGCACAAACTTGGAGGCAGAGTGGCCGAGATCTCGGACGTCTTCTTCGTCGATGGAGTGCGCACCCCCTTCGGGCGCGCCGGCGAAAAGGGCATGTACTGGAACACCCGCGCTGATGACCTCGCCGTGAAGGCGACCATCGGCCTCATGGAGCGCAACGCGGCCGTCCCGGCGGATCGCATCGATGACGTCGCGATCGCCGCGACGAGTCAGACCGGCGACCAGGGCCTCACTCTCGGGCGATCCGTGGCGATCCTCGCGGGGCTCCCGCAGACCGTCCCCGGCCTCGCCGTCGAGCGCATGTGCGCCGGTGCGATGACCAGCGTGACCACCATGGGCGCATCGATCGGCGTCGGGATGTACGACCTGGCCCTCGCGGGCGGCGTCGAGCACATGGGCCACCACCCGATCGGCGGCAACGCCGACCCGAACCCGCGGTTCGTGGCCGAGAAGATGGTCGACCCCGGAGCCCTCAACATGGGCGTCACGGCCGAGCGGATCTTCGACCGCTTCCCGCACCTCACGAAGGAGCGCTCCGACCGCTTCGGGATGCTCAGCCAGCACAAGGTGCAGGCGGCATACGACGCGGGCAAGATCCAGCCCGACCTGGTCTCCGTCGCGATCAAGGGCGCCGACGGCGCCTGGGGTCTCGCGACCGAGGACGAGGGGCGACGCCCGCAGACGACCATGGAGGACCTGGCTGCGCTCAAGACCCCGTTCCGTCCCCACGGACGCGTCACCGCAGGAACCTCCTCGCCGCTCACCGACGGCGCGACCATGTCGCTGCTGGCCGGGGGCGGCGCCGTCAAGGAGCTGGGTCTCGCCCCGAAGATGCGGATGGTCTCGTTCGCCTTCGCCGGTGTCCAGCCCGAGATCATGGGTATCGGACCGATCCCCTCGACGGAGAAGGCGCTGAAGAAGGCGGGTCTGCAGATCTCCGACATCGGACTGTTCGAGCTGAACGAGGCCTTCGCCATCCAGGTGATCTCCCTGCTCGACCACTTCGGCATCGCCGACGACGACCCCCGAGTCAACCAGTGGGGCGGTGCCATCGCCCTCGGACACCCGCTCGCCGCCTCCGGTGTGCGTCTGATGATCCAGCTCGCGGCGCAGTTCGCCGAGCGCCCTGACGTCCGCTACGGCCTGACGGCGATGTGCGTCGGGCTGGGCCAGGGCGGCTCGGTCATCTGGGAGAACCCGCACTACGACGGAAAGAAGAAGAAGTAGTGAGCTACGAAGACGTCGACTTCTCGCCCATCCAGGCTCTCACCGAGGGAGAGGTCGTCACGCACTCCCCCGTGCGCGACATCCGCCTCGCCTCCGGCAAGACCCTCGCCCTGATCACGCTGGACAACGGTCGCGACCACAACCGTCCCAACACGCTGGGTCCTGCCACGCTCACCGAGCTCGGCGAGACCCTCGACGGGCTCACGGCGCGAGCAGCTGCCGGCGAGATCCAGGCGGTCGGCATCACCGGCAAGCAGTACATCCTCGCCGCCGGCGCCGACCTGTCCGACATCAGCAAGGTCGGGTCGCGCGACAACGCACGCCTGATCGCCCAGCTGGGGCACAAGGTGCTCGGCAAGCTCAGCGAGCTCGGAGTCCCCTCGTTCGCCTTCGTGAACGGCCTCGCTCTCGGCGGCGGTCTGGAGATCGCGCTCAACTCGTCGTACCGCACGGTCGACGCGTCGGCGGCGGCCATCGCGCTGCCGGAGGTCTTCCTCGGCATCATCCCCGGCTGGGGCGGTGCCTACCTCCTGCCGAACCTCATCGGCATCGAGAACGCTCTCGAGGTCGTCATCTCGAACCCGCTCAAGCAGAACCGGATGCTGAAGCCGCAGCAGGCGTTCGACCTGGGGATCGTCGACGCGATCTTCCCCGCGGCGAACTATCTCGAGAACTCGCTGGCGTGGGCCGACGCGGTCCTCGGCGGCAAGAAGGTCGAGCGCAGGAACGAGCCGGGCAAGATCGAGCGCCTCACCAAGTGGCCGATCGCGATCAAGATGGCCCGCGGCATGCTGGAGTCGAAGATCGGCACCGTTCCGAAGTCCCCCTACGCGGCGCTCGACCTTCTCGACAAGGCGAAGAGCGGCACGAAGGCCGAGGGCTTCGCCCGCGAGGACGAGGCCCTGGCCGAGCTCGTCACGGGCGACCAGTTCGCCGCCTCGATGTACGCGTTCGACCTGGTGCAGAAGCGGGCGAAGCGCCCCGTCGGCGCTCCTGACAAGGAGCTCGCGAAGAAGGTCACGAAGGTCGGCATCATCGGCGCAGGCCTCATGGCCAGCCAGTTCGCGCTGCTGTTCGTGCGCAAGCTCCAGGTCCCGGTGCTGATCACCGATCTGGATCAGGCACGCGTCGACAAGGGCGTGGCGTACATCCACGAGGAGATCGGCAAGCTCGAGGCGAAGGGCCGGCTCGACTCCGACGCCGCGAACAAGCTGCGCGCGCTGGTCACCGGCACGACCGACAAGACCCTGTACGCGGACTGCGACTTCGTGATCGAGGCCGTGTTCGAAGAGGTCGGCGTCAAGCAGCAGGTGTTCGGGGAGATCGAGAAGATCATCGCCGAGGACGCGATCCTCGCCACCAACACCTCGTCGCTCTCGGTCGAGGAGATCGGATCGAAGCTGGCGCACCCCGAGCGCCTCGTCGGCTTCCACTTCTTCAACCCGGTGGCCGTGATGCCGCTGATCGAGATCGTGAAGACGCCGGCGACGGCGGATGCCGCACTCTCGACCGCCTTCGTCGTCGCGAAGAATCTGGGCAAGAACGCCGTGCTCACCGCCGACGCACCGGGTTTCGTCGTGAACCGCCTGCTCGCCAAGGTCATGGGCGAGGCGGCGCGGGCCGTCTACGAGGGAACGCCGATCGCGGAGGTGGAGAAGGCCTTCGGTCCGCTCGGGCTCCCGATGGGTCCGTTCCAGCTGATCGATCTGGTCGGGTGGAAGGTCGCAGCTCACGTGCAGGACACGATGGTGCATGCCTTCCCGGACCGCTTCTATGCCAACGAGAACTTCCACGCCCTCGCCGAGCTGGATGCGGTGGTCGAGAAGGACAGGGGTGGTCGCGTGACCGGCTGGACGAAGCAGGCGGAGAAGGTGCTCAAGCCGGCGGTCGGCAAGGCGCCGGCCTCGGCCGCGACGATCCTGCAGCGCGTGCAGGACGGCCTCGCCACCGAGATCAAGCTCATGCTGGACGAAGGGGTCGTGCCCGAGGTCGAGGACATCGATCTGTGTCTGATCCTGGGCGCCGGCTGGCCGTTCATCGACGGCGGCGCCTCGCCGTACCTCGACCGCGAAGGCGCGTCCGACCGGGCTTTCGGAGGCTCGTTCCACACCCCGCAGATCCGCGGCATCGAGAGCCGCTGAGCGCGGTACGACCGACGGGGAACGCCCCTCCGACGCGCGAGCGTCGGAGGGGCGTTCTCGGTTCACCGGCCGATCAGCCGGCGACAGGAGTCTGCGGCGGACGCTCGTCGTCATCCCCCGCGCGCGGCCAGAAGGACAGCGCCCGCTCCGCCAGCGCCGTGATGGTCAGCGAGGGGTTCACACCCGGGTTCGCCGGCACGGCGGCACCGTCGACCACGTGGAGTCCGGGATGACCCCACACGCGGTGATAGGAATCGATCACCCCGTCCGCCGGCGAGGCGGAGATCACTGCGCCGCCCAGGAAGTGCGCGGTGAGCGGGATGCCGAACACCTCGGGCCACGATCCTCGAGCCTCGGCGGGAACGCCGCCCTCGCTGCGCATCCGGGCGGCGATGGCGCGTGCTGCGCGATGAGCCTGAGGCAGATGGCTCGGATTCGGCTCACCGTGCCCCTGAGCGCTGGTCATCGTGAGACGCCCGAACCGACGCCGCAGGGAGAGCGTGAGCGAGTTGTCGGCGGTCTGCATCACCAGAGCGATGATGCCGCGCTCGCTCCAACGCCGCAGCGACCCCAGGCGGAACTGGCGTATCGGCGACCGCAGAGCCCGGACCACGACGCCGCCGAGCCTCCGGGCGAGTGAACGGTCGCCCGGCACCATCACGGTCGCGAGCGCGCCCATCAGATTCGAGCCCGGCCCGTAGCGGACGTTCTCGACGTGGGTGCGCTCGTCCACGTGGAACGACGTCGTGATCGCCACTCCGCTGGCCAGGGCGAGGGATTCCGGCACCCTGGTCGCCACGGCGCCGTCCAGCGCCTCGGAGTTGGTGCGGGTGAGCCGGCCCACGGCATCGGACACGTGCGGGAGCGCCCCGGTGTGCTTCATCCGGTGCAGCAGCTGCTGCGTGCCCCAGGTGCCGGCGGCGAGCACGACCTCACGCGCGGTCACGGTGCGCTGCCCGCGTCGCAGCCACGCGCCGCTGCGGCGCGTGGTGACGGCGAACCCACCGCCCGCGAGCGCCCGAACCTCGGTCACGGTGCGCAGCGGCTCGATGATCGCGCCACGGCGCTCGGCGAGGGCGAGGTAGTTCTTCATCAGGGTGTTCTTCGCGCCGACCCGGCATCCGACCATGCAGTTGCCGCAGAGCGTGCATCCGGTGCGCTCCGGTCCCTTCCCGCCGAAGAACGGATCAGCGGTGCGCTCCCCCGGCTTCCCGAACCAGACGCCGACGGGCGCATGACGGAAGGTGCTGCCCACCCCGAGATCCTCGGCGGCCCCGGCCATGATCCGCTCCACGGGTCCGCTGTGCGGATAGCGCTCGACGACGCCCAGCATCCGCTTCGCCGTCGCGTAGTGGGGTGCGAGCTCGGTCTCCCAGTCGGCGATCCCTGCCCACTGCCGGTCGGCGAAGAACGCTCCGCCGGGCTGATAGAGGGTGTTCGCGTAGTTGAGCGAACCGCCGCCCACACCGGCCCCGGCGAGGATCATCACGTGCGGCAGGCGGTGGATGCGCTGCACGCCGAAGCATCCGAGGCCCGGCGCCCAGAGGTAGCGGCGCACGTCCCAGCTCGTCTTCGCGAAGTCCTCGTCCTCGAAGCGCCGTCCCGCCTCGAACACCCGCACCCGATGTCCCTTCTCGGTGAGCCGGAGTGCGGCGACCGCGCCGCCGAACCCGGATCCGACGATCACGACGTCCTCATCGAACCCGGTCACGCGAGAACTCCCTCGGCCGGGGTCAGGACGGTGAACGCTGCCGGACGCAGCGAGATGGTGCACTCGTCCTCGCCGAGACGCTCGCCGTCGGCGTAGACCACGAGACCGGGCGCGCTCACCGTCACCGTCCGCACTCGACGATGACGCACTTCCGGTCGTGAGAGGTGCCGTCCGCGCAGCAGCAGCGGGAACAGCCGCAGGAGCCGCAGACGCCCGAGCCGTGCGACCTGCACCAGATCGAGCATCCCGTCATCCGGCGTCGCGCCCGCGCACACCGGCATGCCGCCCCCGTAGCTCGCCGTGTTGCCCACGGCGACGAGCGTGCCGAGCGCTGTCTCCGGCGTCTCGCCGTCCACGGCGACCGTGAAGCGCAGAGGCCGGAGGCGAACGAGCTCGATGACGAGCGCCAGATAGTAGCGGAGGGCCCCGTGCGGCCAGCGCAGCCGGTTCGTGCGGTCGCTCACCTTCGCGTCGAATCCCAACGCCGCGACCGTGAGGAACCGCGCGGAGTGGTCGGCGGTCGTCACCTCGCCGACGTCGAGCACGCGACCCGTCCCGGTCAGTGCGAGTTCCGCCGCCGCTGCAGGATCGTGCCGTGGCAGCCCCAGCGCACGGGCGAGGTCGTTGCCCGTGCCGGCGGCGACGAGCGCGACGGGCACGGAGGCGGCGCACACCACGTCGAGGATTCCGGACAGCGTGCCGTCTCCCCCGACGACGACCAGCACGTCGGGACCTTCGTCGACGGCTCGTGCAGCGAGCTCGACGGTCGCCGACGCGGAGTCGCCGGTGTAGACCCGCACCTCCGATCCGCGCGAGCGCAGGTGCGACACGGCGGCATCCGTGGCCTGACCGCCCCGCCCCTTCCCGGCGTACGGGTTCGAGAGGAGTGCGATATGCCCCACGTCAGCCGATCCTCTCGGTGTGCGGCTGCGCGCCGATCACGGCTCCGGGATTCATGATGCCGCGCGGGTCGAGCTCCCGCTTGACGGCCGCCAGGATGCGGACCCCTGTCTCGCCGATCTCCTGCGCCAACCACGGTGCGTGATCGCGTCCCACGGCGTGATGGTGGCTGATGGTGCCGCCGGCCGCGAGGATCGCGTCGTTCGTCCGCGCCTTCACCGGTTCCCAGACGGTCAGCGGATCGGAGCGGATCCCGGCGAGCACGGTGAAGTACAGCGAGGCCCCCGTGGGGTAGATGTGCGAGACATGACACATCACGGAGGACTTCGCACCGGCATCCGCGAAGCCCGTGCGCAGCGCGTCCGTGACCGCGGTTCGCAGGGCATGCAGGTTCGCCCAGGTCGTCGCCGTCTCCAGCGTCTCGCAGAAGACGCCCGCATCGAGGAGGGAGTCGCGGAGATAGGGTCCGTCGAAGCGACCGGACAGCCAGTCCTCCGCTGCCCCCTGGCCGGACGAGGTCCCGCCGGCCGCGGCCAGCAGCGCCGCGGTGCGCTCCCGTCTCTCGCCGATGCCATCGCCCTCGTACACGGTCACGACGCTCGCGCCCTTCGCGAGCGCCTTCCCGATGCGGCCGACCTGCGCCAGGCTCACCGCGGTCTCCGCCTCGTCGGACAGCCGGATCACGGTCGGTCCCCCGCCTTGCTGCGCGACCCGGCGCAGTCCCTCCGCACCGCTCGCGAAGTCGGGGAACGACCAGGCCTCGAACACCCTGTCCTTCGGCACCGGGTGCACGCGCACGCGCACCTCGGTGATCACGCCGAAGATCCCCTCCGAGCCGAGGAAGAGACGCACGAGGTCCGGCCCCGCAGCGGAACCCGGTGAACGGCCCAGCTCGACGTCCCCGGTGGGCGTGGCGACGCGGATGCCGGTCACCATCGTGTCGAAGCGGCCGTATCCGGCCGAGTTCTGTCCGGACGAGCGTGCGGCGGCGAACCCGCCGATCGTCGCATAGCGGAAGCTCTGCGGATAGTGCCCCAGCTCGAGGCCGTGCCTCGACAGCAGCGCCTCAGCCTCGGGGCCCGTGGTCCCCGCGGCGAGCACGGCTTCGCCGCTGACCTCGTCGAGCTGGAGGAGCCCGCTGAGGCGCCGGAGATCCAGGCTGACGACCGCGTGGTGTGCGCCACGCTCGGGGTCGAGCGCGCCGACCACGCTCGTGCCGCCGCCGAAGGGGATGACCGCGATGTCACGATCGGCGGCGACGACGAGGCAGGCACGCACCTCGTCGTGGCTCCCCGGGCGGACGACCGCGTCCGGCACCTGCTGACCGGGCTGCCTGCGGCGGAGGAGATCGGGAGTCGAACGGCCCCCGGCGTGTCGGATCCGCGCCTCGGGGCTCGCATCGACCTCGCCGAGTCCGACGACTGCGGCGAAGCTCGCGAGGTCATCCGCTGTCAGAGCGCTGTCGGCGATACGGACGTGATCCAGCTCGACCGCGGCAGGCGGGCGGCGGAGGCGGCCCAGCAGAAGCGGGAGAAGGGCCCGCACTGCGCGAGGCAGATCGTGGGCCTTTGCGGGATCTCCCCATCCGTTCCACTGCATCGGCCCGGCGTCGGCGCCTCTGCCGTTCTCTTGCTCCATGCGTTACAGTGTGACAGATCATGGAAGAACGTCAACCAGGAAGCTCCGCTCTCCTCACCGATCGTCCGCACTGGGACGCGACGCAGGAGCGTGTCCTCGACGCCGCCGACGCCCTCATCAGCCGACGCGGAGTCCACGGCGTCACCATCGCCGAGCTCGCTCGGAAGTCGTCACTGAGTCGACCGACGATCTACCGCAGCTGGAACGATGCCGACGACGTCGTTCGCTCCGCACTTCTGCGTCGCGTGATCGGACTCATCGATCAGTTCCCGGCTCCGGCTCGCACCCGCGCGGCATTGGTCGATGACGTCATGCGGTTCACCGCCCTCTTCCGGACCGACGCGGTATACAGCCGCCTGCTCGACGACGAGCCCGAGGCCTTCACCCGCTACACGCTGCAGCGTGTCGGCTCCAGCCAGCGCATGATCCTCCAGTGGCTCGCCGCCGCCATCGCAGCCGCGCAGGACGACGGCTCGGTGCGTGCGGGAGAGCCGCAGGAGATCGCGGTGATGCTGCTCCTGATCGCTCAGTCCGCCGTGATCTCGCACGGCACGGTCGCCGACCTGATCGATGAAGCCGCCTGGGAGCGCGAACTGCGTGCGGCGCTCGACGGACATCTGCGGGCATGAGCCACTCGTCGCCCGATCTCGATCCTCGCCGCCGTCGCAGAGAGCTGCAGGAGTCCTCGCTCGAGGTGGCCGATGTGCTCGTGGTCGGCGGCGGTATCACCGGAGCAGGGGTTGCGCTCGACGCCGCGTCCCGCGGGTTGAGTGTGACTCTCATCGAAGCCGAGGACCTCGCCTTCGGCACCAGCCGGTTCAGCTCGAAGCTCGTGCACGGCGGGCTCCGCTACCTCGCGACCGGCGATGTGGCCACCGCGAAAGAGAGCGCGCAGGAGCGCCATCTGCTCATGACGACGATCGCACCGCACCTCATCCGTCCGCTGGCCCAGCTGCTGCCGTTCCGCCCCGGCGTGACCTGGCGGCAGCGGAGCGCCGGCGCGGTGGGCATGGCACTCGGCGACCTCCTGCGCATGCAGGCGCGCACGTCGCGGTCGGTGCTCCCGGCACCTCGTCCGGTCGCCGCCCGCACCGCACGGCGACTCTTCCCCGCGCTCGACGCACGGGGACTCCGCGGCGGAATGCTGTCCTACGACGGGCAGCTCGTCGACGACGCAAGGCTCGTCGTGACGGTTGCGCGGACGGCGGCCGGAATGGGCGCGCGCATCCTCACCCGGGTTCGCGCGGAGCAGCTGCGATCCGACGGGGCCGCCGTGACCGACGAGCTTACCGGCGAACGATTCGAGATCCGCGCGCGCAGCGTCATCAATGCGACCGGCGTCTGGGCGGGTACGCTCGACGACGCCATCTCCGTGCGTCCCAGCCGAGGAACGCACATCGTGCTCGATGCGGCGGACCTCGGGCATCCGTCCGCCGCCCTCACCATCCCGCACGAGGGCTCGATCAGCCGCTACGTGTTCGCGCTCCCCCAGAGAGGAGGCCGCGTCATCGTGGGGCTCACCGACGAGAGCGCACCCGGACCCGTGCCCCGGGTCGCGGAGGCCACCGAGCCCGAGATCGCCTTCCTCCTCTCCACCCTCAACCGCGTGGTGTCGACGCCCATCCGTCGCGATCAGGTGCGCGGGGCCTTCGCCGGTCTGCGCCCCCTGGTCGACAACGGCGCTGACACCACCGCCGATGTCTCGAGACGGCATCTGGTCGCCGTCTCCGACGGCGGATTCGTCACCGTCCTCGGCGGCAAGCTCACCACCTACCGGCGGATGGCCGAGGATGCCGTGGACCTGGCGGTGCGAACGCGCGGTCTGAGTCCCGCGCCGAGCCGCTCGGCGTCGATCCGTCTGATCGAGGACGATGTGGTGGGCCGCGCCCGCATCGCGGACGCGGGAGCCGAAGTCGCGGAGGGCATCGCGATCACCCGGGCGGAGATCGAGTTCGCCGTGCGGGCCGAGGGCGCGATGACCGTGGACGACGTGATGGAGCGACGGACGCGGATCGGGCTCGTCGACGCTGATCGCGACCGCAGCAGGCACGCCGTCGAAGAGATCGTCGCGCAGACGCTGGCACAGATCGACTGAGAAGACCAGGAGAGGAATCGGCCGCGAAATCCACGTGAACATCGGGTGCGCGGACGCTTCACGGGGGCTCGGACGTCGTCAGGACGTGCAGAGTATGAGCGTGGACGCGATCTTCAGCATCTTCAGCAGCGGTGGCGCGATGGGCGGACTGGTCAAGACCGGGACGGCGGTCCTCACGGTCCTCCTCGTGGTTCCGGCCATGTTGAAGCTGTTCATCGTGACCGTCGATGAGGGCTGGGCGGCGATCCGGACGCGCAACGGCAAACCGATCATCCGCCGCGCACGCCTGGGCAAGGCCGCAGCTCCCGGCGTCGGCGAGGTCGTCGTGCTCACGCCCGGCTCGCACGGCGCCTTCCCGCTGTTCTACTGGTACAAGCTCATCGACGTGCGGTGCCGCGCGACAGACCTGCCCGCCCGGCAGCTCACCGCGGCCTCCGGGCATCAGCACCTCGTGCATGCGTCGTTCGAATGGCGACCCGTCGTGTCGGGACGTGACCTGCGGGTGTTCGAGCTCGACGTCGTCAACGTCACCGAGCGCGCCGCCAACATCATCTCCGCGGCGCTGCGCGACGCGGTGCGCTCACTCGAGGGAGCCGAGCTCCCCCGCAACGACGAGCTGAGCACCACGGTGCTGGCGATGTGCGGCGAGAAGGTCCGTGCGGCGTGCGGTGTCGAGGTCGTCGAGGTGCTCATCACCGGAGACGCCCTCACCGACGGCTACCTGCTGTCGCAGGCCATCCGCGGCACCGACAGCGCGCCCGAGGTCGTCGCCGCCCTGCACGCCCTGAACTGAAGCCGCGCCGGTCGTGCGCGGAAACCCGCTCAGCGCCGTTCGCGGAGCGGCAGATCGATCGCCTCGGTCTCACCCGTCTGACGCGCCACCGGGATCCGGGTGCCGAGCACCTGAGAGACGATGTCCTGCGCGATCTTCGACGACGTCAGCCCCGCATCCGTGAGGATCTGATCGCGGGAGGCGTGGTCGATGAACTCGTCCGGCAGGCCCAGTTCGTCGACCGCGGTGTCGATCCCGGCCTCGCGGAGCACCTGGCGCACGCGTGTGCCGATGCCGCCGACACGGATGCCGTCCTCGAGCGTGATCACCAGACGATGCTGCGCGGCGAGGCTCACGACGGACGGCTGCACCGGGATCGCCCAGCGCGGATCGATCACCGTCGCGCCGATCCCCTGTGCGCGGAGCCGGTCGGCGACGTCCATGGCCAGCGCGGCGAAAGGTCCGATCGCGACGATCAGCACGTCCTCGGACTCGCCGCGGGCGAGCACATCGACGCCGTCGTCCCGGCGTTCGATGGCCGGGATGTCCTTCGCGACCTCTCCCTTCGGGAACCGGATCACGGTCGGTGCGTCGTCGACTTCGACCGCCTCCTCGAGGGCTTCGGCGAGCCGCGCGGCGTCTCGAGGCGCGGCGATCCGGATGTGCGGCACGATCTGGAGCATCGCGAGATCCCACATGCCGTGATGGCTGGGGCCGTCCGGCCCGGTCACGCCGGCACGGTCGAGCACGAACGTGACGCCGGCGCGGTGCAGGGCGACATCCATCAGCACCTGGTCGAAAGCGCGGCCCATGAAAGTCGCGTACAGCGCCACCACCGGGTGCAGGCCGCCGAAGGCCAGCCCTGCCGCGGAGGCGACGGCATGCTGCTCGGCGATGCCGACGTCGTAGACGCGGTCGGGGAAGCGCTCCGCGAACGGCGCGAGACCCGTCGGCCGGAGCATCGCCGCGGTCATGGCGATGACGTCGGTGCGGCGCTCTCCGATCGAGACGAGCGAGTCGGAGAACACATCGGTCCAGCTGCGTCCCCCGGACGAGAGCTCCTCGCCTGTGGCCGGATCAATGCGTCCGACCGCATGGAACTGGTCGGCCTCGTCATCGCGGGCGGGCTGGTAGCCGCGGCCCTTCTCGGTGATGGCGTGCACGATGACCGGGGCCCCGTAGGACTTCGCGAGCTCGAGAGTCTCCAGCAGGGCGGGGAGATCGTGCCCGTCGACCGGACCGAGGTACTTGATGTCGAGATTGGAATACAGCGCCTCGTTGTTGGTGAAGCGCGAGAGGAAGCCGTGCGTGCCGCCGCGGACACCGCGGAACACCGCGCGCCCGACGGGTCCGAAGGCCCGGAACAGACGGTCCGACTTGTGATGGAGCTCCTTGTAGGCCGCAGCGGTGCGCACCCGGTTCAGATAGCGCGACATGCCGCCGATGGTCGGCGCGTAGGAGCGGCCGTTGTCGTTCACCACGATCACGAGGTTGCGGTCGTTGTCGTCGGAGATGTTGTTCAACGCCTCCCAGGTCATCCCCCCCGTGAGGGAGCCGTCACCCACCACGGCGACCACGTGACGGTCGGCCCGTCCCGTCGCCGTCAGAGCGCGGGAGATGCCGTCAGCCCAGCTGAGCGAACTCGAGGCGTGCGAGGACTCGACCACGTCGTGCGCGCTCTCGCTGCGCTGCGGATACCCTGCGAGTCCGCCGCGGACGCGGAGGCCCGAGAAGTCCTGCCGCCCGGTGAGCAGCTTGTGCACGTAGGACTGGTGACCCGTGTCGAAGATGAACGGGTCGTCCGGCGAGGAGAAGACGCGGTGGAGAGCGATCGTCAGCTCGACCACACCGAGGTTCGGTCCGAGGTGCCCTCCCGTGCGGGACACGTTCTCGACGAGGAACGTGCGGATCTCCGCAGCGAGCTCGTCCAGCTGTTCGGTGGACAGCGCGTCCAGATCACGGGGTCCTGAGATGCTCGGAAGAATGGGCATCTGCACCTCCTCACAGGCTGTTTCCGTGCCGTCCGACAGGGGCCGGGCGTCCTCTCGATCCTATCGCGCCCGACCGGGAAAGCTCGGAGAGCGGAGACCCCTTGACATGCGGAGAGGGACCCGCATCCGAAGACGCGGGCCCCTCTCTCGGACCATGCTCAGACGAGCGAGCGCAGCACGTACTGCAGGATGCCGCCGTTGCGGTAGTAGTCCGCCTCACCGGGGGTGTCGATGCGGACGACCGCGTCGAACTCCACGGTCTGCTTGCCCTCGGGCGAGTTCTCGCTCGGGGTCGCGGTCACACGCACCGTCTTGGGCGTGACGCCCTCGTTCAGCTCCTCGAGACCCGTGATCGAGACGACCTCGGTGCCGTCGAGGCCGAGGGACTCCCAGGTCTCGCCTGCGGGGAACTGCAGCGGGACGACGCCCATGCCGATGAGGTTCGAGCGGTGGATGCGCTCGAAGCTCTCGGTGATGACCGCCTTGACGCCCAGCAGGCTCGTGCCCTTGGCAGCCCAGTCACGCGACGAGCCGGAGCCGTACTCCTTGCCGCCGAAGATGACGAGCGGGGTGCCCTGCTCCTGGTAGTTCATGCTCGCGTCGTAGATGTACGACTGCGGGCCGCCCGGCTGAGTGAAGTCGCGGGTGTAGCCGCCTTCGACGACCTGGCCGTCGTTGACCGCCGATACCATCAGGTTCTTCAGGCGGATGTTCGCGAAGGTGCCGCGGATCATGACCTCGTGGTTGCCGCGTCGCGAGCCGAAGGAGTTAAAGTCCTTGCGGTCGACGCCGTGCTCGGTGAGGTACTGCGCCGCGGGGGTGCCGGCCTTGATGTTGCCGGCCGGCGAGATGTGGTCGGTCGTGACCGAGTCGCCGAGCGTCGCCATCACCCGGGCGCCCTCGATGTCGCGCACCGGGGTGAGCTCCATCGTCATGCCGTCGAAGTACGGAGCCTTGCGGACGTATGTGGAGTTGTCGTCCCACTGGAAGATCGCGTCGTCCGGGGTCGGCAGGCTCTTCCAGCGCTCGTCGCCGTCGAACACGGTCGCGTACTGCTTGATGAACTGCTCACGGGAGATCGACGAGTCGACGAGCTCCTGCACCTCGGCCGGCGTGGGCCAGATGTCCCGGAGGAACACGTCCTCGCCGTCGGTGCCCTTGCCCAGCGCGTCGTTCTCGAAGTCGAAGTGCATCGAGCCCGCGAGAGCGTAGGCGATCACCAGCGGCGGGCTGGCGAGGTAGTTCATCTTCACGTCGGGGCTGATGCGGCCCTCGAAGTTGCGGTTTCCGGAGAGCACGGCGGTCACGGCCAGGTCGTGCGAGTTGATCGCCTCGGAGACCTCTTCGATCAGCGGTCCGGAGTTTCCGATGCAGATCGTGCAGCCGTAGCCGACCGTGTAGAAGCCGAGACCCTCGAGGTCCTTGTCGAGGCCGGACTTCTCGTAGTAGTCCGTGACGACCTTCGAACCCGGGCCGAGCGTGGTCTTGACCCACGGCTTCTGCTTCAGGCCCTTCTCGAGCGCCTTGCGGGCCACCAGGCCGGCGGCGATCATGACCGAGGGGTTCGAGGTGTTCGTGCACGAGGTGATGGCCGCGAGCGTGACCGCGCCGTTGTCGAGGATGTACTTCTCCCCCGACGGCGTCGTGACCGGCACGGGCTTCGAGGCGTTGGCCGGTGCACCGCTGTTGATGTGCACCGGGCGCGTCGTCGTGGGCTCCTCCTCGCCGGGGACAGAACCCGGGTCGGATGCCGGGAAGGAGTGCTTCGACTCGAGATCGACGACGGAGTCCGAGGTCGACGCCGACGCGTAGGCCAGGATGTCCTGCTCGAACTGCGACTTCGCCTCCGAGAGGAGGATGCGGTCCTGCGGGCGCTTCGGTCCCGCGATCGACGGGACGACGGTGCCGAGGTCGAGCTCGAGGTACTCGCTGAAGGTCGGCTCGTGCGACGCGTCGTGCCAGAGCTTCTGCTCCTTGGCGTACGACTCGACGAGAGCGACGGCCTCTTCGCTGCGACCGGTGAGGCGCAGGTAGTCGAGGGTGACGTCGTCGATCGGGAAGATCGCGGCGGTGGAGCCGAACTCGGGCGACATGTTGCCGATGGTCGCGCGGTTGGCGAGCGGGACGGATGCCACGCCCTCGCCGTAGAACTCGACGAACTTGCCGACGACGCCGTGCTTGCGCAGCAGGTCGGTGATCGTCAGGACGACGTCGGTCGCGGTGACGCCGGCGGGGATCTCGCCGCTGAGCTTGAAGCCCACGACGCGCGGGATCAGCATCGACACGGGCTGACCGAGCATCGCGGCCTCGGCCTCGATGCCGCCGACGCCCCAGCCCAGCACGCCCAGTCCGTTGACCATCGTGGTGTGCGAGTCGGTGCCGACGCAGGTGTCGGGGTACGCGCGGAGCACGCCGTCGACGGTGCGGTCGTAGATGACCTTCGCCAGGTGCTCGATGTTCACCTGGTGGACGATGCCGGTGCCCGGGGGGACGACCTTGAAGTCGCTGAAGGCCGTCTGACCCCAGCGGAGGAACTGGTAGCGCTCGCCGTTGCGCTCGTACTCGATCTCGACGTTGCGCTCGAGAGCGTTCTCGGAGCCGAAGAGGTCGGCGATGACCGAGTGGTCGATGACCATCTCGGCCGGCGAGAGCGGGTTGATCTTGTTCGCGTCGCCGCCGAGAGCCGTGACGGCCTCACGCATGGTGGCGAGGTCGACGATGCACGGAACACCCGTGAAGTCCTGCATGACCACGCGGGCCGGCGTGAACTGGATCTCGGTGTTCGGCTCCGCCGCGGCATCCCAGGACCCGAGCGCCTCGATCTGCGCCTTCGTCACGTTCGCGCCGTCCTCGGTGCGGAGCAGGTTCTCCAGGAGGACCTTGAGACTGAAGGGGAGCTTCTCGAAACCGGGCACCGTGTCGATGCGGAAGATCTCGTAGTCGGTGCTGCCGACCGTCAGGGTGCTCTTGGCACCGAAGCTGTTCACCGTGGACACGAATCCGTCTCCTTCTATTCGGATGGGAGCGACAGGCGCCTCCATCTTGCTCGCCAGTGAGCCCCTGCGGCTAGGAAGGCGGACCTAACCAGTCTGCCCCGCGGGAGTCGCCGGCGAAAGCCTGCAATTTATCTTGATGTCAAGATAAATCTATCATGCCTCGGCGGGCTCGTCGTTCCCCGACGCGCGCGGATAGAGCGCGCGGACCACCAACCAGGTGACCGCGATCAGCGGCGCGAACAGCGGGAGACCCATGATGAGCTTCAGAGTGCCGAGTGCCGTGACCTGCTCGGTGAGATAGAGCGGCAGCTGCACGGCGAGACGGGCGAAGAACAGCGCCGCCCAGGCGATGCCGAGCCAGAAGAACGCCCTGCGCTTGCGCCGATCGGCACGCCAGGCCGTCCCCTCGCCCATCAGGAAGCCCGCGGCGATCCCGATCAGCGACCAGCCGATCAAGGCGGAGACGAGGATCACGGTGCCGTAGGCCGCGTTCGTGATGAGACCGGGGACGAAGTTGTCCTGCCCGCGCCCGGTCCACAGCGCCAGGGCCGCCGCAGCGGCGGCGGCGATGAGGCCGCCGAGCGCGGCCGAGGGCGGGGACTTCTGCAGCAGGCGCACGACCGTGAAGACCGCGGCGAGGCCGACAGACACCCCGAGGGCGAGGATCAGCGGCTCCGGCTTGATCGTGAAGAGGATCACGAACGCCAGGCTGGGGAGGACGGATTCCAGGATGCCGCGCCATCCGCCGATCGCGGACCAGACAACTTTGTGGGTGGTCGCGCTCTCGGCCGGATCCAGACCGGCGCGGCGCGCAGCACCGCCGAGGGCGGCGCCGAGGATCTCCGACGCGCTCTGCTCGCGCTGGGCGTCGGGTCCCGGCTCGGTCACGCGGATCCCGGCGTCGCCGGCATCTTCAGGGGGATCAGGTCGCGCGGGGGCATGGGGGCGCTGCCGCGGACGACCACGATCGAACGGAAGAGGTCCTCGACCTTGGCCGCCGCCTCCGGGTCGGATGCACCGGCCCCGCCGATCACACCGCGCAGGAACCAGCGCGGTCCGTCGATCCCGATGAACCTGGCGAGCCGGAGGCCCGATCCCTCGTTCGCGGTGGCCGGCACCTCGGCCAGCAGCTCCTTGCCCAGGGCGCCCTCGCGCTCCTCGACCCGCCCGCCCTGCGCCTTGACCTGGTCGCGCAGCTGCACGCGGGTCTCGTCCCAGAGCCCGCCGGATCGCGGCGCCGCGAACGGCTGCACCTGCAGCGAGGAGTCCGCATAGTCGAGGCCCACGGCCACGATCCGCTTGGACTGCTCCTCGACCTCGAGGCGCAGGTTCAGCCCCTCGCGCGGCAGGATCTTGATCCCGCCGAGGTCGATGTAGGGCCGGACCGGGTTCGCCTCGGAGTCGTCGAAGGGACCTTCGGTGGCGCGATCGTCCGGCGCCGACTTCGAGGGAGTCGCGTTGTTGTCTGTCATCAGCCTTGTCCTGCTTCGTTCTGGTGGAGCCCTGCCTGGTATCCGGTGGAGCCGAAGCCCCCGTCACCGCGGACGCTGTCGGGCAGCTCGTCGACCGGGATGAACGTGGCGCGTGTCACGGGCATGACGATCAGCTGCGCGATGCGATCGCCGACGGCCACATCGTACGCGTTCCGGATGTCGGTGTTGATCAGGCTCACCTTGATCTCACCGCGGTACCCGGCATCGACGGTGCCGGGTGAGTTGACGATCGAGATGCCGTGCTTCGCCGCGAGTCCGCTCCGCGGCACGACGAACGCGGCGTACCCGTCGGGCAGCGCGATGCGCACGCCGGTGGCGACGAGGGCGCGCTCTCCCGGCTCCAGACGGACGGCCTCCGCAGCCACCAGGTCGGCACCGGCGTCGCCCGGGTGGGCGTATCCGGGGACCACAGCGGCGATAATGGGGACATCAACGGAATCGGTCACCCCATGAGGCTAATGCAGAACACCGCCACAGACGCACGTCCGCGCTACCGTGAACGGCTCGCTCCCAGCCTCTGGCTGCTCGTCACCGTCGCCCTCGCCGGACCCATGGTCTCGCTCATCTTCGTGCCGGTCGGCTCGACCGTCGCGCTGATCGCCGGAGCCGCCGTCTCGGCGCTCCTCGTGACGGCCTTCATCGCCGCCGCCCCGGTGGTCTCCGTCGAGGGCACGACGCTGCGCGTCGGCCGCGCGCACATCGATGCCCGCTTCCTCGGCGATCCCGTCGCGCTGACCGGAGCGGATGCCCGGCAGGCCCGCGGCCCCGGCCTCCCGGCACGCGGCTGGCACCTCATCCGCGGGGGCATCGACGGCATCGTGGTCGTGCCGAACACCGACCAGGACGACCCGGTCGAGGCCTGGACGATCTCCAGCAGGACGCCGGACCGCCTCGCCGCCGCCATCCGCGCTGCACGCTGAGAAGCGCGCCGCAGACGACAGCGCGCCCCTGATCGGAGTGATCGGGGGCGCGTGAGACGTCGCTCAGAGGGCTGCTACGCAGCGCACTCCTTGCAGATGGGCCCGGATGCGCCCTCGTGGTCGAGCTGCGAGCGGTGCTTCACGAGGAAGCAGCTCATGCATGTGAACTCGTCCTGCTGCGCGGGCAGCACGACGACGTCGAGCTCGAGGTCGGAGAGGTCGGCACCGGGCAGGTCGAAGTTCGACGGGTTGTCGGAGTCTTCGTCCCCGCTTGAGCCGGAGGATTTGTCCGGCACACGCTCCTTGAGGGCTTCGATCGACTCGGAGTCGTCTTCACTCTTGCGGGGAGCGTCGTAATCGGTTGCCATGCGGTAGATCTCCACTTTCATGGTGCGAGTGGGTGGTGCGCCGTCGGGTAATCGGCGGCCATAGTTTGCACGACCCGAACGCAATAAGCAAATGCCGGTCCGTGCGACATACCAAACTCACGGCACGCCCAGGCTATTCCCGGTCGCAGCGGCCGTCGCGTGGCACCATGAACGCACACCCATCAGAGGGGCATTCGCATGGAAAACGTCACCATCGTCGGCACAGAGGCAGGAGTGCTCGTACTCGCCACCGAGTCGGGCGAGCGCTTCGCGCTGCCCATCGACGACGTGCTGCAGCGTGAGATCCGACGCGCCACTCGCCAGGCCGAGCCGGCGGGTCAGCGGCTCGCCGCGAGTCCTCGGGACATCCAGGCGCAGATCCGCGCCGGACTCACCGCGACCGAGGTCTCCGAGCTCCTCGGGATCAGCGTCGACGATGTCGCACGCTTCGAAGGTCCGGTCCTCGCGGAGCGCGAGCACATCATCGGGCAGGCGCTCGCCGTGCCGGTCCTGATCGGGAGCGAGGTCGAGCCCGACGCGCAGCCGACATTCGGCGCCGCCGTGCGCGACAAGCTCGCCGACGTCGCCGCGTCCTCCGAGCGCTGGGCGAGCTGGAAGGAGGAGTCCGGCTGGGTCATCAAGCTGGAGTTCACCGCCAACGACGTCGACCATGACGCGCGCTGGAGCTTCGACCCCCGTCGCAGCGCGCTGGCGCCGCTCAACGCCGACGCCACTCAGCTCTCGCGCCAGGGCTCGCTGCCCGAAGGACTCATCCCCCGGCTGCGAGCCGTGGATCCCGAGCGCACCACCTCGCCGTACAAGGACGAGAGCAGGTTCGACTCCGGAGCGTTCGGCCCTCGACTGCTCCCCGCTCCGGACGGCGGCGTCGAGGACCCGTCTCTGCCCGAGCGCTCCGACGCCGCGGCTCAGGACGCGGCGATCAACCGCGCGCCGGAATCCCCGAGGACCAATCCCGAGACCGCCGACCTGCTCGAGGCGCTCCGGCGCCGGCGCGGTCAGCGCGAGACCGCTCCCCTGATCGACGACGTCGACGAGTCCGACGGCGGACAGAGCCCGATCTCGCTGTTCGACGCCTTCGATCAGCCGGCCGACGAGCCGGAGCCCGCAGCCCCGACTCCCAAGCCGTCCGGCGCCGATGCGACCGATGGCGGTGCACGTCGTCGACGTCGCAACGCGATGCCGTCGTGGGACGAGATCGTCTTCGGCGCCCGCACCGACGAGTGACGTCGGATCTCAGCGGGCGAAGGCTCCGAGCCGGATCAGCGGAACCTGACGCTCTTCGGGCGTGAGCCCGCCGTGCTGTCCGACCATCCCGCGGCCGCGCTGATCCGCCGCCGTCCCGTCATACAGGGCGCCCGCACCGCGTGGCACGACCAGCAGGTCGCCGATCCGTGATGACGCCGCAACGCTGACCGTCGGGCCGAACAGACCGTGTCCGATCGCCTCGTCGCGCGTGATGACATCGGCCGCGCCGTCCAGATCGGCGCGCCAGCGCGCGGTGACCGCGGCGCGTTCGGCATCCGGTTCCAGGTAGACGTGCAGCATCCGCGGCTCTCCCCCCACGTGGCGGATGCCGACGAGATGCTCCTCCTCGAGAACGATCTGACGATTCGCCGGGACATCGACCATCCCGTGGTCGGAGGTGACCAGCACCCCGACGCCCGCCGGTGCACGCACCGCGAGAGCCGCGTCGATGTCCTCCAGCGCGGTCACCCATTCGGGCGAGTCGACGCCGTGCTTGTGCCCGGCCTTGTCGACCTCCGGCAGGTAGCAGTACACGAGGGACCCCGGATGCCGCTGCGCGAGGTCGTAGGCGGTCGCCACGCGATCCGCAGGAGTCGTGGCGGAGACGAACTCGGCGCCGCGCAGTGTGGCCCTGGTGAAGCCGCTGCGGGCGTAGGCCGCGACCCCCACCGCGAAGCTCCCGTGTCCTCGCGCGGCCGCGCGCTCGAAGATCGTCTCCGCGGGCTGCCAGACCAGCGGGTCGATCCCGTCGGTCTCCCAGCCGCTCAGCTGATTGACCAGCACGTCACGGCTCGGATCGAGCACGCGGTACCCGACGAGACCGTGCTCGCCCGGCCACGCCCCCGTGACGATGCTCGTGAGCGCCGCGGCCGTCGTCGAGGGGAAGACCGAGTGCGCGACGTCGCGCTTCGCCATGCCCGACGTCAGCGCCCTGGCGTGGCCGGCGTGCGCGCGGAGGCTGATCGCGCCGAGGCCGTCGATCACGACGAGCACCACGGAGTCCGCGCGCGGCAGCAGGTCGGATTCGCCGCGCAGCGCGGCGAACAGGTCGCCCGCCACCCCGACGATGCTCCGGGCTCCGGGCGACTCGGACGGTAGCATGAAGGACATCCGAGCCAGTCTGACACAGGCTCCTCTACGCCCCCAGGAAGTCCATGCCGAAAACCCCGCCGCCCGAGCCCGTCGAGGAACGCATCCAGGACATCGACCTCGGAAGCGAGATGCAGGGCTCGTTCCTCGAGTACGCGTACTCGGTGATCTACTCGCGCGCCCTGCCCGACGCGCGCGACGGTCTGAAGCCCGTGCAGCGCCGCATCCTGTACCAGATGGCCGAGATGGGCCTGCGTCCCGATCGCGGCCACGTCAAGAGCGCCCGTGTCGTCGGCGAGGTCATGGGAAAGCTGCACCCCCACGGCGACACCGCGATCTACGACGCCCTCGTGCGGCTCGCCCAGGAGTGGGCGCTGCGCGTGCCGCTGGTCGACGGGCACGGCAACTTCGGCTCGCTCGACGACGGCCCGGCCGCCGCGCGATACACCGAGGCCCGCCTCGCAGCCCCCGCGATGGCTCTGACCGAGAACCTCGACGAGGACGTCGTCGACTTCATCCCGAACTACGACGGGCAGTTCCAGCAGCCGGCGGTGCTGCCGGCGGCCTTCCCGAACCTCCTCGTCAACGGCGCCAGCGGCATCGCCGTCGGCATGGCGACCAACATGGCGCCGCACAACCTCATCGAGGTCGTCGCCGCCGCGACGCACCTGCTCGAGAACCCGGATGCCACCACCGAGGAGCTCATGGAGTTCGTCCCGGGTCCGGACTTCCCGTCCGGCGGCATCCTGATGGGCCTCGACGGCGTCAAGGACGCGTACACGAACGGCCGCGGCGCGCTCAAGGTGCGCGGCAAGGTCTCGGTCGAGCCGCTCGGTCCGCGGCGGACCGGCATCATCGTCTCGGAGCTGCCCTACATGGTCGGCCCGGAGCGCCTCATCGAGAAGATCCGCGACGCGGTCCAGGCGAAGAAGCTGCAGGGGATCAGCGACGTCACCGACCTCACCGACCGCAACCACGGACTGCGCGTCGCGATCGGCATCAAGACCGGCTTCGACCCCAACGCCGTCCTCGATCAGCTCTACCGGCTGACGCCGCTGGAGGACTCCTTCAGCATCAACAACGTCGCCCTCGTCGACGGGCAGCCGCGCACACTCGGCCTCAAGGAGATGCTGAGCGTCTACGTCGGCCACCGTCTCGAGGTCATCACGCGTCGCAGCCGCTACCGTCTGGCGCGCCGCGAGGAGCGACTGCACCTGGTCGAGGGACTTCTCATCGCGATCCTCGACATCGACGAGGTCATCCAGGTCATCCGCTCGTCCGACGACTCCGAGCAGGCCCGCACCCGGCTGCGCTCGGTGTTCGACCTGAGCGAGCTGCAGGCGGAGTACATCCTCGAGCTGCGCCTGCGTCGACTCACCAAGTTCTCCCGCATCGAACTGGAGGCGGAGCGGGACTCCCTGCTCGCGGAGATCGCCGCGCTGCGCGAACTGCTGGAGAGCCCGGTGCTCCTCCGAGCGGTCGTCGCCCGGGAGCTCGATGCCGCCGCCGATGCCTACGGCACCCCGCGTCGCACCCTCCTCATGAACGCCGCTCCCCCGAAGCCGCGCGCCACGAAGGGATCGGTCGATCTGCAGATCGCCGACGCCCCGACCGTGCTCGTGCTCTCCACGACCGGCCGCGCCGTGCGCGTCGATCTCGTCGAGGGGCAGGAGCTGAGTGTTCCGGCCCGTCGGAGCAAGCACGACGCGATCCTGACGACCGTCGAGACGACGGTGCGCGCGGAGCTCGGCGCACTGACCAGCGCAGGGCGTGTCATGCGCTTCTCCCCCGTCGACCTGCCGTCCGTGCCGGCGACATCGGTGCAGCTCGCGGCGGGGACGCCTCTGCGCGACTATCTCGGCCTCCTGTCGAAGAACGAGCGGATCATCGGCTTCGTGCGCTTCGACAGCGAGACGCCGATCGCGCTCGGCACGGCTCAGGGCACCGTGAAGCGGATCGTCCCGTCGGCCCTCCCGGTCCGCCCCGAGCTCGAGGTCATCGGCATGAAGCCCGGTGACACGGTGGTCGGTGCGGCGGAGGCAGCGGACGATGCCGAGCTCGTCTTCGTGACGACCGATGCGCAGCTGCTGCACTTCGCGGCGTCCGCGGTCCGTCCGCAGGGTGCCCCTGCCGGCGGAATGGCGGGCGTCAAGCTCTCCGCCGGTGCCTCCGTCCTCTTCTTCGGCGTGGTCGCCGCGGGCTCCGACGCGGTCGTCGCGACGGTCTCGGGCGGCGACAGCATCCTGCCGGGCACCGACCCCGGTCGGGCCAAGGTCTCGGCGTTCACCGAGTACCCGGCGAAGGGACGCGCGACCGGCGGCGTTCGGGCGCACTCGTTCCTGAAGGGCGAGGACCGTCTCACGGTCGCCTGGGTCGGGCCGAACCCCGCGCAGGCCGTCGACCCGACCGGCGCGGTGCGCAAGCTCCCCGAGCCCGGCGCACGTCGCGACGCCTCCGGTCAGCCGATCGACGGGGTCATCGGCAGCATCGGCCGCACGATCGTCTGACCGATGGGCGACGCCCTCGGCATCAGAGACGCAGCGCGAGCACGTTCGCGGTGAGCCCGGCGGCGGTTCCGCAGAGGATCACGATGTCGCCGGCGCCCACACGGCCCGCCTCGAGAGCCCGGGTCAGCATGAACGGCACCGAGGCCGACACCATGTTCCCGAACGCGGCGACCTCGTCGACGCGGCGCTCCGCCGGGATGCCGAGACGGTCGAGCATGGGTCCGAGCGCGGCAGAGGCCTGATGCGGGACCCACAGCGCCACGTCGTCGTAGTCGATGCCGTGGCGGTCATGGAACCGCTCGAAGAATCCCGGCAGGACGCGCATCATGCCGAGGAGCGCACGACGGCCGTCCATGTCGAAGAGGTAGTCGCCGGGGTCGGCCTCCGCATAGAGCTGCGCCGGTGAGCGCGACAGCCCGCCACGGATCTCCGTGTCGTGCGCATAGGCCGGCCAGGTCTGCTGAGCACTGGCGATCACGCCCCGCGACGGGTCGTCCGATCGGCGCAGCACGACCGCCGCGGCGGCATCGCTGAACAGCTCGTAGCTCTCGCGCTGCGCGGGATTCAGGAACCGTGTCCCGACGTCTCCCGAGAACACGAGGATCGTCTCGTGGTCGCCGGAGTCGAGGTACCGCGACGCGACGTCGAGCGCCGTGATGAAGCTGGTGCAGGTCGAGTTCACGTCGAATGCCGCCGCATGCCCCTCGAGGGTCAGCCGCTCGAGGACCAGTGCCGCCGTGCACGGGATGGGCTGGACGCCCGCCGCCGACGCCCCGAGGACGAGATCCACGTCCTCGATGCCGATGCCGGCGCGAGCCAGCGCCCGCTCGCACGCGCCGGCCAGCATGTCCAGATGCGACACGTCCTCCGCGATGCGATAGCGCACCTCGTCGCCGAAGCGCACGGTCTGCTGCGGCAGCACGCTGCCCCAGCCGACGATCTCACAGCTCCTCATCGGCATCCCCCCTCCAGGTCCGCGCCACTCGGCGCAGCTTCACCGATCCGTCCCGCGTGTACGGCAGGAAGACGATCTCCGGCCGCTCGCAGCCCAGTCGCTCGGCGAGGGCCTGCACTTCGGCGGTGACGCTGCCCGTCGTCCGATCATCGAGCACGTCCAGGGAGATCTCGAGGAGCGACGCGTTCGTCTGCACCACCCGATACTCGTCGAAGCCCTCGGCATAGAGCAGCGCGCGCGACATCACGTCGGCGAACACGGGGACGCGGCGGCCGTCGTGCCCGCGGAACACCAGGGTGTCCCCCTCCCGTCCCTCGATGCGCTCGATCGCCGCGAGGGCGCTCCCGCACGGACACGGCTCGGTGCGGGCACGGAGCACGTCGCCGAGACGGTAGCGCACGATCGGCTGCGCGCGGCGGCGGAGATCCGTGACGATCGGCGTGAACCGCCGGTCGTCGAGCTGCTCGCGCTCGACGAGGACGCTGTCCTCGTTCAGGTGGATCACGCCCGCCTCACAGGTGTGCGCGAGGAAGCCCTCGGTGCACTGATAGAGCTGGTGGATCCTCGGCTGGCGCAGCGACGTGGCGATGCGCGCCTCGTCCGCGATCTCGAGCACCTCGGCGACCGCGTACACCTTCTGCGGAACGGTCCCGAGGCGATCGGCATCCGCCGCACGGGCGATCAGGCGGAGGACAGACGGCGGTGCGACGAGGATGGTCGGCCGGAAGGCCTCGAGGCGGCGGATGTTCTCCTCCATGTCGGCGTACACGTCGAAGTAGGAGAACGACACCGCCTTGGAGCCGACCGATTCGTACAGGCTGTTGTCCGCGCGCAGGAAGAGCGCGATGCGATGGCCCGTGAGCCGCCCACGCGGCAGCGTCCGCGCGAGCACGGTGCCGACCCAGGCGTCCCGTTCCTGGGGGCTGACGATGAAGAGCCCGCGATGTCCGCTGGTCCCGCTGGAGAGGCCGACCGAGTTCGCCCCGAGGTCGGCATCGAAGTCCCGGGACCGCTCGTTCGCGATCGCCAGGGCCAGCGCCTCGTCGCGCTGCACGCCGACCGTGTTGATCTCGTCGAAGCGGCCCATCATCACGCTCTTGTCCATGAGCGGGAGCTGCGCGAAGGAGTGCGTCTCGAGCAGTCGTCCGAAGTACGGCGATCGGCGGCGCAGGAAACGCAGATGACGCCGCAGGAGCCTCGCCTGGCGCTGTTCGACCGCGGCGCGCGTGCGCAGACGCCGCACCCACCGCACAGCGACGAACTCCCGCAGGATGCGCACCGTCGACATCAGTCCAGAAGCTCCTTCGCGCCGAGGGGGTCGTGGCTGCAGACGATGCGGATGCCGGCGGCGGACGCATCCTCCAGCAGTGCCGCCGTGCGGCGATAGGCGCGGTGATCGTGCTGCACGGCTCGAGGGATCGTGCGGAGGTCGGCGGTCGCCCCGAGCAGGTCTCGCCCCCAGGCGGCATCGCCGGCGAGCAGGACGCGCCCGTCCACCAGGGCGCCGATGTGCCCGTCCGCGTGTCCGGGGAGATCCACGACGAGATAGGATCCGTCTCCGAAGAGGTCGGCGCCCCGCAGCGCGATGCCGCCGACGTGCCGCACGGGGAAGTCGGCGTCGTGGAGGACGATCCGCGTCGCATCGTCGAACCAGTCCGGGAGCAGTCCGGTGAGGATGCCGGCACGCAGCCGCGGTGCCGCCAGCGACCTGCGGTGCCCGGCGGTGATCACGAACGTCGCCCCCGGGAATCGCCGGATCCCGCCGATGTGATCGGGGTGCAGGTGGGAGAGCACGACGTGGGTGACGGATGCCGGATCGACGCCGTCGTCGGCCAGCTGTCGAGCGATGTCGTCGTCGGGTGCGACCTGGGGCGGGAGCAGACGGCGGTACGCGGCGCCCCGCCACCCGGTGTCCCATGCTCCCGGCGCATAGCCCGTGTCGAAGAGGATGCGGCGACCGTCCGGTCCGTCGAAGAGGAAGACACCGGAGGGGAACTCGCGCGACTCGTGCGCGCCGCCGCGGAACATGGCGGAGAGGTCGTGCGCCGTGCTCCCGCAGACGTAGTGCCGCAGCCGCGCGCTCATGCGGGCGTCCTCTGATCGGCCGCCGCACGGGCGAGCGCCTCGTCGAGCGAGACGAGCGGTCGGTAGCCGAGCTCGGCCTTCGCCCGCGTCAGATCGAGTGTCTGCGAGTACGCGATCGTGCTGAGCGTGTAGCGGGTGAGCGGCGGTTCCGGGCGACCCGGCACCACCCGGAAGACGGCCTCGAGGACCGCCGCCAGCACCCACGCGAACCGTCTGCTCATGGGGCGCATCCGGGGCGTCTCCCCCACGAGCCGCAGCAGTTCGGCGAGCAGGTCGCGGAACGGACGAGGATCGTCGTTGCTGATGTTGTACACGCCGCCCGCGGGATCGCCGGCGTCGAGCGCGAGCCGGAGGGCGGTCGCCACGTTCTCGACAGCCGTGACGTCGATCAGGTTCCCTCCCCCGTCGAACAGAGGGATCCCGACACGACGATGCACGTCGAGCAGACGCGGGACCAGGCTCGGGTCGCCGGCGCCGATGAGCCCCCGGGGTCGCACGATCACGAGCTCGGGGAACGCGGCCGCGCGGCGAGCATCCTGGAGAAGGCCCTCGGCGGCGATCTTCGAGCGGATGTATCCGTTGAGGCGGTTGCCGGGGTCCACATCGTCCTCGCGGATGGCGAGGCGATCGCGCGGCGCCGCGTAGACGCTCGGCGAGGAGACGTGCACGATGCGGCGCACGCCGTTGCGGCGGGCGAACTCGACGATGTGCGCGGTGCCCTCGATATTCGCCTCGCGGAACGCCTTCCACGGCCCCCAGGGCGTCGAGAGGGCGGCGCAGTGGATCACCGCGTCGACCGGGAGCTCCGCAGACGCGAGAGACGCCAGATCGCCGATGACGCGGTGCTCCCCGTCGGCGACCGCGGCGAGGGCGGCAGCATCGCGTCCGGCGGCGAACACCTCGAACCCATGTGCCTGCAGATCACGCACGACGTGACCGCCGAGGAACCCGCTCGCCCCCGTCACCAGCACACGGGCTCCGGACATGCTCCTCACCATAGCGGCCCTAGTCTGAGGGGGTGCGCATCGCCATGGTCACCGACTACTACCTGCCGACGCTCGGCGGGGTGCAGACCGTGATCAAGGCGCACCGGGAGGAGCTGGAGCGGGACGGACACGACGTCCTGGTCTTCGCCCCGCTCTCCGCGCCGAGCTCCGATCCCGCCGTCGTCCGGCTTCCGACCGCCCGGGGCTTCGCCCCCGACGGCTACCCGTTCACCTGGACGCCCTCGGGCGCCGCCGCGTTCCTGCAGGACGAGCTGCGCCGCCGCGCGGTCGACGTCGTGCACGTGCACACCGAGATGTTCGCCGCGCTGGCGGGGTTCGAGGCCGCCAGGGCGTCGGGCATCCCGATCGTGCAGACCATGCACGGCCGGATCGACGTCTACACGCGCTCGGTCCTCCCGCTGCCGAGCGTGACCACGGCGCTGCTGGCCGGGATGCACCGCCGGCGGATGAGCCACGAGCGTGCGCGGGTCGACGTCACGTCCTCGTACACCCGCACGCGGACGGCCCGGCGGATGTGGCGGCTCATGGTCAGTCAGGCGAACCATGCCGATCGGGTGATCGTTCCGTCCGCGCATTTCGCGGAGAAGCTCCTCGCCCAGGGCGTCGACACCCCGATCACGGTGCTGTCGAACGGCCTCGAGGCGTCCGTGCTCGACGACATCGGCGAGCCCGTCGCGCGCACGGTCGCCCCGGGCGAGCATCTGCAGGTCATGTGGTGCGGACGGCTGTCACCCGAGAAGCGCCCCGAGGTCTTCCTCGACGCCGTCGCCCGGGTGCCGGGCGTCGTGGCGCACCTGTACGGCGACGGGATCTCCCGAGGTGCGGTGTCGCGGCGGGCGGCGGGCGGCGCCGACGGTCGCGTCCACGTGCACGGCCCGGTCCCGCAGTCCGAGGTCCTCGCGGCGATGCGTCGGGCGCACGTCCTGGTCTCGAGCTCGCTCGACTTCGACAACCAGCCGATGGTGCTGCTCGAGGCGATCGCCTCCGGTCTTCCCGTGATCGTCACCGATCCCGATCTGGAGGAGACCCTGCCACCGGGCGGCGGGATCGTGACGCCGACTCCGGACGCCGCGGGCCTCGCCGTCGCCCTGGCAGGGCTGCGCGACGATCCCGCCGAGGTGACCAGGCTCAGCGCCGCCGCCGTCGCGCATCGCCCGCAGGTCGCGCAGACCACGCATCGCGCCGCACTCGTCGGCGTCTACGAGGCAGCCCTCGCGACGGTCCGCTGACGCGATCAGGCGTCGATGGCCTCGCGCGACAGACGCCCGGAGGAATCGATGATGAACTCGCGGCGCGGGGCGACCTCGTTGCCCATGAGCAGCTCGAAGACGCGACCGGCCGCCTCGGCATCCTCCATCCGCACCCGGCGCAGCAGGCGCCCCGAACGATCCATGGTCGTGTTGGCCAGCTGCTCGGCATCCATCTCGCCGAGGCCCTTGTAGCGCTGGATCGGCTCGTGCCAGCGCTTGCCCGACTTGCGGAGCTTCGCCAACAGCGCGTGCATCTCCTGCTCGCTGTACGTGTAGATCGTCTCGTTCGGCTTCGAGCCCGGGTTCATCACGATCACGCGGTGCAGCGGCGGCACGGCGGCGAACACGCGACCATCTTCGATCAGCGGACGCATGTACCGGAAGAACAGCGTCAGAAGGAGAGTCCGGATGTGCGCACCGTCGACGTCGGCGTCGCTCATCAGGATCACCTTGCCGTACCGCGCGGCGTCGATGTCGAACGTGCGGCCGGAGCCGGCTCCGATCACCTGGATGATCGATGCGCACTCGGCGTTCGACAGCATGTCGCTGACCGAGGCCTTCTGCACGTTGAGGATCTTGCCGCGGATCGGCAGCAGCGCCTGGAACTCGCTGTTGCGGGCGTTCTTGGCGGTGCCGAGCGCCGAGTCGCCCTCCACGATGAAGAGCTCGCTGCGCTCGACCTCGTTGGTGCGGCAGTCGACGAGCTTGGTCGGCAGCGTGGAGGACTCCAGAGCGTTCTTCCGACGCTGCGTCTCCTTGTGCGCACGCGCCGAGACACGCGCCTTCATCTCGGAGACGATCTTGTCGAGCAGCTGCGACGCCTGGTTCTTGTCGTCGCGCTTGGTCGAGGTGAAGCGCTGCGCGAGATCCTTGCGGAGCACCTGCGCGACGATCTGCCGCACGGCGGGCGTCCCGAGCACCTCTTTCGTCTGGCCCTCGAACTGCGGCTCGGGCACGTTGACCGTGAGCACGGCGGTGAGACCCGCGAGCACGTCGTCCTTCTCGAGCTTGTCGTTGCCGACCTTGAGCCGGCGGGCGTTCTGCTCGACCTGCGCGCGCAGAGCCTTCAGGAGCTCCTGCTCGAAGCCCTGCTGGTGCGTGCCGCCCTTGGGCGTCGCGATGATGTTGACGAAGGAGCGCACCGTGGTGTCGTAGCCGGTGCCCCAGCGCAGCGCGATGTCGACGGCGCAGACCCGCTCCACCTCGGTGGCGATCATGTGGCCGTCGGCCTGCAGCACGGGGACGGTCTCCTTGAAGGTGCCCTCCCCCTGGATGCGCCAGTTGTCGGTGACAGGAGGATCGGTCGCGAGATAGTCGACGAACTCGGAGATGCCGCCCTCGTAGCGGTAGGAGATCTCGCGCGGCACCTCGTCGACGACGGCGGCCAGCACGCCTTCTGCGGATGCCGAGGCCGTCTGGGGTCCGCGATCGCGGTCGTCGCGGACCAGGATCTCGAGTCCGGGCACGAGGAACGCCGTCTGACGGGCGCGCGTCTCGAGGTCCTTCAGCTGGAAGGCGGCATCCTTCGTGAAGATCTGCCGGTCGGCCCAATACCTGATCCGGGTGCCGGTCACGCCCCGGGGAGCCTTGCCGATGACGCGCAGCTCGCTCTTGTCCTCGAAGGGACGGAAGGGGGCGTCGGGCCGCTTCTCGCCCGTGTCGGTGAAGATCCCGGGTTCGCCGCGATGGAACGACATCGCGTAGACCTTGCCACCGCGGTCCACCTCGACGTCGAGCCGCTCGGAGAGCGCGTTCACGACGGAGGCTCCGACTCCGTGCAGACCGCCCGACGCCGCGTACGAGCCGCCGCCGAACTTCCCGCCGGCGTGCAGCTTGGTGAAGACCACCTCGACACCGCTCAGACCGGTGCGCGGCTCGATGTCGACCGGGATGCCTCGACCCTTGTCGTGGACCTCGACGCTGCCGTCGTCGTGCAGGATGATGTCGATCTTGTCGCCGTTGCCGGCGACGGCTTCGTCGACGGAGTTGTCGATGACTTCCCAGAGGCAGTGCATGAGCCCGGGCGATCCGTTCGACCCGATGTACATGCCTGGGCGCTTGCGGACAGCCTCGAGCCCCTCAAGCACCTGGAGATGATGGGCGGAATACTCGGCGGTCACAATCTCCGAGTCTATTCTCGCCGCCCCGCTTCGGCCGGCAGACACTCCCCAGCGGGATCCACCCCGCGCGGATCGCGTACGCGCTGAGCGAAACACGCCGTGATCCGGGCATGCCCACAGGTGCAGCGTGGTTGTATTGAGCACGACCCACAGCGAGGCCGACACCCGAGGAGGCACCGAGATGAATGCAACGACCGAACGTGAGGCTTCCGCCATCGAGTTCCGCCTGACCGCCATGGATCGCTGCGATTCATGCGGCGCTCAGGCCTACATCGCCGCAGAGGTCAACGGATCCGAGCTCCTGTTCTGCGCCCACCACGGCCGCAAGTACGAAGAGAAGCTCCGCAGCATCGCCACCAGCTGGCACGACGAGAGCGCTCGCCTCGTCGAGACCGTCTGACGCAGGCTGCTCACCGGCTCCGGCCGACTTCCGACTCCGGGTCGCGCGTTCGCGCGGTCCGGAGTCTTTCTCATTCCCGGACGATACGGCGCACGCGAGGGGTCAACCGGGTGAGGATCTCCTCGCCGACGGTGTCGATCCGCTCCGCCAGGGTGGTCGCGCTGACCTCACCGGACTCCCCCGCGCCGAACAGCATGACCTCGTCGCCGACGCGCATCCCCGGCCACCCGTCGACGACCGATGTCGTCTGACCGATCACGCGGAGGGTGCGCGTGCCGCCCGGCGTGCCGACCGGCATCCCGGACAGCGTGGACGGCAGACCGTCGAAGCTCCCGATCGCGATCACCGCGGTGTCCTCGACGACATCCTCGACGAGCGCGCTCAGCGATGCGACCGGCCGGACGCCATCGAGATCGGGCCCGTCCGCGGAGCGGATGCCGTAGCAGAACGCCCCGATGCGCGACACGCTTCCGCGAAGCTCCGGACGCCACCACGACGCGGCCGATGCCGTGAGGTGAAGGAGCGCCGGTGCGGCTCCGGACTCGCCGGCGATGCGAACGGCATCCAGGAAGACGGCCTGCGCCTCGTCGTCCTCCGCGTCGCTCGCCTCGGCGATGTGGCTCCACACGCCGAGGAGTTCGAGATGCCCGAGCCGCTCCGCCGCGCGTGCTTCCGCGACCGCGGCGGGCCACTCCTCCGGGAGCACGCCGTTGCGATGCAGTCCGGTGTCGATCTTGAGGTGCACACGCGCGGATGCGCCGAGGACGGCGGCACGGGCGATGACGCGCTCCAGGTACTCCGTCGTGCCGACGCCGAGGTCGATGTCGTGCGCCAGCGCCTCGTCGATCTCGTCATCCGTCGACGTCGCCCAGGCGAAGATGCGCACGTCGCCGCCGGCGATGCGACGCACCTCCAGACCGCTGCGGATGTCGTAGCTGCCGAACCACCGGACGCCGGTCTGCACGGCGGTCTCGACGGCCCAGCGCAAGCCGTGCCCGTAGGCGTCGTCCTTCAGGACCAGCATGAGCGTCGACGGCTCGATGCGGGCTCGGACGGCTTCGATGTTCGCGCGGAACGCCGCGCTGCTGATCCGCAGCTCCGGGCGGGTCACGCCTCCCACCCCCGAGCGGCGTGGGCACCGGCGACAGTGACGAGCTCGGCGACGGACATCGCGGTGATCTGCGCCCATCGGCTCAGCGCGGACGCCGCCGATCCGGTTCCGCCGAAGTACGTGACCTCGGTGCCGGACGCGACGTCGTGCCCTTCGAGGTCGATGACGCACACGTCCATCGCGACACGACCGACGATCGGGCGGGCGATGCCCTCGACATCGACGTGCGCCTGATTCCCGAGCGCGCGGACGATGCCCTGCGCGTACCCGCCGGTCACGAGCGCCACCGTGGTGTCCGCCGGCGCGCGATACGTGTAGCCGTAGGACACGGCGTCGCCTTCGCGCAGGCGCTTGGTGGACAGGATCCGACCGGTGAGCCGCATGACCGGTTGCAGCGTCGAGGTCCCGGCATCGTCGGGAAGTCCGTAGAGCAGATGAGGATCGAGGTCCGCAGCCCCCGACGTCACGGCGTCGATCCCCTCGGGGCGCAGCGCGTCGACCTCGCCCTGCGAGTCGACGAGCACCCGGTCGGCGCCGGCGGCGGCGACCGCCTGCGCCACCGACAGCACCCCGTGTCCCCACGCATCCCGCCGCAGGTCGGCCGTCCGTCCGCCCGCGCGGACCGCAGCGGATGCCGCGGCCGCGAGTGCCGAGCGGGAGATCACGGCACGCGGCAGGGCGCTGGAAGTCGTCTCACACACGCGTTCCAGCCTAGCTTCCGGGTTCGTCGGGAATGTCTGCCGCAGGAACGCAGAAGGCCCGGATGCCGAGCATCCGGGCCTCCTGCATGGGTGGGTCCTGCCTCGGTCGACGGGTCCTGCCTCGATCGACGAGTCCCTGAGTGTGTCGAAGGGATCAGACCTCGCGGACGATCCCGAGTGGCGTGGACTCGCGGCCCTGTCCGAGCGGGTTGTCTCCGAGGATCTTGACGAGACGGCGCTCGCCGTTCCTGTCGAGCGTGGACCCGAGGATGTTGCCGCCGAGGTCGTTGATGTCGACCACGGCCACCTCGAGATCGCCGCCGAGCAGCGCCTTCAGGTGCGCCGCGACACCGCGCGGATCCTTCGGACCGAGCACGACCGCCTCGTTGTACGGCGGGATCGTGTGGCTGGTCGGACCGTCGATCGCCCTGGCCTTGTCGCCCGCGATCCGGTAGAAGTCTCCGCGACGACCGAACGCCTTGGTCACGGCGGCGACCGCCGAGGCGACCAGGATGCGCGGCGTGCCGCACTCGCGCAGCGCCATCTCCATCGTCTCGGGCATGCCGAGTCCGATGCCGTACGGCGTGCGGGTCACGTACTTCGACAGGAAGAGCGCGAGCTTGCGCGGCTTGATCTCGTCGAGACGGTACGACCGGCCCTGAGTGATGGCGACGATCTTCTCCGTCACGAAGAGCAGGTCGCCAGGACGCACCGCGTCCTTCGCGTACTCCGTGATGACGGCGTCGAGGTCGTCATTCGGCATGACGACACGGGTGCGCAGCGGAATCCGCGCGAAGCTCTTTCCATCGACGCTGGTCTCCAGCGCCTTGCCCTCGTTCGCCTGCATCACTCGAGGTAGTCCCGCAGCGACTGCGAACGGCTCGGATGCCGCAGCTTCGCCATCGTCTTCGACTCGATCTGACGGATCCGCTCGCGGGTCACGCCGAAGGTGTCGCCGATCTGGTCGAGCGTCTTGGGCTGGCCGTCGCCGAGGCCGAAGCGCATCCGGATCACGCCGGCCTCGCGCTCGGACAGCGAGTCGAGCAGCTGCTCGAGCTGACGCTGCAGCATGGTGAAGCCCACGGCGTCAGCCGGGACGACCGCCTCGGTGTCCTCGATGAGGTCGCCGAACTCGCTGTCGCCGTCCTCGCCGAGCGGGGTGTGCAGCGAGATCGGCTCGCGGCCGTACTTCTGCACCTCCACGACCTTCTCCGGCGTCATGTCCAGCTCGCGGCTGAGCTCTTCCGGAGTGGGTTCGCGACCGAGGTCCTGCAGCATCTGCCGCTGCACGCGGGCGAGCTTGTTGATGACCTCGACCATGTGCACCGGGATGCGGATGGTGCGGGCCTGGTCGGCCATGGCGCGCGTGATCGCCTGACGGATCCACCAGGTGGCGTAGGTCGAGAACTTGAAGCCCTTGGTGTAGTCGAACTTCTCGACCGCGCGGATGAGACCGAGGTTGCCCTCCTGGATCAGGTCCAGGAACTGCATGCCGCGGCCGGTGTAGCGCTTCGCGAGCGAGACCACGAGGCGGAGGTTGGCGCCGAGCAGGTGGCTCTTGGCGCGCTGGCCGTCGCGGGCGACCCACTGCAGGTCGAGCCCGAGCTGACCGGTCTTCTCCGCTGCGGTCATCGCCGAGAGCTTCTCCTCGGCGAAGAGGCCCGCTTCGATCCGCATCGCGAGCTCGACCTCTTCGGCCGCGTTCAGCAGCGCGACCTTTCCGATCTGCTTCAGGTAGTCCTTGACCGGGTCGGCGGTCGCACCGGTGATCTGCGTCGAGTAGACCGGGACGTCCTCGTCGTCGTTCGACGAGATGACGATCGCGCCGGTCGGCAGCGGCTCGGTGAACTTCGGCTTGGAGTCGTCGTCCTCGTCGTCGCCGTCCTCGGCAGCGCCGACAGCGGGAGCCTCGTCTTCTTCGACGACGTCATCCGACTTCTTCTTCTTCACGGGGGCGCGCTTGGCAGCCGCACGCTTCGCTGCGCTCAGCGGCGCGGGCTTCTCAGGAGCGTCGACCTCGACCTCGGCGTCGACGGCGGTCTCTTCGGCCTTCTTCGTCGTCCGTGTTTTCTTCGTCGTGGCAGGAGTCACGTTTCGCCTTTCACGGGGCTGCGGGACCGCCCCGGGACATTTCGGACACTAGTAAGACCCTTGTCAAGTCCGGCGTTCGAAAACGCCGATTGACAACGGGTCAGAGTCCTAGTATCGCATACGTGTGGCGATGCGGATGCATTCCGGCGAAGTTCACGCCGATTCGTCTCAGCCGCGACCGGGCTTGTCGTCGTCTCCGGAGGGACGAGACGCCAGATAGCGCTCCAATTCGGCCGCCAGCTCGTCGGCGCTCGGCAGATCGCGTTCGCTGAACCCGCCCTCGTCGTACGTGTCGTCGTCCGGGTTGCGACCCGCCATGTAGGCGTCGTAGCGCCGCTCGAGGTTGTGCACCATCTGCTGCAGCTCCTCGTTCCCCGCGACCTGCTCGTCGACGCGGGTGAAGTAGTCCTCCCGGCGATCCTGCACGGCGTCGACCAGGAAGACGAGTCCGGTGGACGCCATCAGCTTGTCCGCGGCGGCGATCACGGCATCCGGGTTCTCCGTCTCGGCGAGGTAGTGCGGGACCAGCAGCACGAAGCCGACGGCGCGGTGTCCGCTCTCGACGAAGCGGAACTCCAGGAGGTGACCGGCGGTCGCCGGGACCTGCGTGCGCGGGCGCCAGACGGAGTGCGCGACCGTGAGCTCACGACGATTGCCGCTGACGGTGGTCCCGATCGGACGCGTGTGCGGAACCGGCATCGCGATCGAGTGCACCCAGTTGAGTCCGGACACCTCGAACTCGGCGGCGAGGTCGAGGACCGTCTCCGCGAAGGCGTTCCAGGCGAAGTCCGGCTCGTAGCCCGCGAGCAGCAGGAAGGGCTGACCGAGCGCGTCGGTCGCGAGCGAGAGCTCGAGCCGGGACGGACGGAACTCCGTGAGATGGTCCTGATCGAACGAGATCACCGGACGGCGCGCACGGTAGTCGAGGAGCGCGTCGTTGTCGAAGACGACGACGGGCTCCGGCGACGCGGTCTCGCGCAGGTGGTCGATGAGACCGGACACCGCGCTCCCGGCGTCGGTGAACCCGGTCAGGAGGACGACCAGGGGCAGGCCGTGGGGCACCGCCGGCGCATTCGCGACGCGTTCGTGGATCTCACCGGAGAAGGGCATGCCTCCATGCTACGAGCAGGTCCGGATGCCCGGGCTGGGCTCATCATGCTGAGAGCGAACACGCGGACGGGCCCCGCGCACCCGGGCAGCGGCGAGGATCCTAGGATGGAGGCATGACGCTTCCCGTGCTCTCGCACACCACCGATCAGTTCCCCGGAAGCGCTGCAGATGCCGCAGTGCTCGTCGTCCCCGATCTCTCCGAATCGGCCGAGTCGCTGGCTGCCTACCCCGGCCTCGCCGACGCGCTCGCCGGAATCGGGTTCACCGGATCCGCTTCCTCCTACGCGCGCGTGTACGCACCCGAGGTCACATCGCTGCCGTTCGCCGTGGTCGGAACGGGCGCCGCCTCGAGCGACACCGCGGTGCGCAACGCCGTCGGTGCCGCGTTGCGCTCGCTCACCGGCTTCGAGAACGTGGCTGTCGGACTCGCCGCAGGACTCGAGCCGTTCGCCGCCGCGGCCGCCGAGGGCGCCGTGCTCGGCGGGTACCGCTTCGACACCTACCGGTCCGAGAAGGGCAAGTCCCGCGCTGCTGCGGTCCTGCTGCACGCCGACATCGACGACGCGTCGATCGCGAAGGCGCAGGCGACCGGCGAGGCCGTGGCGCTGATCAAGGACCTCGTGAACGTGCCTGCCGAGTGGCAGAGTCCCGCGCAGCTCGCCCAGAGCGCAGCGGACAGCGTCGCCGACCTCGACGTCTCGGTCGAGATCCTCGACGAGACCGCGCTCGCTGAGCAGGGCTTCGGCGGCATCCTGGGCGTCGCGCAGGGCTCAGACCGCCCGCCGCGCCTGGTCCGACTCGACTACTCCCCCGCCGAGGCGACACGCCATATCGCCCTCGTGGGCAAGGGCATCACGTTCGACACCGGCGGACTCTCCCTGAAGCCCGCGGCCTCGATGGTAGGGATGAAGTTCGACATGGCGGGCGCTGCCACGAGCCTCGCCGCCCTCCGCGCGATCGCGACGCTGGCACTCCCGGTCCGGGTCACGGCGTGGCTCGCGATCACCGACAACATGCCGTCCGGTCGCGCTCTCCGCCCCGGCGACGTCGTCCGCATCCTCGACGGCACGACGGTCGAGGTGCTCAACACCGACGCCGAGGGCCGGCTCGTCCTCGCCGACGGACTCGTCGCGGCGAGCCGCGAGCACCCGGACGTGATCGTCGACGTGGCCACGCTCACCGGCGCCATCGTCGCGGCACTCGGCCACCGCCACACCGGAGTGTTCGGCGATGACGACACGGTCGCCGAGCTCCTCGCCGCGGCCGAGCAGGCCGATGAGCTCGCCTGGCACATGCCGCTGCCGTCGTACATGGAGGACTCGATGGAGTCTCCGATCGCCGACCTCCAGAACGTGAACATGAGCGATCGCATGGGCGGAGCCTCGTACGCCGGGCTCTTCCTGCGCCGCTTCGTCGGGCGCACCTCGGACGCGGAGGACGCACCCCGCATCCCCTGGGTGCACCTCGACATCGCGGGTTCCGGCGAGCACGCCGGCGCCGCATACGGCTTCACCGAGAAGGGCCCCACCGGAGCGATGGTCCGAACGATCATCGCGCTGGCCGCAGCATCCCACAAGGAGGCATGACACATGACAACCCACACCTTCGACATCGTCGTCCTGGGCGGCGGAAGCGGCGGCTACGCCGCGGCGCTCCGAGCCAGCGAACTCGGCAAGTCGGTCGCCCTCATCGAGAAGGACAAGGTCGGCGGCACCTGCCTGCACCGCGGCTGCATCCCGACGAAGGCGCTGCTGCACGCGGCCGAGGTGGCGGAGCACGTGCGGGACGCGGCACACGTCGGCGTGACGGCGACGCTGGAGGGCATCGACCCGGCAGGCGTCCGCGCGTACCGCGAGGGCATCGTCGCAAAGAAGTTCAAGGGCCTCGAGGGGCTCGTCAAGGCGCGTGGCATCACCACCGTGGCCGGACTCGGCCGCCTCAACGCGGACCGCAGCATCAGCGTCGGCGATGACGTGTACGTCGGCAGCGACGTCATCCTCGCCACCGGCTCGTACAGCCGATCGCTGCCCGGCCTCGAGATCGGCGGCCGCATCCTCACGAGCGAGCAGGCTCTCGCTCTCGACGTCATCCCGGAGCGGGTCCTCGTCCTCGGCGGCGGCGTGATCGGCGTGGAGTTCGCCAGCGTCTGGCGCTCCTTCGGCACCGAGGTCACGATCATCGAGGCGCTGCCGCACCTCGTCCCGAACGAGGACATCGCCCTCAGCAAGGGTCTCGAGCGCGCCTTCCGCCGCCGCGGGATCCAGTACTCGCTCGGCGTGCGCTTCCAGACCGCCTCGCAGGACGAGACCTCGGTCACGGTCACGCTGGAAGACGGCAAGGAGTTCACCGCCGACTACCTTCTCGTGGCCGTCGGACGCGGACCTGTCACCGCGGACCTCGGGTTCGAGGAGGCCGGCGTGAAGCTCGACCGCGGGTTCGTGACCGTCGACCAGGATCTTCGCACCGGCGTTCCCGGCGTCTGGGCCGTGGGGGACATCGTCCCCGGTCTCCAGCTCGCCCATCGCGGCTTCCAGCAGGGCATCGCCGTCGCCGAGCGCATCGCCGGTCTCTCGCCGGTCAACATCCCCGACTCCCAGATCCCCAAGGTCACCTACTCGAGCCCCGAGGTCGCCTCCGTCGGTGTGACCGAGGATGCCGCGATCGCCGAGCACGGCGCTGACGCGGTCGTCGCCTACGAGTACAACCTCGCCGGCAACGGCAAGAGCGAGATCATCGGGACCAGCGGACTGGTCAAGATCGTCCGCCTCAAGGACGGGCCCGTCGTCGGCGTCCACCTGCTCGGCGACCGTGTCGGCGAGCTCATCACCGAGGGGCAGCTCGCCGTCGCCTGGGAAGCGCACCCGGAGGACATCGCTCCGCTGATCCATGCGCACCCCACGCAGAGCGAAGCCCTCGGCGAAGCCTTCCTCGCACTGGCCGGAAAGCCGCTGCACGCCCTCTGAGCACCAACCGGTGCCCGAGTCACTAAGCTAGATACGCGTCATACAACTTCTTGAAGGAGACTCAGTCATGAGCACATCCGTGGTCCTCCCCGCTCTCGGTGAGAGCGTCACAGAGGGTACGGTCACCCGCTGGCTCAAGCAGGTGGGCGACACCGTTCAGGCGGATGAGGGCCTGCTCGAGATCTCGACCGACAAGGTCGACACCGAGATCCCGTCCCCCGTCAGCGGTGTGATCGAGGAGATCCTCGTGGCCGAGGACGAGACCGTCGAGGTCGGCGCCCTGCTTGCGCGCATCGGCGACGGCAGCGCTGCGGCCCCGGCCGCGGATGCTCCGACCGAAGCCGCTCCCGCGGAAGCAGAAGCCGCACCTGCGGAAGCCGCTCCGGCAGCTGAGGCTCCCGTCGCCGAGGCGGCACCGGCAGCCGAGCCTGCTCCCGCTGCAGAGGCCGCGCCTGCCGCTGCACCCTCCGGCGACGCGAAGGACATCGTCCTCCCCGAACTCGGCGAGAGCGTGACCGAGGGCACCGTGACGCGCTGGCTGAAGCAGGTCGGCGACACCGTCGAGGTCGATGAGGCCCTCCTCGAGATCTCGACGGACAAGGTCGACACCGAGATCCCCTCGCCGGTCGCCGGCGTGCTGCAGGAGATCGTCGCCGCCGAAGACGAGACCGTCGCCGTCGGCGCCGTTCTCGCTCGCGTCGGTTCGGGTGCTGCACCCGCCGCTCCGGCGCCGGCTGCTGAGGCACCGGCTGCTCCTGCCGCTGAGGCACCGGTGGCTCAGGCCCCCGCAGCCGAGGCCGCGCCGGCACCGGTCGCTCCCGCACCCGCTGCGGCACCCGCTGAGCCGGCACCTGCCGCCGCATCCGCACCCGCTGCTCCGGCAGCCGAGCCTGACGCGCCGAAGCTCAGCCTGCCGACCGAGAACGACAACCTCTACGTCACGCCGCTGGTTCGCCGCCTGGCCTCCCAGCAGGGCGTCGACCTGGCGTCGGTCACCGGCACCGGCGTCGGCGGTCGCATCCGCAAGGAAGACGTTCTGAAGGCGGCAGAGACCGCTGCTGCCCCGGCCGCGGCCGCTCCGGCAGCTGCCGCTCCGGCACCGCTCGAGGTCTCGCCGCTGCGCGGAACCACGCAGCCGATGTCTCGCCTGCGCAAGGTCCTCGCGAAGCGCGCGGTGGAGTCCATGCAGCAGACGGCGCAGCTGACGACGGTCGTCGAGGTCGATGTCACGGCCCTCGCGGACTACCGCGACAGCGTGAAGGCCTCCTTCCTGGAGAAGACCGGCGACAAGCTGTCCTTCCTCCCGTTCTTCGCTCTCGCGACCGCTGAGGCCCTGCAGGCCTTCCCCATCGTGAACGCGACGGTCGACGGCGAGAACATCGTCTACCCCGCGAGCGAGAACGTGTCGATCGCGGTCGACACCGAGCGCGGACTGCTCACGCCGGTGCTCCGTGACGCGGCGTCGAAGAACATCGCGCAGATCGCACACGAGATCGCCGATCTCGCCGCGCGCACGCGTGACAACAAACTGAAGCCGGACGAGCTCGCGGGCGGCACCTTCACGCTGACGAACACGGGCTCGCGTGGCGCGCTGTTCGACACGCCCGTCGTGTTCCTCCCGCAGTCGGCCATCCTCGGAACCGGCACGGTCGTCAAGCGCCCGGGTCTGGTGAAGGTCGGCGGCGCTGACGCGATCGCGGTCCGCTCGTACGTCTACCTCGCACTGTCGTACGATCACCGGATCATCGATGGCGCCGATGCCGCACGCTTCCTCGGCGCGGTGAAGGCTCGTCTCGAGGCGGCGCAGTTCGCCGCACAGCTCGGAGCCTGACACTCCGCATCACTCTGGCTGGTCCGCGACGCCGTAGACGTCGCGGACCAGCCATCTTTCTTTCTGGCGCTCGAGCACCAGCATCTGCTCGGGCGCCGTCGTCGCGTCGGCGGCACCGTCATCCGGACGACCGCCGGCAAGACCGAGCCGCACCACGGCGACGTCGCCGTACTCGTCCACCAGTTCGACCGTCGGCGTGCCCTCTCCTCGGTCGCCGAGCACGTCGACCACGCCGACGGATCCCTCCGCGACGGCGTCTGCGCAGACCCGGTCCTCGGTCGTGTGGCACTCCGCGACCAACGCCAGCAGAGCGATGGCGGCCGCCTCGGGTCCGCCGTCGTCTGCGGGCGGAGACGGAGAGGCCGCCGCATCCGATCCCGCGTCTCCCGGCCCCGGACTCTCCGTCGCGTCGTCGGATGTCCACACCGGCGGAGCTGTGCGCCTGGCGGCATCCGCCGATTCCGCCGCATCGCCTGTCGGCCAGAGCAAGCCGCCGGCGAGCACGACGGCCGCCGCACCGCCGGCGACGATCAACGCGCGCCGCCGAGACGACGAGCGTGGGGCGTCAGATTCCGCCGCCGTCCGCCGGACCGCGGAGTCACCGGTCCGCCCCTCGAGACGCGCGCGGATGCCGGATGCGATCGACCGCAGCATGCCGAACCCGACAGCGAAGGGCGACCTCTCCCGCCGCTCACTCGACGAACGCGACCGCAGTCCGCCTCTCCTCATCCCGCGAACAGGCGTCAGGGACCGGTCGACGTCGACAGCGGTGCGAGCGACGTCGCGTGCACGCTCCGGGGCATGCGACTCCCGGCCGATCGGACGGGGTGCCGCGATGGCAAGCAGCTCCTTCTCCCACTCCTCCAGCAGCCGCCGCGGCACGCGCGGCTGCGGAAGCGCTTTGACGAGCCCCTGCTGCACCCCGCCGAGGACGCGGGTCAGCGCCTTGTCTCCGGAGTGCTCCGTGAGGCGCTCGATGATCTCCGCGGCTCCTGACCGCGGGTCCTCTCCCTGGCCGAGGACGAGGATGGGGCGGCCGCCGTCGGTCAGCCACCACACCCCCGTCTGCACCCCGGCGGCACCTTCTCCGAGCTCGTCGAGTCCTCGCAGCAGGCTCACCACGAGCGTGCTGCACTCCCCCGACGACAACGCGGAGCCGGCGGCCGCGCGGCGGACCAGGAACCCCAGCACCCGGTCGGTGCACCATGGCAGCAGCGCGTCGTGTCCGTCGGCACGCCGGATGACGTCGACCGGACCCGCGACATGCTCCGCTCCCGCGAAGCGCCACCCCAGCCATCCGGCGAGAGCGGTGGCATCCACCCGCACGGCCACTGCGTCCCCACGAGTGACCAGTACGCCGGAGAACGGTCCTTCTGTCGGATCGAGAGCCCGGACCACCCGATGCGCACCCGGGAGGAGCGCGGTGCCCCGGTCTTCGATCTCGACGTCTGCCATGTCCCCATCAGAGCGGACCAGCGATCGACGCGGTGGCGATCGAGGACGATGTGGAGGAATTCATGGCGCTCGGCGAATGTGCAGAACCAGTCGCCCGGAGCCCGCTCCGCTGGGCGCGAACTCGGCATCACGGCATCCGCGAACTCGGTAGGCTGGTCCCCATGGCAAAGCGTGCTCCCGAACCCGAGAAGCGTCCTGGGTTCTTCTCCCAGATCAAGTCCCTCTTCCGGTTCACCCGTGAGGTCTACCCGTGGCTTCCGTGGCTCCAGGTGGGCATCCTTCTCATCGGCGTGCTCCTCGGCCTCGTCGCCGGGTACCTGATCCCCCCGTTCCAGATCTGGACGCTCGTGCTGTGGGGCATCACCGGTCTGATGCTGGGTGTGCTCGGGTCGCTCTTCCTGATGACCCGGCTGTCGACGTCGGCGATGTACTCGAAGATCGACGGCATGCCCGGTGCGACGGGACACGTTCTCAGCACCAGCCTCGGCCGCAGCTGGCAGGCATCGGAGACGCCCGTCGGGATCAACCCCAAGACGCAGGAGGCGGTCTACCGCACCATCGGCCGCGGCGGCATCGTCGTCGTCGGCGAAGGTGCCCGTGGACGGCTGACCCGTCTCATCAACGAGGAGCGCAGCAAGGCGCAGCGCGTCGCGCACGGCGTGCCCGTCACGGTCCTGTACGTCGGCCACGGCGAGGACGAGGTCGCCATCGCGGACCTCTCGAAGACCATCAAGAAGCTCCCCAAGGCGATCGACAAGACCACCATGGCCGCGGTCATCCGACGCATCGACTCCGTCTCGCAGTCGCTGTCGTCGCTGCCGATCCCGAAGGGCATCGACCCCACGAAGGTCCGCGCTCAGCGTCCGCGCTGATCCCGCGGCATCCGCCACGACGAGCGCGGCCGCCCTCATTCCGAGGAGCGGCCGCGCTTTCGTTCACTCCGAGAGCGGCTGGCGGGGCAGGCGGCGCACCTTGGCGCGGCGACGACGCCGCTCCGGGACCATGGAGCGCATCTCGTCCAGCTTGCCGAAGCAGAAGAGCCGGTCCTCGGCCTCGAGGACGACGTGCTTGCGCGGGTTCGGGATCACGCTGACGCCACGGTGCAGCGTGAGAACGGTGATGTCGCGCTCCCAGAGGCCCGCCTCGCCGAGGGTCTTCCCCACGAGGTCGACAGCGCCGTGGACCATCAGCTCGGCCACGCCGTAGCCCGTGGAGACCGTCAGCCGCTGCCGCACATCGATCTCAGGGAACGCGACCTGGCCGGCGATGTAGTCGATGATCGCTCCCGCGACGTCGAGCTTGGTGGCGCTCTCGATGCCCTGCAGGCCCGGTGAGGAGTTGACCTCCATCACGAGAGGCCCGTCCTCCCCTTCGAGCATGTCGACACCCGCGACGCGCAGACCCATGATCTGTGCCGATCGCACCGCCGCGCGCTCGTACACCGGGTCGAGTTCGATCGCCGCGACCGATCCGCCGCGGTGCACGTTCGAGCGGAACTCATCGCCGGCCGCGGAGCGCCGCATGGCCGCGACGACCCGGTCGCCGACGACGAGCGCGCGGATGTCGCGGCCGCGGCTCTCGGAGATGAACTTCTGGATGAGCACGTTCTGCTTCGTGGAGTGCAGCGTCTCGATGATCGCCTCGGCGACCTTCACCTGCGGTGCGAGGATGACGCCGATCCCCTGCGTGCCCTCGAGCAGCTTGATCACGACCGGCGCACCGCCGACGCGCTCGATGGCAGGGCGCACGTCGGCGCGGTTGCGGACGAAGGCCGTCGGCGGCATCGCGATGTTGTGACGGGAGAGGATCTGGTTGGCGCGCAGCTTGTCCCGCGCACTCGAGATGCCGTTGGCCGTGTTCGGCGTGTAGACGTCCATCTGCTCGAACTGCCGCACGACAGCCGTGCCGAAGTAGGTGATCGAGTTGCCGATGCGGGGCAGGATCGCATCGTAGTCGCTGAGCTGACGCCCCCGGTAGTGCAGGTCGGGTTCATCTGCCGTCAGGTCGATCGCGAAGCGCAGCGTGTTGAGCACCTTGACGTTGTGACCGCGCTGAAGCGCGGCCGCACGCAGTCGCTGGGTGGAGTACGCCTGCGGCGCACGGGAGAGCACTGCGATCTTCACGGGGATTTCCTGCCAGGATGTATCAGGTGAGTAGGTCTACCCATTCAAACACCCTTACGGGGTGGCGCGAGTGGGTGAGCCTTCCGGATCTGGGAGTCGACTGGCTCAAAGCCAAGATCGACACCGGCGCCCGCACATCCTCGCTGCACGCGTTCGACGTCGACGAGTTCGAGCGCGAGGGCGAGGACTGGGTCCGATTCCGCGTCAAGCCCTGGCAGGACAGCCAGGAGGATGCCGTCGTCGTCGAGACTCCCGTCCACGACCGGCGCGCGGTGCGAAGCTCTTCCGGACACGCGCAGGAGCGCCTGGTCGTGAAGCTCCTCGTGCGTCTCGTCGATCGGGAGGTGCTCGCGGAGGTCACGCTCAGCAATCGCGACGAGATGGGCTTCCGGATGCTGATCGGGCGCGAGGCCCTGCGCCGCGGGTACATCGTGGACCCCGCGCGCTCGTTCCTCGGTGGCCGGGCGCCGCGAGAGGCACGACGCCGCAACCGCGGCCGGATCTGACGCGCACTCAGGCGCGGATCAGGACCGTCCCGATCGCCTTGTCGTGCAGGCCGCGCTGATCCGCGTCCCAGATCACGGCCGGCACGACCACGATCAGCAGCAGGGTGCGCACGATCGGTCGCCACAGGCCGACCCAGGCGCCGTCCAGGCGCACGACGCGCATGCCGAGGATCCGGTGGCCCGGGCTGCCGCCGGCGGTCGGGATGAAGAGGATCTGCAGGAGCGCGAACACCATCATCGGCGCGAACTGAGAGAGCCCTGCCTCGGTCGGCAGCGCGAACTGGTCGAACCCGAGGAAGGCCGTCGCGATGATCGTCGCCGCGGCGTAGTCGATGGCGAGAGCACCGATGCGGCGACCGACTCTGGCCACGCTTCCTGGCCCCGAGGTCGGCAGTCCGAGTCGTTCACCGGGGTACGTGTTCACAGCATCCGTCACTGCTCCAGCCTAGGCGACCCCTGTAACATGCCCGAAACAATACGGACACCCCGGGGAAACGCCCCAGCCGTACTGTGCACAATGGCCGTGAAGCCATCGATCCGCAATCCAGGAGTCGTACATGTTCAAAGATTCGTCCGAGGTTCTGAGCTACATCAAGGAGAACGACGTCAAGTTCCTTGACATCCGTTTCACCGATCTCCCGGGTGTGCAGCAGCACTTCAACATTCCTGCGGCGACGGTCGACGAGGCGTTCTTCACGGAGGGCCAGCTCTTCGACGGCTCCTCGATCCGCGGTTTCGCGAGCATCCACGAGTCCGACATGCAGCTCATCCCCGATGTCACGACGGCGTACATCGACCCCTTCCGCGAGGCGAGCACCCTCGTGATGATCTTCGACATCTACAACCCGCGCACCGGTGAGATCTACTCGAAGGACCCGCGTCAGGTCGCCAAGAAGGCCGAGAAGTACCTCGCGTCCACCGGCATCGCCGACACGGCCTACTTCGCCCCCGAGGCCGAGTTCTACATCTTCGACGACGTCCGCTACTCGGTCACCGCCGGTGAGAGCTTCTACAAGGTCGACTCCGAGGAGGCCGCGTGGAACACCGGCCGCGAGGAAGAGGGCGGGAACCTCGCCAACAAGACCCCGTACAAGGGCGGCTACTTCCCCGTCTCCCCCGTCGACAAGACGGCAGACCTGCGCGACGACATCACGCTCAAGCTGATCGAGGCGGGCTTCATCCTGGAGCGCTCGCACCACGAGGTCGGCACCGCGGGCCAGCAGGAGATCAACTACCGCTTCGACACGATGGTCCACGCGGCGGACGACATCCTGAAGTTCAAGTACATCGTCAAGAACACGGCTGACGAGTGGGGCAAGGTCGCGACCTTCATGCCCAAGCCGCTCTACGGCGACAACGGCTCCGGCATGCACACGCACCAGTCGCTGTGGGATGGCGGCAAGCCGCTGTTCTACGACGAGGCCGGCTACGGACAGCTCAGCGACATCGCGCGCTGGTACATCGGCGGCATCCTGGCCCACGCGCCGGCGCTCCTCGCCTTCACGAACCCGACCCTGAACAGCTACCACCGTCTGGTCAAGGGCTTCGAGGCTCCGGTCAACCTGGTCTACTCGGCCGGCAACCGCTCCGCTGCGATCCGCATCCCGATCACGGGCTCGAACCCGAAGGCCAAGCGCATCGAGTTCCGCGCACCCGACGCCTCCGGCAACCCGTACCTCGCGTTCGCCGCACAGCTGATGGCGGGCCTCGACGGCATCAAGAACCGCATCGAGCCGCACGAGCCGGTCGACAAGGACCTCTACGAGCTTCCCCCCGAGGAGGCCAAGGGCATCCCGCAGGTCCCGAACTCCCTGCTGGACTCGCTCGACGCACTGGCGGAGGACCACCAGTTCCTCCTCGAGGGCGGCGTGTTCACCAAGGAGCTCATCGAGACCTGGATCTCGTACAAGTACGAGAACGAGATCCTGCCGATGGCCCAGCGCCCGCACCCGTTCGAGTACGAGCTGTACTTCGGCGTCTGACACCTCGCAGACCGTCTCGGAAGCCCGTCCCAGCCTCGCTGGGGCGGGCTTCCGTGTCGGCACGGTACGTTGGCCTGACCGCGGCGACACGAGGAGTGCATGATGAAGTTCCCGATTTTCGGACGCCCACAGGACCCTGCCCCCGTGGAGAAGGGACTGTGGTCCCGAGGTTTCGGGATCGTCGCGACGCGCAGCCTGCAGACGCTCGCGGTGCTCGCCCTCGTGGCCGTGGGAGTGCTCGTCATCACCCAGCTGTCGCTGGTCTTCATCCCGGTGACGATCGCGCTGATCCTCGCCTGTGCGATCCATCCTCTCGTCAGCCTGATGCGCCGACGCGGAGTCCCCTCGATCCTCGCCACCTGGATCGCTCTCATCGGGATCCTCGTCATCCTCGGCGGCGTCATCTGGGTGATCGTGCTCACGGTCCGTAACCAATGGGACGACCTCGTCGAGTCCGCGACGGACGGCATCTCCCAGGTGACCGCCTGGCTCGGCACCCTGCCGTTCGACGTCGAGGCCATCGACCTCGACGACGTGTGGGCGTCGGCGCAGCACTTCCTGACGAGCTCGTCGTTCGGCCAGGGAGCTCTCGCCGGCGTCTCCGCCACGGCGAGCTTCTTCACCGGTCTCGTCCTGATGATCGTTGTGCTGTTCTTCTTCCTGAAGGACGGTCCGCGCATCTGGGAGTTCCTGTTGCGTCCGTTCAGCGGCGAGAGCTACGCCCGGGCACGGCGTATCGGTGACAAGAGCGTGGATGTGTTCGGGAACTACGTCCGGGGCACATCGATCGTCGCGGCCGCGGATGCGGTCGGCATCGGGGTCGGGCTCGCGATCCTGCAGATCCCTCTGGCACTGCCGCTCGCGGTGATCGTGTTCCTGACCGCGTTCATCCCCCTGGTCGGTGCGACCGCTGCGGGCATCCTCGCCGCCCTCGTCGCCCTCGTCACCCACGGCCCCGTCACCGCGCTGATCGTGGTGGGGATCGTCGTCCTCGTCAATCAGCTCGAAGGCAACTTCCTGCAGCCGGTGGTCATGGCCCGTTCGCTGAAGCTGCACGCGCTGGTCATCCTCCTCGCCCTGACCGCCGGCACGATCCTCGGCGGCATCGTGGGCGCGGTCCTCTCCGTCCCGCTCGCCGCAGCCGCCTGGGGCATCATCACGGTGTGGGACGGACCGAACACTCCGGCCCGGCCGTTCCGCCAGAAGCGGGACGAGAGCGTCCAGCCCTCGACTCGCGAGCGGGTCGAGCAATAGGCCGAGGTAGGGGCGACCTCCACGGATCCGCAATCCTCTCGGCACCGACGACCCTCTCGAAGAGCCCGCGTCCGAATCACCCTGGGACCGGTGCTTCTCATCCCTCGGTGCGGATCGGCCGCCGCCGGCGCTGAGGCGGCCGGAGATGCATGGTGGCGAACGCGAGCACGAGGAGCGAGGTCCAGAAGATTCCCGCGTCGGGTTCGTATCCGTCCGTCAAGGGCCAATCTGCGACTTCGTCATAGTAGACCGGTCCTGCGCCGCCGACGAAGTACGACAGCACGATGCCCGCGGTGCCGAGCCCCAACAGCCCGAGCATCCAACCCGCGTGACTAATCCACCACCTTCGCACCGGCGGCGCGACTCGGAGCGGCAGGCCGAGCAGGAACACCAAGATGGTGAGCGCGGCAGAGACGACGGCGAAACCGATGACCTGCAGTCCCTCGGTGTAGGCCCCTGCGATGGCCGTCCACTCGCCTATCACCAGCCACGTGATCAGGCCGGTGAGGAACACCTGCGCCGGCAGCAGGACCCACACTCTCCTCACAGGACTCGAGGTTCGCTGTTCCGCCACGACGGATGCCGCGGGGTGAAGCTGGTTCTGGGCTTCCACAGTCGAATTCTATGGTCTCCCCTCGATGAGTCCGGCAGGGATCATCCGCGTCATAACCGGAGAACCTCGGGATCGCAACCCCCTGGGTACCCCAGTCCTTCGCGAACAGGATGAGACTCCACCCAACGCGAAAGGGACGACACCCATGACCGACACCACCCCCACCCAGCGGGTCGCCGAGCTGATCAAGGACTTCCGCTTCGCGATGTTCACCACGCGCAACGCCAACGATCGGCTGGTCTCCCATCCACTCACCGTGCAGGAGGCGGAGTTCGACGGAGACCTCTGGTTCCTCGTCTCCCGCAGCGCCTCCCTCGTCGCCGACATCGCGAAGGACGAGCGCGTCGGGATCTCCCTGAGCTCGAACGACTCGTGGGTGTCGCTCTCGGGCACCGCCGCCCTCGTCGAGGACAAGGCCAAGGTGAAAGAGCTCTGGAGCCCGACCGTCGAGGCGTGGTTCACGAACGGCCCCGACGACCCCGACGTCGGACTGCTGAAGTTCTCCGCCGAATCCGCCGAGTACTGGGACAGCCCCGGCGGGAAGATCGCCTCGCTCTTCAGCTTCGTGAAGTCGAAGATCACGGGTGAGCCCTACGACGCCGAGAACGAGACGGTGGAGCTCTCCGGCAAGTGACCGTTCGCTACGCGGCGTCACGCTCCCCGTCAAGGGCCTGCGCGACGCCACGTCGCGGCTGTACGTTCGCAGCATGTGGACCGTACTGATCATCCTGCTCGTCGCCTGGGCCATCGTCGCCGTCGTGGGATTCGCGATCGAGGGTCTCCTGTGGATCGCCATCATCGGGATCATCCTCTTCGTCGGGACGATCCTCTTCGGCGTCATCCGCAACCGCACCCCGAAAGCCTGATGCGGCTCCTCGCGTGTCCGGCCGGTTGTCCGCGCGGATGAGGGATGATCGACGGGTGAGTCTTACAACCGACCGGGGGAATCATGCGGCGTAGAAGAGTGATCGCGAACACGGATGCTGCGCCGGTCGCCGGGACGCCGGAGCTGAAGCGCTCCCAGCCGTCCAACGGCGTGGCAGCGTATGCGCGGACGAATCCGTTCATGTTCGGCCTGCTCGGCGCGCTCGGCGTGCTGGTCGCGCTGGTGATCGGCGGGATCGTCGACCAGCTCGCCACGGTTCTCGTCTACATCGGCGTGGCCGTCTTCCTCGCGCTCGGCCTCGACCCGATCGTCCGGTTCATCGAGCAGAAGCTCCCCCGTGCCGCCGCTGTCGCCATCGTCGTGGCCGGTGTCGTACTCGCGTTCGCCGGCATCATCCTCGCGATCGTTCCGCTCCTCGTCGAGCAGATCAGCAACCTGATCAAGAACGGTCCGACGATGATCGAGGACTTCATGAACACCGACTGGTTCAAGGACGTCAGCGGCCAGTTCGGCTCGACGATCGAGGAAGCCGTCCAGGGCGTCCTCGGGTTCTTCCAGGATCCCGGCAACTTCGCCGACATCGGTGGCGGAGTCTTCGCGGTGGGTGCCGGCATCGCCGGCGGCTTCACCGGCATCACGATCGTCCTGATCCTCACCCTCTACTTCATGGCATCCCTGCGCGGCATGAAGCGCACCGCCGCCCGCTTCGTCCCGGCGTACCAGCGCGACACGTTCAGCGAGCTGCTGGAGGATGTCTCCGGCGCCGTCGGCCGCTACGTCATCGGTCAGGCGAGCCTCGCCCTCATCAACGGCGTGCTGAGCCTCATCTTCCTGAGCATCATCGGCGCTCCCGTGCCGGCGCTGCTCGCACTCATCGCCTTCATCGGCTCGATGATCCCGCTGGTCGGAACGCTGACCGCCTCGATCATCAACTCGCTGATCTGCCTCTTCGTCTCGCCGCTGACCGCACTGATCGCGATCGGCTACTACCTCGTCTACATGCAGATCGAGGCATACGTGCTCTCGCCGCGCATCATGAGCAAGGCCGTGGCCGTCCCCGGCGCACTCGTCGTGATCGCGGCGGTCGCCGGCGGTGCCCTCGGCGGCATCCTCGGAGCGCTCGTCGCGATCCCGGTCGCCGCCAGCATCATCATCATCGTGCAGAAGGTGACGTTCCCCGCTCAGGACCGGAAGACCGTCCCACCCGTCGTCACGATGTGACGGCGTCTCAGCGGACGAGCAGGGCGCCCGGCTGCACCCGCACGTCGAATGCGGAGACCTCGCCCATCTCCTCGCCGTCGATCTCGAAGACGAGCGGTGTGTCCAGCTCGACGGAGATCTTCTCCACGGGCAGGTGACGCGCCGAGTCCGTGCTCACGGCCTCGTCGGTCGCGCCGAACAGACGACGGATGCCGTTGTCCCAGACGAACGAGCGCACGGTGTCGAGCCACTGCAGCGCGCCGTCGGCGCTGATCATGAGGACGTCGAGCTTGCCGTCGTCGAGGACGGCGTCCGGCAGCAGGCGGATGCCGCCCTGCACCATGCCGCAGTTGCCGATGAGCATGGTGTGGCCGCGCACCGCGACCGCCTTCTCGCCGTCGATCGCGAGGGTAATGTCGGTCATCTCGGTGCCGGCGAGGGCACGCCCCATCGCCTCGACGTAGGCGAGCCATCCGGCCTTCGACTTGAGGTCGTCATCCGTCTCGACGAGCATCTGCGCGTCGACACCGAAGCCGACCATCACAGCGAAGGCGTGCTCGGTGCCGTCGTACGACACCCAGCCGAGGTCGATGCGCCGCGGCTCGGCGTCGCGGACGCGCTCGAGAGCGGCCTTCACGTTGTTGAGCGGCACCTCGAGGTTGCGCGCGAGCAGGTTGCCGGTGCCCTGCGGCACGATCCCGATCGCGGTCTCCGAGCCTGCCAGGGACTCCGCGACCGCACGGACGGTCCCGTCTCCGCCGACCGCGATGACGATGTCCCGGCCGTCCTCCACGGCCTCACGGGCCATCCCCCGACCCGGATCCTCGGGAGTGGTCTCCCACCAGCGGATGTCGGTCCGGTCGTCGAACACGCCGCTGACGGCATCCTGCAGAACCTCCTGCTCGACCTTCGAGGGATTCCAGACGATGCCGATGCGTGCGTGGGTCATAGCGTCAGCATGAGTCACGGCTTCGGATACTGCAAATTCGCGGTGTCGCGCTACCCGTAGAAGAGGTGCTCGAAGGCCTTCCGCGCTCGTCGCGTCACCCCGAGATAGTCCTCTTCGAGCTCGGTCGCCGACCGGTCGGGATAGCCCAGCAGCCGAGCGATCGCATCGAGTTCGCGACGATCGGCGGGCAGCACATCGCTCGTCTTCCCGGTCAGGAGCGTGATCGCGGAGCGCAGACGGCTCGCCAGCCGCCAGGCCTCTCGCAGCAGCACGGCGTCGGATTCCGGCACCAGGTCAGCCGCGACGGCCGCGTCCAGCGCCGAGAGCGTCGAGGTCGTCCGCAGCCCGGGGACGTCGTGGGCGTGCTGGAGCTGGAGCAGCTGCACGAGCCACTCGACATCGCTGAGCGTGCCGGGACCGAGCTTGAGGTGCCGCCGCGGGTCGGCTCCCTGGGGCAGCCTCTCCCCCTCGACGCGCGCCTTGATCCGCTTGATCTCGCGGGTGCCCTGCAGATCGACGGTCTCGGGGTAGCGGATCGAATCCGCGAGCGCCGTGAAACGGGCGACGAGCTTGGAGCTTCCGGCGATCCCCCTGGCCCGGAGCAGAGCCTGCGCCTCCCAGGAGAGCGACCACCGTCGGTAGTACTCCGTATATGCCTCGATGGACCGTACGACGGGGCCCTGACGGCCTTCCGGGCGGAGATCGGCATCCAGGTCCAGCGGCACGCGATGATCCGTGAGATGCTCGCGCAGTCCCGCGACGATCTGGGTGGCGAGGGTCTGCGCGCGCTGACCGTCCACGCCGTTGGCGTCGTAGACGTAGAGGATGTCCGCGTCGGACCCGAAGCCGAGCTCCGCGCCGCCGAAGCGCCCCATGGCGATCACCGCGAAGTCCAGCGCGTCGTCCTCGGGCGGCACGACCTCCCGGATGACAGCGCGCAGCGCGGCCTGGATCGTCGCCTCGGTGATCTCGGTGAGCGCCGTCGCGACCTCCTCGATCGTCAGCACGTCGAGGACTCCGCCCATGGCCGTGCGCAGGAGCTCGCGACGCCGCAGCGCACGGACGGCCCGCAGGGCGTCGGTGACCGTCTCGTGCCGGGTCTGGATCGCCCTCGCCTCCTCGTCCAGCGCCGCCGCGCCGCGCGGACGCAGGCGCTCGGCGCTGTCGAGCCAGGCGACCGACTCGGGGATCCACTCCATCAGCTCGCCGATGTAGCGGGACGACGACAGCAGGCGCGTCAGGCTCTCCGCCGCTCCCGAGGAGTCGCGCAGCATGCGGAGGAACCACGGGGTGTCGCCCAGACGCTCGCTGATGCGTCGGAAGGCGATGAGGGCGTAGTCGGGGTCGCTGCCATCGGCGAACCAGCGCACCATGATCGGCATCAGGGCTCGCTGGATCGTCACCTTGCGGCTGAGTCCGGTGGTCAGCGCGCCGATATGGCGCAGCGCCCCTGCGGGGTCACGGAATCCGATGGCCGCGAGGCGGTCGTGCGCCTGAGCCGCAGAGAGGGTGCGCTCCTCCTCGGGGAGGCCGGCGACGGCGCTGAGCAGCGGCCGATAGAACAGGCGCGTGTGGATCTCGCGCACCTCGCGCCGCACGCTCTCCCAGCGCGTCCAGATGCCCTCGCCGCTGTCGGCCAGTCCGGTGCCGCGCGCGAGCACGCGCCGTCCGGCCGGGGTGCGCGGCAGCAGGTGCGTGCGGCTCAGCTCCCGCAGCTGGAGACGGTGCTCCATCAGCCGGAGGATGCGATAGTCGTCTGCGAACGTGGCGGCATCCGCTCGACCGATGTACCCACCGGCGACGAGCGCATCGAGGCTCTCGAGGGTGCCTCGGGTGCGCAGCGACTCATCGGTGAGACCGTGGACGAGCTGCAGAAGCTGCACGGTGAACTCGATGTCCCGCAGCCCGCCGGCGCCCAGTTTCAGCTGATAGGGCGCGTCTTCCGGGTCGATGTGCTCCGTCACGCGCTCGCGCATGCGCTGCACGCTCTCGACGAAGTCCTCTCTGGCGGCGCTGGACCAGATCTTCGGCTGCACCGCGGCGATGTACTCGGCCCCCAGCTCGGTGTCGCCGGCGAGAGGGCGCGCCTTGAGCAGCGCCTGGAACTCCCAGCTCTTGGCCCAGCGGTCGTAGTAGGCGAGATGGGAGGCGAGCGAGCGCACCAGAGCACCCTGCTTGCCCTCGGGTCGCAGGTTGGCGTCGACCTCCCACAGCGGCGGCTCCACCTCGATGCTGTCGAGGCCGCGCATCGTCTCCCGCGCCAACCGGGTGGCGATGTCGATCGCCCGAGCCTCGGCGACGATCTCCTCGTCGCTCGTGCCGCCGACGAAGATGACGTCCACGTCGCTGACGTAGTTCAGCTCCCTGGCACCGGCCTTGCCCATCCCGATGATCGAGAGTCGGGTGGCCGCGATCTGCTCCTCCGGAATGGTGTCGCGCAGTCGAGCACGTGCGATGGCCAGGGAGGCCTCGAGGGCGGCTCCGGCCGCATCGGCGAGGGCAGCGGACACCGCCGCCACGACCGTCTGCGGCTCCGGATGCGTCAGATCGTAGGCGGCGATGCCGGCGAGACTCCGCCGATACGCGACCCGCACCGCGACGACGGCGGCGTCATCTCCGGAGCCGGCGAACCCGTTCCGTGTGCCCACCGCGGCCAGCATCTGCTCCCGCTGGACCTCCGGGGTGGGGAGCGCGGTGATCGGCTCCCCCAGCACGGACAGCTGCTCCGGATGCCGGAGGAAGAAGTCCGCGAGGCCCTCGGACGCGCCGAACACCCGCCAGACGCGATGGCGCGACTGCGGCTCCTTCAGCAGAGCCTTCAGCGGCACGGCGTCGCGTCGCGCGACGCGCACCATCCCGCGGACCGCCGCATCGGGATCGGCGGCGTCCGCCCCCTCGAGCAGCGACGATCTCGGCATGTCGAGGATCGTCGCCAGCTCGGAGAGGGATGCCGCGGCCTCGCTCAGCTCCGCGAAGCCGAGCCTGGCCAGAGCGGAGAGAGAGACGGAATCGTCCGGACGGGCCATGCGCGATTCTCAGAGGAGTTCGAGGTTGTTCTTCAGCTCCAGCGGCGTGACCTGCCCGCGGTAGGCCTCCCACTCCTTGCGCTTGTTGAGCAGCACGTAGTTGAACACCTGCTCCCCGAGCGTCTCGGCGACGAGTTCGGACGCCTCCATGAACTCGAGAGCGTGATCGAGGCTCGCCGGCAGCGCCGAGTAGCCCAGCGCGCGCCGTTCGGCGTCGCTCAGAGCCCACACGTTGTCCTCGGCCTCGGGCGGGAGCTCGTAGCCCTCCTCGATACCCTTCAGGCCCGCGGCGAGCAGCAGGGAGTACGCCAGGTACGGGTTCGCCGCGGAATCCAGGGCGCGGTACTCGACACGCGAGGACTGCCCCTTGTTGGGCTTGTACATCGGCACCCGGACGAGCGCCGAGCGGTTCGCGTGGCCCCACGTGACGAAGCTCGGGGCCTCATCGCCGCCCCAGAGCCGCTTGTAGGAGTTCACGAACTGGTTGGTCACCGCGGCGATCTCGTTGGCGTGCCGGAGCAGGCCCGCGATGAAATGACGCCCGGTCTTGGAGAGCTGGTACTTCGCACCCTCTTCGTAGAAGGCGTTCTGGTCGCCCTCGAACAGGGACATGTGCGTGTGCATGCCGCTGCCCGGGTGACCGCTGAGGGGCTTCGGCATGAACGTCGCGTAGACGCCCTGCTCGATCGCCACCTCCTTGATGACCGTGCGGAACGTCATGATGTTGTCCGCCGTCGTCAGCGCGTCGGCGTACCGGAGGTCGATCTCGTTCTGGCCGGGGCCGCCCTCGTGATGGCTGAATTCCACGGAGATGCCGAGATCCTCCAGCATCCGCACCGACCGACGACGGAAGTCGTGCGCCGTGCCTCCCGGCACGTTGTCGAAGTAGCCGGCGGAGTCCACCGGCACCGGACCCTCGGGACCGAACGACGACGACTTGAGCAGGTAGAACTCGATCTCGGGGTGCGTGTAGAAGGTGAACCCGGCATCGGCGGCCTTCGCGAGCGTGCGCTTGAGAACCTGTCGCGGGTCGGCGACCGCCGGCTGCCCGTCGGGTGTCGTCAGGTCGCAGAACATGCGCGCCGTCGGATCGATCTCACCGCGCCAGGGCAGCGTCTGGAAAGTCGTCGGGTCGGGCTGCGCGAGCAGATCGGACTCGTGGCTGCGCGTGAGTCCCTCGATCGCCGAGCCGTCGAAACCGATACCCTCGGCGAAGGCGCCCTCGACCTCGGCCGGCGCGATCGCGACCGACTTGAGCGTGCCGATGACGTCGGTGAACCACAGCCGCACGAACTTGACGCCGCGCTCCTCGATGGTCCGGAGGACGAAGTCCCTCTGCTTGTCCATGACTACTCTGCGCCCTGGCCCTTTGCGTCGCCCTTGACGTCCCAGCCCTGCTCGGCGGCTTCCTCTTCGGCCCAGGCGCGCGAACGCTCCTTGAGCACCTCCGGCGCACGAGCCGCCTCCGCCTCGGTGTCGAACGGTCCGACCCGGTCCACGGAGGGCGAGATCATGCCGAACTCGACCTGACCGGTCTCGGAGTTGTACCAGTACTTTGCGTCGCCGTCAGACATAGCTGCCCCTTCTTCGCGTGATGTCATCGATCCTACTGGCGTGTGCGGTGGTCGCTAAGCTATCGCCCATGGCAAAAGCGATCGGCGTCGACATCGGCGGCACGGGAATCAAAGCAGGAATCGTCGACCTCACGCACGGCACCATGGCCTCCGACCGGGTGCGCGTCCCCACTCCGGAGGGCGCATCGCCGCAGGACGTCCTCGTCGCCGTGCAGTCGGTGCTGAAGACCCTCGACGTGCACGACTCGACCATGCCGCTCGGCGTCGCCTTCCCGGCCATCGTCAAGCGCGGCAAGACGCTGTCGGCGGCGAACGTCTCGAAGGAATGGATCGACTTCGACGCGGAGCGGTTCTTCCGCGACGGCCTCGGTCGCAACATCGTCTTCGTGAACGACGCCGACGCGGCCGGTGTCGCCGAGGCACGCCACGGCGCCGCGAGAGACGTCCGCGGCCTCACGCTGCTGACCACCCTGGGCACCGGCATCGGCTCGGCCTTCCTGTACGACGGGATCCTCATCCCCAACACCGAGCTCGGCCACCTGAACTTCCGCGAGTTCGAGTCCGTCGAGCAGTGGGCCGCGACCTCGGCGCGCGAGCGCGAGAACCTCAGCTGGGAGGCCTGGGCGGAGCGCCTGCAGGCGTTCTACTCACACATCGAGTTCCTGTTCAGCCCCGACCTGTTCGTGGTCGGCGGCGGCGTGTCGAAGAACGCCGGCGACTTCCTGCCGCTGCTCGAGCTCAAGACGCCGATCGTCCCGGCGATCCACCGCAACAACTCCGGCATCATCGGCGCGGCGTCGCTCGCGGGCGACTGAACAGCAGGAACCACGCAGAAGGCCCCGCTCATCGAGCGGGGCCTTCTGCGTCTGAGGCGAATGGGCCGACCTGTACGCCGGGTTCTGTTCCGGGGTTCTTCGCCCCTTCGACGGCCATCTCTCTCGGCGACACGTTGCCGTGGCACTCTAGCGGTCTACCCGAGGACTCGGCGAGCCGCGTCAACATCCTCTGTCTGACCTTGCTCCGGGCGAGGTTTACCTGGCGGGTCATGTCACCATGACCCCCGGTGGTCTCTTACACCACCCTTTCACCCTTACCCCTTGCGGGGCGGTCTGCTCTCTGTGGCACTTTCTCGCGGATCACTCCGGGTGGGTGTTACCCACCGCCCTGCCCTGTGGAGCCCGGACGTTCCTCGGTGCGGTTGCCCGCCACGCGGCCGTCCAGTCGACCCATTCGCGTCTTCAGTCTACTTTCTCCGGCCTCCGGAGACGGCCGCTACTTCTCGGCCGACTCCGCGATCCGGAGGTCGAGCGGAACGTCGATCGGGAAGTCGCCGAAGAGGCGCCGGGTGGCGACCGCCGCCGCCACCCGCACCGCGTCGGCGGCGGCTTCGGCCTGCTCCTCCGGCACGTGCAGGATGACTTCGTCGTGGAGGAAGAACGCGAGGTGCGGCTGCCGGGCGAACGGTCCGGATGCCGTGGCGGCCACTGCCGCCTCGGGCGCGCGCTGCAACCGGTGACGGATCTCGGCGAGCCAGATCAGCGACCACTCGGCCGCAGTCCCCTGCACCACGAAGTTGCGCGTGAACCGACCCCAGTCCCGCGCTCGCCGCCGCGCCAGGGCGACCTCGACCGGATCGGCATCCGCCCCTGTGGCCCGCGACTGGAGCTCCGCCCACTCCGCCGAAGGACGCGGCGACGAGCGCCCCAGCCAGGTCGAGACCACGCCGCCGTCCTCGCCCGTGCGCGCGGCCTTGTCGACGAGGGCCATCGCCCGCGGATAGACCTTGCGCAGCCGCGGCACCAGGCGGCCGCTGTCTCCGGTCGTGGCGCCGTACATCGCGCCGAGCACCGCGTACTTCGCCTCTTCCCGGGTTCCGACGGCACCGGATGCCACGACGCCTTCGTACAGGTCGCTCCCCTGGGCCGCGCGCGCCATAGACGAATCGGATGCCATGGCGGCCAGCATCCGCGGTTCCAGCTGCGCCACGTCGGCGACCACCAGGGTCCAGCCGGGATCGGCGCGCACAGCGGGTCGGAGGCTGCGCGGCAGCTGCAGGGCGCCGCCGCCCGCCGACGCCCATCGGCCGGTCACGACGCCTCCGGGGATGTACACGGGGCGGAATCGCCGATCATGCACCCATTCGGCCAGCCAGGCCCAGCCGTTGGCGCTGAGCAGACGGGAGAGCTTCTTGTACTCCAGCAGCGGTTCGACCACCGCGTGCGACTGGCTCGCAAGCTCCCACCGGCTCGTCGACTCGACGTGCACGCCGACGCGGTGCAGGGCACGCAGCAGCTTCGGCTGGCTGTCGAGGTGCAGCGTCGAGTCGCTGAGGATCGCGCGCACGCGATCGCCCAGCTCGACCATCCTGCTGGGCAGACCACCCGCGACGGGCCGGGTGCCGAGCGTCTCGGTCAGGATCGCGTCGTGGACGCCCTCGTCCCACGGAAGGCCGGCCGCCCGCATCTCCTCCGCGATCAGACCGCCCGCCGACTCCGCGGCGCACAGAAGCGTCAGGCGGCCATCGCGCTCCTGCTCGATCACCCGGCGCTGCGCGCGGAACTGCTCCAGCACCTCGGCGACAGGGTCGTCGGCGCGGCCCTGCTCGACCACGTCGAACAGGGCGGGAGCGGCATCCGTCGGCTCACGGCGCACCCACGCCGACGAGGGAGCGAGGGGACGAGCCACGGCATCCGTATCGCGCAGGATCGCGTGGCAGAGCAGCAGGTCGTGCGTCCGCCCGAGTCGCACGCCTCCCGCGAGCAGCATCGGGTAGATCTCGCGGGCGCTGCGGATGATCCACCGCGGCGCCGCGTTCTTCTCGAGATCGGCGACCCAGCTCAGGAGCTCCGTGCCGGCGAGGGGTACGCGACTCCGTTCGCCGCCCTCGTCGTCGAGCTCGACCGCCAGGTACTGCCCGTCGCCGAGGTCGATCAGCGCGATCCGCCGTCCCTGCGACGCCGAACGGCTCATCGACGTCGCGCGGGGACCCCGCTCAAGAGAGCCCGGATTCCTCGGTGCGCACGAGGATGCAGCCGCACTCGGGGCAGAAGACGACGAGTTCGTCCGCCGCGCGGCGGATGTCGTTCAGATCGGTGCTGGGAAGCACCATGCGGCACCCTTCGCACGTGCCGCGCGTGAGGAGCGCTGCACCCGCGCTGTTCGCGGCACGACGCGTGTACTCGGCGAGGAGGTCGGCGGGTACGTTCGCGACGACGGCGGCACGATCGCGCGCCAGCTCGGCGCCGCGGTCGGTCGCGGCAGCGACATCGGCCTTCGCCTGCGAGGTGAGCGCGGTGCCCTCCTCCGTCGTGGTGGCGAGCAGAGCCTGCTGTGCGGCGACAGCCGCCTCCGCCTCCTCGAGCCGGCCCATGACGTCGAGCTCGGCATCCTCGAGATCGCTCTGGCGCCGGGCGAGACTCGCAAGCTCGTGCTCGAGCGCCTGCGCATCCTTGGAACTGGTCGAGGCCGCAAGGCGCTCGGCGTCGCGGTTGCGGCGTTGCTCCACGACCGCGACATCGGACTCCAGCCGCGTCAGCTCGGTGCGCACGTCGTCTCGGGTGCCCGTGAGCGTGGTGAGCTCGCGCAGCTGCTCCTGACGGATGGCGACGAGCTCTGTGATCCGCGCCCCCTGGGCCGGCTGCGTACGGGCGCGCTCCGCCTGCGCGATGCGCCGGTCGAGGTCGGCGATGTCGAGCAGGATGCGCTGGTTCTCGGGGGTGGCGTTCACGCTTTCAAATCTAGCCGCTGCGGCGACATCCGCCCATCACTCCACGTCGCCGTCGACGTAGTACCACTCGCGTCCCTCGCGGACGAAGCGACTGCGCTCGTGCAGCGATCCGCGCTCGGCACCCTGCCGCCAGTGCGCCTCGAACTCGACGACGCCCTCGCGATCGAAGGGACCACCCGCGGCACGATCGAGGATGACGAGCCGGCGCCAGCTCAGCTCAGGGTCGAACTCGATGGATCCGGGTCGGGTCGACGGATGCCACGTGCGCAGCAGGTGCCCGGCGTCGGCGAGCGAGAAGGCGGTGAACCGCGATCGCATCAGACGCTCCGCCGTCGGCGCCGGCGCGCCCTGGAGCAGGGGTCCGCAGCACGACTCGAAGGTGTTCCCGGAGAGGCACGGGCAGCGTGAGGGCTCGCTCATGGGAGCCAGCATCGCAGGTCACGCCGTACTCTGAAGTGACCCCCGCACCGAAGGAGCCCCGATGCCCACCGTCCCCACCTTCACCGCTCACAACGGCTTCGCCCTGCCGGCCATCGGCCTCGGCACCTACGCGCTCTACGGCGACGAGGGGGCCGCGTCGATCGCCGGTGCCCTCGATGCGGGCTACCGCCTGGTCGACTCCGCGTTCAACTACGAGAACGAGGGATCGGTGGGACTCGGCGTCGCAGCATCCGACGCCCCGCGCGAGGAGATCATCGTCACGACGAAGCTCCCCGGACGCCACCACCCGACGGAGAAGGCGCGGGCCAGCATCGAGGAGAGCCGTTCGCGCCTCGGACTCGACATCACCGACCTGCATCTCATCCACTGGCCGAACCCGAGCCAGGACGAGTACGTGCAGGCGTGGGCTGCCCTCGTGGATGCCCGGGAGCGCGGCATCGTCCGACAGATCGGCGTGTCGAACTTCCTTCCGGAGCACCTCGAGCGCATCGAGCGCGAGACGGGCGTCCGGCCCGTCGTGAACCAGATCGAGCTGCACCCGTACTTCCCGCAGGAGGAGCAGCTGGCCTACCACCGCGAGCACGGCATCCTGACCGAGGCCTGGAGCCCGCTCGGCCGGGCCCGCGAGCTCGTCGACGAGGGCGTGGTGGCCGAGGTCGCCGCGGCGCACGGCATCACCCCGGTGCAGGCGGTGCTCGCGTGGCACGTCGCACGCGAGACCGTGTCGATCCCGAAGGCCTCGTCGCTCGAGCATCAGGTCTCGAACCTGGCCGCCGCCGAGATCGTCCTCGACGACGCGGAGGTCGCTGCGATCACGGCACTCGGCCGTGCGGACGGACGGCTGTTCGACGCCGACCCGCGGAGCCACGAGGAGTCCTGAGCCCGGTCAGACGGTCTGCGTGCCGAGCACTCGGACCAGTTCGAGCTTGCCGGCCGCCTCGCTTCCGGGCGCGGCGGTCAGCACGATCAGCGCCTGGGATTCGTCCTCGGTAAAGAGCGCCTGACAGTCGACCTCGATCTCGCCGAGCTCGGGATGCACGAGGACCTTGTGCTCCTCGAACCGTCGGCGCACCTCCTGAGCCTCCCAGAGCTGCACGAATTCGGGGCTCCGCTCCGTCAGCTCGCGGACGATCTCGCCGGCGCGCGAGCGGCTGCCGAGCAGACCCTGCGCGGCGCGGAGCGACGCGACGAGCGAGCGGCTCTGCCGAGCGTGATCGCTCTCGAGGTAGCGCGCCCGCTCGGTGTCCGGGTGGGCGAACCACCGGTAGATGCCGCTGCGCTCCAGGCCGACCAGATGGCTCGCGTCTCCGAGGAGCGCGCGGGCCGCATCGTTCTGCACCAGGACCTCATCGAGCACGGAGACCACGAAAGCCGGAGCGTCGTGCAGCCGGTCGAGTATGCGGAGCATGCCCGGGCGCACGTAGTCGGTCACAGCTGCTCGATCCGGGGCGCTGTAGCCGGCGACGCGATGCAAGTAGTCGCGTTCATCCGAGGTGAGCCGGAGAGCCCGCGCGAGAGCCGTGAGGATCTGCGGGCTCGGCTGCGGGCCGCGCTGCTGCTCCAGGCGCGTGTAGTAGTCGGTCGACATGGTCGCGAGCTGTGCGACCTCCTCCCTGCGCAGTCCGGGGGTGCGTCGGCGCACGCCCGGACTCAGCCCCACATCGGAGGGTTGCAGCATCTCCCGTCGCCGCAGGAGGAACTCGGCCAGCGCTTCTCGATCCACCTCTGAAGTATCCCTCCCGCGGAGGTCGGCATCCAGGGACCGCGGATCCCTGGATGAGCGCTCTCTGGTGGGCGCCCCGTACCTGATCGACGCTGAAGGCATGAACATCAGCGGAAACACCATCTTCATCCCCGGTGCCACGAGCGGCATCGGCCTGGCCCTCGCCCGCGCGCTCCGCGCCCAGGGGAACACCGTGATCGTCGGCGGGCGCCGCACCGCGCTCCTGCAGGAGATCGCCGCGGGGGATCCCGGCATCCACACGGTACAGATCGACACGACGGATGCCGAGAGCATCCGTGCCGCGGCATCCGAGGTCATCGCGGCGCACCCCGAACTGAACGTCGTCATCACGATGGCGGGCGTGATGCGCGTCGAGGACTGGTCGCAGCCGTCCGGATTCCTCGCGACGGCCGAGGAGACCATCGTGACCAACGTGCTCGGTCCGATCCGCCTCATCGGCGCGTTCATCGAGCATCTGCGCAGCGTGCCCGACGCGACCATCATGACCGTGTCGTCCGGGCTCGCCTTCGCTCCCCTGCGCGCCACGCCGAGCTACAACACCAGCAAGGCCGCGATCCACATGCTCAGCGAGTCGCTGCGGCTCCAGCTCGACGGATCGACCGTGAAGGTCGTGGAGCTCGAGCCGCCGTCCGTGCAGACCGACCTGATGCCCGGTCAGCGGGAGAGCGATTTCGCGATGCCGCTCGGTGCCTTCATCGCCGAGGTGATGCATCTGTTGGAGTCACAGCCCGAGGCGACCGAGATCCAGGTCGAGAACGTCAAGTTCCTCCGCTACGGCGAGGCGCGCGGCGACTACGACCAGGTCGTCGCCACGCTGAACAGTCGCGACCCGCACGGTCGCTGACCCGGCGGGCGGCTCAGGCGCCCAGGGTCGCCCTGACTCCCTCGAGCGCGGTCGCCGAGTGACGGAGCAGGTCGAGCTCCTCCGTGGAGAACGACGTGCTCCGGATCGGCACAGCGCCGGTGGCGCTCACGATCGACGGCACCGAGAGCGCCACCCCGTCCACGCCGTGGAAGTCGCGCAGCACCGTGCTGACCGGCATCACGGCGTGCTCGTCGCGCAGGATCGCCTCGACGATGCGGGCGCTCGACAGCCCGATCGCGTAGTTCGTCGCGCCTTTCCCCTGGATCACCTTGTACGCGGCGTCTCGCACGTCGACGGCGATCGCCTGGAGCTCCTCGAGAGTGAATCGCGGATGCCCCGGCACCTCCCAGTCGAGGATCGGGACCGTGCCGATCGTGGCGCGCGACCACAGCGGGAACTCGGTGTCTCCGTGCTCGCCGACGATGTGGGCGTGCACGCTCCCGGTCGATACGCCGGCGCGCTCGGCGAGCTTCCAGCGCAGGCGGGAGGTGTCGAGGACGGTTCCCGAGGCGAAGACGCGCTCGGGCGGCAGCCCGCTGACCTCCTGCGCGATGACCGTGAGCACATCGCACGGATTCGTGACGATGACATACACCGCGTGCGGGGCGACCTCGAGCAGCGCCGGCATCATGCTGCGGATGATGCCGGCGTTCACCTCGGCCAGCTCGGTGCGCGTCTGGCCGGGCTTCTGTTTCGCGCCGGCGGTGATCACGACCACGTGGGATCCGGCCGCGACCGAGATGTCGCAGCCGCCGATGATGTCGCTCGTGCCCGTGAACTGCGTGCCGTGCGCGAGGTCGAGGACCTCGGCCTCGACCTTCTCGGTCGCGATGTCGTAGAGGGCGATGTGGCGGGCGGATCCGCGGATCAGTGCGGCGTAGGCGACGCTCGAGCCCACGCTTCCCGCACCGACGACCGTGAGCTTCGAGTTCTCGATGATCTCCATGCGCTCAGTCTCGCAGTCGGAGCCCTCGATGCGGGAGAACGTCTCAGACCGCGGAGGCGACCGCCTCGGCGGCCGTGGGATGCGTGAAGACGAAGCCCGTCTTCTCGAGCACCGCAGGACGCACGTCGGCATCCGAGACGAGGAGCGAATCGGTGGCTGCAGCGCTCAGCACGAGTCGCAGGGCGAAGGCGGGCGCGGGGATCCAGAACGGCCGGTGCATCTCGCGGGCGAGCGCGCGCCCGATGTCGTTGGCCGTCGCGGGAGCGGGACCGGTGAGGTTCACCGGTCCGGCGATCTTCTGGTCGATGATGTGACGGATCGCTCGCACCTCGTCTTCGAGCGACATCCACGGCCAGATCTGCGTGCCTCGGCCGATGGGACCCGCGACGCCGAAGCGCGTGAGCTGGATCAGCGGCTTGAGGACTCCCTGCCGATGGATCACCGGGGCCGTGCGCAGCAGAGTCACCCTGGTCTGGTCCTCGGCGCGGCGCGCCTCGGCCTCCCACTGCACGCAGAGCTCTGCGAGGAACGTGTCGCCCGCAGGCGAGTCCTCGGTGAGCTGCTCGCCCGGGGCCGAGCCGTAGTAGCCGACGGCGGATGCCGAGATCAGGGCGGGAGCATCCTGCCTCAACGCCCGCAGAGCGGTCGTGAGCGTGCGCGTGCTCTTCAGACGCGAGTCGACCAGCTCCTCCTTGTACCGAGGCGTCCAGGGCAGCCGTCCGACGCTCGCGCCGCCGAGGGCGATGACGGCCTCTGCTCCGGCGATGACGTCGGGGTCGAGCTCGCGCTCCCCCGGCGCCCACTGCGACTCGGTCGCATCGCGGGGCGGGCGACGGACGAGCGTCAGCACGTCGATGCCGTCGGCGCGGAGCGATGAGGCCAGCGCGCCGCCGATCAGTCCGGATGCCCCGCTGATGACGATGCGTCGAGCCATAGTCGCTCCTGGAGTTCAGTCCCTCTGCCGCGGCCGATCGCGCACGGGATGAGTGCTGTCCAGACTAACCGCAGGGCCGGATCCGCACAGGTTCACGGACGCGGCGGCCCGTAGGAGAGCCGATCGAACACGAGGATGCTCTCGCTGATCCTCCCGTCGCGAACCGTGAAGTACTCGGCGGCAGGAGCGGTCGACGTCGCAGCGGTCCGGGGGTAGTAGAACAGCGCGACACGATCCCCGTCGGAGAACTCGGCGATGTCCCCGATGCCGGTCAGCGTGGGCGCGAACCCGCCGATGTATCGGGCGTACGCCTCCTTGCCCTGCAGGTCGACTCCGGGCGCGCGACACGTGATGTCATCCGCGACGAAGGTCATCGCCTGCTCCACGTCACCGCCGGTCCACGCGCGGTGATACCCCTGCACGATGTCGAATGCCGTATCCATGCTGTTCTCCTTGCCGTTCCGGGATGGGCGGGTGTTCAGTAGTCGAGCGGACGCCAGTCGTCGGTGCCGGCATCGCCGCCGACACCTGCGGCGCCGAGACGCGGGAGGAAGTGCGCCCAGCCGTGCGCATGTCCGCGCACCTCGGTGTCGGGAAGGTCGGAGTGGGTCAGCTCGACGCGCGTGCCGGTACCGGTCGGAGTGAGAGTGAACTCGACGCGCGATGATCCGGCGGGAAGCGTCTCGCTCCCGGCGACTCCCCAGGAGACGACCACGCGACGCGGATGCTCGACACGCAGGTACTCGCCCCGGATGGCGTGTCCGGCGATGTCGACGGCGAACCGACCGCCCGGCGTCGGGTCGAGCTCGGCATACTGGCCCATCCAGGCGGTCATGCCCTCCGCCGTGACCAGATACTCGAACACCGTCTCCGGGGCGGCGGCGATCTCGATCGAGTCGCGGAACTCAGCCACGCTCCGCACCTTCACGCGCTTCGATGACCGCCTTGAGTGCGGCCAGCTTGTCGGGCCAGAAGTCATCGAGGTAAGAGCGGACGGCCGCCAGGCCGTCGGTGTCGACAGCGAAGAGGTGCCGCGTCCCCTCGCGGGTGCTGGCGGCGAGCCCCGCTCGCCGCAGGACGCCGAGGTGATGCGAGGTCGTCTGCTGAGAGAGACCGACGGCATCCGCGATGGCACCGACGGGCAACGGAGCGGAGCGGATCTCCCGGAGGATCGCGCGCCGGTTCCCATCCGCCAGAGCGCGTAGCGCCAGGTCGAGATCGGCAACGGCGTCGGCACTCATCGGTCTCCCCTTCGTTCGGATGGGCTGACCGTAGCACAAATGCGCGTTTGTACTCAAGAGTATTGGTGGAGCGGACGCACTCGAGCCGGGGCAGGCGAGTGCGCGAGCGAAAAGGTGCCTGAGGGATCCGGAACGGTGGGCCCTGCCGGGATCGAACCGACGACATCCACGGTGTAAACGTGGCGCTCTACCAGCTGAGCTAAAGGCCCTTCCCGATCATCCTATCGACGACACAGCTCCGAGATGGTCGTCACCGCACCAGCGGCACCTCGAGGTCCACGCGTCCGAGCTTGTCCGGGTTCGCGACGGAGTAGATCCGGGTGATCCGCCCGTCCTCGACCGTGATCGTCACGATCCCGGCGAGCTCTCCGTCGATCTCCACCCGGATCCCCGGCTGGCCGTTGATCGTCGTCGCCGCCGCATGGACGGCGCCGGCGACCTTGGCGAGGCCGCCGATGAGGTAGCGGGCGATCGTGTCCGCGCCGACCAGCGGCCGCCGCGCGGCACCGCGCACCTTGCCGCCGCCGTCCGCGACAGACACCACATCCGGAGCGAGGACGTCCATGAGCCCCTGGATGTCGCCGGTGTTGAGCGCGGCGACGAGCCTGTCGACCGCGCGCTCATGCTCGGCGGGCACAACGCGGACGCGCGGGCGGCGGGCCGCGACATGATCCTTCGCGCGGTGGGCGATCTGCCGCACCGCCGCGGGGGTCTTCGCCACGGCGTCGGCGATCTCGTCATATGGCACATCGAAAACCTCGCGCAGCACGAAGACCGCGCGCTCGGCGGGACTCAGGGTCTCCAGCACGGTGAGCATCGCGATCGACAGGTTCTCAGCCAGCTCGACATCATCGGCGACGTCGGGCGCCGTGAGCAGCGGCTCGGGAAGCCACTCGCCGACATAGTCCTCCCGGCGCCGCGAGGTGGAGCGGATGTGGTTGAGCGCCTGCCGCGTCACGATCCGCACGAGGTACGCCTTCGGCGCCGCGACCGTCGACGGGTCGACCGCCGCCCAGCGCAGCCAGGACTCCTGCAGCACGTCCTCGGCATCCGCCGCCGACCCGAGCATCTCGTAGGCGACGGTGAAGAGGAGATTGCGGTGCACGACGAACGGGTCGTCGACGGCGCTCACGACGCGGTCCATGTCCGCGAGCCTACGCAGTGTCGCCGATGTGCTCTCGGACGACCTGCCGTTCCGCGAGCGGAGGCAGCCCGCATGCGTCGGCGAACTCCTCGGAGTGGATGCCGAGGGCCACGTTCATCCTGGCGCTCATGTTCATGAACGCCACGCGCGCCGCGAGCTCGACCAGAGCCGCGGGTCCGAGGTCGGCCAGCAGCGCATCGGAGAGCTCATCCGTGACGGCCGGCGGCGTCTGACTTGCAGCCTCCGCGTACTCCATCACCCTGCGCTCGACCGGTGAGAAGACGCTCGCCTCCCGCCAGCGCGGCACCTGCCGGATCTTCGTCGCATCGAGGCCGTGGTTGTGACCCATGAAGTAGTTGAAGTCGAGGCAGAAGCTGCAGCCGATCGTCGCTGCGGCCGCCATCGCCGCGTACGACGCGAGGTCTCGGTCGAGCTCCGACCAGCTCTCGGTCTTCCGGCCGATGCCCATCGCGTCCTTCATGACCGCGGGGTTGTTCCAGAGCACCCCGACCGACTCGGGCACCCGGCCCATCATCTTCTTCGCGAACACCTTCACCATCGCGCCGTAGACCCCGGTGACTTCGGCCGCCGGGATGCGGGTCGTGCTGCTGCTCATGTTCCTGTCTCCTTCGATTCGGATGCCGTTCTGCGGGCCTTCCACACGGAGACACCGCCCGCGCCCGGGATGTGACATCTGACTCGCCCGACCCGTCGGCATCCGCCGATCCGCGCTCGGGGACCCGGTGCGCGCCCGTGTCGTGGAAGAGGGATAGGCTGAACCCGGCGCGCGTTGTGCACAGCCGACAAGGCTGCCCGCGTCGCTTCCCGTTTCCTTGGCATGACCTGCCAGCTTGACGAAAGGTTCGCCCCGTGACCGTGCACGACCAGGATCCGTATTCCCAGGGCCCCCAGGACAGCGATCCGGAAGAGACCGGCGAGTGGCAGCAGTCGCTCGATGAGCTGGTGGATGCGAAGGGCCACGGACGTGGTCGCGAGATCATGCTCAGCCTGCTCAAGCGCTCGAAGGAGCTGCACCTGGGCGTTCCGATGGTTCCGACCACGGATTACATCAACACCATCGCCCCGGAGAACGAGCCCGAGTTCCCCGGCGACGAAGAGGTCGAGCGTCGCTACCGCGCCTGGATCCGCTGGAACGCGGCCATCACGGTGCACCGCGCGCAGCGCCCCGGCATCGGGGTCGGCGGCCACATCTCGACCTACGCCTCGTCTGCCGCACTGTACGAGGTGGGCTTCAACCACTTCTTCAAGGGCGCGGACCACCCCGGTGGGGCCGACCAGATCTTCGTGCAGGGGCACGCCTCCCCCGGAACGTACGCGCGTTCCTACCTCGAAGGCCGCCTGACCGAGGATCAGCTCGACGGATTCCGCCAGGAGAAGTCGCACGCGCCGAACGGCATCCCGTCGTACCCGCACCCGCGCCTCATGCCGGAGTACTGGCAGTTCCCGACCGTCTCGATGGGTCTCGGACCGATCAACGCGATCTACCAGGCGATGTCGAACAAGTACCTCGAGAACCGCGGCATCAAGGACACCTCCGCCTCGCACGTCTGGGCCTTCCTCGGCGACGGCGAGATGGACGAGGTCGAGAGCCGCGGCCAGCTGCAGGTCGCCGCCAACGAGGGTCTCGACAACCTGACCTTCATCGTCAACTGCAACCTCCAGCGCCTCGACGGCCCGGTGCGCGGCAACGGCAAGATCGTCCAGGAGCTCGAGTCGTTCTTCCGCGGCGCCGGCTGGAACGTCATCAAGGTCGTCTGGGGTCGCGAATGGGACGACCTGCTCGCCCGCGACACCGAGGGCGCGCTGCTCAACCTCATGAACGTCACCCCCGACGGCGACTACCAGACCTACAAGGCCGAGTCGGGCGCGTACATCCGCGAGCACTTCTTCGGCCGCGACGAGCGCGCAGCCGCCCTCGTCAAGGACTACTCCGACGACGACATCTGGAACCTCAAGCGCGGTGGCCACGACTACCGCAAGGTCTACGCCGCTTTCAAGGCCGCGACCGAGCACAAGGGCAAGCCCACCGTCATCCTCGCCAAGACCGTCAAGGGCTACGGCCTCGGTCCGCACTTCGAGGGCCGCAACGCGACCCACCAGATGAAGAAGATGACGCTGGACAACCTCAAGACGTTCCGCGACGCCATGCACATCCCGATCACGGATGCGCAGCTCGAGGAGAACCCGTACCTGCCCCCGTACTACAACCCGGGACCCCAGGACGAGACGATCCAGTACATGCTCGAGCGCCGCAGGGAACTCGGCGGCTTCCTCCCGGAGCGCCGCACGACCCACGTCGGCCTGGCTCTGCCGGACGACACGGCGTACGCCCTCCCCAAGAAGGGCTCCGGCACGCAGGAGATCGCCACCACCATGGCGTTCGTCCGCCTGCTCAAGGACCTCCTGCGCTCGAAGGACTTCGGCCACCGCATCGTGCCGATCATCCCCGACGAAGCGCGCACCTTCGGAATGGATGCGTACTTCCCGACCGCGAAGATCTACAACCCGAACGGTCAGCACTACACGTCGGTCGACCGTGAGCTGCTCCTCGCCTACAAGGAGAGCCCGCAGGGCCAGATCGTGCACGTCGGCATCAACGAGGCCGGCGCACTCGCGGCCTTCACCGCCGCCGGAACCTCGTACGCCACGCACGGCGAGCCGCTGATCCCGGTCTACCTCTTCTACTCGATGTTCGGATTCCAGCGCACGGGCGACGCCCAGTGGGCTGCCGGCGACCAGATGGCGCGCGGCTTCATCATGGGTGCCACCGCCGGTCGCACGACGCTGACCGGAGAAGGTCTGCAGCACGCCGACGGCCACTCGCACCTGCTGGCCGCGACCAACCCGGCGACCATCTCGTACGATCCGGCCTACGGCTACGAGATCGCGCACATCGTGCGCTCCGGTATCGAGCGCATGTACGGCGGGAACCACGAGGACCCGAACGTGATGTACTACATCACCCTCTACAACGAGCCGATCGTGATGCCGGCCGAGCCGGCGGATGTCGACGTCGACGGCATCGTGCGCGGCATCCACCGCGTGTCGGTGGGCGAAGGCGAGGGCCCGCGCGCCCAGCTCTTCGCGTCGGGCGTCGGACTCCCCTGGGCACTCGAGGCTCAGCAGCTGCTCAAGGACGACTGGGGCGTGATCGCCGATGTCTGGTCGGTCACCTCCTGGACCGAACTGCGCCGCGACGGCCTCGCCGCCGACGAGCACAACTTCCTGCACCCGGAGGAGGAGCCGCACACGGCCTACCTCACCCAGAAGCTGCAGGGCGCCGAAGGTCCCGTCGTCGCTGTGAGCGACTACATGCACGCCGTGCAGGACCAGATCCGCCCGTGGGTCCCGAACCGCTTCGCCACGCTCGGCGCCGACGGCTTCGGCTTCTCGGACACCCGTGCCGCTGCGCGTCGCTTCTTCAAGATCGACGGCCCGTCGGTCGTCGTCCGCACGCTGCAGTCGCTCGCCGAAGACGGCGTGGTCGACCGGTCACTCGCTGCGCAGGCGATCCAGAAGTACAGCCTGCACGACGTGAATGCCGGCACCAGCGGAAACGCGGGCGGGGAGAGCTGAGCCCCTCGGTGACAGCTTCGTCTTCCAGCGGTATGGACAAGACCGCCACGCTCACCTGGCTGCGCCGTATCTCCGGTGACATCGCCTCGGTGACGATCAAGCGGCTGGAAGACACCCTCCCCTGGTACGCCGATATGCCACCGGCCCGCCGCTCCGCGGTCGGGCTGGTGGCGCAGGCGGGCATCACCTCGTTCATCCAGTGGTACGAGGATCCGACCTCGACACCGTGGATCGCGGCCGACATCTTCGCCGCCGCACCACGGGAGCTGCTGCGCAGCGTCAGCCTCCAGCAGACGCTGCAGCTGATCCGTGTGACGGTCGAGGTCACCGAGGAGCGTGTCGCCGGTCGCGGCAACGATCTCCGCGAGGCGATCCTGCTCTACTCTCGCGATGTGGCGTTCGCGGCGGCCGACGTGTACGCGCGCGCCGCCGAGGCCCGCGGGCTCTGGGACGCGCGGCTCGAGGCCCTCGTCGTCGACTCGATCCTCACGGGCGAGGCCGATGAGGAGCTGCCCAGCCGCATCGCGGCACTCGGCTGGCACGGCCACGGAGAGGTCGCCGTCCTGGTGGGCACGACTCCCCCGCAGTTCGATGTCGACCTCGTGCGTCGCACAGCCCGAAAGCTCGCGGTCGACGTCCTCATCGGCGTGCAGGGCTCGCGCCTGGTGCTGGTCCTCGGCCGTGCGAGGATCGCCGGACAGGACACCGAAGAGGTCGAGGACGAGCTCGGCTTCCAGGAGATCGCCACGCGTCTCGAGCCCTCGTTCGGGCCCGGTTACGTCGTGCTCGGCCCGGCGGTCGCCGCACTCGTGGACGCGAGCCAGAGCGCCCGCGCCGCCCTGGCCGGATTCGCCGTCGCCCGCGCCTGGCGCAGCGCGCCGCGACCCGTCGAGGCCGACGATCTGCTGCCGGAACGCGCTCTCGCCGGCGATCCGCTCGCGAAGCAGACCCTCATCGAACGCATCTTCCGCCCGCTGCAGGCGCACTCCACCGACCTCGTGACGACGCTGTGGAGCTACCTCGACAACGGCCGCTCCCTCGAGGCGACCGCCCGCGAGCTCTTCGTCCACCCGAACACCGTGCGCTACCGCCTCAAGCGCGTGAGCGAGGTCATCGGCTGGGATGCCACGGGCCCGCGCGAGGCGCTGATCCTCCAGACCGCGCTGATCCTCGGCTCCATCGGAGTGACGGATCAGACACGCCGTCGCCCGGCTCTCCGCCGACCGCAGCGCTGAGGCCGACGATCACGCGGTCTGTACGCCACACACAAGGGTTCTTCGGAATCTTGTGATGGATCATCCACCGTTCGGCGCGAAACGTTGGCAGACTGAGGATGTGATTGTCGTCGTCTGCCCTGGACAGGGCTCGCAGACCCCCGGATTCCTCGCCCCCTGGCTCGAGCTCGACGGGGTGGCCGAGCGCCTCGCCGCATACTCGGACGCCGCGGAGGTCGATCTTCGCGAACACGGCACGGTGTCGGATGCCGACACGATCCGCGACACGCGCATCGCGCAGCCGCTGATCGTCGCCGCCTCACTCATCGCGGCTGACGCCCTGACCGCCCGGGCCGGTCGCCGCGCGGACGGAACCGCCGGACACTCGGTGGGCGAGATCGCCGCCCTGGTCGGCAGCGGCGTCATCGACGCCGAGACGGGCATGCGCCTGGTCGGCATCCGCGGTCGTGCGATGGCGGATGCCGCAGCGCAGACACCGACCGGCATGAGCGCGGTCCTCGGCGGCGACGAGGCCGTGGTCCTGGAGCGGCTCACCGAGCTCGGGCTCTCCCCCGCGAACTACAATGGCGGCGGCCAGCTCGTCGTCGCCGGCGAGCTCCCCGGGCTCGAGGCCCTCGCCACGCAGCCCGTCAAGGGAACCAGGGTGATCCCCCTGCAGGTCGCCGGTGCGTTCCACACGGAGTACATGGCGTCGGCCGTGGCCGCTCTGCGCGACGCCGTGGCGACCGTGACGCCCACCGACCCCTCCATCACCCTGTGGAGCAACCGCGACGGCTCGGTCGTCGACAACGGCGCTCAGGCGCTCTCCCACCTCGTCGACCAGGTGTCCTCCCCGGTGCGGTGGGACCTGTGCATGAGCTCGTTCGCCGACCACGGCATCACCGGTCTGATCGAACTCGCTCCGGCCGGTGCCCTGGTCGGACTCGCCAAGCGCGGCCTCCGCGGTGTACCCACCGTCGCCGTGAAGACCCCCGAAGACCTCGATGCGGCGGTCGCGCTGCTGAACGGAGAAGCCGCATGAGCATCACCCTCGCCCAGGTCGCCGGCCCTGCCTACACGCGCATCTACTCGTTCGGTGCCGCGCGCGGAGAGAACGCCGTGCCCAACGAGGACCTCATCGGCCCGATCGACTCCAGCGACGAGTGGATCCGCCAGCGCACCGGCATCATCACGCGTGCTCGCGCGAACAAGGGCACGGACGCCATCGATCTCGCCACCGAAGCGGCCGCCGAGGCCATCGAGAAGTCCGGCATCCCCGCCGATCAGGTCGACCTCGTGATCGTCGCGACGATCAGCAACCCCAAGCAGACCCCCTCGGTGTCCGCGATCGTCGCCGACCGGGTCGGAGCGAACCCCGCCGCGGCGTACGACATCAACGCCGCGTGCGCGGGGTACGCCTACGCGGTCGCGCAGGCCGATGCCCTGATCAAGGCCGGAGCGGCCCGCTACGCCCTCGTGATCGGCACGGAGAAGCTCTCCGACGTCGTCGACCCGACCGACCGCAGCATCTCGTTCCTGCTCGGCGACGGCGCTGGCGCCGCCCTCATCGGCCCCAGCGACACGCCTGGCATCGCCCCGGCCGTGTGGGGTTCCGACGGCTCCAAGGCCGATGCCGTCGGCATGAACGCCACTCTCACCGAGTTCCGCGACGGCGAGGCGCCGTGGCCGACGCTGCGTCAGGAAGGGCAGACCGTCTTCCGCTGGGCCGTCTGGGAGATGGCGAAGGTCGCCCGCGAGGCGCTCGAGAAGGCCGGTGTCCAGCCGGCCGACATCGCCGCCTTCATCCCGCACCAGGCCAACATGCGCATCATCGACGAGTTCGCCAAGCAGCTGAAGCTGCCGGAGACCACGGTCATCGCGCGCGACATCGAGACGACCGGCAACACGTCGGCCGCGTCGATCCCGCTCGCGAGCCACCGGCTGATGGCTGAGCACCCCGAGCTCTCCGGGGGTCTCGCACTGCAGATCGGCTTCGGCGCCGGCCTCGTCTTCGCCGCACAGGTCGTCGTCCTCCCCTGAGATCGCGCGACCTTCCCTAGACTGTTCCACGGTTCCGAATACAACCCGTAAGAAAGAGGAAGACCACATGGCTTTCACCAACGATGAGGTCCTCGCTGGCCTCGCAGAGCTGATCACCGACGAGACCGGCATCAACGCCTCCGAGGTCGCCCTGGAGAAGTCGTTCACCGACGACCTCGACATCGACTCGATCTCGATGATGACGATCGTCGTCAACGCCGAGGAGAAGTTCGGCGTCACCATCCCCGACGACGAGGTCAAGAACCTCAAGACCGTCGGCGACGCCGTCAGCTTCATCGTCGCAGGCCAGGAGTAATCCCCGCAGGATGCCACCCCCGCATCCGCGGGGCGTGGCATCCTCTGCCTTGCCCGAACTCCGCTCCACCCCCGCCCGACAAGGAACCACACCATGACCAAGCGCATCGTCGTCACCGGCATCGGCGCCACTTCCGCCATCGGCGGGACCGCTCCGGAGAACTGGGCCAACCTGCTCGCAGGCGTGTCCGGCACCCGGGCCCTCGAGCACGACTGGGTGCAGCAGTACGAGCTGCCCGTCACGTTCGCCGCCGAGGCCATCGTCCGCCCCGAGGAGGTCCTGCCCCGCCACGAGGCGAAGCGGCTCGACCCGTCTTCGCAGTTCGCGCTGATCGCCGCGCGTGAGGCCTGGGCCGACGCGGGCTCGCCCGAGGTCGCCCCCGAGCGCCTCGGCGTCGACTTCGCCACCGGCATCGGCGGATTGTGGACGCTGCTCGACGCCTGGGACACCCTCCGCGAGAAGGGCCCGCGGCGCGTCATGCCCCTCACCGTCCCGATGCTCATGCCGAACGCCGCTGCGGGCAACCTCTCGCTCCAGTTCCAGGCGCGCGCCTACGCCCAGACCGTGGTGAGCGCCTGCGCCTCGAGCACCGAGTCGATCATCCACGCGTACCACCACCTGCAGGACGGCCTCGCCGACGTCGTCATCGCCGGCGGCACCGAGTCGGCGATCCACCCGATCACGATGGCCTCGTTCGCGTCCGCGCAGGCGCTGTCGCGTCGCAACGACGACCCCGCCACGGCGTCTCGCCCCGGCGCGATCGACCGTGACGGATTCGTCATGGGTGAAGGCGCCGCCGCGCTGATCCTCGAGACCGAGGAGCACGCCAAGGCCCGCGGCGCGAAGATCTACGGCTACGTGCTCGGCGGCGGCGTCACGGCCGACGCGTACCACATCACGGGGAACGACCCCGAGGGCAACGGCGCCGCACGTGCCGTCACGCAGGCGCTGGAAGAGGCCGGCGTGACCCCCGACCAGGTGACGCACATCAACGCGCACGCGACGTCGACCCCGGTCGGCGACCCCAACGAGTACGTGGCGCTCAAGAAGGTCTTCGGCGAGCGGCTCGACGAGATCCCCGTCTCCGCGACGAAGGCTTCCACGGGCCACCTGCTCGGCGGCACCGGCGCCCTGGAGGCGATCTTCTCGCTGCTCGCCCTGCGCGATCGTGTGGCCCCTCCGACGATCAACATGACCGAGCCCGACCCGGCCGTGCCGTTCCGCCTCTCCGGCGAGCCGACGCCGCTCGGGGACGGACCGCAGATCGCGATCAGCAACTCGTTCGGCTTCGGCGGCCACAACGCCGTTGCCGTGTTCTCCAACGGCGACTGACCGTCGCTCGTCAAGAGGCCCCGGGAGATCCTCCCGGGGCCTCTTCTCGTCCCACTCCGCTCAGGGGCGCACGCTCGTCGCGAGTCGACGAGAGCGCTCCTGGCGCAGCGCGGTGATGCGCGGCAGGAACCAGCCGATCAGCGGGCCGACGCCGAGCGCGAAGACGACGGTGCCGACACCCACCGGTCCTCCGAGCAGGAAGCCGATGATCAGGACGCTGCCCTCGATCACTGTGCGCACGATCCAGACCTTCCATCCGGTCCGGCGCACGAGGCCGGTCATCAACCCGTCACGTGGTCCTGGTCCGAAGTCCGCCGCGATGTACAGACCGGTCGCGAACGCGAGGAGGACCAGTCCCCCGGCGAACAGGGGTGCACCCCACCAGATGGACGTGGGCGCGGGGACCAGGACCAACGTGAGATCCGCGCTCGGGCCGATCAGCAGCGCATTGAGCAGTGTGCCGATTCCCACCCGCTGCCGGAGCGGGATCCAGAGGATCAGCACGACGACGGCGACGAGATTCGTGACCGCGCCGTAGCCCAGTCCGCTCTGCGCCGCGACACCGAGCGACAGCACATCCCACGGAGCGACTCCGATCCCGCCGCGCACCATGAGTCCGAGCGCGACGCCGTACAGCACCAGCCCGACGACCAGCTGCACCAGGCGCTCAGCGAGGTCGCGGCGGCTCGTGGCGGTGACGGGGAGGAAGACGGAACGTATGCTCATCTCTTCATCGTGGAGGGCCGTCCGCTGGTGATGACGAGGCCAGTCTTCGAAAAGTGGTCTGCTTTCACCAGGCCAGTTTCGGGCATGCTGGAAGAGTGACCTCTCGATTGGTGGACCAGCTCGGCGCGCAGAGCGTCGCCGGGGCGACAGCGGCGGCGCTCGCGGGGCGGATCCGCGCCCTGATCCTCGACGGAAGACTCACGGTCGGTGAGCGCCTGCCCAGCGAGCGAGCTCTCGCCGTCGAGCTGCGCCGGTCGCGATCGACGACGACTCGGGTATACGACCTGCTCGAAGGCGATGGATACGTCTCCCGCCGACAGGGCGGCGGAACGCGGGTGGCGCTCCCCCGCGAGTACGTCTCACCCCGGGAGCATGAGGACGATTCGGCCATCGACCTGTCCATCGCCTCCATGGACTCGACACCGGGGCTCTACGACGCGACGGTGCGTTCGCTGCCACGGCTGGCCGCTCTGCGGGGCACGAGCGGCTACTCCCTGCGAGGCATGCCGGAGCTCCGCGATGCCGTCGCACAGCGATTCACCGAGCGCGGCGTCCCGACCACGGCCGAGGAGATCATCATCACCTCCGGTGCCCTGAACGCCCTCAACCTGGTGCTCGCCACGATCGGCAGACGCGGAGAGCGCGCCGTCGTCGAGCAGCCGACGTTCCCGCACGCCCTCGAGGCGATACGCCGGTACGGCTACCGCCTGCTCCCCACTCCGGTCGACGTCGACGGGTGGGACACGGCGCACCTCTCCGACCTGCTGCTGCAGAGCCGCCCTCATGTCGCCTATCTGATCCCCGACTTCCACAACCCCACCGGCGCCACGCTGCCGGACGCCGATCGTCCGCTCATCGCGGCGATGGCGCGCAACACCGGAACCCAGCTCATCGTCGACGAGACGACCGTCGAGCTCGACATCGATCGCGGCTGGCGCCCACTCCCCCTGGCCGCGTTCGGACCGCACGTCATCACGGTCGGCTCGATGTCGAAGATCGCCTGGGGCGGCATGCGCATCGGCTGGATCCGCGCGGAGCGCTCCGTGATCTCCCGACTGCTCGCGGTGCGGCCGTCGTTCGAACTCGGCACCGCACTCCTGGAGCAGTGCATCGCCATCGAGCTCCTCACCGAGATGCCCGCCCTCACCGCACACGTCCGCTCGCGGCTCGCGGCGGGACGCGCGGCCGTCGCCGAGGGACTCGAACGCATCGACGGCGTGCGCATGCCGCAGACCGACGGAGGGCTCTCCGCATGGGTGGATCTCGGCGCTCCCGTCTCGACGATGCTGTCTCTCGCGGCGCGCGAGCACGGACTGATCCTGCCGCCAGGACCGAGGTTCACCACAGGCGGCGTGCTCGAACGGCGTCTTCGTATTCCCATCACGCTCCCGCCTGCGCGGACGGATGAGGCGATGGAACGGCTGCGTCTCGCGTGGACGGACGTGCGGGAGGGGGAGGTCTCGCAGCTCGACGCTCTGCCCCGCGCAGCCGTCATCTGACACAGCGTGACGAGGACCCCGCCTCTTCCGGGGCGGGGTCCTCGTCATGTGAAGCGGGGATACGTCTTCTCAGCGTCCGGGACGGATCACCGGCATCCGATACTCACGCCTCCCCCGCTCCAGGTCTCTCGCCGGCGTCAGCCGACCTTGTGGAGCCACACGACGCGCGCGTCGTCGCTGGCATGGCGGAACGGCTCCAGCTCCTCGTCCCAGGCCGAGCCGAGCGCGATGTCCAGTTCGCGCTGCAGCTCGACCGCGTTCCCTGCGGAGATCTCCATCGCGTAGCGGATGCGATCCTCGCCGATGACGATGTTGCCCGCGGCATCCGTCTGCGCGTAATGGATGCCGAGATCGGGGGTGTGCAGCCAGCGGCCGCCGTCGCTGCGAGGAGTCGGATCCTCGGTGACCTCGAAGCGGAGATGCTCCCAACCGCGGATCGCGGTCGCGAGAGCGGCGCCGGTGCCGACAGGTCCGTCCCAGTAGAACTCGGCGCGACGGGCACCGTCGAGCACGGGCTGCTCGGTCCAGTCGAAGTTGACCGCGCGCCCGATGGCGCGTCCTACCGCCCATTCCAGGTGCGGGCAGAGCGCGCGAGGCGCAGAGTGGACGAAAACCACTCCGCGTGCGTAAGCCGTCGCCATGATCTCTCCGTTTCATCAGGTGCGTCTTCCCCAACGACCTGAAACCCACGAGAGTGGCGAGAATATGCGGTTATGGGCCCATTCTCGCCCAGTCGGGCCGAAATCACAAGCATGTAGTTCGGGCACGAAGAAGCCCCGGTCGAAGCGACCGGGGCTCTCCGTGCTGCGATGGGGTCGGCGACCCCGGGAACGGGCTTACGCCTCGCTCATCGCCTGCTTGACCTGCTGGCCCTTGGCCGCGTAGTACGCGGCACGAGCGGCGTCCTTGCGGGCCTGCTCGGCGTAGCCGAATTCGAGCGTCTCCTGGTCGACCTCGTAGTTGGGGACGTCGTCGGTGCCGTTGTACTTCTCGATGTAGGCGTCGAGCTCCGGGCCCGAGGTCCACGACGTGATCAGGCAGTAGCGCGGCTCGTCGCCGTTGTGCGTGGCGGCGTGCCACAGGCGCTGGGTGTCGACGATGAGCTGGGCACCCGCCGGCAGAGCGATGCGGTACTCGATGCCCGGGTCGGTGCGGTTCTCGCGCAGGACGAAGTAGCTGTCCTTGTCGTCGGTGAGGTTGAAGAACCCGCGGACGACCCAGCCGGTCCCGTCCGGGTTCAGACGGTTGTTGTCGTCCTGGTGCAGGTTGTAGAGGCAGTCGCCATAGGGCGTGGGCTGCAGCTCGATGACGCGGCAGCGCCCCACGTTGGCGCCCGGCTCCTGGGCGCGACGCGTCAGGTTCGGCGCCTTGGCCGTCTGCGAGTCGATCCAGACGCCGTCCTTGTCGGTGCGCGGCGGCTTGTGGTTCCAGAAGCCGTTGCATTCGATGTCACCGAAAGCGCTCGCGAGCGGGGCGAACCGGGTGTCGCCGGACGACTTCCAGTCGTTGTACTCGATGTCGAGCCATTCCTTGGGGTCGAGCTCCTGGTTGTAGCTGTCGAGGACGACGAATCCCTTTTCCTCGAGGGCAGCGGACTTGATGTATCCCATGATCTGAGTCAGATCCTTTCATCGGGGGCCAGCACGTTTTAACAGGCCCTGATAAGGCAAGCCTAACAGCGACCGGCGGGCGCTCCCCGGAGGTCCGCCGTGCATAACCGAATAGACTGACGGGGGCGCCCGGCGAGTCCTCGGTGCCCTGTGCAACGGGAGGACGAGACACCAGCATGAGCTGTGCGACAAACGTCGAGGCGACAGCAGTCAACACGATCGAGTGGCTCGCGGCGGGGACGACGAGCATCGTCGTGCCGGTGTATCAGCGGCAGTACCGGTGGGACATCGGGGGCTGCGAGCGGCTTCTCTCCGATATCCGTGCGGTGGCCGGCGAAGACGACGAGCATCGGCACTTCATCGGATCGATCCTCTCCGCACAGGACGGGCCGGAACCCGGCTCCGACCTCATCCTCATCGACGGACAGCAGCGCATCACGACCCTGATGCTGCTCGTCGCCGCTCTGCACCACGCGGTCCGTGACGGAGACCCGACGATGGCGGCGGAGCTCGAACGCGTGCTGGTGCGACCGGATGAGCCCGGACGCACGAAGCTGCGACCGCACGACGCCTGGGCCGACCTGTACGAGTCGGTGGTGCTGGACCGCCGCGACGACGTCGATCGCGAGTCCCGCTTCGACGACAACTACGCCTTCTTCCGCAGTCAGATCCATGCTGACGAGGCCCCCCGCATCTGGCGCGGACTGCAGAAGCTCGAGCACGTCTCGATCACGCTCGGCGCCCGGGCGAACGCGCAGCAGATCTTCGAGAGCCTGAACTCCACCGGAGAGCCTCTGCGCGATCACGAGCTCATCCACAACTACATCCTCATGGGGCTGACGCACGCCGAGCAGCTCGATGTGGAGGCCCGGTTCTGGCTGCCGATCGAACGCCACACGGGCGAGGCGATCGGGGCGTTCTGGCGGCACTACCTCGTGATGACCACGGGGCGCGAGCTGGCGGCGAACGGCGAGCACGGCGTGTACAGCGCGTTCCGCCGGTCGTTCCCCCGCGTCGACGTCGCCCACCTGCAGGCGGATGCCGAGAACTGGCGGCACTTCGCCGAGATCTACGGAGTCCTGCTCGATCCGTCGCGGGAGAAGGACGAGGAGATCGCCCGCCAGCTCCGCTCCGTGAACACGTTCGGCCGCTCGACCTATCCGCTGGTGATGAGCGCGTACAGCGACCACGCCCGCGGCGTCATCGATCGCGCTGAGCTCATCGAGACGTTGGAGTGGATCCAGGCGATGCACCTGCGCCGCACGCTCGTGAATCTGCCGGGTGAGCGTCTCATCGCGCGGCTGTGCCGGGCGCGCGATGCGGGCCGCGATGCCCTCGCACGCGCGTTCGCCCGCATCACGCCGTCGGACGAGCGTGTGAGCGCCGTGCTGAAGTACAGCGAGCTGCCGCATGCGGCCTACGTGCTCGGGCGCCTCGAGGGCGTCGACGACATCGACGGGTTCGACGTGGAGCACATCGCGCCCGCAGTGCCCGGCGACACCTGGTCGGGTGACGGACGGCGTCCGTGGAGCGAGTACTCGGAAGACGAGCAGAACAGCCATCGCGCGCTCGCCCCCACTCTCGGCAACCTCACCCTGCTCGAGCAGCCGCTGGCCGAGCGTGTCTTCGGCGCCTCCTATCCGATCAAGCGCGTCGATGCCTACGCACGGAGCGTGGTTCCGGCCACCCGAGCCGTGGGCGAGACGGCCTCCTGGGGCACAGCGGCGATCACGCAGCGCACCGTCTCCCTCACCTCCGACCTGCTGCGCATCTGGGCGCGCCCGGCGCTTCCGGAGATCGACGACGACGGCCTGACCCCGATCCTGGACGCCGTCCGCCGTCGGGGCTGGCCTGCCGGCTGGGAGCGCGAGTTCGACTACGTCGAATACCGCGGAGAGCGCTGGGACGTCCCCGACGTCAAGTACCTCTTCAACCGCGTGTTCCGCCGCGCGTGGACCGACAGCAGAGCCGCCGCCCTCGCCTACTGCGCGAGCCACGGCGGCCCCATCTACGACGAGATGGCATGGAAGGGACAGTGGGATGACCTCGACGACACCCACTTCCTCTACATGGGATGGGATTCGAACTACATGATGACCGCCGTGCAGGGCGTGCTGGAGGAGTCCGGCATCGCCTCGGAGGTCTTCGTCAAGTACTCGTACATCGGGAATGTGATGTGATGACCACCGCGAAGAAAACGACGCGCCGGCTGATGGACCTGACGGTCGAGGAGCACACGCTCACCGTGCCCCTCGTCTGGGGCGACCCGACCGATCACCGGACGATCGACGTGTTCGCCGCCGTCGTGTCGCGCGAGGGCGGCGAGACACTTCCGTTCCTCGTGTTCCTCCAGGGCGGACCGGGTCACGAGGCGCCGCGCCCGTTCCACTCCCCCGCCTCACCCGCGTGGCTGGACGAGGCTCTCGCCCACTACCGCGTGGTCCTGCTGGATCAGCGCGGCACCGGCCGATCTACCCCGGTCGGCGACGACGATCTCGCTCGGGGCGCCTCGGCCGTCGCCGAGCATCTCACGCACCTGCGCGCCGACGCGATCGTCCGCGACTGCGAGGCGCTCCGCGAGCACCTGGGAGCCGCCACCTGGAGCGTGCTCGGCCAGTCCTTCGGCGGCTTCACGACGCTGGCGTACCTGTCGACCGATGCCGACTCCCTGCAGCAGGTGTTCATCACCGGAGGGTTGAGCGCCGTGGGTCGTCACCCCGACGACGTCTACGCGCTCTGCTACGACAAGATGCGCGCGGCATCCGAGCGGTACTACCGTCGCTTCCCTGAGCACCGCGACGCGATGCGCCGCCTGGTCGACCGAGCGGATGCCGGCGACATCGTCCTGCCCGACGGCGAGGTCGTCTCGCGCTCGCGCCTGCGCTCGCTGGGTTCCGCCCTCGGCACGAACGACGGCTGGCAGACCGTGTGGTCCCTGCTGGAGCGCGATCCGCGGTCCAACGCCTTCCGCCACGACCTGATGCACGCGATGCCGTACGACGGGCGCAATCCGATGTACTTCGCGTTCCATGAGTCGAGCTACGCCGACGGAGACGCCACCCGCTGGTCGGCGGAGCGGACCGAGCCGACCGACTTCCGCGAGGATCCGACCCTGTTCACGGGCGAGCACATCCGTCGGGAGTGGACCGAGACCGTCCCCGCGTTCCAGCCGTGGCGCGATGTCGCGCTCGAGCTCGCCGATTTCGTCTGGCCGAGCATCTACGACGCAGATGCCATCTCGGCCTCCGGGGCCACCGGCGCCGCCGCCGTCTACGTCAACGACGTCTACGTGCCGATGGAGTTCTCGCTCGAGACCGCCCGCCTGCTCCCCGGCGTCGAGCTCTGGATCACGAGCGAGCACGAGCACAACGGGCTCCGTTCAGGGCCCGTGCTGACGCACCTCATCGACCTCGCCCACGGGCGGCGCATCCGCTGAGGATATCCTCCCGCAGACGGATGCCGCCGCGACACCGCCTGCCTATCCTGGTCGTATGAGCGATGTGCTGGGGTGGGCGACGGCGGCAGGCGTGCTCCTTCTGGGCCCGGTACTGCTCGTCATCGGCATGATGCACACGTTCTCGCGCAAGCCCGTCGAGGAGAAGTACGAGAACGCCACGGCCGGCGGGCTCGGCGGAGCGTTCGACGCCGTCTGGTCACCATCGGCGCACGAGGCCGGTCAGGAGCGGGACCGGCAGACGCAGCGGACCGCACCGGCGCCGTCTCCCGGCGACCCGCCGAGCAGGATCGACCGCGGACGCATCGTCATCGACATCTGACACCGTCCCGGGCATGACGAAGGCCCCGCACTCCGAGGAGTACGGGGCCTTTCGCGGCAGAGGTCCTTACTTGGACGAGCCGCCGAAGCCCTTGAAGCGCTGGTTGAACTTCTCGACGCGACCGGCCGAGTCCATGATGCGCTGCTTGCCCGTGTAGAACGGGTGCGATGCCGAGGAGATCTCGACGTCGATGACGGGGTACTCCACGCCGTCCAGCTCGATCGTCTTGTCGCTCGACACGGTGGAGCGGGTGAGGAAGGTCTCGCCCGAGCCGAGGTCGCGGAACACGACAGCCTTGTACTCGGGGTGAATGTCAGTCTTCATGGGATTCCTTAGTTGCTGCCCTGGATTGTGCCAGGGACGAGGGAAGTCTGCGGCGCGGAGAGCACCAAGGGTCGATTCTATCAGTAGTTCGAGGAAGCTCAGTAATCAGGGTCAGGCCGCGGCGCGCGCGGCGTACCGACCCTCGTCGCTGGTCAGCACGATCGGCATCCCGAAGGTGTCGCCGAGCGTCTCGGCCGTGAGCGTCTCGGCGATCGGCCCCGCGGCGACGACGGCGCCGTCGCGGATCAGCAGCACATGCGTGAATCCGACCGGGATCTCCTCCACGTGGTGCGTGACCATGAGCATCGCCGGTGTCGTCGGCGACGACGCATAGCCGCTGAGCAGCGCCAGCAGCTCTTCGCGGGACCCGAGGTCGAGCGACGCGGTGGGCTCGTCGAGCAGCAGCAGCTCCGGGTCGGTCATCACCGCCCGAGCGATCTGCACGCGCTTCTGCTCGCCGTCGCTCAGCGTGCCGAAGGTGCGCTCCGCGAGGTGGGCGAGGCGCCAGTCGCCGAGCACGCGCAGCGCGCGGCGCTCATCGATGTCCTCATAGTTCTCGTTCCAGCGTCCGAGCACGGAGTACGCGGCGGTGAGAACGGTGTTGAGCACGGTCTCGTCGCGCGGGACCCGCTTGGCCATCGCGGACGACGCGAACCCGATGCGCGGGCGCACCTCGAACACATCGGTGCGCCCCAGGGTCTCCCCGAGGACGGTGACCGTGCCCGAGGTCGGGTGCATCAGCGTGTCGGCCAGTTGGAGCAGCGTCGTCTTGCCTGCGCCGTTCGGGCCGAGGATCACCCATCGCTGGTCGTCGGCGACCTCCCAGGTCACGTGATCGATGATGTTGCGTCCCTCACGGCGCACGACGACGTCGGTGAATTCCAGAGCGCTCGGCATGCACCAAGCCTATCGGCTCAGGTGAGGAGCTCCGCGTAGAGCGCGCGGGTGGTGTCGGCGATCGCGCCCCAGCTGAAGTCGCTCCTGGCGCGTTCGCGTCCGGCAGCGCCGTACTCGCGCGCACGCTCCGGATCCATCGCGACCTCGGTGAGCACGGCCGCGAGATCAGCGATGAAGCGCTCCGGATCGACCGGCGTCCCCGTGCCGTCCTGCAGCTGCTCGATGGGCACGAGCCGTCCGGTCACGCCGTCGGCGACGACCTCCGGGATGCCGCCGGTCGCCGTGCCGACGACAGCGGCGCCGCAGGCCATGGCCTCGAGGTTCACGATCCCCAGGGGCTCGTACACGGAGGGGCAGACGAACGTCGTGGCGGCCGTCAGGATGGCGGACAGCTCGTCGCGCGGCAGCATCCGCTCGATCCAGATCACGCCGTCCCTGCTCTGCTGCAGCAGGCGGACGCCCTCCTGCACCTCGGCCATGATCTCGGGGGTGTCCGGGGCGCCCGCGCACAGCACGAGCTGCACCTCCGGCGGCAGCAGCCGCGCTGCCTGGAGGAGGTACGGGAGTCCTTTCTGCCGCGTGATCCGACCGACGAAGACGACGGACGGCCGATCGGGATCCATCCCGATCGACTCGAGGAACGCGGCATCGTGCACCGGACGCCAGCGCTCGACGTCGATCCCGTTGTGGATCACCCGCACCTTGGCCGGATCGACCTGCGGGTAGCTGCGCAGGATGTCGGCGCGCATCCCCGCGCTGACGGCGATCACCGCGGCGGCGTTCTCGTATGCGAGCTTCTCGATGCCGCTGGACACGGCGTAGCCGCCGCCGAGCTGCTCGGCCTTCCACGGACGCAGCGGCTCGAGGCTGTGCGCGGTGAGCACGTGCGGGATCCCGTGCAGCTGCGATGCCAGATGTCCCGCGAAGTTCGCGTACCAGGTGTGGCTGTGCACCACGTCGGCGTCGGCGATCGCCGAGACGATCTCGAGGTCGGTGCCGAGCGTCTGGAGCGCCCCGTTCGCCCCGGCGAGCTCCGCGGGCGGCTGATAGGCGAAAGTCCCCTCCTCATCGCGCGGTGCGCCGAATGCGCGGACGCGCACGTCGATGCTCTTCCGCAGGGCGGTGACGAGCTCAGCGACGTGCACACCGGCCCCGCCATAGATCTCCGGCGGGTATTCCTTGGTGATCATCTCGACTCGCATGCATTAGACGCTAGCGACTCACTTGTCCAGACGCTAGGAACCGGAAAGGAGTGGCATCTATGGTGGAGCCATGTCCGCTCCAAAGAAGGTCTTCGGGATCATCCTCGCCGGCGGCGAGGGCAAGCGCCTCATGCCCCTGACGGCCGATCGTGCCAAACCCGCCGTGCCCTTCGGCGGACAGTACCGACTGATCGACTTCGCGATCTCGAACCTCATAAACTCCGGCCTCCGCCAGGTCGTCGTGCTCACGCAGTACAAGTCGCACAGCCTCGATCGCCACATCTCGCAGACGTGGCGGATGTCGGCGCTCCTGGATTCCTACGTGACCTCCGTCCCGGCGCAGCAGCGGCTCGGCAAGCGCTGGTTCTCCGGCTCCGCCGACGCGATCCTGCAGAGCATGAACCTGATCAACGACGAGAAGCCCGACATCGTCGTCGTCATCGGCGCCGACCACGTCTACCGGATGGACTTCCGACAGATGCTCGAGGCGCACATCGCCTCGGGCGCGAAGGCGACGGTCGCCGGCATCCGCCAGCCGCTCGCCCTGGCTTCGCAGTTCGGCGTGATCGATGCGGATGCCGAGACGGGCCGGATCAAGCAGTTCCTGGAGAAGCCGACCGACATCGCCGGTCTCGAGGACTCGCCCCACGAGGTGCTGGCCTCGATGGGCAACTACATCTTCGATGCCGACGCTCTGATAGCCGCGGTCGAGGCCGACGGCGAATCCCCCACCTCGGGACACGACATGGGCGGCGACATCGTGCCCTACTTCGTCGATCGGGGCGAAGCGGGCTACTACGACATGAAGCAGAACGAGGTTCCCGGCTCCTCGCCGCGCGACCGCTCGTACTGGCGCGACGTGGGGACGATCGACTCGTTCTTCGACGCCCACCGCGACCTGATCTCGACGCTTCCGATCTTCAACCTCTACAACATGGAATGGCCGATCCATTCGCAGGCGGTCAACTCCCCTCCCGCGAAGTTCGTGCGCGACTCGGTCGGCCGCATCGGGAACGCCATCGACTCGATCGTCTCGCTCGGCTCCGTGCTCTCCGGGACGCATCTGGAGCGCAGCGTGGTCGGGCCGTGGACCCTGGCCGGCGGCGGCTCGACCATCACGGACTCCGTGGTGTTCGACCATGTGCAGCTCGGCCAGGGGTCGCGGGTGCATCGCGCGATCCTCGACAAGAACGTCGTCCTCGCCGACGGTGCGACCGTCGGAGTCGATCGCGAGCGCGACCTCGCGCGCGGGTTCACGGTCACCGAGTCGGGGATCACCGTCGTCGGCAAGGGCGTCTTCATCGAGCGCTGAGTCGGTCACGCGGCGCGAAGACGGTCCGCGCGGTCGCTAGGCTCGAAGCCGTGACCTCCGCGCGATTCCTCGTCGTCCTCGATGCCGATTCCACCCTCATCCGCAACGAGGTGATCGAGCTGCTCGCCGACGAGGCCGGCCGCCGCGACGAGGTGCAGGCCGCGACCGAGGCAGCGATGCGCGGCGAGGTCGACTTCGCCGCGAGCCTGCGCTCGCGCGTGGCCGCTCTGGCCGGCGTACCCGTGTCCGCGTTCGCCCGCGTCCGCGCCCGCATCGAGCCCACGTCGGGCGTGCGCGAGCTGACGGCGGCCGTGCACGCACGAGGTGGCGTGGTGGGCGTGGTCTCCGGCGGGTTCCACGAGATCCTCGACAGCGTCGCTCCCGAGCTCGGGGTCGACCGCTGGCGCGCCAACCGGCTCGCGGTCGTCGATGGCGCGCTCTCCGGCCAGGTCGACGGCGACATCGTGGATGCGGCGGCGAAGGCCTCCTCCCTGCGGGAGTGGGCGATCGAGCTCGGCGTCGCGCCGCACGCGACGATCGCCATCGGAGACGGCGCGAACGACCTCCAGATGATGGCGGCGGCGGGCCTCGGCCTCGCCTTCAACGCGAAGCCCGCGGTGCGGGAGGCCGCCAGCCTGGTCATCGGCCCGCAGGACCTCGCCGAGGTCATCGCGCTGCTGCCGTAGCGCCCGTGGCGGATGTCGGCGACCCCGGCTACCGTCGGGGAATGGACATCATCCTCATCCCGGGACTCTGGCTCGACGCCTCCAGCTGGGACGAGGTGATCCCGACGCTCGAGAAGGCGGGGCACCGCGTGCATCCGCTCACCCTGCCGGGTGTCGGAGCCCCCGCCGCGGAGTCGGCGGGCATCGGCATCGCCGACTGGGTCGACGCGGCCGCACGCGCGGTCGATGCTCTGCCCGGCGCAGCCGTCGTGGTGGGCCACAGCGGCGGGGGCAACGTCGCGTGGGGCATCGCCGACGCTCGACCCGAGCGCGTGAGCCGTGTCATCTTCGTCGACACCGTGCCGCCGCCGTCCGGCAACGGCATCAGCGAGTTCGAACTGGTCGACGGCGTCGTGCCGTTCCCCGGGTGGGACTTCTTCCCCGACGAAGACGTCAGCGATCTCGACGCGGCCGTGCGCGCTCGCACCGCTCCCCTGACGCTCAGCGTGCCGGCCCGCGTGCCGACCGACGAGATCGTCCTCGCCGACAGCGCGCGCCACCACGTTCCCGTGACGCTCCTCATGGGAGGTCTCGATCAGGAGACGTTCGAGGGCATGATCGACCAGTGGGGGCCGTACGCCGACGAGTACCGTGCGATCGATGACGCAGAGGTCGTGAAGATCGGCTCCGGCCACTGGCCGCAGTTCTCCGCGCCGGTGAAGCTCGGCGAGCTGATCGTCGCCGCGGTCGCCCGCTGAGGGCTCAGAGCCGGCGGCTCGCGGTCAGTGCCCCATCCCCAGTCCGCCGTCCACCGGGATGACCGCGCCGGAGATGTACCCGGCGTCGTCGCCGGCGAGCCAGGTGACGACGCCCGCGACCTCGTCGGGGGTCGCGAACCGGCCGGCGGGGATGTTCGCCTTGTACTGCTTCTGCGTCTCCTCCGGGAGCTCGGCGGTCATGTCGGTCTCGATGAAACCGGGAGCGACGACGTTCGCGGTGATCCCGCGACCGCCGAGCTCCCGGGTGAGCGAACGGGCGAAGCCGACCAGGGCGCTCTTCGAGGCCGAGTAGTTGACCTGCCCGGCGGAGCCGTAGAGTCCGACGACGCTCGAGATGAGGATGACGCGACCGAAGCGAGCGCGGAGCATGCCCTTCGATGCGCGCTTCACGACACGGAAGGTGCCACCGAGGTTGGTCGCGACGACGCTGTCGAAGTCGTCCTCGCTCATGCGCAGCAGCAGGGTGTCCTTCGTGATCCCCGCGTTCGCGACGACGATCTCGACCGGACCGAGCTGCTGCTCCACCTCGGTGAACGCGGCATCGAGCGCGGCGGCATCCGTCACGTCGGCGCGGACGGTGAGCGTGCCCTCCGGGCCCTCCCCGGATCGCGCGGTGACGGCGACGCGGTAGCCGTCACGGACGAAGCGCTCGGCGATCGCGCGGCCGATGCCGCGGTTGCCTCCGGTGACGAGGACGACGCGCTGAGCACTCATGGGTATCACTCCTGATCTGAACCGGCGGTCTCGGAGCGTCCGAGCCGTGATCGATCCTATCGAGGATGCCCCGCAGACCCAGGCGAGGCGTTTGACACGAGCAGTCCGCCCTGGAACTCTGAACGTGACGAAAGGGCCTCCGCGTGAGCGACAACAGCTTCCCTCCCCCCGCCGGCGAACAGCCGGTCTCCCCGCCCCCGCCGCCCGCGCATCCGGCTCTGCCGCCCGCGCAGCCCGTGCAGGCGTATCCAGGAGCCGCGCCGTCGTACGGTCAGGCGCCCCCGCCTCCCGTCGGATACCCGGCACCGCCCGCCGCCGCGCCGCAGCCGGGCTACGCGGTCGCCCCGAGTCAGCCCGTCTACAGCGCACCGCCCGCCCCGCAGGGGTACGGGGCCGCTCCCGCTCAGCTTCCGCCGCAGCAGCCCGGCTACGCACCGTACCTCACCCCGGGCTACCCCATGCCCGCCGCGCGACCGACGAGCGGCCTGGCGATCACCTCGCTGGTCTGCGGCATCGCCGGGATCGTCCTGTTCTGGGCCGTCGTCCCGATGCTGGCGTCGATCGTCGCAGTGATCACCGGTCACATGGCACTCGGTCAGACCAAGCGCAATCCGGCGCTCGGCGGCCGTGGCATGGCATTCGCCGGCCTGATCACCGGCTACGTGGTCGTGGCGCTGCTGCTGTTCACGATCGTCATCAGCCTGCTCTTCTTCGGCGCGTTCACGATCCCGTTCCTCTTCTCCAGCTGAGCGCGATACCGCACGCCGTGCATCCCGCACCGGCGTAGGCTGGACTCATCGTGAAGAACGCGCGTCAGGTCCCGGCTGTCACCTCCCTCCCGCAGTCCCCGCGGGATGAGGCTGACCATCGTGTGCGCCGCTACGCGCTCACGATGACCATCCGCATCGCCTGCTTCGCGCTGATGGTGCTGGTCCAGCCGTACGGCTGGTACACGTGGGTCTTCGGGATCGCCGCCGCGGTGCTGCCGTACATCGCCGTAGTGTTCGCGAACGCGGGAAGCGACAGCACCGAGACCACCGCGGAATCCCCCGTCCAGGAGCTGGAAGCACCGCGACCGGAGCCGACGGTCGTCGAGACCACGGATCCGACGGTGTTCACGATCCGCGAAAGCCGGCAGGACGGATCGTGACCGCACTCGAATGCTCGCGCGCCGGATGCCGGCGCGCGGCGACCAGGAGCGTGGTCTGGCGGAATCCCCGCATCCACGCCGCTGACCGCGAGAAGATCTGGCTCGCGTGCGACGAGCACGTCGAGTTCCTGCGGGATTACCTGGCCGCGCGGGACTTCCCGGTGACCGTGCGGGACGGTGTCCCTGCATGAGCAAGAGGATGACCCGGTGGGGCGTGTATGTGCTCGTCGCGATCGGCTTCGCGGTCGCCTGCGCCTTCCTGTCGAACTGGCAGTTCGAGCGCAACGAGTCCCGCTCCGAGCAGATCGCGCTCATCGAGCGGAACTACGACGCCGACCCCGTGCCGCTGGCCGACCTCATCGGCGACGACGGCGTGCTCGAACCGGGCGACCAGTGGCATCCGGTCATTCTGCAGGGCGAGTATCTCGCCGATCAGCAGCTGCTGGTGCGCAACCGTCCGCACGGGGGCACGAGCGCCTTCGAGGTGCTGGTGCCGTTCCGCGACGCCGACGGTCGCGTGTTCATCGTGGACCGCGGCTGGGTGCCGCCGGGCGACGGCGACGCCCCCGACGCGGTGCCCGCACCTCCCATGGGCGAGACCACTGTGATTGCGCGACTGCGCCAGAGCGAGCAGGTCCCGGCATCCGGCCGCGGTGCGCCGGAGGGTCAGGTCCCGACGATCAATCTGCCGACGATCGCCGAGCTCGTGGATGGCGACGTGATCACCGGCGCCTATGGCCAGCTCATCAGCGAGACCCCTGCCGCCGACGCGGCGCTGGGCGGGTTCGACTCCCCCACCGACGATCCCGGCCCGCACCTCTCCTATGCGATCCAGTGGATCCTGTTCGCGCTGATGGGCTTCGTGTTCATCGGCTACATCATCCGCACCGAGATCGTGAAGCATCGGGAAGAGCTGGAGGATGCTCCGGCACCGGTCAGGAAGACGCGTCGCCGCGACAAGGATGCCGACGTCGAGGACGAGCTGCTCGACGCACGCTGACGTCGATCAGTTCCAGGCCCTGACCTCGGAGATGACGGCGGTCTTGGGGTACGTGCCCGAGGGCGCGCCGACCTCGAAGAGATCGATCAGCAGCATCATCGGATACTCCGGTGCCTGCGGCATGCGGCGGAGCACGCGCCCTTCGCATCCGATCGTGGTCTCTCCGTCGCCCCAGATCACTGTCCACGTGTGAGGCGCGCTCGCATCGAACGGGAGCACGATCTCGGCCATGTCGGTCGTGAGCCGCGGGTCATGGTGTGCCTTGATGCCGGTCCGCGCCCGCGTCGCCGCAGAGACGGCGTCGGCGTCGATCTCGAAGATGCAGATCTCGCCCGAGTCGGTCTCGGCGAGGTGCTCCGTTCCGACGAGCCAGGCCGCGAGCATGCATCCGTCGTCTGTGCTCGCAGCGACAGTCAGATCGACGCGTCCTCGCGACGGAGCGAACAGGATGCGCGTCGGCGTCGCCGTCCGCACCTCGAGCCCATCGGCGCGATGGCGATGGGTCCCGCGCATCGACCCGACCGCACCCGAGAAGACAGCGGTCTGCAGGTTCGACACGCGCATCGGAGCATCCTCCTCGCGCCAATCGAGCTGTTCGGCGTCGATCCGGAGCTCCAGCCCGGACTCGGTGATCCGATACCGCGCTTCCGACCGCTCGGAGACCGTCCACTGCGGCAGGTAGTGGGCGATCCACTTCTCCGTATCGAGTCCGTCCCGGAAGTCATCGCTGAAGTCCGGGGACCGCGGTGGCGCGGCTGCGAGGGTCTCGTCCATGCTTCAGTCCGCCCAGGGCATCGGCTTCTCGGGCAGTCGCGAGCTGTCGTCGGGGAGGTGGGGCAGCTCTTCGCCGCCCGCGCGGAGGCAGAGCCAACGCAGCTCGCCGTGGCTGTCCGGGCGGGCTCGCCACGTGCGAGCGACGCCCTGGCCGACTCGGATCACGGTTCCCGGACCCACCTCGACGACGTCGTCGTCGAGTCCCATCTGACCGCGCCCGGCGAGGAAGACGTAGACCTCCTCGATCTTCCGATGCACGTGCCAGTAGCCGGCCTCCTCACCGGGTACGAGCGCATTCGCCGTCATCCCGATGTACTGCATCGTCAGCCCGTGGTCGACGACCCGACGCCCGTCCCGCGACCGCGTCTCGTCGAAGCCGCCGTGGTGCCCCCGCCACTCGTCGAGAGCCCCGATCTCCACCACCTGATATCCGCTCACGCTTCTCTCCTCCTCCGACATCGGATGATCTCCTGTTCAGCGCGCCAGCGCCGCGAAGTACTCGCGCTGCGCGGGGTAGTAGTCCTCGAACGGCGGCAGCGGAGCATCGGACATCGAGGCGATCAGCTGATCGAGGTACCACTCCCATCCCGGGCCGACGTCGCCGATCGTCGTGGCGTCCACGGCGTGCATGGTGAAGCGCAGCTCCGTGCGCTCACCGGCGGGCGTCAGCTCCATCGAGACATCCCAGGCTCCTGCCTCATCGATCGACAGCACCCGGAGCCGTCGTGGCCGATCGCACTCGGTGATGCGGACGTCTGCCCAGGGCGACTCCTCCTCGAAGCCGAGACGGAGCCTGATCGTCGCGCCGACCGCTCCCTCACCCTCCCAGGCGCCGATCCACCGGGCTGTGCGTTCCGGTTCCGTGATGCTCGCCCAGGAGTCCTCCAGCGATCCGGGCAGCGTCCGGGCGAAGACCAGGTCGTGTCCGTCTGCGGCGGGGACCAGCCGTCCGGTCGGTGCGGGTGCGTTCATGCTGTCTCTCCTCTGATGCTCGATTCGGATGGCGGTCGGGCCCTGCGCTGACGCCTTGCTCGTGCGACCTCGGTCTCCAGGGCGTCCAATCGGGCGTCGAAGGGCGCCCCGAGAAGGCGGTCGAGGTAGGTCGCGACCTCGACGAGCGGCTCGGAGCGCAGCGCGTAGATCCGCTGCCGCCCCGACACGGTCGCCTCGACCACGCCGCACTCGACGAGCACGCGCAGATGCTTGCTCACGGCAGGTCGGCTGATCGAGAAATGCGCGGCGATGCTCCCGGCCGGGAGAGGCGCATCGCTGACCAGCTCGAGGATCTCCCGTCGCACCGGGTCCGCGATCGCTCGAGCTCCGTCCATGAGCAAAAGAGTAACCGATTGGTTACGCTTTGTCGAGGGCGAGATGCCGCGGCGGCCCGAGCAGGGCAAGCAGCTCATCGAGCGCGGAGATCCGTCGCGCCTCGCCGGAGCGGATCCCGTGGCCCGCTTCGAAGTGGAGGAACTCGGTCCCGAGATCCTCGGCTATCTCGTGGTCGTGATTCGTGTCCCCGATGATCAGGACGTCTGCCGGCTCCAGGCCGGACGTCGTCAGCCAGCCGCGGATGACCTCGTGCTTCGACGCTCGATACGGATCATCGATGGCGAGGACCGCTTCGAACAGGCGATCCAGACCATGGGGCGCCATCTGCCGGGCGAGCGCGTCGGACACGGTCGCCGAGGCGAGAACCTGCCGGACCCCGAGCCGGCCGATGCCGCGAACGGTGCGGAGTGCACCCTCGTGGAGCCGTGGCTCCACGACTCGCATCGCGAGTCGGGCCAGGTACGTGGACGCCGCAGTGACGAAACGATCGTCGCCGACGCCGACTGAGCGGTAGAACTCCCGGATCGGGAACCGGAAGACGGACCGATAGGCCTCCAGATCGGCCAGGGGCTCACGCCCGTGGTCGACGAGCACCGTGTTCATGACCTGGCGGCAGATCTCCGCGTCGTCGAGCAGGGTGCCGTTCCAGTCCCAGCAGACTGCGCGGATGTGGGCGAGACTCATCCGTTCACGCTAGCGAGGGTCGCCGACACCGGCCCGTACCCCTTCGTCCCGATCAGTCCCGGGCGATCGAGTGCCGCCAGCCGTCGCCGACGGACTCGTAGACCACTCGCGTGTGCCGGCGGTCGCGGGATCCCTGCCAGAACTCGATCCGCGACGGGATGACACGCCAGCGCACCCAGTCCCCCGCTGCGACACCCGCCTGCGCCGCGACCGATCGCGCCGCGAGGTCCGCCGCGCTCTCCTCGGCGGTCGCCTCCTCCACGCGCCCGCGCACCCGAACAGCGCGCACCTGCGGCTGCCACCAGAAGTTCAGCGCCGCGGCCGGCGAATCGGCGAGCTGCGCGCCCTTGCGCGACGAACGGGTGCTGGCGAAGGCCCATCCGCCCGCGTCGATCCCCTTCAGGATCAACGTCCGCGCATCCGGGACGCCCGCGGCGTCGACCGTCGCGAGGGTGGCGGCATGCGGCTCGGCGACGCCGTCGGCATCCGCCCGCAGCAACCACTCCCGGAAGAGTTCTGTCGGCTCCGCGGGCACGGCGTCGAGATCCCACTCCGGCGCGACTCCGGTCAGTGCATGGCGACCGCGGAGCCAGTCGTTCAGAGGGAGCAGCTCACGGTCCTGATCGTCGAACGTCACCCTGTCGACTATGCCACGCCCTGCGAGCGGTCAGGCCAGCTCGATGAGGTCCTGATACTCCTGGCTCCAGATGTCCTCGACGCCGTCGGGGAGGATCAGCACGCGCTCCGGGTTCAGCGACTGCACGGCACCGGGGTCGTGCGAGACCAGCACGACGGCCCCCTCGTAGTGCGCGAGGGCTCCGAGGATCTCCTCGCGCGACGCGGGATCAAGGTTGTTCGTGGGCTCGTCGAGCAGGAGCAGGTTCGCCGACGACACGACGAGGGTCGCGAGAGACAGACGCGTCTTCTCTCCGCCGGACAGGACGCCTGCAGGCTTCAGCACGTCGTCACCGGTGAACAGGAACGAGCCGAGAACCTTGCGCGCCTCGGTCTCGGTGATGTGCGGAGCCGCGGAGACCATGTTCTCCAGCACCGAGCGATTCACATCGAGGTTCTCGTGCTCCTGCGCGTAGTAGCCGACCTTGAGCCCGTGTCCGGGCTCGAGCTGCCCGGTGTCGGGCTGGTCGACTCCGGCGAGCATCCGCAGCAGGGTCGTCTTGCCGGCACCGTTGAGCCCCAGCACCACGACCTTCGAGCCGCGGTCGATCGCGAGGTCGACATCCGTGAAGATCTCGAGCGAGCCGTAGGACTTCGACAGACCGGAGGCCATCATCGGGGTCTTGCCGCACGGGGCGGGCTTCGGGAACCGCAGCTTCGCGACGCGGTCTTCCTGCCGGACATCCTCGAGACCCGCGAGCAGCTTCTCGGCACGCGCCACCATCTGGTGGGCGGCCGCGGCCTTGGAGGCCTTGGCGCCGAAGCGCGCGGCCTGCTGCTGCAGGGTCGTCGCCTTCTTCTCGGCGTTGGCGCGCTCCTTCTTGCGACGCTCCTCGTCGGCCACCCGCTGGCGCAGGTAGTTCTTCCAGTTCATGTTGTAGGTGTCGATGACCTGACGGTTGGCGTCGAGGTAGAACACCCGGTTCACGGTCTCGCCGACGAGCTCGACATCGTGGCTGATGACGATCAGTCCGCCCTTGTACCCCTTGAGGAACTCGCGCAGCCAGACGACGCTGTCCGCGTCGAGGTGGTTGGTCGGCTCATCGAGGATCATCGTCTGCGCGTCCGAGAACAGGATGCGTGCGAGCTCGATGCGCCGGCGTTGACCGCCGGAGAGCGTCGAGAGCGGCTGATCGAGGATGCGATCGGGGAGGGACAGGTTGTGCGCGATGGAGGCGGCCTGGGCCTCGGCGGCGTACCCGCCCTGCGCCTCGAACTTCTCCGTCAGGGAGGCGTAGCGCTTCATCGCCTTCGCCGCGACCGCGGGGTCGTCGGACCCCATGGCGAGCGACGCCTCGGTCATCCCGAGGTTCAGCTGGCCGAGGCCGCGAGCATCGAGGATGCGCGTTCGCGCGAGATCCTCCGGATTGCCGGAACGCGGATCCTGCGGCAGGTAGCCGAGCTCGCCCGAGCGCGTCACGCTGCCACCGGACGGCAGCACGTCGCCGGCGAGCACCTTGGTCAGCGTGGTCTTCCCTGCGCCGTTGCGACCGACGAGTCCGATCTTGTCGCCGTCGGCGACGCGGAAGGAGACGTTCTCCATGAGCAGGCGCGCGCCAACGCGGATCTCGAGGTCGTGCACGGCAAGCACAGCGGATGTCCGTTCGTTCAAGGGGAGAGAGTCGGCCGACGGCCAGCCTCCCAGTATAAGCGGCGCAGCAGGGAGCGCCGGTCAGGAAGATCAGTCCCGAGAGTGAGAGGGACGATACCGGAGAGGGATGCCCGCACCGGCACGCGCTCCGTAGCGTGCAGGAGTGGACATCCTCAACGAGCTCATCATGCAGGCCATCGCCTCCCCCTGGCTGTACCTCGTGCTGTTGGTCGTGACGATCGTCGACGGGTTCTTCCCTCCGGTGCCGAGCGAGACGGTGCTGGTCGCGGCGGCGGCAGTGGCCGCATCCTCGGGTGACGGGAACCTGCTGCTCCTCGGCGCGATCGGCGCCGTCGGAGCCGCGATCGGCGACAACATCGCCTTCGCGATCGGACGCCGGCTCGGGACGACCCGCTTCGCCTGGATGCGCCGACCACGGGTCGCCGCCGCATTCGCGCATGCGCAGACCGCGCTGGACCGTCGCAGCGCTGTCCTGATCCTGGGCGCGCGATACATCCCCGTCGGCCGAGTCGCCGTCAACATGTCCGCCGGCGCGCTCGGCTTCCCGTGGCGACGCTTCGGGCCCCTGAGTCTGATCGCCGGACTCAGCTGGAGCATCTTCAGCCTCGCCATCGGTCTGCTCGCCGGCGCCTGGATCAAGGATCAGCCGCTCCTCAGCGCCGGGCTCGGCATCGTCATCGCCCTCGCGATCGGAGTGGTGATCGACCGGGTCGCCGCCGCCCGTCGACGGCGCGAGACCGTTCCCCAACTGGCAGGATGACAGACATGGCACGACGCAGAGAGCGCCCCCCGCGCCGTCCGCGGATCAGTCGGCGCACCGCTGCGCTCGCTGCGCTGTGCGTGGCGAGCATCGCGCTGTACTCGACCCTCGTCCCCCTCCAGACCCTCCTCCTCGGTACGCCGCTCCCCCTGTCGTTCATCCTCGGCGCCGCCCTCTGCGTGTCGCCGCTCCTCGCGATCGCCCACCCGCGCTGGGCCATCGCGCTCTTCTGCGCCGCCGCCTTCGTCCTTCCGCTCCTCGTCGTCCCGGAGCTCGCGACCCATTCGCCCTGGCCATGGTCGGTTCCCGCTCTCCTGACGTTCGTCCTGTTCGTCGGGGTCGTGACGTTCGTGCACGGCGCGCGGATCGGGGCATTCCCCCTGATCATCGGCGTGATCGCGTCGCTCACCGCACCTCTTCTCCGTCCGGACATGGTCGCGACGGCCGGCTCCGCCGGAAGCGCGACCGCCGATCTGATCGTGACCTCATCGATCGCGGCGGCGATGCTCCTGATCGCGGCGCTCGTGTCCGGCCGACTGCGTGTCTCGGCCGAGCTGTCGCGCGAGAAGGAGCACAGCGCTCTGGAAGGTTCGCGTCGCGCGCTCGTCGAGGAGCGCACCCGCATCGCCCGTGAGCTCCACGACGTGGTGGCCCACAGCATGTCGGTGATCCAGGTGCAGGCATCGACCGCACGCTACCGCCTCCCGGAGATCGGCGAGGCCGCGACAGCCGAGTTCGAGGACATCGCGGCGACGGCGAGAGCGTCGCTCACCGAGATGCGACGGATGCTCGGCGTGCTCCGCACCGAGGACCAGAGCGCCGAACTCACCCCGCAGCAGGGCATCGACGATGTTCCGGCCCTGATCGACAGCATCCGTCGCGCCGGCGTCGAGGTCGGCCTGGTGATCGAGGGCGGAGACGCCGCGTCCGCAGCGAACCCAGCCGTGCAGATCGCCACCTTCCGCATCATCCAGGAAGCCCTGAGCAACGCGGTGCGTCATGCGCCGGGTGCGCGCATCAGCGTACGGCTGCACGCGGATGCCGCGACGATCCGCATCCGCGTGCACAACGCCGCGCCCCCGCGCACCCCGGAGAGCCATGGCACGGGCTACGGCCTCCGTGGCATGCGGGAACGCTCCGAGCTGCTCGGCGGCAGCCTCTCCGCCGGCCCTGACGACGACGGAGGCTGGACCGTCGAGGCGTCGCTCCCCGTCGGCGACGCCCTCACCACCGAGAAGGAGATCACGTGACGATCAGCGTGCTCATCGCCGACGACCAGGCCATGGTCCGCGCCGGATTCGCCGCGCTGCTGGATGCCCACGAGGGCATCCGTGTCACGGGGCAGGCCGCCACCGGCGCCGAGGCTGTGACGCTGGCGGCCCGCGTCGACCCGGACGTGATCCTGATGGACGTGCGGATGCCGGAGATGGACGGCATCGAAGCCACCCGACGCATCCTCGGCCCGTCGTATCCTGCGGCGCATGTGCCGCGGATCCTCATGCTCACCACCTTCGACATCGACGACTACGTCTACGACGCGCTGGAGGCCGGGGCCAGCGGCTTCCTGCTCAAGGACGCTCTGCCGGAGGAGCTCGTGCACGCGGTGCGCGTGGTCGCGGGTGGCGACGCGCTGCTCGCCCCGAGTGTCACCCGGCGCATGATCGAGCAGTTCGCCGGGCGCCGGCCGCGAAGCCCGAAGGCCACCACGGCGCTGGCCGAGCTCACCGAGCGTGAGCGCGAAGTGCTCGTGCTCATCGGCAAGGGGCGCTCGAACACCGAGATCGCCGCCGACCTGTTCATCGCCGAGCAGACGGTCAAGACCCATGTCGGCAAGGTCCTCGCGAAGCTGAACCTGCGCGACCGCGTGCACGCCGTGATCCTCGCGTACGACACCGGGCTCGTCGAGCCGTCCTCCTGACTCATCCTCCGGTAGGGGGAGAGAACGGCACCGGAGGGTGATGCCGCAGCGCTCACCGCGTCCATAGTCTTCGGGAACACCGCTCCCGAGGAGGACTCATGACCATCGCCCAGGCGCCGCGCACGGCGACTCCCACTCCCCCGCCACGCGCGTCGCGCGACACGGGGATCGACCTCATCCGGGCCCTCTGCGTCCTGGGAGTCGTACTGCTCCACGCCCTCATGGTCGGGGTCACGGTCACCGATGCGGGGCCGCTCTTCGAGAACGCCAGCGACGGCACGGCATGGATCGCGCCGCTGAGCTGGGTGCTCCAGGTGATGCCGCTCTTCTTCGTGATCGGAGGGTTCTCGGGTCTCCTGGCGTATCGGCGCCTGCGGCAGCGCGGCGGGACCGCGACCGACTTCGTCGCCGGACGCATCCATCGCCTGCTGCGACCGGCGATCTTCACCGTGGTCGTCGTCGGCTTCGCCCTCGCCGTGCTCACGGTGATCGGCGTCCCGGCCGATCTCATCGCCACCGCCGGCTTCCGCTACGGCCAGCCGCTCTGGTTCCTCGGGGTCTTCGTCCTCTGCCAGGCGCTGCTGCCCGTCCTCGCAGCCGCGCACGAGCGTGCCCCGTTCACGACCATCGGAGCACTGGCCGCGGCATCCGTGCTCGTGGACGCGCTGCGCGCCGCCAGCGGCATCGAGGGCCTGGGCTTCCTGAACCTCGCCTTCGTCTGGATGGCCCTTCAGCAGCTGGGATTCTTCCTCGCCGACGGCCGTATCGATGCCCTCAGCCGGCGCACCCGCACGCTCGCCGTCGTGGGAGCGGTCGCGCTCCTGGCCGTCACCTTCCTCACCGGCGTGTACTCTCCCGATCTCATCGCGAACATCAACCCGCCCACGGCGGCGCTGCTGCTCGTCGGCGTGGCGCACACCGGTGCCCTCTCGCTGCACCGCGACCGGATCGAGCGCCTCAGCCGACGTCCCCTGCCGGCGGCCTTCACCGGATTCGTGACGCGACGCGCAATGACGATCTACCTGTGGCACATGCCGATCCTGCTCGCCATGGCCGGATTCACGGCAGCCTTCGCACTGCTCACCGGCGCCGCACTCCCCGCGCTCGACAGCGCGGACTGGTGGGCCGGGCGTCCTCTCTGGCTCGCTGCGACCCTCGCCTTCACAGCGGTGGTCGCGCTCGCTTTCACCCGGTTCGAGACGCAGACCGCGCCGGAGCCGACCCGGTCGACGCGCGGTCTCGCACTGGGCACGCTGCTGGGGCTGATCGGCATCGTGATGCTCCTGGTCCTCGGCACCTCCGTGGCGACGGCGATGATCGCGGTCGCCCTCCTCGCCGCGTCCCTGCGTCTCGCTCGGCGCACTCCGAGCGACGCGGTGCCCACCCGTGCGGACTTCGCGATCGCGTGAGAAGTCAGGCGATGCCGCGAGCCGCCAGCGCGTCGCCGACATCGTCGGCATGCCGGAGGGCGAGCACGAGCATCGGAACGATCGCGCGCGGCCCGAGTCGCACCCCGCGCGCCTGCCCCGCCTCGCGCACGCGCTCGGCGAACCCCGCGACCACCGGGATCATCGTGAGCGTGAGCGAGATCGTCATCGCCACAGCATCCGGGTCGACGCCGAGACGGCGGAGCGGATGCAGGAGCCGACGCAGGACGTCGAGAAGCGCGGACATCGGCGTGGTGAGCGTCAGGAGGCTCGCCAGCAGCAGGAGCGCGATGACACGGCCGGTGCTGATCCAGGCCGCGGCCGGCGACACGAAGATCGCCAGCGCGGCAGCGAGCACCAGGACGATCCACCGCAGACGCCAGAGCTCGGCGGCGAGGACGCGAGGCCCGAAGCCGGCGACGCCGTACAGTCCGAACGACACGAGCAGAGCGATGCCGATGCTCAGCGGGTCATGCGGATACAGCGAGAGCGCCAGCGCGGACACCGCGAGGATGCCGAGCTTCGCGCCGGCCGGCGCACGGTGGAGAAGGCTCGAGCCCGGTCGATGCAGCGAGATCATCCGCAGCCTCGGCGATACGCCTCGATGACGTCCTTCGGGGCGCCGGACGCGATCACGCGCCCCTCCTCGAAGAGCACGGCCGTGTGGCACCGGGCGGCCAGTTCGAGATCATGGGTCACGAGCACGACCTGCGCCGACTGCGCGAGAAGCAGATCCCCGATCCGGCGCGCGTTCCGCAGATCGAGGAGCGTGGTCGGCTCGTCCGCCACGATCAGTCGGGGCTCCGTGATGAGGACCGATGCCAGGGCGAGCATCTGCTTCTGCCCGCCGGACAGCGCCGACGCCGGGACATCGGCATGGCCGGCGAGTCCGTGTGCGGCGAGGGTCTCCCTGACGCGCAGCGCGGCCTGATCTCGTGGCGTTCCGCGGAGCGAGAGCGCGAGGTCCTCCGCGGGGGTGGGCATGAGGATCTGTGCATCCGGGTTGGCGAACACGAAGCCGACACGACGGCGCACCTGCGCACGGTCGCGAACCGTATCGAGCCCGTCCACGGTCACCCGCCCGGCGGTGGGGGCGACGAGTCCGTTGAGCAGACGTGCGAACGTCGACTTGCCCGAGCCGTTCGCTCCGATCACGGCGATGGTGGGCGCCGTGAGTTCCACCGTCACGTCGTCGAGCACGGCGCGACCGTCGAACTCGACCGACACACGATCGACCGAGATCTCCGCGATCGCCGTCGTCACGCTCTCCGTCATCCGCGGTCCCCTCCTCCACAGCGCACCGCGCTCGACGCGGGCATCACCTGAACACCGTTCACCTGAACGCTGTTCACTATAGTGAGAGCATGACCCCCGAACCCAATCCAGCACGGCATGACCGTGAGAGCGTCGCGCGTACGGCTCTCGCTCTGCTCGACGAGGTGGGTCTCGCCGATCTCTCCATGCGGCGCATCGCCGGACGACTCGACGTACAGCCCAGCGCCCTGTACTGGCACTTCGCCAGCAAGCAGGAGCTCCTCGCCGATCTCGCCGATCGGATCACCGCCGTCATCCCCGGCGGCGGGTCCGACGTTCTCGCGACGGCCCGGGGCATCCGCGACGCGCTCTTCGCCCACCGCGACGGCGCGGAGCTCGTCCTCAGCACCTACGCCCTCCGGCTCGGCTCGTCTCCGGCGCAGTCCGCCCTCATGAGAGCCCTCGAGAGCGAGGGCGCGACGGATGCCGAGCAGCGCGCTGTTGCGATCCTGCACTTCGTCCTCGGACACGCCACGCTCGTGCAGCAGCGCATGCACGCCGACAGCCACGGCGCCCTGCTCGGCGGGGACGAGACCGACGTGACCGCGGGACTGGACCGCGTCTTCGATCTCGGCGTCACCGCCCTCGCCGGGGAGGTCAGCGCTGCGGCGACTCCGCCGCGTGACCGAGCCTGAGCCCGGGAACCACCGCGAGCAGCACGAGCGCGATCCCGAAGGCGAAGACAGCCCCGAAGGCACCCGCCCCGCCGCCGAGCGTCGCGATGCCGAGTCCGGCGAGGGCGATGGCCACCGCTGATCCCGTGGCATCCGAGATCGACAGCGCGGAGGAGTTGAACCCCTGATTGGTCTCGTCGGAGTATGCCAGGGTGAGCACCGTCAGGCGGGGGTACAGCAGGCCCATCCCTCCCCCGGCGAACGCCCAGCCGACGATCACGACGACCGGGGTGACACCCGTCAGCGCAGCGACGAGCACGCACGCCATCGCCACGAGGATCAGGCCGAGACTGATCAGGGTGATGCGGTGGTTTCCGAGACGCTCCCCGTAGCGCCCCTGCAGCGCGGATGCCCCCGCCCAGGCGAACGCGGCCAGCATCAGCGCGACACCGGCCCAGGTGGCCGTGAACGCGTACCGCTCCATCAGCAGATACGGGATGTACGCCTCGGCTGCGAAGAACGCTCCCGCGGCGATACCGCGCATGAGCACGACGCTCGGCAGTCCGGGGCCGGCGCGGAGCGTGCGGCGCGGCACCAGCGGGAGCACGGCGAAGGCGATCACGACGACCGCGCCGAGCGCGACGGGCCACCCGACGACGGGATCCATGTCGGCGGAGAAACCGATCACCACGGCGAGCACGGCGACCACGACCGCGAGCAGCAGTCGGGTGATCAGTGCGCGCCCGTCCTGAGGCTCGCCGTGACCGAGATCGACGCCGCGGAGACGCACCGCGATCATCAGGAAGGCCGCCGCTGTCAGCACCGCGACGCCGAGGAACGCCCAGCGCCAGTCCAGGTACTCCGCGACGGCACCGGCGAGGAACGGGCCGATCATAGAGGGCACCACCCACGCCGCGGCGAACGCCGCGAAGATGCGGCCGTGCAGATGCGCGGGGTACAGTCGGGCCACCACGACGTAGAGCGCGACGGTCTGACCCCCTGTTCCGAGTCCCTGCACGAGCCGGCCGACGAGGAACTGGTGCATGGTCGTCGCGAGGCCCGAGATGAGGAGGCCGACGACGAAAAGCGTCACAGCGACGTAGAGGGCGCCGCGCGGCCCGCGCGCGTCGGACCAGGCCCCGGCCGCGACCATGCCGATCACGCTCGTCGCCAGGGTGCCGGCGAACGCGACAGCGTAGAGCGACTGCCCGTCGAGCGCTTCGCTGACCACGGGCATGACGGTCGTGACTGCGAGGGCCTCGATCGCCGCGAGGAAGATCAGGGCGACCGCTCCGAGTGTCACCCAGATGCGATCGCGATCCCAGATCGATGCGACGGTCCCCTCCGGCGTCATCGGCCGACGAGCGCCGCGATGCGCTCGATGGCCTCGGTGATGATCTCGGGACTGGTTCCGAAGTTCAGGCGCACGTGTCCGGCGCCCTCCGCGCCGAAGGCCGGGCCGAAAAGCAGTGCGACCCTGGCGTCCTTCAGGATGCGTCGCGCGGGGTTCTCGCCCCACTCCAGCGCCGACAGGTCGATCCAGGCGAGGTAACCGGCGTCGGGGATGCGGTAGCGCGCGTCGGGCAGGCGCGCAGCGAGGAGATCCTCCAGGAGCACGCGGTTCTCGTCGAGCGTGCGCAGGAGCCCGTCGAGCCATTCGTCGCTCTCCTCGGAGAACGCGGCCACCGCGGCGAGGAGGCCGAACTGCCCCGTGCGCCACTCGACCTCGACCGGGAGGCTGCGCACGACAGAGGTCGTCGCATCGTCGGCGGTGACCATCAGGGCGCACTTGAGCCCGGCGAGATTGAACGCCTTGCTCGCACTCACGACCGCATAGCCGACGCGCTGTGCCGCGTCACCCGCCGTCAGGAACGGCGTGAACCCCGTCCCCGGCTGCGCCAGCGGACCGTGGATCTCGTCGGAGACGACCACGGCACCGAACTCCTCCGCGATCTCGGCGAGAGCGGTCAGCGCGTCGCGGTCGTGCACCGTGCCGGTCGGGTTGTGCGGGTTGCAGAGCAGGATCGCGGTCGCACCGTCTTCGAAGGCAGCGCGGATGCCGTCGAGGTCGAGCTCCCACGTCGTCCCGGTGTCCCGCAGCGGAACGCGGATGACCTCCGCACCGGCCTCGGCGACGAGCTCGTAGAACGGCGGATAGACCGGAGGCGTGACGACGACACGGTCGCCGGGCTGTGTGACGCGGCGGAGGATCTCCACGATCCCCATGCTCACATCAGCCGTGCTCCGCATGCGGGCAGGGTCGGGCTCCCACCCGTAGCGACGCCCGGCGAACGCGGCGAACGACTCGGCGAGCGGCGTCCGCGAGGCCACATACCCGGTGTCGCCGATCTCGACGGCGCGCTGCAGCGCCGCCGTGATGGCGGGTGCCAGCGGGAAGTCGGTCTCCGCGACGAACAGCGGCAGGACGTCGGCGGGGTACTCCCGCCACTTCTCGCTGCTGCGCTCGCGGAGCTCTGCCAGGGGCAGGGCCGTGACCCGGAGCATTCCTAGATCGCGAAGCCGAGGGCGCGCATCATGTCGCGACCGTCATCGGTGATCTTCTCCGGGCCCCACGGCGGCATCCACACCCAGTTGATGCGGAAGCGATCCACGACGTTGTCCAGCGCCTCGGCGGTCTGCTCCTCGAGGACGTCGGTCAGGGGGCAGCCCGCGCTCGTGAGCGTCATGTGGATGACGAGAGCGTCGTTCTCGTCATCCCAGGCGAGGTCGTAGATCAGACCGAGGTCGACGACGTTGATCCCGAGCTCGGGATCCATGACGTCTTTCAGGGCCTCGGTGACCTCGTCGTACTTCTGGTCGGTGAGCGTCGCGGTCATGCGGCCAGCCTACGCCTCGATGGGGGCGGCGGGGTCGAGGAAACGGTCGTATCCCTCGTCCTCGAGCCGGTCGGCGAGCTCGGGTCCGCCCTCTTCGACGATCTTCCCGGCGACGACGACGTGCACGTAGTCCGGACGGATGTAGCGGAGGATGCGGGTGTAGTGCGTGATGAGCAGCACACCGAGGCCGGTGTTCTCCTTGGCGCGGTTGACACCCTCGGAGACGATCTTCAGCGCGTCGACGTCGAGGCCGGAGTCGGTCTCGTCGAGGATCGCGAACTTCGGCTTGAGCACCTCGAGCTGCAGGATCTCGTGGCGCTTCTTCTCGCCGCCCGAGAACCCCTCGTTGACGTTGCGCTGCGCGAACTTCGGGTCCATGCGCAGGTTGGACATGGCCGCCTTGACGTCCTTGGTCCAGCCGCGGATCGCCGGCGCCTCGCCGTCGAGAGCCGTCTTGGCCGTACGCAGGAAGTTCGTCACGGTGACGCCGGGGATCTCCACCGGGTACTGCATCGCGAGGAACAGACCCGCACGGGCGCGCTCGTCGACGCTCATCGCGAGCACGTCCTCACCGTCGAAGGTGATGGAACCGGAGGTCACGGTGTACTTGGGGTGCCCGGCGATCGTGTAGGCGAGCGTCGACTTGCCCGAGCCGTTGGGGCCCATGATCGCGTGCGTCTCACCGGTGTTCATGGTGAGGGTGATTCCGTTGAGGATCGGGGTGGTCCCCGACTCGGTCTCGACCGTCACAAACAGGTCGCGGATCTCGAGAACAGACATTCAGACTTCCTTCGTCACGGTCGGGTCGATGAGCACGTCGTCGCCGTCGATCTCGACGACGTAGACCGGGACGGGCTCATAAGCGGGGAGGTTCTGGGGCTTGCCGGTGAGCAGCGAGAAGGCGGAGCCATGGGCCCAGCACTCCACCGTGTCACCTTCGACGAAGCCCTCGGAGAGCGAGATGTCGCCATGGGTGCAGACGTCGCCGATGGCGTGGATGACGCCGTCGCCGTCCTTGATCACCGTGATCGGCACGCCGGCGGGATCGACGCGCAGCGGCGTGTCCTGCTCGAGGTCGGCGACGCCGCACACGCGCTCGGCGGTCATGCGTCGACCGCCGCGAGCTCGACCTCGATCGCGTCGAGCAGCTCGGTCTCCAGAGCCGGGATGCCGAGGCGCTGCACGATGTCGGTCAGGAAGCCGAGCACGACCAGTCGGCGCGCCTCCTCCTCGGAGATGCCGCGCGCCTGCAGGTAGAACAGCTGCTCGTCGTCGAAGCGACCGGTGGCACTCGCGTGTCCGGCGCCGAGGATGTCGCCGGTCTCGATCTCGAGGTTCGGGATCGAGTCGGCGCGTGCGCCCTCGGTGAGCACCAGGTTGCGGTTCGCCTCGTAGGAGTCGGTGCCGTTGGCATCGGCGCCGATCAGCACGTCGCCGATCCATACGCTGTGCGCTCCGGCACCCTGGAGGGCGCCCTTGTAGAGCACGTCGCCCTTGGTGTGCGGTCCCTTGTGGTGCAGGTACACCTGGCTCTCGAGGTGCTGTCCGGCATCCGCGTAGGAGAGGCCGTAGAGATACCCCTCGGAGCCGGCACCGGCGAGCTCGACGTTCGGATTGACCCGGACAACGCCGCCGCCGAAGCTGACGACGAAGTGCTTGAGAGTCGCATCCGCTCCGACGCGGGCCTGGTGGGCGGACGCGTGCACGGCGTCGTCCTGCCACTGCTGCAGGCTGATGACCGTGAGCTTCGCGCCGTCGCGGACGATGATCTCGACGTTCTGCGCGTACTGCGCCGAGCCGGAGTGCTGGAGCACGACGGTCGCCGAGCTGTGCTCGAGAGCCTCGATGACGATGTGCGCATCGGCCCGGCGATCGGCGCCGAGACCCGTGATCGAGACGAAGACGGGCTCCGCCACCTCCTCCTCGCGCGGGATCCGCACGTGGAGCGCCTCGGCGGCACCCTGCCAGGCGACCGCCGCCGTCACGTCCTCGGCGAGGAAGACCTCGCCGCGCGGAGCGTCACCGGCCGCGAGCGGGGTCGAGACGTACTGCTCCCCCGCGCTGAAGTCGTAGCGGACGCCGTCGTTCGGCGACGCCACCGCGAACAGCGGCGCCAGCTTCGCGACGGGCGTGTGCTTCCAGTTGACCTCGCGCCCCGTCGGCGCGCCGAAGTCGGCGGGCTCGAAGGAGTGCGGCCGCTCGGAGCGGGTCTGCACCGGGACGAAGCCCGCGGCGGCGACCTGCGCTGCCGGGTCGATGTGCGCGTTCGTATCCTGCGTCCCTGCGGACGCCGTAGCCTGAGCCGTCATCTAGCCGACACTGCCTTCCATGCCCATCTCGATGAGCTTGTTCAACTCCATCGCGTACTCCATCGGCAGTTCGCGCGCGATCGGCTCGATGAAGCCGCGCACGATCATCGCCATCGCCTCGTCCTCGGGCATGCCTCGGGACTGCAGGTAGAACAGCTGCTCCTCGCTGACCTTCGAGACCGTGGCCTCGTGGCCGAGCTGCACGTCGTCGACGCGGATGTCGATCGCCGGGTAGGTGTCCGAGCGGGACTTCGTGTCGACCAGGAGCGCGTCGCAGCGCACCGTGTTCGCGGAGTGATGCGCGTTGGCATCCACGCGGACCTCGCCGCGGTATCCGGCGCGTCCGCCGCCGCGGGCGATCGACTTCGAGACGATCGACGACTGCGTGTACGGAGCCATGTGGATCATCTTCGCGCCGGCGTCCTGGTGCTGGCCGGGGCCGGCGAAGGCGACGGAGAGCGTCTCGCCCTTGGCGTGCTCGCCCATCAGGTAGATCGACGGGTACTTCATCGTCACCTTGGAGCCGATGTTGCCGTCGACCCACTCCATGGTCGCGCCCTCGTGGGCGACGGCACGCTTGGTGACGAGGTTGTAGACGTTGTTCGACCAGTTCTGGATCGTCGTGTAACGCACGCGGGCGTTCTTCTTCACGATGATCTCGACCACGGCCGAGTGCAGCGAGTCCGATTTGTAGATCGGGGCGGTGCAGCCCTCGATGTAGTGGACGTAGCTGTCCTCGTCGGCGATGATCAGGGTCCGCTCGAACTGGCCCATGTTCTCGGTGTTGATCCGGAAGTAGGCCTGCAGCGGGATCTCGACGTGCACGCCCTTGGGGACGTAGACGAACGAGCCTCCCGACCAGACGGCGGTGTTCAGCGCGGCGAACTTGTTGTCGCCGGCCGGGATGACGGTTCCGAAGTATTCCTCGAAGAACTCGGGGTGCTCACGGAGTGCCGTGTCGGTGTCCATGAAGATGACGCCCTGCTCCTCCAGGTCCTCGCGGATCTGGTGGTACACGACCTCGGACTCGTACTGCGCGGCGACGCCCGCGACGAGGCGCTGACGCTCGGCCTCGGGGATGCCGAGGCGCTCGTATGTCTCGCGGATCTCAGCCGGGAGGTCTTCCCAGGACTGCGCCTGCTTCTCGGTCGAGCGCACGAAGTACTTGATGTTGTCGAAGTCGATCTCGCTGAGGTCTGCACCCCAGGTCGGCATCGGCTTCTTGCCGAAGAGCTGGTATCCCTTGAGACGGGTCTTCAGCATCCATTCGGGCTCGTGCTTGAGTCCCGAGATGCCGCGGACCACCTCTTCGGAGATCCCGCGTTTCGCAATGGCTCCGGCGGCATCCTCATCGTGCCAGCCGAACTCGTACACCCCCAGGCTGTCCAGCTCTGGGCGGTCGATCAGCACATCCGACATCTCATACTCTCCTCACAGGTCCCGAAACGGTGTCATCCGCCCCGGCACACGTGATCCCCGTCGAGTCTGCGGGAGTGTGTGCCGTTGGTTGGGCCCTCATCACCGGCGCGTTCTTCGCGCCTAAACTGTTGTCGATGCTTCAGCGCTGTCAGCGCTCATCGCAACAATCCGATTCTACAGGTTTCGCCTGACAACCGGGCCGTGCCCGCCGAGTCAGCCCGGTCCGGAGGACCCATGCCCGACACGAAGATCCCCGCCGCCATCGCGAAGACCGGCGACGGTCCGGGCGCGACAGGCACGCGACCCGCCGTCTGGGGGCGTGCGCTTCGGATCCTGGCCTGGCTGTCCTTCGTGACCGAGACCATCATCATCGGCACCGGCGGCGCCGTGCGCCTCACCGGGTCGGGACTCGGATGCTCGGAGTGGCCGCTGTGCACCCCGGAGTCGCTCGTGCCGATCTACGCCGATCAGGGCGTCCACGGTCTGATCGAGTTCGGCAACCGTCTGATGACGGGAGTCGTGGGCATCATCGCGCTGCTCGTCGTCCTCCTCGTGCTGCATCACACGGGCGGGAGGCGCGCGCTCGCGACCTCGCTCAAGTTCGCCGCCGCAGGCATCGTCGCCGCCGGTGCCGCGTACGCCCTCGCTTCTCCGTTCCACATCCCGGCCGCTCCCGTGGCTCTGGGCGTCCTGCTGCTCGCGGTCGTGGTGGCGGCCGTGCGATCGATCACCACGACTCCGACGCGCCGCGATCTGGTCGCACTCGCCTGGGTCGTCCTCATCGGCGTCGTCGCACAGGCGCTGGTCGGCGGCATCACGGTGCTCACGGGCCTGAACCCGTTCATCGTCGGCTTCCACTACACGTCGTCGCTCCTGCTCGTGTGCGTCACCGCCGCCTTCCTCGTGCGTCTGTACGCCGCTCCCGGGCCGCGCGAGCGCGCCGTGCCGACGTGGTTCGCGATCCTCAGCCACGTCACCGGCCTCGCGCTGGCCGTGACGATCGTCTTCGGGGTGCTGACCACCGGTTCGGGGCCCCACTCCGGCGACGCCGATGTCTTCCGGCACGGCTTCGACGCGACGGTGCTCGCGCACGTGCACTCGTGGCCGGGGTACATCCTGGCCGGGCTCGTCCTCGTGCTGACGATCGCTGCGTGGTCGCTCCGCCTGGAGCCGCGACGCTGGCTGCTCGTGCTCGTCATCGCGATCGCCGTGCAGGTCGGCGTCGGCGTCCTGCAGGCCCGCGAAGGCCTCCCTCCCCTGCTGGTCGGCATCCACATGGTGCTCGCCTCCCTGTCGGCCGCCGCATACACGGTCGTCGTGCTGCATCTGAAGCGACCGGTCGCCGCGGAGGACTGACCCCGCACAGGCGATCCATAGGACCCGCATCGGCGTCTCATCAGCGCATCGGGAATCGTGGCCCGCATGAACACCTCACTCACACGAAGCATCGGATTCTGGCTGCTCCTGGTCGTGTCCCTCGCCACGACGGCAGTCGGCGGCTGGCTCATCGCCGGCCAGATCGGCACGATGACGACCACGCTGCTCGCCGGCACCGCCACGGGCGTCGAGGTCTACGTCGGGCAGTCCCTCGTCGTCGTGGGCGCCGGTGTGCTCGCCGCCGGGATCGTCGGGATCCTGCTCAGCCTGGGACTCGTCGCCGCGCGGTCGCTCGTTCCGGCTCCCGCCCCTGCGGTCGTCGAGGCGATCGACTGGACGGCGGAACCCACCGAGAAGGACGCCCCGATCGAGACGACGTCCACGACCGTCGAGGGCTCGGTCGGAGCCTCTCACGACGCAGAGCCCGTCGACACCGACACCGCCACGGCCGACGCGGACGCCGTGTCTGTCGACACCGACCCCTCCGCCACCGACCCCTCCGACACCGAGACGGACGCCGAGGAGACGGCGCCCGCCGTCACGCGCTGATCGAGCGCAGGACCGGAGCGGCGTCGAGCGATCGGCGCCGCTCCGTCGTCTGCGGCAGTGGCCTCAGCCGGGAAGCCGGTTCAGAAAGGCAGCAGCGGGTCGAGCGCGACGGCGACGAAGATCAGGGTCAGGTACGTGATCGACGCGTGGAACACGCGCATCGGCCGAGCCTCGGTGCCGTGGACGGCCCGGTTGTACAGGCGGTGCGACTCGTAGATGAACCATCCGCCGAACACGAGCGCCGACACGGTGTAGACGAGCCCCATGTCCGCGATCGGGACGAGCAGCAGCGAGCACGCCACGGTCGCCCAGGCGTACAGGATGACCTGGAGTCCGACCTGCGAGGCGTTGCGCGTCACGCCGAGCATCGGCACGTCGACGTCCTCGTAGTCGCCCTTGTACTTCATCGACAGCGGCCAGTAGTGCGGCGGCGTCCAGAGGAAGACGAGCAGGAAGAGGATGAAGGCCGGCCAGTCGAGCGAACCGGTCACGGCGGACCAGCCGATGAGCACCGGGAAGCATCCCGCGATGCCGCCCCAGATGATGTTCTGCTCGGTGCGGCGCTTGAGGATCATCGTGTAGATCACGACGTAGAAGAAGATGGCGACCGCCGACAGGGTCGCGGCGAGCCAGTTCGTGGTGAGCCACAGCCAGACCGTCGACGTCACGGCGAGCGTCCACGAGAAGATCAGCGCCCCGCGCGGGCTGACCTCGCCCGTCACGAGCGGCCGGTTCTCGGTGCGGTGCATGTGCGCGTCGATGTCCCGATCGAGGTACATGTTGAACGCGGCGGCGGAGCCGGCGCTCAGGGACCCGCCGATGACGGTGGCGAGCACGAGCCACATGTTCGGGAGTCCGCCCTGAGCGAGGAACATCACCGGAACGGTGGACACCAGCAGCAGCTCGAGGACGCGCGGTTTGGTGAGGGCGACGTACGCCTTCACGGTGCGACCGATGGATTTCCTCACAACGGTCTGATCAGACATCGTCGAGATCTCGATCGCCTCCTCCGCACGCGTCACGACAGCCCTTCCAGTCTATGGCACACCGGCCGCGCGCCTCGCCCGCGGCCGTTCTCACACCCGCTCTCCGCCCCATGTGAAGCGTCGTAAAAGGGGGTAACGGGGCGACCCACGGGGCTATGCTGAAAAGACTCGCGCGCCCGGCGCTTCATCCACCTCTTCCGTAACGATGCGGACCGCGATTCTGCTTCCCGGGTGCTCTCGAACTGTCGGAGAAGGGCTTCACCGTGTCGGAATTGCAGTGGGATGAGATCGATCGGCGCGCGGTGGACACCGCGCGGATCCTGGCGGCGGACGCCGTCGAGAAGGTCGGCAACGGTCACCCCGGCACCGCGATGAGCCTCGCTCCCGCGGCGTACCTCCTCTACCAGCGCGTGCTCCGTCACGACCCGACCGATGTCGACTGGCTCGGTCGCGACCGGTTCATCCTCTCGGCGGGTCACTCGTCTCTCACGCAGTACGTCGAGCTCTACCTCGGCGGCTTCGGGCTCGAGCTCGACGACCTGAAGGCGCTCCGCACCTGGGGCTCGCTCACGCCGGGCCACCCGGAGTACGGCCACACCAAGGGCGTCGAGATCACCACCGGCCCGCTCGGCCAGGGACTCGCCTCCGCCGTGGGCTTCGCCTACGCCTCCCGGTACGAGCGCGGCCTCTTCGACCCGGATGCCGCGGCCGGCACGAGCCCGTTCGACCACTTCGTGTACGTGATCGCCGGCGACGGCGACCTGCAGGAGGGCGTCACCAGCGAGGCCTCCTCGCTCGCCGGCCACCAGCAGCTCGGCAACCTCATCGCGATCTACGACTCCAACCAGATCTCGATCGAGGACGACACCAACGTCGCCTTCACCGAGGACGTCGCGAAGCGCTACGAGGCCTACGGCTGGCAGGTGCAGGTCGTCGACTGGAAGAAGACCGGCGAGTACGTCGAAGACGTCGCCGAGCTCTACGCCGCGATCGAGGCCGCGAAGGGCGAGACCGCGAAGCCCTCGCTCATCATCCTCAAGACGATCATCGGCTGGCCGTCGCCCGGCAAGCAGAACTCCGGCAAGATCCACGGTTCCGCCCTGGGCGCCGACGAGCTCGCCGCGACGAAGAAGGTCCTCGGCTTCGACCCCGAGCAGAACTTCGTCGTCGCCGACGACGTGATCGCGCACACGCGCGGTCTGGCCGGCCGCGCCGCCGAGGCGCGCGCCGACTGGCAGAAGTCGTTCGACGCCTGGGCCGCAGCGAACCCCGAGAAGAAGGCCCTGCTCGACCGGCTCGAGGCGCAGGAGCTGCCCGCCGGCATCGGCGAGGCCCTCCCGGTGTTCGAAGGCGGCAAGGAGGTCTCGACGCGCGCCGCATCCGGCCAGGTGATCAACGCCCTCGCCGCCGAGCTCCCCGAGCTGTGGGGCGGTTCCGCCGACCTCGCCGAGTCGAACCTCACCACCATCAAGAACGCGCCGTCCTTCATCCCCGCCGAGTGGTCGACCCACGAATGGTCCGGCAACCCCTACGGCCGCGTGCTGCACTTCGGCATCCGCGAGCACGCCATGGGCGCGATCGTCAACGGCATCGTGCTGCACGGTCCGACCCGTGCGTTCGGCGGCACCTTCCTCATCTTCAGCGACTACATGCGCCCGTCGGTGCGTCTGGCCGCCCTGATGAACGTCCCGAGCATCTTCGTCTGGACCCACGACTCCGTCGCCCTCGGTGAGGACGGCCCGACCCACCAGCCGGTCGAGCAGCTCGCGACGCTCCGCGCGATCCCGAACTTCGCGGTCGTGCGCCCCGCCGACGCCAACGAGACCTCGGTCACCTGGCTCGAGATCCTCCGCCGTCACGAGGGTCCGACGGGCATCGCCCTGACCCGCCAGAACATCCCGGTGTTCGAGCGCGGGAACGGCGCGGCATCCGGTGACCAGTTCGCGTCGGCCGAGAACGCCGTCAAGGGCGCGTACGTGCTGGCCGAGGCGCCGAACGGCACCCCTGACGTCATCATCATCGCCACCGGATCCGAGGTGCAGCTGGCCGTCAACGCCCGCGAGGCCCTCGCCGCCGAGGGGGTCAACGTGCGCGTGGTCTCCGCTCCGTCGCTGGAGTGGTTCGACGAGCAGGACGAGGCGTACCGCGAGAGCGTGCTCCCGGCCTCCGTCACCGCCCGCGTCTCGGTCGAGGCGGGCTCCGTGCTCAGCTGGCGCGGGATCGTCGGCGACCGCGGACGCTCTGTCGGCATCGACCACTTCGGCGCCTCCGCCGACTACAAGACCCTGTTCGAGAAGTTCGGCATCACCACCGAGGCCGTCATCGCGGCCGCACGCGAGACCATCGCCGCAAACAGCACCAAGGAGAACGCATGAGCACCCCCACCGCAGAGCTCGCCGCCGCAGGTGTCAGCATCTGGCTCGACGACCTGTCTCGCACCCGCATCTCCTCCGGCAACCTCGCCGAGCTGATCGAGTCCCGCAACGTCGTCGGTGTCACCACGAACCCGACGATCTTCGCCAACGCGATCACCGACAAGAACAACACCTCGTACGACGCGCAGGTCACCGAGCTCGCCGCGTCCGGTGCCACCGCGGAAGAGGCCGTCTTCGCGGCGACCACGCAGGATGTCGCCGCCGCGCTCGACGTGTTCCGTCCCGTCTGGGAGAAGTCGGACCACGTCGACGGACGCGTGTCGATCGAGGTCTCCCCCGACCTCGCCCACGACACGGCCGGGACCGTGGCGCAGGCCAAGGAGCTGTGGGCCAAGATCGATCGGCCGAACCTGCTCGTCAAGATCCCGGCGACGAAGGCCGGGCTTCCCGCCATCGCCGAGGCGATCGGGGCCGGGATCAGCGTGAACGTCACCCTGATCTTCAGCCTCGAGCGTTACGCGGCGGTCATCGACGCGTACCTCACCGGTCTCGAGACGGCCAAGGCCGCCGGCATCGACCTCTCGACGATCCACTCGGTCGCCTCGTTCTTCGTCTCGCGCGTCGACACCGAGACCGACAAGCGTCTCTCCGCGATCGGAACCGACGCCGCCGAGGCTCTCAAGAGCAAGGCGGGCCTGGCCAACGCGCGCCTCGCCTACGAGCTCTTCGAGCAGACGTTCGCCGGCGACCGTGCCAAGGCGCTCCTCGACGCGGGTGCCAACGCGCAGCGTCCGCTCTGGGCGTCGACCGGCGTCAAGGACCCCGCGCTCCCCGACACGCTCTACGTGACCGAGCTCGTCGCGCCTGGTGTCGTGAACACCATGCCCGAGAAGACCCTCGAGGCCACGTTCGACCACGGCGTCGTCACGGGCGACACGATCACCGGCGGCTACGACGACGCCCGCGCCGTCTTCGCCGGGCTCGCCGAGGTCGGCATCGACTTCGACGACGTCACCCAGGTGCTCGAGGACGAGGGCGTCGCGAAGTTCATCGACTCGTGGCACGACCTGCTCAGCCAGGTCGCCGAGGGCCTGGAGGCCCAGCGATGACGTTCTCGATCCACACGTCGGGTGCGGCACGCGCCGCGATCGACGAGACGGTCCCCGGACTCGTCCACGACCTCGTCGCGTCGCGCATCACCAACGGCGACCCGACGCTCTGGGGCGCCGCGGCCGAGGCCGAGGCTGCCATCCGGCTCGGCTGGGTCGAGGCCGTCTCGATCTCCCGCCCGCTGGTCGCCGAGATCACGGCCCTCCGCTCCGAGCTGCACGCCAAGGGCGTCACGCGCGTCGTGCTCGCCGGCATGGGCGGATCGTCGCTCGCCCCCGAGGTCATCGCGCAGACGGCCGGCGTGCCGCTGACGATCCTCGACTCCACCGCACCCGGCCAGGTGCTCGCCGCCCTCGACGAGGGCCTCGCCGACACCGCGCTCGTCGTCTCGTCGAAGTCGGGCTCCACGGTCGAGACCGACTCGCAGCGCCGCACGTTCGAGGCGGCGTTCCGCGATCTGGGCATCGACCCGACCGAGCGCATCGTCGTCGTGACCGACCCGGGCTCGCCGCTCGACGCCTCGGCGCGAGAAGCCGGCTACCGCGTCTTCAACGCCGACCCGAACGTGGGCGGACGCTACTCCGCCCTCACCGCCTTCGGCCTCGTGCCGGCGGGCCTCGCCGGCGTCGACATCGACGAGCTGCTGAACGAGGCCGAGGCCTCGCTTCTCGAGGTCGCCGTGGACTCGGCGGAGAACCCCGCGCTCCGCCTCGGCGCGGCGATCGCAGCGACCAGCCCGCGCCGCGACAAGCTCGGCCTGATCACCGACGGAACCCACATCAACGGCCTGCCCGACTGGATCGAGCAGCTCATCGCGGAGTCCACCGGCAAGGACGGCACCGGCATCCTCCCGGTCGTCCTCCTCCCCGTCTCCCCCGAGCTCGACTCGAAGCCCGCCGACCTGCAGATCGTCCGTCTGGTCGACGACGCCAACGAGTTCCACCTGCACGAGCGTCACCCCGGCGAGATCCTCGTCAGCGGAACGCTCGGCGCGCAGCTCATCGTCTGGGAGTACGCCACGGCGATCGCCGGTCACCTGCTGCGGATCAACCCGTTCGACCAGCCCGACGTCGAATCCGCCAAGATCGCCGCGCGCGGTCTGCTCGACGCGCGTCCGGAGCCCACGGCACCGGCGTTCATCGAGAACGGCGTCGAGGTGCGCGTGTCCGACCCGGCTCTCGCCGCGTCCGGGACGGTCGAGGGCGTGCTCGACGCGCTCTGGGCGCAGCTCCCCGCCGACGGATACGTGTCGATCCAGGCATACGTCAACCGGCTCGAGGTCCCGCAGCTCCAGGGCCTCCGCGAGCTCGTCGCGGCCGACTCCGGCCGTCCGACCACGTTCGGCTGGGGACCCCGCTTCCTGCACTCGACCGGCCAGTACCACAAGGGCGGACCGGCCCAGGGCGTGTTCCTCCAGATCCTCGAGCGCACCGAGGTCGATCTCGAGATCCCTGACCGTCCGTTCACGTTCGGTCAGCTCATCCAGGCGCAGGCCGCCGGCGACGCGGGCGTGCTCGCGGAGCACGGGCGTCCCGTCGTCTCGCTGACGATCACCGAGTCCTCGGACGACGTGCTCACCCTCTTCGAAGCCGCACAGAAGTAGACAGCAGGAGAATCCCCCACCGATGTCTGTTCCCATCTCGCGCGGGCACAACCCGCTGCGTGACCCCGATGATCGTCGCCTCAACCGGATCGCGGGGCCCAGCGCCCTCGTGATCTTCGGGGTCACCGGCGATCTGTCACGCAAGAAGCTGATGCCCGCCGTGTACGACCTCGCCAACCGCGGCCTCCTGCCTCCCGGCTTCGCCCTCGTGGGCTTCGCCCGGCGCGACTGGGAGGACCAGGACTTCGCCCAGGTCGTCTACGACGCCGTCAAGCAGCATGCGCGCACGCCGTTCCGCGAGGAGACCTGGACCCAGCTGCTGCAGGGCATCCGTTTCGTCTCCGGCGAGTTCGACAACCCCGACTCGTTCCGCAAGCTCCGCGAGACGGTCGAGAAGCTCGACGTGGAACGCGGCACGATGGGCAACCACGCCTACTACCTGTCGATCCCGCCGAAGGACTTCCCGCTGGTCGCGAAGCAGCTGAAGGAGTCCGGGCTCGTCGGAGAGGACGCCGACGACGACGAGAACTGGCGCCGCGTCGTCATCGAGAAGCCGTTCGGACACGACCTCGAGTCCGCGCGCGCCCTCAACGCCGCACTCGAGGTGGCGTTCCCGGCCGACTCGATCTTCCGCATCGACCACTACCTCGGCAAGGAGACGGTGCAGAACATCCTGGCGCTGCGCTTCGCCAACGAGCTGTACGAGCCGATCTGGAATCGCAACTACGTCGACCACGTGCAGATCACGATGGCCGAGGACATCGGCGTCGGCGGTCGCGCGGGCTACTACGACGGCATCGGCGCGGCGCGCGATGTGATCCAGAACCACCTGCTCCAGCTGCTGGCCCTCACCGCGATGGAAGAGCCGATCAGTCTCTCGGCCGAGCACCTGCGCGCCGAGAAGGAGAAGGTCCTGGCCGCCGTCCACGTGCCGGAGGACCTCTCCCAGGCGACCGCACGCGGGCAGTACGCGGGCGGGTGGCAGGGCGGCGAGCAGGTCACCGGCTTCCTCGACGAGGACGGGATGAACCCCGAGTCGACGACCGAGACCTACGCCGCGATCAAGCTCGAGATCGACACGCGCCGCTGGTCCGGAGTGCCGTTCTACCTGCGCACCGGCAAGCGCCTCGGTCGTCGCGTCACCGAGATCGCCGTGGTGTTCAACCGGGCGCCGCAGCACCTCTTCGGGCGCGGCAACGCGTCGGAGCTGGGGCAGAACGCCCTGGTCATCCGCGTGCAGCCCGACGAGGGCGTCACGATCCGCTTCGGATCGAAGGTGCCGGGCAGCGGATCGAACGTGCGCGACGTCACGATGGACTTCGGGTACGGACACGCCTTCACCGAGGCCAGCCCCGAGGCCTACGAGCGACTGATCCTCGACGTCCTCCTGGGCGACCCGCCGCTGTTCCCGCGGCACGAGGAGGTCGAGCTCTCCTGGAAGATCCTCGACCCGGTGGAGAAGTACTGGGCGGCCGTCGGCGGCCCGGTCGAGCAGTACGCGCCAGGCTCGTGGGGACCGGCATCCGCCGACGACCTGCTGGCCCGCGACGGACGAGTCTGGAGACGCCCGTGATCATCGACCTTCCCGACACGACCGTCAGCCAGGTCGCCAAGCAGCTGGTCAAGGTGCGCGAGGACGGCGGAGCCGTCGCCCTCGGACGCGTGCTCACGCTGGTCATCTCGGCCCGCAACGGCGTCGCCGAGGCGGCGATCGACGCGGCCAACGACGCCTCCCGCGAGCACCCGATGCGCGTCATCGTGCTCACCACCGGCGAGGGCGAGTCCCGCCTCGACGCGCAGATCCGCGTCGGCGGCGACGCCGGAGCCAGTGAGGTCGTCGTGCTCCGCGCCTTCGGAGACGCCGCCAGCAACGAGGAGAGCCTGCTCACCGGACTGCTCCTGCCCGACGCCCCCGTGGTCGCCTGGTGGCCGGAGGAGGCCCCCGAGTCTCCCGCCACCTCGCCCCTCGGCCGCATCGCGCAGCGCCGGATCACGGATGCCGCCACCGCGCCCGACGTGCGCGACCGGCTCGCTCTGCTCGGCCGCACGCACGCCCCCGGCGACACCGACCTCGCCTGGACGCGCCTGACGCACTGGCGCGAGCAGCTCGCGGCCGTGCTCGACCAGCCGCCGTACGAGTCGATCACGGATGTCGAGGTCCGCGGAGCGGCCGCCTCGCCGTCCACGGCACTGCTCGCGGCCTGGCTGCAGATGGCGCTGGAGGTTCCGGTGCGCTGGTCGTACGAGGAGCCCGAGCACTGGCAGGAGGGCATCAAGTCTGTGCGCCTCACCCGCGCGTCGGGCGACATCCTGCTCGAGCGTCCGACCCCGGGCGTCGCGGTGCTGACGCAGCCCGACCAGCCGAACCATGATCTGCACCTGCCGCGGCGAACGCTGCGGGAGTGCCTCGCGGAGGAGCTGCGACGGCTCGACCCGGATGTCCTGTACGGTCGAGTGATCACCGAGGGCTGGGAGAAGCTGGGTCCGCCTGAGACGGGAGAGTGAAGTCGATGCAGGTTTCGTCCGCAGAGAAGCGGGTGGTGGTCGAGGCCACGCCTGCCGCCGTCGCCTCCCGGGTCGCCGACCGTTTTCTCACGCGCGTCCGCGCGCGCACGAGGAACGGCCGGATCGCCCACATCGCCCTGACCGGCGGTTCGATGGGCGGAGCGGTGCTGCGCACGGCTGCGGAAGACGCGCGTGCGTCGGAGATCGACTGGTCGCTGGTCCACTTCTGGTGGGGCGACGAGCGCTTCGTCCCGCGTGACGACCCCGACCGCAACTCTCTGCAGTCGCGCCACGCGCTTCTCGATCACATCCCGGTGCCGCCGGAGAACGTGCACGAGGTGGCGGGTCCCGACAGCGGACTTACCCTCGACGAGTCCGCCGCCGCCTACGCCGCCGAGCTCGCGCGGTACGGCACAAAGGAGCACCCCTGGCCGTCGTTCGCCGTGTGCTTCCTGGGCGTCGGTCCCGACGGACACATCGCCTCGCTCTTCCCGGATCGCGACGAGGTCACGGTGACGGACGCCGCGGCTCTGCCCGTGCGCAACTCGCCGAAGCCTCCGCCCGAGCGGGTGACGCTCACGCGTCCCGTCCTGAACTCCTCCAAGCGCGTCTGGCTCGTCCTGACCGGCGCCGACAAGGCATCCGCCCTCGGGCTGGCGCTGGCCGGCGCGAGCTACACGAGCGTGCCGGCAGCCGGCGCGAAGGGTCGCAAGCGCACGGTGTTCTTCGTCGACGAGGCGGCGGCCTCCGAGGTCTCCCCCGACCTCATCGATCAGGCGTACTGACGCCTCGCGGCCCGGCGCGGTCCGAACGCCCGCTACGGAGCGTCGGGCCGGCGGTTCTGCTCGGCCTGCGTCCAGGCATCCGACGGGTTCTGCTGCTCCGTCGACTCCTGGCTCAGCTCGGGAGCAACCGAGGACGGCGACGAGTCGCTGCCGCGCACGATCGGGAGCTCCTGACTCTCGCTCAGCACCTGCGGGTGGTAACGGGCAAGGTTGACGACGCCCCAGACCGCGATGGCCCCGGCGACGCCGAAGATGATGAACACCCACCACGGCGCCGCAGCGGCCTCGCCGAGAACGATCATGCCGATCAGGACCGCGATGAGCGGGTCGACGACCGTGAGCCCGGCGATCACGAGGTCCGGCGGGCCCGAGCTGTAGGCGGTCTGCACGAAGTACGCGCCGACCGAGGCTGCCGCGAGCAGAGCGATCACGCAGATGGCCGTGATCCATTCGAACTGGCCGGCCTCGATCCGCTTGATGACGACCTTCGCGAGCGTGGCCACGAAACCGTAGAGGATGCCGGCGCCGATCACGTAGAACAGCGCGCGCATGCGGTGGCGGAGGATCAGCCAGCACGCCCCGAGCACGATGATCACGACGAGGAGGAGGGCGAGGATCACGAAGAGCTCGCGTTCGGTGACCTCCTTCTCGGTGGCGTAGATGGCCGCGAAGAAGACGAAGAGGAAGATGCCGCCCACGCAGAAGATGATCGCGGTGACCGACTTCCGAGTCGGCGAATGGCCGGAGATCCGCGCGTTCAGAAGCGTCGTGATCACGAGCGCGATCGCGCCGAGGGGCTGCACCACGATGAGCGGAGCCTTGACGAGCGCGGCGAGCTGACACACGATCGCGAGCCCGAGCATCAGGGTGCCGAGGATCCATGACGGCCGGGTCAGGAGCGCTTTGATCTGGCCGCCGGTGAGACCGGTGGTGCCGTCGGAGCCGCTCAGGCGCTCGACCTTCTCGACGCCGCGGTGCTGGTACTGCGCGCCGAGCGACATGAAGACCGCGCCGGCGAGAGCCAGCGGGATGCCGAGCAGCAGGCCGGGGTTCTGGAAGGCGCCGACGAGCTGTTCGCCGACCTCTTCAGCCGCATTCGTCCACACCCCAGCGCTCACACTACGACCCTACCCGGCACATCGCGCACAGTAGGGTTGTGACGTGGCTGTACTTCCGATTCGCATCATGGGCGACCCCGTGCTTCACTCCCCCGCATCCGCCGTCGAGGAGATCACGGACGACATCCGCACACTCGTCGCCGACATGTTCGAGACGATGGATGCCGCGCCGGGAGTCGGTCTCGCCGCACCGCAGGTCGGCGTGCCGCTGCGCATCTACACCTACGCGTACGTGGACGATGACGATCAGCCCTGGCGCGGCGTGCTGATCAATCCTGTGCTGTGGATCGCGCCGATCGAGCCGGGCGATCCCGACCCCGATCTCGAGTCGGAGGGATGCCTCTCCTTCCCCGGGGAGCGATTCCCCCTCCGTCGCTCCGAGCGGGTTCACCTCACGGCGACCGATCTCGACGGGCAGCCGGTCACGATCGACGTCGACGGCTGGCGCGCGCGGATCATGCAGCACGAGTTCGACCACCTCGACGGGGTCCTCTACGTCGACCGCCTCTCCGACGGCGACTGGAAGACAGTCCAGAAGATCGCGCGCAAGCGGGGCTGGGGTCGTCCCGGAGCCAGCTGGATGCCGGGCGTCGACGACCTCGAGGGCTGATCCGCTCCCAGCGCGATCACAGCATCCTCGGAGTTGCATCACAGACTCGGAGGCGGCTAGCGTGATCGCGGCGGGCTTCTTTCTTTCGCATGCCCGCGCACCAAGAGGCTCTGTGGAGGGGACACAATCATGATGAAACTGCGCAATCGACGCGCTCTGATGCTCGCAGGTACCGCGGTGGCGCTTTCCATCGCTCTGAGCGGCTGTAGCGCCATCAACAGCATTCTCGGGGGCGGGGCCGGCGACGCCGACCGCGACCAAGAGACCGGTCAGGTCACCGAGAGCGCGAACATCGACGTCTTCGCGCTGAAGGTCGGGGACTGCAAGATGTCCAGCGCGACGGGTCTCATCGAGGCCGTCGACGTCGTGCCGTGCGAGGAGCCGCACGACGAAGAGGTCTACCACGAGTTCTCGATGGAGGACGGCGAGTTCTCCGAGGAGGCCGTCGACGCGGCGACCGAGGGCTGCATCGGCGACGCGTTCACCACGTTCGTCGGCGTCGTCTGGGACGAGTCGGCCCTCGACGTCTACCCGATCACCCCGACCAAGGACACCTGGGACCAGCTCAACGACCGCGTGATCCAGTGCGTGATCTCCGACCCGGCCGGCCCGGTCACCGGAACCCTCGCGGGCGCCGCTCGCTGATCCGGACGCATGCAGTGATCTGAGCACGATTCCAGAGAGGGCCCCGCCGTTCGGCGGGGCCCTCTCTGCGTCAGGAGGCGGCCGGGCGCGCGCGCAGGTGGATGCGCTTGCCGTCCTTGCTGAAGATCGACACGATCTCGGCCGGTCCGGGACCCGCGGCCGACAGCCAGTGCGGGACCCGTGTGTCGAACTCCGCGGCCTCGCCGGGCCCGAGCGTCACGTCCTTGTCCCCGAGCACGAGCCGCAGACGCCCGGAGATCACGTACAGCCACTCCTGGCCGTCGTGCACCTTCGGCTGAGGCACGGCGGTGATGCCGGCGGGGCGGGCGGGGAAGGTGACCTTGTAGGTCTGCACGGGGCTCGATGCCGGCGAGAGCGACTCGTAGCGGATGCCCTCGACCTCCCTGGTCGTGCGTGACACCCGCGGGTCGGGGACCGCGCGCGGCACGATGTCGTCGAGACCGAGACCGAGCGCTCGCGCGATCGGCACGAGAAGCTCGAGATTCGGCGCCCGCTTTCCCGCCTCCAGACGCGACAGGGTGCTCGGGGAGATGTCGGTGAGCGCGGAGAGGTCCGCGAGGGTCAGGCTGCGTTTCTCGCGCCAGCTCTTCAGACGTGGTCCGATGAGGGCCAGGGATTCGTCGGGCACGTCGGCATCCTTTGCTGATTCAGCATGAATAGTTGCCGAAAGCGTATCAGGCGCGGAAGCTGGACGCATGATCGACGACACCTCTTCCCCCGCATCCACTCTCCGCCCAGATGAGTTCTCGCACACCCCGATCTCGGGCGAGCACTGGGATGTCATCGTCATCGGCGGAGGCGCAGCCGGACTGAGCGCCGCGCTCATCCTCGCTCGAGCCCGACGCCGCGTGCTCGTGCTCGATGCTCAGGAGCCGCGCAACCGGTTCGCGCCCCATATGCACGGCGTGCTGAGTCGCGATGGCTACTCCCCGCTCGATCTGGTCGCCGACGGCCACCGGGAGGTGCGCGCGGTCGACGGCGTGATCGTCGACGCCCGTGTCGCCAGCGCGCACGCGATCGCCGACGGCTTCGAGATCGTGACGGCGGCGGGCGACCACGCGACCGCGCGCCGCCTCATCGTCGCGACCGGCGCACGTGACGTGCTGCCCGACATCCCCGGACTGGCCGAACAGTGGGGACGTGGCGTCGTCGCCTGCCCGTACTGCGACGGATACGAGGCCTCAGGGCGCGCGATCGGGGTGCTGGCGACCTCCGTCGGCGGACTCCACAAGGCCCACATGCTGAGGGCGTACTCGGACGACATCACGGTGTTCACCGGCCTCGTCGACGGCATCCCCGACGAGGACCGGCTCGTGCTGGAAGCGCGCGGGATGCGCGTGGAGACGCGTGCCGTCACCCAGGTGATCACCGCGGCAGGCGAGCTGACCGGACTCGGTCTGGACGACGTCTCCACGATCCCCGTCGACGTCGTGTTCGCCGAACCCGCTCTGATCGCACTCGACGAGCCACTGCGTCAGCTCGGGGCTGAGCGCTCCGACACGCCGATGGGCCCGTGGACGACCGTCGACGCTCTCGGACGGACGAGCGTCGAGGGCGTCTGGGCCGTGGGGAACGCGGCGAACCCGGCCGCTCTCGTGCCGATCGCCGCCGGGTCCGGCGCCGCCGCAGCCCTCGCGCTGAACGGGGAGCTCGTGGCGCAGGACGTCGCTGCGGCGGCGGCGCTGGTCGCGAGCGCGGCGGTCGCATCGTGAGCGAGACCGAGTCCTCGGTCGATCCGGCGCCGAACCCTGCGGAGTTCTGGGAGGAGCGCTATCGGAGCACCCGCGGCGAGCACGGCCGGGTGTGGAGCGGTCGCGTGAACGCCGCCGTGGAGCGCGAGGTCACCGGCCTCACTCCCGGGACGGCTCTCGAACTGGGGTGCGGCGAAGGCGGGGACGCGCTGTGGCTCGCCGCGCACGGATGGACGGTGACGGCGGTCGACATCTCCGCGACGGCCCTCTCCGTCGGCCAGGCGCAGGCGCAGCGTGCGGGGCTCTCCGACCGGATCCGGTGGATCCGCGACGATCTCTCGACGTGGGAGCCGACCTCCGTCTTCGACCTCGTGACGTCGGCGTTCCTGCACTCCCCGGTCGAGCTTCCGCGTGAGGCGGTGCTGCGGCGCGCGGCATCGGCGGTGGCGCCAGGCGGGCGGCTCCTCGTCGTCGGGCACGGGTCCGTCCCGCCGGGGTCGAAGCTCAGCCACCACGACCACGACGGGCCGCCGCTCCCGACCGCCGAGGAGGTGCTGTCGTCGCTCGATCTGCCCGAGGGGTGGGTCACGGAGACGAGTGCTCTCGTCGACCGGGTGGCGATCTGGCGCGACGGTTCCGAGGTGACGCTCGTCGACGCGGTACTGCGGGTCAGGCGGGACGCGGTCGCGTGAACAGGCACGGACGCTGAGCTACGCTCGCTGAGGCGGCGCGCCCTTCCCGAAGCGCGCCGGAAGACAGGAGCACCGATGTTCACCGGCCTGAGCGCCTTCCCTCTCACCCCGCCGCGCGACGACACCTTCGACGAAGCCGCCTACGCGCGACTCATCGAGCAGCTGGTCACCGCCGGCGTCGACTCGATCACGGCGCTCGGCTCGACCGGCTCCTACCTGTACCTCGACCGCGACGAGCGTCGGCGCGTCGCCCGCGCAGCCGTCGCGCTCGCGGGAGACGTGCCCGTGATGGTCGGCATCGGCGCGCTCCGCACCTCCCAGGTGCAGCGCCTCGCCGATGATGCACAGGATGCCGGCGCGAGCGCCGTGCTGCTCGCGCCGGTCACCTACCAGGCGCTGACCCCGGACGAGGTGTTCACGCTGTTCGAGGATGTCACGGCCGGACTCTCGGTGCCCCTGGTCGTCTACGACAATCCCGGCACGACGCACGTCACGTTCACCGACGAGCTCCATGCCCGGATCGCCGCGCTGCCGAACGTGGCCTCCATCAAGATCCCCGGTGTTCCGGTGGATCCCCAGGATGCCTCCGCACGCGTGCATCGACTCCGCGATCGCATCCCCGACACGGTGTCGATCGGCGTCTCGGGCGACTGGTTCGCCGCCACGGGCATGAACGCCGGATGCGATGCCTGGTACTCGGTCATCGGTGGCACGCTCCCCGACCCGGCGCTCACCATCACGCGTGCCGCGCAGGCCGGTGACCAGGATGCCGCGACCGCCGAATCGGCCCGCCTCCAGCCGCTGTGGGACCTGTTCCAGGAGTTCGGGAGCTATCGCGTCACGGCCGCCATCGCGGAGCACCTGCAGCTCGTCGCCCCGGACTGCCTTCCGCGCCCGGTGCTCGGGCTTCGTGCCGGAGCGCGGGAGCGGGTCGCGGAGGTCGTCGACCGGCTGGGACTCCGCGGCTGAGGGTCGTCGAGGCCGAAAAGGGAATGGCCCGGAACTCGCGAAGGAGTTCCGGGCCATCTTGGCTCCCCGGCTTGGACTCGAACCAAGAACCTGCCGGTTAACAGCCGGCTGCTCTGCCAATTGAGCTACCGAGGAATGTGCACCGCTGCGCGGGCAACTCGACAAGCTTAGCAAACTCCGAGCCCCACTCGTGACACCGGGGCGGGGTCGGCGCAGGTCGGGCGTGTCGTGTTCAGTGCCGCGAATCCGACTCGGCGTTGGGAACCCAGAGCAGGTCCTTGCCGACGCCGCGAGCGACCACATGACCGCCGCGGAGCATGAGCGTCTCGGCGTTCAGCTCGCGGATGAACGCCGCATCGTTGGTCACGAGGAGAGCGGCCATCGACTCCTCCCTCCGACGACGAGTGATCGCGTCGAACACCACCGGACGCACCTCCAGGTCGAGGTTCGCGAGCACCTCGTCGGCGATGAGCACCTTCGGCTCCAGGATGAACGATCGGGCGATCGCCACGCGCTGACGCATGCCGGCGCTGAGCTCGTACGGGAACTTGGCTGCGGTGCCGAGCGGAAGGTGCAGCTCGTCGAGCAGGGTCGCGACGCGGATCGACAGCGCCTTCGTGTTGACCCGGCGCTCCCGGATGAGGATCGGCTCGGCGATCACCTCGTTGACGGTGAGACGGGGCGGCAGGTCGGCACCCGCACCCTGAGGCACGAAGCCGGTGCGATACGTGAGGATGCGGTGCTTCCGACCAGGCTTGCGCACATCGACGCCGCAGACCACGGCGCTTCCGCCGACGACGCGCACCGAGGGGTCGGTCGACCCCGCGAGGGCGGCGACCAGGGTGGACTTCCCCGAACCGGTCGGTCCGGCGACGCAGATGAGCTCGCCCGGCGCGAGGGAGAAGGTCACACCGTCGACGGCACGGGTGGGAGTGCCGTGCCCGATGCGGTCGATCACCAGATCCGAGCATTCGATCGCGTTCTGGGATTCTGGCCTGCGGGACATGTCTCCATCCTGCCCTCTGCGGACCCGGCGGGCGCGTTACGACTCGGCGAACCTCTGACGCTCCGCGTCGATGTCTCTCAGACGCATCCGCAGCGCGCGGCCGCCGTCCGACTCCGCGGGCACCCGCTGCACCGCGCCGAGCAGCTCCTGCTTCTCGCGCTCCAGCTGGCGGAGGATGAGACGACGGGCGAGATCGGTCGTCGAGGCGACCGCACCCTCCTCGTTCCTGGCGGGGAACGGCGTCATCAGCAGCTCACCGGCCAGGGACCGGTAGGGCTCGCGCACGCCGTTGACGGCATCCGTCACCCAGCCCGCCCTCGTGCGGTCAGGAGCGGATGCCACGGCCTCGCGCACGGCGTCGAGACCCGGTGTCCGGAACGGGGCGCCGAGGGCGCGGTTCAGGAGATCCTGGTCCACCTGGTGCCCGTACTGCAGGGCACCCATCAGAGCATCGCGCTCGACCGCGACGTCGGCCGTCCGGGGCAGGCTCGCGAGGGTGACGGGCGCGACGCCTGCGATACCGGTCGACGGATCGGCCTGGGGCGTCTCGCGCCGCGCCGCGGGCTGCTGCGAAGCACCGCGCGCGGCACGTTCCACCTCGCTGTGCACCTCGGTGGGATCCATGCCGAGGCGGCGCGCCAGCACGCGCTCGTACCCGGGGCGCAGCAGCCGGTCCCTGATCTCGGCGACGATGGGCGCGGCCGCACGCAGCGCGCCGACGCGACCCTCGACCGTGGAGAGGTCGAAGCCGCCCAGCTTCCGGTCCATCGCGAACTCGAACATCGGCACCTTGGCGTCCATGAGCCCGCGCACCGCGGCATCCCCTCGCTGCAGTCGCAGATCGCACGGATCGAGGCTGTCCGGCGCGACCGCCACGAAGGTCTGGGCGTTGAACCGGTCGTCCTCGGTGAACGCGCGCAGCGCCGCCTTCTGGCCGGCCTCGTCACCGTCGAACGTGAAGACGACCTCGCCCGAGGCGTTGTCGTCGCCCATCACCCGGCGCAGCACCTTGATGTGCTCGGTGCCGAACGCGGTGCCGCACGTCGCGATCGCCGTCGTGAGACCGGCGAGATGGCAGGCCATGACGTCGGTGTACCCCTCGACCACGACCACGCGGCGCGGATCTCCGCGCGAGATGTCGCGCTTGGCGAGGTCGAGCCCGTAGAGCACCTGCGCCTTCTTGTAGATCGGGGTCTCCGGCGTGTTCAGGTACTTCGGCCCCTGGTCGTCGTCGAAGAGCTTGCGGGCGCCGAAGCCGATCGTCTGCCCGGAGACATCGCGGATCGGCCAGACCAGACGCCCGCGGAACCGGTCGTAGACGCCGCGCTGACCTGTCGAGACGAGGCCTGCCGTGGCGAGCTCCTCCCGGGTGAAGCCCTGCGCCGTGAGAGCCTTGAGCATCCCGTCCCAGCCGCGCGGAGCGAAGCCGACACCGAAGTGCGCCGCGGCCCCGGCGTCGAATCCGCGTTCACCCAGGAACCGCCGTCCGGCCTCGGCGTCCGGCGAGAGCAGCTGCGCGCGGAAGAACTCCGCGGCGGCCGTGTTCGCGGCATAGAGGCGACTGCGTCCGCTGGTCTCGGGGGCTGCTCCCCCGTCTTCGTAGTGGAGCGTGTAACCGATGCGGCCGGCCAGGCGCTCGACAGCCTCCGTGAAGCTGACGTGGTCCATCTCGCGGAGGAACGAGTAGACGTCTCCCGACTCGCCGCAGCCGAAGCAGTGGTAGTAGCCGACCTGCTGCCGCACGTGGAAGCTCGGGCTCTTCTCATCATGGAAGGGGCACAGACCCTTGAGCGATCCGACCCCGGCCGACTTCAGCGCCACGCGCTCACCGACGATGTCGGCGATGTTCGTGCGCGCCTTGACCTCGTCGACGTCGGCCTGCCGGATGCGGGGCATCAGCCCACCCCTTCGGCGACGGGCCGCCTCTCGGCGTGCGCGCCTGCCCGCGCACGGGCGTGCCGCGGCGTCCAGATCCCGACCTCGGCGGGGTCGATCTCCCCCACCAGACGGTTGTGCCAGTCGATCGCGCTCTGGTCGGTGAGGCTCGCGATCTGGTCGACCACCACGCGGGCGCGCTCGGCGTCGTCGACCGCGGCGACGAAGTCAGCGGCGAACGCGGGTTCGAGCACATCGGCGCCCGCCGACCACAGGGCGTCGGTCGACCACAGCGAGTCGGCCAGCCTCTTCAGCACGCGCCGCTGCTCCTTGTAGACGCCCTTGCGCGCGTCGATCGTTACGATCGCCTGGCCCATGATGCCCTTGAGCACCGCGATCTCGGCCTCGACGACACGGGGCACGACGACGTGAGCGTTGTAGCGCACGAGATGGCTTCCCCCGTAGGCGTCGCGGGTCGCCGAGACGGAGGCGCGCGCGAAGCGGCCGATCAGATCGCTGGTCAGGTTCTTCAGACGGGCGAGCGCCTGCCGCGACCGGTCGAAGGACGGGAGCCACATCGACTGCGAGGCCAGACGATAGAGGGCGTCGGCGAGCTCGTCACGGGTGAAGTCGTAGCCCACCCACTGCTGGATACGGCCGACGAGAGCATCGTGTCCGCGCGGATCCGCGAGCTGCGCGACGTCGACGTAGCCGTTGACGATCGCGTCCTCGAAATCGTGCACGGAGTACGCGATGTCGTCGGAGAGATCCATGATCTCGGCCTCGATGCAGCGGAGGCGACCGGGCGCACCCTCGCGCATCCACCGGAACACGGCCTCGTCCTCGGGATACACGCCGAACTTGAGTCGACCGCCCGGGTCCGGGACCGGACTGTCGACCGTCCAGGGGTACTTGCAGGTCGCGTCGAGGCTGGCCCTGGTGAGGTTGAGTCCGACGGAGTGGTCGTCGTCGTCGAGGACCTTCGCCTCGAGCCGGGTCAGGATGCGGAGGGACTGGGCGTTGCCCTCGAACCCCCCGATGTGCTCGGCCCACTCGTTGAGCGCGCGCTCGCCGTTGTGCCCGAACGGCGGGTGTCCGAGGTCGTGGCTCAGGCAGGCCGTGTCGACCACATCGGCGGACACGCCGAGGGCCGTGGCGAGCTCGCGTCCGACCTGGGCGACCTCGAGCGAGTGGGTCAGGCGGTTGCGCGCGAAGTCGGCGGTGCTCGCTGGGCTCAGGACCTGGGTCTTCGCGGCGAGACGGCGGAGCGCCGCCGAGTGCAGCACACGGGCGCGGTCGCGCGCGAAGTCGTCGCGCTCGGATCGGTGCGTCTCCGCGAAGAAGCGCTCGGCGTCGCGGGCGTCGTAGCCGTCGGCGCGCACACCGGCCTGAGGGTCAGCCACCACTGTTCTCGATCTCCGCTCCACGCATCATCTCGGACGCCGACGACTCGATCTCCCGCGACTCCAGCCACTTGTCCGGCAGGGCCGTGCGCTTCGGGTGACCGGCGCGTCCGCGCTGGCCCTCCGCGTCGGCACCCGGGTACGGCGCGGTGTGGTCGAGTCGGCCGAGCAGGTCGTCGATCTCCGCGAGGCTGGATGCGGTGGCGAGTCCGGTGCGGATGTCTCCGCCGACCGGATAGCCCTTGAAGTACCAGGAGACGTGCTTGCGGATGTCGCGGCAGCCGCGATCCTCGTCGTCGAAGAACTCCACCAGCAGCTGGGCGTGCCGACGGAACGCGTTCGCGACGAAGCCGAGAGTCGCGTCGACCACATGGCCGGTCCCCGAGCTCGTCGCGGGGCCCGCGCCGAAGGCCGCGGCCAGGTCGCCGAAGAGCCACGGACGGCCGAGACACCCGCGTCCGACCACGACGCCGTCGCAGTCGGTCTGCGCCATCATGCGCACCGCGTCTTCGGCCGACCAGATGTCGCCGTTGCCGAGCACCGGGATGCTCGTGACCGCCTGCTTGAGCTCGCCGATCGCGTTCCAGTCGGCGTGCCCCGAATAGAACTCGCCCGCCGTGCGGGCGTGGAGCGCGACAGCGGCAGCACCGGCGTCCTCGGCGGCGCGCCCGGCCTCGATGAACGTCAGGTGGTCGCGGTCGATGCCCTTGCGCATCTTCACCGTCAGCGGGATGGAGCCTGCGGCCTTGACGGCCTGGTCGACGATGTCGGCGAACAGCTTCGACTTCCACGGGAGCGCCGCTCCCCCGCCTCGACGCGTGACCTTCGGCACCGGGCATCCGAAGTTCAGGTCGATGTGATCGGCGTGGTCCTCGGCGACGATGATGCGCACGGCTTCGGCGATGGTCGCCGGGTCCACGCCGTAGAGCTGGATCGAGCGGGGCGTCTCGGACTCGTGGTGCTGGATCAGGCGCATCGTGGTCTCGTTGCGCTCGACCAGCGCCCGCGACGTGATCATCTCGCTGACGTACAGCCCCGCGCCGTACTCGCGGCACAGGCGTCGGAACGCGGTGTTCGTGATCCCCGCCATGGGCGCGAGGACGACCGGCACGTCGAGATCGATCGGACCGATGCGAAGAGGGCGGGCGGGGGCGGTGGCGAGAGTCATGTCCCCTCCATTCTCCCAGACGCGGAGCCGGTGCGGATGCTGCGACCTAAGCTGTGAATATGACCGATTCTGCGCTCCGTTCGATCCCCTTCACCGACGCCCAGGGCAACGAGAAGACTCTCGACGACCTCGGTGCCGATGTGGTGCTGGTGGTGAACGTCGCCTCGAAGTGCGGCCTCACCCCGCAGTACGAGCAGCTCGAGGAGCTGCAGCGCCTCTACGGCGACCGCGGCTTCAGCGTCGTGGGCTTCCCGTGCAACCAGTTCTTCGGGCAGGAGCCGGGGTCCGTCGACGAGATCCTCGAGTTCTGCTCCACGACCTACGGGGTCTCGTTCCCGGTGAACGACAAGGTCAAGGTGAACGGCAAGAACGCCTCCGAGCTCTACAAGGCGCTCAAGGAGGCCCCGGATGCCGGCGGCAAGGCGGGCCGCGTCGAGTGGAACTTCGAGAAGTTCCTCGTGCTGCCCGACGGCGAGGTCCTGCGCTTCCGCCCGAAGCAGAAGCCGGACGCCCCCGAGATCGTCAGCGCGATCGAAGCGGCCCTGACCCGCTAGACCGCTCGACGGGCGGGTCGTTCACCTGCGCGTCACCCGAGCACCCGCCCGGGAGGCGCAGCTCCACCGGGGTCCGTTCACCTGCTGGTCGCCACGACGCCACCCCTGGTCCTTAGTCTCTCCGCGGCGAATCCGCCGGAAGACGAAGGAGACCGACCATGCCCGACCGACTGCCGATCAGCCGGCGAACCGTCCTCACTGCCGGAGCGCTCGGCGCTCTGGGCACCGCTCTGCCGCTCGGCACCCCGCCGGCGAACGCGGCTTCGCCGTCCCCTCAGATGAAGCCCGGCAAGGCAGGACGGCTGCAGTTCCGTGCGGACGGCACCTTCAAGGTGGTGCAGTTCAACGACACGCAGGACGACGAGCTCACCGACCGCCGCACGGTGGAGCTGATCGAGAAGGTGCTCGATCAGGAGGCGCCGGACTTCGTCGTCATCAACGGCGACGTCATCACCGGAGGATGCGAGACGCGGCTCGCCGTGAAGCAGGCGATCAACAACGTCGTCTGGCCGATGGAGGCCCGACAGATCCCCTGGGCGGTCACCTTCGGCAATCACGACGAGGACTCGCTGCCCGAGTCGGGCGTCGACGAGGCGGGGATGCTGGCGATCTACCGGTCGTACGACTACAACATGAATGCCGAGAACACCCGGGGCGTGACGGGCACGAGCAACACGATCGCGACGATCGCCTCGTCGGCGAAGAAGAACCGCGAGGCGTTCGCACTGTGGTTGATGGACTCCGGCCGCTACGCCCCCGACGCGTTGAACGGCCAGGACTTCGCCGGCTATCCGACCTGGGACTGGCTGCGCATGGATCAGGTCGCGTGGTATCGCCAGCAGTCGCAGGAGCTCGAGAAGCGCCGCGGAACGAAGCTGCCCGGTCTCATGTTCCTGCACATCGCCCTGTGGGAGCACCGCTTCATGTGGTGGGGAGGCGTTGACACCCGCACGGAGGCGGACGCCGCACGCGGCCAGGCCCGGCACGGCATCGTCGGCGAGAGGAACGAGGACGAGTGCCCCGGTCCGTTCAACTCGGGCATGTTCAACGCGATCCTCGAGCGCGGCGACGTGAAGGGCGTGTTCGTCGGGCACGACCACATCAACGACTACGTGGGCGACTACTACGGTGTCCTGCTGGGATACGCGCCGGGCGCCGGCTTCGGTGCGTACGGTCTCGACGGAGAGGAGCGCAACCGCATGCGCGGCGGTCGCGTGTTCGAACTCACGGAGGCGGGCGAGGACGTGTCGATCGCCACTCGCGTCGTCTATGCCCGCGACCTCGGCATCGACCTCACCGCCGACGACCAGCCCATGGAACCGCTCCCCCTCGCCCCGAAGCAGGAGCGCCTCTGACACCCCGAGACAGATCGAGGCGGCGGGAGCAGAGCTCGCGCCGCCTCGGTATCCGAAAGGTGCCTCAGGCCTGGACGGCCGCTGCTTCGTCCTCGGTCTCTCCGCGCTTCGCCCAGAGATCGCGGAGCACGTTCTCGAACGCTGCGGGCGGCTGCGCACCCGAGATGCCGTACTGCCCGTCGATCACGAAGAACGGCACGCCCTGGATGCCGTAGGCCTGCGCCTGCGCCTGGTCCTGACGGACCGCCGGCAGGTACGTCTCGCTCTCGAGCGCCTCGCGCGCCCGATCGGCGTCGAGACCGACCTCGACTGCGAGCTCGACGAGGTCGTCGATGCGACCGACGTGCTTGCCCTCGGTGAAGTACGCGGACATGAGGCGCTCCTCCATCGCGTGCTGCAGGCCCTCGGCCTTCGCGAAGTGGAGCAGCTCGTGCGCCTTCACGGTGTTGGTGTGCTGCAGGAGATCGAAACGGTACTCGAGGCCCGCGTTCGCCGCGACGCCCGTGACGTTCGACAGCATCTGCTCGACCTGCGCGCGCGGCATCCCCTTGTGTCCGGCCAGGAAGTCGATCTCATCGCCGTCGAAGTCGACGGGGGTGTCGGGCGAGAGCTCGAAGGAGTGGAAGGTCACGGTGACCTCCGGGGCGTCGTCGTCGGCGGAGACGGCTTCGAGGCCCTTCTCGAGGTTGCGCTTGCCGATGTAGCACCAGGGGCAGGCGATGTCGGACCAGATGTCGATGGAGATGGGTTCGCTCACACCTTCATCCAACCGCATGGTTCTGTGAGCTATTCCGGATCTCGCAGTTCCGGAGCGCCCTTCGTCTCGTCGCTGCGCTCCTCGCTCAGGAACCGAGGAGCGCGACAATCCCCGCGATCGATAGGATTTCCGGATGCTCTCCGCCGACGATCCGCTGCCTCTCAGGCCGGAGCGCGTGCTGATCGCGGGAGTGTCCGGGTCGGGCAAGACGACCCTCGCCGGGCGGATCGGCGACGCGTGGGGCCTACGGCACGTCGAGATCGACGCACTGTTCCATGGCCCGGACTGGACGCCGCGACCGGAGTTCCTCGACGACGTGCGCGCGTTCGCGGCCGAGGATCGCTGGGTCACGGAGTGGCAGTACACGAGCAAGGGGACCGACGAGGTCCTCCCGCCGCGCGCGCAGCTCGTCGTCTGGCTGGACTACCCGTACCGCGTGGTGCGTTCACGGCTGCTGCGCCGCACCCTCGCCCGCGGCATCCTGCGTACCCCGCTGTGGAACGGGAACGTGGAGAAGCCGATATGGCAGATGTGGCGCGGCGAGCCGGAGGAGAACATCCTGCTCTGGCAGACGAACACGTTGCACAAATGGGCGGAGCGCATGCCCGGTGTCATCGAGCACTTCCCGCATCTCACGATCGTGCGCCTGCGCCATCCTCGGGAGACGGAGAAGTGGCTCCGCGCTCAGGCTGTGGCGTCTGGAGCGTCGACGGCTCCCCCGAAGCGACGGTCCCGCGACAGGTAGATGCTGATCGCGCGCCACAGCTCCTCGCGGGAGAAGTCGGGCCAGAGCGTGTCGAGGAACACCATCTCCGCGTACGCCGACTCCCAGAGCAGGAAGTTCGAGGTGCGCTGCTCCCCCGAGCTCCGCACGAAGAGGTCGACGTCGGGCATGTCGGGCACGTAGAGGTGGCGCCGGATCATCTTCTCGCTGATCGCGTTCGGCTTCACCCTGCCCGCGGCGACATCGGCCGCGATCGAGCGCATCGCATCGACGAGCTCGATCCGACCGCCGTAGTTGACGCACATCGTGAGAGTCAGCACGTCATTGCCCTTGGTGAGCTGCTCGGCGTACTGCAGCTCCTTGATGACGCTGCCCCACAGCCGCGGCTTCCGTCCGGCCCAGCGCACCCGCACGCCCCACTCGTTCAGCTGGTCACGTCGGCGGTGCAGCACATCGCGGTTGTACCCCATGAGGAAGCGCACCTCCTCGGGAGAGCGCGCCCAGTTCTCGGTCGAGAACGCGTACACGGACAGGTGCTTCACTCCGGCCTGGATCGCGCCCGCGACGACGTCGAGGAGCACCTCCTCGCCGGCCTTGTGTCCCTCGACGCGGTTCAGGCCGCGGCGGTTCGCCCAGCGGCCGTTGCCGTCCATGACGATGGCGACGTGCTCGGGCACCGCGGGGAACGCGGGCGGGTGCACACCCGTCCAGTCGAGAGGGCGATAAGCCACGGCATCCTTGTGCGTGTACGGCTTGGGAGTCACCGTGCTCCTTCTCCTCGGATGTCGGAAACGTGCGAGAGCGAGCGGATGCCGCGCTCCAGGTGCCACTGGGCATAGGCTCCGACGAGCCCGGCCGCGGCAGCCGACTCGGCGGGAGATGCCGCGTCGATGAACTCCCAGTCACCCCTGATCAGGGCGCGGAGCAGCTCGAGGGTGCGTTCGGCGATGCGCGGGCTTCCCGCCGGCGCATCGTTCACGCACACCAGGCCGCCCAGCTGGGCGACGAACGTGCTGTGCGGTCCGGGCGCCGCACAGCGGGCGCAGTCGTCGAGCGAGGGCGCCCATCCGGAGAGGGACATCACGCGCAGCAGATACGAGTCCAGGATGCTGCGCGGCACGTGCTCGCCCCGCGAGAGCGCGCGCAGACCGCCGACGAGGAGCAGGTACTGCTCGGGCGTCGCCTCGGAATCGCTCAGGCGGTCGGCGGTCTCGACCATCGCGTTGGCCGAGGTGAAGCGGTCGTAGTGCGCGGCGATGTCGGTGCCGTAGGAGCCGAGCGATTCCGCCTGCTGCACGATGTCGAGCGAGCGGCCCTGATAGAGCTGCACATCGGCGACCATGAAGGGCTCGAGCCGGGAGCCGAACTTCGACGACGTGCGTCGCACGCCCTTCGCCACCGCACGGACCTTGCCATGCCGCCGCGACAGCATGGTGACGATGCGATCGGCCTCACCCAGCTTGTGGGTGCGCAGGATCACCACTTCGTCTCGGTAGGTGGGCACACGTCGATTATCCTCCGTGCGCGAGAATGGACGGGTGACCGAACCGCTCTTCACCATTCCGCTGTGGGCGGACCTCCTCGGCGTCGGCCTCGGTGGGGTGCAGGGCGCGCTGTTCGCCTCCGGGTTCCAGGGGCAGCGCCGACTGGACTGGCTGGGCGTGGCGATCATCGGCATCATGATCGGCATGGGCGGCGGTCTGATCCGCGACATCCTGCTCGGTCAGACGCCCGCCACCCTGCAGAATCAGTGGTATCTCGTCACGGCCGCCGGTGCCGCTCTCTTCGGAATGCTCCTCGCGGGACTCTTCAGCCGCCTGAACACCGTGATCGTCGTGCTCGATGCCGTCGTGATCGGGATGTTCGGCGCGTTCGGGACGAGCAAGGCTCTGGCTTTCGGGATCCCCGAGGTGCCCGCCGTCTTCATCGGCGTCTGCGCCGCAGTGGGCGGCAGCGTGCTGCGCGACATGCTGATGGGCCTGCCGACCGCGATCATGCACGTCGGCTCGCTCTATGCCGTCGCAGCCGGCGCCGGCTGCACGTTCATCGTGATCGCGAACGGCTTCGGCATGTCGATCACCCTCGCCGCGATCATCGGCATCGTCGTCACCGCCGTGATCCGTGTACTGGCGGTGAGCTTCGACGTCTCGCTCCCCGAGCAGCGACGCATCTACCGCCGCAAGGTCGCCGCCGAGACGGGAGCGATCCCGATCGTCAAGCCGCGCGACTGAGCGGAGTCCGGCGTTTCGTCTCGTCGCTTCGCTCCTCGCTCAACGACCGATGGCACGTGCCTCGGTCGTTGAGCGAGAGCAGCGAGACGAAACGCCGAGACCCGTCAGACCGCGGCCAGCTCCTGCGCGCGCGTGCGGATCGAGCGGTTCACACCCGACACGATCGCCTTGAGCGATGCGGTCGAGATGTCGCCGTCGATGCCGACGCCCCACAGCCGCTGGTCGCCGACCTGCAGCTCGACGTAGGCAGCGGCCTGCGCGTCGCCGCCCGCACTGAGTGCGTGCTCGACGTAGTCGTAGACCGTGATGTCGAAGCCCTGCGCACGCAGCACCTCGACGAACGCCGCGACCGGTCCGTTGCCCGACCCTGCCACCGCGAGCTGCTGCTCGTCATCACGCAGCACGACGTCGAGCACGACCTCGCCCGACATGTCGCTGCGGGTCTGGGTCGCGAGCAGTTCGAAGCGACCCCACTTGGCCGCCGAGTCATCCGCAGGCAGGTACTCGTCGTTGAAGATCGACCAGATCTGGTCGCTCGTGACCTCGCCGCCCTCGGCATCCGTCTTCGCCTGCACCACACCGGAGAACTCGATCTGCAGCTTTCGCGGCAAGTCGATCGCGTGATCCGACTTCAGCAGGTAGGCGACGCCTCCCTTGCCCGACTGCGAGTTGACGCGGATGACGGCCTCGTACGAACGGCCCAGGTCCTTCGGATCGACCGGCAGGTACGGCACGGCCCACTCGATGTCGTCGACGGTGACGCCCTCTGCTTCGGCCCGAACGGCCATCGCCTCGAAGCCCTTCTTGATCGCATCCTGGTGCGAACCGCTGAACGCCGTGAAGACGAGGTCGCCGGCCCACGGGCTGCGCTCGGGCACGGGCAGCTGGTTGCAGTACTCGACCGTGCGCTTGACCTGGTCGATGTCGCTGAAGTCGATCTGCGGGTCGATGCCCTGCGTGAACAGGTTGATGCCCAGCGCGACGATGTCGACGTTGCCGGTGCGCTCGCCGTTGCCGAAGAGGCACCCCTCGATGCGGTCGGCACCGGCCATGTAGCCGAGCTCAGCGGCGGCGATCGCCGTGCCGCGGTCGTTGTGCGGGTGCAGCGACAGGATGATGTTCTCGCGGTGGGCGAGGTGGCGGCTCATCCACTCGATCGAGTCGGCGTAGACGTTCGGCGACGCCATCTCGACGGTCGCCGGCAGGTTGATGATCACCTTGCGGTCAGGGGTGGGCTCGAAGACCTCGATGACCTGGTTGCAGATGTCGAGAGCGAACTCGAGCTCGGTGCCCGTGTAGCTCTCGGGCGAGTACTCGTAGTAGACCTTCGTGTCGGGGATGGTCTTCTCGAACTTCCGGCACAGGCGCGCGCCTTCGAGCGCGATGTCGATGATGCCCTGCTTGTCGGTGCGGAAGACGACCTCGCGCTGCAGCACGCTGGTCGAGTTGTACAGGTGCACGATGGCCTGCTTGGCACCGGCGATCGACTCGTAGGTGCGCTCGATCAGGTGCTCGCGCGCCTGGGTCAGCACCTGGATCGTCACGTCGTCCGGGATCAGGTTCTCTTCGATGAGCTGGCGGACGAAGTCGAAGTCGGTCTGGCTCGCCGACGGGAAGCCGACCTCGATCTCCTTGTAGCCCATGCTGACGAGCAGCTCGAACATGACGCGCTTGCGCTCGGGCGACATCGGGTCGATGAGGGCCTGGTTGCCATCGCGGAGGTCGACCGCGCACCAGCGGGGCGCCTCGGTGATGCGGGCGTCGGGCCAGGTGCGGTCCGGCAGGTGGACGTCGATCTGCTCGTGGAACGGCCGGTACTTGTGGATCGGCATCGCTGAGGAGCGCTGAGTGTTCTGCATGATGGGCTTCTTCTCTTCGTCAAGATGTACGGGCCAACACAAGCGCCGCGACGAGGAAGGCCCTAGCTCTTAGGACTCGTCGCGGCAGCTAAGAAGAAGCAGACCGCCGAAAGGCATGCGGCCATGCTAGCAGGGAAGCTCCGGTCGCGTTCGACGGTCGTGAGACGATCCCGGCGGACGCGACACTGGGGAGTATGAGCACATCGCAGCGTCGCAGGCTTCTCGCGACGGCATCCGTCTTCGGAGTCCTCGCTCTCGGCGCCTGCGCGAACAGCCCCGGCGGCTCGCCCGCCCCGACGAATTCCGCTATCCCGTCGGACCAGCGCCTCGAGAACGTCACGCCCGGCCTTCCGCAGGGACGCGTGATCGGCGTCGGCACCGTTCTGGATGTCGCGGGCGACGTACAGCTGTGTCTGGGCGCGATCATGGAGTCCTACCCGCCGCAGTGCAGCGGTGTCCCGATCGATGGCTGGTCCTGGGACGGCCTCGAGGGCAGCGAGACCAGCGGTGAGACGACGTGGGGTGCGTATGCGGTCTACGCGACCTACGACGGGACGCGGCTGACGAACACGGATCCGCCGATCATGCTCGCTCTGTACGATCCGGTCGCGCCGGAGGATCCGACCGGCGGCACGGAGGGCACGACGGCCGAGGTCGACCTCACGCGGATCCAAGACGACATCTCCGCCCGACTCGGACGCGATGCCCTGACCGTGGGCGCCGACCGCGGGTACGTATGGCTGCAGGTCGTGTGGGACGACGGCACGATTCAGGATGCCGCGGACGCCGAGTTCGGCGACGACGTGGTGATCGTGACGTCGTCGCTCCGCGAGGTCGACTGACCGTCGCCGGAGCCTGTGCGATCACCGACTTTCTCGTCGCGGGCGACTCGCGAGTCGCTCCGAACCCGGGCCTCAGGCGTCCGGGATCAACGCGAGCTTGCCGCCGGGGTGACCGGTCGCAAGGAGGCGATGCGCCTCGGGCGCATCGTCGAGTGGGAACGAACGAGCCATCGGCACGACGAGGTCGCCGTTCTGCGCCAGGGCGACGAGCTCGCCGCGCACCTCGTCGCGGAACCGCGTGCTGGCCGGCATGGACCCGGCGATGGCCAGGATGTCGTCGGCTTCCGCGCGCCCGAACGCGGCGATCGTGACGATGCGCCGACGGTCGGCGACGAGTGCGAGCGAGACATCCACGGCCTCGTCCGTGCCGACGGCATCGAGCGCGGCGGCGATCGGACCATCCGCCGCGTCGCGCACCCGATCGGCGAGGCCCGTGCCGTAGCGGACAGGGATCCCCCCGAAGCGGCGCACCTCGTCGAAGCGGCTCTCACTGGCGGTGCCGATCACACGGATGCCGCGCAGCCGCGCCTGCTGCAGCACGCTGAGGCCGACGGCGCCCGAGGCACCGTGGAGCAGGATCGTCTCACCCGGAGCGGCACCGGTGACCGCGAGCATCTCAGCCGCGGTGGTGCCGACGAGGAGGAGGTTCGCCGCCTCGGGGTGCGTCAGCGTCGTGGGCTTGGCGAACACCTTCTCCGCGGGCACGGTGAGTTCCGTCGAGTATCCGCCGCCCACGCGGAACGCGACGACCTCGTCTCCGATGGCGGCGGCGCCCGATCCGATCGAGGTGTTCGGACCGATCGCGATCAGCTCCCCCGAGACCTCGTATCCGATGGCCACCGGGAAATCGACTCCGCCCCGCGGGGCCGCGACGTGCTTCGCATCGGCCGGGTTCACGCCGGCCGCACGCACCCGGATCGTGACCTCACCGGCGCGAGGAGCGGGCGGCTCGTAGCCGACGAAGTCCCACCCCTCCGGCGGACCAGGGGTCCGGGCGATCCACTGCGATGCCATGCTCGTCCTCAGAGGTAGCACCGGAGGCTCGTGGCGCCTCCGGAGATGTTGGCCCAGTTCCCGGCATACACGGTCGCGACGACCGCCGATGCGTTGCGCGCCTGCACGTAGCCCGAGGTGCGGGCGTTCGCCAGCGACTTCGCCGAGAACGTCGACGGAATGGTGTGATTGCCGCAGGTGCCGAACGTCAAGGTGCTCGTGCCCCCCAGCGACAAGCCGTTGTACACGCAGATGCTGTTCGTCGCGCAGCTGCCGACCGAACGGGCGGACCGCCCCTTGTCCGCATGGACGGTCAGCTCCATCGCGAGCTCCGGCCACACCGCGTGCCTCGAATCGATGAGGACACCTCCGGGAACCTCTTCGAGCATCGCCGTGATCTGCGGATCCGGCTCGGCATCGTCGGACGGAGCCGCGAAGGCCGGCGCCGAGGTCATCGCGAGGAGGATTCCGACGAGACCCGCGAGAAGGGCCGAGGTCGCACGCGTCATTCGATTGTTCCTTCCGTGACATCCCACATCTCGTAGGAGATGATCGCCCCTGCGTCGAACACCTCGTCCGCGATCAGCACGGTGCGTTCGACCCCGACGATCCGGCCCGTCTCACGCGAGATCAGGATGAGGTCGCTCGCGGCCCCGTCGGGAGATTGCACGCGGATGCCCGCTACCGGTCGTCCGAGACGATCCGTTGAGGTGCCGAGTGCGACGCCGTCGCCGGCCTCCTCCAGAAGAGAGAGAAGCTCGGCGTGCTGCGCGTTCGTCAGCGTCCACTGCTGGAGGGCCGACGTGAACGCGGTCTCCACATCGAAGGCGGTGGGATCGTCTGGCATGCCGAGAGCGCGGAGCATCGCGGACATGTCAGCACCGTCGGCAGCAGGGACGGTCGTCCACGGTGTCGTGAAGTCGCCGGGTTCCATGATGAGATCAGTGACGACCTCACCGCTGCTGGTCACCTCGGCCGTGCTGTTGGCCACGGCATCCGCGGGGTCGTAGGGGACGCCCGCGATGATCGTCATCCGCCCCGAGCCGTCGGGCTCCCACGTCAGAGTCGAGAGCTTCGGAACGACCTTCGTCTCCTTCTTGCCGACCTCGACCGCGAAGCCCCACGACGCCGTCCGGACCGTTCGCACCGCCTCGGAAGGGCCCTCCGACGTGGCGAGGGCGGTGTGCGCCTCCTCGACGATGTCGGCCACCGTGGACTCCCCCTCGAAGTCCAGCGGAGCGGGCGTGCCCGCGACCGCGGCCACTTGCGGCGTGATCATCGCGAAGGCGACGACCGCGGCCGTCGCGACAGCGACGACCCCCGACGCCCAGCCCAGAGCGCGCGCACGACGGCGCTTCTTCGGCGCCTCCGTCGAACGGAGGATGCGGTCGCGGGTCGCGATGGCCTTCGCGTCAGGGACGGCATCGCGCGGGGTGCGCCCGGGATCGGCGTCGCTCAACGCCCTCTCGAGAACCGAGTTCTCAGTCGTCACCGGATGTCACCCCCTCCAGGCCCAGCTCCGCGCGCAGACGATCCTGCGCTCGGCGAAGTGTTCTCCGCACCCGGGACTCAGAACCGCGCAACAGCTCCGCGATCTCCCCCTCCGCGAGCCCATCCCAGTACGTGAGCATGATGATACGCCGTTCCCTGGAGGTGAGGACACCCAGAGCTCGCACGACCTCGGCCTGACCGACGCGCCCAGGAGGCGCCGAATCGCCGGTGACTCCGATGTGCACCGCATCGAGCGCGGTGTGCAGCGTGAGGGCGCGCCCCGACCGAGCGCGCAGGCGCCGCTCGGCCGCCCGCAGCAGCCACACGCGGCCCATCGGCCGCGTCGGCTTGAGCCGCGACCAGGCCAGGAGGAACACCTCGGAGACGATCTCCGCCACCTCGGCGTCGTCAGCGACGACGCACTCGATGTGGTGACGCACCGACGCCCAGTGGTCGTCGAAGACGCGTGTGAAGACCTCGTTCCGCAGCGCTTCCGGGTCCGGGCTGCGCCCGTTCATGCCCGCGGGGTCGGCGGCCTGCCCGCCGCCCTCGACGTGTCGCCGGTCCTCATGTCAGAACCCGAGCCGGCCGAGCTGCTTCGGGTCGCGCTGCCATTCCTTGGCGACCTTGACGTGCAGCCCGAGGAAGACGCGGGTGCCGAGCAGCGCCTCGATGCCCTTGCGGGCACGCGCACCGACGTCACTGAGACGCTTGCCCTTGTGCCCGATGATGATGGCCTTCTGGCTGTCGCGCTCGACCACGATCGAGGCGTGCACGTCGGTCAGGTCGGTGCCCTCGCGGGGCGCGATGTCATCGATCACGACAGCGATGGAGTGCGGCAGCTCGTCCCGCACGCCGTCCAGAGCCGCCTCGCGGATCATCTCGGCGATGCGGTCCTCCTGCGATTCATCCGTGGTGATGCCCTCCGGATAGAGCGCAGGTCCCTTCGGCATGAGGCTCAGCACCTCGTCGGCGAGCACCTCGAGCTGGTCCCGCGTCAGTGCGGAGAGCGGGATGACGGCGGCCCAGTCCTCGCGGAGGGCATCGACCTCCATCAGCCGCTCGGTGATCTCGTCCCGACCCGCGGCATCCGTCTTCGTGACGATCGCGATCTTCTTCGCCCGCGCGTATCCGTCGAGGGACGCGGCGATGCGGCGGTCGCCCGGGCCGACCTTCTCGGTCGCCGGCACGCAGAAGCCGATGACGTCGACGTCGCCGAGCACCTGGTCGACGAGATCGTTGAGACGTTCGCCGAGCAGCGTGCGCGGCTTGTGGATGCCGGGGGTGTCCACGATGACGAGCTGGCCCTCCGGACGGTTCACGATGCCGCGGATGGCCCGACGGGTGGTCTGCGGCTTCTCGCTGGTGATGGCGATCTTCTCGCCGACGAGCGCGTTCGTCAGCGTGGACTTGCCCACGTTCGGTCGACCGACGAAGGTCACGAACCCGCTTCGGGTGTTCTCAGTCATCGTGTCGTTCTCCCTCGTCCTGCGAAGCGTCGGGCTCCGTCGCCGTGCGTTCCACGAAGACCGTGGCGATTCCTCGACCGCGGCCGCGCGATGCTCCACCGGTGAGCGCGAGCCCCGAGACCGTCGCGGTCGCGCCGGGCTGCGGCACCTGGCCCAGGGCCTTGCCGAGCAGACCGCCGATCGAGTCGACGTCCTCGTCCTCGAGTTCGAGGCCGAAGAGATCTCCGACGTCCTCGAGCGAGAGCCGGGCGCTCACACGGTACCGGCCATCGCCGAGATCGACGAACTCGGCGGATACCTGATCGTACTCGTCGGAGATCTCCCCGACGAGCTCCTCGATCAGATCCTCGAGCGTCACGAGTCCCGAGATGCCGCCGTGCTCGTCGATCACCAGGCAGACGTGGACGGCATCGCGCTTCATCTGCTGCAGGAGCGTCTCCGCGCGCATCGACTCAGGCACGAAGGTGGCGGGGCGGGCGATGGGACGGATGGATGCCGCGCGCCAGGCGCTGTCGTCGCGGTACGCGAACTGCACCAGATCCTTGAGATACAGCACCCCGACGACGTCATCGGCGTCGTCGTCCACCACCGGCATCCGCGAGACGCCGCGGTTCAGGAACAGCGACATGGCTTCGTCGGTGGTGGCGGTCGCATCGACGGTCACCATCTCGGTACGCGGCACCATCACGGCGCGGACGAACTGATCGGTGAAGTCGAACACCGAGTGGATGAGATCGCGGTCATCCTCTTCGATGAGGTCGTTGGACGCCGCCTCGTCGACCATGCTGAGCAGCTGGTCCTCGCTCGTGAACGAGCTGCGCCCGGTGCCGGGGGTGACCCGGTTGCCCAGCACGACGAGCGCCTGCGCGAGAGGGCCGAGGAAGATGCGCAGGCCGCGCACGATCGACGCGGTGCCGCGGATCATGCCTTCGGCGTGCTGCCGCCCGAACGACCGCGGGCTGGCGCCGACGAGGACGAACGTGATCGCTGTCATCAGCAGAGCGGCGGCGAGCATCGCCCACCAGTTGTTCTCGATGAGGATCGTGAACGCCACGGTCACGAGCACCGCGGCCGTGACCTCGGCCAGGACGCGGATGAAGGCGACCGCGTTGACGTGCGCGTCGAGATCGGAGGCGATGCGGCCCAGGGCCTTCGCCCGCCGTCCTTCTGTCGCCATGTCGGCGAGGTTCGCACGCGAGGCGACGCCGTAGGCGGCATCGATGGCCGACATCAGGCCGCCGAACGCCACCAGGAGCACGGCGGCGATGAGCAGGAGAGTCGCTGTCATCGGCGGCGTTCGGCCGCGGCGAAGCCTTGGATGAGCTCCTTCTGCAGTCCGAACATCTCACGCTCCTCGTCGGGCTCGGCGTGGTCGAACCCCAGCAGGTGGAGCAGCCCGTGAGTGGTGAGCAGGATGAGCTCGTCCATCAGGGTGTGGCCGGCCGCCTGCGCCTGGGTCTCCGCGACCTGCGGGCAGAGCACGATGTCGCCGAGCAGCCCGGGGGCGGTCGGGCGGTCCTCGGTTCCGGGGCGCAGCTCGTCCATCGGGAAGCTGAGCACGTCGGTGGGTCCCGGCTCGTCCATCCACTGCACATGGAGCGCCTCCATGGCGCCCTCGTCGACGAGGACGATCGCGACCTCGGCGTCGGGGCTGACATGCAGCTGGGCGAGATTGAAGTCGGTCAGCCGCTGGAGCACGGTCTCGTCGACGTCGATCGCCGACTCGTTGTTGATCTCGATCATGCCTGTGCTCGTTTCATCAGGAGAGGCCTCGTTTCGGCATCCGGTCGCGGGGTCCTGGGCGCTGCGCACCTCGCCGGTCGGCGCGGTTGGCGAACTCCGCTGCCTGCTCGCGTTCGAACCGCTGCGCGGTGCGCTTCTCGTCGTATTCGCTGTAGGCGTCGACGATGCGACCGACGAGAGAATGACGCACGACGTCGGCGCTCGTGAGTCGGGAGAAGTGGATGTCCTCGATGCCGTCGAGCACGCGCGTGACGAGCCGGAGGCCCGAGGAGCCCTGCGGGAGGTCGACCTGGGTGATGTCGCCCGTGACGACCATCCGGGTGCCGAAGCCGAGACGGGTGAGGAACATCTTCATCTGCTCCGGCGTGGTGTTCTGCGCCTCGTCGAGCACCACGAACGAGTCGTTCAGAGTGCGACCGCGCATGTACGCCAGCGGGGCGACCTCGATCGTGCCCGTGGCCATGAGCCGCGGAACGATCTCGGGGTCCATCATCTCGTTGAGCGCGTCGTACAGCGGTCGCAGGTAGGGATCGATCTTGTCGGTGAGCGTGCCGGGGAGGAACCCGAGCCGCTCCCCCGCCTCGACGGCAGGCCGGGTCAGGATGATGCGGGTGACCTCCTTGCGCTGCAGCGCCTGGACGGCCTTCGCCATCGCGAGATAGGTCTTGCCCGTTCCGGCCGGACCGATGCCGAACACGATCGTGTTCTCCTCGATCGCGTCGACGTACTCCTTCTGCCCGAGCGTCTTCGGCCGGATGACCTTGCCGCGCGTCGTGAGGATCGCCTCGCCGAGCACCTCGCTCGGACGCGGACCGCCCTCCTGGCGCAGCATCCGCGCCGAGTTCGAGACATCGCTCGGGGCGAGGTCGTGACCTGCCCTGGTCATCGCGAGCAGCTCGTCGACGAGGCTCTTGGCTCCGGCGACGGCCTCCCGCGAGCCGCTCAGGGTGATCTCGTTGCCGCGCACGAGGACCTGCACGTCGCGGTGCTCCTTCTCGAGCATGCGCAGCAGCCGGTCCTGCGGACCGAGCAGTTGCACCATCGCGACGCCGTCGGCGTAGATCTTCTCGACCGACTCGGGCGTCTGTCCGCCCAGACTCCGCTCCTGGGGCTCGTGATTCTCAGGCACCGACACTCTTCTCCGTCAGTCCGCCGGCCAGCACATGCGCGTGGACGTGGAACACCGTCTGTCCGGCGTTCGCGCCGGTGTTGAAGACGAGGCGGAAGTCGCCGTCGTCGGTGTGCGTCGCCGCGAGTTCCTTCGCGAAGGCGATCATCTCGGCGAGCAGAGACGGATCGCCGGCAGCGAGCTCGGCGACGTCACGGTACTCGGCCGACTTCGGCACCACGAGAAGATGCACCGGCGCCTGCGGCGCGATGTCGCGCAGCGCGAAGACGCGATCGGTCTCGCCGAGGATCTCCGCGGGGATCTCCCCGTTCAGAATGCGCGTGAAGATCGAGGGTTCCGTCATGGTGTCAAGTCTACTGACCGGCACGTACTCCGGCCCGTGGGTCCGTGATCACCAGCGCCCGAGCGCGACCGACAGCACCGCGACGGCGGCAGGGCCGGCGGTGGAGGTGCGCAGCACGGTCTCGCCGAGGAGCACGCGCTCCGCACCGGCATCCGTCAGCAGGGCGAGCTCCTCATCGGAGATGCCTCCCTCGGGGCCGACCACCAGCACCAGATCGCGGCCATCCGGCTCGATAGCCGAAAGCCGGACCGGGGCCGTCGGATCGAGCAGCAGCACGCGGTCGGTGCTCGCCCGCGCGGCGAGCTGCTTCGTGGTCGCCGGAGCCGTGACCTCGGGCACCCAGGCGCGATGCGCCTGCTTCGCCGCCTCTCGGACGATGGTCGACCAGCGCTCGCGCCCCTTCACGGCCTTCGGGCCTTCCCAGCGCGACACGCTGCGGCCGGCCTGCCACGGCACGATCTCGTCGACGCCGAGCTCGCATGCGGCCTGCACGGCGAGCTCGTCTCGATCGCCCTTCGCCAGCGCCTGCACCAGGACCAGCCGCGGCGCGGGCGCCGGATGCTCGACTCGCTCCTCGATGCGCACGTCGACGCGTGACGGCGCCACCTCTTCGGCGACGCCCGCGAGCCACACTCCGGCGCCGTCGCCGACCGTCACTACCTCGCCGACGCGGAGTCGACGCACCACGGCCGCGTGCTTCGCCTCGGCACCGGTCAGCGACACGACGTCTCCGACACCGGCATCCGTCGACGACTCGACGAGGAAGTGCAGCGCCACGATCAGTGCCCGCGGAACCGGTCGCGGAGCTTGGAGAAGAGTCCCTGCTGGAACTGCGCCAGCTGCGGACCGGGAGCCTTCGCCTTCTTCGCGAAGTCCTCGATCAGCGCACGTTGGGCGGAATCGAGCTTCGTCGGCGTGACGACCTGCACGCCGACCCGCAGGTCACCGCGCTGCGAACCGCGCAGCGGAGTGATGCCGCGGCCCTTGATCGTCAGCACGTCGCCCGACTGCACGCCGGGACGGATCTCCAGATCGACCTCGCCGTCGAGTCCCTGGATCGAGGTCTCGGTGCCGAGGATCGCATCCGTCATCGACACCTCGAGGGTCGCGAGCAGATCGTCGCCCTCTCGACTGAAGGCCTGGTGCGCGTTCACGGTCACCTCGACATACAGGTCGCCGTTGGGGCCGCCCGCCTTGCCGACCTCGCCGGAGCCCGGGAGCTGCAGCCGGAGTCCGGTCTCGACGCCTGCCGGGATGTCGAGCGACACGGTGCGGCGCGAGCGCACGCGCCCCTGGCCGCCGCAGGTTCCGCACGGGAACGGGATCGTGGTGCCGTAGCCCTCGCAGGTGCCACAGGGCTGGGAGGTCACGACGTTGCCGAGCAGGCTGCGCACCTGGCGCTGCACGTGTCCGGAACCGCCGCAGATGTCGCACGTGACGGGCGAGGTGCCCTCCTGGCAGCACGAGCCCTGACAGGTCTCGCAGAGCACGGCCGTGTCGACCTCGATGTCGCGATGCGCGCCGAACACGACGTCGCCGAGGTCCAGCGTCACGCGCACGAGCGCGTCCTGGCCCCGCTCACGACGCGAGCGAGGGCGCCCGCCGCGGCCGCCGCCCTGAGCCGCGCCGAAGAACGTCTCGAAGATGTCTCCGAAGCCGCCGAAGCCCTGGAAGTTGCCCGCAGCCCCGTCTCCGCCGCCCATGTCGTAGCGCCGTCGCGAGTCGTCGTCGCTGAGCACGTCGTACGCGTGCGTCACGAGCTTGAACTTCTCGGCGGCCTCGTCGCCCGGGTTCACATCCGGGTGCAGCTGCCGCGCGAGGCGCCGATACGCCTTCTTGATCTCATCGGTGGAAGCGTCTCGGGACACCCCGAGAACCTCATAGTGGTCCGCCACAATCGCCTTTCTGCGTGTGTCTCTCGTGGCCGTCGCCTCAGCGACCGGCCTCGTCCTCGTCGAGCATCCGCGACAGGTAGCGGGCGACCGCCCGCGCCGCCGCGAGGTTGCTCGGATAGTCCATGCGCGTCGGCCCCATCACGCCGACCCGTGCCGTGCCGCTGGGGGCGGCGTAGTTGCTGGCGACGATGGATGCCTCGCCGAGACCGAACGGCTCGTTCTCGGTGCCGATGCTCGCGCCGAGCCCATGCTCGTCGGTCACCATCTCGCCCATCAGCCGCAGCAGGGTGACCTGCTCCTCGATCGCCTCGAGGATCGGGTGGATGCTGCCGCGGAAGTCCTGCTCGCGCCGTGCGAGCGTCGCGGCTCCCGCCATGACCAGTCGCTCCTGGCGGAACTCGCCGAGCTCCTCGATGACGACGGCGGCGAGCGTGCGCAGCGCGATGTCCTTCGTCTGGTCGTCGGCGGCGACGAGGTTCTGCAGCCGCTCGGCGGCATCGCTCACCGCCTGTCCCGTGATCAGGGCCGAGAGTCGCGCGCGGAGCACCGCGGTGTCGGCCTCGTCGACGTCGACGGGGAGCGGAGTCAAACGCTGCGAGACGCCGCCCGCGTCGGTGACGAGGACGATCAGCACGCGGTTGGGAGAGAGCGCCACGAGCTCGAGGTGCGTGATGTGCGCACGGGCGAAGGACGGGTACTGCGCGAGCGCGACCTGACCGGTGAGCTGCGTGAGCACGCGGACGGTGCGGATCATCAGATCGTCGAGGTCGGTGGGAGCGGTCAGGAACGACTCGATGGCGGTGCGCTGGGCGACGCTGAGCGGCCGCAGCTGCGCCAGATGGTCGACGAAGACGCGATAGCCCTTGTCGGTGGGGACCCGGCCCGACGACGTGTGCGGAGCCGTGATCAGCTCCTCGTCCTCGAGCAGCGCCATGTCGTTGCGGATGGTCGCCGCCGAGACACCGAACGAGTAGCGGTCCACGATGGAGCGGCTGCCGACGGGCTCGTGAGTCTCGACGTAGTCCTGCACGATCGCACGGAGAACCTGGAGTCCTCGCTCTGAGACCATCGCCTTCCCCTTCCGCTGACACTCGGACGCTCGCTGGCACTCTGATGCCCCGAGTGCCAATCCTACCCCGCGCAGCCGGGTATACCCCGAAAGGCGCCCTCTAGGATGGCGCTCATGACGACGACGACGCCCACCGCGATACTCTCCGGCGGCATCGTCCGCGGAACTCTCGACGCCGGCGTCCGCCGCTTCCTCGGCATCCCCTACGCCGCCGCTCCCTTCGGGTCGAACCGGTTCCGCGCACCGCAGCCGGCAGCGGCGTGGGACGGCATCCGCGAGGCGGTGGACTTCGGTCCGACTCCCCCGCAGCTGCCGTACCCCGGTCCGATCGGCGAACTCCTCGGCAGCGTCCGCATCGACGGCGACGACATCCTCACCGCGAACGTCTGGGCACCGGAGGATGCCGCGGCTGCGCCCGTGCTGCTCTGGATCCACGGCGGCGCCCTCGAACGCGGCACGGCGGCCCTCGGACTCTACGACGGCACGCGCTTCGCACGCGCGGGGATCGTCTTCGTCTCGATCAACTACCGGCTGGGATCCGAGGGCTTCTCGGTGCTCGACGGCGCTCCCCGCAACCTCGGCCTGGAGGATGCGGCCGCTGCCCTCTCCTGGATCCACCGCGAGGTCGAGGCGTTCGGCGGCGACCCGACGCGGATCACGGTGATGGGCGAGTCGGCAGGCGGAGCGATCGTGGCCGGGCTCCTGGCGAAGGAGACATCCCGCGCGCTCATCGCGCGCGCGATCATCGAATCCGGACCGCTCGAGGCGCAGACACCGCGGAAGGCCGGCCGGATATCGGTGCAGCTCGCGAAGCGGCTCGGGGTCCGCCCCGATCGCGAGGCCTTCGCCGATATCTCCCCCGACAGCCTGCTCGAGACCAGGCGGCAGCACGCCGCCGGTTCCTCTCCGCTGGGCGGCGCCCCCGGCTTCCAGTTCGCGATCGACGCGGAGACCCTCCCCCGCTCCCCGCACGAGGTCCTCCCCGAGATCGGCACGCCACTGCTCATCGGCAGCAACACCGACGAGTACCGGCTGTGGTTCCCGCCGGCCGCGCTCGACGGCATCAGCGAACTGAAGCTCCTCGCGGCCCGTCTCGCCCTGCGGATCCCGCGCGCTGCCGTACGGGCGTATCGTGCGGAGTTCCCCGGTGCGTCGACCGGCGAGATCTTCGGACAGCTCGCCACCGACGTGCTGCTGCGGGCTCCGCTGACGCGCCTCGCACAGAAGCGGACGGCGCCGACCTACGTGTACGAGTTCGCGTGGAACAGCCCGGTGCGCGACCTCCGCGCGGCGCATGCGCTCGAACTCGGATTCGTCTTCGATCGCCTCGACGATCCCGAGGCGCAGCGTCTCGCCGGGCCGGATGCGCCGCGAGAGCTCGCCGCAGAGATGCACGCGTCGTGGATCGCCTTCGTGAAGACCGGCGATCCCGGGTGGCCGGTGTTCGGCCCCGAGCGCCGGACGCGCGTGTTCGACACGATCAGCGCGACGGTGCCGCAGCGGCGGACGACCGGATTGGACCTGCTGCCGGGCTGAGTCAGTCGGTCAGCTCGCGCACCACCGCGTCGGCGAGGAGCCGACCTCGGAGCGTCAACTGGACGCGCCCCTTCACTGCGGCGACCGGATCCACCAGCCCGTCGGCGATGAGCCCGGCGACCCGCGTGCGGTTCGCCGGCGGCACCTCGTCGATCGCGATCCCCTCGCGGATGCGGCTGAGCAGCAGGATCCGCTCCAGCAGGCGGGAGTCGTCATCAGGTCGCTCCGTGCCGGCGGCGGGAGATTCGGATGCGGCGAGGCGCTGGGCGTACGCGGCGGGGTGCTTCACATTCCACCAGCGCAGCCCCGCGACATGGCTGTGTGCACCGGGTCCGAACCCCCACCAGTCGCTTCCGCGCCAGTAGGCGAGGTTGTGCCGTGAGCGGTTCTCCTCAGCGGTGCGACCGTGGGCGGCACGCGCCCAGTTGCTCACCTCGTACCAGTCGAAGCCGGCCGCGGCGAGGCGGGCATCGGCGAGCTCGTACATGTCGGCCTGCAGGTCGTCGTCGGGCGTCGGGACCTCTCCGCGTCGGATCTGCCTCGCGAGCTTCGTCCCGTCCTCGATGATCAGGGCGTAGGCCGAGATGTGGTCCGAGTCGAGTTCGAGCGCAGCATCGAGCGATGCCTCCCAGTCGCCGAGCGACTCGCCGGGCGCGCCGTAGATCAGGTCGACGCTGACCGCGAGGCCCGCATCCTTGGCCGCGGCGACCGCCGTGCGCACGTTCTCCGGGCGATGCGTGCGATCGAGCGCGGCGAGCACGTGCGGGACCGCGGACTGCATGCCGATCGAGAGCCGCGTGACCCCGGCGTCCGCGAGCGTGCGCGCGACGCCGGGGGTCACCGTGTCGGGGTTGGCCTCGACCGTGACCTCGGCGCCGTCGACCAGGCCGAACGCGGATGCCGCGGCGTCCAGCATCCGCGCCAGATCACCCGCCGGGAGCAGCGTCGGCGTGCCGCCGCCGAAGAACACGGTGTCCATCGGCCGCAGGGCACCGGCGTCACCGAGCACACGGTGTGCGAGATCGATCTCCCCGATCAGCGTAGAGGCGTAGTCCTCCTGCTTGGCTCCCCGCAGCTCGCTCGACGTGTAGGTGTTGAAGTCGCAGTACCCGCAGCGCACCCGGCAGAAGGGCACGTGAAGGTAGGCGGAGAACGGCACGCTCGGATCGACCGGAAGATCGTCGGGCAGCCTGCCGTCCGAGGGCGCCGGATCGCCGAGCGGGAGCGGTCCCGCCATCAGTGCTGTCTCGACATCAGACGGGCGTCGCGTAGAGCGGGGAGATCGCGCGGAGGTAGCGGGCGAACAGTTCGCGTCGACGGCGCTTCACCAGTGCGGGCACCGTGCGGTAGAGGAGCGAATTCGGCGCGTCGAACGCGCGCACGGTGAACCACACCTCGTCGTTGTCCTCGCGCCACTCGACGTCGAACGACTCCTCGCCGCTGACGACCGAGCCGCCGACGGTGCCGAGCACGAATCCGATGCGCCGGGTCTCCTCCGTGACCGAGATCACGCGGAGCTCGGAGTCGGCGCGCATGCCGCCGATGCGCCCCTTGAGGTGCAGCGTCATGCCTGCTCCGACGAACGGCGTGCCCTCGGCGTCGTAGCGCGGCTCGACATCGTGCTTGCTGGGAGCGATCGGGTTGCCCTCGGCATCGAAGCTCACGCCCGCGTAGGCCGGTCCCGGGGCGGGGCGGAGATCGTCGACCGAGAGGCCGGCCGCGCGCTGCGCCGTCCACGAGAGGAGCGCTTCGCCGGCGATCTGGAACCGCTCAGCGCCGCTTCCGATGCGCCACGACTCCTCGGCAGGGATGCTGCGTTCCGGTGGGTACTGCATCAGATCGGGCGCGTGGGTCGCACCCACGGCCGCATAGTCCACCGTGTCGTCTCGGAAAGTCCCGCGCCGCATGAGTTCCAGCCTACTTCGGGTTCCCTGAGGGTTCACCCCCACGCGCCGCGCGAGGTCACATCCCGGGATCCTGAGCTGTCGTAGGGCCCAACCCTGGGACCCTGAGCCTGTCGAAGGGCCCGCGAGTTATCCACAGCCGTAACGATCTCGTCCCCGGAATAGCGGCACCATTGGCCATGGCATGGACGTATATCCTCCGGTGCGATGACGGCAGCTTCTACACCGGAAGCACGAACGGCGATCTGGAATCACGAGTCTGGGAGCACAACAACGATGAGGACTATGCCGCACGCTTCACCCGGAAGCGTCGCCCCGTGGTGCTCGTCTACGCAGAGCAGTTCGACACCGTCGATGCAGCCTTCGGGCGGGAGAAGCAGATCCAAGGCTGGAGTCGTGCGAAGAAGATCGCTCTGATCGAACTGAGGGGGCAGGACCTCCCGGCGCTCTCCAGGTCGCGAGGGGCCGACGCTTCGACAAGCTCAGCGACCCAGCACCAGAACCAGCCAGCCCCCGACGCTTCGACAAGCTCAGCGACCCAGCACCAGGCGAACCAGTCAGCCGGCGACGCCTCGACGAGCTCAGCGACCCAGGAGGCGAACCTCCGTGGATGAGCTCAGCCTCGCGTGGGGCCCTGAGCCTGTCGAGGGCGGTGAGCCGCGGCGTCCTGCACGATGCGGACGTAGCGCGCGTGCGTACGGTGCTGAAGGAAGCGGAGCGCCGGAGACATCAGCAGCCAGAAGAAGGACGACGGGCGCGAGATCGACCGCGCGGTGAACACTCCCCGCTCGTCGATCCGGAAAGACTCCTCGCCGTAGATCGGATGCCCCGGCCTCGTCTCGTAGCCGAACCCGCGTTCGTCCGCCCACACGACTCTGATCGGCTCGACGAAGCGGATGCCGAGGACGCGCTTCGCGAGCACGCCCTCCGCGTCAGCGGCGGGGCTACCCGCGGGAACCTCGAAGCCGGCGCGCCGCTTGAACTCCCACGAGCGGACGAGCGCGGCGACCGCGACGACCGACTCCGGCGGCACGACCGTGGAGTGCTCGGCACCGCGCATCCCCTCCGGCACGTTCTCGAGCGATCGGCGGGTGAGACCGCGCTCGTATGCCGGGAGGCGCATCCCTACTTCTTGTCCTTGCCCTCGACGTCTCCGGACAGCGCGGCGATGAACGCCTCCTGGGGGACCTCGACGCGGCCGACCATCTTCATGCGCTTCTTGCCCTCCTTCTGCTTCTCGAGGAGCTTGCGCTTGCGGGTGATGTCACCGCCGTAGCACTTCGCGAGCACGTCCTTGCGGATCGCGCGGATCGTCTCGCGGGCGATGATCCTCGCACCGATCGCGGCCTGGATCGGCACCTCGAACTGCTGGCGCGGGATCAGCTTGCGCAGACGCTCCGCCATCATGGTCCCGTAGGCATAGGCCTTGTCGCGGTGCACGATCGAGCTGAACGCGTCGACCTTCTCGCCCTGGAGGAGGATGTCGACCTTGACGAGGTCTGCCTCCTGCTGGCCCGACGGTTCGTAGTCGAGGGAGGCGTAGCCCTGCGTCTTGGACTTCAGCTGATCGAAGAAGTCGAAGACGATCTCGCCGAGCGGCATGTTGTAGCGCAGCTCGACGCGCTCCTCGGAGAAGTACTCCATGCCGAGCAGAGAGCCGCGACGCCCCTGGCAGAGCTCCATGACAGTGCCGACGTAGTCCTTCGGCAGCAGGATCGCCGCCTTCACCATGGGCTCGGAGACCGAGCCGATCCGTCCGTCGGGGTACTCGCTCGGGTTGGTGACCGTGACGGTCTCCCCCGTGTCGGAGGTGAGCACCTCGTAGATCACGCTGGGTGCGGTGGTGATGAGATCGAGCCCGAACTCGCGCTCGAGACGCTCGGTGATGATCTCGAGATGGAGCAGCCCGAGGAAGCCGCAGCGGAAGCCGAAGCCGAGAGCGACCGAGGTCTCCGGCTCGTATGCGAGCGACGCGTCGGACAGCTTGAGCTTGTCGAGCGCCTCGCGCAGGTCGGCGTAGTCGCTGCCGTCGATCGGGTAGATGCCCGAGAACACCATGGGCTTCGGGTCGGTGTACCCCGGAAGGGCCTGCGTCGAGGGCTTCCGCGCCGTGGTGACCGTGTCGCCGACCTTCGACAGACGCACGTCCTTGACGCCGGTGATGAGGTAGCCGACCTCGCCGACGCCCAGACCCTTCGACGGGACGGGTTCGGGACTGGAGACCCCGACCTCGAGCGCCTCGTGGTTCGCGCCGGTGGACATCATCTGGATGCGCTCGCGCGGAGCGAGGCTGCCGTCGACCATGCGGACATAGGTGACGACACCGCGGTAGGCGTCGTAGACGGAGTCGAAGATCATCGCGCGGGCAGGAGCATCCGCATCGCCGGTGGGCGCGGGGATCTCCTTGACGAGCCGGTCGAGCAGCTCCTCCACACCCACGCCGGTCTTGCCGGAGACGCGAAGGACGTCTTCCGGCTTGCCGCCGATGAGGGATGCGAGCTCCTTCGCGTACTTCTCGGGGTCGGCCGCGGGGAGGTCGATCTTGTTGAGCACCGGGATGATGTGCAGATCGTTCTCGAGGGCGAGGTAGAGGTTCGCGAGCGTCTGCGCCTCGATGCCCTGCGCCGCATCGACGAGCAGGATGGCGCCCTCGCACGCGGCGAGCGAGCGGGACACCTCGTAGGTGAAGTCGACGTGACCGGGGGTGTCGATCATGTTGAGCGCGAAGGTCTCGCCCTCGATCTGCCACGGCATCCGCACCGCCTGGCTCTTGATCGTGATGCCGCGCTCGCGCTCGATGTCCATGCGGTCCAGGTACTGGGCCCGCATGTCGCGGTCGGACACCACCCCGGTGATCTGGAGCATGCGGTCAGCGAGGGTCGACTTGCCGTGATCGATGTGGGCGATGATGCAGAAATTGCGGATCTGCGCAGGCGGCGTCGCGGCAGGCTGAAGAGGTGTGAGGGCGCGTGGTGACATGTCCCGTCGATTCTACGGTCAGGGCAGGCTAATGCTCGATTCGCCCGATGCGGTGATATTCTGCCCAGGTTGCCCGGGAGCAATCCGTGACACCGGATCCCGAGAGCGATAGGACTCCGTCACAGACCTCGTGCAGGGCGTCGCGTCGCGCAAAGAGGTGGATGGTGATTGAATGTCTACCCGGCTCAGCGTTGCGTCGGCGATCCCGCGCATCTCTGTAAAAGAGAAAGAATCATCACCTTGATCAAGTATCTCGTGCGCCGTGCACTCGGCTGGCTGCTCATGATCGTGGTCGCGACGAACATCACGTACTTCCTGGCGTGGGGTTTCCTCGATCCGCGCAGCAACTACGTGGGCCGACGTCCGCCGCTGACCGAAGAGCAGATCGTCCACACGCTCGCGCCGCGCAACCTCAGCGACACCGTCCCGCTCATCGAGCGGTGGTGGACCTGGCTCACCGGCATCCTCCTCCGCTGGGACTGGGGCGTCAGCCCCACGGGCGGCTCGGTCAACGAGCAGGTCGCGTACCGGATGTGGGTCAGCGCCGAGCTCGTGCTGGGTGCGACCATCCTCACGACCGTCCTCGGGATCGCGCTGGGCGTCTACACCGCCTCGCGCCAGTACAAGCTCGCCGACCGGATCGGCCAGGCGACCAGCATCATCACGATGAACATCCCGATCGTCGTCGCAGCCTTCGCGATCGTGCTCCTCGCGATCGGCCTGAACAACGCCACCGGCATCCGCATCTTCTACGTGACGGGCAACGCGAGCCGAGGAGTCGAAGGGTTCTTCCCGGTCCTCATAGACGTCCTTCAACATCTGACGCTGCCGACGATAGCGCTCGTGCTCGTCGGCTACGCCGGCATCCACTTCCTGCAGCGCTCGCTCCTGCTCGACAACATCGGCGCCGACTACGTGCGCACGGCACGGGCCAAGGGCCTGACGAAGCAGCAGGCCATCCGCAAGCACGCCCTGCGCACCTCGCTGATCCCCGTCGCGACACAGGTCGCCTTCACCATTCCCGCGATCTTCACCGGCGCGGTCCTCACCGAGACGATCTTCGCCTGGAACGGCATGGGCAAGTACTTCATCGAGACCATCACCAAGAACGACGTCCACGGCACGGTCGCGGTCGCAGCCTTCGGCGCCGTCCTCACCGCGATCGGCGCGATCCTCGCCGATGTCGCCGTCGTGGTGCTCGATCCTCGAGTGAGAGTGAGCTGACATGACCTCGGAAATGATCGACCCCACCGTCGAAGCAGCGCCGAGCCCCGCCGGCCCCGAGACGACGCGCGTCGCGACTCGCCGCCTGTCGAAGTGGACGCTGTACTCGCGGCGCTACGCCCGCAACAAGGGCGCCGTCGCCGGCCTCGTCATCTTCGCACTGCTCGTGCTCTTCGCGATCTTCGGACCGCTCATCGCGCGCTACGACCACGTCGAGCTCGACTTCCTCGCCCTGAGCACCGGCCCCACGGCCGAGCACTGGTTCGGCACCAACAACGCCGGCAACGACCTCTTCGCCCAGGTGGCCGTCGGGCTGCAGCGCTCGCTGATGATCGCGGTGACCGTATCGGTCGGCGTGACCATCGTCTCGGCGCTCGTCGGCACCGCTGCCGCCTACTTCGGCGGCTGGACCGAGCGGATCGCCCTGCTCGTCATCCACTTCATGATGGTGATCCCCTCGTTCCTCATCCTGGCGATGATCTCCAACAAGTCCGGTGGCGACTGGCGCGTCATCGCGCTCATCATGATCTTCGTGATCGGCTGGTACTTCCCCGCCCGCGTGATCTGGACTCTCGCGCTGTCGCTGCGCGAGCGCGAGTACGTGAGCGCCGCCCGGTACATGGGCGTGCGCGGTTTCCGCATCGTCCTGCGCCACCTGCTGCCGAACATCGGATCGCTCCTCGTGATCAACTTCACCCTGGGCGTCGTCAACGCGGTCGTGGCCGAGACCGGCCTGTCGTTCCTCGGGTTCGGCGTCAAGATCCCCGATGTCTCCCTCGGCGCGCTGATCGGCGCCGGGTCGAGCTCGTTGATCACGTCGCCCTGGCTGTTCTACTTCCCCGCGGCCGCGCTCACCCTTCTCACGGTGTCGATGGCGCTCGTCGCCGACGGCCTGCGCGATGCCCTCGATCCCACCTCTGCGGCTGGAGGCCGAGCATGAGCAACGTACTCTCCGTCCGCGATCTCACCGTCAGCTTCGCCTCCGAGGCGGGACGCGTCGAGGCCGTCCGCGGTGTCTCGTTCGATCTCGAGGCCGGCAGGACTCTCGGGATCGTCGGCGAATCCGGGTCGGGCAAGTCCGTCACCTCGCTCGCGATCATGGGGCTCCTCGACGAGAACGCCAAGGTCACCGGGTCGATCATGTACGAGGGCAAGGAGCTTCTCGGCATGACCGACAAGCAGCTCTCCGTGATCCGCGGCAACGGCATGTCGATGGTCTTCCAGGACCCGCTGACGTCTCTCACCCCCGTGTTCACGGTGGGCGACCAGCTCATCGAAGCACTGACCGTGCATCGGAGCCTGTCGAAGAAGGATGCCTGGAACCGCTCGGTCGAGCTGCTCAAGCTCGTGGGCATCACCGAGCCGGAGCGACGGATGAAGTCGTTCCCGCACGAGTTCTCCGGCGGCATGCGCCAGCGCGTCGTGATCGCGATCGCCATGGCGAACAACCCGAAGCTCATCATCTGCGACGAGCCGACCACCGCACTCGACGTGACGATCCAGGCGCAGATCCTCGATCTGATCGAGAAGGCGCAGCAGGAGACCGGCGCCGCTGTCATCATGATCACCCACGACATGGGCGTCGTCGCCCGCACGGCCGACGACGTGATGGTGATGTACGCGGGGAAGCCTGTCGAGCAGGCGCCCGTGCACGAGCTGTTCCACAAGACCCGGATGCCGTACTCGATCGGCCTGCTCGGCGCGATCCCGCGCGTCGACAAGGCGGAGAAGGAACCTCTCACCCCGATCAAGGGCAACCCGCCGCTGCTGATCAACCTGCCGGACGCCTGCCCGTTCGCCGACCGCTGCCCCATCGTGATGGACGCGTGCCGCACCAGGGAGCCCGAGCTCCTTCCGGTCGCGACCGGCTCCGGCGACCAGCACCGCGCCGCGTGCATCCGCGCCCACGAGATCGAGGACGGCGGCCTCCTCGGCGGCATCCCCGTGTACCCCGTGCGCGAGGTGCCGGAGAGCCCGCTGGCGAAGCTCCCGCGCGAGGAGCGTCCGATCACCCTCGAGGTCAAGAACCTCACCAAGACGTTCCCCCTTCTCAAGGGCGCGTTCCTGAAGCGCAAGGTCGGCGAGGTGCACGCCATCAAGGGCGTCAGCTTCGACGTGCGCGAGGGCGAGACGATGGCCATCGTCGGCGAATCCGGCAGCGGCAAGACCACGACCCTCCTGCAGATCATGGACATGGTCAAGCAGACCGACGGCGACATCGTCATCGCCGGCACGAGCGTCAACGACATCCACAGCCACAAGGTCGAGCGTCAGCTGCGCCGCGACATCCAGATCGTCTTCCAGGACCCCATGGGAGCGCTGGACCCGCGTATGACGGTCGCCGACATCATCTCGGAGCCGCTCTTCGCGATCGGCACCCCCAAGGAGGAGGCGCACCGCCGGGTCGATGAGCTGATGGACCTCGTCGGCCTCAACCCCGCGCACAGCGACCGCTTCCCGCAAGCGTTCTCCGGTGGACAGCGGCAGCGCATCGGCATCGCCCGTGCCCTGTCGACCAACCCCAAGATCGTCGTGCTGGATGAACCGGTCTCGGCGCTCGACGTCTCGATCCAGGCGGGCGTGATCAACCTCCTCGACGAGCTCAAGGCGAAGCTGGGGCTCTCGTACCTCTTCGTCGCGCACGACCTCTCGGTGGTGCGCCACATCGCCGACCGCGTGGCCGTGATGTACCTCGGCGACTTCGTCGAGCACGGCGACGTGGACGAGGTCTTCGAGAACCCGCAGCATCCCTACACGAAGGCGCTGCTCTCGGCGATCCCGGTCCCCGACCCCGACATCGAGCGCACACGCCAGCGTGTCGTGTTCGATGCCGAGACGATGACGACCCGCCCCGTCCTCGCCTGAACGAGCCTGGGACCGGATGCCGGAGAGCATGGGTCACCGTCCGATAACGGTTAGGCGGTATTCACTGTCGCCCGCTGTGGTTCGGAAGCCGTCGAACTATTCTTCCCTTTATGAATCGCCGAAAGGCGGAAGGAGCACCATGAAGAACAAGAAGTTGTTGGGGGCCATCGCGATCAGCGGCGCCCTCGCACTCGCCCTCGCGGGTTGCGCGAGCGGCTCCGGTAACACCGGCGGCGGGGACAACGGCGGCGGCGAGACCGTCGAGACCAAGGCAGCGGACTACAACCCGCAGCCCCGCGAGAACCTGAAGGAGGGCGGCGAGGTCAACTTCGAGATCAACGAGGTTCCCGAGCAGCTGAACGCCTTCAACAGCGACGCCAGCGCCGACACCGCTCGCCTCTGGTACTACTACATGCCGCAGCTCCTCCTGGTCTCGCCGGAGGGCGAGGTCACGAAGAACGACGCGTACCTCGACGCTTACGAGATCGGCGAGGACGGCGGCAACACCACGCTGACCTTCACGTTCACGGACGAGGCCCACTTCAACGACGGCACCGACATGGACTGGACCGCCATCGACGCGACGTGGAAGGCGAACCGCTCGTACGACGAGGGCTTCAACCCGAACGCGACCGACGGCTACAAGCAGATCACCTCGGTCGAGCAGGGCGACTCGGCGAAGACCGCCGTGGTCACCTTCGACGGCATCTACGCCTGGCCCTCCATGGCGTTCCTCACGGGTGGCGTCCTGAACCCGAAGCACGCCGACGTCGAGACGTTCAACAACGCGTACATCGGCAACCTCAACGCCGAGTGGGGTGCAGGTCCCTACACCGTCGACGAGTTCGACGCGAACGCGGGCTTCGTCTCGTTCAAGCCGAACCCCGAGTGGTGGGGCAACGCTCCGCTCCTCGACAAGGTGACGTTCACGGCTCTGGAAGACGACGCCGCGATCAACGCCTTCAAGAACGGTGAGATCGACCAGGTCGAGGCCGGCAGCCAGGAGCGTCTGGCCCAGGTCGAGGACGTCGACGGCGCTGTCGTCCGTCGCGCACAGCAGACCGCCAAGACGGTTCTCATGGTCGACGGCGACAAGCCGCAGTTCGCAGACCTCGAGGTCCGCAAGGCGTTCTTCATGGGCATCAACATCGATCAGCAGAAGCAGATCGCCTGGAACGGCCTCGGCTACGAAGAGGGCCCCGCAGGCTCGCTCAACATGTACTCCTTCCAGGACGGATGGAGCGACGCGTTCGGCGAGGCCGGTCTGAAGTACGACGTCGACGGTGCCAAGAAGCTCCTCGACGACGCAGGCTGGGTCGAGGGCGAAGACGGCATCCGCGAGAAGGACGGCGTCAAGTTCACGGTCATCTACCCGATCTTCAGCAACAGCCCCGTTCAGGAGGCGCTCGCGAAGTCGCTGCAGGCTCAGCAGAAGGAGATCGGCATCGACGTGCAGATCGAGGTCCGCGCGTCGGCTGACTTCTCCGACGACTTCACGTCGAAGAACTGGGACATCTTCGGTCTCCGCTTCACCGACTCCGACCCGTTCGGACCGGCCTGGATGTGCCAGATCTACTGCTCCGACAGCGGCCTGAACCTCTCCGGTACGGGCACCGCCGACATCGACAAGCAGATCGCTGACGAGGTCGAGTCGCAGAAGGACGCCGAGAGCTGGACCGCGGCCGCGATGAAGCTCGAGCCGAAGATCATCGAGGAGACCTGGGGCGTCATCCCGCTCTACAACGGTCCGTCGGTGTACGTGGCGCAGAAGGGGCTGGCGAACCTGACCCCGGAGCCCTACGTGGGTCTCGACCTCTTCGGAGTCACCCCGGTCGAGAACCTCGGCTGGGAGAAGTGATCCTCCCGGGTCACTAAGCTCGTCGAAGTGACCCGCAGCGGGGTCGGTGGTTCATCCACCGGCCCCGCTTTCCTTATGCTGAACGCGTGAGCGTCCAGATCGTCTTCGTGCACGGCATCCGCACCTCTGCGACCATGTGGCGCTCGCAGCTCGCCCACCTCGATGCCCGCGGGTACGCGTACACCGCGGTCGACCTTCCCGGTCACGGCTCCCGCATGCAGGAGGACTTCACCCTCCACGAGGCGCTGCACACGATCGATGCCGCGGTGCGAGCGGCCGCGGAGAACGGACCGGTGCTTCTCGTCGGCCATTCGATGGGCGGACTGCTCTCGCTCACCTACGCGGGCGGGGCGGACACGCCTCCGGTCGCCGGGGTCGTCGCTGCCGCCTGCACCTCGCTCCCCCGCGGCGCCGGTCTCTCCGCCTATCGGCTGCTCTTCCGCGCGGTCGATTCGCTGCCGGATCGCGGGATGTGGATCACCCGTCGCATGCTGGCAGCGACCATCCCGGCCGAGAACCGCTCCGACTTCGCCGCCGGCGGCTACGCCTTGGACACACAGGATGCCGCGCTGCGCAGCCTCTCCACCCTCGATGTCGCGACGGCCGTCGAGCGGATCACGATCCCCCTGTGGTTCGTGAACGGCCAGTACGACCAGCTGCGGGTGAACGAACGACTGTTCCAGCGCCTCGCGCCCCATGCCGAGCTCATCGTCGTACCGCGGACGACGCACCTCGTGACGGCGATGCGACCACGCGTGTTCAACGCCGTCCTGGAACTGGCGGTCGCGACGATCGACGCCGCCGACCGCTCATGACCGCGCGGGCTGGCGGGCGAAGGCGGTGAGCGCGCCCCCGACGAGCGAGAGCACGGCGGCGGCGACGAACACGAGCCAGAATCCACCGACGAGTGCGACGAGAGCCGCCCCCAGCACCGGACCGATCAGCTGCCCCAGCGCCGCGGTGACGTTGACGATGCCGAGGTCGCGCGCGTGGTCCTGCTCGTCGGGGAGCAGGTCTGCGGCGAAGGCGAGCCCCACGGTCGAGAAGGCTCCGTACCCGAGCCCCATCAGCGCCGCTGCGACCATCGTCATCTCGAACGTCGGGACGAGCGCGATCGCGACACCGGATGCCGCCTGCACGACCGTCGCCGCGACGGTCAGCGTGCGCCGATTGCCGGTGCGATCGGACACGATGCCCGTGAGCACCGCGGCGATCACCACGAACACCGTGTAGACGAGGATGAGCAGCAGCAGGTTGTCCTGCGCGACGGCGCTCGGCTGTCCGAGCCCGTGCAGGAGGAAGAACAGGAAGAGGGCGGTGCCGAGCGCGTTGCCGATGTTGGTCACGAGCCGACCGGACAGCATCCAGGCGAAGTCGCGGTCGCGCAGCGACGCGAGGGTCTTTCGACCTTCGCCCTTCGGCCGCAGCTCCGCCGTCCCCGGAGGGTCGGGCAGGAGCAGCGCCGCCGCCGTGCCGATCACCGCGATGATGCCGGCGAGCAGGAGATATCCGGCGACGATGCCGAGACCGAGGAGCACGACGAGGCCGACACCCAGCACGATGCCGACTGCCTGACTCGATCCGACGGCGGCAGCCGCGGCGCCGCGCTGTGTGGTGGGCAGCTGATCCGCGATCAGCGCGGTGAAGGCGGCGGAGGAGACGGCGACGCCGATCGAGACGCCCACCCATCCGGCTCCCACCGCCCAGGGGCCGCTCGCGAATCCGGTGAGCACGAGGCACACGGCGGTGAGCCAGACGCCGCCGAGGGCCCAGGGCCGCCGGCGGTGCCGTCCGGCGGCAGCGCGATCCGAGAGCGCTCCCGCCGCCGGCCCCGCGACGATGCCGGCAAGTCCGCCGATCCCGAGGACGAGCCCCGAGGAGACCACGCCGCGGATCCAGTCGTCCTCCGGAGTGTCGAGCTGGAGAGGCAGGAGGAGCTGCACGGGCGTCAACTGCACGGTCCAGATGGCGAGCCACGCCAGCGTGAACAGCGACATCCACCGCGCGCCGGCCCTGGTCGCACCGCTCATCGTGTCTCCTCCCGAGCTGCTGCTGCGGAGCGGGCACCGGCGATGAGGTCCCGATACCAGTCGTACGACGCCTTCGGGGTGCGCTCCCCCGTCGCGAAATCGACGTGGACGAGACCGAAGCGCTGCGTGTAGCCGTCCGCCCATTCCCAGTTGTCGAGGAGAGACCACACCGTGTACTCCTCCACGGGGACTCCCGCGGCGATCGCCTCTCCCACGGCCGCGATGTGGCCGGCGAGATACGCGATGCGATCGGCATCCTCCACGCGCGCGGCGCGGTCGGGTTCGGGGAAGGAAGCGCCGTTCTCCCCGATGATGACGGGAGGGAGCAGCGGATGCCGCGCGTGCAGGTCGACCAGCAGATCGCGCAGCGCCACCGGCATGATCGGCCATTCGGGACCGAAGCCCGTGACGGGAACGCCGGGTGTCGGCACGATGTCGAACGGGATGGGGCTCGACGCATCGGCGGCGGTGACGGTGGTCGGGTTGTAGAAGTTGATGCCGTAGAAGTCGATCGACGCGCGGATCGCATCGAGGTCGCCGTCCTGCACAGGCATCGCAGGGAGGCCCCAGGCCGCGAGATCCGGATACTCGCCGGCCAGGAGCGGCTCGCTGAACACCCGGTTGTGGATCAGGTCGTAGAGGGCTGCGGCGTCGCGGTCCTCCGCTGTGTCGTTCAGCGGCAGCACCCAGGTGTGGTTGTTGACCAGGCCGACCTGTGCGGAGGCCCGGGAGCGGATGACCTGGGCGCGGATGACCTGGGCGGCGCGGGCATGCGCGAGGAGCTGGTGGTGCACCGTCGGCAGGGCGTCGAAGAGGAGTTGTCGCCCCGGGGCCAGCGCACCGACCGCGTAGCCCTGCAGCGTGGTCATCGCCGGTTCGTTCAGCGTGTACCAGTGCGCGACGCGATCGCCCAGGCTGTCGACCACGATCGCCGCATAGTCGGCGAAGCGCTCGACCGTATCGCGGCTCAGCCATCCGCCGTCGGCCTCGACCGCGCTGGGCATCTCCCAGTGATACAGGGTCGGGAACGGAACGACGTCGACCTCCAGCAGGCGATCCACGAATCGCGAGTAGTGATCGAGTGCCACGGTGTTCGCCATGCCGCGACCGTCGGGCTGCACGCGCGCCCACGGTATCGAGAAGCGGTAGCGATCGAGACCGAGACCGGCGACGAGAGCGACGTCAGCTTCGGGATGCCGATAGCTGTCGCAGGCCGGATCGGCCGTGGAGCCGTCCGTGATCGCGCCGGGGGCCTCGAGGAACTCATCCCAGATCGATCGGCCTCGGCCGTCGACGTCGCGAGCCCCCTCGATCTGGAAGGCGGACGTCGCGGCAGACCAGCGGAGTCCGGTGGGCAGGGGCGATCGGGTGGGAACGGCGGTCATGTGGCTCCTCGACATCGGTGTCCGGATACCGTTGATTCTGCACCCGGTACCAGCAGATCCGCGACTCAGTGTCGCTTCTCGTGGTCGTTTCGCGTGATCGAGCCGTCTGCTGATAGACTCGACTCTTGGCTTGCGTGTGGGTTCTTCCCTCACGACCGCTGTGCAGCAGCCCTCTTCTGCTGCCGGCATTCCCATCACTCCTGTACAGAAAGTGTCCACACGTGGCAAACATCAAGTCGCAGATCAAGCGCAACAAGACCAACGAGAAGGCTCACGAGCGCAACAAGGCCGTGAAGAGCGAGCTCAAGACGCTCATCCGCTCGACCAAGACGGCTGTCGCTGCCGGCGACAAGTCCGCCGCCGAGGCCACCCTCAAGAAGGCCGCCGTCAAGCTCGACAAGGCCGTCAGCAAGGGCGTTCTGCACAAGAACCAGGCCGCGAACCGCAAGTCGGCACTCGCCAAGCAGGTCTCCGCTCTCTGAGCATCAGCTTCTGAATCAGCCCGCCTCCTCGAGGCGGGCTTTTTCGTTGCCCGATGTCTGCACCGGCGGTGTCACGCGCCGAACGGTTCCCGTGTGGCGATGACCGTGACCATCCGCTCGAGCGCGAAGATCGGGTCGCGCGCCGCGCCCTTGACCTCGGCGTCGGCCCGCGCAGTCGCCTGGATCGCCATGCCGAGTGAGCGCTCGTTCCACCCGGCGAGGTCGCGCCGTGCACGATCCACCTGCCAGTCCTTCATGCCGAGGCGCTGAGCCAGCTGCCTGCTGGGTTCGCGGTTGCCCGCCACTCGCGCCATGGTGCGGAGCTTCATGGCGAATGCGGCCACCATCGGAACGGGGTCGGCGCCGGACGACAGCGCATGGCGCAGCGCGATCAGCGCCTCGCCGTAGCGACCGGCGATCGCCGTGTCTGCGACGACGAAGGCCGAGACCTCCACCCGCCCGCCGTAGTACCGGGTGACGGTGTCTTCGGAGATGTCGCCCTCGACGTCGCCGATCAGCTGCTGGCAGGCCGCCGCCAGTTCGGTGAGATCGTCGGCGAAGGCCGAGACCAGTGCGCGCAGCGCCGGAGGCGCGATGCGCTTCTTCGCGGAGCGGAACTCCCCCGCCGCGAAGTCGACCCGATCGCTGTCGCGTTTGATCGCAGGCACCGCGATCTCGATACCGCCGCCGTTCCCGGCACGCAGCGCGTCGAGGAGCTTCTTGCCGCGGACGCTCGCGCCGGTGTGCCGCAGCACGACGGTCGCGCCCTCCTGAGGATGGTCGAGGTACGACACCGCCTCCTGGATGAACGCGTCGGTGCACTTCTCCACGCCGGACACGCGGACGAGCCGCGGCTCGCCGAACAGGGACGGCGAGGTGAGCGACAGCAGTGTGCCGGGTTCGTAGTCGTCGGCGCGCACGTCGCTGACCTCGAGCGAGGGATCCTCGGCGCGAAGATAATCGCGCACGCCCGCGATCGCGCGCTCGGCGCAGATCTCCTCGGGTCCGAAGACCAGCACCAGCGGTGCCGGATGCGGCTCGCGCCACGACACCTGGGGGATCTTGCCGGCCTTCGCGCCGCCACGGGAGGGGGGACGCGAAGCTGCCATGGATCCAGACTACCGGGGGCCGGGGACACGGCGACGGTCCCGGTCACCGTTCCGTCCAGACCTGCAGCTCCTCATCGCGGATGCCGAGCAGGATGCGCCCCTGCGTGTCGGTGCGCAGGTTGTGGGCGCCGGCGGCGGTCAGCATGTCGAGCGCCGCATCCCGAGGATGACCGTAGTCGTTTTCGGCTCCGGCGCTGAAGATCGCCGCGGTCGCCCGCACGGCTTCGTAGAGCCCCGGATCCTGATCCGCGCTGCCGTGATGGGCGACCTTCACCACCGCATATGTCCCGAGCCGCACCGTGCGCAGCAGCATGCGCTGCGGCTCGGCCGCGAGGTCTCCGAGGAAGAGCGAGCGGGGTACTCCCCCGCCGTCGAAGTCGACCACCACGCTCGCGTCGTTGCCGGGCGGGAAGGCCGCGGAGTCCCGGATCGGCCACAGCACCCGCCACGCGGCGGACCCCAGACGGCCCCGCAGGCCGGCTGAAGCCGGTGTGAGACGCGCTCCGCCCGCGACCAGGTCGTCCAGGAGCCTCTCGTCGGCCGGCTCCGCCGTGGGGCCGTGCAGCACCGCATCGACCTTTCCGAAGACCGCCGCCGTTCCGCCGACATGATCGAGGTCGAAGTGCGACAGCACGAGCAGGTCGACGTGCTGGATGCCCAGCGACGCCAGGCACTCGGCCAGCGGACCCGGTTCCGGCCCCGTGTCGATGAGCGCCACCTGCCCGGCGGAGCGCACGAGGAGCGCGTCGCCCTGCCCCACGTCGCATGCGGCGATCGACCAGCCGTCCGGCGCGGTGGAACTCGCGAGCGGGCCGGACAGGACGAGATGCGCGCCGGCGAGGGACAGCACCACGATGAGGACACCCGCTGCGCCCTGTCGAGCCAGCGCGATCGCCCGAGCGATCCGTGGTCGGAAGGCGCCGCGCCGAGCGATCAGCACGGCCGCCAGCGAGGCACTGACCACGAGCACCAGCAGCGCGCTGGCGAGCCCGGCCGGGAGCAGGATCTGCGCGACGGGCAGCTGCGCGGTCGTCGTCGCCGTCGTCGCGATCCATGCGGCCGGCAGCCAGGCTGATGCCGTGAGCAGGTCGGCGAGGGGCGGTATCGGTGCGGCGAGGCACGCGAGCAATCCCATCACCGTCGCGACGGGCGCGGCCGGCGCCGCGAGCAGGTTGGCGGCGATCCCGATGAGCGATTGCTGCTCGGCGAAGAGGGCGATGATGGGCCCGCAGGCGAGTTGCGCGGCGAGCGGCACGGCGATCGCCAGCGCCACCGGCGCGGGCATCCATCGCGTCATCCCGCGGCTCAGTGGCGGCGCCAGCAGGATCAGCGCCCCGGACGCAACGACGGACAGGGCGAAGCCGGGTGTCGCGGCCAGCCACGGGTCGGCCAGCAGGATACCGACGACGCAGAGCGCGAGCATGCCCGCGCCCGCAGTCGGTCTTCCGAGCAGCACGGTCAGCATCGCCACGCCGGCCATCACGCTTGCACGGATGACGCTCGGCTCGGGAGTGACGAGCACCACGAATCCGGCCAGCGCCATCGCCGCCAGCACGACGCGCAGCATCCGCCCTCCACCACACAGCGCGGTCAGCCAGAACACGGCCCCGACCACGATCGCGCAGTTGGCACCGCTGACCGCCGTGAGATGGCTGAGCCCGCTCGTGCGCATGTCGTCGGTCAGTTCCTGCGTCACGGCCCGGGTGTCTCCCACAGCGAGTCCGGGAAGCAGGCCGGAACCCGGATCGGGCAGCCGAAGCGAGCGCTCGACGAACGCCAGCCGCAGCGCCGCCGCGGCACCGAACACGCCCGCTGCCGGCGAGACCACCTCGGCCTCGCCGCCGAAGACGACCAGCGCCGAGCGCTCACCCGCATCGGTCGCGGCTGCCTCTCCCGTGACGCGTATCCGCGCTCCGAGGTCGAAGCCGTCGGCCGGGTCGATGCCGATCCGCACGGGTGCCGCCAGCGGCCTCGCCTGCCCCGGCGGTCCGACGTCGATCGAGACGGCCTCGAACCAGAGCCGTCCGTCCTGACCGGTCGACGCCGACGATGTCACGGCGGCGACCACCTCGACCACGCGTCCGTCCCACTCCGCGATGCGGTCACGCGCGGGTGAGGCGAACCCCGTCGACATCGCCACCGCGGCACCCGCGGCCAGTGTCACCATCAGAAGTCCTGCGCCGGCATGGAGCCCGCCATGACGTCGCCGCCACCAGAACGCCCCGAGAACGGACACGGCGGCGATCCCGCAGATCGCCGCGCTCCCCCACGCCGACCCCGGGACGAACACGCAGAAGAGGGCCACGCACCACACCGCGGCCGCGAGCGGCAGCAGACGCAGATCGCGTGGCCTCATACGCGCACGGCCTCGCGGATGCCGGCCAGCAGCTTCTCGCCGATACCCGGCACGGCGAGCAGATCGTCCACCGAGGCGAAGCGCCCGTTCTCGTCGCGCCAGGCGATGATCCGCTCCGCGAGTGCCGGCCCGATGCGCGGCAGGGTCTCGAGCGCCGCCTGGTCAGCGGCATTCAGGTCGATGCGGTCGTCCCCCGGCGCCGCGCCGCCCGAGGCATCCGAGGTCGCCCCCACCGTGGGCACGACGATCTGCTCGCCATCGGCGAGGACACGCGCAAGGTTCACCGCCGCCAGGTCGGCGTCGTCGGTCGTGCCTCCTGCTGCCGCAAGGGCATCCACCAGCCTCGCATCGAGATCGAGCACGTAGAGCCCCGGGTGCGCGACCGCGCCCAGCACGTGCACGTAGAGCTCACCCGTCGGGCCCGCAGTCGCACCGGCTTCTGCCAGCGGCAGGGAATCCACCGGCTCCGCCTGGCCGCGCAGGATGCCGAAGCCGACCGCTGCCGAGAGCACGACGAGCGCGAGGACCACGCCCGCCCCGATGCTCAACCGCAGACGACGTCGCGGCGGCGGAGGGGGCGGCTCTGGAGGCATCCCGCAACGCTAGGCCGCCCCGGACACCCGACGAAGCCTGAGAACCAGGCACCGGGGACAATCCCTCAGGATCGGTCCCCGGTGCAGGAAGCGGTTCTAGCCCTTGACGACGAAGCTGACGATCTTCGGCGCGCGCACGACGACCTTCACGATCTCGCGGTCGCCGATCGATCGGATCACGCGCTCGTCCGCGCGGGCGAGTGCCTCGAGCTCGGCCTCGCCGATCCTCGCCGACACCTCGAGCTGGGCGCGCACCTTGCCGCCCACCTGCACGACGGCGGTGATCGTGTCCTCCACGAGCAGCGCCGGGTCGGCCGAACGCCAGGTGACCAGGCCCACGGACGGCTCGTGCCCGAGGATCTCCCACATCTCCTCCGCGGTGTGCGGGGCGATGAGGTCGAGCATCACGGCGATGGTCTCCGCGGCCTCGCGCACGGCGGGGTCGGACGCACCCGCAGCGCCGTCGATCGTCTTGCGCGTGATGTTGACGAGCTCCATCAGGCGGGCGACCAGCACGTTGAACTTCGTCTGCTCGACCAGCGCAGGAGCCTCGGCCAGCAGCTTGTGCGTGGCACGGCGCAGCGCCGCGTCACCGCTGGCGAAGACGACGTCGACGGGGCTGTCGACCTCGCCCGCGATCCGCAGAGCGCGCGCCAGGAACTTCTGCGCACCGGTCGTCGAGACGTCGGACCAGTCCTTGTCGTCTTCCACCGGTCCGGCGAACGCCAGACCCACGCGCAGGGCGTCGGCGCCGTAGGCGTCGAGCTCCTCCTCGAACAGCACCAGGTTGCCCTTGCTCTTCGACATCTTCGCGCCGTCGAGCAGCACCATGCCCTGGTTGATCAGATTCGAGAACGGCTCGGTGAAGTCGATCAGCCCCATGTCGAACAGCACCTTGGTGATGAAGCGCGCGTACAGCAGGTGCAGGATCGCGTGCTCGACACCGCCGATGTACGAGTCGACCGGTGCCCAGCGCGCCGCCTGAGCGGGGTCGAAGGCGACCGTGTCGCTGTTCGGCGACAGGAAGCGCAGGAAGTACCACGAGCTGTCGACGAAGGTGTCCATGGTGTCGGGGTCGCGCAGCACCGGGTCGCCGGTCTGCGGATCGACGGTCTGCACCCAGCTCTCGGCCGCGCCCAGCGGCGACGAGCCCTTCGGCTTCAGGTCGAGGCCCTCGACGCTCGGCAGCTTCACCGGCAGCTGGTCCTCGGGAACCGGGATGATCCGGCCGTCCTCGGCGTGCAGCATCGGGATCGGGGTGCCCCAGAAGCGCTGGCGCGAGATCAGCCAGTCGCGCAGACGGTAGTTCTTGGCTGCGCGCCCGGTGCCCGACGCCTCCAGCTGCTCGATCGCGCGGGCGATCGCGTTGCGCTTGGACAGGCCGTTCAGCGCGCCCGAGTTGATCATGCGGCCTTCGCCGGTCAGGGCGATGCCGGTGGACGCCGGGTTCTGCTCATCCAGAGCTGCACCGGTGTCGATCGGCACGCCCTCCTCGTCGACCTCGATGACCGGCATCGCACCGGTGACGGGGGCCGTGGTGTCGACGACGACCTTGACCGGCAGGTCGAAGGCGCGGGCGAAGTCCAGGTCGCGCTGATCGTGCGCCGGCACGGCCATGACCGCGCCGTGGCCGTAGTCGGCCAGCACGTAGTCGGCCGCCCAGACCGGCAGCTTCTCGCCGTTGACGGGGTTGATCGCGTAGCGCTCCAGGAAGACACCGGTCTTCGGACGGTCCGTGGACTGCCGATCGATGTCGCTCTCCTTCTGCACCTGCTCCAGGTAGGTGCGGAACCGCTCCTGCACCTCGACCGGCGCACCAGCAGCGAGCTCGGCGGCCAGGTCGGAGTCCGGCGCCACGACGAAGAACGTCGCTCCGTGCAGCGTGTCGGGGCGCGTCGAGAAGACCGTGACCGGCTCGTCGCGTTCTTCGATGCGGAAGTCGACGTCGGCACCGACCGAGCGGCCGATCCAGTTGCGCTGCATCTGCAGCACCTTGTGCGGCCAGAACCCCTCGAGCTGGTTCAGGTCGTCGAGCAGACGGTCGGCGTAGTCGGTGATCTTGAAGTACCACTGGGTCAGCTTCTTCTTCACGACCTCGTAGCCGCAGCGCTCGCAGCGGCCGTCGACGACCTGCTCGTTCGCCAGCACCGTCTGGTCGTTGGGGCACCAGTTGACGGCGCTCTTCTTGCGATAGGCCAGCCCGCGCTCGTGCAGCTTCAGGAACAGCCACTGGTTCCAGCGGTAGTACTCCGGGTCGGAGGTGTGCAGCACGCGCGACCAGTCGAAGGAGACGCCGTACGACTGGAACGCCTTCTTCTGCTGCGCGATGTTCTGGTACGTCCACTCGCGGGGGTCGGCGCCCTGCCGGATCGCGGCGTTCTCGGCCGGCAGGCCGAACGAGTCCCAGCCGATCGGGTTGAGCACGTTGTGCCCGCGGTGACGCCAGAAGCGCGCCACGATGTCGGAGTAGAGGTAGTTCTCCGCGTGTCCCATGTGCAGGTCACCGGAGGGGTACGGGAACATCGCGAGCACGTAGCGCCGCGGGCGGGTGTCGTCATCGCCGCCGGTGAGGAATGTCTCGTTCTCCGCCCAGTACTTCTGCCACTTGCTCTGGATGGCGTGCGCCGACGGGGTCTCCTCGTCGGCGGGACCGAAGGACAGGTTCTCAGACAACGAACGCACGACCAATCTGCAGGGAAAAACGGGATCAGTTCAGGATATCGGAACGCCAGAGCACGGGCATTTCCGCACCGAGCGCTGCCAGCGGGGCCCGCGCCTTGGTCGCGACCTCGGCCACCTCGGCGACGGCGACCGACCCCCAGGTGATTCCGCCCCCGGCGCCGACGACCGCCTCATGCTCGTCGATCACGATGCTGCGGATGACCATCGCCAGGTCGACGGCGCCGTCGACGCCCACATACCCGAAGCACCCCGCGTAGACGCCCCTCGGGCCGCCCTCGAGCTCGTGCAGCCGCGTCATGGCCGAGAGCTTCGGCGCGCCGGTCATGCTCCCGGCCGGGAACGTCGCCTCGAGCAGGGCCCCGACCGTGGTGCCCTCAGCCGCCGTTCCGCTGACCGTGCTGACCAGCTGGTGCACGGCGGGATAGCTCTCCACCGTCCACAGGCCGTCCACTCGGATCGAGCCGGGCACGCACACCCGCGAGAGGTCGTTGCGCATCAGGTCCACGATCATCACGTTCTCGGCGCGCTCCTTGACGTTCACGGCGAGCTCGGCGGCGAGCGCGGCATCCGTCTCCGGGTCTGCATGGCGGGGGCGCGTCCCCTTGATGGGCCGGGAGCGGATCATTCCTCCCCCGGCGTGGAGGAACTGCTCGGGACTCGCGCTCAGCAGCGCGCGCCCTCCGATACGGAGGAAACCGCCGTGATGCGCGGGCGTGGCTGCTCGCAGGCGTTCGTAGACCGCGACCGCGTCATGCGCCCCCGGGACCGTGAAGCGCGTCGTGAGGCACAGCTGGTACGCGATGCCCGCGCGGATCAGCTCGCGGCAGCGTTCGATGAGAGCGGCATACTCCTGGGGATCGTGGCGAGCCTCGGCGATCCGAGGAGCGGCGCCGCCCGCGCTGCAAGGTTCTCCGTCCGGACGAGCGGATGCCGCCACGACGGCGACCGCCCAGGTCTCGGCATCCTCCTCCGCACTGAGCGTCCACGTGCGCCCGGACGCGTGATCGAAGGCGACGACGCGGGTGACACGCAGCCAGGAGGAGCCCGCGGCATCCCCGTCGTCGGAGACAGGGGCCCCGGCCGCGCTCGCACCGCTCTCGTAGTCGCGCCAGCCGACCCACCCGCCGGTGAAGGGCGGGAGAGCGCCGTCCGTGGGGGCGACGTCGAGACGCACGTCCTCCGGAAGGTCAGATGGCTCCCCCGTGCCGACGAAGCTCCAGCCCTCGGTCGCAGCCGCTCCGGCATCGAGCCAGAACACGTCGGCCGCCTGGTCCTCCAGCATCCGGAAGACGCTCGCCGGGTCCACCCACCGGGGCAGCTCTCGGGGACTCAGGCGTTCGCGCACGCGTCCAGCCTAGGACCGGGCTGCTCCCGTATCCTCATGAGGTGGACGACCTCCTGCTCTGGCTCCTCGACACCGTGCAGTCGATCGATCCGGTCACGCGCACGCTGGTGGCCGGGCTCGCCGTCATGCTGGAGACGAGCATCCTGATCGGGCTCATCGTCCCGGGCGACACGATCGTCATCATCGCCTCCATCGGCGTCACCAGCCCGCTGGAGGGCATCGCGATGGGGATCGCCGTCGTCATCGGCGCACTCATCGGCGAGAGCATCGGCTTCTTCCTCGGTCGCTGGCTCGGTCCGCATATCCGCGCGTCGTGGCTGGGGCGGAGGATCGGCGAGAAGAACTGGGTGCGCGCCGAGAACTATCTGGCGCGCCGCGGAGGGATCGCCATCTTCCTCTCCCGGTTCCTCCCGGTCCTGCACTCCCTCGTCCCGCTCACCGTCGGCATGAGCGAGTACCCGTACCGCCGGTTCCTCGCGTGGACCGCCCCCGCGTGCGTGATCTGGGCCACGGCGTACGTCAGCGTCTCCTCGCTGGCGGCCGGGAGCTTCCGGGAACTCGTCGACCGGGTGCATTTCGCGGGATACATCTTCGTCGGCATCATCGCTCTGTTCCTCGTGCTCGCCTTCCTCGGCAAGAAGCTGCTCCAGCGCCTGGAATCCCGTCACCTGGAGACGGAGGACGCGGAGACGGACGCCGACGTGAAAGACTGAGGCAATGGCTTCCGCACCCCCGGCGCCCCGGATCCACTGGTTCGCGCGACTCGAGCACCGCCTCCACGTCTGGCGTGAGGGCCGTGCGCGTCGCCGCGGACGGGTCGCGACGATCCTGCCGTTCCCCGGATACGGCGGACCGGGCTGGGTCCGCGTCGTCGGCCGCGTCCTGATCGTCCCGCCGCAGCGCCGCACCCGCGACGGCGAGCCGGCGAGCGTCCGGGGATGGCGCAGCTTCGTCGGCATCCCGGTGAGCTTCGCCGCCGTCGCCGTCCACGTCGGCGGGTCGACGCACCAGGTGGTCGCCGACCGCGGCGGTGTCGTCGACACCGTCATCCACGCCGACCTCGAACCGGGGTGGCAGACCTTCACGATCTCCGTCGAGGGACAGGAGCCCGTCGAGGCGCGGGCGTTCATCGTCGCCGAGAGCACCACGTTCGGCGTGCTGTCCGACGTCGACGACACCGTGATGGTGACCGCACTCCCGCGTCCGTTCATCGCCTTCTGGAACTCCTTCGTGCTCGACGAGCATGCGCGCCTCCCCGTCCCCGGAATGGCCGTGCTCCTCGATCAGCTGCTGCGACAGCATCCGGGCGCCCCGATGGTCTACCTGTCGACCGGCGCCTGGAACGTGGCGCCCACGCTGTGGCGCTTCCTCAGCCGTCACCTGTTCCCGGCCGGCTCCATGCTGCTGACCGACTGGGGTCCCACGCACGACCGCTGGTTCCGCAGCGGACGCGAGCACAAGCTCACCAACCTGCGGCGACTCGCCACGGAGTTCCCCCACGTGAAGTGGCTGCTGATCGGCGATGACGGTCAGCACGACGAGTCCATCTACACGCAGTTCATGGAAGAGCATCCCGAGTCGGTGGCGGGCGTCGCCATCCGTCGCCTGCTCCCCGCCGAAGCCGTGCTCGCCGGTGGTCGTGCCGAGTCGGAGCCGCACGCCGCGGACTCCGCTCCCTGGGTCAGCGCCGAAGACGGCGCAGGGCTCCGCGATCAGCTGGGCGAAGCCGGCATCCTGCACTGACATGGCACTCGCACGCGAGGAGTGGCTGGCGCGCGAGAGCGCCCACCAGGAGCGAGCAGACGCCCTGACGGCCGCGCATCGCGACCGCGCAGCGCGCGGAGAGAAGCACCCGGTGTGGGAGTTCCTGTTCACCTACTACGCCTACAAGCCCGCCCAGCTGCGGCGCTGGCATCCCGGCGCCGGCGTCGAGCTGGCGGATGCTCCCGAGCGCGCCTCGTGGCGCTGGTACTCCCCCGGCTCCACGGAGAACTCCGTCGTGCCCGACGCCGAGGCGTTCGCTGCGGAGAAGCAGGAGCTCGCCGGACTCATCGAACGGATGCTGCGCCGCACGGCCTCTCGACCCGGACAGTTCGGATGCTTCGGACTGCACGAGTGGGCCATGGTGTACCGCGCCGACGAACATCGCCACCCCGTGCCGCTGCGGCTCGGACAGGCCGGCACCGACGCGGTGGTCGAGGGGCACGACCTGCGCTGCACGCACTTCGACGCGTTCCGCTTCTTCACCCCCGACGCCGTGCCGCGCAATCGCACCGCGCTGTCACGCGAGGAGCAGCCCCTGTTCGAGCAACCCGGCTGCCTGCACGCCGGGATGGACCTGTACAAGTGGGCGATGAAACTCGGACCGCTGATCCCGGGCGAGCTGCTGCTCGACACCTTCGAGCTCGCGCGCGACATCCGTCTGCTCGACATGGAGGCGGCACCGTACGATCTCTCGGCCTGGGGTGTCGTGCCGGTGCCGATCGAGACTGTCGACGGAAAGAGCGAGTACGTGCGCCGTCAGCGCAGGTTCGCCGACCGCGGCATGGTCCTGCGCTCCGCGCTGCTCACGGCATGGCTCGGAGAGAGCACCGCCGAGGCCGCCTGAGCGTCAGGCCGCCTGATCCTCAGTCCGCCGGCTCGCAGTCCGGGCACACGGCCCACTGCGCCGTCGCGGTGGACAGGCTGAGGCGAAGCGCCATCACCCGTGTCGCGGCCTCGGTCAGCCGCGCCGCCGGGAGCGACCCGGATTCGACGGCGGCCGCGATGCCGGCGGACATCTGCCCGGCCGTCTCGGCATCGGACCCGGCGATCATCAGCACGAGGTCGTTGCCCGCGGCGACGGCCGCCACGCCATTGGCCACCGGGTCGGCGTACGCGGGATCTCCGGAGGAGAGCAGCATGCCCAGATCGTCGGTCACCGCGACGCCCTCGAAGCCGAGCTCGTCCCGGGCGATCTCGTGCCACGTCGCCGACAGCGACGCGGGCGTCGGATCGACCGACGTGTACGACAGGTGACCGAACATGAGCAGCGACGCGCCGGCATCGATGCCGGCAGCGAAGGGCAGAGCCTCCGTCGCGCGCCATTCGTCCAGACCCATCGGCGTGCTCGGGATCGCGCTGTGCGAGTCCCCCGGTGCGGCCCCGTGGCCGGGGAAGTGCTTGAGCGTCGACCCGACGAACTGCTCCTGAGCCGTCGTGGCAGCGGCGACCCGATCGGCCGCGGACGTCGCGTCGGTGCCGAGCGACCGACCGTAGCTGAAGGATGCGGTGTCCGCCGTGAAGTCGGCGACCGTTCCGAAGTTCACCGTGATGCCGGCGCGGGCGACGAGAGACCCGCGGGCGGCGAAGGCCGCGGCCGCGTCTTCCGGCGGGAGGACCTTGAGGGTCGTCGAGGCGGCGAAGTCGTCGCCGTCGAGCCGCGAGACCAGACCGCCTTCCTGATCGACGGCGATCAGCGGCGGAAGGGCCGGATCGATGGTCAGCGCGGCGGTGAGGCCCTGGAGCTCGGCCTCGGTCGCCGGGATGTTGGCGCCCATCAGGATGAAGCCGCCGATGCCGGACTCCATGTAGGAGCGGAGCGCCCCCGCATCGGTGCTCGGCACGTGTCCCATGACGATGCTCGCCGCCTGCTCCGCCACCGTCATCCGGGCGACGAGCTGGTCAGCACGATCGCTCGGACCGGAGGGCACGGCAGCGACCGCCGGAGCGGGTGCGCGCGTCGTCGCCGTCGCCGACGCAGACGTCGCGACGCACACCACGGCGACGACGATCCCGGCGAGGGCGGCGGCCGCCCACCCACGATGTCGACGCGTCACGGTGCTCTTCCTCGTTCTCCCTGCCCGTGGCACGCTCAGCAGGCGAGCGCCTCGGCGATGGGCAGCGCGGTCTGCGCGCTCCCGTTGCCGAAGCGGAGGGTGCGACCGATCGTGCACGGCTCTGCGAGCGACGCGGCGATGACCGCGGCGACGTCGGCCCGGGACACCTCTCCGCGGCCGTCGGGGTCGATCCGGATCCGGCCGGTCGGGTCGTCGAGCGTGAGCGTTCCGGGAGCGAGGATCGTGCCCTCGAGCCCCGCGCCGCGCAGGTGCTCGTCGGCCGCCCACTTGGCATCGGCGTAGGCGAAGAACGAGTCGCCCTCCGGAACGCCGTGATCGGCCGTCGAACCGATCCACGAGACCATGACGTAGCGGCGCACGCCGGCGCGCTCCGCCGCATCCATCGACCGCTCCGCCGCGTCACGGTCGACGGCGTAGGTGCGCTGCGGATCTCCCCCGCCGGCACCGGCCGACCAGACGACGGCATCGTGACCACGGATGATCTCGGCGAGAGCCTCGACATCCATCGTCTCGATGTCGGCCACCAGCGCGCGGGCCCCGCCCGCCTCGACGTCGTCGGCATGTTCGGGGTTGCGGATGACCCCGGTGACCTCGTCACCCCTCTCGACGAGCAGGGGCGCGAGGAGCAGGGCGATGCGGCCGTGGCCGCCGAACACGATGATGCGCGACATGCTCCTCACCCTACGCTCCGGGTGCGACGCGGGGGATGACGTCAGCGCGGGGTCTGCGTGCTGTCGATCACGAAAGCCTGCGGATGCGATGCCAGATACCGCACGACGACGGGCGAGCCGCTCGGCAGGTAGCTGTCGCGGTCCGGGTAGACCGCCGGAGTGAAGAAGTTGCTCTCCAGCGTGTACTCGACGCCCTCGGCCGTCGTGAAGGTCACCCAGTCTCCGTCCATCGTCGCCGTGGTCGGGCGGCCGTTGTCGTGGATGTAGGCGCGCGTCACCGGGACACCCGTGAGGCTCAGGATGCCGATCACCAGCGATCCCAGCATGATGAACGCGAGGATGCGGAAGAACACGCGGAGGATGCGTCCGCCCACCTGCCCTCGCGCCCGTTCCTCCGGCCGCAGGAGCCCCTCGCGCTCGCGGATGGCACGGAGCTCGCCGCCCGGTGAAGCTGCACGCACGGACATCGCGAACAGGCCGAGGATCGAGAAGCCCGCGATGAAGACCATCGCGTAGCCGTGCGCCGCCGGGAAGTTCAACAGCCAGATCAGCGTTTCCATGGGGTTCATCGCCCGGCCTCCTTCTCGATCGTGATCGCGACCGTCTGCGGATCCTCTCGCCGGTAGAACGCCCAGATCGGCGCGCCGACCTGCAGATGGGAGATCGCCTGCGGGTAGACGAAGACCGTGGTGTCCGCCTCCCACGTCGCCGCACCCTCCGGAGCCATCAGCACTCGGAGCGCGAGCTCACTCTGTCCCTCTCGGCGACGGCCCGTCGGACGGACCTCGAGGACGGATGCCGGGACCTGGGTGCCGGTCGTCCGCGCCCGTACCTGACTCGGATCGATCAGCCCGCGACCGATCCGCCACTGCAACAGGGCGTCCCGGACGGCCGGATCGGAAGGATCGGCCAACTCGATCGTGTCCTGATCGGTCGGGCTGTAGCGGACCGCCAGCGGCTGGCCGACCTGCAGCGCGGCCGCGTCGGTCGCCTCCACCAGCATCCGGAGCTGTCCGATGAAGTCGTCTCCGGCAGACGGCGTCACGCGGATGAAGACGTCATACTGCGGCACGTCGTTCACGGTCAGCCCGGTGCGGGAGACCTCGACGATCGTGCCCACCCCGATCTGCTGTTCGCCGCGCGGGATCCTGCGCCCCCGGAAACCGAGGAACATGCCGCCGAAGGTGAGCAGCAGCCCCCACGCGACGCCGATGAGGATCGGCCCGCCGAGCGTGTCCTCGCCGGAGAACGGGAGGATCGAATGCCGCTGGTCGACGCCGAAGAGGCCCTCGCCGACCCAGATGAGGAGCCAGGCCGAGAGCAGAAGCCAGACGATCACGAACACGATGCGGAGCATGCCCTCAGCGTAGCGACGGGGTGCGCGACCTACCGAACACAGGTTCCGCGTGCGGACGTGCTACCCGACGGTGACCGGAGCCCCGGAGAGGCGCAGCATCCGCTGCACGCCCGTCGCCGCCGAGCGCCCTGCGCGGTTCGCGCCGATCGTGCTCGCCGACGGACCGTATCCGACCATCTGGATCCGGGGATCTGCGACGGCGGTCGTGCCCCGCCCGTTCCGATCGAGCTGGATGCCGCCCGCGGCGCTGCGGAGGTGGAGCGGAGCGAGATGCGCGATCGCGGGACGGAAGCCCGTCGCCCACAGGATCACGTCGACTCGCTCGAACGAGCCGTCCGCCCAGCGCACGCCGTCGGCCTCGATCCGCTCGAACATCGGGCGCCGATCGGCGTAGGCGCCCAGGCGCTCCGCCTCGCGCTCCTGGGGACGCAGCATGAGCCCCGTGACGCTGACGACGCTCTGCGGCGGGAGTCCGGCCGCGACGCGCTGCTCGACGAGCGCGACAGCGGCGGCCCCGGCCTCCGGAGAGAAGTCGTCGGTGCGCCAGACGGGTTCGCGGCGCGTCACCCACAGCGTCTCCGTGAGGGGAGCCAGCGCGCCGAGGAACTGCACGGCCGAGGCTCCTCCCCCGACCACGAGCACGCGCTTGCCGACGAAGTGCGCGGGACCCGGGTAGTCGACGGTGTGCAGCTGCTCCCCGACGAAGGTCTCCATGCCGGGCACATGCGGCAGGAACGGGTGCGTCCACGTGCCTGTCGCGTTCACGAGGGTGCGCGTCGTCCACTCCCGTTCCTGAGCGCGCACGACGAGGAGTCCGTCCCGGTCCTCGACACGGTCGACCTTCACCGGACGGATGACGGGGAGCGCGTGCTTCTGCTCGTAGGCGGCGAAGTACGCGGGCACGGCGACGTTCGCACGTTCGTCGTCCCGGGGCGGTGCGATGTCGTCCGGAAGCTCGGCGACGCCGTGCACGTCGCGCATCGTCAGCGCATCCCAGCGGTGCTGCCATGCTCCGCCCGGACGATCGCCCGAGTCCAGGACGACGTGGGAGATCCCGAGGCTGGAGAGGTGGAACGACGACGAGAGGCCGGCCTGCCCTGCACCGATCACGAGGCTGTCGAGGATGCTCACGATGTATCGAACGTCTTCGAGCACGTCGTTGTTCCGCCCCGCGACGACGCGCCCGGGAGGCCCGCCCCGATTGGTGTTCGCGCGGATTCGTGTAGTACTCTTTTCAAGTTGCTCCGGGAAGTTCGGAGCGGCGTTCTGGGCCTGTGGCGCAGCTGGTAGCGCACCTGCATGGCATGCAGGGGGTCGGGGGTTCGAGTCCCCCCAGGTCCACAACGAAAGCCCCCGGTGCACCGGGGGCTTTTCCCGTCCTAGCGCGCCGTCCGACCGCGGTCAACCCGCTCTCTCGCACGTCGGGCGCGTTTTATCGTGACCGCATCCAGATCCGCCACGCGAAAGGATGCGATCATGTCCAACCCGATCCCGCCCGTCGTCCCCTTCCCGGACGACGACACCCCCGACGGCGTCCCGACGAAGGAGGTCGACGGCGAGCAGGTGCCCGACACCGACATCGACGATGCGCTGGTCGACAGCGCCGAGGCCGACCGCGTCGCCTCCGGGGCCGCCGATGACGACGAGGACGATCTGCCCTAGCCCTCGATCTCCGTCCCACCCGCCGAGGCGACCTGTGCGCGCCACCAGGGCGTCTCGATGAAGCCGCGCTTCATGAAGACGAGCTCCATCGAGGCGTTCCAGCCGCGCACGCCCTTCAGGTGCGCGATCGTCCCGGTGAGGAAGTCGTGCAGCGTCTCCGTGCTCGGGAGGATGATCTCGCAGTAGAGCGAGTTCTCCTCCAGGGCGGCCGCGAGGAAGCGCACGGACACGTGCTGCGCGAGCGTCTGGGCCACCGACGCGATCCTCGACGGCTCCACCCGGAGGATGAGCAGGGTCTCGGCGCTCATCCCGAGCGCGGATGCCGGGACCATCGTCACGGTGGTGAGACAGCCCCCGTTGCGCATGCGCTCGTAGCGGCGGCGAACGCTGCTCTCGTTCATGTCCAGCTTCGCGCCGATCGAGAGGAACGACGCGCGGCCGTTGTGCCGCAGCTCCTCGACGATCGCACGGTCGGCGTCGTCGAAGTGCGTCGGGTCGCAGGTGTTCGGAGCAGGCATATACGACTTCGGGTCGCTCGTCGCCTCGGCGTGGGCGTCGTACAGCTGGCGCCCCCAGTCGAAGCTCACCTTGTAGGTATGCACCACCAGGTCGCTGCGCCACCGCTCGACGCCGGGGATGCCCTGGAGATCGGTGAGCACATGCGCGTACGTCGCCGAATCTCCGGGGATCACGACCTCGGCGAACACGTCGAACTTGCCCGTCACGAGGGTCACGAACCGCACGTACGGCGATCCGATCAGCTCCTGCGCGACGGCCAGCTGCGCACCGGGCGTGCAGTTGATCCGCACGAAGAAGGTCTCCACATGCCCCTCGCTGCCGAGCGTGGGCACGATCCCCACCTGCACGACGCCCTCCGACAGCAGCTGCTGGCCCCGACGGGTGACGGTCGAGACGGATGCCCCGGCGAACTCGGCGATCGACGTCCAGCTCGCTCGGCCGTCCTGCTGCAGGGCGACGACGATGCGGCGGTCGAGATCGCTGAACTCACGGCCGATATGGATGCTGCTCATCGCGTCAGCGGCGGGTACACCCGGTGCAGGAACGTGCGCACGGTCTCGGTCCACGCCTCTGCCTCCTCGATCTGCGGGGAGTGACCCGACTTCTCGAACACCACCATCTCGGAGTCCGGGATGAGGTCGGCGATCACCTGGCTACACGATACTGGCGTGATCCAGTCGGTCCGGCCCACGGTGATGAGTGTCGGCACGGCGATCTCGGGAAGACGCGGCTTCAGGTCGTAGTTCGGCAGGTTCACCGAGAACGCATAGTTGTGGGCACGGTACCGGTACGGCGTCGCCTGGACCTTCCGCTCCACGGCATCCGGGTCGTACACGAAGTCGTAGAGGGGCAGGATCTCGCGCCAGCAGTCCTTCAGGTCCTCGTCGTCGCGCACCTGGCCGACGTCGATGCGATCGAACTTCTCCATGTCGATCGTCACGCGGTCGGAGGCCAGGGCGTTCTCGCGCGCGAGGTGCGCATTGGAGTTGTCGGCCGAGGTGTCGCGCAGCACGATCGCGGCGACGCGGTCCGGGTAGCGCAGCGCGTACTCCATCGTCATGAACCCGCCGTACGATCCGCCGGCCATCACGATCTTCTCCGCGCCGATCCACTCGCGCAGGCCGTCGATGTCGGCCGCCCACTGCTCGTGGCTGTACGTGCCCTCTCCCTCGCTCTGCCCGCTCCCTCTGGCGTCGAAGACCACGACCCGGTACTCGTCGGCGAGACGGCCGAAGCTCGCACGCGGCTCCGCCCTGGAGCCGAGCCCGGGGGCGCCGTGGTGCGTGATGATGACCGGAGCACCTTCGGGACCGAGCACCTCGACCGCCAGGTGGTTGCCGTTGATCTCGACCCATTCGTAGGCGCTCGTCGCCGCGGCGAACTCCGGGGAAACCGGCGGGGTGGATGTCATGTCGTCCTCTTTCTAGAGATCGGGTGCGTCAGAGCGCGATGGTGCAGTCGTCGAGACCGCGGGGGAAGGTCGTGAGCGCCTCGGCGCCGTCGTCGGTCACGAGCATGCTGTCGCTGATGCGGTAGCCGGCATGGCCGGGCACGTAGATGCCCGGCTCGTTCGACACCACCATGCCCGCCTCGAGCAGGGTCGCATCGCCGTCCTCCAGCCACGGCGCCTCGTGCATGCCGAGGCCGATGCCGTGCCCCTGACGGTGCCGGATGAACTCGCCGAGACCCGCCTCGCGGATGACGTCGAGGCAGAGCCGATTCGCCTCGCGGCATTCGAGCCCCGCACGGATCGTCTCCCGGCCCAGCTGCTGCGCCGCGTGGATCGTGTCGTGGTAGCGCCGCTGCTCGACCGTCGGCTCGCCGAGCACGAAGGTCCGCTCCCCCTCGATGAAGCGTCCGCCGACCGCGCACCCGAGCGACAGCATGAACGTGTCCCCCGACTTCAGCCGGTTGACGGACGGCAGACCGTGCGGGAAAGCGGAGTTCGCCCCGGAGTAGACCAGTCCGCCCGCGAGCAGCGAGGCGACGACCACGTTGCGGTGCTCCGCGTACATCAGCGCGGTCCCGGCCGAGGTCACGTGACGCTCGAGCTCGGTCTCGGTGGGGAGGTCGCCGCCGGCGGCGACCGCGTCGCTCACGAGCTGCACGCCGGCCTCCAGCATCCGGTCGGTGATGCGCGCGGCCTCGCGGTGCAGGACGACCTCCTCGGGGAACTTCACGTACCGGGCGCGGGCGAGCAGGTCAGACCCGACGAGCTCCGCACCGCTCATCGCCGCCCGTGCCGCCGAGAGGCGCTGGTAGGGCATGGTCGAGGCGAAGCCGACCCGGCCCCGCGGCGCCACCGCGTTCGCGAGCACCTCGAACGGCGAGACGACCCCCGGGAACTCGAAGAATGCGACCAGCTCCGCGCGCGCCGACTGCGACTGCGCGTACTCCCGCTCGAGCTCCGGCAGGAGCATCACCACGCGCCCGCCGGCCTCGATCCAGATCGCCACCGGACGCTCCGACGGGTGGTGGAAGAACCCGGTGAGGTACGCGATGTCCTCGGGGTGGTCGGTGAGGAAGGCATCGAAGCCCTCTTCGGCCATGCGGTCGCGCACACGGGCCTGCACCCGGTCGAAGAACGCGGGGTCGAGACGCTGGTCGAACTCGGTCATGTCGGTCTCCTAGCGGGCGAGATGGCGCGGATTGCGCGCGTCGTTGTAGGCGATCGACAGCAGCGTCGCCGAGAGCACGAGGATGAGGATCGCGATCGACGGGAAGAGCGTCAGCCACCAGGCGCTCACCATCGCACCCGCCTGCTGCGCCTCGTAGAGGATGCGCCCCCACGACCAGGTGGTCGGATCCCCCAGCCCGAGGAATGCGAGGCCTGCGGCGGAGAGCACGGCACGAGACGCCGTCACCACGACCGAGACGACCACGACCGGGGTGACGGCAGGGAGGACGTGCCGCGAGATGATCCAGAGCGGAGAGGTCGTCATGAGCCGCGAGGCGTCCACATACGGGAGGCCGACCACGGTGAGCGCCTGGGAGCGCACGAGGCGCGTCACCTCGGGCCAGGAGAACGCCGCGACGACGAAGATGATCGTCGAGGTGCTGGGACCCACGAGCGCGGCGATCAGGATCATGAGCGGCAGCACGGGCAGCGAGAGCGTCATGTCGACGATCACGCTGATGATGCTGTCGAGCTTGCGGAAGTAGGCGCCGATCACGGCGATGATCGTGCCGAAGACGATTGCGATCACAGAGGCCGCGACAGCGACGAGCACGCTCTGCTGGGTGCCCCAGATCACCTCGGCGAACACGTCGCGACCGAGCGCGTCGGTCCCGAACCAGTGGTCGCCGCTCGGCGGGCGCAGCACGTCGGGTCCGTAGCTGGCCGGATACGGTGCGATGAGCGGCGCCGCCAGCGCGATGATCACGAGCAGGATCAGCAGCCCCAGCGAGATCATGCCGAGCGGATCGCGGCGGAACGCCCGCCAGGTGTGCGCACCGGCGCGCTCGCTGCCGACGGCGGCGGGCTCGCTCGGGGCGAGAGGGACGGACGAAGGGAGCGGCGCGGTCATGAGGTCTTCACTCTCGGGTCCAGGTAGCCGTAGATGATGTCGGTGGCGGTGTTCGCGACCACGACTGTGGTGGCGAGCATCAGGAACGCGCCCTGCAGCACCGGGAAGTCGAGCTGCGTGACAGCCTCGTAGATGCCGCGCCCGATGCCCGGGTAGGCGAACACCGTCTCGGTCAGCACCGCCCCGCCGACGAGGAAGCCGAGCTGCAGGCCGATCAGCGTGGTCGTCGGCAGCAGCGCGTTGCGGAGCGCGTGCTTCCACAGGATGCGCCGACCGCGGAGCCCGTTGGCCTTCGCGAGCAGGATGTAGTCCTCTCCGAGCGTCTCGATGAGCGTCGAGCGCATCGTGAGCACGTAGGACCCGACCTGGATGAGCATGAGCGAGACGGCGGGGAGCACCAGGTGCTGGGCGACGCTGAGGTACCACTCGATGCCGTAGGTGTTGTTCGTGTACGCGCCGCCGATCGGGAACCAGCCGAGGTTCAGCCCGAAGACGAACAGGAGCAGGATCGCGACGCTCGGCACGAACAGGGACTGGCCCGTGACCCCGACGATCTGCACCGCCCGGTCGATGAATCGTCCCTTGTGCGAGGCGGCAGCGACCCCCAGCGGGATGCCGATGATGATCGTCAGCGCCAGGGCGGTGAGCGTCAGCAGCAGCGTCCAGGGCAGCCGCTGCAGGAGCACGTCGAGCACGGGGATGGACTGCGTGAACGAGATGCCGAGGTTCCCCTGCACCAGCTGCCACATGTAGAGGCCGTACTGCACGATCAGGGGCTGGTCGAGCCCGTACTGCTCGAGGATGGTCGCCCGGATGTCGTCCGTCATGTTCGGGCTCGCCAGCGCCAGGGCCGGATCACCGGGAAGCAGCCGCAGGAGCAGGAACGTCACGGTCACGGCGAACCAGATCGTGAGCAGACCTCGACCTGCGCGACGGAGAATGAACGATGCTCGGGACACCCGGGCGACCTTCCTCGAGATTTCAGTGGTGTTATTCGACCGGGTGCGCGCTCGCGAGCGAGAGCGGGTTCACGATCGAGAGCAGCTCGCTCGGCTTCGAGATGAAGCCGGCCCACTCGTCGCTGGCGGCGAAGAACAGGTTCTGCGTGTACATGATGTTGTCGTAGACCTGCTCGTGCACGATCTTGTTCGCGTCGCGCATGATCGAGATCTTCTCGTCCTCGTCGAAGGTGACCATGCCCTCTTCGATCAGGGCGTTCAGCTCGGGGTCGTCGACGTGCGTGTAGTTGATCGCTCCGCCCGGCAGGTACGACAGGGCGAAGTTCGTCACCGGGTCGTCCATGATGGCGAAGTTGCCCGCATAGATGTCGTAGTCCCCTTCGCTGGTCATCGAGAGGTACGTGTTCCGCTCGGTGCCCTGGAGCTCGATCGTGATGCCGGCCTCCGCCGCGCTGTCCTTCACCATCTGCGCCCACTGGCTCGTGACGCTGTCCTGCAGGGAGTAGATCAGGCGGAACGACACCGGGAAGTTGCCACTGGCGTCGGCCGTGTAGCCGGCGTCCTCCATGAGGGAGCGCGACTTCTCGGGGTCGAACTCGTACTCCTTCACCGAGTCGTCGTAGTACTTCGCGAGCACCGGCATCAGCGCGCTGGAGCCGGTCGAGACGGCCTGATCCTGCAGCACCACCGTCCGGATCGCGTCGTAGTCCACGGCATGGGCGAGCGCCTGACGGACCTCGGTCTTCGCGAGGTCCGGCTTCTCCATGTTGTACACGAGGTGCGCGTAGCCGAGACCCGCCGCCTCGATGACCTGCAGCCCGTCGGTGCTGCTGAGCTGCTCGACCTGCGCGGGCGGAAGCGCGTTCGCGATCACGTCGATCTCGCCGCTCTGCAGTGCGAGGATCTCGGTGTTCACGTCGGGATACACGCGGTAGACGACCTCGGCGGGACCGGGGACGCCGCCCTCGACGAGCGGGTAGTCCTCGACACGCTCGAGCGTGTAGTGCTGGCCGACCTGGAAGTCGCTCAGCACGAACGGGCCCATGCCGACCCAGCCGCCGTCGCTGCCGTCGTTCGCGAACTCGGCGATCGAGCCCTTCGGGTCGAACACGTGCTTCGGAACCACGACGCCCCAGAACCCGATCTCCTCGATGATCGACGAGTCCGGCTGGGTGAGCGTGAGCTCGACGCGGGTGTCCGAGACCGCGGTCGCGGTGTCGAGGTTGCCCAGCTGCCCGAAGAACGTGCCCGGTGCCTGATCGCGCTTGACCGCGTTCAGCGTCCAGGCGACATCCTCGGCGGTCAACGGCTCGCCGTCGCTCCACGTGAGATCGTCGCGGATCTCGTAGAACCCGGTCGTGTCGTCCACGTAGCCCCAGTCGGTGGCCACGTGGGCCTCCTTGGTGCCGTCCTCGCTGATGCTCAGCAGGTGCGGATACATCAGGTTCGTTATCCACGAGTCGGTCCGGCTGTTGCCGAGCACCGGGTTGAAGTTGACGACGTCCGTCGTCGTGCCGATGCTGAGCGTCTCATCGCTCGGACCGGTGCTCCCCGATGTCTCGCCAGGCTCCGGAGCCGTGGGGGCGCACGCGGCGAGGCCGACGGCGAGAGCCGCGGCGGCGCCGAGTGCGAGGTACTTGCTGTGCTTCATCAGACCCAAACCTCCTCGAGTACGCGCATGGTGTTCCCCCCGACGACGGCGCGGATCTCGTCGTCGGAGTAGTCGTGCTTCACAAGCCAGCCGATGATGTTGTAGAACGCCTCGGCCGGGTTCTCGATGCCGTCGACGTACGGCTGCTTCTCGTATTCGACGTTGGCGTGCGCCTGGCCGAGCGAGAGGTTCGACGAGAAGGCGTCGTGCAGCCCGACGTGGTCGCCGAACAGGGTGTCGGGACCGAAGCTCACGTGCTCGAGTCCCACCAGGTCGACGCAGTACTGGAAGTGGTCCATCACGGATTCCAGCGAGTGCTTCGGATGCTGCGGCGAGATGGTCGTGTGCGGCGCCGCCTCGATGCCGATCACGCCGCCGCGCTTCGCGCACTGGATGATCGTCTCGTCGGTCTTCATGCGGTTGGTCGGCCAGAGGCCGCGCGCACCGGCGTGCGTGATGAACACCGGCTTCTGCGAGTGGGCGATCACATCGAGGCACGTCTGGTCGCCGGAGTGCGAGATGTCGATCGCGATGCCGAGCTTGTTCATGCGCTCGACGGCGCGCTCGCCGAAGTACGTCAGGCCGCCGTCGCCGCGCTCCTTGAGGCCGCCGCCCAGCATGTTGGCCTCCGAGTAGGCGATGCCCATCTGCCGCACGCCGAAGCCGTAGAGCACGTCGAGCCGGTCGACCTCGTTCTCGATCATGGTCGACGCCTCGAGCGCGAAGATGTGGGCGACGCGCCCGGTCTCCGCCGCGTACCGGATGTCCTTGATGGACTCGGCCTTGATGACGAAGTCCTGGTGCGCGAGGTCGGCCATGCGCACGCCGAGGTCGAACAGCACGTCCTGGTACTTCCAGCCGGCGTCGCTGGAGATGCAGCAGGTGCCGTCCATGCCGTTGTCGAAGACGGCGGTCAGACCCGAGCGGGCCAGACCCTGGTAGCCGGTGGGTTCGCGGCCCTGACGGATGTGGTCGCGGAGCTCACCCATGTCCTCCGGGAACACCTGCACGTGCTCGTGCAGCGAGATGACGGTCTCCTCGCGCAACAGGCGCTCGGTGCGCTCCTTCTGCGAGTCGCTGAGCTCGAGACCCTCGTACGCCGGCACGCGGCCGATCTGCTTCGCGTAGCGGAACTCGCGGTAGTCCTTGCCCGCCTCGAGGTAGTCGTAGGCGGTGTAGCCGCTGTAGCGGTCTGCTTCTTCGAGCACGAATGCGCTCCTTCGGTTCGGTTGTGCGGATGCCTCTCCCGATCAACGAGTGGGAGATTTCCTCGAATCTCGATGATTTCGGCGCAAATGTCAACCTTGCTGAACAAATTCGGCTGAGATGTTTCCTGTTCGAAACAATTCGGGGGTACTCTCCTGGCATGATGGCAAGCATGGAGAACACGTCAGCGCCGGAGAACGGCGTCGTCCTCGACGTCCGCGGGCTCACAGTCACGCTGTCCACCGATGGGCGTCCGAACCGCGTGGTCGACGACATCGACGTCACGGTGCGCCGTGGCGAGGTCTTCGCCCTGCTCGGCGAGTCGGGGTCGGGGAAGTCCATGACCGCACGGGCGATCATGGGTCTGATCGACAACGGCGAGGTCGAGGCGACCAGCATGACGCTCGGCTCCACCGACCTGCTCGCCCTCTCCCCCGAGCAGCATCGCCGCCTGCGCGGCGTCAAGGTCAGTCTCGTCATGCAGGACGCGCTCTCCGCCCTCAACCCGGTGCTCAGCATCGGCGATCAGATCGTCGACCTCATCCGCGCGCACCGACCGGACAGCCGCCGTGCTGCACTGGTGCGCGCGGTCGAGCTCCTGACGCTGGTCGGCATCCCCACGCCGGAGAAGCGCGTGCACGACTACGCGCATCAGTTCTCCGGCGGTCAGCGACAGCGCATCCTGATCGCGATGGCGATCGCCCTCGAGCCCGACCTGATCATCGCCGACGAGCCGACGACCGCGCTCGACGTCACGGTGCAGGCGCAGATCCTCGATCTGCTGCTCTCGCTGCGCGATCGGCTGGGCATGGGGATCCTGCTGATCACCCATGACCTCGGCGTCGTGATGGAGGTCGCCGATCACGTCGCCGTCATGCGCACGGGACGCATCGTCGAGGCCGGCAGGGCCGACGACGTCCTCACCCGCCCCCAGCATCCGTACACCCTGCAGCTGTTGAACGCCGTGCCGCAGGACGTGAGCGCCGCGGTGGAGGACGACGGCTCGACGCCGATCCTCGACGGACGCGGTCTCGAACGCACCTTCCGATCCGGGAGCGGGCGTCGGGCGCATCGCGTGGCCGCCGTCGCCGGTGTCGACCTCCAGCTGCGCAGCGGAGAGATCCTCGCGATCGTCGGGGAGTCCGGCAGCGGCAAGTCGACGCTGGCGCGGATGCTGGTCGGCCTCGACTCCCCGGATGCCGGCACCCTGCGCTACCGCGACGAGGACGTGACCCGAGGCCGACTGCGCGACCGCAGGATCCTGCGTCGCGGCGTGCAGATGGTGTTCCAGGACCCGTACATGTCGCTGAATCCGAGGATGACCGTCCAGCAGATCATCGCCGAGCCTCTCGCCGCCACGCACACCGGGAGTCCGGCGAGCCGACGCGACCGCGTCGCCGAGCTGCTCGAGCTCGTGGGGCTCACCCCGGAGATGGCCTCGCGCTTCCCGCATCAGTTCTCCGGCGGCCAGCGCCAGCGCATCGGCATCGCCCGCGCTCTCGCCCTCGACCCCGACGTCCTGGTGTGCGACGAGCCGGTCTCCGCGCTCGACGTGTCGATCCGCGCGCAGATCATCGACCTGCTCTGCGACCTGCGCGAGCGCCTCGGCATGTCCATCGTCTTCATCGCGCACGATCTGTCGCTCGTGCGCCACATCGCCGACCGCGTCGCCGTGATGTACCTCGGACACATGGTCGAGATCGGCGACACGGAAGAGGTCTATCGGAACCCGACGCACCCGTACACGCGCTCGCTGCTCTCGGCGATCCCTCCGCAGACGCGCGCCGAGCGAGGGATGCTCTCCCGGAGGACGCGTCTGACGGCGTGACCGGGCTCAGACGCCCGGACGCACCGTCAGGTCGGTGATCTGCGCGTCACGCGGCAGATCGAGTGCGGTGAGGACGGTCGTCGCGACGGCATCCGCGCTGATGAAGCGCTCGGGTACGTACTCGCTGTCTTCCTGCTGGTGCACGCGTTCCTGCATCGGCGTGGCGGTCCGTCCAGGGAAGATCGAGGTGACGCGCACACCGTGCTCGGCCTCTTCCGCCCGCAGGGCGTCCGCCAGCGCCTTGAGTCCGTGCTTCGAGGCGGCGTATGCCGACCACCCGGCGTGTGCATGCAGGCCGGCGCCCGAGTTGACGAACACCACCTGTCCGCGCGTCACGCGCAGCACCGGGAGGAGGAGCCGGGTGAGCTCGGCGGGTGCGACGAGGTTCACGGCCAGCTGCTGCTCCCACAGCGTCGGCGGGAGGTCCGCGACCGTGCCGAGGTCGACGACGCCGGCCACGTGCAGCAGTGAATCGATGCGCTCCGGCAGGTGCTGCTTGGAGAGCGCCCAGGAGATGCGGCCGGGGTTCGCGAGATCCGCGACCAGCGTCGAGGCACCGGGAAGCTCCGCCACGATCTCGCGGGCGCGACCGACGTCTCTCGCGACCGCGATGACCTGATCTCCGCGATCGAGCAGCCGACGCGCGAGGACGGCGCCGATGCCGGAGCCCGCACCGGTGATCAGGTGCGTCTGCACGTCAGGGACGATCCGCAGCCGGCTCGGCGACGTCGATCGGGACCACGGGGCAGTCCTTCCAGAGGCGCTCGAGACCGTAGTAGACCCGCTCCTCCTGGTGGAAGACGTGGACGATCAGGTCGCCGAAGTCGAGGAGCACCCAGCGCGCCTCGGCGCGTCCCTCGCGGCGGACGCGCTTGTGCCCCGACTCGATCAGCCGGTCCTCGATCTCGTCGGCGATCGCGGCGACGTTGCGCTCGCTGTTTCCGGTGACGAGCAGGAAGATGTCGACGAGCGGCAGCGGCTCCGACACGTTGAGCGCGACGAGATCCTCACCGCCCTTGTCGATGGCGGCTTGTGCTGCGAGGCGCAGCATCTCTTCGGCGGTTTCAGGTGATTGCATCAGAACACATTCGTTGAGAAGGCGACGATGACGGCAGTACCCACCGCGAGGGCGAGACCTCCGGCGACGATGGCCAGGATGAGCAAGAGTCGGTTGCCCTTTTCGGGGGCGGGCGGACGGATGACTTCGCCCGCGGGCTTGATGGTGCTGACCGCGGCGCTCGCGGCGATCGGCGTGGGAGAGGATGCCGGCGGCAGCTCGCCGTCGATCAGCACGGCGTCGACGTCCTTGCCGTCGGTCGTCCCGTGCGCGTGGCCCTGCGAGCCGAGGCCCTTGGGGAGCTCGTACGAGCCGGTCACCAGGATCTCGCCGGTCGAGGCGACGGGACCGGACAGCGAGCCCTCCCCCGCGGACGGGGTGAAGATCAGCGCGTTGGGAGCGGAATGCTGCGACCCCGTGGAGTCGCCCACGGTGAGCAGCTCGTCGAACGAAGGGCGGAACGGAGCATGCACGTCGGGAGCATCCGTCAGGACGCCCTCGCCGAATGCGGGGTTGACGGTCGGGCGAGGATCCTCGACGACATCGTCGTCGTCCGCGTCATCGACGTCGGCGAGCACGTCGTCGTCGGCCGTGGCGTCCTGCGGCTCGGGCGAGAACCCGAGGACCGCGGCGACGTCGTCCTGTCGCTCGGCTTCCGCCGGCTCCTCGAGGACGTCGAGCGGGACGACGCCCACGCTGTCGGACGCATCGGAGGCGCGGACCGGCTCTACCACGATCTCGTCGTCGATGTCGTCGTCGTCGCCTGCCGTGTCGGCCGGGGCATCGACCGGCGCGGGAGCGGAGAAGTCCGGCAGACCGGACACGATGCCGGACGACGCCGGAGCAGGCTGCTCGACGGCCTCGGGTGCGGCGGCTTCAGGTTCGACGACCTCAGGCTGCGCGATCGCCGGTGCGACCGCCTCGGGCTCGATGACCTCGGGCTCGACGATCTCCGGCTCGATGACCTCGGGCACGACGACGGCAGCATCAGCGGCAGGCGCGTCATCGACGGCAGGGGCGTCGGTCTCGCCGACGGAGACGGCGCCGGTCTTGAGGCGCTCCTGCTCGCGGACCTGACGGCGCGTCAGCGGCGCTCCCGCGCCGTCGACGGCATCCGTCGGGGCGGACGGGACCTGCACCGGCTCTGCGGCGCGGGGCAGGGGCGGCGCCGGCGGGGCGGCCTCGGCGACGGCTGCCGCCTCTTCCGGGGTGATCACGGGGGTCGACCCCGTCAGGCGGATCTCCCGCAGCTGCTTGCGCGTCAGCGGACCGTGATCCGGCTGATCCGAAGTACTCATGCCTTGCTCCGATACAGATGATGCTTCGCGATGTACTGAACGACTCCGTCGGGGACCAGGTACCAGACCGGCTGATCGTCGCGAACGCGTTCACGGCAGACCGTCGATGAGATCGACAGTGCCGGTACCTCCAGTTGGCTGACGTTGTCGCTCGGGAGGCCGTCGGTGCTCAGAACGTGTCCTGGGCGAGAGACCGCGACGAAGTGGGCCAACTCCCACAACTCATCATGGTCCCTCCAACTGAGAATTTGCGCTACGGCGTCCGCTCCGGTGATGAAGAAGAGCTCCGCATCGGGCCGGTCGCGCTTCAGATCGCGGAGCGTGTCGATCGTGTAGGTCGGTCCCTCACGGTCGATGTCGACGCGGCTCACCGTGAATCGGGGGTTGGATGCCGTCGCGATCACCGTCATCAGATAGCGGTGCTCGCTGGGGGTGACGTCGGACTTCTGCCACGGGTGGCCGGTCGGGACGAACACCACCTCGTCGAGGTCGAAGGAGTGCGCGACCTCGCTCGCGGCGACCAGGTGGCCGTGATGGATGGGGTCGAACGTTCCGCCCATCACGCCGATGCGCGGGGTGCGCGTGGTCGCAGCAGTGTCCATAAGGGCCTAGTGGCCGTGTCCTGCCTCGTGTCCGTCCTTGCCGTGCTTCGCGGCCCAGGCCTCGGCCTTCGCCGAATGACGGTTGGCGACGTTCTTGTACGACAGCGTCACGAGCCCGAGGAACGCGAACACGATCGCAGCGATGACTCCGAAGATCACCGTCTCGAGCGCGACGTTACCGTGGTGCTCGGTTTCGGCGGCGGCCATCGCGATCTGTGCGACGAGGTTCATCGTGACTCCGTTTCGTGGCGTGCTCTTCGGGATCCTGAGCGGGACAGCGTCCCCCAGTCTAGCCCTCAGCCGCGGGTCTGACCCGATCCACGCGCGAGCCACTTCGTGCTGGTCAGCTCGGAGAGCCCCATCGGGCCGCGAGCGTGCAGCTTCTGTGTCGAGATGCCGACCTCCGCACCGAACCCGAACTCGCCTCCGTCGGTGAAGCGGGTGGATGCGTTGGCCATGACCACGGCGGAGTCGACCTCCGCGAGGAAGCGCTCCGCATTGCGCGTGTCGGTCGTGACGATCGACTCGGTATGACCCGTGCTGTAGCGGCGGATGTGGTCGAGCGCCTCGTCGAGCGAATCGACGACCTTCATCGCGATGTCGAGGCTCAGGTACTCGGTGGCCCAGTCCTCCTCCGTCGCGGGGATCACGTTCGACACGAGGCCGGCGACGACGTCGTCTCCGTGGATCGCGACGCCCTCGCTCTGCAGCGCACTGGCGACGAGCGGGATCAGTCGCGGCGCGGCCTGCCGGTGCACGAGCACGGTCTCGACCGCGTTGCACACGCTCGGACGCTGCACCTTGGCGTTCACCACGATGTCACGCGCCCAGTCGTCGGGAGCGGTCTCGTCGAGCAGGATGTGGACGTTGCCCGCGCCCGTCTCGATCACCGGGACCGTCGACTCGGTGACGACGGTCTCGATCAGCCCGGCGCTCCCCCGCGGCACGAGGACATCGATGAAGCCCCGGCCGTTCATGAGCGCCTTCGCGCCTTCGCGCCCGAAGTCGTCGACGGTCTGGATCGCCTCTGCCGTGACTCCGGCGCCCTCGAGCGCGTCGCGCATGACCTCGACCAGCACCGTGTTCGACTCGCGCGCCGCGCTTCCGCCACGCAGCACGACGGCGTTGCCCGATCGCAGGGCGAGAGCGGCGATGTCGACCGTCACATTGGGACGCGCCTCGTAGATCGCTCCGACCACGCCGAAGGGCACGCGAACCTGTTCCAGAGCCACGCCGTTCGGCATGCGGTGCCCACCCACGACGCGGCCGACCGGATCCGGAAGCGAGGAGACCTGGCGCACCGCGGCGGCGAGGGCGGCGACGCGCTTCTCGTCGAGCCGCAGCCGGTCGATGAGCGACTCGCCGATGCCGTCGGCGCGGCCGCGCTCGATGTCGCGGGCGTTCGCCTCGATGATGCGGGCGCTGTTCTGCTCGAGCGCCACGGCGATCGATTCGAGGGCGCGCACCTTGTCGTCGCTGGTGAGGGCGGCAGTGGCGCGAGACGCCTCCTTGGCGCGCTCCAGGCGCACCTGCGGGGTCTGGTCGGTCATCCGATCAGTTTAGGAGATGGCCGGTTCGAACCAGGTTCCTATTTCAGCGCCGGCGAGGGCCTTGTCCACCAGGTCGGCGCTGGTCACCAGGACGCCGATGCCGGATGCCGCGGCGAGACGCGCGGCGGAGACCTTGGTCGCCGCTCCCCCGGTACCGACGCTGTTCACGACCGTCGCGCCGAACTCGAGCCCGGCGAGGTCGGCATCCGGTGCGACGATGTCGATCGGCTCCGCTCCGGGATCGGACGGCGGCTTCGTGTAGAGCGACTCGATGTCGCTGAGCAGGATGAGCGCGTCCGCCTCGATCAGCTGCGCGACGAGGGCGCCGAGCCGGTCGTTGTCGCCGAAGCGGATCTCCTGCGTCGCCACGGTGTCGTTCTCGTTGACGATGGGGAGGATGCGCAGGCCGAGCAGCCGCTCCATCGCGCGGCGGGCGTTCGATCGCGAGGTCGGGTGCTCCAGGTCGCCGGTCGTGAGCAGCACCTGTCCCGCGACGATGTCGAAGGGACGCAGCGACTCCTGGTACCGGTAGACGAGGATGTTCTGCCCCACGGCCGCGGCGGCCTGCTGCGTGGCGAGATCGGTGGGGCGTGCGTCGAGACGCAGGAAGGGGATGCCGGTGGCGATGGCGCCCGAGGAGACCAGCACGACCTCGGCGCCGCGGGCGTGCGCGGCGGCGAGGGCCTCGACCAGCACCGGGATGCGCCAGGACGACTCCCCGCTGATGGACGAGGACCCCACCTTCACGACGATGCGGGAGGCGGTGGCGAGATCGGCGCGGGTGCGAGCGGTCACTCGCCCTCCTCGCGGTATGCCGCGAGGCGCTGGGCCTCCACCTCCGCACGTGCAGCGGCCTTGGCGTCCATGCGCTCGTAGTATGTGGCGCGACGCTCCGACGTGGTGCGCCGATCGTTCGGCGCGAGGCGCGGGTCGGTTCCACGGGGCGCAGCCATCAGCTCGGCGGCCGAGCTCATCGTCGGCTCCCAGTCGAACACGATGCTGTCGGCCTCGCCGATCACGACGGTGGACCCCTGCACGGCGCCCACGCGGAAGAGCTCGTCTTCGACGCCGAGCTTCTCGAGCCGGTCCGCGAGGTAGCCCACGGCCTCCTCGTTCTGGAAGTCGGTCTGCTGGACCCAGCGCACCGGCTTCTCGCCGAGGATGCGGTACACGTTGCCGTAGGTGCCGCCCTCGACGCGGATCGAGAACTCCTTCTTCGAGCCGCGAGGGCGGATGACGACGCGCTCCTTCGGCGGCGCGATGACCGCCTCGGCCCGGTGCTTCTCGACGAGCTCGCCCAAGGCCAGGGTGAGCGGACGCAGCCCCTCGTGCGAGACCGTGGAGATCTCGAAGACGCGGAAGCCGCGTGCCTCCAGGTCGGGGCGCACCATCTCTGCGAGATCGCGCGCCTCCGGCACGTCGATCTTGTTCAGGGCGATGATCTGCGGACGCTCGAGGAGCGGCGTCTGTCCCTCGGGGACCTCGTATGCCCCGAGCTCCGCCAGGATCACGTCGAGGTCGGAGATCGGGTCGCGGCCCGGCTCGAGCGTCGCGCAGTCGAGAACGTGCAGCAGGGCGGTGCAGCGCTCGACATGGCGCAGGAACTCGAGGCCGAGACCGCGCCCCTCGCTCGCGCCCTCGATGAGCCCGGGGACGTCGGCGACCGTGTAACGGAAGTCCTCCGACTGCACGACACCGAGGTTCGGGTGCAGCGTGGTGAAAGGGTAGTCCGCGATCTTGGGCCGGGCGGCGGAGATCGCACCGATCAGGCTCGACTTGCCGGCGGACGGGTAGCCGACGAGTGCGATGTCGGCGACGGTCTTCAGCTCGAGGACGACATCGCCCTCGTACCCGGGAGTGCCGAGCAGCGCGAAACCGGGCGCCTTGCGCTTCGGGGTCGCGAGGGCCGCGTTCCCGAGGCCTCCCTGACCTCCGGCGGCGACGACGAAGCGCTCCCCCGGCTCGATCATGTCGATCAGGACCTCGCCGGCCGTGTTCTTCACGACGGTGCCGACGGGAACGGGCAGTTCCAGCGTCTCGCCCAGGAACCCCGAGCGGTGGTCGCCCATGCCGGGTCCGCCGTTGCCGGAGCTGCGATGCGGCGAGTGGTGGTACGACAGGAGGGTGCCGGTCTGCGGGTCGGCGACCAGCACGACGTCTCCGCCGTCACCGCCGTTGCCGCCGTCCGGGCCGCCGAGAGGCTTGAACTTCTCGCGGTGGACCGAGACACAGCCGTTGCCGCCCTTGCCCGCACGCAGGTGCAGCGTCACGGTGTCGACGAACGTGACCATGTCTCGATCTCCTCCTGTTTGAATCTGTGCTGCCCGCCGAAGTCCCGGCGGGCAGATACACAGACGGGGCGAGCCGAAGCCCGCCCCGTCCGGATGACTAGTGTCGCGCTGAGATCACTCGGCAGCGGCGACGATGTTGACGACCTTGCGGCCGCCCTTCGCGCCGAACTGGACCGCACCGGCGGCCAGAGCGAAAAGCGTGTCGTCGCCACCACGGCCGACGTTCACGCCGGGGTGGAAGTGCGTGCCGCGCTGGCGGACGATGATCTCGCCGGCGAGGACCTGCTGACCACCGAAGCGCTTGACGCCAAGTCGCTGAGCGTTGGAGTCACGACCGTTGCGGGTGGAGCTTGCGCCCTTTTTATGTGCCATGTCCTGGTCTCCTCGGTCTTACTTGATGCCGGTGATCTTGACGCGCGTGAGCTCCTGGCGGTGGCCCTGACGCTTCTTGTAGCCGGTCTTGTTCTTGTACTTCTGGATGATGATCTTCGGGCCGCGGAGGTTGCCGATGACCTCGGCCGTGACCTTGACCTTCGCCAGCTTGTCAGCGTCGGTGGTCACCGTGGCGCCGTCGACGAGCAGCACAGCGGCAAGCTCGATCTTCTCGCCCTGGGCAGCCTTGACACGGTCGAGCTGAACGATCGTGCCGACCTCGACCTTCTCCTGCCGCCCACCGGCGCGCACTACTGCGTAAACCACTTCATACCTGTTTCGTTGGGGAGCACGCGGCTCCGAGAATCTCACGGGAAGACTGTTGCTTGCATGCGTCGCAGGACGACGAGTGCGAAAGCAAGGCTCTCCGCTCCGACCGACGAGGACGGGACGGCATACGCACCAAGGGACTACTTTACCGGATGCGGAGCGGTGTCGCAAAGCGAGCCGGGTGGCGTGTCCGCGTCCTAGGCTTGCGGGATGACCGTACTCGTCGACGACCCGCTCTGGCCCGCGCACGGGCGCCTCTGGGCCCACCTGGTGAGCGACGCCGATCTCGACGAGCTGCACGCCTTCGCGAAGGCGCACGACGTCCCTGCGCGCGCCTTCGACCTGGATCACTACGACGTTCCCGCCGAGCTGGTCCCCCGGCTCATCGCCGGGGGCGCCGAGCACGTCGCGGGCAAAGAGCTGGTTCGACGACTGATCGCCTCAGGACTCCGTGTCCGCGGACGCGACCGGCGCCGCTGACGCGTCGTTGTTGACCGACACCGGGGTACCGGTGAGCGCGGCCGTGCTCACGCGACGACGTCCTCGGCCCTGACCGGGAGCCTTGGGCTCCGGCAGCGCGTCGAGAACCGAGTCGAGCAGCGCCTCCGCCGGCGACTTGGGCGCCTTGCGGTCGGAGCCGCGCTTCTTCCTCGGCTTCTTCGCGCGCTCCGGCACAGCGCTCTGCGCCGCCTCGGCCGAACCGGCATCCGCGGCGATCTCGACCGGCTCGATGCTGGGTGCCAGGGTCGACGCGGCGATCTGCGCGAGCGCCGACTTGGCGCCCTCGGGAATGCTGTGCGTGACGTTCGGCGCGGGCGGCGCGCTCTGGCTCTGGCCGTTGCCCCCGCCGCGCTGGCGGCGGTTGCCCTGGCTGTTGCCGTTCCCGTTCCCGTTGCTGCGATCGTTGCCGTTGGAGCGGTGCTTGACGACCGGGTCGTGGTGCACGATGACACCGCGACCGGCGCAGACCTCGCACGCCTCGCTGAAGGTCTCCAGCAGGCCCAGGCCGAGCTTCTTGCGCGTCATCTGCACGAGACCGAGCGACGTGACCTCGGCGACCTGGTGCTTCGTCCGGTCGCGGCTCAGGCACTCGATCAGGCGACGCAGCACGAGATCGCGATTGGACTCGAGGACCATGTCGATGAAGTCGACGACGATGATGCCGCCGATGTCGCGCAGACGCAGCTGGCGGACGATCTCCTCCGCGGCCTCGAGGTTGTTCTTGGTGACCGTCTCCTCGAGGTTTCCGCCCGAGCCGACGAACTTTCCGGTGTTGACGTCGACGACCGTCATGGCCTCGGTGCGGTCGATCACGAGCGAGCCGCCGGAGGGCAGCCAGACCTTGCGGTCCAGCGCCTTCTCGATCTGCTCGGTGATGCGGAACGCGTCGAACGGGTCTGTCTCGTCCTCGTAGGCCTCGACCCGCTCGAGCAGGTCGGGAGCGACGCTCTCGAGGTACGCGCGGATGGTGCGCTGCGACTCGTCGCCCTGGATGAGCATCTTCGTGAAGTCCTCGTTGAAGACATCCCGGACGATCTTGACGAGCAGGTCCGGCTCCGCGTGCAGGAGGGCCGGCGCCTGCTGGTTCTCGACCTGCTTCCGGATGTGCTCCCACTGCGCGGTGAGACGCTGCACGTCGCGCGTCAGCTGGTCCTCGGTGGCCCCCTCGGCGGCGGTACGGACGATCACACCGGACGACTCGGGCAGCACCTCCTTGAGGATGCGCTTCAGACGGGCGCGCTCGTTGTCGGGCAGCTTGCGGCTGATGCCGTTCATCGAGCCGCCCGGCACGTACACGAGGTAGCGGCCGGGAAGCGAGATCTGGCTGGTCAGGCGAGCACCCTTGTGCCCGATCGGGTCCTTCGTGACCTGCACGAGCACGCGGTCGCCCGGCTTGAGAGCGAGCTCGATGCGACGCGGCTGGTTGCCGGTCTCGACGCCGTCCCAGTCGACCTCGCCGGAGTACAGCACGGCGTTGCGGCCGCGGCCGATGTCGACGAACGCGGCTTCCATGCTGGGGAGGACGTTCTGCACGCGGCCGAGGTACACGTTGCCGATCAGCGACGCGTCCTGGTTGCGGGCGACGTAGTGCTCGACGAGGACGCCGTCCTCGAGGACGCCGATCTGCGTGCGGCCGTTCTTGGCGCGGACGACCATCTTGCGATCGACCGACTCGCGCCGGGCGAGGAACTCGGCCTCGGTCACGACCGGGCGACGACGACCTGCGTCACGCCCGTCGCGGCGGCGCTGCTTCTTCGCCTCGAGACGCGTCGAGCCCTTGATGGCCTTCGGCTCGGTGATGTACTCGACGACGCGCTGACGCGGACGAGGCTCGTCCCGCTGGTCATCGCCTTCGGAACCGCCGCGACGGCGGCGTCCTCGGCGGCCGGATGCCGGCTCGTCCTGGTCGCGCTCGGCGATACGGTCGAAGATGCGATCGTTGCGCTCGGGGCGCGCCGGGAGCGGCACGATCTCGGGCGCGTAGAAGTGCAGCTGGGTGGAGACCTGGGAGACGAACACCTCGGGCAGCAGGCCCAGCGACACCGCGGTCACGGGTGCTGCGACCTCGGGCTCCTCAGCCGGCTTCGTCTCCTCGGCCGCCTTCGTCTCAGTCTCGGCCGCCGGCTCCGCCGGGAGCTCAGCGTCATCAGCGGGCTTCACGTCCGACTCGATCTCGAGGCTGGAGGCGACGAGGGCTTCGGCGATCACCTCGGCGTCGCCCTCGGGCGCATCGACGGTCTCGTCCTCGACCGGCGTCGCCTCGGCGACAGACGTCTCGTCGACGCCCGCAGCGGATGCTCCACCGTCAGCCTCGTCCGAGGCGATCTCGGCCTCGGCGACCGCGACAGCGACGGCCTCGGAGTCGATGATCGGCTCGTCGGTGTGCGGCTCGTCGATGGTCGGCGCCTCCGCCGGCGCGGCCTGCTCGGCCGCCTCGCCATCCGGCGTCGCATCAGTTTCGGAAGCCGTCGACTCCGTCAGAGACTCCGCGGCGTCAGCCGAGTTGTCGAGGGTAGGGACGTTGTTGTCATTGTTCTCATCGGCCATCTCTGGCTTGCTCCCTGCGCAGAGCACCAGGTGCTCCGCGAAATCTCATGCGACACCCGCGGGTGCCGCGAACTCAATCGAAGTGCGACCGGCTCATGGCTCTGATCGCGTGGGGCCATGGGGCCCCGAAGTCTGCGTCGATGCGCGTGACGGCGGCGCCGTCCATCGCATCACAGGCCATTATCGCACCAAGTCGCGTGGAATACGGCATCCCACCGTCGAGCCCGCGTTTTCTCCGGCCTGTTCTCGTCGCATCCATAGCCGTCACTGAGATAATCCCGATATGAGCGAGCAGCGCACCCGCCCCGTGGTCTACGCCGTCTGGTTGATCATCGCCGGCGTCATCGGCTGGTTCGCCGCCTTCCAGCTGACGATGGACAAGTTCATCCAGCTGGCGAATCCGGAGGCCGATCTCAGCTGCAACGTCAGCGTGATGATCCAATGCGGCAAGAACCTCGACTCCTGGCAGGGCGAGCTGTTCGGCTTCCCGAATCCGATCCTGGGCATCGCGGGCTGGATGGCCCCGATCTTCGTGGGCGTGGCACTCCTGGCCCGAGCGCGCTTCCCCCGGTGGTTCTGGGCGACGTTCGGGGCAGGCGTCCTCCTCGCCTTCGTCTTCGTCTGCTGGCTCATCGGTCAGAGCCTCTACGCTCCGAACCTCGGCGTGCTGTGCCCCTGGTGCATGCTCACCTGGTCGGTCACGATCCCGACGTTCTTCGCGACCATGCTCCATCTCACGCGCAACGGGACGTTCACCGGCAACGAGAAGGTCAAGGAGCGGGCGAACCGCCTCATGGTCTGGGTTCCGCTGGCGACGATCCTCGCCTACGCCGTCATCATCCTGCTCGTGCAGCTCCGCGGTCTCGACCTCCTCGGCGAGGTCATCGGCATGATCTCCTGATTCGCACCGCACGGACGACGAAGCCCGCCGGGATCCGAGGATCCTCCGGCGGGCTTCGTCGTACGTGGTCTCAGTCGAACCAGATGCCGAGTTCGCGCGCGGCGGACTCGGGGCTGTCGGAGCCGTGCACGAGGTTCTGCTGCACCTTCAGGCCCCAGTCGCGACCGAAGTCGCCGCGGATCGTGCCGGGCGCAGCCGTGGTCGGGTCGGTGGTGCCGGCGAGCGAGCGGAAGCCCTCGATCACGCGGTTGCCCGCGAGACGGATCGCGACCGACGGGCCGGAGAGCATGAACTCGAGCAGCGGCTCGTAGAAGGGCTTGCCCTCGTGCTCGGCGTAGTGCGCGGCGAGGAGGTCGCGGTCCGGCTCGACGAGGCGGATGTCGACGAGCGCGTAGCCCTTCGCCTCGATGCGCGCCAGGATCGCTCCGGTGAGGCCGCGGGCGACGCCGTCGGGCTTGACGAGGACGAGTGTTTCTTCGGTGGCCATGTCATTCACTCTCTGTCTGAGTCTCGGTCGAGGGCTCGGCGGGACGTCGTGCGTCCAGGCGGGCCCCCATGATCGTCGCATACGCCCACATGCCGCCGAAAATCAGGACGACGAGCAGGATGGCCGGTTCGAGGAACGCCGCCAGCGCGATGACGACCTGGATGACCCAGCCTGCAGCGATCGCCCACGGCTTGGTGATCATGCCGGCGACGGCGATGCACGCCAGACCGACGACCGCACCGGCGACGATCGCCCACCAGGGCTCGATGCCGGCGGGGAGAGCCTTCAGGCCGAAGATCGTGAGTCCGGCGAGGAACACCACGATCGCCTCGAAGCCCAGCACGATCGGTGCGAGCTTCTGCACGAGCGTGCGCGGCGGACGAGGCCGGCGCGCGGGCGCGGCATCCGCACTCACGCGCGCCATCCCGACTTCCAGTCCTCTTCTTCGGCGAGGGCGATGGCCTCGCCGGCCAGCACGACGGATCCGGCGATGACCACGGCGCGACGGTCCGACGAGGCCGCCCATTCGCGCGCGGCGTCGGCCGCGTCGGCCAGGGAGTGGTGCACGGTGGCGCGGTGACCCGCCTGCTCGACCAGGTCGGCGATGGCATCCGCATCGCTCGCCCGGTCGGAGTCGGGTGCTGTGGCGAACACGTGCGCCGCCGCCGGAGCGAGCTGCGCGATGATGCCCGCGGCGTCCTTGTCGGAGAGCACGCCGAGCACGAGGCCCCACTCGTCGAAGTCGAAGCTGTCGTCGAGCGCCTGCGCGAGCGCCTTCGCGCCGTGCGGGTTGTGGGCGGCGTCGACGACGACGGTCGGGGCGATGCCGAGCAGCTGCAGGCGCCCCGGTGAGGTGGCGCCCTGCAGGCCGTCGGTGATGACCTCGGCGGCGATGCGCTGGGTGCCGCCGCCGATGAGCGACTCGACCGCCGCGACGGCGAGAGCGGCGTTGTGGCCCTGGTGGGCGCCGTAGAGAGGCAGGTACTCCTCGACGTACTCCCCCGCCAGACCGCGGATCGAGAGGAGCTGTCCGCCGACGGCGAGCTTCTGGTCGACGAGTCCGAACTCCTCGCCCTCGAACGCGATCGTCGCGTGGCGCTCGGCTGCGACGCGTCGCAGCACCTCGGCGGCCTCCGGCGGCTGCTGAGCCGACACCACGGCGGCGCCCTCCTTGATGATGCCGGCCTTGACCTGGGCGATCTCGGCGATCGTGTTCCCGAGCCGATCCGCGTGATCGATGTCGATCGGAGCGAAGACCGCGACGTCGCCGTCTGCGGTGTTCGTCGAGTCCCACTCGCCGCCCATGCCCACCTCGAGCACGAGCACGTCGATCGGCGCATCCGCCGCGGCCACGAAGGCCAGGACGGTGAGCAGCTCGAAGAAGGTGAGGGGCGCGTCGCCTGCGGCCTCGAGCTCGGCGTCGACGATGTCGACGAACGGCTCGATCTCGTCCCAGGCGTCGGCGACCGCGGCATCGCCGATGGGCTCGCCGTCGATCATGATGCGCTCCGTGAAGCGCTCCAGGTGCGGACTCGTGAAGAGCCCGGTGCGCAGGTCATGGGCCCGCAGGAGGCTCTCGATCATCCGCGCGGTCGAGGTCTTGCCGTTCGTGCCCGTGATGTGCACGACCCGGTAGGTCCGCTGCGGGTCGTCGAGGAAGGCGAGGATGCGCGCGGTGCGCTCCTTGCGCGGCTGCACCCAGCGCTCCCCCGCACGACTCAGCAGGGCCTCGTAGACCGCGTCGGCCCGTTCGCGATCGCTCATGACGCCGCCTTTCCGCTGACGACCGCCGTGGCGTCGATGGTCACGATGATCGGTGCCTTCGTGGCGCCGAGCGCGCGGGCGCCGGAGCGGAAGACCCCGTCACCCGGACTGGTCACGTCATCCACCAGCGTCTCCATCTCCTCCGTCGCCTGCACGGCGAACGCCACCGAGAGCGTCTCGGACGCGATCAGCTCCGCGTGCTCGTCGAGCGCCGCGGCGTGCTCCGGAGCGGCGTTGAGCGCGAGGACGATGCGGTCGCTGACGTCGAGGCCGGCGTTCTTGCGCGCCTCCTGGACGACACGGATCGCATCTCTGGCGAGCCCCTCCGCCTCGAGCTGCGGCGTGGTCTGCGTGTCGAGCAGCACGAAGCCGCCCGACGGCACGATGGCGAGTGCTTCACCCTCGGGTCGACCGGTGGTCTCCAGCGCGAGTTCGTACTCGGAAGGCTCCAGAGCCAGCCCGCCGGCCGTCACCACACCGTCGACCTGCGACCAGTCGCCGGCCTTCGCCGCCTTGATCACCGTCTGGACGTTCTTGCCCAGACGCGGACCGGCCGCTCGGGCATTCACACTGAGGCGGTGGGTGATGCCGTAGTCGGCGGCCGTGCTCTCGGCGAGCGTCACCAGCTCGACCGCCTTGACGTTGAGCTCCTCGCGGAGGATGTCCTCGAACTGCCCGAGCGACGCGGCCTGGGGCGACACGACCGTGAGGCGGGCCAGCGGCAGGCGCACTCGCAGCTTCTCCTTCTTGCGGAGCGCGTTTCCGACGCTGGACAGCTCGCGGACGGCATCCATCGCGTCGCGGATGTCGTCCGCGGCCGGGAACGCGGCGGCGTCCGGCCAGTCCTGCAGGTGCACGCTGCGGCCGCCGGTGAGCCCCTGCCAGACGCGCTCGCTGACCAGCGGCACGAGCGGGGCGGCGACGCGGGTCAGGGTCTCCAGCACCGTGTAGAGCGTGTCGAAGGCCTCCCGGCTCTTCGGGTCGTCGGTCACGCCGACCCAGAACCGGTCGCGGGAACGCCGGATGTACCAGTTCGTCAGGACCTCGGCGAAGTCGCGCAGACGAGCGGATGCCGTCGTCGAGTCGAGGCCTTCCAGGTCGGAGCGCACCTCGCGCACGAGGTCGCCCAGGCGCGCCAGGATGTAGCGGTCGAGCACGTCGGTCGAATCCGTGCGCCACGACGCCTCGTACCCGTCCGGGCCCGAAGCGTTGGCATACGTCGCGAAGAAGTACCAGGAGTTCCACAGCGGGAGCAGGAACTCGCGGACGCCTGCGCGGATGCCCTCCTCCGTCACGGCGAGGTTGCCGCCGCGCAGAACGGAGCTCGACATCAGGAACCAGCGCATCGCGTCGGAGCCGTCGCGGTCGAGCACCTCGGACACGTCCGGGTAGTTCCGCAGCGACTTCGACATCTTGTAGCCGTCGCTGCCGAGCACGATGCCGTGGCAGCTGACGCCCGTGAACGCGGGACGGTCGAAGAGCGCGGTGGACAGCACGTGCATGACGTAGAACCATCCGCGGGTCTGCCCGATGTACTCGACGATGAAGTCGGCCGGCGCGTGCGAGTCGAACCACTCCTGGTTCTCGAATGGGTAGTGCACCTGCGCGTACGGCATCGAGCCGGAGTCGAACCACACGTCGAACACGTCCTCGATGCGGCGCATCGTGCTCTTGCCGGTGGGGTCGTCCGGGTTCGGGCGGGTGAGGTCGTCGATGTACGGGCGGTGCAGGTCGATCTCGCCCTCGGGGTTGCGCGGCAGCGTGCCGAAGTCGCGCTCGAGGTCCTCCAGCGATCCGTAGGCGTCGACGCGCGGGTACTCGGGGTCGTCGCTCTTCCAGATCGGGATCGGCGAGCCCCAATAGCGGTTACGGCTGATCGACCAGTCGCGTGCGCCCTCGAGCCACTTGCCGAACTGTCCGTGCTTGACGTTCTCCGGCACCCAGGTGATCTGCTCGTTGTTCGCGAGCATGTCGTCCTTGATGTCCGTGACGCGGATGAACCAGCTCGACACGGCCTTGTAGATCAAGGGGTTCCGGCAGCGCCAGCAGTGCGGGTACGAGTGCTCGTAGCTCTGCAGACGGATGAGGCGTCCGCTGTCGCGGATGATCCGGACGAGCGGCGTGTTCGCCTCCATCCAGAGCTCCCCGGCGACGTCGGTGACGTTCGGGAGGAAGCGACCGCCGTCGTCGAGCGAGAGGATCGTGGGGATGCCGGCGGCTCCCGCCACCCGGAGGTCGTCCTCACCGAAGGCCGGAGCCTGGTGCACGATGCCGGTGCCGTCCGTCGTGGTGACGTAGTCGTCGACGAGGATGCGCCAGGCGTTCTCGGTGCCGTAGGTCTCGGCATCCGCGTAGTAGTCGAACAGCCGGTCGTAGGTGACGTCCTGCAGCTCGGAGCCGCGGACGGTCGCGTCGACGGCGGCGAGCGCCTCCTCGGCGTTCTCGTAGCCGAGATCCTTCGCGTATCCGCCGAGCAGATCGCGCGCCAGCAGGTAGCGGTGGGCGGAGGCCTCGACCGCGGCATCCGTCGTTCCCGGCGTCTGATGCACGTCGGCCGCGCCGGCGGGACCCGCGGGGAGGACGACGTAGTCGATGTCGGGTCCCACGGCGAGCGCGAGGTTCGTCGGGAGGGTCCAGGGCGTGGTCGTCCAGGCGAGGGCCCGCACGCCGGTGAGGCCGAGTGACTCCGCCTTGGCGCCGGTCAGCGGGAACGTGACCGTGACCGAGGGGTCCTGACGCATCTGGTACACGTCGTCGTCCATGCGGAGCTCGTGCGCCGAGAGCGGCGTCTCGTCGCGCCAGCAGTACGGGAGCACCCGGTACCCCTCGTAGGCGAGACCCTTCTCGTACAGGGTCTTGAACGCCCACAGCACGCTCTCCATGTAGCCGAGGTCGAGCGTCTTGTAGCCGCGGTCGAAGTCGACCCAGCGGGCCTGACGGGTGACGTAGTCCTGCCACTCGTGCGTGTACGCCAGCACCGAGCTCTTCGCCTTCGCGTTGAAGACGTCGATGCCCATGGCCTCGATCTCGCTCTTCTCGGTGATGCCGAGCTGCTTCATCGCCTCGAGCTCGGCGGGGAGCCCATGGGTGTCCCAGCCGAAGACGCGGTCGACCTTGTGGCCGGTCATGGTCTGGAAGCGCGGGAACACGTCCTTCGCGTAACCCGTGAGCAGGTGACCGTAGTGGGGCAGACCGTTGGCGAAGGGCGGACCGTCGTAGAACACCCACTCGGGCGATCCCTCGCGCTGCGCGATCGAGGCATGGAAGGTGTCGTCGGCCTTCCAGAAGTCGAGCACCTCCTCCTCGATCTGGGGGAAGCGGGGGCTCGGCGCGACGGAGTCGGCGGCGGGGCCGAAGGAGGAGGTCCCTGAGCTTGTCGAAGGGCGGGGGTAGGTCATCGTGTCTCGCAGTGATCGTCGTGGCGGATGCTCCTGCGAGGACGATCCTCGCGGACCGCGGTACCACCTCGCGTGCGCGCCTCACGGCGGGCCACTCTCACTGCGGCTGTGACGGGCCTGCCCCGCTCGGTTCTACTGACTTCTGCCTGCGCTGAGCCTGCCGAAGCGTTCTTCCGAGAGCTCCCCGGTGATGCCGGATCGATGCTCGTGCGTCCATTGTACGCTCCGGCGCGGAGGCCTGCGCCGCGCGTGAGCGCCCCGCGCGGAGATGTGCTCTTCGCAAGGCCGGATACGGCCGATGCATCCTTGCGAGGCGCACATCTCCCCCCGGATCACCCGGTACCCCATCAGCAACAACTCCGCATCGTGGCGGATGTCCTCGGACCGCTGGGATCCCGTGTGGTGCGCTCCGTCGATCTGCAGGACGAGGCGATCTCCGATGAGCGTGTCGACACGATGGCCGGCGATCCAGATCTGCACCAGGACGCGCAGCTTCAGCCAGCGAAGCCGCTCGCGCACGTAGGTCTCAAGCCCGGCATCGGCGAACGGCGACGCGCGGAGCAGGATCCCCCTCGCGGCCGGCTTCCAGGCGAGGCCGTGCAGCGACTCCACCGCGAAGTGCGGTCGACCACGGTGATCATGCAGCCACAAGCCGAGACGGCTCGCCTGAGTGCGGCAGGTCAGCACCACCCCCAACCGTGCGGCGGCCAGCAGCTGCCTATCGGCATCCGTCGCCGCGATCCATCCGCGACGAGGTCTCGTGATGATCCCGCGCGCCACGCCCGCATCGACCGTCCGGCGGGAGAACCCCCGCTCCGCGACGACCACAGAGCGAGCGACCCCGCCGAGAACGGTGAGGAAGGCGGACAGTTCATCGAGGCGCGTCATCCGGAACAGCCTGGCGCTCCGGCATCCGTCGTCGCGTCGCCCCGCCGCGAGGACGCCGCAGATGTGGACAGGTCGAAAGGGGCACTCCCTGTGCAGCGAGACGGGCGCGGCGATTCCACCCCCTACGCCGGCCACCCGCCCGCCCGTGCGACTCGTACGCCAGCGCAGGACAAGAACGTCTGACAAGGTCGACCTGCCGCAGAATGCCCTTGTCTGGCGCACGAGTCCTGTCCAGGCGCACGGGCGACGCGACTGTCGGTCCGCCCCACTAGCCTCGACCCATGCCCCGCACGACAGAATCTCCCGCTGCACCCCGCGTCTCCCCTCCCGACCTTCCCGACGTGTTCGAGCCGGCCGCCCCGACGCGCAGCGGCGACCTCCTCGCCGCGAGTCTCGACCTCACCGCGAGCGCCGATCTGGCCTACGCGTCGCTCGAGCAGTGCACGGTGCGCGCCGACGCCGACGAGGTCGACCTCACCGGAGCGACGATCCTCGACGTCGCGATGGACGGCGTCCGCATCGCGTCGCTGAAGATGCGCGACGCCGGCATCCGGCGGCTGCGGATCAGCGGAGGCCGGATCGGCACGCTCGACCTCAGTGGGGCGCGCATCGACGAGCTCGAGCTCCGCGACCTGCGCATCGACTACCTGAACCTCGGTGCCGTGCGCGCGACCGACGTCGAGATCTCCGGCTGCCGCATCCGCGCGATCGATCTGCCCCAGGCCGAGGTCACCCGCGCGCGCTTCACGGCCACGTCGAGCGACGAGGTCGATCCCCGGGGCATGAAGGCGAAGGACGTGGACCTGCGCGGTCTCGACGCCCTCGCCTATCTCGATGCGAACAGCCTGCGCGGCACCACGCTCACCGGGTTCCAGGTGCAGCAGCTCGCCCCCGTGATCGCCGTCGGCCTGGGTATCCAGATCAAGGAGTGACGGTTCCGCTCGCGTCGAGCAGCTCCCGGGTGAACGGATGCTGCGGCGCAGAGAAGACGTCACCCGTCGCCCCCTGCTCGACGATGCGCCCGTCCTGCATCACGATGATGTCGTCGGCGACCGCGCCCACGACGTCGAGATCGTGCGAGACGAGGATCATCGTCAGCCCGCGCTCCTGCTGCAGCCTCGTCAGCAGACCCAGGATGCGCTCGCGCACCGACGGGTCGAGGGCCGAGACCGGCTCATCGAGCACGAGCACCTCCGGTTCGGCGGCGAGCGCCCGGGCGATGGCCGCGCGCTGGCGCTGGCCTCCGGAGAGCGCGGCCGGACGCCGGTCGGCGAGAGCAGGGTCGAGGTCGACCTCGGCGAGAAGGGCGGCCACACGTGCAGCACGTCGGTCCCGAGGAACCCCTCCCGCCTCGAGCGCCTCCCGCAGCGAGCGTCCGACCGTCCACCGCGGATCGAAGGCCCCGAGCGGGTTCTGATGCACGAGCTGCACGCGACGATCGCCGATCCAGCGCAGGGTTCCCTCATCCGGCTGCTCGACGCCGACGATCATGCGCGCCAGAGTCGTCTTGCCCGACCCCGACTCCCCCACGACACCGAGTGTGCGCCCCTCGGCGACCGAGAACGATGCCGCGACGACCGCGGGGACCTCGCCGAAGCTCTTCGACGCCTCCACGACGGTGAGCACGGGAGCGGACGCCGCCGATGACGAGACCCGCGGCTCGTGCATCGTCGCCGCGATGAGCTGTCGCGTGTACTCGTGCTGCGGTCGTCCCAGCACATCGGCGACCGGCCCGCTCTCGACCACCTCTCCGCGGCGCATCACGAGCACCCGGTCCGCGAGCCTGCGGACGGCGGCGAAGTCGTGACTGATGAAGACCACGGCCGTCCCGGTGTCGGCGATCTCGCGCAGCAGGTCCAGGACACGTGCCTGCACCGTCGCATCGAGCGCGGTGGTCGGTTCGTCCGCCACGAGGACGGCTGGATCCGCGGCGATGGCCGAGGCGATCAGCGCGCGCTGTCGCTGCCCGCCGGACAGCTCGTGAGGGTACTGGCGGATGCGGCGCTCGGCATCCGGCATCCACACGCGCGCCAGCAGCGAGCGCACCCGTTCGGCCAGCGCGGTGCGACCGTGGACGATGCCGTGCAGCCGCAGCGGCTCGGCGATCTCGGCGCCGATGCGCTGCAGCGGGTCGAGCGACACCAGCGCGTCCTGCGAGACGAGGCCGATGCGCGCACCGCGCAGCTTCCGCCACTCGCGCTCACCGAGAGCTGCTGCATCCGTGCCGTCGATCACGAGCCGGTCGACGTGCACGTCGGCATCGGTCGGCGTCAATCCGAGGAGGGCGCGTGCGGTGAGCGACTTGCCGGCGCCGGACTCCCCGACGATCGCGACGCACTCGCCCGGCGCGACCGTGAGCGAGACACCGTCGACGACGCTCGCTCCGTCGAAGGCGATCCGCAGTCCCTGCAGCTCGAGTGCGGCGCTCATGGCGTCCGGCCCTCTCCCCGTGCCCGCAGGATCCGTCCGACGACCGTCGCCGAGACCACTGTGAGCGTGATGGCGATGCCGGGGAACACGGAGATCCACCAGGCCTGCCCCAGCACGTTGCGTCCGCCGGCGAGCATCAGCCCCCACTCCGGCGTCGGCTCGGACGGACCGAGACCGAGGAAGCTCAGGCCTGCGGCGGCGAGGATGCTCGATCCGATGCCGATCGTGGCGAGCACGCTCAGCGAGCCGAGCACCCCCGGCGCGACGTGCCGGAGGAATGCCCGGAGCGGAGGGACGCCGAGGATGCGCGCCGCCTCGACGTGCTCCGCGACCCGCAGCGTGCGCGTCTGCACCCGGGCGAGGCGGATGTAGACCGGGCCGGCGGCGAGCGTCACGGCGATCGCGATGTTCACCGGCCCCGGGCCGAGCACCGCGACGACGACGAGTGCGACCAGGAACTCGGGGAACGCCATGAGGACGTCGTTGATGCGCATCATCGCCGCGTCGATGCCGCGCGGCGCGACGCCGGCGAGCGCCCCGAGGAGGAGACCTCCGACGAGGGCGATGCCGGTGGCGAGCAGACCGATGCCCAGCGAGCGTCCGGCTCCGTACACGACCCGCGAGTACACGTCGCGCCCGCTCTGATCGGTGCCGAAGAGATGCTCGGCACCGGGCGGCAGGAGCGCAGACTGCACGTCGGTCTGCAGCGGGTCGTGGGTCGCGAGGACACCGGGCCAGAGCGCCGCGAACGCGATCACGAGCAGGACGGTGACCGCGACCCCGAGCAGCCACCGCTGCGCGCGCCTCATCGGCCACCGCCGGAGCGCGCGGCCGTCACCCGAGGATCGATCAGCGGATGCAGCAGCTCGACGATGAGGTTCACGGCGACGAACACGACGGCGCTCAGCAGGATGATCCCCGTGATGACCGGAAGATCACGGTCGCTGATGGCGGCGAGCGTGACGCGTCCGAGGCCGGGACGAGCGAACACGGTCTCCACCAGCACAGCCCCGCCCAGTACCGAGCCGGTCAGGTAGGCGGCGAGCGTAACAGCCCCCGCGGCACCGTGCCGCAGGCCGTGCCGCAGCGTGAACCAGGTGGGACCGGCGCCGCGCGCGCGGACGGTCTCGGCGAACGGCATCCGCTCCGCCTGCACGAGCCCGTCGCGGAGCACCTGGCTCAACAGCGCCGCCACCGGGAGCGCCAGGGTGATCGCGGGCAGCACGATCGTCGCGGGATTGCGGGCGCCCGAGACCGGGAACCATCCGAGCCCGAACGCGAAGACGCTGAGCAGGATCAGCCCGATCCAGAACACCGGAGACGACAGCACCACGAGCTCGATCCCCGCCGCGACGGCGCGACCGGCCTGACCGCGCACGAACAGCGCCACGGCCAGCGCGAGCACGACCGCGATCAGGAGCGCGAGCACCGAGAGCTGCAGCGTCGCACCGAGCTGTCGCCCGATGACCTCGGTCACCGGCATCCGCAGCTGGTACGACTCGCCGAGATCGCCACGCGCGAGCTGGCCGATGTACGTCAGGTACTGCTCGAGCGGTGGTCGGTCGAGGCCGAGGTCGGCGCGGATGCCGTCCTTGACCGCCTCGCTCACCTGCGCCTGCGGTCCGAGCATCACCGACACGGGATCACCAGGGATCACCCGGAAGGCGAGGAACGCGACCGTCGCGGCGCCCCACAGGACGATGACCACGGATGCTGCGAGGCCGGCGACACGGAGCAGCACAGCCTTCACCGTTTCGTCTCGCTCCGCTCGCTCAACGACCGAGAGGCATCAGCCGACGCTCACATCGTAGAACAGCGGCCGACCGTACAGGTCGTAGGCGAGTCCCTTCACACGCTCGCCGACCGCGGTGATCGCGGACGGGCTGTAGAGGGGCACGATCGCCGTGTGCTCGGCGTTCCACTCCTGCAGCTGCGTGTAGAGCAGGTTGCGCTCGTCCTGGTCGCTCGACGCGACGGCCTGCTCGAGCAGCGCGTCGACCGCCGGATCGGACACCTGCGACGCGTTCTGGAAGCCGTCCGTGTGCAGGTGGCTGCGCAGGAAGTCGGGATCCACGCCCGAGAAGCCCCAGTCGGTGAGGTCGAACGTCTTCGGGCCGTACTGCTCGTTGTACGCACCGGGCTCCAGCACCTCGCGGACCACGTCGATGCCGATCTCCTTGAGGTCGGACTGGATCGCGTTCGCGAGAGCGGCGCGGTCGTCGGGGACCGGCGTCCAGGCGATCCAGCGCACGGAGAGCGGCTGCCCGCCCTTGGTGCGGATGCCGTCGGCATCGCGTTCCGTCCATCCGGCTTCGTCGAGGAGCGCGTTGGCGGCGTCCTGGTCGAACTCCCATGTTCCTTCGAGAGAGGCGTCGTACCCGGGGGTGGTCGATCCCAGCACGCTCCAGGCGCGCGGGAACTGGCCGAAGAAGATCTCCTTCACGGCCGGATCGATGTCGATCCCGCGGGCGAACGCCTGCCGTACCTTCTCGTCGGCGAAGACGCCGTACTTCTCGTTGAGGTACAGCGAGTACGGCAGTCCGGGGTACTCGACCGAGTCGACCGTGAGGCCGTCACCGAGGTCCTTCGCCAGGTTCGGCGGGATGTTGCTGGCGAGGTCGGCCTCGCCGCTCTCCACGACGCCGGCACGCACCGACGCCTCGGGCTGGATCTCGACCCGGAGCGTCTCGACCTTCGGTGCCTTCTCGCCGTGCGGGCCCCAGGCGTAGTCGTCGTTGCGCGTGTAGACGATCTCCTGGTCGGGCGTGTACTCGGTGAGCTCGAACGGGCCGGTGCCGACGGTGATGCCGGGGCCGCCCGCCTTCAGCTGGTCAGCGGACTCCTCGAGGACCGCCGGCGAGTAGAACCCGAGCTGCGGCGTGCTCGCCGCCTGCAGGAACGGCGCATAGGGCTGCGTGAACGTCACCTTCACCGTGTGGTCGTCGACGACCTCGGTGCCGGCGTAGAAGTCCGCACCGAGCATGCTGGCGGCCTGAGCCGACGCGGTCTCGGGATCGACGATCCGGTCGAAGTTCGCCTTCACCGCGGCGGCGTCGAACGGCTCGCCATCGGTGAACGTCACGTCGTCGCGGAGCGTGAAGGTGTACTCGGTGCTGTCGTCCGACACCTCCCACTCCGTCGCCAGCCACGGCGTGAAGGAGCCGTCCTCCTCCTGGAAGACCAGCGAGTCGAGGACCGCGCGCTGCACCATGCCGGAGACGTCGAGCTGGCTGACCTGCGGGTCCATGTGCCCGGCCGAGAGGTTCGCTCCTTCGATCGACCAGACGAGCTCGCCGTCGCTCCCACCGGAGGGCCCGGCGCAGGCTGTCAGCACGAGTGCGGTGGCGGCGGCGAGCGCTGCGAAGGGCAGGAGACGACGCGCGGGATGTGCGGGCATGACGATTCCTCAGGACGAACGGGTCGGGATGCCTCAAGTCTATGGCCGAATTGTTGGACCGGGTCGATCTGCGTCGCTCCGATCGACCCGGCCCCCTCCGACGGGAGCACATCCGCGGCTCGCTAGACTGGTCGACACACCCCACACTCAGGCACGCTCACACAGTGCCGCATACATCGCGCAAGGAGACCGTCATGTCTATTCCCGACAAGCCCGCACTCGAAGGTCTCGAAGCGAAGTGGGACGCCGCCTGGGCGGAGCAGGGGACCTACCTGTTCGACCGCCTCCGCGCGGCACAGGCCGGTCGCGAGGGCGTCTACTCGATCGACACCCCGCCGCCCACGGCATCCGGAAGCCTGCACATCGGCCACGTGTTCTCGTACACGCACACCGATGTCAAGGCACGATACGAGCGCATGCGCGGCAAGACGGTGTTCTACCCGATGGGCTGGGACGACAACGGCCTGCCCACCGAGCGACGCGTGCAGAACTACTACGGCGTGCGCTGCGACCCGTCCCTCCCCTACGACGCGGACTTCACTCCCCCGTTCGAGGGCGGCGACAACAAGTCGAGCCGTGCGGCCGACCAGCAGCCGATCAGCCGCCGCAACTTCATCGAGCTCTGCGAGCGCCTCACGATCGAGGACGAGAAGCAGTTCGAGGCGCTGTTCCGCCAGCTCGGGCTCAGCGTCGACTGGACCCAGACGTACCGCACCATCTCGGATGACACGATCCGTCAGAGCCAGCTGGCGTTCCTGCGCAACATCGAGCGCGGCGAGGCCTACCAGGCGCTGGCCCCCACGCTCTGGGACATCGACTTCCGCTCGGCCATCGCGCAGGCCGAGCTCGAGGACCGCGACCAGCAGGCCGCGTACCACACCATCGAATTCCCCTTCGCGGACGGCTCCGGCTCCGGCTCCATCGCCGTCGACACCACCCGCCCGGAGCTGCTCCCGGCGTGCATCGCGATCGTGACGCACCCGGAGGGTCCGCACAAGCACCTCATCGGCACGAAGGTGCGCACGCCCTTCTTCGACGCCGAGATCGAGATCCACGGCCACCACCTCGCCCAGCCCGACAAGGGCACCGGTGCGGCGATGGTCTGCACGTTCGGTGACGTGACCGACATCATCTGGTGGCGCGAGCTGCGCACCACCGCCGGAGAGTCTCTCCCGAACATGACCACGATCGGCCTGGACGGGCGCTTCCTGCCCGAGGCGCCCGCATCCGTGGGCGCGGACGAGGCCACCGCCTGGTACGCCGAGAACATGGGCGGCAAGACCGTGTTCAGCGCGCGCAAGGCGCTCGTGGAGAAGCTGCAGGAGACCGGCGACATGACCGCGGTCGGCAAGCCCTTCAACCACGCCGTGAAGTTCTTCGAGAAGGGCGATCGTCCGCTCGAGATCGTGTCGACCCGCCAGTGGTACATCCGCAACGGCGCCCGCGACGGCGAACTGCGCGACCAGCTCATCGCACACGGCACCGAGCTCGCCTGGCACCCCGAGTTCATGCGCGTGCGCTACGAGAACTGGGTCGGAGGCCTGACCGGCGACTGGCTCGTGTCGCGGCAGCGCTTCTTCGGCGTGCCCATCCCCCTCTGGTACGGCCTCGACGAGAACGGGGAGCGCGACTACGACCGCGTGCTCGCGCCCGACGCCGAGTCCCTCCCGATCGACCCGACGACCGACGTCCCCGCCGGGTACACCGAGGATCAGCGTGGCGTGGCCGGCGGATTCGACGCCGAGGCCGACATCCTCGACACCTGGGCGACGTCGTCGCTCACCCCGCAGCTGGCCGGCGGCTGGCAGCGGGACGAGGAGCTGTGGCAGCTCACCGCGCCCTTCGATCTGCGCCCGCAGGGCCAGGACATCATCCGCACCTGGCTGTTCTCGACGATGCTCCGTTCCACGCTCGAAGACGGCAGGACGCCGTGGCGCAACGCCGCGATCTCCGGCTTCATCGTCGACCCCGACCGCAAGAAGATGTCGAAGTCGAAGGGCAACGTCGTCACGCCCGCCGACGTGCTGGACAACCACGGATCGGATGCCGTGCGCTACTGGGCGGCATCGAGCCGTCTGGGCATGGACGCGGCGTTCGACCCGCAGAACCCGACGCAGGTGAAGATCGGCCGACGCCTGGCGATCAAGGTGCTCAACGCGGCGAAGTTCGTACTGTCCTTCCCCGTGCCCGAGGGCGCGCAGATCACGCACGCACTCGACGCGTCGATGCTCTCTGCCCTCGACAGCGTGGTCGTCGAGGCGACGAAGGCCTTCGACCGCTACGACGCGGCCCGCGCGCTCGAGCTCACCGAGGCGTTCTTCTGGACGTTCTGCGACGACTACCTGGAGCTCGTGAAGGAGCGCGCCTACAACCAGGCCGACGTGGGGCAGGCATCCGCCGCACTCTCGCTGCGCCTGGCCCTGTCGACCCTGCTGCGTCTGCTCGCCCCGGTGCTGTCGTTCGCCACGGAAGAGGCCTGGTCCTGGTTCGAGGAGGGTTCCGTGCACACGGCTGCGTGGCCGGTGGCCGGGTCCCTGAGCTCGGCGGAGGGCGAGGGCGACCCCGCCGTGCTGTCCGTGGCGAGCGAGGCGCTCATCGGCATCCGGCGCGCGAAGACCGAGGCCAAGGCCTCGCAGAAGACCCCGGTCTCCCGCGCCGTCATCGCCGCTCCCGCCGCGAAGCTCACCGCGCTGCGTGCGGCCGCCGATGACCTCCGTGCCGTCGGCCGCATCGCGGAGCTCGAGTTCGTGGAGGCCGAGGAGTTCGCGGTCACCGCGATCGAGCTCGCCCCGGTCGAGGACGCCTGATGCAGCTGGGCACGCGCTGGGCAGCGGGATCGGAGCCACCGGCCTCCGTGCCCGCCGCCCTGCGTCCGGCGATCGCCGCGGTCGAATCGGATCTGTCCCGGTCGTCGAGCGGGTCGAAGGGCCATTGGACCCTCACCTGGCTGGAGGGCAGGGCGATCGCCGAGCTCGATGCCGGCTGGGAGGTCTTCCAGACCGCCGCAGGCGATGTCGTGGCCCGTCCGTTCCAGGACTGACCCCGCACCCGCAGCCCGATCAGCGCAGCGGGAGCCCCAGCTGCGCGAGAGCGAGGTCGACGGCACGCGGGTCCTGCTTGCGGGCCTGCTGTTCGCGGAGCATGTCGAGGGCGATCTCGCGGCGCTCGGCGCGCGCGGCGATGCGCCACTCGACGTGACGGACGATCCCGAGCGCGGTGCGCTGGAGCATCCGCTCGAAGGGTGTGGGGGTGGCGAGGCGGAGCGTCGCGGTGGTCATGATCCCTCCTCAGGGCTGTTCCGGCGGCTGTCCGCCTGGGGCAGGTCGAAGATCTCGGCACGCAGGGACACGCGCCGCACGTCGGGCCCGGTCTGCCCGCGGAAGCGCTCGATCGCGCTCTCGACGATCGCTTCGAGCTCACCGCGGAGCTCCATCACCTGCGCGGCCGTCATGTCGAGGTGCGTCGTCATCGTCAGTCCGACGTCGCGCCACTCCTCGGGCACCTCGGACTGCGGACGGTTGAGGTAGGTCATCAACGTCTCGTGGCGCAGGCGGAAGAACTCCGACGTCACGATCTGGGCGGCTGCGCGGTTCGCCGGCGACATGGTCTCGTCCGGACCGGGCATGTCGATGCGTCCCTTGGGGCGCTCCCACCACCGCTCCCGCGCGGTGCCGCGGCCTTCGACCTCGCGGATCAGGTCGTGCGCGGCGAGGGCACGAAGGTGATAGCTCGTCGACCCCGACGTCTCGCCGACCAGCGCGGCGAGCGAGCTCGCGGTCTGCGGCCCCTGGGACGCGAGGATGTCGAAGATCCGCACCCGCAGCGGGTGCGCGAGAGCCTTGAGCGCCCCCGAGTCGAGGGTCCTGATCTGCGTGTCATCCGTCATGCATGCAAAGATACTCTTGCAAAGACTTCTTTGCAAGTATTCCTTTGCAACAGATTCGCTGCACAGGAAGGAGTCAGCCCACCGACTCCCGTGCCGTGACGAAGGCCGCGACGCACCGGTCGATCTGCTCGGCGGTGTGCGCGGCCGAGAGCTGCACGCGGATGCGGGCGAGCCCGCGCGGGACGACCGGGAAGCTGAACGCGGTGACGAAGATCCCCTGCGCCTGCATCTCCTTCGCGATCAGCGCGGTCTTCGCGGCGTCGCCGAACATCACCGGCACGATGGGGTGCTCCCCCGGGAGCAGGTCGAAGCCCTCAGCCGTCATCCGCTCACGGAAGTGCGCGGCGTTCTCGCGGAGCCGGGCGCGCAGGTCGGCGGAACCCTCCACCAGATCGAGCGCCGTCAGCGTGCCGGCGACGATCGCCGGAGCGAGGGTGTTCGAGAACAGATACGGGCGCGAGCGCTGGCGCAGCAGGGCGACGATGTCGGCATGCGAGGCGACATATCCCCCGGATGCTCCGCCGAGGGCCTTCCCGAAGGTCCCGGTGTAGATGTCGACGCGATCCGCGACGCCGCAGAGCTCCGGGGTGCCACGACCGTTCTCGCCGACGAAGCCCACGGCGTGCGAGTCATCGACGAACACGAGTGCGTCGTAGCGCTCGGCGAGGTCGCAGATCTCTGCGAGCGGGGCGATGTACCCGTCCATCGAGAAGACGCCGTCCGTCACGACCACACGGAACCGCGCATCGGATGCCGCACGCAGCTGCTCCTCGAGATCCGCCATGTCGCGGTTGCGGTAGCGCAGCCGCCGCGCCTTCGACAGACGGATGCCGTCGATGATCGAGGCATGGTTGAGCTCGTCCGAGATGATCGCGTCCTCGGCGCCGAACAGCGTCTCGAAGACGCCGCCGTTCGCGTCGAAGCACGACGAGTACAGGATCGCGGCCTCGGTGCCGAGGAAGCCCGCGAGGCGACCCTCCAGCTCCAGGTGCTGCTCCTGGGTGCCGCAGATGAAGCGCACGCTGGCAAGACCGTAGCCCCACTCCTGCAGCGCTGTCGTCGCCGCGTCCAGGATCCGCGGGTCGTCCGCGAGACCCAGGTAGTTGTTGGCGCAGAAGTTCAGCACCTCGGCGCCGTCGGCGGTGATCTCGGCGCTCTGCGCACCGCGGATGCCGCGCTCGTGCTTCGTGAGCCCCGCCTCCTCGATCCCCGCCAGCTCCGACTCCACATGCTTCTGGAATGTCCCGTACATCACAGCTCCGTCCAATCGAGGATGATCTTGCCCGTGCCCGCGGACTCCGCCGCGGCGAAACCCGACTCCCAGTCCCGCGCAGGGATGACATCGGCGATGACGCGGCCGATCGAGTCCCGGAGCGTCGCACTGGTCTGCAGCATCGCCCCCATCGCGTTCCAGGTCTCGAACATCTCCCGTCCGTAGATGCCCTTGATGGTGAGCATGTGGGTCACGAGCTTGCCCCAGTCGATCTCGAAGCCCGCGCTCGGCAGGCCGAGCATCGCGATGCGCCCGCCGTGGTTCATGTTGTCGATCATCGCCGGAAGAGCGGATGCCGAGCCACTCATCTCGAATCCGACGTCGAAGCCCTCGCGCAGGCCGAGCACGCGCTGCGCGTCGCGGATGTCGCGCTTCGAGACGTCGACGACCTCGTCGGCTCCCATCCGGCGTGCCATCTCCAGCCGCGGGGCGCTGACGTCGGTCGCTGTGATGAAACGTGCGCCGGCGTGCCGCGCGACCGCGATCGCCATGAGGCCGATCGGACCGCACCCGGTGACCAGCACGTCCTCCCCGACGAGCGGGAAGGTGAGCGCGGTGTGAACGGCGTTGCCGAGGGGATCGAAGATCGCGCCCAGCTCGGGGCTCACCTCGGCGTGATGCACCCACACGTTCGTAGCGGGCAGCGACAGGTACTCGGCGAACGCGCCGTCGCGCTGGAGTCCGAGGCCGATCGTCCGGATGCACATCTGGCGTCGCCCGGCGCGGCAGTTGCGGCACGTGCCGCACACGATGTGCCCCTCGCCGGACACGCGATCCCCGACGGCGATGTCATGCACGAGGGGTCCGACCTCGACGACCTCGCCGTAGAACTCGTGGCCGGGGATGAGGGGCGCGGCGATCGCCGAAGCGGCCCAGTCGTCCCAGCGGCGGATGTGCAGGTCGGTGCCGCAGATCCCGGTGCGGAGCACCCGGATGATCACCTCATCCGCGGTGGCCACCGGATCGGGCCGGTCGACGAGTTCGAGACCTGCACCGCGTGCGCCTTTGAACAGTGCCTTCATGGTCTCGATCCCACCTCATCGAACCCTGTAGAGCAATCCTCATTGTCTGCACCATCGTTGTAGCTCGAACTAAACTCTCGGGATGGAACTCCATCAGCTGCAGATCCTGCGGGAACTGCATGCGCTCGGCAGCGTCACCGCCGTGGCCGAGGCCCTGCGTGTGACCCCCTCGGCGGTCTCGCAGCATCTCGCGGCTCTGCAGCGCGGCTTCCGCAGCCCCCTCACCCGCCGAGAGGGCAGGACCCTCGTCCTCACTCCCGCCGGTGAGGTCCTCGCGGCGGCCGGTGCCGACGCGATCGATGCGATGGCGGCGGCGCGGAACGCCCTCGACGACTTCGAGGGCACGGCCACCGGCGTGGTGAGCGTCAGCGGCTTCCACAGCGTGGGCCAGGCACTGTTCGGCCCCCTGCTGCGCGAGCTCTCCGATGTCCCCGACGCACCCACCGTGCAGCTCACCGACGAAGACGTCGCGCAGAGCGAATTCCCCGGGCTCACGGCCCGCTACGACCTCGTGCTGGCACATCGCATGGAGCACTCCGATCCGTGGCCGCCCCAGGGAGTGCGCAGTCTGACGCTCATCCGCGAACCCCTCGACGTGGCCGTACCAGCCTCGCATCCGCTCGCGTCACGCCGCAGTGTCACGCCGCAGGACGTCGCGGGTGAGCGATGGGTGACGAGCCGCGTCGGATACTCCCCCGATGACGTGCTCCGCGCCGTATCCGCGGTCGCGAAGCGGCCGATCGAGGTGCAGCATCGCATCAACGACTACGGCGCGGTGTCGGCGGTCGTCGCGGCGGGCGGCGTGCTGGGCATGCTGCCCCGCTTCACCTCGCGCGGCGTGGACGACCGCGACATCGTCCGCGTGCCGCTGCGCGGTGTGAGCACCCACCGCATGATCGATCTGCTCGCTCGACCGGAGAACCTGCGGCGCCGCTCGGTGCGGCTCACCGTCGACGCGCTGCAGCGGGTGATGACCATGCTGAGCGAGACCGCCTCCTGAGCGCGAGCCGTGCCGATGGCTAGGCTCGGAGGATGACCGACGCCTCGAACCCGCTGCTCCAGCCGTCCGCACTCGCCTACGGTCTCCCCGACTACCGCGCGATCCGCCCCGAGCACTACCTCCCCGCATTCCGCGCCGCCTTCGAAGAGCACCTTCGCGAGGTCTCCCGGATCACGATGGTGCGATCCATGCCGACGTTCGAGAACACCATCGAGGCGCTGGAGCGCTCCGGCGAGCTTCTGGACCGCGTGTCGCACGCCTTCTACACCGTGAGCTCGGCCGACGCGACGCCCGCGATCCAGGCCGTGGACGAGCAGCTCGCTCCCCTGATGGCCGCCCATCAGGACGCGGTCTCGCTCGACAGTGCGCTCTTCTGGCGCGTGCAGCAGGTGCACGATCAGCTCGACGACCTCGATCTCGACGCCGAGCAGCGATACCTCGTCGAACGCCACCACCGCGAGATGTCGCACGCGGGTGCGGGGCTCGACGACGAGGCGAAGGCACGGCTGACCCTGCTCAATCAGCACCTGTCGACCCTGAGCAACACGTTCGAACGTAACCTCCTCAATGACACGAACGACCTCGCCGTGGTGTTCGACTCCGCCGAGGAGCTCGACGGGCTGACCGCGGGCGAGCTCTCCGCGGCGGCCCGCGCGGCACAGGAGCGCGAGCTGGACGGCGGTTTCCTGATCGCCCTCCCGCTCTTCACCGGTCACCCGTACCTCGCGCAGCTGCGCGACAGGGAGTCGCGCCGGCGGATCATGGCAGCGTCACGAGCACGCGCATCGCGCAGCAATGCGAACGACAATCGACCGGTGCTCGCCGAGATCGTGCGCCTGCGCGCCGAGCGCGCGCAGCTCCTCGGGTACGAGTCGCACGCGGCCTACGTCACCGCCGACGAGACCGCTGGCACCCCGGACGCCGTCGAGCGGATGCTGCGCAGACTCGCGGCCCCGTCCGCGAGGACGCCACCGCGGAGCGCGAGGCGCTGCAGGCGATCGTCGACGAGACCGAGGCGGCGCCCTTCCCCGTCGAGGCGCACGACTGGGCCTTCTACACCGAGAAGGTGCGCAGCGCCCGCTACGACATCGACTCCGGCGCGCTCCGACCCTGGTTCGAGGCCGAGCGAGTCCTGCAGGACGGCGTCTTCTTCGCGGCGGAGCGCCTGTTCGGCGTCACGTTCGCCGAACGCCGCGATCTCGTGGCCTACCACCCCGGCGCGCGGGTGTTCGAGGTGAGCAACGCCGATGGAAGCGCCCTCGGACTCTACATCCTCGATCTCTACACCCGAGACGCCAAGCGCGGCGGCGCGTGGATGAATCCGATCGTCAGCCAGTCGCGGCTGCGCGGCACGGCGCCCGTGGTCGTCAACAACCTGAACGTGCCTCTGCCCGGTGACGGCGAGCCCACGCTGCTGACCCTCGACGAGGTGACGACGCTGTTCCACGAATTCGGTCACGCGCTGCACGGCCTGTTCGCCACCGTCACATACCCGCACTTCGCCGGGACGAACGTGTTCCGTGACTTCGTCGAGTTCCCGAGCCAGGTGAACGAGATGTGGATCCTCTGGCCCGAGGTCCTCGACAACTACGCGCGCCACTATGAGACCGGAGAGCCTCTCGACCCCGCGATCGTCGAGCGCCTGCGGGCCACGGAGACGTTCGACCAGGGACACGCGACCAGCGAGTACCTCGCCGCCGCCTGGCTCGATCAGGCGTGGCACCGGATCGGCACCGCGACCGAGATCGACGACGTCGCGGCCTTCGAAGCGGCGGCCCTCGCCGACATCGGGCTCGACGACCCGGTGGTCCCCACCCGCTACTCGTCCACCTACTTCGCGCACGTCTTCTCCGGCGGGTACAGCGCGGGCTACTACTCGTACATCTGGAGCGAGGTGCTCGACGCCGACACCGTGGAGTGGTTCCGCGAGAACGGCGGCCTGACGCGCGAGAACGGCGACCGGTTCCGGGACCGCCTCCTGGGCGTCGGAGGGTCGAAGGATCCGCTCGAGGCGTACCGCGACTTCCGCGGCCGCGATGCCGAGATCGGGCCGCTTCTCACGCGCCGCGGTCTCGAGGCCTGAGTCGCGCATGAAGGATCCGCTGCGCCTGATCAGCGAGGCGTTCGACGCGCGAGCCGCCCGGTACGACGAGAGCGCGATGCATCGTTCGGTCGCCGCCGCCACGGCCGCGTTCACCGACCTGTCCGAGGCACGGGTCGTTCTGGACGTCGCCACCGGCACCGGTCTCGTCCTCCGGGAGATCGCGTCACGAGATGTCGAGGCGGATCTCATCGGCGTCGACATATCCGCGGGGATGCTGGACGTCGCACAGTCGCACCTGCCGCAGGCCCGATGGATCGAGGCAGAGGCCTCCGCGATCCCTCTCGCCTCGGCATCCGTCGATGTGATCACCTGCGTGACCGCGCTGCACATCATCCCCGACGTCGGCGGAGCGGCTGCAGAGTGGCGACGGCTTCTCCGGCCCGGTGGGCGTCTCGTCACCGCGACGTTCCGGAAGATCGACGCATCCGGGCACGGCGCCCCCGAGGTCGGGACCGTCGACCGACCCTACCCTCGACACCACGAGCCCTATTCGAGCCGACGCGCATCGCCGCGACGTTCGAGCACCATGGGTTCGCGTTGCGGCGCCACCGCGACTGGAGCGACGGGACCGACGATCTGCTCCTCGCGGAGTTCGTCGTGGACGGCACGTCGAGCTGATCCTGAGGCGCGACCTCAGCCCGCGAGCAGCCCGAGGCCGCGCGCGAAGCCACGCATCCGCTCGGCGACCGCTTCCGGAACCTCGGCGGCCGCGAAGTGCCCGCCCTCCGGCATCCGATCGAAGGAGCGAAGATCACGGTAGAAGGAACGAGCGACGCTCTCCGGGTAGTCGTGCTCATGCGTCTGGATCGCGACGGCCGCCGGCACCTCCACCGGAGGGATCCGCTCATCGGCGCCACCGTCGAAATACGGACGGAACGATGTCGCGATGCTCTGGGTCGCCCAGTAGATCGTCGCCTCGGTGAGGATCCGATCGCGCGAGATCCGCCGCTCGACCAGCTCCGGCTGCGCGGTGGGCGTGTCGCTCCACTCGACGAGCTTCTCGGTGAGCCAGGCGAGCAGCCCGGCCGGAGAGTCGTTGAGACCGACGGCCAGGGTGTCGGGCCGTGTCGCCTGGATGTGCGCGTAGGCGCCGTCCGGCCCGCCACGGGCGGCGAGTGCGTCGAAGAACGCTCGCGCCTCCGGGTCGTCCAGAGCGTCGCGCTCCTCCGCGGTGCCGAAGTGCGCATGGGTCGCGAGGATCCCCTGCACCGCCTCGGGGTGGCGCGCGGCGATGAGGTCGCTCACGTTCGCGGAGACGTCTTCGCCGTAGGTCAGGTAGTGCGGATACCCCAGCACGTCCGTCATGAGCGCGTGCATCAGGTCGGCCATGACGCTCTCGGTCAGCGTTCCGTCGAACGGCGCGGAGAAGGCGAAACCCGGCAGGCTCGGAACCACGACGTGGAAGTCCGGCAGCATCCGGGCGAGCGCGAGCTGGAGGGCGAACGTGTGCGGCCAGCCGTGCATGACGAGCAGTGCGGGCGCATCGGGACGATCGGACGGCAGGTGGACGAAGTGGATCTCGGTGCCGCCGACGTCGGCGAGGTACTGCGGACTCTCGTTCAGCGATCGCTCGCGAGCCCGCCAGTCGAAGTCCGCCCAGCTGTCGACGAGCACACGGAGGTACTCGGCGGACATGCCGACCTCTGGGCGACGCGGCGAATCCGGCAGCAGTCGCGTTCGCGAGAGCCGCGCACGAAGGTCGTCGATGACGTCATCCGGGATCGCTATCTGGAAGCTGCGCATGGCGCGACGCTACGCGCGACCACCGACATCCCGGAATCACTCTCCGCGGGACGGACTCACGCGCTCTTGCGCTTGCGCTCCATCACGATGGTGGGAGGCGCACCCTCGTCGACGGCGGCGCGGGTCACGATGACCTTGGCGACGTCTTCGGCCGAGGGGATCTCGAACATGATCGGGCCGAGCACGTCTTCGAGGATGGCGCGGAGACCGCGGGCTCCCGTCTTGCGCTCGACCGCCAGGTCGGCGATCGACCGCAGCGCCTCTTCGTCGAACTCCAGCTGGACGCCGTCGAGCTCGAACATGCGCTGGTACTGCTTGACCAGTGCGTTGCGGGGACCGGTGAGGATCTCCATCAGCGCGTCCTGATCGAGCGGTGAGACGTTCGTCACCACGGGCAGGCGCCCGATGAACTCCGGGATGAGACCGAACTTGTGGAGGTCTTCCGGCAGCACTTCGCTGAAGAGATCGAGGTCCTTGGTCTTGTCGTGCAGCGGAGCACCGAAGCCGATGCCGTGCTTGCCGACGCGCGCCGACACGATGTCCTCGAGGCCCGCGAACGCGCCGGCGACGATGAAGAGGACGTTCGTCGTGTCGATCTGCAGGAACTCCTGGTGCGGATGCTTGCGGCCGCCCTGCGGCGGAACCGAGGCGACCGTGCCCTCGATGATCTTGAGCAGCGCCTGCTGCACGCCCTCGCCGGACACATCGCGCGTGATCGACGGGTTCTCGGCCTTGCGGGCGATCTTGTCGACCTCGTCGATGTAGATGATGCCCTGCTCGGCGCGCTTCACGTCGTAGTCCGCGGCCTGGATGAGCTTGAGGAGGATGTTCTCGACATCCTCGCCGACATAGCCCGCCTCGGTCAGAGCGGTGGCGTCCGCCACGGCGAACGGCACGTTGAGACGCTTGGCGAGTGTCTGGGCGAGATAGGTCTTGCCGCAGCCGGTCGGTCCGATCAGGAGGATGTTGCTCTTCGCGATCTCGACCTCTTCGGCCTTCTGCTCGGCCGTCTGGAGGGTCCCGTGGGCACGCACGCGCTTGTAGTGGTTGTACACGGCGACCGCCAGTGCGCGCTTCGCGGGCTCCTGACCGACCACGTATTCCTCGAGGAAGGAGAAGATCTCGCGCGGCTTCGGCAGATCGAACTCCGCGACGCCGTCAGCGGAGGACTCCGCCATCCGCTCCTCGATGATCTCGTTGCACAGCTCGACGCACTCGTCGCAGATGTACACACCGGGGCCAGCGATGAGCTGCTGCACCTGCTTCTGGCTCTTTCCGCAGAACGAGCACTTGAACAGGTCAGCGCTTTCACCGATACGGGCCATGCGCGTCCTCCTATGGGGGATCCAGAGATCGTCCTTCGAGCCTAACCTCTGCGTGCGACACAGGGCCGCATTGGCGCGTACCGGTTCCGACACGACCGCGACGCAGAGAGGCCGGGCCCGCAGTCGCCTGCGGGCCCGGCCTCCGAGGCGTCTCGGATCAGACCATGCTCTTCGTGTGCCACACCGTCTTGACCTCGGTGAAGGCGCCGATGCGCTCGGGCGAGGCCACGACCTCTCCCGGCGCGAGGACGCGCTTCAGGGTCTCGGCCGCGGCGATCTGCATGTCGACCCAGTCCAGGTCGCCCGCACCGGCGAGATCGAGCGCGTTGACGTCCTGGTGCGAGGCGAGCCACGGCGCGATCTCCGCCGGCGAGCCGGTGAGCACGTTGACGACTCCTCCGGGCACATCGCTGGTGGCGAGGACCTCGGCGAGGCTGATGGCGGAGAGCGGATGCCGCTCGCTCGCGATCACCACCACGGTGTTGCCCGCGACGAGAGCCGGGGCGACGACCGAGACGAGGCCGAGCAGCGCGGAGTCCTGCGGCGCGACGATCGCGACGACACCGGTCGGCTCCGGCACGGAGATGTTGAAGTACGGACCAGACACGGGGTTCGCGTTGCCGGCGACCTGCGCGTACTTGTCGCACCAGCCTGCGTACCAGACCCAGAGGTCGATCGCCTCGTCGACCTGTGCGGCGGCCGCTGACGCGGACCCGCCCTCCTGGGCGACGATCTCGTCGATGAACTGGGCACGGCGACCCTCGAGCACCTCGGCGACACGGTAGAGAACCTGGCCGCGGTTGTACGCGGTCGCGCCCGACCAGCCCTTGACCGCGGCGCGCGCGGCGACCACGGCGTCACGGGCGTCCTTGCGGGAGCCCTGCGCGGCGTTGGCCAGGAACGCGCCCTTCGGCGACAGCACCTCGTAGGTCCGGCCCGACTCGCTCCGCGGGAACGCCCCGCCGATGGCGAGCTTGTACGTCTTCGGCACGGTCAGTCGCTTGCTCATGCTGCGGCTCCCTTGAGGTAGGCGGTGAGACCCTGACGTCCGCCCTCGCGGCCGTATCCGGACTCCTTGTAGCCGCCGAACGGGCTCGACGGATCGAAACGGTTGAACGTGTTCGCCCAGATGACTCCGGCGCGCAGACGGTCGGCGACCGCGAGGATGCGGGATCCCTTGTCCGACCAGATGCCGGCGGAGAGACCGTACGGCGTGTTGTTCGCCTTGGCGATCGCCTCGGCCGGGGTGCGGAAGGTCAGCACCGAGAGAACCGGGCCGAACACCTCGTCCCTGGCGATGCGATGCGACGCCTCGACACCGGTGAAGATCGTCGGCGCGAACCAGAACCCCTTCTCCGGAATGACACAGTCCGCGGTCCAGCGCTCCGCGCCCTCGGCCTCGCCGATGTCGCTGAGCTCCCGGATGCGCGCGAGCTGGGCCGCCGAGTTGATCGCACCGATGTCGGTGTTCTTGTCGAGCGGGTCGCCGAGGCGCAACGTCGACAAGCGGTTCTTGAGCCGATCGATGACCTCGTCGTGGATCGACTCCTGCACCAGCAGCCTGCTGCCTGCGCAGCAGACATGCCCCTGGTTGAAGAAGATGCCGTTCACGATGCCCTCGACGGCCTGGTCGATGGGCGCGTCGTCGAAGACGATGTTGGCCGCCTTGCCGCCGAGCTCGAGCGTCAGCTTCTTCTTCGTGCCGGCGACGGCCTTGGCGATGTCGCGGCCCACGCCGGTGGATCCGGTGAAGGCCACCTTGTCGACATCGGGGTGCCGCACGAGTGTCGCGCCGGTCGCGCCGGCGCCGGTCACGATGTTCACGACACCCGCAGGCAGATCCGCCTGCTGGAGGATCTCGGCGAAGATCAGCGCCGTGAGCGGCGTGGTCTCGGCCGGCTTCAGCACGACCGTGTTGCCCGCGGCCAGAGCGGGCGCGAGCTTCCACGCGAGCATCAGCAGCGGGAAGTTCCACGGGATCACCTGGGCAGCGACGCCGAGCGCTCGCGGGTTCGCACCGAGACCCGCATGGTCGAGCTTGTCGGCCCAGCCGGCGTAATAGAAGAACCAGGAGGCGACGAGCGGGACGTCGACGTCGCGGCTCTCCTTGATCGGCTTGCCGTTGTCGAGGCTCTCGGCGACGGCGAGCTCGCGAGCCCGCTCCTGCACGAGACGGGCGATGCGGAAGAGGTACTTCCCGCGGTCGCGCCCGCTCATCCGCGACCAGGTCTTCTCGTAGGCGCGTCGAGCGGCGGCGACGGCCCGGTCGATGTCGCCGTCATCCGCCGTGGCGATCTCGGCGATGCGCGTCTCGTCGGAGGGCGAGATGGTGCTGAAGCTCTTTCCTGATCCGTCGACGAACTCGCCGTCGATGAACAGTCCGTAGCTGTCCTTCAGATTCAGGATCGCCTTCGACTCCGGTGCCGGAGCGTATTCCAGAAATGACATGAGAATCCCTAGTCGATCGTGACGTAGTCGGGGCCGGAGTAGTGGCCGGAGCTGAGCTTCTGACGCTGCAGGAGCACATCGTTGAGCAGGCTCGACGCGCCGAAGCGGAACAGGTGCGGCTGGAGCCACTCCTCCCCCACCGTCTCGGCGACCGTGACGAGGTACTTCACGGCGTCCTTCGACGCACGGATGCCGCCGGCGGGCTTCACGCCGATCTTCTCGCCCGTGCCTCGATACCAGTCGCGCACGGTCTCGAGCATCAGGAGCGTAGTCGGCAGCGTGGCCGCGGGCTGCACCTTACCGGTCGACGTCTTGATGAAGTCGCCGCCTGCCAGGATGCCGAGCCACGAGGCGCGCTTGATGTTGTCGTAGGTGTTGAGCTCGCCGGTCTCGAGGATCACTTTGAGCGAGGCGTAGGTCCCGTCCTCGCGACGGCAGGCCTCCTTCACCTGGGCGATCTGGTCGAACACCAGACCGTAGCGTCCCGAGAGGAACGCGCCGCGGTCGATGACCATGTCGATCTCGTCGGCTCCGGCGGCGACGGCTTCAGCGGTGTCGGCGAGCTTGATCGCGAGCGACGAGCGCCCGCTCGGGAACGCCGTGGCGACGGCGGCCACCGAGATCAGTCCGTCGTCGGGGTCGCCGTGCAGGCTGCCGAGTGCGGTGACCGCGTCACCGACCATGTCGCCGTACACGCAGACGGCCGCGACCCGCGGAGTCGTCGGGTCGGCGGCATCCGGGTTCTTCGCCTTCGCGACGAGCGAGCGGACCTTGCCCGGGGTGTCTGCGCCCTCGAGGGTCGTGAGGTCGATCAGCTTGATGATGGTGTCGAGCGCCCACGCCTTCGACGTGGTCTTGATCGAGCGGGTGCCGAGCCCGGCAGCACGCTGCTCGAGTCCCACCGCGTCGACGCCCGGAAGGCCGTGCAGGAAGCGTCGGAGAGTGGCGTCGTCCGGCTCACCGCCGAGAACGTCCACCGCCGCTCTGCGGCTGAGTTCTTTGGTCGTCACTGTTCCTCCAACAATGCTCGTGCTGTGGTCTCATCGGTCACCAGAACGCCGCACAGGCCGCTGGTCACGACTGTACGCGCGATGTCGTGCTTGGCGGGGCCCGCCGTGACGAAGATCGCCCGCTTGGCGCCGCGCAGACGGTCGAGCGAGACGCCGACCGTGCGGGCGTCGAGCTGCGAGTCGACGATGTTGCCCTCGGCATCGACGTAGCGGCCCAGGACATCGCCGACCGCGCCCCTTCGCGCGAGCTCTTCGACGTCCTCAGCGGTGAGGTAGCCGTTCTCGACATGGGCGGACGTCGCGTCACAGGGACCGGCGGTGAAGAGGAATGCCTGCGCCTCTGCGGCCTCCTCGAGGACGGCAGCGACGGTGCGGTCGGACTCGATGGCCTGCTTGGTCTCGACGCGCTCGAGGATCGCGGGGCTCGGCAGCAGCGACACCTGACCGGAGGCGCGCTGCGCGATCGTCACGGCGAGGCCGGCGGCACCGCCGGAGCGCCTGTTCAGACTCACCCCGCCGTTGAGCTGCACGACGGTGACGCCGTTGGCCCATCCGTCCGGGAGCGCCTCGGCGACAGCCCGGAGCGTGCGGCCCCAGCTCACGCCCAGCGTGCGCGGAGCCGGCCGGAGCGCGGAGAGGAAGTCGGCAGCGGCCTGCGCGACACGTTCCAGTGTGCCGTCGTCGCCGTCGGGCGCGGGCACGACGACCGCGTCGGCCAGACCGAAGCGCTCGACGAGCAGGCGCTCGAGGCCCAGGCGTCGTGCGCGCGGGTGCACGATCTCGATGCGGACGATGCCGCGCTCGCGGGCCTGCGTCAGGAGCCGGCCGACCTTCCAGCGGGAGACCTTGAGGAGTCCGCCGATCTCGTCCTGTGTCTTGTCCTCGTCGTAGTACAGCTCGGCGACGCGGACCATGAGCAGATCTTCTTCCACGGCATCCTCCTTCCTCTTCCAGAGTAAGCCCTGATCTGCGTTCGCGCATCCGCGTGCTCATATGCGCAGCTGCCCACCCACAGCCTGCACATCCGCCGGAGACGACGAAGGGGCGCCCGTCGTGGTGACGGACGCCCCTTCGGAGTCGAGGTGCTCAGGCGCGCTTGCGCGTGGTGAGGACCTGGTCGACGATGCCGTACTCGAGGGCCTGCGTCGCCGAGAGGATGTTGTCGCGATCGATGTCGCGGTTCACCTGCTCGACGGGCTTGCCCGTGTGCGCGGCCATGGTCTCCTCGAGCCAGGTGCGCATGCGGAGGATCTCCGCCGCCTGGATCTCGATGTCGGATGCCTGGCCCTGACCGGCCTCGCCCATCGCGGGCTGGTGGATCAGCACACGGGCGTTCGGGAGCGCGAGGCGCTTGCCCGGCGCGCCGGCGGCGAGCAGCACGGCCGCGGCGGAAGCCGCCTGTCCGAGCACGACGGTCTGGATCTGCGGCGCGACGTACTGCATCGTGTCGTAGATCGCCGTCATGGCCGTGAAGGAGCCTCCGGGCGAGTTGATGTACATCGTGATGTCGCGCTCGGCATCCTGGCTCTCCAGGACGAGCAGCTGCGCCATCACATCGTCGGCGGACGCGTCGTCGACCTGCACACCCAGGAAGATCACGCGATCTTCGAAGAGCTTGTTGTACGGGTCCTGGCGCTTGAAGCCGTAGGCCGTGCGCTCCTCGAACTGCGGGAGCACGTAGCGGCTGGACGGCAGGTTGCCTGCGGATTGGAAAGTGGGGGTGTACATGGTGTCCTCTCGAATCCGGATTACTCTGCGTCGTCCGCGGTGCCGCCGCCGCCGGTCACATCGCTGGCGTGCTCGCGGATGTGGTCGACGAAGCCGTACTCGAGGGCCTCCTCGGCGGTGAACCAGCGGTCGCGGTCACCGTCGGCGTTGATCTGCTCGACCGACTTGCCGGTCTGTCCCGCCGTGATCTCCGCGAGGCGCTTCTTCATCGAGAGGATGAGCTGGGCCTGGGTCTGGATGTCACTCGACGTGCCGCCGAACCCGCCGTGGGGCTGGTGCAGCAGGACCCGCGCGTTGGGGGTGATGTAGCGCTTGCCCTTGGTGCCGCTCGTCAGCAGGAGCTGACCCATCGACGCGGCCATGCCGATGCCGACGGTGACGATGTCGTTCGGCACGAACTGCATGGTGTCGTAGATCGCCATGCCCGCGGTGATCGAGCCACCGGGCGAGTTGATGTAGAGGTAGATGTCCTTCTCTGAGTCTTCCGCGGCGAGAAGAAGGATCTTCGCGCAGATCTCGTTGGCGTTCTGGTCACGCACCTCTGAACCAAGCCAGATGATGCGATCCTTCAGCAGCCTGTCGAAGACGCTCGTCGCGACAAGGGGTTCTGCAGCCATTTCAGCTCCTGTTTCCGTGTTCGTGCTTCGAATCTACCGGCGTCGGCGCGGCACCCAGGCCGTGTTCGCCGTCGGCATATCAGGTGTCGGATTCCGCGATCTCCCGCGCGTAGGCGGTCATCGAGCGGTGGTAGCGCGGGAGGTGCGGCACCAGCGCGAGAAGCGCGACCGAGAGTCCCTGCGCGGGCCGGCCGGCGCTGGCGAGGATGAGGGCGTGAACCGCAGCGACCGCGTCGCGGTACGGACCGTCGGCCGACAGCTCCTCCTCTGCGCGTATCACGGCGAGGGCGTCGTCGAACGCACCCAGGTTCCGCAACGAGCTGGCGAGCTGGATCACGCACTGCGGACGGTGCTCCTCGTCGAGGCCGAGCTCGAGGGCGCGTCGGTACAGGACGACGGCGTCGGCCGGGCGGCCCGCCGAATCCCGAGCTCCGGCCCGCTCGAACTCCGCACGCGCGTCATCCGCTCCGCGCTCCGCCGCGAGGGCGTCGATCCGCGCGATCGTGTCGTCGCCGACCTCTTCGCCGCTGGCATCCGCCCAGACGTCGTCGATCCGCTCGTTCCAGCTCTTCATGCTCGCCTCTCCCTGTGATGCGAAAGAGGGCGGATGCCGCAGCATCCGCCCTCTTCTGTGGATCGTGTCCGATCACTCGGCCTTGTCGGCCGCCTTCTTGGCCGGAGCCTTCTTGGCGGCAGGCTTCTTCGCGGCGGGCTTCTCCGCAGCCTCGGCGTCTTCGGCCTTCTTCGCCGGAGCCTTCTTGGCAGCAGGCTTCTTCGCAGGAGCCTTCTTCGCGGGCTTCTCCTCCGCCGGAGCCTCGTCAGCCGCTTCAGCCTCGTCGTCGGTGACGATGAAGTCGGACAGGTCGACGGGCTTGCCGTTGGTGTCGACGACCTTCACCTTGCCGAGCGCGATCGCGAGGGCCTTGTTGCGGGCGACCTCACCGACGAGCGCGGGCAGCTGGTTCGACGACTGCAGCGCCTCGACGAACTCCTGCGGCGCCATGCCGTACTGCGAAGCGGACTGGATGAGGTACTGGCTCAGCTCCTCCTGCGAGACCTGCACGTCGGCCTGCTCGGCGATCGTGTCGAGCAGCACCTGCGTGCGGAACTGCTTCTCGCTCGCCTCGGTGACCTCGGCCCGGTGCACGTCGTCCTCGAGGCGGTTCTCGCCCTCGAGGTGGTTGTGCACCTCGTCCTCGATGAGCTGCGGCGGCACGGGGATGTCGATCTGCTCGAGCAGCGTCTCGACGAGCTTGTCGCGTGCGGCGGAGCCCTGCGTGAAGACGCCCTGCTGAGCGACGCGCTCGGCGAGGCTCGCACGGAGCTCGGCGATCGTGTCGAACTCGCTCGCGATCTGCGCGAAGTCGTCGTCGGCCTCGGGGAGCTCGCGCTCCTTGACGGCCTTGACCGTCACGGAGACCTCGGCCTCGGAACCGGCGTGGTCGCCGCCGACGAGAGCGGAGCGGAACGTGGTGTCCTCGCCTGCCGTGAGCGACTCGATCGCGTCGTCGATGCCCTCGAGCAGCTCGCCGGAGCCGATCTCGTACGACACGCCCTCGGCGCGGTCGATCTCGGCGCCGTCGATCGTGGCGACGAGGTCGAGGTCGACGAAGTCGCCCTTCGCGGCCGGACGGTCGACAGGGACGAGCGTGCCGAACCGGGCGCGCATGTTCTCGAGCTCGGCGTCGAGCGCGGCCTCATCGGCCTCGACGGCGTCGACGGTCACGGTGATGCCCTCGTAGGAGGGGATCTCGATGTCGGGACGGACGTCCACCTCGACGTCGACGAGCAGGTCGCCGGAGAAGTCCTTCTCGTTCGGCCACTGCGTGATGTCCGCCGCCGGGCGTCCGACGACGCGCAGCTTGTGCTCGGCGCTCGCCTCGCGGAAGAACTTGTCGAGGCCCTCGTTGACGGCGTGCTCGATGACCGCGCCGCGACCGATGCGCTGGTCGATGATCGGGGCGGGCACCTTGCCCTTGCGGAAGCCGGGGATCTGGACGTCCTGAGCGATGTGCTCGTAGGCGTGAGCGATGCTCGGCTTGAGGTCGTCCGGGGTGACCGTGATGCTGAGCTTGACCCGGGTCGGGGTCAGCTTCTCGACGGTGCTGTTCGCCATGCTGGTGTGTTCTCCTTGTTGTCTCCGCGAGTGAACGCGGCTGTCAGGCTGAAGATGCCGTGTCGGGGCGACAGGAGTTGAACCTGCGACCTCCCGCTCCCAAAGCGGGCGCTCTACCAAGCTGAGCTACGCCCCGGGGAATCCGCGCGCAGATTCAGCCCCATCGAGTCTAACGGACGGGAGCACCCCTCACGGTCCGGTATGATCGATCACGCCGGAGTTGCGATTCCGGTCCGATCCCCGGGTCACTGAGCCTGTCGAAGTGCACCGGGATTCGGGGCTGTAGCTTAGTGGTAAAGCCTTAGTCTTCCAAACTAATGATGCGGGTTCGATTCCCGTCAGCCCCTCGCTTCCAGAAGGCCCCCACCGCACGGTGGGGGCCTTCTCGCATACCCTGGCAGTGCCGCTGCATGCAGCTCCGAACGTGAGGCTGATCGAATGAGGACGACGTGACCGCTCTCCCCCCGTATGGCGCGGATGCGCCGGCATCCGCGCCCCTGGGCGGGCACGAGCTGTCCGCACGCTTCACGGGCGGCGCCTCGACCGCTCCCCCGCGGAAGCCGAAGCGCAAGCGCACGGGCCTCGTCCTCGGCCTGATCGGCGGTGCAGCCGTGATCGCCGCGATCGCGATCACCCAGGTCTCGGCCAGCATGGGCTACGACACCGCCGCGGAGAGCCATGCGGATGCCGTGGCCTCGGCGAACAGCGAGAAGACGCAGCTCCGTGCCGAGACCGCCGACCTCCAGGCCCTCGCGGATTCCGCGGGACTGATCGTCGCCGGCGAGAACGAGGCCATCGTCGCCCCGGCGGAGACCGAAGCGGCCCTCGCCGGTGCGGTCGCCGAAGCCGAGAGCGCCGCAGCGGAGGCCGACCAGCTGATCGCCACCGAGGTCCCCGTCGCGGGAGAGAAGCCCGTGTGGTTCTGGGCGCTGTTCGGCGCCACCACGACGCTCGAGGAGAAGCGCGACGAGGCCGCAGATCTCGCCGACGAGCTCCTCGCCGAAGCTGCCGACGTGCTCACCGCCTCCGATGCGGTCACCGAGAGCGGCGTCGCGCTCCTGACCTCTGCGGGCGAAGCGGCCGTCGCCTTCGAGGCCGCCCACATCTCCGCCCGGAATGATGCGGTGATCGAGCTGCGGGACGCCGCAGCCGCGGCGATCGCCACGACCACGATCGACGACGCGGCCGTGAACGCGTACGCGAGCCTCCAGAGTGCCGCGGCGCAGGTCGTCGCGACCGAGAACGAGGAGCTGGCCGAGAAGTCCGGCCCGCTGATGGACGCCCGGCTCGAGATCGAGGCGTTCGCCCGCGCGCTCGCCCCCGGCGTGCTGCTCGAGTTCGACTGGGCCCCGATCGTCAACGGCGCAGGATTCAACGGCAGCATGGGCGGATACACCACCTGGTGGTGGGACGAGCCCGGCCGATCCGTCATCCAGCTGTCCGACTCCGTCGCCGAGCAGTGGCCGGCGGATCGCAGCAGGGCGCTCGTCGCGCACGAGGTCGGTCACGCGATCAGCGTCAAGTGCGAGGACATGTACGACTCGTCGACACAGGACAGCATCGAGAAGTGGGCGACCGCCTGGGCCATCAGCATGGGCTACACCGACGACGCCAACGGAGTGTGGGCCTACGGCTACCCGCCGCAGAGCTACATCGATGCCGCAGCGGGGTGCCGCTGAACGGCCGCCGCTGAGACGGAAGAAGCCGCCGCGATCACTCGCGGCGGCTTCTTCATCGTCAGATCAGGAGATCACTGGCCCCGACGCTCGCGCAGCTGCGTGAGCGCATCCTCGAGGAGCTGGACCGCTTCCTCGTCGGTGCGGCGCTCCTTCACGTAGGCGAGGTGCGTCTTGTACGGCTCGGCCTTCGCGAGGGCAGGAGGATTCTCCTTGTCGCGTCCGGCCGGCAGGCCCGACTGCGGGTGATCGATCGTCTCCGGGATCTCCTCTTCGGGGAGACCCGCGGCGAAGTAGCGGACCGTCTCGTTGCCGAGTCCGTCCCAGTACGACACCGCGATGCGGTCGGCATGGTAGCCGTGGTCCTGCTCCCCCATCGGGCCGGAGCCGACGCGGGTGCCGCGGATCGCGTTTCCACCGGTAGCCATCAGATCACCTCGAACTTCGTGATGAGTCCGAGCGCGACGATGGCGACGAACCAGGTCAGCGCGAGGACGACGGTGAAGCGGTTCAGGTTCCGCTCCGCGAGACCGGAAGAGCCGACCGCCGAGGTCATGCCTCCGCCGAACATGTCGGAAAGGCCGCCACCGCGACCCTTGTGCAAGAGGATGAGGAGGGTCAGCAGGACGCTGGTGATACCCAGCACGACCTGCAGAACGAACTCGAGAATTGCCACGAGAAAGAGCCTTTCGCTGGGGCAGGTGCGCCCCCGTAACGGTCAAGTATACGGTGCAGCGGGGCCGGAGCCCCGCCGCACTCACACGCCGACGTGCTTCTCGAAGCGGATGATCGCGGCGAACTCGTCGACGACGAGGCTCGCGCCGCCGACCAGAGCGCCGTCCACATCGGGCTCCCGCATGAAGCTGGCGATGTTCGCCGACTTCACCGAGCCGCCGTAGAGGATGCGCGTGCGCGCGGCCGCGTCATCCCCGAGGACCTTCGCGATCACGGTGCGGAGCGCCGCGCAGACGTCCTGCGCCTGCTGCGGCGTCGCGGCCTGACCGGAGCCGATGGCCCAGACGGGCTCGTACGCGACCACGATGTCAGCCTTCGGCGAGACGCCCTGGAGCGCTGCCTCGAGCTGACCGGCGGGGACCGCACTGGCGCCGAACTTCTCCAGGTCCTCCGCGGTCTCGCCGACGCAGATGACCGGAACCAGTCCGTGCTTGAGCGATGCCTGCACCTTGGCGGAGACGACCTCGTCGGACTCGGCGTGGTACTCACGACGCTCCGAGTGGCCGATGATGACGTACTTCGCGTCGAGCTTCGCCAGGAAGGCGCCCGAGACCTCGCCGGTGTAGGCACCGGAGTCGTGCGCCGAGACATCCTGCGCGCCGAGGGCGAACGGGATCTTGTCCGCGTCGATCAGCGTCTGCACACTGCGGATATCGGTGAAAGGCGGGAAGACCGCCACCTCGACGGATCCGTCCTCGTGCTTCGCGTCCTTGAGCGTCCAGTGCAGCTTCTGCACGAACGCGACCGCCTGCAGGTGGTCCAGGTTCATCTTCCAGTTGCCCGCGATCAGCGGGGTACGGGTCGCTATGCCCATCCGAGCACCTCCAGGCCGGGTAGTTTCTTTCCCTCGAGGAACTCGAGGCTTGCGCCGCCGCCGGTCGAGATGTGCCCGAACCGGTCGTCGGTGAAGCCGAGCTGACGCACGGCAGCCGCGGAGTCTCCGCCGCCGACGACGCTGAGGCCGTCGACTTCGGTCAGAGCCTGCGCGACGGTCTTGGTTCCGGCGGCGAACGCCGGGAACTCGAACACGCCCATCGGGCCGTTCCAGAACACCGTCTTCGACCCGCGGATGACCTCTGCGAACCGGGCAGCCGTCTCCGGACCGATGTCGAGGCCGATGCCGGACGTGCCGAACGCCGTCGACTCGATCGCGTCGGCGGAGACGGTCTCGTGCGCGGCATCCGCGCTGAACGAGGCGGCGACCACGACGTCGGTCGGGAGCACGAACTCCACGCCCCGCTCCGCGGCCTCCGCGATGTAGCCGCGGACCGTCTCGAGCTGGTCCTCTTCCAGAAGGCTGGAGGCCACGTCGTGACCCTGCGCCTTGAGGAACGTGAACAGCATGCCGCCGCCGACCAGGATGCGGTCGACGCGCGGCAGCAGGTGCGAGATGACCCCGAGCTTGTCGCTGACCTTCGAGCCGCCGAGCACGACCGCGTACGGGCGCTCGGGGTTCTCGGTGAGACGGTCGAGCACGTCGAGCTCGGTCTCGATCAGCAGACCGGCGGCCGAGGGCAGCAGCTCGGCGAGCTCGTACACGCTCGCCTGCTTGCGGTGCACGACGCCGAAGCCGTCGGACACGAGCACATCGCCGAGCTTCGCGAGCTCGGCGGCGAAAGCAGCGCGCGTCGCGTCGTCCTTCGCCGTCTCCCCCGCGTTGAAGCGCAGGTTCTCGATGACGACGACCCCGCCGTCCTCGAGCGAGGCCACGGCATCCTGAGCGGACTCGCCCACGGTGTCGCGCGCGAACGCGACCGGGGCGCCGAGCAGCTCCGACAGCCGCTGAGCCACCGGCTCGAGGCTGTACTGGGGGTCGGGCGCGCCGTCGGGGCGTCCGAGGTGGGAGCACACGACGACGCGGGCTCCCGCGTTGATCAGTGCGTTGAGAGTCGGCAGCGAGGCGCGTACACGGCCATCGTCCGTTATGACCCCGTCCCGCAGGGGGACGTTCAGATCACAACGGACGATGACGCGCTTGCCCTCGAGCGAACCCAGTGTGTCCAGGGTGCGCAGAGTCATGTGTCAGAGCTCAGAGACGCTCGGCGACGTACTCGGTCAGGTCGACGAGACGGTTGGAGTAGCCCCACTCGTTGTCGTACCAGCTCGAGACCTTGACGAGGTTGCCACTCACGTTGGTGAGGGTCGAGTCGAAGATCGACGAGTGCGGGTTGTGCACGATGTCGCTCGACACGATCTGGTCGGCGTTGTACTGGAGGTAGCCGGCGAGACGACCGTCTGCGGCTGCCTTCTTGTAGGCCTCGTTGACCTCGTCGACCGTCAGGTCCTCGCGGTCGGTGATCAGCGTGAGGTCGACGATCGAGCCGGTGGGAACCGGCACGCGGTAGGACGAGCCGCTGAGCTTGCCCTGGAGCTCGGGGAGCACCTCGCCGATGGCCTTGGCGGCGCCGGTCGAGGCCGGGGTGATGTTGATCGCGGCGGCACGTGCACGACGGAGGTCGCTGTGCGGGCCGTCCTGCAGGTTCTGGTCGGCCGTGTACGCGTGCGCGGTCATCATGAAGCCGCGGTCGATGCCGAACGCGTCGTTGAAGACCTGCGCGAGCGGCGCGAGGCAGTTGGTGGTGCACGAGGCGTTGGAGATGATGTGGTCCGTCTCCGGGTTGTACGTGTCCTCGTTCACGCCCATCACGAACGTGCCGTCGACGCCCGTGCCAGGAGCCGAGATGAGGACCTTCTTCGCGCCGGCGTCGATGTGCTTCTTGGCGGCCTCGGCCTTGGTGAAGAAGCCGGTCGACTCGATGACGATGTCGACGCCCAGCTCGCCCCACGGGAGGTTGGCGGGGTCGCGCTCGGCGAACGCCTTGATCGCCTTGCCGTTGACGGTGATGCTGTCGTCGTCGTAGCTGATCTCGGCATCGAGGACGCCGCCGACCGAGTCGTACTTCAGCAGGTGCGCGAGGGTCTTGTTGTCGGTGAGGTCGTTGACCGCGACGATCTCGAGGTCTGCTCCCTGCGCGAGAGCCGCGCGGAAGTAGTTGCGTCCGATGCGGCCGAAGCCGTTGATACCGATCTTGACAGACACTAAGGTCTCCTGATTTCTCGTGCGCATACGCGCGGTTTCAACTAGACAAGCATGGACAACGGCGTCCCGACGGGCGAGATGTCCGTCGGGACACCCGTCTTGATTACGACAGTACCAGCAGGCCGTTCGTCTGCTTGCGGGCGACCTCGAGACGCTGGGCGACGTTCTCCCAGTTGGCGATGTTCCACGCCGCCTTGACGTAATCCGCCTTGACGTTGAGGTAGTCCAGGTAGAAGGCGTGCTCCCACATGTCCAGCTGGAACAGCGGGATGGTGCCCTGCGCCGTGTTCGACTGCTGGTCGAAGAGCTGCTGGATGATCAGGCGCGAGCCGATCGAGTCCCAGCTGAGCACGGCCCAGCCGGAGCCCTGGATGCCGGTGGCCGCAGCCGTGAAGTGGGCCTGGAACTTCTCGAACGAGCCGAAGTACTCGTCGATCGCGGCCTTCAGCTCGCCCTCGGGCTGTCCTCCGCCGTTCGGCGACAGGTTGGTCCAGAAGATCGAGTGGTTGACGTGACCGCCCAGGTTGAAGGCGAGGTCCTTCTCGAGCTTGTTGACGTTCGCGAGATTGCCGCTCTCACGGGCCTCGGCGAGCTGCTCGAGTGCGGTGTTCGCTCCTGCGACGTAGGTCGCGTGGTGCTTGTCATGGTGGAGTTCCATGATCTTGCCGCTGATGTGCGGCTCGAGGGCTGCGAAGTCGTAGGGAAGGTCGGGGAGCGTGTAAATCGCCATATCGCATTCATCCAATCCGCGCCGCGCCGCGGCGCTTGCCGATCCTCCGCGCCACCGATGTGCGGCGTAGAGCGGACGTAACTCATCCTACTGACGACAACACGAGCCGGGACCAGTTCCTTCCGCCATATGACGAAAGACCCGCCTCCGGCAGCACCGGGGGCGGGTCTTCTCGTGTCAGGGTCAGACGTCGAGTCCGACGGGCACCGCAGCCTCGGTGCCGGGGATGCCCTCCTGCTGGGCGCGCTTGTCGGCCATGGCGAGCAGGCGACGGATGCGCCCGGCGACAGCATCCTTCGTCAGGGGCGGATCCGCGTGGTGACCGAGCTCGTCGAGGCTCGCATCACGATGCGCGAGACGCAGCTCTCCGGCGACCTTGAGGTGATCGGGCACTTCGTCCGCGAGGATCTCGAGAGCCCGCTCCACGCGCGCGCACGCGGCGACGGCCGCCTGTGCGGAGCGACGCAGGTTCGCGTCGTCGAAGTTCACCAGGCGGTTGACGCCCGCGCGGACTTCGCGGCGCTGACGCAGCTCCTCCCACGTGATGGCGGTCTTCTGCGCACCCATCTCGTTGAGGATCGTCCGGATCGCCTCGCCCTCGCGCACGACGACGCGCGGCATGCCGCGCACCTCACGGGCCTTCGCGGCCACGCCGAGACGGTGGGCGGCGCCGACGAGAGCCATGGCCGCCTCGCTCGAGGGGCACACCACCTCGAGCATCGCGGAGCGTCCCGGCTCGCTGAGCGTCCCCGCGGCCAGGAAGGCACCACGCCAGAGACCGGCGACCTCGGCCCGAGAGCCGGTGGTCAGGCGGTTGGGAAGCCCGCGCACGGGACGACGACGCTGGTCGAGCAGACCCGTCTGGCGGGCGAGCGTCTCCCCCTGCGTGATCACGCGCACGGCCCACCGGGCACCGTCGTTTGCCGTGCTCGACTGCACCTGGGCGATCTCGGGACGGACGCCGTAGATCTCGGCGAGGTCCCTGGCGACGCGACGCGCGAGCGTCTCGGCATCGACTTCGGCTTCCACAGCCACACGGCCGGCGATCGAATGCAGTCCACCGGCGAACCGGAGGATCGCGGTCACCTCGGCGACGCGCACCGTCGGAGGTGCGTTGCGGATGCTGACCAGCTCAGCCTTGACGTCGGTGGTTAGTGCCACGACACTCCTTCACGTTCACGCGCCGGATCGCGACGCAAACGTCCAGCCTACTCGGCCGGGCGACCCGCTACTCTCTGCCGAGGTCCCGATGACGGACATTGACGGCCACACCGGGGACGGCGGCGAGCCTGCGCGCGAGCTCCTCCGACATCGCGACGGAGCGGTGCTTGCCGCCGGTGCAGCCGATCGCGATCGTGGAGTGGCTCTTGTTCTCGCGTTGATAGCCCTCCAACACGGGAACCAGGGCCGCGGAGTAGGACTCGAGGAACTCCGTGGCGCCCTCGCGGGAGAGGACGTACTCGCGGACCGTCTCGTCTTGACCCGTGAGGCCGCGCAGCTCCTCGTTCCAGAACGGGTTGGGGAGGAACCGCATGTCGGCGACGATGTCGACGTCGGTCGGGAGCCCGTACTTGAATCCGAAGCTGAGGAGCGTGACGCGGTGCCGGGCCTCGCCCTCTTCGGAGAAGATGTCGGACACCTGCGTCGCCAGCTGGTGGATGTTGAGCGCGGAGGTGTCGATCACGAGATCGGCGGCCTCGCGGATCGGCGCCAGCCGCGTGCGCTCGATGCGGATGCCGTCGAGCAGGGTTCCGTCGCCCTGCAGCGGGTGCGGTCGCCGCACCGATTCGAACCGCCGGACCAGCACGTCGTCGGAGGCGTCGAGGAAGAGGACCCGTACCGAGCCACGGGAGCGGAGCGCGCGCGCGACGCCCGGGAAGTCGTCGAAGAGGTTTCGACCGCGCACGTCGACCACCGCCGCCACCTTGGGCAGCGCATTGCCGCCCATGTCGGTGAGGTCGAGCAGCGGGCGGAGGATCTGCGGGGGCAGGTTGTCGACCACGTACCAGCCGAGATCCTCGAGGGCGTTCGCCACCGTGGTCCGGCCGGCGCCCGACATCCCCGTGACGATGAGAAACTCGCCCTTGTCCCCAGTCATTGCTCTGCGCTCCCTCTCCCCCGTGCGTTCCAGCCTAGCGAGTGGAGAGGTGCGTGTGGATATTCTGTGCGAGCACCGGACCGATTCCCTGGACTTCCTGGATCTCCCCCGGCTGAGCCGCACGCAACGCCGTGACGGACCCGAAGTGCTTGAGCAGCACTTTGATCCGGGAGGCGCCGAGGCCCGGCACTTCGGCCAGCACCGTCGTGATGTCGCCTCGGCGCTTCTTGCGCTGGTGGGTGATCGCGAAACGGTGCGCCTCGTCACGCAGGCGCTGCAGCAGGTAGAGGGCCTCGCTCGTGCGGGGCAGGATCACGGGGAAGTCGTCGCCGGGCAGCCACACCTCCTCGAGACGCTTCGCGATGCCGCAGACCGCGATCTCGGTGTGTCCGGCGTCTCGAAGGGCACGCGCTGCCGCCTCGACCTGCGGCTGGCCGCCGTCCACGAGCAGGAGCTGCGGCGGGTAGGCGAACCGCGGCTTGCGACGGACGACGCCCTCTTCCCCGGCCTCCTCCTCCGGTTCCTCCGGACGGTCGAGATAGGCCAGACGACGGCGCAGCACCTGGTACATCGAGTCGGTGTCGTCGGTGGTCTCGGGGATGCCGAACGATCGGTACTGATCCTTGCGGGGAAGCCCGTCCTCGAACACCACCATCGATGCGACGACGTTCGTTCCGCCGAGGTGCGAGATGTCGAAGCACTCGATGCGCAGAGGGGCTTCGCTCATGCCGAGCGCGCTCTGCAGGTCGGTCAGCGCCTGGGTGCGTGCGACGTAGTCACTGGTGCGCCGCGTCTTGTAGCGGATGAGCGCCTGCTGCGCGTTCAGGGTCGCGGTGCGCATCAGATCGGCACGCTGACCCCGCTGCGCCACGGCGATCTCGGTCTTCTTCCCCCGACGCTCGCGCAGCCACACCTCGAGCTCCGCGGCGTCGTCCGGAAGGGTCGGCACGAGGATGCGCCGCGGCACGTCCTGCGCGTCGCCGTAGGCGCGTTGCAGGACCTGGTCGACGAGTTCCGCGGTCGTGATGTCGATCTCCTTCTCGATCGTCATCGCCCGGACACCGCGCACGCGGCCGCCGCGGATCACGAAGTGCTGCACCGCCGCCGCCAGCTCGTCCTCGGCGATGCCGAAGAGATCGGCATCCTCATCGGGCTGGAGAACGAGAGCGCTCTTGCCGAGCACGGCTTCGATCGCCCCGAGCTTGTCGCGGTACTTCGCCGCCGCCTCGTAGTCCATCGCCGCAGAGGCGGCCAGCATCCGCGTGGTGAGCTCTTTCGTGAACCGCTCGTCTCCGCCGGCCATGAAGGCGACGAAATCGTCGACCATGGCGCGGTGCTCCTCGATCGTCACGGTCATCGAACACGGACCGCCGCACTTGCCGATCTGCCCGGGGAAGCACGGCCTCCCGGTCTGCATGGCGCGCTTGTAGCTCGCGTCGCTGCAGGTGCGGATCGGGAAGGCCTTGATCATGAGGTCGATGGTCTCGTGCACGGCCCAGACCTTGGGGAACGGACCGAAGTACCGCGCGCCGGGGATCTTGCGGTTGCGCGTGACGATCACCCGCGGCGCCTCGTCGCCCAGCGTCACCGCCATGAACGGGTAGGACTTGTCGTCCTTGTACCGCACGTTGAAGGGCGGATCGAACTCCTTGATCCACATGTACTCCAGCTGCAGGGAGTCGACGTCGGTCGGCACGACCGTCCACTCCACCGAGGACGCCGTGGTGACCATGCGGCGGGTGCGCTCGTGCAGCGTTCGCAGCGGAGCGAAGTAGTTCGACAGCCGCTGCCGGAGGTTCTTCGCCTTGCCCACGTACAGAACGCGTCCGTCGGCGTCACGGAACCGGTACACGCCCGGGTCCGTCGGGATCTCGCCTGTCCGCGGCTTGTACGGCAGGACGTCTGCCATCAGCTGGCCTTCCGCGCTGCGCGCCCCTCACCCAGGATCTCGCCGAGGAACAGCCCGGTGTGGCTCTCCTCCACGCGCGCGATCTGCTCCGGGGTGCCGGTGGCGATGATCTGCCCACCGCCCGAACCACCCTCGGGTCCCAGGTCGATCACCCAGTCGGCCGACTTGATCACGTCGAGGTTGTGCTCGATGACGATGACCGTGTTGCCCTTGTCGACGAGGCCGTTCAGCACCTCGAGCAGCTTGCGGACGTCTTCGAAGTGCAGTCCCGTCGTCGGCTCGTCGAGCACGTAGATGCTGCGCCCGTTGCTGCGCCGCTGGAGCTCGGTCGCCAGCTTGACGCGCTGCGCCTCGCCGCCGGAGAGCGTCGTCGCGGACTGGCCGAGCCGGACGTAGCCCAGCCCCACGTCCACCAGCGTCTTCATGTACCGGTGGATGGCCTGGATCGGCTCGAAGAAGTCCGCGGCCTCCTCGATCGGCATCTCGAGCACCTCGGCGATGTTCTTGCCCTTGTAGTGCACCGAGAGCGTGTCGCGGTTGTATCGCTTGCCGTGGCACACCTCGCAGTCCACGTAGACGTCGGGCAGGAAGTTCATCTCGATCTTGATCGTGCCGTCACCCGAGCACGCCTCGCAGCGCCCGCCCTTGACGTTGAAGCTGAAGCGTCCGGGAAGGTAGCCGCGGACCTTCGCTTCGGGCGTCTCGCTGAAGAGGGTGCGGATGCGGTCGAAGACACCCGTGTAGGTGGCCGGGTTCGATCGCGGCGTGCGACCGATCGGCGCCTGGTCGACGTGGACGACCTTGTCGAGGTTGTCGAGCCCCGTCACGCGGGTGTGCTTGCCCGGAACCGTGCGCGCACCGTTCAGGCGCGACGCGAGCACCTGGTAGAGGATGTCGTTCACGAGCGACGACTTGCCCGAGCCGCTGACGCCCGTGACGGCGGTCAGGACGCCGAGCGGGAAGTCGGCCGTGACGTTGCGCAGGTTGTTGGCCCGGGCGCCGACGACGCTGAGCATGCGCTTCTTGTCGATCTTCCGGCGCTTCTTCGGCATCGGGATCTCGCGGCGGCCCGAGAGGTACTGCCCGGTCATCGACTCGCTGTCGTCGAGCAGGGCCGAGTACGGTCCGGAATGCACGACCGCGCCGCCGTTGACGCCGGCTCCCGGACCGATGTCGACGACCCAGTCGGCCGCCTCGATGGTCTCCTCGTCGTGCTCGACGACGATGAGCGTGTTGCCGAGGTCGCGGAGCTTGATGAGCGTGTTGATGAGGCGGCGGTTGTCACGCTGGTGCAGCCCGATGGACGGCTCGTCGAGAACGTAGAGGACACCGGTGAGCCCGGAGCCGATCTGCGTCGCGAGACGGATGCGCTGCGCCTCGCCACCCGAGAGCGAACCTGCCGAGCGGCTGAGGTTGAGGTACGAGAGCCCGACCTGCAGCAGGAAGTCGAGGCGGAGACGGATCTCGCGGAGGACCTGGGCGGCGATCTTCGCCTCGCGGTCGGTCAGCGTGAGGGTCTCCATGAAGGCGCGCGCATCCGCGAGGCTGAGGTGCGAGACCTCGGCGATCGAGTGGCCGTGCACCTGCACCGCCAGCACCTCCGGCTTGAGGCGGTTGCCGTCGCAGACGGGGCACGGCACCTCGCGGAGGTACTCGCCCCAGCGGCTGCGCTGCGTGTCCGACTCGGCCTGCAGGTACTGCCGCTCGATGTAGGGGACGACGCCCTCGAAGCCCGACGCGTACCTCATCTCGCGCCCGTACCGGTTCTTCCACTTGACGGTCACCTTGTAGTTCTCGCCACGGAGGACCGCGTCCTGCACATCGGAGTGGAGCTTGTGCCAGGGCGTGTCGAGGGAGAAGTCGAGGTCGCGGGAGAGGCCTTCGAGCAGGCGCTCGTAGTACTGGAACAGCCCCTTGCCCTGCGTGGTCCAGGGGATGATGACGCCCTCGCGGATCGAGAGGTCGGTGTCGCCGAGCATCAGATCGACGTCGACCGACATGCGCGTGCCGAGGCCGGAGCACGCGGGGCACGCACCGAACGGCGCGTTGAACGAGAACGTGCGCGGCTCGATCTCGGTGAGGGTCAGCGCATGCCCGTTCGGGCAGGCCAGCTTCTCGGAGAAGGTCTGCCAGGCGTCGTCGCCCTCGCCGTCGACGTAGTTGACCTGCACGACGCCGCCGGCGAGGCCCAGCGCGGTCTCGACCGAGTCGGTGACCCGGCTGAGGATCTCGTCGGACGCCACGAGCCGGTCGACGACCACGGCGATGTCGTGCTTGTAGCTCTTCTTGAGCGTCGGCGGCTCGGCGAGCTGGATGAGGTCTCCGTCGACGATCGCGCGCGAATAGCCCTTCGCGCCGAGCTCCCGGAAGAGGTCGACGAACTCGCCCTTCTTCTGCGAGACGATCGGAGCGACGATCTGGTACCGCGTGCGCTCGGGCAGCTCCATGAGCTGATCGGCGATCTGCTGCACGGTCTGGCGCTGGATCTTCTCCCCGCACTCGGGGCAGTGCGGAACACCGATGCGCGCCCACAGCAGACGCATGTAGTCGTAGATCTCGGTGATCGTGCCGACGGTCGACCGCGGGTTGCGGTTCGTGGACTTCTGATCGATCGAGACGGCAGGGCTCAGACCCTCGATGAAATCGACGTCGGGACGGTCGACCTGACCGAGGAACTGGCGCGCGTAGGCGCTCAGCGATTCGACGTAGCGACGCTGCCCCTCGGCGAAGATCGTGTCGAACGCGAGGCTGGATTTCCCGGAACCGGACAGACCTGTGAACACGACGAGCGAGTCGCGCGGGATGTCGATGTCGACGTTCTTGAGATTGTGGACTCGGGCGCCGCGAACGCTGAGTTTTCCTGGGGTGGCAACGGGGACGATAGGCACCGGTCAAGTCTACGAGGGGCCACGGACATCGGCTCCGCGCACCCTGTGAGTACGCTCAGCCGAGGTCAGGACGGCGCCCGGCGAAGGGGCCGAGACCGTCGCGCAGCGCCGAGACCTCGGACACGTCCATGCCGACCGCGGCCATGACCTGGCGAGGGACGTCGATCGCCCGATCCCGCAGCGCTGCGCCGGCGGCGGTCAGCGTGATCTCCAGGCGTCGTTCGTCCTCGCTGCTGCGCTGCCGGATGACCAGGCCCTCGGCTTCGAGGCGCTTCACGAGGGGCGAGGCGGTGGCCGGTTCGAGCGCGAGGTCGGTGGCGAGATCGTTGAGCGTGCGCGGCGCGCGCTCCCAGAGAGCGAGCATCACCAGGTACTGCGGATGCGTGAGCCCGAGCGGTTCGAGGATCGGTCGGTAGATCGCGACGACGTTGCGCGCCGCGGTCACCAGCGCGAAGCAGAGCTGGTTCTCGAGTCGGAGAAGGTCGTCGGATGCCGTCACACCGCGACTATACATCGACCCTAATCGTTAGTACACTAATGAACATGGCACACGACCCGGACCGCACTCCCCTTCGCACCCGCATCCGCGAAGCCGGTGGGCTCTACGCCTGGGTGAACAGCAACCTGATCCGGTTCGCCGGACCCGCCTCGGTCGGCCCGTACGAGAAGACTCCTCCGCCCAGTGCCGCGGAGCGCGCCGAGCGCGCCTGCCCCTTGTGCGGCGCGCCGATGACCGAGCACGAGATCGACCGCAGCGGTCCGAAGACCCTGGTGCACTGCCCCTAGACCCACGCGTCGCCTCGACTCGCGGCGCGGAGCTCTGATCACTCCCGTCGTGAGGCCTCGTTCGCCTCGCGAGCGGCGTCGAGCCAGAACATGAGGGCGTCGTCGTCGCCCAGCACACCCGGTGACACATCGAGCCAGCTGTTCCCCATCGTCTTCGCGCCCATCACGGCGACGGCGACGCCGGACTGTGTGACGAGCGCTGCTCCGCTCTCCTCGTCCACCCGCACCAGAAGGACGCCGTTCTTCCGCGCTCCCACGAGGATGCGACCGTCGAGCAGGAAGGCCCGGGTGCCGAACATCCGCTTCTCCTCGACGTCGCCGCCGACGTGGAGCAGCGCTCTCACGCGGTCGGCGAGCTCTTCCGCTGCGGCATCCACCGGTCAGCCACTGCTCACGCGTGCCCGGCGCGCTCCATGGCGCGGAGCTCTTTCTTGAGGTCCTGCACCTCGTCACGCAAGCGTCCGGCGAGCTCGAACTTGAGCTCTGCAGCGGCGGCCAGCATCTGGTTCGACAGGTCCTGAATCGTCGCCTCGAGCTGCTGAGCGCCCTCGGCGGCGATGCCGGTGCGTCGGAGGTTCGGTGTCGGCGACTTGCCCTTCCCGGACTGACGTCCGCGGCCGGAGAGCATGTCGGCTGTGTCGGCGCCCTCGCGCGCCAGCACCTCGGTGATGTCGGCGATGCGCTTGCGCAGCGGTGTCGGGTCGATGCCGTGTTCGAGGTTGTAGGCGACCTGCTTCTCGCGACGGCGATCGGTCTCCTCGATCGCCTTCGCCATCGAGTCGGTGATCTTGTCGGCGTACATGTGGACCTCACCGGAGACGTTTCGGGCGGCACGGCCGATCGTCTGGATCAGCGAGGTTCCCGATCGCAGGAAGCCTTCCTTGTCGGCGTCGAGGATCGCGACGAGTGAGACCTCGGGGAGATCGAGCCCTTCTCGCAGCAGGTTGATGCCGACCAGCACGTCGTAGACGCCCGCCCGCAGCTCGCTGAGCAGTTCGACCCGTCGGAGCGTGTCGACGTCGGAGTGCAGGTAGCGCACGCGGACGCCGTGCTCGCCGAGGAAGTCGGTGAGCTCTTCCGACATCTTCTTGGTGAGGGTCGTGACGAGAACACGCTCGTCACGCTCGACCCGCAGGCGGATCTCCTCGAGCAGATCGTCGATCTGGCCCTTCGACGGCTTCACGACGATGTGCGGGTCGACCAGACCCGTCGGACGGATGATCTGCTCCACGATGCCGTCGGCGATGCCCATCTCGTACTTGCCGGGGGTCGCCGACAGATAGACGGTCTGACCGATGCGGTTCTTGAACTCGTCCCACCGCAGCGGTCGGTTGTCCATCGCGCTCGGCAGACGGAACCCGTGGTCCACGAGAGTGCGCTTGCGCGACGCGTCTCCTTCGTACATCGCGCCGATCTGCGGCACGGTCACGTGCGACTCGTCGATGACCAGGAGGAAGTCGTCGGGGAAGAAGTCGAGCAGCGTGTGCGGCGGCTCGCCGGGCATGCGCCCGTCCATGTGCCGCGAGTAGTTCTCGATGCCCGAGCAGAAGCCGAGCTGCTGCAGCATCTCGAGGTCGAACGTCGTGCGCATGCGCAGACGCTGCGCCTCGAGCAGCTTGCCCTGGCGCTCGAACTCGGCCAGCCGCTCTTCGAGCTCGTGCTCGATGGTGCCGATCGAGCGCTGGATGACGTCGGTGCCGGCGACATAGTGCGATGCCGGGAAGATCGGCACCGAGTCGAGCTTCTCGATGACCTCGCCGGTCAGCGGATGCAGCGAGTACAGCCCCTCGATCTCGTCGCCGAACAGCTCGATGCGGATCGCGTGCTCCTCGTAGACCGGGATGATCTCGATCGTGTCGCCGCGCACGCGGAAGTTGCCGCGCGAGAAGTCGACGTCGTTGCGGTTGTACTGCATGGCGATGAACTGGCGGATGAGGGCGTCGCGGTCGTACCGCTCCCCCACCTGCAGAGCGACCATGGCGCGCAGATACTCCTCCGGCGCACCGAGACCGTAGATGCACGAGACGGTCGACACCACGACGACGTCGCGCCGGCTGAGCAGCGAATTCGTCGTGGAGTGCCGCAGCCGCTCGACCTCGGCGTTGATCGACGAGTCCTTCTCGATGAAGGTGTCTGTCTGGGGAACGTAGGCCTCAGGCTGGTAGTAGTCGTAGTACGAGACGAAGTACTCGACCGCATTGTTCGGCATGAGCTCGCGGAACTCATTCGCGAGCTGTGCCGCGAGGGTCTTGTTGTGCGCGAGCACCAGCGTGGGGCGCTGCACCTGCTCGACCAGCCACGCCGTCGTCGCGGATTTTCCGGTACCGGTGGCGCCCAGCAGCACGACGTCGGTCTCGCCCGCGTTGATGCGTCCAGCGAGCTCGGCGATGGCCTGCGGCTGGTCACCGGCGGGCGCGTACTCGCTGATGACCTCGAAGGGGCGGACGCTGCGCGTGGTTTGCATGTCTCCAGCGTATGCCGCCCCTCCGACATCGAGGCCGTCAGGCGTTGAGGGTGGCCGTCTCCGCAGAGGATTCCTGCGCCCAGGTCGTCGTCCCGCCGTTGAGGAGGCTCATCGTCGCCGTCGATGTGAGCGGTCCTGGCGCGGATCCGATCACGTTGAACGTGAGCGCCCTGCCGAACCCGGAGGGTGTGGAGACGAACGTGAACGAGCTCGCCGTGCTGCCGAGACCCGGCGTGGCGCTCCAGCCGCCGATCGATGAACCGGCGTCGATGGTGACCGGCGAGTCGAAGACCACCACGACGACGAGCGATGCATCCGCCGGCGGGTTCACCCAGGGGTCGGCGCGATAGCTGATCTGGGTGCTGAAGGTCGCCCGCAGGCCGTCCTGGGCCGCGACCAGCGTCGTGAAGTCGCCCTGCGCCTCGGCATCCCAGTAGTAGTTCGCCTCGCTGTTGATCGTGCCGCCCGTGCTCGCCGCCGCGAGCGGCACCGCGGTGGCGACCGCGATCACCGGCAGCGACCACGCTGCGCCCTTGACCATCGTGCGACGAGAGATCCCCGGCTTGTCGTCAGTCATGTTCTGCTTTCCGGCGCAGAAGAATCGTCCCCAGCAGACGCTCCCCTGGGCGTCCCCACGCCTCATATCAGAATATCGATGCAACCCTCCGAGCTGGATGGGAGCGCGGCGCCCCGGCCGTAGAGTGGGGCGCGTGATCGAGTTCATCATCGGCTCCAGCCTCGCCGCCGCTGCGGGGCTGAACGCGTGGATGCCGCTGTTCCTGCTCGGGCTCGCGGATCGACTGCTCCCCGCGATGGCCCTCCCCGCGGGCTGGTCGTGGCTGTCCGGCGACGTGGCGCTCTGGGTGATCGGAGCGCTCCTCGTGCTCGAGATCGTGGCCGACAAGATCCCGGCTCTCGATTCGATCAACGACGTCGTGCAGAGCATCATCCGACCGGCGGCCGGCGGCATCGCTTTCGGGGCGGGTGCCGGCGCGCAGACGATCGCCGTCGACGATCCGGCGTCGTTCTTCGCGGACAACACCTGGGTGCCCGTCGCGGCGGGGATCGTGATCGCTCTCGCCGTGCACGTGCTCAAGGCGACGGCGCGCCTCGCCGCGAACGCCACGACCGGAGGTCTCGCCGCCCCCGTGCTGAGCACGGTCGAGGACGGCACGTCTTTCGCCCTCGCAGCCGCCGCGATCATCGTGCCGGTCGTGGCCGGCATCCTGCTCATCGGGCTCGTCGTGACGGCGATCGTAGTGCTGCGCCGCGCGGCGCGACGACGCAGGGAGAGAGCCGCCCGTCAGCGCGAGGGCGGCGTCCAGACGTAGGGCGTCGTCGTCGAGACCCTGATGAGCCCCGATCGCTCGAGGATCGGACGGGAGAACTCGGTCGAATCGGACTGCAGGTAGCGCAGGCCACGGCTCAGGGCGGACCGCGCGCGCTCGGCGGTGAGCGCCCGGTAGATGCCGCGACCACGCCACTCCGGCCGGGTGGCCCCGCCCCAGAGCCCGGCGAAATCCGTCCGCGCGACGGGCTCCAACCGGCCGGCGCTCACCACGGCGCCCTCCGCCACCGCGATCCACAGTTCGACGGCGTCATCCGCGCGCAGACGTGCGACGAGTGCTTCTGCGCGCGAGCGCCACTCCGCGTCGGCGAACACCTCGCCCTGCATCTCGCCGGCGGCGAGCACCTCCGCATCGGTCCGCGCGCGCCGGATGTCCACACCCGCGGGGATCTCGATCGTCTGCGCGAGCAGCCGGGCCTCGCCGATCATGATCGATTCCGGCTCCTCCGGCACGAAGCCGCGGCGGACGAGGCTGTCGTGCAGCCCAGGGGCACGGTCGTGACCACGGGTCTTCCACTCCACCGAGGAGATGCCGCCGAGCCCGCGGAAATGCTCGGCGGCCGCGTCGACGAGAGCGGCGATGCCGTCGGCATCCGCTCCCCCGAGATCTGCGTATGTGATGAAGCCCTGACCGCCCGGCATCGTCGCGAGACGCAGCGGACCGTGCTCCGTCACCTCCACGGCGTTCGCGATCTCCGCGCCGGTGCGCAGCTGACTGTCGTAGGCCTCGAGATACTCCTGCCGCATGTGACGATCCTCTCAGAGCGGGAAGCTCATCCTCGACCGGTCGGCACTGCGCGCAGAGCCGACCAGGCGGCGAGGGCGGCGGCCGCGCACATCGCCACGACGGCCGCCACGAACCAGCTCCAGCTCGCCGCACCGAAGACGAGGCCGAGCAGCCAGCCGAAGAGACTGGAGCCCGCGTAATACGCGAAGTAGTAGAGGGACGAGGCCTGCGCTCTGCTCGCCGGGCCTGCGGCGACCGGCGTCCACCCCGAGGCGACGGCGTGCGCGCCGAAGAAGCCGGCCGTGAACAGGAGCAGGCCCACGAGCACGACGGTGGCGGCGGGGACGAGCAGCAGACCCGCTCCGGTGGCCATGATGCCGATCGACCCGAGGAGCACCGGGAAGCGTCCGACGCGGGAGGCGAGGGCGCCCGCCCACGGCGACGACACGGTGCCGGCGAGATAGGCGAGGAAGAGCAGGGTCACCAGCCACGACGGAAGGTCGAACGGCGGTGCGGAGAGGTGGAACCCCAGGTAGTTGTAGACCGCCACGAAGGCGCCCATCAGCAGGAAGCCCTGCGCGTAGAGCGCCCACTGCAGGGCGGAGCGCAGCGGCGCGCGCAGACGTTCCAGGATGCCGGGCCCACGGACCGCTCGCAGACGGCCGGGCACGAAGCCCCTCGCGCGCGGCGTGAGCCAGAGGAACAGCACGGCGGCCGCCGCGCAGAGCACCGCGACGCTCAGGACCCCGGCCTGCCACCCGCCGAACTCTCCCACGATCCCGGAGACGATGCGTCCGAGCAGTCCGCCCACCGTGGTGCCGGCGATGTAGCTCCCTGCGGCCGTGGCGGCGTGGCGCCCCTCGACCTCCTCGCTGAGGTAGGCGAGGGCGACGGCCGGGACCGCCCCCAGCGCGACTCCCTCCGCGAACCGCAGGGCGAGGAGCATGACGATGTCGCCGCTGAGCGGGGCGACGAGGCCGAAGAGAGTGGCGGTGAGCACGCCCGTCGCCATGGCCGGCACCCGACCGATGCGATCAGCGACCGTCGACCACGGGATGACGGCGAGGGCCAGCCCGAGCGTCGCGGCCGACACGCTGAGCGCCGCCGTCGCCGGGCTGACCGCGAGGTCCACCGAGATCTGCGGCAGAACGGCCTGCGCGGAGTACAGCTGCGCGAAGGTCGCGATCCCGGCGAAGAACAGACCGATGATCAGGCGCCGGTACTCGCGGGAACCTGGCGCGTGGCCGGAGAAGGTCACTGCCCGCGGATCCGCTCCCAGAGGGCGTCGGTCTGCGCGTGCGTCTCCGCGATGTCGCCGGCCGTGTCGATCACGACGTCGGCGATCGCCAGGCGCTTCTCATCGGACACCTGCGCGGCGATCCGCTCCTGCGCGGCCGTCTCGTCCATTCCCCGCAGCTCGACAAGACGACGCAGGCGCACGGATGCCGGGGCGTGCGCGACGACGATCATGTCCCAGGGGTCGTCGACCCTGGCTTCGACGAGAAGGGGAACGTCGTACACGACGACGGCCCGGGGATCGGCGGCGAAGGCCTCCTCGAACCGGCGCTGCGACTCCGCCCGCACGGCCGGATGGACGATGGCGTTCAGCTGCGTCAGCAGCTCGGCGTCACCGAACACCTTGCCGCCGAGCGCCGCCCGGTCGAGGGTGCCGTCGGATGCGACGACCTCGGCGCCGAAGGTCTCCGCGATCCGCGCCAGTACGGGCGAACCGGGCGACTGCACGTCGCGCACGATCTGATCGGCGTCGACGATGATCGCTCCGCGCTCCGCCAGGCGTCGCGCGATGGTCGACTTCCCGGACGCGATACCGCCGGTGAGTGCGATGAGGGGCATGCGGCCAGTCTAGAGTTCGGAGACCGTCGGCCTCACCGCGACAGGAGCTGGCGACGGGAGCTGATCACCCCGGTGTCGAAGCCCGCCAGATGGAGTCCGCCGTGGAATCGCGCATGCTCGATCTTGATGCAGCGATCCATGACGACCGAGAGCCCTGCCTCTTCTGCAAGGGCGGCGGCCTCCTCGTTCCACGAGCCGAGCTGCAGCCAGAGCGCCTTGGCACCGACGTCGATCGCCTCCTGCGCGACACCGGGGAGATCGTCGTGGCGACGGAACACGTCGACGACGTCGGGCACCACGGGGAGGTCGGCGAGGGAGGCGTACACGGGCTGGCCGAGGATCTCCGTCTCGCGCGGGTTCACCAGGTACACGTCGTAGGGGGTGCTCGACAACAGGTACGTCGCGACGAAGAACGACGCGCGCGCCGGGTTGTTCGACGCGCCGACGATCGCCACGGACTTCGCCCGGCGGAGCAGCGCGAACCGCTCCTGCTGATTCGGGCCGACCCATGTCCGTCCCGATACGGCCGGGGCGACGCCGGGAAGCGCGCATGCCACGGCGTCCGCCACAGCCGGGACGGCGCAGGCGTCCGCCGTCGCTGGATTCGTCGCGCTCATCGGTTCGCTCCCGTCGCCGTGGTCAGGGCCTGATCGAGGTCCCAGATGATGTCGTCGGCGTCTTCGAGACCGACGGAGATACGGATCAGATCCGATCGCACGCCCGCGGCCACGAGCTGCTCGTCGGTGAGCTGACGGTGGGTCGTGGATGCGGGATGGATCACCAGGGTCCGCGCATCGCCGATGTTCGCGAGGTGCGAGGCGAGCTGCAGGTTCTCGATCAGCGTCTCCCCCGCCGCACGCCCGTCGTCGGCCGCGACGCCGAACGCGAAGACCGAGCCCGGCCCGAGCGGGAGGTACTTGGCGGCGCGCTCGCGGTGCGGGTGCCCGTCGAGCCCCGCCCACGTGACGTAGGCGACCCGCGGATCGGACGCGAGCCAGTCGGCCACGATCCGTGCGTTCGCGAGGTGCGCGTCGATCCGCTGCGGCAGGGTCTCGATGCCCTGCAGCAGGTTGAAGGCGGACTGCGGGCTGAGCGCCGGACCGATGTCGCGCAGCTGCTCGGAGCGCAGCTTGGTCAGGAAGCCGTACTCGCCGAAGTTGTCCCACCACTTGATGCCGCCGTAGGACTCGACGGGCTCGGTCATCTGCGGGAACTTGCCGTTGCCCCAGTCGAACGTGCCCTTCTCGATCACGACGCCTCCGAGCGTCGTGCCGTGGCCGCCGAGGAACTTCGTGACCGAATGGATGACGATGTCGGCACCGTGCTCGAGCGGGCGGGCGAGGTAGGGCGTCGCCAGCGTCGCATCGACGACGAGAGGCACCCCGGCCTCGTGCGCGACGGCGGCCAGCCCCTCGATGTCGGCGATCTCGCCCGAGGGGTTGCCGATCATCTCCACGTACACGACCTTGGTCTCCGGGCGGATCGCGGCGGCGTAGTCGGCGGGGTCGGTCGATGCGACGAACGTGGTCTCGACGCCGAAGCGCCGGAGCGTCACGTCGAGCTGCGTCACCGTGCCGCCGTAGAGCTGCGCAGCCGCGACCACGTGGTCTCCGGCTCCGACGAGGGCTGCGAACGTGATGAACTCGGCGCTCATCCCGGATGCCGTGGCCACGGCGCCGATACCGCCCTCGAGAGAGGCCAGGCGCTCCTCGAGCGCGGCGACCGTCGGGTTGCCGATGCGGGAGTAGATGTTGCCGTACTTCTGCAGGGCGAACAGGTTCCCGGCATCCGCGGCGTCGTCGAAGACGAACGAGGTCGTCTGGTAGATCGGCACGGCGCGGGCGCCGGTCGACGCGTCGGGGGTCCCGCCCGCGTGCAGGGCCCTGGTTCGGAATCCGAAGCGGTGTTCTTCCGTCATGCTGTCCTCCGTTCGGAGTGGTCAGTGAGACCGTGGTGTGAGTTCGGCGGCAGCGAGCACGTCGGCGATGTCGTCGACGGCCCAGGGGTTCTGCAGCGAGGTGGTGTCGCCGAGCGGGTGCGGTTCGCGTCCGGCACGGCGATCCTGCTCGGCCTCCCACAACTGTGCCAGCAGTCGGCGCATGATCTTGCCCGAACGTGTCTTGGGGAGGTCGGGAACGATCACGACGTGCTTCGGCTTGGCGACGGGGCCGATGGCGAGTGCGACCTGGGCGCGGAGATCCGCGGGCGTCACCTCGGCTCGACCCGACGGCGTCACGAAGGCGACGACGGCCTGACCGGTGACCGGATCGGCCACGCCGGCGGAGCCTGCCTCGCCGACGGTGTCGTGAGCGACGAGGGCGGATTCGATCTCGATGGTCGAGAGCCGGTGTCCGGAGACGTTGACCACGTCGTCGAGGCGCCCGAGGATCCAGATGTACCCGTCGACGTCGCGGGTGGCTCCGTCGCCTGCGACGTAGTAGCCGCCGGCCTCGCCATGTCCGGCGTATGCCGACCAGTAGGCGTCGCGGTACCGCTGCGGGTCTCCCCAGACGGTGCGCGCCATGCCCGGCCAGGGTCGCCGCACGACCAGCGTGCCCGATCGCCCGGGAGCGACCTCCCGCCCCTGTTCGTCGACGACGGCGACATCGATGCCGGGCAGCGGGACGGTGGCCGACCCGGGCTTGAGGCTCGTGACGCCGGGCAGCGGCGCGATCATCGCCGCTCCTGTCTCGGACTGCCACCATGTGTCGACGATCGGCAGCTCGTCGCGACCGAAGTTCCGGCGGAACCACACCCACGCCTCGGGGTTGATGGCCTCGCCGACGGTCCCGAGCAGGCGGAGCGTGGAGAGATCGTGTCCGGTCGGCAGGTCGGCGCCGAACCAGGTCATGAACGTGCGGATCAGCGTCGGCGCGGTGTAGTACACCGTGACGCCGTAGCGCTCGATGATCTCGAGGTGGCGCTCACGGTGCGGGGCGTCGGGCGTTCCCTCGTAGATGACCTGGGTGAGCCCGTTCGAGAGCGGACCGTAGATCTCGTACGTGTGTGCGGTCACCCAGGCGAGGTCGGCCGTGCACCAGTGCACGTCGTCGGGCTTCGCGTCGAAGTGCGCCCAGTGCGCCCAGCTCGCGTGCGTCAGGTACCCGCCGGAGGTGTGGACGAGTCCCTTGGGCTTCCCGGTCGTGCCGGAGGTGTAGATGATGAAGAGCGGATGCTCCGCGTCGAACGGCTGGGCCTCGTGCACGGTGGCGGCCGTGTCGACGACATCGTGCCACCAGACGTCGCGGTCCTCGGTCCACGGCACGTCCTGGCCGGTGCGGCGCAGCACGAGGACGTGCTCGAGCTCCGGCAGGTCGGCGGCGGCGATGTCGGCGGTGGACTTGACCTCGGTGGCCGTGCCCCTGCGGAACTGTCCGTCGCTCGTGACGAGCAGCTTCGCGCCCGTGTCCTCCAGGCGGAACCGCACAGCCTCGGCCGAGAATCCGCCGAACACGAGCGAGTGCACGGCGCCGATCCGGGCGCAGGCGAGCGTGATCACCACGGTCTCGACGAGCACGGGAAGGTAGATCACCACGCGATCACCGGGACGGATGCCGAGAGCGACGAGCGCATTCGCCGCCTGGGACACCCGACGCTGCAGATCCGCGTAGGTGACCGACACACGATCCCCTGGCTCGCCCTCGAAGTGCAGGGCGACCTTGTCACCGCGGCCGGCGGCCACGTGCCGGTCGACGCAGTTGTACGCCACGTTGAGCGTGCCGCCGAGGAACCATCGCGCCACGGGGATCGCGCCGTCGGTGGGCGGCTCCCACTCGTGCGCCGTGTACCAGGGCTCGAACCAGTCGAGGCGGCGCGCGGCATCCTCCCAGAAGGCGGTCGGATCGGATGCCGCGCGCTCGTACGCCTCGGCGCCGATGTTCGCCTGATCGGCGAAGCCGGCCGGCGGCGCGAAGACGCGCGACTCCTGGAGTCGGGCCTCGGTCACAGTCACGTCCATCTTCTGAGCAGGTACTTCTCCAGCAGCGCGAGGATGCCGTTGGTGATGGTGCCGAGCAGAGCCAGCAGCACGATGGAGAGCAGGATGCGGTCGACGCGGCCGGTGCTCTGGGAGTCGGTCAGCAGGAAGCCCAGACCCATCGACGACGCGATGAGCTCCGCCGCGACGAGGAACAGCCACGCCTGGGCGAGAGCGAGACGCAGCCCGGAGACGACCGAGGGCACCACGGCGGGCAGCTGCACGGTGCGGAACAACGACCAGCCGTGCAGGCTGAACGAGCGTCCTGCTTCGACGAGGTGCGGGTCGACGTGGCGCAGCGCCGACGCGACCGTCGTGTACACCGGGAAGAACGCGCCGATCGCGATGAGCGTGACCTTCGACTCCTCACCGATCTGCATCCACAGGATCAGCAGCGGCACCCAGGCGAGGGAGGGCACGGCACGCACGGCGGCGAGCGTCGGGCTGAGGAGCACGTCGCCGACCCGGGACAGCCCCACCAGGCCCGCGACGGCGAGGCCGATCACGGATCCGATCGCGAAACCGAGCACGACGCGCTGCACCGAGATCGCGATGTGGGTCCAGAGCTGACCGGTCTCCGCGAGCTCGACCCCGGCGAGGAAGACGGATGCCGGTGCGGGAAGGCGGTACGGCTCGATGAGGCCCGCCGATGTGACGGCCTGCCAGGCGATCAGGATGACGGCGGGCAGGATGAGCCCCGCGAGAATCCGCACGACCGGTCGATCCCATGCGCGACGCGCACCGGCATCCGGGCGCCGCCGCACCCCCTTCGCGAAATCGAGAGCCTCTCTCGAATCCGCCGGGACGTTGACCTGCTGGTCGGGAACGGTCACTCGCCGCCGACCGCCTTCTCGGCGAAGGTCGCGTTCACGATGGACGAGAGCGCCTTGTCGACGGAGTCCTTGCCGCCCTGGACGTCGCCGGACTCGACGAGCACCGGGGCGATCTTCTCGAGCACCGCGATCTGGTCGTCACCCGGGACGCCGCTCACGTCGAGGTTCGAGCGCTCCTCGATGACGGTCGTCGCGACGGCGATGTCGATGCCGGCGACCTCGGCGAGCAGCGCCGCGGTCTCCTCCGGGTTCTCGAGAGCCCACTCGCGTGCCTTCTCGTAGGCGTCGACGACGGCCTGCGCCAGGTCGGGGTGGTTCGTGATGAAGTCCTCGGTGGCGTTGAGGAAGCCGTAGGTGTTGAAGTCGACGTTGCGGTAGATGAGCTTGTCGCCCGACTCCGACTCGGCCGCGGCCATGATCGGGTCGAGTCCCGCCCACGCGGCGACGGATCCGCCGTCGAGCGCGGCCCGGCCGTCGGCGTGCTGCAGGTTCTGCACCTCGACGTCGGAGAGGGAGAGGCCGCCCTCCTCGAGCGCCTGGAGCAGGAAGAAGTACGGGTCGGTGCCCTTCGTCGCGGCGACCGACTTGCCCTTGAGGTCTTCGACGGAGGTGATGTCGCTGTCGGGTCCGACGACGATGGCCGACCACTCGGGCTGCGAGAAGATGTCGATCACCTGGATCGGCGAGCCGTTGGCCCGGGCGAGCAGCGCGGCGGAGCCGGCGGTGGAACCGACATCGACTGAGCCGGAGCGCAGCAGCTCGTTCGCCTTGTTGGAGCCGGCGGACTGGATCCACTCGACCGCGACGTCGTCGCCGAGGATCTCCTCGAGGATGCCCTGGTCCTTGATGACGAGGCTGAGCGGGTTGTAGGTGGCGAAGTCGATGGACAGCGTGTCCGCCGACCACTCGCCTGCTTCCGCGGTGCTCTCGCTCTCGGGAGCATCGGCCGTGGCGTTCTCGCCGGCGACGCAGCCGGTCGCGACGAGCATCATCGTCCCGGCGATCGCGATCGCGGGGATGATTCGGCGGGTGATGGTGCTCATCGGGTCTCCTCGGTGATGCGGTGATGGGTGTCGACGCCGAGTCCTTCGAGGAGCTCGGCGCGCAGGTCGGCGAGGCCGCGATCCGCGCGGTCTCGGGGGCGGATGCCGGGCACGGCGACCGTTCGGGCGATCGACGGCTCGGCATCGCCGGTGTCTCCGGTCAGCGTGCGCAGCAGGAGCACGCGATCGGCGAGGTAGAGGGCCTCTTCGACGTCATGCGTGACGAGGAGGATGGTGGTGGGCTCCGCCGCGTGGATCTTCAACAGCAGGTCGTGCATGCGCAGACGGGTGAGCGCGTCGAGAGCACCGAACGGCTCGTCGAGGAGGAGCACACCGGGGTTGCGCGCCAGGGCCCTGGCGAGGGAGGCGCGCTGCGCCATGCCGCCGGAGACCTCGCGCGGACGCTGATCGGCCGCGTGCTCGAGCCCGACGAGGTGCAGCAGCTCACGCACACGCTCGCGCCCTGGGCGGCGAGCGGTGCCGCGGGGAAGACCGAGTTCGACGTTCTGCGCGAGCGTGCGCCACGGCAGCAGGCGCGGCTCCTGGAAGGCGATCGCGGTGCGCTCGTCGACGTCGGCGACGCCGGTGCCGTCGAGGCGGATGCTCCCGCGCGTGGGGGTGTCCAGTCCGCCGACCAGACGGAGGAGCGTCGACTTGCCGCATCCGGACGGGCCGACGACCGCGACGATCTCACCCGGGGCGACATCGAGGTCGACCCCGCGGAGGACCTCGCGCCGTCCCTGCGGAAGCGGGAACGCGCGCTCGATGCCATCGAGCCGCACGGCCTGTGCCAGCCCCGCCGATCGCGGGGCGTCGGCAGCGCGCGACGCAGGCAGGAGGGCAGTCATGATCCCCATGCTGGCCGAGCCCGGCGATTGTTACGAATGCCGTCGTAATGTTCCGTCACGCAGGGAATCCCGGGCCCCGGGCATGCGAAACGGGCCGCCACGCCCTCCCGAAGGAGAGGTGACGGCCCGTCTCAGAGCGTGATGCTTACGCGTTGCCGCCCGACAGCTTCTCGCGGAGAGCCGCGAGTGCCTCGTCGTCGGCGAGGGTGCCTGCACCGGTCGCCTCGCTGGAGAAGACCTGGCCGCCGAAGTCGGCGCCGGCCTCTGCCTCGGCCGCCTTGGTGACCTGAGCCTTGTGAGCCTCCCAGCGAGCCTGAGCCGCTGCGTACTCCTGCTCCCATGCCTCGCGCTGCGTGTCGAAGCCTTCCTTCCACGCACCGGTCTCGGCGTCGAAGCCCTCCGGGTACTTGTACTCGCCGTTCTCGTCGTACTCGGCGAGCATGCCGTACAGGGCCGGGTCGAACTCGGTGCCGTTGGGGTCGACCGACTCGTTGGCCTGCTTCAGCGACAGCGAGATGCGGCGACGCTCGAGGTCGATGTCGATGACCTTGACGAAGACCTCTTCGCCGACCGACACGACCTGCTCGGCCAGCTCGACGTGCTTGCTGGAGAGCTCGGAGATGTGGACGAGGCCCTCGATGCCGTCTGCGACGCGCACGAACGCACCGAACGGAACGAGCTTGGTGACCTTACCCGGCGTGACCTGACCGATCGCGTGGGTGCGGGCGAAGACCTGCCACGGGTCCTCCTGCGTCGCCTTCAGCGACAGGGAGACGCGCTCGCGGTCGAGGTCGACCTCGAGGATCTCGACGGTGACCTCCTGGCCCACCTCGACGACCTCGGAGGCGTGCTCGATGTGCTTCCAGGACAGCTCGGAGACGTGCACGAGGCCGTCCACGCCACCCAGGTCGACGAACGCACCGAAGTTGACGATCGACGAGACGACACCCTTGCGGACCTGACCCTTGTGCAGGTTGTTCAGGAACGTGGTGCGCGACTCCGACTGCGTCTGCTCGAGCAGCGCACGGCGGCTGAGGACGACGTTGTTGCGGTTCTTGTCGAGCTCGAGGATCTTGGCCTCGATCTCCTGGCCGAGGTACGGCGTGAGGTCGCGGACGCGGCGCAGCTCGATGAGCGAAGCCGGCAGGAAGCCGCGGAGGCCGATGTCGACGATGAGTCCACCCTTGACGACCTCGATGACCGTACCGGTGACGACGCCGTCGTTCTCCTTGATCTTCTCGACGTCTCCCCAGGCACGCTCGTACTGAGCGCGCTTCTTGGAGAGGATCAGGCGGCCTTCCTTGTCCTCCTTCTGGAGAACGAGTGCCTCGACCTCGTCGCCGACCTTGACGACCTCGTTGGGGTCGACGTCGTGCTTGATGGAGAGCTCGCGCGAGGGGATGACGCCCTCGGTCTTGTATCCGACGTCGAGCAGAACCTCATCGCGGTCGATCTTGACGATCGTGCCTTCGATGATGTCGCCGTCGTTGAAGAACTTCAGGGTCTTCTCGACCGCGGCCAGGAAGTCCTCAGCAGATCCGATGTCGTTGATGGCGACCTGCTTGGTGGCCGGGGCGGTCGTTGCGGTAGTCATGTAGTGGGTTGTCCTTGTTGGATGGAGACTCAGGCTGAGAGGCAAAGGCCGCGCACGGCCGACTGCATGCTTCCCAGCGGTTGGATTTTGGTGTGCATGACACGAGGGCATGCGTAGGCACGCCACGAGTGACATCTCAGGTTATCAGAAGTCCGGATGCCGGTGGGATTCGGTTTCGCCCTCGTGGCCTGTGGAAAACTCGAGCGGCGTTCTGCCCCCTCGGGCTACCGTGTGCGGGTGAATCACCACCGCCATGTTCTCACCCCGGTCATCGCGCTCGCTCTGCTGTCGGCGCTGGTCGCGGGTTGCTCCCCCTCGCCTACGCCCACGCCGACCCCGACCGCCGCGTTCGCGACGGAGGAGGAGGCCTTCGCCGCGGCGGAGGAGACGTATCGGGCATACATAGACGCATCAAACACAGATAGAAGCAGACAAGAGTCGGCTTCGTCCCTCGAATTCCTCACTGGTGAAGCCCTAGAGGCTGAGATCGCGTCCATGCGCGATCTTGAGGCTGCCGGCGTGCGGATCGAGGGCGTGAGCAGGGTCCTGAATGTCGTCAAAGTCACGGGCGAGTTCGAAGCGCCCGTCGCCGCTCTGGTGGTGCGAGCGTGCTTGGACATTTCGATGGCCCGCGCGATCGACGCTTCGGGTCAAGACGTAACAGCAGAAGGCCGCAGCGACATCTATGCAGTGGATATGTCTCTCACCGGAACGTCAGATCGCCTACTGATTGCCTCACTGAAGGTCGCGACGGATGTGCCATGCTGACGGCTTTCGCACTGGCGACACTTATTTTGGTCACGCCGGGGGCAGAGGCCACAAACGTTTCGTGCTCGGACTCCGCATTGCTCGCAGGAGGTTGTGGCGTCACAAACACAGGGACGGAAATCGTCTTCACCGACTCGCGCGTCCTCACCGGCACCTCGCCCGTCGATTTCGCAGACGACGCCTTCGACCACGACCGCCGTGGTCTCGCAGACCCGTTGGGCAGGTGCGACGTAGCTGCTCAACACCTTCAGCTCTGTCGACCATCGCCACAGGCGTCGTCCGTCGGCACCCCCTCGATCACGCTCACGGATCTCGCACAGTTCGCACCGGAACCCGTCGTGACGGTGGGCGAGCCCGACAACCTCGGCGTCGCCGGAATGCCGACGAACTTCGTGGCCGCGGCATCCGTCCACACGCGGACCGGCGCGCTCTTCGGGCTCCCGCTGACCGTGCGCTTCACGCCGGTCGGCTTCGACTTCCGGTACGGAGACGGCGACGCCGCCTCCTCAGCCACCGGCGGTCAGACCTGGGCGGCGCTGGGTCAGGCGTCGTTCACCCCGACTGCGACCAGCCACACTTACCGCGAGCGTGGCACCTACGAGGCCGGTGTCACGGTCCGCTACACGGCCGAGGTCGATCTGGGTGTCGGATGGTTCCCCGTCGCGGGCCAGCTCACGATAGACGGCCCGACGCAGCAGATCCGCATCTTCGAGGCGCACACCGCCCTCGTCGCCCGCACCTGCGCCGAGCAACCGGCAGCACCCGGGTGCTGAACGTTCGGCGAATCCGGAGGCGTCAGCCCAGTTCCCGAATGTGCAGCAACGAGCGCACCCCGAGAGAGCGACGAAGATCCGCTCGCGTCAGTCCGTCGACCATGACGGCCGCGGCGATCCACTGGGCACCGCTGAGCTCCACCAATCGCCTGCAGGCTTCCGCCTGCGCTCCGGTCGCGATCCAATCGTCCACGAAGAGCACACGATCTCCCGCGCGAAGGAGCGACCGGCGAAGTCCCAACCTGAGCTGCTTGTTCCGGTAGTCGGGAGCCGTAGAGGCTTCCCACCACGCATCGCTGTCTGCCGCGCGGCCAGGGTCCTTCCTCACCTCGGCGAAACCGACGCCGAGGCTGTGGGCCGTCAGCACACCGAGGAGACTTCCACGAGACTGAGTGCCCATCACCACGCTCGGCGACTCCACGTCGAACAAGTCAGCGAGACCCGCCCCGATGCGACTCACGACCTCGGCGCTTCGCCACCAACCCGTGACATCCGCACGATAGTCAGGGTCGGTACGATCACCGATCCACCGGAAAGACGATTGCAGCGTCTTCTTCAGCTCTTCCACGCCTCATGGTGGCACAGACACCGGTCCGACGACCCCGTTACCCCCACCTGCGCCGAGCAACCCGCAGCACCCGGGTGCTGAACGTCGACGGTCGTCGTTACTCTGAGTCCATGCCCCGCGCCGACCGCCTCATGCTGCTCGACACCGCCAGCCTCTACTTCCGCGCCTTCTACGGCGTCCCCGACAAGGTGAAGGCACCCGACGGCTCCCCCATCAACGCGGCCCGCGGTCTGCTCGACATCGTCGCGAAGCTCGTCACCCTGTACGAGCCCACGCACGTGATCGCCTGCTGGGACGACGACTGGCGTCCGCAGTGGCGCGTCGACCTGATCCCGAGCTATAAGGCGCACCGCGTCGTCGAGGTCGTGCCGGCCGGCCCCGACGTCGAAGAGGTCCCCGATCCGCTCGAGGCGCAGATCCCGCTCATCCGCGAGACGCTCGGAGCCATCGGCATCCCGATCATCGGCGTCGCAGAACACGAAGCCGATGACGTCATCGGAACACTCGCCTCGAACTCCGCCATCCCGGTCGACATCGTCACCGGTGACCGCGACCTCTTCCAGCTGGTCGACGACGCGCGCGACGTGCGGGTCATCTATACGGCCAAGGGCATGAGCAATCTCGAGATCGTCACCGACGCGACCGTCGTGGCGAAGTACGGCGTGCTGCCCTCGCAGTACGCGGACTTCGCCACGATGCGCGGCGATGCCTCCGACGGACTGCCCGGCGTCGCCGGCGTCGGCGACAAGACCGCCGCCACCCTGCTGCAGAATCATGCCGACCTCGAAGGCATCCGAGCCGCCGCCGAAGCCGGCGAAGGGATGAGCGCCGGCGTGCGGGCGAAGATCCTCGCCTCGACCGCCTACCTCGACGTCGCGCCGACCGTCGTCGCCGTCGCCAGATCTCTGCCCATCAACGATCCGAGCATCCCGCTGCACGCGCTGGATCCCGCCGAGGCCGACGCTGCGACAGCCCTCGCCGACAAGTGGAACCTCGGTGGGTCGATGACTCGCGCCGTGGCAGCCGTCTCGAACGCGGCCCTCGCGGCCGGCTGATCATCGGCTCGCGTCACTCGGCCCAGGACAGCAGTCTCTCGAGGCCCCACGTCGTGACGATGCGCGACGCGGGGACCCCGGCGCGCTCGGCCCTCTCGGCACCGTGATCGAGAAGCGACAGCTGCCCCGGCGCGTGGGCATCGGAGTCGATCGAGAACAGGCATCCGGCTTCCAGTGCGATCGCGATCAGCTCGTCCGGCGGATCCTGCCGCTCGGGCCGGGAGTTGATCTCCACCGCGACGCCGTTCTCCGCACAGGCGGCGAACACCGCGGCGGCGTCGAACTCCGACTGCGGACGCGTCCCCCGGTCGCCCTGCACCAGGCGGCCCGTGCAGTGCCCGAGCACGTTGACCCTCGGGTGCGACACCGCCGCGATCATCCGCGCCGTCATCGGCCGCCGATCCATGCGCAGTTTGGAATGCACCGAGGCCACGACGATGTCGAGCTCCGCGAGAAGCGAGTCCTCCTGGTCCAGCCCACCGTCCTCGAGGATGTCGACCTCGATCCCGGCGAGCAGCGTGAAGCCGTCTCCGGACTCCGCTCTCACCAGCGGCATCTGCTCACGAAGTCGCTCGGCAGACAGCCCACGCGCCACGCGCAACCGCGGCGAATGATCGGTGATCGCCTGATACTCGTGCCCCTGCGCCCGCGCGGCCGCCGCCATCACCGGGATCGAGGTCGTGCCGTCGGACCAGTCCGTGTGGGCGTGCAGATCTCCTCGCAGCTTCGCGCGCAGCTCGGAGACGATCTCCGGCTCGACATCGCCGCGCAGCTCCACGAGATAGTCCGGCACCTGGCCCGACTGCGCCTGTCGGATGACCGCGAAGGTGGATTCGCCGATACCGCGAGCTGCTCGGAGCCGGGTCGGATCCGCCTGGACGTCGTCCGGCAGGTCCTGCAGGGTCTGCGCCGCCTGGCGGAACGCCTTGGCCCGATACCGCGACGCCCGCTCGCGCTCCAGCAGAGAGGCGATCTCGAGCAGTGCGTCGACGGGATCCATGTCAGCTCTCGGCGGCAGCCAGTTCGCGGCTCACGCCGATCCACTGATCGAGCTTCGCCAGGGCGCGGCCATCGTCCACGGCCGCGGTCGCCCGCTCGTACCCTTCGCGGAGCCGCTCGAGGATCGGGCGCTGCACCTGCGTCGCGTCCTGCGAGAGCTCGAACGCCACGATGCCGGCCGCCGCGTTGAGCAGGACGATGTCCCGCACCGCCCCGGTCTCGCCCGCGAGCGTGCGGCGGAGCACCTCGGCATTGTGCTGCGGCGACCCGCCGATCAGATCTGCGAGATCGGCCAGCGGGATGCCGAGATCACGGGGATCGAGGTCGTGCTCGTGGATATCTCCGCGCGTGACCTCCCAGATCCGGCTGTGCCCGGTGGTGGTGAGCTCGTCGAGCCCGTCGTCGCCCCGGAACACGAGCGCGGTCGCGCCACGGGTACGGAAGACGCCGGTGATCAGGGGGACGCGTTCGATCTGCGCGACGCCGACCGCGTTCGCCTCGGCGCGCGCGGGGTTGCAGAGCGGGCCGAGCATGTTGAACACGGTCGGCACGCCGAGTTCGGCGCGCACCGGACCCGCGTGCTTGAAGCCGGGGTGGAACGCTCCCGCCCACGCGAACGTGATGCCGGTGCGGTCGAGGATGGATGCCACGGCCGCAGGGTCGAGCGAGAGCTCCAGCCCGAGCGCCCCGAGGACGTCGGAGGAACCGGATGCCGAGCTCGCGGCCCGATTGCCATGCTTGACGACGGGGACACCCGTGGCGCCGATGACGATCGCGGCCGTCGTCGACACGTTCACGGTGCCGACGCGGTCGCCGCCCGTGCCGACGATGTCGAGCACGTTCGGTGAGACGGGGAGCGGAACCGCGGCCTCGAGGATCGCATCGCGGAAGCCGACGATCTCATCGATCGTCTCGCCCTTCGCGCGCAGCGCGATGAGGAACCCGGCGAGCTGAGCCTCCGTCACGCTCCCCTGCATGATCTGCCGCATCGCCCACGTGGACTCCCAGACCGTGAGGTCGCGGCGCTCCAACAGAGAGGTGAGCACATCGGACCAGGTCAGGGAATCAGCCATGTGTGCGATCCTATCGGCGCCGAGAAAACGTGCAGACGGTTCCGGGCGCGCACCCATCGCGTGGGTATCCGCCGTTTCCCGCGTATTCACCGGGTATTCGCAGTGTTTTCTTAGGGTCCCCTAAGTCCCTGAAGGGCAAAACGAGGCCCTCCGGTGCGAGAATCACCCCCGAGGATCGGCCATAATGGAAGGGTGACGACCTCAGCGACGTATGCCCCGGCGGCGAGAACGATCAAGCGGCCCAACCCGGTAGCTGTCGGCACCATTGTGTGGCTCGGCAGCGAGGTGATGTTCTTCGCGGGACTCTTCGCGATCTACTTCACTCTCCGCAGCACCTCCCCCGAGCTCTGGGCCGAGCGCAGCGACCTGCTGAACGTCCCCTTCGCCGCAGTGAACACCGCGATCCTCGTGCTCTCCTCGTTCACCTGCCAGATGGGTGTGTTCGCGGCCGAGGACCTGCAGCCCTACAAGCTCGACAAGGGACAGAAGAACGGCGCCGGTCGTCGTCGACTGTTCGGCTGGGGCATGGTCGAGTGGTTCTTCCTCACCTTCGCTCTCGGCGCGATCTTCGTCTCGGGCCAGGTGTGGGAGTACGCGCAGCTCGTCGCTGAAGGCATGCCGATCAACGCCGACTCGTACGCTTCCGCGTTCTACCTGACGACCGGCTTCCACGCCCTGCACGTCACCGGCGGACTCGTCGCGTTCCTGCTCGTGATCGGCCGTGCGTACGCCGTCAAGAACTTCCGGCACAAGGAGGCGACCTCCTCGATCGTGGTGTCCTACTACTGGCACTTCGTCGACGTCGTCTGGATCGTGCTGTTCCTCGTTATCTACTTCCTGAAATAAGAGCGGAGCTGATCCCCGAGATGGCACGAGAGAAGAAGCGCCGTTCTGGCGGTCGTCGCAGCCCTTTGGCGGCGGCCGCGCTCATCGGAGCAGGCCTCATGATCACCGGCGCCGTGTACGCCGGCGCGTCAGCCGCGTTCGCGGCGACCGATACGCCGACGGCGGCGACGCAGCTGACCGTCGAGGACGGCGAGAAGCTGTTCACGGCGAACTGCGCCACCTGCCACGGACTCGACCTCCAGGGCACCGCGAACGGACCGAGCCTCTACGGCGTCGGCGAGCTCGCGGCAGAGTTCCAGCTCTCCACCGGCCGCATGCCACTGCAGATGCAGGGACCGCAGGCGCCGCAGAAGGAGCCGCAGTTCACCGAGGACCAGATCCTCGCGATGGCGTCGTACATCCAGTCGGTCGCCCCCGGCCCCACCTACCCCAGCGAGCACACGCTCGACGGCAAGGGTGACGTCGCCAACGGCGCCGAACTCTTCCGCGTGAACTGCGCGATGTGCCACAACGTCTCGGCTGCCGGCGGTGCCCTCACCGAGGGCAAGTACGCTCCGGCGCTGACCGAGACCAGCGCGCTGCACATGTACGCCGCGATGGTCACCGGACCGCAGAACATGCCGGTCTTCGGCGACATGAACCTGTCCGACGAGGACAAGCGCGACATCATCTCGGCGCTGCTCTTCCAGCAGCAGGCCGTGCCGGTCGGCGGCTTCTCGCTCGGCAACCTCGGACCGGTCTCCGAGGGTCTCTTCGTGTGGATCTTCGGTATCGGCGCGCTCGTCGCCGTCACCGTGTGGATCACGGCGAAGTCCAACTGACGCTTATTCATCGAAGAGGAACGTACGAGGAGCACCATGGCACACGACGACGACTCGCAGGCTCTTGACAGGGCCTACCAGCCCTCTCCGGGGCTGGGTGTCGCAGTCAGCGATCCCGTGCAGAACCCGGGACTGCCGCCGCACCGCGAGCGGATGACCGACAAGGACCCGCGCGCCGAGAAGAACGCGGCCCGCACGGTCTACACCCTGTTCTACCTCTCGCTCGCAGGCAGCATCTGGGCGGTCGCCGCCTACATGCTGTTCCCGATCGAGAGCGGCGCGCTCATCGACATCCGGCAGAACAACCTCTTCATCGGACTCGGCATCGCTCTCGCGCTGCTGGCCCTCGGCATCGGTGCGATCCACTGGTCCAAGGCGCTCATGTCCGACAAGGAGCACATCGAGTACCGCCACCCCACGCGGGGCAAGGACTCGACTCGCGAAGCGGCCATCAAGGCGTTCTCCGACGCGAACGAGGAGTCCGGTTTCGGGCGCCGCTCCATGATCCGCAACTCGCTGTTCGCCGCGGTCGTCGCCTCCATCATCCCCGGCGTCACGCTCTTCCGCGGACTGGCTCCGCACTCCACGCCGGACGACCCCACCGCGGGCGACCCGGTGGCGCTGCTCAAGCACACGATGTGGGAAGAGGGCTCGCGCCTCGTCCGTGACCCCGACGGCACGCCGATCCGGGCCGCCGACGTGACCCTCGGCTCCGCATTCCACGTGATCCCCGAGGAGCTCGCAGAGCTCAGCCACCACGACGGCTACCTCGAGGAGAAGGCCAAGGCGATCGTCCTGATGATGCGCCTCCGCCCCGAGCAGCTCATCGAGGCCGAGGACCGCAAGGACTGGTCCTACGACGGCATCGTCGCCTATTCCAAGGTCTGCACGCACGTCGGATGCCCTGTGGCACTGTACGAGCAGCAGACGCACCACCTGCTGTGCCCGTGCCACCAGTCGCAGTTCGACGTCACGGACCACGCAAAGGTCATCTTCGGCCCGGCGGCCCGCCCGCTGCCGCAGCTGCCCATCACCGTCGATGACGAGGGCTACCTGGTCGCACGCAGCGACTTCACGGAACCCGTCGGCCCGAGCTTCTGGGAGCGCCATTGAGCACCGCAACGCTGTCCAAGGACGACAAGGACACGAAGGCGCCCCTCGGCGGCCGCTTCGTGGGAGCCGCGTCGAACTACATCGATGAGCGCACCAGCCTCTCGGGCTTCGTCAAGGAGCTCGGTCGCAAGATCTTCCCCGACCACTGGTCGTTCATGCTCGGTGAGATCGCGCTGTGGAGCTTCGTGGTCGTGTTCCTCTCCGGAACCTTCCTGACGTTCTTCTTCCAGGCTTCGATGGTCGAGACCCACTACACCGGCGCATACGCCCCGATGCGTGGCATCGAGATGTCTGCGGCCCTCGAGTCGTCGCTGCACATCTCGTTCGACCTGCGCGGTGGCCTCCTGGTCCGCCAGATCCACCACTGGGCTGCGCTCGTGTTCATCGCCGGCATCGGTGTGCACATGCTCCGCATCTTCTTCACGGGTGCGTTCCGCAAGCCGCGCGAGCTCAACTGGGTCATCGGCTTCGTGCTGTTCATCCTGGCGCTGGCCGAGGGCTTCACGGGCTACTCGCTCCCCGACGACCTGCTGTCGGGCAACGGCCTCCGCATCATCGACGGCATGGTCAAGGGCATCCCGCTGATCGGCACCTGGACGTCGTTCATCGTGTTCGGCGGCGAGTTCCCCGGCACCGACATCGTCGGCCGCCTGTACACGCTGCACATCCTGCTGCTGCCGCTGCTCGTGATCGGGCTGATCGTGGTGCACCTGATGCTCATGATCGTGAACAAGCACACGCAGTTCGCCGGCCCCGGTCGCACGAACGAGAACGTCGTCGGCTACCCGATGATGCCGGTCTACATGTCGAAGATGGGCGGATACCTGTTCATCGTGTTCGGTACGATCGTGCTGATCGCGACGTTCTTCCAGATCAACCCGATCTGGGCGTACGGTCCCTACGACCCGTCCCCCGTCTCGGCTGGAACGCAGCCGGACTGGTACATCGGGTTCGCCGACGGCGCCCTCCGACTCGCACCGTCGAACCTCGACCTCGTGCTCTTCGATCGGACCTGGTCGTTCGGCATCCTGCTCCCGGTCGCGGTCCTGGGTCTGTTCATCGTCGTCGTGGCGATCTACCCGTTCCTCGAGGCGTGGCTGACGGGCGACAAGCGCGAGCACCACATCGCTCAGCGTCCCCGCAACGCGGCGACCCGCACCGCCATCGGCGTCGCCGGCGTCATCTTCTACGCCGTGCTGTGGGCTGCGGCCTCGTCCGACCTCATCGCGACGCACTTCATGCTCACGATGGAAGGGGTCATCCACACCCTCCAGGCGCTGCTCTTCGTCGGCCCTGTCCTCGGCTACTTCGTCACCAAGCGCATCTGCATCGCGCTGCAGAAGAAGGACCGCGAGATCGTGCTGCACGGCTACGAGTCCGGACGCATCGTCCGCCTCCCCGGCGGCGAGTTCATCGAGGTGCACCAGCCGGTCGACGAGTACGACCGCTGGAAGCTCATCGACGTCGACGGCTACGAGCCGCTGGTCGTCCGTCCGAACGCCAAGGGCCGCATCCCCTGGACCGAGAACCTCCGTTCGTCGATCTCGCGGTGGTTCTTCGAAGACCGTCTCGCCCCGCTCACGCAGGCAGAGGTCGACGAGGCGGACTCGCACCAGCACCACGTCACGGCTCACAACGAGGAGACCGAGGCAGCCGAGATCCAGGGCGCTCATGAGCGTGCGGGAGCACCGGATGCACCGCTCGTCGCCAGCGAGACGCACGTCGAGGAGACGGCGAACACACCCAGCACCGTGATCGCCACGGAGCCGGTGAAGAAGCCGCGCAAGAAGAAGTCGGAGGAGGGCGAGTAGTCGCCACTCCCCCATCGATGAAGGCCTCGTCCGATCCGGACGGGGCCTTCATCGTTCTCGCCGCTGTGAAAGGATCGACGAGTGTCCTCCGTCGTACAGCTGATCCGTGCCGCCTCTCTCGCCGACGCCCCCTATGCCTACGCGGCCACCGCGCCGGCCGGCTCTCGCTTCATCTTCCTCGCCGGCTCCTGCCCTCTGAACGAAGACGGTACGACCGCCGCGCCCGGCGACTACGCCGCGCAGGCTGCGAAGTGCGTGCAGACCCTGACCGAGGCGCTGAAAGCCGCCGGTGCTGGCCTCACGGATGTCATCAGCACACGCGTGCTCGTGGCGTCGTCTGATCAGGCCGATCTCGTCGACGCCTGGGATGTCGTGCATGCCGCATTCGGTGAGCACGATGTTCCGAGCACGCTGCTCGGAGTGACGGTGCTCGGCTACCGCGACCAGCTGGTGGAGATCGAGGCCGTCGCCGCTGTCCGAGGCGAGCAGCCGTGACGACGTCGGTGCGCCACAGTCGGCCGGCGGACGCCGCAACGATCTCGGAGATCGAAGCCGCCGCCGATACCCTCCTCATCCAACGCTTCGACGCGGCCGACTGGCCTCCTCCGGCCACGGACGCAGAGCGGTCGGCTCTTTCCGGCTTCCTCCTCGTCGCGGAGGTCGTGGAGGATGCCGCGCCTCCCGTCGCCGTCGGCTTCGTGCACGTCCTCGAGATCGACGGGCACGCGCACCTGGAGCAGCTCTCCGTACACCCGGCACACGGACGACGCGGAATCGGCCGGCGACTCGTGCGCGCAGCGCTGGACGAAGCTCGGGAGCGCGGCCACGAGCGCGTGACTCTGCGCACCTATGCCGACGTCCCGTGGAACGCTCCGTTCTACGCGTCCTGCGGCTTCGTGGAGAGCGAGCCCGACTCCGCGTTCCACCGGCGGCTGATCGCCACGGAGGAAGCCCTGCAGCTCTCCGCGCATGGCCGACGCGTGCAGATGACCATCGCGTTCTGATCGCCCCGGAGCGTGGCGCGATTCCGGCGTCAGCCGGCGGTAATGCGCTGCTGCGTGGCGCCACCGCCCGCCTAGGCTGAGTGCATGATCGATCGCGCCGACTTCTTCGCAGCCAAGCTCTCCTACGAGACCGACGCCAGTGATGTGCATGCCGCCCTCAAGGCCGGAGACGAACTCGTCGTGATCGACGTGCGCTCCGACGAGGCCTGGGCGCAGGGGCGCGTCGCGGGCGCAGTGCACATGCACTACGGCGAGATCGCCACGAGAGCTCCGAAGGAGATCCCCGAGGATGCCGAGGTCGTCGTGTACTGCTGGAGCCCGGGCTGCAACGCCGGCGCGAAAGGCGCCCTCGAGTTCGCGAAGCTCGGCTATCGCGTCCGCGAGATGATCGGCGGCTTCGAGTACTGGGTGCGCGAGGGCTATCCCGTAGAGGATGCCGACGGCGTGCACCACCGCCCCGTCGATCCACTCACCGGTGTCGCTCGCATCCGCACCCGCGCCTGACCGTCCACCGCTCGACGCACGAAGAAGGCCCCCGGAGCGATCCGGGGGCCTTCTTGGATGTGTGTCAGCGTGCGAAGTGCCCGCGGTAGTACTCGTACACCCAGCCGACGATCGCGACCACGAAGATCGCGAGTCCGATCGGGAGCAGGAAATGTCCGACGGCGAGCCCGACGACGAAGACGCCGGCGGAAGCCGCGAGCACGATCGGCCACCACGACCACGGGCTGAACTCGCCGAGCTCAGGATCGCCGTCGTCGATGTCTGCCGTCAGGATGTCCTCCGGAAGCTCACCGCCCTGGGCGCTGTGCGTACGGTCGAGGTAGAACGCGATCATCGCGCCCATGAAGGCGGCGAAGAACAGCGCGACCGTGCCGACCCACTCGATCCGGAGCGCGAAGTTGTCAGCCGGTGTGGCCAGGATATGCCAGCCCGTGTAGACGACACCGACGAGGGCGAAGAACGCGGTCAGGATCCACCAGAGAATGACGTTGTCGCGCATGACTTAGTGGGCCTCTCGCTCGCCGGGCGCGGTGGTCGCGAACTCGGCTGCCTCGGGGTGGTTCAGGTCGAAGGCCGGACGCTCGCTGCGGATGCGCGGGATCGACGTGAAGTTGTGACGCGGCGGCGGGCAGGACGTCGCCCACTCGAGCGAAGCGCCATATCCCCACGGGTCGTTGACCGTGACCTTCGGCGCCTTGCGCGCCGTGATCCAGACGTTCAGGAAGAACGGCAACATCGAAGCGCCGAGGATGATCGCACCGATCGTCGAGACCTGGTTCTGCCAGGTCCATCCGTCGGCCGCCGAGTAGTCCGCGTAGCGACGCACCATGCCGTCGACACCCAGCCAGTGCTGGATGAGGAAGGTCATGTGGAAGCCGATGAACAGCATCCAGAAGTGCACGTAGCCGAGACGCTCGTTCAGCATCCGCCCGGTCCACTTGGGCCACCAGAAGTAGAAGCCGGCGAACATGGCGAACACCACGGTGCCGAACACGACGTAGTGGAAGTGCGCGACGACGAAGTACGAGTCCGAGAGCGCGAAGTCCAGCGGCGGCGCCGCGAGGATGACACCGGTCAGTCCGCCGAAGACGAACGAGACGAGGAAGCCGAGCGCGAAGACCATCGGCGTCTCGAAGGTCACGGAGCCCCGCCACAGCGTGCCGATCCAGTTGAAGATCTTCACACCCGTCGGTACTGCGATGAGCATCGTCATCAGGGCGAAGAACGGCAGCAGCACGGATCCCGTGACGTACATGTGGTGCGCCCACACGGCGACGGAGAGGGCTGCGATGGCGATCGTCGCGTAGACGAGCGTCTTGTACCCGAAGATCGGCTTGCGGCTGAACACCGGGAAGATCTCCGACACGATGCCGAAGAACGGCAGCGCGATGATGTACACCTCAGGGTGCCCGAAGAACCAGAACAGGTGCTGCCAGAGCAAGACGCCGCCGTTGGCCGGGTCGTAGATGTGCGCGCCCAGGATGCGGTCCGCGGCTGCCGCGAAGATCGCCGCAGCGAGCACCGGGAAGGCCATCAGGACGAGGAGGCTCGTGATGAGCGTGTTCCACGAGAAGATCGGCATGCGCCACATCGTCATGCCGGGGGCACGCATCGTGATGATCGTGGTGATGAAGTTCACGGCACCGAGGATGGTTCCGAAACCGGAGATCCCGAGTCCGACCATCCAGAGGTTTCCACCGGCGCCGGGCGTGAACGACGCTCCGGCGAGCGGCTGATAGGCGAACCAGCCGAAGGATGCCGCGCCCTGCGGGGTGAGGAAGCCGGCGACCGCGATCGTGGAGCCGAACAGGAACAGCCAGAACGCGAAGGCGTTCAGACGCGGGAACGCGACGTCGGGGGCACCGAGCTGCAGCGGCAGGATCGCGTTCGCGAAGCCCGCGAACAGCGGGGTCGCGAACATGAGCAGCATGATCGTGCCGTGCATCGTGAAGAGCTGGTTGTACTGCTCCTTCGTCGGGATGATCTGCATTCCCGGAGCGAACAGCTCGGCGCGGATGACGAGGGCCATCACACCGCCGAGGAGGAAGAACAGCACCGACGCGATCAGGTACATGTACCCGATGGTCTTGTGGTCGGTGGAGGTGATCCACTTGACGACGATGTTGCCCTTCTGCTCCACGCGCGAGGAGCTCATCAGAGCGGCCTGGCGGGCGGGCAGAGCGGTGGGTCGAGAGCGAGGGGCCTCATCGGTACGGGGGGCTTCAGTGGTCGACATGGCTTACTCCTCTCCTTCCTCGGAGTCGTTCTTCGGCGTGGTTCCGGGGAGGTTCGAGAGACGGTCGTACTCGTCCGTGATGTCTCCCGTGTTGCCCTTCTCCTTGAGCGACTCGAGGTAGGCGTCGTACTCGTCCTGCTCGACGACCTTCACGTTGAAGAGCATCATCGAGTGGTACTCGCCGCAGAGCTCGGCGCACTTGCCGGCGTACTCGCCGACACGCGTCGGGATGAAGGACCAGGAGTTGTCCGCCCCGATGAACATGTCCTTCTTGTAGAGAAAGTCGATGATCCAGAACGAGTGGATGACGTCGCGCGACCGCAGGTCGATCGTGACCTTCTTGTCGACCGGCAGCACCAGCGTGGGCAGCTGCGCCTGGTCGATGTTGCCCTCGGCGTCGGGCTGGGCCTGGATGCCCATCGTCCAGACGGTGTCGTCGTCGGACTCGGCGTCGTACTGGAAGTCCCACGCCCACTGCTTGGCGATCGCGGTGATCTCGACGTCGGGGTCGTCCCACTTCGCCTCGATCTCCGTCTGATCGCGGGCCGTGAAGAAGAACATTCCCAGCACCAGGATGAGCGGCACGATCGTGTAGAAGATCTCGATCGGCATGTTGTAGCGCATCTGCACCGGCAGGCCGGTCTGGCCCTTGCGGCGGCGGTACGCGATCGCGGCCCAGGCCATCAGGCCCCAGGTGATGATGCCGACGGCGAGCAGGACGATCCAGGAGTTCACCCAGAGGGAGGAGACCCGCTCGGTCTGGTTGGTGGCCGCAGGCTCACCCTCGATGAAGCCGGGGAGGTAGCCGTTCAACTCGGTGGTGGTACATCCCGCCAGGACCACGGCTGCCGCCACTCCCAAGGGGAGAGCGACCCAACGAAGGCGGTGTTTCGAGGGCACGATGCACCTTTCAGATTGCGGACAGGGCACACCCCAAGTCTAGGGCAACCTCACACCTGATTCATGCCAACCACGCAGGTTGGCGGGGGTCGTTCGGATCAGTGGAAGCTGTCGCCGCACGCGCAGCTGCCCGCCGCGTTGGGGTTGTCGATCGTGAATCCCTGCTCGGAGATCGTGTCCTTGAAATCGATCGATGCACCGTCGAGATACGGGACGCTCATGTTGTCCACGATGACCTCGACGCCGTCGAAGTCGACGGTCTCGTCGCCCTCGAGGTAGCGCTCGTCGAAGTAGAGCTGGTAGATCAGACCCGAGCATCCGCCGGGCTGCACGGCGACGCGCAGACGCAGGTCGTCGCGACCCTCCTGCTCGAGGAGGTTCTTGACCTTGACCGCGGCGGCGTCGGTGAGGCTGATGCCGTGCGCGCGGGTGGTGGTCTCAGCGGAAGTCAGTGTGGTGTCGCTCATGTCGCTCCTTGTCACGGGGCCGCAGGGGCACGGCGTTCCCGGTAATTCTACCGCCGGTCGGACCGGAAGGCTCAGAGGTCGCGCGCGTTCATCCGCGCGAGCAGCAGCGCCTCGGTCGCGACGGCATGCCGGAACGTGTCGAGGTGCAGGGACTCGTTCGGGCTGTGTGCCCGCGAGTGGGGGTCCTCGACCCCCGTGACCAGGATCTGCGCGGTCGGGAACTCCCGCACCAGGTCGGCGATGAACGGGATCGATCCGCCGACGCCGAGGTCGACCGGAGGGACGCCGTAGCCGTCCCGCATCGCGTCGCGCGTGAGGGCGACGGCCCATCCGCTGGTGTCCACCAGGAACCCGTTGCCGAGATCGACGTCAGAGAACTCGAGCTCCGCTCCGAACGGCGCGTGGGCGCGCAGGTGACGCTCGAGCGCCGCGTAGGCCTCCTCCCCCGTCTGCCCGGGGGCGACGCGTGCGCTGATCACGACAGTGACCTCGGGGAGCAGCGTGTTGGACGCCGCCGCGACGCTCGTGGCATCGATGCCGATGATCGTGACCGACGGCTTGTTCCAGATGCGGCTGAGGATCGTGCCGTTCCCGATCGGCGTCGTGCCGGGGAGCAGCCCCGCCTCGTCGCGGAGCGTCTCCTCGCTGTAGTCGGGCGTCGGCGCATCGCGCTCGGTCATCCCCTCGACGGCGACGGAGCCGTCGTCTTTCCACAGCGTCGACAGCATCCGGACGGTCGTCATCATCGCATCGGGCGCTGCGCCGCCGAACATCCCGGAGTGCGATGCGTGGTCGAGCGTGCGCACGCGCACCGTGAAGCGGGCGTTGCCGCGCAGCGAGACAGTGAGTCCCGGGGTGACGGAGTCCCAGTTCCCCGAGTCGGCGACGACGATGGCGTCGGCGCGCAGCGCGTCCTTGTTGTCGGAGAGGAACTGCGCGAAGGAGCGGGAGCCGTACTCCTCCTCCCCCTCGATGAACATCGCGATGCCCAGGTCGAGATCGTCACCCAGCACCTCGCTGACCGCCCGGATCGACGCGATGTGCGCCATGATCCCCGCCTTGTCGTCCGCGGCGCCGCGTCCGTAGAGACGACCGTCGCGCACCGTCGGCTCGAACGGCGGGGTCTCCCACAGCGCATCGTCTCCCGGAGGCTGCACATCGTGGTGCGCGTAGAGCAGGATCGTGGGCTTGCCGTTGCGCGCCGCGCGCGTGGCCAGCACGGCGGGCTGCCCGTGCTCGTCGGTGCCGGGGATCGCCGCCCGCAGCACGCGCACCTCGTCGAAGACGCCCGTGTCCTTCGCCAGGGCTGCCACGGCATCCGCACTGCGCTCCAGCTGCGTCTGGTCGAAGGCCGGCCATGCCATCCCGGGGATGCGGACCAGGTGTCCCAGATCCGACAGGGCCGACGGGATGCCCATCGCGACCGCTTCGAGGACGGCCGCCTCGGATTCGCTGGGCGGTGTCGACGGAGCGGGATGAGCAGAAGAGGTCATGCGAGTAATCTTAAGGTGATCTCTTTTCAGCGAACCGAGGAATCTCGTGGCCACTACCCCTGTCTCCCCTTCGACGAACGACGACGCCTCCGAGACGCCAGCCGTCGGCAAGGGTCGTGCGACGCCGACCCGCGCGGAGCAGGAGGCGGCCCGTCGCCGTCCCCTGGTCGCCAACACCAAGGAGGCCAAGGCCGCCGCCCGCGCCGAGCTCAACGAGCGTCGCGCACGCGCCCAGGCGGGCATGGCCGCGGGTGAGGAGAAGTTCCTCCCGGCGCGCGACAAGGGTCCGCAGCGCCGCTGGGTGCGGGACTACGTGGATGCCGGCTGGCACCCCGCCGAGTTCGTCATGGCGGTCATGGTGCTCGTCATCCTCGCGTCTCTCATCCCCGCCAACCTCGCGATCTCCTTCTACGCCTACATCGTGATGATGGGCTACCTGGTGATCGCGATCGGCGGCATGATCCTGCTCGGCTTCCGGGTGAAGCGCAAGGTCGCGGCGAAGTTCGGCGCCGAGCGGATGGAGCGCGGTCTCGGATGGTACGCCGCGATGCGCGCCCTGCAGATGCGCTTCATGCGTCTGCCGAAGCCGCAGGTCAAGCGCGGACAGTACCCCGACTGACCAATCCCCTGTTGAGCTCGCGGCCCCAGAACGGGCCGCGGTAGAGGAACGCCGTGTAGCCCTGCACCAGGGTCGCTCCGGCATCCAGTCGCTCCTGGACATCGGAGGGCGTCTCGACGCCGCCGACGGCGATGACGCAGAAGTCGGCGGGGACGGAGCCGCGCACGACGCGGAGCACCTCGAGCGAGCGCTGCTTGAGAGGTGCCCCCGAGAGACCACCCGCGCCCGCGGCCTCGACGGTCGCGTCATCCGTGAGCAGTCCGTCGCGGCTGATCGTCGTGTTGTGCGCGATGATGCCGGCGAGCCCCTCCTCGACGGCCATCCGCGAGATCGCGGCGATCTCCTCATCAGGGAGGTCGGGCGCGATCTTCACGAGCAGCGGCGTGGAGCCGGATGCCTCGCGCACCGCACGGAGCAGGGGCGCGAGGGTCTCGACGGCCTGCAGACCGCGCAGACCCGGGGTGTTCGGGGACGACACGTTGACGGCCAGGTAGTCGGCGAGCGGGGCCAGCCTCGTGGCGGAGGCGACGTAGTCGGCGGTCGCGTCCTCGACCTCGACGACCCGGCTCTTGCCGATGTTGACGCCGATCACCGTATCGGGCGCGCCGCGGCGGAGCTTCGCGAGACGGCGTGCAACGGCATCCGCCCCCTGGTTGTTGAAGCCCATCCGGTTGATCACGGCGCGATCCGCGATGAGGCGGAAGAGTCGCGGCTTGGGGTTCCCGTCCTGCGGGATCGCCGTCACGGTGCCCACCTCGACGTGCCCGAAGCCGAGCGCTGCGAGACCGCGCACGCCGACGGCGTTCTTGTCGAAGCCCGCCGCGATGCCGAAGGGCGACGGGAAGGTCAGCCCGAGAGCTTCGACGCGGAGCGACGGATCGGGGCGGGTCATCGCGCGGGTCGCCGCGGAGAACGGCGGCGTCCCGAGGACGCGGATCACCGCCATGCCGGCGTGATGGGCGAACTCGGGATCGAAGCGCGAGAGGACAGCGCGGAAGAGCAGCGGATACATCCCTGCCAGATTACCGGTCCGCGCGCTCCTGCTCCGCGTGGTCGGCGCGCAGATCGGTGATCGCGGATTCGAAGTCCTCGAGGGAGTCGAACGCCTGGTAGACGCTGGCGAAGCGCAGGAAGGCGACCTCGTCGAGCTCGCGCAGCGGTCCGAGGATCGCGAGGCCGATCTCGTTCGTGTCCAGCTGCGACACACCGGTCTGCCGGACCGCCTCCTCCACGCGCTGCGCGAGGACCGCGAGGTCCGCCTCGGTGACGGGGCGGCCCTGGCAGGCCTTGCGCACGCCCGAGATGACCTTCTCGCGGCTGAACGGCTCCATGACGCCGGAGCGCTTGATCACGTTGAGACTCGCGGTCTCGGTGGTCGTGAAACGGCCTCCGCACTCCGGGCACTGACGGCGCCGTCGGATGGAGAGCCCGTCGTCGCTGGTACGCGAATCGATGACGCGCGAATCGGAGTGACGGCAGAAGGGGCAGTGCATCTGACCGATCCTACGCCGTGAAGCGCGCCTCGATCGCCTCGCCGTGCGCGGGCAGGACCTCGGCGTTCGCCAGGGCGACGACGCCCTCCCGCACGGAGGCGAGTGCCGCCCGGTCATAGGAGATGACCTGCTGCGGACGCAGGAACGTGTACGCGCCGAGGCCGGGAGCGTAGCGCGCCTGTCCCCCGGTGGGCAGCACGTGGTTGCTGCCGGCCATGTAGTCGCCCAGGCTGACCGGCGTCTGATCTCCGACGAAGACCGCGCCCGCGCTGGTGAAGGCGGATGCCGCGTCCTCGGCGTCGGCGAGGTGGAGCTCGAGGTGCTCGGGGGCGTACGCGTTGCTGAACGCGGTCGCCATGGCCCGGTCGTCGACGAGCACGATCGCGGACTGGGGACCGTCGAGCGCGACACGCACCCGTTCGCTGTGGCGCGTCGCGGCGGCCTGCCGGTCGATCTCGACCGCGACCTGCTCGGCGAGCTCGACCGCGTCGGTGACCAGCACGGCGGATGCCTGCTCGTCGTGCTCGGCCTGGCTGATCAGGTCGGCGGCGACGAGCCGCGGGTCGGCGCTCTCGTCGGCGACGATGAGGATCTCGGTGGCACCGGCCTCGGAATCCGTGCCGACCACGCCCGCGACCGCCCGCTTGGCGGAGGCCACGAAGTTGTTGCCCGGGCCGGAGACCACGTCGACCGGGTCGAGCCCGATCGACGGGACGCCCCATGCGAGCGCGCCGATCGCTCCGGCGCCGCCCATCGCGTAGACCTCGCTGACACCGAGCAGTGCGGCCGCGGCGAGGATCGTCGGGTGGATGCGACCGTCGTGGTCGGCCTGCGGCGGTGAGGCGAGGGCGATCTGCTGCACGCCGGCGATCTGCGCGGGAACGACGTTCATGATCACGCTCGACGGGTACACCGCCTTGCCGCCCGGGATGTAGACGCCGGCGCGCGCGACCGGCTGCCAGCGCTGCAGGATCCGGGCGCCGGGGCCGATCTCGGTGACCTGCGGGGCGGGCACCTGCGCTGCGGAGCCCTGGCGCACCCGGATGATCGCCTCCTCGAGCGCCGCACGCACGGTCGGATCGACCGATGCGAGCGCCGCGGTGATCTGGTCGGCGGGAACCCGGATGGCGTGACCCGTCACCCGGTCGAACTGCTCCGCCTGCTCCCGCAGGGCGGCCTCGCCGCGGTCGCGCACGTTGACGACGATGCGCGTGGCCGCGTCGAGCGCTTCCGCGCGCGCCTGCGTGGCGCGCGGGACGGCGGCGAGCATGTCAGCCGGCGAGAGCTCGCGCCCTCGCAGATCGATCGTTCGCATGTCAGCCCTTCGTGATGTCGGAGATCTCGTGGAGGTAGCCGATCCGGCCGTCGTCATGGCGGATGACGTACGCGCCTCCACGATCTTCGATCACCAGCGCCCAGGCGGTCGGCCCGATGCGGAACAGCGGTTCGCCGCGCTCGTCGTGCACATCGCGCTCCGAGGGCGCGAGGATCCAGAACGGCTGCGCGACGGGAGCGGACTCACGCGGGTTGGTCGCGTCGAGGTCGGCGTCGACGATGTCGTCGCTCTCGACGTAGGGTTCCTCGCCCTCCACGCGCGCCGCGGTCTCGAGCAGCGATTCGATGCTGCCGGTGTCCGAGACGATCTCCTGCTCCTGGCCGCGGGACCGTCGGGAGTACGTGGGGACGTACTCGTCATCCGAGGTGACCTGCTCGGTACCGGTGTCACCGCCCGAGGCGTGGGCCACGAGCGGCACCTGCGCCGCGAGGTCGAGGCGCGCGACCTCGTCGGTCGCCTGCTGCCCGGAGAGCTCCCGGTCGAAGTCGGCCGGGAACGCGGTGGTCTCGGTGAAGTCTGCGTTGTTCTCGGGCGCCGGGGCATCCGCTTCCGGACCAGCCACGGCCTCCGGAGCGTCAACCGTCTCGGGAGCGGCCACCGTCTCGGGAGCGGCGACGACCTCGGGGCGCGGACGCGCGATGACCGGGCGGACCGGGTTGGCGTTGCGGTGCGCCAGGGTCACGAGGCGACCGTGGAAGTCCTCCTTCAGCCCGGGGATGATCGGGGCGAAGACCGTGAGGACGACGAGGGCGAGCGAGGTCACCAGCAGCAGGATCCCGTTCCACGGGAGGCTCCAGAAGCCTCCCTCGATCAGGGTGGAGACCGCGAGCCACAGCGTCCCGACCCACACGGTCGCCGACACCGAGAACGCGACGGAGGCGAACTGATCGATGCCCAGCGAGCCGACGCGACGGATGCCGTCCGGCGAGAAGCGCCGGAGCACGAGGAGGAACACGGCGGCGGTGGGCACGCCGATCGGCAGGATCCACTGGACGCCGACGCCCCAGAGCGACAGCCCGCCGCCCAGAGGGAAGAAGGAGACGACGAAGGACACCAGCCACACGCCCACGATCAGGAGCTCGCGCAGCGTGAAGCCGAGGATGCCGAACTCCGGCGTGACGTCCTCGTCGTAGAGGACGCCGTCGTCGTCGGTGAAGGTCTCGTCCTCGATCTCCGACTGCTCGGGCAGATCCGTGCTCATGGTCGTCCTTTCGTCACGGTGCTCGTCCGGGGCGCGTTGATCGCCCCCGACGGCTCACGATCCTACCCGCTCACCCCAGACAGGCGGGGCCGAGCAGCGACTTGAGGTCACCGAAGAGGTCGGCGGAGACCTTGACCGGCATCGGCACCTCGAAGACCTTCGCGCTTCCGCCGCGGTGCACCCGCAGCAGGACCTCTGTGTCGCCGTTGTGCCGACGCAGGATCTCGGCGAGCTCGTTCATGACGCGTTCGGTCGCGCGCTGCTCGGCGAGCACGAGCGACAGCGGACCGGCCGCATCGAACGAGCCGACGTCAGGCGCGAACGCGGACTGGGCATGGAGGTTCAGCCCGTCGTCGCGACGCGACACGCGCCCGCGCACGGCCAGGATCGAGTCCTGCTGCAGGATGTGCTGGAACTCGATGTACGTCTTGCCCATGAACATCACGGTGACCTCGCCGTTGAAGTCCTCGACGGTGATCATGCCGTAGGGGTTGCCGCTGGCCTTGGCGACACGATGCTGCACGCCGGTCACCAGCCCCGCGACGGTGACCTGGTCTCCGTCCTGCATGTCCTCGGAATTGTTCAGGTCATGGATCGAGATCGACGCGTGCTTGGCGAGGGGCACCTCGAGACCGGCGAGCGGATGATCGGACACATAGAGACCGAGCATCTCGCGCTCGAACGCGAGCTTGTCCTTCTTGATCCACTCCGGCCGCGCGGGGACCTTGGCCGGCGCCACCTCTTCGGTGCCGTCGTAGAGGCTGTCGAAGTCGAATCCGATCGCGCCCTGCGCCTCGTTCCGCTTGCGATCGACGGCGGCCTCGACCGCGTCTTCGTGCACCTCCATGAGGGCGCGTCGCGAGTCGCCCATCGAGTCGAAGGCCCCGGCCTTGATCAGGGACTCGACGGTGCGCTTGTTCGAGACGTGCAGCGGGACCTTGTCGAGGAAGTGGTGGAACGAGTCGAAGCGCTCGTCCTTGCGGGACTGCACGATGCCGTCGACGACGTTGCTGCCGACGTTGCGGACGGCGCCGAGACCGAAGCGGATGTCGTCTCCGATGGCCGCGAAGAAGTTGATGGACTCCGAGACGTCGGGCGGGAGCACCTTGATCCCCATGCGGCGGCACTCGTTCAGGTAGAGCGCCATCTTGTCCTTGGAGTCACCGACGCTGGTGAGGAGCGCGGCCATGTACTCGGCGGGGTAGTGCGCCTTGAGGTACGCGGTCCAGTACGAGACGACGCCGTAGGCCGCCGAGTGCGCTTTGTTGAACGCGTAGTCGGAGAACGGCAGCAGGATCTCCCAGAGCGCGTTGACGGCCCCGTCGGAGTAGCCGTTCGCGTGCATTCCGGCCTGGAAGCCCTCGAACTGCTTGTCCAGCTCGGATTTCTTCTTCTTGCCCATCGCGCGACGGAGGATGTCGGCCTGACCGAGCGAGAACCCGGCCACGCGCTGCGCGATGGCCATGACCTGCTCCTGATAGATGATCAGACCGTAGGACTCCTCGAGGATGTCGGCGAGCGACTCGGTGAACTCGGGGTGGATCGGCGTGATCGGCTGGGCGCCGTTCTTGCGGAGCGCGTAGTTCGTGTGGGAGTTCGCGCCCATGGGGCCCGGACGGTAGAGCGCGATGAGGGCCGAGATGTCGCCGAAGTTGTCGGGCTTCATCAGGCGCATCAGCGAGCGCATCGGCCCGCCGTCGAGCTGGAAGACGCCGAGCGACTCACCGCGGCCCAGAAGGTCGTAGGCGCCGCGGTCGTCGAGGGGAAGATGCTCGAGATCGAGTTCCTCGCCGCGGTTCATGCGGATGTTGTCGAGCGCGTCGGAGATGATCGTGAGGTTGCGCAGCCCCAGGAAGTCCATCTTGATCAGGCCGAGGGACTCGCAGGACGGGTAGTCGAACTGCGTGACGATCTGGCCGTCCTGCTCGCGGCGCATGATCGGGATGATGTCGAGCAGCGGCTCGGACGACATGATGACGCCGGCCGCGTGCACGCCCCACTGGCGCTTCAGTCCCTCCAGCCCGAGCGCGCGGTCGAACACCGTCTTCGCCTCGGGGTCGGTCTCGATGAGGACCCGGAACTCGCTGGCTTCCTTGTAGCGCGGGTGCGCCGAGTCGAACATGCCGTCGAGAGGCATGTCCTTTCCCATGACGGGCGGCGGCATCGCCTTCGTCAGACGCTCTCCCATGCTGAACGGGAAGCCGAGCACGCGCCCGGCATCCTTCAGCGCCTGCTTGGACTTGATGGTGCCGTACGTGACGATCTGCGCGACGCGCTCGGAACCGTACTTCTGGGTCACGTACTCGATGACCTCGCCACGGCGCCGGTCATCGAAGTCGACGTCGAAGTCGGGCATCGAGACGCGGTCGGGGTTGAGGAAGCGCTCGAAGATGAGGCCGTGCTCGAGCGGGTCGAGGTCGGTGATCCGCATGGCGTAGGCGACCATCGAGCCGGCACCGGAACCACGACCGGGACCGACGCGGATGCCGTTGTCCTTGGCCCAGTTGATGAAGTCGGCGACGACGAGGAAGTAGCCGGGGAACCCCATCTGCAGGATGATGCCGGTCTCGTACTCGGCCTGCTTGCGCACCTTGTCGGGGATGCCGTTGGGATACCGGTAGTGGAGGCCGACCTCGACCTCTTTGATGAGCCAGCTGTCTTCGGTCTCGCCGTCGGGGACGGGGAAACGCGGCATGTAGTTCGCCGCGGTGTTGAACTCGACCTCGCAGCGCTCGGCGATCAGCAGCGTGTTGTCGCACGCCTCGGGGTGGTCGCGGAACAGCTGGCGCATCTCGGCGGCGGTCTTGATGTAGTAGCCGTCGCCGTCGAACTTGAAGCGGTTCGGGTCGTCGAGCGTCGAGCCGGACTGGACGCAGAGCAGCGCCTCGTGCGCGTCGGCCTCGTGCTGGTGGGTGTAGTGCGAGTCGTTGGTGCCGACCAGCGGGATGTTCAGGTCCTTCGCCAGACGCAGGAGATCGGTCATCACGCGCCGCTCGATGGAGAGGCCGTGGTCCATGATCTCGGCGAAGTAGTTCTCCTTGCCGAAGAGGTCCTGGAATTCCGCTGCCGCCGCGCGCGCGGCGTCGTACTGACCGAGACGCAGGCGCGTCTGGATCTCGCCGGAGGGGCAGCCGGTCGTCGCGATCAGGCCCTTGGAATAGGTCTGGAGAAGCTCACGGTCCATGCGCGGCTTGAAGTAGTAGCCCTCCATGCTCGAGCGGGAGCTGAGCCGGAAGAGGTTGTGCATGCCCTCGGTCGTCTCGCTCCACATCGTCATGTGGGTGTACGCACCGGAACCGGAGACGTCGTCGCTCTTCTGATCGGGCGAGCCCCACTGCACGCGCGACTTGTCGCTGCGATGCGTTCCCGGGGTCACATAGGCCTCGAGCCCGATGATCGGCTTGACGCCTGCGGCGTTCGCCGCCTTGTAGAACTCGAACGCGGCGAAGGTGTTGCCGTGATCGGTCACCGCGATGGCCGGCATGCCGTAATCGGCGGCCGCCTGGGTCATCGCCGCGATCTTCGCCGCACCGTCGAGCATCGAGTATTCGCTGTGCACATGGAGGTGGGCGAAGGAGTCGGATGCCATGCCTTCGAGTCTACTTTCGGCATCCGACGTCGGACGCCGAAGAGCCCCGGCACCGAGATAGGTGCCGGGGTTCCTCGGCCCCCTCCGGACTACGGGACGGAGTTGACGATGGAGACCGTGTAGGTGGCCCGGATGTCCGGGATGTTCGCCGGTACCATGTCCCCCGCTGCCCCGTCGGTGCGGTCGTACCGCAGCGTGTACTCGGTCGCCCATCCCGTCGCGGGGTCGATCGTGAGCGTTTCGGTGCGGGCATCGAAGAGGGCTCGGTGCACCTGGTATCTCGTCTTCCCGTCCGCCGTCGTCTCTTTCTGTGCGAGCCCACTGAGTTCGAGGGCCCCGATGAAGGCCGCTCGCACGTCCGCGGGGGCGATGTTGGACTGGATCGTGAAGATGAGATTCTCGATCAGGGCGTCGTCGACGGCTTCCGGCGACTCGGCGTAGGTCGCAGCCTGAGCGCGGAGGTAGTCGAGCAGCGCTTGGGGGTCGCGCGGATAGGGCGCGTACCAGGCGGTCGAACCGGTCTGCACGTCGCCGTCGCCCGGCTGGCCGCCGGTGTTCCAGCTCCCGATGACCTCGGGGTTCACCGGAACCTGGTTGTCCCAGGCGAGCTCGCCCGCCGGACCTTGATCCTCCGGGAAGAACTGCACCCGTTCGGAGCTCGGCCCCCACTCGAAATACCAGTCGCCCGATCGATCGGCAGGGACGTAGGTCTGACTGTACTCACGGACCAACAGGCCGGAGATCGGCGGGAAATCGCCGTGCGCCGGCCAGACGAACACGCGCCCGTCCCGGTAGAGCAGGCGCTCCGATGTGATCCCCACGTGAAGATACTGCCCGGCCTGCGGGGTCGTGCCGGGGTACGGTTCCGTGATCGTCGTGCCGGAGGTCGGCTCCGGTTTCGGAACGGTCTGGCCGGGCTCACGAGGTCCCGCCGTGGGCGCGGGAATAGCCTCCACGTGTGGAGAGGGTGCCGTGAGTTGGCTGACCACGACGACGCCCGCCGTCACCGCGGCCGCTCCGGCCACCGCGCCGGCGATCAGGAACATCGGCCTCTTCAGGAGGCGCTTGCGCTCCGCACTGCGGCTGTCGTCGATCCCCTGGAGAAGCCGTATGCGGGCACCGATGATCCGATCCTCCGTCAGGCCGGTTCCTGCATTCACGTCACGCACGCGCTCGAAAACGTCCATCGACCGCTCCTTCCTTGTCATTCATTGCTCGTTCTCGGGTGATCGCCCTGGCCGGATCCAACCGCGTCCGAACGCGGTTCATCCGGGACCGGACGGTCCCGACGGGGACGCCCAGGGCGACGGCGACCTCTTCATAGGTCAGGTCTCCCCAGGCGTAGAGCAGGAGGGTCTCCCGATCCTTCTTCGACAGGGCCGCGATGCGCGGCGCGAGCTCGCGGGTGGAGATCTCGGCATCGAGACGCGCGATCGTGGTCTCGAGGTCTCCGTGGGAGATGTGCTCTTCCCGCTGCGCCGATTCCACGCTCGATCGGAAGTGCTTGGCCTCTCGAGCCCGATGCTTCCTGATCAGTCGCGAAGCTATCCCGTACAACCAGGGAAGCGCCGAGTCCCAGGATGTGTCGAACGACTTCCGTCGTGCGAACGCGACCAGGAACGTCTCACTGAGGATGTCCTCGCCCGCATCGGCCCCGAGACGGCGGGCGGCGTAGCCGCCCACCGTCCTGGCGTGCCGATCGAACAGTTCGGCGAAGGCTCGGGGCTGCCCGAGCGACCGCTGAATGATCTCGCTGTCTGTGCTCACACTATGTATTGCCCCGGAGAGCGCAGACGGTTCGAAATTCATCACGGCAGCGCGTCGACGACGCTCACGGTGTAGGTGTACCGCTCGTCCGGGAGGTCCGCGGGGACCAAGGGCGACGCGACATCGAGCGTCACCGTCTTCTCGAGGACGAGCCCCGACGAGATGTCGATGGTCACTGTCCGACGTCGGATGCCGTCAGCACCGGACAGCGCCTGCTCAGCAGCGGAGAAGCTCAGCGTGACGATGTTCCCCTGGGTCTCGACGATCTCCGAGCCGCTGAGCATGCTCAGCGCACCGTACATCGCCGATCGGACGTCGGGTGACCCGACGTTCTTCGCGAGCAGGTCCACCAGCACCCAACCGACCTTGTAGTCCTGGTCCCCCGTCACGGGACCCTGATTCTGCCTGATCCACGCGATCAGCTGGGCCGGATCGCGAGGCATGTCCTGCCAGAAGGAGTGCATCGAGAAACCGCTCGAGGTCTCCCAGGGCGGAATCCCGCCGGCGAACGTGTTCAGCCCACTCGGCCCGCCGATCTCCTGCACATGTTGTTCCGCGAGCGCGGCGGCATCGGGACCGAACTCCTGCAGGATCTCGATCTGGCCCCCCACGGAGTACCAGTCGGACGATGTGTCCGCGGGGACGTAGTTGTCCCAGGAGACGGCATCCATCCAGGCGTTCGCCGCGGTCGATCGATCAGTCCGGAATTCTCCCACCCCGGTGTCCGGGTGCTGGTAGACCATCTGCTCGGAGTCGGTGTGCACCCTCAGATACTGCCCCGGTGCGACCGTCAATCCGGTGAACGTGCTCGCGGATGCTCCTGCCGCGCTGAACGCGCCGGCGGCCGTCAACGGCTCCACCGTCGGCTCCGGTGTGGGCTCCACCGACGGCTTCGGCACGATGGTCGGAATGGCCTCGACCCCTCCGGTCGTCGGCGTCGTGAGGTTGCCGACCACGAGAACACCGGCGGTCACCGCCGCGGCGGCGCCCACCAGGCCGGCCGTGATGATCCACGGGCGTCGTGCCGCGCGCGACCGCGCAGGCCGCTGTTCGGCGTGGATCTCGCTCAGGAGTCGCACCCGCGCCGCGGAGATGTTCTCCTCGGCCCCGTCGATCTCCGGTCGGGTCTCCTGCACCTTCTCGAAAACGTTCATCGGATGCTCCCTGTTGCTCGGTCTGTCTGCGTCTCTGTCTGTGTCTCTGTCTGTCGCCTCGCATGCGCCCTGCGAACGGGGTCCAGGCGCTTCCGCACGCGGTTCAACCGCGAACGGACGGTCCCGACCGGGACGCCGAGCGCTGTCGCCACCTCGTCGTAGGACAACCCCTGCCATGCGTAGAGCAGGAGCGTCTCCCGATCCCTCGACGCGAGCGCGGCGATACGTGCTCTGAGCCCTGCGACCTCGCGCTCCGCGTCGATCCGCGTCATCGCGTCGTCGACACCTCCCTCGGAGGAATGCTCCTCACCCGAGACGGCCGCCGCGAACGAACGCCAGTGCTTGGCCTCCACTGCGCGGTGTCGGCGGATGAGGCGGGAGGCGATGCCGAGCAGCCAGGGCACGGCCGACTCGACGTCACGATCGAAGTCCGCGCGACGTCGGAACGCCACGAGGAACGTCTCGCTCAGGACGTCCTCCGCCGCATGCCGGCCGATCCGGTACGTCGCGAAGGCGTTGACCACGCGCGCATGTCGATCGAACAGCTGGGCGAAGGCTGATGGTTGGTCCAGAGACCGTTGGATGATCTCGCTGTCTGTGCTCACGCTGTGTATTGTCCGTGCGCCCCGGATGGGTTCACGTTTTCTTCGACGACTTCTTCGATGCCGTCAGATCGAGGCGCATGAGCACGCGCGGGAAGCCGTCGAGGACCGAGTCCGTGTCGGCCGCCTTCGTGAATCCGGCGTCTTCGAACAGGCTCCTCGTGCCGACGTACGCCATCGTGAGGTTCACCTTCTCGCCGCGGTTGTCGACGGGATATCCCTCGATCGCAGGGGCCCCGCGCTTCTTCGCGTAGGCGACGGCGCCCTCGATCAGCGCGTGCGAGATGCCCTGTCTGCGGTGCCCAGGCCGAACCCGGAAGCACCACAGCGACCACACGTCGAGGTCGTCGACGTGCGGGATGAGCCGATTGCGCGCGAAGCTCGTCTCACTCCGCGGATGCAGGGCCGCCCAGCCGACCGGCTCGTCGTCGCGGTAGGCGATCACGCCCGGCGGCGGATCCTGATGGCACAGCTCCCGCACCCGGTCGGCGCGCGCATTTCCTTTCAGCGCGACGTTCTCCTTGCTGCCGATGCGATAGCTCAGACAGAAGCAGACGTTCGACGTCGGCTTCTTCGGCCCCACCAGCGTCGCGACGTCGTCGAACACGGTCGCCGGACGCACCTCGATGCTCATGCGCCCAGTGTGGCGCACCCCGGCGACATCGCACGCTTCGACGGGCTCAGCGGCCCAGATCGGCGCGGACTACTCTCCGCGGAGCACATCGAGCGCGTGCTGGAAGTCCGCGGGATACGGCGACGCGAACTGCACCCACTCCCCCGTCGCCGGGTGGGTGAAGGCCAGCTGGTGCGCGTGCAGCCACTGCCGCGTCAGGCCGAGCCTGGCGGACAGCGTCGGGTCGGCGCCGTAGAGCGGGTCGCCGACGCACGGATGCCGGTGCGCCGCCATGTGCACGCGGATCTGATGGGTGCGCCCGGTCTCCAGATGGATCTCGAGGAGCGAGGCCCCCGGGAACGCCTCCAGGGTCTCGTAGTGCGTCACGGAGGGCTTCCCGTCCGGGACGACGGCGAACTTCCACGAGTGGTTCGGATGGCGACCGATCGGAGCGTCGATCGTGCCGGCGAGCGGATCCGGATGCCCCTGCACGACGGCGTGGTAGATCTTCTCGACCGTGCGCTCCTTGAACGCGTGCTTGAGAGCCGTGTACGCGGCCTCGGTCTTGGCGACCACCATCAGGCCGCTGGTTCCCACGTCGAGACGGTGCACGACCCCCTGACGCTCGGCCGCACCGCTGGTCGCGATGCGGGATCCCGCCGCGGCGAGGGCGCCGATGACCGTGGGCCCCTCCCACCCGACCGACGGGTGAGCTGCGACGCCCGAGGGCTTGTCGACCACGACGATGTCGTCATCGTCGTAGACGATGCCCAACTCGGGGACGGCGATCGGGATGATCCGCGGCGCCTCCTTGGGCTGCCACTCGACCTCGAGCCAGGCGCCGCCTCGCAGACGATCCGACTTGTCCAGGACGACGCCGTCGAGCTGCACTCCCCCCGCGGACGCCACATCGGCGGCGAAGGTGCGGGAGAAGCCGAGCATGCGCGCGAGCGCCGCGTCGACGCGCTCGCCGTCCATGCCGTCGGGGACGGGAAGGGACCGCGACTCCACGGTCAGCGACCGTCCGACGGCGACGAATCCTCGGCGGACGCGACCTCGCCGGCGACCGATGCGGAATCCGCGTCGGCGACGGCATCCGCGTCGTCGAGCATCTCCTGGTCCTCGGCGGCGACAGCGGCGGCCTCGGCCTCCTCTTCTGTCTCGACCGGCGCGTGGTCCCGTTCCCGGGTGCCGTCGAAACGCAGACCGAGCACGACGAGCAGCGCGACCGAGATCATCCCGGTCACGATGAAGATGTCCGCGACGTTGAAGATCGCGGGCATCATCCACGGCATCGAGATCATGTCGACCACGTGACCGTTGCCGAATCCCGGCTCGCGGAAGAGACGGTCGGTGAGGTTGCCGAGCACGCCGCCGAGCAGCGCGCCGAGGACGACTGCCCACCAACGGGAGCGGACGTCGAACGCCTTCCAGATGATGACCACGGCGACCACGCTCAGAGCGATGGTGAAGATCCAGGTCACTCCGCTGCCGAGCGAGAAGGCCGCGCCCGAATTGCGGATGTAGTACAGCTGAAGGAACTCCCCGAGCACGGGCACGACCTCATGGAGAGGGAGGTGCTCGATGGTGAGGTACTTCACAAACTGATCGGCGGCCAGTACGACCGCTGCGAGAATCGCAACGATCGCACCGGCCGCCGACCGACGAAGGGGACGACGTCCTGACAAGAGGGCGCCTTACAGGCCGATCGCGGAGACCGGCGTGGAGTCCGTGGAGGCCGACTTCTCGTCGAGGTCGCGGAGCTGACCCTCGATGTAGCCTCGCAGCTGCGACCGGTAGTCGCGCTCGAAGTTGCGGAGCTCGGTGATCCGGGCCTCGAGCGTGTTGCGCTCGCGCTCCAGACGTGCGGCCTCTTCGCGCTGCTTGGCCTCGGCCTCGCTGCGGATGCGGCCGACCTCGGCCTCGGCGTCGGCGATCAGCTGGTTGCGCTTCGCCTCACCCTCGGCGACGTGCTCGTCGTGCAGGCGCTGGGCCAGCTCGATGATGCCGGCCGTCGCGGTGGCGGAACCCGACGGAGCAGGCTCGGCCGGGACCTCGGCGACGGGAGCGGCAGGCGCCTCGGCGACCACGGGGGCGGCAGCGGCGGGCTCAGCGGCCGCGGGGGCTGCGCCCGACTCGTAGGCGGCCAGCTTGGCCTTCAGCTCGACGTTCTCCTCGAGAGCCTTGCGCCACTCGATGACGATCTCGTCGAGGAAGTCGTCCACCTCGTCCGGGTCGAAGCCGTCCTTGAAGCGGACGTGCTGGAACTGCTTGGTGACGACGTCATCCGGGGTAAGTGCCATGATGGCTCCTCTTTCGATGAGTTCGGTTGCCAGTAACGATTATGGCGCGGTCTTTATGTGGCGCGAACCCGGGGCGCGCACCTGGGTGCCAGCATAGTCCCCGAGCCTCGGCGTCGCGATGTCACGACACCCAGGGCGCGAGAACTCGCCGGTCGGTCAGATGAACAATCCCACGATGTTCATGAGCACCAGGACGATGAGCATCGTCAGTGCGAACCCGAAGTCCAGCGACAGCGAGCCGATCCGCAACGGGGGGATGATCCGCCGGAAGAACCGGATGGGCGGATCGGTCACCGTGTAGGCAGCCTCTGCGACGACGAGCCCGAATCCCTTCGGACGCCACTCCCGATTGAACATCGGGATGTAGTCCAGGATCAGCCTCGCGAAGAGCACGAAGATGTAGAGCAGCAGCACCAGATGGACGATCCTGGCGACGACGGAGACCAGCTCCACGGGCTACGACTGGTCGAAGCCCGCGGACTCGGCGTCCGCGTGCGCGATTCCCCCTTGGCCCGAGACCGCGATGTTCTCCGGCGAGAGCAGGAAGACCTTCGAGGTCACGCGCTCGATGCGGCCGTAGAGCCCGAGCGAGAGGCCGCTGGCGAAATCGATCAGACGACGCGCGTCGGCGTCGCTCATCTGCGAGAGGTTGATGATGACCGGGACGCCCTCACGGAAGCTCTCCGCGATCAGCTGAGCGTCGCGGTACTGCTTCGGGTGCACCGTGAGGATCTCGTTCACCGTGCCGGCAGCAGGCTGACGGACGGCGACCGGGCGGCGCAGCGGCGTGACGGGAGCCGGAGCCGACTCCTCGCGGTCACGATCGCGGTCGCGGTCACGTTCGCGGTGGGCGCGGGCCGGAGCCTGCGTCTCCTCCTCGTAGACCTCTTCCTCGTCGGCGAGGCCGAGATACACCATGGTCTTCTTCAGCGGGTTACCCATCGTGTCCTCCGGTTCGAACGTTTGGGGTGGTCTGTTCACAGGTTAACCCCGGTCGGGGCGGGGTCCGGTGATTGCGGAGCCGATCCGCAGGTGTGTCGCGCCCGCGTCGATCGCTTCGACGAAGTCACCCGTCATTCCGGCGGAGATCCAGATGGCCGAGGGCTCGACCTCGCGGATCGCGTCGGCGATGCCGCGAAGACGGGCGAACGCCGAGGCAGGCTCCTCGTCGAGGGGCGCCACCGCCATCACCCCGCGCAGACGCAGGGACGGCAGAGTCAGCACGTGCTCAGCCAGCGCGCGGGCCTCGGCCGGGGCGACACCGCCTCGCCCCGCGTCGTCCGTCAGATTGACCTGCACGAGGACGTCGAGCACATCGTCGTCTTCCGCGGCGCGGTGCAGCGCATCGGCGAGTCGACCGCGGTCGACCGAGTGCACGACATCCGCGCTCCGTCGGATCGCCGCCGCCTTGTTCGTCTGCCCCTGGCCGATGAAGTGCCAGCGAACATCCAGTGCCGAGAGCTCGGCCTGCTTGGCTGAGAGCTCCTGCTGCCGGTTCTCACCGACCTCGCGCACGCCCAGCGCCTGCAGATCCGTCACCAGCGATGCGGGGTGGAACTTCGTGACGACGATCCGAGTGATCTCCGCGGGATCGCGGTCGGCCCGGCGCGCGGCGTCGGCGATGCGCTCGTCGATCGCCGACAGCCGCGCGGCCAGGTCCGACTGCTGACTGTCCTCGGCCGTCACTCCTGTCACTTCAGGAATTCGGGGATGTCGATGTCGTCATCCGCGAACGCCGGCTCGATGCTCGTGGCCGGCACACGCTGCTGCACGGGAGCAGGCTCAGCGGTCTCGGCCTTCGCCGGCTCCTCGGTCTCGGTGAGCGCGACCTCGGGCAGCGTCGTGGTGGCGGGACGGGACACGACCATCGGGTCGAGCCGCAGCGACGGCTCTCCTCCGTCGAACCCGGCGGCGATCACCGTCACGCGCACCTCGTCGCCGAGCGTGTCGTCGATGACCGTACCGAAGATGATGTTGGCCTCGGGGTGCGCGGCCTCCTTGACGAGGTCCGCGGCGTCATGGATCTCGAAGATACCCAGGTTCGATCCACCCTGGATCGAGAGGAGCACGCCGTGCGCACCCTCGATGCTCGCCTCGAGCAGCGGCGACTCGACCGCCAGCTCGGCGGCCTTGATCGCCCGGTCGGCGCCGCGCGCGGATCCGATGCCCATGAGGGCGGATCCCGCACCCTGCATGACCGACTTCACGTCGGCGAAGTCGAGGTTGATGAGTCCGGGGGTCGTGATCAGGTCGGTGATCCCCTGCACACCGGCGAGGAGCACCTGGTCGGCGGTCGCGAAGGCCTCGATCATCGAGATGCCGCGGTCGCTGATCTCGAGAAGACGGTCGTTCGGCACCACGATGAGGGTGTCGACCTCTTCCTTGAGCTTCGCGACGCCGGCCTCGGCCTGGCTCTGCCGGCGGCGGCCCTCGAAGGAGAACGGCTTGGTGACGACACCGATCGTGAGGGCGCCGATCGACTTCGCGATGCGCGCGACGACGGGAGCGCCACCGGTTCCGGTGCCACCGCCCTCGCCGGCGGTGACGAAGACCATGTCGGCCCCGGTCAGCGCCTGCTCGATCTCCTCGGCGTGGTCCTCGGCGGCACGACGACCCACCTCGGGGTCTGCTCCGGCACCGAGTCCGCGGGTGAGCTCGCGGCCCACGTCGAGCTTGACGTCGGCGTCGCTCATCAGCAGCGCCTGGGCGTCGGTGTTCACGGCGATGAACTCGACTCCGCGAAGGCCGAGGTCGATCATGCGGTTCACGGCGTTGACGCCGCCACCGCCGACGCCGACGACCTTGATCACGGCGAGGTAGTTCTGGTTCTGGCTCATGGCCGGCCTCCGATTAGTCGAGCCTTGCGTTCGTTGTCGAGAGAGTGCGGGGCTGAACCTTAAACCTCAACTAGAGGTGTAAAGTATTTCCCGGTATTGCGTTCCCTGAGATCGAAGGTAAGCGCCGCGTGCCCGCGGAAGCGCAGCGACACGGGCGTGTCGCGCCATTCCCGTCGAAAGCCGTCAGCCGACGACCGCGACCTTCGGCGAAGTGACGTCGATCGACGTCGCGCCGGGGTTCGCGTTCAGCGCGGCGGAGAGCGTGAGCGCCTTCAGCCCGGACTCCTCCGCGCTCCCCCACACGACCGTCAGGCCGGTGCTGAGGGTCAGCGTCACGTCGTCGGCCGTCGAGGCGCTCACGCCGGTGAGCGCGCCCCTGATGCCTGCCGGAAGCGATCGGACGACCAGCCCGGCGCTCTCGAACGCCGTCGAGTCGACACCGCCCTCGACCTCGATGATCGGCTGCCCCGCGGGCTGATCGGACGTGGTGGCGAGTGCGACGCCGGCGGCATCCACGAGCGTGTATCCCGCATCCGAGCGGATGACGCCCACCGGTGTGCGCTCCACGATGCGCACGGTCAGATCATGCGGCGGCTTCGCCTCGAGTGCGTAGGTCTCGATGAGCGGGAACGCGAGCAGCGCCGCCTTCACCTCGCTCGTGTCGACCAGCGCCAGCGGGGTGCCGATCTGGTCGGCGAGGGCCGCCTCGATCACCGCGGGGTCGAGCGTCGTGGCCCCGGCCACCGTGATCTTCTCGACGGCGAAGAGCGGACTGTACGCCGCGGCGACGCTCCCCCCGATCAGCAGGAGGACGGCGCCGATGCTGCTGAGCCAGATGATCCTCCGCCGGCGAGAGCGCTGGGTGAACCGGCGGATCTCCGCGCGGAGCGCCTTGCGCCGCGCCCGCGCGGCACGCCACACGTCCCCGGTAGAGGTCGGCTGCGGCGCCTCGTCGGCGGGCGCCGCCGGCTGTCCCGACTCGATGTCGACGACGGCTGCCGCCTCGGCACGCTCACGGCGGCGCGGGCGGGTCTCCGCTTCCGACGCGGCATCCTTCTGCCCCTTGCCCTCCGGGGCGGTCGGAAGCGGTGCGGGCCGGCGCATGGCTACGCCTCGTCGGTCCGGCGGAGCGACTCCAGCACCTGCGGGATGATCTGGTAGACGTTCCCGCACCCGAGCGTGATGACGAAATCCCCGTCCCGAGCGACGGTGGCCGTGTAGTCCGCGGCCTGCTGCCAGTCGGCGACGTAGTGCACGTGCCCCTGGTCGCGGAACGCGTCGCTGACCAGCGCACCGGTGACCCCGGGAACAGGATCCTCACGGGCTCCGTAGACGTCGAGCATCACCGTGTGGTCCGCGAACTCCTCGAGGACGTCGGCGAACTCCTGGTACATGTGCTGCGTGCGCGAATAGGTGTGCGGCTGCTGGATCGCGATGATCCGGCCGGAGCCCGAGATGCTCCGCATGGCCTCGAGCGCCGCGCGGACCTCGGTGGGATGGTGCGAGTAGTCGTCGTACACGGTGACCCCGCGCTCGACGCCGTGCTGCTCGAGTCGGCGCACGGTGCCGGCGAAGCCCTCGACGGCGCGCACCGCGTCGGCCAGCGGGTGGCCCAGCGCACGCAGCACCGCGACGGCTCCTGCCGCGTTGATCGCGTTGTGCACGCCGGGGACGGCGAGCTGCATGCGCGCGCTCTCCCCCTCGTGCGTCAGCGTCGCGGCGACGGGACCTGCGGCGACGATGTCGGTGACGCGGAGATCGGCTCCCTCGGCCTGGCCGAAGGTGATGACGTTGTCGTGCGAGAGCCCCGCGCTGACGCGCAGCGCCCCGGGGTCGTCGCTCGAGATCACGACCGCCTCGGAGGCGGCATCCGCGAATCGCACGAACGCGTCGTGGAATGCTTCGTCCGAGCCGTAGTGGTCCAGGTGGTCGGGATCGACGTTGGTGATCAGCGCGACCGCCGTGTCGTACAGCAGGAAGGTGCCGTCCGACTCGTCGGCCTCGATCACGAACAGGTCGCCCGTGCCGGTCGCGCTCGATGCGCCGAGCTGCTCGATCACGCCGCCGTTCACGAAGTGCGGGTCGGCGCCGAGCTCGCGCAGAGCCGTGACGATCATGCCGGTCGACGTGGTCTTGCCGTGGGCTCCTGCGACCGAGACGAGGCGGCGGGATCCGATCAGCCAGTGCAGCGCCTGGGAGCGGTGGATGACGTGCAGCCCGCGCTCCTTGGCCGTGACGAACTCGGGGTTCTCGGGCCAGATCGCACCGGTGTGCACGACGGTGTCGGCGTCGCCGAGGTACGCCGCGTCGTGGCCGACGTGCACGGTGGCGCCGGCAGCCGCGAGGGCGCGCAGGTTGTCGCTGTCGGCGCGGTCGGTGCCGGAGACGCGGATGCCGGCGTCGAGGAACATCCTCGCGAGGCCGCTCATGCCGGAGCCGCCGATGCCGATGAAGTGCGCGGAGGTGATCGTCTCGGGGATCGGGAGGGAGAGGTCGGGTCTGATCATGTCGTGTTCAGTCTACTTTTCCTCGGTCGTCTCGACCGTCTCAGGCGGCGCCGAGCGCACGATCGACCAGGGCGATCACGTTCTCGGTCCCGTTGCGGGTGCCGACCTTCTCCGCGGCCGCGGCCATCCGGCCGATGCGCTCGCGGTCGCCGAGCAGCGGGACGACGATGCGGCGTACCGCGTCGCCGTCGAAGGTCGCGTCATCGAGCAACTGCGCGGCGCCGGCGGCCACGGCCGATGCGGCATTGAGGCGCTGCTCGCCGTTGCCGACCGAGTAGGGCACGTACAGCGCGGGGATGCCGAGGGCACTCACCTCGCTCACGGTCGCCGATCCGGACCGCGACACGATCAGGTCGGCGAGGGCGAAGGCGAGGTCCATGCGATCGACGTAGCGCCGCAGGGCGTAGCCGGGCACCTCAGGATCGACCATCTCGCTGCGCTCACCGGTGACGTGGAGCAGCTGCCATCCGGCCGCGAGCACGTCGCCCCAGGAGTCGGCCATCGCCTCGTTCAGTCGCTGGGCGCCGAGGGAGCCTCCGAAGACGAGGAGGACGGGACGTTCGGCATCGAGTCCGAAGTGCGCCGCAGCCTCGTCGCGCGTCGCCGTGCGGTCGAGGGCGATGACCTCGCGACGCAGCGGCATCCCGACGACCTCGCTGCCGCGGAGCGGAGTCCCGGCGAAGGCCACGCCGACGCCGGCCGCTCGACGGGCCCCGAGGACGTTCGCGAGTCCCGGCTTCGCGTTGGCCTCGTGCACGACGAAGGGCACGCCCTCCCTCCGCGCGGCGACGTAGGCGGGGGCCGACGCGTACCCGCCGAAGCCGACGACGACATCGATCCCGTGCGTGCGGATGTGGGAGCGCACCTGGGCGATCGCGCGGCGGAACCGGGAGGGGAACGCCGCCGCCTGACGGTTCGGTCGACGCGGGAAGGGGACCTTGTCGACGATGAGCAGCTCGTAGCCGCGCTCAGGGACGAGCCGTGACTCCAGACCCTCGGATGTTCCGAGGACGAGGACCGATGCGTCGGCGTCCCGCTCCCGCAGCGCATCGGCGACGGCGAGCAGGGGGTTCACATGGCCGGCGGTGCCACCGCCGGCGAGGAGGTACGAAGTCACCTCGTGACCCTACCCGCTGCGGCTGAGGGCTTCTCCTCCGCGGGGAGGGTGCGCGCGAACGCGAGCAGCACGCCGCACGCGATCAGCACCGCGAGCAGGGCCGTGCCGCCCTGCGACATGAACGGGAGCGGCACTCCCATGACCGGGAAGACGCCGATGACGACGCCGATGTTCAGCACGGCCTGTCCGACGATCCACACCGTGATGCCGCCCGCGGCGACGCGGATGAACGGATCGTCGGTCTTGCGGATGATGTGGAACGCTCCGACCGTGAAGAACGTGAAGAGGGCCAGCACCACGATGCATCCGATGAGGCCCAGCTCCTCCCCGACGATCGCGAAGATGAAGTCGTTGCCGGCCGCGGGAAGCCAGCCGTACTTCTCCTGCGAGTTGCCGAGCCCGAGCCCGAAGATGCCGCCGGACGCCATTCCCCAGATTCCGTGGATGGACTGGTAGCAGTCGGTGTAGTACAGCGACATGTCGTCGCACGTGGCCGTGATGCGACGCATCCGGTCCTCGCTGGAGAGGGCGTACGCCAGCACGGCGACCACGCCGAGGACCACCGGGATGATGAACAGCCGGAGCTTCACCCCGGAGAAGAACAGGCAGCCGAGCAGGATGAGCACGAGCACCATCGCGGTCCCGAGGTCCTTGCCGGCGAGGACGGTGCCGATCGCGAGAGCGCCGACCGGGATGACCGGGATGAACACGTGGTGCCAGGTGCCGAGCATCGTGCGCTTGCGCAGCAGCACGGCGGCGATCCACAGCGCGAGAGCGAGCTTGAGGAACTCCGAGGGCTGGAGCGTGAAGCCGGCGATCATGATCCAGTTCCGGTTTCCGCCGTCGGCGATGCCGAGGGGCGTGAACACGAGCATCTGGAGGGCGACGGCGCCGAAGAGCGCGGGCCAGGCCATCTTCTTCAGGAACGCGATCGGCAGGCGGCTGATCAGGAACATCAACGGGATGCCGAGCAGGGCGAACACGCCCTGGCGCAGCGCGCCGTCCATCGGGTTCGCACCGTCCGCGACCGCGGTCGCACTGGTCGCGGACAGCACCATCACCAGTCCGAAGAGGGTCAGCAGCAGCGCGGTCGAGGCGATGAGCAGGAACTCGGTCGACACCGGTGTGAACCGGCGCCCGAGGGAGACCCGGGCCGCGAGTCCGCCGGACTCAGAACGCGGAGGGCGGGATACCTGCGTCATCGGCGCTCCCCCGGTCGATCCAGTCCCGCACCGCCTCGGCGAAGCGGTGGCCACGGTCCGCGTAGCTGGAGAACTGGTCGAAGGACGCCGCCGCCGGGGCCAGCAGAACCGTGCCCTCGTCGCCGACGATCCCCGCCGCGATCTCCACGACACGGTTCATGACCTGACCAGTCTCGCGAGCATCGACCTCGAACACCGGGACCACGGGCGCGTGTCGTCGGAATGCCGCGACGACGTCGGTGCGCTCGACCCCGATCACGACCGCCGCGCGAGCCGTGGAACCCACGTCCGCGACGAGTTCGGCGATGTCGACGCCCTTCAGATCTCCGCCGACGATCCAGACCGCACCGGGGTACGCCCGCAGGGAGGATGCCGCCGCATGCGGGTTCGTGGCCTTCGAGTCGTCGACCCACACCACGCCCCTGTGCCGGGCGATGACCTGGATCCGATGCGCGTCGAGCTGGAAGCGCTGCAGGGCCGCGTGGATCGCCTCGGGCTCCGTTCCCAGGGACCGCGCGAGGGCACTCGCGGCGAGGATGTTCTGCACGATGTGCGGGGCGGCGAGGCCCGCGCTGTCGAGGGCGGCGATCGTCGTCAGCTCGAGCGCGCTGCGGGCACGGTCGTCGAGGAACGCACGATCGACGATCAGTCCCTCCACCACGCCCAGGTCGCTCGGACCGGGGATGCCGAGGTCGAAGCCGATCGCACGGGCGCCCTCGACCACCTCCGCCTCCTCGACCATGCGGCGGGTGGCGGCATCCGCCTTGTTGTAGACGCAGGCCACGCGGGTGTTGCGGTAGACGACGGCCTTCGCATCCCGGTACGCCGCCGCGCTCCCGTGCCAGACGAGATGGTCGTCGGCGAGGTTGAGGCAGACCGCGGCGTAGGGATACAGCTCGCCCTCGGGCTGCGACTGGCCGAGGTACCAGAGCTGGTGGCTGGACAGCTCGACGACCAGCACGTCGAAGCCACCGGGGTCGCGCACGGCGTCGAGCACGGGGACGCCGATGTTGCCGCACGGCGCGGCACGGAGTCCTCCCTCGACGAGCAGCGACGCGGTGAGCTGCGTCGTCGTCGTCTTGCCGTTCGTCCCGGTGATCAGCACCCAGTCGGCCGGAGTGCCGTCGTCGCGGAGGACCTTGTCGCGCACCCGCCATGCGAGCTCCACGTCGCCCCAGATCGCGATGCCGGCATCCTGGGCCCACCGGATCACCGGGTGCGACGGCGCGAACCCCGGCGAGGCGATCACGACGTCAGGGCGGAAGTCGACGAGCGCGGCCGGCACCTGGGCGAGGGAACCCAGTTCGAGTTCCGCGCCGATCACAGGGAGCAGCCGCTCGTACTCCTCCTCGGCGGACTCGCTGAGCACGAGGACCTCGGCACCGAGCTCGGCGAGCGTGTCCGCCACCGAGAACCCGGTCATGGACAGGCCGAGGACCGCCGCACGGAGCCCGGTCCACTCGGCGTTCCAGCTCGTGAGGGCGCTGAGCCGATCAGCCGACACGCGTCAGCCATTCGACGTAGAACAGGCCGACAGCAGACACGGCGAGCAGACCCGCGATGATCCACATGCGCACGACGATCGTGATCTCCGACCAGCCGCGCATCTCGAGGTGGTGATGGAAGGGGCTCATCAGGAACAGCCGCTTGCCGCGCGTGATCTTGAAGTAGGTCCGCTGCAGGATGACGGAGCCGGAGGCGAGGACGAACACGCCGGCGATCACGAGGAGCAGGAGCTCCGTGCGGGTCAGGATCGCCATCGCCGTGATCACGCCGCCGATCGCCATCGACCCGACGTCGCCCATGAAGACCTTGGCCTTCGGGGCGTTCCACCACAGGAAGCCGATCAGTCCGGCAGCGAACGACGCGGAGATGATCGCGAGGTTGAACGGATCGCGCACCTCGTAGCACCCGCCCAGGGCGTCGGGGTCCCCGCCGATGCAGGGCTGCTTGAACTGCCAGAATGCGATCAGGCTGTAGGCGCCGACCACGATCACGCCCGCACCCGCGGCCAGACCGTCGAGGCCGTCCGTCAGGTTGACGCTGTTCGACGTCGCGACGCCGATGATCGAGATCCAGGCGAGGTACAGGATCCAGCCGAGGATGACCCCGAAGGCGAAGAGATCCAGCCACGTGAAGTCGCGGAACAGCGAGATCGCTCCGCTGGCCGGCGTCTGCCCGAACCGGTTCGGGAAGTTCAGGGCCACGATGCCGAACGGGATGATGACCAGCAGCTGGCCGATGATCTTGCGCCATCCGGACAGGCCGAGGCTGCGCTGACTGCGCACCTTCATGTAGTCGTCGATGAAGCCGACGACGCCGAAGCCGACCATGAGCCAGATCACCAGGAGCGCGGAGAGCGCCGGGACCTCTCCGCTGACGAAGACACCGGTGAAGTATCCGACGATCGAGCCGGCGATGAAGATGACGCCGCCCATCGTCGGGGTACCGCGCTTCGCCTCGTGGCTCGGGTTCTCGGCCTCTTCGGGGGTGCGGATGACCTGCCCCCACCCCCACTTCCGGAAGAGCCGGAGGAACACGGGAGTCAGGAACAGGGTGAAGGCGAGCGAGATCGCCGCCGCCATGATGAGAGACCTCACGAGAACAATTCTCCCAGACGATCGCCGAGATGCCGGAGGCCCACGGAATTGGATGACTTCACGAGCACGCGGTCTCCGTCACGGAGTTCGGTGCGCAGATATTCGAACGCCGCGTCCTGGTCGGGCAGATGCACGGCCTCGCTGTTCCAGGAGCCCTCGCCGACGGCGGCGAGATAGAGCCTCCTGGCCTCGGGTCCGACGACGACGATCCGCTGGATGTTCAGCCGGACGGCGAGGAGCCCGATCCGATCGTGCTCCTCCCCCGCGCTCTCGCCGAGTTCGCTCATGGCGCCGAGCACCGCGACGGTGCGTTCGTCGGGTCCGGTGATCTGCGCGAGAGTGCGCAGCGCGGCGGACATCGAGTCGGGGCTGGCGTTGTAGGCGTCGTTGATGATGCGCACGCTGTCCCCGCCCAGGGGCTGCATCCGCCAGCGCTCCGCGATCTCCACCGTCTCGAGGCGCGCGACGGCGTCGGCGAGGGGGACGCCGAGCACGCCCGCCGCGGCGATCGCGGCCAGCGCGTTCGTGATGTGGTGCGCTCCGAGGACCTGCAGGCGCAGCGGCATCCGCTCGCCGGCCGACTCGATCTCGCACGAGGTGCCGGATGCCGTCACCTGGATGTCGTGCGCACGCACGTCGGCCGCCGCGCCCTGTCCGAAGCCGACCACGCGCATGCCGCGCGATCGCGCGAGCTCCTGCATGGCCGCGACGCGGGAATCGTCGACGTTCAGCACGGCGGTGCCGGAGGCCCTGGCCGCAGCCACCAGTTCGGACTTCGCCTTCGCGGTCGCCTCGATGCCGCCGAATCCGCCGGCGTGCGCCATGCCCACCATCAGGACGACGGCGATGTCGGGCTCGACCAGCCCTGCGAGGTGGGCGATGCTGCCCGGGGCGGCGGCTCCGAACTCGCTCACCAGAAAACGGGTGCCGTGCGTCACGCGCAGCATCGTCACGGGGGCGCCGACCTCGTTGTTGAACGACTTGACGGGCGCGACGGTCTCGCCCTCGTCCTCGAGGATGCGCGCGAGGAAGTTCTTGGTCGTCGTCTTGCCGTTGGAGCCGGTGATGCCCACGATGCGGAGATCGCCGCCGGCGCGCACGCGGGCGACCACCTCCCTCGCGAGGTCGCCGAGTGCGGCGACGGCGTCGGGGACCACGATCTGGGACACCGGAGCGTCGACCACGTGCTCGACGATCGCCAGCGCGGCTCCGGCCGCCACGGCGGCCCCTACGAACCGATGGCCGTCGGTCTCGGCGCCGGGCTTGGCCACGAAGATCGAGCCGGGTTCCATCGTGCGCGAGTCGGTGTCGACGATGCCGTCGACGACCGTCTCCGCCGTGTCGTCTCCGGCGACGCGCAGATCACCGCCGACAGCGGCAGCGATCTCAGCGAGCGTCAGGGCGATCATGTCATCTCCAGGCGCGGCTCTCGCCGTCTATCCGAATTTGGGAAGCAGCTCGTCCATGGGAACAGTGGACGGCATCACGCGATAGGTCTTCATCACCTGGGTCATCGCCTTCTGGAAGGCGGATGCGGTGGCCGCGGACGATACAACCTTAGTCGGCTCGTCGAGGGTCACCACGACGACGTACTGCGGGTCATCGACGGGCGCGAACCCCACCATGCTGGTGTAGTACACGCCCTCCTTGTAGCCGCCGCTGCCGTCGGAGACCTGCGCCGTACCGGTCTTGCTGGTCACCCGGTAGCCGGGAACCTGGATCCGATCGGCGTTGCCGCCCTGCACGGCGACGTTCTCGAGCATCTGCGTCAGCTGCGCCGCCGTCTGCTCGGTCACGACCTGCTCATGCCCCGGTGCGTCGGGCGTGACGACGCTGCCGTCCACCGCGGTGCACGACTCGATCAGCGAGAGGTCGATCTTCTCGCCGCCGTTTGCGATCGCCTGGTAGGCCCCGGCGAGCTGCGGTGCGGTGACGGAGAAGTACTGGCCGAAGGTGGTCGTGTACAGCGACTGGTTGTCCCACTCGCTGACCGGGTGCAGCAGACCGGCGACCTCGGAGGGGAATCCGAGCGTCTTCTCGCCGACGCCGAAGCGCTGCAGGTAGTCGTAGCGCACCTCGGGGCTGACCGTGGTGCCGAACTTCGACAGCGCCACGTTCGAGGAGTCGATGAGGGCACCTGCGAGCGTGTAGTTGAACTCCGGGTGAGTGAACGAGTCGTTGATCACGGCGCCGTTGGGGAACGTCTCGCGTGACGAGGCGGGCGCCGTGCTGAACGGGGTGAGACCCGCTCCCTCGATCGCGGCCGCCGCGGTGATGGCCTTGAACGTGGAGCCGGGCTCGAAGTCCTTGTGGAAGATCTGGCTGTACCGGGTCTCCGGGGTCGAGGAGTCCAGATCGTTGGGGTCCATCGCCGGCCATTCGGCCGCGGCGCGGATCTTGCCGGTCTTCACCTCGACGACGGTCACCGTGCCGCCCTTGGCGCCCTGGTCCTGCGCCTCCTCGGCGATCATCTGCTGCAGGTACCAGTTGAGGTCGCTGTTGATGGTCAGCTGCACGGTCCCGCCGTTCACCGCATCCACGGTGCGCTCGCTGCCCGGGATGACGATGCCGTCCTTGCCGGTGCGGTACGACTCCTCGCCGTCGACGGGCGCGAGGCAGCTCTCCTCCATCTCCTCGATCCCGGCCTGTGCGGTGCCGGTGTTGTCGAGGAAGCCGAGGATGTTCCCCGCCACGGCCCCGTTCGGGTAGACCCTGGTCTCCCTGGCCTCGAAGTGCAGGTACTTGAGCTTCAGGTCGCGGAGCTCGATGTACTGCTCGGTCGTCAGGGACTTCTTGAGCGGTGCGTACTGGCTCTCGGCGTCGACGGCGAGGGCGTCGGAGACGATCGTCCGGACCTCGTCGCCGGTCTGCCCCGTCACCGCGGCGATCTTCTCGGATGCCTCGGCCCACGGCAGCTCCGGATCGTCGTCCTCGAGGAGCATGATCACCTGGGGGCTGAGCTGAGCGTCGTAGACCAGAACGCTGGAGGCCAGCACCGTTCCCCCCGCGTCGACGATCGAGCCGCGCTGGCCCGGGATCGTCGAGCCGGCGCCGATGTGCGTGAGCGAGTCGGCGACGTGCTCGTCGGCGCTCACGACCTGGATGTCGACGAGGCGCACGACGAAGGTCGCCAGCACCGTCAGGATGACGGCGAGGGCGACGACCGTGCGTCGCCGCGGTCCGCGCGTGGCTCTGGTCGTCATGCGATCTCTCCGTCGGATCAGGGGCGGTCGGGGGAAGTCAATGCGTGGTGGGGCTCGGGAGCCCGTCGGTGATCGCGGGAGGGAGCTCCTGCGTCGTCTGATCGGCTGTCGTGTCCTCCGTGACCGGGGTGTCGACGGGAGGCGAGGTGACCAGCACGTTGCCGACGGCGCCGGCACCCTGCGGGTCGACGGTCGAGTTCCAATCGGCGCCGGTTCCCGTGCCGAAGACGGCGCCGTCGCTCAGACGGAGATACGACGGCGATCCGGCGACCACCATCCCCAGACCGGCGGCACCGCTCGCGAGCACCTGCGGGGAGCTCAGACCGGTCAGCTCCTCCTGCAGAGCATGGGTCCGCAGATTCAGCTCGTTCTGCTGCGAGGAGAGTGCGGCCAGCGAGAAGGAGTCCTGCGTGATCGCCAGGGACAGAGCGATCTGCGCGGCGCCGATGGCCAGAGCGCCGCCGAGGGCGATCAGCGCGTAGGCGAGCTTGGGCTTGCGGCGGGTGGCCGGACGGGTGACGGGCTGCAGGCGCCGCTGCGGTGCGCGTGTCGGCTCGATCGGCAGCGCCGGCTGGCGGACCGTGGCATTCAGGCTCATGCGCTCTCCCGCAGCTTCTCGGCGGCGCGGAGCCGCACCGGGATCGCGCGCGGATTGCGCGCGCGCTCGTCGTCGTCGGCGAGTTCTGCGCCCTTGGTGAGGATGCGGAACCGCGGGGCGTGCTCGGGGAGCTCCACCGGGAGCCCGGCGGGTGCGGTCGAGGCGGATGCTGCCGCGAACGCCTGCTTCACGAGGCGGTCCTCCAGGGACTGGTAGGACATCACCACGATGCGGCCGCCGACGCTCAGCGCGTCCATGGCGGACGGGATCGCGTCGGCGAGCACGTTCAGCTCGGTGTTGACCTCGATCCGCAGCGCCTGGAAGACGCGCTTCGCCGGGTGTCCGGCGCGCTGAGCGGCCGCCGGGGTCGCGGCGATGAGGATCTCGACGAGCTCCGCCGAACGCGTGATCGGCTGCTTCTGCCGCGCCTCGATGATGAAGCGCGCGTAACGACCGGCGAGCTTCTCCTCGCCGTAGCGCTCGAAGATGCGGCGGAGGTTGCCCTCGCTGTACGTCGCGATGACATCGGCGGCGGTGATGCCGCTGGTCTGGTCCATCCGCATGTCGAGCGGCGCATCCTTGGAGTAGGCGAAGCCGCGCTCGGCCTCGTCGAGCTGGAGCGAGGAGACGCCGAGGTCGAAGAGGATGCCGGCGGCGCCCTGAGCGTGGAGCCCGATCTCGTCGTACACCGTGTGCACGAGGGTCACGCGATCGCGGAAGCGGGCCAGCCGCTCCCCCGCGATGCGGAGCGCATCCGTGTCGCGATCGAGTCCGACGAGCCGGATGCGGGGGAAGCGCTCGAGCAGGGCCTCGGAATGCCCGCCCATCCCGAGCGTGGCGTCGACGAGGACGGCTCCGTCGGCCTGGAGGGCGGGAGCCAGCAGCTCGACGCAGCGGTCGAGGAGCACGGGGGTGTGTATGTCGCGGAGGTTCATGATCTTTCTCGGGGTGACCTTCGGCTCTGATCCCCCTCCGCTTCGCGACCCGGCACCGGGGAAGTGTGTCGGGGCGGGAGCGGCGGGGCATCACAGCCGTGGTCAGAAGAGTCCCGGAATCACCTCCTGCTCGAGATCGGAGTAGGTCTCCTCACCGGCGGCGAGGTAGGCGTTCCAGCTCTCGGCATCCCAGATCTCGGCGTGGGCGCCGACTCCGGTGACGATGAGTTCCTTCTGCAGGCCTGCGTACTGGCGCAGGTGGACGGGGATGGTGATGCGGTTCTGACTGTCGGGCATCTCCGCACTCGCACCGGAGAGGAACAGACGCATGAAGTCACGCGCCTGCTTGTTGGCGAGCGGCGCCTGACGGATCCGCTCGTGCATCGCCTCGAACTCGGCCGTGCTGAAGACGTAGAGGCAGCGTTCCTGGCCACGCGTGACGACGATGCCGCCGCCGAGATCTTCGCGGAACTTCGCAGGAAGGATGACCCGTCCCTTGTCGTCCAGCTTCGGAGAATGCGTTCCCAGCAACATCGGCCATCACCCCCTCTGCGTCCGGCCAACTCGAGGTGCGCCCCACTTTACTCCACTTTCCTCCACAAACCTACGGCGAATACGCCGATTCGCCGGTTCGATACGACCGGGGTCGCCCTAGAACCGCGGAATTACGCGGTGAAGGGAGGTGGAGGGCAGGTGGAGGGCCAGTGGAAGGCAGGCCTGCCTCTGACACCCCGCGGGCGGCCCCGGACGCAGAAAAGCCCGGATGCTCAGCATCCGGGCTTTCGAGAGAGGGAGGAGAGGTCAGCGTCCGTCTTGGCGGCGATCCCAACGATCGTTCATGCGATCCATGAAGGAGGCCGAACTCGGCTGCTTCGAGGCCGATCGCTCGCGAGGGGCGGCCGGGGTCGTCCGGCGCACGGGCGTCACGGCGATCATGACTCCGGCCAGCATCGCTGCGAAGCCGATGACACCGACGACGATGCCCCAGACGTCACCGATGATGACTCCGGCGACGAGGCCGCCGACGCCTGCCAGCAGCAGAAGGGCGCCGTACACGAGGTTGCGATAGCTCAGTGTGCGATCGCCTGATGGCGCGCTCACGACGTCGGCGTCGTTGTGAAGGAGATGGCGTTCCATCTCATCGAGCAGACGCTGCTCCTGTTCGGAGAGTGGCATTTCGTCCCCCTCGGGTATCGTGCCTTCCATTCTACGCGCGAGGAGGCGTCCGAGGCTAGCCGATCGCCCCCTCCTTGCTTTACGTATGCTGGGAGTCGTGCCGTCCCCCTCCTCCGTACCCGACGCCGTCGCCGCTCGCCTGGACCGCTTCCTCGCGCTGATGCGCACCGAATCCCTCGACTACGGCTCGGAGGCGGCGGGGTTCCTCGACGCAGCCGCCGCGACCCTCGTCGGAGGCAAGCGGCTCCGCGCCCGTTTCTGCCATGCCGGCTGGCGAGCCGTCGCCCGATTCCGGGACCGCGACGCCACGGAGTCCGACGTGCTCTGGGACACGTGCGCCGCCCTGGAGATCTTCCAGTCGGCCGCACTCGTCCACGACGACCTGATCGACAACTCCGACACGCGCCGTGGCCGGCCGGCCGCGCACAGGGCCCTGGAGGCGTCGCACCGTGACGCGGGATGGTCGGGCGACGCGGAGGCCTTCGGCCGTGCCTCCGCCGTGCTGCTCGGGGACCTCCTCGTGGCGTGGAGCGACGACCTGCTGGAGTCCGCTCTGGACGGTCACGCCCACGCTCGCGCCGTGCGGGGCGAGTACGCGCGCATGCGCCGCGATGTGACGACCGGGCAGTTCCTCGACATCGCAGAGGAATCGGCCTGGAGCGTCAACGACGGCGGGCTGCACGCCGAGCGAGCGCTGCGCGTGGTCTCGCTCAAGTCCGCCCGCTACAGCATCGAGCAGCCCCTCGTGCTCGGCGGAGCCCTCGCCGGCGCGGAGGACGATCAGATGGCGGCGCTGCGGAGCTTCGGACACCCGATCGGCATGGCCTTCCAGCTGCGCGACGACATCCTCGGCGTCTTCGGCGATTCCTCCGTGACCGGCAAGCCCGCCGGCGACGATCTGCGCGAGGGCAAGCGGACGGTCCTCGTCGCGCTCACGAGGCAGGCGCTGGACGCCTCGGCGAGGAACCTCCTCGACGAGATGCTCGGCGACCCGGAGCTCACCGCGCAGCAGGTGTCGTTCCTGCAGGCGACGATCGCGGAATCCGGAGCGCTCGAACGCGTCGAGACGATGATCTCCGACTACGCCCGTGAAGCCGACCGCGCCCTCTCGGGTGCGCGCCTGGACAACGCGGCGGTCGGCGAGCTGCGCGATCTCGCCCGCGCGGCGACCGTGCGGTCGGCCTGAAGCCGATCGTCCGTCAGGCGAGCGTGCGAGCGAGTCGACGGACCGCGCTCTTGTGACCCGCGAGGAGGGCGGCGATCGGCGACCGGCCGAGGCTCTCCTCGTCCTCGAGCAGCCAGTCGATCAGCTCGTCGTCGGTGAAGCCCGCGTCCTGCAGCACGATGATGGTCCCGCGCAGGGAGCTCAGCGGATGCCCGTCGACGATGAAGATCGAGGGCACCGCGAACACGCCGCCGCGTCGCGAGCCGACGAGGTAGTGCTCGTCGATCAGGCGACGGACGCGGCCGAGCGGCTCATCCAGCACCTCGACGAGGTCGGGCATGGTCAGCCACTCGACAGCAGGGTTCTCCACAACGTTCTCAGACACGTTGCCCACTATCTCACCTCCCATCGGATGCCGCATGTCGGCACTCCAGTCACATCTTTCACTTGCGTCACTTCTGTTGACTTCTGTTTACATCCGTGTCAGCGTGAAGTGCTCGAAAAGGGGGATCCTTGAGACAGAACACCGCCACGCGTCGCACGCGATATCTTCAGCTCGGCATGCCGGCCGCCGTCATCGGCGCCCTGGCCGGAACCCTCGTCGCGGCGCCGGCGGAGGCCGCCCCGTCACCCAGTGTCGAGCGACAGCGCTCCGCACCGCTCGGGTTGGTCCCCGCCGAGGCCCCTCCGGCCGCCTACGTCGTGCAGCCCGGTGACACCGTCTCCGCGGTCGCGGGCCGATTCGGGCTCGCGACGGTCGACGTCCTGACCTGGAACGGCCTCTCCTGGCGTTCGGTGATCTACCCCGGGCAGACGCTGACACTGCAGGCTCCGGCCGTGGTGGTCGCCGCCCCGGCGGTCGTGGAGGCCGTCGGACCCGCATCGACCGTCCACACCGTCGTCTCCGGCGACACCGTGTACGCGATCGCGGCGCAGTACGGCACCACCGTCGACGCCGTGCTGGGTGCGAACGGCCTGACCCGCGACTCCGTCATCTATCCGGGTCAGGCTCTCGTCGTGTCCGGTGCCGCTGCACCTGCTGCGGCGCCCGCAGCAGCACCCGCGACCTCGGTCGCACCGGCCGCGACGCACGTCGTCGTCGCCGGCGACACCGTCTTCGGCATCGCACAGGCCTACGGCACGACCACCCAGACGCTGTTCGCGCTGAACGGGCTCGATTCATCCTCGATCATCTACCCGGGGCAGACGCTCGCCGTGCAGGGTGCACCGGCCCCCGCGGCGGCGGCGGCCGTCACTCCGGAAGCGACGGCCCTCACGGCCGAGCAGGCCGCGAACGCGGCGCTCATCATCCGTATCGGACGAGAGCTCGGCGTCTCGGACCGGGCGGTCGCGATCGCCCTCGCGACCGGGATGGTCGAGTCGGGGCTGCGCAATCTCGACTGGGGCGACCGCGACTCTCTCGGCATCTTCCAGCAGCGCCCGAGCACGGGGTGGGGTTCGCCCGAGCAGATCATGGACGCGGATCGCAGCACCCGGGTGTTCTACGGAGGCCCGAGCGACCCGAACGGCCTCACGACCCGCGGACTGCTCGACATCCCCGGATGGGAGGGCATGGCCTTCACGGATGCAGCCCAGGCCGTGCAGATCTCGGCCTATCCGGACAAGTACGGCCAGTGGGAAGCGCAGGCATACACCTGGCTCGCCCTGCATGGCTGAGCGCCGTTCGGAAAACCCACAGCCCTCAGGGGTGAGCCGCTCCCCTGTCTTTCAGGCAGTTCTCCATAGAATTCTGACGTGACGACCAATCATCAGGCCGACCCCCTCATCGGGCGGCTTGTCGACGGCCGCTACCGTGTACGGGCGCGCATCGCCCGCGGTGGGATGGCCACGGTCTACGTCGCGACGGACCTCCGCCTCGAGCGCCGCATCGCCCTCAAGGTCATGCACGCGCACCTCAGCGATGACTCCGCCTTCCAGAGCAGGTTCATCCAGGAGGCGCGAGCCGCCGCCCGGCTCGCCGATCCGCACGTGGTCAACGTGTTCGACCAGGGCCAGGACGGCGAGCTCGCCTACCTCGTGATGGAGTACCTTCCCGGTATCACCCTCCGCGAGCTGCTGCGCGAGCAGAAGCGCCTCACGATCCCCCAGACGATCACGATCATGGACGCGATCCTCGCCGGTCTCTCCGCCGCGCACCGTGCCGGGATCGTGCATCGCGACGTGAAGCCGGAGAACGTGCTCCTCGCGGAGGACGGCCGTATCAAGATCGGTGACTTCGGCCTCGCCAGGGCCACGACGGCGAACACGGCGACAGGGCAGCAGCTGCTCGGCACGATCGCCTACCTGGCCCCCGAGCTCGTGACCCGCGGCACCGCCGACGCGCGGAGCGACATCTACGCGCTCGGCATCATGCTCTACGAGATGCTGGTCGGCGAGCAGCCCTACAAGGGCGAGCAGCCGATGCAGATCGCGTTCCAGCACGCCACCGAGTCGGTCCCCCGTCCGAGCGTGCGCAATCCGGCCGTACCCGAGCCCCTCGACGAGCTCGTCCTCTGGGCGACCGAGAAGTCCCCGGACGAACGACCGGATGACGCCCAGCAGATGCTCGACCGTCTGCGGGAGATCGAGCGCGAGCTGGGCATCGCTCCGGCGGTCGCCGCCGCGACGATGTCGCAGCGCAGCCAGGGCGACTCGGGCGACCTCACCAAGGTGCTGCCCGGCACGATGGTGATCGCCGACCCGACAGCACCGGCGCCCGCGCCGATCGACAACGCGACGGTCCTTCGCCGTCGCGCGTCGCGTCGACGCGCACGTGGCGCGTTCCTGCTCACGCTCGTCCTGCTCCTCGCCGTTCTCGCCGGTGGAGTCGGCTGGTGGTTCGGCTCGGGGCCCGGGTCGCTGATCGCCGTGCCGGATGTCGCCGGCTCGACCTACGAGCAGGCCGCCGAGGCGCTCACCGCGGAAGGACTCACCCCCTTGCGGGGCGAGGAGTACTCGGTCGACGTCGAGAAGGATCTGGCGATCCGCACCGATCCGCAGGCCGGCGACCGGCTGGAGAAGAACGGCGAGGTGACCGTGCTGATCTCGCTCGGGCCTGAGCCGCACTCGATCGAGACCCTCAACGGCAAGACCGAGGACGAGGCGCGCGCCTATCTGGACGCGCTGAACGTCACGGTCCCCGACGAGACCCTGGAACTGTTCTCGGATGCCGACGAGGGGATCGTCATCAACGCGTACGTGACGCCGCGTGCCGGCGGCGACGCCTACGAGTGCGGCGAGGGATGCGACCTCTTCGAAGCCGACACCGTCGACCTCTTCGTCTCGCTGGGATCGCTGCCCGACGTCTCCGACACCTCCGTGCAGCAGGCGACCCAGGCGCTCACCGACAAGGGCCTGAACGTGCTCGACGAACGCGTCGAGCAGTACAGCGACACGATCGCCGAGGGCCGGGTCATCGGCTACGCCGACCGCTCCGAGTCGGGCAACTGGCGTCCCGGTGACGACATGCGGCTGATCGTCTCCCTGGGGCCCGAGCCCATCGAGATCCCCGACGTGTCCGGCATCTCGATCCGCGATGCCGTCAAGCAGCTGCAGGACGCCGGATTCAAGCCGGTCACTGCGGCGCCGGAACTCGTCTGGGACATCTTCACCGCGACGCGCACCGACCCGAAGGCCGGAGAGTCCCGCGTACGCGGGACGGAGGTGCGCGTCTTCGCCGCGGGGTGATGTCGCCGACGCCCCTCGCCCGAAAGACGACAGACGCAGAGAACCCGCCCTCCCGATCATCCGGGGGGCGGGTTCTCTGCGTTCGACGAAAGCCGTCGACTCAGCGCTTCTCGAGCTCCTCCGCGACGAGGAACGCCAGCTCGAGCGACTGCATGTGGTTCAGGCGCGGGTCGCACAGGCTCTCGTAGCGCGTGGCGAGTGCTGCCTCGTCGATCTGCTCGGATCCGCCGAGGCACTCGGTGACATCGTCTCCCGTGAGCTCGACGTGGATGCCGCCGGGGAACGTGCCCACCGCGCGATGCGCCTCGAAGAAGCCGCGCACCTCGTCGACGACGTCGTCGAAGCGACGGGTCTTGTAGCCGGTCGGGGTCGTGATGCCGTTGCCGTGCATCGGATCCGTCACCCACAGCGGCTGCGCGCCGGAGTCGCGCACGGCCTCCAGCAGCGGGGGCAGGGCGTCGCGGATCTTCCCCGCACCCATGCGCGTGATGAAGGTCAGTCGGCCGGGCTCGCGCTCGGGGTCGAGCTTGTCGATCAGCGCGAGCGCGGTCTCCGGCGTGGTCGTCGGGCCGAGCTTCACACCGATGGGGTTGCGGATCTTCGAGAAGTAGTCGACGTGCGCGCCGTCGAGCTCGCGGGTGCGCTCACCGATCCACAGAAAGTGCGCCGAGGTGTTGTACGGCGTGTCCGTGCGCGAGTCGATCCGCGTCATCGGGCGCTCGTAGTCCATCAGCAGACCCTCGTGGCCGGTGAAGAACTCGACGCGCTTCAGCTCGTCGAAGTCGGCGCCCGCCGCCTCCATGAACTTGATGGCGCGGTCGATCTCGGCGGCCATGCGCTCGTAGCGCTGGTTGGCGGGGTTCTGCGCGAAGCCCTTGTTCCACGAGTGCACCTCGCGGAGGTCGGCGAAGCCGCCCTGGGTGAAGGCGCGGATGAGGTTCAGGGTGGAGACGGCCGTGTGGTACCCCTGCAGCAGGCGACCGGGATCGGCCTGACGGGAGCCCTCGGTGAAGTCGTAGCCGTTGACGATGTCGCCGCGGTACGCCGGAAGCGTGACGTCACCGCGGGTTTCGCTGTCGCTCGAGCGGGGCTTGGCGAACTGTCCGGCCATGCGCCCCATCTTGACGATGGGCATCGAGGCGCCGTAGGTGAGCACGACGGCCATCTGCAGCACCGTCTTGATGCGGTTGCGGATCTGCTCGGCGGTCGCGCCGGCGAAGGTCTCGGCGCAGTCGCCGCCCTGGAGCAGGAAGGCCTTTCCGGATGCTGCGCGCGCGAGGCGATCACGGAGGTTGTCGACCTCACCCGCGAAGACCAGCGGCGGGAGAGCGGCGATCTGGCGGGAGACGTCGGCGACGCGGTCCGCGTCGGGCCACTGCGGCTGCTGCTTGATGGGAAGCGAGCGCCATGCATCAAGGGCGTCGATGTGGTGCGGGAGCATGCCTCAAGCCTAGTGGTCGGCGTGCACCCTGGACGCTCCGCTAGCGCCGTGTGACACGGGAGGGAAGACGGTCCTTCACGGTCGAGGCGTAGACGTCCTCGTACTCCTGCTGACCGAGACGATGCAGGGCCACCATGATCTCGTCGGTGACGGAGCGCAGGATGTACCTGTCGTTCTCCATCCCGGCGTAGCGGGAGAAGTCGAGCGGCTCTCCGATGACGATCCCGACGCGCATGATGCGGGGAAGCCGCTGGCCGATCGGCATGGCCGTGTCGGTGTCGACCATGATCACGGGGACGACGGGGACCTTGGCCTCGAGCGCCATCCGTGCGATGCCGGTGCGTCCGCGGTACAGCTTGCCGTCGGGGCTTCGCGTGCCCTCCGGGTAGATGCCGAGCAGGTCGCCGCCGCCGAGCACCTGCAGACCGGTGTTCAGAGAAGCCTCCGAGGCCTTGCCTCCGGATCGGTCGATCGGGATCTGCCCCGTGGCCTTCATGAAGAACTTGGTCGCGAAGCCCTTCAGGCCGCGGCCCGTGAAGTAGTCGCTCTTGGCGAGGAAGGACATCGGGCGATCGATCACCAGCGGCAGGAAGATGGAGTCCGCGAATGAGAGATGGTTGCTGGCGAGGATCGCCGCCCCGTTCGCGGGCACGTTCTTGCGGCCCACGATCCAGGGACGGAAGATCGCCTTGACCACGGGGCCGATCACGACGTACTTCATCAGCCAGTAGAACATCGAGGTGAAGTCTAGCGCCGCGTCCGGCATCCGCTTCGGCGATCTTCGATCGGGATGCACGATCGCGACTCAGTTCCACACGAGGTGCGACGGGGTGTCATGCCCTAGACTCAAGACCACACACGTGCCCGACCGGTACCGAAGGAGCTGCCGTGGTCCAGTTTGAAGTCCCCGCGATCGTCCCCGCCGACCCCGACGCAAACGTCTCGGACCTCTTGTTCCAGCGCGTCAAGGCCACCCCCGACCGCGCGCTGTTCTCGGTGCCCGAGGGCGAAGGCTGGCGCGACATCTCCGCCGCCGACTTCCAGACGGCCGTGATCGCACTGGCGAAGGGATTCGCCGCCGCAGGCATCCAGCCGGGCGAGAAGGTCGGCTTCCTCGCGCGCACGACGTACGAGTGGACGCTGGTCGATTTCGCGCTCTTCTACGCCGGCGCCGTGATGGTCCCGATCTACGAGACCAGCTCCCCCTCTCAGATCCAGTGGATCCTCGAGGACTCCGGGGCGATCGCCCTCGTGGTCGAATCTCCGGAGCACTTCGCCCGCGTCGACGAGGTGCGCGGCGACCTTCCCCTGATCCGCGAGGTCTGGCAGCTGCACCTCGGCGCCATCGACACGCTCACGGCGCAGGGCGCAGCGGTCACCGACGAGGAGATCGAGCGTCGCCGCAACCTCGCCGTCGGCTCCGACATCGCCACCCTCATCTACACCTCGGGCTCCACCGGTCGCCCGAAGGGCTGCGTGCTCACGCACAGCAACTTCGTCGAGCTCACCCGCAACTCCGCGAAGGCCCTCGACGCGGTCGTGCAGACGCCGGGCGCCTCGACCCTCCTGTTCATCACGACGGCTCACGTCTTCGCGCGCTTCATCTCGATCCTCGACATCCACGCGGGCGTCCGCACCGGTCACCAGCCCGACACGCGACAGCTCCTGCCCGCCCTCGGCTCGTTCAAGCCGACCTTCCTCCTCGCCGTCCCTCGCGTGTTCGAGAAGGTGTACAACTCCGCCGAGCAGAAGGCGGAGGCCGGCGGGAAGGGCAAGATCTTCCGCGCCGCGGCGGATGTCGCCATCGAGCACTCGAAGCTGCTCGAAGAAGGCAAGAAGATCCCCTTCGGGATGAAGCTGAAGTTCGCCCTCTTCAACAAGCTCGTCTACAGCAAGCTCCGCACGGCGATGGGCGGGAACGTGGTCTACGCCGTGTCCGGCTCCGCTCCCCTGGGCCCGCGACTCGGTCACTTCTTCCACAGCCTCGGCGTCGTGATCCTCGAGGGCTACGGATTGACCGAGACGACGGCTCCCGCCACGGTGAACCTGGCCGACAAGTCGAAGATCGGCACGGTCGGTCCCGCGCTCCCCGGCGTCGGCGTGCGCCTCGGTGAGGATGGCGAGATCGAGGTGCGCGGCATCAACGTCTTCAAGGAGTACTGGAACAACCCCGAGGCCACGGCCGAGGCGTTCAGCGACGGCGGCTGGTTCCGCACCGGCGACATCGGCAGCTTCGACTCCGAGGGCTTCCTCACGATCACCGGTCGCAAGAAGGAGATCATCGTCACGGCCGGAGGCAAGAACGTCGCCCCCGCCGCGCTCGAGGACCCGATCCGGGCGAACCCGATCATCGGCCAGGTCGTCGTGGTCGGCGATCAGCGCCCGTTCATCTCGGCCCTGGTGACGCTCGACCCCGAGATGCTGCCGACGTGGCTCGCGAACAACGGCCTCGACGCCAAGATGACGCTGGTGGAGGCTTCCCGCAACGACGCCGTCCGGGCCGAGGTCCAGCGCGCCGTCGACGGCGCGAACGCCCGCGTGTCGCGCGCCGAGTCGATCCGCAAGTTCACGATCCTCGATTCGGAGTGGACCGAGGCATCGGGCCACCTGACGCCGAAGCTCTCCATCAAGCGCAACGTCATCATGAACGACTTCGCCGACGAGATCTCCGCGATCTACGACGAGCCGGTCTCGACGACCAACGTCGCGATCGGCGGCTGACCCGGCAGGTCGACCCACCCCTTTCCCGACGAACGGCCCCCTCGCGCACACGCGCAAGGGGGCCGTTCGGTGAGAAAGGGAACGCTCGGCGGCTAGAACCAGGCGCTCTCGCGCACCTCGCGCATCGCCTGCTTGCGGGTCTCCGGATCGAGACGCGACAGGAACAGCTTCCCGTCGAGGTGATCCGTCTCGTGCTGAAGCGCCTGGGCGAGGAGACCGTCGCCCTCGAGCACCACAGGATTCCCGTCGAGGTCGATCCCCTCGACGCGCGCCCACGGGTGCCGCTGCGCGTCGTGCCAGAGCCCGGGAACGGACAGGCAGCCCTCTCCGGTCGGCTCGGGTTCGCCCCGCACCTCCACGAGCACCGGGTTGAGCACGTAGCCGATGTCACCGTCGATGTTGTAGCTGAAGGCGCGCAACGCCACGCCGATCTGCGGGGCGGCCACCCCGGCTCGGCCAGGCAGCTCGACCGTCTCGACGAGGTCGGCCACCAGTGCGCGGACGCCGTCGTCGATGTCATCGATCGGGGCGCACACGGTACGCAGGACGGGGTCGCCGAAGATGCGGATCTCGCGGACGGCCATCAGGCGCCCTTCGCCCGCAGGCCCTCGACCAGGAGCGCGGCGAGTCGACGCGCGGCGACACGTGTCTCGGGCAGCAGGTTCGCGAATACGATGGTCCCTCCCCCGGCGATCTGCGGATCGTACGGCATCCGGATCACGCTCTTCGCGCGCGTGGCGAAGTGACTCTGCAGCTCGTTCAGGCGCACGAGGGGCGCGCCCGGTGTCGACTGGTTCAGCACGACGATCGCCTCTCGAGCCTGCTCGGCGTACCCGTTCGTCTCGAGCCAGGTGAGAGTCTCCGAGGCCAGTCGCGCCTCGTCGACGCTCAGCCCCGACACGATGATGATCTGGTCGGCCAGGTCGAGGGTCGCCGACATCACGGAGTGCACGATGCCCGTCCCCGTGTCCGTCAGCACGAGCGAGTAGTAGTGCGCGGCCACACCGGCGACGTCCCGGTAGTCGCTGTCGCTGAAGGCCTCGGCGATGCGGGGATCCGAATCGGAGGCGAGAACGTCGAGACGGGTGGCATCGCGCGCCACGATGGCGGAGATGTCGTGATAACCCCGGACGTCGTCGTGGATGCGGACCAGATCGCGCACCGACTTGTTGTGAGCCGGACGGACGATACGTTCCGCGAGGGTTCCTCGATCCGGATTGGCATCGACGGCGATCACGCGGTCGTCACGCGCGTCGGCCAGCGCCATGCCGAGCAGGGCGGTGATCGTCGTCTTGCCGACGCCGCCCTTGCGAGAGAGCACGGGCACGAACCGCGCCCCTCCGGGGAGAGGTGCGGCGATGCGAGCGCTGAGCGCCTTCCGCTCCCGGGCCCGCCGACCGTCGCCGATGTTGATGCGGCGTCCCGACACGGTGTAGAGGAAATGACTCCACGCGCCTTCGGGCTCGGGCTTCGTGAGGCGATGCGGGTCGAGCAGGCGATCGGCGGTGAGCAGATCGGCCGACTCCCGCGAGGAATCACCCAGATCGTCCAGGCGCTTCGAGGTGAGCGTCACGTCGGCGCGGGCGGCCGCGCGCGTTGGCTGCGGAACGACGGACTTCTCGTCGGGAGTGGACACGGCGGCGGTCTCCTTCACGGCGGGCACTCCCGCGGCAGTGGCTGCGACGGGAGCCGCAGCCGTATCGACGGTCGCCCTCGCCAGGAATCGGGCTGCGACGGCCGCCTCTTCGGCGTGCGTCGCCGCGGCGGCCGGCTCGTTCGCGACGGGGACCGGCTCGGGGTCGGGTTCCGGCTCGGGTACGGGCTCCGGTTCCGGTTCCGGCTCAGGCTCAGGCTCAGGCTCAGGCTCAGGCTCCGGCTCCGGCTCCGGCTCAGGCTCAGGCTCAGGCTCAGGCTCCGGCTCCGGCTCCGGCTCCGGCTCCGGCTCAGGCTCAGGCTCAGGCTCAGGCTCCGGCTCCGGCTCCGGCTCAGGCTCCGGCTCCGGCTCCGGCTCCGGCTCCGGCTCCGGCTCCTCGACGATCGTCGCCGATTCCGGCTCCTCGGCATCCGGCTCCTGGTCGATCGGCTCCTCGACGTCCGGCTCCAGTTCCGCTTCGTGGATGGTCTCCTCGTGCGCGGCCTCTTCCGCCGACGGGGTGGCGGCCACCGGTTCGTCGATCACGATGGGCCCGATGATGATGCCCGGGACTTCCTTCGGCGACGGGTCGGCCTTGGCGGCCTCGGCAACCTTGTCGTCTCCCGGAGACCGGGACTTCAGCACCGCCGGAGTCACGGCGGCGGGCACGGCCTTCGCCGCGGATGCCACCTGCGAAGCCGTGACGATGGGCAGTTCGTCGACGATGAGGTCGCCGACGACTTCTCCCTCGACGACGCCCTCGTCATCGAGGTCGTCGTCATCGTCCTTCGGCAGCGACACGCTCACCTGCGCCGTTCCGCCGAGGATGCCGATGACGGCCGTGTCCACGGACGCGGCGTCATCGAGCACCCCCAGCGGGTTCTCCTCGGGTTCTGCGGTGTTCTTCGGGGTCACGATGTCACTCCAAGCCTGCGCGGGCCTCGGGTGCGCACACGGTGCGCGGCCCTCGCCCGCACAAGATTAGTGCGCGGGACGGATGACGACCAAAAGATCTCCGGCATCCACCTGCTGCGTCTCGGCGATCGCGTGACGCTCGATCACGCCGTCGACGGGCGCGGTGATGGCCGCTTCCATCTTCATCGCCTCGATCGAGGCGATCGGCTCGCCGGCCCGGACGGCAGCACCGACCTCGGCCTTGAGCGTGACGACACCGGAGAACGGAGCGGCGACCTGGCCGGGGACGTTGGTGTCCGCCCGCTCGGCCTCGTGCGCGTCCACCGCGACGGACCTGTCTCGCACGAAGACAGGTCGGAGCTGCCCGTTCAGAGTCGTCATCACGGTCCGCATGCCCTTGTCGTCGGCGTCGCCGATGGCCTCCAGACCGATGAACAGCTGCACGCCGCGGTCGATCTCGATGCGATGCTCCTGTCCCTGCACGAGTCCGAAGAGGTAGTCGCTCGTGTCGAGGACGGAGAGGTCGCCGAAGAGCTCGCGCCGCTCGGTGTACTCCGCGGTGGGCGCAGGGAACAGCAGGGAGTTGAGCCGCGCACGCCGCTCGGCGCTGGAACCGGCGAGAGCGGCCTCGTCCTCCGCGCTGATCTGCGTGAGCCCGGTGCGCACCGAGCGTCCGGCGAGGACCTTGGTGCGGAACGGCTCCGGCCATCCTCCGGGGAGGTCGCCCAGCTCGCCCGCCATGAATCCGACGACCGAGTCCGGCACGTCGTACTTCTCCGGGTTCGCCTCGAAGTCCGCAGGATCCGCCTTCACGGCGGCGAGATGCAGCGCGAGGTCGCCGACGACCTTCGATGACGGCGTCACCTTCGGAACGCGCCCGAGGATGCGGTCGGCCGCGGCGTACATGTCCTCGATGAGCTCGAAGTCATCCGCGAGACCGAGGGCCTTCGCCTGCTGGCGGAGGTTCGACAGCTGCCCGCCGGGGATCTCGTGGTGGTACACGCGGCCCGTGGGTCCGGGAAGCCCCGACTCGAACGGCGCGTACTGCCGGCGCACCGCCTCCCAGTACGGCTCGAGATCGGACACCGCGTCGAGGGAGATGCCGCTGTCCCGATCGGTGTGCGCGAGCGCCGCGACGAGCGAGGACAGCGACGGCTGGCTGGTGGTTCCGGAGAGCGGTGCCGACGCGGCATCCACGGCATCCACTCCGACCGCGCTGGCTGCGAGGAGCGTAGCCAGCTGGCCGCCCGGCGTGTCGTGCGTGTGCAGGTGGACAGGGAGGTCGAAGCGCTCGCGCAGCGCTGCGACGAGCTTCGATGCAGCCGCGGGCCTCAGGAGCCCCGCCATGTCCTTGATCGCGATGATGTGCGCCCCGGCCGCGACGATCTGGTCGGCGAGACCGAGGTAGTAGTCGAGCGTGTAGAGGTTCTCGGCCGGGTCGAGGAGGTCGCCGGTGTAGCAGAGTGCCACCTCGGCGACCGCGGTGCCGGTGTTGCGCACGGCCTCGATGGCGGGGCGCATCTGCTCCACGTCGTTGAGGGCGTCGAAGATCCGGAAGATGTCGACCCCGCTCGCGGCTGCCTCGGCGACGAACGCCTCGGTGACCGCCGTCGGGTACGGCGTGTAGCCGACCGTGTTGCGTCCGCGCAGCAGCATCTGGATCGCGACGTTCGGCAGCGCGGCGCGCAGCTTGTCGAGTCGCTCCCAGGGGTCCTCGCCGAGGAAGCGCAGCGCGACGTCGTACGTCGCACCGCCCCAGGCCTCGACGGACAGCAGGCCCGGCGTGAGCCGCGCCAGGTACGGAGCAGCCGCGACGAGGTCCTTGGTGCGCACGCGCGTGGCCAGCAGCGACTGGTGCGCGTCGCGGAAGGTGGTGTCGGTGATCGCGAGTGCCGTCTGCTCGCGGAGGCTCCGGGCGAAGCCCTCCGGACCGAGCTCGAGCAGCCGCTGACGCGACCCGGCGATCGGCTCGGTCGAGAGATCGACGACGGGGAGCTTCGCGACCGGGTCGATGACACCGGGGTGCGCGCCGTGGGGCTTGTTGACGGTGACGTCGACCAGCCAGTTCAGGAGCTTCGTGCCGCGGTCCTTCGAGACCCGACCGCGCAGGAGCTCCGGCCGCTCGTCGATGAAGGAGGTGCTCACGTCGCCCGCGATGAAGGCGTCGTCGTCGAGCAGGGCCTGGAGGAAGGGGATGTTCGTCGAGACGCCGCGGATGCGGAACTCCGCCAGCGCGCGCCGGGCACGCGCGACGGCCGCGGGGAAGTCGCGACCGCGGCAGGTCAGCTTCGCCAGCATCGAGTCGAAGTGCGGGCTGATCTGCGCCCCCTGATGCACCGTGCCTCCGTCGAGGCGGATGCCGGCGCCGCCGGGTGAGCGGTAGGTCGTGATCTTGCCGGTGTCGGGGCGGAAGCCCTGCGTCGGGTCCTCGGTGGTGATGCGGCACTGCAGCGCAGCCCCCCGCAGGTGCAGGTTCTGCTGCTGCAGTCCCAGCTCCGCGAGAGTCTGGCCCGCGGCGATCCGCATCTGACTCTGCACGAGGTCGACGTCGGTGACCTCCTCGGTCACGGTGTGCTCGACCTGGATGCGCGGGTTCATCTCGATGAAGACGACCTCGCCCGTGCGCTCGCCCGCCGTCTCCAGCAGGAACTCGACGGTACCGGCGTTCTCGTAGCCGATCGAGCGGGCGAAGGCGACCGCGTAGCCGTGGAGTGCGGTGCGGATGCTGTCGTCCAGATTCGGCGCCGGAGCGATCTCGACGACCTTCTGGTGGCGCCGCTGCACCGAGCAGTCGCGCTCGAACAGGTGCACGGTCTCGCCGGTCTTGTCGGCGAGGATCTGCACCTCGATGTGCCGGGGGCGCACCACGGCCTGCTCCAGGAACATCCGGGCGTCGCCGAAGGCGCTCGCAGCCTCCCGCATCGCCTCGGCCAGAGCGGGTGCGAGATCACCCGCGGTCTCGACGCGACGCATGCCGCGGCCGCCGCCGCCCGCCACCGCCTTGGCGAAGAGCGGGAAGCCGATGTCCTCCGCCTGGGCGACGAGCGCCTCGACGTCGTCGGATGCCTCGGTCGAACGCAGCACCGGCACTCCGGCCTCGATCGCGTGCCGCTTCGCCTCGACCTTGTTGCCCGCCATCTCGAGCACCTTCGCCGGCGGGCCGATGAAGACGATGCCGTTGGCCGCCGCCTTCTCCGCGAGCTCCGGGTTCTCCGACAGGAAGCCGTATCCGGGGTAGATCGCATCCGCTCCCGCCTCGAGCGCGACGCGGATGATCTCGTCGACGTTCAGGTACGCGCGGACGGGGTGACCGCGTTCGCCGATCTCGTAGGCCTCATCGGCCTTGAGTCGATGGACGGACCCGCGGTCCTCATGGGGGAAGACCGCGACGGTGCGCGCCCCCACCTCGTACGCCGCTCGGAAGGCCCGGATCGCGATCTCGCCGCGGTTGGCCACAAGGATCTTCTGGAACATGCACACCTCTGAGAGCTCGATGCACGGCGTTTTCGGCGTGCAGGGGCGGGGCTGAGTGTTCCCTCAGCCTAGGGGAAGGTAACGTGGTGTTCGTGCACGTACTCAGCGTCAGCTCTCTCAAGGGGGGCGTCGGCAAGACGACCGTGACACTCGGGCTGGCCTCAGCGGCTTTCGCCCGAGGAGTCCGGACTCTCGTCGTCGACCTCGACCCGCAGTCCGACGTCTCCACCGGGATGGACATCCAGGTGGCCGGACGACTCAACATCGCCGATGTCCTGGCGAACCCGAAGGAGAAGGTCGTCCGTCAGGCGATCACCTCCAGCGGATGGGCGAAAGTGCACCCCGGCACGATCGACGTGCTCATCGGGAGCCCCTCCGCCATCAACTTCGACGGGCCGCACCCGAGCGTCCGCGACGTCTGGAAGCTCGAAGAGGCACTCGCGGCCGTCGAAGCCGACTACGACCTCGTGCTCATCGACTGCGCGCCGTCGCTGAACGCGCTCACCCGCACGGCCTGGGCCGCCAGCGACCGCGTCATGGTGGTCACCGAGCCCGGCCTGTTCTCGGTCGCCGCCGCGGACCGCGCCCTCCGCGCGATCGAGGAGATCCGCCGCGGCCTCTCGCCTCGTCTTCAGCCGCTCGGCATCGTCGTGAACCGCGTGCGCCCGCAGTCCATCGAGCACCAGTTCCGTATCAAGGAGCTCCGCGACATGTTCGGGCCTCTCGTGCTCGCTCCCCAGCTGCCCGAGCGCACCTCGCTGCAGCAGGCGCAGGGCGCGGCGAAGCCGCTGCACATCTGGCCGGGAGACTCCGCACAGGAGCTCGCCGCCGACTTCGATCAGCTGCTCGACCGGATCATCCGCACCGGGCGCATCGCGCTTCCCGAGAACGCCTGACGCTTCGGCAAGCTCTGCGACCCGACAAGGAGCGCAGAGCTCCCCCTCGGGTCCCTGAGCCTGTCGAAGGGTGGGTCCCTGAGCCTGTCGAAGGGTGGGTCCCTGAGCCTGTCGAAGGGTGGATCAGGCGGAGCGCTTCGAGCGGCGCGCGGAGAGCTCGTCGACGGGGTCCGGCGCGGTCGGGTCGAAGGCGACGAGCGTCGACTCGACCTCGCGGAGCACCTTGCCGACGGCGATGCCGAACACGCCCTGGCCGCGGCTGACGAGGTCGATGACCTCGTCGTTCGACGTGCACAGGTAGACGGAGGCGCCATCGCTCATCAGCGTGGTGCCGGCGAGATCGCGGATGCCGGCACGTCGCAGCTCTTCGACAGCGGTACGGATCTGCTGCAGCGAGATGCCGGTGTCGAGGAGGCTCTTGACGAGCTTCAGGACCAGGATGTCGCGGAAGCCGTAGAGACGCTGCGAGCCGGAGCCGCTCGCGCCGCGGACGGTGGGCTCGACCAGCTCGGTGCGGGCCCAGTAATCCAGCTGACGGTAGGTGATGCCGGCGGCACGAGCGGCGACGGCACCGCGGTAGCCGACCTCGTCGTCCATGGCGGGGAGACCGTCCGTGAAGAGGAGTTCGGGTACGAACCGCGGGTCGCCTGTGAGCTCATCCGCATTCATCGGAAATCCTCCCTGGAACGGTTATCTCCACGGTAGAGCAGTGCTCGGGCACCGGCAATGACATCCGTGGGACGCCGAAGGTGTGTCGCAATCAGTTCGTTACGAAAGCACACGCGACAGCGCGTCCTTGACGAAGAGCGAGCGCACTTCGTCGATCTTCGTCGCCAGCTCGGGAGCGAGTTCGCTGGCCTTCGCGCGGGAGGCGGCATCCGTCCGTCGCAGCAGCGACGACATCGCCGACTCGATGAGAGCGACCTCGCGCTCGGCCCCCTGACGGAGGGAGCGCAGGTGCCGGGGCTCGATCCCGTGGCGATCCAGCGCGACGAGTCCGCGCAGAAGCGTCACCGTCGCCTCGGGGTAGTTCTCCTGGGCGGTGATGACACCGGTGCTGATCGCGTCGTTCAGCAGCTGGGGTCCTGCTCCTGCCGCCGCGAGGAGCTCGGCCCGACGATAGCGACGCGGCGCCGGCGTGATCGACGGAGGCGGCGCGAGCGAGGCCTCCCCCGCAGAGCTGTCCAGCTGCTCACGGATCACGCTCAGCGGCAGGTAGTGATCCCGCTGGAGGGTGAGTCCGAGACGGAGCCGCTCGATGTCGGCCGTCGAGAACTTGCGGTAGCCGGACTCGGTGCGCGAGGGGCTGACGATGCCCTGCACCTCGAGGAAACGCAGCTTGCTGGAGGTCAGATCGGGGAACTCCGGAGTGAGACGCGCGAGCACCTGACCGATACTCAGCAGGCCCGCGGACGCAGAGCGTTCGCGGGCGGGAGTGGCCGCCATCAGGCGTTCGCCGCCTGGCGGTCGTGCGGAGAGGCGAAGAAGTTCAGTCGGAACTTGCCGACGCGCAGCTCGGAGCCGTCGACCAGCGCACTGCGGTCGACCCGCTCGCCGTTGACGTACGTCCCGTTGAGCGAGCGCTGGTCGATGATCTCGAACGTCGTGCCGGTACGCGTGATCTCCGCGTGACGGCGAGAGACGGTCACGTCATCGAAGAAGATGTCGGCCTCGGGGTGGCGTCCGACCGTCGTCACATCGGTGTCGAGGAGGTAGCGGGCACCGGCGAGGGCGCCCGAGCGCACCAGCAGCAGGGCCGATCCCGACGGCAGCGCCGCGATGGCGGTCTGCTCGACGTCGGTGAGCTCCACGCCGAACGGCACGAAGGACAGGTCCGAATCGTGTCCGAACGTCTGCGTCACGTCATGCTTCTGTTCACCAGAGCGGTGGATCGCGGCTTCTCCGGCCGGTCGGCTGTCGCTGTCAGTCACTGTGCCCTCCTAGGCTGTCCAGACTAACGGATGCCGAGGGGCTCGCGGGAGGCCGCATGCATACTCAGCCGTCACATACCGGCTCTTCATAGGGTGGACCTGTGAAGACCAAAGCCCTGCGCCTCTCCGCCGCCCCCGTCGCTCTCGCCGCGACGCTCCTCGCCGCCTTCCTCGTGCTCGCCTCCCCGCTCTCGGCATCCGCGCACGACGCGCTCACGTCGTCGAACCCGGCAGCCGACAGCGAAGTCGAGACGCTCCCCGCCGAGCTGACGCTCACCTTCAGCGCCAAGCTGATCGACGGCGAGGGCGCCACCGAGGTCGTCGTCACGGACTCCGCGGGCAACGCGGTCACGGATGGACCCGCGACGGTCGACGGCGCCGTGGTGACGCAGCCGCTGGTGTCCTCCGCCCCGGCAGGCGAATACCACGTGATCTGGAAGGTCGTCTCGAGCGACGGGCACCCGACGTCCGACGAATTCTTCTTCACCGTGACGACCGGTTCCTCCCCGACGCCGACCGAGCAGCCCAGCGCCGCGCCGACGACCGCGGCCCCGAGCGAAGCGGCATCCGCGACGCCGGAGGCGACGCTCACTCCGGCACCCGACGCAGACGACGGTTCGGGTTCGACCGTGTGGATCTGGGTGATCTCGATCGTCGGCATCCTGGTCGCCGTCGGAGTCGCCGTCTGGCTGTCCGTGCGCGGCCGCCGAGGAGGCGCCGAGCCCGGTTCCGAGCCCTCTTCGGAGCGATAGGCTTAACGCATGCCCCATTACGATGTCGTCATCCTCGGTGCCGGTCCTGGTGGATACGTCGCCGCCGTCCGCAGCGCACAGCTCGGCCTCTCCACGGCCATCATCGAAGAGAAGTACTGGGGCGGTGTCTGCCTCAACGTCGGCTGCATCCCCTCCAAGGCACTGCTCAAGAACGCGGAGCTGGCGCACACCCTGAACCACAAGGCCGACTTCTTCGGCATCTCGGGTGAGTTCACGATCGACTACGGCAAGGCGTTCGACCGCAGCCGCGTGGTCGCCGACGGCCGCGTCAAGGGCATCCACTTCCTGATGAAGAAGAACAAGGTGACCGAGTACGACGGTCGCGGCACCTTCACCGGCCCGAAGGCGATCTCGGTCGCCAAGGCCGACGGCTCCACCGAAGAGGTGACCTTCGACAACGCGATCATCGCCACCGGCTCGAAGGTGCGCCTGCTCCCCGGCGTCCAGCTGAGCGACAACGTCGTGACCTACGAGGAGCAGATCCTCAGCCGCGAGCTGCCGAAGTCGATCGTCATCGTGGGCGCCGGCGCCATCGGCATGGAGTTCGCCTACGTCATGACGAACTACGGCGTGAAGGTCACCATCATCGAGTTCCTCGACCGCGCCCTCCCCAACGAGGACGCCGACGTGTCGAAGGAGATCACGAAGCAGTACAAGAACTACGGCGTCGACATCCTCACCTCGACCAAGGTCGAGACGGTCGTCGACAACGGCTCCTCCGTCACCGTGACCTACACGGCCAAGGACGGCCAGCAGTCGTCGATCGAGGCCGACAAGGTGCTCATGTCGGTCGGCTTCGCCCCGAACACCGAGGGCTTCGGCCTCGAGGCGACCGGTGTGAAGCTCACCGAGCGCGGTGCGATCGACATCGACGACCACATGCGCACGAACGTCGAGGGCATCTACGCGATCGGCGACGTGACCGCCAAGCTGCAGCTGGCCCACGTGGCCGAGGCGCAGGGCGTCGTCGCGGCCGAGACCATCGGCAAGGCCGAGACCATGACGCTCGGCGACTACCGCATGATGCCGCGTGCGACGTTCTGCTCTCCCCAGGTCGCCTCGTTCGGCCTCACCGAGCAGCAGGCGAAGGACGAGGGGCGCGACATCAAGGTCGTCAGCTTCCCGTTCATGGCCAACGGCAAGGCGCACGGCCTCGGCGAGCCCGTCGGCTTCGTCAAGCTCATCGCCGACGCCGAGCACCTCGAGCTCATCGGCGCGCACATGATCGGACCGGACGTCGCCGAGCTCCTGCCCGAGCTGACCCTCGCGCAGAAGTGGGACCTCACCGCGCTCGAGCTGGCCCGCAACGTGCACACCCACCCGACGCTGTCGGAGGCGCTGCAGGAGGGCTTCCACGGCCTCGCAGGGCACATGATCAACTTTTGACGCGACGCGTCAAGGTTGAGTGAGCGAAGCGAGTCGAAACCCCGCACGCGAAGCGCGAAGGCCCCGGTCCCCTCTCGGGGGAACCGGGGCCTTCGTGCGTCAGAGCCCCTGCATCGTGATGAGCCCGGCGGACCAGCGGCGCAGCGGCCGCGTCCCCAGCGTGCGGATGACGAGTTCCCGCGGAACCGCCACGCCGATCGGCGCCGGAGCACCCATCGCCATGTAGAACGCCGACCGGCTCTGGACGATGCGCGTCTTGCGTCGCAGGTCGCGCTCGTAGCCGGCGAGGTCCGGCATCCGCTCGGGGAGCGCGCGCACGAGCTCCCGCGCCAGTCGCACGGCATCCGTCCAGCCCAGATTCATCCCCTGGCCGCCGATCGGGCTGATCTCGTGCGCCGCGTCGCCGAGCAGGACCACGCGGCCGCGCACGATGCGCCGGGCGATGTGCTGCGCGGCCTCGAACACGGTCGGCTGCACATCATCCGCGAGATCCAGCCGGATGCCGGTCCGCGCCTCGACCGCGCCCCGGAAGGCGTCCGCGGCGCCCAGCTGCTCGCCTGCCCCCTGGCGCGCCACCCACCGGCGCCGTCCGCCGGGCAGCGGGAACGACTCGACGAGGCCGGACGGCTCGCAGTGCAGCACGGCGCGGGCGTCTGCCTCCGCCTCGGCGACATCGACCATCGCGTAGCTCGCGCGCCCGCTCCGGCGGCTCCACCCGAGTCCGAGATCCGCGCGCAGTCTGCTCCGCACCCCGTCGGCCACCACGACGCAACGGGCGGTCAGCTCGCGGGCGATGTCCGGAGTATCGACCGAGACGCGCACGACGTCGTCCGCCGGATCGACCGAGCGCACGGCCCATCCGGCGCGCAGGGCATCGGGAGCGAGCGACCGCAGTCGCGCTCTGAGCAGCGCGTCGGTGCGCGGCTGCGGAAGGATCAGGACGGGGCGCTCGGGCGGGAACGCGAGCGACGCCAGAGTCCTCCGGCGGCTGCGCACCTCTCCCCCGTCGAGGCGCAGCGCCTCGGCCAGGACCTCGTCTCCGAGACCGGCAGCCTCCAGCGCCTCGAGCCCCGGCCGGTGGATGCCGATCGCGCGGGTGCGCGTGTCGGCATCCGTCCGACGTTCGCAGACAGCCACCCGCAGTCCGTCCTGCGTCAGCAGGCACGCCAGCAGCAGCCCCACCGGGCCCGCCCCGACGACGAGCACGTCATGGTCGGGCACGATCGTCCTCCCACCGCACCTCCAGCCGGGACGGCACGCCTCCGCGGACTCGCCAGCCGTGCGGGACCATCGCCCGGAGCTCCGCCACCGTGTGGGAGCGGCGGATGCTGAGGAGTCCGTCCTCGCGGATGAACGAATCGGCGAGGAGGTTCCCGGAGAGCGGCCAGGTGGCCGTCGCGAAGAGCGCATAGGCGGCGCGGCCGCGGGCGATGTCGTGGTGCGCGGCCAGCCCGCCGGGCGCGAGGAGCCGCCGGGAGTCCTCGAGCACGGTCTGCAGCTCTGCATCGTCGAGGTGATGCAGCACGTGGTTGGAGAGCACGACGTCGAATGCCTCCCCCTCGTCGACCAGCTCGGTCGACAGCGCACGGCGGTAGCGCACCCCGGCTCCGCGATCGTGCGCGGAAGCCCATCGGATCGCGCGCTCATCGGTGTCGAGGGCGGTGATCTCCGCGGCGAGCCCGTCGTGGCGCAGCCGTCCGGCGAGGAACCGGCACAGATCGCCGCCGCCGGCCCCGATGTCGAGGATCCGCAGCGGCGCACCGCCGGCTCTCGGGCGGATGTCGCGCCGATAGAGCAGACCGGGCCGGGAGACGACCGCGTTCACGAAGCCGAATCGCCCGTACGTGCGCGCCAGCATCCGCTCGTCCGCCTGCGGATCGTCCATCAGCTCCCGGATGCCGACGTCCCTGGTCGAGAGACCCGCGCTCATGCGTCCGCGGCGGCGGTCACGGTCATCAGGGCGCTCTCGGCCGTGAGGCCCGGCCCGAACGCCATCGCCGAGACGCGATCGCCGACCCGTGCGCCCTCCTGCTCGAGGATGCGCTTGAGCACGAACAGCACGGTCGCGCTCGACATGTTGCCGTTCTCGCGCAGGACCTCCCTGGCCGGGTGCAGCTGCGCGTCGCTGAGGTGCAGCTTCTCCTGGATGCGATCCAGGATGCTGCGCCCGCCGGGATGGATCGCCCAGTGCGCGACCTCTCCGCCGACGGCATCCCCGTCGAAGGCGGCTGCCAGGTCGTCCTCCGGCGCGTACAGCGGCCGCAGGGCGCCGATGATCGTCTCGCCGATGATCTGCGGCACGGTCGTGGCCAGGATCATCTCGAACCCGGTGTCGCCGATCGTCCAGGCCATCGCCTTCTCGCCCTCGGGCGCGATCGCGGTGTGGAAGCGGTCGAGACGGAGGCCGGTGACCCCCGACGGGAGAGCCCGTGCCGTCACGATCCCGGCCGCCGCACCGTCGGCGAACAGCGAGGACGCCACGATCGTGTCGGGATCCTCGGAGGACCGCAGGTGCAGGGTGCACAGCTCGACGCTGACCACCAGGACCACGGCGTTCTCGTCCGCGGCGCAGAACTGACTCGCCGCGCGGAGCGCCGGCATCGACGCATAGCAGCCCATGAACCCGAGGTGATAGCGCTGCACGCTGTCGGACAGGCCGAGTGCCCGCACGATCTCGTACTCCGGTCCGGGCGCATGGAAGCCCGTGCACGAGACTGTGATGACGTGCGTCACATCGGCCGGCTCGATGTCGGGGTCGGCATCGAGCGCCCGCCGCGCCACATCGACGAAGAGTCTGGCCGCTTCACGCGTGTAGACCTCGTTGCGCGCCTTCGTCCCCGGTGCGAGCAGCGCCCCCGACCGGCGGTCGAAGAAGATCGGATCCTCCACGTCGGAGTCGAGGGACAGCTCGTCGATCACGGTGTGACGGGTGTCGATTCCGGACACGGTGAACGACGTCGACACGATCCGCTGCGCCAGCCGCCCGAGATCGGGCTGCGCGGCGAAGACATCGCGCACCTCATCCTGGTGGAGGACGGTGTCGGGGACGATCGTCTGCAGCGATCGAAGCACAGGCGGTCGGCTCATGCAGTCACTCAAGCACGCGCCGAGCGCTCCCGGGAAGGGGTTGCGTGCGGCGCCGTCATCGGGCTAGAACCCCAGCGCGCGGGCGAGCTTGGATCCGGATGCGGAATCGCGGCCGCCGGCGGCCCTGACGGCTCGCTCGACTGCGGCGAAGAACGCCTCGCGTCCTGCCGCGTCGGCGGGGGCCGCGGGGCCGAGCTCCATCTCCCACTCCCGCCATTCCCGCTGCACGCCTCCGCGGAGGTCGGTGGCGCGGACCCGATCGTCGACGAACTCCGCCACGACCCCGTCGGGACCGGTGAGCAGGTACGCGGTGCGGTCGTTCTCGATCCGGGCGAGCGGCGCGAGCGGCGCGGTGGTCCAGGTGGAGACGGTCGCGGCGACGTCGTCGGGCAGCGCGTCGCCCTCGCCGAGCGGCCAGCCGAGCTCGAGCCGTCCGTCGCCCTGCCTCGGCCCCTTCACGTGCCAGCCCTCGTCCGGACCGCCGGTGCGCCGCCGGAGCGCGACTCCGGAGCGCGCGAGGGTTCCGTCTGCGGTGTCGAAGTAGCGGGCGTCCAGCGCCCGCGCCTCCCCCGCTGTGACGGCGTCGACGCCGGGGATGTCACTCCAGCGGGGCAGCGGTGTGTCGATGTCGACGTCGTACTTGCGCTCGACCTCGACCGTGCGGGACGGCTCAGTCGTCATCGTTGAGAGTGAGATCCTCGAGGGCTTCGTCGAACCAGTAGTCGATCTCGGTGGGACCGTCTTCGGGTCCGGTGTTCTGCGGCTCGCCACGGCGGTTGTAGACCACCTGCGTCTCGCTGTAGGGGACGATCAGCTTGTCGTCCGCGTCGCCGAGGGGGATGATCTGCCCGTCGAGCGGGCCGCCGTGAAGTCGTGCGAGTGCCATGACCTCAGAGTAGACCCTTCATCCGACGAGGACGCCGAGGAGCGCGCCCGCGATCATCCACGGGCCGAACGCGATGCGGGTGGTGCCGTCCGCCCGACGCAGGAGGATCAGCGCGAGGGCGAAGAGCGCGCCCAGCACGAAGGCGGATGCCGCGCCGATCGCGAGCTGCTGCCAGCCGTGCCATCCCAGGACGAGTCCGATGACCGCGGCGAGCTTGACATCGCCTCCGCCCATCCCCGACCGGCTGATCAGTCGCAGCAGGGCGTAGAACCCGCCGAGGACGAGCATGCCGAGGAGAGCGCGGATCGTCGGAGCGCTCTGCCCCGCGACCGCGGCATCGATCACGACGAGGAGGATCAGCGACGCGAGGGTCGGCAGCACGATCCGATCCGGCAGCCGATGCGTGCGCACGTCGATCATGATCAGCCACCCGCCGATGCCCAGCAGGGCGCCGTGCACGAGGGCGACGAGGGCGAGCCGGGGGTCCATCCCGGCAGGTTAGGAGATCGGCGGATGTCGCGCTCCGTCGGTGTGGATAACCGATTCTCGGCGTCGATTCCGGATGTCCGATGTACGAACTAGCGTCGTCAGTGCCACTTGCTTTATTCGTACATATCTTCGAGGATGGATGCATGGGGATCGGGCTCGAAGCGGTGACCGCGCTCTCTCCGACCAGCGATTCTCGCGCCGGAGAGGTGCTGCGTCTGCGCCGCGAGATCAGCAGGATGCAGCGGCGGCGCAGCGAGCACGCGCTGCTCCCGCTCGACCCCTCGCTCGCCGCTCTGCTGCCGGAGGAGGGGCTGCAGACCGGCACCGCCTACAGCGTCTCCCCGTCGCCGAGCCTCGTGCTCGCCCTGCTCAGCGCGGCGTCGCGGAAGGGGCATTGGTGCGCGGTGGTCGGCATGCCGACGCTCGGCGTCGAGGCTGCTGCCGCGTTCGGCATCGACCTCACGCGGTTGATCCTCGTCCCCGAACCCGGCGAGCGCTGGCTCGCGGCGACGTCGGCGCTGGCCGAGGTCGTCCCCCTCATCGTGGTGAATCCGCAGTCGCGGGCACGAGACGCCGACGTGTCCCGTCTCAGCGCGCGGCTCCGTGATCGCGGATGCACGCTCCTGGTCACGGAGTCCCCCGCCGTGGAGCGATGGCCGCAGAGCGAGGGGACGATCCGCCTGCACGACCCGCACTGGCACGGTCTCGGCGCGGGCTGGGGGCTGCTCTCCGACTGCACCGTGACGGTGACGGCCCTGACCCGGCACAGCCCTCGGCCCTCGAGCGTGCGCGTGCAGCTGCCCGGCGGACACGGCGCCGTCGAGGCGGCCGCGGCAGAGCTCACCGCGCTGCCGTCGCTCGCCGCCGAGACGGCGTCCGGCAGGAGCTCGGTCGACGACGCGGCTCCGACAGAGCTCCTGCACTGGGCGGAGGCCGGATGAACGCCCCGCTCCGCGTCCTCGTGCTGTGGTTCCCGGACTGGCCGCTGCGCGCCGCTCTGGGCGGTCCGCCTCCCCATCCGCCCACCGCGCTGGTGCAGGCGAACACGATCGTCGCCTGCACGGCCTCGGCCAGGGAGCACGGCGTGCGCACCGGTCAGCGCCGCCGCGTCGCGCAGGGGCATCTCTCCTCGCTGCGGGTGCTTCCGCACGACCCGGCACGAGACGAGCGCGCCTTCCTCCCCGTGCTGCACCTCATCGAGAAGCACGCCCCCGGTGTGACCCTGCTGCGTCCGGGGCTCGCGATCCTGCGCGCCAGGGGCATCTCCCGCTATCACGGCGGCGAGGCCGAGGCGGCCGGGGCTCTCACGTCCGTGCTCGCGGAAGCGGGGCTGCCCGAGGTGCGCATCGGCGTGGCCGACGGCCCCTTCACCGCCGAGATCGCCGCCCGGGGCCGCGACGTCTGCACCGTCGTCCCGCCGGGGCGCTCGCAGGAGTTCCTCGCGCCCTACCCCGTGCAGGTGCTGCGGGACGAGCAGATCGCCGGCCTCCTCGTCCGTCTCGGTGTGCGCACTCTCGGCGAGTTCACCGCGCTCGCCCCGCTCGACGTGCGCGACCGCTTCGGAGAGCACGGCGCCCGCCTGCATGCCCTCGCCGCCGGCGCCGATTCCCGACCGCTGACCCCTCGCCCTCCCGACCCCGAGCTGATGCGGGGCATCGAGTTCGAATCCCCGCTGGGGGGAACCGATCAGGTGGCCTTCGCCGTGCGGCAGACGGCGGATGCCGTGCTGCTCGCGCTCGGAGACGCCTCGGTCGTCTGCACGGAGGTGCGGATCGACATGACGGACGACAACGGCACGGTCTTCTCCCGCACCTGGCTGCATCCGACCTGCTTCGACGCCTCCGACCTCGTCGACCGCGTGAGGTGGCAGCTGGAGGCGCTGGCCGCGCAGTCGGCGAAGGAGCCCGTCGACGAGGCACGGGCGTTCGGCGGCATCGTGGCGGTGCGGATCGTCCCGGTCGCCGTGGACGACGCCGCCCACCACCAGCCCGGGCTCTTCGGCTCCGGCACCGATGAGCGGCTGCACCACGCGGTCTCCCGTGTGCAGACCATGCTGGGCCATCAGGGCGTGGTCACGGCCGCCCTCGCGGGAGGCCGCTGGCTCGCCGATCGTCAGGTCCTCACACCCTGGGGCGAGCGGCCGGTCCCGCCGCGCGATCCCGGCTCCCCCTGGCCGGGAAGCCTGCCCGACCCTCTCCCCGCCGAGGTCTTCCTGCCGCCGCGTCCCATCGGCGTGCTCGCCGCCGACGGCGCCGCGATCAGCATAGACGACCGGGGAGCCCTCTCCCAGGACCCCGCGCGCATCGACGGCGTCGCCGTGCAGGCCTGGGCCGGCCCCTGGCCCGTGCACGAGCGCCGCTGGGCATCCGACGGAGGTAGGCGAGGACACCGGCTCCAGATCGTCGACGACCACGACCACGCCTGGCTCGTCTTCCGCACCGGTGAACGCTGGTGGGTCGAGGGGAGGTATCGCTGATGGGCTGGCACAATCCCCCGCAGACCTGGAGCGAGCTCGAGCGCACCCTCAGCGGCGAGGAGCCGCCCCCGCGGCAGAGTGTCGAGCCGCCCGCCTCGCGACCCGACCCCGGGCCGGTGAGCAGACGGCGGCAGCGCACGCCGGTCACCGGCATATCGCGGCCGGCCGATGCGGTGCCCTACGCCGAGCTGCATGCGCACTCCTCGTACTCGTTCCTCGACGGCGCCTCCGCCCCGGAAGACCTCCTCGCCGAGGCCGAGCGCCTCGGTCTCACCGCCCTCGCCCTCACCGATCACGACGGCTTCTACGGCGCCGCGCGCTTCGCCGATCAGGCCGAGCTCATGAAGACGCCGCTGCAGACGGTGTACGGCGCGGAGCTGTCACTCGACCTTCCCGCCCCGCAGCGGGGCAGCCCCGATCCGGCGGGCGAGCACCTGCTGGTCCTCGCCCGGGGGATGGAGGGCTATCACCGTCTCTCGGGCGCGATCACCGCCGCCCAGCTGCGCGGGGGCGAGAAGGGGCGCCCGGTGTACGACCTCGACGAGCTCGCGGCGAGCGCGGGCGGGCACTGGACGATCCTGACCGGATGCCGCAAGGGCGCGGTGCGCCGAGGACTCGAGGCAGGCGATGCCGCGACCCCGCTCCGGAGCCTCGTCGACCTGTTCGGCGCCGAGCACGTCGCCGTCGAGCTCTTCGACCATGGAGACCCGCAGGACACCCGCCGCAACGACGCTCTCGCCGATCTCGCCCGGCGGATGCGCCTGCCCGTGGTGGCGACGAACAACGTGCACTACGCCAGCCCCGCACAGGCGCCGCTCGCCGAAGCCGTGGCCGCCGTCCGCGCCGTGCGCAGCATGGACGAGCTCGACGGATGGCTGCCCGCGCACGGCGGCGCGCACCTGCGCAGCGGTGCGGAGATGTCGGCCCGCTTCCAGCGCTACCCGGGGGCGATCTCGTACGGCTTGGAGCTGGCCTCGGCATCCGCCTTCCCGCTGCGGCTCGCCCGGCCGGCGCTGCCGAAGCAGAAGGTGCCGGAGGGGCACACGCCGATGAGCTGGCTGCGACAGCTCGTGTGGGATGCCGTGCCGTCGAAGTACCCCCGGCTGAAGGACGAGGAGCATCGCCGGATCGAGCGGGAGCTCGACGTCATCGAGGAGAAGGACTTCCCCGGGTACTTCCTCATCGTGCACGGCATCGTCGCCGAGGCTCGGCGGCGCGGCATCCTCTGTCAGGGGCGAGGATCGGCTGCGGCGAGCGCGGTCTGCTACCTGTTGGGCATCACCGCCGTCGACCCGATCCTCTACGGACTCCCCTTCGAGAGGTTCCTCGCCACCACCCGCACCGAAGAGCCCGACATCGACGTGGACTTCGACTCCCGCCGCCGCGAGGAGATCATCCAGTGGGTGTACGGGGAGTACGGCAGGGAGCGCGCGGCCCAGGTGGCGAACGTCATCCAGTACCGACCGAAGAACGCGGTGCGCGACATGGCGAGGGCACTCGGCCACTCGCCGGGGCAGCAGGATGCCTGGTCCCGCCAGGTCGACGGCTGGAGCACGGGGTTGGAGCCCTCCGAGGGGCACGACATCCCCGAGAACGTGCTCGCCTACGCGGGCGAGCTGCTGAAGGCTCCGCGTCACCTCGGCATCCACTCCGGCGGCATGGTGCTCACGGCACGACCCGTCGGCGAGGTCGTGCCGGTCGAGCATGCCCGCATGGAGGACCGTACCGTGATCCAGTGGGACAAGGACGACGCCGCCTTCATGGGGCTGGTGAAGTTCGACCTGCTGGGTCTCGGGATGCTCGCCGCGCTCCAGCACTGCTTCGACATGATCCTCGAGGCCACCGGCGAGCGGTGGACGCTGGAGACGCTCCCCAAGGAGGAGCCGGCGGTCTACGACATGCTGTGCCGAGCGGATTCGATCGGGGTGTTCCAGGTCGAGTCGCGTGCCCAGATCGGGCTGCTCCCCCGCCTGCAGCCGCGGAGCTTCTACGACCTCACCATCCAGATCGCCCTCATCCGTCCCGGCCCCATCCAGGGCGGCGCCGTGCATCCGTTCGTCCGGCGCAAGATGGCGAAGGACCGCCTCGACGAGGAGAACCGGGAGCGGACCGCCCGCGGCGAGGAGCCGGTGGACCTCGAGATCCCCTACCCGCACAGCGATCTCGAACCGATCCTGAAACGCACCCTGGGGATCCCGATCTTCCAGGAGCAGCTCATCCAGATGGCCACCGCGGTCGGCGACTGCACGGCCGATGAGGCCGATCTGCTGCGTCGGGCCATGGGGTCCAAGCGCGGCCTGGAGAAGATCGAGCGAGTGCGCGAGAAGCTCTACGCGGGAATGGCGAGGAGAGGGCTCGACATCGACGCCTCCGATCGCATCTACGCGCAGATCCAGGCGTTCTCGAACTTCGGCTTCGCGGAGTCCCATTCGCTGTCGTTCGCGCTGCTCGTGTATGCCAGTTCCTGGCTGAAGCTGCACTATCCCGCCGCCTTCCTCGCCGGGCTGCTGCGTTCGCAGCCCATGGGCTTCTACTCCGGGGCGACCCTGACCGCCGATGCGCGACGGCACGGCGTGGAGGTCCGTCGCCCCGATCTGCACCTCTCGGGTGCCACCGAGACACTGGAGCCGCTCGCCGAGCCCACCCGGCGCCCGACCGGCAGGGACGACTGCCTCGCCGTCCCGCAGCCCCCGACGCTCCGCTTCGACAGAGACGCCCCCGACGAGTCGGCCTCCCATCGCCGAGACGGCGGTCACGCCGTGCGACTGGGGCTCAGCGGCATCCGTGGGATCGGCGTGCCTCTGGCCGAGAAGATCATCGCCGAGCGCGAGGCGAACGGGCTCTACCGCGACCTGCACGACCTGGTGCGGCGCACAGACGCCACGGCCGCACAGCTGGAGGCTCTCGCCACCGCCGGCGCGTTCGCCTGCCTCGGCCTGGAGCGGCGCGAGGCGATCTGGCTCGCGGGTGCGGCGGCCGACGACCGGTCGCGGTTCCTTCCCGGCACCTCCGTCGCCGTGCAGCCGCCCCTGTTCGCCGACCAGACCAGCTATGAGCGGCTCTCCGCCGACCTCTGGGCGACCGGGGTGTCGACCGACGACCACCCGATGGCCCACTTCCGCGGCGCGCTGCACGACAGAGGCGTCCTGACCGCCGCCGATCTGCGCGCACACGAGTCCGGCCGTCGCATCGAGGTCGCCGGGCTCGTCACGCACCGCCAGCGACCGGCCACGGCCTCAGGCATCACGTTCATGAACCTCGAGGACGAGAGCGGACTGGTGAACGTCGTCTGCTCGACCGGCGTGTGGAACCGCTACCGGCGTGTGGCCCGCGACTCTCCGGCGCTCATCATCCGCGGCATCCTGGAGCGCTCGGAAGAGGGGGTCGTGAACGTGCTCGCCGATGCCTTCGAAGATCTCCGCACCGGGCTCACGCACCGGTCCAGGGACTTCCGCTGATGCGAAGCGGCGAGAAGCTCACCAGAAGCGTTCCGGCTCTTCCGTGGGCGGACGGTCCGTGCCACCCCAGCGGTCGGCCTCGGCCTTCGCAGCATCCGCGGCTGCATCGGCACCGTGCAGCGCCCGCTTCGCCCCGGTCGCCCCCGGTCCGATCGGGTCGACGCGCAGCACCGTGCGCCCCGCACCGCCGATCGTCACCGTGCACTCGAGCACCCGCCCGATCCAGCGGGAGAACTCGCCGCGCACGTCGTCCGCGCGTCGGTAGCGGATGCCGGTGTCGAGGTCGACGACAGCCTGGACGACGGGCTCCTCGGTGAGGGGATCGATCTGCTCGATCACCTCGACCCGGTGGCCGTGGGCGATGGCGACCTGCGCGGCGATGACGAGCAATCTGTCCATGATTACACCCTACGAAACCCGTGCAGGAAGACAACCGGGTCATCGTCCAGAGAACTTTCGTAACTTTCTTTGTCCCCCAAATGGTGGACAAGACAGAATCGATGTACTCTGCTATATGTAGCGGGGGCTACGAGGCTGAGGACTGGGGAATCAGCCGATGAGTGCAGCGATATCTTCGCCGCCTCCCCAACCGTCCGGGAAGGGCGGTGGCCCTCTCGACGAGATCGTCTGGGGACGGGTCAGTCGGGAGGGCAAACCTCCCCCGCGCTTCGCTCGGCCGCCGCATTCTTGCCCGCCGTCCTCGCCTCGTGCTACCGTTCGGCGATCGTGTTCCGATGAGAGGAGGTGTGACCCATGTACGCAAGAACCACCGTGGGCGCTCCCTCCGACAGTCCACGATCGCGCGACTGACACCGTCGCCCGAGGGAGCGCCCGCTCGCACACGCGAAGGGCACTCCCATGCACTCCTCTTCCTCTTCTCCGCGCCCTGTCTCTCGGGCTCTCGTCCTGGCCGGTGCCGGAGCAGCCGGCAACGCCTGGCAGCTCGGGCTCATCGCCGGTCTCTCCGAAGCCGGCATCGAGCTCGTCGATGCCGCTCTGATCGTCGGAACCTCGGCCGGATCGACCGTCGCCGCGCAGATCACCAGCGGCATCCGACCGGCTGACCTCCACGCCGCCATCCTCGCCGAGCCTCCACGCCCCGCGGCAGGTGCGGCACGACGTCCGATGATCTCGGGCCCGGCCTACATGCACTGGTCGGACGAGATCATCGCGTCTTCTGCGGATGCCGCCGACATGCGCCGCCGGATCGGTGCCGCCGCTCTCGCGCGTGACACCTCCGACGGCGCGGATGCCGCGCGTTGGCGGGAGATCGTGGCGCAGCGGCTCCCCCGCCACGAATGGCCGGAGCAGCGCGTGCTCATCCCCGCCGTCGACGCGCTGACCGGCGAGCCCGTGGTGTTCGACCGGGACAGCGACGTCGGCCTGGTGGATGCCGTCGCCGCCAGCACCTCGGCGATGACGCCCTACCGGGTCGGACAGAGCCGGTACCTGAACGGCGGATACCGGCGCAGCTCGAACGCCGACCTCGCCACAGGGTACGACCGGGTCCTGATCCTCGAGCCGTTCGGCGGGAGGTCGCGTCAGCCGCTCACCTGGGGAATGGACCTCGCCGCACAGGTCGACGAGCTGCGATCCGGCGGAAGCATCGTCGAGACCGTCTTCCCGGATGCCGGCTCGGGCGACGTCTTCGATGCCAACGCCCTGGATCCTTCGACACGCCTTCCCGCCGCGCGCGGCGGCCACGCGCAGGGACGCGGGCTGGCGGCACGGCTCGCCGACTTCTGGAGCGTCTGACGGTCAGGCAGCGCCCGCTGTCGCGCCGGCCGTGCGGTCCGAGGGCAGCTGCCTGATGATCGCGTCGACCAGCTCCATCGTGCGCACGTTCTCCTGCGCACTCGGGTCCTCGCCGTTCAGGTCATCGGCGGCGAAGGACTCGATCTCATCGACGAAACCGCGCAGCACCAGATCCTGCGCGCCGCCCGACATCGTGCTCACGGCCGGCTCCATCACCGTGCGCTGTTCGAACGGACGACGCCAGTCGGTGCCGCCGGCTGCTCCACGATGCACGACCAGCTCTCGCGTGTCGGTCATCGTCACCGTGCCGCGCTCACAGGTGATCGTCGTGACGTCGAGCTCGCTCGTGTGCCCCGGGCCGTCGGACAGGTGGAGGGTGCCGACGGCACCGGACCGCATGCGCAGGGTCACGAGGACCGTGCAGGCCACGGCGGTTCCGGAGAACGCGACGTCGACGCGCTCGACGTCGCCGAAGAGGTGGCGCACGAGGTCGACGTGATGGATCGCCGCGAGTCGGATGAAGTCCGCAGGGGTCGGTGCGAACGCGCCGGCATCCGCACCGAAGCGCACCTCGAAGGAGAGCAGCTCTCCCAGCTCCGCGGCGGTCAGCAGCTCGTCGAGGGCGCGCACTGCAGGGGCGTAGCGCTTCATGAACGCCACTCGGAGCGCGACCCCTCGGCTCGCCGCGTGATCGGCGAGCGCCTTCGCCTCGCCGGCATCGAGGCCGAGCGGCTTCTCGGCGAGCACGTGCATGCCCGCCTCGATCAGCTGATCGACGATCCCGGGCTGATCGGACGGCTGGGCACAGACGATCACCCGATCGAGGTGAGGAAGGTCGGCCACCAGGTCGCGGACGCTGCCGTACGGGCGCGCGGCCTCGAAGCCGGCATGCGCGAGGGTCACCGCGGAACGCTCGGCGTCCCGGCTCGCCAGACCGATGATCGCGACCCCCGCGAGCGACGCCGCGGGCAGGAGGTTCGTCCGCGCATGGAAGCCCGTCCCGACGAAACCGACAGGGTGCATGACTGTGGCCTTTCCGTAGGGGCCCGGATCTCGCGACGGATGCCGGATCGCGCTCGCCCTTGCTGGTGCGGGATCAGCCTAGGTCAGGAGACCAAGGATTTGTATATGCATTCTTATTTCACATCTGTAAACTGGAGCGCATGACCGCTTCCGAGATCGCGACACAGGACAACTCCCGGGTCGAGTGGATCCGCTCCCGCATGGCACTGCTGGCCGACGTGCGACAGGAGCTCGCGCGCACGCGACCCTTCGCCGGCCACCGCATCGGCATGTCCCTGCACGTGGAGCCGAAGACCGCGGTCCTGGTCGAGACGCTCGCGGCCGGCGGCGCCGAGCTCATCGGCACCGGCAACTTCGGATCGACGCAGGACGACGTCGTCGAGTATCTGAACTCCCTGCCCGGCATCACGATCCACGGCCGTCGCGATGACACTCTGGCGCAGCACGAGGCCAACATCGCCGCCGTGCTCGACGGCGCCCCCGACATCATCCTCGACAACGGTGCCGATCTCGTCGCCGGACTCGTCGCACGCGGCACGACCGACACGGTGATCGGCGGGACCGAGGAGACCACCAGCGGCGGCGACCGCCTTCGCGGCGAGCTCGCCGGCGCGGTGCCGTTCCCAGTCATCGTGATCAACGACAGCCTCCTGAAGGCCATCGGCGAGAACAAGCACGCGGTCGGACAGTCGGCGGTCGAGAGCTTCATGCGCATCACGAACGCGATGGTCCCAGGGCGCCGCTTCGTGGTCTTCGGCTACGGCTGGTGCGGCCGCGGCGTCGCGCAGTACCTCCGGGCCCTCGGCGGTCGTGTCGCCGTGGTCGACACCGACGAGCTGAAGGCCTTCGAGGCAGCCCTCGACGGCTTCCGCGTCGGAGGCGCAGCCGACTTCGCCGCCTGGGGAGACGTGTTCATCACGGCGACGGGCCGCCCCGGCGTGCTCCCCTACGAGATCATCGAGCAGATGCACGACGGCGCCATCATCGGCAACGTCGGCCACTTCCCCTGGGAGATCGACGTCGAGACGCTGCGTGCCAGAGCGACGTCGACCACCTCGCTCGGCTCCGCTCTCGACCGCATCGACCTCCCGCACGGCGGGCATGTCATCCTGCTGGCGAACGGGCGCATGTTCAACCTCGCAGGCACCGCGCCCAAGGGGAACTCGATCGAGTCGATGGACCTCGGATTCCTCCTGCAGACGCTGTCGCTCGTGCGCGTCGTCACCGACCGTTCGGCTCTCTCCGCAGGCCCCCAGCCCGTACCCGACGACATCGATCGCACGATCGCCCGACGTATCCTGGCAGTCCTCGATTCCTCATCCTGACGACGGAGAGACGCCCTTGGTCGAACAGCAGCCCGACTATGCGGCGCCCGCCGTGGACAAGGCTCTCGACATCCTCGAGACGCTCGCCGCCGCGGCGGACGGACTCAGCCAGCTCGACATCGCGAAGGCGGTCGACCGCTCGCCCGGCCAGATCTTCCGGGTGCTGCTGCGGCTCGAGAAGCGCGGGTACCTCCATCGCGACCCGCAGAGCGGTCTGTACCAGCTGTCGATGCGCCTGTTCGATCTCGCGCATCGCCACGAGCCGACCCGGTCGCTCATCGCCGCCGCGATGCCGGCCATGCGGCGGGTCGCCGATGCGACACGGCAGTCCTGCAATCTCGGCGTGATCGACGAGGGCCGCGTGCGGATCATCGCGCAGGTCGAGAGCCCCGACGACTTCGGCTTCCATGTGCGGGTCGGGGCGCTGTTCCCCCTCGACGGCACCGCCAGCGGGAACGTGCTCGCCGCGTTCAGCTCGGTCGCGCACACGGATGTCCCCGAGAGCGTGCTCGCGGACATCCGCCGCGACCGCCTGCTCCTCCGCCCCGACTCCGCCCAGCCGGGCATCACCGACATCGTGCACCCGATCCTGCGCAGCGGCCTCGACGAGGCGGTCGCCGCCCTGACCGTGCCGTACATCGCCACCAGCTACAGCAGGGTTCCCGCGGAAGACGTGTCTGCGGCCGCAGCCCGTGGCGCCCGCGAGATCGAACGCGCTCTCGGCATCTGAACCGGGGCGTGATCTCGCGTCAGCCCTGGGACCGGTAACGCGACCGCCCGGCCACGATGGTCTCGATCACCCGCGCATCGAGCAGCGATGCCGGTCCGTCGACGAACGGATCGGTGTCGAGGACGATGACGTCGGCGGCGAACCCCGGCGCGATGCGGCCTCGCCAGTCGCCGTCGCCGACGGATGCCGCGGCGTCGCGCGTCGCATGACCGATCGCCGCTGCGAGGGGCAGCGCGTACTGCGGGTGGACGGCGGCGACGGAAGGGTCGAGCGCGGAGGCGCGAGTCGATGCGACGTACATGTTGGCCAGCGCTTCGTGCGGGGCGGTCGGCGCGTCGGTCGAGAACGCGAGCAGAGCGCCGGCGTCCTCGTACTCCGGCCACGGGAACGCACGGTCGACGCGTTCGTCGCCCAGCATCTCGGCCCAGTTGGCGAAGATGGCCGGGTCGCTGTGCACCGGTTGCATCGAGGCGGTGACCCCGAGCCGCGCCATCCGCTCCGCCGTGCCGGGGGCCGCATACTCGAGGTGCTCGATGCGGTGGCGACGCGGCCGGTCGCCGTTGACGGCGACCGCGTTCTCGATGGCGTCGAGGGCGATCTCGCTGGCGTAGTCGCCGATCGCGTGCTGTGCGACCTGCAGGCCCGCGGCATCCGCCGCCGCGACGACGGGGTTCAGCTGCGCGACCGGCCAGATGGGAGCCGCGTTCGTTCCGTCGGCGTAGGGATGCCGCATGGCCGCGGTGCACGCGTCGATGACTCCATCGAGGATCAGCTTGATGCCGACGACACGGAACCAGGGCGAGGATGCGTCGCGGGCGAGCTCGGCCGCACGCGCGACCTGAGCGAGGTTCTCGCTGTCGTCGCCGGTGTTGGTGATGAGCCAGTGGGCCGCGACGCGGATCGGCAGCTCTCCCCCGTGACGCTCCTGCGCGCGACGCAGGGCGGCGAGCCCGAACTCGTCGAACGCCATGTCGACCGCCCCCGTGACCCCGGCCGCGAGGTAGGCGTCGATCACCCGGTCCGCGTCGGCATCCCGGTCGGCGTCGGTGGTGGTCGCGTCCCGCTGCGCCCAGGCGTACTGCGTCGCCGCGGTCTCGTACAGCAGCCCGGTCGGCTCCCCCGAGGCGTCCCGTGCGAAGTGGCCGCCGATCGGATCCGGGGTCTCACCGGTGATCCCGAGCTCGGCGAGGGCCGCGGTGTTGACCCAGCAGGAGTGGTAGTCGTTGGCATCGAGGTACACGGGGATGTCGGCGACGACGTCGTCGATCATCGCGGCCGTCGGCGCGCCGCCCGGGATCGAGTCGAAGAGCCAGCCCCGCCCGCGCAGCACGGTGGCACCCGGATCCGACGCCCTCGCATCGCGCAGCAGCGCCTGGATGTCGTCGAGTGAACGGGCAGCGGTGAGCGGCACCTGGCCGAGCGCCGCACCGGCCATCAGCAGATGGGTGTGCGCATCGGTGAAGCCGGGCAGGACGAGCCGGCCCTCCAGGTCGACGGTCTCGTCCGCGTCGGGGGCACCGTCGGTGGATCCGACATATGTGATCGCGTCGCCATCGACCGTGAAGGCCTCGGCCCAGGCCTTCTTGGGGTCGGGATCGGCCGTGAAGATGCGTCCGTTGAGATAGCGAGTGGTCATGGTCGACCGTCCTTTCCGAGGGGCGTGCGCAGCAGTCCGGCGTAGATCACCGCGGCGACGAGCATCCCGACCGGCACGGAGAGGTCGATGTAGCCGGTGAGGTCGGCGACGGGACCGCTCCAGACGCTCGTCGACAGACACAGCGCGGTGGCGATGCCGCCCAGGAACAGCGCGGTGATTCCGGGGATGCTCCACCCGGCCGAGTACCAGAACCGGCCGCCGGGCCGGTCATGGAAGAGATCGATGCCGTCGTAGGCGTAGCGGCGCAGCACGACGTCGACGACGAAGATCGCCATGGCCGGTCCCGAGACGATGACGAGGAACTGGAGCATGAGGTTCGCGGCTTCCAGCAGGCTCGACGACAGGACGAGGTAGATCGTCAGCGCCGTGCCGACGACACCGACGATGATCGCCGCGGGGATGCGGCGAAGGCGGAAGCCGATTGCCTGCAGCGCCATGCTCGACGTGTAGGCCGTCATGGCGTTCAGCGCGATCGTGTTGATGACGACGCCGAGCACGAGTACCGGTCCGAGCCAGGAGGGAAGGAGGTCGATCAGCGCGACATCGATGCCGGTCGCGAAGGCGGCCTCGCTCAGACCTGTCGCGAGCAGCACGCCGACGGTCGTGAAGACGATGAACGGGATGGCACCGCCGAGGGCGGTGGCGGCCGCGATATGCGACGGCTTCGTCTCGCGCGGGAGGTAGCGGGCGATGTCGGGGCTGTTCATGAACGACAGCGGTGTCGACGCGAGGATCGTGAAGCCGATCGAGATCGCGGACCACAGGGCGGGACCGCTGAGCGTCTCGGGCGCCGAGTACTGCCAGTCGACGGTCGGCAGGATGAAGCCGGCGACGGCCAGGAAGATCACGAAGAGCGCTCCGGCCATGTACGGGTAGGCGCGCAGGATCAGTCCGTGACCGAAGATCGCGACCAGGATCGTGACGGCGGAGACCACGAGGGTCACGCCGATCGGCACCCAGATCGGGTCGTCGACCCCGATGCGGCGCAGCAGGTCGGCGCCGAGGAACGACGAGGCGAGCCAGGTCAGCGAGAGGAAGACCGCGCCGATGAACCATCCGACCACCGCGACGAAGAGCCGGTTGCCGAGGACGCCGTACATCGCCCTCGTGACGACCGAACCCGACGTGCCGGATGCCGGGCCGCTGCCGGCGATGACGCCCGGCAGGATCCAGAGCAGCGACGCGGCGACGATGACGGCGATCGCCTGCCAGATCTCGAGGCCGAGCAGGATGAGCGAGGCGCCGATCGTGAGGTTCAGGATGCTGACGCTGGGGGCCGCCCAGATCAGGAAGAGATCGCGCGCCCTGCCGTGCCGTTCGGCGTCGTCGATGAGCTCGATGCCGCGGGTCTCGGGGCGGGAGGCCGCGTCGAAGCCGTCGGCCTCGACGGTGGGTATCCGGGTCATGGAGTTCCTTTCGGGAGGAGAGCGCCATTGCTATTGGTCACATGCCCAATGGACTATTGGTCACTCATTCAATAGCATGGGTGGGGTGACGTCAAGCACTTCTTCTCCCACCGCCGCTCCGCGCACCCGCAAGCTCCCCGAGGAGCGGCGGGAGGACATCCTCGCGTGCGCCGCCGCGATCGCGATCGAGGAGGGACTCGAACGCATCACGCTGCGTGCGGTCGCCGCGCGGCTGGGCGTGCGCCCGGGCCTGATCACGCACTATTTCCCCGTCGCGGAAGACCTCGTGGTCGCCGCCTTCGCGCGCGCCGCGGTGATCGAGCGCGAGCAGTTCTTCACCACCGGCGCCACTCCCCTGCAGCGCCTGGCGCGCTTCGTGGATCACGTCGAGCGCGGCCGCTCGCTTCCCCTCGCCAGACTCTGGCTCAACGCCCGGCACCTCTCGCGATTCAGCCCGACGCTCGACGCCGAGCTGCAGATCCAGGACGCGCTCGACCGCGAGCGCCTGACGGCGATGCTCGACGACGGCGTGGCATCGGGCGACTTCCCCGGCGCGGATACCGAGGCCGCCTGCATCCGCATCCTCATCGCCCTCGACGGCGGTGGGTCGTACGTGAACTCGTCGGCGCCGATCGAGCACCCGGCGCACACGCGGGTGGTCGCGGATGTCGCGGAATGGGCGCTGGGCCTGAAGGCCGGGGCGCTGCGGGTGGCGATTGCGGCGTTGCCGACCTGAGGCGCTGCCGCCGATGTGCGTGCAAGATGTAGGGCATGACATCGACCACACCTTCCCCCACGCAGCTGCGTCTGATCATCGAGACCGACGACTTCGACACCGCCCTGCGGTTCTATCGGGACGTGCTCGGGATGCCGGAGCAGCTGGCCTACGCGACCGAAGACGATGATCGCGTGGCGATCCTGCACGTCGGCGTCGCGACGATCGAGCTGGCCACGCCGACGCACGCCCGGAACATCGACGACGTCGAAGGTGCACCGCGCACGCCGGGCGCCCTGCGGATCGCGTTGGAGGTCGATGACACCGAGCAGGCCGTCGCCGCGGCGCGAGCCGGCGGCGCCGAGCTGATCTCCCCGCCGGTCAAGACGCCGTTCCAGAGCCTCAACGCCCGCGTGCAGGGGCCGGCCGGCTGGCAGGTGACGTTCTTCCAGGAACTGGAGACGCTCGAGGAGCGCGCGGCACGCGAGGGCTTCACGACCGATGACGCGCGCGAACGCTGACGCGGCCGGTCACGGGCAACCGCTCCAGCGCTCGACGGAACTCTTCCAGCGTGCGGCCGAATCCCTGCAGGAAGCCGGGTGGACGCGCGAGCCGCCCACGCCCGCGGAAGAGGACGTTCCTTTCGCGCTGCACACGGCATCCGAACCGGTGATCCGGTGGGTGTCCTCGTTCTCACTCCTGTCGAACTCAGACGAGACGGTGTGGTTCTTATCCCGCGACGACTACTCGACCGGTGCGGAGGGTGCGTTCGCCTGGAACGAGTGGGAACAGTTGAGCATCCAGGCTGCGATAACGGATGCTGAGGCGGAAGCGGTCTCCCATTTCTGGAAGCGCCACTTGCCGATCCTGCTTTCCGTTCGCAACGGCTACGAGTACCTCGCAGTGCGAGACGATGGAGCAGTCGTCCACGGGACGGAGCCGGAGTTCGAAGAGGCGGATGTCGTTTTCTCGCACTTCGAGGATCTGCTGGGGCACATCATCGCGCGGCCAGCCCGACTCGATCACGTCGTCGACAGATTGCTGTTCGATGCCACCAGCTTCCCTGGTGCGACGCCAGACCACTAGCTCGCGGGGGTAGCCTCTTCGTCGATGAGGAACGCGATGGGATCAGTCATCCTGACGCCCCACCTGGATCGGGTCTGTGGCGCCGTCTGGCGTCACGACCTCCCAACGCAGATCCGGCGTTCCGAGCGGGATGAGCGGGTCGATCCATTCGGCCACGACTTCGACGATGGCGTCTTCGAGTTGTGCTCGAGACCATTCCCGGGGTCGGCTCGGAACCGCGGGCTCCCAGCCTTCCTCACCCCAGATCACGCCGAGCAGCTCCCGTTCATCGCCGAGTTGCCGGTCGAGGCCGAACGAGTCGGCACCCTCGAAACGCGCCCACACGCCGAACGGCCCCTCGGCATCCTGGTCGACGAACACGTCGATCAGCACCCCGTCCACGCCAGCGGTCGCTGCGCGATGGAGAACGGAGAGTCGAGCAGCGGTGGACTTGGATGCCTGGTCGAGCACGGCTCTCAGCGCATCACGGTATTCGACGGTTCCCACCGGAGCAGTTTATCGACGGCGCTTCGGGGGCCTACGTGGTGCACGCTCACACGCAACTCCCCCGTGCCCCGGTCGGACACCGGGAGCGCTCGGCGGAGCGGTCTTCCGGTTACGATCCTGGTGTGATCGATACATCCCGACTCCATCTGCGGCGGCCGCGCGAGGCCGACGTCGATGCGGTCTTCGCCTATCGGTCGAGCCCTGATGTGGCCCGGTACCTGCGCGCCGGCCCGTGGACGCGCGAACACACTGAGAGTGAACTGGCTTCATACACAACAGCCCGATTCGCTGGCCCTGGTGACGAACTGGTACTGGTCGTCGAGATTCTCGAGACCGGCGACGTAGTGGGAGAAGTGGGGCTGGTCTGGCTCCGCGACGAAGACGCCGAGATCGGATATGTCTTCAATCCACGCTTCGGCGGGAAGGGCCTCGCGACCGAAGCGGTGGGTGCTGTCCTGACGGCGGCTCGCGACGACTGGGGTTTCGCGCGAGTGATTGCGAAGACCGACGCCCTCAACGCGTCCTCACGTGCGCTGTGCGAGCGCTTGGGCATGACTCTGGTCGCGACTGCGCTGACAACGGACGGGCGCAACGTCGAGGAAACCACCTACGCCGTGCCCGCATCCGCTACGCCATGACGAGAAACGTGCAACAGTCTCTGGCGGACCCGTCAAGCAGCCGATGACTCGAGGACAGTGAGCCCTCGAAAACCAATCTCCGCCGTGTCCTGGTCTGAGCCTGGAACGGAAAAGCCCCGGAGATCCGCGTGTTTCCGCGGTTCTCCGGGGCTTAATGGTCGGGCTGACAGGATTTGAACCTGCGACCCCTTGACCCCCAGTCAAGTGCGCTACCAAGCTGCGCCACAGCCCGTTGTTCCGCACTTCCGCGCGGGCAACTCCCCTATCTTAGCCTGACCGGACGGCGCTCCGCGAACCGGTGCGTTGCGGGTGTCGCATGCTCGGCGTAGCGTGCGGTCCATGGCGACGATCACGACCGAGGTGGCGACCACCGCCCGCTGGGATGACGTTCAGCACGCACTCACCGGAGGTGGAGACGGCGCGAGCTGTCAGTGCATCTGGCCGGTCCTCAGCAACAAGGACTGGAACGAGACGACCACCCCGCAGCGCACCGAGATGTTCCGCGCCGAGATCGATGACGGGCCTCCGCCGGGGATCATCGCCTACGTCGACGGCGAGGCGGCAGGATGGATCCGCATCGGACCCCGCACGAAACAGGCGCGCGTCCCGCGCACACGCATCATCGCGGCGGCATCCACCGAGCCTTTCGACGACGAGTCGGTCTGGGCCGTGACGTGCTTCGTCGTGCGGCGAGAGCATCGCGGCGCAGGTCTCAACCTCGAGTTGCTGCGTGCCGCGGTCGACTACGCCCGGGAATCCGATGCTCGCCTGATCGAGGGGTATCCCGTCGACACCCACGGCGAGAAGCAGCGCGCGAACGACCTGTTCCACGGCACCGTCGCCACTTTCCTCGCCGCCGGATTCTCCGAGACCACCGAGCTCAAGCCGGGGCGCACGCTCGTGACGCTGGATCTCCGCTCATGAGCGACGAATCGCATCTCCCCGCCGCGATGGGTAAGGTGGCGCGCCGGGAACTCGCCATCCACGGGTGGACGCGCCTCGATCAGTTCGACGGCGCGTCCGCAAAGGAACTGCTCGCGATCCACGGCGTCGGCCCGAAGGCGATCCGCATCCTCCGCGAGCACCTGGCCGCGGAAGGTCGGCAGCTGGCACCTTGACCGGGCGCTAGCGTGAAGTCATGAGCGACGAGCATCCGACCATCGACGATCCCGAACTCGGCCCCCTCACTCGCGCGACCACCGAGCTGACAGACGGCAGCGTGCTCACCCACGACTGGTACAGCGGCACCGTCGTCATCGACGGCGCGGAGCTCGAACTCATGCTCGAGGGCACGAATCCGCAGGACGTCACTCCCCTGCTCCCCCGCGTGCGCGAGATGATCGCCGACCTCACGTCACTCAGGCGGATCGCGTCGGATGCCGTGGTCACGAACTTCAGCAACGGCGAACCCGAACCCCACGAACTCGAAGATGCGGCATCCGACCTCATGCTCGAGACGATCGAGGCCGCGTCCGACGGCACGATCATCCTGCACCTGATCGACAGCTGCGGCGAGCACTTCCCCGAGGGGTACTGGCCTGCCGTTCATCTCGGCACGGGCGGCGATGTCGAACAGGTCACCGTCGAGTCCTGATCCGGCGGGATCGGTGAAGCGTCGAGAATACGATGGGGGGATGCAGCGCCGCACTCTGAGCCCGACGATCATGTGGGCATTCGTCCCCTTCGTCGCGGTCTCGGTCCTTCACGTCGTGCTCCTGTCCGTCGAGAGCCCGGCCGCCGGACCGACGAAGCTGCTGCTGATGCCACTCCTGGCCGTGCCGGCGCTGCTCTCCGCCCGAGACGTCGCACCGCGTTCCGCACTGATCCTGCTCCTGACCGCTCTGCTGTTCTCGTGGCTCGGAGACAGCGTCGGCGCACTCTTCCCGACCGCGCCCGAGCTGCCGTTGATGCTGCTCTTCTTCGGCATCGCGCATCTGGCATACATCGCCCTGTTCGTCCGCCATCTGGGAAGCAGACGGATGCCGCGGTGGGCACTCATCTATGCGGTGTGGTGGGTCGCGATGCTCGCCTTCCTCGGTCCGCATACCGGCAGCCTGCTCATCGCTGTGGCCGTGTATGGACTCGTGCTGGGCGGCACGGCGGCTTTCTCCGCACGATGCCACCCGCTCGTCGCTGTCGGGGGCGCCTTCTTCCTCGCGAGCGACACGATCCTCGCGTTTCGACTGTTCCTCCCCGACGCGCTCCCGGCCTGGAGCAGCCCGGCCATCATGCTCACCTACACGATCGGCCAGGGCCTCATCGTGGCCGGCGCCCTGGTCGCCCTGCGAACGAGGAGCTCATGATGGCGGATGCTGCGCGGGTCGACAGCTGGCTCTGGGCCGTCCGCGTCTACAAGACGCGCTCGGCCGCGACGACCGCATGCCGCGCGGGGCATGTACGCGTCAACGGCGAGAAGGTGAAGGCTGCTCAGGCCGTGCGCATCGGCGACGAGATCCGCATCCGGATCTCCGGATTCGACCGGATCCTCGCCGTGCGGCAGATCCTCGTGAAGCGCGTCGGCGCCCCCGTCGCCGCTCTGGCATACGAGGATCGCACGCCGGAGCGCGAGCCGCAGGCCGCTCTCGGACTCCGCGATCGGGGCGCCGGAAGGCCGACTAAGCGCGAGCGTCGAGACATCGACAAGCTCCGCGGACGGGACGAGTTCTTCCTCGACTAGTATGCTGCCATATTCGAACATATGTTCTACTCTGGGGGTATGGCACAGCAGCGGACGGACTTCCACCTCGATCTCGAGGGGCGTCGTCGTGTGCTGGATGCGTGGGTGGAGAAGAAGCGGCAGATCGCGGTACTCGAGTGCGAGGCGCTGGAACTGATGGTCGAGCAGATCGGGTTCCACGATGCGGATGTCGCGGGGAACGGGTTCCATCGGGATGCGGTCTACCGGTCGATGATCGCGGAGTTCTCCGCCGCGGGCCGGGTCCCTCAGGGGTCGATCGAGTTCGCGTTCACCGACGCCCGCACTGTGAGTGGCGAGTTGCCCGCGGTGCGGGAGGCATTCGCGACGGGTCGGATCAGCGCTTCTCATGTGCGAGAGATCTGTCGCGCGAGTGCCCTCGTTTCCGAAGCGATCCGCAACAAGCGGGTGGATGCCGGCGTGATGGCGTTGTATGAGGCGGCGGTGCTGGTGTTCGCCGAACGCGAGACGGCCGCGCGGACGAAGGCGCATGCGGCGCAGGTCGCGGCGGCGTTGGTCGGGGAGGCGGTCACGGACCGGCACAAGCGGGCGGCCTCGGAGCGGTGCGTGAAGGTGCGCTCCGTCGGTGACGGACTCGCGTTGCTGACGGCCGTGTTGCCGGAGTGGCTCGCTGTCGCGATCGCGGACCGGTTGGCGCAGATGACCCGACAGGTGATCCGCAACCGCGCTGGCCGTGCCTCCGCTCCCACGCCCGACGAAGAGCCCCGCACCGACACCGATAGCGATACTGACCTCGTCGCCGACTCCGACGTCGAACCTGGCGGGAGCCGCGACGTCAACCTTGATGATGAGGGCAAGATCTTCAGCGACGACACGTTCGCAATGGATCCCGACACAGACACAGACACAGACACAGACACAGACACAGACACAGACACAGACACAGTCGTGAACGCGGAGGATGTCGCCGCGGACACGCGCACCTGGGATCAGGTGCAGGCGGACCTGCTCGCCGATCTCCTGCTCACCGCCGACCCGAGCGCCGTCCATGGTGACGGGCTGGACAACATCCAGGGCCGCATCCAGGTGACGATCGCCGGGACCACCCTCGCCGGCGAGGATGAGCGGCCGGCGGACCACGACGGATACGGACCGATACACCCCGACATCGCCCGCGACCTCGCCGGGAGGAACACGGGCTGGTCGCGCCTGTTCCTCGACCCGGACGGCATGGTCCGGCAGACCGACACCTATACCCCGACCGAGGGGATGCGGAGGTTCCTGCGCGCCCGGGACCAGCACTGCCGATTCCCCGGCTGCCGCACGCCCGTGCACCGGTGCGACATCGACCACACCCACGATCACGCCCGAGGAGGCAAGACCAGGCTCGACAACCTCGCCCACCTCTGCCGCGCCCACCACACCCTCAAACATCCCGATATCTCGGACACGCACCGGTGGACAGCCCGACAAGAACGCGACGGCACCATCACCTGGCACAGCCCCCTCGGCCGCACCTACACCGACCGACCCACCCACCGCGTCATGTTCGTCTAAGACTCGAGCGGATGATCATGCCACCGCTGCGACCCGCGAACTACTTCCTCGCGCGGTCCGCCTGTGCCAGCAGATCCACAAGCCAACCTGCCGAAAGCACCCTGACGGCACCCGCGTGCTCGACGCGTTCGCGGAGCGCCCGGTCGCTGGTCACCGCCAGCACCGTCTCGCCTGCCGCGACTCGCCGCTCGACCTCGGCGACGATCGCGTCGTCACCCGAGGCGTCTGCGTTCACGACCGAGACCGAGCCGGCATCCAGACCCGAGGCGATTCCGCGTGCCTGGCCTTCCACGACCAATGACACCTCGGGGAACCACAGGTCGCCCTCCACGCCGAGATCCGACGCGGGGACAGCCAGCCCCTCCAGCCGCGACCGCAGCCGGGAAGCCGCGCCGGCGCGATCCTTCCACCATCCGTTCGGCACAGAACCGACCACGTTCGCGCCGTCCACGACGACGGCAGGACGAACCTCGAGCAGCGCCCGCAGTGCCGGCCACGCGGCACCGAATCCGGGATGCAGCGGTCGCGTCGCAACCTCATCGACCGGCACCCACTCGAGAGCCACACTCTCCGGGTCGCTGATCACCGGATCGAAGGGCACCTGCACATCCGCGATGACCGTGGTGTACGACCAGATCTCCAGATCGAGCACGCTGATGAATCGGGCCCTGACCGCGCCATCAGGCACGCCCGCTTCCTCCTGCGCCTCGCGGATCGCGCCGACGATCGCCGTCTCACCCTCGTGCAGCGCCCCGCCGGGGAGACCCCACGTGCCGCCGAAGTGGCTCCACGAGACACGATGCTGCAGCAGGATGCCGCGGGCGGGATCGAAGGCGAGCAGCCCGGCAGCTCCGAACCGCCCCCAGTACTTCTCCCCCGACTCCGCGATCACCCAGGCATCGCCCGGGTTCCGCGGCCCGTCGGGGCGACGCGGCTCACCGGTGGCAGGAGGTACGACAGTCACCCCCTCAGCCTTTCACAGCATCCGGGCATCGGCACCACCTGGCGCAACAGGCGGGAACAGCTCAGCGCTGACGCTTCTCGCGCACGCGCATGTTGACGACGATCGGCGTTCCCTCGAACGAGTACAGCTCGCGCAGGCGACGCTGGATGAACCGGCGGTAGCCCGGGTCGAGGAAGCCCGTGGTGAACAGCACGAACGTCGGCGGACGCGTCGATGCCTGCGTGCCGAACAGGATGCGCGGCTGCTTGCCACCACGCAGCGGGTGCGGGTGCTCGGCGACGAGCTCGGCCAGGAAGGCGTTGAACTTGCCGGTCGGGATGCGACGATCCCAGTTCTCGAGCGCCGTCTCCAGCGCGGGGACGAGCTTGTCGAGGTGACGGCCCGTCTTCGCCGAGATGTTCACGCGCGGTGCCCAAGCGACATGCGCCAGGTCCTGCTCGATCTCGCGCTCGAGATAGCGACGGCGGTCGGCGTTCTCGAGGTCGTCGTCGTTCAGGCGATCCCACTTGTTGAAGGCGAGCACCAGCGCACGGCCCGACTCCAGCACGAGGTCGATGATGCGCACGTCCTGCTCGCTGATCGTCTCCGACACGTCGAGCACGACGACCGCGACCTCCGCCTTCTCCAGCGCGGCAGAGGTGCGCAGCGACGCGTAGAAGTCCGCGCCCTGCGCCATGTGCACGCGACGACGGATGCCGGCGGTGTCGACCAGGCGCCACATCTTGCCGCCGAGCTCGACGACCTCGTCGACGGGGTCGCGCGTCGTTCCGGCCAGCTCGTTCACGACGACGCGCTCTTCACCGGCCGCCTTGTTCAGCAGCGACGACTTCCCGACGTTCGGTCGACCGAGGATCGCGACGCGGCGCGGTCCTCCGATCTCCTGCTTCGCGACGGCCGAGATCTCGGGGAGCTTCTTCAGCACGGCGTCGAGAAGGTCCGCGACGCCACGGCCGTGGATGGCCGACACCGGGTAGGGCTCGCCGAGACCCAGCGCCCAGAGTGCGGCCGCTTCCGGCTCCTGGCGGGTGTCGTCGATCTTGTTCGCCACCAGGAACACGGGCTTGCCGCTCTTGCGGAGCAGCTTCACCACGTGCTCGTCGGTCGACGTCGCACCGACCATCGCGTCGACCACGAACAGCACCATGTCGGCGAGGTCGATCGCGACCTCGGCCTGCATGGCCACCGAGCGGTCGATTCCGCGGGCATCCGGCTCCCATCCGCCCGTGTCGACGAGCGAGAACCGGCGGTCGGCCCATTCGGCCTTGTAGGTCACGCGGTCGCGGGTGACACCGGGGGTGTCCTCCACGACAGCCTCGCGACGGCCGAGGATGCGGTTGACGAGCGCGGACTTGCCCACGTTCGGTCGACCGACGATCGCCACCACCGGCAGAGCCGGGCTGAACATGATCCCGTCCTCGCCCATGGTGATGCCGGCGAGGAGCGCGGCATCCTCGTCGTCGAGCTCGTAGTCCGCCAGACCTGCGCGGAGCGTCTCGGCGCGCTGCTCGGCGAGCTCCTCGTCGATCAGCTCCATCTTCTCGGCGAGCTGGTCGGGGCCGCCTTCGTATTCGTCGTCAGCCACGGTGTGCTCCTCGGTGTTGCTCGATCACCGAGAGAACGGCGTCGATGGTCTGGGAAAAATCTAGGTCCGTCGAGTCGACGACCTCGACGCCGTCCGCGGCGTTCAGGAAGTCGACGACGGCGCTGTCGGATGCGTCGCGCTTGTGCAACGCTGCGGCGACGGCATCCGCGTTCTCGCCGGCGAGTTCGCCGGCACGTCGGGCGGCCCGCACTTCGGGGGCCGCGGTCAGGAGGATCCGCACGGGGGCGTCGGGGGCGACGACGGTCGTGATGTCGCGCCCCTCGACGACGACTGCGGGATACGCGGCGTCTGCGACGAGGGCACGGAACAGCTCGTTCACCTGGGCGCGCACCTCCGCGACCCTGGCCACACCGCTGACGGCGCCGGAGACCCGCGGATCGCGGATCGCCTCGGTCACCTCGACGTCGCCGACCCGCACGGTCCGGTCGTCGGGGTCGAGCCCGAGCACGACCGGGAAATCGGATGCCGCGGCTCGCACCGCGTCGGCATCCGAGGTGTCCGCTCCGCGGTCGAGCACGTGCCAGGCGAGTGCACGGTAGGCGGACCCCGTGTCGAGGTAGCCGAAGCCGAGCCTGCGCGCGACAGCCTTCGACACGCTGGACTTGCCGGACCCCGCGGGGCCGTCGATCGCGATGAACTTGGTGGCGTCCGTGGAGGAGAGCGAGGTGTCAGTCATTCGTATTCCCTGCAATCCGCCATCCGCGTTCCTCGAGTCCCGTGATCGCCCCGTGCAGGGTCGCCGGCTCGACGCTGATCTCCGCCAGGCCGAACTGTGCGCCCGGCGAGTGCTCGAGACGCAGGTCCTCGACGTTGACACCGAGCTCCCCGAGCTCACCGAAGAGGCGTCCGAGCTGACCGGGGGTGTCGTCGATCATCACGATGAGCGACTCGAAACGCCGGTTCTGGCCGTGCTTGCCGGGGAGCCGGTCGACGCCGTCGTTGCCCTGGCGGATCGTCTCCGCGACGACGCGGCGAGCACCCGGCGCACCGGGCTCACGCAGGGCATCGGAGATCTCACCGAGGTCGGCGGCCAGCGCATCGAGGATCTCGACCACCGGTCCGGCGTTCGCGCCGAGGATCTGCACCCAGAGCTCGGGAGCGGATGCCGCGATGCGGGTCGTGTCGCGGACGCCCTGGCCGGCAAGGCGCAGAGCTCCCTCTTCGGCACCGGCGAGTCGGGCGGCGAGAAGACTGGCGACGACCTGGGGCACGTGCGAGGTCAGCGCGACCGAGCGGTCATGCTCCTCCGGTGTCATCTCCAGCGGCATCGCGCCGACGTCCAGCGCGAGCGCCTCGACGAGCGCGAGATCGGCGGCCTTCGTGTCCTCATCGCGGCAGACGACCCAGGGACGTCCGATGAAGAGGTCGGCACGGGCGGAGATCGCTCCGCCGCGCTCGCGACCGGCGAGCGGATGCGAGCCGATGTAGCGGGTGAGATCGACACCGCGAGCCTGGAGCGTGCGGAACGGCTCGAGCTTCACGCTCGCGACGTCTGTCACGACGGCATCGGGGTATCGAGCGAGCTCGGCCTCGATCACGTCGGCGGTGACGTCCGGCGGCACGGCCACGACGATGAGGGAAGGCGCGTCGTCATCGGCGGCGAGACGACCGGCGCCATAGTCGACCGCGAGACGCAGCTGCGCCGGTGAGGCGTCGGTGAGGACGACGTCGATTCCCTTCGCCCGGAGGGCGTGCCCGACGCTCGCGCCGAGCAGACCGGCACCGACGATGCGGACGGTGCCGGAGAGCCGAGGCGCGACGACGCCGGCCTTCCGCGCCGTGGGCGCACTCGTCGTATCGGTCACTCGTTCTCCTGCTGCTCGCCTGGCGCCTCGGCGACACCGGAATCCTGGCGCGACAAGGTCAGAAGCGCGCCGAGTTCGATTTTACTCAGTTCCCGCGTCTTCCCCGCCGGGAGGGTTCCCAGGTGGAGCGGCCCGAACTGGCGGCGGACGAGCTCGGTGACCGGGTGACCGACCGCGGCCAGCATCCGACGCACGATGCGGTTGCGTCCGGAGTGGAGGGTCAGCTCGACCAGGCTCGAACCGCGCGACGTGTCGAGCAGGCGCGCCTTGTCGGCCGCGATCGGACCGTCGTCGAGCTCGATCCCCTTCGTGAGCTTCGAGATCGTCTGCGGCAGGACCGTCCCCTCGACCTTGGCGATGTACACCTTCGTCACGCCGAACGACGGGTGGGCCAGCACATGCGCCAGCCCGCCGTCGTTGGTGAGAATGAGCAGACCGCTCGTCTCGGCGTCGAGCCGGCCGACGTTGTACAGGCGCTCCTCGTAGTCGGCGGTGAAACGACGGAGGTCGGGACGGCCGTTCTCGTCCTTCATGCTGCTCACGACGCCGGTCGGCTTGTTGAGCATGACGTACCGCTTGGAGACGTCGAGCTGGATCGCGGTGCCGTCGACGTCGACCAGATCGTGCTCCGGGTCGATCCGTCGACCGAGCTCTTCGACGACCACGCCGTTGACGCGGATGCGCCCCTCGACGATGTAGTTCTCGACGACGCGGCGCGAGGCCACTCCGGCCGCGGCGAGGACCTTCTGCAGGCGCACCCCCTCCGGCGCGCCCTCGTTGGTGATGTCCGTCATCGGATGGTCCCTTCGTCGAAGCCGTCAGCGCCGTCGTCGAGCAGCGGAGAGATCGGGGGCAGCTCGTCGAGCGAGTTGATGCCCAGGTGCTGCAGGAGCGCGTCGGAGGTGCCGTAGTTGATCGCTCCGGTCTCGGAGTCGGCGAACAGCTCGGTGATGAGACCGCGGGCGAGCAGGGTGCGCACCACGGAGTCCACGTTCACCGCGCGGATCGAGGCGACCTGGCTGCGCGTCACGGGCTGCTTGTAGGCGATCACGGCGAGGGTCTCGAGCGCCGCCTGCGACAGACGGGCCGGCGCCTGCCCGCCGATGAACTCGGCGACGAGGCCGTCATGGTCCTCGCGCACGTAGAGCCGCCAGCCTCCGCCGACCTCGCGCAGCTCGAATCCGCGGCGCGGGCCGTGCCCTCGCCCGTCGTAGTCGTCGACGAGCGTCTCGAGCGTCTGCCGGACGGCGGGCACCGGTGATCCGACGGCGGCGGCCAGCGCCATCAGGCCGATCGGCTCGTCCACGATCAGCAGGATCGCCTCGATGCGCTCGGAGAGCGGGGTGTCGCGGACGGTCTCCTCGACCGCGGAGTCCGTCGTGGAGGTGTCATCGGTCATAGTCGGCTCCCAGGGTCGCGAGCGTCTCATCCGACCAGGCGTCGGCTGCCCAGCGGAGCGTGAGCTCGCCGAGCGGTTCCAGTTGTTCGAAGGACAGAGCCGCATGGCGGTACAGCTCCAGCACGGAGATGAAGCGCGCGACGACGATGCCCGGCTCGGTGACTCCGGCGACGAGCTCGCGGAAGCTGACCGACTCCGTGCCGCGCAGCAGCGTCACGACGATCGCCGCCTGCTCGCGGATGCTGATCAGCGGCGCGTGCAGATGATCGAGTCCGACGTGCGGGATCTCCTTCGGCGCGAAGGCCAGGAGCGCGAGGGCGGCGAAGTCGTCGACCGTGAGCGACCACACGAGCTCGGGTGTCTGACGGCGGTGCTTCTCGTCGAGGCGCACCGCGCGCACATGCCGGCGGTCCTCGCGCTGCAGGCAGCGGGAGAACCACGTCGAGACCTCCTTGAAGGCCCGGTACTGCAGCAGGCGGGCGAACAGCAGGTCGCGTGCCTCGAGCAGCGCCACCGCCTCGGCATCGACCAGTTCGCCCTGCGGCAGGAGGCCGGCGACCTTCATGTCGAGCAGCGTGGCGGCGACCACCAGGAACTCGGATGCCTGATCGAGCTCCTCGTCGTCGTCGAGCTGGCTCAGGTAGGCGATGAACTCGTTGGTGACCGCGCTCAGCGACACCTCGGTGATGTCCATCTCGTGCTTGGAGATGAGGTTCAGCAGCAGATCGAAGGGGCCGTCGAAGTTCGACAGCGAGACACGGAATCCCTCGGCGGGATCCGCGATCTCGTCCGCCCGGTCAGCGCTCTCGTCAGGCGACGGCGCCACGGGCGACCAGCTCCCGGGCCAGCCGCAGGTACGCCTGGGCGGCGGCGTGCTCCGGAGCGAACTCGGTGATGGGCACACCTGAGACCGAGGCATCCGGGAACTTCACGGTGCGGCCGATCACGGTCTCCAGCACGTCGTCGCCGAACGTCTCCACGACGCGCTCGAGCACCTCGCGGGAGTGCAGCGTGCGGGCGTCGTACATCGTCGCCAGGAGCCCGTCCATCGTGATCGACGGGTTCAGGCGGTCACGGACCTTGTCGATGGTCTCGATCAGCAGCGCGACCCCGCGCAGGGCGAAGAACTCGCACTCGAGCGGGATGATCACACCATGCGCCGCCGTGAGCGCGTTCACGGTGAGCAGTCCGAGAGACGGCTGGCAGTCGATGAGGATGACGTCGTACTCCCCCGCGACCTGGCGGAGCACTCGGGCGAGGATCGTCTCGCGAGCCACCTCGTTGACGAGATGCACCTCGGCAGCGGAGAGGTCGATGTTCGCCGGCATGACGTCGAGACCCTCGACGCCCGAGTGGACGATCGCGTCGTGCGCATCGCGCTTCGTGTCGAGCAGCAGGTCGTAGATCGTGGGGACGTCGTGCGTCTGGATGCCGAGACCGGCCGAGAGCGCGCCCTGCGGATCGAAGTCGACCGCGAGCACCTTGCGACCGTACTCGGCGAGAGCCGCGGCGAGGTTGATGGTGGTCGTCGTCTTGCCGACGCCGCCCTTCTGATTGCACAGTGCGATGATGCGCGCCGGACCGTGAGACTTCAGCGGCTCGGGCGTGGCGAACCCGTGATACGGACGACCGGTGGGTCCCATGGGGGTCTCGTCGGCCATCTGTGCCTTCGCCCTGGACTTCGCCGCTTTGTCAACCACCGGTTCTCCTGCTCCTTCGTGCTTGGTCGATTCTAGCGGCCGCCCTGTTCTCCGGCCTCCCGGCACGCGGCACAGCGGCTCAGCGGGCGCGCGGATGGGAGGTCGCGTAGATGTCGCGCAGCGTGTCGACCGACACGTGGGTGTAGATCTGCGTCGTCGCGACCGACGCGTGCCCGAGCAGCTCCTGCACCACGCGCACGTCGGCGCCGCCCTGCAGCAGGTGCGTCGCGAAGGAGTGCCGCAGCGTGTGCGGCGAGACCTCGCTCGTGATCTGGGCGGCCTCGGCGGCGGCACGGATGATCAGCCACGCGCTCTGTCGGGACAGGGGCGCCCCTCGCGCACCGAGGAACAGGCGCGACGACGCCCGTCCCTTGGCGGCGAGCCCCGGGCGCACCCTGGTCAGGTAGGCGTCCACGGCGTCGCGCGCGAACGACCCGATCGGCACGATCCGCTCCTTCGACCCCTTGCCGCGCAGCCGCAGCACATCGCCGTGGGCGAGGTCGTCGACGTCGAGCCCGATCGCCTCCGACACGCGTGCGCCGGTCGCGTACAGGAGCTCGAGAAGGGCGCGGTCCCGGATGCCGACGGGATCCTCCGGCGACGGCGCGGCGAGCAGGCGCTCGACCTGGTCGATCGTCAGCGCCTTCGGAAGCCGACGCGGAGCCTTCGGAGGACGGAGCCTCCCGCTCGGGTCATCGGCCTCGATGCCCTCCCTCGCGAGGAAGCGATGCCAGCCCCGCACCGACGACTGCAGCCGGGCGAGGCTGGTCGACGCCGGGGGCGGCTCAGCCGACGATCGCTCCGTGATGAAGCGGCCGATCACGGCCGGGGTGATGTCGGCGGTGTCGCCGATGCCGTCGGCCTCCAGCCATTCCCGGTACCCGTCCAGGTCTCGTCGGTAGGCCGCGATGGTGTGCGCACTCAGACCGCGCTCGATCGTGACGTGTCGCAGGTAGAGGTCGAGAGCGCGAGGAAGCAGCATCCTCAGAGCCGATCGCGCAGCCTCTGCGCCGCCGCGAGCACTCCGATCGAGAGGATGCCGTTGCGCATGCGCCCGGCGAGGACGGCGTCGACCGCGTCCGAGAGGGGTACCCACTCGACGCGGATGTCGGCCTCTTCGTCCTCGCGGTCGTGCGCGGACTCGGCGGCCGAGATGCCCGTCGCGAGGAAGATGTGGATCATCTCGTCGTTGCCGCCCGGCGTGGTCCACGACGACACGAGCGGTTCCCAGTGCGCCGCGACCAGGTCGGCCTCCTCGGCGAGCTCGCGCTTCGCGGCCTCGAGCGGCTCCTCGCCGGCGACGTCGAGAAGGCCGGCCGGCAGCTCCCAGTCACGGTGACGGATCGGATGCCGGTACTGCTGGATCAGCAGGACGCGGCCCTCGTCGTCCAGCGCGAGGATCGCCACGGCACCCGTGTGCGCGACGTACTGCCGCACCATCTCGCCGTCGCCGTACCGCACGCGGTCGGAGCGCACGTCCCAGACCCTGCCCTCGTAGACGAGGTCGCTCGTGAGCACCTCCGGAGAGAAGGGCTCGTCGCGGAGCTCTCCGGTCGCGTCAGTCATCGGCGCCGAATCAGTCATCGGCGCTGACGTCGAACAGCTCGCTGGCGCGGTGACGCTCGATCGCGGCGCCCACCAGTCCGCGGAACAGCGGGTGCGGGTCGGTCGGACGCGAGCGCAGCTCGGGATGCGCCTGGGTCGCGATGTAGTACGGGTGCACGTCGCGCGGCAGCTCGACGTACTCGACGAGGTCGAGTTCCGGGTTGAGGCCGGAGAACACCAGACCCGCGTCGGAGAGACGGTCGCGGTACGCGTTGTTCACCTCGTAGCGGTGACGGTGCCGCTCCGAGGCCTCAGGGGCACCGTAGAGCTCACGGGCGAGTGAACCATCGGCGAGGGCCGCCTGGTACAGGCCGAGGCGCATCGTGCCGCCCAGGTCGCCGCCGTCGAGGATCTCGATCTGCTCGGCCATCGTCGCGATCACGGGCTCCGTGGTCTCCGGGTCGAACTCGCTCGACGATGCTCCGGCGATGCCGGCCACGTCGCGTGCGTACTCGATCACCATGCACTGCAGGCCGAGGCAGAGGCCGAGCGTCGGGATGCCCTGTTCGCGGGCGAACTTCAGCGCCCCCAGCTTGCCTTCGATGCCACGGATGCCGAAGCCGCCGGGCACGCAGATGCCGTCGACCTGTGCCAGCTGCTCCTGGGCGCCCTCGGGCGTCTCGCAGAGGTCCGAGGGGATCCAGCGGATGTTGACCTTGGTCTCCTGCGCGAATCCACCCGCCTTGAGGGCTTCGGTGACCGAGAGGTAGGCGTCAGGCAGGTCGATGTACTTGCCGACGAGGCCGATCGTGACCTCGTGCTTGGGGTTGTGCACAGCGTGCAGCACCTTGCTCCAGCGCGTCCAGTCGACCTCTTCCGCGGCCTTCTGGTCGAGACCGAGACGACGCACGATGTACGAGTCCAGCCCCTGGTCGTTGAGCGTCGACGGGATGTCGTAGATGCTCGGCAGGTCGACGGTGTTGATGACGCCCTCGACGTCGACGTCGCACATGAGCGCGATCTTGTTGCGGTTGCTCGCGCTGACCGGACGGTCGCTGCGGAGCACCAGGGCGTCCGGCTGGATGCCGACCTGGCGGAGGGCCGCGACCGAGTGCTGGGTGGGCTTGGTCTTCTGCTCCCCCGACGCCCCCATGAAGGGCACCAGCGAGACGTGCACGAAGAACACGCTGTCGCGGCCGAGCTCGTGACGGAGCTGGCGGGCGGCCTCGAGGAACGGCTGCGACTCGATGTCGCCGACCGTGCCGCCGACCTCGGTGATGATCACGTCAGGACGCGGCTCCTCGTGAGCCTGCAGGCGCATGCGGCGCTTGATCTCGTCGGTGATGTGCGGGATGACCTGCACGGTGTCGCCGAGGTACTCGCCCCGGCGCTCGCGCGCGATGACCTGCGAGTAGATCTGGCCCGTCGTCACGTTGGCTGCCTGCGACAGGTTGATGTCGAGGAACCGCTCGTAGTGGCCGATGTCGAGGTCGGTCTCGGCGCCGTCGTCGGTCACGAAGACCTCGCCGTGCTGGAAGGGGTTCATCGTGCCCGGATCGACGTTCAGGTACGGGTCGAGCTTCTGCATCACGACGCGCAGTCCGCGAGCGGTGAGGAGGTTGCCCAGGCTGGCAGCCGTGAGCCCCTTGCCCAAAGACGAAACGACACCACCTGTCACAAAGATGTGCTTGGTCGTGTCGTTCTTGGGCCCCGCAGAAGAAGAGTTCATCACGGGCTTCGATCCTATCAGGCAGCAGGGGCGCCGAGGCTGAGAAGTTCTCGGGCGTGGGTCAGAGCGGCGTCCGAATCGGCGAGTCCCGACAGCAGGCGGGCCATCTCGGCCTCCCGCTCCTCGCCCTCCAGAAGCCGCACGCTGGAGGCGGTGACGGCTCCGTCGTTGGACTTCACGACGGACAGGTGATTGTTCGCGAAGGCCGCGACCTGCGCGAGATGCGTGACCGCGATGACCTGCGACTTCTCTGCAAGCCGGGCGAGTCGTCGACCCACCTCGATCGCGGCTGCCCCGCCGATGCCCGCGTCGACCTCGTCGAACACGAAGGTCGGCACCGGGTCGGTCCCGGCGATGACGACCTCGATCGCCAGCATCACGCGGGAGAGTTCTCCCCCGGAGGCGCCCTTTCCCACCGAGCGGGGTTCGGCACCCGGATGCGGCGCGAGCAGGATCGCGACGTCGTCGCGGCCGTGCGTGCTCTCTGCACCTTCCGTGACGGCCACCTCGAGACGAGCATCCGGCATCGCGAGGGCATGCAGCTCCTCCGTGACCGCGGCGCCCAGACGCGTCGCGGCAGACGCACGCTCCGTGGTCAGCGCGGCGGCATGCGCATCGAGCTCGGCACGCACCGCGTCCCGTTCCTCGGTGAGCCGCTCGATCCGCTCGCCGTCGTCGTCGAGCTCGGCGAGACGGGCGGACCCGGTCCGCCAGACCTCGAGGGCCTCGTCGAGCGAGCCGTGCGCGCGGACCAGCGTTCCCAGGGCGGCACGACGTTCCTCGACTGCGGCGAGTTCGTGCGGACCCGACTCGTCGAGATCCGCGAGGTACGCGGAGAGTTGGCCGGCCGCATCCGCGATCCGATAGCCGATGTCGGCGATGCCCTCGGCGATCTCGGTGAGCTTCGAGTCGGAGACGCGCTCGAGCAGCCGGCGGGCCTCGGCGACGAGGCCCGAGGCATCCGGCTCACCCTCCTCGCTCGACAGCGCGGCGTGCGCGAGGGATGCCGCCAGGCGCAGCTCCTCGGAGTTGGCGAGGCGTTCGGCGCGTTCGCTCAGCTCCTGGTCCTCCCCCGGCTCCGGGGCCGTGGCCTCGATGAGGGCGAGGGCCTCACGGAGGCGCGCGGCCTCCTCGGCGCGGCGATCGCGGTTCTCGGAGATCTCGGTGATCTCGGCGTCGAGAGTCCGCCAGCGGGAGAAGGATGCCGAGTACGCCGCGAGAGCCGTCGCGACGGGGGCGCCGCCGAAGCGGTCGAGGGCGTCGCGCTGCGCGGCGGCCGAGCGCAGGCGGAGCTGCTCGGACTGTCCGTGAACGACCACGAGCTCTTCGGCGAGAGCCGACAGCACTCCCGCGGGGGCCGCACGACCGCCGACGCTGGCGCGGCTGCGACCCTCGGCGCTCAGGGTGCGGGAGACATAGAGCTCCGCGAGGTCGGCGCCGGCCGGTTCGAGCTCGCCTCCGGCATCCGTCACGATGTCGGCGACGTCGCCCTTCTCGGGAACGATCCAGACTCCGGCGACCGAGGCCTGCGCGGCGCCGGCGCGCACGGCACCGGAATCGGCACGCTGACCGAGCAGCAGCCCGAGGCCGGTGACCACCATCGTCTTGCCCGCGCCCGTTTCTCCCGTGATGGCTGTGAAGCCGGGGCCGAGGGGCAGCACGGCATCGGCGATCACGCCGAGGCCCTGCATCCGCATCTCCTCGATCATGGCGTCTTCCCCGGCTCCTGCCCGCGCCATCCTTCGACGGGCAGACGGAACTTGCGCACGAGCCGATCGGTGAAGGCTGCGTGGTGCAGGCGTGCCAGGCGAACCGGACGCGAAGACCGACGGACGACGACGCGAGCACCCGGAGGCAGATCGTGCGAACGCCGGCCGTCGCACCACAGGATGCCGGAGCCGTCGGTGCGCTCCAGCATCTCGATCGCGACAGCGGCGTCGGGGCTGACGACCAGCGGCTTGGCGAACAGCGCGTGCGCCGACAGGGGCACCACGGCGATCGCCTCGACGCTCGGCCAGATCACCGGCCCGCCGGCGGAGAAGTTGTAGGCGGTGGATCCGGTCGGCGTCGAGACCACCATGCCGTCGCACGCGAAGCTCGACAGCGGGCGACCGTCGATCTCGAGCACGACCTCGATCATCCGCTCTCGGCTGGCCTTCTCGACCGTCGCCTCGTTCAGCGCCCAGGTGTCGTAGACGACGGCGCCCGCCGCGTCCTTCACCCGCACCGACAGGGCGAGGCGCTCCTCGACCTCGTAGTCGCGGTCGATCACGCGGCGCACCGCGTCATCCATGTCATCGCGATCGATCTCGGCGAGGAAGCCGACGTGGCCCATGTTGATGCCGAGCACCGGCGCACCGCTGTCGCGGACGAGCTCAGCTGCCCGCAGGATCGTTCCGTCGCCGCCCAACACGATCGCGAGCTCGAGGTCGGCGGACTCCGACGACCCGTCGAGCACGTCGACGTCGGCGAAGAACCCGTCGACCGCGGTCAGCGCGGCGTGATCGTCAGCCGCGAGGAACGGTCGGGCTCCTGCTCCGCGCAGCGCGTCGATCACGCGACGGGCGGCCTCCACGGTCTCGACGCGGCCGGCATGGGCGACGACCAGGATCCTGCGCTCGTTCATCGTCCCCCTGCCAGTCGATTGATGCTGTCCAACCATTCTGTCGGATTGCTGCCGCGTCCCGGCGCGAGGTGCACGAGATATTCCGCATTGCCGTGCGTGCCGAGGATCGGGGAGGGAAGGATGCCGAGCATGCCGAGACCGACGTCCCAGGCACTCCATACGGTGCGTGCGACGGCATCCGCGCGGGTGGCGGGGTCGGTCACCAGACCGCCGCGCACGGCGGTGCGGCCGACCTCGAACTGCGGCTTCACGAGGAGCAGGATGTCGGACCCCGGTGCGGCCACGCCGGCGACCGCCGGCAGCACGAGCTCGAGGGAGATGAAGGAGAGGTCGCCGACGAGGAGCTCCGGGAGGTCGGGCTCGCCCGTCGCCTCGGCGAGGTTCTCTGGCGTCATGTGGCGAACGTTGTATCCCTCGACGGCCACCACGCCGTCGTCGGCCGCGATCGACGGCGCCAGCTGGCCGTGCCCGACGTCGACCGCGAGCACTCGGCGGGCGCCGCGCTCACGCAGCACCTGGGTGAATCCGCCGGTCGAGGCGCCCATGTCGAGCGCCAGCCTCCCTTCGACGGGGACCGCGAAGCCGTCGAGGCCGGCGATGAGCTTGTGCGCGGCGCGGCCGACGTAGTGATCCGAGCCGGCGATCGTGATCTCGGCGGTGTCCGGCACCGGCGTCGAGGACTTCACGACCGGTCGGCCATCGACGCTCACGAGCCCCTCGGAGATGAGGGTGGCGGCGTGGCTGCGCGAACGGGCGAGTCCTCGGGCGGCGAGGGCGGCGTCGAGTCGCGTCATCGGGATCCCGGGGTCTCCCGTTGGTCGAGCTTCGCGCCGGTCTCGAGACGGCGTGACAGCTCGTCGTGCAGGGCCGAATAGGCATCCGCACGCGCGGGCAGCGGCTGCCCCTCGATCAGGCGCAGGCGACTCCACAGACCGTCGGTCGGCGCGCTCGTCGTCTCATCGCTCACGGTCCTACTGTACGCGGCACGGCGGACGGACGACGGAGCCACGGCGTCCGTCGATCAGGGTCGGTGGAACGGATCGTCGTAGAGGCGCTCCGGCACGCGGAGGACGAACACCGGTGTACCGGATGCCCAGATCGCTGCGGCACCTGCGCGGAGCAGGTCGATCTGCACGCCCGAGTCGGCGACGATCTCGACGTCGGCTCCCGAGACCCGCACAGCGGCTCCGTTCACATGGAAGACGCCGTCCTTCTCGATCGCCTCGGGGTACGGCTCATGCAGCTCCCGCAGGTCGCCGAGGATGTAGGTGGGACGCGAGCCTTCGGGCGCTGCCAGCACGTGCTTCGGACGATCGATGCCGGTGAGCACCAGCACCGAGTCGATGCCGACACGCCTCGCTCCCATGATGTCGGTGTCGAGGCGGTCGCCGATGAACAGCGCCTTCTGCGCGCCGAACCGCGCGAGGGCCTCTTCGAAGATCGGAGCCTCCGGCTTGCCCGCGACGGTCGCCAGGCGTCCGATCGCGGTGTGCACGGCGGACACCAGGGTGCCGTTACCGGGGGCGACACCGCGCTCTCGCGGAATCGTCCAGTCGGTGTTCGTGGCGATCCAGGGGATGCCGCCCTCTTCTTCCGGAAGCTTGAGGGCGAACGCGGCCTCTGCAAGGTCCGTCCAGGCGACCTCGGGAGCGAAGCCCTGAACGACAGCGGCAGGCGAGTCCTCGGCGCTGCGGGTGACCGTGTAGCCGGCCTTCGTGACCTCGTCGACCAGACCGTCGCCGCCGACCACGAGGATCGTGGCGGGTGCCGGGAGGATACCCGCGAGCAGGCGCATCGCAGCCTGCGGACTCGTCACGACGTCGGATGCCGCCACCTCGAGGCCGAGGCTGCTCAGGTGAGCCGCGACGGACGCATCGGTGCGGGCGGCGTTGTTGGTGATGTAGCCGAGTCGTGCAGACTCCCCCGCCCGGTTCAGGCTGTCGACCGCGAACGGCAGCGCGCCCGGGCCGGCGTAGACCACGCCGTCCAGATCGGCCAGCACGGTGTCGACGCCGTCGAGCGGAGTGGACGCGACCGGTCGCTTCCGGGAGAACAACGCCACTACGCCTCCTGCTCCGAGCCCTGAGCCTTGTCGTCGGCGGGGGCGGCGGCGTCAGAGCCGTCGGCAGCTTCGTCGGCGACGTCGTCAGAGCCGTCAGCAGCGTCGTCCTCTCCCAGGAGTTCGCGGACCTCGTCCTCGACGGTCGGCTCGTCGGTTGCGGGCTCATCGGCCGCAGGCTCGTCGACGGCGGAGTCTTCTGCAGAGTCTTCTGCGGCGGACTCGTCAGCTGCGGACTCAGCGGCAGCATCGACATCAGCGGTCGTGGCGATCTCGTCATCGTCGAAGTCGCCTTCGATGAGACCGTCTTCGACGATGAGCTCCTCATCGCCGGCTTCATCGACGCCGAGGGCTTCGGCCGCGACATCAGCGCGATGCGCCCAGAAGGCCGCTTCCTCCTCGCGTCCGAGATCCTCCAGCACCGCGGCACGAGCGGCGAACAGCGCCGGGCTCCACTCGAAGGCGCGATCGGGGTCGAGTTCAGGGATCTCGAGCTCACCCAGCGCGAGCTCGAGGTCGCCCTGATCGAGGCGGGCCCCGGACATCGCGATCGCGAGTGCGACCCGCACCGGGGTCGTGAGCGCGCTGCGGTCGACGGCGCGACCGGTCTCGAGCGCGCGGTCCGGTCGCCCGATGCCGCGTTCGCTGTCGACCATGAGGGCGATCTGATCGTCCTTGCCGGAGATGCGGCGGTACGTCCGCAGCTCGCGCAGCGCGAGAGCGAAGTCCTCCGTGGCGTACGCCGTGATACCGAGGGTCTCGCGGACGATCGCGATACGACCCGCACGACGCGACGCCGCCAGCGCGTGCTCGTGAGCCAGCGCCGGGTCCTCATCGATGAGCTGCGAGGCCATCGCGAGATGACGGGCCACGAGGTCCGCGTTCTCCTTGCTCAGCGTCTTGAGCTCATTGCGCGCCGAGGTGTGGAGGTCGCGAGCCGTGATCTCGTCCGGGATGTGCGGGTCGTTGAAGCGCGGACGCTCGTCGGCAGCCTGGATCGGACGCTCGCGCCCCGAGCCCCCGCGCTGCGGGAACGAACGACCGCGGTCACGGTCGGAGCCGGAGTCGCGACGCGGTGCGGAGTCGCGGTTGTAACCGCCCTCGCGACGCGGGGCGCGGTCACCGGTGCGGTCGCCATCGCGGCGAGGCGCGGAGTCACGGCTGTAGCCGCCACCCTCGCGACGCGGTGCAGAGTCCCGGTTGTAACCGCCCTCGCGACGCGGAGCGGAGTCACGGTTGTACCCGCCACCCTCACGACGCGGAGCGGAGTCACGGTTGTACCCGCCACCCTCACGACGAGGAGCGGAGTCACGGTTGTACCCGCCACCCTCACGACGAGGAGCAGAATCGCGGTTGTAACCACCCTCACGACGCGGAGCAGAGTCACGGTTGTAACCGCCACCCTCACGGCGGGGACCTCGGTCGCCGGAGCGGTTGTCGCCATCGCGACGAGGCGCGGAGTCGCGGTTGTAACCACCCTCGCGACGAGGAGCAGAATCGCGGTTGTAACCACCCTCACGACGAGGAGCAGAATCGCGGTTGTAACCACCCTCACGACGAGGAGCAGAATCGCGGTTGTAACCACCCTCACGACGAGGAGCAGAATCGCGGTTGTAACCACCCTCACGACGAGGAGCAGAATCGCGGTTGTAACCACCCTCACGACGAGGAGCAGAATCGCGGTTGTAACCACCCTCACGACGAGGAGCGCGGTCGCCGGTGCGGTTGTCGCCATCGCGGCGAGGCGCGGAGTCGCGGTTGTAACCGCCCTCGCGACGCGGAGCGGAGTCACGGTTGTAACCGCCCTCGCGACGCGGAGCGGAATCGCGGTTGTAACCGCCACCCTCGCGACGCGGAGCGGAATCGCGGTTGTAACCGCCACCCTCACGACGAGGAGCAGAATCACGGTTGTAACCGCCGCCCTCACGACGAGGAGCAGAATCACGGTTGTAGCCGCCACCCTCCCGACGCGGTGCGCGGTCGCCGGAGCGGTTGTCGCCATCGCGACGAGGGGCGCCATCGCGATTCTGTGCGGGACGGCCTCCGGAAGGACGCTGGTTGCGCGATCCACTGTCGTTGTCGCGACGCGGACGGCGCTCTTCGTCTTCCGGCATGATGCTCCCTGTTTTCGTTGTAAACGCAAAATGGCCACCCATCGATGGGTGGCCATTTGCTTAAAAGAAGTCCGGCGGTGTCCTACTCTCCCACAGGGTCCCCCCTGCAGTACCATCGGCGCTGTGAGGCTTAGCTTCCGGGTTCGGAATGTAACCGGGCGTTTCCCTCACGCTATGGCCGCCGAAACACTATTGATGTTTCAATCAAACACATAACAAAGTCATTGTCATGCGGTTCTCGACCGTACATCGAGAACCACTCAGTGGACGCGTAGCACCAACAAACGGTGTGTTATCAAGTCATCGGCTTATTAGTACCAGTCAGCTGCATGCATTGCTGCACTTCCACATCTGGCCTATCAACCCAGTAGTCTGGCTGGGAGCCTCTCACCCGAAGGTATGGAAATCTCATCTTGAGGCCGGCTTCCCGCTTAGATGCTTTCAGCGGTTATCCATCCCGAACGTAGCTAATCAGCGGTGCTCCTGGCGGAACAACTGACACACCAGAGGTTCGTCCAACCCGGTCCTCTCGTACTAGGGTCAGATCCTCTCAAATTTCCTACGCGCGCAGCGGATAGGGACCGAACTGTCTCACGACGTTCTAAACCCAGCTCGCGTACCGCTTTAATGGGCGAACAGCCCAACCCTTGGGACCTACTCCAGCCCCAGGATGCGACGAGCCGACATCGAGGTGCCAAACCATGCCGTCGATATGGACTCTTGGGCAAGATCAGCCTGTTATCCCCGAGGTACCTTTTATCCGTTGAGCGACAGCGCTTCCACAAGCCACTGCCGGATCACTAGTCCCGACTTTCGTCCCTGCTCGACCTGTCAGTCTCACAGTCAAGCTCCCTTGTGCACTTACACTCGACACCTGATTGCCAACCAGGTTGAGGGAACCTTTGGGCGCCTCCGTTACTTTTTGGGAGGCAACCGCCCCAGTTAAACTACCCACCAGGCACTGTCCCTGAACCGGATTACGGTTCGAAGTTAGATATCCAGAGTGACCAGAGTGGTATTTCAACAATGACTCCACACGAACTGGCGTCCATGCTTCAAAGTCTCCCACCTATCCTACACAAGCCACACCGAACACCAATACCAAGCTGTAGTAAAGGTCACGGGGTCTTTCCGTCCTGCTGCGCGTAACGAGCATCTTTACTCGTAATGCAATTTCGCCGAGTTCGCGGTTGAGACAGTTGGGAAGTCGTTACGCCATTCGTGCAGGTCGGAACTTACCCGACAAGGAATTTCGCTACCTTAGGATGGTTATAGTTACCACCGCCGTTTACTGGGGCTTAAATTCTCAGCTTCGCCTTGCGGCTAACCGGTCCTCTTAACCTTCCAGCACCGGGCAGGCGTCAGTCCGTATACATCGTCTTGCGACTTGGCACGGACCTGTGTTTTTAGTAAACAGTCGCTACCCACTAGTCTCTGCGGCCACCACACCCTTTTCGGAGCAAGTCCGTATAAGTGGATGGCCCCCCTTCTCCCGAAGTTACGGGGGCATTTTGCCGAGTTCCTTAACCACGATTCTCTCGATCTCCTTGGTATTCTCTACCTGACCACCTGAGTCGGTTTGGGGTACGGGCGGCTAGAACCTCGCGTCGATGCTTTTCTTGGCAGCATAGGATCATCCACTTTTTATCCGCATCGTGTCTCAGCCTATGTGAACGGCGGATTTGCCTACCGTTCGGCCTACGCACTTGCACCAGGACAACCATCGCCTGGCTTGGAGTACCTTCCTGCGTCACACCTGTTAATACGCTAACCGCACCAGAATGGGGTCGTGCGCTAGGCCCAGAGCGTCACCCCGAAGGGATCAGTCACTGGGATTCAGACACTTAGCACTACTGGATTAGCTTGGGCGGTTCTTCGCCGGTACGGGAATATCAACCCGTTGTCCATCGACTACGCCTGTCGGCCTCGCCTTAGGTCCCGACTTACCCAGGGAAGATTAGCTTGACCCTGGAACCCTTGGTCTTTCGGAGGACGTGTTTCTCACACGTCATTCGCTACTCATGCCTGCATTCTCACTCGTGTAGCCTCCACGGCTGGTTTACACCGCCGCTTCGCTGGCCACACGACGCTCTCCTACCCATCAACACGGCTGGACCACGAAGGCCTACCAATAATGTCAATGCCACAACTTCGGTGGCGTGCTTGAGCCCCGTTACATTGTCGGCGCGGAATCACTTGACCAGTGAGCTATTACGCACTCTTTCAAGGGTGGCTGCTTCTAAGCCAACCTCCTGGTTGTCAAGGCAACTCCACATCCTTTCCCACTTAGCACGCGCTTTGGGACCTTAGTTGGTGGTCTGGGTTGTTTCCCTCTCGACTATGAAGCTTATCCCCCACAGTCTCACTGCTGCGCTCTCACTTACCGGCATTCGGAGTTTGGCTGACGTCAGTAACCTTGTAGGGCCCATCGGCCATCCAGTAGCTCTACCTCCGGCAAGAAACACGCAACGCTGCACCTAAATGCATTTCGGAGAGAACCAGCTATCACGAAGTTTGATTGGCCTTTCACCCCTATCCACAGCTCATCCCCTCAGTTTTCAACCTAAGTGGGTTCGGTCCTCCACGACGTCTTACCGTCGCTTCAACCTGGCCATGGATAGATCACTTCGCTTCGGGTCTAGGACATGCGACTGAATCGCCCTATTCAGACTCGCTTTCGCTACGGCTACCCCACACGGGTTAACCTCGCCACATATCGCTAACTCGCAGGCTCATTCTTCAAAAGGCACGCTGTCACCCCTACTAAGGAGGCTCCAACGGTTTGTAAGCAAACGGTTTCAGGTACTATTTCACTCCCCTCCCGGGGTACTTTTCACCTTTCCCTCACGGTACTTGTCCGCTATCGGTCATCTGGGAGTATTTAGGCTTATCAGGTGGTCCTGACAGATTCACACGGGATTTCACGGGCCCCGTGCTACTTGGGATACTCTTCGCGCCAAGCAAGGCATTTCGACTACGGGGTTGGCACCCTCTATGACCGGCCTTTCAAGACCGTTCGTCTATACCTTCTTGTAACGCCGCCACCTCGGCAGAGATGACTGAAAAGTCCCACAACCCCCAACGTGCAACGCCTGCCGGCTATCACACACGCTAGGTTTAGCCTGTTCCGGTTTCGCTCGCCACTACTAACGGAATCGCGGTTGCTTTCTCTTCCTGTGGGTACTGAGATGTTTCACTTCCCCACGTTCCCTCTACCCGCCCTATATATTCAGACGGGAGTCACTAGGTCGGCACGCCGCCCAGCGGGGTTTCCCCATTCGGACACCCTCGGATCAAAACTTGCTTATCAGTTCCCCGAGGCTTATCGCAGATTGCTACGTCCTTCTTCGGCTCCAGATGCCAAGGCATCCACCGTTTGCTCTTAAAGACTTGAAATCACATGAGTTTGAATCAAAAACTCGACCCCATCCGAAGATGGAATCTGAAATTGACTAATGATCTTTAAGATCATCTTGTGCAACAACCCGAAGGCCGTTGCAAGATGCTCGCGTCCACTGTGTAGTTCTCAAAGTACGGGCGGTGCCCCTTGACGCAACCCCAACCGGGGAAACGACAAAAGGCCCAGAGTAACCGACTGTGCACTCGACCCGAAGGCCAGTGCGCATCCGGTCCCTCAGGACCCAACAGCGTGCAGACACCGACCCCCTCACCCAGAACCTTCCAACCGCAAGCGGCGTACTAGCTCCGAGATCAGATCTCGACGTCATGTCAAATGTTCCACCCATGAGCTCCCAGCGAGAAACGAACGTTCCCGATCTGGGTTCTGGACACCCGAAGGTGTCAGATGCTCCTTAGAAAGGAGGTGATCCAGCCGCACCTTCCGGTACGGCTACCTTGTTACGACTTAGTCCTAATTACCGATCCCACCTTCGACGGCTCCCTCCACAAGGGTTAGGCCACCGGCTTCAGGTGTTACCGACTTTCATGACTTGACGGGCGGTGTGTACAAGACCCGGGAACGTATTCACCGCAGCGTTGCTGATCTGCGATTACTAGCGACTCCGACTTCATGAGGTCGAGTTGCAGACCTCAATCCGAACTGGGACCGGCTTTTTGGGATTCGCTCCACCTCGCGGTATTGCAGCCCTTTGTACCGGCCATTGTAGCATGCGTGAAGCCCAAGACATAAGGGGCATGATGATTTGACGTCATCCCCACCTTCCTCCGAGTTGACCCCGGCAGTATCCCATGAGTTCCCACCATTACGTGCTGGCAACATAGAACGAGGGTTGCGCTCGTTGCGGGACTTAACCCAACATCTCACGACACGAGCTGACGACAACCATGCACCACCTGTTTACGAGTGTCCAAAGAGTTGACCATTTCTGGCCCGTTCTCGTATATGTCAAGCCTTGGTAAGGTTCTTCGCGTTGCATCGAATTAATCCGCATGCTCCGCCGCTTGTGCGGGTCCCCGTCAATTCCTTTGAGTTTTAGCCTTGCGGCCGTACTCCCCAGGCGGGGAACTTAATGCGTTAGCTGCGTCACGGAATCCGTGGAATGGACCCCACAACTAGTTCCCAACGTTTACGGGGTGGACTACCAGGGTATCTAAGCCTGTTTGCTCCCCACCCTTTCGCTCCTCAGCGTCAGTTACGGCCCAGAGATCTGCCTTCGCCATCGGTGTTCCTCCTGATATCTGCGCATTCCACCGCTACACCAGGAATTCCAATCTCCCCTACCGCACTCTAGTCTGCCCGTACCCACTGCAGGCCCGAGGTTGAGCCTCGGGATTTCACAGCAGACGCGACAAACCGCCTACGAGCTCTTTACGCCCAATAATTCCGGATAACGCTTGCGCCCTACGTATTACCGCGGCTGCTGGCACGTAGTTAGCCGGCGCTTTTTCTGCAGGTACCGTCACTTTCGCTTCTTCCCTGCTAAAAGAGGTTTACAACCCGAAGGCCGTCATCCCTCACGCGGCGTTGCTGCATCAGGCTTGCGCCCATTGTGCAATATTCCCCACTGCTGCCTCCCGTAGGAGTCTGGGCCGTGTCTCAGTCCCAGTGTGGCCGGTCACCCTCTCAGGCCGGCTACCCGTCGACGCCTTGGTGAGCCATTACCTCACCAACAAGCTGATAGGCCGCGAGCCCATCCCCAACCGAAATTCTTTCCAGACGCAGACCATGCGGTCACGTCACATATCCAGTATTAGACGCCGTTTCCAGCGCTTATCCCAGAGTCAGGGGCAGGTTGCTCACGTGTTACTCACCCGTTCGCCACTGATCCCACAGAGCAAGCTCCGTGTTCACCGTTCGACTTGCATGTGTTAAGCACGCCGCCAGCGTTCATCCTGAGCCAGGATCAAACTCTCCGTAAAAAAGAAATGCATACCCCATCGGGAAAACGATGACGCAGCGAGTTTGATGCTGACCAAAGAGACAAATTCATTGCTGACTTCATCCGAATGCCAACCCCCAAGGGGGCTGGTCTTTGATCCAAAGGAATTCTCACCCAGCCGAAAAACGACTGAACGAGGATAATTTGGCATTTGACAAGTGCACGCTGTTGAGTTCTCAAGGATCGGATGCTCCCACGACCCAGCCATCACAGCCAGGCCCGAAGGGCAACTTCTCTATCTTAGCCATCCCGACTCGCTTGTCAAATCAGCGCGCGGCGCGGATCGAAGATCCGCTGCGCAGCCGATTCCAGCTGCAGAAGGGGTGGACCTCCCATCCTAGACGCAAGCGTCTGATCTCTCAAGAGAGAGGATCGGGAGTGGTTCTCCGCTTGAGGGGGGTGAAGCTCTGGGCTTCTCCGCTTCCCTGTGGGGCGAACAAGTAATAAGTTACGTGGATTCCGGGGTTCTGGCAAATCGAGGCGGTACGCCCGGGCGTGTCGTCCGTCGTCCTCCGGCGGTTTGCCCGGATCAGGGCGGTTTTCCGTCTGCGGAGACGCCAGGAGTACGATCGCGCCATGCTCATCCCGTCCGTCCGCAGTGCCCGCCGATGCTCCGACGAGGACGCCGGATGAGTGCCGGCCTCGCCCTCCTCTCCCGTGTCTGGACCGAGCTCGGCGGCGACCCCCGCATCCTCGGCGAGCTCGCCTCGGGTGCCGGCGAAGTCCCGCTCCCTTCTCGAGTCGCCACCGGCGACCTCGCCTGGGCGAGCGTCGGTCTGGCGACGCTCGCGGCAGGCCGGCATCCGTCGGCGATGGATCCGGCCCGCATTGCCATGGCGTACCGGAGCGAGCGTGTCCTGACGATCGACGGCACCGCTCCCCCGGTCTGGGCCGCGCTCTCCGGGTTCTGGCGGACAGCAGACGGATGGATCCGCACCCACGGGAACTACCCCCATCACGCCACCGGCCTGCGCGCGGGGCTCCGGCTCGGCAGCACAGCCGACGCCGACGACGTGCGCGATGCCCTCGCCGGACGGACATCCGCGGAGGCCATCGAGTCGATCAGCGCCGCAGGCGGCCTCGCCGTCGCGGTGTCGGACGAGGATCCGGCCGCCGATGCGCGGCTCCGGCAGACGGCGCTCCTCGACATCCGTCCGATCGGCACCGCAGACCCTCGGCGCGACGTCCTCTCCGGATCGTCGTCGTATCCGCTCACCGGCATCCGCGTCCTCGATCTCACGCGGGTGATCGCCGGCCCGGTCTGCACCCGCACGCTCGCGCTGCTCGGCGCCGACGTGCTGCGCGTCGACCCGCCGGGGCTGCCCGAGCCGGAGTGGCAGCACCTGGACACCGGCCACGGGAAGCGCTCGACCCTGCTGGACGCGCGCTCCGCGCGATTCGAGGATCTGCTCGCCGGCGCGGACGTGGTGGTTCTCGGATACCGGCCCGCCGCACTCGCCCGCCTCGGACTCGATCCGCCGTCACTCGCGCGGCGGCATCCCGGACTGATCGTCGCCCAGCTCAGCGCCTGGGGCATGGATCACCCGCAGCGGGCGGGCTTCGACAGCCTCGTGCAGGCCGAGTCGGGGATCGCGCTCATCGAATCTCCCGACGGAGATCGACCCGGAGCACTCCCCGCTCAGGCGCTCGACCACAGTGCGGGGTATCTGCTGGCCGCCGCGGTCACGATGCTGCTGCGCCGCCGCGCCCACGAAGGCGGCTCGTGGTGGGTGCAGACCTCGTTGAGACGCGTCGCCGCCGAGCTTCTCGGCATGCCTCGCCGTGCCGAGCCGGACGACGAGGTCGCGCTCGACCCGGCGCCGCACGTCGCGCGGTTCCCCGTCGGCGACACCGAGCTGGTGACGGCGCGGCCGGCGCTCCCGGGCTTCGAGTTCGCGGCGCCTCACCCCTGGGGAGCGGATCAGCCCCGCTGGTGAGATCGTCGACCCACCGACAGGACGATGCACAGCACCAGGGTGACGGCACCCCACAGCGCGCACGCCGGCGGAAGCACCCGATACGCGAGGTGCTGCACGGTGAACTCCGCGTCGAGCGGCCCGAGAACGGCCAGGCCCACGAGCCATGCCGCGACCAGGACCACCGGCAGCGACAGCCACCACGTCACGCGGACACCCTGCGGCAGCCGCTGCGAGAACTCCGGACGCGGATCCTGGCGACGCAGCCAGAGCAGTCCCCACACGCCGATGATCACGAGTCCGAGCACGCTCGACCCGTGCTGCAGCCACTTGAATCCGGTGAGCGGGCCCCACATCTCGTCGAGGGCCGGGAGAACCTGCACGCCCCATCGCCCCTCGTGCGTGAACAGGTCCCAGACGATGTGCGAGAGCACTCCGAGGATGAGCGAGACGCCGAGCAGCAGCGGATAGACGCGCTTCTCCCCCACGCCCACCGCTCGTCCGGCCGCCTCGACGGCACCGACGTTCCACTCCTCGGGCAGCCGTCGCGCGAGCCACCGCGGAGCGAGCTCCGGGACGGCGGGACGCAGCACCGCGCGCCACACGAGGAACAGCACGAAGGCCACGACCGCCGTCCACACCACGTTCGCGAAGGTGTGGGTGAACGAGTAGTCCAGCCCGATGCCGCGCACGAACAGCGGGAGATCAGGGGTCATCGCACCGATCGCGATCGCCGCCGGCACCAGCGGCGTGCGGATGAACGGCAGCGCGACGACCGCGTGGCTCGGCGTGAACGGCATCCGCTGCTCAGCCGATGAAGACGCCCGCGAGGGTCTTCTTGCCGCGGCGGAGCACGGAGACTCCCCCGGGGAGAGAACCCTGGACCGTGGCCGCCTCGTCTTCGACGCGTTCACCGTCGAGCGAGACACCGCCCTGGGCGATCGCGCGCCGGGCCTCGCCCAGGCTCGTCACGAGCTCGGTCGCGACCAGGGCTTCGACCACCGGCGTGCCGGCGGCCACCGTCGCGTTCGGGAGTTCTTCGAGCGCGGTGCGCAGCGTCGATGCATCCAGTGCGGTCAGGTCGCCCTGCCCGAACAGCGCCTCGGATGCCGCGATCACGGCGGCGGTCGCATCGATCCCGTGCACCGTGGCGACGACCTCGAGGGCGAGACGCTTCTGCGCGGCACGGCGGAACGGCTCCGTCTCGACCAGCGCGGCGTACTCATCGATCTCGGCGCGGCTGAGGAAGGTGAACACCTTCAGTCGCTCGATCACGTCGGCGTCGGCCGTGCTCAACCAGAACTGGTACATCCGGTACGGGCTGCACATCTCGGCGTCGAGCCAGATCGCGTTGCCCTCGCTCTTGCCGAACTTCGTGCCGTCGCTGTTCGTGATCAGCGGCGTGCCGATCGCGTGGGCGGACACGCCTTCCGCACGACGGATGAGGTCGGTGCCGCTCGTGAGGTTGCCCCACTGGTCCGAGCCGCCGGTCTGCAGCACGCAGTCGTACTGGCGGTACAGCTCGAGGTAGTCCATGCCCTGCAGGATCTGGTAGCTGAACTCGGTGTAGCTGATGCCCTCGTCGGACGCGAGGCGCGCAGCGACGGCATCCTTCTTCAGCATCGTGCCGACGCGGTAGTGCTTGCCGATCTCGCGCAGGAAGTCGATCGCCGACATCGGCGCCGTCCAGTCGAGGTTGTTCACCATGCGCGCGGCATTGTCGCCGTCGAAGCTGAGGTACCGCTCCACCTGCGTGCGCAGCCTGTCGACCCACTCGGCGACGGTCTCGCGCGTGTTCAACGTGCGCTCCGCCGTGGGCCGCGGGTCACCGATGAGACCGGTGGACCCGCCGACGAGCCCCAGCGGCTTGTGACCCGCCAGCTGGAGACGCCGCATCGTCAGCAGCTGCACGAGGTTCCCGAGGTGCAGGCTCGGCGCCGTCGGATCGAACCCGCAGTAATACGTGATCGGGTCTCCCGCGAGAAGGGCGCGGAGCGCCTCCTGGTCGGTGGACACGTGGACGAGCCCGCGCCACAGCAGTTCGTCCCACACGTTCTCGAACGTGGGGTCGATCGCCGGAGTCGCGGTCGTCAGAGCGGGAGTTGACACGCGCTCCAGGCTATCAGCGCGCGCACTCCCGCTCCGCGCGTCACACGGCCGCGTCGAGACGGGAGCGCTCGTCCTCCGTCAGGATCACGGATGCCGCATCCATCGCCGTGTCCAGCTGCGAGAGCCTGCTCCCGCCGAGGATAGGACGGATGCCGCGGGCCAGCTGCCACGCCAGCACGACCTGCCCGCGCTCGAGACCGCGATCCGCCGCGATCTCGGTGAGCACCCGCAGGCGCCGATCGCTCCCGGGGTGATCGTACTCCTCGGGGACGGGCTTCGCGTCGTTGTCGTAGGCGCCGGAGAGCAGCGGCGTGTAGGCCCAGGTCTCCAGTCCGTTCTCGACCGCGTAGTCGTGCTGCTCGTCGCTCATCACACCGAAACGATGGATGACGCCGGGCGGGCGCGTGCCGGGACGAACCCGCAGGTAGGTGCTGTTGAGCTGGAAGGCGTCGATCGGGATGCTGCCGATCGTGCGGGCGTGCGCCCTGGCGCGCTCGATGCGCCAGGCGGGGTGGTTGGAGGCGCCGACGCGGCGCACGATGCCGTCGCCGGTGAGGACGGCCAGGCCGTCGACCGTCTCCTCGATCGGAACGGCACGGTCCTCCTGGTGCAGCCAGAGCAGATCGATCGTGTCGATGCCGAGGCGATCGAGGCTGCCACCCACGGCGTCGTGGATCGCGCGCGGCGAGAGGCCGGCGCGGTGCTCGGGCCAGGATCCCGGCCACAGCGGTTCCGCACCGACCTTCGTCGAGAGGCGGATCCGGTCGCGCACGCCGGGCCGCGCGGCGAACCATCGGCCGAGCACCGCCTCGGATGCACCGCCGTGCCCGCTCTCACTGGCCCAGAAGCTGTAGCAGTCGGCGGTGTCGATCCACACGCCGCCGCGCTCGACGAAGCGGTCGAGCAGCGCGAAGGAGGTGTCCTCGTCGACGAGGGTGCCGAACGACATCGCACCGAGGACGATCGGGGAGACAGGGGTGTCGAGATGTGTCATGAGCCCACTGTGCAACCTGGAGCGCACTCCAGGTCAAGCTCTAGGATCGAGCGCATGACGACGTACACACCCGCGGAGACCGCGGCCCGTTCCGGGTTCAGCATCGACACTCTGCGGTACTACGAGCGCGAGGGAATCCTTCCCGGAGTCCGACGCACCTCCGGCGGACACCGGGCGTACACGGATGTCGAGCTCGGGCTGCTCGAGTTCCTCAAATGCCTGCGCGAGACCGGGATGCCGGTGGAGCGGCTGCGTCGCTACGGCCAGCTGTGTCAGAGGGACGACACCGTCCCGGAGCGGATCGCACTGCTCGAAGAGCACGCCGAGACCGTGGAGCGTCAGCTCGCGGAGGTGCTGGCGCAGCAGCAGCGCCTTGCCGAGAAGCTCGCCTGGTACCGCACGCAGCTCGGCTGATCGTCGGCCGGCGCGGTCAGCTGTGGGCCGCCCACCAGACCAGGAAGGCCGCGCTCAACGCGATCACCCAGCTGACGAGGCTGCCGACGAGGAAGTACTCGGCGCGGGCGCCGGTCTCGCCGTCGCGGGAGATCTCCGGGAAGCGGACGATGCCCTTCGCCGCGAGCATCGCAGCAAGGACCGGGTAGGCCGCCGCAAGGGTGAGGATCATCACGATCGTGCGCTCCAGCGGGCCGATCAGGCGACCGCCCTTGAAGCCGCCGCGACCGTCGGCTGGCGTGGTCGTGGCCGCGACTGCCGGCGTCGCGGGGGCGGCGTCGGGCTCGAGGACGGCGGCTTCGGGCGCGGCGAGTTCGGATGCGACAGGCTCGGACGCGGACTGCTCCGCCTCGGCGGGTCGCCAGGTGTGCTCGCCGTCGAGCGCCGCCCGCACCACGAGGTTCGCGGACTCCAGCAGGAAGACGCCCGCGCCGAGGACGAGCATCGCGAGATCGAACGAGACATCGCCGAAGGGCGAGCGCAGGCTCCAGACAGCGCCGATGAGTCCGGCATCCGCCCGCGCGCCGAGCGACACGACAGCGCCGACGCTCAGGACGCCGAGAAGGACGGCAGGCCAGAAGCCCAGCGGAGCCCGCCGTTCGTCGGGCATGGACCAGACCCAGAGCGCACCCACCACGAGGGCGGCGATCATCGGCAGCAGCGCATCGCTGACGCTGCCGAGGAGCAGGAGCAGCACGGCCACGGTCAGGTACCCGATCCAGCGTCGCGGAGCGAACTGGCGGACGAGGTCGACGGCGCCGACGGCGAGGAGGACGAATCCGGCGATGATCATGCGGACCCTCCTCGCAGGACGGAGACTCCCTCGAGGAGCGCCGCGGCCCCTGCGCTGCGCAGCGACTTCGAGACGCTCGGCTGCGAGATGCCCTCTTCTTCGGCGAGCCCATGCTGCGACCTGCCGATCAGGCGGCCGTAGGTCAGGCGGCGTTCGCGTTCGCTCATCGCGCCGACCAGCTCGTCGCGTACGAGCAGGTAGGCGTTCGACGCCGCGATCGTGCTCTCCATGACCTCATCCTGCCCCGGGGCTCCGACAATCCAGGTGCGCGCGCGCGGGATGGCGCGTCCTTCGCGGGCGTGCACGGTGTCGATCGCCGCTCGCGCGGCGTACCACCCCGGGCCGTCGGCCAGCTCGCCGTGCACGGATTCGACGGCGGACACCTCCCCCACCCCGATGCCGAAGCGGAAGCCGATACCGTCGGGCAGCCGCAGCTGGATCATCAGGAGCGAGATCAGAGACTCGCCGAGGTCGCGATAGACGCCCTGCTGCTCGTCGCCCACCGTGGGCGTGAGCGGCTGAGCGGCGAGCGGGAGGTCGGCTTCGACCCGCGCGATCGTCTCGTCCAGCACCTGCTGGGCGGCGGTGCGATCGTCGAGCTTGCGAGAGCCCACAATGTCGGCGAGTACGGCGATGACCATGGCATAACCATAACACGCATAACTTCACTTTATGCCTTCAATGGCTATATATTGAGAACATGCCTGAATCGCACATCATCCCGTGGAACGCCGGAACCTGGACCACCGCCCCGCAGACAACAGCGATCGAGACCGACGAGCTCGAGGTCACCGCCGTCGAGGGCAGCGACGCCTGGCGGCACACCGCCTACGGCTTCGTCCACGACACCGAGCATGCCCTCCTCGCCCCCTTGGCCGTGGGAGAGGCGATGGAGGTCGCCTTCCGCGCGCCCTGGGACGGGCAGTTCGATCAGGCCGGCGTCTTCGTCCGGATCGACGCCGAGCACTGGATGAAAGCCGGTGTCGAGTACGCCGACGACCACCTGGGACTCGGCGCGGTCGTCACGGCGGGCGCCTCGGACTGGTCGGTCGGCCATGTCGACGACTGGCTCGAGAGCGAGATCACGGTGCGGGTGAGCCGGTGGGCGGATGCCCTGATCGTCCGCGCTCGCGCCGACGACGGCCCGTGGCGACTCGTGCGGGTCGCTCCGTTCGACGGCACGGCCACGGCATCCGCCGGTCCCCTCCTCGCCTCCCCGACCCGTGCCGGTTTCACCGTGCGGTTCACCCGCTGGACACGTTCCGAGGCCGACACCGACCTGCACTGAACCGGCGTGCGCTGACGCGGCGTCGCCTACAGACCGAGAGCGTGCGCCGCGGCCTGCGCCCGGGCGACGAGTTCCGCGCGCTGCTCGGTCACCCGTACCGGAGCGGTGCCGCCGGCACCGGTCCGCGACGCCACGGAGCCCTCGATCGTGAGGACCTCGCGCACTGCCGGGACCAGATGCGGCGAGACCGACAGCAGCAGCTCGTCTGACGCGTCCTCGAGACCGATCCCCTGCTCTTCGCACGCGCGCACGAGCGCGCCGGAGATCTCATGGGCGTCACGGAACGGGACCCGCTGCTTCACGAGCCACTCGGCCACATCGGTCGCGAGCGAGAAGCCCTGCGGTGCGAGCTCAGCCATCCGCTCGGTGTCGAAGCGCAGCGTGGCGATCATGCCCGCGAAGGCAGGGAGCAGCACCTCGAGGGTCTGCACCGAGTCGAACACCGGCTCCTTGTCCTCCTGCAGGTCGCGGTTGTACGCGAGCGGCAATCCCTTCAAGGTCGCCAGCAGGCCGGACAGGTTGCCGATGAGCCGACCGGACTTGCCGCGTGCGAGCTCGGCGATGTCGGGGTTCTTCTTCTGCGGCATGATGCTGGAGCCGGTCGAGTAGCCGTCGTCGAGCGTGACGAAGCCGAACTCGCGGGTGTTCCAGAGGATGATCTCCTCCGCCAGGCGGGAGATGTCGACTCCGGTCATGGCGGTGATGAAGGCGAACTCCGCCACGACGTCGCGTGCCGCGGTGCCATCGAGCGAGTTCTCGGCCGGGCGGTCGAGCCCGAGCTCGGTCGCCACGAGCGCCGGGTCGAGACCGAGCGTCGAGCCGGCCAGCGCTCCCCCGCCGTAGGGCGAGACCCCGGCGCGACGACGCCAGTCCACGAGCCGTTCGAGCTCGCGCACCAGCGGCCAGCCGTGCGCCTGGAGGTGATGGGCGAGCAGCACGGGCTGCGCATGCTGCAGGTGCGTGCGTCCGGGGAGGATCGCGTCGGGGTGCGCCTCGGCCTGTGCGACGAGGGCGTCGATGACCCGCAGGATGTCGCGGGCGATCACCCGGGCGTGGTCGATCAGGTACATGCGCACCAGGGTCGCGATCTGGTCGTTGCGGCTGCGGCCGGCGCGGAGCCGTCCGCCCAGCTCCGGCCCGAGCTCCGCGATCAGCGCCTGCTCGAGCGCACCGTGCACGTCCTCGTCCGTCGGCACCGGGAGCAGCGTGCCGTCCGCGACCCTGCGGGCCACGGCATCCAGCCCGGCGTGCATCCGCTCGGCCTCGTCCGGCTCGAGATACCCGGCGGCGGCGAGCGCCGTCGCGTGCGCGTGCGAGCCGGCGATGTCGTAGGGCGCGAGGATCCAGTCGAAGTGCGTCGAGCGGCTGAGCTCCACCAGCTCGGGCGACGGGCCCGTCGCGAACCGGGCGCCCCAGAGTGCTCCCTCGTTGGTGCCTTCGTGCGTCGAGTCGGTCATCACGCGTCCTTCTTGCCGAGCAGCCAGACCAGCAGGGCCTTCTGCGCGTGCAGGCGGTTCTCGGCTTCGTCCCACACGACGCTCTGCGGTCCGTCGATCACGGTCGAGTCGACCTCGTAGCCGCGGTCGGCCGGGAGGCAGTGGATGAAGATCGCCTCGGAGTCGGCGAGCTCCATCGTCTCCGGCGTCACCTTGTAGCCGCCGAGATCGCGGATGCGCGCGATCTTCTCCTCTTCCTTGCCCATGGACACCCACGTGTCGGTGACCACGACGTCGGCGCCCGCGGCGGCCTCGACCGGGTCGGTGTAGAGCGCGATCGATCCCCCGGTCTCCGCGGCACGGCGGTCCGCCGCCTCGATCACGTCGGCACGCGGCGCGTAGTCGGCCGGGGAGGCGATGCGCACGTGCATGCCGGCGGTGACGCAGGCCAGCGCGTAGGAGTGCGCCATGTTGCTCTGGCCGTCGCCGAAGAACGTGAGGGTGAGACCCTTGAGCTCTCCCTTGTGCTCGCGGATCGTGAGCAGGTCCGCCAGCAGCTGGCAGGGGTGGAAGTCGTCCGAGAGCGCGTTGATCACGGGGACACGCGTGCCCTCCGCCATCTCCTCGAGCCCGGCCTGCGCATAGGTGCGCCACACGATCGCCGCGACCTGCCGCTCGAGCACGCGCGCCGTGTCGGACGGCGTCTCCTTGCCGCCCAGCTGGCTGTTCGCCGTCGAGATGATGAGCGGCGAGCCGCCGAGGTCCGCGATGCCCACCGCGAACGACACCCGGGTGCGGGTCGAGGACTTGTCGAAGATCACGGCGACGGTCTGCGGACCGGCCAGGCTCTTGTCGGCCCAGCGGTCCTTCTTCAGCTCGATGGCGAGATCGAGGATCTCCGCCTGCTCGGCGGGCGTGAGGTCGTCGTCACGCAGCAGGTGGCGGGTCATGCGGGAACCTTTCCAGAGACGGATGCCGAGACATCGGCGAGAGCAGCGGCGAACAGCTCGCGGAACTCGGCGAGCTCGTCGTCGCCGATCGTGAGGGCGGGTGCGATGCGCACGGTCTCGGGGTTCGCGGCGTTCACGATGAGGCCGCGCTCCTGCGCCGCGGCGACGACGTCGCCGGCGACCGGTGCGCTCAGCGCGACACCGATCAGGAGGCCGCGGCCGCGCACGGCGGAGATCAGCGGCGAGTCGAGGCCGAGGATCAGCTCGCGCAGCTCCTCCCCGCGGCGTGCGGCGTTCTCGACGAGTCCGGCGCGCTCGATCTCGGTCAGCACCGCATCGGCCACCGCGGTCGCGAGCGGGTTGCCGCCGAAGGTGGAACCGTGGGACCCGGGCGTGAACAGATCGCTGGCCGCACCGTAGGTGACCAGGGCGCCGATCGGGAAGCCGCCGCCGATGCCCTTCGCGAGGGTGATCGCGTCGGGGGTGATCCCCTCGTGGCTGAAACCGAACCAGGCGCCGGTGCGTCCGGCCCCGGTCTGGATCTCGTCCACGATCAGCAGGGCGCCGTGCGCCAGCGTCAGCGAGCGGGCGGCGGCCAGGTAGCCCTCCGGCAGCTCGACCACACCGGCCTCGCCCTGGATGGGCTCGACGATGACCGCGGCGACGCGGTCATCCATGGCCGCCTCGAGCGCTTCGATCGTCGCGGGGATGTGCTCGACCCCGCCCGGCATCGGCTCGAACGGGGCACGCATCGACGCCTTCGCCGTCATGGCGAGCGACCCCATCGTGCGGCCGTGGAAGCCGTTCTCGAGGGCGATGATCCGCGGACGCTCGGTGCCGCCGTGCAGGCGGGCGAGCTTGAACGCCGCCTCGTTCGCCTCGGCCCCGGAGTTCGAGAAGTACACCCGTCCGTCGATGCCCGCGCCGGCGAGACGCTTGAGGCGGGCGGCGAGTGCCAGCTGCGGCGGGGTCGCGAAGTAGTTCGACACGTGTGCGAGCGTCGCGGCCTGCTTCGAAATCGCCTCGACGAACACGCGGTGCGCGTGGCCGAGCGAGGTCACGGCGATGCCGGCCAGGAAGTCCAGATAGCGTCGGTCATCGGCATCCCAGAGGTACGAGCCCTCACCCCTGGTGAGCAGAGCAAGCCGGGCTCCGGCGTTCTGCACGAGATCGCGCGCCACATCGTCCTGCCAGACGGTCATGCCGTCACCTCCGTCTTTCCCAGAACCACTTCGGTTCCGATTCCCTTGCTGGTGAAGAGCTCGACGAGCACCGAGTGCGGCACCCGTCCGTCGATGATGGCCGCTGCGTCGACGCCGCCCTCGACGGCGTCGAGACAGGCGCGCATCTTGGGGATCATCCCGGACTCGAGCGTCGGAAGCATCCGGATGAGATCCTCCGATGTCAGATGCGACACGAGCGAGTCCCGATTGGGCCAGTCCGCGTAGAGCCCCGGAACGTCGGTCAGCACGACGAGCTTGCGGGCCTTGAGGGCGACGGCGAGTGCCGCCGCCGCGGCATCCGCGTTGACGTTGAGCGACTGGCCGGGGTGATCGAGATCCGGGGCGATGCTCGAGACCACCGGCACGCGACCCGCCGCGAGGTGGTCGAGCACGGGAGTCGGGTCGACCTCGACGACGTCGCCGACGCGACCGAGATCGACCTCGAGCCCGTCGATGACCACGCCGCGGCGGCGTCCGCCGAAGAGTCCGGCATCCTCACCGCTGAGTCCGGTCGCGATGGGTCCGTGCGAGTTGATCTTCGAGACCAGCTGCGGGTTCACCTGACCGGTGAGCACCATCCGCACGACGCTGATCGCCTCGGTGTTGGTGACGCGGTAACCGCCCTTGAACTCGCTGGGGATCTCGAGCCGCTGCAGCATGTCGGAGATCTGGGGACCGCCGCCGTGCACGACCACCGGCTGCACGCCGACGTTGCGGAGATAGGCGATGTCCTGCGCGAAGGCATCCTGCAGCTCGTCCGACACCATGGCGTTGCCGCCGTACTTGATGACGACGATCTGGTCGCGGAACTTCTTCAGCCACGGCAGCGACTCGATGAGGGTCGTCGCCTTCTGCGCGGCGACCTCGGCGGGGGTGTCCTGGATGTCGGTCATGAGGCGTAGGCGCTGTTCTCGTGCACGTAGTCGTGGGTGAGGTCGTTGGTGAGGATCGTCGCCGTCGCGTCGCCCGACTTCAGGTCGATGATCAGGTGCGTGGCGCGCGGGGTCAGGTCGACCTCCTCGCGGGGGCGATCCGGACCACCCTGGCTGCACACCCGGACGCCGTTCATCCACACGTCGACGTCGTACGGATCGAACTGCGCACTGGTGGTGCCGATCGCCGCGAGCACCCGACCCCAGTTGGGGTCGTTGCCGAAGATCGCCGCCTTGAAGAGGTTGTTGCGGGCGACGGAGCGGCCGACCTCGACGGCCTCCTGCACGGATGCCGCGTGCTGCACCTCGATCGTGATGTCGTGGCTCGCGCCCTCGGCGTCGCCCTGCAGCTTCACCGCGAGCTGCTGGGAGAGCTCGGTCAGCGCGGCGGCGAAGTCGTCGAGGTCGGGGACGATCCCGGAGGCGCCGTTGGCGAGCAGCGTCACCTGGTCGTTGGTCGACATGCAGCCGTCCGAGTCGAGCCGGTCGAAGGTCTGCCCGGTCGCACGGCGGAGGGCCGCGTCGGCGTCGAGCGGCTCGACGACCGCATCGGTGGTGATCACCACGAGCATCGTGGCGAGTCCGGGCGCCAGCATGCCTGCGCCCTTCGCCATTCCGCCGATCGTCCAGCCGTCCCGGGAGACGACCGCCGTCTTCGACACGGAGTCGGTGGTCATGATCGCCTCGGCAGCTGCCTGTCCCCCGTCGGCGCTGAGCTCGGCGATCGCCTGCGCGGTGCCGTCGAGCACCTTGCCGCGGAACACCTCGTCGCCGACGCCGATCAGGCCGGTGGAGCAGATCAGGACGTCGCCGGCGCTGACGCCGAGGAGCTCGGCGGCCTTCTCGGCGGTCTGATGCGTGGTCTGGAATCCGAAGGCGCCGGTGAAGCAGTTCGCACCGCCGGAGTTGAGCACGACCGCCTCGACGACGCGGTCGGCGACCGCCTGCTGCGACCAGATGATCGGGTTGGCCTTGGCGCGGTTGCTCGTGAACACCGCAGCTCCGACCTTGCGCGGTCCGCGGTTGACGACGACGGCGACGTCGGGCTTGCCGGTGGACTTGAGCCCGGCGGCGACACCGGCCGCCTCGAATCCTGCGGGGGCGGTGACGCTCACGGCGCGACTCCGTTCACTGAGAGGGCGCGACCTTCGGGGAGGCCGAGCGCGAGGTTCATGGACTGGATGGCGGCGCCCGCCGTGCCCTTGACGAGGTTGTCGACCGCGGTGACGACGGTGACGCGGTTCGCGGCACGGTCGATCGCGAGGCCGATCAGGGCGGTGTTGGCCCCGAGCACGTCGGCGGTGCGCGGGAAGCGTCCCTCCGGGAGGAGCTGCACGAAGGTCTCGCCGGCGTAGGCGCTCTCCCACGCGTCGCGGATCTGCGCGTCGGAGACTCCTTCGACGATCGGCGCGGTGGAGGTGGCGAGGATTCCGCGGGACATCGGCACCAGCACCGGGGTGAACGAGATGCGGACGTCGCCGCCCTGGGTCCCTGAGCCCGTCGAAGGGATCGCCGCGGCGAGCGCCTGCCGGATCTCGGGGATGTGCCGGTGCGTGCCCCCGACCGCGTAGGGGTTGGCGGTGCCGAGGATCTCACTGGCGAGCAGATTGCTCTTGAGGCTCTTGCCCGCACCCGAGGGGCCGACCGCGAGGACCGAGACGATGTCGGACGGGTCGATGACCCCGGCGGCGATACCCGGCGCGAGGCTGAGGCTCACCGTGGACGCGTTGCACCCCGGCGCCGCGATACGGCTCGCTCCGCGCAGGTGCTCGCGCTGCTTCACGCCGTCGACGAGGAGTTCCGGCACGCCGTAGGTCCAGGCGTCGTGGAACGTGCCGCCGTAGAAGGCGTCCCACGCGGACGGCGACGTGAGCCGGTGGTCGGCACCGGCGTCGATCACGAGCGGCACGTCGCCGAGCGCATCCGTGTACTGGCCGGACTGCCCGTGCGGGAGCGCGAGGAACACGATGTCGTGACCGGCGAGGATCTGCGGCGTCGTGTCCTGAAGGGTGAGGTGGGCCAGCGAGCGCAGGTGCGGCTGATGGTCGATGAGCGGCTGGCCGGCGTTCGAGTGAGCCGTCACTGTGCGGATCTCGATGTCGGGATGATCGGCCAGGAGGCGCAGAATCTCGCCGCCTGCGTAGCCGGATGCGCCGGAGACGGCGACGGTATACGTCATGCTTCTACCTTAACGGTCGGGCCCTCGAGGAATCGGGGGCCATGGTCGGGGCCGGAGCGGCGACACCGGCACTCGACCGCCGCGCGTGCGCAGGCAGGAATCCGGGGTCGCCTAGAGTCGGCGGCCGCCGCGGCGTCGGCGCACGACGATGACGCCCGTGACATCATTCGTCTCGCTGCGCTCGCTCAGGAACCGCGTAGCGGGAGCGAGGACGGCCGAAGACATGTCGCGACAGTAGCGCGGGCGGCGCGGCATCCGCAAATCCGCGCCGTCACACGACCGGATGCACCTCCGTCGGCGCGGCGAAGAACGCGAGTTCGTGCGCACTCGACGTCTCGAACGCTCGGAGCATCCGTGCCCTCGTCGCAGGCTCCGCCGCCGCGGCCGCGGCGGCCACGACCTCGATCGCTCGACGCGTCGCCTCTTCGAAGGCGGGGTCGGCATACGTCGCGAGCCAGGATGCGTAGGGATGCCGCGGGTCGCGCGCGTGCGCACCGAATTCCCCCGCGTGCAGCCGCTGCCCGAGGTCGGTGTAGAGCCAGAAGCACGGGAGGAGCGCGGCGATGAGCTCGCGGTAGTCGCCGCCGAAGGCGACCGAGCGCAGATGGTCGAGGTAGGCGATCGTCGCGGGTGCGGGTTCGGCGGTGAAGGTCGCCGCCCCCACGCCCTGCGACGGCGTCAGCCATGCGGCGTGCAGCTCCAGCTCGCCGACGATCGAGCCGTGCGCGGAGTTCGCCCAGAACGCCTGCTCCGCGGAGGTGGGCGCGAGCCGTGCCGCCTCGGCGAGCACGCGCGCGTAGTCCCGCAGGTAGAGGGCGTCCTGCGCCAGGTAGAACACGAACGGCTCGCGCGCGAGTGTCCCGTCCGCGAGTGCGCGGATGAACGGCAGCTCGTCGATCGCCGCACGGGTGTCGGCGATCTGCCGCCACCAGTCCGCCTCGATCTCCGCGGCCGCCGGTCGGGTCTCCAGACCGCCGCGCGTCCAGAGGCCGGCGAAGTGGCTGATCGGCCCCTGCCCTCGCCCGACGCGCAGCGACTCCCCTTCGCGCAGCGACTCGCGGAGCCAGGCGCGCGCGCCGGCCACGGCCGTGGTCGCATCCTCTCCCTGCGCGAGGCGGGTGGCGAGCGCCGATGACAAGGAGCACCCGGTGCCGTGCGTGTTCCGGGTGGCGATCCGCGGGCCGGTGAACTCCTCCCGGAGCCCTCGCCGCGCGTCGATCAGCGCATCCGGCGCCTCTTCCCCTGGCAGGTGCCCGCCCTTCACGAGCACCATCGCGCCGACCTCGGACGACAGCTCCTCGGCTGCGGCGAGGGCGTCCGGCCAGTCGGCGGGCACGCGGCCGACCAGCACGGCGAGCTCCGCGAGGTTCGGCGTGATGAGGTGGGCGTGACGGAGAAGCCGATGCAGCTCGCCCTCCGCCTCGGGATCGAGCAGACGGTCTCCCGAGGTCGCGACCATCACGGGGTCGAGGACGACGATGGGCGGCCGCACGGCGTCGAGCCAGGTTCCCACGGCGCGGATGACCTCGGCGTCGGCCAGCATCCCGATCTTCACCGCATCGATCGTGACATCGTCCGACAGCGCCTCCAGCTGAGCCCGCAGGAAGTCCGTCGGAGGCACGTGCACGCCGCGGACGCCCTCGGTGTTCTGGGCCGTCAGGGCCGTGATCGCGGCCATTCCGTAGCCGCCGTTCGCGGCGATCGACTTCAGATCGGCCTGGATCCCCGCCCCTCCCGACGGGTCGCTGCCGGCGATGCTGAGGATGCGCGGGGCCGTGCCGGAGTGCCAGCGCCGTCGGAACTCCGCGGCGACCCGGCCGGGGTCGTCAGCCGCGCACAGCGCCGACACGACGGCGAGGCCGGCCGCGCCCGCCTCTCGCAGCGCCTCGGTGTCGTCGATCCCGACGCCCCCGATCGCCACGCACGGGAGGGGGCTCGCCGCCGCAAAGACACGGAAGCCGTCGATGCCGAGAGCCGGCGGGTGGTCGGGTTTCGTGAGGGTGGGGCGGATGACGCCGACGCCGAGGTGATCGACGGTGCCGGGCGGCAGCGCGCGCACGGCATCCAGGTGCGCGGCGCTGTTCGCCGTCAGGCCGATGAGCGCATCGGGTCCGAGCGCCTCGCGGGCCCGGAGGACGGAGGCGTCACCCTGCCCCAGGTGCACCCCATCCACCCGGGCTCCGCGTTCGCGCGCCACGAGGGCGGCGTCGAGGCGGTCGTTCACGACGAGGCGCGCGCGCCCGGCGATCACGTGCGAGAGTTCGACCAGCTGCTCGACGATCTCGGCATCGGTCGCCGACTTGTCGCGCAGCTGCACGATGCGCACGCCTCCGTCGACCGCCTGACGCACCGTCTCGACGACTCCCCGCGGACCGCAGAGCTCGGGATCGGTGACGAGGTAGAGCGAGAGATCGGCGTTCACAGGACACCGCTCTCGACACGGGCGCCGGCGATGAGGTCCGCGGGATCCACCGCGGCGAGCGCGTCGAGCAGCGCGACGGCGAAGCTGCCCGGCCCCGTCGACCGGAGCGCGGCCTGCTCCGCCGCGATCGTGTAGACGAGGCTCGCCGAGGCGACGGCGGTGAGCGCATCGACGCCTGCGGGCCTGGCCGCTCCGAGGAACGCGGCCATCACCGCACCGAGCGCGCAGCCGCCGCCGGTGACTCTCGTGAGCAGTTCATCGCCGTTCGCGATGCGCAGCACACGCCGTCCGTCGGTGATCAGGTCGATGGGGCCGGAGACGGCCACCACGCTCCCGAAGCGCGTGGCGAGCGACACGGCCGCGTCGGCCGCGGCATCCGTGGTGTCCGTCGCGTCCACGCCGCGTCCACCCGCGCTGAGACCCGCGAGCGCGAGGATCTCCGAGGCGTTGCCGCGGATCGCGGTGGGGCGCTGCGCGACCAGTTGGTGTGCGAGCGCGGTGCGCACCGGCAACGCGCCGATCGCGACCGGGTCGAGCACCCAGGGTGTTCCTGCGACGACGGCGCCCGTGACCGCCTCGACGCTCGCCGCGCGCTGTTCGGGCGTCGGAGTGCCGAGGTTCACCAGCAGACCGGAGGCCACGCCGGCGAACATGCCGGCCTCGTCGACGATGTCGACCATGGCGGGAGCCGCCCCCACGGCGAGCAGCACGTTCGCCGTGAAGCCGGTGACGACGGCGTTCGTGATGCAGTGCGTCAGCGGCGGAGCCTCGCGCAGCACCCCCAGCAGTGTCCCGGCCGAAGCCGCGAGGTCGATGGTGGAATCAGGACGCAGACGATCGCTCATGGGCGACATCCCTTCGCTAGTACGAACTAGATCAGGTTCGACGGGTCTGTTCTCAGCCGCGGATGCGGCACCCCGTGTCACTGCTCGAAGTCTAGCGACCGAGCTCGGCCCGCAGCGCGCGCTCCTCCGCCCTGGTGAGTCCGGCACGGCGGACGCGGTCGATCCCGCGAGCCCGCTCGTCGGCGACGACATCGGCGATCGTCTCGACGAGCGGCCGGAGCGATCCGCCGGTCGCATGGAATCGCGCGTTCGACCGCGTCATGAATCCGGTCATCTCCGCGGGGAGCCAGAGCGGCAGCGAGCGCTCCCCCATCCAGTACTCGACGCCCTGCCCGACGAGCCAGTCCTCGGTCGCGACGACCGTGTCTCCCGTATGCCCCGCGGCGGTACGAACAGCGTCCAGCACCTCGGCCAGCGGATGCACGTCCCCGATCGTGTTGACCGGGCCGGTCGCCGACGTCGTGACCACATAGTCGGCGAGGTCGTCGACATCGATCACCTGCGTCGCGCGGCCGTCCGTCGGCGGGAGCAGCACGGGCTCCGCACCGGCACGGATGAAGGCCGCCGCCCAGTATCCGAACCGGTCGCTCGGGTCTCCCTCGCCGACGATGAGGCCGGGCCGCGCGATGAGCGCGCGCGGCCCGAGCGTCGCGACGGCGTCCTCCGCCGCGGCCTTCTGTGCGCCGTACTCGTACTCGTCGCCGCGCTGAGCGGGCGGATGCCGCGGCGCGGATTCGTCGGCCCCGGCGGTCTCGTCGTCGGAGTACACCGACATCGACGAGACGTACGTCCAGCGTGCGGCGCGATCGCCGAGCGCGTTCACCGCACCGGCGACATGCGCGGCCTGCGAGGAGATGTCGACCACCTGATCCCAGTCCCGTGCGGCGAGGGCTGCGTAGACCACGGGATCATCGCGATCACCCCGTACGAGCGCCGCACCATCCGGCGCAGCCCTCTCACCACGCGCGAGGCAGGTCACCGCCGCACCGGCATCCAGCCATCGTCGGGCGATGCGCCCCGAGAGCCAGCCCGTCCCACCCAGGATCAGCACGTTCGTCATGGGTCCATGTCACCAGCATCCGGCTCCGGTAGGAAGGTGTCTCCGCTCAGAGCAGGCAGGTCAGCGAGGCAGGGAGAAGTCGAGATCGAAGGCGAGCATCACGGCCGTGGCCAGCTGCGTCTCCTGCTTCTCGGAGAGGTAGCCGATCGTGCGTCCCAGCGCCGAGACGGGAATCGTGAGGACGTTGTCGATCGATACCGCGCATTCGTGATCGAGACCGTTGGCAGGCCCCAACGGCACTTCGCTGCTCAGACCCTTCACCGTGGAGGTGATCGGCGCCACCGTGACCTTCGTCATCGCCGGGCGAGCCGCGTCTCTCGTGAGGATCACCACCGGACGGGTCTTGTCGAGCCGCGCCAGACAGATCTCGCGCACCGTCAACGCTCGATCGCGATGTGACCGATGGTCCAGTCCACGAGCGAGTCGAGATCGTCGCCCGCACCTCGTGTCTTCAGGATCTCTACGTCATGCTCGGCTGCCCGCCGTCGGAGTTCGCGGGCGATCGCCACGGAGACCAGCGCCGTGCGGCTGGGAGCCGCTCCGGCGGAGACCAAGGCGTCGAGTTCTGCGACCATCTCGTCGGACAGCCTGAGGGCGATCTGCGTGCTCATACGGCTACTCTACTGCGAATGCATCCCACTTTGGGATGCACGGGATTCAGGCCTTGCGGCGCAGCTCCCCGAGCCCGGCCAGCTCCGGGGTCGTCCACGCCGGATCCGGCCGCCAACGGCGCCACTCGGCGTCGAAGGGCCAGTCACCTGCCTCGAACGAGGCGATCGCCGCATCCGCGTGGCGTTCGATCTGCGCGGCCTGCTCGGGGCTGAGCCGCCCCTGTTCGATCGCCGCCGCCAGTTCGTCCTCGTCCTTGAGGTGGATCATGCCGTCGGGGTCGATCTCGACGTCGAGGATGTGATCCGACGAGTAGGTGTCGTGATCGGTGCGCAGATGCGCGTTCTCGAGGTTCACATACCACCCGGCGAACGTCCACTCCGGCCCGGTCGTCTCGCTCCAGAACAGCCACACCGACCACGGGAGCCCGGCCGGGGCGATGCGCAGCACGCCGTTGCCCCACCACTCCTCCACGATGCGCGTGCGCTCCTCCAGCCAGCGGCGCTCGAGCGGCACGGTGCGTACACGCTGCCCGTCGGGCGCTCCCTGCGACTCCTGCAGCGTTCCCGGCGCGAGCCACGCGACCAGACCGTGCTCGTCATCGCGCACCACGCGCATCGGCGAGATCGTCGACGGCTCCCCCGGCTGCCACCCGGGCTTGCGGTAATGCCAGTCGATCTGCGCGCCCGGGGGAAGGAAGGGCCCTTCGCCGAGCGGTCGCGCGCCGTCGGGGACGGCGGCCGGAGTGCCCTGGGGGAGGATGCTCATCCCGCCACGGTACTCCGGCCCCGCCACCGTCCGGCGGAACCTGCGCTCAGTCCCGCAGCGCGGCGCCGAAGCGCTCGGCGGCGACCGCGACTCCCGCGAGCTTGGCCTCGGTGGCCTCGGCCGCGGTGAGCGTGCGGTCGTCGGCGCGGAAGCGCAGCGCGAAGGTCAGGCTCTTCGATCCCTCGGGCACGCCCTCACCGCGGTAGTCGTCGACGAGTCGCACCGATTCGAGCAGGGCGCCCGCTCCCTCGACCAGCGCCGCGCGAACGTCGCCGGCGGGAACATCCGCGGCGACGGTGAGCGAGACGTCCTGCGTGGCAGCGGTGAAGGTCGAGAGCGACTCCGCGACGATACGTCCGCCCGCGAGCGCGAGGACGCGATCGAGGTCGAGCTCGAGCACGGTCGCACGACCGGGCAGGTCAGCGTCCTCCGCCACGGCGGGATGCAGCTCGCCCACGTAGCCGACGTCCTCTCCGCCGACGCGGAGAGCGCCCGTGCGACCCGGATGCAGCGCGGCGCGCTCGGACTGGACGACGTCGATGTCAACGCCCGCAGCGGCGGCGATCACGCGCACCGCGTCCAGCGCCTCGGCGAGTCCGGCGAGCTCGGCGGCCCGTCCGGGCTGACGCGGTGAGACGTTGCCGGTCAGCAGGGCCGCGACGTGCCGATGCTGCGGAGGGATCGAGGCGTTCAGCTCTGCGAGCTTCTCATCGGACGGACGGGCACCCAGCGGCGGCACGTCGTCGGTGCCGTACTCCACACCGGGCTCGGGGAGGAACACGACACCGGTCTCGAAGATCGCCAGGTCGGTGAGCCCGCGCGCGATGTTGCGGTGCGCGGTCTGCAGCAGGCCGGGGATGAGGGAACGGCGCAGGTACGGCGCCTGGCCGTCGAGCGCGTTCGCCAGGCGGATGCTCGGGAGGTGCTCCCCCGATGCCGACCCGTGGAGGTCGTTCTGCGCTTCGGTCGTGAACGGGAATGCCGGCGTCTCGACGAGACCGGCGGCGGCCAGCGCGTCGGCCACGCGACGCCGGCCCTGCTGGTGAGCCGTGAGTCCGCGACCCGACGGCGGCGTGGGCAGCACCGACGGGATGCGGTCGAGTCCGTGGATGCGGGCCACTTCCTCGGCGAGCGTCCACTTGTCGGTGAGGTCGGGCCGCCAGGTGGGCGGGATGACCGTCCAGCCGGCCCCCTCGGTCCCTGAGCCCGTCGAAGGGGACACTTCCGCGCCGATCGTGGTCAACGCGCCGGTGATCTCGGCATCCGTGTAGTCGACGCCGATCAGGCCCTGGACGAAACCGGCGGGAAGCTCGATCTCCGAGACGAAGACCTCGGTGAACAGCGCGCCGCCCTCTTCCGTGAGCGTGCCACCGGCGAGATCGACCATGAGGTCGGCGACGCGGCGGGCCGCGACGAACGGGACGAGCGGGTCGACGCCGCGCTCGAAGCGCTTGGACGCCTCGCTGGGCAGCTTGTGACGGCGGGCCGAGCGCGCGATGGTCGTCGGGTCGAAGATCGCGGCCTCGATGAGCACGTTGCGCGTGGTCTCGCTCATCTCGGTCGTGCCGCCGCCCATGACGCCGGCGAGGCCGATCGGACCGGAGTCGTCGGTGATGAGGAGGTCTTCGACGTGCAGGGCGCGCTCGACGCCGTCGAGGGTCTTCATCTTCTCCCCCGGCGTCGCGCGGCGGACGGTGATGCCTCCGGCGAGCTTGTCGAGGTCATAGCCGTGCAGCGGCTGGCCGAGTTCGAGCATCACGTAGTTGGTGATGTCGATCAGTACGCCGAGCGAGCGCATGCCGGCGAGGCTGAGCCGCGCGATCATCCACGGCGGTGTCGGACGCGAAGGATCGACGCCGCGCACGACGCGTGTGACGAACTCGCTCGCACCGACGCGGCCGCGCACCGGCGCCTGGTCATCGACGACGGCCGTGTGTCCGGCGCCGGGCTGGAGCTCGGCGAAGTCGCGCTCGGCCGGGTCGCGGAAGTCCGCACCGGTCGCGTGCGAGTACTCGCGGGCGACACCGCGCAGGGAGAACGCGTAGCCGCGGTCGGGTGTGACGTTGATCTCCACCGCGACGTCGTCGAGGCCGAGCAGCGCGATCGCGTCGGTGCCGACGGGTGCGTCGATGCCGAGGTCGGAGAGCACCACGATGCCGTTGTGCTCGTCGCCCAGTCCGAGTTCGCGCGCCGAGGCGATCATCCCGTCCGAGACATGGCCGTAGGTCTTGCGCGCCGCGATCGGGAACGGACCGGGCAGCACGGCACCGGGAAGCGTGACCACGACCTTGTCGCCCGCGACGAAGTTGTGCGCGCCGCAGACGATCCCACGGACGCCGCCATGCGCCTCGCCCACGTCGACCTGGCACCAGTTGATCGTCTTGCCGTTCGACTGCGGCTCGGCCTCGAGCGAGACGACCTGTCCGACCACGACGGGACCCGAGATCTCGAACCGGTGCACGTCCTCCTCTTCGAAGCCGACGGTCACCAGCGCCGCGAGGACATCCTCGGGCGTGGCATCCGCTGCCAGATCGACGTACTCACGCAACCACGAAAGCGGGACGCGCATCACACCACCATCCCGTACTGCTCGCTGAAACGGACATCACCCTCGGCCATGTCGCGCATGTCCTGCACATCGCTGCGGAACATCAGTCCCCGCTCGATGCCCATGCCGAACGCGAAGCCGCTGTACACCTCGGGGTCGATCCCGGCCGCACGCAGCACGTTCGGGTTGACCATGCCGCAGCCGCCCCACTCGATCCAGCGCGCGCCGCCCTTGAAGGTCGGGTGCCACAGGTCGAGCTCGGCGGACGGCTCGGTGAAGGGGAAGTAGTTGGTGCGGAAGCGCATCTTGGCCTCGGGCCCGAAGAGCTGCTTCGCGAAGTGGTCGAGCGTGCCCTTGAGGTGCGCCATCGTGATGCCCTTGTCGATCACGAGACCCTCGAACTGCGTGAACACCGGCAGGTGCGTGGCGTCGAACTCGTCGGTGCGGTAGACCCGGCCGGGGCACAGCACGTAGATCGGCACCTCGCGGTCGAGCATCGATCGCACCTGCACCGGGCTCGTGTGCGTGCGCATGACGAGGTGACGCGAGGTCGGGTCGACGTAGAAGGTGTCCTGCTCCTGACGGGCGGGGTGGTCCACGTCGAAGTTCAGGGCATCGAAGTTGAACCACTCGTGCTCGAGCTCCGGGCCCTCCGCGATCTCCCACCCCATGCCGACGAAGATGTCGGAGACCTGGTCCTGGAGCAGCGTGAGCGGATGCCGTGCGCCGACGCGCGTGCGCGAGGGGACGGCGGTGATGTCGACCCGCTCCGCCTCGAGGCGCGCGGCGACCTCGGCGGCCGCGAGCTCGGACTCCTTGGCCGCGAGGGCCTGCGTCACCTGACCGCGGCCCTGGCCGACGAGCTTGCCGAACGCGGCCTTGTTCTCGGGGGCGACCTGGCGCATCGAGGCGTTGAGGACGGCGAGCGGCGAGCCCTCCGCCACATGGGCCGCGCGGGCGGCCTTCAGCTCGGCGGTGTCGGCGGCTGCGGCGATCGCGGCAAGCGCCGCCGCGACGGCTGCTTCGACCGCTTCCGGGGTGATTTCAGGAGACTCAGACACGAGAGACGAGTCTACCGGGGGTCGCGCGGCGGTCTCTCACCGGTGGCGCTGTCAGAGCGGGCCGAACATCGGCATCGCTGTGCCGGCGATCCAGGTGAGGCGCTCGGCCTCCAGCGCGGCCGCGAGTCGCGGGTCGCGGAGCGCCTGCCGACGCAGCGTCTCCCTCCCCCGGCCGAGGATCGCGGCCGGGACGACGAACCCGGAGACGAGCAGCAGGGCGAAGGCACCGTCGAGCACGAGGAGCGGCATCGGATCGGCGCCCGACATCATCGCAGGGACGAGGAAGACGTTGAAGAAGAGGAAGATGCTCAGCGCGGCGATGACACCGCCGCGCAGGTCCCCCGCACCACGAGTCGTGTAGGACTTGCCCGGTCTCGGGATCCAGTCGCGTTCGCGCCGCAGGAACAGCGCGGCGGCGACGACGACGAGGACGCCGGCGATCACCCACGGCACCGATGCGGACGGCGCCACGCCGAGGGTGAGGATGCCGATCCCGACGATCGTCGACGATGCGCCGAGCGACACGAAGGCCCCCCACATGCCGCGGCGCATCGCCCGCGCCGCGGCGATCTCACGCAACCGGGTGCGCGACTCGACGCCGTATCGCTCAGCGAGTTCCGGATCCAACCACTCCGAGAGGGTCCGGCTGCTCGCAGGAGGATGGGTCGGGACCGGTTCGACGTGCACGAGGTCAAGCCTGCCAGACGGGACGTCTCGTGCACGCCTTCGGGCTCAGACGCCGCCTGAGCTGTTGCCGAGGTGGAATTTACCCGCGCCGCCCTGCATGGCGATGAGCTCGGTGTCCGTGCCTCCGCCGTGGAGACGCGGATCGTCCCCGCCGCCCACCGGCGTGCCGCCCTGCAGCCGCGGAGAACGACGAGTGCGGATCTCCAGCCACTTCGCGACGCCGGAGAGGATCAGGCACATGATGATGTAGATGCCGCCGATGACGAAGGCCGACTGCAGGACCGGTCGGCCCTGCTGAGACGTGAGCTGCTTCGCGAAGTAGAGCAGCTCGGGGTAGGTGATGATGAACCCGAGCGCCGTGTCCTTGAGGGTCACGACCAGCTGGGCGACGATGACCGGGAGCATCGCCCTGATCGCCTGCGGCATGAGGATCAGCCGCATGACGCCGCTCTTGCGCAGGCCGATCGCGTAGCCGGCCTCGCTCTGACCGCGCGGCAGCGATTCCACACCGGCGCGGAGGACCTCGGCCAGCACGGAGCCGTTGTAGACCATGAGCGCGAGGACCACGGCCCAGTACGGCTCCATCTTGATGCCGAGCACGGGCAGGCCGTAGTAGAGCAGCATCATGAAGACGAGCACCGGAACCGCGCGGAAGAACTCGGTGACGACGGTCACCGGGACGCGGATCCAGGCGTGGTCGGAGAGCCGACCGATCGCCAGGACGAAACCGAGGATGATCGCGAGGATGCCGGCCAGCGCGAAGGCGGCGAGGGTGCGGCCCAGGGCTCCGAAGATCTGCGTCCAGACGGCGCTGAACGTGAACACGTACCAGCGTGAGGCGTCGAACTGGCCGCTCTCGTAGAAGCGGTAGCCGATGAAGGCGAGCAGCGCGAGCACCACCACGACGGTGCCGACACCGATCAGGCGGTTCCGCAGGATCGCCCGGGGACCGGGGACGTCGTACAGGACGGAAGTCATCGCGCGATCCTCCACTTGTTCTCGAGATAGCGCTGAAGCCAGCTGAGCAGCATGACCAGGGCGACGAAGATGAGGGCGACCCAGAGCAGCACGACGAGCGCGTTCTCCCCGCGCTCGCTGAGGTAGGAGCGGATGGCTCCGAGTTCGACCACCGAGAATCCGGCGGCGACCGTGGTGTTCTTCAGGAGAGCGATGAAGACGCTCATCATGGGCGGGACGACCGAGCGGAAGGCCTGCGGCAGGATGACGAGCGACATCACCTGGCCGAACGGCAGGCCGATGGCGCGAGCCGCTTCGGCCTGGCCGACCGGAACTGTGTTGATGCCCGCGCGGATCACCTCGGCGACGTACGTCGCCGTGTAGATGCCGATGGCGAGGATGCCGAGCACCGTGGTGCTCAGCTTCGGCAGCCCGAGCTGGGGGTAGCCGAAGATGAAGAAGAAGAAGACGAGGGTCAGCGGGGTGTTGCGGATGAGGTTCACGTACACCGTGCCGACAGCGCGGGCGATCGGCACGGGCGCGACGCGCGCCGCTCCGACGATGATCCCGAGGACGAGTGCGAGCACACCGCCGCCGAAGAAGATCAGCAGCGTGTTGCGCACCGCTGTTCCCCAGAGATCGAGGTTTCCGAAGATGACGTCCACGCCGCCCTCCCCTTCCGGTTCCGAGGAGGGGGCGGCCGCGGACGGCCGCCCCCTCGAGCCGATCAGTCGACGGTGGGCTGGGAGACTTCGATGCCCGACGAACCGAGGTTCTTGTCGAAGATCGCCTGCCAGATGTCACCGCCGTCGGTGAACAGCGTGTTGATGTGCTCCTGGAGAGCCGCGTCGTCCTTGGCCAGGCCGACGCCGTAGCGCTCCTCGGTGAAGGGCTCGCCGACGACCTTCAGGTTGTCGGGGTCCTGAGCCGCGTAGCCGATGAGGATGGCCTGGTCGGTCGTGACCGCCTGGACCTCACCGGAGAGCAGCGCCTCGACGCAGGCCGAGTACAGGTCGAACTCCTTGGTGGGGACCTCCGGGAAGTTGGTCCGGATGTTCTGGATCGGCGTCGAGCCGGTCGCCGAGCACACCGTGGTGTCGGCCGACAGGTCGGCTTCGCTCTTGATGTCCTCGTTGTCGGCCGCGACCAGCAGGCCCTGACCGGTGATGAAGTACGGACCGGCGAAGGCGATCTGCTCCTTGCGCTTGTCGGTGATCGAGTACGTGCCGACGTAGTAGTCGACGTCGCCGTTCACGAGCGCCTGCTCGCGGTTGGCGGAGGCGATCGGCTTGAACTCGATCTTGTCCTCGTCATAGCCGAGGGAGGCGGCGATCCAGCGCGCGATGTCGACGTCGAAGCCGGTGCGCTCGTTCGTCGTCACATCGAGGTAGCCGAGACCGGGCTGGTCCTCCTTGACGCCGATGACGACCTTGTCGCGCTCCTTGATGGCGTCGAACGTCGGGCTGCCCTCGAGCTCGACATCGGTGGCGACCTCGAACCAGGTCGACTCCTCGCCGCCCTCTTCGCCGGTGCCGGCGCCGGGGTCGGACGGGCTGCCGCTGTTGCAGGCCGTGAGCGCCAGCAGGGCCACCGCCGCGATTCCGATGCCTGCCAGTGTCCGTGTGCGTCGCATGTGCGTCTCCTTCAGTTGCTGTGTGTGCAGGGTCTGTGGTGGTTTCTGGTGCAGAAGCTCAGTGGGTGAGGAGCTTCGAGAGGAAGTCCTTGGCGCGATCGCTCTTCGGGTTCGTGAAGAACTCCTCCGGAGTCGCCTCCTCCACGATCCGGCCGTCGGCCATGAAGACCACGCGGTCGGCGGCCTTGCGCGCGAAGCCCATCTCGTGGGTCACGACGATCATCGTCATGCCCTCCTGGGCGAGCTCGACCATCACGTCGAGGACCTCGTTGATCATCTCGGGGTCGAGCGCGCTGGTGGGCTCGTCGAAGAGCATGACCTTCGGGTGCATCGCCAGCGCTCGGGCGATGGCCACGCGCTGCTGCTGACCGCCGGAGAGCTGCGCAGGGAGCTTGGACGCCTGCTGGGCCACGCCCACGCGCTCGAGGAGGGCCATGGCCTCCTTCTCGGCATCCGCCTTCTTCAGCCCGCGGACCTTGATCGGACCGAGTGTGATGTTCTCGAGGATCGTGAGGTGGGCGAAGAGGTTGAACGACTGGAACACCATGCCGACGTCGGCGCGGAGGTGCGCGAGCCCCTTACCCTCGGCGGGGAGCGCCTTGCCGTCGATGCTGATGCTGCCGCTGGTGATCGTCTCGAGACGGTTGATCGTGCGGCACAGCGTCGACTTGCCGGAGCCGGACGGGCCGATCACCACGACGACCTCACCCGAGTTGACGGTCAGATCGATGTCGGTCAGCGCCTGGAAGTCGCCGTAGTGCTTCTGGACGTTGTCGACCACGACGAGGGGTGTATCAGAGGTCATCATTTCTCCAAGCTAGCCAGGTCGTTCGCGGGGCTCCAGGCACCGGGACAGTATTTACACGTTCGTGACACGGGACCGTGCCCACCCGGCGTCTCTGCGCGGGTGATCCACGGCCCGCCCCCGCGGGCCGTGGATCGGGTCCTGCCGCTGCGCTCCCGCCCGACGACTGCGAGCAGCGGGACCGTCGATCGTGCACGATCGACCTCAGATTGGCAGAGCGCCGATCCGCTGTCAGAGTTCTTGAGGATTTCTTGAGACTCGCTCGACGGCTCAGTCGCGCAGGTCGCGATAGTACTCGACGGCCCCGGGATGCAGCGCGACGGGACCGGTGAAGATCGCCTGACGCCGATCGAGCAGCGCCGCCGCCGGAACCTGCTCCGCGATCCGCGGACGCGCGTCGAAGAGACCGGACAGCACGTCGCGGACGATGCCGTCCGGAGTGGCGGCCGAGGTGACGAGATAGTTGGGCACCGCCATGGTGGGCGCCCCCTCCTCGAGGCCGTACATGCCCTCCGGGACGTCCGCCGGGCGGTACGCGTGCGAGTACTGCTCGTTCACCTCGATGACCCAGTCCTGCTCGATCGGGAGCAGGCGCACCGGCATCCGCTCGGACAGCTCCGCGATTCCGGGGGTCGGCAGCCCACCTACCCAGAAGAAGCCGTCGATCTCTCCGTTCTCCATCGCCTCGATCGATCCGCTCAGGTCGAGCTGCGGGTTGCGGACGGATGCCGCCGCGACGCCCGCGGCATCCAGGACCCTCCCCGCGATGACGTTGACCCCGGAGTTCTCCGCCCCCAGGGAGACGTCCCTCCCGGCCAGATCGGCGATCCCCTCGATCTCGGAGTCCCCGCGCACGACAACGTGCAGGTACTCGTCGTACAGCCGGGCGACGGCCTCGATGTCCAGAGGTTCGGGGAACGCCCCTGCTCCGGCCACGGCGTCGGCTGCCGCATCTCCCTGCGCGAAGCCGATCAGCGCCTCTCCCGCGCTCACGCGCAGGAGGTTGTCGACGGATCCGGCAGTCTCGTCGACCGACATCCGGATGCCCAGGGACTGCGAAAGCTCCGCGGCGAGGTGTCCGCCGTAGGCGAAGTAGACACCTGTCGACCCGCCGCCCGCGATCGCGTACTCCTCGCCCGTCCATTCGCTTGCCCGCGACGTGCAGCCGGTCAACCCTCCGAGCAGCGCGAGCACGGCGAGAACGGCGACGGTACGGTAGCGGCGCGGGATCATGACGCCGCTCCGTCGCGGATCAGAAGGGAGACGGTCAGTCCGTCCCCCTCGGTCGACGTGACGGCCAGCTCGCCGCCGACCGAGGCCAGCAAGTCGGTCGCGATCGCGAGCCCGAGGCCCGAGCCGGGCACGCTCCGACTGTCGTCGCTGCGCCAGAACCTGTCGGCCGCCGATGCCGCCTCCTCCTCGGTCAGCCCCGGCCCCTGGTCGCGCACCGTGATCCGGCACATCTCGCCCTCGCGTCCCGCGCCGATCTCGACCGTGGAGCCGGACGGCGAGAACTTCACCGCGTTGTCGATGACCGCATCCAGCGCGCTCTCCACGATCGTCCGGTCGGTGACGCTCATCACCGAGCTCTGTCCGGCCCTCTGCAGCGCGATGCCGCGCTGACCGGCGACATCGCGCCACGCCTCGGTCCGTCGGGCGGCCAGCGTCGCGAGGTCGACCGCGGAGATCGTCGAATCGCTGCGCCCTCCTCGAGCGAGACCGAGCAGGGTCTCGAGGATGCGGACCATCCTGCGCCCCTCCTCCCTGGTCTCCTCGACGTCGTCCCGCCACTCGGCGCCGAGACCGGTGGCGAGATGCTCGACGCGCAGGAGCAGGGCGTTCAGCGGATTGCGCAGCTCGTGCGAGGCGTTCAGCGCGAACTCCTGCTGCCGCGTCATCACCCGCTCGATCTCATCGGCCATGCCGTTGAACACCCTCGTCATGCGCCGCAGCTCCGGCGGGCCGGTGTCCTCGGCGACGCGGGTGTCCATCTCCCCGCGCTCGATCGCCACCATCGCCTCGTCGAGGCGGCGCACCGGCGAGAGCACCCAGCGGGCGAGTCGGAAGACCAGGAGCACACCCAGTCCGATCAGCGCCACAGCGATCACCGACAGCACGATGGCCTGCTGCAGGATCGCGGCGCGCGGCGCGGCGACGTCGGCCGACACCAGCACCGCTCCGATGACATCGCCGTCGTCGAACACGGGCTCGACGAGCGCCGCGTCGGCGACGACCCACGGGAAGACCGTCCCCGGCGGCTCGGCCCGTCGACCCGACAGCGCCAGCCGCACGCGCTCCGCGTCAGCGTCGGAGAGCACCGCTCCGTCGTGCTCCCCCGCCCACACGCTGCCGGCGAGGTCGAACACCATCACGTCGATGCCGTAGACCTCCTGGAACCTCAGGACCTCGGCGTCGACCACCGCAGAGCTACCGGAGCGGAGCGACTGGCGGGCGCTCGTGACGAAGTAGCCGAGGTCGCCGAGCTGCTCGGCATAGAACGCCTGCTGGATGCTGCGCGCGGCACCCCACCCGGCGGCACCGCCGAGCGTGAGCAAGATCGCGACCAGGGGCACGAGGAACACGATGACCAGGCGTCGGCGCATGGCTCAGGACCCCGCGAGCCGGTAGCCGACTCCGCGCACCGTCTCGATGAGGCGCCGGTCCCCGGTCTTCCGGCGGATCGCGCCGACGTGGACCTCCAGCGAATGCCCGAAGCCCCGCCAGTCGGTGTTCCACACCTCGCGGATCAGACGCTCCTTCGGCACGGCGACGCCGGGATACCGCGCGAGCACGGCCACGATGTCGAACTCCTTGCGGGTGAGATCGATCGGACCGCCCTCGACGAGCACCTGACGGGCAACCAGGTCGATCTGCACGTCGCCCCCGTCGAGCAGCACCCGTGCCTCCGACTCGGCGCGCATCGGTCGTGAGCGCCGCGTCACCGCCTCGATCCGCGCCAGGAGCTCGTGCACGTCATACGGCTTCACGACGAAGTCGTCGGCGCCGGCGCGGAGCCCCTTGATGCGTTCGGTGACCTGATTGCGGGCCGTGACGATCACGATCGGCACATCCGACCTGCCCCGGATGCGACGGCACAGGTCGATCCCGTCGACGTCCGGCAGACCGAGGTCGAGCAGAACGACCTCGGTGTCGACGCCGAGCAGGTCGAGCGCCGCGGCGCCGTCGGACGCGCGGACGGTGGCGTAGCCGGAGCGCGCCAGGAACGCCTCGAGCGCAGCAGCGACCCGCTCGTCGTCCTCCACGATCAGAATCCGCATCGACTCTGCTCCCCGCGATCCCGCATCAGCCCACCGCGTCAGCCCGGCGACGAAGCCCGCTGGGCGAAGGCGCTCTCGTAGAGGCACACGCTGGCAGCGGTCGCGAGGTTCAGCGATTCGGCGCGGCCGAAGATGGGCAGCTTGAGGACCCGGTCCGCGAGGGCGAGAGCGTCGTCTTCCAGACCACGGGCCTCGTTGCCGAACAGCCAGCCCGTGGGCTCGGCCAGGAGGCCCTGCGCTCGCGCCTCGAGCAGGTCGTCGCCCTTCACGTCGGCGGCCAGGATGCGCAGACCCGCGTCATGCGCGCGCTTCACCACATCGGCGAGGTCTCCCGCCACCGAGACCGGCAGGTGGAAGAGCGATCCGGTCGTGGCGCGGACGACCTTCGGGTTGTACGGATCGACAGTGCGTCCGGTCAGCACGACGGCATCCGCACCCGCGGCATCCGCGGCGCGGATGATCGTGCCGAGGTTCCCGGGATCCCGCACCTCCTCGCAGATCGCGACCAGACGAGGGGACGCGGCGAAGATGTCGCGCACCGACGTCGGCGTCTGCTGGACGACCGCGACGAGGCCCTGCGGGGTGACCGTGTCTGCCATGGCGTTGAGCACGTATTCCGTCACGTACTCGACGTCGATGTCGGCCTCTCCGGCCTTCGCGCGGATGTCCGGATGCTTCTCCCAGCCGTTCGGGGTCGCGAAGAGCTCGACGATCGCCTCGGGACGGTAGATGAGCGCTTCACGGACGGCCTGCGGACCTTCGAGAAGGAACAGGCCCGTCTCGGTGCGAGCACTGCGTTTGGTCAGCTTCGCCACGGCGCGGACTCGGGGGGAGCGGGGGTTCTCCAGCACGATCACAGTCTAGGAGGCGCACGGCCGCTTCCCGCACCATCGGGATAAGGTGCGTCCATGGCGAACGATCCCCCGGCGACCCGTGCCCGCCGGCGGATCGCACTCGCCGTCCTCGCCGCGACGACGATCGGTCTCGGACTGTTCATCCATCGCAGCGTCGGCGGAACGGTCGGCGACATCTCCGGCGACGCCCTCTACGCCGTGCTCATCTACCTGCTCACAGCCCTCGCCGCACCACGGGCGCCTCGTCCGCTGGTCGCGGCGTTCGCGTTCGCGGTGTGCACCGCCGTCGAACTACTGCAGCTCACCGCGCTCCCGCGCGAAGCGGCGTCGATGTTCCCGCCGATCGAACTCGTCCTCGGATCCGGCTTCGACGCACGGGACATCGTCGTCTACGCGGCGGCCGTCGCCGCGGCATCCGTCATCGACATCGCCATCACGCGAATCCGCGTCGGCACCGCATCCGAGAACGGCGAAGGGCGCCCTCCCGAAGGAGAGCGCCCTGTCTGAAGAGGTGCTTACGCAGCCGACTTCGGTGCGTTGACGTCGGAGGGCAGAGCCTTCTTCGCCGTCTCGACCAGCGTCGTGAACGTCGCTGCGTCGTTGACCGCGAGGTCGGCGAGCATGCGACGGTCGACCGTGACACCCGCGAGGCCGAGGCCCTGGATGAAGCGGTTGTACGTGATGCCGTTCTGGCGTGCCGCAGCGTTGATGCGCTGGATCCAGAGACGACGGAAGTCGCCCTTGCGCTTGCGACGGTCCCGGTACGAGTAGACCAGGGAGTGGATGACCTGCTCCTTGGCCTTCCGGTACAGGCGCGAACGCTGTCCACGGTATCCGGACGCGCGCTCGAGGATGACGCGGCGCTTCTTGTGGGCGTTTACTGCCCGCTTGACTCTTGCCATTTTCCTGGGTTCCTATTCGTGCGTTCGGCGCGTCAGCGGCCGAGAAGCTTCTTCGCGACCTTGGTGTCAGCCTTCGAGAGCACCTGGTCCTGGTTCAGACGACGGGTGCGACGGCTCGACTTGTGCTCGAGGTTGTGGCGCATCCCGGCCTGCTGCTTCTTCAGCTTGCCGCTGCCGGTGATCTTGAAGCGCTTCTTAGCACCCGAGTGGGTCTTCTGCTTCGGCATCTTCTCTTCCTTCGTATGGCGCCTTCTCAGGCGACGGTGTCAACCCGCGGTGCGGGAGTTCTGGGGGCGGATGTCACTCCGCCGGAGCGGCAGCCGGAGCTTCCGACTCGCTCTTGGCTTCGCGCGAGGCCTGCTTGTTCGCGGCGCGCTGCGCGTCGCGGACGGCGTTCTGCTCCGCCTTGGCCTCGGACTTGTTCTTCAGCGGTGCGACCACCATGACCATGTTGCGACCGTCGATCGTCGGGTTCGACTCGACCGTGCCGAGTTCGGCGACGTCCTCGGCGAACTTGCGGAGGAGACGGACACCCTGCTCGGGGCGCGACTGCTCGCGACCGCGGAACAGGATCATGGCCTTGACCTTGTCACCGGCCTTGAGGAAGCCCTCGGCGCGCTTGAGCTTGGTCGTGTAGTCGTGAGCTTCGATCTTCAGACGGAAGCGGACTTCCTTGAGGATCGTGTTCGCCTGGTTGCGACGAGCTTCCTTCGCCTTCTGCGCGGCCTCGTACTTGAACTTGCCGTAGTCCATGATCTTGACCACGGGCGGCTTCGAGTTGGGCGCGACCTCGACGAGGTCGAGGTCGGCTTCCTGCGCAAGGCGCAGCGCCGCCTCGATGCGGACGACGCCGATCTGCTCACCCGCGGGGCCGACGAGGCGGACCTCGGGGACGCGGATGCGCTCATTGGTGCGGGGATCGCTGATAGGTGCTCCTTAGACGATGTGATTCGGCCACCGCGACGCTGGATGCATCACAGGCGAATTCGGAACCGTCCCCCACCCACCGGCATTCAGACGCCGGCTCGCACCCTGCTACCGGCTCGATCTCACGATCGGAGCCGGCGGAGTGCTGGACCCGGTAGCCTTGAACGGCAAGCGCGGGTGGGAAGTGAATCCTCTTTCGTACCGGAGCATGACGCTCCGGAGCCCGCCAAAGTCTAACAGAAGGCAAGGCGAAGTGACGAACCAGGCACCGGACGAGGCTGCACGCGAGCGCGAAGAGCGCTGGGCACGACAGGAGGAGGCAGCGTCATCCGCCACCCGGGACATCGCGGACGTCCCGGCCGTCGAGGTGATCACCACCGCGGCCGTGCACCTCATGAGCGCGGCAGCCGTGAAGCTCGGCCTCGCCGATGACCCCGACGCGGCCGCACAGCTCGACCTCGACGAGGCCCGCAAGCTCATCAACGCCCTCGCCGGGCTCATCACCGCCGGCGCCCCCGAGATCAGCGACATGCACGCGCGCTCGCTGCGCGACGGGCTCCGCTCCCTCCAGCTCGCCTTCCGCGAGGCCTCCTCCATCCCCGACCCGATCGGCAAGGGGCCCGGGGAGAAGTGGACAGGGCCGGTCAACTAGTTCTCGTGGTGGGGTAGGCAGAATCTGCGGGGCGGGCGCAGCGATCCCGCCTTCGCTCGCAGAGCGGGTTCCCTCCCGCTGCGCGGGCCCCTCCCGATGCTCGCTCCCGGCGGGATCGCTGCGCCCGCAGGTCTCGGAGCATTGACGCGGATTCGTTGAGGGCGACGGGGAAGTACGTGCGCCTTCGCGGGGTCAAGGTTCCAGGACGAGGGGCGGGGTCGTCGAGGGGCCGCCGCACTGGGCGGTGGAGTGAGTCCAGGTGATGTCATGCTCGTTCTCGGCGAGGAGGGTGCCGTCGGCGGCGAAGACGTGCGCGGTGACGGCGTCGGGAACGGCCAGGAAGAGGAACTCGCCGGGCTCCTCCCCCACGAACGGGACGGTCGGATCGGTGGACGGAGTCTCCTGGCCGTCGGGGCCGACGGAACATCCGCCGGGCACGCACAGCTGCACCCAGACGTCGTCACCGTAGGCGCCGGCATCCACCGTCAGGACGCTGACGTAGCCGATCGCCGGGCAGGCGTTCATCACACAGCCGGTCAGAGCCGGAAGCAGAAGCGCTGCCGTCAGGATCGTGGTCGCCGCTCTGCGCATGCGGCCACCCTAACGAACCTGATCAGACGCTGCGGCGGAGCTTCACCGTGAGCGAGTCGGCGAGCACGGCGATGCGGTCGTCGGATGCCCAGCGCTGCGCGAGACGTGCGAGGACCGCGTCGAGCACGTCGCGCTCCATGCCGTCGACGAGCTCGAGGATGACGATCAGTTCCGGTCCGCGCAGGCGCGCGTCGGGATCACCGGCGGCGACCGCGACGTCGATCACGGCGAGTTCGTGCGCCACACTCGCCTGGAGGGCGCCGAACACCTCGGGCGAGAGGAAGCTCGGCTCCCACGCGTGCCCTTGCGCGATCGCCCACACCGCGGGTCGGCGGATGACGAACTCGGTGTCGGATGTCGGATCGAGCACGATGAGGTCGGTGTCATCCGCGGATGCCGCGAGAGCGGCTCTCGTGGCCTCCACGGGGATCGGACGCGCCGCGGCATCCCAGCGCTGCATCGACTCGACCGAGGAGAAGACCGGCTGCACCCGGCGACCGTCGGGAGCTGCGACCGTGACGATCGAGAGCTCTTGGGTCTTGTCGACCGTGAGGCCGGTGGGGCCGACGCCCTCGTCGCCCTTCTCGGCGACCAAGGGGATCAGGACACGCGCGGAACGGAAGGCGTCGACGACCTCGGCCTGAGATCCGTCGCCGGAGCGGAAGCGCAGCAGCGCATCGAGCAGCGCCGGATCCGCGGAGCCGTCGTCGTCTGTGTGCGGATTCGACTCGAAGCTGCGCCCCTCCCAGGGCACGCCGGCGGAGTCCGCACGGTTTCCCGCGTGGGCGGCGCCGTCGCCGTGCCCGCAGGCGTCGTCAGTCCCCTGCGACATCCAGCGCCTCAGCCAGCGTGAACGCCCCGGCATACAGCGCCTTGCCGACGATCGCGCCTTCGATGCCGAGCGGCACGAGCTCGCGGAGCGCGGCGATGTCATCGAGGTTCGAGATGCCGCCCGAGGCGACGACGGGCTTGGGAGTGCGCGAGGCGACCTCGCGCAGCAGCTCCAGGTTCGGGCCGCGCAGCGTGCCGTCCTTGGTCACATCGGTGACGACGTAGCGGCTGCATCCGGCATCCTCGAGGCGGTCGAGCACCTCCCAGAGGTCACCGCCCTCCTTCGTCCAGCCGCGGGCGGCGAGCGTCGTGCCACGCACGTCCAGGCCGACCGCGATCGCCTCGCCGTAGCGGCCGATCACGTCGGCGGCCCACTCCGGGTTCTCCAGCGCGGCGGTGCCGAGGTTGATGCGGGTCGCACCGCTCTCCAGGGCCGCCTCCAGGCTCGCGTCGTCGCGGATGCCGCCGGACAGCTCGACGTTGACCTGCTTGAACTGCTTGATGACCTTGCGGAGGATCGGCGCGTTGCTGCCACGGCCGAAGGCCGCGTCGAGATCGACGAGGTGGATCCACTGCGCGCCCTGCGACACCCACTCCCCTGCCGCGTCCAGAGGGTCGCCGTAGCTCGTCTCCGTGCCGGCCTCGCCCTGAGTCAGACGAACGGCCTTGCCGCCGGCGACATCGACCGCGGGGAGGAGCGTGAGCGAGGGGGACTGCGCGAAGTCGTTCATGGGTTCCTAAGCTCGGAATATCAGATCCGTGGTCCGGCACACCCGTCTCGGACGCACGAGAACTGAGGGTACCGCTCCCGTGGGCGGCCTCCAAATGCGCGAGAAATGCACGCGAAATGCAGGAGCTAGGCTGAGGGATCATGTCCGGACCGCACGAAGACGCCACACCCTCCGCGGCCCCGCCCGCGCACGGGGACCAGCCGCCGCTCGTCGAGTCGGTCCCGCTCTTCCCCGCGGATGTCCCCCCGGTGCCGCCGCTGCCGACGACCGCGTCCGCGCCGCAGCCGCCTTATCGGCGCACGCGAGCCGAGGCCCGCGAAGTGCGGATGGCGGAGGACCGCGACGACCAGTTCCCCGAGGACACCGTGCCGAGGCCGGCCGCGGCCGCGCCCACTCCTGCGAGTCCGTCGCGAGCGGCATCCGCGCCCGAGCAGCCGGCGGTCCCGGCATCCGCGCCGCCTCCGCCGTCATCACCTGCGGTCGCCCCGTCGGCACTTGCCGCGCCTCCGGTCGTCTCATCGTCGCCCGTCTCCTCCACGCCTGTCTCACCCGCACCCGCCGGTCCGCCGCCCGCCTTCGCCGTGCCCCCGGCCACCCCGCACCCTGTCTTCGCTCCGACGCCTGGTGCGCCTGCCGCCGTCGAGCCGGCATCCCGTCGCGAGCTGCGCGAGCGGAACTCCTTCCTGCAGACGGAGCGTCCGGAGGAGCCGGCACGCGATGGAGCGCGCGGTGTCCTGAACCGGATCGGCTTCCGCGTGCGCCCCTCCGCCCAGGAGCAGTCGGCACGCGACGACGAGCTCGCCGTGAGCCAGCACTGGCCGGGCCCCCGCACGATCGCCGTCGTGAACGGCAAGGGCGGCGCCGGCAAGACCCCGACGACGATCCTGCTCTCCGCCGTGTTCGCACGGTACGGCGGCGCGGGCGTGCTGGCCTGGGACAACAATCAGACCCGGGGCACTCTCGGCTGGCGGACCGACACGGGACCACACGACCGCACACTGCTCGAGCTGCTCCCCGACGTCGGGCGGCTGCTCGGAACCGGCGCCCAGTCCGCCGACCTCGCGCACTTCATGCACCACCAGCCGCGGGAGAAGTACGACGTGCTGCGCTCGAAGCCGATCCGGCTCGCGCATGAGAACCGTCTGAGCCCCGCCGACGTGGACGCTATCCACGCGGTCGCCGCGAAGTTCTACCGGCTCATCATCATCGACTCGGGCAACGACGAATCCGACCCCATGTGGCTGCGCATGATCGATCATGCCGACCAGCTGGTGGTCGCGACGACGACGCGCGCCGATCACGCCGAGGCCGGCGCACTGCTCCTCGAGGCTCTCGAGGATCGCGACGAGCGCTCCGCACGGCTCGCGAGGAACTCGGTCGTCGTGGTCTCCCAAGCCGACCCCAAGGCGACCCCGACCGAGGTCGAGCACGTCGTGAGCGGCTACCAGTCGCTGGCCCGCGATGTCGTCAGCATCCCGTTCGATCACGAGATGGTCGACGGGCACCTGCGTTACGGCGCGCTCGCGAAGCGCACGCAGCGCGCCTGGCTGGCCGCCGGAGCGTCGGTCGCCCGAGGGTTCTGAGCCGTAGGCGTCAGAGGCTCTCGACCCAGTTCCGCAGCAGCTGGATTCCGGGCTCGCCCGACTTCTCGGGGTGGAACTGCGTGGCCGACAGGGGCCCGTTCTCCACGGCGGCGAGGAAGGGATCGCCGTACGTCGACCACGTGAGCACGGGCTGCGGGAACGGCGGGATGACGTCGAGTTCCCAGGACTGGGCGGCGTACGAGTGCACGAAGTAGAAGCGCTCCTGCTCGATCCCGCGGAACAGGACGCTGTCGGCGCCGGGCTCGACCGTGTTCCAGCCCATGTGCGGCAGCACGGGCGCGTTGAGCTCGGTGACGGCGCCCGGCCACTCCCCGAGGCCCTCGGTGTCGTGACCCCGCTCGACTCCGTGCGCGAACAGCACCTGCATGCCGACGCAGATGCCGAGCACCGGGCGACCGCCGGCGAGGCGACGGTCGATGATCTCGTCTCCGCCGTGCGCATGCAGCGCGTCGCGCACGGCCTGGAACGCGCCGACGCCGGGCACGAGCAGACCGTCGGCCTCGAGTGCCTCCGTGCGGTCGCGCGTGAGGATGGCGTCTGCACCGGCCGCGACGAGCGCTTTGACCGCCGAGTGGACGTTGCCCGACTCGTAGTCGAAGACGGCGACCCTGGGCGCTCGGCTCACAGCGCGCCCTTGGTGGACGGCACGCCGTCGACCAGCGGGTCGAGGGCCTTGGCCTGGCGGAACGCACGGGCGAAGGCCTTGAACTCCGCCTCGGCGATGTGGTGCGGATCGCGACCACCGAGCACGCGCACGTGCACCGTCAGCGCCGCGTTGAAGGCGATGGCCTCGAACACGTGCCGCACGAGCGAACCCGTGAAGTGTCCTCCGATGAGGTGGTGCTCGAACCCTGCCGGCTCCCCCTCGTGCACGAGGTACGGGCGTCCGGAGATGTCGACGACGGCCTGCGCGAGAGCTTCGTCGAGCGGCACGAGTGCGTCGCCGTAGCGCGAGATGCCCGACTTGTCGCCGAGCGCCTGCAGGATCGCCTGACCGAGCACGATCGAGACGTCTTCGACGGTGTGGTGCGCGTCGATGTTCGTGTCGCCCGATGCGCGGACGGTGAGATCGGTCAGCGAGTGCTTCGCGAAGGCGGTGAGCATGTGGTCGAAGAACGGCACGGAGGTGTCGATGCGCGAGGCTCCGGTGCCGTCGAGGTTCAGCTCGAGCTCGACGGTGGACTCCGACGTGCTGCGCACACGGCTCGCGGTGCGCGGGTTCTGGGCGAGAGTGCTCATGATGCTGATCCTATCGAGGCCAGGGCATCGAGGAATGCGGTGGTCTCGGCCTCGGTGCCCGCCGTCACGCGGAGGTGACCCGGGATGCCGACGTCGCGGATGAGCACGCCGCGTTCGTACAGCTGCTGCCACGTCGCGCGCGGGTCGGCGACGCCGCCGAAGAGGACGAAGTTCGACCAGGATTCGTGGGGCGTGTATCCCAGCGCCTCGAGCGTCGCCGAGATGCGGTCGCGCTGCTCGACGATCTCCTCGACCATGCCGAGCATGACGTCGGAGTTGCGCAGCGCGGCGACCGCCGCCGCCTGGGTGAGGGCGCTGAGGTGGTACGGCAGCCGCACCAGGCGCAGCGCGTCGATGAAGGCGGGGTCCGCTGCGAGGTAGCCCACACGCGCGCCGGCGAAGGCGAACGCCTTGCTCATGGTGCGGGAGACGGCCAGACGCGGGCGTCCTTCGAGGAGTGTCAGAGCGGATGCCGCGTCGCGCGGCGCGAACTCCTGATACGCCTCGTCCACGACCACGATGCCGCGCGCCTCTTCGTACACCGCTTCGACGACGTCGAGTCCGAGCGGGGTGCCCGTCGGGTTGTTCGGCGAGCAGAGCAGGATCACGTCGGGATCGACCGCACGGACCTGCTCCGCCGCTTCGTCGGGCGTGATCGTGTAGTCGGGCTGACGGGTGCCCGCGACCCAGCGCGCCCCCGTTCCCTGCGAGATGAGCGGGTACATGGAGTATGTCGGCGCGAAGCCGAACGCCGTGCGCCCAGGGCCGCCGAAGGCCTGCAGGATGTGCTGGAGGACCTCGTTCGAGCCGTTGCCCGCCCAGATCTGATCCGATGTGAGGCCGTGACCGAGATACTCGGCGAATCCCTCGCGCAGTGTCGTGAACTCACGATCCGGGTACCGGTTCACATCGCGCAGCGCGACGGCGATGTCGTCGAGGATGTCGCTCGCGACCGCATCGGGCACGGGATGCGTGTTCTCGTTGACATTCAGCGCGATGGGCAGCGGCGCCTGCGGCGCACCGTACGGGGTGAGCCCGCGAAGATCGTCACGGAGCGGGAGGGCATCGAGTGAGGAAGTCACCCTTCCATGCTAGGCCGCGCGCCCTCCGCGTGACGCACCCCTCCCCTTGGGTTCCTGAGCCTGCCGAAGGATGGGTTCCTGAGCCTGCCGAAGGATGGGTTCCTGAGCCCGCCGAAGGACTGAGCCCGTCGAAGGATCAGTTCGAGTACTGCGCAGGGATCGCGAGCTCCTGGCCGATCTGCAGGGCCCCGCCGCGCAGCATGTTGAGACGGCTGATCTCGCCGATCACGTCGCGCGGGTCGGCGGTGGGGGCGACCGTGTTGGCGATCGACCAGAGCGTGTCACCGGGGAGAACCGTCACGGTCTGGAAGTCCGCGCTGCTGAAGCTGCTGGCAGTGTCGTCGCCCGCGGCGATGGCGCTGCCTCCGCTGATCGCCGCGAAGGCGATGCCGACCGCGAGCGGAACCGCGGAGAGGGCGAGCAGCACACCACGACCACGAGCCGTCAGTCGCAGTCGCGACCGGGTCGCCGGGCGTGCCGGGATGACCGCTGCGGTGCTGATGCTGATGCTGCTCATGTCGGGCTCCTTACCCTGTCCCCGTCGGCGAGGCCGGCGGTGAAGTTGGCGTAGCGTTCGCATTCGCGTCTCGGCCGGGAGCCGTGAATGCGAAGCTACGTTCCGAAGATATCTTCGAGTTCGAACATCTGTCAACTGTTCTTCGAAATCGGACCCCCGAATCTTCCGACACGCTCGAACAGATCTTCCAGATCAGGCCGATTCTCGGATACGGTTTCGATAAGAACACCCCACCACGGGCCTCCGACATTCGAAGAGGAACGTCGGATCGCGTACTGAAGGAGCACCATGAGCGAGAACTCAGCCCCGGAGCAGGAGGCCCCTCGGACGCGCCGTCGGAAGAGCCTCAGCCCGAAGCAGATGGCGATCCTCGAGGTCATCCAGACCTCCATCGCCCACCACGGCTACCCGCCGAGCATGCGCGAGATCGGCGATGCGGTCGGACTCAAGTCGCTCTCGAGCGTGACCCACCAGCTCGGCCAGCTCGAGCTGAGCGGCTACCTGCGCCGCGATCCGGGCAAGACCCGCGCGATGGAGGTGCTGATCGACCTTCCCGGTACGAGCGGCGAGAACCCGGCAGACGTGGCCACACCGGTCGGCGATGCCGCACTCGTCCCCCTCGTCGGCCGGATCGCGGCCGGCGTGCCCATCACGGCGGAGCAGCAGGTCGAGGAGATCTTCCCGCTCCCCCGCCAGTTGGTCGGCAAGGGCGATCTGTTCATGCTCAAGGTGTCCGGGGAGTCGATGATCGATGCGGCGATCTGCGATGGCGACTGGGTCGTCATCCGTTCGCAGAACAGCGCGGAGAACGGCGAGATCGTCGCAGCGATGCTCGACGACGAGGCCACCGTGAAGACATTCCGCCGCCGCGACGGCCACACCTGGCTGCTCCCGCGCAACTCCGCCTTCGAGCCCATCCTCGGCGACGAGGCCACGGTGCTCGGCAAGGTCGTGGCGGTGCTCCGCGCGGTCTGACCGCGCCCCTTCGGCATCCGCCGTCCGCCGGCATGAGAGCCGTCCTCCCGGTTTCGGGAGGCCGTGCTTCGACGGCCGCCTAGGCTCGAACCATGTCGTCCCCGTACGGTTCCTGGCCATCGCCCTTCTCCGCCGCCTCGGTCGCGGCCTCCGCCCCTCGGATCGATGGGGCGCGATTCGTCGGCTCGGAGATCTGGTGGGGCGAGTCGGTTTCGTCCGAGGGAGGGCGCGTGACGGTCCGCAGCTCGAGCGGCGCGGTGATCCTCCCCGCGCCGTGGAGCGCGCGGTCGCGCGTGCACGAGTACGGCGGCGGCGCCTGGACCGCGGATGCCGACGGCACGCTGTACTTCGTCGACGCGGGAGACCAGCGCGTGTACCGGCTCTCGCCCGATGCAGGTCCTGTCCCGCTCACCCCCGCAGGTCCTTCGCACGGCGGACTCCGTCTACAACAGGGGCGGCTCCTCGCCGTGCGGGAGGACCTCCGCGGAGAAGCGCAGATCCGAGGGATCGTGGAGATCCCGACCGACGGTTCAGCGGCAGCGGATGACGCCGTGATCCGTGCTTTCACGCAGGGCGATGCCTTCGTCGCACATCCCGCGCTCTCGCCCGACGGCTCGCGCATCGCCTGGGTCGCGTGGGACGGCGCGCGGATGCCGTGGGAGAGCGCGACGCTGGTCATCTCCGAGATCGACGAAGCAGACGACGAAGGCGCAGAAGGCGAGGCGGGCCCCTGGGTCGCCACGCGCGCCGCCCTCCAGCCCGAATGGGTGAGCGACACCGAGCTGCTCTACGCCGACGACCCGACCGGCCGCTGGCAGCTCCAGCGCCTGTCGCTGGTCCCCGGCACACGTGACGGCGCTCCGGAGGCGATCACCTCGAGCGACGCCGACACGGGGTATGGACTCTGGGTGCTGGGCAACCGCTGGTACCAGCCCCTCGCAGACGGCCGCATCGTCGCGGTGCGCACCAACGGCCGCGACGACGTCGTCGAGATCGCCGCCAACGGCTCGACCCGCACCCTCGACGTCCCCTGCGACGGCCACGTGAGCGTCGACGACGTGTCCGGCTCTCGCGTGCTGCTCTCCGGCGGCAGCTCGACGAGCGCACCCGGTGTCTGGTGCGTCGACCTCGATTCCGGCGAGACGATCACGGTCGCAGGCGGCGAACCGGTCGACACCGCCTGGATGCCGCCCGCCACCGCGATCCTCGTGGAGGGAGGCCACGGCTCGGTGCATGCGTTCGCCTATGCTCCGGCCAACCCCGAGGCCGCAGCGCCGGAAGGCGAGCTGCCTCCGTACGTGGTCTTCGTCCACGGCGGCCCCACCGCACACGTCACCGGCGCGGCATCCGCCGCCATCGCGTTCTACACGAGCCGGGGCATCGGCGTGCTCGATGTCAACTACGGCGGCTCCACCGGGTACGGTCGCGCCTACCGCGACCGCCTGCACGGGCAATGGGGAATCGTCGACGTCGACGACGTGATCGCCGCCGCGCGCGGCCTCGCTGACGCGGGTCTCGCCGATGCCTCGCGCATCGCGATCCGCGGAAGCTCGGCAGGGGGCTGGACCGTGCTCTCGGCGCTGGTGCGCGGCGGCACCTTCGCCGCGGGGATCAGCCGCTACGGCGTCGCCGACCTCCGGATGCTGGCGGAGCACTCGCACGGCTTCGAGGAGCACTACATCACCGGGCTCGTCGGACCGCTCCCGGAGGCCGAGGCCTTCTACATCGAGCGTTCACCGCTGACGCATGCGGAACGGATAGATGTGCCCGTGCTGTTGATGCAGGGAGCCGAGGACCGGGTCGTGCCGCCGTCGCAGTCGGAGGCCATCCGCGATGCTCTGGCGGCGAACGGCGTCGAGCACGAGTACGTCGTCTACCCCGGCGAGGGTCACGGCTTCCGCAGCGGGACGACGATCGTGAACGCCCTGGAACGCGAACTGGCCTTCCTGGGGCGGGTGTTCGGCTTCACTCCGAGCCTCTGAGACCGACGAAGCGGACGTGCCACCAGAGCACCAGGGGAACGACGACCAGCTCCAGGACGGTGCTCGCGATGAACACCGGGTGAGGCCATCCGGTGACCACGGCGGAGAGGACCCTGGCAAGGCCACCGATGAAAGCCAGCACGAGCATGGTGCGCAGCACCGTCGCTCGTTCACGCAGGCGGAAGAGCGACCACCACACAGCGACGCCGGCTGCGAGCCAGAACACGTTGACGAACCGGTACTCGCTGTCGACGCTCGAGGACGTCGGCGACCCGCCCGGCACGGAAGTCGGGCCGAAGATGATCGCGTACAGGCCCGAGGCGACCGCCACCGCACCGAGCACAGCCAGTGTGAGGATGAGCGCGCTCCTCTGCATGACGGCCCTTTCTTGCACGATACGAAGAGAGTGATTACTCTCTCACATTATGGGAGCCAGACGAGATGCGCTAGTCGCCGCCGCTATGAAGCTCTTCGCCGAGCGAGGCTATGACGGAACCTCGGTCGCGGACATCCAGGTATCCGCAGGACTGACGGGTGGATCCGGCGCCCTCTACAAGCACTTCGCCAGCAAGGCGGCTGTCCTCGAAGCCGGGGTGGACACCTACCTCGAGACCCTGAACCAGAACAGCCGCTCGACAGTCGACGATCTGCCGGCCGATCCCCGAGAGGCGTTGCACGTCATCGCATCCAGCGTGATCGACTCGATGACGGCGGACGAAACGATGCTTCGAGTCCTGCTCCGGGACCTCGATCAGCACCCGGAACTCGCCGAACGACTCTGGAAGGGCGTCATGGCCGACGTCTACACGGAGTTGGCCCACTGGATCAGGAGGCAGGTGACGGAAGGAACGATCAGCGTGTCAGATCCCGACGCCGTCGCGGCGGTTCTGATGAGCGCTTTGACTCAATGGCCGATCCTCCAGGCTCTTCTCAAGAAGACTCCGGGGGACCTCACGCGCTCCGCTTTCGTCGCAGCATGGACGGACACCGCAAGCCGCGTCCTCGATCTGCCGCTCTGAGACGGCGACTACTCGCCGACGCGGTTGCGCAGACGCATGGCGCGGTCGGCCTCGCGGGTGTCCTGGCGCTCGCGGAGGGTCTGTCGCTTGTCGTACTCGCGCTTGCCCTTCGCGAGGGCGATCTCGACCTTGGCCCTGCCGTCGGAGAAGTACAGCTTCAGCGGGATCAGCGTGTAGCCGCCGGCCGAGACGGCGTGCGCGATCTTCTCGATCTCCGCTCGGTGCAGCAGAAGCTTGCGGATGCGCTTCGCGGAGTGGTTGGTCCAGTGCCCCTGCGAGTACTCCGGGATGTGCACGGAGTCGAGGAACACTTCGTTGCCCTTGACGAACGCATAGCCGTCGCTAAGGTTGGCGCGCCCCTGGCGCAGCGACTTGACCTCGGTGCCGGTGAGCACCATTCCCGCCTCGTACGACTTCTCGATGTTGTAGTCGTGACGTGCGCGACGATTGGTCGCGACGACCTTCTCCCCGCGTTCCCTGGGCATGGTGCTCCTGCTCTCTGTTGTGGCCAGCCCACCAGCCTACATCAGGTGCGAGGCCGGATCAGGTGCGCAGCCAGCGACGGATCGCGAAGCCGGCCGAGAGGGCGGCCAGGATCACGCCGATGCCGATGAGGACGGGCACCACCAGAGCGGCGTCCCCCATCGTGATCCACGTCGTGATGAAGGGCACGCGCCCGCGCAGATAGCCGTTCACGCCGAAGTGCACACCTGCGACCACGGCCGCGCTGGCCAGGGCGGAGCCGAGGAACGCGGCGAACACGCCCTCCAGCACGAACGGCGTCTGGATGAATCGGTTCGAGGCGCCGACGAGGCGCATGATGCCGATCTCCTTCCGCCGTGCGTACGCCGACAATCGGATGGTCGTGCCGATCAGCAGCGTCGCCGCGATGAGCATCAGCACGGCGATGCCGACCGCGATGTAGGTCGCGACGGTCAACGCGGAGAAGAGCGGTTCGAGGTACTGGAGCTGGTCCTGCACCTGCTCGACACCGGCCTGTCCGCTGAAGGCCTCGGCGAGCACCTGCGACTGACCCGGATCCTTCATCGTCACGAAGAACACCTCGAACGCCTGGTCGGGCGTCAGCACGCTCGCCTGATCCGCGCCGAGCTGGTCGACGAGCTTCTGGTACGTCTCTTCCCTCGTGTCGAAGGTCATCGAGCTGATCAGCGGAGCGAGAGCCTCGCCTTCCAGCTGCGCGCGGACGGCCTCGACCTGCTCCTCGCTCGCCGTCCCGTCGATGCATGTCTCCGCCTCGGAGACCGCCGAGCACATGTACACCGCGACCTGGGCGCGCTCGGCCCAGTAGCCGCGCATGACGCCGATCTGCGACTGCATCAGGATCGCCGCGCCGACGAAGGTCAGCGACACGAACGTGACGAGCACGACGGAGATCACCATCGAGATGTTGCGTCGAAGGCCACCCAGGGCCTCGGTGAGGATCAGTCCGATTCTCATGAGGTCGGGCCCACTTCCTCGGCATCGTCGTCGGACAGGCCGAGGCGATCGGCGACGCCGAGCTCCGCGACATCGACCTGCGGGAGGACGATCGGGTGCGTGCGCGGACCGACAGCGGCCGGCGCCTGCTCCTCGACGGGTTCGCGCCGAGCCTCGCTCGGTGCACTGGGGGCAGCGGCATCCGCCTTCTGCGCTCCGGGCTCCGTCGGCCGGGTGAAGGCGGGCGCCGTCTGCGCGACGGGGGCGGGAGCGGATGCCGCGGCCTTGCGCTGCGCGTCGAGCTCCTCGGCGAGAGCGGCTCGCACCACGGAGAGGTCGGCGGTCTGGCGCTGAACCTCCTGCACGGCCGTCAGCGCCGCGGCCGCCGCGGCGCCGCGCACCTCCTCCGGCACGAGCCGCGGGATGTTCGATGTGTCGCCATAACCGCCGTGCACCTCGTCGCGCACCATCTCGCCGTCGCTGAGCTCGATCACGCGACGCTGCATGGCGTCGACGAAGCCGGCCTCGTGCGTCGCCATCAGCACAGTGGTGCCTCCGGCGTTGATGCGGGCGAGCAGCTGCATGATGTCGACCGAGGTCCCGGGGTCGAGGTTTCCGGTCGGTTCGTCGGCGAGCAGCACCTGCGGACGGTTGACCAGGGCGCGGGCGATGGCGACACGCTGCTGCTCACCGCCGGACAGCTCGTGCGGCATCCGCTTCTGTTTGCCGTCGAGCCCCACGAGGGCGAGTGCCTCGGGGACCGCCTGCTGGATGAACCCGCGGGACGATCCGGTCACCTGGAGCGTGAAGGCCACGTTCTGGTACACCGTCTTCGACGGCAGGAGCCGGAAGTCCTGGAACACCGAGCCGATGTGGCGACGGAAGTACGGCACCTTCCCGTTGGCGAGGGAGCGCAGGTCGCGCCCGAGCACGGCGACGCGGCCCGATGTGGGCACGTCCTCGCGCAGGATCAACCGCAGACAGGAGGACTTGCCGGAACCCGAAGCGCCGACGAGGAAGACGAACTCCCCGCGCTGCACTTCGAAGTCGACACCGGACAGCGCGGGCTTCGACGTTCCGCGGTAGCGTTTCGTGACGTTCTCGAACCGAATCATGGCGCTACGAGCCTAAGCGCCGCCTCTCGTCATGCCGCGAGCGACACCCCGCGCGGCGCACGCCGCCATGGGCGATCGTCCCCACGATATGGACCTGATCGACGTCGCACTCCACTGCTATACATGGAGTGGCGACACACGCGATTCCGCGCGCCGAGAACTTCGAGGGGGACACCATGACGACACCTGCCGGTTGGTACGACGACGGATCCGGACGCCAGCGCTGGTGGGACGGCCAGCAGTGGACGGAGCACTTCGCCCCCGAGGCCCCGGCCGCTCCTGAAGTCGCCGCTGTTCCGGAGGTTCCCGCTGCTGCCGAGGCGCCTGCTGCAACCGAGGTGCCCGCTGCAACCGAGGCGCCGGCTGCTACCGAGGCGCCCGTCGCCGAGACGCCCGTCGCCGAGACCCCGGTCGTCGAGCAGCTTCCTGCTGTCGACGAGACCCCGGCAGCGGATGTCGTCGGTCCCGCGGAGACCCCGATCACCCCCGACGATGCGGCCGTGGAGTCCGCTCCGCATGCGGTCGAGGAAACGGTCGTCGCTCCCGAGGCCCCGCAGGACTGGGCCGCTCCCGCGGCCCCGGCGGCTCCCGCAGCTCCGTACGGAGCCGCGGCGTACCCGGGATCGACCCCGGTCGTCCCGCCCGTCCCCCCTGTCCCCCAGGGCGGCGCACCGGTGTACCCCGGCGCCACGGCTCCGGCATACCCGGCTGCTCCCGGCGTCTACCCGGCCACCGGTGGCGGCTATCCCGCGGCCGGCGCATACGCCGCGGGCGGGTACCCGGCATCGGCCCCGTATGCGGCCCCCGCTCCGACGGGACCGCAGAAGATGTCGATCCTCGGACTCGTCGGACTCGGCCTCGCCGCGCTCGGCCTGATCCTCGCCTTCATCCCGTTCACGCTGCCGTTCGCGTGGGTCCTGCTCGCCGCGGGCTTCATCGTGTCGCTCATCTCCCTGTTCCTCAAGGGAAAGAAGTGGCCGGGCTTCACGGGTCTCGGCGTCTCCATCGTCGGCGCCATCGTCGCCTTCATCATGGGCTTCGTCTTCCTCTTCGCTCTCGCGAACGAGATCGAGGACGCGATCCCGGATCCGATCCCCACCTCCGACTCAGGAACCGATGACGGCACCGACGAGAGCGCACCGCCCGCCGATGTCGCCGAGGGCAGCATGGGTGAACCCGTCACCGTGCAGCAGATGTCCGGCACCGGAGAGGTGACGGTGAACTCCGCGACCTGGAGCCCGACGAATGACTCCGGCTTCGACCCCACCAACGGCGGCTACCTGCTCGTCGACCTGACGTGGAAGACGCTCGACGGCACGACCTACGTGAACCCGCTCTACTTCTCGATCGAGACCGCCGAGGGCGCGGCGGGCGACTACGACATCTTCGGCGACGCGACCCTCGAGTCCAGCGAGCTTCCCGCCGGGCAGACGACACAGGGAACGGTCTCGTTCGACGTCGCGCAGAGCGGTTCGTACGTCATCATCATCACGGATGAGCTCCTTCAGGAGGTCGCACGGGTGACGGTGGAGCCCTCGGCCGGCTGACCGCCGACCACAGAGAAGACAACAGGAAAGATCGATGACGACACCTGCCGGCTGGTACGACGACGGTTCCGGGACGCTGCGGTGGTGGGACGGGCAGCAGTGGACCGCGCACGTGCGCACAGAGCCGCAGCCGAGTGCGCCTGCGGAACCGGCCGCGCCAGAGCCGCCCGCGAAGGAACCGACTCCGCAGGAGACGACCGCGCAGATCGCACCGGAGTCCATCGCACCGGTGGCCGCGGAACCGGTCGCGCCCGTCGAGGCGGTGACGCCGAGCCGTGTCGCTGCCGAACCGCAGCCGTTCGTGCCGCCCTACGCCATACCCGCGCAGGTCGGGTATCCCGGTGCGGCATCCGCTCCGACGTACCCGGCGGCATCCGTGCCCGGGTATCCCGGCGCGGCCACGCACCTGCCGTCACCGGCACCCGCTCGCAAGGTCTCCGTCCTCGGGATCATCGGCCTCGCCGTCGCGGTGCTGGGCGTCGTCCTCGCCTGTGTTCCGCCGGTCGCGGCCATCGGCTGGGTCGTGCTCGGTCTCGGCTTCGTCACCTCGCTCGTCTCGCTGTTCCTCCGCGGCGCGAAGTGGCCGGGTATCACCGGCATGGGCGTGACCGTCTTCGGCACGGTGCTGGCGCTCGGGGTGGCTCTCCTCACTCTCGGGATCGACTCGACCGTGGAGGCCGATCCGGTCCCGATCGCCACCCCGAGCGAGCGGCCTCCGGTCGATGATTCGACGGAGGGGACGACCGACCCCTCCGAGATCGAGGGCGCCGAGATGGTCCCCTTCGCGGACCTCGCCGTCGGCGACTGCATACCCCTCGTGGAGTACGACCCGGAGGAGGAGATCTTCGAGGTGCCGGTCGTGCCCTGCGATCAGCCGCACACCGACGAGGTCTACTTCATCTACCAGCTCGACGACGGCGACTATCCCGGCGATGACGCGATCTACGAGCTCGCCTGGGACGGCTGCGCCGCGCAGTTCGAGGGGTTCGTCGGGCTTCCCTATGAGGAGTCCGAGTTCGACATCTACAACTACACGCCGACCAAGGCGTCGTGGAGCCGGATGGACGACCGCACCGTCCACTGCATCATCTACAGCTACGAAGACGTGACCACTTCGCTCCGGGGCACGGCGCGCTGAGAGCATCGGTCTCATGAAGAAAGGCCCCGGAATCCTCCGGGGCCTTTCTTCATCGGCTCAGTCGCCGAGACTCAGTCCTGGTCCGGACGCTTGCGCCAGCGGATGCCGGCCGAGATGAAACCGTCGAGGTCGCCGTCGAAGACGGCGGCGGGGTTGCCCGACTCGTGCCCGGTGCGCAGGTCCTTGACGAGCTGCTGGCCGTAGAGGAAGTACGAGCGCATCTGGTCGCCCCAGCTCGCGGTGATGTTGCCCGCGAGCTCCTTCTTCTTCGCCGCTTCCTGCTCCTTCTGCAGCAGCAGGAGGCGCGTCTGCAGCACGCGCATGGCGGCCGCGCGGTTCTGGATCTGCGACTTCTCGTTCTGCATCGACACGACGATGCCGGTCGGGAGGTGGGTCAGGCGCACGGCGGAGTCGGTCGTGTTGACGGACTGGCCACCGGGGCCCGAGGAGCGGAAGACGTCGACCCGGATGTCGTTTTCGGGGATGTCGACCTCGGTCGCCTCCTCCATGAGAGGGATGACCTCGACGGCGGCGAACGACGTCTGGCGCTTGTCGGCGGAGCCGAAGGGGCTGATGCGGGCGAGACGGTGCGTGCCGGCCTCGACCGACACGGTTCCGAACGCGTAGGGCGCATCGATCTCGAAGGTCGCCGACTTGATGCCCGCACCCTCGGCGTAGGAGGTGTCCATCACCTTGACGGGGTACTTGTGGCGCTCGGCCCAGCGCAGGTACATGCGCATCAGCATCTCGGCGAAGTCGGTGGCGTCGTCGCCGCCGGCACCCGAGCGGATGGTGATGATCGCGGAGCGCTCGTCGTACTCGCCGTCGAGCAGTGTCTGCACCTCGAGCTGGTTGATGACGTCGGTGAGCGCGGCGAGCTCGGTGCGAGCCTCCTGCGCCGACTCCTCGTCACCCATCTCATTCGCGAGGCCGACGAGCACCTCGAGGTCGTCGAGCCGCGACGCGATGCCGGTGATCCGGGCGAGTTCCGACTGGCGGTGGCTGAGGGCGCTGGTCACCTTCTGCGCGCGCTCGGTGTCGTCCCAGAGGTCGGGTGCGCCGGCTTCCTCGCTGAGCCTCGCGATCTCGTCGCGGAGGTGGGAGACATCGACGACCTCGCTGATGTCGCCGAAGGTGTGCCTGAGCGCCTGGATTTCGGCGGAGAGATCTAGTTCGAGCATGACACCTCAGCCTAACGTGCCGCCTGCTCGCGCGGGGACGCCGCATCTCGAGCGTCCGCGGACGGGGGTAGCGTGAGTGCGTGAGCAGTGCATCGACCGTCCTTCGACAGTTCGGGCCGATGGTGTACCTGCCGACGATCCTCTTCGCGCTCGGCGAAGGCGCGGTCATCCCGCTCATCCCGGTGATCGCCGCCTCGATGGGAGCGGATGTCGCCTTCGCGGCGCTCGTCGCGTCCGCCCTCGTGATCGGGCAGCTGTGTGGCAATCTCCCCGCCGGCTGGGCGGTCGGCCGCATCGGCGAGAGGTTCACGATGGTGATCGCCGGGGTCATCTCGATCCTCGCCGCTGTCGGCATGGTGCTCGCCCCGTCGCTCGGCGTGCTCGCAGCATCCGTCTTCGTGCTGGGCATGTGCGCTGCGGCGTTCGGTCTCGCGCGGCACGCGTTCATGACCACGCGCGTGCCCGTGGCGTTCCGGGCGCGTTCGCTTTCGCTGCTGGGCGGGAGCTTCCGTCTGGGCATCTTCATCGGCCCGTTCGTGGCCGCCGGCCTCCTGCAGCTCTTCGGCAGCGAGCAGGCGGCGATCTGGTTCTTCCTGGGCTGCCTGGTCGCGATGGTGCTGCTCGTGCTGCTCGGTCCCGACCCGGAGAAGACGATCCCGCCGGTCACTACGACACCCGTGCGCTACGCGGAGGATTCCGGTGAGGCGGTGAGCGGATCGATCCCCACGATCGAGCGCGCCGGAATCTTCCAGACCATGTGGCGGCAGCGTGCCGTGCTCGGGCGTCTCGGGCTGGCTGCGGCCTCGCTGTCGGCGGTGCGGTCGGCACGGCAGGTCGTGCTCCCCCTGTGGGGGCTGTCGCTCGGGCTGGACGCCTCGACGATCGCGATCGTGGTCGGCGTCTCCGGCGCGATCGACTTCGCCCTCTTCTACGCGAGCGGCCAGGTGATGGACCGCTTCGGCCGCCTGTGGGCGGCGATGCCGGCGATGGTGCTGATGGGCGCGGGGTTCCTCGCGATGTCGTTCACGCACGACCTCGAGGCGTCGGTGCTCTGGTTCGGCCTGTTCGCGGGAGTGCTGGGCGTCGGGAACGGACTGTCGAGCGGGATCCTGCTGACCCTCGGAGCCGATGTCGCGCCGAAGCGCGAGCCGGCGGCGTTCCTCGGCTCCTGGCGGACTCTGACGGATGCCGGTGGAGCGATCGCTCCGCTCCTGGTCGCCGCGATCACCGCGGTGTCGGCGCTGCCGTTCGCGGCTGCCGCGATGGGCGTCGTGAGCCTTCTCGGCGCTGCGGGATTCCTGCGCTGGATCCCGAAGTTCGTGCCGCGCGCGCGGCCGGAGAAGGAGAACGAATGAGCCGGATGCTTTCCGCCGACGTGCATCGCCTCGTCACCGAGTACCTGCCGAGGTCGGAGCGGGAGCGCGCGGCGCAGGAGGACTTCGCCTCGTTCTTCGCCGACGATACCGGGCCCGTGCGGCAGGACTCCGGCCCCGACCACGCCACCGCCTCGTGCGTCGTGTTCGACGAGACGCTCACGCAGACGCTGCTCGTCTTCCACGGCAAGGGTCAGTTCTGGGTGCAACCGGGAGGGCACGCGGAAGACGGAGACGCGTCGATCATGGAGGCCGCGCTGCGCGAGCTGCGCGAGGAGACCGGCATCGAGACGGCCGTGCCGACCTCTCCCCTGGCCTACGACCTGGACCACCACGGGCTCTCGTCCCGGTTCGGCCGCTGCGCCTCGCACCTCGACATCGGGATCACGGTGATCGTCGACCCGCAGCTCGCGCTGAGCGTGAGCGACGAGTCCGAGGATGTTCGCTGGTGGCCTGTCGACGCACTGCCGGCCGAGGTGCCGCCGCAGCTCGAGCCGCGGCTGGCGGGACTTCTCGAACGGCTGCGATCGCAGCGCTAGTCTGCGCGGTGGAAGGTGGCATGAGCGCCTTCGTCGTCGAGCATGCGCAGCTCATCGGCGTCGACCAGTTCGACCGAGGTGATGCCCGTCCGTTCGATCGCGAACGCGTCGGGGCACCCGCCGATGTCCGGCAGGCTCGTGGTCGTCGCCGTGACCTCGTCGCCGCCGATCGACCAGTTTCCGGAGGCGACGCAGAGTCCGGCGATGCTGAACGTCCCGTCGGCGTCGATGCGCAATCGAGCCTCGTCGGTCGTCTCCGCGACCCATTCGCCGACCAGCTGATCCGCAAGGGGCGCCATTTCGGGCGTCGGAGCCGGCTCCGGCACCGCGCACGACGTCAGGACGACCGCCGTCAGCAGACAGGTCAGCGAGCGGATGAACGAGCGGGCACGGAAGGCCATGCCTCACACCTCCAGCGCCGAGCGAGCGGCCCGCATCGCCCACAGGGACATGCGCAAGACTGGCAGACCTCCCACCTTCGACGAGCCATCCACCGCCCGGGCTGCGCGCGTCGCGGCACTGCGGGAGCGGATCACCAGCGTGTAGAACGATCGCACCGGTGCGCCGGACTCACCCTACCTGCACGACACTCACCGCCATGGTGTCTGTCGTGCGCTCGCACCCCTTCCCTTTCTGGGGCATGGCGAGTGCACGTGGCTGACTGGGATCCGCGCGGTGTAAGCCCGTGGCCGACTTGGAACTCGGCGCGACGGGCGCCTCTCGACTACTGCGACACGTGTAAACGTCGGTAGTCGCATCGCCGATCCCGGAGGGGGCCACTACCCTCCCCCGATCATTGCCTCCCCGGTGCGGCATAGCGCTTTACACCAGACACGTATGGCTGCTTTGTTTTGCGAGTCCCCATCTCAAGCGAGATGGGGACTTTTCGTCGTTATACTCCGGTCCTTCTCCGCGCCTACCCGAGCGTCCATCCGGCCTCAGCCGCGATTTCTCCCACGGGCTGCGGCCGGTACCTATTCAGCGTGGACACCTGAGCAGCTCGAAGGACTGCCGCTGAATACTTATCGGGCTCATCGAACACTTTTAGCGCAGCGGACTCCGGCATGGCTCCCTCGTTCCGTCGTCGCCCATGATTCACTCGTACATTCGCTAGAACCCGCAACCACTCATCGACTTCTTTTGGTTTCACCTTCGCCCAACCCGGGAACTCTGCCCACTTCCGACGCACCTCGCTAGCTCTGAGAGCGGCAACAATCCAGTCGCTAGCCGCGACCTCGGGCGACAGCGCGTCGGTATCGATTCCTCCGAATGCGATGGTCGCGAGCGCGCCGGTCCGCCAGCTTCCGGTGGCACGGAGATCTAGAGGCGTTCGCGGCTTCGCACCTCGATATTCTTTATTTCTATAACCAACCTGAACCGCGTTTCGCAATAGCTCAAAGTTATCGTCATCCAGGTTGTCGATCTGCTCAGCGAGCAACGGAATATTTTCCTGAATATACTTAGTCGGCAGCCAAACGAGCAAGATTGAAATCCAGAACATCTTCAGATGAACGTCGCCCGTTTGAATGAGCGTTCGCCACCATGTTGTTTTTCCGCGGTAAGCACGGGCGAGGTAGGCTCTCTCGAACAGCGGTGTGTCGACTTCGTGAATCTGGGAGACATTCACGCTCCCTGACGGCAAGTTGAACATGCCCGCGTTGACGGACGCCAGGCGGTACATAGCCCAGCGATCACCGAACTGTTCGCGAGCCTTCTCGATAATCGTCGAGACATCGCCGACGCCTAGTCTCCTCGAGGTCGACGCCCCGACCGACAGGTCGGATTCGAACCATTCAATAAAATCGCTGACTGACTGTTCCAGTGCTGTCATCGGCTTGTTCTCCGATTTCGGCGACGCTTCCACCTGAAAGGCGCGCTGAGGCAGATACTGCTCCGCCGACAACAGAACAGCAAAGATCGAGGTACGGTCCGAAGCCGAACTGATGTACCCACCTCCGTCGAGCACATCAGTGATTGCTATATCGCGCAACGCGCTTGAGCTTTTCAACAGCGAGGGTCGATTGAACAGGATCGACCGAACTCTCTTGCGACGTACGGTAGGCGACGGCGTATCACCATCGATGCAGCTCAGAGCAATTTTACCGCTCGGAATAGCGTCGGCGGCGAGCGCGAGCCTAAACCTCTGCGTCCTCTCGGCGCCCTGACTCGCGTTGATCCAGGTCATGAACCGCTCGCTGTGAGCGGACCCGCCATTGAGCGCCAGGAGGTTTGCCAGCGGCGTACTGCTTCGCCTCGCGTTCTCCCCAGTGATCGCGTCGGTCAGTCTGCCGCCGATCCGATCTCGTCCGCACTCAGAGGGAAGACTGGCCTGATGGAACGTTCCTGTTCCGATACGAGCCAACGCCATCCCGGTGTCATCAAACGCCATGTCGATGACCTCATTTTGCACAAACTTCTTCAGGTTGAAGATCCAATCTGCCACAAGCTCAACCGCGATGTTTCTGGCCACGATCCGCGTAGCGAAGTCCGCCGACACGGCCAGCTCGCGAAGACTAGCGCTAAGGGCGCCGATCTCTCCTGCCTCATAGAATCCCGCGTAAAAGCGCGCAACGTTTCCCCAGTACGGATTTGCCGCAATGGCTTCAAATCGTTGAGATCGATCGCCACCTGACTGATCGTGTCGAAAGTTGCTTGTTGGCGCGGTCGCAAACAGATGCTTCGCGGCGAAGTACTCGCGTAGCGGTTGTACTTCAAATTCAAACAGGCCCTCGACTCTTTGAACAAGGACCCAAACACGCTCGATGCCATTGGTGAAAACCTCTTCAGCTATCTCCTCGTCCTGATCTTGACGCCTCAAGTAATCAGAGACGACTTCCCGGAGGTCGCGTTCATTGATGCTTCCAGCATCCCCGTCCGTCTCGGCGCCTGACTGCAAGAGCCAGGCTAGATGCTCGACGATGGCGGCGATCAACGGACGGTGACGCCTGACCACCTCACTCTTTTCAGCTTCCCGCGTGAGGAAGAGCTTCACATATTCTGAATAGAGAGAAGTTCGCGCATCGGGTAGGGAGTGCCCAATAGAAAGTATCAAGTTTAGGAGGATAGCGAGCTGCATCGGATTGCGTGTTAGCTCTCGGATGTGCGTTTGGTCAAGCTTCTCGGAGAGGATACCGCGCACCTCTTGGGACCGTTCAGGATCGAGGCGGCGCGCAGTCATCCATTTGTCGGCGTAGGCAAAAATAGTGGTTGTACCGATGGGAGCGAGGTCCAGGCGCGTGTACTGCTTCCCCAGAGAGAACTGTCGACCGAAAAGAGACGGTCGACTCGTCACGACGATCTGTGCATCGACTTCGAGGTCTCTCAGCCGGTTTGTTGCCTGTTTGATGTTCTCGATGACTTTCTTGCGCAATGTCATGTCTGCGACTTCGTCGAGGCCATCAAGGAAAATTAGGACTGGCGTGTAGGCGGTCATCTGCCCGAAGTCATCGTTCGAGAACTTCATGCCGCCAGACTGAAGAGAGACCAGTGAGGCGAGAAAACCCTCGAGGCTTTTAGCTTCATGACTCGGAGGATTCGGCGCATTGAGGTACGACTTGCCGTCGAGGTAGGAGGCGAAGTCGCGGAGGTCAACCTTGAAAGGCAAACGGAATGCCGCATTTTGATGCCCCTCGCTCAGCCTCCCGACGAAGTCTTCGCGCCCGAGGTATTTGCCGCGATGCACCTGGCAGATGTACTGCGCGACGGTGGATTTACCTTGCCCGGGTGCCCCTTGGAGCACGATCGACTGCAGTCCTCGTTGTACCGCATCATCGAGTAGCAAATCAGCCGCGTTTGCGACCGATGGGCCGTACCACATACGAGCAGATGTCTCAGAGATCCACTCATCTTCCCCGAACGGATTGCTGGGCTGAGCTAGCGACTGCATGGCGGAGTTGACCTCTTCGGAAAGACGAGGCCCTTCTGGGCTCCACAAGACGTCCGAAACATTGATCGGAACGTCCACGAAGAGATCGAGAAGCGCGTTCGTTAGGTCCACCTGTCGAAACTTGACCTCCTCGTCCTTTCGGAATTGCTCGCTGACGAAAGCGCGAATTGTGCGAGCGATCCTGTCCTTCTCCGGTCCGAGTTGAGCCGCAACGATGATCGTGAGCGCGTCGTCCCCAGTGAGCAGAGAGGGGTAGGACAGCTTGAGGCTCGATTCCGCGGCGTCAAGGCGCCGGTCAAGCTCGTCGCGCCAGTACACCTCCGCAGTAATCGACACGTTCTCGTCCAGCCAGGCCTGAACGAGGTCATGGCTGCCTATATCCTGGTGCGCAGTTGACGACGCGTTGGTCATCATGATGTACCGCTCGGCGCCGCGTTCGATGAGACGCTCAATCTTGGGAAGCTCGCCCTCCAGTGCCTTGATCATCCATTCTGCCGTGGCACCCTCGTCAGCCTTCTTGAACTTGACCTGCGCAACCGTGATCTCTTCGCGATCGCCACCGCTTCGACTCAAGCCATCGCGTCCGCCGTCGGGTTGACCGACCGGGAAGCACTGAAGATCCGGATACTCCGGGATGAGCAGAGCCTGGCAGAACTGCTGGAATCGTTCGTGCCCGAGGCGCTCGTAGAGATACGTCAACCTTGATCCAATCGCCGAGTTTGCGTTCATCCTAGTGATGGCATACGCAACCATCCCGCTGAGGCCGCCACAACTGGCCAGCTTTTTGTCAGGGAAGACAGCGCGGGCATAGGGACGAGTCACGCCTGAAGGAAAGAGTCAGACTCGAGCTAGTCTTCGACTGTGTGTTTTGCAGGTTTGGGAACCCCGGCGTTGGGGTGGTGCTTCGGCCGCGCAACACCGGCCTGATCTCGACAGGTCAGCGTAGCCACGGCAACTTCGAGATCCACGGCAAGGCGGTGTGGGAGGCAATCGTTCCTGAGGATGCCTGGCGGGCACTCTCAGACAAGCTCACCCATCCGGACCGGATGACTAACGGCGGAAAAGTCGTCGCTCACCTGGCTTGGTTCCGGTGTGTACCGGTGCGGCGTCCCGGACCCCGCGACCGGCAAGGCGTGTGGCGCCCCGCTGCGGGTCGCGCGTCGCAGCGGCACGGCCGCGAGCCCGTAACCCCCGCGGTGGTTCGACCGGTGCGCTGATCGCGCCCATCTGACGATCGCTCAGCCGAAGATCGACGCCTACGTCCTCGGCCAGGTAGCTGAGCTCGTCCGTGACCCGCGCATCATCGCAGCGCTCACGCCGAAGGGTGTTGACCTCGAACCTGACCGGCACGAAGTCGCCGTGCTCCGGCAGAGGCTCCGGCAGACCGACCTCGACTACGACAACGACAACGACAACGACAACGACCTGATCAACGCACAGCGCCACAGCGTCAAGACGGCGAAGCTCAGCGCCGAGATATCGGCCATCGAGAAGCGCATGGCGCTGGTAACGCAGCGAGGCACCTCGAGTCCGATCCTTGCAGCGGCCAACCCCGGCGCAGCACTCCTCGCGGCACCGATCGACATTCAGCGCGCGGTGCTCGCTACGGTCGTCAGAGTTCGGGTGACGCAGAGCCGTCCGGAGGCACGCGGGAAGCGGCTCAACGACGATCTACTGAGGGAGCGAGTGCAGATCGAACCCGCACTGACGGCGAGCGCTGCGGCGAGAGTCTGAGCACTCGTCTCATACCGAGTCGGCGGGAACTCTTCGTGACCTAAGCGAGCGGCCGTGGCGACTGGACTACTCTTCGCGTGGGATCTGGTTGCTGCTATCCAGCCGGATCATGTTGCCCATAGCCAGCTTCTTCCCAACTGCCGTTGCAACGACGTGCTTCGGAATCTGGTCCCACCACAGGCCAATCTCGTTCAACGAGGGCCGGCTCCGGAGCGCTTCCTTGAACACTTGGATCGACTCGTCCGTCCCCTGTCCGACACCGAACATGCTCCTCGCAGCAACGAGAATCTCGTCGAGCATTGGCTCCTCAGCACCCTGATTCCTCAAAGCCCGCTCCAACGTATCGATGTTGGGCGTAGAAACACGCGTGAAGCCCGGACGCAGCTCGTGTTCCATCGTCAACGTCTCCCACCGGACGAAGGGAAACTCGGGGCTCAGGAACTCTGGCACATCCTCAGTCCGGACTCCCGTGGCCGAGTAGCCGCCGAGCTTCTCAGCACTGTAGTCGTCATACTTCTTGAATTCGGTCGAGTGGTTCACCCTCGCAGCGTCCAGTATGTCTAGATGCTCAGCCCAGTCAAACCCAGTTGGGAGGGGGCCATCCAGCAGTTGAGAGAACAAGGCCTCTAGTACGTCGAGGCCCTCATTGATCGATGCTGAATTCGGAGACCACTTTCGCATGGCCTCGATGATCGTGATAGCGCGCAAGGCCTCGTCATCCAGCATGTCCACGATCTCGATCGCTCGCTCGATCCCGGTGATCGCTCGACGGTCTCTTGGGTTCGCTGCCCGATCGGAGAGCAGCGCAGCCAGCATGTCGTAATCAGTCTCTCGCTCGCTCGACGCGGCGCTGCTTTGAGCCTTCCTGTAGGTCCGTTGGAAGGCCGGGTCGCCGAAGGCTTCGAGCTGATCTTTTCCTTCCAAGGTTTCGATCACACGAGAATCAAGGGCATCGATTCTCACCTGCACGAGCGCTATTGCTTCATCCGTGTATTCCGCAATGACGTTTCGCGCGGTGACGACCGCGATCTCTTTCGCTCGAGCCTCATCGATACCAACGATTAGGTCTCCGGCGACCTGAATCTGTTGCGCCCCTTGCCCCGCCCTCTGTGTCTGTTTGCCGGCCGTCATCGCACGTCCCCCACGTCCCGACCCGCCTGAACTTGAACAGCGCCGTCGCGCGCTTTTTGGCGCTGACTGTGCCGCTTGGACATCACCCGCCACGTCACAACACTGCCCCCGGCGCCGCCAAGTACGAGCCCGATCAACATCGTTCCGAGCCCATCAAGGAACCACTCCATCGTCGTCTCCTCTATGCGGCGCCCCTCGCCGTCATCTCCGACGATAGCCAGTGACCCCGACACTCAACCGGATCACGGCACTCACTCCGCGCGTCGCGCGGCGGAAGGACGCTTCGCGTACGCTCAGCGCCCCGCAGACGCCGCGAAGTACCGCACTGGGGCGGCCCCTCGGAGTCGCGCACGGGCTCACCAGCGGATGATCGACGTTCGCCCGCTCAGCACGTCGCCGCAAATGGCTGACGTTCTGTAGCTCGCACGCGCCGGCTAAGGGGAGCGAGTCCAGGCCAACCTCCACGGCCGTCAGCTGAGCATTGTCAGGGGGGTGGGGCGCCTGGGCGGCGGACCATGGCCGCCGTCGCAGATTCCCGATGGGGTGCGGGGATGACTGAACTGAACGCAAGCACTGAGCCGGACGACGACGCCACCGAGGCGGCGCGCCTGGAAGCCATCGCTGCTCGAGTGGTCAGCAACATCGACAAGATGGCTGAGGCTGTCGCAGATGAGGCCGAAGTCACGAAGGACATTCTTGCCACGTACCTGGTGCACGTGGATGAGGACAACAACACGAAGCCCCCGCAGCGCGAGGTGAACCGTCTCATCATGAAGTCCTTATTCCGTCTCGAGGCTCGCATCATACGTATCGAGAGGAAGCTCGGGCTTGAACCGATGCCTCCGGTTGACTGACCGTCCCGTCTGCGCCGATAGAGTGCGGGGATGGATGACGCGACCGCGCTGATCGTGAACGTCGGCGTGTTCATCGCGACGGCGGGTGCCGCGGCTGTGGCTTGGTGGCAAGCCATTGAGGCGAGCAGATCTCGCAACGACGCCCGCGATGCTCAGAAGGCCGCGCTGACATCATGGCAAGAGGCCAGCTCGGCTTTGATGCGCGCCAATGAGATCAGCACGACCACTCTTCGCAGCCCGCTGGCCTGGGCGTTGAACGATCTGGCAACGGCTCTGCTATCGGCCCGTATGGTCGGTATGGATGCGCGGCAGCAGCTCGCAGTCATCACCGAACGGATGCCGATGATCGGTGAGAGAGCGTTCGCGGCCGGCGACGTATCGACCCAGAAAATCGTGCGGTGGTGTTCGGTCTACGCGCGGCAGGTGGATCTGGGCGACCCGCCGAATCCCAATCAGTTCATGGAAGCAGCTTCGCTGATTCATGAGCGAGTGAACCTCTGGATGCGAGACCCTGCGCAGGCGGACCGACTTGTTCAGGACGACCCGCGCGCTGACGTGGACTTCTCGTAGGTGCGCGCTCATCGATCTTGGCCTCCCCCGCTCGACTCGGTGAGTCGGCGCCGGGCCCGGTAGGGCTCGTTCGACACTTGGCCGTCCGCATCTCGGTCGGCGTCGGCGTGCTCAGCACCCCGCAAAGGCGTCGACATCCGGCGCTGTGCCTCGGTTGCATCACATCGACCGCGGGGCGGTCAGCGCTCAATCGGTGACGTGCGGGCGGGATCGCTGCGGATCGCAGGCCAGCAATCCCGCAGTTCAGAACAAAAGCCCAGGTGGAAATGAGGCGTAATCGTAGGTTTTGCCTTGCCTGCGTGTGTCGCGCCGGACACGATCACGCTGCGACCGTGCCGCATCGCGTCACGGTCGCAGGTCGGCGATGGCGACCGGCATCGCGCCCTGTGCCGTCAGCGCGTCCAGGGTGCGGTATCGAGGCAGGAACTTGCGGATGTTCACCACCCAGGAGCCTCGAACGACATCGGCGATCGCGACGTGCAGTCGCGAGCCGTCAGGCAGGGAGGCGTCGACGAAGGGCTGGCTGATGTCCACCCGGCGCCCGGTGGGCTGCAGCATCCGCTCCACCAGATCGCGCACCGTCGTGTCGGCGAGCCGCAGTCCGGTGCGCTCCGTAACTCCGCCGCGCGCGACGTGCACGTGACCGTCGCCGTTTACCCAGATCTCCTCGATCTCTGCGTCGTCCAGGAACGGCTGCAGGGGTCCGATCCCGCTCACCGCCGCGAGCACATCGCGCACGCAGGCGACCTCGTCGTCGATCAAGGCCTCGCCGCGGGCCAGTGCATGGTCGTCATGACGACGCACCTCCGCCTGGGCGATGCGTCGAGCTGTATCCGGATCGATCGACGGATCCACGCCCTCGACCCGCAACCGCGATCGCACGCGTTCGGCGACGAGGGCAGACGGATGACTCACCCGGGCATCATGCCAAGAATCGTGCGTGCACCTCGGAAGTTATCCACAGAGCGATCGACGACCCGCACATCGCACCGCGAAGCGCAAGGGGCCAGACCTCTCGGACCCGCGGTGGTGGACTGACCGGAACGTGAGCATCACCTCAGCGAAAGGAACCGTCATGACCGACTCCTCCCCTGTTCCCGGCCCGCCCGTCCCCTCTGTGCCCGGCGAGCAGCCGACCGGCCCCGGCCCCGCCGACCCGGGACAGACCCCGCCCGGACCCGCCGTCCCCTCGCCCTCGCAGCCGTCGCCCGCGTTCCCCGACGAGCCGTCGCCGACCCACCCGAACGAACCGCTGACCCCGACGCCGCAGGAGCCGCTCGCCCCGCATCCGGAGGAGCCTCTGGCACCGAACCCGGAGGAGCCGCTCATCCCCGGCTCCGGCCCGCAGGCCTGACGCGACGCGGTCGCACGCGATCCGATAGACCGGCGTTAGTCTCGCTGCATGACGCGTGTGTGGTTGACGCCGTGGGAGTGGGCCTGCTGCGGCGACCCGTTCGCGGTCGGAGACGAGGTCGACTTCGGCATCCGGTCGCGCGAGTCCGTGCTTCTGGTCGACGCGCTCGGCACCGAACTGGCGTCGTCCGTGGACGCTCTGGAATCGCACCATGAGCACGAGTACGCGGACCGCGTGCGCGGCATGGTCGCCGCGGTGCAGGAGGTGACGCACGAGGTCGTGGAGCGGACGATCCAGGTCTCGTCGAGGCCGGGACGCCCGCACGAGTCGGTGACGTTCGAGCCCGTTCCCGACACGACGCGACTCCAGGCGGTCGCCGGTGTGCGGCTGCCGGTCGACCGGGTCGTAGCGCGGCGCGCGGAACTCGAGGGTGCGCCGACCGACCGACCGCGGCGATCACGCGTCGGCTGGCTCGTCGACGTGGAAGAGCCCCCGACAGAGGGAGAACGGAAGCGCTCCGGAACTGCGGGCTGATCTCCAGAATCCGTGTTTGTCCGATCAGTAGACTGATTCCACCGCGCGGGAGTGGTGAAATTGGCAGACACGCAGGATTTAGGTTCCTGTGCCCTAGGGCGTGTGGGTTCAAGTCCCACCTTCCGCACGACGGCTGCTTCTGCATCCTCACCGTTACACCGCCGACCAATAACGACCGACGGGAATCCCTGTGCTCGAAACCATGCTGCACGCACCCAACGCCCTCATCCCCTGGCTCGACCCCGCGACGATCATCGGTACCGCAGGTCCCTGGGCGCTCCTCGTGGTGTGCTTCATCGTCTTCGCCGAGACCGGCCTCCTCGTGGGCTTCCTGCTGCCGGGCGACACGCTGCTCGTCATCTCGGGGCTGCTGTCACACCCGATCGCCGGCTCGGAGCACGGTGTCTTCGGCGTCAACGTCTGGATCGTCGCCCTGCTGATCGGCCTCGCGGCCTTCGTGGGTGGAGAGGTCGGCTACGTCATCGGCCACAAGGGCGGACCCGCGGTCTTCGAGCGCAAGGAATCCGGTCTCTTCAGCAAGAAGAACGTCGAGCGCACCAACGCGTTCTTCGAGCGCTTCGGCGGCATCACCGTCATCCTCGCCCGCTTCGTGCCGATCGTGCGCACGTTCGCGCCGGTCGCGGCGGGTGTCGGTCACATGCCGTGGCGCAAGTACACGCTCTACAACCTCATCGGCGCGATCCTCTGGGGCTTCGGTCTGACGATGTTCGGATACCTCATCGGCTTCATCCCGCCGGTGGCGACGTTCGTCGAGAGCTACATCGACCTGATCCTGCTCGCGGCAGTCGGCGGTACGGCACTGGTCACGCTCTGGCACTACTTCTCCGAGCGCCACAAGGCCAAGAAGGCTGCGGCGGCGGGCGAAGACGTCACGACGGATGCCGGGGAGGCCGAGGAACTCGCCCTGAACCCCGAGGTGTTCGAGCGGGCTCCCGACCTGGACGGCGACGGCAAGCACTGAGGCCCGCCGGCGCGGTCAGCCGGTCTTCTTCGCCGGCTTCTTCGCCTTCGCCGGCTTCTCGCTCGCGCGCTTCTCCTTGGATCGCGCGACGCTCTCGCGCAGCGCCTCCATGAGGTCGATGACCTCGCCGCCCTTGCTGTCGGCATCCGCTTCGCCGAAGGTGTCGGCGATCTCGAAGCTCTCGCCTGCCTCGATCTTCGCGTCGATGAGGGTGCGCAGCTCCTTCTGGTACTCGTCGACGAAGGCTTCGGGATCGAAGTCGGCCGAGTAGCTGTCGACCAGGGCGGCGGACATCTCGAGCTCCTTCTTCGAGATCCGCACGTCCTCGTCGAGCGCGGGGAACTCGGCCTCGCGCACCTCGTCAGCCCAGAGCAGGGTCTGCAGCACGAGCACCTTTCCGCGCACGCGCAGGGCCGCGAGCCGGGTCTTCTGCCGCAGCGTGAAGCGCACGATCGCGGTCCGGTCGGTCTGCTCGAGCGTCTTGCGCAGCAGCACGTAGGCCTTCGCCGACTTCGAGTCGGGCTCGAGGTAGTACGGCTTGTCGAGCGTCAGCAGATCGACCTGATCGGAGGGCACGAACTCGACGACGTCGATCTCGCGGCTCTTCTCCGCCGGCAGCGCGGCGAGGTCGTCCTTGGTGAGCACGACCGTCTGCCCCTCCTCGACATACGCCTTGTCGATGTCGGCGTAGGCGACGGTCTCTCCGCACACCTCGCACGTGCGCTGGTAGCGGATGCGCCCGCCGTCCTTCTCGTGCACCTGATGCAGCGGCACGTCGTGGTCCTCGGTCGCCGAATACACCTTCACCGGCACGTTCACGAGCCCGAACGTCAACGCGCCCTTCCAGATCGTCCTCATTCCCCCAGTGAACACCAGCCACACCCGTCACGGCCAGCCCTTGACGACGGCGGCTGGCTACGCTTGCTCCATGGTCGGAGAAGCGCAGGTGGTGCAGGTCGACGGCCGCCGTCTGCGCGTGACCAATCTCGACAAGGTCGTCTACCCCGAGACCGGCACCACCAAGGGCGAGGTCATCGCGTACTACTCCGCGATCGCTCCGCTTCTGCTCCCCCTCCTCGACGGCCGCCCGGTCACGCGCAAGCGGTGGGTGGAGGGGGTCGGAACGGCGGATGCTCCGGCCGACGCGTTCTTCACGAAGCAGCTCGAGCCGGGAGCCCCGGAGTGGATCCCGCGGCAGGCGATCCAGCACTCCGACGGACCCAAGGAGTATCCGCTCGTCGAAGACGTGCCGACTCTGGTGTGGCTCGCACAGGTCGCCGCGATCGAGCTGCACGTTCCCCAGTGGCGCTTCACCCCCGACGGCCTCCCCGGGCGCCCCGACCGGCTCGTGCTCGACCTCGACCCGGGGCCGGGCGTGGGTCTCGCGCAGTGTGCCGAGGTCGCTCGCATCGCCCGCGGCATCCTCTCCGACATGGGGCTCGACCCTCTTCCCGTCACGAGCGGCAGCAAGGGCATCCACCTGTATGCCGCCCTTCCCGGCGAGCAGACCAGCCACGAGATCTCGGCCGTGGTGAAGGAGCTCGCGCGGCTCATCGAGAACGACCACCCCGACCTCGCGACGAGCGTCATGTCGAAGGCGGTCCGCGGTGGAAAGGTGTTCCTCGACTGGAGCCAGAACAACGGCAAGAAGACGACGATCTCGCCCTATTCGCTGCGCGGCCGCGCGCAGCCGTGGGTCGCCGCCCCACGCACCTGGGGCGAGCTCGACGATCCCGACCTGGCACAGCTCGACATCGACGAGGTGCTCGCCCGCGCCGCGGACGGCATCGACCCGCTGGCGGCGTTACGGCCGGAGCCCGGGGCCCCGGTCTCTCCCCCGGCATCCGCTCCGGCGGCGGCGCCCGCCGTTCCCCGACGGTCCTCGCGACATCCGCGGATCGCCGCCGCACCGGCGTCCGGGACGACCACCGCCACTCTCGCGCCCATGCTCGCCGAGAACGGCACCCCCGCGCTCGCCCGCGCACTCAGCGACCCGTCGTGGGTCGAGGTCAAATGGGACGGCATCCGCGCGATGGGAACGTGGGCGGACGGACGGATGCTGCTGCACGCGCGCCGCGGAACCGACATCACGGCGCGCTACCCCGAACTCACCGCCGATGGCGCTCCGTTCCTCCCTGCCACGGACGCCCTGGTCGACGGTGAGATCGTCGCCTTCGACGCTCAGGGCCGGCCGAGCTTCTCCCTGCTGCAGAACCGGATGCATCTCACGCGACTGCGCGAGATCGAGCGGGAGGTGGTGCGCACGCCGATCGTCTACATGCTGTTCGACCTGCTGCGCCTCGACGGGCACGACCTGACGTCGATGCCGCTGCACCAGCGCCGCACCCTGCTGGAGGACCTCGTCGCCGACCTGGACGCGCCGATCCAGGTCCCGCCGGTCTTCGACGACGTCGACGCCGCCCTCGCGGCCAGTGAGCAGTTCGGTCTCGAGGGTGTCGTCGCGAAGGACCCGGCATCGCGGTACCGGCCGGGACTGCGATCGCCCTCCTGGCTGAAGCTCAAGCACACGCGCATGCAGGAGGCCGTGATCGTCGGCATCCGTCCCGGCAAGGGCGACAGGGAGAGCACGCTCGGCTCGCTGCTGCTCGCGGTGCCGGACCCAGCGAACGGTCGCGAGCTGCGCTACGTCGGACGCGTGGGCACGGGGTTCACCGAGCGCATCCTGCGCGATCTCCTCACCCGCCTCGAACCGCTGCGCGTGCCCTCTGCCCCGCTCGACGGGGTGCCGGCGCCCGATGCCTCCGATGCACTGTGGGTGCGGCCGGAGCTCGTCGGGGAAGTCGAGTTCGCGAACTGGACGCCCGACGGCGTTCTCCGGCACGCGCGGTGGCGAGGTCTGCGGCCCGACAAGACAGCCGACGAGATCGTCGTCGAACCCTGACGACGGTCAGGCGTGGTGCGGCTCGCAGTCGGACTGCTCGGCCGGTTCGATCTGGAACGTCGAATGCTCCACGTCGAAATGATCCGCGAGGCAGGCCTGCATCTCGGAGAGCAGCTTTGCCGAGCGCCCATCGGCCAGGAGCGCCGGATCCACGCTGACGTGCGCCGTGAACACCGGAGCGCCACGGGTGAGCTGCCAGACGTGCACGTCGTGCACGCCGGTGACGCCCTCGTACGCGAGCAGGTGCGTGCGGATCTCGCTCACCGCCGTGCCCTTCGGCGCGGATTCGGCGAGCACGGAGAACACCTCGCGTAGCAGCGCGATCGCCCGAGGGATGATCATCGCGGCGATGAACAGCGAGGCGATGGCGTCCGCCGCCATCCATCCCGTGGTCAGGATGATCACCGCGGCCACGATGACCGCGGCAGAGCCGATCAGGTCGCCCATGACCTCCAGGTACGCGCCGCGCACGTTGATGCTGGTGCGCTGGGCGCGGCTCAGCAGCCACATCGAGATCGCGTTGGCGATCAGACCCACGACGGCGACGACGAGCATGAGCCCGCCGGCGACCTCGACCTCGCTCGGATCGATGAGGCGCCCGATGCCCTCGACGGCGACCCAGGCCGCCAGGGCGATCAGGATCACGGCGTTGATCAGAGCGCCGAAGACCTCGGCCCGCTGATAGCCGAACGTGCGCCGGTCATCGGCCGGACGCGCGGCGACGGATGCCGCGATGAGCGCGATCACGAGCGCCGAGGCATCCGTGAACATGTGCGCCGCGTCGGCGAGCAGCGCGAGGGAGCCGGTGAGGATCGCTCCGACGACCTGCACGATCATGACGGTCGCGGTCAGCGACAGCGAGATCGCCAGGAGGCGTCTGCTGCTCGCCGAGCGGATACCGCCGGCGGCGGGTGCGTGATCGTGCATGCCCCCAGGCTAGACCGGGTCAGAGCGCTGGGAGGGCGGTTTCGCCTAGTCGGGAAGGGTAACGAGAACCAGTCTCAGCAGTACGAAGCGCGACACCAGCGTCCTCCTAGACTGGCGACCATGAGCGACGAAGCCGCCCGAGCAGTCATCGCGGATCTGTGCCGCATCCCGAACCCGCAGGCCATCGACCGCACGGCCTTCGTCGAGCTCGGCGGTGTCGAGCAGTTCGTGTCGATTCGAGGCCGCAGTACGACGAACCCCGTGCTCATCGTCTGCCACGGCGGACCCGCGCTCCCCTCGTTGCCCTCGTCGTGGATCTGGCAGAGGGGCGTCGAGGACTACTTCACCGTCGTCAACTACGACCAGCGCGCCAGCGGGAAGTCCGCCGCGGATGTGGACGACGAGATCGATCTGAGCATCGACCGGTACGTCGCCGACCTGGTGGAACTGATCGCCTGGGTCCAGGGCGAACTCGGCGTGACGAGAGTGGGCGTTCTCGGACACAGCTGGGGGTCGATCATCGGCGTCACCCTGGCTGAGCGGCGACCCGACCTGCTCTGGGGCTACGTCGGCGTCGGCCAGGTGATCTCCGGTCCCGAGAACGAAGTGGAGAGCTTCGCGCATGCCGTGCGAAGCGCGACCGCGGATCAGAACAAGGATGCCGTTGCAGAGCTCGCGGCACTCGGCGACTATCCCGGCGCGCAGCCCCTGACCCTGCAGCGGATCGTGGTCTGCAGGAAGTGGGCGCAGCACTACGGCGGGCTCTCCGCGCATCGATCCGGCTCCGCGTACTTCACCGAGTCGGTGGCACTGTCGCCCTACTACTCGGAGGAGCAGCGGGAGCTGATCGGTGCGGGTCAGCGCGCGACCATGCCCCGCGTCCTCTCCCAGCTGCTGGAGTTCGACGCACGAGACAGGACCGCGTTCGATGTGCCCGTCCTGCTGTTCCTCGGACGCCATGACTTCACGACCCCGACGGCTCCTGTCGAGCGCTGGATCGAGCGAGTGACGGCGCCCTCGAAGAAGGTCGTATGGTTCGAGAACTCGGCGCACCTGTGCATGCATGAAGAGCCCGGCAGGTTCGTCGTGAACCTCGTGACCCTGGCGTTGCCGCTCGCTGCCGTCGCCTGATCCGGTCGTCGAAGCCAGCCGTCCCGCTCAGAGCTGCGCGAGCAAGGGCATCAGCTCGGCGAATGCCCGTGCGCGGTGCGACTGCGCCTGCTTCTCCTCCGCCGTGAAATCGCCCACCGTGCGCTCCTTCCCCTCAGGCTGGCCGTCGGGGACGAAGATCGGGTCGTAGCCGAACCCTCCGCCGCCGGACGCGGAGTGCGCGAGCCGCCCCGGCCAGAGGCCTTCGACGACCTCCTCGCGACCGTCGGGCGTGACGAGGGCGATGGTCGACGTGAAGTGCGCAGTGCGGTGCGGATCGGCGACGTCGCGCAGCTGATCCAGGAGCAGCTCCAGGTTCGCCGCGGCATCCTTCTTCTGCCCCGCCCAGTACGCGGAGAACACGCCGGGAGATCCGCCGAGCACATCGACGCAGATCCCGGAGTCGTCGGCCAGCGCGGCGAGGCCGGTGTGGGCTGCCGCGGCGCGCGCCTTGATCAGCGCGTTCGCGGCGAACGTCACGCCGTCTTCGACCGGCTCGGGACCGTCGTAGCCGACGATCTCGAGATCCGGACGCGTCTGCGCGACGATCTGCTGGAACTCCGCGACCTTGTGCGGGTTGTGGGTCGCGAGGACGACCTTCATCGTCATTCGCCTGCCGCGGCGGCCAGCGCCGTCAGCTGGTGATCCTTCAGGTCGGCGCAGCCGGCGAGGCCGAGCTCGAGCAGCGCATCCAGCTCGCGCTTGTCGAAGGGAGCGCCCTCGGCCGTGCCCTGCACCTCGACGAAGAGACCGCGGCCGGTGACGACCACGTTCATGTCGGTCTCGGCGCGCACGTCCTCGACATAGGCCAGATCGAGCATCGGCTCGCCGTCGATGATGCCGACGGACACCGCAGCGACGGAGTCGAGCAGAGGGGTCGAGTTCTTGCCGATGAACTTCTTCTCGCGACCCCACTCGATCGCGTCCGCGAGGGCGACGTAGGCGCCGGTGATCGCCGCGGTCCGGGTTCCGCCGTCGGCCTGCAGCACATCGCAGTCGATGACGATCGTGTTCTCGCCGAGCGCCTTGGTGTCGACGACCGCGCGCAGGGCCCGGCCGATGAGCCGAGAGATCTCGTGCGTGCGACCGCCGATGCGGCCCTTCACGCTCTCGCGGTCGTTGCGGCTGTTCGTGGCGCGCGGCAGCATCGAGTACTCGGCCGTGACCCAGCCCTTGCCCTTGCCGGTGAGCCAGCGCGGCACGCCGTTGGTGAAGGATGCCGTGCACAGCACCTTCGTGCCGCCGAAGCTGATCAGTGCGGAGCCTTCGGCGTGCGCGCTCCAGCCGCGCTCGATCGTGATCTCGCGGAGCTGGTCGGTGGAGCGGCCGTCGGCCCGGACGATGTCGGTCATGTGCTTCTTTCGGGTAGGGGTGGTCGAGCCGGATCAGAGGGATTCGGAGACGGACTCGGGAAGAGTGATCACGCCGGTCTGCACGAGCTGCACGTCGCGGACCTCGCGGCCCATCAGTCGGTTCGCCAGGGCGGTGAAGTCGTCGGCGGACGCTCCGGTCGCCTCGTAGACGTAGGTCGAGGCCGCATCCGGCGAGGCCAGCAGGTCGCCGCGGACCAGCTGCCGGTAGACATCCCCCGCCGTCTCGTCGTCGCTCGAGACGAGCGTGACGCCCTCGCCCATGACGTAGCTGATCGCCCCGCGCAGGAACGGGTAGTGGGTGCAGCCAAGCACGAGCGTGTCGACACCGGCGTCCCGCAGCGGCGCGAGATACTCCTCGGCGACGGCGAGCACCTCAGGGGTTCCCGTGATCCCGGCCTCGACGAACTCGACGAACCGCGGGCAGGCCGCCGTGAACACCTCCAGGCGCTCGTTCACCTCGAGCATGTCCTGGTACGCGCGCGAACCGATCGTGCCGACGGTGCCGATCACTCCGACGCGCCCGTTGCGCGTCGTCGACACCGCGCGGCGCACCGCCGGGCCGATCACCTCGACGACGGGGATGTCGTAGCGCTCGCGAGCATCGCGCAGCATGGCGGCGGATGCCGTGTTGCAGGCGATCACGAGCATCTTCACGCCCTGATCGACGAGCGTGTCGAGCACCTCGAGAGCGTAGCGGCGCACGTCGGCGATGGGCTTCGGGCCGTACGGCGAGTGCGCCGTGTCGCCGATGTACACGAACGATTCACGGGGCAGCTGGGCGCGGATGGCTCTGGCCACCGTGAGCCCGCCGACACCGGAGTCGAAGATTCCGATCGGCGCGTCGTTCATGACTCCCCAGCCTACCGGGCCTCACTATGCTGAGCGCATGACCACGTCGACGGCGCTGCTCACCGATCGCTATGAGCTCACGATGCTCGCGGCCTCGCTCCGGGACGGGACGGCCTTCCGTCCGAGCGTCTTCGAGCTGTTCTCCCGCCGCCTCTCCGGCGGCCGCCGCTTCGGTGTGGTGGCCGGAACCGGGCGCCTGCTCGGACTGCTCCGTGAGTTCCGCTTCGGCGACGACGAGCTGCGGTTCCTGCGCGACGAGGAGGTCGTGGATGCCGCGTCGCTGAAGCACCTCGAGGACTACCGCTTCACGGGATCGATCAGCGGCTACCGCGAGGGCGAGCTCTACTTCCCCGGGTCGCCGATCCTCACCGTCGAGGGCACCTTCGCCGACGCCGTGATCCTCGAGACCCTCGCCTTGAGCGTGCTCAACCACGACTCCGCCGTGGCGACCGCCGCCGCGCGCATGAGCATCGCCGCCGGAGAGCGCCCGCTGGCCGAGATGGGTTCCCGTCGCGCCGCCGAGCGGTCCGCCGTCGCCGCGGCGCGTGCCGCCTACATCGCCGGCTTCGGTGCGACCAGCAACCTCGAGGCCGGCCGCAGCTGGGGCATCCCCACGATGGGCACCGCCGCGCACTCCTGGACTCTGCTGCACGACTCCGAGGAGGACGCCTTCCGCGCGCAGGTCGAGAGCATGGGCGTAGGCACGACTCTCCTCGTCGACACCTACGACATCCGCACGGGCGTCGAGACCGCGATCCGCATCGCGGGCACCGACCTGGGCGGTGTGCGCATCGACTCCGGCGACCTTCCGATCGTGGCCGGAGAGGTCCGCGCGCAGCTCGACGAGCTCGGCGCCACGAACACGCGCATCACCGTGACCAGCGATCTCGACGAGTACGCGATCGCGGCCCTCGCGGCCTCGCCTGTCGACGCCTACGGCGTGGGTACCTCCGTCGTGACGGGCTCGGGCTACCCGACCGCGAGCATGGTCTACAAGCTCGTGGCCAGGCAGGACTCCACCGGCGCCTGGATCGGGGTGGCGAAGGCCTCGGCCGACAAGGCCTCGTATGGCGGACGGAAGGCGGCGTTCCGCACCCTCGCCGACGGCGTCGCCTCTGCGGAGACCGTGGTCGTCTCCGATGGATTCGAAGAGCTGGACACGCCTGCCGAGCATCCGGACGGTCGTCCGCTGCAGGTGACGTTCGTCGAGGCGGGCGACATCGACACCGCTCACGAGGGCGTGGCCGGTACCGCTGCGGCGCGCGCGCATCATCTGCGCGTGCGCGAGGAGCTCCCGGTGCGGGCTCTCGCCCTCAGCAAGTCGGACCCGGCGATCCCGACGGTCTACGTCGAGGCGCGCTGAATCGAGTCGGCTCAGCCGACCATCGACTCGTAGATCTCCTTGCACGTGGGGCAGATCGGGAACTTCTCCGGGTCACGACCCGGCGTCCACTTCTTGCCGCACAGGGCGCGCACCGGCCTGCCGGTGATCGCCGACTCGAGGATCTTGTCCTTCTTCACATAATGCGAGAAGCGCTCATGGTCGCCCGGTTCGAGGTTCTCCTCGCGGAGAAGCTCTTCCAGTTCGCGATCAAGCGTTGCCACGCCGCCCTGATCGGGGCTGTCCAGCGGAGTACTCATCCCGTGAGTCTAGCCGCGTCGAGTCGCCTGCGGGCGGTCGTCACGCGGTCTCGACGAACTCCATCAACCGCTCCCCGCTGCGCTCGAAGATGCGTCCGCCGATGACGGCGCCGAGCCAGAGCACGACCAGGCCCGACAGCAGCCCGACCCAGAAAGCGGCCGGCGCGTACGACGAGCCCTCGACGATCGTCAGAGCGAACAGCCAGGCGGTCGGCAGGCTCAGCACGATCGCGCCGAGGAAGGCGGCCGCCGGGCCGTAGATGCCGCGCGAGGTCGGCCGCTGCGGCTGCTGGAACGGGCTGTCGCCCGGTCGCGACACGGCGTAGGGAGCGACGACGGAGACGATGCTCGAGATGCCGAGCGCGGAGAACAGCAGGCTGCCGGCGAGACCGGTGAGCGGCAGCAGCAGACGCCAGTCCCCGATCAGCAGCAGCGTGAGCGGGATGGCGATCGCGAGCACGGGGATGGCCACCAGCAGCACCGGCACGAGTCGGCCGAGCCGATCCGGGAGGCCGCGGATGCCGCTGGCGACATGCGTCCACAGCGCGGTGGAGTCGTAGGCGACGTCGTTGTGCGGCAGCCATCCGAAGAACAGCGCCATCACGGGGACCGGGACGAGCGCGGCGATCTCGAGAGGAACGCCGGCGACGATCAGCGGGAGGATCGTCAGCACGCCCGCCACGGGGACCACGATGGTGTTCATGATGTACCGGCGGTCACGCAGCCAGTAGACGAGGCTGCGTGCGGCGATCGCGCCGAAGGCGTTCGAAGGGAGCAGCCCGAACCAGCCGAGACCGGTCCGCTCGCGGGAGGCCACGGGACGTTCGGTGGTCGTCAGGAGACGGCGGACGAGCCAGGCCCACACGACCCACAGCAGAATCGCGGTCGCCACGGCGACGAGCCCACTGATCCAGGCCATCGCCGAGGCGTCGGCGGCGACCGCGAAGAGGAAACCGGGCGACGCGGCGAGCGGAGTGAATCCGACACTCGTGGTCAGCGCTGCTAGCGATGCCGGAACGTGTCCGTCCCAGCGCAGCGAGGCGAAGAAGACCGCCACGGGGAAGGCGATCACGATGAGAGCGAGCGCGAACAGTGCGGTGAGCTCGCGGGAACGGCGCTCCGGGAGCAGCAGCGCGTTGATCGCCATGCCGACGCGCGCCGTGAGCACCGTGGTTACCACGCCGACGATCGTCATGAGCACGGCCAGCGGCCACGGGGCGCCCAGTTCGATGGCGACGATGCAGACGCTGGTGTACACGGCGAGGAGCGCCAGGCTCGGCACGCTCACGAAGGCGGCGAGGGTGAGGACCCAGGGCATCCGTCGCTCGTCGACGCCGAAGACGGCGAACCGGCGCGGATCGAGCTGGTCCACCGCGCCGACGAGGATCGGTCCGACGAGGAAGCCGAGCAGGAGCGCTGCTCCCCCGAGCACGGTGACGGCGCGGGCGACCGGCACCGGAGCGTCGGCGAGGCTGAAGACGGCGAGGCACACGGCCACCGTGACCGCGACGACCGCGGCGAAGGTGACGAGGGTGCGAACCCGACGTTCTCCGCGCAGCGATCCGATCAGAAGTGCGAACCTCAGTCGGAGAACGTGTGCAGCCACTCGAGCCCCTCCACCTCTCCGCTGGAGCCGGCGAGCTCGACGAAGCGCGACTCGAGCGTCTGCCCGGCCCGCACCTCGTCGATCGTGCCCTCGGCGAGCACCTCACCGCCGACGATGATCGCGACCCGGGAGCACACGCGCTCGACGAGATCCATCCCGTGGCTGGAGAGGATCACGGTGCCGCCGTGCGACACGTAGGCGCGGAGGATGTCGAGGATGACCGCCGAGGAGACGGGGTCGACCGACTCGAACGGCTCGTCGAGCACCAGGACGCGCGGCGAGTGGATCATGGCCCCTGCGAGCATGATCTTCTTCGTCATGCCCGCCGAGTAGTCGGAGACGACACGGCTCAGGGCATCGCCGAGGTCGAAGGCGCGTGCGAGGTCGGCGGCACGCTTCTCGATGACGTCCGCGGCCAGGCCGCGCAGAAGGCCGTAGTAGTAGAGGAGCTGACGGCCCGTGAGCCGGTCGAACGTGCGGAGCCGATCCGGCAGGACACCCATCACCCGCTTCGCCGCGAGCGGCTGCCTGGCCTGGTCGATGCCGCAGATCACCACGCTGCCCGCGTCCGGACGCAGGAGGCCGGCGACGATGGACAGGGTCGTGGTCTTGCCCGCACCGTTCGGACCGACGATCCCGTAGAACGAGCCGGCGGGAACCGTGAGGTCGATCCCGTCGACGGCGTGGTTGTCGCCGAACTGCTTGACGAGCCCGCGGATGCTGATCGCGACGGTGGCGGCCGCCTCGCCGAACGGGCCCACGGCGTCGGATGCCGCGTCGTCGGACTCCGCGTCCGCTCCGGAGACGGCGTCGGCTGGTGTCTCGACGACGGCCTCCTCCGCGACGGAGGCATCGGCGAGCGCCTCTTCCAGCTCGGCCTCCTCTACGGACGGCTCTTCGACCACGAGCTCCTCGACCGCGGGCTCGGCGGCGGGATCCTCGACGTCCGATGCGGCTGCGACAGGCTCCTCGACCACAGGCTCGGCCGGGGCCGACGCCTCGACGACCAGATCCTGCGGCGTCGGCGCCTCCTCAGCACGAGCGGGTTCGGGAGCGGACGTCGCATCGTCGACGGACGGAGCGCCCTCGACGACCGGAGACAGGCTCGAATCGAGCTCGTCTGCTGCAGCCTTCTCCTCTGCCGCCTTCTCGGCCGCCGCAGCCTTGGCCGCGGTCGCCTTGGCTGCCGCCGCCTTCGCCGCGGCTGTCTTCGCCGAGGCCGAGCGTGCCGATGCCGTGCGAGCGGTCGTCTTGGCCGCCGCCGACTTCGCCGCGGCGGACTTCGCGGCGACGGTCTTGGCCGCGGAGGTCTTCGCACTCGTCTGCTTGGCGGTCGGTGCCTTGGCTGCCGGCGCCTTGGCACCTGAGACCGCCGGCTTCGTGGCCGCGGCCCTCGCCGTGGCCGCGCGCGCCGCGGGCTTGGTGGACTTCGCCGCGGCTGACCTGGCCGCGGTGTTCTTCGCTGCCGCCGCGCGGGCAGCGGCGGTGGTGCGCGCCGCCGCGGCGGTCTGCGTCGGTGCATCGACCACCAGCTTGACGGCGGGTTCGATCACGACCTCGCCGGTCGGGGCAGCGGTCTCCGCCGAGGCCTTCGCCGGCGTCCGCGGCGTCGTCTTCCTGGCAGGAGTCCGCGCGGCCGGCGCCTTCTTGGCCGGCGCCTTCTTGGTCGCGGGGCGACCCGCGGCGCCCGGCTTCGCCGTCGACGCACGCGCCGATGATGCCTTCTTCGGCGGGGTCTCGGAATCGTCCACCTGGTCGGTGCGGTCGTCAGGGGAAGGAGTCACCGTCCTACGGTATCAATGGGTTGCCCTCCGCCGATGGCGCAGCGACACAATCCGCGCTCGGATCTCGCAGATTCCGCGCACATCGGGCGTGTTCGTCTACCCTGAGTGTTGCGTGTGTAGTCGATCACGAAATGACAACGGGGCCATCGATCCCCGGGGCTTCCCAGCCGGAATCGATACCATGAACGCGGCACGATGAGGTGTCTGGCCGGTGAACCGGCCGTGAACACAACTTCCCCTTAGGAGCACTCGTGACTCTTCAAACCGTCATTCTCGCAGCAGGCATGGGCTCACGCCTGGGTCGCGCGCTGCCGAAGCCGCTGACCGAGCTGAGCGACGGCCGCACGATCATGCGCCAGCAGCACGACAACATCCGGGCCGCCTTCGGCTCCGACGCACGCATCACCACGGTCGTCGGATACCGTGCCGAGACGATCATCGAGGCTTTCCCGACCGTCAACTACGTCCACAACGAGCGCTACGACGAGACCAACACCTCGAAGAGCCTGCTCCGTGCGCTTGCCGCCACCGGCAAGAACGGCGTGCTGTGGATGAACGGCGACGTGGTCTTCGACCCGATGATCCTCGGCCGTGCGGCCGCGTACATCGAGCGCGACCAGTCGTTCGTCACGGTCAACACCTCGAAGGTCAGCGACGAAGAGGTGAAGTACACCGTCACGGCGGAAGGCTTCATCAACGAGCTGTCCAAGACCGTCAAGGGCGGACTCGGTGAAGCCGTCGGCATCAACTACATCTCCGCGGCGAACAAGAAGGCGTTCATGCGCCAGCTTCAGCGCGTCGAGGACCAGGACTACTTCGAGCGCGGTCTCGAACTCGCGATCGCCGAAGACGGCCTGCTCCTCGAGCCGATGGACGTCTCCGACCTCTACGCGGTCGAGATCGACTTCGCGGAAGACCTCGAGCGGGCGAACCTCTTCGTCTGATCGCCTCTCCCGAACGCCCGTATCCCCACCAGGATCCGGGCGTTCGGCGTTTTCGCGGTCTGACTTCGTAGGATCAGGTCATGGCCCCCAAGGTGCACAAGATCCACTCCTTGCCGGATGACTCTCCCTGGGACAAGGGCGTGCCACCGGCCGGATCCCCCGAGCATCCGATGATGGTGCGCGGGCTCGATCGTGTGCTCTCCATCCAGCGCCCCCTCGTGCTCGCCCACATCCGCAGCATCCGCCTCCGCAACCCGCACGCGACACCGGCCGAGATCATCCGCATCCTCGAGCGGCGGTACCTCGCCGCCGTCACGACGGGTGGCGCGGCGGTCGGCGCGACGGCGGTCGTCCCGGGCATCGGCACCGGGGTCACGCTCGCACTCTCGGGCGTCGAGACGGTCGGCTTCGTCGAATCGACGGCGCTGTTCGCCCAGTCCGTCGCCGAGGTGCACGGCATCGCGATCGCGAATCCCGATCGCGCCCGCGCCCTGGTGATGACCCTGATGCTGGGCAAGGAGGGCGTAGAACTGGTCGGTCAGCTCGCCGGTCAGGTCGCCGGCCGCGGCGGAAGCCGATCGTCCTACTGGGGCGAACTGGTGACCAAGTCGCTCCCGCGCGCTGCCGTCGGCCCGCTGGTCGACCGGCTCAAGAGCATGTTCGTCAAGCAGTTCGCGGCGAAGGGAGGAGCTTCGGTCATCGGCAAGGCGCTCCCGTTCGGGATCGGTGCCGCGATCGGCGGCACCGGCAACCACATCCTCGGCCGTCGCGTGCTCACGACATCGCACAAGGCGTTCGGCGCTGCTCCCGTCGACCTGCCTGTCGAGCTCGAACCGGTCGAGGGCGCCGAGAAGCTCGAGCTTCGCGTGCTGCGCGGTGCGCGGTTCGCCGGGAGCGCCGTCGCGGGTGCCGCCGGGACCGCTGTGCGCGGGGTCGGCTGGGCCGGCCGCAAGGTCGGTGAGGTGACGACGCGACGCGGTCACCGACACGACGCACCGGAACTCGACCGCGGCGGAGACGAGGGAGCGCGTGGCGGTCACGATCTCTCCGGGCTCGACTCCTCCTCAGGTACCCCCACCGGCTGAGGATCCCGCCCGCGGTCTCGACCGGGTCGAGCTGTCACGCGGCGCCCGGCCGAGACACGCGATCAGCGGATGATCCGGATGCTGTAGACCGTCGTCGCGGTGGCGGCACCGAGGTCGAGGGTCGAGCCGGGTCGCACGAGGTCGTTGGACATGGTGGAGACGGTGTACCCCTCGATGAACGAGCTCTCGCCGAAGCCGGCCCAGCTGATGCGCACGCTCGACGACGAGTTGTTGATGACCTGGTCGAACGATGCCGACGGCTTGACACCGGGGCGGACCTCGGCCTGGATGACGCCGTCCAGCACGTAGCACACGGCGCCGGCGTCGCAGCCGGTGTCGGCCTGTGCCGGAAGGGCACCGAGCGCCACGGCGCCGGCGGCGAGGGAGACGGTGGAAAGGGCGAGAGCGATCGTGCGCTTCATGGTGGTCCTCCTGATTCTGGTCGCCGGCCTCGGCGAGTCCGGTCATGAGGAGTGACGCGATCGAGCAGGGAAAGGTTCATCCGGCTCGACACTCAGAAGAGCGCCAAAGGATCGGGCGGCCCGTTGTGCCGAGCATCCAACGGACGGGGCCGACCCGGCGCTAGGGTGGAATCCGTGACGGACAAGCCCGACCTCTTTACCACTGCCGGCAAGATCGCGGATCTTCGCGCTCGCTACACCGAGGCCGTCGTCGACGCCGAGGAGAAGGCGAAGGAGAAGCAGCACGCCAAGGGCAAGATGACGGCCCGCGAGCGCATCGAGCTCCTCGTCGACCCGGGCAGCTTCGTCGAGTTCGACGAGTACGTGCGCCACCGCACGACCGCGTTCGGGATGGACCGGTCCCGTCCCTACGGCGACTCGGTCGTCACGGGCGTCGGCACCATCCACGGCCGCACCGTCGCCGTGTACTCGCAGGACTTCTCGACCTTCGGCGGCTCGCTCGGCGAGGTCGCCGGCGAGAAGATCATCAAGATCATGGAGTTCGCGCTGGCCGGCGGCATGCCGTGCATCGGCATCCTCGACTCGGGTGGCGCGCGAATCCAGGAGGGCGTCGTCGCTCTCGGCAAGTACGGCGAGATCTTCCGACTGAACACCCGCGCATCCGGCGTGATCCCGCAGATCTCGATCATCATGGGCCCGGCCGCGGGTGGAGCGGTGTACTCCCCCGCCCTCACGGACTTCGTCATCATGGTCGACAAGACCAGCCAGATGTTCGTCACCGGCCCGGACGTGATCAAGACCGTGACCGGCGAGGACGTCGGCATGGAGGAGCTCGGCGGGGCATACACCCACAACACGCGCTCGGGCGTGGCGCACTACCTCGCCGAGGACGAGGACGACGCGATCGACTACGCGCGCACGCTCCTCGGCTTCCTCCCGGACAACAACATGGCCGAGCTGCCGTCGTACGAGAGCGCTTTCGAGTTCGAGACGACGGATGCCGATCGCACGCTGAACACGATCGTCCCGGACTCGGCGAACCAGCCGTACGACATCAAGACCGTCATCGAGCACGTCGTCGACCAGGGCGACTTCCTCGAGGTCCAGCCGCTCTTCGCGCCCAACATCGTCATCGGCTTCGGCCGTATCGAGGGCCGCTCGGTCGGCATCATCGCGAACCAGCCGTCGCAGATGGCCGGCACGCTGAACATCGAGGCGGGCGAGAAGGCCAGTCGCTTCGTGCGGTTCTGCGACGCCTTCTCCATCCCGATCGTGACGCTCGTCGACGTTCCCGGCTACCTCCCCGGCACCGACCAGGAGTGGACCGGCGTCATCCGCCGCGGTGCGAAGCTCCTCTACGCCTACGCCGAGGCGACCGTGCCCCTCGTCACCGTGATCCTGCGCAAGGCCTACGGCGGCGCGTACATCGTCATGGGCTCCAAGCAGCTCGGCGCCGACGTCAACCTCGCCTGGCCGACGGCCGAGATCGCGGTCATGGGCGGACAGGGCGCGGTCAACATCCTCTACCGCGGCGAGATCAAGAAGGCGGAGGAGGCCGGCGAAGACGTGGCCGCGGTCCGCACGCGCCTCGCCAACGAGTACACGTACAACGTCGCCTCTCCGTTCCTCGCTGCGGAGCGCGGCGAGCTCGACGGCATCATCGAGCCGGCGACGACCCGCGTCTCGATCGCGAAGGCGCTGCGCGCCCTGCGCGGCAAGCGCGCCGAGCTGCCGCCGAAGAAGCACGGGAACATCCCGCTGTGACCGAGCCGACCACTCACGCGGAGACGCCGGACGAGCTGCCGCCGACTCTCGAGATCACGCAGGGCGCCGCGACCGAGGAGGAGCTGGCCGCTCTCATCGCCGTGATCAGCGATGCGTACGCGTCGGAGGCCGCGGATGCCGTGGCCGCCGAGCCGAGCGTCTCGGCCTGGACCCGCACGCAGCGCCCGCTCCGCACGCCGCTGCGCCGCGACATCCCCTGGGGACGCTACTCCGGCTGAGCCGTCGCGAGCGCGGCCCCGCGGAAGCGTAGCGTCACGAGCTGGAACGCGCGAAGCTCCAGGTCGACAGCGCTTCCGTCGATCGCTCGGACCGCCGCGGCATCCACCTCGCGCTCGAGAAGGTCGGTCTCCACGACCGTGCCGAACGCGAAGGCCGTCGAGAGGGTCGCCGCGGCCCGCCCGCCGTGCGCCTCGTACAGGCGCACGATCACGTCTCCGCTGCGATCCTCGGCGAGCTTGACCGCTTCGACGACGACGGCGTCGGACGACACGCTCAGCAGCGGCGCCACGGGTCCCGCACCGGAGAGCGCCCGCACGGGCAGGTTCAGTCGGTAGCCCTCGCGGACCGCATCGGCGATGGACGCATCCGGGCGCACGCTCACCCGGAAGGTGTGCTCCCCCTGATCCGCATCGGGATCGGGGAAGAGCGGTGCGCGGAGCAGCGACAGACGCACGGTCGTCGCGGTGCCGCCGCCGCTGCGCGATGTCCGCGTGATGTCATGGCCGTAGGTGGCGTCATTGGCCACGGCGACGCCGAAGCCGGGCTCGCCCACATGCACCCAGCGATGCGCCACGGTCTCGAACCGCGCCGCATCCCAGGACGTGTTCGTGTGCGTCGGGCGGTGCACGTGCCCGAACTGGATCTCCGACGTCGCGCGATCGGTGTGCACGTCGAACGGGAAGGCGAGCTTCAGGAGCTTCTGGCGCTCGTGCCAGTCGACCGTCGTCTCGATGTCGAGAGCGCGCCCGCCGGAGGCGAGAGTCAGAGCCTGCGTGATCCGTGAGCCCCCCAGCGCACGGACCACGCAGACGATCGCCGCCGACGGATGCGGGACGATGTCGATCGAGACCACGTCCGTCACGTCGATGACGTGACGGCGGTAGTGCTCGTCGATATCCCAGGCATCCCATCGGCTGGGCGTGTCGCGATGCAGCTGGAGGAGGTTCCCCCGCTCCCCCGCCGCAATCGCATCCCTCCCGGTCGCGCGGGTGACGAGTGACGTCACCAGGCCCGTGTCGTCGATCGAGACCGTGAGGTGCTCGTTCTCCAGCACGAAGCCGCCCGTCGTCCGCGCGACCGCCGCAGGGACCCCAGCACCCTGCACGGCGGTGATCCCCATCGCCGCCGTTCCCTCCCTTGCGTAGGGCCCGGCGTCGGCGACCAGCTCGGTGTCTCCCGAGCCGGCCACGACGGCCAGCGACCCTGCGATGATGCGCTCCGTCGAGGCGAGCACCTCGGCGTAGCGTCGTTCGGCCTCCCGGTGCACCCAGCCGATCGAGCTGCCGGGGAGGATGTCATGGAACTGCTGCAGCAGCACGGTCTCCCACGCGGCATCCAGCTCGTCGTACGGGTAGTCCGCGCCGCGCAGCGCGGCGGAGGTGGCCCAGAACTCGGCCTCGCGCAGCGCATGCTCGCTGCGGCGGTTCCCGCGCTTCGTGCGGGACTGCGAGGTGTAGGTCCCCCGGTGGAACTCGAGGTACATCTCCCCTGACCACACCGGCGGGGACGTGTACTCCGCCTCTGCCGCCTCGAAGAAGCGACGCGGCGTCGACAGGGTGACGGTCGGCGAGCCCTCGAGAGACCGCAGCCGCGCCGCCGCCGCAACCATCTCCCGATTCGGACCGCCCCCTCCGTCGCCGTAGCCGAACGGGACGAGCGAGGTGTTCGCGGCGCCCTTCTCGGCGTACTGGCGCTCCGCGCGGGCCAGCTCCTCGCCGGTGAGCTGCGCGTTGTAGGTGTCGACCGGCGGGAAATGGGTGAAGATCCGCGTGCCGTCGATGCCCTCCCACAGGAACGTGTGGTGCGGCATGACGTTGGTCTCGTTCCACGACATCTTCTGCGTCAGCATCCACCGCGATCCGGCGGCCTTCGCGATCTGCGGGAGCGCCGCGGAATAGCCGAAGGAATCCGGGAGCCAGACGTCGAGCGGTTCGACGCCGAACTCCTCCAGGAAGAAGCGCTTGCCGCGCACGAACTGCCTCGCCAGCGCCTCACCACCCGGCATGTTCGTGTCGGATTCGACCCACATGCCGCCGGCCGGCACGAAGCGCCCTGCGGCGACCGCGTCGCGCATGCGCGCGAACAGCTCGGGCTGGAACCGCTTCATCCAGGCGTACTGTTGCGCGGAAGACGCGGCGAAGGCGAAGTCGGGGTCATCCTGCTGCAGCGCCAGGACGTTCGAGAACGTCCTGGCCACCTTGCGCTGCGTCTCGCGGACGGGCCACAGCCAGGCGGAGTCGATGTGCGCATGCCCCACGGCGTGCAGGGAATGAGCGGAGGCGGATGCCGGACGCGCGAGGACCCCGACGAGTTCCGCCCGCGCCTCTGCGGCGGTGCCTGCGACGTCCTCCGGGTCGGTCACGTCGATCATCCGCTCCAGCGCGCGGAGGATCTCGGCGCGGCGCGGCGACTCCGTCGGCAGGGCGCCCATCAGCCCTCGCAGCACCGCCACATCCTGCAGCAGCTCCCAGACCGTGAGATCGAGGATCCCGATCTCCGCCCGGCGGAGCACGTAGAGCGGTTCCTCCCCCGCGGATTCCCACTGCCCGAGGGGCGTCGGCGCGAAGGTCCACGCCGCGGCGACGTCGGGATTCGCAGCCGCCTCGAGGTAGAGATCGATCGGGTCGCCCGCGGCCCCCTCCAACGGCACGTGGGCGTTCCTCGGCTCGACGGCCTTCACGATGGATCCGTCCGGCCGGTACACGGTGCCCTCGGCCTGGAAACCCGGCTCCGCGTCGTTGAACCCGAGGTCGAACACCAGCTCGGCCCGCTGCCCGTCGGCGACCTGCGGGACGACACCGGTCACGTGCAGCCACATCGTGCTCCAGGCGCGGCCCCACGGACCGCCGACGGAGAAGGGCTCGAAAGCCTGCGCCACGGCGTGGTCGAACGACACGGGCTCCCCCGGAGCGGTCCACGATCGGAGCGTCAGCTCCTGCGCCCGCGCGTACACGGCGGGGTGGAGACGCTCCTTCACGAAGCGCTGGATGCGCGCTTCGACGAGGGCCGAGTTGTCATGCATCGGTGATCCGATCGCTGGGGGTGATCACAGATAGTACATCGATTGGAGTTAATCCGACAAGAGCCCGCGCGGAGATCCCGGACGACTCATGTCCGGCGCTCAGTCCTCCAGCAGCAGATGCGTCGTGCGCGGCGTCAGCACCGAGTCGAGGACCACGCAGCCGGCCCCCACGGCGCCGACGTCGACGCCGACGACCGTGCCGGCGACCGGAAGCGCCCGCACCGCGCGCGTGGCGCTCAGCCGCTCGAGCCGTCCGGGGATCTCGCCCAGGTACACCTCGGACAGGCGCGGCCAGAACGGGCCGCCGTACACGACCCGGTCCACGTCGAGCAGGTTGGTCAGCACCGCGGTCAGCACCGCCATATGACCGGCTGCCTGACGGAGCACGCGCGCGGCAGGGGCCTCACCGGCCGCCGCGCGCTCGCACAGCTGCGTGAAGCGCGCCTCGACGGCCTCGACGTCGCTCGCCTCGCGGTCGTCAGGGAACACACCGGCATGCTCGGCCTGCTCGACGATCGCCTGCGGCGTGCAGACGACCTCGACACAGCCGCGCGATCCGCACAGGCAGGCGGGACCGTCGGGATCGACGACGATGTGCCCGATCTCGCCGAGGTTCTGCGTGCTTCCGCGCACCACGTCGCCGCTCCTGGCGAGCGCGGCACCGATCCCTGTCCCGAGGTAGACGAAGACGAACGAGTCGTCGGACGAGCCGTGACGGGTCCAGAGCTCTCCCACGGCGGCCGCCGTCGTGTCCTTCTCGAGGGTCACCGGGAACCCCGTCGCCTCGGCCAGGACGGAGCGCAGCGGCACGCGGTGCCAGCCGAGCAGCTTCGGCGGATCGATCACGGTCCCCTTGGCCGGATCCAGCGGACCGGGGGCGGCGACCCCCACCCCCTCGATGCGCGAGCGGTCCACCCCGGCTGCGGTGATCAGGGAGTCGATCGTGGACGCCATTGCCTCCACGATCCGACGCGGATCCTTCTTCGGGGTGCGCACCGCCATCCGGCGCACGACGGCTCCGGACAGATCGAGGAGCACGAAGGTCATGACGGCGGGATCGAGGTGCACGCCGACCGAGAACCGGCTCTCCGCCACGAGGCGCAGCGTCACCCGCGGCTTTCCCGGGCCGTTGATCGTGCGCCCGGCTTCGCGGATGAATCCGTCGTCGAGGAGTCGGCGCGTGATGTTCGTGACGGTCTGAGCGGAGAGGCCCGTCGCCTCGACGAGCTCGATCCGACTCAATCCCTCTCCGGAGCGCCGGATGGCCTCCAGGATCACGGACTGATTGAAATCGCCCATCCGCGGGAGATTGGTTCCGCGACGCATTCCCATCGTCTTATGATCCCTCATCGCCGCCGAATTCGTGTCCCCCAAAATACCTACAGACAAGTTCTTGACGACCGACCAGACTGAGGGAGACGCTTCGCGTTCGGCTGGTCTCTCTGTCCCAGGGTAGACAGACGCTGATCAGCCACCGGCGGATGGTTTTCGGGTAACTGTCCGCACGGCGAGGGGCAGGCGGCACCGCCGCCGCCCCTCGCCCACTCCTCTCCTGCCGTCATCGCAGGATCTCGTGCCAGAGCTCGACGGAGTCGTCATCACCGGAGGATCGGGCGCCCGCCCGGCCGACGACGGTGACGGCGACCCGCGGATCCCTCGCGGAGCGGATGATGAGACGGCCCGCCTCGGCATGGGCCAGCGTCGCGGCGAGCTCGTCGCGGATCTCGATCCGACGCTGCTCCTCCACTCCGTCGAGACCGCCCTCGTCGAACACGGTGACGACGACGCCGCGCCGACGCGCGGACTCGATCGCGTCGCGGACCGCGTCGTTGAGCAGATCCGCGCCGCGCAGCTCGTCGCGCAGCCGTCCCTCGGCGAGCCGCGCCTCCAGCCGCTCGTGCTCGTCGAGGGCGCCTCGAGAGGCGACGACGCGGCTCAGCACGGGGCCGGCGACGGCCAGCGCGAACTGCGTGCGCAGTCGTCGTTCGCGCTGACGGACCAGCTGCGTCGCATGCCATGCGGACACGGCCTGCTGGATCTCGGCGAGCCGCTCGGTGTCTCGGACGGCGCGGTCCCAGAACATCACGAGCAGCTGAGCGATGACGACCCACATGATCGAGCCGACCAGCCCGAGGTTCAGCGAGACGACGAGCCCCAGGTACGCCGACGAGGTCGCGATCAGCATCGCCAGCGTGAGCCACCCGATCAGGAACCGGCGGCGGACGACGCACACCACGCCGAGCAGCCCCAGGCCGCCGATGTACCAGGTGGCGAACGGCTCGGTGCGATCAGCGGGATCGAGCGAGAAGGTGACCAGCACCGGGATCAGGATGCTGGAGACCGCCGCGAGCACCGCCGCCCACAGCGGCATCCGCACCGACACCGAATCCGCCAGGATCGCGATGTTCACGACGGCGAGATACAGCCCGATCGCCAGCACCATCAGCAGCGGCGCGGTGGGCTGCTCGATCCACCACACGCCGCGGGCCACGAAGTACATGGCGAAGCCGACGGCGAGAGAGGTGGCGACGCTGCGGACGGTGCGGTTCACGAGCGCTCCCATCCGAGGGTCACGGTCGTCCCGTGCTCGCCGGAGTCGATGCCCGCTGTGCCGGCGACGCCGGCCATCCGCGCGAAGATCGAGGCGCGGATGCCGAGGCGGTCGGCGCCGATCTCGTCGATGTCGAATCCCGGTCCGGCGTCCGAGATCGTCACGCGGATGCCCTCGTCGCCATGCCCCTCGGCGACGATGTGCAGCCCGCGTCCGCCGGCGTGCGACACCGCATTGCCGATCGCCTGCCGGGCGGCCAGCACGAGTGCGCGAGCGGCACGGCCCGGGATCAGGCCGATGCCGCCGCGTTCCTCCACGATCGCGTCGGCGCCGAGCTCGGAGAGCGAGCGCCGCAGCTCGACGACGATCTGCGCGGTGCCGACCGGCTCGTCGCTCCCCTCCTGCGCCACGGCGCCCTCGGTGTTGGCGAGACGGGTGAGCGCCTCGCGCGCCATCGCCACCGCGAGTTCGCGCGCGCGCTCGCCCTCCGCGCGCTCCCCGGCGATCAGGGCCGCCAGCACGCTGTCGTGCATGAGGGCCGACATCGCGACCCGCTCCTCCTCGGCGGCCGCGGCCGCAGCTGCGGCCGCATAGGAGGCGACGGCCTGTCCCCGCGCCTCGTCGACACCGGCGGCGACCGAGCGGAACATCCACCCGAGCGAGATGATGACGACTCCGAGGATGAGGGTGAACGACACGTCGAACGCCGTGGTCACCCAGAACTCGCGGGAGAATTCTCCCTGCACGAGGCGCACGTATCCGTAGACGAACGGCATCCCGAAGGCCCAGGCGAACTGGATGCGCACCGGGAACGCGAGCATGGCGGCGACGACGCCGACATTGACGAGGAAGAAGATCCACGGCTGGTCGTCCGCGACCTTGTCGAAGGGGTCGACGACCAGTGGCCAGGCGGCGAGCGCGAGCACGTAGACGATGGCGAAGACGCCGGACGCGATGCGGACGCCGCGCCCGATCACGCACGCGAGGAGCATCAGGGCCAGCGGCGCGAACACCGCCACGACGGCGGCGACGTGCGCCACGTCGGCGGCGGACAGCGTGCCGATGGCCGCGATCAGCGCCTGCGCGCCGAGCGCCGCGGATCCGATCGCGACGACGATCGCGAGGATCCGCTCCATGCGCTTGCCCGTGAAGCGCTCGAACTCGGTCTCCGCCGCGCCAGGAGAGGGGATCTTGCTCCAGGCGTCGCGGATGCTGAGCGGGTCAACGGGCACTCGTGGCCCCGTCGGCGGCGACGATGCCGTCCTCCATCGCCCGGCGGAGGAGGTCGACCTTCGTCGGAGCGGGGCGGCCCACCTCGACGTACTTCACCCGGATCCGCGTGATGTTCTCCTTCGCCGTGGAGTACGCGACGCCGAGACGCTCCGCGACCGCCTTCAGGGGCAGGCCGGTGGCGTACAGCCGGAGCACCTCGCGCTCCCGCGTCGAGAGCTGCGCGTCGGCGAAGGCGCGGTCGCCGTCGACGGCGCTCGCCCACTCGACGTTGTTCAGAGCCTCGCCCTGTGCGACCGTGCGGATCGCGTCGAGCACGTCATCGAGCGCGGACGACTTGCTGACCACTCCCGCGGCACCCGCGGACAGCGCCTCGCGCACGGCGGCGGGACGGTCGGCGACGCTGTGGATCACGACGCTCGCGCCATCGCCGACGAGCGCACGCACGTTCTCGGTGACGGTGGTCCCGTCGCCGAGGGTGAGGTCCAGCACGACGACATCCGCCGGGGGCGCACCGGTCGCGCGCCGCCACTCGAGGTACGAGCCGACGGTGCTCCCGGAGAACACCACCGTCTGCCCATCGCGCGCGCAGGCGGCTTCGAGGCCGAGGCGAACGGACTCGTGATCGTCGATGAGTGCGACCGTGCTCATCCGCCCAGCCTAGTGAGTCCACGGGCGAGGGCCCGCGAGCGGGTCACCGGGTGAGCAGCGCGACGACCTCGAAGTGGTGCGAATGGGGGAAGAGATCGAATCCGCGGAGGCGGTCGACGTTCCAGCCCAGAGTCCGGAAGGTTCCGAGGTCGCGGGCCAGCGCGACCGGATCGCAGGCCACGTAGGCGATCGCTTCCGGCGCGAGGGCGTGCACCGCGTCGACCACCTGGCGTCCGGCACCTGCACGCGGCGGATCGAGGATGACGGCTCCGGTGCGGCCGGCGCTCTTGCGAGAGGAGAGGAAGCCGTCGACGCGCGCGGTCACCGCGGTCGCGCCGAAGGAGGCGAGGTTCGCGGCCGCGTGCGCGGTGGCGCGTGCGCTCGACTCGACCGTGACGATGTCGGTACCGCCGAGGTCGGCCAGGGTCGCGGCGAACAGTCCGACTCCGCCGTAGAGGTCGTAATGCGTCCTGTCCTCGTCGACGTGGCCGTCGAGGATGCCGTACACCGCGGCGTCGAGCACGGATGCCGCCCGCGGGTGGATCTGCCAGAACCCCGTCGAGTCGACTTGGAAGCGTCGATCGCCGACGACCTCCTGGATCACCTCGGGAGCGGGGCGGCGCCGGAAGCCGCGTGCGACGCGGGCGGGGCGCTCCGTCTCCTCACGCCGGATGATGCGCACCTGCCCGTCGGCGGGCTCGACGAGCTCGATGCGGCCGGGGGCCTCGCCGTGCAGCGCGAGCGCGGCCTCGGCGATGGCCGGACGCGAGAGCGGGTAGGAGGTGACGGGGATGACGCGGTGGCTGCGGGCCGCGAACGGCCCCACCTCGCCGGAGTCATCGACGTGCAGGGTGACGCGGGTGCGCCAGCCCGTGCCGTCGCCGGACTCGACGGCCTCGATCTCCGGCGCCTCGAGTCCGGCGCCCGCGAAGCGATCGAGCGCCTCGGTGAGCACCTGACGCTTCAGGGTGCGCTGGTGGCTCAGGTCGATGTGACCGAGGTCGGCGCCGCCGGGCCGGTCAGCCGGGTCGCGCGCGATGTCCGCCTCCGGCCAGATGTGCGGGCGGCGATGCGGTGAGGCCTCGAGGACCTCGACGGTCTCGGCACGCCAGAAGCTGCGGGTCGACGCATCCCCGCCCTCCTGCGGCTCGAGGAGCCGCGCACGCACGCGCTCCCCCGGGACCGCGTCCGACACGAACACCACCCGACCTTCATGGCGGGCGATGAACGTGCCACCGTGCGCGATCCCGGTGATGTCGAGCTCGAGCACGTCGGCTGGGGAGGAAGTCATCCTTCGAGGATACGGTGGTGAACATGCGCGTCTGCCTCGCCTCGACCTCTCCCGCCCGCCTGATGCTGCTGCGACAGGCCGGCATCGAGCCTCTCACCCTGTCACCCGACGTCGACGAGGATGCCGTCGCCGCCGCGGCGGCAGCGGAACGGGGAGCCGACCTCCCTCCCGAGGAGCTCGTGCTGCTGCTCGCGCGCGCCAAGGCCGCGGACGTCGCACGACGACTGTCCGAGGAAGGGGAATTCCACGGTCTGGTCATCGGCGGCGACTCGATGTTCGCGCTCGGCGGCCGCGTCTACGGCAAGCCGTACACCCCCGAGGAGGCGACCCGGCGCTGGCAGGAGATGCGCGGTGCCACCGGCATCCTGCACTCCGGGCACTCCGTCTTCCTGGTCTCCCCCGGCGCCGCTCCCGTCGAGGCCACGGCGGTCGCGGCCGCAGCCGTGACCTTCGCGGAGGACATCGGCGACGAGGAGATCGCCGCCTACGTCGCCTCGGGAGAGCCGCTGCATGTGGCCGGCGCCTTCACGGTCGACAGCCTCGGCGGCGCGTTCATCACCCGAGTGGACGGGGACCCCTCCACCGTGGTGGGCATGTCCCTGTCGACGATCCGTCGCCTGGCCGGCGACCTCGGCATCCGTTGGACCGATCTCTGGTCGTAGACTCTCGTCGACGTTTTCGCCGCTTTCTTGTGGAGGGTCGTCAAATGGATCGAGGGGCTTCTCGCTAGGCTGGCAACCATGCCTGCTATCGCCAAGGTGCTCATCGCCAACCGCGGCGAGATCGCCGTCCGCATCATCCGTGCCGCTCGAGACTCGGGAATCGCCTCGGTCGCCGTCTACGCCGATCAGGATCGTGACGCTCTGCACACGCGGCTCGCCGACGAGGCGTACGCGCTCGGCGGCGCGACCAGCGCCGAGACCTATCTCCAGATCGAGAAGATCCTCTCGGTGGCCCGACGCAGCGGTGCCGACGCCGTGCACCCGGGGTACGGCTTCCTCGCGGAGAACGCCGAGTTCGCCCGCGCCGTGATCGACGCCGGCATGATCTGGATCGGCCCGTCGCCCGCCGCCATCGAGGCTCTCGGCGACAAGGTGACGGCCCGTCACGTGGCCGAGAAGGTCGGTGCGCCGCTGGCCCCCGGCACCCCCGGTCCGGTCGAGACCGCCGACGAGGTCGTCGCATTCGCCGAGGAGTTCGGCCTGCCGATCGCCATCAAGGCGGCCTACGGCGGCGGCGGTCGCGGACTCAAGGTCGCCCGCGAGCTCGACGAGGTCGCCGAGCTCTTCGAATCCGCCACGCGCGAGGCCGTCGCAGCCTTCGGTCGCGGCGAGTGCTTCGTCGAGAAGTACCTGGACAAGCCGCGACACGTCGAGACCCAGTGCCTGGCGGATGCCGAGGGCAACGTCGTCGTGATCTCGACGCGCGACTGCTCGCTGCAGCGTCGCCACCAGAAGCTCGTCGAGGAGGCCCCGGCGCCCTTCCTCACGGCTGAGCAGAACGATCTGCTCTACTCGGCGTCCAAGGCGATCCTGAAGGAGGTCGGCTACGTCGGCGCCGGCACCTGCGAGTTCCTGATCGGCGCCGACGGCACCGTCTCGTTCCTCGAGGTGAACACGCGCCTGCAGGTGGAGCACCCCGTCTCCGAAGAGGTCACGGGCATCGACCTGGTGCGCGAGCAGTTCCGCATCGCCGCCGGCGGCATCATCGACTACGAGGACCCGACGCCGCAGGGGCACTCGATCGAGTTCCGCATCAACGGCGAGGACCCGGGCCGCGGGTTCCTCCCCCAGCCCGGCCCGATCCACGTCTTCAAGACCTTCGGCGGCCCCGGCATCCGTCTCGACTCCGGCGTGACCGCCGGCGACTCGGTCTCCGGCGCATTCGACTCGCTGCTCGCGAAGATCATCGTGACCGGCAAGGACCGCGCAGAGGCCCTCGAGCGCTCACGTCGCGCGCTCGACGAGTTCGAGGTCGCCGGCATGCCGACCGTCCTCCCCTTCCACCGCAAGGTCGTGCGCGACCCCGCCTTCACCGCCGAGAACGGCGAGTTCGGGATCTTCACCCGGTGGATCGAGACCGAGTTCGTGAACGACATCCCCGCGTGGGACGGCGAGCTCGAATCGCCGACGTCGGCCGGCTCCCGCCACACCGTGGTCGTCGAGGTCGCGGGCAAGCGCCTCGAGGTCAGTCTCCCCGACCGCGTGGCCGTCGCCGCAGGCACGGCCGGTCGTCCGGCGGCGGTGCCGCCGTCGCGTCGCAGCCACGCCACGACGGTCAACGCCGGCGCGTCGGGCGACGCCGTGAAGTCGCCCATGCAGGCGACGATCGTCAAGATCGCGGTCGAGGAAGGCCAGCAGGTCGTCAAGGGCGACCTGGTCGTCGTGCTCGAGGCGATGAAGATGGAGCAGCCTCTGCAGGCGCACAAGGACGGCGTCGTGGGCAACATCAACGCGGATGCCGGGACCACGGTCTCGGCGGGGCATCAGCTGCTCACCATCAGCTGACCGCGCGTTTCTACAGGCTCAGCGACCCACGCACCTGGGTCCCTGAGCCTGTCGAAGGGCCGTCAGGAGATGTAGCCGAGGTGCATCGCGCGGCTCGCGTCGGTGATGCTGCTCGACAGCGACGGGTACGCCGCGAAGACCCGGGAGACCTGATCGACCGTGAGCCGACGTTCGACGGCGACCGCGATCGGGTAGATGAGCTCCGAGGCCTTCGGCGCCACGATGACGCCGCCGATCACGGTGCCCGAGCCCTTGCGGGCGATGATCTTCACGAAGCCGTCCTTGATCCCCATCATCTTCGCGCGGGGGTTGGCGGCGAGCGGCAGCTTGTAGACGAGTCCGTCGGCGACGCCGTCCTCGACGTCCTTCTCCGAGTAGCCGACCGTGGCGATCTCGGGGGCGGTGAAGATGTTCGAGGTGATCTTGATCAGCTCGAGCGGGATCACGATGTCGCCCAGCGCGTGGAAGACGGCCGTGCGCCCCTGCATGGACGCGACGGAGGCGAGCGGGAAGAAGTTCGTGCAGTCGCCGACGGCGTACACGTTCGGCACCGACGTGCGCGCGACCTTGTTCACGCGGACGTGGCCCGATTCGTTGAGCTCCACGCCCGCCTCCTCGAGACCGATGCCCGCGGTGTTCGGGATCGAGCCGACCGCCATCAGGCAGTGGCTTCCCTCGACGGTGCGTCCGTCGGACAGGGTGACGGTGACGCCGTCCTTCGTGGCCTCGACCCGGTCGGCACGGGACTTCGACAGCACGGTCATCCCGCCGCGCTTGAAGACCTTCTCGAGCACGCTCGCCGCATCCTTGTCCTCGCCGGGGAGCACCTGGTCACGGCTCGAGACGAGCGTGACCTTGGCGCCGAGGTTCATGTAGGCGGAGGCGAACTCGGCGCCCGTGACGCCCGACCCGACCACGATCAGGTGCTCGGGGAGCGCCTTCATGTCGTACAGCTGGGTCCAGGTCAGGATGCGCTTGCCGTCCGGCTTCGCGGAATCCAGCTCGCGCGGCGCGGCGCCGACGGCCACGATGATCGTGTCGGCCTCGACGCGGTCGAAGTCGGTGCCGCCCTGGCCGGTGGACACGATGATGGCGTTGGCTCCTTCGAGCCGGCCGTGTCCCGAGAGCATCCGCACGCCCGCCTCGAGCAGGGTGGTGCGCATGTCCTCCGACTGCTGGCCGGCGAGAGCGAGGAGACGCTTGTTCACCGCGGCGAGGTTGATCGCGATCTCGGGCTTGAGCGGCTTCCCGTGGTCGCCCTTCGCGTAGAAGTTCACGCCGAGGTCGCTCGCCTCGGAGATCGCGACGGCGGCGTCTGCCGTGGCGATGAGGCTCTTCGACGGCACGACATCCGTCAGGACGGCGGCACCGCCGACGCCCACGCGCTCGATCAGCGTCACCTCGGCTCCGAGCTGAGCGGCCGCCAGGGCCGCCTCGTATCCGCCGGGACCGCCGCCGAGGACGGCGACGCGCTGAGTGCGCTCGAAAGGGGTGGAAGTCATGGAATCCATTCTTCCGCAATCCTGGCCCCCGAGCCTGCACCTTCCTAGAGTGGATCCATGCCCGAAAACCACAGCAACCCCCTCGACGAACCGACCGCGAACCCGTTCGAGGTGGCCGCGCAGGCCGCCGCCGACATCGCGCGCCTGACCGGCGTCGAGAACCACGACATCGCCCTCACGCTCGGCAGCGGCTGGGGCAAGGCCGCCGACATCATCGGCGAGACCGTCGCGACCATCCCCGCCACCGAGGTGACCGGGTTCTCGAAGCCCGCGCTGGAGGGCCACGTCGGCACGCTCCGCAGCATCCGCACCCCCGGTGGGAAGAACGTGCTCGTGATCGGCGCACGCACCCACTACTACGAGGACCACGGCGTGCGCCGCGTCGTGCACAGCGTCCGCACCGCCGCCGCCACGGGGGCGAAGATCATGGTGCTCACCAACGGCGCCGGCGGCATCCGCGAGACCTGGAAGCCGGGCCAGCCGGTGCTGATCAGCGACCACATCAACCTCACGGCCGATTCGCCGCTCGAAGGGGCGACGTTCATCGATCTCACCGACCTCTATGCGAAGCGCCTGCGCGACATCGCGCGCACGATCGATCCGAGCCTCGACGAGGGCGTGTACACGCAGTTCCGCGGTCCGCACTACGAGACCCCTGCCGAGGTGCAGATGGCGAAGGTGATCGGCGGCCACATCGTCGGCATGTCGACTGCCCTCGAGGCCATCGCGGCGCGCGAGGCCGGCATGGAGATCCTCGGCTTCTCGCTCATCACGAACCTCGCCGCCGGCATCCAGCAGACCCCCCTCAGCCACGCCGAGGTCATCGAGGCGGGACGCGAGGCGGAGCCGGTGATCTCCGCCCTCCTCGCCAGGGTGGTCGAGGCCCTGTGAGCGACGAGCGGCTCGCAGAGGCGCGCGCCTGGCTGCGGCAGGACCCCGACCACGAGACCCGGGATGAGCTCGCGGGCCTGATCACCCGGGCCGGCGGCGGCGACCCCGCCGCGATCGCCGACCTCGACGACCGGTTCCGCACGCGACTCGCGTTCGGCACCGCCGGTCTGCGCGGTGAGCTCGGCGCCGGCAGCAACCGGATGAACCGCGTGCTCGTCGCACAGGCGGCCGCCGGTTTCGCCGCCTATCTCCGCGAGAAGGCGGGAGGCGGCACGCCGACCGTCGTGATCGGCTACGACGGTCGTCGCAACTCGCGGGTCTTCGCCACCGACTCCGCCGAGCTGTTCGCCGGGGCAGGGCTCCGGGCGATCCTGCTCCCGCGGCTGCTGCCGACGCCCGTGCTCGCCTTCGCCGTGCGCCGGCTCGGCGCAGACGCCGGCGTGATGGTGACCGCGAGCCACAACCCGCCGAACGACAACGGCTACAAGGTGTACCTCGGCGGGGCGGACCAGGGATCGCAGATCGTGGCGCCGGCGGATGCCGAGATCGCCGCGCACATCCAGCGGATCGCGGATGCCGCCGATGCGGCAGCCCTCCCCCGCTCCACCGCCTACGAGACGGCCGGCGAGGACATCGTCGAGGCCTACATCGCGGCGACCGCCGCCGTGGCCCCGGCCCCCGAGGGCGCTTCGGACCTCCGCTGGGTGTACACGGCGATGCACGGGGTCGGGTGGGAGACGCTGTCGCGTATCCTCCGAGCGGCCGGCTACCCGCAGCCCTCGGTCGTGGATGAGCAGCTGGCGCCCGATGCCACGTTCCGCACGGTCTCGTTCCCGAACCCGGAGGAGCCGGGGGCGATGGATCTCTCGTTCGCGACGGCGCGGCGGGCCAAGGCCGACTTCATCCTGGCGAACGACCCGGATGCCGACCGCCTGGCCCTCGCGATCCCCGACGAGGCGGCAGCCGACGGCTGGCGTCGCCTGACGGGCAACGAGGTCGGCCTCCTGCTCGGCGCCAGGGCCGCCCGGGCAGCCGCCGGCACACCCGGCGCATCGCTGGCCTGCTCCCTGGTCTCCTCACCCGGCCTCGCCGCGGTCGCCGCGCACCACGGCCTGGACTTCCACGAGACGCTGACCGGCTTCAAGTGGATCTCGCGGGCACCCGGCATCGTGTTCGGATTCGAGGAGGCTCTCGGGTACCTCGTGAACCCGGAGACCGTCCGCGACAAGGACGGCATCTCCGCAGCGATCGCCATCCTCGGACTCGCCGCCGAGGCCCACGGACGCGGTGCCACCCTCGCCGAACTGCTCCGCGAGCTGGGCGACACCTACGGCCACTTCGCCAGCGGGCAGGTCTCGGTGCGCGTCGAGGATCTCGCCGTCATCGGCAACGTGATGCTCGCCCTGCGCACCCTGCCGCCGACGCAGATCGCCGGGCGCTCGATCGTCTCGGCCGAGGATCTGCTGCAGGGCCGCGACGGCCAGCCGTCGGGCGATGTGCTCCGGTACCGTCTCACCGACGGGTCGCGGGTCATCGTGCGTCCGAGCGGCACCGAGCCCAAGCTCAAGATCTACATCGATGCGCGCGCCGACTCCGCCGAGGGCGCTGCCGAGGCCGTGACCGAGATCGAGGCGGGCGTGCGCGCGCTGCTCGACGAGCGCTCCTGACCATGCCGACCCGGCGGATCATCGTCAGCACCCACAACGGCGTGCACGCGCGTCCGGTCGCCGAGCTCGTGCGCCTCGCGCAGTCGCACGGCTCGACGATCACGCTGCGCACCGCCGACGGCTCGATCGTGGACCTGAGCAGCGTGCTCGCGGTGATGGACCTCGCGATCGGCCCCGGCGACGCGGTGGTGCTGGAGACGGCGGATTCGGCATCCGCCGACGCGGTGCTGGATCAGCTCGCGGAGGTGCTGGCCCCGCGCTCCTGATCGCCGCGCTCAGCCGTCGATGACGGCGACGAGCTCGTCGAGGAACGCCTCGAACGTCGTCCCGCGCCGCACGATGCGCTGCACGCTCTCACGTTCGCTGAACACCTCGACGAGCTGCTCGAAGACGGTCTGGAACGCCGCGCGGTCGCTCTCGCTGAACGCTGCGAGAGCGACCACCTGCACGCGACCACCGCCCCACGCGGCCGAGCCGTCGGTGACCCCGATCGCGATGGCCGTGCGAGTCGCCGTCATCTGCAGGGCGTGCGGCACCGCCAGGGCATCCGTGAAGGCGGTCGAAGACATCCGCTCACGGGCGATCGTGTTCTCGACGTAGTCCTCGCCGATCAGGCCCGCCGTGACGAGCAGGCCGCCGAGCCGCCGGATGATCGCCTCCTCGCCCTCGTCGGGGAGGGGGAAGACGTAGGCGTCCGCGTCGAAGTAACGGGCGAGCTCGCCGCGGAGCCGCGTGAGGCGGCGGCCGCGGCGGAGACGGGCGGCCGCCTGCTGGATGCGGTCGACGTCGGCGTCGGTGAGGAACGGCTGGATGCGCACGAAGCGGTCACCCGCCGATCCCGGCTCGATCGTGCTGAGCACCAGATCGGTGTCGAACGACGCCCAGTCGGGATCGACGTTGGTGACGACGCTGGTGACCTCGATGGCCGACCCGAGCGACCGGTCGACGCTGGAGCGCAGCAGCTCGTGCAACTCGTAGTAGCCGGGGCAGACGATCGTCGCGGTCAGGATCGACTCCGCCTTCCTGCTGCGCTCGAGGCGGCCGCCCACGTGCATGGCGATGTACGCGATCTCGTCGTCGTGGATCGGAGTGCCGACCCGATCGTGCAGCCCGCTCGCGATCGAGACGGCGACCTCGAAGATCATCGGGTACGACGTCTTGAGCGAGCGCGTGAGCGGGTTGCGCGTCAGCGCGCTCTCCTCGGCGCGGCGCAGCAGGTTCTGCACGTGCAGGGCGAGGCGCAGGACGAAGGTCTCGTCGACGAGGTCGACCTGGTAGTCCTCGGCGGCCCGGGTGATCTCGGCCCGCACGGCGGCCTCCACCGCGGGATCCACGCCGCTGCGCGCGACATCGCGGGCGGCATCCTCGCCGGGGGCGACGATGCGCGTGAGCACCAGCGAGGCGAGGTGACCGCTGTCGCCCTCGCCGAGTGCGACAGCGAAGTGCTCGGACGCCAGACGGGCGATGACGGCTCCCACCCGGGGGATCTCCTCCCTGGCGCCCGCAGGCGAGGAGTCGAGCGCGTGACCCGCCGCCACGCGTTCGGCGGCGATCGCGATGTGCAGCAGCACGTCGGCGATCGCCAGCTCGTTCACGTAGTAGCCGAGCTCGCCCAGCTCGCGCACCAGCGCGGTCTTGAACGGCCCGACGGCGTGCGCGGCGACGGCGCTGCCGGAGAGCGCGCGGCGGAAGGTCTCCGGGTGGAACGACGCGTCGTCCATCTCGTCGTGCGCCAGCCTGCTGAGCAGCCGTCGCTGCGCGGCCTCGTTCCCCCGCAGCCGCACTGTCTCACGGTCGCGCTCCAGTGCGAGCTCCGTGCCGTCGAGCAGCCCACGCACGCGCACGAGATCCGCTTCCAGGGTGGCCTCGCTGACGTGCAGCTCGTCGGCCGTGTCGAACACGTCGATGCCGGAGGGCAGATCCAGCAGAGTCCGCACGAGCGCATGCAGCCGGTCGCGCGGTGCCGACTCCCCCGTCTGCCGCATCCGGATGGCGCCGCGGGCGCCGGGGCCCGCGCGATATCCCGCCGGCCCCGATTCGATGACGCCGGCTCCCGGCGTGCGGGCGTTCAGCGCGGCGACATAGGAGCGGATGCTGCGCGGTGTGACGCCGAGAACGTCGGCGAGACTCGCCGCGGTCGCCCACCCCTCCTGCCGGAGCAGGGTGGAGAGGAGCTGGTCCTGACGCTGGCGCGACATGATCCCTCCGACTTCCCCACGTGCTGACTGCACTGTCCTGGCGTGACCTCCATGATGTCAGCTACCGGAGACCCGCGCGCGGAAGCCGCTGTTCCGCGGGGGCGGAAAGGAACGTGTTGGCGCGACCGGGGCCCGCGTTCACAGACTGTTCTCAGGAAGGTGGCATCGATGAAGATCCTCGTGGTGTGCGGCGCCGGCGCGTCGAGCACGTTCGTCGCTCAGCGACTCCGTCGGGCGGCGACCAACGCCGGACTCGACTGGGACGCGTCAGCCGGGATGGAGCACTCCGTCGCCGCCAGCGACCACGACCTCATCCTGGTGGGGCCGCATCTGGCCGATCGCCTCGACGCCATCCGCGATCACGCGCATTCGCCCGTGGTCGTCCTTCCCGACGACGTGTTCGCCGACCGCGACGGGTCATCCACCCTCGCGCTCGTCCGCGACTTCCTCACCGAGCTCAGGAACTCCCCGAAAGGAACATCATGACCGCCACACGCACCGTTCGGATCGGCTCCTCCCACGGCCTGCACGCCCGTCCTGCGAAGCTCTTCGCCCAGGCGGCGAAGGAGTCCGGCCTGGCCGTCACCATCGCCAAGGACTCCGGCAAGCCGGTGAACGCCGCCAGCATCCTGGGCGTCATCTCCCTCGCCGTCGAGTACGGCGACTACGTGACCCTGACCGCAGACGGAGACGGCGCAGAGGGCGTGCTCGACACCCTCACCGAGCTGCTCACGACCGACCACGACCAGGACGCCGCCGGATGAGCGAGCTGCGCGGCGTGGGGATCGGCCTCGGAGTCGCCCAGGGCCCCGTCGTCCGGATGACCGAGGCCCTGCCCGCGCCCGACGACACCCCGAGCAGCATCGGCGCCGAGGCGGAGCGCGCCAGGGTCCGCGACGCCATCTCGATCGTCGCCGAGGAGCTGACCGCGCGCGGCGAGACCGCGGGCGGCTCGGCGCAGGAGGTGCTCGAGGCGCAGGCCATGATCGCGGAGGACCCGACACTGCAGGACGAGGTCGACGGACGGATCGACGCGGGATCGACCGCCGAGCGGGCCGTGCACGACGCCTTCGCCGGTTTCCGCGCGACGCTCGAGGCCGTCGGGGGCTACCTCGGCGAGCGCGCCGCCGACCTCGACGACATCGCCCAGCGGGTGCTCGCCCGGCTGCGCGGCGTCGACGCCCCCGGCGTCCCCGACCCCGGGCATCCGTTCATCCTCGTCGCGCGCGACCTCGCTCCGGCAGACACCGCGCTGCTCGACCTGGGCAAGGTGCTCGCGCTGATCACCGTCGACGGCGGGCCGACCTCGCACACGGCGATCCTCGCCCGCGAGAAGGGCATCGTCGCGATCGTCGGCGTCGCCGACGGATTCTCGCTGGCCAACGGCGACACGGTGATCGTCGACGCGGCCGCCGGCGTCGTGACGGTCGACCCGACGGCGGACGAGAAGGATCGCGCCGCACAGCGCGCCGCTGCCCGCCGGTCGGCCGACAGCGCTCCTCTGACACCCGGCGCCCTCGCCGACGGCACGCCGATCGCGCTGCTGGCGAACCTGGGGAAACCCGCGGACGCGGCCGATGCGGTCGAACGGGGGGCCGAGGGCGTCGGGCTCTTCCGCACCGAGTTCCTGTTCCTGTCGTCATCGCAGGCGCCGACGATCGCACAGCAGCGCGAGTCGTATCGCGAGCTGCTCGAGGCCTTCCCCGGCAAGAAGGTCGTCGTGCGGATGCTCGACGCCGGAGCCGACAAGCCGCTCGCGTTCCTCAACGACGCGCACGAGGAGAATCCCGCACTGGGACTCCGCGGCATCCGGGCCCTGCGCGCCAGCGAGGACATCCTCCGCGAGCAGCTGACCGCTCTCGCCGAGGCGGATGCCGAGACCGATGCCGACCTGTGGGTCATGGCGCCGATGGTGGCGACCGTCGAGGAGACCGTGTACTTCACGGCGCTCGCCCGCGACTACGGGCTGAAGACCGCCGGTGTCATGGTCGAAGTCCCGGCGAGCGCCCTGCTGGCGGATCGTGTGCTGGCGCACGCCGATTTCGCCTCGATCGGCACCAACGACCTCACGCAGTACACGATGGCCGCTGACCGGATGCTCGGCTCGGTGGCCGGGCTGCAGGATCCCTGGCACCCCGCCGTGCTCCGCCTGGTGCGCGAGGTCGGGGATGCCGGATCGCGACTCGGCAAGCCGGTCGGGATCTGCGGCGAGGCCGCTGCTGATCCGCTCCTCGCCGTCGTCCTCGTCGGCCTCGGCGCGACGAGCCTGTCGATGGCTCCCTCCGCCCTGGCCGACGTCAGGCACACCCTTTCCGAACGCACCCTCGACGAGGCCCGCAGCCTCGCACAGGTCGCGCTGGCGGCGGACGACGCCGCCGGTGCCCGCAAGGCCGTGGCCGACGCCACAGCCGCCCTCTCCCCTCACCAGAAAGAGACGACATCATGACGACGACGTCACCCGCCGCCCAGAGAACGGGCGGCCTCCGAACAGGCGTGCAGCGCTTCGGCACGTTCCTGTCCGGAATGATCATGCCCAACATCGCGGCCTTCATCGCGTGGGGCTTCATCACCATGCTGTTCATCCCGGCCGGATTCTTCGGCGCGGACAGCCCCTTCGGCTGGCACTGGGCCCCGGTCGCCGAGATCATCGGCGGCGGAGGCGACTCCGCCACCATCGGCTGGCAGGGCGCGATGACGGCGCTGGCCGAGGGCGACGGCGGGAACTTCTTCGCGTACGTCGGTCTCGTCGGGCCGATGGTGACCTACCTGCTCCCGCTGCTCATCGCCAACACCGCCGGCCGCATGGTCTACGGCGAGCGCGGCGGTGTCGTCGCGACGATCGCCACGATGGGTGTCATCGTCGGCACCAACATCCCGATGTTCCTCGGGGCCATGATCATGGGGCCGCTCGCCGCATGGATCACGAAGCAGATGGACCGGCTGTGGGACGGCAGGATCCGCCCCGGCTTCGAGATGCTCGTCAACAACTTCTCGGCCGGCATCCTCGGCATGATCCTGGCGATCGTCGGCTTCTTCGCCTTCGGCCCCGTCATGCTGGGCATCAGCGCCGTCCTCGGCGCAGCGGTCGACTGGCTGGTGTCGCTGAACCTCCTGCCGCTGGTGTCGATCATCGTCGAGCCGGCGAAGGTGCTGTTCCTGAACAACGCCATCAACCACGGCGTGTTCACGCCGCTCGGCATCGAGCAGGCCGCCGAGACCGGCAAGTCGATCCTCTTCCTCATCGAGGCGAACCCCGGCCCCGGCCTCGGGCTGCTGCTCGCGTTCACCTTCTTCGGCGTCGGCGCGGCCAAGGCCTCGGCTCCGGGTGCGGCGATCATCCAGTTCTTCGGCGGCATCCACGAGATCTACTTCCCGTACGCGCTGAGCAAGCCCACCACGATCCTCGCTCTGATCGCCGGTGGTGCAGCGGGCGTCACGACGAACATGGTGCTCGGCGGCGGCCTCGGCTTCCCGGCGGCTCCGGGCAGCATCATCGCCGTGACGGCGGCCGCTGTCGGCGGCGGCGTGGGAAACCTCCTCGTCGTGTACCTCTCGGTGGTCATCGCCGCCGTGGTCACCTTCCTGATCACGGGCGTCATCCTGCGGGCCTCGCGCAAGCGCGACCTCGCCGCCGAGGGCGACAGCTTCGGCGCCGCGATCGCGCAGACCGAGGCCAACAAGGGCAAGTCGTCCGCAGCCATGGACGCCCTGCGCGCGTCCTCGGGTGCTGCGGCCGCCGGCGCGGCGGGTGGCGTCGCGACGGATCGCCGCATCGAGAACGTCGTGTTCGCGTGCGACGCCGGGATGGGATCGTCTGCCATGGGCGCGAGCGTGCTGCGCAACAAGTTCAAGAAGGCGGGGGTCGAGGGCGTCACGGTCACGAACCAGGCCATCGCGAACCTCGACGGCACGGCCGACCTCGTGATCACCCAGCAGCAGCTGACGGATCGCGCGAAGGCCCAGTCGCCGAACTCGATCCACGTCTCCGTCGACAACTTCATGAACTCCCCGAAGTACGAAGAGGTCGTCGAGATGGTCCGCGACCAGCGAGAGGAAACACCATGAGCGTTCTGACCATCGGCCAGGTCCGCATCCACTCGGGCAGCAGCACGCAGGAGGCCGCCCTCCAGGAGGCCACCGACATCCTCGTGTCCGCCGGCGCCGTCACACCCGCGTACGTCGACGCGATGCGTCAGCGCGAGGAGACGGTCTCGACCTACATGGGCAACGGTCTCGCGATCCCGCACGGCACGAACGAGACCAAGGACGCGATCCTCGGCTCCGCCCTCTCGGTGGTCCGCTACGACGGCGGCGTCGACTGGGCGGGCGAGCAGGCGACGTTCGTGATCGGCATCGCCGGTCGCGGTGACGAGCACCTGGAGATCCTGTCGCAGATCGCGATCCTCTTCTCCGACGAGGACGACGTCGAGAAGCTCAACGCGGCGCAGACACCGGACGAGCTGTTCGCGCTGCTCTCCGCGATCAACGAGTGATGGGTGGTGGACGAGGGATGAAGGCCGTCCACTTCGGCGCCGGCAACATCGGGCGCGGCTTCGTGGGCCTGCTGCTGCACGAGGGCGGGTACGAGGTCGTGTTCTCCGATGTCGCCGACGCCCTCGTGGACGCCATCAACGCGGTCGACGAGTACACCGTGCACGAGGCGGGACCCGGGGGCGTCGACCACGTCGTCACCGGGTTCCGCGCGGTCAACAGTCGCACCGACCCGGAGGCCCTCACCCGCGAGATCGCGACGGCCGATGTCGTCACGACCGCGGTCGGTCCCACCGTGCTGCGTTTCGTCGCACCGGCGATCGTCGCAGGTCTCGCGCAGCGCTCCCCCGACGCCGCACCTCTGCAGGTGATGGCGTGCGAGAACGCGATCGGCGCGACGGACCTGCTCCGTTCGGAGATCCAGGCCTCCGCCGGGGCGGATGCCGGAGACCTGCTGTCGCGCGCGGTGTTCGCGAACACCGCGGTCGACCGCATCGTGCCGGCCCAGCCCGCCGACGGAGGGGTGGACGTCACGGTCGAGCCGTACTTCGAGTGGGCGATCGAAGCCGGCCCGTTCGGCGACGACCTCCCGAGCATCCCGGGAGCGCACTTCGTCGAGGACCTCGCCCCGTTCATCGAGCGCAAGCTCTTCACGGTGAACACGGGACACGCGGCCACCGCCTACTTCGGCGCCCGCGCCGGAGTCGAGCGCATCTCGGACGCCTTGGCCGACCCCGACATCGCCGCGCGCGTGTCGGCGGCACTCGAGGAGACGTCCGCGGTGCTGGTCGCCGAACACGGGCTGGATCCCGCCGACCTCGCGTCGTATCGCGCGACGATCCTCGAGCGGTTCCGCAACCCGGCGCTGATCGACACGGTGCAGCGTGTCGGACGTCAGCCGCTGCGCAAGATCTCGCGGCACGAGCGGTTCATCGGCCCCGCGGCCATGGCCGCCGAGCGCGGCCTGCCCGCCGATGCCCTGGTCGCGGCCGTCGCCGCGGCGCTCGAGTTCGACGACGCCGACGACGAGCAGTCGGTCGAGCTCCAGCGGCTGCTGCGCTCGGAGGACGCGAGGGCGCTGACCGCCCTCGTCACCGGACTCGATCCGGAGCATCCGCTGTTCGCCGCCGTCCGCGAGGCCGTCGAGGAGCGGCAGCAGACGCTCCGCGAGGCCTGATCCCGCGCCGTACCGGAGCGCCCTCGCCCACCCGATACGATCGGGAGCGGGGGCGCTTTCGCGAGCGCCCCTTTCGAGCACCGCCTTTTCGAGCATCGCCTTTTCGCGCACAGTGACGTGCAGGGAGCAGCATGAACAGATACGCCGTGATCGGCGCGGGCCCGTCGGGGCTGGCCACGGCCCGCGCGCTGCAGAAGCGCGGCATCGCGGTGGACGGGTACGAGGCCTCCCACGGCGTCGGCGGCCTCTGGGACATCGCCAATCCGCGCAGCACGATGTACGAGTCGGCGCACCTGATCTCGTCGCGCACGACGACGGAGTTCACGGAGTTCCCGATGCGCTCCACGGTCGACTATCCGGGCCACCGGGTGATGCGGGAGTACTTCCGGGACTACGCGGACCACTTCGGTCTCGCCGGGCTCTTCCGGTTCGACACGAGGGTCACGCGTCTCGAACCGCGAGACGGCGGATGGGATCTCACGAGCGACGGCCCCGAGGGCACGCAGACGCGATGGTACGCCGGTGTCGTGCTCGCGAACGGGACGCTCGCGGAGCCGAACATCCCGACCTTCCCCGGCAGTTTCTCCGGCGAGGTGCTGCACACCAGCGCCTACAAGACGGCCGAGCAGCTCTCGGGCAAGAGGGTGCTCCTGATCGGTGCGGGCAACTCCGGCTGCGACATCGCGGTGGATGCCGTGCACCACGCGGCTTCCGTCGACATGAGCGTGCGGCGCGGGTACTACTTCGTGCCCCGCTACCTGTTCGGCAGGCCGAGCGACACGCTCAACCAGGGGCGCCCGCTGCCCGCGAGGATCAAGCAGGCGGTCGACAGCCGGGTGCTGCGGGCCTTCACGGGCGATCCCGTGCGCTTCGGCTTCCCGAAGCCCCGGTACCGCATCTACGAGTCCCATCCCATCGTGAACACCATGATCCTCAACCACCTCGGCCAGGGAGATCTGCGCATCCGCGCCGACGTCGAACGCTTCGACGGCAGCACCGTGCGCTTCCGCGACGGCAGCGCAGACGACTACGACCTCGTGCTCCTGGCCACCGGATACACCCTCGACTATCCCTTCGTCGACCGGGAGCACCTGCACTGGCAGGGCGCCTCGCCGCGCCTGTTCCTCAACCTCTTCCCCGCGTCGTTCAACGGGCTGTACGTCATGGGCATGATCGAGGCCTCCGGCATCGGCTGGCAGGGCCGCGCCGAGCAGGCCGACCTCCTCGCCGCCTATCTCGACGCCCTCGAGCACGATGCGTCGCGCGCTGCGCGCTTCCGCGACCGCGTCACGGCCGCGCCCTGGCCGGACCTGACCGGCGGATACCACTACCTCGGGCTGGACCGGATGGCGTACTACGTGAACAAGGACGCCTACCGCGGCGCCGTCCGCCGCGAGAAGAGCGCGCTGGAGGCGTCGGCATGAACGTCGACGACGTCGTCCTGTCGTTCACGCCCGGCACGCTGACGATCCTGAACGTGGTGCTGGGCCTGATCATGTTCGGGATCGCCCTCGACACGGCCCCGAGCGACTTCCGTGTCGTGGCGAAGCATCCGAAGCCCTTCGTCATCGCCCTCCTCGCCCAGCTGCTCCTGCTGCCGATCGCGACGTTCCTGCTGACGCTGGTGCTCCCTGTCCCGCCGTCGATGGCGCTCGGCATGCTGCTGGTCGCCTGCTGTCCGCCCGGCAACATCTCCCAGGTGCTCACACACCGGGCCGGCGGGAATGTCGCGCTCTCGGTGTCGCTGACCGCGGTCGGCAATCTCCTCTACATCGTCGCCATGCCGCTGAGCATCACTTTCTGGGGCTCGCTGCATCCCACCGCCCGCACGCTGCTCCGCGAGGTCGCTCTCGACCCGTGGCGGATGCTTCTGGAGATCCTGCTCATCGTCGGACTCCCCTTCGCGCTCGGCCTCCTGCTGCGGGCGAAGACACCCGGATTCGCCGCCCGCGTGCAGCCGTTCGTGAAGTGGTTCAGCCTCATCGCCCTGCTCGGCTTCATCATCGCCGCGCTCGTCGGCAACTGGGCGGTCTTCGTGCAGGTCCTCGGCGTGATCCTGATCGTCGTCACGGTGCACGACGCCGTGGCGCTGGCTCTCGGCTACGGAACCGCGGTCGTCGGCGGCCTCGGCACCCGCGAGCGCAAGGCGATGACCTTCGAGGTCGGCATCCGCAACGCCGGCCTCGGTCTCGGCCTGGTCTTCCTGTTCTTCGACGGCCTCGGCGGCATGGCGATCGTCGCCGGGTGGTGGGGCATCTGGGACATCATCGCGGGCCTGATCCTGGCAGGGCTCTGGGCGCGGCACACGAAGAGACGCACGGGCTCGGCGAGCGGCGATGCCAGCGGGCGCACGGTGACCGAGGCGTCGCCGTGACGCGGGTGCTCATCACCGGGGGCGGCGGGTTCCTCGGCTCGCACGTCGCGCAGGCGCTGGCAGCCCGAGACGACGTCGAGCTCGTGGTCTCCGCGGATGTGCGCACCGGCACCGCACGGCCCGGGATCCTCGACGTCGTGCTCGACGTGCAGGACGCGGCAGCGATCGCTCCCCTCCTTCGCGAACACCGCATCGACACCGTCGTGCACCTCGCTGCGATCGTCAATCCGGGGCGCGACGTCGATCGGGAGTACCGGGTCGACGTCGACGGGTCGGCGAACGTGCTCGCGGCGTGCGTCGCGACGGGGGTGCGCCGGATCGTGGTGTCCAGCTCCGGCGCCGCCTACGGCTACCACGCCGACAATCCGGAATGGATCGACGAGGTCCAGCCGCTCCGCGGCAACGACGCCTTCCCGTACTCACGGCACAAGCGCCTCGTCGAGGAGATGCTCGCCGAGCACCGCGCGACGCATCCGGACCTGGAGCAGGTGGTGTTCCGCATCGGCACGATCCTGGGGCCTTCGGTCCGGAATCAGATCACCGCGCTCTGGGACGGCCGCCGGATCCTCCGCATCGCCGGCTCCGATTCCCCCTTCGTCTTCGTGTGGGTGGACGATGTCGCCGCCGCCATGGTGCGGGCGGCGACCGACGGTCCGGCCGGAGTCTTCAACGTCGCGGGAGACGGCCGGATGACGGTGCCCGAGATCGCGGAGCGGCTGGGCAGACGCCAGCTCGTGCTCCCCGCCTGGGCGCTCGCCGCCGCGCTGCGGATCGGACGGATGCTGCGCCTCACGGAGCACGGACCGGAGAAGGTGCCCTTCCTGCGCTATCGACCGGTCCTGGCGAACACGCGGCTCAAGGACGAGTTCGGCTTCGTCCCGACGCGCACCACGCGCGAGGCGTTCGAGGAGTACCTCGCCACCCACCCGTCGGTCGGCGCCGCTCAGAGAAGGGGCCGGGCGACGGAGTAGCGTTGACGTGTGCAGAGGAAACGGGGTCGTCGCGTCCTGAAGTGGGCGCTCGGGAGTCTCGCTATCCTGCTGCTCCTCGGCGTCGGCGGGATCGTCGCCTGGAGTCAGATCGGCGTCATGCCCGCCGATCCGGCTCCCCTGGCCGGCGTCCGCGAGAACGCCGCCATCACCGTGGAGGATGCCGAGCAGGGGATCGTCCTCGCTCCGGCCGACGGCGAGTCCGAGCTCGGGCTGGTGTTCGTCCCCGGCGCCAAGGTCGACCCCTGGGCGTACGCCGCGATCCTGCAGGGGCTCGCCGAGGAGGGCGTGACGGTCGTGATCACGCGTCCCTGGCTGAACCTCGCCTTCTTCGATCCGCGCGGACTCGGCTCCTTCACGTCGGCGGCGCCCGATGTCGAGGTCTGGGGCGTCGGCGGTCACTCGCTCGGCGGCGTGCGTGCCTGTCAGCTCGCGGCCGATGCGGATGCCCTCGTCCTCTTCGGGTCCTACTGCGCGACAGACCTCTCGGCGAGCGGCCTGCCGGTGCTCAGTCTCGCCGGCAGCGATGACGGGCTCTCCACTCCGGAGAAGATCGATGCCGCGCGAGATCAGCTCCCCGCCGATGCGGAGATGGTCGAGATCGAGGGCGCAGCCCACGCCTCCTTCGGCGACTACGGCCCGCAGGCGGGCGACGGCACCCCCACGATCTCGACGGAGGACATGCACGCCGAGGTCACGGAGCGCACGGGCGCCTTCCTCCAGGCTCTCCCCCGCTGAGCCGCGCCGTGCTCCTGAGCTGAGCGCTGCTCACCGCGACAGCGGCAGCACGGCATCCAGCAGCGGATGCAGGTGCCGCGTGCGCAGCACGGCGGACGCCGACGTCGCACCCGCGGCGAGCGCGTCACCGACAGCTGCCCCCGACAGCCGGGCGTCGAGCACACCGGCGAGGAACGCGTCCCCCGCGCCGTTCGTGTCGGTGACGTCGACCGGCACCGCCGCCACCCGATGCTCCGCACCGTCCTCGTCGATCGCCACCGCTCCCTCCGCCCCGAGGGTGCAGACGGCGAGGCGTGCTCCGCCCCCGATGCATCCGCGGAGGAAGGCCACCGGGTCGTCGAGGCGATCGGCGTTGCAGAAGACGGCATCCGCCACCGCAAGGAACGGCCGGTGGAAATCGGACTCCCCGTCGTAGTCGTGCACGTCGACCCAGATCGGCGTTCCGACCTCACGCGCGAGCGGCAGCAGCCGCTCGGACTCGGCTCCGAGGTCCAGCACGACCGCGTCGGCCGCCGCCATCGCCGCCCGCAGGGACTCATCCTGCTCGCCCCCTGTCGGTCGCGGTGCGGCGAGGTACAGCGAGACCCGCTCGCCGCTACGGGTCATCAGGTTGAGGTGCCGCTCCGTCAGGCCCTCCGCCCACCGCGCGTGCACGCCGGCCGCGCGCAGCGCGTCGCGGAGCCTGGCACCGTGCTCATCGTCCCCCGCCTGCGCGCGCAGCGTCGTCGCTCGTCCGAGCGCCGTGAGGCTGAGAGCCTTCCCTGCACTCGTCCCGCCGACCGTCTCCCACGTGTCCTCGGCGAACTGCATGTGCGGGACAGGCTCGGGGAGCCGGTCGAGGACGACGATGGTGTTCCACGAGGCGGGGCCGACGATGAGGACGGAAGCAGGCATGCGACCATCCTGCCCGCTCGTCGGGTCTCAGCCGATGCGCTTGATCAGCGCGTCCAACCCCATCCCGTAGTCGATGCGCACGACGGGGAGGGCGAGCTTGTCGGTGCCGATCACGACGTAGCCGGGCTCGATCGTGCGCGCCATCTCGTAGCCCGCCTGCAGCACACCCTGCTTGGCCGTGTCGTTGTAGTGCCCGAAGGGGTACGCGATGACCTCGCGCACGCCGAGGATGTCACCCGACATGTTGAGGTCGGCGGCGACCTCGTCCGGCGTCCAGTTGACGATGCGTCCCTGGCCGTTGGCTCCGGCCTGGTGCATGTCGTGCGTGTGCGAACGGCGCAGGACGTAGATGGACGGGGGCGGGTCGGAGCGGTACGCCGTGACCATGAACGAGGTCGTGAGCAGCTCGTACTTCTCCACGAGCGGCGCCGCGAGGTCGAACCAGGTCTGATCGGCATCGTCATCCGTGATGATCACCGAACGCGGGGGCAGGTACAGCCGCCCGTCGATGAACGCGCTCAGCTCGTCCCACGTCGGCAGGTAGAAGCCGGTGGTGGCGATGTGGTTCATCTGCGCGTCGAAGTCGCCGATGTAGGCGTAGTTGCCGCGCAGCCAGCCGGACTCGCCGTCGGGGTTCGTCGTGAACTGGTGGTACATCAGGATCGGGACCTGGGTGTTCGCCGCGACGTTCTCCTCCGGCGTCTTCCAGGCGCCGTGGAGCTCGATCTGCTGGTCGGTGCACGTCACCGGATCGGCGCCGTTGATACGGGCCTCCGGGCTGAACGCCGCAGCATCGTCCGCGGTCGCATACCAGCCGGCGAACACCCGCCCGTCCGCCGCAGGGATGGGCAGCGACTGATAGAGGCCGTTCTGCCACTGCAGCATCGGGTCCTGCACGACGCCGTCACCGGCGAACGACACCGCGCAGGCCAGCGGATTGTCGGCGTCGGCGAGCAGCTGCTCGGCCGGCGAGAGGGGTTCCGGCTCGGATTCCGGTGTCGGGAGCGGCTTCTCCGTCTCGGTCGCCGCCGGCTTCTGGCCGTCCGGCGTGCCGTTCGTCCAGACGAATGCGGCGACCGCACCCCCGCCCAGGAGGACGACGGCGGCGCTCACGATCACGGCGAGAACGCTCACCCGGCGTCGACTCTTCTGGGACATGTCAGTCGTTGAATCCTTCGGCGATCATCTCGACGAGCTCTTCGCGCTCCTCGACCGGGAGGAAGGCGGCCGCGGCCGCATTGAACTGGAACGTCTCGAGGTCGTCGAGGTCGTACTCGAAGGCCTCGACGAGCAGGGCGAGCTCGCGCGTGAGCGAGGTGGCGCTCATCGTGCGGTTGTCCACGTTGACCGTCACCGCGAAGCCGAGCTGATACAGCAAATCGAACGGGTGGTCGGCCATCGTCGTGCCCCACGCGGCGATCGCGCCGGTCTGCAGGTTCGACGACGGGGAGAGTTCCAGCGGGATCTCGCGATCGCGCACCCAGCGGGCCAGTTCTCCGAACTGCACCTGCACCTCGTCACCCTCCTGGGTCACGACCTGGAGATCCTCCGCGATGCGCACGCCGTGGCCGAGACGCAGCGCACGGCCGTCGAGCAGCGCCGAGCGGATCGACGCGGGACCTGCGGCTTCGCCGGCGTGCACGGTCACGGGGAAGAAGTTCTCGGCGAGGTAGTCGAACGCCTTGCGGTGGTTCGAGGGCGGGAAGCCGTCCTCGGGCCCGGCGATGTCGAAGCCCACGGCACCACGACCGCGGAAATCGACCGCGAGCTCGGCGATCTCGAGCGCCCGATCCGTATGGCGCATCGCCGTGATCAGCTGGCCGACGCGGATGCTGCGCCCGTCGCGGTCTGCCGCGTCCTCGCCCTCCTCGATGCCCTGCTGAACGGCCTCGACGGTCTGCTCGAGCGTGAGTCCGCGCGTGAGATGCTGCTCCGGAGCCCAGCGCACCTCGCCGTAGATCACGCCGTCCGCTGCCAGGTCCTGGACGAACTCTCGCGCGACACGCGTGAGTCCCTCCTGGGTCTGCATCACGGCGGTCGTCAGGTCGAAGGTCTTCAGGTACTCGACGAGCGAGCCGGAGTCGCTCTGCTTCGCGAACCAGCGGCCGAGAGCGGCGGGATCGGACTCCGGCACGTCGAGACCGATCTCGTCCGTCAGCTCGATGATCGTGGCCGGACGCAGGGCGCCGTCGAGGTGGTCGTGCAGCGAGACCTTGGGCAGGCTGCGGAGGGAGATCCCCTGGATGGTGACGTCGCCGTTCGCATCGATCGACATGGTGATCCTCTCGGTGGCGGAAATGCTCAGTTCAGGTTAGCGGTCCCGTCAGGCCGTGATGCGCTCGCGCACGATGGGACCGGCGGCCGGAGCCTTGTCCCCGAGCGCCCACGAGCCCTCGAGCGCCTCGAGCGCACGCGGGAACCGCGCCGCATCGGCTGCGGACAGCGTGAACAGCGGCTGTCCGGCGTCGACACGATCGCCCGGCTTGGCGTGCAGATCGATGCCGGCCTCGAAGACCACGGGATCCTCGGCCCTGGCGCGGCCCGCGCCCAGTCGCCAGGCCGCGATGCCGAACGGCAGCGCGTCCATGCGGGTGACGACGCCGTCGGTCGGAGCCGTCACGACATGCGTCTCGCGAGCGGTCGGCAGCTCGGCATCCGGATCGCCGCCCTGGGCGCGGATCATCGCCTTCCAGCTGTCCATCGCGCGGCCGTCGTCGAGGGCGGCCTCCACGTCGGCATCCGGCTTCCCCGCGAGGGCGAGCATCTCCTGCGCGAGCGCGATCGTCAGCTCCCGCACGTCGGAAGGGCCGCCGCCGGCGAGGATCTCCACGGATTCGCGGACCTCGTTGGCGTTGCCGATCGCGAAGCCCAGCGGGACGTTCATGTCGGTGAGCAGCGCGGTCGTCGCGACACCGGAGTCGGTGCCGAGCGCGACCATCGTGCGGGCGAGCTCACGGGCGCGGTCGATGTCCTGCATGAAGGCGCCGGAGCCGAACTTGACGTCGAGGACGAGCGCATCCGTCCCCTCCGCGATCTTCTTCGACATGATGCTCGATGCGATCAGCGGGATCGCCTCGACCGTGCCGGTCACGTCGCGCAGTGCGTAGAACTTCTTGTCGGCGGGAGCGAGTCCTGAGCCCGCCGCGCAGATGACGGCCCCGACGTCGCCCTGCATCTGCGCGAACATCTCCTCGTTGCTGAGCGCCGCGCGCCAGCCGGGGATGGATTCGAGCTTGTCGAGCGTGCCGCCCGTGTGGCCGAGGCCGCGTCCGCTGAGCTGCGGCACGGCCACGCCGAACGAGGCGACCAGCGGAGCCAGAGGAAGGGTGATCTTGTCTCCGACGCCACCCGTGGAGTGCTTGTCGACGGTCTTCTTGCCGAGCGCGGCGAAGCTCATCCGCTCCCCCGACGCGATCATCGCGTCCGTCAGGACGCGGATCTCGTCGCGCTCCATGCCGCGCTGGAAGATCGCCATCGCGAACGACGCCATCTGCGCATCCGAGACGTAGCCGCGGGTGTAGGCGTCGACCATCCACCGCAGCGCCTTCTCCGGCACGGCGCCGCCGTCTCGCTTGGCGCGGATGACATCCACCGCGTCGAAAGGCTCGATGCTCATCGGGCGTCCTCCAGGTCTCGGGGGCCGAACGCATCCGGCAGCACCTCGTCGATCGTGCGGATGCCGGAGACGGTCTCCAGCAGCATCCCGGGCATGGCGTGCTCGAAGAGCAGCTGGCGGCAGCGACCGCAGGGCATGATCGTCTGCCCGTCGTTGTTCACGCAGACGAATGCGACCAGCTGACCGCCGCCGGACATGTGCAGGTCGCCGACGAGCGCGCACTCGGCGCACAGCGTCACGCCGTAGGAGGCGTTCTCGACGTTGCAGCCGGCGACGATCCGTCCGTCGCCGACGAGCGCCGCGGCACCGACGCGATACCGCGAGTACGGCGCGTAGGCCTTCGTCATGGCATCGGTCGCGACCTGACGGAGCTCGTCCCAGTCGATGTCAGTCATTGTGGAGCTTCCTTCTTCCGGACTCGGCTAGGACTTGATGTACGGCTTGCCGTCTGCCGCGGGCGCCTTGATCTGTCCGGCGAATCCGGCGACCGCCAGCAGCGTCACCAGATACGGCAGCATCAGCATGAACTCGCCGGGGATCGGCGTCTTCAGGATCGAGAGCAGGTTCTGCAGGTTCGTCGCGAAGCCGAAGAGCAGCGCGGCGAGCGTCGCACGGATCGGGTCCCACCGGCCGAAGATCACGGCGGCGAGGGCGATGAAGCCGAGGCCCGCCGTCATGTCCTTGCCGAACTGCGGCACCGAGACGAGCGTGAAGTACGCGCCACCCATGCCGGCGATCGCGCCGGCCAGGAGCACGTTCCAGAACCGGGTCGGGTTGACCTTGATGCCCACGGTGTCGGCGGCCTGCGGGTGCTCGCCCACGGCGCGGAGACGCAGACCCCACCGGGTCCGGTACAGGCCCCAGGCCACCACGGCGACGGTGAGGAACATCAGGTAGCCGATGAACGTCTGATTGAAGAGCACCGGGCCGATGATCGGGATGTCGCTCAGCACGGGGATCTCGATGCGCGGGAAGCGCACCGGGGTGTTCAGCGTCGCCTCGTTCGGTGCGAGCAGTGCGCCGTAGAGGAAGCCGGTGAGACCGGTGACGAGCACATTGAGCACGACACCGACGATGACCTGCTCGACGAGGTACTTGATCGCGAACGCGGCGAGCACGCTGGCCACGAGGACGCCGCCGATCATCGCTCCGACCAGTCCGACGAACGGGTTGCCGGTGATGCTGGAGAGCAGCGCGGCGGAGAAGGCGCCGAGCAGCAGCTGCCCTTCGATCGCGACGTTCACGACGCCGGCGCGTTCGCCGATGACACCGCCCAGGGCGCCGAACACCAGCGGCACCGAAAGGGACACGGCACCGAACAGCAGGCTCGTGACGGGGACGAGTCCCCCGGCGGATGCCCAGACGAGGAACGCGAAGACGGCGAGCGTGCTGAAGGCCACGACCAGCCACAGCGACGGCTTGCGATACGTCCAGGCACGCAGGAACGCTCCGACCGTCAGGACGACGAGGATGCCGAACACGACCCAGAAGGTCGAGGCCGTCGGCAGGGCGACGTCGGGCAGCGCGAGTGCCGACGACTGGTCGGAGAGGCGGAAGGTGCTGGTGCCGTCGCGCGGCACGAACACGAAGAGGAGCGCGAGGAGCGCAGCGGCGACAGCCAGCACGATCGGCGCCTTGAGGTGCCGCTGCTTCACGGTCGCGAGCTGCACCGTGCCGTCGGCTGCCTCGGTCTGCACGAGGGACATCATGCCGCCACCGCCTTCTTCGCGGCCTTGGCTCGGAGCCTGGCCGCCTTCTCGATGTCGGTCTTGGGCAGGAAGAACACCGCGCGCAGCAGCGGCGGTGCGGCGATGAAGAGCACGACCAGGGACTGCACGACCAGGACGATGTCTACCGGGATGTCCTGGGCCTGCATCGAGAACGACCCTGCCTTGAGAGCGCCGAACAGGATGCCGGCGGCGAAGGTGCCCCAGGCGCGGCTGCGTCCGAGGAGCGCGACGGTGATCGCATCGAATCCGATGCCGGCGTCGATCGTCTCGGTGACGCCGGTCGTGACGGCTCCCTGGATCTGGTTCATGCCCGCGAGACCCGCGAGGCCTCCGGCGAACAGCATCGCGTAGACGTAGACCCGCTGCACGCTGATGCCCGCGGCGCGCGCCGCGTGCGGGTTCTCGCCGACGGCGCGCATCCGCATGCCGAGCGACGACCGCTCGATGAGCCACCAGACGAACAGCGTGGCAACGACCACGATCACGAATCCGAGATCGAGCAGGGGGAACTGCGGCCCGAGCAGCGTCGGGAACTGCGCGCTCTCCGGCGTGGCCGAACCCAGCGCCTGGTTCGTCCCCGGCTTCTGCAGCAGGCCCGGTGTACGGATCATCCAGAGCAGCAGGTAGTACGCGATGTAGTTGAGCATGATCGTGAGGATCACCTCGTGGGCACCGGTGCGCGCCTTGATGAGGCCGGCGATGGCACCCCAGAGCGCGCCGCCCGCGATACCGGCGATCAGCGTCACGGGGATGTGCAGCCAGAGCGGCAGGTCGAGCGAGAAGGTCAGCAGGGCGGCGACCGCGACACCGATGAGCATCTGGCCGCGCGCACCGATGTTGAACAGTCCCACCCGGAACGCGAGTGCGACGCCGAGGCCGGCAGCGATCAGGGGCGCGGCGAAACCGAGGGTGTTGGTGAGCGGACGGATCTGCGCCGCGAAATCGGCGCCGCGGGCGTTGAAGATGGCACCGCGGAACAGCGCCTCGTACCCGTTGTAGACCGCGTTCCAGGCTGCGGCGAACGTGTCGCCGGGCTTCGCGAAGAAGTAGCCGGACGCCTCCTGCACGTCTTCGTTGGTGGAGGCGATCAGGATGCCGCCGACGATGAGCGCCAGGACGATCGCGAGGATCGTCGTGACGGCGCTGCCGCGCAGCATCTCCTTGAGGATGATGTTGCCGCGGGGCGGCGGCGGCACGTCGGCGGAGTCGCGGGGCACCGTGCCGGTCGGCGTGCCGAGCTGCTCCGGGGGGATGCCCTTGGTCACGTCTCCCGCGCCGGGCGTCGATCCGCTCACGCCGCCACCTCTCCTTCGGCCGCTCCGGCCATCATGAGTCCGAGTGTCTCTCTGGGCGTGTCGCCCGGCACGATGCCGACGATCGCTCCGCGGTACATGACCGCGATCCGGTCGGCGAGGGCGGCGACCTCGTCGAGCTCGGTGGAGACGACGATCACCGGGACGCCCGAGTCGCGCGTCTCGATGATCCGTTTGTGGATGAACTCGATCGAGCCGACGTCGACGCCGCGGGTCGGCTGGGCTGCGACCAGCAGCCGCAGCTCACGGCTCATCTCGCGTGCGATGACGACCTTCTGCTGGTTGCCGCCGGAGAGCGTGCCCGCCGGAGTGTCCGGCCCCTGCGTGCGGATGTCGTACTCGCGGATGCGCTCCTTGGCGAAGGCGTCGAGCACACCCCGCAGGATGGTTCCCCCGCGGCTGAAGGTGCGGTCGTCGGTGCGGTCGAGGATGAGGTTCTCCGCGACGGAGAAACCGGCGACCAATCCGTCCTCGGTCCGGTCCTCGGGGACGAAGCCCACGCCGGCATCGAGGATCGCGCGCACGCTCTTGCCGACGAGTTCGGTCCCGTCGAGCGTGATGCTCCCCTCCACACGCGCGGCGAGGCCGACGATGGCCTCCACCAGCTCCGTCTGGCCGTTCCCCTGCACACCCGCGATCGCGAGGACCTCACCGGGGCGCACCGCGAAGTCGATGCCGTCGACGACGATCGCGCCGGCGGGTGTGAGCACCCGCAGACCCGAGATCTCCAGCCCGCCGTCGCCGACACGGGGCGCGTCCTTGTGCACCGTGAGCTCGACGGCGCGTCCGACCATGAGCGAAGCGAGCTCGGCGTTCGTCGCCGAAGGCGATGCCTCGCCGACGACGCGTCCGAGACGGACGATCGTGATCTTGTCGGCGACTTCGCGCACCTCGCGCAGCTTGTGGGTGATGAAGACGATCGCCGTGCCCTCGTCGCGGAGCTGGCGCATGATGCCCATGAGCTCGTCCGTCTCCTGCGGGGTCAGCACGGCCGTCGGCTCGTCGAAGACGAGCACCTTGGCATCGCGGGAGAGCGCCTTGATGATCTCGACGCGCTGCTGGACGCCCACCGGGAGGTCGCCGACGAGCGCGTCGGGGTCGATGTCGAAGCCGAACCGCGCTGCCACGGATCGCACGTGCTCTCGCGCCTTCGCGATGTCGAGCGTGCCGAGGGCCTTGGTCTGCTCGTGGCCGAGCATCACGTTCTCGGCGACCGTGAAGACCGGGACGAGCATGAAGTGCTGATGCACCATGCCGATCCCCGCCGCCATCGCGTCACCGGGGCCGCGGAAGCGCTGCACGACATCGTCGAGGAGGATCTCGCCCTCGTCGGCCTGATAGAGGCCGTAGAGGACGTTCATCAGCGTGGACTTGCCTGCGCCGTTCTCACCGAGCAGCGCGTGGATCTGCCCCGGTTCGACCACCAGATCGATGTGGTCGTTGGCGACGAGAGTACCGAATCGCTTGGTGATGCCGCGAAGTTCGAGCTTCATATCTGCACCTTATCCAGAAGAGTCGTCCAGAAGGATCTTCGTCCGATCACAGTGCGGGGCGAGTGGCATCCTGCACACCACTCGCCCCGCACTTGGACCGGCCGCGACTTACGGGGAGTTCTTCGACTCCACCGTGATGTCACCGGCGATGATCTGCTCCTGGAGCGCCGCGATCTCGTCGAGGAGCCCGTCCGGGAGCTCGGCCTCGAAGTCGCCGAAGCCGGAGAGCTTGACGCCCTCGTTCTCGAGCGTTCCGACGTACGGAGCCGGGTCGAAATCGCCCGCGGCTGCTGCGGTGGTCGCGTCCTTCACGGCGACGTTGATCGCCTTCATGATCGAGAACATCGTGACGCCCGCGACGCTCGGGTCGGCAACCGCGAGGTCGCTGTCGACACCGATCATGAGCGTGTCCTTGCCGCTGTCGGCGATCGCCGCCGCAGCGCTCTGGTAGACCGGGCCACCGACGGGAAGAATGACGTCGACGCCCTGGTCGAGCACGCCCTGAGCGGTCTGCTTGGCGGTGTCGTTCGCGTCGAAGCCGCCCGTGAAGGAGCCTTCCTGCGTGGCGACGTCCCAGCCGAACACCTGGACGGCGGCCGACTTGTCCTCGTTGTACTTGTCGACGCCGAGCGAGAAGCCGTCCATGAACACGGCGACGGACGGGATCTGCATTCCGCCGAAGGTGCCGACCTTGTTCACGCCGCTCTGTGCGGACCAACCGGCCGCGGCGTAGCCGCCGAGGTAGGCGGCCTGAGCCGTGTCGAAGACGAGCGGCTTGATGTTCGGAGCATCGGTGGTGCCGTCGAAGTCGGTGTCGGCGTAGTCATCGATGATCGCGTAGTCGATCTCGGGGTTCGCGAGCGCCGACTCGACCGTCGCGGCGGCCAGCTTGAAGCCGACGGCGACGATGAGCGAGCAGCCTTCCGAGACCGCGGTCTCGAGGTTCGGCGCGTAGTCGTTGTCGTTCGCGGACTCGAACTCGAGCGGCTTGACGTCGAGCTCCTCCGCAGCGGCGTCCATGCCTTCCTTCGCCGACTGGTTGAACGACTTGTCGTTCCACCCGCCCGCGTCGGAGACGAGGCAGGGGAGGAAGTCGGAGTCCGCAGGGCCCTCCGAGCCGGCCTCGTCGGTCGGGGCCTGGCCGCAACCGGCGAGTGCGAAGATGACGCCCGCGGCGACTGTCGCGCCGAGCAGCTTCTTGGTGGTGGAGATGGTCAACTGATGCCTCCCTCAACGAAACCGCGGCCATCGCGGATCGATCAAAGTTACCTACTGTTTCACCTTTTGTGCACACTCGCGCCGCACGTGCTGGCGAAAGGTTACAAAGCTGAAACCAACCCAGCCGATGAGCATCCGGCGGCGCTCATCAGAGCACGTCGCCCTGCCCGTTCAGCTTGAGTGACTCCACGACGCCCTTCACACGCTGCGCGTGCTGGACGGTCGTGACCAGCAGGGCATCGGGGGTGTCGACGACGACGATGTCCTGGACGCCGACCAGGCTGATCACCCGGGACGTCTGGCTGACGAGGATGCCGCTCGCGGCGTCCGAGAGCACCCGGGCATTCGGTCCGAGGACGGCCAGATCGTTCTTCCGGCCATTCGTGATGAGCTTGGTGAGGGAGGCGAAGTCGCCGACGTCGTCCCAGTCGAAGTGTCCCGGCACGACCGCCAGGCGCCCGCGGCGGGCGGCAGGCTCCGCGACCGCGTAGTCGATCGCGATCTTCTTCAGGCGCGGCCAGATCCGGTCGACGGCGGGTCCGCGCCGGTCGCGGTCGTCCCAGGCCTCGGCGAGCTCGAGCAGTCCGGCGTGCAGCTCGGGCTCGTTGGCTGCGAGCTCCTCCAGCAGCACGCTGGCCTTGGCGATGAACATGCCGGCGTTCCAGAGATAGCCGCGATCGGCGAGATAGGCCTTCGCGGTCTCCAGGTCCGGCTTCTCGACGAAGCTCTCGACGAGAGCCGCCTCGCGGGCGCGCTCGACGACGAGCTCCGGCCCCTTCTTGATATAGCCGAATCCGATCGCCGGCTCGGTGGGCGCGATGCCGATCGTGCAGATGTACCCCTCGCGGGCGACCTCGACGGCGTCGCGGACGGCGAACTCGAACACGCGGGTGCCGCGGATCACGTGGTCGGCGCTGAACGAGCCGATGATCACATCGGGGTCGCGGCGGTGCAGGATCGCCGCGGCCAGCCCGATCGCGGCGGCGGATTCGCGCGGCTCCGACTCCAGGAAGACGTTGAGATCTGCGATGCCGGGCAGCTCCGCCTCGACCGCGGCACGATGCGCGCGGCCGGTGACGACCGCGATGCGGTCAGGGCCTGTGAGAGGGACCAGCCGATCCCAGGTGTCGCGCAGCAGAGAGTGCCCGGACCCGGTGAGGTCGTGGAGGAACTTGGGGGCGTCGGCGCGCGAGAGCGGCCACAGCCTGCTGCCGATGCCGCCGGCGGGGATCACCGCGTAGAAGTCCTGGATGGGCGAGGTCATCGTGTCAGCGTATCGGGGCCCGTCGTGTGGAACCCGGCAGCCTGCCCCGCTCCGATATTCTGCGCGGCGTGCAGCGCAGCCACTATGGTGACGCCATGCGCCCGTCCCCCCGTCGAAAGCTCGTCCGCACCGGCCGCGCGATCGCCGCGGCGATCGCCGTGATGATCGGGGCCGCTGTCCTCGCCCCCGCCGCCGCGTCCGCGGCCGGCGGACCCGCCGGCGAGGTGTTCACGCTGACGAACGCCCAGCGCACCCAGGCCGGACTCCCCGCGCTCGTGTCGGATGCCGCGCTCGACGCGGCCGCTGCGGAGTGGGCACAGCATCTGGCGTCGACGTGCACCTTCGAGCACAGCAGCTCGACCTGGCGGAGCTCGCGGGTCGCCGCCTTCGGGTGGGTCTCGACGGGCGAGAACATCGCGGCAGGTCAGCCGGACGCCGCCGCCGTGGTCAGCGGCTGGATGAACTCCAGCGGCCACCGCGCCAACATCCTCGACTCGCGGTACACGGGCCTCGGCGTCGGCTACGCGACCGGCACCTGCTACCGGACCTACTGGGTGCAGATCTTCGGCATCGGCACCCCGGTGAAGCGTCTCTCCGGCGGGGCGGGCGACCTCACCGGCGACCGGGCCGCCGACATCCTCGCCCGCACGGCGACCGGAGACCTCCTCATCTACCCCGGCAACGGGGCCGGCGGGTTCCAGGGCCCGGTCACCGCCGCCGCGGGGTGGGGAGACCGCCCGTTCACGACGCTCGGGGACTTCTCCGGCGACGGCATCCCGGACACCGCGCGCACCGAGGCCGACGGCAGACTCATGCTCCACGCCGGGAACGGAAGGGGCGGCTTCCTCGCCCCCGTGCAGATCGGCAACGGCTGGACGATGTTCTCGCAGCTCATCGGCGGCATCGACTTCTCCGGCGATCAGATCCCCGACGTCATCGGCAGAACGCCCGGCGGCGACCTCTTCCTCTATCCGGGCAACGGACGAAGCGGCTGGCTCGCCGGCGGCACGAGGATCGGCAACGGCTGGCAGACGATGGACACGATGTTCCACGCCGGCGACTTCAACGGCGATGCGCGCGGCGACATCATCGCCCGCAGGCTCGACGGAACCCTCTGGATCTACCCGACGACAGGACGCGGCAGCTGGGGCTCGCCGTCGCAGATCGGCGTGGGGTGGGCGTCTCTCACCGCCGTGTTCGGCGCGGGCGACTTCGACGGCAGCGGCACGCAGGACATCGTCGCCCGGACGTCGGCCGGCGCGCTCCTCCTCTACGGCGGCAACGGCCGCGGAGGATTCCTCGCGACCAGGACGATCGGCAGCGGCTGGAACGGGATGAGTCAGATCGGCTGATCTCCCACGGTCGGCTCTCTCGACGTCGAGATACTTAGGCTCCCCTTCGTCGCTCCCCCGCTGCAGACGGGAATAGGATGGACACCGATCGGGCGTGCCTGACACTTGCGCAGCACGCGACCGAGTCACATCGATCCAGGGAGGACGACCGTGTCCACAAGCGCTCGCTTGACACCGTCGATTTCGGAAACCACGTCCAAGACCCCCCGCGGCACCCTCTACCGGGGTCGCGAAGGCATGTGGTCGTGGGTGCTTCATCGCATCACCGGAGTCGCCATCTTCTTCTTCCTGTTGGTGCACGTGCTCGACACGGCGCTGATCAGGGTGTCGCCGGAGGCGTACAACGCCGTCATCGGCACATACAAGAACCCGATCATGGCGCTCGGCGAGGTCGTGCTGGTCGCCGGCATCGTGTTCCACGCCATGAACGGCCTGCGCATCATCGCGGTCGACTTCTGGTCGAAGGGCGCCAAGTACCAGCGTCAGCTGTTCTGGGGTGTGCTCGCGGTGTGGGTCGTCATCATGGCCGGCTTCGTGCCGCGCCACCTGATGCTCGCGTTCGCCGGGTTCGGAGGGGGTCACTGATGGCCACGCAGACCGTCGCCGCCCCCGTCCGCCGTCAGCGCGGATTCAACCTCGAGAAGTGGGGCTGGCTCTTCATGCGGCTCTCGGGCATCGTGCTCGTCGTGCTGATCTTCGGCCACCTCTTCATCAACCTCATGGTCGGCGAGGGCATCCACGCCCTCGACTTCGCCTTCATCGCCGGCAAGTTCGCCACGCCGTTCTGGCAGTGGTGGGACGTGCTGATGCTGTGGCTGGCGCTGATCCACGGTGCGAACGGCATGCGCACGATCGTCAACGACTACGTCACGAACAACACTGCCCGCAAGGCGCTGATCTGGGCGCTCGGCCTCGCCGCCGGCCTCCTGATCATCCTCGGCACGCTCGTCGTGTTCACGTTCGACCCGTGCCTGGGCGTCACAGAGGACAGCACCCTCTGGACCGAATGCGCCGCGCTGGTCGGGAACTGAGAAGAAGGCTGAAGAAGAAGTGACTACCGAGACCCAGGATTCCGTCGTGCGCGACGGGGTGCACTACCACCAGTTCGACATCGTGATCGTGGGCGCCGGCGGCGCCGGCATGCGTGCGGCGATCGAGGCCGGACCCGGCGCGAAGACCGCGGTGATCTCCAAGCTCTACCCCACCCGTTCGCACACCGGTGCGGCGCAGGGCGGTATGGCGGCGGCGCTCGCGAACGTCGAGGAGGACTCCTGGGAGTGGCACACCTTCGACACCGTCAAGGGCGGCGACTACCTCGTCGACCAGGACGCGGCCGAGATCCTCGCGAAGGAGGCCATCGACGCGGTCATCGACCTCGAGAACATGGGTCTGCCGTTCAACCGCACCCCCGAGGGCAAGATCGACCAGCGCCGATTCGGCGGCCACACCGCCGAGCACGGCAAGACCCCGGTCCGCCGCGCCTGCTACGCCGCCGACCGCACGGGCCACATGATCCTGCAGACGCTCTTCCAGAACTGCGTCAAGCTCGGCATCAACTTCTTCAACGAGTACTACGTGCTCGACCTGCTGACGGTGAAGGATGCCGACGGCAAGACGCAGGTCTCCGGCGTCGTCGCCTACGACCTCGCCACCGGCGAGCTGCACGTCTTCCAGGCGAAGGCCGTGATCTTCGCGACCGGCGGCTTCGGCAAGATCTTCAAGACGACCTCGAACGCGCACACCCTGACCGGTGACGGCGTCGGCATCGTCTGGCGCAAGGGCCTCCCCCTCGAGGACCTCGAGTTCTTCCAGTTCCATCCGACCGGACTCGCCGGACTCGGCATCCTCCTCACCGAGGGCGCGCGAGGCGAGGGCGCGATCCTGCGCAACGCCTCGGGTGAGCGCTTCATGGAGCGGTACGCCCCCACGATCAAGGACCTCGCCCCGCGTGACATCGTCGCCCGCTGCATGGTCCAGGAGGTCGCGGAAGGCCGCGGCGCCGGTCCCCACAAGGACTATGTGCTCCTCGACTGCACCCACCTGGGTGCCGAGGTGCTCGAGACCAAGCTCCCGGACATCACGGAGTTCGCCCGCACGTACCTGGGTGTCGACCCGGTCGTCGAGCCGGTGCCGGTGATGCCGACCGCGCACTACGCGATGGGCGGCATCCCCACCAACAACGACGCCGAGGTGCTGGCCGACAACGACACCGTCGTGCCGGGCCTGTACGCCGCCGGCGAGTGCGCCTGCGTCTCGGTGCACGGCGCCAACCGACTGGGCACCAACTCGCTGCTCGACATCAACGTGTTCGGCAAGCGCGCCGGCCGCAAGGCCGTCGAGTACGTCAAGACGGCCGAGTTCGTGCCGCTCCCCGAGAACCCGGCGGCCTTCGTCTCCGGCATGCTCGAGGGCCTGCGCAACAACCAGGGCACCGAGCGCATCGCCGTGCTCCGCAAGGCCCTGCAGGACGAGATGGACAAGGGTGCGCAGGTCTTCCGCACGCACGAGTCCCTCGAGCATGTGCTGGGCGTCATCAAGGAGCTGCGCGACCGCTACATGAACGTGCACGTCGACGACAAGGGCCAGCGGTTCAACACCGACCTGCTCGAGGCCGTCGAGCTGGGCTTCCTCCTCGACATCGCCGAGGTCGTCGTCTACGCCGCCCAGAACCGCCAGGAGAGCCGCGGCGGCCACATGCGCGACGACTTCCCGAAGCGCGACGACGAGAAGTACATGAAGCACACGATGGCGTATCTGACGGGAGACCCGCACTCCTCGACGCCGAGCGACCACATCAAGCTGGACTGGAAGCCCGTCGTGTTCACGAAGAACGAGCAGGGCGAGTTCAACTACCCGCCGATGGAGAGGAAGTACTGAGCATGTCCACCGCCATCGCAGAATCCCCCGCGAGCACGACCGAAGAGACCGGCATCCAGTCCTTCATCGTCACGTTCAACATCCGCCGGTTCGACCCCGAGGTCGACGCCGAGCCGCACTGGGTCGACTACGACGTGGAGCTCTACTCCACCGACCGCGTGCTCGACGCCCTGCACAAGATCAAGTGGGAGGTCGACGGGTCGCTCACGTTCCGCCGCTCCTGCGCCCACGGCATCTGCGGTTCCGACGCCATGCGCATCAACGGACGCAACCGCCTCGCCTGCAAGACCCTGATCAAGGACCTCGACATCTCGAAGCCGATCTACGTCGAGGCGATCAAGGGACTGCCGCTGGAGAAGGACCTCGTCGTCGACATGGAGCCGTTCTTCGCGTCGTACCGCGAGGTGCAGCCGTTCCTCGTCGCGAGCTCCGTGCCGGAGAAGGGCAAGGAGCGCGTCCAGACCATCGCCGACCGCGAGATCTTCGACGACACCACCAAGTGCATCCTGTGCGCCGCGTGCACCTCGTCGTGCCCGGTGTTCTGGACCGACGGACAGTACTTCGGTCCGGCCGCGATCGTGAACGCGCACCGCTTCATCTTCGACTCGCGCGACGACAACGCCGCGGTGCGTCTCGACATCCTCAACGACAAGGAAGGCGTCTGGCGCTGCCGCACGACCTTCAACTGCTCCGAGGCATGCCCCCGCGGCATCGAGGTGACCAAGGCCATCGCCGAGGTCAAGCAGGCCGTCCTCCGCGGACGCCCCTGACGCGGCGCATCGTCGGACGAGAACGGGCGGACTCCTTCGGGAGCCCGCCCGTTCTCGCTGTGTGGATAGGGTGAGAGCGTGTCTGATCCCGATCGCGCCGCAGCCGAGCCCGGTCGCCTCGATGCCGCCGTCGAGCGCGCGACAGCGCTGACGCAGCGGACGCTCGGCCTGTTCCCCGTGCGGGTGTGGCGTCACTTCCTCCAGCACAACGGCTTCCTCCTCGCGGCGGGCGTGAGCTATCAGGCCCTGTTCGCGATCTTCGCGGCGATCTATCTCGCCTTCGCCATCGCGGGTCTCTGGCTCGGGGGAAGCACCGAGGCCGTCGACGGCATGATCGAGATCATCAACAGCTACATACCCCACCTGATCGAGGAGCAGGGCGGAGTGTTCACCCCCGAGCAGGTGAAGGAGATCGCCGCGAGCACGACCGGAGTGCTCAGCGTCACGGGTCTGATCGCCCTCGGCACCGTGATCTGGACGGCCATCGGATGGGTGACGTTCTCGCGGCGCGCGACCAGGGACATCTTCGGCCTGCCGCCGGACCTGCGCAGCTACGTGCTCCTCAAGGCGCGCGACCTGCTGGCGGCGCTCCTGTTCGGAGTCGCCCTCATCGTCGGCTCGATCCTCAGCTCCGCGAGCGCTGCGGCCCTGAGCTGGGCGCTCAGCCTGCTCGACTGGGACTCCGGTTCCGACGGCATCAACATCAGCATCCGCCTCGGCACCGTGCTCGTCTCGTTCGCGTTGCTCTCCTCGGCCCTGGCCGCCATGGTGCGGTTCCTCACCGGGACGTCGCTGGACTGGCGCGTCATCTGGCCGGGCGCTCTCCTCGGCGGCGGCGCGATGACGATCCTCCAGTACGGTGCGGGGTTCCTGCTGAGCTACACGCCGTCGAATCCGCTGCTCGCCACCTTCGCGATCTTCATCGGCCTCCTGCTGTGGTTCCGCGTGAACGGCGTGGTGATGCTGGTGGCGTCCTCCTGGATCGCGGTCACCGCGCTGGACCGCGATCTCCCGCTGCTGTCGCAGACCGAGGCGGAACGACGCGCCGCGGAGCATCGGACGCTGGTGTCGGCCGCGCGCATCCGCCTGCGCGAGGCGGAGGTCGCTCGTGACGGCGCGCCCTGGTACCGCGCCTGGCAGGCGGGACGAGCGGTGCGGGATGCCGAGGCGGAGCTCGCGGCGCTCGAGGCGTCTGCGCCTCCCTCGCCGGAGCCGACGCCGCTCGCTCAGCGCCTCCTGACGGACCTGCACCGGCCGTCTCGGGATGTCGGCGGCGCTCGTTAGGCTTGTGTCCATGCCCCATCTGCGTATCGCCTCGGTCAACGTCAACGGAATCCGAGCGGCCGCTCGAAACGGCATGAGCTCGTGGCTCGACGCCGCCGACATCGACATCCTCACGCTGCAGGAGGTCCGCGGACAGGACGAGCATCTCGAGGCCGCACTGCCGGGCTGGTCCTTCGTGCACGACGAGGCCACCGCCAAGGGTCGCGCGGGCGTCGCGATCGCCAGCCGCACGCCGGCCCTCGCCTCGCGCACCACGCTCGGTCCCGACGACTTCGACTCGAAGGGGCGCTGGATCGAAGCCGACTTCCGCATCGGTGATCGTCCGATCACCGTCGTGAGCGCGTACGTGCACTCGGGCGAGGCCGACACCCCGAAGCAGGAGGAGAAGTGGAAGTTCCTCGACGCCTTCGCCACCCGTCTCGCCGAGCTGGGTGCCGACGACGCGCTGGCGCTGGTGACCGGCGACCTCAACGTGGGGCACCGCGAGCTCGACATCAAGAACTGGCGCGGCAACCGCAAGAAGGCGGGCTTCCTCCCCCGCGAGCGGGCCTACTTCGACCGCTTCCTGGGTGAGGCCGGCGCACAGGTGACGGGCGTCGACGGCTCGGTGGGCACCGGCCTCGGCTGGGTCGACGTCGGACGTCGCTTCCACGGCGAGGTCGACGGCCCGTACACGTGGTGGTCGATGCGGGGCCAGGCGTTCGACAACGACTCCGGGTGGCGCATCGACTACCACCTCGCGACGCCGGCACTGGCGGAGCGCGTGCAGACGTACCACGTCGCTCGGGCCGCCGCCTACGACCAGCGCTGGAGCGACCACGCGCCGGTGGTCGTCGACTACACCTTCTGACCGCGATCCGGTCGACTCCGACCGCCGCGCGTCAGGCCGTGATCAGAGAGATGATCAGCGCGGCCGCGACGAGCACGTAGACGATCAGGCTCCCGAGGTAGGCGGAACCGCGCTGTCCGGAGCGGAACATCAGCGGGACGACGAGCGCGAGCGCGATTCCCGCGACGAGTGCCAGGAACGTGCCGAAGATGAGTGCGTATCCGTGCGGATCCGCGCTGCCCGACGCGAATCGGCTGCTCAGTGCGATCCAGGCGAAGAAGAGGAAGGGCACGCCGACGAGGACGGTCAGGACGATGCCGACGATCCGCACACCGCCTCCGACGGCAGGGCTCTGCGTGGAGGACATGCAGGAAGTCTCGCAGTCGGCGCACCCGACCACCACCGTCTTCTCCTATTGCGGGGTCGGCTGATCTTCGTCGCGGTGCCGGTACCAGCCGCGGTACTCGAGGATGGTCCCCACCAGCGGGTTCGTAGCGCGCATCTCGATCGTGCGCCGCTTCTGCGCCTCGTCCCAGCCGTCCTCGAGATCGACCGAGATGCCGAGGATGCCGCGCAGAGCGAAGCGACGGCCCCACAGGCGCAGGGCGATCCGGCGCGTCCGCATCCGCAGCGCGCCCTGCGCCGTCACACTGCACTCCTCGATGAGCTCGACGCGCCCCCGCGCGCCCAGCAGATTGCGCACGAGGCCGGGCACCACGCTCACGGTGAGCCTGTCGGAGATGAACTGCGTCGTGCCGGGGAAGCGGAACTCCCTGGTCGTGTCGAGTGTCGCGCGCCCGGACGACGTGCGACCGGCACGCGTCCGGAGCGAGAAGGGCACATCCCGCCCGAAGCGGGTGACCAGCATCCGCGGTCCCACCACCGGCAGAGCGAGGATGCCGAGCCGCCCGAAGCGGCTGCCCGCGACCGTGAACACGCCCTCTGCGCGGTCGACCCCCGCCGGGGCCCGCATCTGCGCGAGGATCTCCGGGTGCAGGCGCTCGGCATCCGGTCCCAGCGCCGCGAGGAAGACCTCGCCCCTGGCGGTCACTCGCGCACCTCCTCGCGGGTGGGCTTCACCGTCTCGGGCACCTCCGCGCCCTCCGGGAACTCGCAGACGAAGGTGCCGCGATAGCCGAAGAGGAACCCCAGCAGGTCGTTGCGCACCTCGAGGTCGATCACGAAACACCCCCGCTCGTCGTCGAAGCGCTCGACCAGGTGCGCTCGTCCGCTGAAGAGCATCGGGAAGCGGAAGGCGAGGGGGCCCTCATAGAAGCGCTGGGGACCCGACGACAGCCGGAGGCCCCCCTCGTCGGTGACGGCGAGGTCGAGGTCGACGGCGAGGTGCTGATGCGTGCCGAGATAGTCGACGATCCTCCCCCGCTTCTCGCTGTAGATCATCGTCGCGTCGAACCGGCGTCGCCTGCCCGGCCGGATCGTCATCGTCCGCACGAAGGTGACGGTCTCCCTGCCGAGACTGTCGATGTAGGCGTGATTGTCGATCTGGAAGGGGATGTCGCGACCCCGCTCGGGGAACATGATGTTGCGCATCGTCCCGATCATGAGAAAGGGAAGCGTCCACCAGGGCCCGCGCCGGACCTCGGTCATCACCCCGCGGCCGATGCAGCCGTAGCCGGCACCGACCCCGACGCCGAAGCGCTTCCTCATCTGCGGATGCAGGCGCGCGAAGTCGTCGCCGAGAGCGCGTTCGAACACGCCCTGCGCGCTCATACGGCGATCTCCGTCAATGTCGCCGGCGCGTTCTGCATGATGGTCCTGCCGCCGGTCCGGACAGGGCGCTTCCGGCACCGGCGGGCGCGGGCGCGCGGGCGCCGTCCTGGTCGGAGCGAGCGCCACCAGCCGGTCTCCTCCGGTGGGACGCCGTCCTCGGCCCACAGACGAAGGCGATCGAAGCTCCACGCCGTGAGCCACCAGACGAAGCGGCGGGTGACGAGCGGATCGAGCACGCGGCCGATGAGCCCCCATCCCGGCGCGTAGTCGTAGCCGGTGAGGAATCGGACGCCCTCGGGCGTCGGCACGTATCGCCAGTACCCGCGACCGGCTCCGAGCGGGGACAGCCGGTCGGACGTGTCGAAGGCGAGGGCCGACGTGCGCTCACCCGCCTTCCCTCGTCGGTCGCCGAGCGAGACGCCGGTGCCGCGGATCGTGTGGATCCCGAGATCGAGCTCGTAGCAAAACTCCTGCGCACCGTTCGCCCGCTCCCGCGTCGGGATGATGGCGGAGAACCGTCCGTCCCACCGCGCATGCTGCTCGGGCGTCTGGGTGAGGTCCCAGATCGTCTCGATCGGCGCGTCGATGAGGATCTCGACGTAGACGGCGCGGTCTCGCCGTCGCGGGGTGCGGGAGGTCCGAAGAGCGGCGAACATCATGCCCACAGCGTAGAACGCCCCGACGCGCAGATCGGCCACCGGCATCCCCATAGGATTGATGTCGTGACGAAACCTCGCCTGTACTCCGGAATGCAGCCCTCCGCCGACTCCCTCCAGATCGGCAACTACATCGGCGCACTCCTCCAATGGCGGGACCTGCAGACGTCCTATGACGCCTACTTCTCGGTCGTCGACCTGCACGCGCTCACCGTCGCACAGGACCCGAAGGAGCTGCGCGAGAAGACCCGACGCACCGCAGCCCAGTACATCGCGGCGGGCATCGAGCCGTCGCTGTCGACGCTGTACGTGCAGTCGCACGTGCGCGCGCACGCCGAGCTGGCGTGGATCCTCAGCACCATCACCGGTTTCGGCGAGGCCGGCCGGATGACCCAGTTCAAGGACAAGTCGGCCCGATACGGACAGGACGCGACCAGCGTCGGCCTGTTCACGTACCCGGTCCTCATGGCGGCCGACATCCTGCTGTATCAGACCGATGTGGTGCCGGTGGGCGACGACCAGAAGCAGCACGTCGAGCTGACGCGCGACCTCGCCGAGCGATTCAACTCCCGCTTCGGGGCCACGTTCACGGTGCCGATGCCGGTGATCCAGAAGGAGACGGCGCGGATCTACGATCTGCAGAACCCGACGTCGAAGATGTCGAAGTCGGCGGAGAGCGACGCGGGCGTGCTGTGGATGCTCGACGACCCGGCGAAGTCCGCGAAGAAGATCATGCGCGCCGTGACCGACAACGAAGGATCCGTGCGCTTCGACCGCGAGAACAAGCCGGGCGTCTCGAACCTGCTGACGATCTACGCGGCCCTCACGGGCCGACAGGTCGCCGCGATCGAAGACGACTACGCCGGCCGCGGGTACGGCGACTTCAAGAAGGGCCTCGCCGAGGTCGTGGTGAACGAGTTCGAGCCGGTGCGCGCCCGCGCCCTCGAGCTCCTCGACGACCCCGCCGAGCTCGACCGCATCCTGGCGGACAACGCCGGACGAGCGGATGCCGTCGCCGACGCGACCCTGTCCGACGTCTACGACCGGGTGGGTCTGCTCCGCCGCGTCTGAGCACGCCTCTAGGATGGGGGTCGTGACCGATCCGCAGCTGCCACCTCCGTCCGGCGCCGTTCCTCCCGTTCCGCCTGCGCCGTTCGGTGCGGTCCCCCCGCCTCCCCCGGCGTTCCCCGCGGCGCCGCCGGCACCGGCGGCAGCTCCTCCGGCACCGCCGGCGTATCAGGCCCCGGTCACTCCTCCGGCACCGCCCGCCTACCAGACCGCTCCGGCCTACCCCGTGGCACCCGCTCCCCAGGCGGCGCCTCCGGGGGCCTACCAGGTGCCCGTCGGCGGCTACGCCGTCCCGACCGGGGCCTACACAGTCCCCGACGCGGCCCCGCGCGCATCCGGCTTCCTCGGCATCCTCGCGCTGATCTTCGCGGTCGTCGCCGCCGTCGTCACGCCGATCGTCGTCGGCGTCGCCGGATTCGAGATCGGGCGCCGTCTGCCCGAAGGCATCTCCACCACGACCGACGACGTCCTGAGCGCGCTCTCCCCCGCCCGCGACCAGGTGCTGTGGGCAGAGCTGTCGTTCTGGACCGGCACGATCCTCGGCATCGCGGCGATCGTGATCGGCATCATCGCCATCCGCAAGAAGCAGGGACGCGGCGCGGGCATCGGCGCGCTGGTCGTCGCAGTGATCGCCCCGATGATCTTCTTCGTCGTGCTGCTCTTCGCGTTCTCCGCGGGCAGCGCGGCCGGGTTCATCGACTTCGCGAGCTGACGCTCGCCTCGCCCCCGTGCAGCGGCTCAGCGCGGGGCGTGATGCTTCTGCTGGGCGGCCAGAAGGCCTTCAGCCACGAGCAGTTCGACCGCGTCCGCCGCGTCCGAGATGAGGATCGGCAGGTTCGGCCGTTCCTCCTTGCCGAAGGGCGCGAGCACCCAGTCGGCCGGATCCTGGCGTCCCGCCGGCCGGCCGATGCCCACCCGCACGCGCGGGAAGTCGGCGGTCCCGAGAGCGCGCGCGACATCGCGCACTCCGTTGTGCCCGCCGTGCCCCCCACCGGTCTTGAGCTTCACCGTGTCGAAGGGGATGTCCAGCTCGTCGTGCACGACGACGACCTGCTCGACCGGCACCGAATAGAAGCGCGCCAGTGCCGCGACGGGGGTCCCCGACACGTTCATGAACGTGTTCGGCTTGGCGAGGACCAGCTTGTCGGCGCCCGGCTTGAGCCACGTCTCGACGACGCGTGCGCCGCCCTTGTGCTCGCGGAAGGCTTCGCTGCGACGTGCCGCGAGCTCGTCGACGACCATCTGACCGATGTTGTGCCGGGTCGCCTCGTAGCGCGGGCCCGGATTGCCGAGCCCCACCACCAGCCAGGTGGATGACATGTCCTCGTCCTTTCGCGCCGGGTCCTGTGCGGAGGCCCGGTCAGGATACGACAGAGGGGACGCGATCCGATCGCGTCCCCTCTGTCCTGAAACTGTCGGAGATCACTCCGCAGCGGCCTCCTCGGCTGCTGCTTCGCCCTCGGCAGCACCCTCGGTGCTCTCGGCGGCGGCGTCGTCCTCGCCCAGGTCCTGCTCAGCCGGCACGGAGATCGCGACGACGAGGACCTCGGGGTCGGCGAGCAGGGTCGAGCCCTTGGGGAGCTTCACGTCGGCGGCGGTGATGTGCGCGCCCTCCTCGAGCCCCTCGACGGAGACCTCGAGGTTCTGCGGGATGTGCGTGGCCTCGGCCTCGATCGACAGGGTGTTGGCGTCCTGGTTGACGATCGTGCCGGGAGCGGACTCGCCGGTGACGATGACGGGGACGTCGATCGTGACCTTCTCGCCCTTCTTCACCACGAGCAGGTCGATGTGCTCGATGATCTGGTGCACGGGGTCCTTCTGGACGTCCTTGACCAGGGCGAGCTGCTCCTTGCCCTCGATGTCGAGCTCCAGCAGCGCGTTGGCGCGGCGGATGATGAGCGAGACCTGGTGGCCCGGCAGTGCGACGTGCACCGGCTCGGTGCCGTGGCCGTAGATGACGGCGGGGATCTTGCCGGCGGCGCGGAGGCGACGGGCGAAGCCCTTGCCGAAGCTCTCGCGGAGCTCGGCGTGGACCTTGGTGTCTTCAGACATGCGGTTCTCCTTCAGGACACGCAGCGAAGGCGCCGCGCGGTGGTCTTGGAATTGTGAGCTCGAACGCAGACGCGTGAGGAAAGCCACCGGGCTTGCTTCGCCGCGTCGATAACGGATGCCAGCGCACGCGCAGAAGCATCCCTCGCCGAGGTACGAGATCAATGGTACCGGATCACCCGATAGGCTGATGACACCGGTCCTTATCTGCAGATCACGGAGAACCCCATGCTCGACGGCGCCTTCCTCTCGCACGTACTCCTGTGGCTGATCGGTGCGATGAGCGTGTGCGCCGTCGTCGGCAGCTTCGCCGCCCTGTTCTCTCTCGGCCGTTCCGGCTACCGCAAGGACTGAGCCCTCGGGCGCCTCGGCGCCCTCTCAGTAGAACTCGACCGTGTCGACCACGGCGCGCAGCGGCAGGCCGTCGAGAAGTCGCGTGGCGTTCTCGGCGAACCGACGCGCGATGCGCTCCTCCTCGTTCGAGTTGATCGCCGCCGTGTGCGGACTCACGAGCACGCCAGGGTGATCCCACAGCGGGGATGCGGCGTCGAGGGGTTCGTTCTCGAACACGTCGAGACCGGCGAACGCCACCCTGCCGTCGTCGAGCGCCTCGAGCAGGGCGACCTCGTCGACGACCGTGCCCCGACCCACGTTCGTGAGGATCATGCCGGGCTTCACGGCGGCGAGGACCTCCTCCCCGATGAGGTGATGTGTCTGCGCCGTACCGGGGAGCGTCACGACGATCGCGTCGACCTCGCCGACCGCGTCCGTGAGCCGGTCGAGCGGGACGAGCCTGTCCACGCCGTCGACGGGCTCGCCCGAGCGCGTCGTCCCCCAGACCCGAGCACCGAGGGCGTGGAAGCGTCGCGCGCACTCCGCCCCGATGCCGCCGATCCCCACGATCAGCACCGTCATCTCGTCGAGCTGCCGCATCTGCCATCGGTCGGGCCAGGTCCGGCTGCGCTGGTCGGCCAGCAGACGGGGAAGCCCCTTCGCGCCGGCCAGCACCGCGAAGACGGAGAACTCGGCGAGCGTTCCGCCGTGCACGCCGGCACTCGTGCTGAAGACGACCCGGTCGAGGTCGGCGCGAGAGAGACCCGCGGCCTTCACGGTGCTCCCGCCGCCCGCCGCCGTCGTCATGACCCAGCGCAGTCTCGGGTTCGCCGCGATCGTGCGCGCGAGCGCGTCGGCGTCGACGTCGGGAGCACCGAAGAGGACGTCGGCCGAGTCGACCATCGCGTCGAAGGCCTGCTGCTCGGCCGGTGTGCGCGTGTGCTCCGGGTCGCCGGACCAGTCGGCGGCCCACCGCGCGGGATGCGTCAGCGAATGATCGCGGATGACCTCCAGGCGCGGCTCGAGCTCCTCGATGAGCACGCACAGCTCCTCCGGCAGCGGCACCGCCACGACCGCTCGCAGTCTGGTCTCGGTCTCTCCCACGCTGATCCTCCTCGGAACGTCTCGATCCGACCAGCGTAGGGGCCGTGCGCGGGCGGATGTCACAGGGCGCAACGACCCGTGACACAGCGATACGCTAAAAGGACCCCTTCTTCACGATCGAGGAGCCTTCTGTGCCCGAAGCATCAGCGAACATCGGAGTCGTCGGACTCGCCGTCATGGGTTCGAATCTCGCCCGCAACCTCGCCAGCCGCGAGGGCAACACCGTGGCGATCTTCAACCGCAGCTATGAGAAGACCCGCACGCTCCTCGACGAGCACCCGGAAGCCGGGTTCGTCCCCGCGCAGACCTATCAGGAGTTCGCCGATTCGCTGCAGAAGCCGCGGACCGCGATCATCATGGTCAAGGCCGGCGGCCCGACGGATGCCGTGATCGACTCGCTGGTCGAGGTCTTCGAACCGGGCGACATCATCGTCGACGGTGGCAACGCCTACTTCCCCGATACGATCCGCCGCGAGAAGGCGGTCCGCGAGACCGGCATCAACTTCGTCGGCGCCGGGATCTCCGGTGGCGAGGAGGGCGCCCTCACGGGTCCCTCGATCATGCCCGGCGGCTCGGACGAGTCGTGGGTCACGCTCGGCCCGATCCTGAAGTCCATCGCCGCGGTCGCCGAGGGCGAGCCGTGCGTCACGCACGTCGGCCACGACGGCGCGGGACACTTCGTCAAGATGGTGCACAACGGCATCGAGTACGCCGACATGCAGCTCATCGCCGAGGCCTACGACCTCATCCGCCGCGGCACGGGCAAGACCCCCGCCGAGATCGCCGACATCTTCGCCGAGTGGAACCGGGGCGAGCTGGAGTCGTACCTGATCGAGATCACCGCCGAGGTGCTCCGCCAGGTCGACGCCGAGACCGGCAAGCCGCTCGTCGACGTCATCCTCGACCAGGCCGGCGCCAAGGGCACCGGCGCGTGGACCGTGCAGACCGCCCTGTCCCTCGGTGTGCCCGTCTCGGGCATCGCGGAGGCCACCTTCGCCCGTTCGCTCTCCTCGCACCCGGAGCAGCGCGAGGTCGCCACGGCCCTGCCCGGCCCCGACGCCCTTCGACAGGCTCAGGGACCCAGCTTCACGGTGACCGACGAGGCCGCGTTCATCGAGGACGTCCGCCTGGCGCTGTACGCGTCGAAGATCGTCGCGTACTCGCAGGGCTTCGACGAGATCCGTGCCGGCGCCGCCGAGTACGGCTGGAACATCGACCTCGGCGCGATCTCGAAGATCTGGCGCGGCGGCTGCATCATCCGCGCCCAGTTCCTGAACCGCATCGCCGACGCCTACGCCGCAGAACCCGGCCTGCCCGTGCTGCTGACCGCTCCGTACTTCACCGAAGCGATCACGCGTGCTCAGGCGCCGTGGCGTCGCGTGGTCGTCGCGGCCGCGCAGGCCGGCATCCCGGCCCCGGCGTTCTCGTCGTCGCTGTCGTACTACGACGGCATCCGCGCCGACCGCCTCCCCGCTGCCCTCGTGCAGGGCCAGCGCGACTTCTTCGGCGCGCACACCTACAAGCGCATCGACAAGCCGGGCACCTTCCACACGCAGTGGTCGGGCGACCGCACCGAGATCGAGGCGGAAGACACGCACTGATCGGCATCCGATCGGGAAGGGCCGGGCACCTGCGGGTGCCCGGCCCTTCTCTCATCTGCGGACGGCCGCGACGAACTCCCGCGCTCTCGCGGCGAGCGCGATCCGATCTCCCCCGGGAGTCGCCGCGTCGCCGACCAGCGGTCCCCCGACGCCGACCGCGAAGGCTCCTGCGGCGAAGTACGCGCCGATGGTGTCGACGCCCACTCCGCCGACGGGGATGATCCGGGCTTCCGGGAACGGGTCGTGGACCGCGCGGATGAACCCCGGCCCGAGAGCCGAGGCCGGGAAGAGCTTCACGGCCGCCGCGCCCAGGTCCAGGCCGCGCTGGATCTCTGTCGGCGTGTAGACGCCGGGCAGGACGCCGACGCCCTGGCGGACCGCATACTCCACCGACGCGGCGAGCGTGGGCGTGACGAGGAACTGCGCCCCCGCTGACAGCGCACGATCCGCGTCCGCCTCGGTGAGGACCGTGCCCGCGCCGATGAGCGCCTCCGGCCGGGCAGTCTGCACGACCTGGACGATCGCCTCTTCCGCACCCTCCAGGGTGAGGGCGATCTCCAGGGTGAGGATGCCGGCGTCGATCAGCGTCAGCGCCGCGTCGACCGTGGCATCGACATCGGTCCCCCGGAGGATCGCGACGATGCGCTCCGCATCGATCCGCTCCCGCAGCTGCTGGTTGTCGACCACACTCATCGCACCGGCTCCCCGCTCCACGGCGACGCCGGCGAACCGCCGACCTCGACTTCGACGCCGAGCAGCGCACCATCCGCGTCGGTGGGCTGCGACAGCCCGATGCTCGCCGTCGTGATCACCAGCAGGCGATCGACGAGCGCGACAGCCGTCGGTCGACGCGCGGGAAGAGCGACCGTCTCGAGCAGCAGCCCGGTCGGCGAGAAGCGTCGCACCTCGCCGGCATCCCACACCGCCACCCACAGCATGCCCTCGTCGTCGATCGTCATGCCGTCGGGGTTGCCGCCGTCGACCTCGCAGACGGTGCGGCGACGCGAGAGACGCCCGTCGGGTGCGACGTCGAACGCCTCGATACTCCGGTGCGGGAGCGTGTCGATGTAGTAGAGGGTCGATCCTGTCCGATCGAACGCGAGCCCGTTCGAGACCGTCACCCCGGCGAGGCGCTCTGTCATGGTCCCGTCGGACTCGAGGCTCCAGAGCGCGCAGTGCGGTGCACGCGGCATGGACTGGCTGCCGACCCAGAACCGGCCGGAGGGATCTGCACCGCCGTCGTTCATGTAGTGGCCGGGAGCCGCGACATCCGTCACGAGCGGCGAGACGACGCCGGCATCGCTCACGTGGACGACGCCCCGGTCGACCGCGACCGCCCAGCCGGTCCCCGGCGCGGCGAGCGGGACGGGCGCACCGATCTGGTCCCCCACGCGCACGGCGGATTCCGGGACGACTCTCCCCTGCTCGAGGCGGCCGCGGTGGAACGCGCCGGTTGCCATGTCGATCCAGGCGAGGCCGCCGTCGCGGCCGTCCCAGCGCGGCGACTCGGCCTGGACGTATCTCGCGTCGGAGAGGATCTCGACGGTGCGGGAGAGCGGGGAACGTGACATCCGTGTCATCTTTCAGTGGTAGGTCATAACCGTTATGTGGCAGACTATCTCACAATATGCATAACACTTGCGAGAATTGCGCACACGATGAAGAAGCGGGGAAGAAGCCGATGGCTCCGACACTCCAGGGCCTGATGCCCATCCTGGCGACGCCGTTCGACGAGACGGGCGCCCTCGACCGCGCCGGCCTGCGCCGCCTGGTCGAGTTCCAGCTCGCCTCCGGAGTCGACGGCGTCGCCGTCTTCGGGATGGCGAGCGAAGGGTTCGCCCTCACGACGGAGGAGCGCCGAGCCATCCTCGACGACGTCGTGCAGCTCGTCGACGGACGCGTCCCCGTGATCGCCGGCGTCAACGGCACCTCCACGGCCACCTCGATCGAGCAGGCGCTCCTGGCCGAAGAGGGCGGCGCCGACGCGCTGATGGTGCTGCCGCCGTTCATGGTCAAGCCTCCCGCCGGAACCCTCGTCGACTTCTACGGCGACGTCGCCGCCGCCACCTCGCTGTCGGTCATGGTGCAGGACGCCCCCGGCGTCACCGGAGTCGCCATGACACCCGCGCTGATCGCGGAGCTGGCCCGTCTCGACGGCGTCGACTCCGTGAAGGTCGAGGCGCCCCCGACGGCCCCCAAGGTCGGCGCTGTCGTCGATGCTATCGGCGACAGCCGCTTCGCGGTGCTGGGCGGGCAGAACGCGCAGTTCTGCCTCGAGGAGTATGCCCGCGGCGCGGTCGGCACGATGCCCGCATGTGAGTTCCCCGACCTCCTCGCTCCCGTGCTCGCGCAGTTCGTCGAGGGGCGCGTCGAGGAGGCGCGGGCGGACTTCCGTCGTATGCTCCCTCTCGTGCTCATCGGTCTGCAGGGCGGCATCGCGTGGGCGGTGCACAAGGAGGTGCTCGTCGCGCGCGGCGTGATCGAGCACGCCACGGTGCGCTACCCCGCCTCGCGCCTCGACGCCGGCAGCCGCGCGGCGGTCAAGCTCGTGATCGAGGAACTGGACCTCCCGCCGGTGCCGACCACGGTGCGCGTGTGAGCCACCGTGGCGTGCTGCTGATCGGCGGCGGCTCCGACATCGGGCTCGCGATCGCCCGCGCCTTCACGGAGAGCGGGGATGCGGTCGTCGGCGTCGGACTCGAGCACTCGACGGACCCCGTCTTCGAGCAGTACCTCGTCGCCGACTGCAGCCGACCGGATGCCGCGGATCTCGCCGTCGCGGATGCCGAGGCGGCCCTGGGCCGCATCGACGTCGTCGTGCTCGCCGCCGCTCGCATGCCGATCGGCCGGGCGGACGCGACGAGCGACGAGGACTGGCGCGGCGCCATCGGCGCGACGCTGGACTCGGCGTTCTTCGTGGCCCGCGCCGCGCTCCCCCGTCTCGCACCGGGCTCATCGATCGTCGCGGTGACCTCGGTGAACTCCTCGCTCGCCGCTCCCGCGCTCCCCGCGTACGCCGCCGCCAAGGCCGGGGTCGACGGGCTCGTGCGGCAGCTGGCGCTCGACTACGGCCCGCTCGGCATCCGCGTCAACGCCGTGCAGCCGGGGAGCATCTCCGCGACCGACACCGGCGAGAGCGAGGGCTACCCCCTCGGCCGGATCGGGCGTCCGGAGGAGGTCGCCGCCGTCGTGGCGTTCCTCGCCTCCGATGCCGCCTCGTTCGTGACCGGCACGTCGATCGCGGTCGACGGCGGCCTGTCGATCTCGTCGCCGGCCGCCTGGCTCAAGCCCGCGTTGCGCGAACGCTGGCTCTGACACACACCCGACAGCGACCACACCTGGCCCTGAGCCGTCGTCCACGACGCCTCGGGGCCAGTGGCGTCTCACCCGGTGCCTCTGGGCTCTCTCTCGCCGCCACAGCGACCGGACGCACGCGATCGCCGCACCCGAGGACCGGGTACGGCGATCGCGTGCAGAGGGGCGACGCTCAGGAGTTGGCGTCGAGCAGACCCTGCACTTCCTTCTTCAGGGCGTTGAGGCCCGCCTGCACGTCGACCTGTCCGGCGAGGATGGTCGCGACTCCGCCGCCGATCGCGGCATCGATCTGCGCCGTCACGGCGACCCGGTCCCAGGCGGCACCGCGCGCGTGCTCGGAGACCTCCGTGCGGAAGGCGGTCTGGAACTTGTCCGCCGCGAGCGCGGGGATCTGGTCCGCGACCGACTTCGCCGCCGGAGCCACCGCCGAGCGCTCGTACAGGGCCGTCGCCGCCTTCACGTTGGTCGCCGCGTACGTGATGAAGTCGCGGCTGGTGAGCTCGCCCTCGCCCGCGCTCGCGAAGAGGCCGGAGCCCCAGGCGCGGTTGTAGGACTTGTTCTTGCCCGAGGTCGGGCGGGCGATGGCACCGATGTTGTCGATGATGTTCTGCGGCGCGCCGTTCGTCTTGACGAAGGTCGAGGCGAGCGGAGCATCGTCGTACAGCGCGGCCCGGCCGCTCGCGAACAGGATGCGCGCGTCGCTCCGGGCGACGTTCGTCTGCGTGAGGCCCTCGTCCTGGAGCGACTTGTACCAGGTCATGGCCTTGACGCTCTCGGCGTCGCCGATCGTGCAGGTGAAGTCGTCGGTGACGACCTCGCTGCCGAAGCCCCACATCCAGTGCACGGCATCCTTCAGATCGGGGTTCTTGGTCACCGCGGCGTACGGGATGAGCGAGGCGTCCTGCGCCTTGATCTTCTCGAGCGCGGTCGCGAACTGCTCGACCGTCATGCCCGATTTGATCCCGACGCTCTTCGCGATCTCGCCGTTCGTGATGATGCCGATGCCTGCGGCTGTCAGCGGAAGCACGAGGAGCTTCCCGTCCATCGTGTACGAGTCGAGGACGCCCTGCGGGATGCCGAGGCCCTTCGCGAGGTCCGTCAGGTCGGCGAGCACGTCCATGGGCGTGAGCACCTGCCACCCGCCGGACTGCCCGACGCCCAGGAGCTTGCCGGAGCGGCCGGTCAGGGCGAGCTGGGTGGCGGCCTGGTCGTAGGGGTAGATCACGGGTGCGACGGTCGCGCCGGAGTCCTTGGCGAAGCCGTCGAGGATGCCCTGCCACGCGGGCTTCAGCGCCTCCTCGCCGAGCGAGTTGCCGTAGAAGTTGATGGTCTTGGCCTTGGTCGCCGCATTCGCGGTGCTCCCGGCGCCGGTGCCGGGGGCCGCGGGCGTCGCGCAGCCCGCGAGGGCGAGCGCGCCGAAGGCGGCAAGTGCCGTGCCGCCGCCGAGGAAGGCGCGACGGCTCAGCTGCGAGTTCGAGATGTTCATGGTGACTGCTCCTTCTTCGAGGTGTGGGGGTCGAGCTGTTCGGCGGTGCATGGCTACCCCTTGACCGCACCGGCCGCGAGACCGGAGACGAAGTAGCGCTGCAGGAGGATGAAGATGAGGACGAGCGGCAGGGACGTCACGAGCGACGCGGCCATGAGGGCCGGCCAGTCGGCGGTGCCCTCGCGGATGAACGCCTGGGTGAGGCCCGCGGGGAGCGTCTGCTTGTCGGGTCCGGCGAGCGTGAGCGCGAACAGCAGATCGCTCCAGCCCCGCATGAACGCGAACATCGCCGCCGTGATGAGTCCCGGCACGACGAGCGGGAACACGATGCGGAACATGGTGCCCGTGCGGGAGAGTCCGTCGACCTTCGCCGCCTCGAGGATGTCGTCGGGGAGACCGTCGATGATGCCCTTCAGCAGGAACACCGCGAGCGGCAGCGTGAACGTCGTGAACGAGATGATCAGGGCGGTGTACGTGTACAGCAGTCCGGCCGAGCTCAGCATCAGGTACAGCGAGATGAGCAGGAGGGCGCCGGGGATCAGCTGCCCGATCAGGAACATGAACATGATCGCGTTGCGTCCGCGGTAGCGGAACTTCGACAGCGAGTACGCCATGAGCCCGCCGACCAGGACCGCGAGCACCGCGGTTCCGGTCGAGACGATGACGCTGTTCAGGAGGTTCTTCAGCAGCGCGTCGTTCTGGAAGAAGCCGATGAAGTTCTCGAGCGTGGGATCGACCGGGAAGAACGGCCGATCCACCGCGAAGACATCCTCCTTCTTCGTGAACGCGGTCGCCGTGAGCCAGTAGATCGGCAGCAGCCCGAACAGGGCGAGCAGCAGGAGCAGGACGCGCCCGGGGATGGAAAGGTGGGGGCGGATGATCGACTCGCCGATGTCGCGGGAACGGCGCATCACTTCTCCAGTCGTCGGTTGAGGAGCAGGTATCCGCTCGAGATGATGGCGAGGAGCACGAGCCAGAGGGCGCCCATCGCTGAGGCCTTCCCGAGCTCGTAGCTGCCGAAGGCCAGGTGGTAGAGGCTGACCGCGAGGGTCGTGGTCGAGTTACCCGGGCCGCCGCCGGTCATGACGAAGATCGTGTCGAAGTTGCCGAAGTTGTAGATGAACTCCAGCACGGCGACGAGCGTGACCGGGCCGGCGATGTGCGGCAGGGAGATGTAGCGGAAGCGCTGCGCTCGTGTCGCGCCGTCGATGGTGGCGGCCTCGATCTGCTCGCTCGGCAGCGTCTGGAGCACCGCGAGTGCGACGACCATGATCCAGGGGAACGAGTGCCAGGTCTTGGCGATGACCACCGCGGCCATCGCACCGACCGGGTTGCCGAGCATGCTGACCTCCGGCATCCCGAAGATCGCGAGCACGTGGTTGACGACGCCGTAGCTGTCGTTGAAGATCCACGCCCAGAGGAAGGAGACGACGACGCCGGGGAGCAGCCACGGCAGCATCAGGGCGCCGCGCAGGATGTTCCGTCCGCGCAGTCGTGCGTTCAGCAGCAGGGCGAGGGCGACGCCGAGCACGAGCGGGAAGACGGTGGACAGCGAGGCGAAGATCAGCGTCGTGCCGAGGCGGGCGAAGAACTCGTCCCAGATCGCGGCGTAGTTGCCGAGCCCCACGAAGGTGCGCTCCGGGCGCAGCAGCGACTGATCGTAGAGGCTGGTGCCGATGCTCGACACGAGCGGGAAGATCGCGATCACGAGGAACAGGAGGACCGCGGGAAGTGCGATCATGAAACCGAAGGTGCGGTCCTTCGCGCCCAGCGTGGAGCGCCGCCCGGAACGTGGCTCGGCCTGCTCGCTCTTCGCGGGCCGCTCGAGGATGGCTTGTTGCATTGCAGTCGCTTTCCAGTAGGGACGACCCCGGATGGGGCCCTGCGCGTCGTCGTCACAGTCGTCGACGTCGACGTGCCGCAAGTCAACCACATTGCGGATGCGAAATCCACAAAATGCATAAGACACCCACATTTGTGTTGCTCGCCGCCATTTCTCTCATTAGGATGACTGGCAGCGGTGACGAGCCGCAGCGTCGCGGAGCGGCGACCGTATGGAGGAGGAGTCACGATGGCATCGGAATCGGTGGGCGGCACCCAGACCGTCGAACGGGCGATGTCCTTGCTCGCCTGCTTCACCGAGGAGTCGGGGGAGCTGAGGGTCTCGGAGCTGTGCACGCTCACCGGGCTCGGTCAGTCCACCGTCTCGCGCATGATGTCCGCGCTCGACCGGATGAAGTTCGTGGTCCAGGACGGTCGCACGGGACTCTACCGACTCGGCCCCGCAGCCGTCTCGCTCGGCACGATCGCCCTGAACGGCTCGCCGATCTTCCGCGCCTCGCGGCAGATCGCGCAGAACCTGGCCCGCAAGATCGAGATCGGCGTGAACGTCGCCGAGCTCAGCGGCTTCACGTTCACCTACCTCTGCAACTTCGAGGGCGCCCTCGCCCCCAAGTCGTTCGCCATGGCGGGCCGCACCGGTCCACTGCACGCCACGGGCCTCGGCAAGGCCCTGCTGTCCGGGATGACTTCCGACAAGGTGGACGAGTACTTCGCTCAGACCCCCCAGCGATTCACCCCGCACACGATCGTCGACCGCGACGCCATGCAGGTCGCGCTCGACGAGACCCGCAGCCGCGGCTACGCGACCGAGATCGAGGAGCTCGCCTTCGGCCGCGCGTGCATCGCCGCCCCCATCCACAACCGCGCAGGGGAGATCGTCGCCGGCCTCTCCGCCAGCGGCCCGCTCTCGGTGCTGGATCTCCACGCCCCGCACCAGGAGCTGGCCCTGCAGCTCATCGAGGCCGCGGACGAGATCTCCGTCGCCCTCGGCTACAGCCCCTCCCGCACCGCCACCGCGTTCGCGACGCTCTGAGCCCCCGCCGCGGCGGACCGCGGCACCCCGATCCTTCTGCCGCGGCACACGCCGCCGGCTTCTCGCCCATCGATGTCTTTGGAGACCCCTGTGAGAATCACGCGCGTCCAGACCTTCCCGCTCTACCTCTCCAAGGAGGATGCGAACAACTCCTACGCCGGCGACACGGGCGTGGAGCATCGCGGCTACGTCATCCGTCCGCCGTGGCGGAGCCTCTACTCCCCCGGATACGAGACGCTGCTGGTCAAGATCGAGACCGATGACGGTCTCGTCGGCTGGGGCGAGGCCCTCGCCCCCGTCGCCCCGGTCGTCGCCGCCGCCATCGTCGACAATCTGCTCACGCCGCTCATCCTCGGAGAGGACCCGCGCTCCGTCCGCACCCTCTGGCACCGCATGTCGGAGTCGATGCGCGAGCGCGGACACCTCACCGGCCACCAGGCCGACGCGATGGCCGCCGTCGACATCGCGCTCTGGGACCTCTGGGGTCACGCGACCGGGCTCTCGGTGTCCGAGCTCGCGGGAGGACGCTTCCACGAGGTCCTGCCCGCCTACGTGTCCGGCATCCGCGGCGTCGATGACGTCGAGCGCGCCGAGAAGGCCGCCGAGCTGGTCGAAGGCGGCGTCCGACGGATCAAGCTGCACCTCGGCGTCGACATCCGCACCGATCTCGCGACCTTCGACGCGATCCGCGCCGTGCATCCCGATCTCGACGTCGCGCTCGACGCGCACTGGACCTACCGTCTCGGCGAGGCGCGCGCGCTCGGTCGGGAGCTGGATGACCGGAGGGCCTGGTTCTTCGAGGCGCCTCTCGCACCCGAGGACGTCGAGGGGCACCGAGACCTCGCCGTCGCTCTCGCCACACCGATCGCCGTCGGCGAGGCCATGCGCAGCCGCTTCGAGTTCACGGACTGGCTCGCCCGCCGCGCCCTCGGCGTCGCCCAGCCCGACATCGGTCGTACGGGCATCACGGAGGGACTCGCGATCACCGCCGTCGCCGATGCCTTCCACGTGCCGGTGGCGCCGCACCACTCCGCGGCCTTCGGCATCGCGATGGCCGCAGGCGTGCACGTCGCGGCGAGCGCGGCCTCGCTGCTCGCGTTCGAGTACCAGCCGTTCACCCTGCCGGTCGCCAACCGTCTGCTCACCAGCCCGCTCGAGGTGCGCCCGGACGGCGGATTCCTCGTCCCGACCGGCCCTGGCCTCGGCGTGACCGTCGACGAAGCGGCCATCCAGGAGTACGTGCGGCACTGAGCGCGCCGCACCGCCCACGACGACAGAACGGGTGGGTGGGGCCGGAGTCTTCACTCCGGCCCCACCCACCCGTTCCGCGTCAGTCCCCGACGCGGACGAACTGCGCGGCACTGACCCGGTGGATGCTGGTGTTGCGGACTTCGAGCCGCACCACTCCCGTCGCGCCCGCGTCGTATCGGAACGTGCCCAGCGAGCGCCAGGCCGCGGCGCCCTGCGTCTGATCGACGATGACCTCCGAGCTCCCGCCCTGATGCTCGACCACGTAGGCGGCCGACGTCGTGGTCGTCGGATTCGTGGGATACCAGACCGACACCCGATAGAGCCCGGCCTGCGGAAGGGACACGTTCCAGGTGACCGTGCTGCCCACCGAGTCGGAGTCGCTGTATCGCGTCCTGGTGCCGTTCCACCCGGAGAGGCCGCTCGGGTACCACGTGCCCGCCTCCAGGTATCCGGGCCAGGGCGACTGGGTGTGCGCGATCACGCCTTCGTCGGCGACCCGGACCAGCACGCCGCGGCGCAGGTTCTGATCGAGCCGCGCCTCGAACCGGGTCGACGACCCCGGCGCGATGCCCGAACCGGCGGTGACGGTCCAGGTGTGCGTCAGATCGGAACGCGGCGGCACGGTGACGACCGCGTCCCGTTGCCCGATGCTCCATCCGGAGGTCCCGTACAGCGAGAGCGTGCCCTGCATCGGCGTCACTCCGGTGTTGATGACGAGCGCGGTCAGCTGGACCACCGCGCCGGGTCCGCTGATGATGTCGGTGTCGGTCGTCAGCGACACCAGCCGGCGTCGGTCGATGACCTCGATCGTGGCGGGGCGGAGCGTCACGGGGTCCTCGCCGGCGATCGACAGCTTCGCCGTGACCTTCACCTCGCCGAGGGCGGCGGAGGCGGCGATGACGGCCGCCGCCTCCACGCGCGCGACGCCCTCTGCCGGCACGGTGATCGCGGGCACGGCGCCCTCGAGCTGCCAGCCGCTCGGCAGCGTCACGGCCACATCGCCGGTGACCGGATCGTCGGTCGCGTTCCGCACCTCGATCGTGAGCGGCACCCGGTCGCCGGCGGTTCCGCTCGCCTGGGCGACCACGTCTCCCGCCACTCCGGGGTTGGCGCCGGTGATCCTCGCCGGGAGGCGGAGCGTGACCTCCTCCGTCGTCGCGCCGCCGAACGAGATCGTGTAGCGGAACGTCTGCTCGATGTCGTCGACGCCGATGGTCCACTCGTAGGGGAACTCCTTCGCCGGAGCCTGCTGTGCTGCCCCGTCGCCGATCCGGTAGGACAGGGTCGCCGGCTGCTCGGTATCGATCTGCACGTAGGCGTCGTATCCCTGACCGCCGGGACGCACCAGCAGCAGACCTCGCGCGATGCCGTACTCGGTGGCGGGATCCGCGTCCACCTCATGGAAGCTGTCGGCTCCGTGGTCGACGATGTCATCGGATGGCAGAGCGGGCCGCTGCACGGCGAGGGTCCGCACCACGAGGGCGACGAGTCCGCGAGCAGGCACGGTCACGGCGATCTGCCCTCTTCGCGCCGCCCGGTTCGAACGGCTTCCGTCGGCGGCGATGACCTCGACGGGAAGCGCCGCCGCGCGGTGCGCGCCGGTCAGTTCAGTGGCGAGATCGACGACGACCTGCTGGTCGGTACCCGCCGAGTTGGTGAGACTGATGTAGAGCGAGTCGTTGCCGACGCCGGCGATCCAGTTGACCAGCGGGTTGTCGAGCGCGATCAGCCCCGCAGGGAAGTACGGCCAGACACCGTCCTCGCCGAAAAACGTGCCGGGAGCGTGGCCGTAGGCGAAGAACTTGAAGTAGGCGAAGTCCGCCTCGAACACGTGCGGGAAATCGATGCTGCCCCCGCTCCGGTAGAAGCTCTCGCTGATCAGATAGTCCATCGCGAGGCCGAGCTGGGCGGGCGCGTGATGGAAGTAGTACCCGGTGATCCCCACTGGACCGCTCGTGGCGAAGTCCGGCTTCATGTGGGCCACCTGGAACTGGCGACCGTAGTAGCCGGGATACGTGGTGAATCGGCCGATGACCATGTTGTGCGCCACGTCGGCCAGCAGCGCGTCGCCGGTGTGATGCGCCAGCCGCAGGAGCGCGCCCGCCCAGCAGGGGTTGAACACGTAGCCCCCGCCGGGGTCCGTCAGCGTGCTGACCCCGAGCTTGAACGAGGACAGCGCCTCGAACGTGAGACCCGAGGGCGAGACGTACCAGGCCGGCACCGTCTCGGTCGGGACGTCGGTGGTGGGATAGGACGGCAGCGAGCTGCGCGACTCCCAGTCGTACTGCTGGGTGATGATGTGCCCCTCGGGAACGGTGACCGTCTGATCGGGCACAGGGCGGACCGCCGTCTGCGTGATGAATCGCTGCACCTCGCGATAGGCGCCTGCGAGGAACTCCGTCTCCCCCGTCGCCTCGAACATCTCGAGAAGGTCGACCCAGTACTTCGAGAAGCTGTAGGCGAACCCGCCGGGCGGCTGGCCGTTGCCGCGATACGGCGTGAGGATCTGCTCCTGCACGTAGCGCCGGGCGATCAGCGTCGCCTCGGCCAGATAGGCCGGATCGCCCGTCGCCCGATACGTCGCCAGCGCGTTCGAGAAGGGGGCACGGCTCTGACCGACGACGCCGGCCTTGGTGGCCTGCAGCGCGAGACGCTGGATCCCCGCGTTGCGGCCGTGCGTGAGCTGATACAGGGACGTGAGGTTCACGGCATCCGTCGGTATCCTGCCGATCCGGTACTGCGTCGTGTCGTTGTACACCGGACTGCCGATGACGGGCGAGTGCCCGATGCCCTTCCGGGAGAGCTGATACTCGATGAGGGGACGCGCACGTCTGTCGTAGAGCGTGCTGTCGCCCGTTCCGGTCAGATAGTGGGCGGCGAGCACGACGCCGCTGGCGGCCGCGCGCACGGCATCCTCGTTCTCCACGTCGACGAAGCCCTTGGCCCGGTTCCACCAGCCCGAGAACGACGGGATGTAGTCGACCGAGTCGTCGCCGTCCGGCTCCACTGCGATCAGCGCCGCCATCGCATGCACGGCATCCGTGAGCGAACGGTCGTAGACGTTCTGCCGATAGGCGGCGAGACCGTACTCGCTCCGGCACAGGTGCGCGTAGGTGCCGTAGAGCGTGTCGACGCGGGCAGCGACGCCGAACGCGAAGCCGCGCTGCTCTCCGACCGCCATGACCGTGCGGAGCCCGGGCTGCGGCGAGTACATGCAGGGCACGATGTCGAGGCTGTCGCTGCGCAGGCTCATCCCGTACGGCTGCCGATCCGACATCAGCTGACGCTCGTGTGCGAACTCGGCCACCTCGGCGGGCAGGTACACGCCCGAAGTGACCGCGAGGTCGCCGACGGCGTACTGCGTCAGAGCCATCGGTGCGAAGAGCTCCCATGCACCGAGCGGTGCCGATCCGTCCAGCACCGAGAGCGCGTGCTGGTAGGAGCCGCACAGCACCTCGGCCATCTCGTCGAGGGACTTGGCGTCCTGGCTCTGATAGCCGACGATGTAGTCGCCGGCGGTCTTGGCCGTCAGCACGTGATGAGCCTCCGGATTGGCCCCTTCGAGGCGCCAGCGCACGACCAGGTCGACGTCGTCGGTGCTGGTGGACAGCTCGATCGCCTGCGGGCCGAGCACCTGGAAGGAGGTGAACCCCAGCCAGCTCGGAGCCAGGGGACCGTAGAGCTCCGGTGCGCTCCCGGATGGCAGCGTCCCCTCGAAGACGACCCACTGCTCGTCGAAGCGGTGCTCGGGATCGGTGAGCGGCAGCCAGCCTCCGTCGTGTCTCACCTCGAGGTCTCGGACGATGGTCGCTCCGCCGTCCCAGGTGGCCTGGAAGAACGTCATCCGGTGATTCTCGCCCTCCAGCTGCGCGACCTGGGCGAAGGCGAGGTTCGGCTTGTCCAGCCGACGCAGTGCGTCCGGATAGGCGCCGCCGACCGTCGTGATCTCCGTGGCCGCCGCCGATGCGATCCCGGGATGCGCGCCGATCACCGGAGGGAGCACACCGGCGATCACGAGCATCCGCAGCACGGTCCGTCGGCTCCACAGCAGGGAATCGTCGTCGGCTCCTGCATCAGAAATTGAATTCATGATGCACATACTGCAATCACTATGCGATCATGTCAATGATGCCGCTCTCTGCCGCGGCGGCCGCCATCCGCGCGCCGCGCCGGTAGCCTCGACAGCGCACATCCACCGGAAAGGACTGCCGCGGTGAATCAGGACCCTCATGAGGAGCTCACGGAGTACGCCCTGAGCGCGCTCCTGACGCCCCGCACTTCCCCGGCCGAGCCGGCGGACTTCGACCGGTTCTGGGAGTCCACCTTCGAGGAGTTCGGAGCGGGTGCGGTCGCCTGGGATGTCAGCACGGAGGGCGAGCCCACTGCGACGCATCGGGTCGTGGAGATCCGCTTCCGCTCCTCGGCGGACGAGCAGGCGACCGCGTACGTGATGGTGCCGCACGACGAGAAGGCGATCCGGCGCGGCCTCGTCGGCGGACACGGATACGGGGGGCGCACGGCGCCGGACATCGACCGCGTCCCCGCGGACACCGCCGCGATCTTCCCCTGCGCTCCCGGGACGCACGCCCGGACCCCGAGCCGCTTCCCGGCAGACCCGGACGCGCACGTGCTGGCCGGCATCGCGCATCGCGACACGTACTCGCATCGGTTCGCGGCGGCCGACATCTGGCGTGCGGCGACGGTCCTGCTCGACATCGCCCCCGCGGCGGGAGCAGCCCTCGACTTCAGCGGCGGCAGCTTCGGCGGAGGAATCGGCGCGATGGCTCTCCCCTGGGATCGGCGCTTCCGCCGGGCGGTGCTCGACGTGCCGAGCTTCGGCGACCACGCCGTCCGTCTCACGCGGCGATGCACGGGCAGCGGCGAGTCCGTCCGTCAGCACCTGCGGCACCACCCCGAGGCCCGGCCTGTCCTCGACTACTACGACGCGGCCATCGCGGCGCGACGGCTCCGGCTCCCGGCGCTTGTCAGCGCAGCAGCGCTCGACCCTGCTGTCGATCCGCGCGGTCAGTTCGCGGTGTACCACGCACTGACCGGACCGAGACGCCTGAGCGTGCGGGCGAACGGCCACCTCGACGGCCCGAACGGGGCGCGCGCGGACGCTCTCGCGCTGCAGGTCGGCATGGACTTCCTCGCGCTCCCGGACGACCGCCTGGCGTGAGCGGGTTCGGCCGCACACCGGTCCTCAGACGAGGATGTTGTGGTTGCGGCGGAAGATGTTCCGTGGGTCCCAGGCGGCCTTGACCTGGCGCAGCCGCGCGAGCGCCTCGGCGTCGAGCATGCCGGGCACCGCGTGCGGACGCTCGGTGTCGGCGAAGTTGCCGTATTCGGCGAGGCGCCCCGTCTCGATCGCCGCCCAATCCGCGACGACCGCGTCGCGGACCGCGTCGTCGACCATGCCGGGGATGTCGAACGCTCCCGCCATGACGAACCAGGTCGCCGAGCGCGCGGGGAACGCCGTGTCCTGCTGCCGCACATCACCGAAGGCGCCGCCGAGCGAGCGCAGGAAGACGACGGATGCCGGATACGCGCGGCGGAACGCCACGAGGCGCTCGATGAGCTCGTCATCGAGGTCGGCGTAGAGGCCGTTCCCGCCGATGAACCCGGGTGGCTCCGCCTGCTCCTCCCCCTCGGGTTGGGGCATCTCGAGCAGGATCTCTCGATAGGCGGGCGACGTGATCTCGGTCCGCACTCCGTCGATCGCGGAGATCGGCTCCAGGACGGCACGCAGCCGATCCGGCTCCGGCGCCGCCCACACCGCGCTGAGTCGCGCTCCGGCCGGGGCGCTCGGATCCATCGGCGGCACGTCCATGTAGGTGACGGTCAACTCGCGCGGCGCATCGCGGAGCAGGTCGCGCGCGGCACGCAGCACGACGGCTGGGTCGCCGTCGACGACGTTCTCGGCGAAGACGATGCCCGGGAGCGGATGCGCGGCGAAATCGAACCTGGTGACCACCCCGAAGTTGCCCCCGCCCCCGCGCAGCGCCCAGAACAGCTCGGGATGGACGTCGGTCGAGGTCTCCACGATCTCACCGGCCGCGGTGACCACCTGTGCACCGATGAGCTGGTCGACGGCCAGCCCCCAGGCCCGCACCATCCATCCGATGCCCCCGCCGAGCGTCAGTCCCCCGACGCCGACGCTGGCCGTGTCGCCGGAGCTGAGGGCGAGACCGTGCGCTCCCAGCGTCGTCGCGACGTCGCCCCACACCGCTCCTCCGCCGATGCGGACCGTCGTGCCGTCGACGTCGATGCCCGACAGCGCGCCGAGCTCGAGGCGGATGCCGTCGGCCGGACCATGCGACCACGGACCGTGGCCACCGGCGACGACGGTGAGCGGGACGCCCTCTCGCGTCGCCAGGAGGACGATCTCGGCGACCTCCTCGGCAGACGACGGACGAAGGACGCGGGGTGCGGAAGCATCGGTGCTGTCAGCCATGCCGACACGATACTCAGGCACTCCGACACCGCTCCCAGGGAACGCATAACGAGTTCCATAGAAATCACATAGGAGATTCCGCAGAATGGGATCATGACCAGCGACCTGCCCGACCTCCGCCGTCCGGACGGCTCACCCCTCCGCATCCTCGCCGTCGACGACGAGCAGATGCTCACCGATCTGCTCGCGATGGCACTGCGCATGGAGGGGTGGGAGGTGCGCACCGCCTCCTCGGGCATGGAGGCCCTCCAGGTCGCACGGGAATTCGAGCCCGATGCCCTCGTGCTCGACATCATGATGCCCGACCTCGACGGCATGGCCGTGCTCCGCCGACTCCGCGAGGCCGGCAGTCTGGTACCGGTGCTCTTCCTCACCGCCAAGGACGCCGTGGGCGACAGGGTCGCCGGTCTCACCGCCGGCGGCGACGACTACGTCACCAAGCCGTTCAGCCTGGAGGAGGTCATCGCGCGCCTGCGCGCGATCATCCGCCGCACCGGTCACGCGACGGCGGACGACGGGCAGTCGATCCTGCGCGTCGCCGACCTCACCCTCAACGAGGACAGCCACGAGGTGGCGCGCGACGGGGTCGAGATCGACCTCACGGCGACCGAGTTCGAGCTGCTCCGCTACCTGATGCGCAACGAGCGACGCGTGCTGTCGAAGGCGCAGATCCTCGACCGCGTGTGGAGCTACGACTTCGGGGGCAAGTCATCCGTCGTCGAGCTGTACATCTCGTATCTGCGCAAGAAGATCGACGCGGGGCGCACGCCCCTGCTGCACACCGTCCGCGGCGTGGGCTACATGATCAAGGCCCCGCAGTGAGCGGTGCGACGATGACGCCGCGTCCGATGAGCCTCCAGACACGGCTGATGACCGCCGTGATCGGGTTCGTGTCGCTGATCCTCGTCATCGTCGCCATCATCACCAGTGCGACCCTGGGCAGGACGCTGGAGGATCAGCTCGACGACGAGCTGACCAGCTATGCGCATCAGATCACGCGCTGGGTCGAGATCGAGCCTCCCAGCCAGGCCACCGCCGGCAACGTGCTGGCGGGGAAGACCGTTCCCGTCCCCGGACTGCTGTTCGCCGTCTGGAGCCCGGTGACCGGCGCGAGCGGCGTGACCGTGAACTCCTCGGGGAACGAGATCAACGGCACGCTGAAGGAGCTCACGACGGCGCAGCTCGGAGAGATCAACGCGGGCCTGGGCGGAGGGCCCTTCTCGACCGTCTCCCTCACCGATCTGGGGTCCTACCGGGTCGCCGTCACGACCGCGAACACGGGGGTCGTCGTCGTCACCGGGCTCCCCCGCGACGACATCCAGAACCAGCTCACGCAGCTGCTCACCGTGATCGCGCTCGCGACCATCGGCGGCCTCATCCTGCTCGCTCTGACGACGGCGATCACCATCCGCGTCAGCCTGCGACCGCTCCGTGCGGTGGCGTCGACGGCCACCAGGGTGGCGAACCAACAGTTGGACCGCGGCGAGGTCATCATCACCGAGCGCGTGCCGGCATCCGAGGCCGATCCGCGCACCGAGACGGGTCTCGTCGGCGCCGCCCTCAACAAGCTCCTCGATCACGTCAACACCTCGCTCGCGGCTCGCCAGAAGAACGAGGAGCAGATGCGGCGGTTCGTCGCCGACGCCAGCCATGAGCTGCGCACCCCTCTCGCGTCGATCCGCGGCTACTCCGAGCTGTCGCTGCGCGCCCTTCGTCAGGCGCCGGCGGGAGCGGACGGACCGGATGCGATCGAGAGCACGACCTCGTCGCTCGAGCGCATCCAGGCGCAGTCGCTGCGGATGACGCGGCTCGTCGAGGACCTGCTGTTGCTCGCACGGCTCGACGAGGGGCGCGAGCTCGTGTACGGCACGGTCGACCTGACCCAGCTGGCCCTCGAGGGGCTTTCGGACGCGCGACCGACCGCGGCCGACCATCATTGGGTCATCGACGTGCCCGACGAGCCCGTCACGATCGTCGGCGACGCCGGCCGGATGCACCAGGTCGTGGCGAACCTGCTCGCGAACGCGCGGACGCACACGCCAGCGGGCACCACGATCACCCTCCGGGTCGGGCGCGAGGGCGGAGATGCCGTGCTGAGCGTGCACGACGACGGCCCCGGCATCGACCCCGCGCTCCGCGAGGAGCTGTTCGCCCGCTTCGCCCGCGGCGACACGTCCCGGGCGCGGCAGACCGGCGGCACAGGGCTCGGCCTCGCGATCGTGAAGGCGATCGTCGACGGCCACGGCGGCTCGATCACCGCGGCCAGCACGCCCGGCGACACGACCTTCACCGTGCGCCTGCCGATCACGCCGGCGGCGACCCCCGAGTCCGACTGACTCATCACCGGGCATCCGCACAGCACACCCGTCGGGAGATCTCCCGACATCTGTACCGCCGCACAGCGGTACGGACGGATCCTGGGTGCCGGGCTCAGTACCCGGCGAAGGCGTCGGTCGTGAGGCTGTGGGCCTTTTGCAGCGCGGGCGCGAGATCGGCGATGAGCCGAGGAGGTCCCGAGATGAACGCGTGACGGGCCCCGATGTCCTGGACCGCCCGCTCCAGAGTGTCGGCGTCGAGTCTGGCACCCTGCGCCCACGTCCAGTGCGCGGGCAGGTCGGCGGGCTCGTCGCGCGTGAAGACCACGGTGCGCACCCCCGTCGCAGCCAGCTCGTCGCGGAACGCGAGTTCGCTCGCCTCGGATGCCACGTACACCAGCACCACGTCGCGATGCTGCCCCGATGCCTGCAGCTGACGCAGCTGTGACACGAAGGGCGTGACGCCGATGCCGGCGGCCACCATGAGCACCGGCGCGTCGCCGCGGGGCAGGATGAAGTCCCCCCAGGTGCCGGTGACGGCCAGCGTCGCGCCCGGTGCAGCCTCGGCGAGCGCGCGCTTGTAGCTGGACGGATGCTTCTGATCGCCGTTCTTGTAGGCGATGCGCAGCGTCGGCAGATCAGCCGGAGCCGAGACGATGCTGAACTCCCGCCGCGTTCCACGGGCATCGGGCCGGTGATGCGGCACATCGAGCTCGAGATACTGACCGGGCAGGAACTTCACCTTGCCCTTGGCGCGGAACGTCAGCTCCTGCGCGGTCGGCGTGACGAACTCCCGCCGCTCCAGCACCAGTCGGACGGAACCGCGCAACGCGAAGGCGAAGGCCACCAGGTTCCCGATCAGCAGCGCACGCTCCTGGCCGAGCGTGAAGAGCCCGGCGACGGAGATCGGCCATCCGGCGAGGACACCGACCACCGCGGCTACGGCGAACTGCTGACGGCGACGCGGCGGGAGTGTCAGCGGCTCCGAGACCATGAACGCGCCGAGGAACAGGAACGGAGACTGGAGCACCGCGAACTGCAGCGCCGTCACGAAGTCGAAGGCGATGTCGAACTGCTGCGCCTGCACGGCCTGCCGCACGATCGACACGCTCACCGCGACCAGGAGGAAGACCAGCACGACCCGCACCTTCTCGGTGCGCCAGAGAACCGCGAGGCCGAGCACCGCGACCGGGAGGGCCATCGACGGCGTCCCGATCCACCACGACGACGAGGTGCCGAGCCACTCGAACGCGCCGAAGGCGCCCAGGATCGAGACGACGGCCGCACCGAAGGCGGCGGGGTTGAGGATGTGTCGCCCGCGCCACGCGATCAGGTACTTCGACAGGCTGGCCAGCGCGCCGGCGAGCGCCAGCCCGATCAGCGACGCCGGCTCCAGGCCCGGACGCAGGACGAAGAGGAGGATCAGCGCGGTGACCAGCGACGACTCGATGCGCCACGGCAGGCGGAGGATGCGCTGCGCCGCGGCATCCACGACGGAGATCACGACCGCGAGCACGAGGAACGAGGCGAGGAGCTCCCACGGCGTCGGCGACACGATCACGCCGAGCAGCGACAGCACGAAGGCGACGGCGGCGAGGGCCACGAGGGCGAAGAGCACGAGGCGATACATCGACAGCGAGCCGAGGACGGCGAGGACTCGTTGACGTGCGGCGGCGAGAGACGTGATCACGTGTTCCACTCTTCCCTAGTTCTGATGTGCGGGGCGCACTCCGTGCCCGCCCCCGGCGACGAAGATCTCCGCCGGGCATCCCGGCGACCGCTGGACCCGGCCGTCGGTCGTCATCCGCACCCATTCGACGCCCCAGCGTTCGGCGAGTGCGGGGCCGCCGTCGAAGAAGAGCGCGGTCGCGACAGCATCCGCTCTCATCGCGTCGGGTGCGAGGGCCCAGGTCGCGGCCCAGGTGCGGACGGGGATGCCGGTGCGCGCGTCGAGCACGTGATGCAGGCCGTCGCCCCAGGCTCGTCGGTTGACGGCGGATGCGCACAGCGCCTGGTCCCGCACCTCGACGACGCCGATGGCCTTGGTCGGGTCGTAGGGATGCTCGAGCCCGACGCGGACGGCGCCGCCCCGCACGCGCATGTCACCTCCGGCGTCGACCACGAGGTCGCCCGGCGCGTCCGCGAGGACGGCCATGATCAGGTCCACCAGTCGCCCCTTGCCGAGCGCGCCCACGTCGATCAGCGACGGAGCGGATGCCGTCGCGGCGGCATCCGTCCACGACACGCGCTCGTCCCAGGTCGCGGGGGCGCGTACCGGCTCCCCCGCGACGAGCGAGTACTCCGCGTCGTACCCGAGGGCGGCGAGGCTGTCCGCCACGAGGGGGTTCACCGCGCCATCGGTCGCGGCGGAGAGGTCGCGGTACGCGTCGAGCATCACCCCGGCGTCGGCCGACACGAGCGTGCCGCCCTCCCGACCGAGTCGGGCGACGTCGGAGTCGGTGCGGAACCGCGACCACTCGCGATCGAAGCGCGCGATCTCGTCGGTGACGGCCGCGCGATCGCTCTCGTCGAGGTCGGCCGCCGTCTCGATCTCCCAGCGGGTGCCGATCGCGTCGAAGCGCCAGGTCGCCATGACGAGGCCGCCGGCGCCTAGGCGGCCGCCTGCTCCTTGATCGACTCGACGGCGTCGTTGAAGCCGCCGCTGGTGAGCGAGGAACCGGCGACGCGGCTGACGTCCAGCTCGTCGATGGACTTGCCCTCGACGACCTCGGCGATGCCGTCGATGAACTGGCCCTGGTACTGCTCGGTCTCCGGGGCCTGCGGATCACCCGTCACCTCGACGTCGGACACGACGCCGTCGGTGAGCGTCAGCGTCACGGAGATCTTCTCGACCGTCTCGGGCGTCTGGTACGAGCCCTCGGCGGTGTAGGTGCCGTCGGTGTAGGCGCCTGCGGTGTCGCCGCCGCTGGGCGCTGCGGTCGACCCGCTGTCGGTGCCGGTGTCAGCGCTGTTCGACGGTTCGGTGGCTTCAGGGGTGCTGGAGCAGCCGGCGAGGACGAGGAGTCCTGCGACGCCGATGAGGGCGGCTCCCTTGTGGACAGAGGTCGGTACGGTCGTGCGGATCATGCTGGTCCTCCCGGCTCGGTGTCTGGCGACTGTATGCCGCTGAATCGACCGTAGGCACTCCGGCTATGCGCGGGCTGTGCCGATCCGATGTGTTATGCGTCGCCGCCGAACATGCTCGTGACCGAGCCGTCCTCGAAGACCTCGTGCACCGCGCGGGCGAGCAGCGGGGCGATCGGCAGGATCGTCAGCCGGTCCCAGCGGCGCGACTCGGTGAGCGGGATCGTGTCGGTGACGACGACCTCGTCGATCGAGGCATCCTGCAGACGCTCGTGCGCCGGGTCGCTGAAGATCGCGTGCGTGGCCGCGACGATGACGCGGTGCGCACCGGCCGCCTTCAGGGCCTGCGCCGCCTTGACGATCGTGCCGCCGGTGTCGATCATGTCGTCGACCAGCAGGCAGGTGCGTCCGTCGACGGTTCCGACGATCTCGTGCACGGAGACCTGGTTCGCCACCTTCGGGTCGCGGCGCTTGTGGATGATGGCCAGCGGGGCGCCGAGGCTGTCCGACCAGGTGTCGGCCACGCGCACGCGGCCCATGTCCGGCGACACCACCGTGAGGATCTCGCGGTCCTCGGGGCTGAGCGTGCGCTCGAAGTGATCGAGCAGCACCGGCTTCGCGAACAGGTGGTCGACGGGACCGTCGAAGAAGCCCTGGATCTGCGCGGCGTGCAGGTCGACGCTCATCACGCGGTCGGCGCCGGCGGTCTTGAGCAGGTCGGCGACGAGTCGGGCGCTGATCGGCTCGCGACCGCGGCCCTTCTTGTCCTGGCGCGAATACGGATAGTAGGGCGCGACGACCGTGATGCGCTTGGCCGACGCGCGCTTGGCGGCGTCGATCATGATGAGCGTCTCCATGAGCCACTCGTTGACCGGCTCGCCGAACGTCTGGAAGAGGAAGAGGTCGCAGCCGCGGATCGACACCTCGAAGCGGGCGTAGATCTCGCCGGACGCGAACGTGCGGTGCTCCGTCGGCGCGATCTCGGTGCCGAGCGCCTCCGCGACGGCCGCGGTCAGCGCCGGATGCGAACGCCCGCCGGCGATGACCAGGCGCTTCTTGGTCTTCGCGACGAGGCCGGGGGCCACGCCGTTGTCGCGATCCAGATCGACGATCTTCTTCTTGCGCGCCATGTCCGCCTATTCCGCCGAATTCTCGCGGGATGCAGCATCCGCCGCACCCGTGCCTGCTCTGTTCTTCTCGACCCATCCCTCGATGTTGCGCTGAGGGGCGACGCTCATGGCCAGCGCGCCGGCGGGGACATCCTTGCGGACGACGGCGCCTGCGGCGGTCTTCGCACCTGCTCCCAGCCTAACGGGCGCGACGAGCACGGTGTGAGACCCGGTGTGCACCTCGTCGCCGATCTCGGTGCGGTGCTTGTTCACGTCGTCGTAGTTGGCGGTGATCGTGCTCGCGCCGAGGTTGACCCCGCGCCCGATCGTCGCGTCGCCCACATAGGAGAGGTGCGGCACCTTGCTGCCCTCGCCGATCTCGGCGTTCTTGGTCTCGACGTACGCGCCGATCTTTCCCTTGGCGCCGAGCACCGTGCCGGGACGCAGGAACGAGAACGGCCCGACCGTGGCTTCGGCTCCGATCACGGCGAGCGTGGCATCGGTGCGGCGGACGATCGCGTTCTCCCCCACCTCGCAGTCGACGAGCGTGGTGTCCGGACCGATGATCGCGCCGGGGGCGATGGCGGTGGCGCGCAGGATGTGGGTGTTCGGGAGGATCGTGACATCGGACGAGAGGTTCGCGTCGTCGTCGATCCAGGTGGTCGCCGGGTCGATCACGGTGACGCCTTCGCGCTGCCAGCGGCGCACGATCCGGTCGTTGAGCACGCGGCCCGCTTCGGCGAGCTGGATGCGGTCGTTGATGCCGAAGGTCGAGGCCGTATCGGCGGCGATCTCGGCCGCGACGCGCTGATCGGCGGCGCGGAGCAGCTCGATCACGGTGGTGAGGTACATCTCGCCCTGGGCGTTGTCCTGGCCGACCTGCGCGAGGTAGGTGCGCAGCTCGGGTGCCCGGAAGACGTAGACGCCGGCGTTGATCTCGGTCACGGCTGCCTCGTCGGCCGTCGCGTCCTTCTGCTCGACGATGCGCTGCACGGTGCCCGCGTCGTCGCGGATCACACGACCGTAGCCGGTGGGGTCGTCGAGACGCGCGCTGAGCAGCGTGGCTGCCGCGGCGGCGGCACGGTGCCCGTCGATGAGTCCGCGCAGGGTCTCGACCTCGAGCAGAGGCACGTCGCCGGAGAGCACGAGCACGTCGCCGTCGAAGTCGCCGGGCAGGGCGTCGATCGCGACCTGCACGGCGCGGCCGGTGCCGGGGACGTCGTCCTGGTCGATGAAGACGGCGTCGGGGTAGTCGGCGGTGAGGGCCGCGACCACCTGGTCGCGCTCATGACGCACGACGACCTCGATGTGCTGCGCCTCGAGCCGCGCCGCCGTGGTCAGCACGTGTCCGACCAGCGGGCGGCCGCCGATGGGATGCAGCACCTTGGGGAGGCGTGACTTCATGCGCGTGCCCTGGCCTGCGGCGAGGATGATGATCGCGAGGTTACCTGTCATGCTCCGCCGCCAGGACTCGAACCTAGACCTCACAGCTCCAAAGGCTGTCGTGCTGCCATTACACCACGGCGGACCGCGCCGCCCGCGAGGACGCCGCCTGTCAAGTCTGCCATGTCCCGGCTCATCCTCCGCTGACGTGCACCCCGTCATCCAAGCGAAACACGCCTTTGGGATGCTGACGGGATGAGCATCGTCATCGCGCGGGTCGAGACCGCGACCCCGGCTCTCGCCGCCTTCCTCGAATCGCACCACGCCGACATGGAGGACACGGCTCCGGCCGAGAGCCGGCATGCGCTGCCCTTCGACCGCCTCCTGGTCCCCGGCGTGCGCCTGTTCGCCTCCTTCGACGACGGCCGGCCGATCGCCACCGGAGCGCTCGCCGCGCTCGAGGACGGGCACGAGGAGCTCAAGTCGATGCGCACGGACCCCACCCGGCGCGGTCAGGGCCTGGGCCGCGCGATGCTCGTCTTCCTGCTCGCGGATGCGGCGGCACGCGGCATCCGCCGGATCTCGCTGGAGACCGGCAGCATGGAGTTCTTCGTCCCCGCCCGCGCGCTCTACGCCCGTGCCGGCTTCGTCGAGTGCCCGCCGTTCGGCCGCTACCGCCCCGATCCGCTCAGCACGTTCATGACGCTCGCCCTGCCGGCGGCATCCGCACCGGAGGTTCGCACGGGATAATGAGCGGATGAGCGAAGAGGATGAGGTCGATCGGATCGTCGGTGCGTGGAACACGCAGCGCCCCGACCTCGACTTCTCCCCTCTCGAGGTGCTGTCGCGGATGGACCGCCTTTCTCGGCACCTCGACCGCGCCCGCCGTGACGTGTTCCGCCGCAGCGACCTCGAGCCGTGGGAGTGGGACGTGCTCTCGGCGCTGCGTCGCGCGGGCGCTCCGTTCCAGCTCTCCCCCAAGCAGCTCCTGCAGCAGACGCTGGTGTCGAGCGGCACCATGACGAACCGCATCGACCGACTCGTCGCCCGTCGACTGGTGCGCCGGGAGGCCGATCCCGGTGATGGCCGGAGCGTGCTCGTCACTCTCACCGAAGACGGCCGCACGAGAGTGGATGCCGCGATCACGCGTCTCGTCGACGTCGAGGCCGATCTCCTGCAGGCGCTCTCGCGGAGCGACCGCGAACGCCTGGCCGGTCTGCTGCGCAAGCTGAGCCTCAGCTTCGACTCATGAAGGCGCTCCGACGCGGGAGGGCCTCCGACTGATGGGCATGCCCTCTCCTCTCCCCATGCGCGACGGCGTGGGCGCGACACGGCTCCATGTGCCGCTGCGCGGACCCTGGCCGACCGTGTCGGCCTATATGGTGGAGCGCTTCTTCCACCTCGATCCCGACGTGCTGCTGCAGCGCTTCGACAAGGGCGACATCGTGGCGAGCGACGGGTCGGCGGTGGCGCGCGACGCCCCTCTCGGCTCCGAGGAGTTCGTCTGGTACTACCGCGAGCCCCCGGCGGAGCAGACGATCCCGTTCACCGAGGAGATCCTGCACCAGGACGATCACCTCGTCGTGGTCGACAAGCCGCACTTCCTGCCGACGACTCCGGGCGGGAAGTTCCTCCAGAACTCCGCCCTGGTGCGGCTGCGCAACCGCCTCGGGAATCCCGACCTCGCGCCGATCCACCGCCTGGACCGTGCGACGGCAGGACTGCTGATGTTCGCGGTGCGCCCGGCCACGCGCGGCGCCTACCAGCTGCTGTTCGAGAAGCGGCAGGTGCAGAAGGTCTACGAGGCGGTGTCGGCGCGTCCGGCTGGGTGGGACGCGACCCGCTTCCCGTTGGTCTATCGCAACCACATCGAGAAGCTCCGCGCCCAGGTGCGCGTCGAGGTCGACGACGCGCGCGAACCGAATGCCGAGACTCTCATCGAGGTGATCGACGCCGACGACCGGGTCGTGCACACGCTGCTGCGCCCGCACAGCGGCAAGATGCATCAGCTGCGCGTGCATCTCGCGGCCGTCGGCCTCGGCATTCTGAACGACCGGTTCTATCCCGAGCTGCTGGAGGACGGACCCGACGACTACGCGCGACCGCTGCAGCTGCTTGCGCGCGAGCTGCGGTTCGTCGATCCGCTGAGCGGCGAGGACCGCGTCTTCACCACCCGGCGAACGCTGCAGGAAAGCCCCACGTCCGCCTGAAAGCGAAGCCGGTCACGCACCGCCCGCAGGGAATCGCTCGCGGAAGAAGGCATCCACCTCACGCTCCGTGGTCGAGTCGATCGCGAGCCACGCGATCGATGTCTCCCGCGCCGCGGCTGCGACGGTGGCCACGGCATCCGGTCCGTCCGAGGTCTCCCAACGATCGCAGATCTCGGACCACAGCACGTAGGCGCTCCACAGCACGTGGGCCTGGTCGCTGTGATCGCGCTCGATCAGGTCGAGGAGTCGTCCGGTGCCGTCCATCATGGCGTCGTAGACGCCGCTGCCGTTCCCGGCGAGCACCCGGGTCGATACCTCGGTCATCTCTGCTGCCGCGCTGATCCTCATGGACTCGATCCTTCTCGGAGAGCACGCATCGCGCATCCTCCCGTGGGACCGACCTCGCCATCCGCCGGTACGACTCGTGACCCGATCGAGAAGGAGGCCTAGCGGCGCATGATCCGGCGCGCGAGCTTCGTGCCGAGCAGCTGCACGAAGTGCACGAACACGACGATCAGCACGATCGCGGCCCACATCACGACCGGCTCGAACTGCCGGAAGCCGTAGATCTGCGCGAAGGCGCCGAGACCGCCGCCGCCGATGAGGCCGGCCATCGCGGTCATGTCGATGAGCGCCACGACGATGAACGTGTAGCCGAGGATGAGCGGCCCGAGCGACTCGGGGATCGCGACCGTGAAGAGGATGCGCCAGGGGCCGGCGCCCATCGATCGTGCGGCTTCGATGACACCGGGCGAGACCGAGACCAGGTGCTGCTCGACGATGCGGCCGATCGCGAAGGCCGCGGCGAGACCGATGATGAAGGCGCCGGCCGTGGTGCCGATGCCGACGCCGACGACCGCGCGAGCGAACGGCTGCGCCACGGCCATGAAGATCACGAACGGGATCGGACGGAAGAAGTTGACGGCGAGGTTCGCGATCGTCGAGACGAACGCGTTCTGCACGAGCCCGCCCGGTCTGGTCACGTAGAGGATGATGCCGATCACGAGGCCGAGCACGCCACCCAGCACGAGCGCGAACGACGTCATGTACAGGGTCTCGAGGGCCGCTTGCCAGAACTCCGGCCCGAGTTCGATCAGACGATCCATCAGCGTGCCTCCTCTCCGGCGATCTCGGTGACTTCGACACGGTCGCCGATCGACGCCAGCGCGCCGTCGATCGCCGCGCTCTCTCCGCGGATCGCGAGCGTGAGATGACCGAAGGCGCGACCGCGGATGTCGTTGATGCCGCCGAACACGAGCTCGAAGTCCAGGCCCGCGTTCGCGAGGTCGAGGAACACCTGCGCCTGCGACGAGTCCCCGTCGCGGAATGAGAAGGTGACGATGCGGCCCTGATGACGCTCGCGAAGCACCGCGAGTTCCGACGGCGACGGCACGCCCTTGACGACGGTGCCGACGAAGCGCTGCGATGCCGGGTTCTGCGGGGCCGAGAACACGTCGAACACGTCACCCTGCTCGATGACCCGGCCGCGCTCCATCACGGCGACCTTCGTGGCGATGGTCTGGATGACGTCCATCTCGTGCGTGATGACGACGATCGTCACGCCCTGCTCCTTGTTCACGCGCTGGAGCAGGTCGAGCACCTCGTGGGTCGTCTGCGGGTCGAGCGCGCTGGTCGCCTCATCGGCGAGGAGGATCGCAGGACCCGTCGCGAGAGCGCGGGCGATGCCGACGCGCTGCTTCTGGCCACCGGAGAGCTGCTCCGGATAGGCCTTGGCCTTGTCGGACAGGCCGACGAACGAGAGCAGCTCGGTGACTCGGGCCTCGATGTCGGCCTTCTTCCACCCGGCGAGCGAGAGCGGATAGGCGATGTTCGCCTTGACGCTGCGCGAGGAGAAGAGGTTGAACTGCTGGAAGATCATGCCGATGCCGCCGCGGATGCGCCGGAGCTCGCTCTCCTTGAGCGCGGTGATGTCGACGCCGTCGACGAGGATGCTGCCGGCGGTCGCCGGCTCCAGCGCGTTGATCAGGCGCACGAGCGTCGACTTGCCGGCTCCGGAGTATCCGATGATGCCGAAGACGTCGCCCTTCTCGATCTCGAGGGTGACGTCGTCGACCGCGACGATCTCGCCGTCTCCGGGGTTCCGCGAAGGGTAGGCCTTCGAGACATTGGTCAGGCTCACGATCGGCATGTGCTTCTCCGGTCTGGTTCTCGGGAAATGAGAATCGGGTGACGCACACGGCGTCACCCGATTCTCGCATCAGGCGGGATCGCTCCCGCGCGCGCTCACTTGTTCTCTGCAGCTTCCTTCTGGACCTTCTTCAGCGAGTCCACGAGGTCCTTGACCGGCGTCTGCAGCGACAGGGCCGTGCCGCCCGACGACTCCGCGAGGCCCTTCTGCACGGCCTCGTCGGTCTGGAAGATCTCTACGAGCTTGAGGTACGTCTCGTTGTCAGCGTCTTCGGCGCGCGCGGCGAAGATGTTCACGTACGGCAACGCGTTCGGGTCCTCGATGTCGTCGGTGGCCAGCGCGTCCTCGAACGTCAGACCGGCATCCTTCACGAAGTCGTTGTTGATGATCGCTGCGGCGACGTCCGGGAGCGAGGTCGGGGTGAGTGCGGCTTCGAGGGCCTTGACCTGCACCTTGGACTTCTCGGTGTCGACGTCGGCGAGGTCGGAGTACGGCGTGCCGCCGCTCTTGAGCTCGACGAGACCCGCCTGCTGGAGGACATTGAGCGAGCGCGCCTGGTTGGAGGCGTCGTCCGGAACGGCGACGGTCTCGCCCTTCTGGATGTCCTTCACGTCGTCGTACTTCGTGGAGTACAGACCCAGGGGGTAGATCGCGGTCGAGCCGATCGGGGTGAGATCCGAGCCCGACGCCTCGTTGTACTCGGCGAGGTACACGATGTGCTGGAACTGGTTGAGGTCGACCTCGCCCTCGGTGAGAGCGGGGTTCGGCTGCTCGTAGCTGCCGAAGTCGACGAGCTCGACGGTGATGCCCTCCTCGGCGGCGGCCTCGACGAAGGGCTCCCACTGCGCATCGCCCTTGCCGACGATGCCGACCTTGACGACCTCGTTCTCGGTGGATCCACCGCCGTCGGAGCCGGCGTCGGACGACGCGGTGGCGCAGCCGGCGAGCGCGACGAAGAGCGGGACCGCGGCGAGCGCGGCGATGACGGAGGTGGTGCGACGTGACATGGGAAGGGGTTCCTCTCGTGGGGGGACTCGAATACGTTAGGCAGGCTCGTGCGCGCACGAGGAATCGACCGTCACACGACGTCACAGCGCGAGCGGATGCCGCTCAGTCGAACTCTTCGATGCCCTGCAGGCGCACCTGTTCCAGGTCGAGCCGCGCCGAGATCCGTCGCACGACGATGTCGTCGACGGTGCCGGCACCGCGGAGCCCCAGCAGCACCTCACGCTTGCGGTCGAGGAGGGCGAGCTTGAGCCGCGTGTGCTCCTCATGGCGGATGAGCGGCGAGCGCTGGGCGAGGTCGACGTCGGCCGAGGTGGCGATCATCTGCAGCACCGTGCCGTCGGTGGCATCCGTCCCCGCGACGCCGAGCGGCGTCGCATCGTCGGCATCCGTCCCGCCGATGCCCAGCGGATCGGGCTCGTCGAGGAGGTCGTCGAGCGCCTCCGCCTCGGCGTCCACGAGAGCCTGCTCGCGAGCCAGGGAGCGCGCGTTCTCGAACTCCAGCATCTGGTAGCCCTCGGCTCGCACCCGGTCGCGGACCTCCTGACCCACTCCATGCTCGGCCGCGAGGTCGTCGAGAGCGGCGAGTGCCGCACCGGAGATCGCGCGCTCCGCGAGCTCGTACTCCTCGTCCTCGGCATGGTCGACGGGAAACTTCGCCCAGCGCACGATCATCGGCAGAAGCGGCGCCTGCACGAGGAGGCTCAGCAGGATGACGCCCGCGGTGACGAAGACGATCTCGTCGCGCCCCGCGACCGCGCCGCCTTCGCTGATCCCGGCGGGCACGGAGAGGGCGATGGCGAGCGAGACCGCTCCCCGCATCCCCGCGACCGTGGAGACCGCACGCGCCCGCGACCGCATCCCCCGGGGAAGCGGGGTCGCCGGGCGACGTTGGAACGGGACGTTCATCAGCTGGAACAGGTATCGCACGACCAGCAGCGTGACCCACACGGAGAGCGTGATGAGCACGAGCCGTCCGATCGCCGCAGCCGAGATCTCGTGGACGACGTACTGGACCTCGAGACCGATGAGCACGAAGAGCGCGCCGTTGAGGAGGAAGACGCCGAACGGCCACGCGGCATCCGCCTGCCGTCGCGACGACGCCGTCGTCACGCGTGGCGAGATGTAGGCGACGATGAGACCCGCCACGACGACCGCGAGCACCCCGGAAGCATGCACGATCTCCGCGACGAGGAACGCCGAGAACGGGATCAGCAGCAGGGTGACGTTGATCACGATGGTCGACGTCGTACGGCTCAGCAGCAGATAGCCGAGAGCTGCGACGGCGGCTCCGGCCGCGACGCCGCCGATGTACGAGACCAGCACGTCCCAGGTGACCGAGAGCGGGGTGATCTGCCCGCCGAGCGCGACCGACACCGCGATGGCGTAGAGCACGAGAGCCGTGCCGTCGTTGGTGAGGCTCTCCGCCTTCAGCTTCATGAACGAACGTCGCGGCAGCAGCCGTCCGAGGGCGGCGACGGCCGTGGCGTCCGGCGGCGCGACGGCCGCACCGAGGATCAGCGCGATCTCCCACGGCATGCCGAACAGCACGGCGATGCCGGCGACGGCAAAAGCGGATGCCACGACGAGAACCGTGCTCATCGGCAGGATGTACCGGAAGTCGCGGCGGATCGAGCGCAGCGAGGTCGTCAGACTCTCCCAGAACAGGATCACGGGCAGGAACAGCAGCAGCACCGTCTCCGGCGGCAGCTGCACCTCGCGCAGCTGCGGCACGAAGCCGAGCAGCAGCCCGAAGATGACGAGGACGAGGGGCAGTGCGAGGCGCACACGCGGTGCGATCAGGGTTCCGACAAGAATCGTGAGTCCGAGTAGGACGGTTACTTCGAGGCCTTCCATCACTACCTCCCAACACCTGTGGGAGAAGGATATTCCTCATCACGCGCCGACGGTCAGGTTCTCTCGACCTTCGTCGACGAGACTGAGCCGGACACCCGCGGGAACGAGGAGCAACGGATGACGACGGCGAGCGCGCAGGACCAGGATCTCCCCGACCGAACGGCCGGCAGACGAGGCGTGCGACCCGGTTTCGTGCTGACGGCGCTGCTCGGCGCCCCGATCGCCTTGCTGCTCTCGTGGCCTCAGGCCCTTGCGGCCGAGCGGCTCCCGGGAATCGCGCAGCTGATCGCCCTCCGCGCGGGTCTCGCGATCGCTCTGCTCATCACGGGGATCGTCTTCGCCGTCGTCGCACGCGCGCGACGACGCTGGTCGATCGCCGCGGCGCTGGCGGTGCTGCTCCTCGCATCGTCGGCGGCCAACGCCGGTGCGCTGCTCGCGAGGGGCGGCGCTGCGACCGCAAGCTCGGGCTCGGGCTCGGGCGAGCTGACGGTCGTCGCGTGGAACACACTCGGCGGGGCGGCGACGCCGCAGTCGATCGCCCGGCTCGTCATCGAGACGGATGCCGACATCGTGAGCCTGCCCGAGACCGACGAGGCGGCGGTGGCGGAGATCGCCCGGCTCGTGGCCGTCGACGGCAAGCCCATGACCGCTGACACGACCCGCGGCCCCGAGGGCGATGCGGACATCCCCACCTCTCTCCTGCTCTCGGCCGATCTGGGCGACTATCGGATCGACGAGGGCGCGGGTTCCACCCCGAACCTTCCGAGCGCCGTGTGGGAGCCCGTCGACGGCACCGGTCCCCGCATCGTCGCCGCACATCCGCTGCCGCCGCTGCCCGGCATGTTCGACGACTGGGACGCGGGGCTCGACTGGGTCTCCGATCGCTGCACCGACCCGGATGTCATCATCGCCGGCGACCTGAACGCGACGGTCGACCACCTCGGCAGCGTGCTCGACGGCTGCCGGGATGCCGCGCTCGAGACAGGCGCCTCCGCGGTCGGCACGTGGCCGGCGTCCGCGCCGGGGTGGCTCGCCTCGCCCATCGATCACGTGCTGGTCGGTGAAGCGTGGGAGGTGCGCACGGCATCCGTGATCACGGATGCAGCCGGGAGCGATCACCGGCCGATCGTCGCCGTGATCGCGCGGCGATGAACCGCTTCCCGGCAGCTCCGGTCAGGCCAGCTCCTCCGACAGCTCGAACCAGCGCAGCTCCAGCTCCTCGATCTCGGCCTGCGTCTCGCCGATCGCCTTCATCTTGTCGGCGATGCCGGCGTAGTCGGACTGGTCGTGCTCGGCCAGCGCGTTCTTCGCCTTGTTGATCTGCTGCGTGAGCTTCTCGATGCGGCGCTCCAGCGCGGAGATCTCCTTCTGAGCCGTGCGGAGGGCTGCGCCGTCCAAGGCGGATGCCTTCTTCGCCGTGTTCGTCGCCGTCTGCGACTTGCTCGGTGCGGCATCCTGCAGCTGTCGCAGCCGCAGGTACTCGTCCACTCCCCCCGGCAGGTGACGGAGGTGGCCGTCGAGGATCGCGTACTGCTGGTCGGTGACGCGCTCCAGGAAGTACCGGTCGTGGCTCACGACGAGGAGAGTGCCCGACCACGAGTCGAGGAGGTCCTCGATCGCGGCGAGCATGTCGGTGTCGAGGTCGTTGGTGGGCTCGTCGAGGATCAGCACGTTGGGCTGATCGAGGAGCACCAGGAGGAGCTGCAGCCGGCGCTGCTGCCCGCCGGAGAGATCCTTCACCGGCGTCGACAGCTGGGCGGAGTCGAACCCGAGCCGCTCGAGCAGCTGACCGGGCGTGAGATCCTGCGCCTTCGAGCCCGAGCCGAGCGTGTACGAGGTGCGCAGGCGGGAGATCACGACGCGGACCGGCTCGCGGCGCACGTCCTCCAGCTCGTCGAGGCGCTGCGTGAGCGTCTTGACGATCACGGTCGAGCCGCGCTTGACGCGTCCGACGGTCGGCTCGACGGTGCCCGCGATGAGGCCCAGGAGCGTGGACTTGCCGGCGCCGTTGACGCCGAGGATGCCGGTGCGCTCTCCCGGCGCGATGCGCCACTCGACATCGCGCAGCACCACACGCGTGCCGCCGTCCGTCTTCGGGTAGGTCACCCCGACGTCGAGCAGGTCGACGACATCTTTGCCGAGCCGGGAGACGGCGAGCGACTGCAGGGAGACCTTGTCGCGGATCTCGGGCACGTCGGCGATGAGCTCGTTGGCCGCGTCGATGCGGAACTTGGGCTTGGCGGTGCGCGCGGGCGCACCGCGGCGGAGCCACGCGAGCTCCTTGCGCGCGAGGTTCTGGCGCTTCGCCTCGATCGTGGCGTTCATCCGGTCGCGCTCGACGCGCTGCAGGATGTAGGCGGCGTATCCACCCTCGAACGGCTCGACGATGCGGTCGTGCACCTCCCACGTCTCGGTGCAGATCTCGTCGAGGAACCACCGATCGTGGGTGACGACCATGAGTGCGCCGGAGTTCGCGGTCCACCGCTTCTTCAGGTGTCCGGCGAGCCAGGTGATCGCCTCGACATCGAGGTGGTTGGTGGGCTCGTCGAGGGCGATGACGTCCCAGTCCCCCGCGAGCAGCTTCGCGAGCGACACACGGCGCCGCTGACCGCCGCTGAGCGAGCCGATCTCGGCATCCCACGGCAGGTCCTTCAGGAGCCCCTCGATGACGTCGCGGACACGGGAGTCGCCGGCCCACTCGTACTCCGGCATGTCGCCGACGACGGCCTGGCTGATCGTGACGTCATCGGCGAGCGTGTCGGCCTGGTCGAGGACGCCGATGCGGATGCCGCCGCGCACGGTGACGCGTCCTGCGCTCGGCTGCTTCGTGCCGGCCAGCATGCCGAGGAGGCTCGACTTGCCGTCGCCGTTGCGCCCGACGATGCCGATGCGGTCGCCCTCCTCGATGCCGAGGGTCACGGAGTCGAAGACGACCCTGGTCGGATATTCGAGGTGGAGGCCTTCGGCCCCGAGAAGATGTGCCATGTCCTCTCAAGGGTACTCGCGTGCGCTGGGCGCAACGTCCCCGGTCTCGCCCGGCCTAAGATCGACGGGTGCCAAGGAAACACCGGGTGTTCTCGCTCTCGCTCGACAATCGCAAGGCGAAGCTGATGCAGTCGAAGAGGCGCCCCGGTCGCTACGAGCTCAGCGTCGATGGGATTCCGCAGTCCGTCGTCTCGATGACCGAGCCCACCGCACTCGAATACGCCTACATCCAGCACATCGCCCGAGCGATCGATGCCGCGGCCGAGCCGGGCGAGCCGTTGTTCACCGTGCATCTGGGGGCCGGAGCGCTCACGCTGGCACGCTACGTCGAGGCCACCCGTGCCGGGTCGCCTCAACTCGTGGTCGAGTTCGAGCCGGCTCTCTATGCAGCGGTGATCGCCGCGCTGCCTCTTCCCGCCGGTGCCGACCTGCGAGTCATCTTCGGCGATGCGCGAGCGATCGCAGACGCGGAGCTCCCCGGCGAGGGGCGATCCCCGTCCCCCGCGCTCGGCGCCGCACCGACGGGCGCCACCGCCGTCGACACCGATTGGGTGGATGCGCGCTTCACCGTCGTCGATCTCTGGGATGCCGCCGTCATCCGACACCATGTGGCCAGCCAGGAGTTCTACCGCCGGGTCGCCGCACGCTCCGCGACCGACGGTGTCGTGGCGGTCAACCTGCTCGATGGGCATCCTTTCGAGTACTCACGGCGACAGGCGGCCACCCTGAGCACGGTGTTCGAGCACGTCGCCGTCGTTCTCGACGCAGAACCGGACGACGATGAAGGACCGCTCAGCAACGTCGTCGTCTTCGCGAGCGATGAGCCACTGGACATCGTGACGAACCCCGATCTTCTCGGCACGCCGCGACCGCACATGCTCCACGACGATCGGCTGACGTCATGGATCGCTGAGGCGCGCATCATGACCGACGCCGACGGCACGGACTCCCCCGACCCCGACGACCCCATCTGGGACTAGGTGGCCGACGGCGAACATATCTTCGAATGTCGGCGGTCGATGATGTACTGAAGTCATGGAAGCGATGGTCGATGCGACGGACTCTCAGATGGCGACACTCGCCGATCTGGTCGCGTCGTTGGCTGCCGCTGAGGCGACGCTGAGCAGCATGCAGGCCGCACGCGACGGGTTGCTGGCGCTGGCCGGCCGCCTCGCCGTCGACATCGCGCAGCAGGCGGACCACCCCGATGGCGGTGACATGACGATCCGGTCCGTCGCCGCCGAGATCGGCGCCGTGCAGCGCGTGAGCGACCGCACGGTCGAGCGCCGCATGTCCGATGCCTCCTGGTTGGTGGACCGCTTCCCGTCGGTCTGGCAGGCGCAGGGTGAGGGGCGGATCAACGCGGCGCACTCGCGCGTGATCGTCGACGCGGGTGCGCATCTCGACGACGAGGCGGATCGCGCGGCCTACGCCGCGGAGGCCCTCGCGGTCGCGGCTGTCGAGTCGCCGAACCGCTTGCGCCGCATCGCTCGGCGGCTCGCGGAGAAGTATCAGAAGCGCACGGTGACCGAGCGGCATCGCACCGCCCGCGAGAAGCGGCGCGTCTGGGTGAAGGACGGCGAAGACGGCATGGCCGAGCTGGGCATGCACGGCCCCGCGACCCTCGTTCACGGCATGTTCGACCGCCTCTCACAGATGGCGCACGCCCTCAAAGAAGAGAACGCGAGAGCGGCGAAGAAGGCAGACGGCGTCCGCGACGAACGCACGATCGATCAGCTGCGTGCCGATCTGCTCGCCGACCTCGTCCTCACCGGCGCGCCGACCGCACACGACACCGAAGACGGGCTGCTCGGCGCGATCCACGCGCGGGTCGAGGTAACCGTGCCCGCATCGTCCCTGATGAACCGCGAAACGACCGCCTCGGCGGGCCCGTGTTCCCCACCGGCCGAGTTGGACGGCACGATGCCGCTCGATTCCTGGACCGCCCGCTTCTTCGCCGCGACCGCAGCGGGGTGGGATCGCGTCTTCACCCATCCGACCAGCGGCGCGATGCTCTCGGTCGACCGGTATCGTCCCAGCGAGCAGCTCCGGCGGCATCTTCGAGCCCGAGACCAGCGCTGTCGTTTTCCGACCTGCGGTCTGGCCGCGCGAAAATGCGACGTCGATCACAACGTCGCAGCGGCCGCGGGTGGAGCCACCTCCCACGAGAACCTCGCGGCGTTCTGTCGACGGCATCACATGCTGAAGCACCATTCGCCGTGGCACGTGATCCAGAAGGCGGGTGGAGTTCTCGAGTGGACGAGTCCGACCGGCCGCGTCTATACGGATGAGCCCCCCGCGCAGAACACCGTCACCTTCACCGAGAGCACGGCGTTCGACAGCGGCCCCGAGGCACCCGCGCCGTTCTGAGCGCGCGACCCGGTGTCGCGGAGTCCAAACCCCGGGCACGCATTTTGCCCGCCAGGACAAGCCGTCCCCCGCGGCGGATCGGCAGACTTCCGTCATGGACACCGACGCCGTCGCCCGCCTCGTCTCCCGCTACGCAGCGCCCACCGGCCCGGGACTGGCGGTGGGCGTCTACCGCGGCGGAGTGCTGGTGAGCCAGTTCACGGCAGGACTGGCCTCGGTCGAGTTCGGCGTGCCGATCGACGAGCACACCCGCTTCGACATCGCCTCGATGAGCAAGCAGTTCGCGGCCACCGCGGTCCTGCTCCTGGCCCGAGACGGTCTCGTCAGCCTCGACGACGACATCCGCACGCACCTGCCCGAGCTGCGCCTCGAGACCCCCGTGACGATCGCGCAATGCCTGCAGCACACCGGTGGGCTGCGCGAATGGCTGGCCCTCGCCGCCGTCGCCGGTCGGAGCCTGACCCGGATCACCCAGGATCAGACATTGGAGTTCGTCTCCGGCCTCTCGACGCTCGACTTCCCCCCTGGCGCGGCGTTCCGCTACTCCAACACGGGGTACGTTCTCGCGGCATCACTGGTGCACCGCGTCACCGGGCGCACCCTCGGCGAGTTCGCCGCCGAGCGGATCTTCCGGCCTCTCGGCATGCACCGCACGCTCTTTCGCGAGGACAGCCGTGCCGTCCTCCCCGGGTTCGCCTACGGCTACGAATCGATCGATGACCGTGTGCTCCGTGCCGACAGCGAGGAATGCGCCGTCGGGGACGGCGGTCTCGTGACCAGCCTGAGCGAGCTCGGCCCGTGGTTCCGCTTCCTGCGCGACGGAGACGTCCTCGGCGAAGACATCCGCGACACGCTGGTCGACAGCGCCCCCGTCTTTCCGGATGGGAGCGCCGGGCCCTACGCGTACGGCATCTACCATGCGGACCTCGGCGGCGAGAGCACGATCGGCCACGCCGGCGCCGTGGCCGGCTACCGCTCGCATCTCTGCTACCTGCCCGACCACGACCTCGGCGTCGTCGTGCTGGCGAACCACTCCGCCGTGCGGGCCACCGTCATCGCGAACGCGGTCGCGCGGCTCGCGGTCAGTGTCCCGGAAGCACCTGTCCCGGCGCCGGCCCACGACACCGAGTCGGCCCGCGCGGCGGCGGGATGGTGGATCATGCCGGGCGCGGACGAATCGATGCGGACCGAGGCTCGTCTCGACGGGACGCTCACCCTCTCGGGGTTCCAGAGCGGGCGCTTCACACTCGCCGAAGACGGATGCTGGTACGGCGAGGACCGGGATGAGGGACTGCAGCTGCTGATCGACGGCGACCGCCTCGTGCTTCGGGTCCACATGCGGCCGGGGCGGGATCTGACGTTCGAACGCTGCGCCGCCCCCGACGCGTCAACGCCCCCACCAGCGGGGACCTATCTCAGCCCGGAGCTCGGCACGCTCGTGCTCATCGAGCCGGACGGCAGGTTCCGCCTCGGCCTCGACATCGCCGGCGAAGTCGAGGCGGGGCCGGATGGAACGTTCCTGGTCGGTCCGGCGTCGGTGCGCCGCGACGGAGACGATCTGCGGCTCGGGATCTTCGGCGTGGACGGGTTGCGATTCGTACGGCAACCGGAGGGAACGGCGCTCGTCGGCGTCCCGCGCGGGCTCGACACGGCATCCTGAGATCATGACCGTTGAGCACGCCGCCGAGTCGTCCACGACGCTGGGCACCCTTCTCGACACCCTCGGCTCCACCGTGCTCCGTGCCCTGGCGCTGCCGAAGGGACGCGACCGGAGCGCGGGGCATCCGCTGATCCTCGATCCGGACTCGACCGACCCGCACGCCGGCGATGCGATCGTGCTCGCTCCCGGGCGACCGTCCGCGGAGCTGATGGACTGGGCGGCCGAGACGGGCGCGGCGGCGCTGGTGGTGCGCACCGGCGCGATCGACGCCTCGGCGTGGGGTGAGGCGGCGAGGCGCACCGGGGTGGCCGTGCTCGAATCGTCCCCCGATGTCACCTGGGGACGGCTGTACACGCTCGTCGATGCGATCAAGACGATGTCCGGACCGGTCTCGGATTCCGACAGCCGTCACTCGACCGACCTCTTCCGACTCGCGAACGACATCGCGCTGCGTACGGGTGGGGCCGTCACGATCGAAGATCTCGCCATGCGCGTGCTCGCCTATTCGACGATCCCCGGCCAGGAGGTCGACGGACTGCGCCGCGACGGGATCCTCGGACGCCGGGTCCCCGACCATCCGTCCAACGCCGAGGAGTACGCCGCCGTGCTGCGCTCGATGACCGCGGTGCGCAGCCTGCCGACGGAGGAGGATCTCCCCCGCCTCGCGATCGCCGTGCGCGACCGCGGCGAGGCGCTCGGCACCATCTGGGTGCTCGAGGGATCGACGCCGCTCTCGGCCGACGCCGGGGAGGTCCTCGCCGAGGCCGCGCAGCGCGCCGCCGCCCAGCTCGCGCGATTCAACCTCGTCGCGGATGCCGATCGGCGTCAGCGCAGCGAGCGACTCGGCTGGCTGATCCGCGGATCAGGGGCGACCGCGAGCATCGCCGGGCACTTCGGGCTCGAGCCGTCGTCACCCACGACCGTGATCGTCGTCGACCGGATCGCGGAGCACCGTCCCACTCGCCGCGGTGTCTCGATGCACACGGCAGCGTCGTACGTCGGCGACCTGCTCCGCACCGGACTGTCCGCGTATCGCATCCCCGCGGCAGCCGGCGCCTTCGACGGCCGCGCGATGGCCGTCGCCGGCACATCCGCCGACACGGCCGTGCTGCAGTCGATCATCGCCACCGTGATCGCGAGGGCGAACGAGAGCATCGGCAGCGGATGGCGCGCCGGCGTGAGCGCGACGCTCCCCGGGCTCACCGGCATCCCGTCCGCCGCCGCACAGGCTGCTCAGGCCTGGCGCGTGGTCGCGCACATGCCGGGACACGGCGAGATCGGACTGCACGAACGCCTCGGACCCGGACTGCTCCTGATGGAGATCCACTCGAGCCTCGGTCAGAGCGAACTCGTCTCGGGCGAGCCGCTCCGGACGCTCCTGGCGCACGATGCGGCCAACGGCACCGACTACGTCAAGAGCCTCAGCCGCTGGATCGGCGCGAACCACGACGTCGCGCGCGCCGCAGAGCTCCTGATGCTGCACCCGAACACCCTGCGCCACCGACTCCGGCGCATCGCCGAGGTCATCGACATCGACGATGCCGATCTCCGTCTGGTCCTCGCACTGCAGCTCCGGCTGCGAGAGATCGACGGCGCGGCGATCTGATCTCCGTCCGCCCGAACGGCGACGAGCCGCCCGGACCGCTCCCGAGGGAGGAGATCCGGACGGCTCGTGCGATGCCCTCGAAGAGGGCGGGTGTCTTACTGGTACGACTTCACGATCTCGAGGAGGCTCGGGACGTTGGCGTACGCCTCGGCCGCGTTCTCCTTCGTGACGATCAGCGGCTCGAGCAGGTACGCCGGGACGACCTTGGCGCCGTTGTCGTACGACTCGGTGTCGTTGACGTCGACCTCTTCGCCCTTCTGCAGCTGGCCGACCATCTTGATCGACTGCTCGACGAGGAGCGTGGTGTCCTTGTTGATCGTGGAGTACTGGATGCCCTCCATGATCGACTTGACCGACTCGACCTCGGAGTCCTGACCCGTGACCACCGGGACCGGCTTGCCGGCCTGCTGCACCGAGGTGATGATGGCGCGAGCCAGCGTGTCGTTCGGCGAGAGGACGCCGTCGAGGACGGTGTCACCGCTGTACGAACCGGTCAGGAGCGTGTCCATGCGGTTCTGGGCGTTCTCGGCGAGCCATCCCTCGGTCGCCGTCTGGGCGATCTCGGTCTGGCCGGAGACGACCTTCAGCGTGCCGTCATCGATCTTCGGCTGCAGGACCTCCATGGCGCCGTCGAAGAAGACCGCGGAGTTCGCGTCGTCCGGCGAGCCGGAGAACAGCTCGATGTTGTACGGAGCCTCGTGACCGGCACGCTCGGCGAGACCGTCGAGCAGAGCCTGGCCCTGGAGCTGACCGACCTTGAAGTTGTCGAAGGCGACGTAGTAGTCGACGGCCTCGGTGTTCTCGATCAGACGGTCGTAGGCGATGACCGTGGCGCCGGCATCCTTCGCCGCCTGCACCTGCGTGGCCAGCTGCTTGCCGTCCTTCGCGCCGATGATGATGACCTTGGCGCCGTTCTGGACCATCGCCTGGATCTGGTTCTGCTGCTCGGCGACCGTGTTGCTGGCCGGTGCGTACTGCACGTCTGCCTTGAAGCCGGCCTTCTCGAGACCGTCCGTGAACAGCTGACCGGCGAGGACCCAGTTCTCCGAGGTCTTGTCCGGGAGGGCGACACCGATCGTGGCACCGGCGTCGAAGCCCTTGGCGGTCTCCTCCCCCGATCCACCGGTGTCCCCGCCGCGCTCCGAGGAGCAGCCGGTGAGGGCGAAGGCGCCCGCGACGACAAGCGCTGTCGCCGACAGAAGAATCTTCTTCATGTGATCTCTTTCTCTGGTGTGTGAAGGTCGTCTCACGCGTGCGAACGCGATTCGACCCCTACTGTCCGCTCGTCTTGTCGACGGGTAGGGCTTGGTAGGTCTTGTTGGGCTCGAAGGTCTGCAGCGCCGGGTCTTCCTTGCGGCCGAAGCGCCGGGTCATGAAGCCGATGAGCGAGGGGCGGCCCTGCTGCTTGTTCCAGACGTCGATGCCGACCGCGATGAGGAGCACGAGGCCCTTGATCATCGAGACGACGTCGGCACCCTGGCCGAGCAGCGCGAGGCCGTTGTTGAGGAACGCCATGACGAGACCACCGATGATCGAGCCGATCACGGTGCCGATGCCGCCGGCGACGGCCGCGCCGCCGATGAAGACCGAGGCGATCGCGTCGAGCTCCCAGCCGGTTCCGTCGTTCGGACCGGACGCCTGCGAGCGGGCGACGAAGATCATGCCGGCGAGGGCGGCCAGCATCGACATGTTCATCATCACGAAGAAGTCGACCCAGCGGTCCTTCACACCCGACAGGCGGGCGGCCTGCCGGTTGCCGCCGACCGCGTAGATGTGGCGGCCGAACACGGTGTTGCTCGTGATGAAGGTGTACACGATCACGAGAGCGAGCAGGATGAGACCCGGAACCGGGAAGCTCGTGCCCGGGCGGCCGGTGGCGAACATCCAGGCGGCGGCGAGGACGACGACCGAGAGCAGCACGACCTTGGTCACGCTCACCCAGACGGGGGCGCGGTCGGATCCCATCTTGCGCTGCACGCGGCGGGTGCGGATCTCCCAGAACACGAGCCAGGCGACGGCGACGAGCGCGAGCAGCATGGTCGGGATGTTGAACGGCAGCGGAAGCCCGATCTCGGGCAGGTAGCCCGTTCCGATGATCTGGAAGCCCTTCGGGACCGGGATGGTCTGCGCATCGCCGATCCACTGCTGCGCGCCGCGGAAGAACAGCATGCCGGCCAGCGTCACGATGAACGCCGGTACGCCGACGTAGGCGACCCAGAATCCCTGCCAGGCGCCGACTGCGGCTCCCACGGCGAGGCCGAGGAGGATCGCGAGCGGCCAGGGGAGGTTCCACTCCGCCATCGACTTCGCCACGATGATGCCGGTGAACGCGGCCACGGAGCCGACCGAGAGGTCGATATGCCCCATGATGATCACCATCACCATGCCGATCGCGAGGATCAGGATGAACGAGTACTGGTTGATGACGTTGATCAGGTTGCCCGAGGTGAGAGTCGCACCGTTCGGACCGTTGCGCAGCAGGGTCAGGATCTCGAACAGCACGATGATGACGATCAGGCTGCCGAGGATGCCGAACTGACGCAGCGTCGACGTTCCGCCGCCGCCGAACATCTTGGTGATGTCCTTGAAGTGGAACCCGGTCTTCGCGGGGGTGGATTCGGTGGTCATGCGGATGCTTTCTGGGTCGCGGACGTCATGCTGCGCATGAGGGCCTCGGGTGTCGCCTGATCGGCCGGGATGCAGTCGGTGACCCGACCTTCGAAGACGGTGTAGATGCGGTCGGAGATGCCCAGCAGCTCCGGCAGCTCGCTGGAGATGACGATGACGCCCTTGCCCTGCGCCGCGAGCTGGTTGATGATCGCGTAGATCTCGTACTTCGCTCCGACGTCGATGCCGCGGGTGGGCTCGTCGAGGATCAGCAGGTCAGGATCCGTGAACATCCACTTGGCCAGGACGACCTTCTGCTGATTGCCGCCCGAGAGCTTTCCGACGCCCTCCTCGACCGAAGGCGTCTTGATCCGCAGCGCCTTGCGGTAGTCGTCGGCGACCGAGAACTCCTGGCGCGCGTCGACGACTCCGTTGCGGGAGATCTTCGAGAGCTTGGCGGCGACGACGGACCGCTTGATGGTGTCGAGGAGATTCAGCCCCAGCGACTTGCGATCCTCGCTCACGTAGGCGAGACCGTGCTTGATCGCGGAGGCGACGTCGGGCAGGATCACCTCCTGGCCGTCCTTGACCATGGTCCCCGAGAGGAACGTGCCGTACGAGCGGCCGAAGATGCTCATCGCGAACTCGGTGCGCCCGGCGCCCATGAGACCGGCGATGCCGACGACCTCGCCGCGGCGGACGTTGAGGTTCGAGCCCTTGACGACCATGCGCTCGGAGACGGTCGGATGCTGCACCCACCAGTCCTTCACCTCGAAGAACACCTCTCCGATGTCGGGCGTGCGGTCGGGGTAGCGGCTCTCCAGCGACCGGCCGACCATGCCGCGGATGATGCGGTCCTCGTTGATCTCCCCGCGCGAGATGTCGAGCGTCTCGACCGTGCGCCCATCGCGGATGATCGTGATCTCATCGGCGATCTGCTCGATCTCGTTGAGCTTGTGGCTGATCATGATCGACGCGATGCCCTTGGCCTTCAGACCGAGGATCAGGTCGAGCAGGTGCTGCGAGTCGTTCTCGTTCAGCGCGGCGGTCGGCTCGTCGAGGATGAGGAGCTTGACGTCCTTGTTGAGCGCCTTCGCGATCTCGATGAGCTGCTGCTTGCCGACGCCGAGCGTCTTGATCTGCACGTCGGGGTCTTCGTTCAGCCCGACGCGGGCGAGCAGCTCGGCGGCCCGCTGCTTCTGCGCCTGCCAGTCGATGCGGCCGAAGCGGCGGATCTCGTTGCCGAGGAAGATGTTCTCGGTGACGGAGAGCTCGGGGATGAGCGCGAGCTCCTGGTGGATGATCGCGATGCCGGCCTGCTCGCTGGCGACGATGTCCTTGAAGCGCTGCTCCTCGCCGTAGAGCAGGATCTCGCCCTCGTACGTCCCGTAGGGGTAGACCCCCGACAGCACTTTCATGAGAGTGGACTTCCCGGCGCCGTTCTCGCCGCAGATCGCATGGATCTCGGCGGCGCGCACGGTGATGGATACGTCGGCGAGTGCCTTGACCCCCGGGAACTCCTTCGTGATGCTGCGCATCTCGAGGATGGGGCCTGACACTGTCGGCAACGTTGCTGTGGTGCTCACGGATCTTTCCTTGCAGACGTGCGGTCACCTTCGATGTGACCGTTCACATTGGATTACATCGTCCCCGCACGAGGGACCGCTGTCAAGTCCGCGTGCAGAATTCGTGTCGCTACCGTGATGCGGCCGACTCGCGGGCACGCAGGAGCGTCTTGAGCGGGCCGAACTCCGGCACCTGCTCGTTGCGTATCTGCGCCAGGAGGATGCGGACGGCCCTCCGCCCGAGCTCCGGGAAGTCCTGATGCACCGTGCTCAGCGTGGGCGCGACGTGCGCTGCGACGGGGATGTCGTCGAAGCCGATCACGCTCACGTCGTGCGGCACGCGGACCCCGGCGTCGCGGAATCCGTGCATCAGACCGATCGCCATCAGGTCGTTGGCGGCGAACACCGCCGTGAAGTCGCGGCGGCGCGACAGCTCCTGCCCCGCGAAGTACCCGAAGTCCGCCGTCCAGTCACCGCGGATCGGCGGGAACGTGGGCAGATCCGCCTCCCGCAGCCCGTCGAGGTATCCGCGCATGCGGGACTCCGCCTCGATCCAGTCCTGCGGGCCCGCCAGGTGCAGGATGTCGCTGTGGCCGAGGGCGATCAGGTGCTCCGTCGCCGCGCGCGCACCGGCGACCTGATCCGCGGAGAGACTCACGCCGTCGGAGCCGGATGCCGTCTGCAGGTTGACGAAGGGGATGTCCAGCGACATCCCGCGCAGGACGTGGAAGACGCGCACCTGCGGGGCGAGCACGACGATGCCGTCGACCTGCTCCCGCGCCAGCTGCCGCACCGCCGTGCCGATCGCCTCGGGCGTCGTGTCGGCGAGGTTCAGCGTCGAGACGGAGTATCCCTCCTCCCGCGCGGCATCCTCGATGCTCGCGATCGACGATGTCGGGCCGAACTCGCCGATCGTCGCGGAGAGGATCCCCAGCATGTTCGACTTGCTGGTCACGAGGGCGCGCGCCGCGAGGTTCGGGCGGTAGTCGAGCACGGAGATCGCGTCGAGGACCTTGGCCTTCGTCTCCGGGCGGATGCTCGGGTGATCGTTCAGCACCCGGGACACGGTCTGATGCGAGACACCCGCCAGACGCGCGACGTCGCGGATGCTCGGCATCCGGGCACGCTCGGAGGCGGTGGACATCGCAGGCCTCCTTGCATGTGCACGGTCACATCGTCCCTTCATTATGTCTCCCCGACCGGTCGAGTGCATCTTCGCGGGTCCGGTGGGGGCGTCCGCAGACGCCGGAGCATTCCGTGCGTTGTCGGATCGCACCGGAATCGCGGGCGGGTTTCGTGCGGACGCACCGGATGGATCGGCGCCGGCATGGAACGGTGATCGTGTGGACACTCTGTTGCGCGGCGGGCGCGTCATCGACCCTGGCACCGACACGGATCGCATCGCGGACGTGCTGATCTCGGACGGGCGCGTAGTGGCGATCGGTCTCGACCTCGTCGCTCCGACGGATGCCGTCGTGATCGACGTCGGAGGCCTGATCGTCGGCCCGGGCTTCGTCGACCTGCACAGCCACGTGCACTCGATCGCGGGCCAGCGCCTGCAGGCGATGGACGGGGTCACCACCGCGCTCGACCTGGAGGCGGGTCTCATGCCCGTCGACGACGCGATCGCTCGCGCCGAGGCGGAGGGGCGACCGCTCAACTACGGCTTCTCGGCATCCTGGGCGCAGGCCCGTGCGTACGCGCACCTCGACCGGCTCCCCGAGCCGGACATCCACGCCTCGATGGAGCTCCTCGGCGACCAGGAGTGGCAGCGCACATCGAGCCCGACCGAGCGCCGCCGATGGCTGGGCCTGCTCGAGGACGAGCTGACGCGCGGTGCGCTCGGCATCGGCGTCCTCATGGGGTACGCCCCGCGGACCGACCCCGACGAGTATCTGGATGTCGCCCGGCTCGCGGCGTCCGCCGGCGCCCCGACCTTCACCCATGTCCGCGAGCTGATCGAGGCGGACCCCGACACCCCGATCGACGGCACCGAGGAGCTTCTGCGCGCCGCCGGCGAGACGGGCGCGGCCATGCACCACTGCCATGTGAACAGCACGTCGCTGCGGCACATCGATCGCGTGCTGGCGCAGTTCGAGTCGACCAGATCCGCGGGCTCGCGCGTCACCGTCGAGGCGTATCCGTACGGCGCGGGGAGCACCGCGATCGGCGCCTTCTTCCTCGCGCCCGAGAAGCTTCCTGGCCTCGGGATCACGCCGTCGGCCCTGGTGCTCGTCGAGACCGGCGAGCGCATCGCCGACGAGCGGCGGCTCCGCGAGATCCGCGCGACCGACCCCGCAGCCGCCTGCATCGTCACCTTCCTCGATGAAGAGGACCCCGTCGATCGCGCGCACCTGCACCGTTCGCTCGCCTTCCCCGATTCGATCGTGGCCAGCGACGCGATGCCGGTGTTCTGGGCCGCTCGGGATGGGGTTCCCGCCGCGCGCGAGCAGCGGGAGTGGCCCCTGCCTCCCGGCGGCCAGACGCATCCGCGCACCGCCGGCACGTTCACCAAGTCGCTCCGGCTCATGGTGCGGGAGTCCGGCGCCTGGACCTGGCTCGAGGCCTTCCGCCGCTGCGCTTATCTCCCCGCCCGCGTGCTCGACGAGACGGCACCCGCGATGCGCCGCAAGGGACATCTGGGGATCGGCGCCGACGCCGACGTCGTCGTGATCGATCCCGTCACCGTCACGGATCGGGCCACCTATCTCGACCCGACGCGCCCATCCCAGGGGGTCAGGCACCTCCTGGTGCACGGGAACGCCGTGATCGAAGACGGTCATATGCTGACCGCGGCATATCCCGGGCGGGCCGTGCGAGGAGAAGCCTGATGGGGGACGGACTGCAGGCCCTGCTCGACGAGAGCGCTCGCGAACTCGGCGTCCCCGGCGCGGTGATCGGAATCGTCGACGGCGATCAGGAGCATGTGCTGACGACCGGGGTCGCCCGACGCGCTCGACGAGCTGACCGGCACCTACGACGCCGGCCAGTGGCACTACGACGTGACCAGGGTCGGCGACGCGCTCGATTTCGCGATGGTGTTCTCGCCTCAGATCATTGCGCTCGGTATCCCTCCCCGTCCCCCGATGCGGCTTCGGGTGCGCGCCGACGGCGCGCTGATCACCGACGACGGTCAGGCCGTCGGCCGCACGCTGGATCCCTCGGAAGGCGGACCCGAACTGCTGCACCTGGGCTTGCGCGCGGTGCGTCGGCGCTGATGCCGATCCGCATTGTGCGGAGCCAACGCCGGGACGAGGAACTGTGGTCCCTCCGCACAACGGGTGGAGCCGTGAGTCGCGAATAGTCTCGGCCCATCGCCGTCCTCACCCGACCGACGGCGCTCGTTGAACAGGAGCGCACATGTCCACGCTGTCCGAGATCGGCACCTGGCTGCACGACAATCTCCCCGACCTGATCACCGCCGATCAGGTCCCCGCCGCTTCCGTGGGAATCCTCGCCGACGGTGAGATCGTCACCGCGGCGGCCGGCATCCTGAACAGGAACACCGGCGTCGAGGCCGACGTCGACTCCCTCTTCCAGATCGGCTCGATCACCAAGACCTGGACGACGACCCTCATCATGCAGCTCGTCGACGAGGGGCTGCTCGACCTCGACGCCCCCGTCCGCCAGACCCTCCCCGCGTTCGCCATCGCCGACGAGGCGGCGGCGAGCACCATCACCACCCGGCAGCTGCTGTCTCATGTCGCCGGCTTCGAGGGCGACAGCTTCCTCGACACCGGTGTCGGCGACGACTGCGTCGAGAAGTATCTCGCCGTGATCGTCGATGCCCCGCAGCTGTTCGCCCCCGGCGAGCGCTTCTCGTACAACAACGACGCGTTCGTGGTGCTCGGCCGCATCATCGAGGTGCTGCGCGGCAAGCCGTTCGACCACGTCCTCCGCGAGCGCCTGGCCGACCCGCTCGGCCTCACGCATGTCGCCACCGACGCCTCGCAGGCGATCCGGTTCCGCGCGGCGCTCGGTCACGTCGACGCCGAAGACGGCGGCGAGCCCGTGCCCTCCCCCGTCTGGAGCCTGGTGCGCTCCAATGCGCCCGCCGGCGCGATGCTCGCGATGACACCGCGCGACCTGCTGGGCTTCGCGCGTCTGCACCTCGATGAAGGGCTCGCGCCCGACGGCAGCCGCATCCTCTCCGCTGCGAGCGTCCGCGCGATGCAGGAGCGCCAGGTGGATGTTCCCGAGCTGGGCCTGATGGGTGACGCCTGGGGCCTCGGCTGGGAGATCTTCGACTGGGCGGGCGGGCCGGTGATCGGGCACGACGGGGGCACGATCGGCCAGACGGCGTTCCTGCGGATCGTCCCGGGCAGCGGGGTCGCGGTCGCGATCCTCACCAACGGCGGCGCCTCCGCCGCGCTCTACCAGACCCTCATGACGAAGATCCTCGGCGCGGTCGCAGGCGTCGAGGTGCCGCCGCTCCCGGTGCCTTCCGAGGCTCCGGTCGACGTCGACCTCGACCGCATCCTCGGCACCTACTCCTCCTCGGTCTCCGATTCGACCGTCCGCCTCGACGACGACGGTCGGATCTGGCTCGAACGGACCATGAAGGGCGTCTTCGCGGAGTTCGACCCGGCGCCCGAGCCGACCGAGCTCGTCGGCTGGCGCGGCGACAGCCTGATCGCCCGGGTCCCCGAACTCGGCATGCACGTGCCCCACGCCTTCGTCGGCGACGACGGCACCGGGCGAGCGCTCTATCTGCATACCGGCCGGGTCGGACGGAGGGCCGACGCATGATCGCCCGGATGCGTTCCCGCGCCGTCATGGTCGCCGTCGTCGGCGTCACCGCTCTCGTCCTCACCTCCTGCGCGGGACCGCCGGCGTCGAATCAGGGCGGCACGGGCGCGCTCGCCGAGGGCAGGACGTTCGTCAGCATCATCCCCACCGATCCGGGGAGCCTCGATCCGCTGATCACCGTGATGTCGTACGCGCGGAACATCGATCGGTTCCTCTACTCGCGGCTGATCGAGATGCAGACCGACGGCAGCATCGTCGCCGGTCTCGCCGAGAAGTGGGAGTCCGACACCACATCGGCGACCTTCACTCTGCGCGAGGGACTCACGTGCGAGGACGGGACACCGCTCACCGCGACCGACGTCGCCGCCAACATCTCGTACATCGGCGATGAGGCGAACGGCTCGCCCATGGTCGGACAGCAGGTGCAGGCGGGGACGGTCGCCGTCGGCGATGACGACGCACGCACCGTCACGGTCTCAAGCGGGCGTCCGGATGCCTTCCTGCTCGAGAACGTCGGCAGCATCGCCATCGTGTGCGGCGACGTGCTCGACGATCCGGACGCCCTCGCGAAGGGCGAGGGCGCGACCGGGATGTTCACCATGACCGAGATCATCCCGAACAGCCAGTACACGCTCACCCGACGCGAGGACTTCACCTGGGGACCCGGCGACTGGGACCCGGAGCAGGCAGGACTCCCGGAGAAGGTCGTGTTCCGCATCGTGCCGAACGAGACCACCGCGACCAACCTGATCCTCTCCGGGGAAGCCAATGCCGCCGTGGTCCTGGGCCCGGACAAGAGGCGCCTCGACGATGCCGGGATGTTCCGCACCGACCTTCCCGTCGCCGCCGGGCAGGTGATCTTCAACCAGGCAGAGGGACGCCCCACGGCCGATCAGGCGGTGCGCGAGGCCCTCGTTCAGGCTCTCGATCTCGATCAGCTCCGCCAGATCCTCACCGGCGGGGAGGGGACCGCGTCGAAGAGTCTCGTCACCATCTCGCCGAACCCGTGCCGCGCCGATCTGGTCGACGGGTTCCTGCCGAAGGCCGACCCGGATGCTGCGGCCGATGCGCTCGACGATGCCGGGTGGGTCGTCGGCTCCGACGGCATCCGGGAGAAGGACGGCGAGCGGCTCGCGCTGCACCTGCTGTTCTCCTCGTTGCAGGGCGACGCGGGCAGCGCCGCGGCCGAGCTGATCCAGGCGACCTGGAAGGAGCTCGGCGTCGACCTCAGCATGAAGGGCGGCGATGTCCCCGCGATCAGCGAGACCCTCTTCGCCACCGGCGACTGGGACGTCTCCGCCGTGCCGATCTCGGTCTCGCTGCCGAACATGCTCATCCCGTTCTACTCCGGGCCGACACCGCCGAACGGGACGAACTTCGCGTCGATCGAGGACGCCGGGTACACGGCCGCGGTGACGGCGGCATCCGACAAGACGGGTGCGGCAGGCTGCAACGACTGGAACACCGCCGAGAAGGCGCTGCTCTCCTCGACCACCGTCGTGCCCTACGCCGATCAGCTCACCGGGACCTACGGCTACAAGGCGACCTTCGTCGAGAACGACGGCATCGATCCGGCGTCGATCCGGATGTACGAATAGGGACGCTCCGCGGCTTTGGTCGCTGCGTACGAACACACCACGAAGTCTCGTCCCCCCGAACAAACGCCCGAATCCGAGGGACGCATAGTCTCGGGCCCATCGTCGACGGTCTCCCGGCCGCTGATCCCTTCCTTGCAGAGGAGCGCACATGTCCACGCTGTCCGAGATCGGCACCTGGGTGCAGGAGAACCTCGCGGAGCTCATCGCCGCAGACAACGTCCCCGCCGCATCCGTCGGCATCCTCGCCGGCGGGGAGGTCTTCACCGCCGCCGCGGGAATCCTGAACAAGAACACCGGCGTCGAGGCCGACGTCGACTCGGTCTTCCAGATCGGCTCGATCACCAAGACCTGGACCACGACCCTGATCATGCAGCTCGTCGACGAAGGACTCCTCGACCTCGACGCACCAGTGCGCGACACCGTCCCGGCGTTCACGATCGCCGACGACGCCGCCGCGAGCGCGATCACGACGCGTCAGCTGCTCAGCCACGTGAGCGGCTTCGAGGGCGACCTCTTCATCGACACCGGCGTCGGCGACGACTGCGTCGAGAAGTACCTCGCGGCGATCGCCGATGCACCGCAGCTCTTCGCCCCCGGCGAGCGCTTCTCCTACAACAACGCCGCGTTCGTGGTGCTCGGCCGGATCATCGAGGTGCTCAGGGACAAGCCGTTCGACCGTGCGCTCCACGAGCACCTGGCCGGACCGCTGAAGCTCACCCACGTCGCGACCGACGCCTCGCAGGCGATCATGTTCCGTGCGGCTCTCGGCCACATCCCGGTCGAAGGCAGCGATGTGCCGGAGCCGGCCCCGGTCTGGAGTCTGGTGCGCTCCAACGCCCCGGCGGGATCGATGCTCGCGATGACGGCACGTGACCTCCTCGGCTTCGCCCGCATGCACATCGACGGCGGCACGGGCCCCGACGGCACGCAGGTGCTGTCGGCGGAGAGCGTCCGGGCCATGCAGGAGCGCCAGGTGGAGCTCCCCGACCTCGGCCTGATGGGCAACGCCTGGGGCTTGGGCTGGGAGATCTTCGACTGGGAGGGCGGCCCGGTCGTCGGGCACGACGGCGGCACGATCGGCCAGAGCGCGTTCCTCCGCATCGTCCCGGGCACCGGCGTCGCCGTCGTGATCCTCACCAACGGCGGATCGCCCGTCTCGCTCTACGCGACCCTGATGACCAAGATCCTCGGTGAGATCGCCGGCGTCACGATGCCCGCCCTCCCCGTGCCGCCGGATTCGCCAGTCGATGTCGACCTGGAGCGCATCCTCGGCACGTACTCGTCCTCGGTCTCCGACTCCGTCGTGCGACAGGACGAGGAAGGCCGGATCTGGCTCGAGCGGACGATGAAGGGCATCTTCGCCGAGCTCGGCCCGGCGCCTGAGCCCGTCGAGCTGGTGGGGTGGAACGGCGACAGCCTCGTTCCCGCCGTCCCCGAACGGGGAATGCACATGCCGCACGCCTTCGTCGGAGACGACGGGTCCGGCCGCGCGCTGTACCTGCACACGGGTCGCGCCGACCGTCGGGTCGACGCATGAGCGCGCCGACCGTCGAGACCACGGACATCGCCGAGATCTTCACGCAGGCCGGCGCCGTCGGCTTCCTCCACGCCGCCGAGATCGGCGTCGTGGACGGGCCGGAGGTGAGCGTGCGCGCCGATGAGCCGGTCGTGCTCGCCTCGGTGTTCAAGATCCTCGTGCTCACCGCCTACGTGCGGGCCGTGGAGTCGGGAGCGCTCGATCCCGTCGGGCGCACCACCGTGACGTCGCGCTACCGGATCGGCGGCGTCGGCACCGCCGGGTTCTCCGACGACGTCGAGGCGAGCTGGCGCGACCTGGCACTCAACATGATGTCGATGAGCGACAACGCGGCGACCGACGTCATCTACCACCGGGTCGGCGCCGAGGCCGTCCGGCAGGTGATCACCGACCTCGGGCTCGAGGGCACGCATCTCGTCGGATGCTGCGAGGAGCTGTTCGACTCGGTGATCGCCGACCTCGGCGGCTCGCCGGGGAGCGATCTCGACGAGCTGCTGGCCGGCGCGACCCCCGAGCAGATCTGGAGCCTGGGCGTCCTGGAGCCCGCACGCACGTCGGCATCCACGCCGCGCGAGGTGACGACGCTGCTGAACGCCCTGTGGACGGACACGGCAGCGCCCGCCGCGGCATCCGCCGCCGCCCGCGAGATCATGGCGCAGCAGATCTGGCCGCATCGGCTCTCCTCCGGTTTCCCCTCCGAGGTGAAGATCGCGGCGAAGACCGGAACGGTCCCCGCGTGGCGCAACGAAGCCGGCGTCGTCACCTATCCCGACGGACGGCAGTACGCGGTCGCGGTGTTCACCCGCGCCGACTCGCTCGCCGAGCGCCTGCCTGCCGTCGACGCGTCGATCGGCCGAGCCGCGTGCGTCGCCGTCGAGCACATCCGCTCGCTCACCCTCTGAAAGACCCGATCCCACCCGAAGCACCACCCACCCCTGCTGGAGGCAACAGATGCGTTCTCGTACCTCGCTGGTCGCTCTCATGGGCGCTGCCGCGCTCGCTCTCACCTCGTGCGCCGCGTCCGGCGCCTCGCCGGGCGGGGGCGGTGACACGGGCGCCCTCGCGGAGGGGAAGACCTTCACCACCGTCATCTCCACCGATCCGGGCAGCCTCGATCCGCTGATCACGGTCATGTCCGTGGCCAGGTCGATCGACCGCTTCCTGTACTCGCGCCTCGTCGAGGTGCAGGACGACGGGAGCGTGGTGTCCGGCCTCGCCTCGGAGTGGGAGGCGGACACCACGACGGCGACGTTCACCCTGCGCGACGGCGTCACCTGCGAGGACGGGACGCCACTGACCGCGACCGACGTGGCGGCGAACATCAGCCACATCGGAGACCCGGCGAACGGCTCCCCGCTCGTCGGCCTTCAGGTGCAGCCGGGCACGTCGGCCGTGGGCGACGACGACGCCGGGACCGTCACCGTCACGAGCGGCCGCCCCGACTCGTTCCTGCTCCAGAACATCGGCAGCATCGCGATCGTCTGCGGCACCGTGCTCGACGACCCGGACGCGCTCGCCAAGGGCGAGGGCGCGACCGGCATGTTCACGATGACCGAGATCATCCCCAACAGCCAGTACACCCTCACCCGCCGCGAGGACTTCACCTGGGGCCCCGGCGACTGGGACCCGGAACAGGCAGGGCTCCCCGAGAAGGTGGTGTTCCGCGTCGTCCCCAACGAGACGACGGCCACCAACCTGCTGCTCTCCGGCGAGGTCAACGCCGCCCTGGTGATCGGACCGGACGCGAAGCGGCTGGAGGACGCCGGGCTGTTCAAGACCGCGCTCCCCGTCGCCGTGGGCCAGATGATCTTCAACCAGGCGGAGGGACGCCCCACCGCCGATCAGGAGGTGCGCGAGGCCCTGATGCAGGCGCTGGATCTCCCCCAGCTGCGGCAGGTGCTCACCGGCGGAGTCGGGACGGTGCCCACCGGGCTCGTCACCATCTCGCCGAACCCGTGCCGTGCCGACGTCGTCGACGGGTTCCTCCCCGAGGTCGACGCGAAGGCGGCGGCGAAGGCGCTCGATGACGCCGGTTGGATCGCCGGCTCGGACGGCATCCGCGAGAAGGACGGGAAGCGGCTCGAGCTGGGGATGATCTACTCCTCGCTGCAGGGCGACGCCGGCAACGCCGGTGCCGAGCTCATCCAGGCGACCTGGAAGGAGCTGGGCGTGGATCTCACCGTGAAGTCGGCCGACTCCCCCACGCTCAGCGAGACGCTCTTCGTCACCGGCGACTGGGATGTCTCCGCGGCACCCATCACGGTGTCCCTGCCCAGCATGCTCGTGCCGTTCTACTCGGGCCCGACGCCGCCGAACGGCACGAACTTCGCGTCGATCGAGAACGCCGACTACACGGCCGCGGTCACGGCCGCGTCGAACAAGGCCGGCGACGAGGGATGCGACGACTGGGGCAAGGCGGAGCAGGCGCTCTACGCCACCACGAGCGTCATCCCGTTCGCGAACCAGGATCGTTCGACGTACGCGCAGAAGGCGACCTTCATCGAGAACGACGGCATCGACCCCGCGTCGATCCGCATGTACGAGTGAGACCGGAAGGCAGCCGATGGCCAGCACCACCGCCACGCAGGCGATATTGATCAGATCCGCACGGTCGGACAACCCCTGGTTGTCCTTCCTGGTCCGTCGCGGGGGGCAGTTCGTCCTCGCGGTGTGGGTGCTGGTCACGGCTGCCTTCCTCATGATCCACCTGGTGCCGGGCGATCCGGTCCGCGCCGCCCTCGGGATGAACGCCCCCGCCGAGCTGGTCGAGGCCCGTCGTGCGGCGCTCGGCCTCGACCAGCCGCTCCCCGTGCAGTATGTGCGCTACATCACCGGACTCTTCACCGGAGACATGGGCACGTCGATGCTGACGAGCCAGCCGGTCAGCGAGATCATCGCGACCCGGCTCCCTGCCACCCTGCAGCTGGCTCTGCTGGCGGTGCTGCTCGTCCTCCTCGTGGCGGTGCCGCTCGGGGTCACGATGGCCGTCGCCACGCGCGGCGGACGACGGCGCGGACTCGAGCTCGGCTTCGCGACGACGAGCGTGGTGCTGGCCGCGATCCCCGAGTTCCTGCTCGCGGTCGGTCTCGTGTACATCTTCGCCGTCTCGCTCGGCTGGTTCCCGGTGGCGGGGAACACCGCACCGCTCTCGCTCGTCCTCCCCGTGCTGGCCCTGGCCATCGGCCCGATCGCGGTGTTCTCCCGGATCATCCGCGTGGAGGTGCTCGCGGTGCTCGGCCAGGACTTCATCCGCACCGCCCACGCCAAGCGCCTCGCCCCACGCCGCATCTACTCGCGTCACGCGCTGCCCAACGCCATGACGGCGACTCTGACCCTCACCGGGCTGCTGCTGACCGGCATGGTCGCCGGCACCGTGCTCGTCGAGAACGTCTTCGCCTGGCCGGGACTCGGCACGATGATCGTGCAATCCATCCTCACCAAGGACTACTCGGTCGTGCAGGGCATCGTCCTCGTCTACGGCATCGGCGTGCTCCTGGTGAACCTCATCATCGACGTGGTGCTCGCACTCCTCGATCCTCGCTCCACGATCCGGGAGGCCTGATGTCCGCGCAGTCGAAATGGCTCGACGTCGTCCGCTCCCCGCTCGGGGCCACCGCGCTCGGGCTGGTGATCCTCGTCGCCCTGACCGCCGTCTTCGCCCCGCTCATCTGGGGTCCGCAGGCCGAGCAGGTCGATCCGACCGCCATCATGCAGGGCCCCAGCGCCGCGCACCTGCTCGGCACCGACTCCCTCGGTCGCGACGTGCTGGCCAGGGTCATGGTCGCCACGCAGCTGTCGATCGTGCTGGCGGTGCTGGCCGTCCTCATCGGCGTCACCGCCGGGACCCTCCTCGGGACGGCGCCGTCGGTGCTCCCGCGCTGGGCAGGACGCTTCATCGCCGGGACCGTGAACATCGCCGTGGCGTTCCCCGGCCTGCTGCTCGCCCTGTTCCTCGCCGTGATCTTCGGCGTCGGCACGACCGGCGCGATCCTGGCGATCGGCTTCGCCATGGCGCCCCAGTTCGCCCGCCTGACCCAGACCCTCTCCGCCTCGATCGCCGGGCGCGACTTCATCTCGGCTGCACGCGTCGCCGGGGTCTCCCGCGTCCGCGTGCTCATCCGGCACGTCCTGCCCAACATCGGCGAGCCCCTCGTCGTCAATGCGACCGTCAGCGCCGGATCCGCCCTGCTCGCCTTCGCCGGCCTGTCGTTCCTCGGCCTGGGCGTGCAGGTACCCGCGTACGACTGGGGCCGCCTCCTCGGCGAGGGACTGAACCGCATCTACCTGAACCCGGCAGCGGCGATCGGACCCGCCGTCGCGGTCATCGTCGCCGGCCTCGCGTTCAATCTCCTCGGCGAGACCGCCGCGTCGGTGATCGGCGGGCGCTCGTCCCGCCGCCGCAGCCGGCTTCTCCGCCCCGCCCGCACGGGCGACCCCGTTCACGCGCAGGTCGGCGACGACGACGTGGTGCTCCTCGTCGACGACCTGCGCGTGTCCTTCCCCGGACCCGACGGCTGGCTCACCCCCGTGCGCGGAGTGAGCTTCACCGTCTCGCGCGGCGAGGCGATCGGCGTGGTCGGAGAGTCCGGCTCGGGCAAGAGCCTGACCGCTCTCGCCGCAGCCCAGCTCATCGAGCGCCCCGGTCAGGTCACGGCGGCGCAGCTCGAGTTCTGCGGCACGCCGCTGCTCGACGCGCCGGAGCGCTCGGTGCGCAGCCTGCTCGGCACCTCTCTGGCCATGGTGTTCCAGGACCCGATGACCTCGTTCAACCCGACCAGGCGGATCGGGTCGCAGCTCGCGGAAGCCGCCTCCGAGCACCAGGAGGTCACCCGCAGCCAGGCGATGGCCCGCGCCGTCGATCGCCTCCAGGCCGTTCGCGTTCCCGCGGCGGCTCGGCGCGCACGTCAGTACCCGCACGAGTTCTCCGGCGGCATGCGCCAACGCGCCATGATCGCGATGGGACTGATGAACCACCCGAAGCTGATCATCGCCGACGAGCCGACGACGGCGCTCGACGTGACGGTCCAGCGCCAGGTCCTGCAGCTGCTGGCGGGGGTGCGACGCGACACCGATGCGGCGATCCTGCTGATCAGTCATGACATCGCCGTGATCGCGCAGACCTGCGACCGCGTGCTCGTGATGTACGCGGGACGCATCGTGGAGGACCTGCCCGCCGCGCAGCTGCACACCGAGGCCAGGCACCCGTACACCCGCGCGCTGCTCGACGTGGTGCCCGAGCTCGACACCGACCGCTCGGTGCCGCTCAAGATGATCCCCGGGCGCCCGCCCGCACCGGGAGCGTTCCCCGTCGGCTGCGCCTTCGCCGATCGCTGCCCGCTCGCGACCGACCTCTGCCGCGAGCGCGACCCCGAACTCGTCGTCGACGCCGGGGGCCACCGCGTCGCGTGCTGGCATCCGGTGGACGGCGATGCCCCCGCCGCAGACGCCGCGATCCCCGCGGTCACGTCGGCCCTGCCGATCGCCCAGCACGAAGGAGCCGTCCGATGAGCGAACTGCGCTTCGACACCGTGAGCGTGCGGTTCGGAACCCACCGTTCCGGACTCACGGCCGTGGACGGCGTCAGCCTCGTCGTTCCCTCCGGCTCGGTCGTCGGTCTGGTCGGCGAGTCCGGGTCCGGCAAGTCCACGCTCGCCAGGGCCGCCATCGGCCTCTCTCCGATCAGCGAGGGCACCATCACCCTCGACGGCGTCGATGTGCGCCGCTTCCGCCGGAACCGTCCCATCCAGATGGTGTTCCAGGACCCGTTCTCCTCGCTCGACCCGAGGATGACGATCGGCGAGTCGATCGCCGAGGCACTTCCCCGCGACATCCGCAGGCCCGCGGCGCGACGTGCGGAGGTCGCCCGGCTGCTCGAGCTCGTGAGCCTCGATCCCGAGCGCGCGGCATCGCTGCCCGGGGCCCTGTCCGGCGGTCAGCGTCAGCGCATCGCCCTGGCCCGCGCCCTCGCCGCGCGCCCCGAGGTCATCATCGCCGACGAGATCACCTCGGCGCTCGACGTGTCGGTGCAGGGCTCCGTCCTGAACCTGGTCCGCTCGCTGCGCGCCGAGCTCGACCTGACCATGCTCTTCATCTCGCACAACCTGGCGGTGGTGCGGTACCTCAGCGACCACATCGCGGTGATGTATCTCGGCAAGATCGTCGAGGTCGGTCCGACCGATCAGGTGCTCGCCGATCCCCAGCATCCCTATACGAAGGAGCTGCTCGCCTCTGCGCCCACGCGCCACGGCAGCCTGCTGGACATCGATCCGCTCGCGCCCGTCGCCGTGGAGCCGCCCGACCCGCACGCGCCACCCAGCGGATGCCGCTTCCACCCGCGGTGCCCGATCGGGCCCGCCGCGCGACCGGATCGACAGCTCTGCGTCATCTCCGAGCCCCTGCAGCCGTCGGGGAGCGCGGGCGCCGCCTGCCACTTCGCCGGCACGGGAGCGGACCTCCCGGTCGGGACGCCACCGAACACCACTGTGCCGAACACCACTGTGCCGAACTCCACTGTGCCGAACTCCCAAAGGGCGGCGATCCTTTCGGCCGACGACACAACACTGCTGCCCCTCGCAGCAGACACAGTGAACTGACCATCCGATTGGAGCATCCATGAACCGCCGCGTGACCATCGACGACTTCCTCGCGATCACCTCGCCGGAGCAGCCGGCCCTCTCCCCCGACGGCTCCCGCATCGTGTACGCGCTGCGGACGACCGACCGCGACGGCGACAAGGACCAGCGCTCCCTCTGGCAGGTGCCGACGGCGGGTGGCGCGCCGGTCCGGCTCACGCACGGCACGGCGGACTCGTCTCCCGTGTGGAGCCCCGACGGCACCCGGCTCGCGTTCCTCCGCGCCGGAGACGGCGGCGCCCAGCTCTGGCTGCTCCCTGCGAACGGCGGTGAGCCGCGCGCACTCACGTCGCTGCCGCTCGGCGCCGGATCCCCGCAGTGGAGCCCCGACGGCACCCGCATCGCGTTCGCCGCCCCCGTCGACAGCGCGGCGCTGCCCGGCGACGACACGGCGAAGATCCTCGCGCGTCGGTCGGCGCCGGCGGTCGCCGACCGTCTCGGCTACAAGGCGGACGGCGCCGGCAACCTGGGCACGCTCGTCCAGCAGATCCACGTCGTCGCCGTGGACGACGGCGCCGTCACCGTGCTCACGCGCGGCACCGCGCACACGACCGATCCCTTCTGGTCGCCCGACGGCACCCGTCTCGCGTTCTCCTCGGCGCCCGACGACGACGCGGACCTGACGATGCGGATCCAGGTCTTCGTCACGTCGTCGACGGATGCCAACGTCGCACCCGTGCGACTCGGATCCGCCGACACCCAGGCCTCGGTCACGGGCTGGACCGCCGACGGCGCGCACGTCGTGGCGGCGGGACGCACCGACACCGCGATCGGCATCGCCGGTCTGCTGCTCTTCCCGGTCGACGGCGGTGCGCCGGTCGACCTCGCCGCCGCGCTCGACCGCAACGTGATGCCGGGCGGTCCCGGCTACCCCGGCGGCATGCCCCAGCAGGACGATGCGGGGCGCCTGGTGTTCTGCCTGCGCGACAACGGCTATTCGCACCTGTACTCGGTCGCCGCCGACGGGACGGAGGCGCGGGCTCTCGTCGCCGGGACCACCAACGTCTCCGGCCTCTCGGTGTCGGGCTCGCGGGCCGCGGTCGTCGTGGCCACCCCGGACTCCTTCGGCGAGGTGGGCCTGGTCGACCTCGCGGACGGAACCCTGCGCACACTCACCGAGTACGGGTCCGTCGACGTCCCGCTCGCCCCGGCTGAGGAGCGTCGCTTCACGATCGCCGACGGCACCGTCGTCACCGGCTGGCTGCGCCGCGACCCCGATGCCCAGGGACCCCTGCCCCTGCTGCTCGACATCCACGGCGGACCGCACAACGCCTGGAACGGCGCCGCCGACCTCACCCACCCGTACCACCAGCTGCTCGCGAACCGCGGATGGGCGATCCTCACGATCAACCCTCGAGGCAGCGACGGCTACGGCGACGCCTTCTTCCGCGCCGTCTCGGGAGGGTGGGGCGTCAACGACGCGAACGACTTCCTGGAGCCGATCGACCAGCTCGTGGCCGAGGGCATCGCCGACCCGGCGCGTCTGGGCGTCACGGGCTACAGCTACGGCGGCTTCATGACCTGCTACCTGACGTCGCGCGACGACCGTTTCGCCGCCGCCGTCGCCGGTGGCGTGGTCAGCGACCTCTCCAGCGTCGGCGGCACGTCGGACGTCGGTCACTACCTCTCGGCCAAGGAGAACGGCGGCCTTCCGTGGCGCGACCAGGAGAAGCTGGCGGCCCAGTCGCCCTTCACCCAGGTCGATCGCGTCACCACGCCGACGCTGATCCTGCACGGCGCCGCCGACGATCGCTGCCCCGTCGGTCAGGCCGAGCAGTGGTTCGCCGCGCTGCGCGAACGCGACGTTCCGGCGCGTCTCGTGCTGTACCCCGGTGGTGCGCACCTGTTCCCGCTGTCGGGTCCGCCGTCGCACCGCGCCGACTTCTCGCAGCGGATCGTCGACTGGGTGGAGCAGTACGCCCCGCCTGCCGGAACGCGCATCCGTCCGCGGCTGGACGCGACCCGCTGGCAGCAGCGGCTCAGCGTACTGGCCGAGGCGCACCACGTCCCCGGCGCCACGCTCGGCATCCTGCGCCTCGGCGAGGAGCCGGTGTTCGCGCACCACGGCATCCTCAACGTCCGCACGGGCATCGAGACGACCGACGACTCCGTCTTCCAGATCGGGTCGATGGGCAAGGTCTGGACGGCGACGGCGGCCATGAAGCTCGTCGACGACGGACTGCTCGACCTCGATGCTCCGGTGGTGCAGTACCTTCCCGAGTTCCGGGCGTCCGACCCCGAGGTCACCCGCACGGTCACGATGCGCCACCTGCTCAGCCACACGAGCGGCATCGACGGCGACGTCTTCACCGACACCGGACGCGGCGACGACACCCTCGAGAAGTACGTCGAGATCCTCGACGGCGTCGCGCAGAACCATCCGCTCGGAGCGACGATGTCTTACTGCAACTCCGGTTTCGTGCTGGCGGGGCGGGTCATCGAGAAGCTCACGGGCACGACCTGGGACCAGGCGATGCGCGACCTCGTGTTTACGCCGCTCGGGCTCACGCATTCGTCGACCCTCCCGGAGGAGGCGATCATGTTCCGCGCGGCCAGCGGGCACACCACGATCGGCGTCGACGGGCGGCCTGAGCTCGCCCCGGCATGGATGCTGCCGCGCTCGATGGGTCCCGCAGGGCTGATCAACTCCACGACGGCCGACGTCCTGGAGTTCGCCCGCCTGCACCTCACCGGTGGCCTGTCGGCCGACGGCACCCGGGTGCTCTCGGAGGACAGCGTCGCCCGGATGCAGGAGCGCCAGGTCGACGTTCCCAACCCGTATTCGATCGGCGACGCCTGGGGCGTCGGATGGATCCTGTTCGACTGGGACGGCAAGAAGCTCATCGGCCACGACGGCAACACGATCGGGCAGTCGTCGTTCCTGCGCATCCTCCCCGAGGAAGGGCTCGCCGTCACGCTGCTCTCGAACGGCGGGAACACGCGCGACCTGTACGACGAGCTCTTCGACGAGATCTTCTCCGAGCTCGCCGATGTGCACCTGCCCGACGACCTGACGCCGCCGGCCGAGCCGTTCGAGGCCGACTTCTCCGACATCGTCGGCGTCTACGACCGCGCCGGCGTGCGCATGGAGATCTTCGACGAAGACAGCGGTCTGCGACTGCGCACGGTCGTCACGGGACCGCTCGCGTCGCTCCTGCCCGACCCCATCGAAGAGCATGACCTGATCCCGGTGCGCGAGAACGAGTTCGTGATCCGCCCCGAGGGCACGCAGGCGTGGCAGGCCCTGGTCTTCTACACGCTCGCGACGGGCGAGAAGTACGTGCACTACGGCGTGCGTGCAGCGCCGAAGGTGTCGTGATGATCACGCAGGAGGCGCTCCTCGTCGACACGCTCGTCGCGGACATCGAGACGCTCGTGACCTGCGAGTCGCCGTCGACCGATCTCGACGCCGTGGCCCGCAGCGCGGACGTGACGGCAGAGCTGGGCGAGCGGATCCTCGGCGTCGCCCCGGAGCGGATCGTGCTCGACGGGCGTACCCATCTGCGGTGGCGCTTCGGCGCACCGAGGGTGCTGCTGCTCGGTCATCACGACACGGTGTGGCCGCTCGGATCGCTGCAGACGCATCCGTTCGAGGTGCAGGACGGGGTCCTCCGCGGACCCGGATGCTTCGACATGAAGACCGGGGTCGTGATGGCGCTGCACGCCGCCGCGGCGCTCGCGGACCGCGACGGGATCAGCATCCTCATCACCGGCGACGAGGAGCTGGGTTCGCCCAGCTCTCGGACGCTGATCGAGGAGGAGGCGCGAGACTGCGACGCGGTGTTCGTGCTGGAGGCCTCGGCCGACGGCGGAGCGCTCAAGGTCGCACGCAAGGGCGTCTCGCTCTACCGCGTCGTGGTGACCGGCCGTGCCGCACACGCCGGACTCGAGCCGGAGCGCGGCGTGAACGCCGCGGTCGAGGCGGCGCACCTCATCCTGGCGGTCGCCGGACTCGGCGATGCGGAACGCGGAACGACGGTGACCCCCACGCTGCTGCATGCGGGGCACACGACCAACACCGTCCCGTCCGACGCGGCGTTCGCCGTCGACGTGCGGGTGCGCACGACCGCGGAGCAGGACAGGGTCGATCAGGCGATCCGTGCGATCGGACCGAGCGTCGACGGCGCCGTCGTGCGGATCGAGGGCGGTGCGAACCGCCGCCCGATGGAGCCCGGTACCTCCGCCGCCCTGTTCGCGCGGGCGACCCGGCTCGCGGCGGATGCCGGCCTGACGCCGTTCGACGGCGTCGAGGTCGGAGGCGCGTCCGACGGCAACTTCACCGCCGGTCTCGGCATCCCCACACTCGACGGACTCGGGGCCGTGGGCGGCGGGGCGCACGCCGACGACGAGCACGTGCTCGTCTCGATGATCCCGGAACGCACGACCCTCCTGACGGCGCTCATCGCCGACGTCCTGGCGGGAGAACAGGAATGAGCACCATGCACACCGTGCCGCAGAGCGCCGCCCAGGACGCGGCGGACGCCGCGAGGGCGGCCGCGTCCGACGCGGGAGTGGAGATCCGTCTCCTGTCCACCGTCGCCGAGTTCGCCGACGTCGCCCGGCTGTTCCAGAGCATCTGGGCCTCCGACGGCAGCCAGTCGCCCGTGAACGTCGAGACCCTCCGGGCGATCTCCAAAGCCGGCAGCTACGTCGGCGGGGCCTATGAAGGCGATGATCTCGTCGGAGCCTGCTTCGGCTTCTTCGCGGCACCGGGACGACGAGCCCTGCACAGCCACATCGCCGGCGTCTCCGAGCGGATGCGGGGCCGCAGCGTCGGCTTCGCCCTGAAGGTCCATCAGCGCTCCTGGGCGATCGATCAGGAGCTCGACGAGATCTCCTGGACGTTCGACCCCCTCATCAGCCGCAACGCCTACTTCAACCTGGTCAAGCTCGCGGCGACCCCGGTGGCTTACCACAGCAACTTCTACGGGCAGATGACGGACGCGCTCAACGGCGGGGACGACACCGACCGGATGCTCGTGACCTGGTACGTGCACGATCCGCGCGTGGCCGACGCCTGCCGTGGCGCGGCATCCGCCGTCGAGGCGCCCGCGGGCGCCGATCTGCTCACGGTCGACGCCGATCTCGGGCCCGCGCGGCACGAGACCGCGGCGCGGCTCGTGCGGGTGTCGCTGCCACGCGACATCGAGACGCTCCGCACGACCGATCCCGAACGGGCGACGCGGTGGCGGCTCGCCGTGCGCGACACCCTCGGTTCCCTGCTCGAGCAGGGCGCCGAGGTCGTGTCCTTCGACCGCACGGGCACGTACACCATCGACAGAGGAGAAAACCCATGAAGCTCACCGGAATCGAGCTCCGCGTCATCGAGATGCCCCTGGTGGCCCCGTTCCGCACCTCGTTCGGGGTCGAGACCGTCCGCGAGGCGATCCTGGTGCGGGCCGTCACCGACGAGGCGGAGGGCTGGGGCGAGTGCGTGGCGATGAGCGACCCGCTGTACTCCTCCGAGTACGTCGAGGCGAGCCTCGACGTCATCAAGCGCTTCCTGCTCCCGGCCCTGGCCCAGGTCCCCGACCTGGACGCCTCGAAGATCGCCCCCGCCCTGGCGAAGTTCAAGGGACACCGGATGTCGAAGGCGGGCCTCGAGCTCGCCATCCTCGACGCGGAGCTGCGCGCCAGCGGCGTCCCACTCTCGCGTGAGCTCGGCGCCGTCCGCGACACGGTCGACTGCGGCGTCTCCGTCGGCATCATGGACTCGATCCCCGAACTGCTCGACGCGGTAGGCGGGTACCTCGACGAGGGGTACGTGCGCATCAAGCTCAAGATCGAGCCCGGCTGGGACATCGAGCCCGTCCGTGCGGTGCGCGAGAGGTTCGGCGACGACATCCTGCTCCAGGTCGACGCGAACACGGCGTACCGGCGCGGCGACGCCCGGCACCTGGCCAAGCTCGACCCGTTCGACCTGCTCCTGATCGAACAGCCGCTCGACGAGGAGGATCTCCTCGGCCACGCGCAGCTCGCCGCGCTCGTGCAGACGCCGATCTGCCTCGACGAGTCGATCGTCTCGGCCCGCGCGGCCGCCGACGCCATCGCGATCGGCGCCTGCTCGATCGTGAACATCAAGCCGGGACGCGTCGGCGGATACCTCGAGGCTCGACGCATCCACGACGTCTGCCGCGCCAACGAGATCCCCGTCTGGGCCGGCGGGATGCTCGAGACCGGGATCGGCCGGGCCGCCAACGTCGCCCTCGCCGCGCTCCCCGGATTCACGCTGCCGGGCGACACCTCGGGCTCGAACCGCTACTACACGAGCGACATCACCGACCCGTTCGTCGTCGAGAACGGCACCCTGACGGTGCCGACCGGTCCCGGCATCGGTGTGACGCCGCACGCCGATGCGCTCGAGGCCGTCACGACCCGGACCGAGTGGATCACGTTCTGAGGCCGATCCGGACGCAGAATCTGTGGGGCACGACGAAATCCGGATACGATTTCGTCGTGCCCCACAGCCTCGTCTCCCCCCGTCGACGCCTAACCTGGGCCTCGTGCTCATGTCACTGACGACACGGCCCCGTGCCAGCCTCGGCCGTGTGATCGAAGATCTCGGAACCACGCTGCTCGAAGTGGTGAGCGGCAACGCCGATCAGGACACCGAGATCGAGACCGTGGTCATCCATGACGTGCTCGACGACGCGATGCCCATGCGGCGCGCGCTGGTCCTCGGTGTCGGCCTCAGCGACCCGGCGGATATCGCCGCGCTCCTGCACTCGCTCGCGGCGCAGCAGGCGACGGCACTGGTCCTCCGCGCTCCCGTGCGCGCCGACGAGGGTGTGCTCCGCGCCTCGGAGGAGACCGGCATCCCCGTCCTCGCGCTCACCCGAGGGGCGTCCTGGGCGCAGCTCACGGCCATGCTGCGATCCCTGATCGCGGAGGGAGACGTCGGCGATCAGGGGGCGCAGATGCTCGGCGGGATGCCGGCGGGCGACCTGTTCGCGCTCGCCAACGCGATCGCGACGCTGCTGAACGCGCCGGTGACGATCGAGGACCGGAACTCCCGGGTCGTCGCCTTCTCGGGTCGGCAGGACGAGGCCGACCCTGCGCGCATCGAGACGGTGCTGGGGCGCCAGGTTCCGGAGCGGTTCACGCGTCAGCTCGAGGAGCGCGGCGTCTTCCAGGAGCTGTACCGCAGTGAGGACCCGATCGACGTCGACCCCGTCGGCACGACGGACGGGGCACCCTCGTTCCCCCGGGTCGCCCTGGCCGTGCGCGCCGGCGATGAGATCCTCGGCTCCATCTGGGCTGCCGTGCAGGCTCCGCTCACCAGCGACCGCGTCCGCGCCCTGAAGGACTCCGCGGGTCTCGTGGCGCTGCACCTGCTGCGCCTCCGTGCCGGTGCCGACGTGGAACGACGACTCCGCGCCGATCTGCTCTCGACGATCCTGGAAGGGGGCCCCGGCGCCGTCGACGCCGCGGCGCGGCTGCGTCTGAACGATCATCGCTGCGTCGTGATGGCGCTCTCCGCGGCAGACGAGCAGAGCGACGTTCTGGCGCCGGATGCCAGGACCACGGCGGAGCGGCACCGCATCGCCGACGCGTTCGCCGTGCATCTGGGTGCCGTCTACCTGCGCTCCGCCGTCGCCGTCATCGGCAACGTCGTCTACGCGGTCGTCGGCGTGCGCCCCGACCAGGCCGACACGGATCTGCGCGCCGCCTCGGTCGCCACCGACTTCCTCGGCAGACTCGGCGCCGCCTCCGACATCCGCGTCGGCATCGGCACGCTCGCGGAGGACACATCGAGCATCCCGCTGTCGCGCGTCAACGCCGACCGCGCCCTGCGCGTGCTGCAGAAGTCCTCGGGGAGGGATGCCGTCGCCCTGTTCTCCGCCGTGCAGATGGAAGCCCTGCTGGTGGAGCTCGGCGATCTCGTCCGCGCTCGGGGCGATCAGCCCACCGGCCCGGTGGCGCTGCTGATCGAGAACGATCGGGAACGGGGCACGCACCTCGTCGAGACGCTGGCCGCGTGGCTGGACGCCTTCGGCGATGTCACCGTCGCCGCCGCCCGGGTGTACACCCACCCGAACACCTTCCGCTATCGGCTGCGCCGGCTCGCGGAGATCAGCGGGCTCGACCTCGCCGATCCCGACGCGCGGTTCTCGGCGATGGTGCAGCTCCGACTGCTCGCCCCCGGCGCCCGCTGAGCCGCGTCAGGCCCGAGGAGCGAGCCCGGCGTAGAGCAGCTCCCCGGTCTGGGGATCTGTCATCACGAGAACCGACTCCCCCACCCGGGGGATCTCCAGACGCGAGATGAGCGCGTGGACGGCCACGGCCTGTGCGCCGAGCTGCAGCGTGAGCACGACCCGCGGGTTGTCGTTGATCGTCTGGCCGGTGTCCTGCATCACGAGCACCGTCGCCGGCTGCGTGGGCACGCCGGCCGCCCGCAGCGCCGCCACGTGCTCGGCCTGGTGGATCGACGACGTCGCCTGCTGCATCGCCTCGGTGAACTCGCTCCCCAGGAAGGCCTTGGTCATCTTGCCGAGGAAGCCCCGGCCGGCGGCGATGTCGTCGGCCATCTGGAGACCTTCCTCCTGGCGCTCCTGCTGCCACTTGCGGGTGACTCTGAACAGTCCCATGATCCACTCCTTCTCCGAGGTCGTGATCCGAGACTATTCAGGCGCCGAGACTACCGATCACAGAATCCGCGCACCCGCCACGGGCCCGTGCACGTGCAGGGGATCGAGGCCCGCACCACGCAGCGTCGTCTGCACGTCCTGCGCGGTCTCGGGGTCGGGACAGAGCAGCGCGACGGTGGGGCCCGATCCGGAGACGAGCCCCTGCAGGGCACCGGCCTCGACTCCCTGGCGGATCACGTCCTCGAGGTCGGGACGCTCGTAGACGGCCGCGGCCTGGAGGTCGTTGAACAGGCCTTCGGCGAGCTGTACCGCGTCGCCCGAGCGCAGCGCCTGCAGCACCGGGATCGGGACGTCGAGCGACAGCGGAGGATCGTCCGCCAGGGCTCCCTCCTCGCCGCGCAGGATGTCGAGCCGCTCGTAGACGACCGGCGTCGACAGCCCCTGCTCGCTCGTGACCAGGACCCAGTCGAAGCGGCCGCGTGCGAGCGCGGGGTTGAGCTGGTCGCCGCGTCCGGTGCCGACAGCGGTGCCGCCGTGGAGCGCGAACGGCACGTCGGCGCCGAGACGGGCGGCGAGGTCGTGCATCCGCGCCGGCGAGAGTCCGGTGCCCCAGAGCGCGTCGCACGCGACCAGCGCAGCCGCGGCATCCGCCGAGCCGCCGCCCATGCCGCCGGCGACCGGGACGCTCTTGCGGATCTCCAGCGCCACACCGCCGGTGTACTCCGTGGCGGTCGCGAGCAGCTTGGCCGCTCGCATCGCGAGATTCCTGTCGTCGAGCGGCACCGAATCCACGTCCTCGACGCCGGTGACCGTGAGGGAGAAGTCGTCCGCGTGCCGCGCGATCACGTCCTCATAGAGGGACACCGCCTGGAACACCGTCGCGAGGGCGTGGTAGCCGTCGTCATGACGCCCGCCGACACCGAGGTAGACGTTGATCTTCCCCGGCGCGCGCACGTGCACGGATCCGGCGGACGCGGCGACGCTCATGATCCGGTCACAGCTCCGTCGAGGTCGCCCAGAGATCCACGTCGATGGAACCAGCGAGCTCGTCGATGCGCGCGAGCTCCTCCGCGGTGAGCGCCGGGCCGTTGACCGCGGCGATGTTCTCGTCGAGCTGTTCGGGGCGGGAGGCGCCGATCAGCGCCGAGGCGACGACGGGGTTGCGCAGGGTCCACTGCAGGGCCAGCTGCGCGAGCGACTGGCCGCGGCCCTTCGCGATCTCGTTCAGCGCCCTCAGCGTCTGCACAGCCTCGTCGCCGAGGGGGCCGTCCGGAAGGGATCCGCGCTTCTGCGCACGATCCGCCGTGCCGTCGCCGAGGTACTTGTCGGTGAGCAGACCCTGGGCCAGCGGCGTGAACGCGATGGCGCCGAGCCCGGACTGCTCCAGGGTCTCGGTGAGACCGTCCTCGACCCAGCGGTTCAGGATCGAGTACGCGGGCTGGTGGATGACCAGGGGCGTACCGAGCTCCTGCGCGATCGCGACGGCCTCGGCGGTGCGCTCTGCGCTGTAGGACGAGATGCCGACGTAGAGCGCCTTGCCCTGGCGCACGAGGGTGTCGAGCGCGCCGATCGTCTCGGCGATCGGCGTGACCGGGTCGGCCCGGTGCGAGTAGAAGATGTCGACATGGTCCAGGCCCATCCGGGTCAGGGACTGCTCGGCGCTCGCGAGGATGTACTTGCGGCTGGCGAAGTCGCCGTACGGTCCCGGCCACATGTCCCAGCCGGCCTTCGACGAGATGATCAGCTCGTCGCGGTACGGACGGAAGTCCTCCGCGAAGATGCGGCCGAAGTTCTTCTCGGCCGAACCGTAGGGCGGGCCGTAGTTGTTCGCCAGATCGAAGTGCGTGATGCCGCGGTCGAAGGCGTGGCGCAGCAGCGCGCGCTGGTTGTCGAGCGGGATGTTGTCGCCGAAGTTCCACCACAGGCCGAGCGAGATCGGCGGGAGGTAGAGACCCGATGTGCCGACCTGACGGTAGTCGAACTGCTGATAGCGGCTCTCGTCGGCGGTGTACGGACGGTGCAGCTCGGGAACGTCGGGGCGGAAGCGCGGGGAGTCGGTCACCGTGCCAGATTAGTCCCTGACGGCCGCCTCGTTCATCGACGCCGCGTGCTGCGCGATGCGCTGATAGTCGTCGACCGTGAGGTCCTCCCCGCGTGCCGTCGGCGCGACGCCGGCGGCGATCAGGACCTCGGATGCCGCGGCGGAGCTGCCGAGCACGCCGGAGAGCGCCTGCCGGAGCATCTTGCGGCGCTGGTTGAAGGCGGCATCCACGATCTGGAAGGTGCGACGACGCTCGTCCTCGGTGCCGCGCTCGCCCTCGGATCGGTCGAATCCCACGAGCAGGCTGTCGACGTTCGGCACGGGCCAGAACACCTGGCGCGACACGGTCCCGGAGAGCTTCCAGTCGCCGTACCAGGCGGCCTTGACGCTCGGCGAGCCGTAGATCTTCGAGCCGGGCTTGGCCGCCAGCCGCTCGGCGACCTCGGCCTGCACCATGACGACGCCGCGCTTCAGGTAGTCGAAGTGCTCGAGGAAGTGCAGGAGCACCGGCACAGAGACGTTGTACGGCAGGTTGGCGACGAGCACGGTGGGTTCACCGGGCAGCTCGGTGATGCGGAGGGCGTCGGCGTCGACCACCGTGAGCCGGTCCGGCTCGACGCCGTGCTCGGCGGCCGTCTGGGCCAGTCGGGCCGCCAGGCGGTGATCGATCTCGACCGCGGTCACGGATGCCCCGGTCTCGAGGATCGCGAGGGTGAGGGAGCCGAGTCCCGGCCCGACCTCGACCACCCGCTCCCCCGGCTGGACGCGAGCGGCCTGCACGATCTTGCGCACCGTGTTGGCATCGACGACGAAGTTCTGTCCGAGCTTCTTCGTCGGGGTCACGTCGAGCTCGGCGGCGAGGCGGCGGATCTCGGTGGCGCCGAGCAGCGTGATGGTCATCCGTCCATTGTCCCCCACCCTCAGTAGTCTTTCGGGATGCCCTCCCTCGGCGAACTCATCGCGCCCCGCCGCATGGGCCGTGATTTCCGCTGGCTGCTCGCCTCCTCCTGGACGAGCAACGTCGGAGACGGCGTCGCGCTCGCGGCCGCGCCCCTGCTGATCGCGTCGATGACCTCGTCGCCGATCCTGGTGGCCGCCGGTGCCATTCTGCAGTTCCTGCCCTGGCTGCTCTTCGGTCTGCACGCGGGCGCCGTCGCCGACCGGTTCGATCGCCGTCGCCTGGTGATGTTCGCCAACGGCGCCCGCGCCGTCGTGCTCGCCGGCCTCTGCGTGTTCCTCGTCACCGGCACCGCGAACATCTGGATCGTCCTCGCGGTCGCGTTCCTCTACGGCACGGCCGAGGTCTTCGTCGACACGGCGGGCAGCACCCTGCTGCCGATGCTCGTGGAGCCGGGCGATCTCGGGCTGGGGAACGCACGGCTGCAGGCCGGGTACCTGGTCGCGAACCAGTTCGCCGGGCCGCCGCTCGGCGCGTTCCTCTTCGCCGCGGGGACGGCCTGGCCCTTCCTCGTCGAAGTGCTGTGCGTGAGCTTCGCGGTCGTGCTGATCTCGCGCATGGCCAGGACGCCGGTGCCGCCGCGCGACCCTTCGACAGGCTCAGGGACCCAGTCGACAGGCTCAGGGACCCAGGATCGAACGCACCCTCCCGTGCACACCGACATCGCCGAGGGCCTGCGCTGGCTGTGGCGCAACCCTCCCGTTCGCATGCTGGTGCTGATCATCCTCGTGTTCAACGTCACGTGGGCGGCCCCCTGGGGCGTACTGGTGCTCTACGCGACCGAGCACCTGCACATGGGTGCCGTCGGGTTCGGCGCGCTCACGACGGCGTCCGCGGTCGGCGGACTGCTCGCCACCGCATGCTTCGGGTGGCTGGAGCGGCACGTGTCGTTCGCGACGCTGATGCGCGTGGTGCTCTCGCTCGAGGTGCTCATGCATCTCTCCTTCGCGCTCACGACCACCGGATGGGTCGCCCTGGTCATCATGTTCTTCTTCGGCGCCTACGCCTTCGTCTGGGGCACGATCTCGACCACCGTGCGCCAGCGGCTCGTCCCGGCGGAGCTCCAGGGCCGAGTGGCTTCCGTGAACATGGTCGGCGTCTTCGGCGGCATGGTGATCGGGCAGGCCCTCGGCGGCGCGATCGCTCAGATCTGGGGCCTCACGGCACCGTGGTGGTTCGCGTTCGCGGGCGCGGCGCTCACCCTGCTGTTCGTCTGGAAGCCGATCTCGCAGATCGTCTCGGCGACTCAGTCGAACGAGCCGTAGACGCGGAGCGTGTTCTCGGCGAGCTGTCGAGAGAGCTCGTCGACGTCGATCCCGAGCTCTGCGGCCATGAAGCGCACGGTGATCGGCACAAGGTACGGGGCGTTCGGGCGACCGCGCAGCGGCACCGGCGTGAGGAACGGTGCGTCCGTCTCGACGAGGATCCGGTCGAGCGGGGTCACCTTCAGCGCGTCGCGCAGGTTCTGGGCGTTCTTGAACGTGACGTTGCCGGCGAACGACAGGTGGTACCCGGCATCCGCGCAGATCCGCGCCATCGCGTCATCGCCGGAGAAGCAGTGGAAGACCGTCCGCTCGGGGGCGCCGACGCGGCCCAGCGTCTCGAGCACCGCGTCGTGCGCATCGCGGTCGTGGATCTGCATCGCGATGCCGTGCTTCTTCGCCAGCGCGATGTGCGCCTCGAACGACGCGTGCTGCGGCGCGCGGCGCTCCGGCTCCGTGCGGAAGAAGTCGAGACCCGTCTCGCCGATCGCGCGCGTACGCGGGTGCGCGGCGAGCTCGTCGATCACCGCGATCGCCTCATCCAGCCTCCCCTGCTCCGCGTAGGTCGGCGCATCGTTCGGGTGGATGGCGACGGCCGCCAGGACGCGGGGGTCGGATGCCGCCGCCTCGACGGCCCACCGCGACGACTCGATGTCGCCCGAAGCCTGCACGACGCCCGCGATGCCGACGGCCTGGGCGCGGTCGAGCTGCTCGGTGAGCGACAGCCCGTGGGTCCCTGAGCCTGTCGAAGGGTCGCCGTCGAGGATCTCGAGGTGCGCGTGGTTGTCGTACACGGGCACGGCGAGCGGCTCGGGAGCGGCCGGATACTTCAGATCCTTGCGGCCGTCTCCCGAGCGCTCGCGGACGTACGTGTCAGCCATGCGTCAGGCCGTGGACTCCACCCGCGGGAACAGCGGTGCGAGCCCGTTGACGCTCGTACCGGGGCGCAGGGCGCCCCAGGTGCCGGCCTCGCGGATCGGCTGATCCTGCAGGCGTCCGAGCGTCGCGCCGGCGCCGAGCGCATGCCAGAGCTTCTCGGTGGACTGCGGCATCACCGGCGACAGCAGCACGGCGAGCGCACGCAGCCCCTCGGCGCAGGTGTAGAGCACCGTGCCGAGACGCGCGCGCTGGTCCTCATCGCGCGCCAGAGCCCACGGCTCGTTCTCGGTGATGTACCCGTTCAGGGCGTCGACGATGGTCCAGATCGACGAGATCGCCTCGTCGATGCGGAACTGCGTGACGGCGGCATCCGCCTTCGACGCGGCATCCGCGACGATCTTCTGGATCGCGAGGTCCTGCTCGGTGTACTCGGCCGGCGGCGGCACGATGCCCTCGAAGTACTTCTCGATCATCGCCGTGGTGCGCGAGGCGAGGTTGCCGAAGCCGTTCGCGAGCTCGGACTGGTAGCGCGCCGACAGGTCCTCCCACGAGAACGACCCGTCCTGCCCGAAGGCGATCGCCGACAGGAAGTAGTAGCGGTACGCGTCGGAGCCGAAGACATCCGTGATCTCGGTCGGCGCGATGCCGGTGAGCTTCGACTTCGACATCTTCTCGCCGCCGACGAGCAGCCAGCCGTGCGCGAAGACACCCTTCGGCACCTCGAGGCCTGCGGCCATCAGCAGCGCCGGCCAGATCACGGCGTGGAAGCGCAGGATGTCCTTGCCGACCACGTGGTACGCGGGCCAGCGACGCTCGAACGTCTCCTCGTCCGAGCCGTAGCCGACCGCGGTCGCGTAGTTCAGGAGCGCGTCGACCCACACGTAGATGACATGCGACTCGTCCCACGGCAGCGGGATGCCCCAGTCGAAGGTCGAGCGCGAGATCGACAGGTCCTTCAGTCCCTGGCTGACGAACGAGACGACCTCGTTGCGCGCCGAATCGGGGCGCACGAAGTCGGGCTGGGTGCGGTACAGCTCGAGGAGCCTGTCCTGGAACTCGCTCAGCTTGAAGAAGTAGTTCTTCTCCTGCAGCAGCTCGAGCGGCTTCGAGTGGATCGCGCAGACCTTGAGACCTTCGAAGGGTCCGGTGCCGTCGACGATCTCGGACTCGGGCTTGAACTCCTCGCAGCCCACGCAGTACAGCGCCTCGTACTCGCCGGCGTAGATGTAGCCGCGGTCGTACAGGCGCTGGAAGAACGTCTGCACGTTCGTCTCGTGGCGCTCCTGCGTGGTGCGGATGAAGTCGTCGTTGGCGACGTCGAGAGTCGTCAGCAGCGGGAACCAGCTCTCGCTGACGAGCTTGTCGACCCACTCCTGCGGCGTGACGTTGTTGGCGGCAGCGGCCCGCAGCATCTTCTGGCCGTGCTCGTCGGTGCCCGTCAGCATCCAGGTGTCATCGCCCGCCTGGCGGTGCCACCGCGCGAGGGTGTCGACGGCCACCGTCGTGTACCCGTGACCGATGTGCGGCACGTCGGAGGGGTAGTAGATGGGCGTGGTGATGTAGAACGATTCGCCTGCGGGCATGGGGTCAATTCTAGGTGGGATCAGGGGTCGAGTTACGCGCTCAGGCCACCGTCACGTCGACCCGGTGCCAACCCTGTGCGCCGTCGGGCGCCGGAGCCGCCGGCTGGTCGGTCTGGGTCTCCCCGTCGTCGCTGATCGCACGGCACTCGATCGCGTGCCGACCGCTCTCAGCGGTCCACGGCAGACGCCACTGCACCCAGGTGTCGGCCGAGATCGCTTCGGCGAGTTCGGCACGCTGCCACTCGCCGTCATCGATGCGGACCTCGACGCCCGCGACGCCGACGTGCTGCTGCCAGGCCATGCCCGCGATGACCGTCTCGCCCGACTCGACGCTGCCTCCGCGGGGCACGTCGATGCGCGACTGCAGCTTGATGGGCCCGCGCTCCGACCAGCCGCGCGTGGTCCAGTACGCGGTGGCCCGATCGAAGCGCGTGACCTCGAGCTGCGTGACCCACTTCGTCGCCGACACGTAGCCGTAGAGGCCGGGGACGACCATGCGGACGGGGAAGCCGTGCTCGATCGGCAGCGGCTCGCCGTTCATCCCGATCGCGAGCAGGGCGTCGCGGTCATCCGTGAGCGCCTCCAGCGGCGTCGACGCGGTGAACCCGTCCGACGACGTGGAGAGCACCATGTCGGCATCCGACGAGACTCCCGCGCGGGCGAGCAGTTCACGGACCGGATGGCCGAGCCAGCGCGCATTGCCGATCAGCGATCCGCCGACCTCGTTCGAGACGCACGCGAGCGTGACGTCCGCCTCCTGCATCGGCAGGCTCAGCAGCTCACCCCAGGAGATCACCACCTCACGGTCGACCATGCCGTGGATCCGCAACGACCAGTCGGCAGGGTCGATCCGCGGCACGATCAGGGCGGTGTCGATGCGGTAGAACTCCGCGTTCGGAGTCACGAGAGGCGCGAGGCCGGGGATGTCGAGCTCGGCACCCGCGGGAACGGAGCGCAGCGGCCGCGCCGCCGAGGGCAGCCGAAGCGCCTCGCGGACCGCTTCGATCGATCGGGTGGCGCCGCGCGCGACGTTGCCGGCGATGAGCGTCACGATGCCCACGGCGGCGACCCCCGCAGTCCAGACGAGGAACCGCCGGCGGTCCTCGCCGTCCGGCCCGAGCCCCGCGACCGGCCGCAGCCGGCGGATGAGGGTGCGCAGCGCGATCACCGCCACGACGCCGGCGACCAGTCCGGGAGCCCAGGCGAACGGTCCGGCGCCGGGACGGGTCATCGCGACCACGAGCGCGAGCGCGCCGAGTCCACCCAGGACCACCGCGCCGAGGCCCGATCGCCGCAGCTCCAGCATCCCGGCACCGGCGGCGACGACGGCGAGCACCAGGGCGATGCCCGTGATGAGCGCGATCTTGTCTCCGGTGCCGAACAGCGCGATGGCCGTGTCCTTCGCCCAGGCCGGGGCGAGGTCGATCAACCCGCCTCCGATCACGGCGAACGGGCTGGCGGCGGGTTCGACGATCGCCGCGACCAGTTCCGCGACGCCGATGCCGATGACCGCGGCGCTCAGCCCGGCCGCCGCCGACCGGAGGCGGTCGCCGGCACGCGTCTCGCGCATCGCATGCGTCATGACCCGAGCGTAACCCCGGGCGCGAGCGTCAGAGGCCGTTCCGGCGCGCGACCTCTCCGAGCCAGGCCAGCGACGGCTTCGGCGAGCGCGCGAACGTCTCGTGATCGAAGCCGATCAGCCCGAACGTCGGCGCGAACCCGCTCGCCCACTCGTAGTTGTCGAGGGCGCTCCAGTGCTGGTACGCCCGCACGTCGATGCCGTCGGAGATCGCGCGGTGCAGGCCCTCCAACGCCCCCTGGGTGTAGGCGATGCGCCGGGAGTCGTCGGCCGTGGCGATGCCGTTCTCCGTGACGAGCACGGGAACTCCGCCGCTGCGCTCCCACGCGCTGCGCACACCCAGCTCGAGCGCCTCGGGGAAGAACTCCCAGCCGGTGAGCGTGGTCTCGACGTCGTCGGCGACCGGTCGCGGACCCTCCGGACCGATGAAGGTGCGGGTGTAGGCCTGCACCCCGACGAAGTCGTCGCCGGCCGACTGGTCGAGGTACCAGTGGTCGCGCGGGTCTCCGTAGGTGGCGACCATCTCGTCGGCACCCGGCTCACCCGTGGAGTGGAAGGCCTGCGTCGCGATGGTCCATCCCGCCTGCACGCCCGAGACGGAATGCAGGATCTCGGATGCCCGGTGGTGCGCATCGAGCAGGGTGTCGGCGACCGCGAGGTCGGGGTTCGGGAGCCCGAACGCCACGAGGTTCGCGGCATCCTCTCCCCCGGCGAGCATAGCGGCGATGTTCGGCTCGTTGATCGTGCAGACGTATCTCACACCGTCGAGGATCGGCAGCACGGTCTCGACGTAGCGCGAGAACAGGTCGACCGCGTCATCCGCCCGCCAGAACCCGTCCTTCTGGAACCACTGCGGCACCGTGAAGTGCATCAGGGTGACCGTGGGGTCGAGCCCGTTCTCGCGAGCGGTGTCGATCATGCGGCGGTAGTGGTCGAGCATCGCCCGCGACACGAAGCCGCGTTCCGGCTCGATCCGCGCCCACTCCACCGAGAAGCGGTAGGAGTTCAGGCCGGCATCCGCCAGCAGACGCATGTCCTCCGGATACCGGTGGAAGTGGTCGGCCGCATCGCCCGAGGGCTCCACCATGGGAGACCCGGGCGCATGCTCCATGGCCCACCAGTTGCTGGTCGTGTTGTTCCCCTCCACCTGATGGGCTGCGGTCGCAGCTCCCCAGAGAAAGCCGTCAGGGAATGTGAGCACGAGTGCTCCTTTCGGTCGTACGTTCGCGATCGCGCGGGGATCAGCGCGCCGCGCGGGCAGGATTGGGCACGGCGTCCAGCAGCTGGACCGTGTACGGATCCTCCGGATGCTGCAGCACCTCGCTCGTCTCGCCGCGTTCGACGACACGACCGCTGTTCAGCACCAGGATGTTCTCGGTCACGAGGCGGGCGCTGAGCAGATCGTGCGTGATGTAGAGCATGCTGATGCCCCACCGCTCACGCAGATCCTCGAGGAGCGCCAGCACGCCGGCACGGAGGGAGACGTCGAGCATCGACACGGGCTCGTCGGCGATCAGCACCTGGGGGTCGCTCGCGAGCGCCCGGGCGATCACGACACGCTGACGCTGCCCTCCGGAGAGCTGGTGCGGCAGCTTCGCCGCGAACTGCTCCACCGGCGTGAGGCCCACGGTCTCCAGCAGCTCCAGGACGCGCGCCCTGGCCTCCTGTCCCCGGAGCTTCGTGTAGTTCATGACCGGCCGCGTCAGGGCGTACTCGACCGTGTGCAGCGGGTTCAGTGCCGCATACGGGTCCTGGAACACCATCTGCACGTCCTTGCGGAGGTCGCGGAGCCCTCGCCGCGTGAGCGAGGCGACATCCGTGTCGCCGAAGCGCACCGAGCCGGAGGTCGGCTTCTCGACGCCCGTGATCAGCTTCGCGATGGTCGACTTGCCCGATCCGGATGCTCCGACGAGGGCCAACGCCTCGCCGGGTTCGAGCCGGAACGAGACGTCGTCCACGGCGGTGACGGCCTCCTGACCGCGGCGCGGCGCCGGGTAGCGCTTCGACACGCCCTCCACGACGATCGCCGCATCGGCGCGCCGGGAGTCGCGCTCCGACACGGTCGGCACGGTCTCGGTGACATCGGTGCGGGAGCGGCCTTCACGACGCCGGGTCCCGAGGTCGACGAAGCCCGGGATGGAGACGGTCTTCGCACGCGGATCGGCGTAGTGGCTCAGCAGCATCCGGGTGTACTCGTCGCTCGGGTCCTCGAGGATCTTCCGGCTCGGCGCATCCTCGACGATCCTCCCCTCGTGCATGACCATCACGCGATCGGTGGCCTCGAGCACGATGCCGAGATCGTGGCTGATCAGGATCGCGGTGAAGTGCTCGGCGTGCTGCAGCTCCTTGATCGTGTCCATCACGGCGTGCTGCACGAGCACGTCGAGCGCGGTCGTCGGCTCGTCGAACACCATGAGCTGGGGTTCGAGCGACAGCGCGAGCGCGATCGACGCGCGCTGCCGCATGCCGCCGGAGAGCTCGCCCGGGTAGCGCTTGAGCACCTCGGCATCGAGACCGACCTTGCCGATCAGCTCCCTGGCACGCGCATCGCGGTCCTCGCGCGGCACGTGTCCGTGGGCGGCGAAGATGTCCTGGAAGTGCGCGCCGACGGAGCGCACCGGGTTGAGCGCGTTCATGCCGGACTGCAGCACCATGGCGAAGCCGCCCTGACGCTGCTGCCGCAGCTCCTCGGTGTCGAGCTCGCGGATGTCGCGGCCTCCGAACAGGATGCGTCCGCCGCTGATGCGGGCGGGCGGCTTCTGCAGGCGGGTCAGCGCGAAGCCGAGCGTCGACTTGCCCGACCCCGACTCGCCGACCAGGCCGACGAACTCGCCGCGCCGCAGCGAGAAGGACACGTCGTGCACGGCCGCGACCGGCGTGGTGCCGGGCGAGGCGTACTCGACCGACAGGTTCTGCACGTCGAGCAGGATCTCGTCCGGCTCGGCGGGCGTCTGTGCGGAGACGGTCATCGTCCCTTCCCCTCTCGCAGGCGCGGGTTGGATATGCCGTCCACGCCGAAGTTGATGAGTGTGAGGCTCAGCGCCAGCAGGGCGATGCAGAGACCGGGGGCGAACAGCAGCAGCCACTGACCGGTGAGCAGCGAGTTGGAGTTCTGCGCCCAGTAGAGCATGGTGCCCCAGCTGACGATGCTGGAGTCGCCGAGTCCGAGGAACTCGAGGCCCGCCTCGGCGAGGATCGCGGCCGTCGCCGCTCCGAAGAGCGTGCCGGCGATGATCGACGTCATGTTCGGCAGGATCTCCCGGAAGATGATGCGCGCCCTGCTGTCGCCGGAGAACTGCGCCGAGGTGACGAAGTCGTTCCCGCGGAGGGACTGCGTCTGGCTGCGGAGCACACGCGCACCCCACGCCCATCCGGTGACCACGATCACGGCGATGATCATCAGGATGCCGCCGTTCTGCAGATACGCGGCGATCACGATCATCAGCGGCAGGCCGGGGATGACGAGGAAGAGGTTGACGATGAAGCCGACCACGTCGCCGCCGAAGCCGCGCATGTACCCCCAGGTCAGTCCGATGAGGATGGCGACGATCGTCGAGAGGACGCCGGCGGCGAAACCGACGAGGATGCTGACCTGCGAGCCGTAGATGAGCTGGCTGAGCACGTCCTCCCCCGCCGCGGTCGTGCCGAGCCAGTGCGCCGCCGAGGCGTCGGCGTTGCGGTCGAAGTCATTGTCCTTCGGCCCGTAGGGCGCCAGCACCGGGGCGAAGATCGCCACCAGCACGAAGACGGCGAGGATGCAGAGCCCCAGGCGCGCCTTGCCGTTGGACCAGAGGGTGCCGACCATCCGTCCGAAGGCCCGCCAGGGGCTCGGAGCGGCGATGCGGTCGGCCGGGATCTTGACGTTCATCGTGGAGGTCATCGGCGGGTCCTCGGGTCGAGTACCCCGTAGAGGATGTCTACGAGGAAGTTGGCGATGAGCACGCTCACGGTGATCATCAGGAAGAGCGCCTGCATGAGCGGGTAGTCCTGCCCGATCACGGCGTTGAAGAGCAGGTATCCGATGCCGGGGTACCCGAAGACCTGCTCCACGAGGATCGACCCGCCGACCACCCCGCCGAGCGTGAGCCCGAAGCCGGTGAGGTTGGGGAGGATCGCGTTGCGGGCCGCATAGCGCAGAGCGATCGTGCGACCGCGCAGACCGTTCGCCTCGGCGAAGGTGATGTAGTCCTCGCCGAGCGTGTTGATCATGGCGTTGCGCATGCCGATGATCCAGCCGCCGAGCGATGTGAGCAGGATCGTGAGAGCCGGCAGGATCGCGTGCAGCAGCAGATCGCCGATGAACTCGGGGGTGAAGCCGGGAGTCGTCGTCGCGGAGTATGCGCCCGTCGTCGGGAACCAGTGCAGCACGTAGCCGAAGAAGAACAGCAGCAGCAGCGCCGTCCAGAAGTAGGGGAACGTGCTGAGGAACGATCCGGTGAGCGTCGGCAGGCTGTCGAGCCAGGTGCCCCGGCGCCAAGCCGCGGCGACACCGATCAGTGTGCCGATCACGAAGGCCAGGATCGTGACGATCCCGACCAGCCCGATCGTGTACGGCAGGGCGGTCGACACCATGCTCGACACGGACTGCGGATAGAAGGTGTACGAGACGCCGAAGTCGAGACGCGCCACCTGGCCGAGATAGGCCACGTACTGATCCCACATCGAGCCGGTCGGCACGCCGAGCTGCGCCTCGATCGCCGCGCGCGTGGCGTCGGAGACCGGGCCGTTCTGCGACAGCTTCGCGATCGCCGCGTCCGCGGGCGACCCGGGCATGAGACGCGGGAGGAAGAAGTTCAGGGTGATCGCGGCCCACAGGGTGAGCACGAACAGGCCGAGCTTCTGGAAGACGTACTTCACTGGCCCTCCTCCTTGACTCGCTCGAGCCGCGTGAAGATCATCAGCGGCGCGTTGTCGTAGTTCTGCGGGATCATGTACGGGTCCTCCGCGGTGGGCCAGCCGGTGAACTTGGCGTCGCTGAACAGCCCCCAGATGCCGCCGTAGTAGAGGCCGATGACCGGCATCTGGTCGTAGACGATGCCCTGCAGCTCGTGCACGATCTCCGCCTGTCGGGCGGTGTCGACGGTGCCGCGGTACTCCGCGAGCAGCGCGTCGGCCTCCTCCGAGCGGAATCGCTCGAAGTTGTTCGCGGTGGCCTCGCCGGACGGCACATAGAACTCGCTGGAGAGCAGGTTGTTGTAGGCCTGGTAGACGTCTCCGCCGCCCATGCCGCCGATCGCCATCTCGAAGTCGCCGTTGCTGATCGCGCTCTGGTAGCCGGCCGGCTGCGGGAGCTTGAGGCTGACCTTCACGCCGACCTCGGCGAGCTGGCGCTGCACGGTCTGCGCGGCCCTGGTCCAGTCGGAGTAGCCGTTCGCGGTGGTGATCGCGAACTCGAGCTGCTCGCCGTCCTCGCCGACCAGGCGATCGCCCTCGAGCGTGTACCCCGCCTCGGCGAAGGCTGCGAGCGCGGCATCCGCGTCCTGCGTGAGCATCCCCTGGTCGGGGATCTCGGGATCGAGGTACTCCTCCTGGTTCGGCAGGATGAGTCCGGTCTGCCCCGCGGGTTCCATGTAGCCCTCGGATGCCGTCTCGGCGATCTCCTCACGATCGAGGGAGAGGGCGATGCCGCGACGCACGTTCACGTCGTCGAACGGGGCGACCTCGAGGTTCGGCAGGAGCGCGATCACGCCGCCCGGCGGGAACCACCAGGTGTTGTCCGGACTCGCCGCGCCCCACGTGCCCTCGACATCGGAGATGAACGAGTACGACCAGTCGTAGCCGCGGCTGACGGTGTCGAGCTGCGAGTTCGTCGCGGGCAGGATGATGTGCTCGATGTCGATCTTGTCGGCCTGCCAGTAGTCGGGGTTCTTGTCCACCGAGTACTGCTGGTCGTTGTAGTTGCCGAGCACGAACGGCCCGGTGCCCACCGGGTCCTCGTTGCGGTACGTGCCGGGATCCTTGACGTCCTCCCAGAGGTGCTCCGGGACGATCATGGTCTGGCCGAGGATCGTCAGCGCCGGGGCGTCGTCGCCCTGCAGGTGGAGGGTGACGGTGTCGCCGTCGGTCTCGACGGTCTCGAGGTGCTGCCAGGCCCCCTTGATGTCGAGCGAGGGATTGTCCTTGAGCATCTGGAAGGTGAAGGCGACGTCGTCGGCGGTGAACTTCTCGCCGTCGCTCCAGGTCACGTCATCGCGGAGCGTCATCACGACGGTGCGGGCATCTGGTTGCTCCCACTCGGTCGCGAGCCAGGGGTTCAGCGAGCCGTCGAGGTTGTTCATCAGGATCAGCGGCTCGTAGATCCACCGCGAGGCGGTGCGCGTGTTGGTGAGGTAGGGATTGAAGTTCTGGGTGAAGAACGGATTGCCCTTGTCGGCGTTGATCAGCATCGTGTCCGCACCGATCGAGGGATCGGGCTGCGACGTGATCTGGATGCTGCATCCGCTCAGCACGACCGCTGCGCCGGCGAGCGCGACGACAGCCGCTCTCCGCCAGCGTCGGAACATGTGCGTGCCCGACACTCTGTCCGTCTTCGACAACTTTGTCACCATGGGTCGATTGTAAGCGCATACATTTTGCGACGGCAACCCCTTGACATCGATCGCGGACCGTGTGTCCGACCCTGCGATGCGTGGTCAGGACGCGCGCAGCGAGCTCTCCCGCACGACGATCTCGAGGGGCAGGCGCACCGCGACCGGGTCCGCATCGGGGCGCACCAGTCGTCGGGCGAGCACCTGCACCGCCGCTCGCCCGAGCTCGATCATCGGCTGGCGGACCGTCGTCAGGCGCGGACGCGACAGCGCTGCCGCCTCGATGCCGTCGAAACCCGTCACGATCAGGTCTTCCGGCACCTCGATGCCGGCCGAGCCGAAGGCGTCCAGCGCGCCGAGCGCCATCTGATCGTTGGCCGCCATCAACGCGGTCGGCAGGCCGTGCGCGATCAGCCGCTCCGCCGCACGACGGCCCGAGGCGCGCGTGAAGTCGCCGCGCAGCACGACCACATCGTCGATGCGGAGCCCGGCCTCGGCGATGGCGCGGGAGAACCCCTCCCAGCGCTCGGCGCCGTCCGGGGAATCCTCGGGTCCGGCCAGGAACACCGGCGGCGTGTCGCCGGTCTGCGCGAGCACCTGGCGGGTCAGTTCCGCCATCGCCTCGGCGTTGCTCACGGTCACGTGATCGTAGCTGTCGCCGCGGGACGGTCCCGAGAGCACCACGACCGGGATGCGACGGGCCAGCCGCGCGAGCACGTCATCCGGGACACTGCGCGCCAGCACCACGAGGCCGTCGACGCGGCCGGCCATGTCCCGCACGGTCGACCGGTCGGGGTCGTCGCGTCCGACGCCGATCATCAGCACGAACCCCTGTTTCCACGCCTCCAGCTCGGCGCCGCGGAGCACCTCGTCGAGGAAGAGCATCGAGGGATGCTCGCCCTCGGCATCCGTCTCGTCCTGGACGATCGTGAACGGCGGCGTCGCCCCCTCGATGTTCGAGAGCACGTCGAGCGCGGGCGCTTCTTCGGCGGCGTCGAACCCCGGGAAGTAGAGGCCGAGCACCCCCGTGCGCCGCTCGGCGAGGCCGCGCGCGCTGCCGCTGGGCACGTATCCCAGCGCGGACACGGCATCGAGCACCCGCTCGCGTGTGACCGGTCGCACCGCATCCGGTGAGCGCAGCACCCGCGAGACCGTGGCGATCGAGACGCCCGCACGGTCCGCGACGTCGTACACCGTCGCCGCCTTGGTCACGATCGCCCCTCCGTCGCCGTCATCCTGCCCAGGGTACCCGGCGGGCGATCAGGGCTCCGTGGGGGCGCACGCTCATCTCTCCGGGTTCGCGCTCACGCTGCTCGGCGAAGGCCACCTCGAACCCGGCATCCGCCAGCAGGGCGTCGAGAGCATCCGCCGACCAGAAGTACGCCGTGGCGACGGCATGCGCGAAGGGCCGGCGCGGCTCTCCGGCGAAGAAACCGAGGAGCAGACTGCCGCCCGGCGCGAGCACGCGGGCGAACTCTCCGAGCACGTCCGGCACGTCGGCGGGCGGGAGGTGGATCAGCGAGTACCAGGCGAGGATGCCGCCGACGGAGCCGTCGGAGAACGGGAGCGCACGGAACGACGCCCGATCGAAGCAGAGGTCGGGAAAGCGCGAGCGAGCGGACGCGATGAACTCGGCGGAGATGTCGAGGCCCGAGACCTCGCGACGGTCGCTGCCGCCGTCGCCCAGGAAGGCGGTCCAGTGCCCCGGCCCGCAACCGGCGTCGAGCAGACGGCCCGGAGTCGCGTCCCGCCACCGCGCGATCGCGTCACGATCGCGCGGATCCATCTGATCGACGGCGCCACCCAGCCTCAGATACTCCTCGGCTCGCACGTCATAGGCGGCTGCGATCGCCGCATCCGCGGGCGAACTCATCGCGTGCGGGCCGCCAGAGCGGCCTGGTACAGATCGCGGGACGAGAGTCCGGTGAGCGCGGCGACCTCGGAGGCGGCGTCCTTGAGACGGATGCCGTCGGCCACGAGCTTCTGCACCTGGGCGAGGGCGTCCTCCGGCGAGGCGTCTCGGCGCGACGCGCCCTCGACGACCACGACGATCTCGCCCTTCACACCCTCCTGCGCCCACGCGACGAGCTCGGATGCCGTGCCCCGGCGCACCTCCTCGTAGAACTTCGTGAGCTCGCGGCACACGGCGATGCGCCGCTCATCGCCGAATGCTCCGCCCATGTCGGCGAGCGCACTCGCGAGGCGGGCCGGCGACTCGAAGAACACCATGGTGCGCGCCTCTGCCGCGAGCGCGCGCAGCACGGAGCGCCGCTCCCCCGGCTTGCGCGGGAGGAATCCCTCGAAGGTGAAGCGGTCGGTGGGAAGACCAGAGATCGCGAGGGCCATCAGCACGGCGCTCGGCCCGGGGATCGCGGTCACCGTGACCCCCTGCGCGACGGCCTCGGCCACCAGCCCGTAGCCGGGATCGCTGACCGTCGGCATGCCGGCGTCGCTCATCACGACGACATCGGACTCCGCGGCGAGCGCGGCGATCTCCGCCGCCTTCTGCTTCTCGTTGTGGTCGTGCAGCGCGATCAGCCGCGGCCGGTTGTCGATCTGCAGCGCCTTCAGCAGCTTCTGCGTGGTGCGCGTGTCCTCGGCCACGATCGTCTCCGCGTTCTCGAGCACCTCCACCAGCCGACGGGACACGTCGCCGAGGTTTCCGATCGGCGTGGCAGCGAGGATGATCACCCGCTCAGCATAGGCGCGTTGTCTAGGCTGGACCGGTGACCGCGCCCGTGCCTCTGCTGCCTGCTCCCGAGGACCGGCTGACGCGTTACGGACAGCTGCGCGATCGCGTGCTGCAGAGCCCGGACTGGGGACGGGCCGTCCGCTGGCTCGCCCCGCTGCTCGTCACTGCGGTGGCGGCCGTGCTGCGCCTGGTGAACCTCGGCCACCCGCATCAGCTCGCATTCGACGAGACCTACTACGTCAAGGACGCCTGGTCCCTGTGGACCCTCGGCTACGAGGGCGTCTGGGGCGAGAACGCGAACGAGGCCTTCATCACGCTGCAGGAGCTGCCGCTCTCCGACAAGGGCGCGTTCGTCGTGCATCCGCCGCTGGGCAAGTGGCTGATCGCCCTCGGGATGGCGCTGGGCGGACCGGACAACAGCGCGGGCTGGCGACTCGCGACCGCACTGCTCGGCACCGCCTCGGTCCTCCTCGTCTACCTCATCGCCCGTCGGCTCTCGGGCTCCGTGGTGGTCGCCACGGTCGCGGGGACCCTGCTCGCGATCGACGGGCTGAGCATCGTCCTCAGCCGCATCGCGCTCCTCGACGGCATCCTCACGTTCTTCCTCCTGCTCGGGGCGCTGTTCGTGCTCATCGATCGACAGCGGACGATCCCGCTGCTCGAACGACGGGACTCCGACGCGCCGGCCCCGTTCTGGGGACCGGTGCTGTGGCGCCGCCCCTGGCTCGTCGCCGCCGGAGCCGCGCTGGGCGCGGCATCCGCGGTGAAATGGTCGGGACTCTACGCACTGGCGGCCTTCGGTCTGTACGTCGTCGTGACGGATGCGCTGGCGCGCCGACGTGCCGGCGTGGTGCTCTGGCCGACGTCCGCCGCCTTCCGCCAGGGCCCCGTGTCGTTCGTCCTGGTGGTGCTCCCCGCCTTCGCGGTGTACCTCGTCAGCTGGACCGGATGGCTCGTGACGGCCGGCGGCTACGACAGGGAGAGCGACGCGAATCCCCTGCTCGCGCTCTGGAACTACCACCAGACGATCCTCGGCTTCCACGTCGGGCTGACCAAGGGGCACCCGTACGCGAGCCCCGCCTGGGAGTGGCCCTTCCTGCTGCGGCCGACGGCGGTGTGGGTCGGGTCGGATCCGGGGCCGTGCGGGGTGGACCACTGCATCGCCGTGATCTCGTCGATCCCCAACCCGCTCATCTGGTACGGCGGGGTCGCGGCGTCCGTCTACCTCGTCTATCGACTGGTGCGCGGCTGGATCACGCGCCGACCGGTCGGCGCCGAGGTCGGGCTGCCTCTCGTCGGCCTCGCGGCGACCTACCTGCCGTGGCTGATGTTCCCCGAGCGCACGATCTTCCAGTTCTACACGGTCGTGATGATGCCGTTCCTCGTGATCGCGCTGGCGCTCACGCTGCGGACCATCGCCGGACGACGGCAGGATCCGCTGCACCGGCGCCAGTCCGGCGAGCGGACGGTCCTGATCTGCCTCGCATTCATCGTGCTGGTCTCGGCGTTCTTCTACCCGGTCTGGACCGGCATGAGCGTGCCGTACGACTTCTGGCTGCTGCACAACTGGCTGCCCGGCTGGGTCTGACCCCGGCGGCTCGGCTATGCCGGGTCATCCGTCGCGACGTGCTCCACCAACGGCAGCACGCGCCCGGACAGGTGCGTGCGCATCGCGATCGACGACGCGGTGCGCGCGACGCCGGGCACCAGGGCGACCCGGTCGAGCACCTCCTGCAGCTGCGTCGCATCCCGCGCGACCAGACGCAGCTGCATGTCGCTCGCCCCGGTGACCGTGTGCATGTCGACGATCTCCGGCACCGCGTCGGCCAGTGCCGCCGCGACGTCGTCGTGCCCGACCTTCTGATCGATCTCGACGAGGCAGAAGGCCACCACCCCGTAGCCGAAGCCGCTCGGGTCGATGCGGGGCACGATCGCCTCGATCACGCCGCCCTCGTGCAGCCGCGCGAGGCGACTGGTCGCCGTGCCCCGGGCGATCCCGAGTCGCCGTGCGCACTCGAGGATCGGCAGCTGCGGCGACTCGGTGAGCATCCGGATGAGCGCGGCATCGAGGCGATCGATGCGCATCGGCTAGTCCTTCCTGACGCCGGGGCGCGCGACGCTCCGGGTCGCGCGAGCCACCAGCAGGAGCACGCCGGTGAGCCCGAGGGTGAGCAGCAGCTGCACGCGAGCCCCCGGGTCGAACATCGCGAGCACGATGACAGCGGCCAGCAGCAGCAGGCAGAGCACGGAGAGCCACGGGAAGCCCCACATGCGCATCGGCATCGTCTCCCCCGCGGCGTCGGCACGCCGCCGCAGGATGATCTGCGCGACGGCCGTCGCCGTCCAGATGACGAGGAGGGTCGAGCCGACCACGTTGAGCAGAGCGGGGAGGACGACGTCGGGGAACGCCCAGTTGAGCCCGACCGTCACGAAGCCGAACGCGACGGATGCCAGGACCGCCACGAAGGGAACGCCCTTGAGGCTGGTGCGGGTCGCGGCCAGCGGTGCGAGCCCGCGCTCTCCCAGCGAATACGCCATGCGGGACGCCCCGTAGATGTTCGCGTTCATGGCGGAGAGGAGCGCGATCACGACGATGAGGTCCATCACGAGGCCGACGCCCGGCACGTTCAGCGTCGCGAGAACGGCCGAGAAGGGCCCCTCGGTCACCGCCGGGTCGTTCCAGGGCAGGACCGCGACGATCACGAAGATCGAGCCGACGTAGAAGACGAGGATGCGCACGAGCACCTCCCGCACGATCCGCCGGATGTTGCGCGAAGGATCGTCCGACTCGGCCGCGGCGATCGCGACGACCTCGGTGCCGCCGAAGGCGAAGACGACGATGAGCAGCGCGGCGGCGATCCCGGTCAGCCCGTTCGGGGCGAAGCCGCCGTTGTCCACGAGGTTCGCGATGCCGGTCGCGGGGACACCCGGGATGAGGCCGACGATCGCGCACGCCCCGACGACGAGGAAGGCGATGATGGCCACGACCTTGATCGCCGCGAACCAGAACTCGAAGCGTCCGTAGTTGCGGACGCCGAACAGATTGACGGCGGTGAGCGCCACGACGAACACGAGGACCCAGACCCAGGCCGGGATGCCGGGGATCCAGTTCGCGACGATCCCCGCGGCACCGGTCGCCTCGGCCGCGATCACGACCACCAGCTGGATCCAGTACAGCCAGCCCACCGCGCTCGCGGCGCTGCGGCCCATCGCCTTCTGCGCGTAGGAGCTGAAGGCTCCCGAACTCGGACGCGCGGCCACCATCTCGGCGAGCATGGCCATCACGAGCACGACGATGCCGCCGGCGACGAGGTACGAGATCAGCACCGCGGGCCCCGCGAGACCGATCGCCTGACCCGATCCGACGAACAGGCCGGCGCCGATCGCTCCGCCGAGTCCCATCATCGAGATCTGGCGTCGCGTGAGCCCCGGATGCAGGCCCTTGGTGGTCGTCGTCGTGACCGGCGGCTCGGTCAGGGGGTCACGGGTCTCACGGTCAACGGTCATACGGTCGCCTCCTTGCGATCGGTCAGGTCTGATCCCGCGTCGACCGCGGAGAGCGCGGCCTCCACGCGGTCGATGTCCTCGGCGCTGCCGGACGAGATGCGGATGCCCTCCCCGGGGAACGCCCGGGCGATCACCCCGCCGTCGTGGAGCTGCGCCTCGAGCTGCGCGGTGCGCTCCCCCGCGGGCACCCACACGAAGTTGGCCTGCGAGGCGACGGCCGGCCAGCCGGCCTCGGTGAGGATCGCGAGCATCCGATCGCGCTGCGCGACGACCTCGTCGATGCGTCCCGCGAGCTCGTCCTCGGCCGCCAGCGAGGCGCGTGCGGCGGTCTGGGCGAGGTCGGTGACCCCGAACGGCACGGCGACCTTGCGCTGGCTCTCGGCGATCTCGGCCGGGGCGATGGCGTAGCCGATGCGGAGCCCCGCGAGGCCGTACGCCTTCGAGAACGTGTGCAGCACCGCCACGTGCGGGTGGCGGCGGAACAGCCGGATGCCGGCGCCGTAGCTCGCCGTCCTGTCGAAGTGGACGTACGCCTCGTCGATGACGACGAGCACGTCGTGCGGCACGGCTGCGACGAAGCGCTCCAGGGCGTCGACGCCGACGACGGTGCCGGTCGGGTTGTTGGGGTTGCAGACGAAGATGAGACGGGTGCGCGGGGTGATCGCCGCGAGCATCGCGTCGAGGTCGTGCGCGTGCTCGGCGTTCAGCGGCACGGCGATCGGAGTGGCGCCCGCGATCCGCACCAGCGAGGGGTACGCCTCGAACGACCGCCATGCGAACATGACCTCGTCTCCTTCGCCGGCGACGGCGTGGATGAGCTGCGCGGCGATCTCGACGGAGCCGGCTCCGACGGTGACCAGGGCCGGATCCACCTCGTACCGGGCGGCCAGGTCGTCGCGCAGGACGGCGGCGCTCATGTCGGGGTAGCGATTGATCGCATCGAGGCGCTCGCGCACGGCATCGACGACCGATGGCAGCGGCGAGTGCGGCGACTCGTTCGACGAGAGCTTCGACGCCCCGGCCGGAGCCGAGCGCCCCTGACGGTACGCGGGCACGACATCGAGGGCGGCACGGGTGGGGAGGGGCATCGTCAGAGCGTCCTTGCTGATCGGGGATGCGGCGTTCCGGCGGCGGACCGAGTGGTCCTGCCCGCCGTCGCGCAACCCTAGACCGGATCCGATCGGCTGAGCAATCGGTGCACCGGATGCTGGGCATGACGCGCAATCATTCCCCGAACTCCCGCGAGCGCCTATGCAGATTGCGCAACCGCTGCAGAGCACCCGCTACGCTCGCGGCATGGGCAGCCCTTCCGGTTTCGAGTTCGCCGTGCGCGGCGACGAGGTCGTCATCCGCCACAACGGGACGACGGCTGCGGTCCTGCGCGGCGCCCGCGCCGAGGAGTTCCTCGTGGACGTCGAGCACGGTGACGCCCAGCTGCTGATGGCTCGCCTGACCGGGAACTACCGCAGGGGCAACGAGCGCACCGCGAGACAGCACCCGCGCAACGCCCGCTGACGCTCAGCGACCCGACGAGATCGCGGCCGGATCCGACACCGGCAACCGGCACACGAACGCGCGGCAGTCGTAGGCGCGCTCCACCGTCGCCGCCTTGCCCTCGAAGAGCTCGAACCCGGCATCCGCGAACGCCGCCGCCTGGGCGCGGGCGACCACGGCGATCACGTCGGCATCGGCCCGCTGCGCGGACCGGGCCAGCGCGCCGCCGGGCTCGTTCGTCACGACCACGATCTGACGAGGGGGCGCGGCGAGCCCCGCCGCCACCCGCAGGAGGCTGCCGTGCGCGAACGGCTGCTCGAGCGCCCGGACCGCGAGGTCCCGCACGGTCCGAGCGGCCGCGTCGCGGTACCGATCCCCCGCGCCCAGTCGCCAGGCGGTCAGTGCCGCGGCCGCGACCGCCGCAGCGTCGGAGGGGAGATCGCCGTCCGTGTGATCCGGCGCCGTCGCGATGCCGTTGTCCGTCAGCAGCGGATCTCGCCCCACGCCCTCCAGCGCGTCGTCGAGGATGCCGCGCGCCGTGACCGCCCAGGACGCCTCCCCGGTCGCTGAGGCGAGGGCGAACAGCCCCTCGGCGAGGAGCCCGAGATCGGCAGCCGTCGCGACCGCCCCCGAGGCTCCCCCGTCGAGCGAGGCGCGCACGAGAGCGTCTCCGGCGCCGCGGTTGACCCGGAGGACGTGAGCGGCGGCGGCCTCGGACGCGCCGATCCACGACGGCTCGCCGAGACGCGCGCCGGCGCGGGCGAGTGCTCCGATCGCGAGACCGTTCCAGCCCGTGATGACCTTGCCGTCGACGGCGGGAGGCGACAGCTCCGCGCGCTCGGGAACCGGACGCAGGTAGTACCCGCCCTCGCTGCGCACGCCGTCGATCCAGGACTCCGAGTCCTGCGCCGCGCCGAAGCCGCCGCCCTTGCGGCGGAGCACTCCGAGCAGGAAGGCCGCGATGCCCCGGACCGCCTCGTCATCGCCCGCGGCGAGCGCGACATCGAGCAGCTGCGCGTTGTCGGTCAGCATCCGCTCGTAATGCGGCACCGACCAGTCGCGCCGGGTGGCATAGCGGAAGAAGCCGCCGTCGGCGTCGCGCAGCGGGGAGCCGGCCATCGCGGCGAGGGCCCTTCCCACGGCGGCGGCGGCCTCGGGCGCCTGCCGACGCACGAGCGGATCCTGCAGGAACCGGAGCGTCGTGGCGACCGGGAACTTCGGCTCCCCGCCGAACCCGCCGTGCCGGCGATCCTCGCGGGCGGCGACGGATTCGGCCGCGCGGGCGATCGCGGCGCCGTCGGGCAGATCGGCGGGCGAGGATTCGGCGGCGCGCGCCAGCGCCTCGGTCACCGCATCCGCAGACTCCTCAGCCTGCGCACGCCGCAGGGTCCACGCCTCCCGAACGGCCGCGAGCACGTCGCGGAACGCCGGCATCGGCGGGCGGGCATCCGGCGGCCAGTAGGTGCCGGCGTAGAACGCCCGCCCACCCGGGGTGGCGAACACGGTGAGCGGCCATCCCAGGTTCTGGGTGAAGGCGGATGCCGCGGCCATGTAGGCGCTGTCGACCTCCGGGTGCTCCTCGCGGTCGATCTTCACCGACACGAAGCCGTCGTTCATGCGGGCGGCGATCGCGGGATCGGAGAAGGACTCCCTGGCCATCACGTGGCACCAATGGCAGGTCGAGTAGCCGATCGAGATCAGCAACGGCACATCGCGGCGCCGGGCCTCGGCGAAGGCATCCGCGCCCCAGGGGTACCAGTCGACGGGATTGTCGGCGTGCGCGCGCAGGTACGGACTGAGGGTGTCGGCGAGCCGGTTGGTCATGGACTCACGCTACGCCGCCCCGGCCGCGAGATCAGGAGACGAGAAGCTCCACGGGTCGGGAGGCCGCGTAGCCCACGAGGGGCAGCGCGCGCTCGGCCGCGAGCGAGATGCGCGACTGCAGGATCTCGGACGTGATCTCGTAGCCGTCGAAGTCGGTGTCGCTCGCGTAGACGCCGAGCGGGAGCGTGAGGGCCTGGAAGAAGCCGAACAGCGGTCGCAGCTGGTGCTCGATGATCAGGGCGTGCCGCTCACCGCCGCCGGTGGCCGCCAGCAGCACCGGCTTGCCGACCAGGTCGTACTGCCCCACGAAGTCGAAGAGGTGCTTGAAGAGCCCGGTGAACGACGCCCGGTAGACGGGGCTCCCGACGATCAGCAGGTCGGCGGTCTCGATCGCGCGCAGCTGCTCCTCGACCTCGGCAGGGAGCTGGTCGCGGCGGAGAGCCCCGGCGAGGCCCGGCCCGATCTGCGTCAGCTCGATGAGCTGCGACTCGATGGGGGCGCGCTCTGCGATGGCGGCCGTGATCGCGCGGACGAGGGCGGTCGTCTTGCTCGGCTCGTGCAGGGAACCCGACACGGCGACGACGCGGAACGGAGCTGTCATGACCTCGACGGTACCCACGACGACGCCCCGTGTCGCGGAGAGCGACACGGGGCGTCATGTGAGCCGTGCGGGTCAGTTCACCTCGTCGGGATGCGAACCGACGCGACCCGAGCCGTCGAGGGGGTCGAGTGCGTCGATGGCTGCGATCTCCGCGTCGGTCAGCGTGAAGCCGAAGACGTCGAGGTTCTCCCGCAGGCGCTCGGCGCGCACCGACTTCGGGAACACGATGATGCCCTTCTGCAGGTGCCAGCGGAGCACCGCCTGCGCGGGCGTGACGCCATGCGCCGCGGCGGCGTCGGCCACGGCGGGCGTGCCGAACAGGTCGTACTTGCCCTGGCCGAGCGGACCCCACGCCTCGGTGCGGATGCCGTGCTCGTCGGACCACGCGACGACGTCGCGCTGCTGGTAGGCCGGGTGCAGCTCGATCTGGTTGACGGCCGGCACGACGCCGGTCTCGTTCACCACGCGCTCGAGGTGCGGCACCAGGAAGTTCGAGACGCCGATGCTGCGGGTGAGGCCCGCCTCGCGCAGCTCGACGAGCTTCGCGAACGCGTGCACGTAGTCGTCCTTCGCGGGGGTCGGCCAGTGCACGAGGTACAGGTCGACGCTCTCGAGCCGGAGCTTGTCCAGGCTCTCGGCGATCGCCGCGCGCGGCTCCTCGTCGTGGTGGCGGTCGTTCCACAGCTTCGTCGTGACGAACAGCTCGTCACGGGCGATGCCGGATGACGCGATCGCCGCGCCGACGCCTTCTTCGTTGCCGTAGATCGCCGCGGTGTCGATGTGGCGGTAGCCGATCTCCAGCGCCTCGCTCACCGCGCGCTCTGTCTCTGCCGGCGGCACCTTGAAGACGCCGTAGCCGAGCTGCGGGATGGAGTTGCCGTCGTTCAGTTCGAGTGCAGGAATGGTCATGATTCCAGCCTATGACCTGTGATGACAGGCGAGGTCGGAATCGCGGCCATCGCCGCCGCTCCGCGCCCCAGGAGTCGCTCGAGGGGGCCGCGTCCCAGGAACATCGACCAGAGCGTCGTCACGAGCAGAAGGCCGATCGCCGTCAGACCCCAGAACGAGTTGCTCGTGGAGAAGCCGCCGGGACCCGCGACCATCATGATCGAGACCACGTGCAGGCTGTATGCCGACAGCGGCATGGAGCCGAGCGCTCCGAGCGGCAGCAGGGGCCAGCGCAGCGGCCGGCTGAGCAGGAGACACAGAGCGATGACGGCGAGCGCGAAGCCACCGGAGCCGATCACCTCGGCCGTCCCGCCGCTGTGCGGGTCGACCGCGAGCAGCGCGCCGATGACGGCCCGGAGCGGATCGTCCTGCGCGAGCGCCTGCGCGTAGCCCTCCCAGCCGCTCTTCATGACGCCCGAGCCGCGCTCGAGGGCGACCGAGGCGCCGAGTGCCTGACCGACGGCTCCCAGACCGTAGCCCGCGACGGCGAGCCCCATGCCGACGCCGAGCGCGATCACGGCGGTGCGGATGCGCTCGGGGTGCAGGCGACCGAGCGCCATGCCGCCCAGCACCAGGGCCATCCAGACCGTGAGGGGATACGACCCGTAGAGCACGAAGCCGATGCCGGCGCCGTACGGATGCAGCGTGACGGCGGCCAGGAACGCCAGCAGGGGCGGCCCCGCGAGCGCGAGCACCCCGGCGCCGAGCAGCAGCTGCCAGGGCCGCCAGCGCAGGAACGGGATGACCGCGACGTAGATCAGTCCGTAGAGCGTCAGGATCACCGCGATGGGGGTGTTCAGCATCTCGAGGGCGAGGCCGATCGCGAAGATCACCGCACCGCGTCCGACCAGCCGCAGACGGATGTCGGGGAGGCGCTCTCGTTCCGGCACCGTCGAGCGGCCCGTCATCAGCGCGATCGAGACTCCCGCGAGGACGGCGAAGAGGATCGAGGAGCGCCCGTGCACGAGGTCCGTCCAGGTGGTCGGGTCCGTCCAGTCGAACGCCTCGGTCTCGCCGATGTGCGCCCCGGCCATGCCGAGGATCGCGAGCCCTCGTGCGACGTCGAGTCCGAGGATGCGGGGCGGGCGCCCGAATCCGCGGAGCCAGCGCAGCGGGCGCAGGGCGATCGGGGTTCGCGCGCGCTCCGGGGCGGGCGGCAGCTCTGTCGTCGTCACCCGACGATCGTAGGGCCCTGCACTGTGGATGGGGTGCGGAGGTCACCCGCCCAGCACGGCGCGCAGCGCCTCGGTGTAGGCCTCGAATGCCCGCCTCCCCTGCGGAGTGAGCGCGAGGTAGGTGACCGGCGTCCGTCCCCGATGCGTCTTCTCGACCGTGACGTAGTCGGCATCCTCCAGCTTGCGCAGATGCGTGGAGAGGTTGCCCGCCGTCATGTCGAGCAGCTCCTGCAGGCGGGGGAACGCGATGCTGTCGGCGGGTTCCAGCGTCGCGAGCGCCGCGGTGATCCGCAGCCGCGCGGCGGCATGGATCACCGGGTCGAGCTCAACCACGGCGTGCTCCTGCCAGGGGACGGCGCAGTCGGGCGAGGTGGCGGAACGACAGCACCGCCAGAACGAGGAAGCCGAATCCGCCGCCGACGGCCAGCACCAGGAGGACGGCGGGGTACCCGAAGAACGGCGCCGCCGCGGCGACCACGACGATCCACCCGCCGAGGATCAGCATCGGCACCGCTCGCCAGACGGCGGCCCCCACGACGAACATGAGCCCGGCGAAAAGCACGAGCGCCGTGGGGAAGAAGATGCGCGCGAGCGCGGCGTCCATGCCGTTCGCGAGCAGGCCGAGCCCGAGGACGACGATCGCGACGGTGCCGACGCTCCAGGTGCAGCCGTAGACGATCGCCGGGAACGCCGTCGCCGCGTCACGGCGCATGCCGCGTCCCGAACGAGCGCCCAGCACCGCCGAGAGGACGATCGCGCCGACGATCAGCGCCACGGCGATCGTGAGGGCCACGACCGGCGGCACGGTGAGACCAGGACGCATCCCGTCGATCGACCACAGCGATCCGAGACCGACGAGCCACGCGACGCCCCACGCGGTGAGCAGCACGGGCACGAAGGCCGCGATCCGACCCTCCATGCTGCGCTGTTGGGCCTGCATCAGCGCGAGCATCTCCGCCGGCGCGAGCGCCTCTTCCTCAGGGTTCGACGACTCGACCATCAGACGGCTCCGTTCACGGGCAGGCCCATCATGACGAAGACGAGCACGGGAAGGGTGAAGAACAGGTTGACCAGCCCGTGCGCGAGGACCAGGGGCATCAGCCGGCGCTGACGCCGATAGATGAGCCCGGATCCCGCGCCCCACACGAAGAAGGCGCAGACGAACGCGAGCACTGCTGCGGGTGTGGGCGCGTACCAGATGTGCTGCGTGGCGAAGAGCGCCGCGGGCACGAGGATCGCGAGGGTCGTCGGCCAGCGCCTGTCGAGCTCGCCCTGGGCGTAGCCGCGATACACGAGTTCCTCGACCGGGGCGTTCAGCGGCGCGAAGCTGAGCACCCCGACGACCGCGATGACGCTCCAGGTGACGGGATCGAGAGCCGGGATGCTTGCCGGGTCGAAGAAGATCGTCTCCATCCGGACGAAGATCTCGCTGCCGTACTGCAGCCAGACAACGAGCATGATCGTGGCGACGAACGGCAGATACATCACCACGAGCCACAGCAGCCCCCAGAGGAGGTCGCGTCCGAGGCGCCGCGGCTCATAGCCGAGGAGCTCCCGGACGGTACGCCCCTCGCGTCGCAGCAGCCGCGCGACGAGCAGGAGGCAGACCACGTTGACGGGGAGCATCGCGACGACCGCGAGCATCGGCGGCGGCGGGAAGGTGAGGTCGACCTCATCGATCCGGGCGACGAGCCAGACCGAGACGGATGCCGCCGCGACGAGAGCGACCCGCAGCACCGGCAGTCCGATCGCCCATCTCCGTGTCGTCATACTTACTTTGTATCTCAAAGTGCTTTGCAAGGCAATGGCATCCATGATCCGTCATACGATGGAGGGCTATGTCTGCGTCCCTCCCCCTCATCTCCTATCCCCCGGAGCTGCCCGTCAGCGCGGCCAGGGAGGAGATCGCCGACGCCATCCGCGACAACCAGGTCGTCATCGTCGCCGGCGCGACCGGATCGGGCAAGACGACGCAGCTGCCGAAGATCGCGCTCGAGCTCGGCCGCACCCGTATCGCGCACACTCAGCCGCGACGTCTGGCCGCCCGCACGATCGCCGAGCGCGTGGCGGAGGAGCTCCAGGTCGAGCTGGGCACGCTCGTCGGCTACAAGGTGCGCTTCACCGACAAGGTGTCCGACGAGACCCGCGTCGCGCTGATGACCGACGGCATCCTCCTCAACGAGATCCATCGCGATCGGCTGCTCACCCGCTACGACACGATCATCATCGACGAGGCGCACGAGCGCTCGCTCAACGTCGACTTCCTGATCGGATACCTGGTGCGCATCCTGCCCGAGCGTCCCGATCTCAAGGTGATCATCACCTCCGCGACGATCGATCCGGAGAGCTTCGCGAAGCACTTCGCCCCTTCGACGAGCTCAGGGACCCAGCCGACGCCCGCGCCGATCATCGAGGTCTCCGGCCGCACGTATCCCGTCGAGATCCGCTACCGCGCGCAGACCGACGAGACCGAGGAAGAGGACGAGGTGTCGGCGATCGTCGCGGCCCTCCGCGAACTCGACCGCGAGGAGCCCGGCGACGTGCTCGTCTTCCTGCCGGGCGAGGCCGAGATCCGGGACGCCGCGGACGCCGTGCGCGGCGCCTACGCGAAGGATCGCTCCCCGACCGAGGTCCTCCCCCTCTACGGACGCCTGTCGGCGGCCGAACAGCACCGGGTCTTCGAGCGCAGCCGCGTGGCGGGCGTGCGCCGCCGGGTGATCCTCGCCACGAACGTCGCCGAGACGAGCCTCACGGTTCCCGGCATCCGGTACGTGATCGACACCGGCACGGCCCGCATCTCGCGCTACAGCAACCGCTCCAAGGTGCAGCAGCTCCCGATCGAGGCGATCTCGCAGGCCTCGGCGAATCAGCGCTCGGGTCGCGCCGGACGGACGAGCGACGGCATCGCCATCCGCCTGTACGCGGAGGAGGACTTCGAGAAGCGTCCGGAGTTCACCGAACCCGAGATCCTGCGCACCTCGCTGGCCTCGGTCATCCTGCAGATGCTGTCGCTCGGCTTCGGCGACATCACCGCCTTCCCGTTCCTCACCCCGCCGGACTCGCGGGGCGTGAAGGCCGCCTTCGACCTGCTCACCGAGCTCGGCGCGGTGGAGCCGTCGCGGCGCGACGATTCCCCTCACCTCACGCGCGTCGGCCGCGAGATCTCCCGCATGCCGATCGACCCGCGATTCGCACGGATGCTGATCGAGGCGGGGCGCCCTTCGACAGGCTCAGGGACCCAGGTCGTGCACGACGTCCTGCCGATCGTGTCGGGTCTGACGATCCAGGACGTCAGGGAGCGCCCGGAGGAGCGACGCGAGGAGGCCGACCGCCTGCACGCGCGCTTCGTCGACCCGACGAGCGACTTCCTCACGCTCCTCAACCTCTGGAACCACCTGCGGGAGCAGCAGCGCGAGCTCGGATCGAGCGCTTTCCGCCGCCTCTGCCGCTCCGAGCACCTCAACTACGTGCGCGTGCGCGAGTGGTTCGACGTGCACCGCCAGTTGAGCACCCTGGTCAAGGACGCGAGGAAGGGCTCAGGGACCTCGCAGGGCGCTTCCGATCCGGACGCGATCCACCGCGCACTGCTGTCGGGACTGCTCTCGCAGATCGGCATCCTCGACGAGCGCACCGCACCGGCGGGCAAGTCCCACTCCCCCGCCAAGGAGCCGAAGGGGCGGCGCATCGCCGAGTACCGCGGCGCCCGCGGCATCCGCTTCTCGATCTTCCCCGGCTCCGGGCTGCGCAAGAAGAGCCCGCAGGCGGTGATGGCGGCGGAGATCGTCGAGACATCGCGCACGTTCGCGCGCACGGTGGCCGCGATCGATCCGGCGTGGGCCGAGCCCCTCGCCGGCGACCTCGCCAAGCGGCAGGTCACCGAGCCGCACTGGTCGAAGGATGCCGGTGCCGCCGTCGCCTTCGAGAAGGTCACGCTGTTCGGCGTCGAGATCATCCCCCGACGTCGCGTGCAGTTCGCGCGCATCGACCGGGCGGCGTCGCGCGAGCTCTTCGTGCGACACGCGCTCGTCGAGGGCGAATGGGATCCGACGCGCATCGACAAGCGGGTCAGTGCGTTCTGGCGCAGCAACGCCGAACTCCGCAAGCGTCTGGAGAAGCTCGAGGAGCGGGAGCGGCGCCGCGACATCCTCGCCGGCGATGAGGCCGTCTTCCGCTTCTACGACGAGCGGATCCCGCCTGAGGTGTTCGACGTGCGCTCCTTCGAGGCCTGGTGGCGCGAGGCGCTGCAGGCTACACCGAAGCTTCTGGTCATGCGCGAGGCCGATCTGCTCGACGACGAGGCCCGAGCCGATCAGAGCGAGTTCCCGACGCGCTGGAACCAGGGCGATCAGGTGCTCGGTCTCGCGTACCGGTTCGAGCCCGGAGCCGCCGACGACGGCGTGAGCGTGGTCGTGCCCCTTCCCCTGCTCGCGCAGATCGAGGACCGCGGCTTCGACTGGCAGGTGCCGGGCCTCCGCGCCGAGCTGGTCACCGGCCTCCTGCGCGCCCTGCCCAAGGCGATCCGCCGTCACGTCGTCCCCGCCGCGGACTGGGCAGAGAAGTTCGGGGCCGAGCTCGCGGACCAGGGCCCGGAGAACCACGGCGGCCTGCCGCCGCGCACGCTCAAGGAGGCGCTCGCGCGACTGATCCAGCCGCTGGCCAACCAGCTCGTCACGGCGAAGGACTTCGAGGACCAACGCGTCCCCGCACACCTGCGGATGAACTTCCGTGCCGTCGACGAACGGGGCCGGGTCGCCGGATCGGACCGCGACCTGCGCGCCCTGCAGACGCAGCTCTCCGATCGGGCCCGCAGCAGTGTCGCCCGATCGATCGCCGCCCCTCCGCGCACTTCCGGACCGCTGAGGGTATCGAGCGATCCAGCCCCGAAGATCGAGCAGACCGGCCTCACGGCCTGGACCGTCGGAGATCTCCCCGAGGTGCTCGACACGCGCGTGGCGGGCGGCGTGGTGCGCGGCTATCCGGCGATCGTCGACCAGGGCAAGACCGTGTCGGTGCGCGTCGAGTCGACGGCGGATGCCGCGGCGGCGGCGACCCGCGCCGGGGTGCTGCGACTGGTCCTGCTCGGCGTCCCCTCTCCCTCGTCCTACGTGCAGGAGCACCTCACCAGCCAGGAGAAGCTCGCGCTGGCGGCGTCGCCGTACCAGACCGCGGCCGCCCTGATCGAGGACTGCCGGGCGTCGGTCGCGCGACGGGTGATCGATGCGGCGACCGACGGCACCGGGATCGTGCGCAGCGAGTCGGAGTTCACCCGCGTGCGCGACGCCGTCTCCGCCTCTCTCGTCGACGACCTGTTCGCCTGCGTCTCGCTGGTCGCCCGCGTCCTGACGAAGGCCAGGGAGGTCGAGCGCGGGATCAAGGCGCAGAACTCCCTCGCGCTCCTCGGGCCGCTGAACGACATCCGCACGCAGTTGTCGGGCCTGCTGCACCCGGGATTCGTCTCGGCGGCCGGCGTCGAGCGGCTCGCGCACTTCCCGCGCTATCTCGAGGGCATGCTCGACCGCCTGAAGACCCTGACGAACGAGCCGGGCAAGGACCGCGCTCGCATGACGGAGTTCGAGCGGATGGCGAAGGCCTTCGAGGACGCGGGCGGCACGACCCCCCTCGCCGCGGATGCCGCGCCCGCTCTGATCGAGGTGCGCTGGCTCCTGGAGGAGTACCGGATCAGCGTGTTCGCGCAGCGCCTCGGCACCGCGCAGGCGGTCTCGCCGCAGCGCATCATGAAGGCACTCGCCGGCAACGGTCGTTGAGCGAGCGCCAGCGAGACGAAACGCGGCGAGTACCCTGAATCCATGGCACGCGCGATCGTCTACACCGAGTTCGGATCCCCCGCAGTCCTTCACCAGATCGAGGTCCCCGACCCCGTCGCAGCGCGCGGCGAGGTGGTCGTGCGGATCGAGGCCGCCGGAGTGAACCCGATCGACGCGAAGCTGCGCAGCCGCAAGCGCCCGTCGCCGGACATCACCGAGCCGCGGCCGGTCGGCTTCGATGGCGCAGGCGTCGTCGAGGTCCTCGGCGAAGGGGTCGACGACTTCGCGGTCGGCGACCGAGTCGCGATCCGTGATGCGCTCGGCACCTACGCCTCGGCGCTGGCGATCCCGACCGGGAAGCTCGTCGCCCTTCCGGATGCCGTGACCGCGGCCGAGGGAGCGGCGATCGGCATCCCTGCGGGCACCGCCTACCAGGCGCTGCGATCACTCGGCGTGACCGATGGCGACGTGCTGCTCGTCCACGCCGGCTCCGGCGCCGTGGGGCAGGCCGCCGTGCAGTTCGCCGTGGCCTGGGGCGCGACGGTGATCGCCACCGCGAGCCCTGCGCGCCACGATCAGCTGCGCGAGCTCGGAGCCATCCCGATCTCCTACGACGCGGGCCTCCTGGAGCGCGTGCGAGAGGCCGCACCTGCTCCGGTCACGGTCGTCCTGGACTGCGCGGGCACCGACGAGGCGATCGAGACCTCTCTCGCCCTCGTCGCGGACCGGGACCGGATCGCGACGATCGTGCGGGGGCCGGATGCCGCGTCGTTCGGCATCCGCGCGTTCTCCGGGGGCTCCCCCGTGCCCCTGACCGACGAGGAGCTCGCCTGGCGTGCCGAGGCGCTCCCGAAGACCGTCGAGCTGCTCGCGGCCGGCGACTTCACGATCGAGCTCGGCCCAGAGCTTCCGCTCGCCGAAGCGGCGCAGGCCCATGAGCTCATGGAATCCGGCGCCGCCCCGGGCAAGATCATCCTCGTCCCCTAGGCCGAGGCTCGCGCGTCACGCCGGGGCTACCGGCCGTCCGATCGACAGCATCAGCCGGTTCGCCCAGTTGAAGAAGGCCGCACCGTGGATGACGTCGGCGATCTCCAGGTCGTCGAGGCCGGCCGCACGGAGCCGCGCGATCTCAGCCTCCCCGAAGGCGCCGGGTGTGTCGGTGAGGGCGACGGATGCCGCGACGACGGCGTTCCACCGCTCGCCGAGGTCCGCCTCCACGCCCTCGTCGAGCAGGCGGTCGACATCGTCGACGCGCTTGCCGTGGTGGGCCGCGAAGCGCGCGTGCACCGAGGCGCAGAACACGCACCCGTTGCGACGCGAGGCCGCCGTCGCCGCGAGCTCGCGCTCGGCCCGAGGAAGACCCTCGGCGACGTTGTAGAAGATGTCCTTGTCGACGAGCGTCCGCGCCTTCAGGATCTCGGGGTCACGGGCGAGCAGACGGAAGTAGTCGTTCTTGGCCCGGGCCGCATCGACGAGCCCGTCGTAGTGCCGCTCGGTGAGCTCGTCCTCGGCCAGCGGCGAGAGGTGCGGCAGCCAGCCGACCTCGCCACGGGTGAAGGCGTGCGGGTGCGGGGCGTCGTGCGTGAGCACGCTCTCGTCGACGGTCATGCTGCCTCCTCCTCGGAATCGGTCTGCGCTGTCGACCGGAGACCGGCGGCGGCGAGCACCCGGAGCCCCGTGATGACCCGCTGCTGGAAAGCCAGGAAGGAGACCAGCTGCGACAGCGTGACGATGCCGTCGGCCGACCACCCGGCGGCGAGCAGTCGACCGATGTCGGCCGACGACGCCTCCCGCGGACGGAACACCAGCAGATGCGTGTGCGCCAGAGCCGCGGCGACCCGGCTGCCGAGCGCCTCGGCCGCGGCATCCGACGGCGTGTAGCGCTCGCCCTCTGTGCTCTCGCTCTGCAGGCCGCGTTCGGTGTACGCGCCGAACGGTCCCTCGACCGCGGCGTCCGACGCCTCGGCCAGCACGACGGCCGCGCGATGCGGGTCGGCGGCGAGCGCGCGGTCGGCGTAGAACGTCCCGGTCGCGTCGGAGCTTCCGGCGAGCCGCGTGGCGAACGCGGCGACGAGCTCGCGCTCCGCCTGCGAGACGTGCTCGTCCGAGACGGGGTGGAACAGCGCGTCGAAGCTCGCCTGCAGCTGCTCCCTGGTGACGGGGCGACGACGACGCAGTGCATCGAGCGCCGGCGTCACCCCCGCGATCTGATCGACGATGTCGTGCGTCATGCCTTCTCCTTGATGGTGTCGGTGAGTGCGTAGCCGAGCGCGGGCGCGACCTGCTCGGCGAAGAGCTCGATCGAACGCAGCACGTGGTCGTGCGGGGCGTCGACCGAGTGGACCTGGAACGCGATCTCCGTCGCGCGGGCGAGGGTGGTGTCGGCGGCGAGCGACTCCGCCACCTCCTCCGGCGTGCCGAGGTGCGTGTCGAGCGCGACGATCAGCTCGTCGATGCTGTCGCCGGGGATCGTCTGACCCTGTCGGCGGAACCCCTCGGCCGCCCGCCGCAGCCCCACCTCGGCGAAGCGCAGCGCCTCGGCCCGGTCATCGGCGACGAACACGGTGCGAGAGGCGGTGATGCGCGGCGTCGACCCCTCGGAAAGAGCCTCGAGGTACGCGTCGATGATCGGATCCTGCAGCGCCGACAGCGGCGCATGCAGGGCGTCGTCGCGGCGGGGCTGCGTGCGAGAGAGCAGCAGTCCGTGCCCGTGGATGCCGGCGCGGTGGCCGCCCGGAGCCGAGAAGGTCGCCTGCCAGACACGGTCGGAGAGGTCAGCGGCATCCGGGTAGAGCGTGTTGCCGGCGCCGATGTCGCGGCCGTTCAGCGCGTCGAGCAGCACCGCGAGCTTGCGATCGTAGGTCGGCGCCTTGTCGCGCACGTCCTCCCCGAAGGGCACGAACGACGATGGCGTGCCGCCGCTGCCGAGCCCCAGGTCGATCCGTCCGTCAGACAGCAGGTCGGCGACCACGGCGTCTTCGGCCACGCGCACCGGATCCTCCAGCGGCAGGGTGATCACTCCCGTCCCCAGCCGGATGCGCGAGGTGCGGGCCGCGATGCTCGCGAGGAACACCAGGGGCGAGGGAAGACCGCCCTCCGCCGCGCGGAAGTGGTGCTGCGCGACCCATGCCCGACCGATGCCGACGCTCTCGGCCTGCTGGATCTGCGCGGCCGCGAGGGCGTAGCGCTCCGCGGGCGAGGCGTCGTCGAGCAGACGGGTGAAGAACGCGACGGTGGGGGCGGTCATGCGGGGATCTCCGTTCGACCGGGCACCGCAGCCAGCAGCTCCCGGGTGTAGTCGTGCTGCGGGTCGTGGAACAGCTCTTCGGTCGGGCCTTCCTCCACGATCCGGCCGCGGCGCATGACCGAGACCGTGTGGCTGATCCGGCGCACGACGGCGAGGTCGTGCGAGATGAACAGGTAGGTGAGGCCGAGCTCGGCCTGCAGCGAGGTGAGCAGCTCGAGGATGCGCGCCTGCACGGTCACGTCGAGCGCCGACACCGCCTCGTCGAGGACGACGATCTCCGGGTCGATCGCGAGGGCGCGAGCGATCGCCACGCGCTGGCGCTGCCCGCCGGACAGCTCCTGCGGCGTGCGCCGCGCGACGTCGGCGGGCAGCGAGACCCGGTCGATCAGCGCGAGCGCACGCGCACGCTGGTCGGCTCGCGAACCCTGGCGGAAGTTCCGCAGCGGCTCGGCGACGATGTCCGCGATCTGCTGGCGCGGATCGAGCGACGCGAAGGGGTTCTGGTACACGAGCTGGATGCGGCGGCGCAGCGCCCGCAGCTGCTCGCGCGACGCCCGCGTCACATCGTCGCCCGCGATCTCGATCGTGCCGGCATCCGGCTGCTGGAAGCGCGTGACGAGCCGGGCGGTCGTGGTCTTCCCCGAGCCGGACTCCCCCACGAGCGCATGCGTCGTTCCCCTGCGCACACGGAACGACACGTCGTCCACGGCACGGAACCGCTCGCGTCCGCCGACCCGGAACTCCTTCACGAGCCCCTCGGCCACGATCGCGTAGGGGTTCTCCGCCGCGACCGCGGCCGCATCGCGGAGGAACGGCGGTGCGTCCGGACGGCGGAAGCCCGTCGTGAACGCGGGAGCATCGGCGAGGAGCTGCTTCGTGTAGGCGTCGGACGGAGCGGCGAGCACGTCCTCGCTCGCGCCCTGTTCGACGATCCGGCCGTCCTTCAGCACGACCAGCCGTCCTGCGCGGTCGGCGGCGACGCCGAGGTCGTGCGTCACGAGCAGGATGCTGGTGCCCTCCTCGCGGCGCAGCTCGTCGAGCAGGTCGAGGACCTTGCGCTGCACCGTGGCGTCGAGGGCGCTCGTCGGCTCGTCGGCGATCAGCAGCCGGGGTCCCAGCGCGATCGCGGTGGCGATCAGCACGCGCTGCCGCATTCCGCCGGAGAGCTCATGCGGATACTGACGGGCGCGGAGGTCGGGATCGTCGATGCCGACGCGGTCGAGCAGCTCGATGACCCTGGCGCGGCGGGCCCTGCCGTCCCGATGCCCGTGCAGGCGCAGGATCTCCTCGACCTGCGCGCCGATGGGACGCACCGGGTTGAGCGAGGTCGTCGGATCCTGCGGCACGAGACCGATCTCCGGCCCCCGGATGCCGCGCAGAGCACGGTCCGACCAGCCGGAGATGTCGAGATCGCCGAGCCGCACGCTGCCGCCGTCCACACGCCCGCCTTGCGGCAGGAGCCCCAGGAGAGCGTGCGCGGTGGTGGACTTGCCGGATCCGGATTCGCCGACGAGCGCGAGCGTCTCGCCCTCCTGGATCTCGAACGAGACGCCGTGCACGACCTCGCGTCCGGCGTACGAGATCCGCAGATCGGTCGCTGCGAGGACGCTCATCGGGTGCTCCTTCCGAGTCGGTGGCTGATGCGGTTGGCGCTGAGCACCACGGCGACCACGACGAGACCCGGGAGGGCTGTGAGCCACCACGCCGTCCCGATGTAGTTGCGCCCCTCGGCGATCAGGAGTCCCCATTCGGGAGTGGGCGGCGGCGCGCCGTAGCCGAGGAACCCGAGCGTCGAGATCGCGAGGATCGCCGTGCCGAACTGCAGGGCGGCGAGCGCCACGATGGGCGTGAGCGAGTTCGGGAGCACATGCCGGCGGAGCACCGAGAAGAAGGTGGCACCGCTGCCGTACGCCGCCTCGACGTACTCGGTGCGCCGCACCCTGGCGACCTCGGCGCGCATGAGGCGCGCGAAGGCCGCGACGCTGCCCAGACCGACCGCGAGCGCGGCGTTCACCGTTCCGAAGCCGAGCAGGATGATCACCGAGAGCGACAGCAGCAGGCCGGGGATCGCGAGCAGCACGTCGACGACCCGCATCAGCACGTCGTCGAGGATGCCGCCGACGGCGCCGGCGACCGCGCCGATCAGGGTGCCGAGGCCGAGGCCGACCGTCACGGCGATGAGCGCGCCGGAGAGCGAGTGCACCGCGCCGTGGACGACGCGGCCGAACAGATCGCGACCGAGCGTGTCCGTGCCGAACCAGTGGGTGGCGCTCGGAGGCAGCAGCTTGTCGGCGGGGGCTCCGGTGAGCGGGTCGCCCGCCGCGAAGACCCCGGGGATCACGGCCCAGAGCACGGCCAGCACGACGACCGAGATCGCCAGGTACAGACCCCACGGCAGCGCCCGCAGCGGCCTCGCGGGGCGGACGGATGCCGGGGCGACGGCATCCGCCTCGGGTTCGGGGGCGACCGGGACGGGAAGAGTCGTGAGAACGGGGACGGTCATGCCGGGATCTCCTGCAGGGCGCGCGGTGCCGTCGCCCTCGCGACGCTCCGCTGGCGCGGGTCGATGAGCGGCGTCACGAGGTCGACCGCGAAGCTGATGAGCACGAAGCCCAGCGCCGACAGCAGGACCACGCCCTGCAGCACCGGGATGTCCTGGTTCGCCACGGCCTGCTCGGTGAGCCGGCCGACCCCGGTGCGACCGAACACGGTCTCCGTCACCACCGCGCCGCCGACGAGCTCGCCGAACAGGACGCCCGCGATCGTGAGCGTCGGCACGGCCGCGTTCCGGGCGACCGAGCGGGTGAGGACCCAGATCGGGGGCGCGCCCTTGGCCCGCACCACCGTGATGAACGGCTGGGCCTGCACCTGATCGATGCTGCGCACGAGCACCTGCGCGAGCGGTGCCGAGATCGGCACCGCGAGCGTGAGGACCGGGAGGACGAGCCCCGAGGCCGGATCGGCGCCGACGATCGGCACCCACCCGAGGCCGAAGGAGAACACCTGGATGAGCAGGATGCCGAGCCAGAAGACCGGCACCGCGACGAACAGCCCGGGGATCTGCCGCAGACCGTCACGCAGCCAGGCGAAGCGCGCGAGCGATGAGAGCCCGGCGACGAGCACCGCGATCACGAGCGCCACGACCAGGCCGAGGAAGGCGAGGAGCAGCGTGGACGGCAGCGCCTCGCCGAGCATCGTGAGCACGGGAGTGCCGAACTGCGTCGAGTACCCGAAGTCCCCGGCCAGGAAGCCCCGGCCCGCGTGCAGATACTGCTGCCACCACGGCAGGTCCGCGCCGTAGGTCGCACGGATGCTGTCGAGCTGATCGGGTGAGAGCCCGAGGCTCGGGTCCGAGAACTTGATCAGGATCGCATCGCCCGGAAGCAGCTGCAGCAGGAAGAAGGTGGCCGTGAAGGCCGCGATCAGAACGATCGCGGCCTGCCCGGCTCGTCGGAGGACGAAACTCATCGGTGCACCGTGCTCATCAGTCCGTGCTCATCAGTGCTCGGCGAGCCACACGCCGGAGAAGGTCGGACGACCCACCGACTCGAAGGCCACGCCCTGCACGTAGGTCGCCGCGCCGTACACCTGCGGCTCCTCGAACAGCGGGATCACGTACGCCTGCTCGGCGATGTAGTCCTGCACGGCCTGAGAGGCGGCGACGCGCTTCTCAGGATCGGGCTCGGATGCCACGGCGAGCAGCAGAGCGTCGAGCTCGGCGTCGTTCGAGATGAGCGTGTCGCGGTTCTTCGTGAAGTACTGGCTCTTGATCACGTCGAGGTCGGCACGGCCGACCATCGAGTGGTAGAAGCCGGTCTTGAGCGGGTCGCGGTTGTCCTCGGCCGCGCTTCCGGCATCGCCGGGCTTGACCGTCAGCTCGACGCCGACCTTCGCCAGCTGCTGGGCGACGAGCTCGAGCGTCTGCTTCGAGAGCGGCTGCGGCTTGGCCTCGTACACCGTGAAGGCGAGGCGCTCGCCGTCCTTCTCGCGGATCCCATCGGCTCCCGGCTTCCATCCCGCCTCGTCGAGCAGCTCTTCGGCCTTGTCGGGGTCGAAGGCGTAGTGCTCGGACTCGTCCTTGAAGCCGAGGGCCTCGGACGACAGGACCGACTTCGCGACCGGGTAGTTCTCGGTGAAGAGGGTGTCGACGACCTCCTGCGCGTCGACCGCGGCCACCAGCGCCTGGCGGACGCGGATGTCGGTGAGCAGCGGGTTGCTGGGACGCAGGCTGATCGCGTTGTTCACGCCGCGGGTCTGCGGCGCGTAGAGAGTGAAGCCCGCGCTCTCGACGCGGTCCTCGTCGAAGGCCTGCACGTAGCGGACGTAGTCGGCCTGACCGGCGAGCAGCGAGCCGATGCGCACGGAGTCCTCCGGTGTGACGAGCACGTGCACGGCGTCCACGTAGGGGCGCCCCTGGTTCTCCGCGCTCTCCGGCGCCCAGGCGTAGTCGTCGCGTGCCGTGAGCGTGTACTCGGTGCCGAGCTTCTCGTCGGTCACCGTGAAGGGGCCGGAGCCGATGATGTCCTCGGCGTTGCCGGCGCCGAAGTCCTCGATCGTGCCGTCGAGCGTCGCAGGCGAGAGGAGCCCCGAGTTGATCGTCGAGGTGGCCTGCAGGAACCCGGGCGCGGGCGCCGAGAAGCGGAACGTGACGGTGTCCTCGTCGACGACCTCGCTGCTGGCGTAGTTGTTGATCGCCTCAGAGATCGTGAGCCCGCGGTCGGCGACGCCGAGCCCGTAAGTGTCGAAGTTCTTCGCGACGGCCGCGGCGTCGAGCGGGGTGCCGTCCGAGAAGGTGACGTCGGACTTCAGGTTGAACGTGTACTCGGTCGCGTCGTCGTTCACGGTCCAGTCGGTGGCGATCCACGGCTCGATCTCGAGCGACTCCGGGTTCTGCCAGGTGAGCCGGGCGGCGATGTTGTTGACGACGCCGCCGTTCGGGTAGAAGCCGGCCTGCGGCGGGTACAGGTTCGTGTACGTCTGGTGCTCGAGGTAGGTGAGCGTGCCGCCGGTGACGGGGTCGCTCCCCGCGGCGGGCGCGTTGGCCGGGGCCGGCGAGGAGGCGCAGGCGGCGAGGCTCGTCGCGAGGACGAGCGGGAGCGCCACGGCGGCTGCGCGGATGAGACGGCGGTTCATGGGAGATGCCTCCTGGGCTTCGGGTGCACGAGTGCGGCGGGTGATTCAGGGGTGCGAGGTGAGGATCACGCTAGGGAAGACGGATGCCGCGCGGCGAAGCGCCGGACACCGACCGTCGCGAGACGAAACGTCCGGTCACGCGTCGACACGGGAGGTCACACGCAGGCGATCGCGAAGCGTCGCGCCGGCGCGGTCGTCGTCGTCGGAGAGCAGTCCGCGACGGCGCAGTTCGGGGGCGGCGAGGCGCGTGAACGCCTCGAACTGCGCCGGCTGGAATGCCGACAGCACGTTGAAGCCGTCGGCCGCGCCCTCGTCGCGCCAGGTCTCGAAGTGATCGGCGATCGCGTGCGCGTCGCCCACCACGAAGGCGGCGGGCACGGCGTGCGCGGCGACGAGGTGCCGCCACGTGAGCGGGTCTCCGGTCGAGACGCCGACGCCGGCGATGCGCGACACCCTCTCGACGAGAGCGGCGCCGCGCTCCCCCAGCCGAGCGGCGTCGTCGACGCTCACCGGCTGGTCGAAGTCGGCGGCGCGGAGCGGATCGTCCGCGGCGACGCCGAGCGCATCGGCGAGCGCATCGACGGTCCGGTTCGTCGGGAAAGCCGTGCGAGCGGCCTGATGCCCCTCTGCCAGCGGCACGAGCGCCAGCAGGCGCTCCACGATGCGGTGCGCCGCGGCATCCGTGTCGGCGACGACCGGGAGCACGGGTGCGATCACCTTCAGCGTCTCCGGTGAGCGTCCCGCCTCCGCGGCGATGGCTCGCAATCCCTCCCGGGTGGCGATCGCGTCGGCCAGGCTCGGCGCGGCGATGAGCGCGAGGTCGGCCTCCGTGGCCGCGAGAGCGCGCGATCGCGGCGAGGTGCCGGCGTGCACGATGGGGATCTGTCCCTGCGGCGGGCGGGCGACGTTCAACGGACCGGTGACCCGCACCCGCTCGCCCTCCAGATCGGCGGCCCGAAGGCCCTCGGGGTCGATGAGCACGCCGCGCGCGGCATCCGCGATCCAGGCGTCGTCGCTCCACGAGTCCCACAGCCGCCGCAGCGCCGTGACGAACTCCTCGGCGCGGTCGTAGCGCGTCTCGTTGTCGGCGTGCGCGTCGCGGCCGTGGTTGCCCGCGGCGCGCGGCTCGGCGCCGGTCACGAGATTGACCCCGGCACGGCCCCCGGAGAGCACGTCGAGCGATGCGAGCGACCGGGCGGTCGTGTACGGGTCGGCGTAGGTCGTGTTGACCGTGGCGATGAGCCCGATCCGCGAGGTGATGCCGGCGAGGAAGAGCACCGCGCTGACCGGATCGATGCGGGCGAGCAGGTACGGATCGCGGAACTCCAGGTCGGGTCCGGTCGCCAGCCAGTCCCCGAAGAAGAGGTAGTCGAGGCCGGCATCCTCTCCCTCCCTCGCGATGCGGCGGAGGATGTCGGCGTCGCCCGCCGGGTCGCGGTGCGCTCCCGGCTGCCGCCACCCCGACGGGTACGCGCCGAGTGTGCGCACCATGGCGCCGATGATGAGAGGTCCGGTCATGATCGCCACCGTAGATTCGGCGTGCGCGCCGCTGCCATGCCGTCGATGCCGGGCGTCACGCGATGTCACAGTCCGTCACACCGACAGCACCGTCTACGCTGAGACGATGACTGGTCTTCGTTGGGGAATCCTCGCAACCGGCGGCATCGCCGCCTCGTTCGCATCCGATCTGCGCACCGCAGGACTCGACCTGGTGGCCGTCGGCTCGCGCTCGCAGGAGTCCGCCGACGCCTTCGCCGCACGCTTCGACATCCCGCACGCGCATCCCTCGTACGAGGCTCTCGCGTCGGACCCGGATGTCGACATCGTCTACGTCTCGACTCCGCATCCGATGCACCATGAGAACGCCCGCCTGCTGCTCGAGCACGGCAAGCACGTCATCGCCGAGAAGGCGTTCACGCTGAATCGCGCCGAGGCCGAGGACCTGCAGCGGCTGGCCGCCGAGAAGGGGCTGCTCGTCACGGAGGCCATGTGGACGCGGTATCTGCCGCACATGATCCGCATCCGCGAGATCATCGCCGAGGGCACGCTCGGCGAGATCCGGGCCGTGACCGCCGACCACACCCAGCTGCTGCCCTCCGATCCCGCGCACCGGCTCAACGCGCTCGAGCTCGGCGGCGGCGCCCTGCTCGACCTGGGCATCTACCCGATCTCGTTCGTCCACGACATCCTCGGGGCGCCCACCAGCATCCGCGCCGTCGGGCGTCTGATCGAAACCGGGGCGGATGCCGAGGTCGCGACGGTCATGACGCACGAGGGCGGGGCGATCTCGACCACCCTCTCGTCCTCCCGCGCCGCCGGCCCGAACACGGCGAGCATCGTCGGCACGGCCGCGCGCATCGACATCGACCACGTCTGGTACTCCCCCACGTCCTTCCGCGTCGTGCTGCCGGACGGCACCGTCCAGGAGGAGTACGCCTCCGACATCGAAGGGCGCGGCATGCAGTTCGAGGCGCTCGCGGCCGAACGGCTCGTGGCCGAGGGGAACATCGCGGGCGATCTGCTCCCGATCTCCGAGACCGTGGCGATCATGGGGACCCTCGACGAGATCCGCTCCCAGATCGGAGTGCGCTACCCGCGCGAGGAGGCCGACCATGGCTGAGCCCACGAATGCCCGCGTCGCCGTCTACCTGGACTTCGACAACATCGTCATCTCCTGGTACGACCGCGTCCACGGCCGCAACGCCTATGGCAAGGACCGCCAGCGGATCACCGAGAACCCGAACGATCCCGATGTCGCCGAGCGGCTCAGCCGGGCGATGATCGAGGTCGGCGCGATCATCGACTACGCCGCCTCCTTCGGCACCCTCGTGCTCACGAGGGCGTACGCCGACTGGTCGTCGCCCGTCAACGCCGAGTACCGCTCCCAGCTCGTCGCCCGCGCGGTCGACCTCGTGCAGCTCTTCCCGGCGGCGGCATACGCCAAGAACGGCGCCGACATCCGTCTCGCGGTCGATGCCGTCGAGGACATGTTCCGCCTCCCCGACCTCACGCACGTCGTGATCGTGGCGGGCGACAGCGACTACGTGCCGCTCGCACAGCGCTGCAAGCGGCTCGGACGCTACGTGATCGGGGTCGGCGTCGCCGGCTCCACCGCCAAGTCGCTGGCCGCGGCCTGCGACGAGTTCGAGGCCTACGACTCGCTCCCCGGCGTCGTTCGTCCGACGAAGCCCGCGCCGGCCGTCGCCGCGCCGGTCGCCGAGACCGTCGAGCCCGTCGCAGAAGCCCCGGCAGACGCGCCCAAGGCGAAGGCGCCGCGCAGGGCCAAGTCCAAGACGGCGGTGGCCAAGGTCGAGGAGCCCAAGGTCGACGAGCAGGGCGAGGCGACGCAGCTGCTGGAGCGTGCGCTGCGCCTCGGGCACGACAAGACCGACGCCGACGAATGGCTGCACAGCTCGGCGGTCAAGACGCACATGCGCCGCATGGATCCGTCGTTCAGCGAGAAGGCTCTCGGCTACCGATCGTTCTCCGACTTCCTCAAGTCCCGCGACGACATCGCGGAGCTCGAGGAGACGGGCCACGAGCGCCTGGTCAAGCTGCGCGAGCAGTAGAGCCGGCGCCGCTCACTCGGCGAAGTCGTACTCCTGGAAGGCCTCGACCTCCGGCACCCAGCGCTCCGCCACGAAGGCGGTGTGCGCAGGGTGGGCGTTGTACGCGTCATAGGCGCCCTGATCCGCGAAGACCATCGAGAACTGATGGGCGAGGTCGCTCTTCGGGCTGACCTGGCGGCGGATCGTGAAGTCCGAGACCCCCGGGATCGAGGTCAGGACGGCGTGACCCGTGGCGAGGAACTCGCGTTCCTCGGCGGAACCCGCAGGGTGCACGAGGCGGAAGACGACGGTGTGCTGGATCGACATGGGGCTCCTGCGGGACGAAGAGGCGGTCACTGGTTGCTGAAGGCGGCGTCGAACGAGGCCTCGGGCTTCGGCCACAGCAGCGACCGCACGTAGGCGAGTGCCTCGGGGGCGCCGTGGAGGCGGTCCATCCCCGCGTCCTCCCACTCGATCGAGATCGGTCCGGTGTAGCCGATCGCGTCGAGGGCGCGGAACGAGTCCTCCCAGGGCACGTCGCCGTGGCCGGTGGAGACGAAATCCCACCCGCGGCGGGGATCGCCCCACGGCAGATGCGAGCCGAGCACGCCGGCACGGCCGTTGTGCGGGCGCATCCGGGTGTCCTTGCAGTCCACGTGGTAGATGCGGTCGGCGAAGTCGACGATGAACCCGACCGGGTCGATGTTCTGCCACATCATGTGCGAGGGATCCCAGTTGAAGCCGAACGCCTTCCGGTGATCGATCGCCTCGAGCGCTCGCACCGAGCTCCAGTAGTCGTACGCGATCTCCCCCGGATGCACCTCGTGCGCGAAACGCACGCCCTCGCCGTCGAAGACGTCGAGGATCGGGTTCCAGCGGGCCGCGAAGTCCTCGAAGCCGCCCTCGATGACGGATGCCGGGACCGGCGGGAACATCGCCACGTACGGCCAGATCGACGAACCGGTGAACCCGACGACCGTGTCGATGTCGAGCTTGCGGGCCACACGCGCCGCGCGCTTCATGTCCTCCGCCGCACGCTGCCGGACCCCCTCCGCGTCACCGTCCCCCCAGACGTGGTCGCGGAGGATCGCCTTGTGCCGGAAGTCGATCGGGGCGTCGCACACCGCCTGACCGGTGAGATGGTTCGAGATCGCGAAGATCTTCAGCCCGTGCCGATCGAGGACCTCGAGACGGGAAGCCGCGTACGCGTCGTCCTCGTCCGCGCGCCGCAGGTCGAGATGATCGCCCGATGCGGCGACCTCGAGCCCGTCGTAGCCCCACTCGGACGCGAGACGGGCGACCTCCTCGAACGGCAGATCCGCCCACTGACCGGTGAACAGGGTGACGGGGTGGGTGCTCATGAATGCTCCAATGCTCGGAGTGCCGCGATGCTGCGGGCGGCCAGTTCGTCCTGGCTCGCCGCGAGCGGGCGCCACACCGACGCGGCGACGGCGATCGTGGCGTTCTCGCCGGTGAAGCTCTCCAGTCCCAGCGGACCCCGGTAGCCCGCGTCGTCCAGCGCCCGCAGGATCTCGGGCCAGTCGGTGTGGTCGTCGCCGACGGCGCCGCGATCGCTGCCGCACACCTGCACGTGCGCGATCGCCGCTCCCGCGGCACGGATCGCCTCTGCGGGCTTCTTCTCCTCGATGTTGAGATGGTACGTGTCCAGAGCGAGTCCGACTCCGGCGCCGAGCAGCGGGGCCAGTGCGTCGAGCCCCTGCTCGACCGTGTTGATCACGCTCGTCTCGTAGCGGTTGAGCGGCTCGACGGCCAGGGTGATCCCGAGAGCCGCGGCCTCCGCTGCGAGAGGAGCCAGGTTCTCCCGCAGCTCGCGGACGACCGCGGTGCGCTCGTCGACGTCCATGCGCCAGGTGACACCGGTCGGGGCGTAGAACGGGCCGGCGACGGCATCCGCGCCGAGCTCGCGCGCGGCGGCGATGCAGGCCCGCAGATAGTCCTGCGTGGCGGCCACATCACCGACGCGGGCGATCAGCGACCGCCCCGGTCCCATCGCCCCGACCACGATCGCGCCGAGACCGAATCGGTCGAGGGTCTCGCGCACGCGCACCGGATCCCAGTCCCCCACGTTCTCGAGGGGCAGCTCCAGGGCGTCGTAGCCGAGTCCGGCGGCCTTCCGGGCGAGCGGCTCGAGGGTCGCGTCCGTGAGCGGCGACGTCCACACCCACGTGTTGACGGCGATCGTGCGGGGCATCCTTCTCCTTCGAATCATGCCGGCGGGCGTTTCGTCTCGTCGCTCAACGACCGGGCTTCGGTCGTTGAGCGAGCGAAGCGAGACGAAACGCCCGCACTCGTCCCGTCAGGTTACGGGATCTGCCGTTCCTGCCACACGGTGGGGTACCCCGGGAGGTTCTCCCCGCCGAACTTGGCGTAGTGACCGTCGGGCATGCCCTCATTCGCCTCGAGGTACTGGTCGAGCTCGCCCTCCGTGATCGGCTTCTGCGGGAGCACCCACTCCTTCGGCACCTCTTCGCCGGCGAAGATCTTCTGCGCCGCGAGGAGCGGCGTGCGCCACTGGAAGTTGGAGTACACCGGCGCGAGACCGGTGAGACCGGTGTCCTTCCACTTGCGGAGGAAGCTCATCTCGTCCTCGCCGGTCATGACCGGGTAGTCCGCTCCGGCGTCCTCGAACGCCTCGATGGCGGCGACGGCGCCGTCACCGGCATCCATCCAGATGCCCTGCACGTCGCCCTTGGCCAGTTCGTCCGAGATGATGCTCTTGATCTCGGCGGGATCAGCACCCGTGAAGTAGTCCACGGCCTCGATGCCCGCCTCGTCGAAGAGCTTCTCGGCAGCCGCCCAGCGGTGCTCCAGCACGTCGACGCCCGGCAGGATGCGAAGCGCCACGACCTTGTCACCCTTCTCGAGGTTGTCGATCAGGAACTCTGCCGTGTCGATGCCCCAGGCGAAGCCGCCGATCGGGTGGATGAACGACACGTAGCAGTCGGTGTTCACACCGCGGTCGAACACGATCACGGGCTTGCCCGTCTCGCACGCCCGCTCGACGGCCGGGGTCATCGCCGCCGTGCTGTTCGGCGAGATGAGGAACACATCGCAGTTGCCCTCGGCGATGAAGTAGTCGATGTCGGCGATCTGCGTGTCATCGGAGTCCTGCGCGTCGCGCGTCTCCATCGCGCTGATCGCGCCGTCGGCCTGCAGCGCCTTCAGCTGCTCGTTCATGGTGATCCAGCCCGTCTGACGCCACGGGTTGGAGATCGAGGCGTTCGCGAAACAGGCCTTCTTGGCGCCTTCGCTCGCGAACTCGGCCGTGTCGACCATCTCCGCGTTGATGTGCTGAAGGTACGGCTCCTCGGCCGGGCCCTGCGGCTCGACACCTCGCTCCTCGTTCTGCTTGTCGAACAGCTCCTGATCGAACCATTCGGTCGTCTCCGCCGACTCCTCGGGACTGTCGGACTCGGCCGGCGCGACGGACGGGTCGGTCGTGCACCCGGCGAGCGCGATGAGTCCGAAGAGAGCCACCCCTGCGGTGGCGATCCTCATTGATCGTCGCATTGCTAATCTCCTCTGATCTTCTCTGTGTGGATGGTGCTGGTTGATACGGATTCTGCGGTCGTGAGGTCGGGGGAAGCCTGTGGGCCGCGCCGGCGCCGGGCGCGGAAGGCGACGGCGGAGTAGGCGACGGCGGCGATGATGATGACGCCCTGCACGGCGTCGCGGAGCGTCGAAGGGACCCCCGCGATGTTGAGGAGCATGAAGAGCGCTTCGAGCGCGAACGCCCCGGCCGCGGCGGCGACGATCCAGCCGCGACCGCCGCCCAGCACGACGCCGCCGAGCACGACGGCCGTGATGGCGATGAACTCGTAGCCGCGGCCGACCGAGGGATGCACACCGGCGTAGCCGACGAGCAGCACGGCCGAGAGCGACGCGGACAGCGAGGAGATGACGAACGCCCGTGTGGTGACCCAGGCGCGGCGCCCGCCGGCGTAGTCGACCGCGCCGGCGTTGTCGCCCACCGCGATGAGGGACTTGCCGAGGGGCATCTTCGTGATCCAGATGCCCAGCGCGAGCCAGGCGATGAGGATCAGCACAGCCCACGGGATGAACTCCAGGAACGGCACGTCGCGGATCCCGCCGCGGCCGATCTCGCGGAAGCTGTCGGCCGGGTTCCCGGTCGCCGCTCCCCCGGTCCACCACATGACCCCGCCGAGGAGCGCGAGCATCATGCCCAGCGTCACGATGAACGACGGCACCTTGAGCAGCGTCGTGATCAGGCCGTTCACGAGCCCGACGGCGATGCCGAAGACCACCATGAGCAGGAGCACCGGGACCGTGCGCGAATCGTCCTGGCCCACCAGGTTGCCGGCGACGATCACCTGCGCGGTGATGAGCGACCCCTGCGAGAGGTCGAACTCTCCGGCGATGATCACGAAGTACTGCCCGATCGCGACGATCGCGATGGGAGCCACCCGCTGGATGAATCGCATCAGCTGGCCCGGCTCCGCGAAGCTCGGGTTGAGGATCATGACGGCGACCAGCAGCAGCACGAGGAGCAGGAACACGGCGCCTCGGGGGCTGATGAGCGAGCGCAGGACGTTCATGCGCGTCCTCCTTCCGCTGCGGGAGTCGTATCGGCGAGCTGCGATGCGGCCGCCGCCATCTCGTCTTCGGCCGCCTTGGCCGCGTCGTCGCCGCCGGTGCGGGTGCCGCCGGTGCCGAATCGCGGCCGGCGGCGCACGATGGCGCGGCGGCTGTAGACGGCGACGGCCGCCACGATGACGACGCCGCGCACGACGTCCTTGAGGAACGGGTTGACCTGCATCACGCTCATCACGTTGTCGACGACCGCCAGGATGGCGACGCCGCCGACCGTGCCCCAGATCGATCCGCGTCCGCCGAGGAGGAGCGTGCCGCCGAGGACCACCGCGGCGATCGAGAGCAGCGCGTAGCCGCCCTGCTGCCCGACCGTCGGGCTGCCGACGCCGAGGCGGCTGGCGAGCAGGAGGCCGGCGAGGCCGGCGAACACCGAGCACAGCACGTGCGCGGCGATGAGCGGCGGCCGCGTGCGGACACCCGACAGGCGAGCGATCTCGGGGTCGCCGCCCACGGCATAGAGGTGCGCACCGGTGCGGGTGCGGTCCAGAAGGAACCAGACGAGCACGGCCAGCGCGATCATGATGATGGTCGACACGGGCACCGGTCCGACGCCGGTCGCGCCGATCAGCTGGAACTCCCACGGCACGGCTCCCGCCGATCCCTCGAAGTTCGTGTTGAGGATGCCCTGCAGGATGAGCCCCACGCCGAGCGTCGCGATGAAGCCGTTCACCTTGAGCACCGTGACGATGAGTCCGTTGACGAGGCCGATCCCGGCGCAGACGAGCAGCGTGATCGCCACGGCCGCCGGGATGTTGCCCGGGCTGCCGTTCATGATCGTCGCCCCCAGCAGGCTGGCGAGACTGATCACGTAGGTGACCGACAGGTCGAGCGAGGCGCCGAGCACCACGAGCGTCTGCCCGATCGCGACGAGGCCGAGCACGCTCATGCCGGTGAGGATGTCCCGGATGTTGCCGGGGCTGAGGAAGTTGCGTCCGACGGTCCCGATGAGGATCGCCCCGACGATGAGGGCGAGGATCAGGATGCCGAGGACGATGACTGTGGAGTCGATCCGGATGCGCTTCATCGCGCACCTCCGTCCGTCGAGGTCCGGGGATCCCCCGCACCGGTCGCGGCGCCGAGGATCTCGTGCTCCGCCGACCCTGCGGGCAGCTCCGCCACGAGCTCGCCGTCGTGCATGACGAGGATGCGGTCGCTCATGCCGATCACCTCCGGCAGCTCGCTCGAGACCATGAGCACCGCTGTGCCCTGCGCCGCCAGCTCTCGCATGAGCTGGTACACGGCGTACTTCGCGCCGACGTCGATGCCCCTGGTCGGCTCGTCGAACAGCACGATCTGGGGCCGTGTGAGCAGCCACTTCGCCAGGACGACCTTCTGCTGATTGCCTCCGGAGAGGAAGCGCGCCTCCTGGTCGAGTCCCCGCGAGCTGATCTCGAGCGAGCTGAGCACTCCGGGCACCTCGCGACGCGACGCCGACGTGCGACCGGGGAACACGCTCCGCACGACCAGCAGGGCGTTGTCCAGCACAGACTGGCCGAGCGCGAGACCCTGCGCCTTGCGGTCCTCCGACACGAGGGCGAGCCCGGCGCGGACGGCGGACCGGGCGCTGCTGATGCGCACCGGCGAGCCGTCGATCCTCATCGAGCCGCGGGTGAAGGCCTGGATGCCGAAGATCCCCTCGACCAGTTCGGTGCGCCCCGAGCCCTGCAGGCCGGCGATGCCGACGATCTCGCCTGCACGGAGCGTCAGCGACACTCCGTCGACGTAGGCGTTGCCGCACTCCTCGAGCTCGAGGCGCGGCTCGCCCACGGTCGTGCCCTCGACGGCATCCGGGAAGTAGGACTGGATCGAGCGTCCGACCATGCGCCGCACGAGCTCGTCCGTCGTGAGAGCGGCCGTCTCGTCGGTGGAGACGAGGGAGCCGTCCTTGAGGATCGTGATGCGGTCGCAGAGGTCGAAGATCTCCTTCAACCGGTGCGAGACGTAGATCACGGCGACGCCGCGGGAGGTGAGACGGCGGATGATCGCGTACAGGAGCTCGACCTCGCGGTCGCTGAGCGCGGCGGTCGGCTCGTCCATCGAGATCACCTGCGCATCGAACGACAGCGCCTTCACGATCTCGACGATCTGCTGCTCCGCCACGGTCAGCGAGCCCACGCGCGCCTGCGGATCGATGAAGGAGACGCCGAGGTCGGCGAGGAGCCCTGCCGTGCTGCTGATCATCGCCTTCCGGTCGACGAACCCGGCGCGACGCGGCTCGCGTCCGAGATACACGTTCTGGGCGACCGTCCGCTCGGGCAGCAGCGTGAACTCCTGGAACACCGTGACGATGCCGGCATCCATCGCCTGCCGGGGGTGCGCGTGGCGCACCTCCTCGCCGCGGTAGGCCACGACGCCCTCATCGGCGGGCTGCACGCCGGCGATGATCTTCATCAGAGTCGACTTGCCCGCGCCGTTCTCGCCGACGAGTCCGTGCACCTCTCCCGGTCGCACATCGAAGTCGATGCCCTTGAGAACCTCGACGCCGAAGAACGACTTGCGGATGCCGCTCACTGCGAGCACCGGCTGCGTCGTGGTCGCGTTCATGCCGTCACCTCCACCCATCGCCCGTCGTCGGCCGCCGACTGCAGGACCGCCTCGGTGAGAACGGCCGAGCGGTGTCCGTCGGCGAAGGTCGGCATCCCGTCCGGCTGCGCACCGGCCATCGCGGCGTATACGTCGGCGACGAACCCGTTGAACGCGTCCTGGTAGCCCATCGCGTGCCCGGCGGGAACCCGCTGCAGCCGAGCGGAGTCGGGAGCGGAGCCCGCCGGATCGCGCAGCAGCAGCCGGGATTCCTCGCGCGTGCCGATCCAGAGCTCCTCCGGACGCTCCTGCTCGAAGCGGATGCTCTGCCGGGACCCGTGCAGCTCGAGGGTGAGCGCGTTCTTCCGCCCGGCGGCCATCTGCGAGATGAGAAGGGTTCCGAGTGCCCCCGACACGGTCTCGACGAGAACCGCCACGATGTCCTCGGTGTCGACCTCGTGCCCGGCGCGTTCGGGGAACACCCGGCGCGTGCGGGCGCTCAGCGCGCGGATGCGGTCGCCGATCACGAACTCGATGAGATCGCACAGGTGCGAGCCGATGTCGGCGAACGCACGGGACGCACCGCCCGAGGAGGAGCGCACCCGCCAGTCGTCGTCGGTGGGGAACAGCATCCAGTCCTGCAGGTAGGAGCAGTCCAGGGTGAGGAGCTCGCCGATGTCGCCGCGGGCGACGCGGGCCCGCGCCTCGCGCACCATCGGGTGGTATCGGTAGATGAAGGGCACGGCGGCCACGCGCCCGGAGGCCTCCGCGGCGTCTGCGAGCGTCTTCGCGTCGTGCGCGGTCGTCGCGAGGGGCTTCTCGCAGACCACGTGCTTGCCTGCCTGCAGAGCGCGCAGGGCCAGCTCGGCATGCGTCGCGTTCGGGGTGCAGATGTGGACCACGTCGATGTCGGCCGCGTCCAGCAGCGCGATGGCGTCGGCCTCTGCACGCTCGGCGCCCAGGGCGTCGGCGGCATGGCGGCTGCCGGCGGCGGAGCGGGTGGCGATGGCGCGGAGCTCGCCTCCGGCGTCTCGGGCCGCCGTGCGGTGCACGCGGGCCATGAATCCTCCGCCGAGGATGCCGGCTCGGATCGTTCCGAGACCGGTGTCTGTGACATCCGTTGTCATGTCGGCGATTCTGACACACGCCTCGCTACTTTTGCTAGTCCTTCGTCAAAAGTCATCGTTTCGTAATTTGAAGTCAATCGCCCGAGTGGCGAAAGCCTGTGGTTTACTGACGCAATGGTTGACGTTCTGCGCCCCGTCCCCGCGACGAATCCGGGCACCGGCGAGATCTTCCAGATCCTCCGCGACGGGCACGCGCGCACCAAGGCCGAGCTCGCCGCTCTCACCGGCCTCGCCCGCTCGACGGTGGCGCTGCGCGTGGACGCCCTCCTCGCCGCCGATCTGCTGCGCCCGGCGGGCGAGGCGGCGTCGACCGGCGGGCGACCGCCTGCCCGTGTCGCGTTCAACCCGCGAGCCGGGCTCGTGCTCGCCGTGGACCTCGGCGCGACGCACGCGACAGTGGCGGTGGCCGACCTCGCGGGCGTGATCCTCGACGCACGCACGCGCACGATCGATATCGGCGACGGGCCCGAGACGCTCCTCGACACGATCATCACCGACGGCACCGCCCTGCTGGAGCTGCCGTCGGCCGCAGGTCTCCCCCTGCTCGGCGTCGGCATCGGCGTGCCCGGACCGGTGGAGCACTCCACGGGCCGGCCGACCAATCCGCCGATCATGCCGGGGTGGGACCGCTTCGACGTTCCGGGATACGTGCAGCAGACCTTCGACGTGCCGGTGCTCGTCGACAACGACGTCAACATCCTCGCCCTCGGCGAGCAGGCCACGAGCTGGCCGCAGGTCGACGACCTCATCTTCGTCAAGGTGTCGACGGGGATCGGGGCGGGCATCATCGCGGGCGGGCAGCTGCAGCGCGGCGCGCAGGGTTCTGCCGGAGACATGGGGCATGTCCAGGTGCCGACCGGTGCCGGATCCACGCGTGAGCCGGGCGACGAACGCGATCTGGAGGCCCTCGCCAGCGGGTCGGCCCTGGCCGTCGCGCTCCGCGACGACGGGCACGACGTGCAGAGCGCGTCCGACGTCGTCGACCTCGTGCGCACGGGCAACGCCGCCGCGATCGAGGCCACCCGTCAGGCCGGACGCGACGTCGGCGAGGTCCTCGCCACGGTCGTCAATCTGCTCAACCCGTCGATCATCGTGCTCGGCGGCAGCATCGCCCGGGCCGGTGAGCATCTGCTCGCGGGCGTGCGCGAGATCGTCTACCGGCGCTCGATCCCGCTGGCGACGCAGCATCTGGCGATCGTGCAGTCCCAGGCCGGCGATCGCGCCGCCGTGCTCGGCGCCGCGATCATGGTCGCCCGCGAGGTGCTCTCACCCGCGAACGTCGACGCCTACGTGGTGGCGAAGACGCGCTGAGCGCGCCTCCGCCACCCCGTGCCTGCGCTCAGAGCGTGGCGGCGAAGGGGTCGAAGTCCGCGTCGAGCGCGCCGACCTGGTCGAGCGAGCTCTCGACGGCGACGAAGCGGCGGCTCTCCGCGGCCTCCTCGATCGACAGCAGCGTATCGAGCACGTGGTAGCCGAACTCCCCCGTCGCGACATGCGGACGACCGGCGGCGATCGAGCGCGCCATGTCGAGCAGCCCGACGCCGCGACCGGCGAGCGCGCCCTCCTGCACGACGTCGACGACCTCCTGCTCGACCGGCTGCTGCCCGAGCCGGAGCGGGCGGGTGATCGAGATCGCTCCGCCGAACGTGTTCGGGTCGGGGATCACGAGCGTGCCCTCGGTGCCGGTGATCTCGACGATCCCCTGACGGATCGCGGGCGAGTCCGTGCTGTAGATGCTCTGCCCCTGACCGCCCTGTTCGAACTCCATGAGCACGCTCAGCGTCGACGGGATCTCGACGGGGAACTCCTGGCCCGCCAGCTCGCCGACCTGCACGCGCCTGGTCGCCGTCCCCTGCAGCCCGAGCGCCGCCACCGAGGCGACGGGACCGAACACGTGCACGAGCGTGGAGACGTAGTACGGCCCCATGTCGAGCAGCGGTCCCGCCCCCTTCGCATAGAGGAACGCCGGGTTCGGGTGGAAGATCTCCGGGCCCTGCCACTGGAAGGTCGTCTGACCGAACAGCGGGCGCCCGATGTCGCCGCGAGCGATCGCGCGCTTCGCCGTCTGCACTCCGGGCCCGAGCACGGTGTCCGGCGCGACGCCCACCCGGAGGCCCGCGGCCTCCGCCTTCTCGAGCAGTCGACGGGATTCCTCGCGGCTCACGCCGATGGGCTTCTCGGTCCAGACGTGCTTGCCGGCGGCGATGATCGCCTCGGACACCTCCACGTGCACCGCGGGGATCGTGAGGTTCACGACGATGTCGATCTCCGGGTCGTCGAGCACGACGTCGACGCCGCCGGCGCGCGGCACCCCGTACTTCTCCGCCTGTGCTTTCGCACGCTCCTCGATCACGTCCGCGACCGCGAGGACGCGCACGTCGGGGAAGGTGGTGAGCTGGGTCAGATACTGGTCGCTGATGTTCCCCGCGCCGATGAGGCCGACGCCGACGGGACCGGTGCCGCCCGCCATCAGCCCGCGACCTTCTCGTCGAGGTAGACGCGGCTGCGCTCGATCGCGTCGAAGAGGTCGCCGTCGTAGTGATCGAACTCGACGATCGCGAGTTCGAGGGCGGATGCCGCGGCGATCGCCTCGACGAGCGGCACGGCGCCTTCGCCCGCGGGCACCTGGTCGGCCGGCGGGTAGGCATTCGCGAGGGCAGGGTCGAGCGTGCCGTCCTTGGCGTGCACCGCGATCACGCGGCTGCCCAGACGCTCGAGGAGGGCGACGGGATCGACGCCGCCGCGGGCGACCCAGTAGAGGTCGACCTCGAGCACGACGCGCTCGTCGAGCAGTCCCGCCAGCACCTCGAGGCCGGTGACGCCGTCGAACACGGCCTCCAGCTCGTGCGCGTGGTTGTGGTAGCCCACGCGCACGCCGACCGCGGCTCCGACGGCGGCAGCCTCGTTGAGCAGGTGCGCGGTCTCCTCGATCTGCTCGATCGAGGTCCAGCGGGCCGGCTCGGTGTACGGGTCGATGACCGTCGTCATGCCGAGCACCTTCGCCGCGGCGAAGACCTCGGCGGGCGACGGCACCGGAACGGTGGTCCCGCTGCCGTCCGGATTGACGAACGACTGCGAGGCGAGGAAGGCGTGGCCGGACGGCGCGGTGAGCCCCGCTGCCGTGAGCGCGTCGGCCAGCGGCGCGGCGCGGCGCACGAAGTCGTACGGCTCGACGGCGGCGAAGCCGCGCGCGGCGACCGCGGCGAGCGAGCCCTCGAGGTCGGCGTCCAGCTGCTCCTTGATCGTGAACAGCTGGAGGGAGGTCTGAATCGTCATCGGTCTTGCTCCTTCGGTCATCGGTGACGGCGGGTGCGCGACCCGACGTCAGCACGCTATCACCAAATACCTCCACGCGGAAGTTTTCATTCGCTAGACTCCGATCATGCCCGACGACGATGAGCGCCCTCGCCAGCGCGGCGCCTATGCGAAGGGGATCGCGCGGCGCCAGGAGATCCTCGACCGCGCCATCGAGGTGTTCGCCGAGCGCGGCGCCGACCGCACCAGCCTGCGCGCCATCGCCCGCGAGGTCGGGGTCACGCACGCCGCACTGACGCACTACTTCGGCTCGTTGGAAGAGCTCCTCGTCGCCGTGTACCAAGAGAGCAACGCCCCCGCCCACCGGCACGAGATCGTGCCGGACGACGCGACGCCGGTCGAGCGGATGATCGCGTCCGCGCGCACCAACCGCGAGGTTCCCGGGCTCGTCCAGCTCTACTCGACACTGGTCGCCTCGGCCCTGGAAGACGGTCATCCCGTGGCGCGCGACTTCGCGACGGCACGGTTCGCCGACCTCCGAACGCGCCTCGCCGACGCCGTCAGAGAGCAGCAGGAACGTGGACGCCTTCGCCAGGACGCGGATCCGGATGCCGTCGCCGCCCTCGTCGTGGCAGCATCCGACGGTCTGCAGACCCAGTGGCTGCTCGACGATGCCGCGCCGCAGCACGAGGCTCTGGCCCTCCTCGACCGGCTGCTGCGACCGGCGGGCTGAAGTCCGGCGGCGGCAGGCACGCGGGCTAGGCTCGAAGCGTGACGCCCGTGCCGCAGTCCCCCTACGCGAGAGCACTCGGCGAGCGCCTCGACGACCTGCATCCGCGGCTTCGCACGTACTTCCGGGCGATCCCCGACGGCGCCGTCGGCATCGGCGAGGGCGTCTTCGAACGGGTCGGGACGCCACGACGCTGGCTCTGGCCGATCCTCCGCCTCCTCGAGCGTCGCGGCGTGGTCGCCGCCTGCTGGGAACGCGACATCCCCTTCCGCATCGAGAACCGCACGATCGCATCGCGCGCCATCGGCGAGCGCACGTTCCACCTGGCGCGCGGGCCGTGGGTCATGCACGACGCCGTCGCCCTCACCCGCCATGGCCGCGTGGTCGACGAGCTCGGCGAGCCCGGCCTCATCGCCGCCTGCTTCGACGTGCGCGCCCACGACGGAGCCCTCGAGCTCACGAGCCGCGCGGTCGGGTTCCGCCTCGGACGCCTGCGCGTACGACTCCCCCGATTCCTCTCCCCCGTCGTCCGACTCACCGAGCGGTTCGACGACGCCGTCGACCGCCAGTTCGTGAGCGTGAGCATCGACGCCCCGGTCATCGGCCGCGTGTACGAGTACCGCGGACACTTCCAGTACCGCATCGAGACTGTCGCAGAGAGGGAGAACGCCGGATGAGCGCAGGCAGGGTCGTCGTCGGAGGCTCGACCGGATTCATGGGACGGTACCTGATCCCGCGTCTGCGGTCTGACGATCGCGAGGTCGTCACGATCTCCCGCTCCGGAGCCGACATCCGCTGGGGAGAGCAGGAGGCCATCGATCAGGCGGTCGACGGCGCCTCTCTCGTGATCGGCCTGGCGGGCAAGAGCGTCAACTGCCGCTACACCCCCGAGAACCGCGCCGAGATCTTCCGCTCGCGCCTGGAGACGACCTCGTCGCTGAGCCGCGCCATCGAGAAGGCCTCCGCCCCTCCCGCGCTCTGGGTGAACTCCTCCACTGCCACGATCTATCGGCATGCGGAGGATCGGCCGATGACCGAGTCGGACGGCGAGATCGGCAGCGGATTCTCGGTCGAGGTCGCGAAGGCCTGGGAGCACGCGCTGTTCGCCGCCGACCTCCCCCGCACGCGCCGGATCGCGCTGCGCAGCGCGATCGTCCTCGGCCACGGCGGCGTGCTCGGCCCGATCCGGAACCTCGCCCGGCTGGGACTCGGCGGGGCCCAGCACGACGGCCGCTGGCCGATGAGCCGTGCTCGCCGCGCGGCGGGCACCGCGCACCTCCTCGGTGCGCGCCGAGGGCGTCAACGCTTCAGCTGGGTGCACATCGAAGACGTGGCGCGCATCATCGACTTCCTCGAGGAGACTCCGACACTCGAGGGTCCGATCAACGCCGCTGCGCCCCACCCGGTCGACAACGTCGAGTTCATGGCGACGGTGCGCCGCGTGCTCGGCGCCCCTATCGGAGTGCCGATGCCGCGGTGGATGCTGGAACTCGGGGCCATCGGCATCCGCACCGAGACCGAGCTCGTTCTCAAGAGCCGCTGGGTGCTCCCGGAGAAGCTCACCACCGCAGGGTTCGAGTTCCGTTATCCGATGCTCGAAGACGCCGTCAGGGAATCCCTCGATCGCAAGGTCGCGCCCGCGGCGTAGCTTCTAGGACGCCGCCCCGGCGGCAGGTTCCTCGCCGTCTCGGCGGCGCCGCTCGAGCTCCTCGCGCAGGCGCCATTCCTCGATCTCCCGATCGAGGTCGGCGATCTGCTGCTCGGTCGTGCGAAGGTCCGTCGGCGGTGCCGGGCGGACGTCCACGGGTCCCGCCGGCCGCTCGGACCGCCGCATCCGCGGGAGCGAGATGCCGGACTCGCCGTACTCCCGCCCGATCCCGAACCAGAGCGCGCTGCCGATCAACGGCAGCAGGATCACGATGATGATCCACACCATCTTCGGCAGATGCTTCACCTGCGAGTCGTCGCGCGTGATGATGTCGATCAGCGCGCCGATCATCAGCGCGATGACGAGGATCGAGAACAGGAACGGCATGAGTTCAGGGTAGACGACGCCGGATTCGGCCGCGCGGCCTACGGGAGCAGGTGGCCCGCGGCGCGGAACAGTTCGTACCACTCGGCGCGCGTGAGCTCGACGTCGGCGCCGGCCGCGGCATCGCGCACGCGCTGCGGCGTGGTCGTGCCGAGCACGACCTGCATGTGCGCGGGGTGCCGGGTGATCCACGCGGTCGCGATGGCGATCGGGGTGACGCCGTAGGACGCGGCGAGTCGATCGATCACCGTGTTGAGCTCGACGTACTCCGGGTTGCCGAGGAAGACCCCGGTGAAGAAGCCGCCCTGGAACGGCGACCAGGCCTGGATCGTGATGCCGTTGATGCGGCAGTACTCGACGATGCCCCCGCCGTCGCGGACGACGCTCTGCTCCTCGCCCGCCATGTTCATCGCGATGGGCTGCGCGATGATCGGCGCGTGGGTGATCGACAACTGCAGCTGGTTCGCGATCAGCGGCTGACGCACGGCCGTGCGCAGCAGGTCGATCTGCCTCGGCGTGTGGTTCGACACCCCGAACGCCCGCACCTTGCCGTCGGCCTCGAGCTCATCGAACGCCCGGGCGACCTCGTCGGGCTCCACGAGCGCGTCAGGGCGGTGGAGCAGGAGCACGTCGATCCGGTCGGTGCGCAGGGCGGCGAGCGACCACTCGACCTGAGCGACGATGTGCTCGTAGGAGAAGTCGAACATCCCCTGCTTCGGCACGATGCCGCACTTGGTCTGCAGCACGATCTCGTCGCGCTCGGAGGCGGTGAGCCGCAGAGCGTCGGCGAACCGCGACTCGCAGTGATGCATGCTGCCGCCGTAGATGTCGGCGTGATCGAAGAAGTCGATTCCGGAATCGCGTGCGGCGGCGTAGAGATCGCGGATGTGCGCGTCGTCCTTGTCGTCGATGCGCATCATTCCGGCGACGACGGCGGGGGCGGTGGCGGATCCGAACGGCACTGTCTTCATGTCGGACACGCTACCCGTCGAAGACCCCCGATGCCCGCCGATCGCCCGCATCGGGCGTCGAACCGGGCGAGCTCGGAGCCAGCGACGAGACGGGGACCCTGAGGGCGGTCGCGATGTTCGCCAGGTCGACGACCGTGAGATCGAGGACCGCGGGGTCTGCTCCCGTGGGATCCGTCTGTTGGGAGAGCTTCGCGTGCAGAAGTGCGGGCTCGATTCCCATCTCCGCAGCGAGCCACTCCAACGACAACTCGCGTCGATGCAGGTGTTGCCGAACGGCCTGTGCCACCAAATGACCTGCTTCCGATCCCATATGTCGACACTACAAAGTCATACGCCTCCATTCAACGGTCGCCTGTACCAATATGACGATATTCTGGCTACACGCCGGTGCTATCGTGTGCCGGGTGAAGACACCTGCAGACGACTTCAACGCAGCGGTGGGCAGCCAGCTCCGCGCCGAGATCGCGGCGGCGCGAAGCAGCATCGCCGCCATGGCGCGTGACATCGGCATCGCGCGGAGCGCCCTGGACAACTACGTCACCGGCAAACGATCGATCCCCATCCCCGTCGTCTACCAGGTGTGCGCGGTGGTCGGCCTCGAGCCCCACGTGCTGCTCGACCGTGCCGAGGATCGTCTGCGCGCTGACGACGCCCCCGCCGCGCGCATCAGCGTTCTGCGCCGCCGACCCGATGTCCCAGGCCCGCGCCATGATCAGAGGGAAGTCGCATTCGATTCCGGCCTCCGCCACGGCGCCGACACCGACGATCTCTACGAATAGGGAACCTCATGCATCAGCTCCTCCGCCTCGCAGAGGAGCATGGCCTGCGCATCGTCGAGCGGTCCGGAGCCACCTGCGGCGGTTTCGAGCCGGCATCCGGTACCATCCGGCTCGCCCCCGGCATGACCGCTCGCACGGCAGTCAGCGTGCTCGCGCACGAGCTCGCCCACGCGCTGCTCGGGCACGAGCCGACCAGGTCCGCGACGATTCGCGAGAGGCAGGAGCGGCAGGCCGACGAATGGGCGGCCGCCCGCCTCATCACGCTCCGCGCATACGCGGAGGCCGAGCACCTGCGCGGACCGCACCTGGCGAGCCTCGCGTTCGAGCTCGGGGTGACGGTAGAGATCGTCGTCGCGTATCAGCGCCTTCTCCGGCGAAAGGGAACGGATGCGACGCTCGGGTTCACCGCGGCGGGAGGCGCTGCTCAGCCTGCGTGCGCTGATTGAATATCCTCATGGCTTTCCTCGTCGCCCCCGCCCCCGTCACCCTGACCGGTGAGCTCGTCGAGCTCCGTCCGCTCGATCGCTCTCACGTCGCTGGCCTCGTGGAGGCCGTCGAGGAGGGCGACCTGTGGAAGACCGCCTGGTACACGTCGGTGCCGGCTCCCGACGGCGTCGCCGCCGAGGTCGACCGCCGCATCGGCCTGATCGACACGGGCGAGATGCTGCCGTTCACCGCGTTCGACGCCTCCGGGCGCGTCCTCGGTCTGACCTCGTTCTACGACATCGTCGCCGATGTGCCGCGTCTGCACATCGGATACACCTGGAACCGTCCGTCGGCGCACGGCACGGGCACGAACGCGGAGTCCAAGCTCCTGCTGCTGCGGCACGCCTTCGAGACGCTCGGGGTCTTCCGGGTCGGCCTGACGACGCAGTGGGTGAACTTCCAGTCGCGCGCGGCCATCGAGCGGCTCGGCGCGAAGCAGGACGGCGTGATGCGAGCCATGAGTCGCTACCGCAACGGCGCGCTGCGCGACAGCGTCGAGTTCTCGATCATCGAGCCGGAATGGCCGGCGGTGAAGGCCAACCTCGAGGCGCGACTCGCGCGACGGCGCTGAGCGCGCCGACGATCACTCGGTCGGGCTGCCCGACCAGTTGTCCTTGCGGCGGGTCGCGGAGCCGCGCTGGCGCATCATGAACGCGAGCGACAGGCTCACGATCAGGAGACCGGCGACGAAGACGTAGGCCGCGTACTCCACGGGAAGCGACTGCGCGAGACCCATCAGCCAGATGCCTCCGAGGAAGAGGATCATGAAGAAGATGAAGCTGAGGATCACGGGATCTCCTGTCGTAGCGGCCGCCTTCTAGCGTACCGGACGGGCGGACGAAACCCCCTTGGGTCGGGGCGGAGGGCCGTGGTTCTCTCTCCCCATGAACGCTCCGCTGACGGCTGTCGCCATCTCCTGCACGCTGAAGCCCTCCCCCGGCGATTCGAGCTCGGACCTGCTCGCGTCGCAGATCCTCGCGGCCCTGGCGGGGCACGGTGTCACCGGCGAGGTCATCCGTGCTGTCGACCACGTGATCAGCCCCGGCGTCGAGAAGGACATGGGCGGGAGCGATGCGTGGCCCGGCTTGCGCCGCCAGATCCTCGACGCCGACATCCTGGTCTTCGTCACGCCGACCTGGATGGGGCAGCACTCGAGCGTCGCTCAGCGCGTGCTCGAGAGGCTCGACGCGGAGCTCTCGGAGACCGATGCCCGCGGTCGGCTCACGCTGCTCGACAAGGTCGCCATCGCCGGGATCGTCGGCAACGAAGACGGCGCACACCACATCGCCGCGATCCTCTTCCAGTCGCTGAACGACGTCGGGTACACGATCCCGTCGCAGTCGTCCGTCTACTGGAACGGCGAGGCCATGCAGACCGTCGACTACAAGGATCTGGACGACGTGCCTGAGAAGGTGGCCGCCGCGACGACGACAGCGGCTCGGAATGCGGCGCATCTCGCACGGGTGCTGCGAGAGCGGGAGTATCCGAGCACCTGAGGCCCAGGTCGTCGCACAAGGCTTCACGGACGCGTGAACGTGATCACCTCGCCGCGGCGCGCGCGCTCCACGCTCATCCCCGCGAGCTCCAGGCGACGGAAGACGCGTCGCGGTAGGACGGGGAGTTCGGCCGTGCGACCGGCCGGAGGCTTCGCGAGTCCGGCGACCACCGACAGATCGACGCCGGCCCCGCGCACCTCGATCCGCGCGTAGTCGCTTCGGGTCCGCCACAGCAGGAACTCGAGGTCACGGAACGCGACGACGTGATCCTCATCCCCCACTCGCACGCGGAGCTCGTCGTTGCCGAAGGCGATGACGCAGGCGACCGTTCGCCGCCGCAGCACCGCGGTCAACGCCAGGTACACCGGCAGGGCGATCACGACCCCCACCACGATGATCAGGAGCCGCGGCCCCAGGCGCATGACGATGTCGTCGAAGGCGATCAGCAGCAGCGTGCCGAAGAGTCCGAAGACGATCACGATTCCGACGATCGCGCCCGTGAGGACCTTCATCCGGAGCGGGATGCCGTTGATGCGCACGCTCGACCCGTCGCCGCTCTCCTCGCGCTCCCACTCGACGGTCGTGGGCAGAGGATGTTTCCTCCGGTCGCGTCGCGTCAACGCGTCGGTGACGCGGCTGAGCAGTCCGAGCCAGATCCAGCCCGTCGCCGGGATCGCGGCGATCTGCAGCACGACCGCGACGGCGCGCACCGACTCCGGGAGGGACGCGAGCAGCTCGCTCCCGAACTCGACCACGAACGTCATGATCGCGCCGAGGACGACGGCGACGCCGATGTGCAGGTACGCACCGTTGCGGGACGGCGTCATGCGCAGGGTCGCGTTCACGAATGCGAAGCCGAAGCACCATCCGCCGACGAGCATCAACAGCATCGGGAAGATGCTCAGGTCATCGCCGGCGATCGTCGCGGCGATCGCACCGAGCAGCAGCAGCGCTCCCCAGAGCATCGGGTTGCGGATGAGCTTGCGCCCCACGGTCGCGCGCACCGCGGCGTCGGTGGTCGGCTCGCTCATCGGAGCCATCCTAGAACGCCCGTCGCCGTGGGCCGGGAACGACCCTTTCCTGCCCGATGCGCGTCACTCTGCGGGGATTCCGCACTCTTTACAGGTGAATCGCGCAACGCTCCCCCGTTCGCGGTTCCCCCACGGTGCCGGTGCACCCTCGCGACAGGATGCGCCGGCACCCGGCACTCCGCGTCGGAGAGGTGGGTGGCACGAGATGGGACCCTGGTGAGCCGCTCTGGGGAGCGGCCCCCAGGGGCCTGTGAGTCATCTTCGTCTTCGCCTCGACGTCGGCGCATCCGGCAGAGGCGACGTGATCGCCATCCGGGCTCCAGACAGCCGGCGTCACGCCCGGCATGTCAGGATCCGAGACGGCGTCGTCGAGAATTCGGTCAAGCTTCTTCACCGTCTCGGCATCGAACGATCCCGATGAGTCGGTCGCAGAACTCTCTGCGGCGGACGTCGCGCACCCGGCGAGCGCGACCATCGAGCCGGTCAGTTCGACGGCGACGAGGGCGAGCGCGGAAAGCGGGCGCGGGTTGCGTGACACATCGAAGCGCCGTCTGTAGGGGACGAGGAACTCCATCGTCGGCAGAGACGGACGCCCGATGCATCGGCCGGCGATACGGAACCGGTGGTGGTGCTCGCTCGGCGGTGAGCGCTACCGGGACGGCGCGTCGAGCTCTTCGGCACCGTTTCGATCAGCCCGGCGAAGACCGTTGAGAGCTGCGCTCGAGATCAGGTCCGCCTCGGCCTCGGTGAGGGGCTTGTGTCCGCTCATGAGGCGATAGATCAGCGGTCCGAACAGCACGTCATCTGCGGTGTCGGCATCGACGGACGGATCTGCGACTCCGAAGGACACCGCTCGCTCCCAGAGTTCGGCGATGAGTCGTCGGCGAATCTCGAGAAAGAACTCTTGAAAGTAAGGCGCTGCCGATGGATCGGTCGCGCATGCGGCCAGTAGCTGCCGAAAGACGTTGCCGTTGTCTGTGGAGTAGAACGCACTGACCCTCCTGACATGAGTGCGGATGTCCTCGAGCGGGTCTGCTGTGCGTGGGATCGGTGTCGCGTGGGCCATCTTCAGGCCGAATGCTTCCGCTGATACAGCGGTCCTGTTCGGCCAGTGTCGATAGATGGTGACTTTGCTCACGCCGGAACGAGCTGAGATGTTGTCGACCGTCGCTGCCGGGAGCCCTCCTTCATCGAGGAGCGCAATCGTGGCGGCGAGCACGGATTCGCGTGAGCGCAGGCTACGCGGCGCGGACGAGCGCTGTTGGATTCGCGATTGGGATCCTGCGTCGGTCGTCTCTGGTTCGGTCGTGTTGTCGTTCAGCGGTTCATCCTCTGTTTGGCGTCATCGTCGACAGAGCCTGACGCGAAGTCACTGTGGGGCGCGTGTCTAGTTAGTCTCTCACTGCAGCCCCGCTGCGGGGATGCCGACCGAGCTGGCTCTGACCTGATCGACCGGTGTCCCCGCGCTCCCCGCTGCGGCGCGGCGTCGTGCCTAGCCGTTGAGCCCCGTCATGTCGGGGTAACGGTCGCCGATGACGGCGCTCGGGACGAAAACGCCGGCAATGGCCGACAGGTCGGCTGCCGTCAGCTCAACGTCGGCCGCACCGAGGTTCTCAGCGAGATACTTGCTCCGCCGAGTGCCTGGGATAGGAACGAGGTCGTCGCGCTGCGCGAGAAGCCATGCCAACGCCACCTGGCCTGCGGTCACGTCATGGGCACGAGCAAGCTCACGGAGCACGTCCACAAGACGCATGTTGGCCTCAAACGCTCCGGGGAGGAAGCGAGGGTTGGCCCGGCGCCAGTCATCTGCGTCCAGTTCCTCTGCCGACGAGATGGTCGCCGTCAGCATCCCCCGCCCGAGGGGAGAGTATGGGACAAGGGACACCCCGAGTTCATCGAGAGTCGGAAGGATCTCGTCTTCCACATCGCGGCTGAACAGGGAGTACTCCGTCTGCACCGCGGTGAGGGGGTGGATCTTATGTGCGCGGCGGATCGTCGCGGGCGCGGCTTCCGAGAGCCCGATGTAGCGGACCTTGCCCTCCTGGACCAGCTCCGACATCGCGCCGACCGTGTCCTCGATAGGCACGTTCGGGTCGACACGGTGCAGGTAGTAGAGGTCGATCACGTCGATACCCAGCCGCTGAAGCGACGCGTCGGCGCGGGCGTGGACGTTCGCGGGAGACCCATCGGTGACCAACCCCGTCTCGGTCTGAGTGTTCGCGAACTTCGTCGCCACCACGACGTCATCACGACGTCCGGCGATGGCCTTTCCGAGCATGATCTCGTTCGTGAAAGGTCCATAGACATCGGCCGTGTCGAGGAACGTCAAGCCCTGATCGATTCCTCCAAGGATCACTCTGATTGCGTCCTGCTCGCTGGAGGGAGCGCCGTACCACTGCGACATCCCCATGAGTCCGATCCCCACAGCCGAGACGGGAAGATCCGTGCCGTTCGCAGCCGTTCCCAGGATTCTCGTTTTCATGCTTTGCTCCGTTCGAAGACACCTACGCTGAGGTGTACGATACGTACTGTACAACACGCGGATGCGTGGTCCGCTCGAAAGGAATCTTCATGTCCCAGGTCTGGTTCATCACTGGCAGTAGCCGCGGGCTCGGCAGAGAGTTCGCAACGGCAGCACTCGAGCGCGGCGACCACGTCGCGGCGACCGCGCGCGACGCCGAAGCCCTCGCCGATCTCGTCGCTCGATTCGGGGATGCTGTCCTTCCACTCTCCCTCGATGTCTCCGATCGGGACTCGGTAGGCTCAGTCGTCGCGCGCGCGCGGGAACACTTCGGCCGGCTGGATGTGGTTGTCAACAATGCCGGCTACGGGCTGTTCGGCGCGGTGGAGGAAGTGACCGAAGAACTTGTACGCGACCAGTTCGAGACGAACGTGTTCGGCGCGCTCTGGGTGACACAGGCCGTGTTGCCGATTCTCCGCGAACAGGGGTCCGGGCACATCATTCAGGTTTCGAGCGTCGGGGGCGTTCTCGTGGTCCCCTACACAGGCATCTACAACGCCTCCAAGTGGGCGCTCGAGGCGTTCAGCGAGGCACTTCACCACGAGGTCGCACCGTTCGGCGTCTCCGTCACTTTGATAGAGCCAGGCGCATTCGCGACCGAATGGGGCACCAGCTCCAAGGTCATCGCTCCTCAGATGCCCGCGTACGACTCCCTCCGCGTCGCGCGCGCCGCGAGGTCTGCAGCGATGAACGTGGGCGATCCCGGTGCGGCCGGTCAGGCGCTGCTTTCCATCGTCGATGCTCCCAACCCACCGCTTCGCGTGCTCTTCGGCACCGACGCACTCGCCTGGGTCCGCGACACATATCCGAAGCGCTTGGCCGAGTGGGCCGATTGGGAGCACGTGGCAGTGGCCGCCCAAGGAGCACCCTGACCAGCAGGAACTGGACAAGATGTCGCGGTACCGTTCGTCATTGGAGCCGCTGTGCTGGTTGGCCCTCCGCTGGATCCGGTGCGAGCGCGCCTCTCAGCATCCGCATCAGTCTTGGCAACGTGATGGCAAGGTCGGTGTCGGCCGATGTGTGAGTGAGCAGCCACGTATCCATGGCCAGAGTCATTCCCATAGCCATGGACACGAGCAGATCGGTCGGCAGGTCCGCGCGGACAGCACCCGCCGCTTGGCCGGTTTCGATCACCCGGCCCCACCAGGGGGAAGCGACGTGCTCGGCGTCTCGTCTTGCGGCAGCCGAACCGAGGGCGTCGCCGAACAATGAGAGCAGTTCAGGCGAGGACTCGAGTCTCGTCATCATCACGGTGGCATGACGCTCGACGGCGTTCCAGAACACCTCTGCGTCCTGCTCAGCGGAGATCTCGAGGCGATGGCCGTCCAAGAGACGGTCGAGGTGGACGCGGAGCACCTCGCCATAGAGGTCCTGCTTGTCGTCGAAGTAGTAGTACAGCGAGCCCTTCGAGAGGCCCGCATCACGGATGATGCGGTTGAGCGAGGAGCCAACAAGCCCGTGCGCAGAGAACTCGGCGAACGCAGCATCGAGGAACACGGCCTGCTGCTCGGCATCGAGCGCTCGGAACCGTGCATGCGGCATCAGCTCGGCCTCCCACTCGCCTCAGGTAGATCGACCCTATCGTGCAGGCTTCGGCCGATTGCGATGTCCGCAAGCCAGGGCACGCGCATGCTCCGGATCACCCCGTTCCGCAAGGCCAGTTCGAAGCGATTGCGGGGGGCGAACGCGGCGCCCATCCGTGCAGCCGCATCCTGCTTCGACCGCACGAAGGACGACAGTGCGTGCTCGTACTCGATGAGCGCAGCCGTATGGTCGTTGTCGGGATCGTTCAGGGCTTGCGCGAGGACATACCCTTCGATCATCGCCAGCGCGGAGCCTTGCCCCGCGAGCAGCGACGCGCATGCCGCCGCGTCCCCCAGCAGCACGACCCTGCCTCGGCTCCAGTCGGGCATCCGGATCTGACTCACGCGGTCGAAGTAGAACGACCGTGCGTCAGGCATTCGATCGAGAATCTCAGGCACCTCCCAACGCATGTCGGCGAAGTAGTCGCGGAGCAGGTCCTGCTGAGCGGTCAAGTCGCCGAGAGGAGAAGCTGCTTCGTGGCGGAAAGTGAGCGCGACCACCGTCGACCCGTCTCGCTGCGCGAAGCGGAGCACTTGCCTGCCCACCGTCGTCCGCGTCACACCGACCAACTCGTCGCGCGGCTCGTATCCATCGAGAACGAAGACCGCCACCATGATGCCGAGGTAGCGTTCGAAGTCGCTCTCGGATCCGAACACCTGTCGGCGTACGCTCGAGTGGAGACCATCAGCGCCGATGACCAGATCGAAATCCCGCGCGGGGCTGATCGCGAATTGCACCACTACGCGGTCGCCCCGGTCCTCGATCGTGGTGACCGTGTCACCGAACAGTGTCTCGACGCGGCCTTCGAGGCCCGACAGGATGATCGCCGCCAGGTCAGACCTCGCGACGCTGAGGAACCGGCCGCTCGCACTCTTCGCGGCGCGGCGGGGATCCATCCGAGCGATCGTCTGACCCCGGTCGTCCACCTCACGCAGCTCCCGCACTGCATATCCCACTTCCGAGAGTCGCGGAACGATCCCCATGCGTTCCGCCACCTCGAAGCCGGCGCCCCAGAAATCAATGAGGTAGCCGCCTTCGCGCGGTGCGGACGCTCGCTCGACGATCGTCACTTCGTGATTCCCCGACAGTAACCAATGCGCCACGGTTGGACCAGCGACTCCGGCACCGACAATCAAGATCTTCATGACGATCAAATTAGACCACCGGTCGAACTGATGGTCAACTATGCCGAGACGGCACCGAGCCGCCTGGAGACTCGACGATCTCGGCCGCTCCGTGCGCGACCCCATCGACTTCTTTCCAGAGGAGAGTTGCTGACTGTGGTCCAGAAGTCGTCGGTTGCGACGCGCAGCCGCCGAACCGATGCGTGACGCGCCGCTGGAGAGCAGGCGTCGCGACGCGACACGGGGCGGCACAGGAAGGTCGCTATTCGTTCGAACACCGTCGATTGCCGCAGGCCTCGCACCGCTGTCGCGACATAGAATAGTACGGTACGGATCGTACACTTATCCACGAGGAGCACCTTCATGGCCACGATGCCACACCCAATTCGTTACACAGCCGAGGTACACACGACAGGCGGACGGGACGGCGGGACCGCCCGAAGTGACGACGGCGCACTGGATGTTTCGCTCTCATCTCCCCCTGGGCTCGGGGGAAGAGGGGGGTCGGGCACCAATCCCGAACAACTTCTCGCCGCCGGCTACTCGGCATGCTTCATCTCGGCGATGAATCATGTGAGCACTGGTCTCGGAATCAGGGTGCCGGCCGACACCTCGATTGATGCCTCGGTATCGGTCGGGCCGACTCAGGATGGCGCCTTCGGTCTGGCAGTGAGACTGGAGGTGCACCTTCCCGGACTTGCATCAGAGGATGCGCAACGAGTCGTCGACGCTGCTCACTACTCTTGCCCCTACTCGAACGCGCTTCGCGGCAACGCGCCCGTCGAGATCCTGGTCGTGTGACCTAGACGGAGCTGGTCAGCGCACGAAGTGCGTTGACCAGCCCCATCTGACGAAGGGTGCCCCGTCCGGATCGGGGGTTTCGAGATTCGGAAAACCGACAGCATCGGCACGTCCTAGCGGCCTTTCCGTTGGTGGCGCAGGTCAGCGGGTCGCTGTCGAGATGGGTGGACCCCCACGATGTGGGTGCCTTGGCCCTAGCAACAGCGGCCTTCAGCTCTTCGATCGCCGACTCGCAGGGCTCGACCTCGACGACTCGAGCCCGAGGCTGCGTGCCGAAGGCCTAATCCACGACGGCATCCCATCGTGCTTGTGCGCGTCGAAACCCGCGAGGTTGATGTTGACGAAGCATACTTCCGTGTTCTGGTGGATCGGCCCAGGCTTCGCCGACTTGCGTTCTCGCCTCATCGACGCCGCTCCAGAACGTGGCGCGGTAGTAGAAGGTCGATCACGTTTCAGCGGTTGCCGTGCCCTTCGCCATCGTTGCGGAAGCTGATCACAATCGAGGGATAGCCAAAACTCGACCGAGATGTGCAACGTGACTGTGTTTCAACTTCATTCCGCTGGGTCGATGAGCGGCCTCCACCCGACTCGCGGGTCATACATCGATCGCGTCGGACCGACCTCTGCGGCTGCGCCGACCGGCTGGCAGGACCGCGCTGCGAAGGTCTCCGCGCACCAGCTCGACGGCGCGGACGGCGCGGGCCTCGTCTGCCCCGATCAGGTCGGCCGAATGCGGATCAGGACAGAAGAGCTTCCCGCGAGAACTTGGATGACGGCTGCGGACGATCGTCGGCTACGCCAACAGCTTTCCCCTGAAGCTCACGGTCCGGCCGCCGCTTCACGGCAACACGTGGCCGGCGGCGCGGAACAGCTCGTACCACTCCGCCCGGGTGAGAGGGACTCCCGAGCCCTGGGCGGCTGCGGTTACGCGAGACGGTGTGGTCGTGCCGAGCACGACCTGCATCTGCGCCGGATGCCGGGTGATCCAGGCAACGGCAATGGCCTCACCGGGCACATCGTACTTGGCGGCCAAGCGGTCGATGACGGCGTTCAGCTCCGGGTATCGGTCGGATCCAAGGAACGGGCCATCGAAGAAACCTACCTGGAACGGCGACCACGCTTGGATGGTGATGTCATGCAGACGGCAGTAGTCGAGGACGCCCCCATCCCGCATCACCGCCTGGTCGGTCCCCCGCATGTTGGCCGCGACCCCCTGGGCGATCATCGGCGCGTGGGTGATCGACAGTTGCAGCTGATTGATGACGAGCGGTCGGCCGACGTAGCGACGCAGGAGCTCGATCTGTCCGCGAGTGTGGTTCGAGACCCCGAAGGCACGGACCGCGCCGGCGGCGGCGAGTTCGTCGAAGGCGCGAGCCACCTCTTCTGGTTCGACCAGAGCATCGGGCCGGTGCAGAAGGAGAATGTCAAGGTAATCGGTCCCGAGCGCGGTGAGAGAGCGGTGCACCGATTCGATGATGTGCTCGGCGGAGAAATCGAAGTAAGGACCGTCCTTCACAATGCCCGCCTTCGACTGGATGATGACCTGTTCGCGGTCCCTGGCGGTGAGCTGCAGGGCCTCGGCGAACCGTCGCTCGCAACCGTGCGGGACGCTGCCGTAGATGGCGGCGTGGTCGAAGAACGCGATGCCCGCGTCACGAGCGGTGCGCACCAGCGTCCGGACTTCCTCGTCCATATGGTCTTGGATGCGCATCAGCCCCAGGATGACGTCAGGGACTACGAGTTCGGTTCCGGGCAGGATGAAAGTGTTCATGAGTTCTCCTTGAGAGGTCGGCGGTCGGAACGCACTCACGCGACAGCTGGGGTGACGTGCAAGGGCCACGAAAGTCTGCGGCCTGGCCTATCATTGGCCGGGTGACGGCGCGTAGATCGTATGCGAAGGGCATCGCGAAACGGGAGGAGGTCCTCCGTGCGGGGCTCGCCGTCTTCGCCGAGAACGGCTACCAGAAGACCTCGATTCGCGAGCTGGCCGAAGCGGCGAATCTGAGCCAGGCCGGCCTGCTCCACTACTTCGGGTCGAAGGAGGAGCTGCTCGTCGCGATCCTGGACCGCCGTGAGCAGGAGAACCATCAGAAAGGCACCGACAGCGACGACCTCGATCTCTTCTTCGACGTCGTCCGCCGTAATGTCGCCGTTCCCGGCCTCGCACAGCTTTTCGCTGTGATGTCGACGTGCGCGATTGAGGCATCCCATCCGGCGCATGAGTTCTTCCTCGACCGCAACGAGCGTCTCCGGCAACGACTCGGCGACACGATATTGGCGCGTCAACGGGCCGGCGAGATCACCTCCGCCCTGGACGCGGCGCGCATCGCGACTCTGCTCATCGCGACCGCCGACGGCCTGCAGGTGCAGTGGCTGATCGACCCGGAAGTGGAGATGAGCGCGGTGCTCGACGATCTGTGGACACTGATCCGCACGACTTGAGCCCGACCCGGTCCCGGCAGTCAGAACCGTCCCTCCTGCTCGCTCACTTCGGCGAGAGCCCGGCGCGCGGCCCGCCGTTTCGCTTGCTCGCGGGGGTCCGGGACGGGCGCCGACAACAACAGACGTCGTGTGTAGGCAACCCGCGGGTCACGAGTCACGCCGTCCGCATCACCCTGCTCCACGATACGACCGGCATGCATGACCGCCACCCGATGGCTGATGGCGCGCACGACCGCGAGATCGTGGGAGATGAAGAGGTAGGCGATACCGGTGCGCTCCTGGATCTCGATGAACAGGTCGAGCACGCGCGCCTGCGTCGACAGATCCAGCGCGGATACTGGTTCATCGCACACGATGAGACGCGGGGAGATGGCGAGGGCCCGCGCGATTGCCACGCGCTGACGCTGACCTCCAGAGAACTCCCGCGGAAGTCGGTCAGCGGCATCCGCTGGGAGGCCGACCTGTTCGAGCAGAGCGCCGATGCGCCCTCGTGCCTCACGCTCGGATGCACCCTGGGCCCTGAGAGGCTCGGAGAGGATGTCACCAACCGCCATCACCGGATTCAGCGACGTGTACGGATCCTGGAACACAACCTGGCGTCGCGCGGCGAGTGCCCGCCGTGACCGCCGGTCCAGCTCCGTAACCGGCTCGCCCTCTAGCGTCACGGACCCCGCGGTGATGGGGGCGAGTCCCAGAACCGCTCGGCCCAGCGTCGTCTTCCCCGACCCCGACTCGCCCACCAGGCCGAGAGTCTCGCCCGGGCGGATCTGGATCGACACCTCGTGCAGAGCACGGAACGGCTTCGCTCGCCATCCGCGCCCTGGGTATTCGACGACAAGGTCCCTGACGTCGAGCGTCAGGCCCGGGGCGGTCACGATGCCAGAGGGCTGCGAAGCGGCGCCCCCTCGACCGTCGATGCGAGCAACATTCGGGTGTAGTCATCCTTCGGATCTTGGAAGATGTCGGCGACCGGACGGTCCTCGACGATGCGCCCCGACTTCATCACTGCGACCCGGTCGCACAGGTCGGCCACGACGCCGAAGTTGTGCGTGACGAGCAGGACGCCCATATGGCGTTCACGCTGCAGGTCGCGGATCAGGTCGAGGATCTCGGCCTGGACGGTCACGTCCAGCGCCGTGGTCGGCTCGTCGGCGATGAGCAGTGCGGGGTCGCAGGAGACGGCTCCGGCGATCAGCACACGCTGAGCCATGCCGCCGGAGATCTGATGCGGATACGACGCCATGACGCGGGGCGGATCGACGATCCCGACGCGCTCAAGCAACGCCAATGCCTTCTTGTTCGCGTCCGAACGGGAGATCTTCAACACGCGCATCATCGGCAGGACCAACTGGGTGCCGATCTTGAACGATGGATCGAGGTTGCTCATCGGCTCCTGCGGGATGTAGCCGATGGTCGCGCCCAGAATGCGTCGCATCTGCCCAGATGACAACGTCGAAAGGTCGACGCCGTGCAACCGCACCGCTCCGGCATGGACCTCGCCACCGGCGGGGAGCAGAGAGAGCGTGCTGAGGGCGATCTGGGTCTTCCCCGACCCGGACTCGCCGACCAGGCCGACGATCTCGCCGCGGTCGACGGTCAGGTCGATGCCATGGACGACGTTGTTCTGCTCGCCGTGCGCTTTCGTGTAGCCCACCACGAGGCCGTCGATCTGCAGCAGTCGCCCGTTCTCCGACGCGCTCTGCGGCACGTCGGCGGTCGTCACCGTGCGCGCTGGCTTTCGCCGACGCACCTTCGCCTCGTCGCCGTCGAGCGCATCACGCACCCCGTTCGCGATCAGGATGAAGGACGCGACGGTGATGCCGATGGCGAGGCCGGGCGGTAAGAGCAGGTGGCGACCGTTGTAGAGGTTGGAGAACGCGTCCTGCAGCATTCCGCCCCATGTCGGAGTTCCAGGGTCGCCGAGGCCAATGAACTCGAGTCCTGCCTGCACGACGATGGCTGCCCCCGCGATGGTCGCGGCAAGGATGATGATCGGAGCGCGGACAACGAACAGGATGTGTCTGGTGATGATCCTGGCGTCGCCGAGACCCGACACCCGCGCCGCGTCGACATACAGCTCGTTCTTGACGGAGATCACCTGGTTGCGCACCAGACGGAAGAAGTTCGGCGCGAACATGATGCCGAGTACGACCATCGACAACAGGATGTTCGGGCCGAGCACGGAGAACATCGCAACGAGGACGATTGTGCCGGGGAGGACGATGATGAGGTTGGCCGCCCACCCCGAGAGGTTGTCGAACCAGCCGCCGAAGTATCCGGCGACGAGACCGGTCACCACACCGATCGCGACGGCGACGAACACGGTGATTGTCGCGCCGAGCAGAGTCAGCCGGCCCGCCCAGATGAGGCGGCTCAGCACGTCGCGCCCCGCTCCGTCGCCACCGAGCAGGTACTCGCCTCCGGGCGGCGCATTCACCATGTCGAGTCGGGCGAACGTCGGACTCCCGGGCGCGATGAGCGGGGCCAGCACGCTGATCAGGATGACCAGGGTCAGCACGACGGCGGCCGACATCGCCAGGGGGTTGCGCAGGAAACGCCGCAGTACGCCGCTGCGCCGAACGCGCGCCGGAGCCTGTTCGCTGCCGATCAGGAGATCGCTCATTGCACTCTCGCCTTCGGGTTGATCCAGGTGATCGCGAGGTCCACGACCAGGTTGATGACGACGACGATGACGGCCGTCACGACGAGGACGCCCATGATCACGGGGATGTCCCCGAGGATCGCCGCGTTCACGGCGAGGCTCCCCATACCGGGGAGGGCGAAGACCCGCTCGATGAGCACGGCGCCCGAGAGCATGCCGATGAACTGCAGGGAGATGACGGTGACCGCCGGCGGAGCGGCGTTGCGCAGCACGTTGCGGAACAGGATCGATCCCTCCGACAGGCCACGTGCACGGAGCGTCCGGACGTAGTCCTTGCGGAGCACGTCGATCACCGCGCTCCGGATCTGCTGCGCGCCGGAGGCGATACTGCCGATGACAAGCGCCGTCACCGGAAGCGTGATGGTCGACAGCCACCCGCCCAGCGACTCGTCGATGGGCACATAGCCGGTGGCGGGAAACAACCCCAGCCCGATGGCGAGTGTCGAGACGAGCATCAGACCGACCCAGAAGTTCGGCAACGACTCCGCGACGACGGAGAAGACCTGGATCCCACGGTCGGTTCCGCCGCGTCGGACGGCTGCGGTGATGCCGAGGGCGACCGCGATCACGGTGGCGATCAGAATCGAAACGGTGACCAGGGACAGGGTGACCGGGAGTCGAGTCGCCAGCGAGTCGACGACCGGCGTTGCAGTGAAGTAGGAGACGCCGAAATCACCCTGGATCGCGTGCCGGAACCAGTCGCCGTACTGGACGACGAGTGGGCGATCAAGTCCGAGCCTGTGGTTGAGGGCGTCGATCTGGTCTTGCGTGGCGAGCTCTCCCAGGATGTTCCGGGCGACGTTCCCGCTCGAGGACCAGATGAGGCTGAACGACAGCGCGGTGATCGCGATCAGCAGGATGATGGCGGCGACGAGGCGACGCACGAGAAATGAGACCATGAGGTCCTTTCGAGGGCGTGAACCGGCGGACCCCGCCCTGCGGGGTCCGCCGGTTCGTCTCAGTCGGCCGGACGGAAGTCCTTGATGAAGGGGACGACGTTCATCGGGTGAACCGAGACGGCGACCTCTGGGGACGCGAGGTAGATCACGTTCTCGAGGTACCAGATATCGAACCAGGCGTTCTCGACGACATAGCGGTTGATGTCCTTCATCGCGTCGGCGTAGGCCTCGCCGGATGCGCCGCGCGCCTCGGTGATGAGGGCGTCGAGCTCGGGCGTCGAGGTCGAGAACGGGTTCCACGGGGCGTCGGCGGGGATCTGCTTGCTCATGTCCCACCAGGCTTCCGCAGTGGAGTTCGACATCCAGAACATGCCGTACTTTCCCGACTGCACCTCTGCGACGTAGTTCGTCGGATCGACCTTCACCCACTTGACGGTGATGCCCACTTCGGCGAGCTGCTGCTCGACGATGGGGTTCGACTTCTCCCCGGCGCTCTCCGGCATGACCACTTCGAACCCGTCGGCGTAGCCTGCTTCGGCCAACAGCTCCTTCGCCTTCTCGGGGTCGTAGGGATAGAGGTCGTTGAGCTCGGGCAGGTAGTTGACCGAGGTGGGGTTGAAGACCTGATTCGACCGCTCACCGTATCCGAGCTGGATCCCGTCGAGGATCCCGTCCGCGTCGATGGCGTAGTTGATCGCCTGACGAACACGGACGTCTTTCAGCGCGGGGACGACAGTGCCGTCGCGGTCAGCGAGGTACAGCCCGCGTCGATTGAGCGGCCACTCGTACACGTCGAGGTTCGCACCCTTCGCCTCCTCGACGACGGAGCCGTCGGCGGCGATGCCCTGCACCTGGCCGGAGCGCAGTGCGTTGACTCGCGCCGTGAGCTCGTTCATGACCACGAGCTCGAGGTTGTCGTAGGGGTACGAGTCCTGGTCCCAGTAATCCTCGTTCCGGGTGAACTCGAACCGCACGCCGGGCTCGGAAGCGGCGGTGTCCAGGACGTAGGGTCCCGATCCCACCGGGGCCGTGGTGATTGCTTCTGAGCCCAGCGCGTCTGGGCTCCCCATGGCTCCTCCTGCGAGGGTCAGGTAGGTGAGCAGCGCAGGATCGGGGGCGCTCAGGCGCAGTTCTACGGTCAGTTCGTCGATGGGGACGACATCGGCAACGGACTTCACCATGACCGCGTTCTGACCGGTGCCGTTCTTCAGGTTGAGGATGTTGGCCTTGACGGCCTCGGCATCGAACTTCGCCCCGTCGGTGAACGTGATACCGGGGCGCAAGGTGAGGGTGAGCACGGTGTTGTCGTCGTTGTACTCCCACGTCTCCGCCATACCAGGCGTAATCGACGCATCCGACTCCATGTGCAGAAGGGTGTCGTAGACGGCGTTCCAGTATTGCGCCTGGTGTCCGTTCTGCAGCAGCGCCGGCTCCCAGGAACCGCTGTCGATCGTGACCGCGAGCGTGAGCTTGTCCGTCGATCCGGAGGTCGACGACGAGCCGTCGCTGGTGTTCGTGCCGCCGGCGCAGCCGACGACGAGTGCCAAGGAGGCTGCGAGAGCAGCCAGGGATTGAACCACCCGACGGGCGCGAGGGTTTCTCATTATCAGGACTCCTTTGTCGTGTGAATCGGTGCGCGGTCCGGCAGCGGGTGACCGCCGGACCGCACGGGTCAGGTGAGGTCGAGTTTCAGCGACTCGATCAGCTCGACCATGTCGGTCAGGGAGTCGAAGTCGTGCACGCCGAGGGGGTACGCGCCCGGCATGCGGCTGGTCGCCGTGATGTCAAGCTGACCGGTCGCCGCGAGCAGCTGCTTCGCCGAACTCGGATAGGCGAGGTTGATCATGCGTTCGAAGATGCTCATGATGCGCTGGACAGTCCTGACCTGCTCATCGTCGCGGTGGGCGTTGGCGCACAACCAGACCATGAGATCGGGGTCCAGGCTCGAGGCGTAGCCCGAGTGACCGTGGGCGCCGGCGATGATCGACTGGTAGGTAGAGGTGATCTCGCCGTTGTAGATGCGCAGATCCGTTCCCCGTGCGGCATCGATCTTGTCCTGCATGTCCTGCGGGTCGAAAGTCAGGTCCTTGTGGAACACGAATCGTCCGGTTTCCGCAGCCCAGCGGAAGACGTTCGCCGGGATGAGGCGCTTCCACGGCGTGGGGCACTCGTAGAATCCGAGCTTGATGTCGCCGGTCCCGTCGACGATGCGCTCGAGCTTCCCCGTCCACGTCGCCTCGGACGCAGCCTGATTGCCGAGGTGGTTGGTGAGGATGATGACGGCGTCCGCACCGACATCGGCGATCCGCTTGATGGAGTCGATCTCCTCCTCCGCGGAGCCGCCGTAGGTACCGGTCGCGACGACGGCCGCCCTCCCGTCTGCACGGGAGACGACCCGTTCCGCGAGTCGCACGCGCTCTTCCGCAGACAGGAACTCGACCTCGCTGGATCGCGAGTTCGTGAACAGCCCGGTGATGCCGTGCTCGATATACCAGTCGGTGATCTCGTCCACGCCACGCCAGTCGATGGTCCGGTCTGCGTTCATCGGCGTCAGCATGACCGGCCACACCTGGTTCGTCAGCAGCATTTCCTGAGTGCTCGGCATCGAGCGCTCTCCTCTCAGTCGCGGCGCATTCATCAATTAGCGTGCGCCGCACGGTTTTTGGATGTTGGCGCTACTGTGGCACCCGACGCGGGGCTTCGTCAATCGCCGAATCCCGCCAAACCTCGGGTGAAAAGGCGCGGAAGACCGGAACCTGAGAGTTGGGCGACGCGCCCTGCTGTGTTCACTATTCGGATCGAATAGGTACGCCTTCCCTTGTGCGAAAGCCACCAAGACGCTAATAGTTTGAAGGATCGAAAGATTGCGTTACCCTCATCCACCTTTGGCAAGGAACGGAGAAGCAATGAATCTCCCCCTCACAAATCTTGTAACTTTTCTGCATCTGACCGAGACGCGAAGCTTTGCGCGAGCGGCGGAGCGGGCTGACGTCAGCCCGTCGACCGTGAGCAACCAGATCGCTTCACTGGAGCAGGAGATCGGCGAGTCACTCTTTGCACGGAGCCGGGGGCCGAAATCGGTTGTGACCCTGACCCCCGCGGGGGAAGAACTCGCAAATCTCGCGCGCGACGTCCTCGCCGCGCATACAGCGGTGAACGATCACTTCCGACCCAATGTCGCTGCCGGGCGCGCGCGACTGGCCGTGACCGACGACATCGCCGCGAGTCCGCGCCTCGGCGATGCCCTGCGCGGGTTTCGGCTGCGCAACCCGCTGGTCAAGGTCGAGATCACGGTCGGGCAGAGCGGCCCCCTCTACCGGCGGCTGCGCGGAGGCCAGTTCGATCTGGCACTCATCAAGCGGATGCCGCAGGACGACTGTCTCGACGTGCTGCGTTCTGAAGAGATCTCCTGGGTCGTTCACCCCGCCGCACGGCTGGAGCTGCGCCCCCTTCCGCTCGTGGCATACCCACGCTCCAGCTTCCTCCGCAACCACTCGACCGCAGCGCTCGACGAGCGGGGCATCCCCTGGCACATCACGAACGTCGTCCGAGGTGTCAACGGCCAGCTCGCGGCAATCCGTTCCGGGCTCGGAATCGGCGTGATGGCATCCGGCATGATGCCGGTCGACCTTGAGCCGACGCCATCATCGTGGAACCTTCCCTCGCTCGGCCGGGTCGACACGGTGCTCGTCCGAGGCAACGACGTCTCGGATGCGGCGATTCGGCTGCAGGCCGCACTCCAACTCGTCGGCCGTGAGTTGCTGCCCTAGACCTCTGAGCGGACAGACAGCGGTCGGTACCGTTGCTCGACGAAGACCAGACCGGGTGCGGCCACCCTTGACGAGAGGCCCGAACCCGCGACTGTTCGTGGATCCGGGCCACCGACCAGTCGCCTAGCCAGAACCTCAGAGAGAAACTCTCAGAAGTCCCAGTCGTCGTCTTCCGTGGCCTCGGCCTTGCCGATGACGTACGAGGAGCCCGAGCCGCTGAAGAAGTCGTGGTTCTCGTCGGCGTTGGGCGAGAGCGCCGACAGGATCGCCGGGTTCACGTTCGTCACGCTCGACGGGAACATCGCCTCATAGCCGAGGTTCATCAGCGCCTTGTTGGCGTTGTAGTGCAGGAACTTCTTGACGTCCTCGGTGAGACCGACTCCGTCGTAGAGGTCCTGCGTGTACTGCACCTCGTTGTCGTACAGCTCGTACAGCAGCGAGAAGGTGTAGTCCTTCAGCTCGTCCCGCTTGGCCTGGTCGACCGTCTCGAGACCCTTCTGGAACTTGTAGCCGATGTAGTACCCGTGCACGGCCTCGTCGCGGATGATGAGGCGGATGAGGTCGGCGGTGTTGGTGAGCTTCGCTCGGCTCGACCAGTGCATCGGCAGGTAGAAGCCCGAGTAGAACAGGAAGCTCTCCAGCAGGGTCGAGGCGATCTTGCGCTTGAGGGGATCGTCACCGCGGTAGTACTCGGTGACGATCTGCGCCTTCTTCTGCAGGTTCGGGTTCTCCACCGACCAGCGGAAGGCCTCATCGATCTCCTTCGTCGACGCGAGCGTCGAGAAGATCGAGGAGTAGCTCTTCGCGTGCACCGACTCCATGAACGCGATGTTCGTGTAGACGGCCTCCTCGTGCGGGGTGATCGCATCGGGGATCAGCGAGACCGCACCGACCGTGGCCTGCACGGTGTCGAGCAGGGTGAGCCCCGTGAAGACGCGCATCGTGAGCAGCTGCTCGTCGGCGGTCAGCGTGTTCCACGACTGGATGTCGTTGGACAGCGGGATCTTCTCGGGCAGCCAGAAGTTGTTGACGAGGCGGTTCCACACCTCGACGTCCTTATCGTCCTGGATGCGGTTCCAGTTGATCGCCTGCACGTGGTCGACCAGCTTGAGCGGTGAGGAGGGAGTCATGATTTTCCTAGGATCGGTCGTTGAGCGAGCGAAGCGAGACGAAACGCCTCAGAGCATGCACGAGACGCACTCGGCCATGTCGGTGCCCTCGAGTGCCATCTGACGCAGACGGATGTAGTAGATCGTCTTGATGCCCTTGCGCCATGCGTAGATCTGCGCCTTGTTGATGTCGCGCGTGGTCGCGGTGTCCTTGAAGAACAGCGTCAGCGACAGGCCCTGGTCGACGTGCTGCGTCGCCGCGGCGTAGGTGTCGATGACCTTCTCGTAGCCGATCTCGTACGCGTCCTGGTAGTACTCCAGGTTGTCGTTCGTCATGAACGCCGCCGGGTAGTACACGCGACCGAGCTTGCCTTCCTTGCGGATCTCGATCTTCGACGCGATCGGGTGGATCGACGACGTCGAGTTGTTGATGTACGAGATCGAGCCGGTCGGCGGCACCGCCTGCAGGTTCTGGTTGTAGATGCCGTGCTCCTGGATGGAGGCCTTCAGCGCCGCCCAGTCCTCCTGCGTGGGGATGTGCTTGCCCGCGAAGAGCTCCTTGACCTTCGAGGTGCTCGGCACCCAGGCGCGCTCGATGTACTTGTCGAAGAACGCACCCGACGCGTAGGTCGAGTCCTCGAAGCCGTCGAAGGTCGTGCCGCGCTCGATCGCGAGGTTGTTGGAGGCGCGCAGCGCGTGGAACAGCACCGTGTAGAAGTAGATGTTCGTGAAGTCGATGCCCTCTTCGGAGCCGTAGTACACGTGTTCGCGAGCGAGGTAGCCGTGCAGGTTCATCTGACCGAGCCCGATGGCGTGCGAGCGGTCGTTGCCGTCCTCGATCGAGCGCACCGAGCCGATGTGGCTCTGGTCGCTGACCGCGGTGAGGGCGCGGATGGCCGTCTCGACCGTCTGGCCGAGGTCGTCGGCATCCATCGACAGGGCGATGTTCATCGAGCCGAGGTTGCAGGAGATGTCCTTGCCGATGTTGTCGTACGACAGGTCGTCGTTGTACGTCGTCGGCGTGTTCACCTGCAGGATCTCGCTGCAGAGGTTCGACATGTTGATGCGGCCCTTGATCGGGTTGGCCTTGTTCACCGTGTCTTCGAACATGACGTACGGGTAGCCCGACTCGAACTGGATCTCGGCGACGGTCTGGAAGAACTCGCGCGCATTGATCTTCGTCTTCTTGATGCGCGGGTCGTCGACCATCTCGCGGTACTTCTCGGTGACGGAGATGTCGCCGAACGGAACCCCGTAGACCTTCTCGACGTCGTACGGCGAGAACAGGTACATGTCCTCGTCGTTCTTCGCCAGCTCGAACGTGATGTCGGGAACGACGACACCGAGCGACAGCGTCTTGATGCGGATCTTCTCGTCGGCGTTCTCGCGCTTGGTGTCGAGGAAGCGCATGATGTCGGGGTGGTGGGCGTTGAGGTACACCGCGCCGGCACCCTGACGCGCACCCAGCTGGTTCGCGTAGCTGAAGCTGTCCTCGAGGAGCTTCATCACGGGGATGATGCCCGACGACTGGTTCTCGATCTGCTTGATCGGCGCACCCGACTCGCGGATGTTCGACAGGAGCAGGGCCACGCCGCCGCCGCGCTTCGAGAGCTGCAGGGCGGAGTTGATGCCGCGGGCGATCGACTCCATGTTGTCTTCGATGCGCAGCAGGAAGCAGCTGACGAGCTCGCCGCGCTGCGCCTTGCCGGCGTTGAGGAAGGTCGGCGTCGCCGGCTGGAAGCGCCCGGAGATGATCTCCTCGACGAGGTTCACCGCGAGCTTCTCGTCACCGTCGGCCAGGCCGAGGGCCGTCATCACGACGCGGTCCTCGAAGCGCTCGAGGTAGCGCTTGCCGTCGAACGTCTTGAGCGTGTAGCTGGTGTAGTACTTGAACGCGCCCAGGAACGTCTCGAAGCGGAACTTCTTCGAGTAGGCCAGGTCGTTGAGCTTCTGGATGAAGTCGAACGAGTACTTCTCGATGACCGCGCCCTCGTAGTACTCCTTCTCCACGAGGTAGTCCAGACGCTCCTTGAGCGAGTGGAAGAACACGGTGTTCTGGTTCACGTGCTGCAGGAAGTACTCCCGCGCGGCGCGCTTGTCGGCGTCGAACTGGATCTTGCCGTTCGCGTCGTAGAGGTTCAGCATCGCGTTCAGCGCGTGATAGTCGAGCCCCTCGTAGGACGGGTTGGCCTTGAATGCCACCGTCTCGGTCACTGCGTCACGCTCTGCGTGCTCTTCGACTGCAATTCCCACCGTCGTTCCAATCCGTCGCTCACGCGATCAACATCGTCCTGTGTGCCGAATATTTCGAGCCGGTACAAGTGGGGCACGTGACACTTGCGGCTGATGATGTCGCCGGCGAGACAGAAGGAGTCGCCGAAGTTGGTATTGCCCGCGGAGATGACTCCGCGGATGTGACGCCGGTTGGCCTCGTCGTTGAGGAACCGGATCACCTGCTTGGGCACGGCCCCGCGTTCGACGCCGCGCCCCTCGCCCCCGCCGTAGGTGGGGGTGACCAGCACGAAGGGCTCGTCGATGACGAGGTCGCCCTCCTGCCGGTGGAGCGGGATGCGCCGAGCGGGGAGCCCGAGCTTCTCGATGAAGCGTGCCGTGTTTCCGGACACGCTGGAGAAGTAGACCAGGAGCGGCGCAGCGGTTGCGACGGCGGCGCTCATAGTTCCCTCCTCAGGGGCAGTCGGTCAGGCCAGACGGGTCGCGAGCTCGGCGATCTTGTCGGGACGGAAGCCCGACCAGTGGTCCTCGTCGGTGACGACGACGGGCGCCTGCATGTAGCCGAGCGCCTTGACCTGCTCGAGGGCCGTCGGGTCCTCGGAGAGGTCGTGGATCTCGTACTCGATGCCCTTGGCGTCCAGCGCCCGGTACGTCGCGTTGCACTGAACGCAGGAAGGCTTGGTGTAGACCGTGATCGACATCTTTCTGACCCCTCAAATCTCTGGCCTGCTTCTCATCAGGCGACTTTTTCCGGCAGACCCCCCGCCGGGAGTTCAATACTACATATGGGTGCCGACATTGGGGGCGACCACAAGGGGTAGTAGTTACATCCGTGTAGTTTTCCACCGCTCTCCCCTGTTACAACACAGGTTCTCCACCGTTTCTTCCACAGGCGGCCCCTCGTCGGAGAGGGCCGCGAAGCCCGAGAATCCGCGGCTGGGAGCCACCTGTGAGAGATCCATCCACAGGTGGCACGCTACGCGGGGCCTCCGACATCGGATCGCCTGTGGAATTCGCCTTTCGGCGTGTCGTCGGCGTGTCGCACGGGCCGTCGCTTCGACGCCGATCGTCGGCGCCCGGTACCGTTGTCTGGTGGCGGGATACCGGGATCTTCTTCGCACGCCGGGAGTGGCGCGCATGATCGCCGCACAGCTGACCGCGCGCTTCCCCAACGGGATGTCGTCGCTCGCGATCCTGCTGCACGTCGAGCAGCAGACCGGCTCCTACGGCGCGGCCGGACTCGTCCTCGCCGCGACCAGCGTGGGACAGGCCGTCGCCGGCCCCATCACGAGCCGATGGATGGGCGTGTGGGGGATGCGCCGCGTGATCACGCTGACCCTCAGCGTCTGCGTCGTCGCCGTGCTCGGACTGGCGCTGCTGCCCCTGAACGTGCCCGGCTACATGATCCTGGGCATGATCGCAGGCCTGTCGACACCGCCGATCCAGGCCGCCGTGCGCACGATCTATCCCAAGCTCGTCAACTCCTCGCAGCTGACGCCGCTGTTCTCCCTCGACGCCTCTCTGCAGGAGATCATCTGGATCCTCGCACCGGTCGTCATCACGCTCGTCTCCACGCAGGTCGGAACCGTGGAAGGACTGCTGCTCGTCGCGATCATCCTCGTCGGCGGGGGCGCGTGGTTCATCCTCTCCCCCGAGGTAGGACGCGTCCGGATCCCCCGCAGCCGCAACGCGCTGGGCAAGGTCGTGCTCAAGCCGCCCGTCCTGCTCGCCACCGTGATCGGCTTCCTCCTGATCGGCGCCTGCGCCGCTGTCGAGGTCGGCGTCGTCGCGACGTTCGAGCACGGCAGCCTGACGGCCGGACTCGTCCTCGCAGTGTTCTCCGTCGGCAGCCTCGTCGGAGGGCTCGCGTTCGGACACATCCCGATCGGCCCCTGGGCCATGGCCCGGCGGCTGCTGATCGTCACGGTCGGTCTCGCGCTGACGATGGTCATGCTCAACGTGTTCTGGCTCGGCGGCACCCTCGTGCTCGCCGGCATCGGCATCGCCCCGGCTCTCGCCGTCCTGTTCGCGATCACCTCGGCCAGCGTCAAGTTCTCCGAGACCGCCGAGGCGTTCGGCTGGGCGGGCACCGGCCAGCTCATCGGAGCCGCCGCGGGCTCCGCCGTCGCCGGATTCCTCGTCGACCTCGGCGACTGGCGCGGCGCGTACTTCGCCGCGACCCTGTTCGCCGCTGTCGGCCTCCTCGTCGCCGTCGTCTTCGTGCGCTCCTTCCCCGACCTGCGTCACCGCGACGCGAGCCCTCATCCCGACACCGAACCCCTGGCGGTCACCCCTTCATGAGCATCCCCCTCACCCCGTCGTCCCCCGCCCCCGAGATCGTCTGCGTCGGCGAGACGATGGCCCTGATCACGCCGGTCGGCGCCGCGCTGACCACCGCGGAGACGGCGACCATCGGACTCGCGGGCGCGGAGTCGAACGTGACGGCCGGCCTCGCGTTCTCCGGTCATCGAGCGGCATGGGCGTCCCGGCTCGGCGACGATCCGCTCGGCGACCGCATCGCGTCGGAGCTGAGCAGGCGGGGCGTCGAGCTCTGGGTGGAGCGCGACACGGATGCGCCGACCGGCGTGATGTTCAAGGACCCCGGCGCCGACGGCTCGTCGGTCTACTACTACCGGCGAGGCTCCGCAGCCTCCGCGATGGAGCCGGGCTTCCTCTCGACCGCCCACCTCGCAGGCGTCCGCATCGTGCACACGACCGGCATCACCCCGGCACTGTCCGACACGTGCCTGCGCATGGTCGATCAGCTCTTCGTCGACGCCCGCACCGCGGGTGCGGCCGTGTCGTTCGACGTGAACGACCGACGCCCTCTCTGGTCCCGCGAGCATGCCGCCGCGACCCTCGCCCGCCTCGCGGATGCCGCCGACATCACCTTCGTCGGACGCGATGAGGCCGAGCGGATCTGGGGAACGGTCACGCCCGATGAGATCCGCGCCTTCCTTCCGAACTGCGCGCTGCTCGTCGTGAAGGACGGGGATGTCGGAGCGACCGCCTTCGCGGGAGACGACGAGCCGGTCTTCGTGCCCGCACCGCGCGTCGACGTGGTCGAACCGGTCGGCGCCGGCGACGCGTTCGCCTCCGGATTCCTCGCGGCCACGCTCGAGGAGCGGCCGCTGCACGAGCGTCTCTCGGCGGGGCACGCCGCGGCCGCGCGCGTGCTGGTGACCCACGCGGACATGCCTCCCGTCGACTGATCGGCGCTGCGCGCCCGGCGAGGTCATGTGCGCCTGACCAGGATGGATCGCCGACATCCGCCCTTGCCTGGCGCACAACTCCTCGCTGCGCGCCCGGCGCCGCCCGCACCCCGCGGTTCTAGGCTGGGACCATGTCTGCACCGCTCCGTCTCCCCCGCATCGCCTGGGGCTCTCCTTCGGCCTCTCGCCGTGCCCTTCTCGTGCACGGTCTCGGTTCCTCCGGTGCCCTGATGTGGCGTCTCGGCGATGCGCTGGCCGCGGCCGGATGGCACACGACGGCCGTCGACCTGCGCGGTCACGGCGACGCGCCCCGGTCACTCGACTACTCGGTCGCGGCGTACGGCGCCGACCTCGCCGCGACGCTGCCCGATGACGGCGGCTCGTGGGATGCGGTCATCGGCCACTCGCTGGGTGGGGCCGCCAGCACGGTGGCCGCGGCATCCGATCCGGAGTGGACCCGGCGCCTCGTCCTCATCGACCCGGCGATCCATGTCGACGGACGCGACGCGTCGATCGTGCGCCGGAGCCAGGAGCGCGCCTTCGCCGACACCCGGATCGAGGTCGTGCAGCAGGAGCATCCGCACTGGCATCCGCAGGATCACGAGCTGAAGGTCGACGCCGTGCTGCGCGCGAGCGCATGGGCCGTGGAGCAGACCAGCGCACAGAACCAGCCGTGGGATGTGCGGGAGCAGGCGGAGCGGGTGACCGTCCCCACGCACGTGATCGCCGCCGATCCTGCTGTCTACAGCATCTTCACCGGCGACCTGGCCGCCGAGGTGCTCGCCGCCAATCCCCGGTTCACGATGTCGGTCGTCGAGGGCGCCGGCCACTCCCTGCACCGCGACAAGCCCGAGGAATCGATCCGCCAGCTCCTGGAGGCCCTGTCATGAGCGACTTCGACCCGACCGCGTACCTCCCCGACGACCTGCTCGAGCGGATCCGCGAACGCGCGCCGATCCATGATCGCGACAACACCTTCCCGCAGCAGGATCTCGACGAGCTGCGCGCGGCCGGGTACCTCTCGATCCTGGTCCCCGCCGAGCGCGGCGGTGCCGGGCTCTCGCTCGCCCAGGCCGCGGTCCTGCAGCAGCGGCTCGCCGGGGCAGCTCCCGCGACGGCGCTCGCGATCAACATGCACCTCGTCTGGACCGGTGTCGCCAAGGTGTTCTCCGACCGCGGTGTGCCGGGGCTCGAGTTCGTGCAGGACGGCGCCGTGGCCGGCGAGGTCTTCGCCTTCGGCATCAGCGAGGGCGGCAACGACCTCGTCCTCTTCGGCAGCGACACCGCCGCCGTGCCCGACGGCAGCGGCGGCTACGCCTTCACGGGAACGAAGGTCTTCACCTCGCTCGCCCCGGTCTGGACGCGGCTGGGCCTGCACGGCCTGGACACGACCAGCCCCGATGCCCCCCAGCTCGTCTTCGCCTTCGTGGAGCGGACGGATGCCGTCGCGACGAGCGACGACTGGGACACGCTCGGCATGCGCGCGACGCAGAGCAGGACCACACGCCTGAACGGGGCGACGGCGGATGCCGCGCACGTGGTGCGCCGGATCGACCCCGGCCCCACCCCCGACCCGATCGTCTTCGGCATCTTCTCGGTGTTCGAGATCCTCCTCGCCTCGGTGTACACGGGCATCGCACGACGGGCGCTCGAGCTCGCCGTGCTCGCCGCCGGGAAGCGCCGCTCCAAGAAGACCGGCGCCGCGTACAGCCAGGACCCCGACATCCGCTGGCGGATCGCGGACATGGCTCTCGACTACGACGCCCTGCCGCCGCAGATCGCCGCCCTCGCCCGAGATGTCGACGACCGCGTCGACAACGGCGCCCGCTGGTTCTCCCTCCTCTCCGGTGTGAAGCACCGGGCCATCACGATGGCCAAGCGGGTCGTCGACCAGGCCATGCTCGTCGGCGGTGGCGGCTCGTACTTCTCCACCAACGAGCTGTCCCGCCTCTACCGCGATGTCCTGGCCGGCGCCTTCCACCCCTCCGACCCGGAATCCGCCCACGCCACCGCGGCGAGCGCGTGGCTCGGTCCTCTGGAGGACTGAGGCGACATCCTGCCGATATCGCGCCCCAGCTTCACCTGCGGCCGCGGAATCGGTTGCCGAGCGCGCCGCCGAGTGCGAAGATCGCACCATGAGTTCGGTGAAGAAGCACTCATCGCTCGACGCGGTGTCCAAGACGATCATCGAGCTGCTCCAAGAGGACGGACGCCGCTCCTACTCCGACATCGGCCGCGTGGTCGGCCTGAGCGAGGCCGCCGTGCGTCAGCGGGTGCAGCGGCTGACCGAATCGGGCGTGATGCAGATCGTCGCGGTGACCGATCCGATGCAGCTCGGCTTCCACCGTCAGGCCATGATCGGCATCCGCGTCTCCGGCGACACGCGGATCGTCGCGGAGGCGATCGCCCGGGTCGAGGCGATCGACTACGTGGTGATCACCGTCGGAGCGTTCGACGTGCTCGCCGAGGTCGTCTGCGAGGACGACGATCAGCTGCTGGCCCTCATCAACGACGTCATCCGTCCGATCGAGGGCGTGGTGTCGACCGAGACCTTCATCTACGCCAAGCTGCAGAAGCAGCTCTACAACTGGGGGACCAGATGAGCACGACCCGCACGACCCCGTCGGAATCCACGCTGCAGAAGATGGCGAAGGATCATCTGTGGATGCACTTCACCCGGCAGTCCACGATGGCCGAGTCGGGCGTGCCGATCATCGTCAAGGGCGACGGGCACCGGATCTGGGATTCCTCGGGCAAGGAGTACTTCGACGGCCTTTCCGGACTGTTCGTGGTGAACGCCGGACACGGCAGGCGCCGCCTGGCCGAGGCGGCCGCCGCCCAGGCCGCCGAGCTGTCGTTCTTCCCGCTGTGGTCCTACGCCCACCCCGCCGCGATCGAACTGGCCGACCGGCTCGCGGACGAGGCTCCGGGAGATCTGAACAGGGTCTTCTTCTCGACCGGCGGCGGCGAGGCCGTGGAGACCGCGCTGAAGCTGGCCAAGCACTACTGGAAGCTGCAGGGCAGGCCCACCAAGCACAAGGTGATCTCGCGATCGGTCGCCTACCACGGGACGCCGCACGGCGCGCTCGCGATCACCGGGATCCCGGCGATGAAGGCCATGTTCGAGCCGGTCGCGCCCGGGGGCTTCCGCGTGCCGAACACCAACTTCTACCGCGCGGCCGAGATGGGCGCGCCCGCCGACGACCTCGAGGCGTTCGGACGCTGGGCGGCCGACCGCATCGAGGAGATGATCCTCTTCGAGGGTGCCGACACGGTGGCCGCGGTGTTCCTCGAGCCGGTGCAGAACTCCGGCGGGTGCTTCCCACCTCCTCCCGGATACTTCGCCCGCGTGCGCGAGATCTGCGACCGCCACGATGTGCTGCTCGTCTCGGACGAGGTCATCTGCGCCTTCGGACGGCTCGGCCACACGTTCGCCTGCACGGGCCTCGGCTACGTGCCCGACATGATCACCTGCGCGAAGGGGATGACCAGCGGCTACTCCCCGATCGGCGCCACGATCGTCAGCGACCGCATCTACGAGCCCTTCTCGCACGGAGACGTGTCGTTCCCCCACGGCTACACGTTCGGCGGCCATCCCGTGTCGGCGGCGGTGGCGCTGGAGAACCTCGCGATCTTCGACGAGGAGGGACTCAACGCCCGCGTGCGGGAGAACTCTCCGCTGTTCCGCGCCGAGCTCGAGAAGCTGCGCGATCTGCCACTCGTGGGCGACGTGCGCGGCGACGGGTACTTCTTCGGAATCGAGCTCGTGAAGGACAAGAGCACCAAGGAGACCTTCGACGATGCGGAGTCCGAGCGGCTGCTGCGAGGATTCCTCTCCCCCGCCCTGTTCGCGGCCGGGCTCTACTGCCGCGCCGACGACCGGGGCGATCCCGTCATCCAGCTCGCTCCCCCGCTCACCACGGGCCCGGCGGAGTTCCGGGAGATCGAGCAGATCCTCCGCGACGTCCTGACGCGCGCGCAGGCGGTGCTCTGACCGCCGGAGCGCGGTGATGCAGCATATCGGGTCGCGCGGATACCGCCCCTCTCTCCGGCGCTACGGTGGCGCCCGGGAGACATCATGCTCGACACGGGGGAAGAGAATCGGACGGCCTTCGCGCAGGCCTTCTCGGGAGCGATCACGGCGCGAGGGGTCTCGCTGTCCTGGCTGCACAGACGGCTCAAGGACCGGGCGAACCCCATCTCGGTCGCGACCCTCAGCTACTGGCGGTCGGGAGAACGGCACCCCGAGGGCCTGCGGTCGCTGACCGCGCTGGAGGACGTCGAGCGCCTGCTCGGGCTGGAGCCGGGCGCTCTGCTCGACCTCGTGAGCACGCGCGCACGACTCGGGTCGCTCGCGCCCGCGCAGAACCCGTTCACCGAGTCCCAGGTCCGCGATGCGGCGGCCGAGACCCTGAAGCTGCTCGCTGCACCGCCGATCGAGGCGACGAGGTCGCTGTCCGCGCACGTGGTGTCGACCGTCGACGAGAACGGACTGCTCCGCGATCGCACGGCGCAGGTCCTCGTGCAGGCCGTCGCACCGTTCGTCCACGAGATGACCTACGCCCTGATGTCCGTCGAGAGGGTCGTCCGCCGGCCCGAGTGCACGCTCCGGGGAGCGACCCTGGTGCGCGAGCACCTGCACGAGAGCGAGCATGTCTACGCCTGCGTGCTCCGCCTGGATCGACCGCTGGTGATGGGCGCGACGACGATGCTCGAGATCGGGATGGCTGTCCCGCCGCCGCCCGCGGGAGAGCTCCCGGCCGAGGACGAGACGGCCGCCTTCGTGATGCGTCCGATCCGTGACCTCGTCGTCTGGACATGCTTCCATCCGGATGCCGTCCCCGACTGGACGACGGAGTTCGAGCGCACGCCCGCGACCGACGGCCTGGTGTCGCGGACGCTGTCTCCGCGCGACTCCATCCACCAGTCACGCCGGGATTTCGGGCCCGGCATCCTCGGCATCCGATGGGGGTTCGACCGCTGACGGGACTATCGTCGGGGAGAGGAGGGCGGGATGGCAGCTGAGGTTCCCGACGGACGCGACTCGTTCAGCAGGGCGTTCGGAGCAGCGCTCACCGCGAGCGGCATCTCGCTCTCGTCGCTCCAGCGCCGACTCGTCGCCCGCGCCAACCCCGTCTCGCTCACGACACTCAGCTACTGGCGCTCCGGGGAGCGCGCACCCGAGGGAGCAGCCTCGCTCGCCGCCGTCGAGGACATCGAGCGGCTTCTCGGCCTGCCATCGGGGGCTCTCGGCGGCCTGGTGCCGGAGCGCGTGCGCCTGGGAGCGCTGCACGAACCCCGCAACCCGTTCACGGAGGAGCAGATCACCCGGGCGCTGTCCGAGACGCTCGAGCTCCTCGATGCGCCGCCGCTCGACATCACCCGTGAGCTCTCGACGCATGTGATCGCGGATGTGTCCGCCGACGGCTACCTGCGCCGCCGTGCCGCCCAGACCCTGATCCAGTCCGTCATCCCCGCGACCGTCGACCACGTGACGTACACCCTGCTGTCGGCGGAGGACGTCATCGACCGCCCGGAGATGACAGTGCGAGGGGCGCGGATGGTCCGCGATCACCTGCACGTCAGCGAGCACGTGTACGCCTACGTCCTGAAGCTCGACCAGCCGCTCACGCTCGGCGCGACGACGATGATCGAGGTCACGATGGAAGGGCATGAGGAGTACACCTCGCAGCCGGAGACCGGCGCCTTCGTCGTGCGCCCCATCCGCGACCTCGTCCTGTGGACGCGATTCCATGAGGACGCCGTCCCGGACTGGCTCGACGAGCTCGAGCGGACCGAGTCGACGGACGGCACGGTCTACCGCCCGCTCCGGCCGCAGACCTCGGTGCATCAGACGCGTCGGGACTTCGGTCCTGGCGCGCTCGGCATCCGCTGGGGATACGACGACCGCTGATCCGGCGATCCGAGCGGCCGGGTGACCGTCACGTCAGGAAGCCGCGCAGCAACGCCTCGGAGCCGGCGAGATGATCGCGCATCGCCGCCTCCGCGGCATCCGCTCGTCCGGCGAGGATCGCGGAGACGATGCTCTCGTGCTGCTCACCCGAGTGCTGGATGTTCCGCGGCATCAGCGGGAACGTGTCGAGCCAGGCGTTGACGTCGGCGCGGTTCTCGGCCACGAGCGCGACGAGTGAGGGGATGCCCGCGGCCTCCGCGATCGCGAGATGCAGCAGGGTGTCGAGGCGTCGATACTCGTCCGGTCCCGCCGGCAGCGCCGCCTCATGCCGCGCCCACAGATCCGCACGGGTCGCGGCGTCGAGGGACCGGCTCGCGGCCGCGCGGGCGGCACCGGTCTCGAGAACGCGCCGCAGGCCGAGGACATCGTCGATCTTCTCCGGTGTCACGGCGCCGGGGACCGACGGGTGCGGCAGCGGATCCGCGACGAAGGTCCCTCCGTACCGTCCTCGACGGGGAAGGAGATAGCCGGTGTCGGCCAGTTCGCGGATGGCCTCGCGCACGGTGTCGCGACTCACGCCGAAGGATGCCGCGAGCTCCCGCTCCGGGGGCAGGGACTCCCCCGGGGCGACCACGCCGAGACGGATCGTCTGGACGAGACGGGCGACCGCGTCCTCCAGGGCGTTGCCGCGCCGCAGCGGCCGATAGACCGCTCTCCGCACCTCGACGAGGTCGCCGTCGTGGTCGTTCACAGCGGGGTGACGTAGGCGTTCGTGATCCCGCCGTCCACGACGAACGCGCTCGCGGTGATGAACGACGAGTCGTCCGAGGCGAGGAAGGCCACGGCCGCCGCCAGTTCCGACGGTTCCGCGAAGCGCCCCATCGGCACGTGCACGAGCCGTCGCTGCGCGCGCTCCGGGTCCTTGGCGAACAGCTCCTGCAGCAGCGGCGTGTTCACCGGTCCGGGGCACAGCGCGTTCACGCGCACCCCCTGCCGGGCGAACTGCACGCCCAGCTCGCGCGACATCGCGAGCACGCCGCCCTTCGACGCGGTGTAGCTGATCTGCGAGGTCGCCGAGCCCAGCAGCGCGACGAACGACGCCGTGTTGATGATCGAGCCGCGTCCCGCCGGCACCATGTGCCGCAGCGCCGCACGGCTGCACAGGTACACGCTCTTGAGATTCACATCCTGCACCCGGTCCCACGCCGGCAGCTCCGTCGTCTCGATCGAGTCGTCGTCGGCCGGTGAGATGCCGGCGTTGTTGAAGGCGATGTCGATGCGGCCGAACTCCGCAGCCACTCCGTCGAACAGCGCGTTCACCTTGGCCTCGTCGGCGACGTCGACAGGGCGGAACACCCCGCCCACCTTCGCCGCAGCCTCCTCGCCCGTCGCCGGGTCGACGTCGGCGATGACGACGAAGGCTCCCTCTGCCGCGAAGCGCTCGGCGGTGGCGAACCCGATGCCGCTCGCACCACCGGTGATGATGGCGACGCGGTCCTTCAGGCGCTGGGTCAGATCGATGCTCATGTGGGTTCTCCGCTCTGTGGGGTGTGGGGTGCGACGCGATCAGCGTTCATCGGTCGCGAAGAAGACGTTCTTGGTCTCGGTGAAGTGCTCGGCGGCGTCCGGACCGAGCTCACGCCCGAGGCCGGAGGCCTTCATGCCGCCGAACGGCGTCGCGTAGCGCACCGAGGAGTGCGAGTTCACCGACAGCACACCGCTGCGCACGCCTCGCGCCACGCGCACACCGCGTCCGAGGCTCTCGGTCCATACGGAGCCTGCGAGCCCGTACACCGTGTCGTTCGCCAGGCGGATCGCGTCGGCCTCGTCCTCGAACGGCATCACCGCGACGACGGGGCCGAAGACCTCCTGTTGGGCGATGCGGTCGGAGGGGTCGGCGAGCACGACGGCCGGGGCGAACCAGAACCCGTCCCCCTCGGGCGCGGTACCGCGGAACGCGATGTCGGCGCCGTCGAGGAAGGAGGAGACGGTGTCGCGGTGCCCGGCCGAGATGAGCGGGCCCATGTCGGTGTCGGAGCTGCCGGGGTCTCCCACGCGCCAGGCCGCGACGGCCGGCTCGAGCAGTTCGAGGAAGCGGTCGTAGACCGAGCGCTGCACGAGCAGCCTGCTGCGTGCGCAGCAGTCCTGGCCGGCGTTGTCGAACACCGAGCCGGGCACCGCGGCCGCCGCCCGCTCGAGATCGGCGTCGGCGAAGACGATGTTCGCGCTCTTGCCGCCGAGCTCGAGCGTCACCGGCTTGAGCGCACGCGCACAGCCCGCCGCCACCTCGATGCCGACCTCGGTCGAGCCGGTGAAGACCACCTTGCGCACGTCGGGATGCTCGACCAGTCGCTGGCCCACCACCGAGCCCGAGCCGGTCACGACCTCGAACAGTCCATCGGGGAGCCCTGCCTCGAGCGCGAGCTCGCCGAGGCGGATCGCGGTGAGCGGGGTCAGCTCGGCAGGCTTCAGCACCACCGCGTTGCCGGCGGCGAGCGCCGGCGCGAACGCCCACGACGCGATCGTCATGGGGAAGTTCCACGGCACGATGACGCCGACCACGCCGTAGGGGTCGTGGAAGGTCACGTCGAGCCCGCCGGCCACCGGGATCTGCCGACCGGACAGGCGCTCCGGGTCGGCGGAGTAGTAGTTGAGCACCTGGGCGACGTGCCCCGCCTCCCAGCGGGCGGAGCCGATCGGATGCCCGGAGTTGAGCACCTCGAGCTGGGCGAGCTCTTCGACGGCACCCTCGACCGCGCGGGCGAACGCCCGGAGCGCGTCCGCGCGGGCGACCGGTGCCAGCGCCGCCCACCGGCGCTGCGCGACGACGGCGCGGGCGATCGCGGCATCCGTCTCTCCGATGTCGGCGCGGGCGACGTCGCGGATCGCCGCGCCGGTCGATGGATTGATGACGGTGAACGCACTCATCGCGATTCTTCCTTCCGTCGCGCGGCGAACGCGCGAGCCTGTGAGACGAGATCGGCGAAGAGACGCCGATCCTCGGCGTTCTCCTCCGGATGCCATTGGATGCCGACGACATGGCCGGCCGAGGTGTCGATGAACGCCTGCACGAGTCCGTCGTCGGAGCGCGCGGCTGCGGTCAGTCCGTCTCCGAGCCGATCGATGCCCTGGTGGTGATAGCTGTGCACCCGCAGCCCGCCCGCGCCGAGGACCCCGGCGAGCGCCGTGTCGTCCGACACCTCGATGTCGTTCTCGGCGAAGACGCCGCCGCCGAGACGGTAGCGCTCGGTTCCCAGAGTCTCGGGCAGATGCTGCTGGAGGGTGCCGCCGCGGGCGACGTTCACGAGCTGCAGACCCCGGCAGATCGCGAGCACCGGGATGCGCCGCCGCTCCGCCGCGCGGAACAGGGCGATCTCCCAGGCGTCGCGGTCGGTGCGGGCGGGATCGGTGAGCGGATGCCGCTCCTCGTCGTAGAGCTCGGGGGCGACGTCGGCCCCGCCAGAGAGGATGAGTCCGTCCATTCCGGCGATGGCCGCATCCGCCGTCTCCGGATCCTGCGGGGGCAGCAGCAGCGCGATGCCGCCCGATTCGGTCACCCCGGTCAGGTACTGCTCGGGGAGGAACGCGGCCCGCACATCCCACACCCCCTGCTGCGCCCGCTCCAGATAGGTCGTGACACCAATCAGCGGTGCCGGATCAGAGCCGCTCGAAACCACGGATGCGCTCCCAGTCGGTGACGGCGGCGTCGTAGGCCTCGAGCTCGATGCGCGCCTGGTTCAGGTAGTGGTCCACGACGTCGTCGCCGAACGCCGCCCTCGCGATGGTCGACTCGCTGAACAGCTGCGCCGCCTCGCGGAGAGTCGTCGGGAGGTGGTCGACGCCGGCCTCGTAGGCGTTGCCCTCGAAGCGCTCCGGCAGCGGCAGCTCGTTCTCGATGCCGTACAGGCCGCCGGCGATGATCGCCGAGATGCCCATGTACGGGTTCACGTCGCCGCCGGGCACCCGGTTCTCGACCCGGAGCCCGGAACCGCTGCCGATCACGCGCAGCGCGCAGGTGCGGTTGTCGATGCCCCAGGCGACGCCGGTCGGCGCGAAGCTGCCCTTGGCGAAGCGCTTGTAGGAGTTGATGTTCGGCGCGTAGAGCAGCGTGAACTCGCGGAGCGTCGCCAGGATGCCGGCGATCCAGTGCTCCATGACCGGGCTGAACCCGTGCGCTCCGTCGCCGGCCATCACCGGAGTGCCGTCATCCGCACGCAGCGAGAGGTGGATGTGGCAGCTGTTGCCCTCGCGCTCGTTGAACTTCGCCATGAAGGTGAGCGCCTGCCCGTGCTGCGCGGCGATCTCCTTCGCACCGTTCTTGTAGATCACGTGCTGGTCGGCGGTCTCGCGCACTTCGGCGTAGCGGAATGCGATCTCCTGCTGGCCGAGGTTGCACTCGCCCTTGACGCCCTCGCAGTACATGCCCGCGCCGTCCATGCCGTTGCGGATGTCGCGCAGCAGCGGCTCCATCCGGGTCGAGGCCTGCAGGTTGTAGTCGACGTTGTAGTCGGTCGCCGGCGTCAGTCCCTCGTACTTGCGCGCCCAGGCGTCGCGGTAGGTGTTCTCGAACACGATGAACTCGAGCTCGGTTCCCGAGAAGGCGGTCCATCCCCGTTCGGCCAGGCGATCGCGCTGCCGATCGAGGATCGCGCGCGGCGACGGCCCCACCGGCTCGCCGTTCTGCCAGACCAGATCGGCCATGATCAGGACCGTGCCCTCGAGCCACGGCATCCGACGGAGCGTGACGACATCGGGGCGCAGCACCATGTCGCCGTATCCGCGGTTCCAGCCCGACATCGCGTAGCCGTCGACCGTGTTCATGTCGACATCGACCGACAGCAGGTAGTCGCAGGCCTCGGCGCCGTGATGCAGGATGTCCTCCTGGAACAGCCGCGCAGAGACCCGCTTGCCGACCAGTCGTCCCTGCGCGTCGGCGAAGGCCACGATCACCGTGTCGATCTCGCCGGCGGCGATGCCGGCATCCAGCTGCTCGATGCTCAGGTTTCCCGACATCTTCTCGCTCCCGTCGTCGTGGTGAAGGCGATCGACCGACCGGCTTCGCCCTCAGAGTAGATCACCTCGACGTCTAAAGGTAGACGAAACCACCATTGACTGCCACAATCATCCGCAAGGTGCACCCGGCGCCTGTGTGCATGCGAACGGAGAGCGGATGTCTGAGCAGAGCAATGAATCCCGCAAGGTCGCTGGGGCGACCTATACACGTGCCGGGAGTGACTACTTCGAGAAACGGACCCTGAAGAGATCGGCCGGCGTCTGGGGACTCTGGGGTCTCGCCGTCGCCGCCGTCATCTCCGGCGACTTCTCCGGTTGGAACTTCGGCATCGACTTCGCGGGCTTCGGTGGCATGCTGATCGCCTTCGCGATCCTCGTCGCCATGTACTACGGCATGATCTTCGCGATCGGCGAGATGGCGGCGGCCATGCCCCACACGGGCGGGGCCTACTCGTTCGCCCGATCGGCCATGGGCCCCTGGGGAGGCCTGGTCACCGGCGCCGCCGAGACGATCGAGTACGTCGCCACCACGGCGGTGATCGTCTACTTCTCGGCATCGTATGCGAACGGCATCACGAGCGAGCTGCTCGGTCTCGAGCTGCCGGGGTGGGTCTGGTACCTCATCCTCTACGTCGTCTTCATCGCGCTGAACTCCGCGGGCGCCGCGATCTCCTTCCGCTTCGCGATCGTCGTCTCGGTGATCTCGATCGGCATCATCCTCGTGTTCTCCGTGATGGCGATCTTCTCCGGCGCCTTCAGCTGGGACGCGCTGTGGGACATCGTCCCCGACGAGGGACAGTCGACCTTCCTCCCGCACGGCGTGCTGCCGATCCTGTTCGCCCTGCCCTTCGCGATGTGGTTCTTCCTGGGGATCGAGGAGCTGCCGCTGGCCGCCGAGGAGTCGCACAACCCGACCCGCGACATCCCGAAGGCCGGATTCTGGGCCCGGGGCACCCTCATCGTGACCGGCCTCCTGGTGCTGTTCCTCAACACCGGAGTGATCGGTGCCGAGGCCACCGGCACCGCCGGCGAGCCGCTCCTCGACGGCTTCCGCGCGATCGTCGGCGACCAGCTCGCCGCGGTGCTGGCGCTGTTCGCCCTGATCGGTCTGCTCGCGTCGCTGCAGGGCATCATGTTCGCCTACGGTCGCAACATGTACTCGCTGTCCCGCGCCGGCTACTACCCGCGGTTCCTCTCCCTCACCGGGAAGCGTCAGACCCCGTGGGTGGCCCTCACCGTGGGGGCCGCGATCGGCTTCGTCGCTCTGATCGTGCTCGATGTGCTCACGGCGGTCGACTCGGAGGGTGCAGGGACGGTCGCCGGCGCGATCGTGCTGAACATCGCCGTCTGGGGTGCGGTCGTGGCCTATGGGCTCCAGCTCGTGTCGTTCATCATCCTGCGCAAGAAGTTCCCGAACGTCGACCGCCCGTATGTGAGCCCCTGGGGCATCCCGGGCGCCGTGATCGCGCTCGTGATCGCCGCGCTCATCTTCGTGGGCTTCCTGCTGAACCCGACGTTCGGTCCGGCCATCATCGCGATCGCGATCGTCTACGCGATCATCCTGCTCGGATTCGGCCTGTTCTTCCGGCACCGCCTCGTGCTCTCCCCGGAAGAGGAGTACGCGCTCTCGGGCGGTTCGCACGGAGACCCGCAGGCCGAGGGCTACGACGCGATGGAGGGCGAGATCTTCGACGGGAAGCGGTGACCGCAGAGGAGCGCGTCGGGCCCGACCCTACTTGCGGTCGAAGTCGAACGCCTTGAGAAGCTCGGCGACCGCCTTGTCGCGCTCCTCTCCCCCCTCGTCGAACATGTGCGTCACGTGCGTGCGCAGGTGATTCTCGAGCAGCAGACGGTTCAGCGACTCGAGTGAGCGCTGGATCGCACGGGACTGCGTGATGATGTCCATGCAGTACTCCTCGTTCTCGATCATCCGCGCGACGCCGCGCATCTGACCCTCGAGGATGCTGGTGCGGTGCAGAGCGCGCTTCTTGATGTCTTCGATCACGTCTCGAGGGTACTCTCCGCGTGAAAGGATGGCGTCATGCCGCGAACACCGATGGCGCAGCTCTCGCCCGCCGACCAGGATCGGTTGCGCGCCCTCCGTCGCATGAAGGCCGTGGCCCTCGGCGCGCTGGTGTTCATGGCGGTCGCGTTCGTCTTCGCCTTCGCCTTCCAGGAGCGATGGGGCTGGCTCGCGTACGTGCGCGCCGCCGCCGAGGGCGGAATGGTCGGCGCCCTGGCGGACTGGTTCGCCGTGACCGCCCTGTTCCGGCGGCCGCTCGGGCTCCCGATCCCGCACACCGCGATCATCCCGAGCCGCAAGGACGAGATCGGGCGCACGCTCGGCGAGTTCGTGGAGACCAACTTCCTCGAAGCCGGCGTCGTGCGCACGAAGCTGTCGAGCACCGCGATCGCACTGCGTGCGGGCGAGTGGCTGAAGGAAGGACCGCACGCCGAGCGCGTCGGCGCTGAAGGCGCCACGATCGCCACGGCCGTGCTCAACGCGCTCAGCGACGACGACGTCCGCGACCTCATCACCGACCTCGCCCGCGAGCACCTCGTCGAACCGGAGTGGGGACCGCCCGCGGGCGTCTGGCTGGAGAAGATCGTCGCCGCCGATGCGCACCACGGCGCCGTCGACCTCGCGGTGGAGAATATCGGACGATGGCTCGAAGCGAACGCCGAGTCGTTCTCCGGCCTCGTCTCCCGCCGCCTGCCCGGTTGGGTGCCCAAGCTCGCGCACCGATTCGTCGACGACACCGTCTACAACGAGGCCATCAAGTTCGTGCATGCCGTGCAGGCCGACCCGCGGCATCCGGCGCGGATCGCGATCGACGCGTATCTCTCCCGACTGGCCGACAACCTGCAGAACGATCCCGAGACCCGGGCGAAGCTCGAGAACGCGAAGGCGTCGCTGTTCGACAGCCCGCGGGTGGGCGCCCTCGCGGCCGAGGCATGGAACACCGCGAAGAACGGCCTGCTCACCGCCCTCGCGGATCCGGAGAGCGGGCTGCGTCGGCGCGCCGTGCGCGCCCTCCAGGAGGTGGGCGAGCGCCTGACGACGGATGCCGCGCTGCAGCACCGCGTCGACACCTGGGTGTCGGATGCCGCCGTCTTCCTCGTCGACCGCTACCGGCATGACATCGCCTCGATCATCACCGACACGGTCGAGCGCTGGGATCCCGCCGAGACCACCGAGAAGATCGAGCTCATGGTGGGCCGCGACCTGCAGTACATCCGCTTGAACGGCACGTTCGTCGGCGCCCTCGCCGGTCTCGCGATCTTCACGATCGCCCACGCCCTGATCCCCGGAGTCTGACATGCCTCTGTCGCACGATCCTCTCTGGCCGCGCGCCGGCGCCTGGCCGACCTTTGACGGCACGGCCGACGCGGTGCTCCTCGGAGTGCCGACATGGCGCACCTCCCTGTCTCCGACAGGAGCGCGCGCGACGCCGGCGGCGATCCGCGATGCCCTCCCCCGCTACGGGACGACGCTGATGGGCCCGCCGATCCGCGATCTGAACGATCTGCTGCGGGTCGCGGATGCCGGTGACATCGAAGAGCCCGACGGCGACGGCGGAGAGGCCCAGGTGATCGCGCGGGTGCGCGAGCTCTCGGCGACGACCGGGCTCGTGATCGCCCTCGGCGGCGACAATTCGCTCACCTACCCGGTCGCCCTGGGTGCCCGGGCGACCGGGCTCATCACGTTCGACGCGCACTTCGATCTGCGCGACGGCGTCTCCAACGGCACTCCCGTGCGGCGCCTGGTCGAAGACGTGCCGGTGACGTCGACCCTCGACACGATGTGCATCGACCCGATGCGCATCGTGCAGATCGGCATCGCCGACTTCGCCAACTCCGCCGCCTACGCACGGCGCGCCGCGGACTGGGGCATCCGCGTCATCACGCTCGACGAGCTGCGACGCCGCGGCATCGACGACGTGGTGGCCGAGGCGGTCGAGATCGCCGGTGCGGGCACCGACCCGCGCGTGCACCTCGACATCGACGTCGACGTGTGCGACCGCGCGGTCGCCCCCGGCTGCCCGGCCAGCGTTCCCGGCGGCCTGCAGGCGTGGGAGGTGCGCGCACTCACCCGCGCCGTGGCCTCCGACCCGCGCGTGATCAGCGCCGACCTGGCCGAGGTCGACGCGACCGCCGACACCGATGACGCCCGCACCGTCCGCCTCGCAGCGCTCTGCGTGCTGGAGCTGCTGGCCGGGCTCGCCGCACGGTCATGAGGATCATCGTCTCGGGCACGCACGGCAGCGGCAAGAGCACCCTCATCGCGGACTTCGTCGCACGGCGACCCGAGTACCTCGTCCTCGGCGACCCGTTCGAGGATCTCGACCTCGACGACCCGGCGAGCGCCGCGAGCTTCGCCGCGCAGTTGCGCCTCACGGCGTCGCGCGTGCGCGAGACGGCGGGGGAATCGACTGTCATCTCCGAACGCGGGCCCCTCGACTTCGTCGCCTACCTGGCTGCGCTGGAGCAGCTGGGACGCAGCGACGGCGCGCTCGTCGCCCATGCGACGGCCATCGCCGACGATTCTCTGGCGAATGTCGACCTGGTCGTGCTCCTGCCGTTGGACGACCGGCACCCCATCCGGGTGCCCGTCGACGAGGACATGGCGCTGCGCGAGGCGATGGATGCGGCACTGCTCGACCTCGCCGATGAGCGCGAGGCCGTCGGGGGTCCCCGCTTCCTCACTCTGGGCGGAGATCCGGCGTCTCGATTGGACTACCTGCTCGCGGCGACGACGGCGTGACCCGCGGGCCGGGGTGACTTCGGCAGCGAGGGCCGCGCGCTCCGTCAGCGGATGACCAGCTCCGGCGTGATCAGGGCGTGCGCCGTCCCGGCTTCCAGACGGCGCGGCGCGACGATCTCCCCCGTCGGCCCCATGAGGAGTTCGAGGACCGCCGTGGCGACATCCTCCGGGCGCTGTTCCACGCTCGAGAATCCCAGCGCCACGGCTGTCGGGGTGTTGTCGAAGCCGATCACCGGCACCGAGCGTCCGGCGGCGTTGGCTGCGAGGAGCGCACCCACGGCGAGCGTGTCGCTGGCGCAGACCACCGCATCGGGCGCGTCGCCGTCGGCCAGGACGGCATCGACGCTCGCCCGGGCGAGAGGCACGCTGTCCTCCGCGGTGAGTCGCACCCCGTTACCACCGGACGCACCCATCGCCTCGCGCCAGCCTCTCTCACGATCGTCACCGGTTCCCGATCCCTCTGGCCACCCGAGGAAGGCGACGTTCTTCCCGTGGGTGAGCGCGTGCTCGGTCGCGGCGCGGGTGCCGGCGGCGCAGTCGACGTCGACCCAGAGGTGCCGGGGGTCGGCGATGTCATCCTCTCCCCAGGGTCGGCCGAAGGAGATGAAGGGCAGGCCCGCGTCGTCGAGGCTGCGCACACGCGCGTCGTCGCGGATCGTGCCGGTGATGATCGCGGCGTCGATCTCCGATCCTTCCCACAGCTCGGACAGCCGGGCGATCTCCTCCTCCGGCGTGCGTGCCGCGTAGACGAGCATCCGCATCCCGCGTTCGCTCGCGCGCTCGGTGATCGCGTGCACGAAGCGGTCGAGCACGACGCCCGAGACGCCGCCGAGGTAGGGGTCCAGCCGGATGCCGATCGTCGAGCTGCGGCGCAGGCGCAACTGCCGCGCGGCCGCGTGACGTCGGTAGCCGAGCTCGTGGATCGCCGCGAGCACGCGCTCCTTCGTCGCCGGGCGCACGATGTCGGGGGTGTTGAGCACGTTCGACACGGTCTGCCGAGAGACGCCTGCGCGCTCGGCGACGTCCTCGACGGTGGGAGCCTTCGCCACGGCACCTCCTCGCACCCGTTCGTCTGCGGCGGGCTTGACACTCCCGCACCTCGCGCCTAGCCTAATCCACGCAGAGTTTGATCGATCAAATTTTACCCGACAATGACTCATCAAGGGAGAGAGACAATGACACGGCACACCACTCGGACATCTTTCGGCACAGGAGCCGTGCTGTTAGCCAGCACGCTCATCCTCGCAGGCTGCGGCTCCGGCTTCGCCGGCGATGACGGGGGCGCCCCCGATGCCGAGGGCCTCACCTCCTCGGACGACGCGCTCACGGTGCTCATCGGCTCCTCCGGCGACGCCGAGACCGAGGCCGTGCAGGCCGCGGTGGACGCGTGGTCCGAAGAGTCCGGCACCGACGTCACGGTGCAGGTCGCCACCAACCTCGACCAGGAGCTCTCGCAGGGCTTCGCCGCCGGCGCACCCGCGGACCTCTTCTACCTCTCGGCCGATCAGGCCGCCGGGTTCGCGGCGAACGACTCTCTGAAGCCCTACGGCGATCAGCTCTCGAACAAGGACGACTTCTACCCGTCCCTCGTCGAGAACTTCACCATCGACGACGAGTTCGTCTGCGCCCCGAAGGACTTCTCTTCGCTCGCGCTGATCATCAACACGACGATGTGGGCGGAGGCCGGGCTCACCGACGCCGACATCCCCACCACCTGGGACGAGCTCGCCGCGGTGGCGAAGACGCTGACGAGCGCCGATCACGTTGGGCTCGCCTTCGGCGCCGAGTATCAGCGCGTCGGCACGTTCATGGCGCAGGCGGGCGGCGGTCTCGTCCGCGACGGCGCCGCGATCGCAGACGACCCCGCCAACCTCGAGGCCCTCGAGTACGTGAAGACGCATCTCGCCGACGGCACGTTCGCGTTCGCGAAGGACGTCGGCGCGGGCTGGGGCGGCGAGGCGTTCGGCAAGGGGGCCGCGGCCATGGTGATCGAGGGCAACTGGATCACCGGCGCTCTCACGAACGACTTCAGCGGCGTCGAGTACACGGTCGCCGAGCTTCCCGAGGGCCCCGCGGACAAGGGCACTCTGCAGTTCACGAACTGCTGGGGCATGGCCGCTGACAGCCCGAATCAGCAGGCCGCGCTCGAGCTGGTCGAATACCTGACCAGCGCCGACAGCCAGCTCGCGTTCTCGGAGGCCTTCGGACCCATGCCGTCCATCCAGTCCGCCGCGGATGAGTGGACTGCGGCGAACGAGCCCCTCGCGCCGTTCCTCGCGGGCGCCGAGTACGCCCAGTTCCCGCCGAACCAGGCCGGGTCTGCCGATGTCATCGCCGACTTCAACGCCCAGATCGAGACGCTGAAGAGCGGCGATCCGGCCTCGATCCTCGGATCGGTGCAGACCAACCTCGAAGCGATCGTCGAGTAGTCATGGCCCAGCGGTCGAAACCTCGTCGCGGAGGTGCCTCCGGGCTCCGCCGCGGCGAGGCCGCCGCCGGGTGGCTGTTCACCGCCCCGGTGATCGCCATCCTCGGCGTCTTCCTCCTGGTCCCGGTGCTCATGGCGCTGTGGGTCAGCATGTCGGACTGGGCAGGTCGCGGCAGCCCCCTGTCGGGGTCGGTGTCGTTCGTCGGCGCCGGCAACTACTCGGCCGTGCTCGCCGACGGCGGCCTGGCGACCAAGGACTTCGGCACGGCGCTGCGCAACAACGCGTGGTACGTGCTGCTCGTCGTGCCGCTGCAGACCGCGCTGGCCCTCTTCCTGGCGGTGCTCGTCAACCGGGCGATGCTGCGGGGCCGCGGCTTCTTCCGCACCGCGTACTACTTCCCCTCGGTCACGAGCTCCGTCGCCATCACCGTGCTGTGGCTGTTCCTCTTCTCCGCGAGCGGCGCCGTCAACGACGTGCTCTCCTGGTTCGGGATCAACGGCCCGAACTGGTTCAACGACCCCCGCGGCGTCCTCCACCTGCTCCTCGGCGTGTTCGGCGTCGACAGCGGGCCCGACGCGCTGACGCAGTCAGGTGCCCTGGGGATCACCTGGTGGGACTGGTTCGCCGGCCCCTCCGTCGCGATGAGCGCCTTCATCTTCATGGCGGTGTTCACGACCTCCGGAACCTTCATGCTCATCTTCCTCGCGGGCCTGCAGAACATCGGCGGCGACGTCGACGAGGCCGCGATGATGGACGGCGCGAACGGATGGCAGCGGTTCTGGCGCATCACCCTTCCGCAGCTGCGACCGACTCTTTTCACCGTGCTCACCCTCGGGCTGATCGGATGCTGGCAGGTCTTCGACCAGATCTACACCGGCACGCGGGGCGCGCCGAGCAAGACCACTCTCACCCCGGCGTACCTGTCGTACCAGACCGCGTTCCAGAACCAGGAATGGGGCCAGGGGGCGGCCATCGCCTTCATCCTGTTCGTCATCATCGTGACCTTCACGCTCCTGCAGCGCTGGGTGCTGCGCGACAAGCCCGTCTCCCGTCGCCGTATCCGCGCCTACGAGATCGCCGGAAAGGGGAAGGCGTCATGAGGCTCTCGCCGAAGCAGCTCACGGGGCAGATCGTGCTCTACACGCTGCTCATCGTCCTCGCCGTGATCTACATCTACCCCTTCCTGGTGCAGGTGGCCACGAGCTTCAAGACCGATGAGGAGGCGGCGAGCTCGGGCATCTCGCTGATCCCCGAGGTCTGGAGCTTCGCGGCCTACGAACGGCTCTTCGCTCGCTCGGACTTCCCGTCCTGGTTCGTCAACAGCGCGATCGTGACCGTGTTCGTCACGATCGGCCGGGTGTTCTTCAACTCGCTCGCCGGCTACGCCCTCGCCCGGCTCCGCTTCCGCGGTCGCGGCGTCGTGTTCGCGGCGCTCGTCGCGGTCATGTCCGTGCCGACGGTCGTGCTGCTGATCCCGAAGTTCCTCGTGATCAACCAGCTCGGGATGTTCAACTCGTACGCCGGGATGATCCTCCCGCTGCTCGTCGACGCCGCCGGCGTCTTCATCATGAAGAACTTCTTCGAATCGATCCCCGAATCGGTGGAGGAGCAGGCGCGGATCGACGGCGCTGGCACCTTCCGCATCTTCTGGTCGGTGGTCCTGCCGATGGCGACGCCCGCACTGGTGACGATCGTGATCCTGTCCTTCCAGGGATCGTGGAACGAGCTGAGCCACTTCATCGTGTCGACCAACGACCCGGCACTGACGACGCTCACGAAGGGCGTCGCCTCCCTGGCCAGCGGGCAGCTGAGCCAGGGCACGCAGTATCCGCTCAAGCTGGCCGCCGCACTCATCATGACGATCCCCGTCGCGGTGATGTTCTTCATCTTCCAGCGCCGCATCATGAACTCGACAGAAGGAGCCGTCAAGGAATGACCCCCACCGCCCCCCTCCAACCGCTGCTGGACACCGCCGTGATCGTGCTCGAGGCGCCGACCCAGGTCTGGTCGGACGACGCCGGCGGGATGGGATCCGCCCCGATCCACGGCATCTACCACGGCGACGTCCGTCAGATCCGCGCCGTGGAGATCGCCGTCGACGGGACGGACCTGGAGTCGATCGGCTGTTCGTCGCCGAGCCCGCAGCGCGTGCTCTTCACGGATGTGCTGCGCGGCCTGGACGACGAGACGCCGGATCCCAAGGTCCGGCTGGATCGCGACCGCCGAGTGTCGGCCGGCTCCTTCTCGGAGCGGATCCGCGTCTCCCGCCACCTGCGTGCGGCCACGCCGATCGGCATCACGGTGCAGCTGACGCCCGACTTCGCGCCGATGCAACTCGTGAAGGCGGGCATGCCGACCGACGCCGCCTGGACGTGGGACGGACGCACCTGCCGAGCCAACGATGCCTCTTTCGCGCTGGTCGCCCCCGGAGCGACCGTCACCTCGGACGGCGAGCGGCTGACGCTGCGATGGGAGCTCGATCTCGCAGCGCGCGATGCGGAGACCGTCGAATGGACGCTCGAGCTGGCTGACACCTCTCTGGTGGTCACCGCACCGGCGCATCCTGCGACCGCGCAGTTGCCGGAGGTCGCTGATCCACGGGTCGCCCACTGGCTCGCACGGGCATCGGCCGACCTCAGCGCCCTGCGTCTGGCGACACCGGAGCACCCGGACGACGCGTTCTACGCGGCGGGAGCGCCCTGGTTCTTCACGCTGTTCGGTCGGGATTCGATCTGGGCGGCGCGTCTCGCGCTGGCCGCCGATCCCGCCATCGCCGCGTCTACCCTGCGGGTGCTCGGCCGACTCCAGGGCACGACGCATGACGTGTCCACGGCGGAGGCACCCGGCAAGATCCCCCATGAACTCCGCAGCAGCGGGTTGGCCATTCCGGGCGAAGGAGTGCACCTCCCGCCGCTGTACTACGGCACGGTCGATGCGACGCCGCTGTGGGTGTGTCTGCTCGCTGATGCGCATGATGCCGGGATGCCCGACGACGAGCTGCGCGGTCTCCTCCCCACGCTGCGCGGCGCCGTCGACTGGATGGTCGAGCACGGCGATGCGTCGGGAAGCGGCTTCATCGACTACGCCGACGAATCGGGGCACGGTCTCGCGAACCAGGGCTGGAAGGACTCCGGCGACTCAGTCCAGTGGCGTGACGGGCGTCTGGCGGAAGGGCCGATCGCCCTGAGCGAGGTGCAGGCATACGCCTACGAGGCCGCCGTCCGCGGCGCTGCGCTGCTCGATCGACTCGGCGAATCCGGCGCGGAGGAGCTGCGCACCTGGGCCGCCGACCTGCGCGCGCGCTTCCGGGAGGCCTTCTGGGTCACGACGGAGGAGGGCCGCTACCCGGCGATCGCCCTCGATGCGCACGGCGCCGCCGTCGACACGCTCACCAGCAACATCGGCCATCTGCTCGGCACCGGCATCCTCGACCCCGACGAGGAGCGCGTGTGCGTCGAGCTCCTCGCCGGCGACAGCATGTCGAGCGGATACGGCATCCGCACGATGTCGACGGGTGCCGACGGCTACTGGCCGCTCAGCTATCACGGCGGGAGCGTCTGGACCCACGACACCGCGATCGCCGTGCACGGGATGCTGCGCTCCGGCCTCTCCGACGAGGCCAGGGTGCTCGCGCGGCAGCTTCTCGACGCGGCCGAGGGATTCGACTACCGGGTCCCCGAGCTGCACGCCGGCGATGCGCGCATTCCCGGCGGTCGGCCGGTGCCGTACCCCGCCGCCTGCCGTCCGCAGGCTTGGTCGGCCGCTGCGGCCGTGGTGTGCGCGCAGGCGCTGACGTGACGCGCGGCGGCGCTCACACCAGCGGGATGCCGTCCTTCCAGACGCTGCGGACCAGCGGGACGCCGGGGCGGTAGGCGAGATGGATGCGGGTGGGTGCGTCGAGCAGGACCAGGTCGGCGCGCCCTCCGGGGGTGATCGCGCCGACGTCGTCTCGACGCAGCGCGCGCGCTCCCCCCGCTGTCGCCGCCCAGACGGCCTCGGCCGGCGTCATCCCCATGTCGCGCACGGCGATCGCGATGCAGAACGGCATCGATGAGGTGAAGCTCGATCCGGGATTCGTGTCGCAGGCCAGCGCCACCGTCACGCCGGCGTCGATGAGACGGCGCGCATCCGGGTAGGGCTGGCGGGTCGAGAACTCGACGCCGGGCAGCAGCGTCAGCACGGTGTCGGACGCGGCGAGCGCGGCGACGTCGTCGTCGGTCAGGTACGTGCCGTGATCGACGGATGCCGCGCCCAGCTCGACCGCGAGACGCACGCCCTCCCCCGGGCCCAGCTGGCTCGCGTGCACGCGGGGTGCGAGCCCTCGGGCGATCCCCGCCTCGAGCACACGCCGCGACTGCGGCACAGTGAAGGCACCGGTCTCGCAGAACACGTCGATCCACCTGGCGTGCGGAGCACAGGCGTCGAGCATCGGTCCGACCACGAGGTCGACGTAGTCGTCGGCCCGGTCGGCATACTCGGCCGGCACTACGTGCGCACCGAGGAACGTCACCTCCGGCGTCACCTCGGCGGCCAGGCGCACGAGCCGCTCCTCGTCCGCGACGCTCAGGCCGTACCCGCTCTTGATCTCGACGGTCGTGGTGCCCTGTGCGAGCATCTCATCGAGGAATCCGCGCAGCCGCGCGCGCAGCTCGTCGTCGCTCGCCGCGCGGGTGGCGGCGACGGTGGAGCGGATGCCGCCCGCGGCATACTTCTGCCCGGCCATCCGCGCCTCGAACTCCGCGGCCCGGTCGCCGCCGAAGACGAGATGGCTGTGACTGTCGACGAAGCCCGGGATCACGGCGCGACCGCCCCCGTCGACGACCTCCCCTGCGATCGTGCGGTCGGCATCCGCCGCCGCCCCCACCCAGGCGATGCGTCCGTCCTCGACGAGCACCGCCGCGTCGTGAAGGGTTCCGCAGGGGTCGCCGTCGACGCCGACGTTGGTCGTCAGCTCGCCGATGTTCGTGATCAGGACGGTGCTCACAGCATCGGCACTTTCAGCCCGCGCTCGCGGGCCACGTCGCGCGCGTGCTCGTACCCGGCATCCACGTGTCGCATGACTCCGGTACCGGGGTCGTTGGTCAGCACGCGCTCGAGCTTCTCCGCGGCGAGCGCCGAGCCGTCGGCGACCGAGACCTGACCGGCGTGGATCGAGCGGCCGATGCCGACGCCGCCGCCGTGGTGCAGCGACACCCATGAGGCACCGGATGCCGTGTTGAGCAGTGCGTTCAGCAGCGGCCAGTCGGCGATCGCGTCCGAACCGTCCTTCATCGCCTCGGTCTCCCGATACGGCGAGGCGACCGAACCCGAGTCGAGGTGATCGCGGCCGATCACGATGGGTGCCGACAGCTCGCCGGATGCCACCATCTCGTTGAACTTGAGGCCCGCGAGGTGCCGCTCCTTGTACCCGAGCCAGCAGATGCGTGCAGGCAGCCCTTCGAAGTGGACCTTCTCCCCCGCCTTCTCGAGCCAGCGGTGCAGAGGCTTGTCGTCGGGGAAGAGCTCCGCGATCGCCCGGTCGGTCTTGTAGATGTCCTCCGGGTCGCCGGAGAGCGCTGCCCAGCGGAAGGGGCCGCGCCCCTCTTCGAACTGGGGACGGATGTACGCCGGCACGAATCCGGGGAACTCGAAGGCGCGGTCGAACCCGCCCAGCTGTGCCTCGGCCCTGATCGAGTTGCCGTAGTCGAACACCGCGGCCCCGGCATCCTGGAACGCGACCATCGCCGCCACGTGCTGCGCCATCGAATCGCGTGAGCGCCGGGTGAAGTCCTCGGCGTCGCGCTCCGCCTCGGCCTTCCACTCCGCGACCGAGATGCCCACCGGAAGGTAGGCGAGCGGGTCGTGCGCGCTGGTCTGGTCGGTCACGATGTCGATCGGCACCCCGCGGCGCAGCAGCTCGGGGAAGACCTCCGCCGCATTGCCGACGACACCGACCGAGAGAGGCTCTCCGGATTCCTTGGCCGCAGTGACCCTCGCCACGGCGGCGTCGAGATCGGTCGTGTACTCGTCGAGGTAGCCGTGCTCCACCCGACGGGCGAGACGCGTCTCGTCGACATCGACGATCAGGACGACGCCGTCGTTCAGGGTGACGGCCAGAGGCTGCGCACCGCCCATGCCCCCGGCGCCACCGGTGAGGGTGAGGGTGCCGCGCAGAGAATCGCGACCCAGCGAGCGGGCGACGGCGGCGAAGGTCTCATAGGTCCCCTGCAGGATGCCCTGGGTTCCGATGTAGATCCACGACCCCGCGGTCATCTGCCCGTACATGATCAGTCCGAGCTCTTCGAGCCGACGGAACTCGGGCCAGTTCGCCCAGTCGCCCACGAGGTTCGAGTTGGCGATCAGCACGCGCGGCGCCCATTCGTGGGTGCGGAACACCCCGACCGGCTTGCCCGACTGCACGAGCAGCGTCTCATCCGGCTCCAGCTCGTCGAGCGTGCTCACGATCGCGTCGTACGCCTCCCAGCTGCGGGCGGCCTTGCCCGTGCCGCCGTACACGACCAGGTCCTCGGGGTGCTCGGCGACCTCGGGGTCGAGGTTGTTCATGAGCATGCGCTTGGCGGCCTCGGCGCCCCAGCTCTTGGCGGTGCGCTGGTTGCCGCGGGCGGCGCGGACGACGCGCGACTGGGTCGCCGAACCGGTCGAAGTGTCAGCCATGGGAGTGCTCCTTTGCGATACGGGCGACGGCGCCCGACTGGACGAGTTCGGTGACGGCCTCCATCTCGGGAGAGAGGAAGCGATCTGGGCCGGGGCCTGCGGCCACGGTGCGGACGAGGTCGCGGACGGCGCCGGTGGCGGGTCCGGCCTGCAGAGGGGCTCGCAGGTCGAGCGCACGAGCGCCGGTGAGGATCTCGATCGCGAGCACGCGCCCGAGTCCGTCGATCGCACGACGGAGCTTGCGGGCAGCGGCCCACCCCATCGAGACGTGGTCCTCCTGCATCGCCGACGACGGGATCGAGTCGACGGATGCCGGCACCGCCAGGCGCTTGAGCTCGGACACGATCCCCGCGGCCGCGTACTGCGCGATCATGAGGCCGGAGTCGACACCGACCTCGTCGGCGAGGAAGGGCGGCAGCCCATGGCTGCGGGCGGGGTCGAGCGCTCGATCGGTGCGGCGCTCGGAGACCGAGGCGACGTCGGCGACCGAGATGGCGAGGAAGTCCAGAACCGCGGCGACCGGCGCTCCGTGGAAGTTGCCGTTGGACTCGATGCGGCCGTCGACGGTGATGACGGGGTTGTCGATCACGCTGGCGAGCTCGCGCTCGGCGATGGTCGACGCGTAGCCCATCGTGTCGCGGGCGGCACCGTGCACCTGCGGCGAGCAGCGCAGCGAGTAGGCGTCCTGGACCCGTCCGTCCTCCGGGCCCTTGTGGCTGTGCACGATGGGCGAGTCGCCGAGGAACGACCGCAGGTGGGCCGCCGACACGGCCTGCCCCGTCTGCGGGCGCAGGGCCATGAGATCGGCCGCGAACACCGCATCGGTGCCGAGCTGCGACTCGACCGACATCGCCGCCGCCATGTCGGCGGTCAGGAGCAGTGTCTCGAGGTCGTGCAGTGCGAGCAGGAGCATCCCGAGCATGCCGTCGGTGCCGTTGATGAGGGCGAGCCCCTCCTTCTCCACGAGGGTCAGCGGCTCGAGGCCGGCCGCGGCCAGCGCCGCAGCGGCATCGACGAGCTGACCGTCCGCCGTGCGGACCTGTCCCTCTCCCATCGCCGCGAGCGCGATGTGCGCGAGTGGGGCGAGGTCGCCGGAGCATCCGAGGGAGCCGTACTCGCGCACGACCGGGGCGATCCCGGCGTTGAGCAGACCCGCGTAGGTCTCGACGACGACGGGACGCACCCCCGTGCGACCCGACGCCAGTGTCTGCAGGCGCAGCAGCTGAAGACCGCGCGTGACCTCGCGTTCGACCTCGGTGCCGGTGCCCGCCGCGTGCGAGCGGATCAGGCTGGCCTGCAGCTGCAGTCGCCGGTCGGGCGCGATGAACGTGGTCGCCAGGGCACCGAATCCGGTGGAGACGCCGTAGTGGGGGTCGGGGTCGGCGGCGAGTCCGTCGATGACCCGGCGCGTCTCGGCGACGCGCTCGAGGGCCGCGGGATCGAGCGTGACGGGCGCGCCGTGCCGGGCGACGGCGACCACTTCGGCGGGCGTCAGCGGCCGGGCACCGACGAGAACAGGGGCGAGATCACTCATATTCCGATTCCACACCCGCAGCGTCGACGGCGACAGCGGATCATGACATGCTGTGTCTGTGATCCCAGACAGTTCGGAAACCTCGGGGAACGGCGCGCCTCAGGTGCCGGCGGCGGAGAACACGCTGCGGATCCTGAGCTATCTGGCGGGCCGACCGGCGCCGGTCGCCGCCTCCGCGATCGCCCGTGAGCTGTCGCTCCCCCGATCGACCGTGTATCACCTGCTCACCACGCTCTCGACCCACGGTTTCGTGCTGCACTTCCAGGAGGAGCATCGTTGGGGCCTCGGCACCTCCGCCTTCGAGCTGGCCGGAGGCTACACACGACAGCAGCCGCTCGCCCGCCTCGGACGCCCCCTGGTCGCCGCGCTGTCTGATCGGCTGGGTGAGAGCGCGCACCTCGCCGTGATGAGCGGAGGCGACGTGCTGTACATCGTCGAGGAGCGCGCACCGCGGCGGCCGGCGCTGATCACCGACGTCGGCGTACGTCTCCCCGCACATCTCACGGCCAGCGGTCGGGCGATGCTCGCCGTGCTCCCGCGCGAGCAGGTGCGCGCGCTCTACCCGAGCGCCTCCGCTTTCCCCGACCGCACCGGACTCGGGCCTCGTCGTCCCGCAGAGCTGCGCGAGCTGCTCAGGGAGGTCCGCTCGCGCGGCTACGCGACGGAGGACAGCGAAGTGGCGGCGGGCCTGCGCTCGGTGGGCGTCGCGGTGCGCGATCAGGCCGGATGGCCGGTGGCTGCCGTCGCGGTCACCTGGGCCGGCGAGGAGCGGGACGAGCGCGCGCTGGCGGATGCCGTGACGGCCACGGCATCCGTCCTGGAATCCCGGTTGAGGCGATGAGTGGGATCAGGCCCGCCGCGCTCAGACGGGGTGCTGCCCGGCCGCCCGGCGGGCGATACCCGAACGCGATGTCACCTCCCACCGTCGCATCACCGCACTCACATGCTTCTCGACCGTCGACTCGCTCACCTCGAGCCGCTCCGCGATCGAGCGGTTCGTCGCACCGCTCGTGATGAGGGCGACGATCTGCTGCTGGCGCACCGTCAGCGGCTCGGGTCCGGCAGCCGCGGAGGCTGCTCCCAACGCCGACGCCACACCCACCCGCGTCGGGACCCCGAAGGCGTGGAGCACCCGCGAGACATGGATGCGCACCGTGTGCTCGGACAGGAACTCGGACGACGCGATCTGCGCGTTGCTGCGCCCCTCGGAGATGAGCAGCGCGATGCCCTGTTCACGGGCGGACAGCCCCTCCCACCCGCGGCGCGTGTCCGGAGGGAGGCGCCTGCCCACCGACCGGAGCTCGCGGGACGCCGACCGGCGCACGGCGCCGAAGCCGTGTGCATCCGCATCGGTCACGACATCCGCCAGTCGCCGTGCGGCCGCTCCTCGTTCGCGCAGGGAGATCCTGGCGCGGGCCGCGAGGATCTCACCCTCTGCTGCCTCCAATGCGCGCCGCGCGCTCTCAGCGAGAGCGACCGATCGCATCGCCTCCTCGAGCGCACGCTCGGCATCGCCGGCGAGGAGCGACACCCGGCTCGCGATCCGCTCGACCGTCGAGCTCGCGCTCGGGTGCTCAGCGAGCGGAGCAGCGCGCAGCTGCCAGGAACGAGCAGCGTCGAGGTCGCCCGCGTCGACGGCGGCCCTGGTCAGGATCTCGAGGCAGATCGCGCGATCGACGATCCGCACCTGTCCGAAGGAGGGATCCACGGATGCCCGCAGCACGGCGACCGCGGAGGTCCGCACGTCGTCGCCGACGATCGCCGCGTAGCTCGCGAGCAGGAACGCCCCGCTCATCAACGCGTTCACCGGCGCGATGTCCCGTGCGAGGATGCCGCTCACCGCCGCCCGCGCCTCCTGCCGCCGTCCGGCACTCCCGTCGATGACCGCCGCGGTCGCGGTCGCGAAGATCCGCTCCGCCTCCGTCCCGGCACCCGCGCACGCCTGCGCCGCCTCGTCGGCGGCGCCGCTCACATCGCCGCTGAACAGCCGCACCCTCGCCACGAAGCAGCGGATGACGGTCAGGAACGGGTGATCCCGTCGCCCGAACAGCGCCGTGCGGGGAGGGACGACCGAGAGAAGCCCTTCCGCGATGTCGAGGCGCGCCTCCGCGAGAGCCGCTTCGGCGAGAAGAGCGCAGAGGGGCAGGCGGAGCTCGCTCGCGATGCCCGCGGAGGCCCGCGCGGCGGACGCGAACTCTTCGGGCGGAGCCGACATGGGCGTCCCTGCCCGGACGAGTCCGCACACGCTCTCAGCGAAGACCACGGTGTCGGGGTCGTCTGCAGCACGACGAGCCGCCGTCGCCAACGGAGCGGCGATGCCGAACTGCCCCGCCCACACTGCAGCGAGTGCCGCGAGCGCGCTGTCGAAGGCGACGTCCGACGAGCCCGCCGTGTCGCGGTACAGCTCAGGAGGCACTGCATCGACGACGACGAGCTGCCGAAGAAGCGCGTCGAGACGGGCAGCGCGAGACATGGCGTCATGGTATCCCCCGGCCGGGTGAATAGCTCGATTCCCCCATGGCCCGCAGCAGCGCATGACGAGCACCATGAGAACGGGAGAGCCCGGGAGTCGGGCTGAGGAGGGAGTCGTCATGCACACGACACGAAGGAGATCCATCGCCGGTGGCATCGTCGTCTTGACCGCGCTCGCGCTGTCGGCGTGCGGAGTCGGGACGCCGGAACCGGCAGCGCCCGACGATGCGGACGAGCCATCGTCCGCGGAGCAGGCACCGGCCGCCGAAGACGACGCCGCAGCCGAGGACAGTGCCGGCGTCACCGTCGCGGGGACGGGCGTGTACACGATCGGAGGCGACATCCCGTACGGCGGATTCCAGTTGCACGGGGAACCTGCACCGGTCCCGGACGGCTGCACGTGGAGCATCCAGGACGAGAGCGGCGGGATCGTCGTCGAGAACCAGGGCGCGTACGCATTCCTGACCGACGTCCCGGAGTACGTCACGTTCCACACGGACGGCTGCCCGGAATGGGAGCAGTTCGAATGATCGCGTTAACGCAAGAAAGCCACCCAGCATTGGGTGGCTTTCTTGTCTAAAAGAAGTCCGGCGGTGTCCTACTCTCCCACAGGGTCCCCCCTGCAGTACCATCGGCGCTGTGAGGCTTAGCTTCCGGGTTCGGAATGTAACCGGGCGTTTCCCTCACGCTATGGCCGCCGAAACACTATTGATGTTTCAATCAAACACATAACAAAGTCATTGTCATGCGGTTCTCGACCGTACATCGAGAACCACTCAGTGGACGCGTAGCACCAACAAACGGTGTGTTATCAAGTCATCGGCTTATTAGTACCAGTCAGCTGCATGCATTGCTGCACTTCCACATCTGGCCTATCAACCCAGTAGTCTGGCTGGGAGCCTCTCACCCGAAGGTATGGAAATCTCATCTTGAGGCCGGCTTCCCGCTTAGATGCTTTCAGCGGTTATCCATCCCGAACGTAGCTAATCAGCGGTGCTCCTGGCGGAACAACTGACACACCAGAGGTTCGTCCAACCCGGTCCTCTCGTACTAGGGTCAGATCCTCTCAAATTTCCTACGCGCGCAGCGGATAGGGACCGAACTGTCTCACGACGTTCTAAACCCAGCTCGCGTACCGCTTTAATGGGCGAACAGCCCAACCCTTGGGACCTACTCCAGCCCCAGGATGCGACGAGCCGACATCGAGGTGCCAAACCATGCCGTCGATATGGACTCTTGGGCAAGATCAGCCTGTTATCCCCGAGGTACCTTTTATCCGTTGAGCGACAGCGCTTCCACAAGCCACTGCCGGATCACTAGTCCCGACTTTCGTCCCTGCTCGACCTGTCAGTCTCACAGTCAAGCTCCCTTGTGCACTTACACTCGACACCTGATTGCCAACCAGGTTGAGGGAACCTTTGGGCGCCTCCGTTACTTTTTGGGAGGCAACCGCCCCAGTTAAACTACCCACCAGGCACTGTCCCTGAACCGGATTACGGTTCGAAGTTAGATATCCAGAGTGACCAGAGTGGTATTTCAACAATGACTCCACACGAACTGGCGTCCATGCTTCAAAGTCTCCCACCTATCCTACACAAGCCACACCGAACACCAATACCAAGCTGTAGTAAAGGTCACGGGGTCTTTCCGTCCTGCTGCGCGTAACGAGCATCTTTACTCGTAATGCAATTTCGCCGAGTTCGCGGTTGAGACAGTTGGGAAGTCGTTACGCCATTCGTGCAGGTCGGAACTTACCCGACAAGGAATTTCGCTACCTTAGGATGGTTATAGTTACCACCGCCGTTTACTGGGGCTTAAATTCTCAGCTTCGCCTTGCGGCTAACCGGTCCTCTTAACCTTCCAGCACCGGGCAGGCGTCAGTCCGTATACATCGTCTTGCGACTTGGCACGGACCTGTGTTTTTAGTAAACAGTCGCTACCCACTAGTCTCTGCGGCCACCACACCCTTTTCGGAGCAAGTCCGTATAAGTGGATGGCCCCCCTTCTCCCGAAGTTACGGGGGCATTTTGCCGAGTTCCTTAACCACGATTCTCTCGATCTCCTTGGTATTCTCTACCTGACCACCTGAGTCGGTTTGGGGTACGGGCGGCTAGAACCTCGCGTCGATGCTTTTCTTGGCAGCATAGGATCATCCACTTTTTATCCGCATCGTGTCTCAGCCTATGTGAACGGCGGATTTGCCTACCGTTCGGCCTACGCACTTGCACCAGGACAACCATCGCCTGGCTTGGACTACCTTCCTGCGTCACACCTGTTAATACGCTAACCGCACCAGAATGGGGTCGTGCGCTAGGCCCAGAGCGTCACCCCGAAGGGATCAGTCACTGGGATTCAGACACTTAGCACTACTGGATTAGCTTGGGCGGTTCTTCGCCGGTACGGGAATATCAACCCGTTGTCCATCGACTACGCCTGTCGGCCTCGCCTTAGGTCCCGACTTACCCAGGGAAGATTAGCTTGACCCTGGAACCCTTGGTCTTTCGGAGGACGTGTTTCTCACACGTCATTCGCTACTCATGCCTGCATTCTCACTCGTGTAGCCTCCACGGCTGGTTTACACCGCCGCTTCGCTGGCCACACGACGCTCTCCTACCCATCAACACGGCTGGACCACGAAGGCCTACCAATAATGTCAATGCCACAACTTCGGTGGCGTGCTTGAGCCCCGTTACATTGTCGGCGCGGAATCACTTGACCAGTGAGCTATTACGCACTCTTTCAAGGGTGGCTGCTTCTAAGCCAACCTCCTGGTTGTCAAGGCAACTCCACATCCTTTCCCACTTAGCACGCGCTTTGGGACCTTAGTTGGTGGTCTGGGTTGTTTCCCTCTCGACTATGAAGCTTATCCCCCACAGTCTCACTGCTGCGCTCTCACTTACCGGCATTCGGAGTTTGGCTGACGTCAGTAACCTTGTAGGGCCCATCGGCCATCCAGTAGCTCTACCTCCGGCAAGAAACACGCAACGCTGCACCTAAATGCATTTCGGAGAGAACCAGCTATCACGAAGTTTGATTGGCCTTTCACCCCTATCCACAGCTCATCCCCTCAGTTTTCAACCTAAGTGGGTTCGGTCCTCCACGACGTCTTACCGTCGCTTCAACCTGGCCATGGATAGATCACTTCGCTTCGGGTCTAGGACATGCGACTGAATCGCCCTATTCAGACTCGCTTTCGCTACGGCTACCCCACACGGGTTAACCTCGCCACATATCGCTAACTCGCAGGCTCATTCTTCAAAAGGCACGCTGTCACCCCTACTAAGGAGGCTCCAACGGTTTGTAAGCAAACGGTTTCAGGTACTATTTCACTCCCCTCCCGGGGTACTTTTCACCTTTCCCTCACGGTACTTGTCCGCTATCGGTCATCTGGGAGTATTTAGGCTTATCAGGTGGTCCTGACAGATTCACACGGGATTTCACGGGCCCCGTGCTACTTGGGATACTCTTCGCGCCAAGCAAGGCATTTCGACTACGGGGTTGGCACCCTCTATGACCGGCCTTTCAAGACCGTTCGTCTATACCTTCTTGTAACGCCGCCACCTCGGCAGAGATGACTGAAAAGTCCCACAACCCCCAACGTGCAACGCCTGCCGGCTATCACACACGCTAGGTTTAGCCTGTTCCGGTTTCGCTCGCCACTACTAACGGAATCGCGGTTGCTTTCTCTTCCTGTGGGTACTGAGATGTTTCACTTCCCCACGTTCCCTCTACCCGCCCTATATATTCAGACGGGAGTCACTAGGTCGGCACGCCGCCCAGCGGGGTTTCCCCATTCGGACACCCTCGGATCAAAACTTGCTTATCAGTTCCCCGAGGCTTATCGCAGATTGCTACGTCCTTCTTCGGCTCCAGATGCCAAGGCATCCACCGTTTGCTCTTAAAGACTTGAAATCACATGAGTTTGAATCAAAAACTCGACCCCATCCGAAGATGGAATCTGAAATTGACTAATGATCTTTAAGATCATCTTGTGCAACAACCCGAAGGCCGTTGCAAGATGCTCGCGTCCACTGTGTAGTTCTCAAAGTACGGGCGGTGCCCCTTGACGCAACCCCAACCGGGGAAACGACAAAAGGCCCAGAGTAACCGACTGTGCACTCGACCCGAAGGCCAGTGCGCATCCGGTCCCTCAGGACCCAACAGCGTGCAGACACCGACCCCCTCACCCAGAACCTTCCAACCGCAAGCGGCGTACTAGCTCCGAGATCAGATCTCGACGTCATGTCAAATGTTCCACCCATGAGCTCCCAGCGAGAAACGAACGTTCCCGATCTGGGTTCTGGACACCCGAAGGTGTCAGATGCTCCTTAGAAAGGAGGTGATCCAGCCGCACCTTCCGGTACGGCTACCTTGTTACGACTTAGTCCTAATTACCGATCCCACCTTCGACGGCTCCCTCCACAAGGGTTAGGCCACCGGCTTCAGGTGTTACCGACTTTCATGACTTGACGGGCGGTGTGTACAAGACCCGGGAACGTATTCACCGCAGCGTTGCTGATCTGCGATTACTAGCGACTCCGACTTCATGAGGTCGAGTTGCAGACCTCAATCCGAACTGGGACCGGCTTTTTGGGATTCGCTCCACCTCGCGGTATTGCAGCCCTTTGTACCGGCCATTGTAGCATGCGTGAAGCCCAAGACATAAGGGGCATGATGATTTGACGTCATCCCCACCTTCCTCCGAGTTGACCCCGGCAGTATCCCATGAGTTCCCACCATTACGTGCTGGCAACATAGAACGAGGGTTGCGCTCGTTGCGGGACTTAACCCAACATCTCACGACACGAGCTGACGACAACCATGCACCACCTGTTTACGAGTGTCCAAAGAGTTGACCATTTCTGGCCCGTTCTCGTATATGTCAAGCCTTGGTAAGGTTCTTCGCGTTGCATCGAATTAATCCGCATGCTCCGCCGCTTGTGCGGGTCCCCGTCAATTCCTTTGAGTTTTAGCCTTGCGGCCGTACTCCCCAGGCGGGGAACTTAATGCGTTAGCTGCGTCACGGAATCCGTGGAATGGACCCCACAACTAGTTCCCAACGTTTACGGGGTGGACTACCAGGGTATCTAAGCCTGTTTGCTCCCCACCCTTTCGCTCCTCAGCGTCAGTTACGGCCCAGAGATCTGCCTTCGCCATCGGTGTTCCTCCTGATATCTGCGCATTCCACCGCTACACCAGGAATTCCAATCTCCCCTACCGCACTCTAGTCTGCCCGTACCCACTGCAGGCCCGAGGTTGAGCCTCGGGATTTCACAGCAGACGCGACAAACCGCCTACGAGCTCTTTACGCCCAATAATTCCGGATAACGCTTGCGCCCTACGTATTACCGCGGCTGCTGGCACGTAGTTAGCCGGCGCTTTTTCTGCAGGTACCGTCACTTTCGCTTCTTCCCTGCTAAAAGAGGTTTACAACCCGAAGGCCGTCATCCCTCACGCGGCGTTGCTGCATCAGGCTTGCGCCCATTGTGCAATATTCCCCACTGCTGCCTCCCGTAGGAGTCTGGGCCGTGTCTCAGTCCCAGTGTGGCCGGTCACCCTCTCAGGCCGGCTACCCGTCGACGCCTTGGTGAGCCATTACCTCACCAACAAGCTGATAGGCCGCGAGCCCATCCCCAACCGAAATTCTTTCCAGACGCAGACCATGCGGTCACGTCACATATCCAGTATTAGACGCCGTTTCCAGCGCTTATCCCAGAGTCAGGGGCAGGTTGCTCACGTGTTACTCACCCGTTCGCCACTGATCCCACAGAGCAAGCTCCGTGTTCACCGTTCGACTTGCATGTGTTAAGCACGCCGCCAGCGTTCATCCTGAGCCAGGATCAAACTCTCCGTAAAAAAGAAATGCATACCCCATCGGGAAAACGATGACGCAGCGAGTTTGATGCTGACCAAAGAGACAAATTCATTGCTGACTTCATCCGAATGCCAACCCCGAGGGGCTGGTCTTTGATCCAAAGGAATTCTCACCCAGCCGAAAAACGACTGAACGAGGATAATTTGGCATTTGACAAGTGCACGCTGTTGAGTTCTCAAGGATCGGATGCTCCCACGACCCAGCCATCACAGCCAGGCCCGAAGGGCAACTTCTCTATCTTACTGATCTCGTTCCCGGTGTCAAATCGCCTTCCGGCGAGATGCTCGTGGGCACGAGGCAGTTCCTTCATCCTGAGGACTCGTGAGAGTTTCGGGATTCGGGAGGTGTTCGATGCTTGACGGGAGCCGGTCCGAGGACCTCCGCTCAACCGTTTGGGGCGAACAAGTAATAAGTTACGCGGATCCCGGGGATCGGGCAAATCCAGCCCGACCGCCGGGCGTGTCGCGCTGATTCACGGTGCCGGGGTGCTCCCCGGCGCGTCTGCGTCACGGCGCCAGAGTCTGGTCGTCGAGAGCCTCGTCGTACCGCTCCTGCGCATCGATCACGTCCTCGACGTGAGACTCCGCCCAGACCTGGAGGGCTCTGAGCGGCTCATGCAGAGTGAGGCCGAGAACCGTGAGCCGATAGAGCGCGTAGCCGTCGGCATGCGCGATGCGCTCGACCATCCCGTCGCGCTCCAGCGCGCGGAGAGTGTCGGCCAGGACCTTCTTGGTGATCCCCTGCACATCCCGATGAAGCTCCCCGAAGCGTCGGGGACGTTCATGGAGCAGGACGACGATCATCGCCGTCCACTTGTTCGCGATGCGGGCCAGCGAACGACGCGACGGGCATCGGGCGGAGAACACCGTCCACTCGGTTGTCATGTGATCCCGCTCCCTGGTGACGTTGAAGTAACCATGTCCGCCTCGACACGGTGGAACCTCAGGGTACCGAGCAGAAGCGGAGGAAGAACATGTCGGCGATCGATGTGGTGGGACGTTACGGAGCCGCGGTGGCGGCTGGAGACATGGCGGGGTTGGCGGCTGTGCTGACCGAGGATGCCGTGTGGCACCAGCCAGGCGCGAACCGGCTGTCCGGCGATCATGTGGGACCCGACGCGATCGTGGCCCATCTGGGTGCATTCATGGAGTTGAGCGGCGGCACCTTCGCGCTCGAGACCGAGTCTGCGACGGAGAGCGGTCTGCTCGTCGCCACGACCGTGCGCTTCACCGCCCGGCGCGCAGGCGCTGCCGATCTCGACCAGCACGGCGTCGACGTGTTCCGTGTCGAGGGCGATCGGATCGCGGAGATCTGGCTGATCAGCGAGGACCAGGACGCAGAGGACCTCTTCTGGGGCTGAGCCCGGGAGAAAGAAGAAAGCCCCCGGCGCGTGCCGGGGGCTTTCTGTTCGGTGGACCTAAGGGGATTCGAACCCCTGACCTCCTCGATGCGAACGAGGCGCGCTACCAACTGCGCCATAGGCCCGTGAACGGCTTCTACGCTATCACGCCGCGGGGGCGGATCGCGTCGCGCGATGCTCAGCCGGCAGCGCGTCGCGAGAGAAGCTCACGAACGTGCGCCTCGATCTCGGCATCGTCGACGAAGCCCATCTTCGCGTAGGGCGACGACGCGGCCGGCAGCTGCACAGGAGCGACCGGGGACATCTGCTCCGCCCGCTCGCGGAGCGCGGCGACCCTGGCCGCCTTGCGACGCTCCTCCTGCGCCTCGATCTCCGCACGCGCGGCCTGCGCGCGCGACCCGGCGACGGTGACCAGCGGCTCGGGAAGCGGACGCGGAGTCCAGGTCGCGCGCCCCTGATCGTGCAGCTCGGGAGCGGTGCGCTCCCGGACGGGTTCCGAGACGACCTGCGGACGAAGGACCGCGCGCTGCGCCACGGATGCCATCCGCTGCAGCATCACGCCGGCGATCACGACCAGCGCTCCGCCGATCCATGCGAGCGTCTGCGCACCGGATGCCAGGATCTGCCAGACGCCGAGACCGGCGACGGCCAGGCCGAGCAGAAGCGCACTCGTGGACACCACCCGCACACGACGACGGGCCCGCGCGCGGCGGATCACGGGGTCGGCGCGCGTCGCCGCGAGTTCCTGCCGCAGGGCCTCGAGTTCGGCGGACTCCCGCTCGGACTGCACGCGCTTCGCGAGCTTCTGCTGCGCGAGCGCGGTCCGCGCGTTGAGCTCGAAGCGGACCTCGCCGGGGGTCTCGCTCGTCTCGGCGAGGACACGCAGCGCCTGATTCAGACGAACGGCGTTCCGCTCCGAGGCGTTGTACTGGTAGCGGCCGCGCCACGACGGCAGCAGATAGAGCATCCACAGGAGCACGGAGACGAGGACGATCACTCCCCCACTCAGCACCGGCCCGTCCATAGGGTCAACGGTAAGCGCTGAGGGCCGCTGCGCCGCGCAGGCGGCGCGTGTCGCGGCGAGTCCGATCCGGAACCGGTGCGAACCGAGGTCTCAGAGGGCGATGCGGTCCGACGGCGGCACCGTCGCGGCATCCGGCGGCACCTGGCCGCTCAGCCACCGGGCCAGCACGCCCTGGGGCACATCCTCGCGCGTGAGCGAGAACGCATAGTGGTCGCGCCAGTCCCCGTCGATGTGGATGTAGCGGCGCCGCAGCCCCTCGTAGCGGAACCCGAGCTTCTGAACGACGCGCAGGCTCGCCGCGTTCTCCGGGCGGATGCAGATCTCCATCCGGTGCAGGCCGTACTCGGTGAAGCAGGCATCGGTGGCGAGAGCCACCGCCGTCGGGGTGATCCCCCGGCCGGCGAACCGCTCGCTCACCCAATAGCCGATTGTCGCGGAGCACAGCGAGCCGCGGGCCACTCCCCAGACGTTCAGCTGTCCGGCGACCTCGCCCTCGTACTCCATGACGAAGGGATAGCCCGAGCCGTCCTTGTACTGCTGCAGCAGCCGACGGATGCTGAGGCGCATGTCGAACGACACCGAGCCGTAGGGGACGGTCGCCTCCCACGGCTGCAACCACGACCGGTTCGCGAGCAGCTCGTGCTGCAGCGGACGGGCGTCCTTCGTTCGCACGAGCCGAAGCTCGATCGGTCCGTGCCGCATTCCCGTCGCCAGATCCATGAGTCGTCCCGACGCCCGCAGAGTCGCCTAGAGGCGTTCCGCGAACTCCTTGAGCCAGGGCCGCAACTCCGGGCCGAGGTCGTCGCGGTCGGAGGCGAGCTGCACGATCGCCTTGATGTAGTCCACGCGGTCGCCGGTGTCGTAACGACGGCCGCGGAAGATGACTCCGACGACGCCGGGCCCATCGGTGTCTGCTGCCATCTCCTGCAGAGCGTCGGTCAGCTGGATCTCGCCGCCCTTGCCCGGCTCGGTGCGCTCGAGGATCTCGAAGACGGATGCCGGCAGCACATAGCGGCCGATGACGGCGAGGTTCGAGGGGGCGTCCTCCTGCGCGGGCTTCTCGACGAGGCCGGTCACGCGGACGTTCTCCGAGTCCTCGATCGACTCGACGGCGGCGGCACCGTACATGTGGATGCTGGCGGGGTCGACCTCCATCAGCGCGATGACCGCGGCGCCGCTGCGCTCGTGCTCGGCGATCATGTCGGTCAGCAGCGGGTCGCGCTCGTCGATGAGGTCGTCACCGAGAAGCACGGCGAACGAGCTGTCGCCGACATGGGTGCGGGCACGCAGCACGGCATGCCCGAGACCCTTGGGCTCGCCCTGGCGCACGAAGTGGATGTCGGCGAGGTCGCTCGACTTCATGACGCTCGCGAGGCGACCGTCATCACCCTTCTCCAGCAGCTTGACCTCGAGCTCGGGGACCGAGTCGAAGTGGTTCGAGATCGCGTTCTTGTTGCGACCGATGATGACGAGGATGTCATCGATCCCTGCGTCCGCCGCCTCTTCCACCACGTACTGGATGGCCGGCTTGTCGACGACAGGGAGCATCTCCTTCGGCATCGCCTTCGTCGCAGGCAGGAAGCGCGTCCCCAGTCCTGCCGCGGGAATGACGGCCTTGATCTTGTGCTCACCCATCCTCACAGCCTAGCGGTCGGCACCGCCGTAGACTCAGAGCCATGTCGAACGACGTCGAACACGCGAAACGCGCTCTGCGCGCCGAACTGCGTGAGCGCCGCCAGCTCCTCTCCGAGTCGCAGCGCGATGCCGCGGCGTCCGATATCGGCGCGCGCCTCGATGCGCTGGTCGACGAGCTCGGCGCACGATCGATCTCGTGCTTCCTCTCGACCACGACCGAGCCGGGCACCCGCGAGTTCGTGACCAGGGCTGTACGCCGCGGCATCCGCGTGCTGCTGCCGATCACCCGGGCCGACGGCCTGCTCGACTGGGCCGTCGCCACCGACGACGACCGCGTCGCCGAAGGACTGTTCGGTCTGCCCGAGCCGACCGGCGAGGTGCTGGGACCGATCGCCGTGAACGACGTCGACCTCATGATCGTCCCTGCCGCGGCCGTCGACCGCTCGGGGATGCGGATGGGCTGGGGTCGCGGCTACTTCGACAAGACGATCGGCTCCATGGAGAAGTGCCCGCCCGTCTACGCCGTCATCTATGATTCCGAGATACTCGACTCCCTGCCGCGGGAGGTGCACGACCAGCCGGTGAACGGCGTCGTGACCCCGACGCAGACCCTGAACCTGTCGCCCACGCGGCGCTGACCTGCAAGGACCCCCATGCCCACCTACGCCTATGCCTGCACGTCGTGCGGACACCAGTTCGACGCCGTCCAGAGCTTCTCCGACAACGCACTCACCGAATGCCCCGAGTGCGGGGGCACGCTGCGCAAGCAGTACGGTTCGATCGGCGTCACGTTCAACGGCTCGGGGTTCTACCGCACGGACTCGCGCGCCAAATCAGGCGGATCGGGCGAGGGTTCGGCATCATCGAAGTCGGAGTCGAAGACGAGCGCCGCGCCGGCTGCTGCGTCGACTCCGGCCTCTTCCTGAGGCCCCGACCCGTTGGGAGATCCCATGCTCAAAGGCTTCAAGGACTTCATCCTCCGCGGAAACGTGATCGATCTCGCCGTGGCCGTGGTCATCGGCTCCGCGTTCACCGCGATCGTCAACTCCGTCGTGGCCAGCATCATCACTCCGCTCGTCTCGCTCTTCTTCAAGGCGGATGCCGCCGGCCAGTTCGGGCCCCAGATCCCGAGCATCTACGGCGACATGGTCACCTTCCCGCTCGGGGATCTGATCTCGGCCATCATCAGCTTCCTCGCCGTCGCCGTGGTCGTGTACTTCGTGTTCGTCCTGCCGATGAACACCTTCAAGGCGCATGTCGAAGCCCGCAAGGGCACGAGAGCCGAGGAGCCGGAGGACGAGCCCGCCGCCGCCACCGAGGCGGAGCTGCTCGTCGAGATCCGCGACCTGCTCAAGAGCCAGCGCGCCTAATCCGCCACTCCGTGAGAACCGCCGCCGTCCCCTCCGGGGCGGCGGCGGTTTCGCGTGGAGCGCGCACTCAGTAGTGCGGCGGCACGTCCTGCATCAGGCGGTCGTCATTGGGACCCTTCGGACCGCGAGGTGCCGCGGCCACGTCGTCATCGTCGGTCTCGGGACCGGACTCCGGTGCGGGGTCGCTGCCGGGCACCGGCGTGAGTCGCGCCCTGCGCGCTCCGGCGACGCGCACGACGCGCTGACCGTCCGGATCGGGCTCGGGCTGCTCAGCCATTCTCAGGGTCGATGATGTCGATCGGCTGCGTGTCGTTCTCGACGCGCGGCGCCGACTCGGAGATGCCGAGCACACCCGCGATGCGCGTCGCGGCGGTGACCGGATCGCTGTAGAGATCGAACGCGTGCACGCGCACGTAGTGCCACCCCAGTCTCCGCAGCACATGCGGCCGCAGCCGCAGCGTCTCCCGCAGCGAGTCCCCGCGGGACTCCGGATCCGATTCGATCACGACGGCCTTGCCGTCGTGCTGCGCGACCAGCGGAAGGAGCCCGCGGTAGTCGACGTCGACGGATGCTCCGAGGCGTCGCAGCTCGCGTGCCAGGGCGAGCGTGAGCGGATCGGCGAGATCCTCCAGCCGGGCGTCCCTGCTCCGTGCGGCGAGTCCGCCGAGGATCGACATCAGCGTGGCGGCGCCGTGCTCCAGCCGTCCGTCGTCGAAGGCCGAGGGGCGGATGGACGAGACGATCACCATCGAGCGGCGGGCACGTGTCATGCCGACCGTGAGCAGCCGCTCGCCGTCGGGGGTCGAGAGATCGCCGAAGTCGCTCAGCACCCGACCGTGCTTCGTGAGACCGAAGCCGAGAGAGAAGATCACCCGGTCACGGCTCTCGGCGACGGATTCCTCCAGCGTCAGCACCGCGAAGGGCTCCGCGGTGTCTCGGCCGACGAAGTCCGCGACATCGGATCGGCCGGCGAACGCCGAGGTGACGGCCGCGCGGACGCGCTCGGCGTGACGCGTGCTGGCCGTGACGACCATCAGCGACTCGGACGGCCGATGGATCGCATGCTCGACGACGAGGGTCACGACCCTGGCCACCTCCGCGTCCGGGCTCTCGACCGCGCCCGACACCGGGTCCGGTGCACCGGTCCCGCCCTCGACGTAGTCGACCGTCAGGCTGCCGCGTCCGAGGTAGGAGCCGGCCCACGGCAGCGACACGATCTCTCCGCCGTAGAAGGCGTCGTTGATGAGCTCGGCGAGGTCCTCGCCTCCGGCACGGTAGCTGCGCGTGAGCGTCATCACCGGGAGGAGCTCGGACAGCCGCTCGAAGACGGAGACGTCGTCGAACGGGACCTCCGCCTCCCAGGACTCCACCGGGTCCACCGCGATGTGGAAGGGAGTCGGACGCTGTGTGACCGGGTCGCCGAACGCGACGATCTGCCGCGCGCGACGGATCGCCGGCGCGGCCTCCGCGAGGTTGATCGCGGCGGCGTCGACCAGCAGCACGGTGTCGAACTCGACGGAGTCGGGGATCTCGGGGACGAGGTACGGAGAGGAGATCCAGACCGGGGCCAGCACGTCGATGAGCGCGGGCGCGGAGCTGACGACCTCGGCCGTCGTCGTGGCCGGCTGCGTCAGCGCCCGACGGAGATGCTGCGACTGCTGCGGCTCGTCGACGATCGCGATCCGCCACTGGTTCGCGAGCTGCCAGGCGAGCAGAGGGCCGGCCATCGCGGCATGGGCCTCGTCGACGAGGCGGAAGTCGCGTTCGAGCCGGTCCACGACCGCGGTGTTCGCACCGAGGAGCGCCCGGTTGTCCTGCAGCGCCCGCTCCAGGAGCGACTGCCACCAGGCGAACTCGAGCTCGTCGCCCACCCGGGACTCGGCGACATGGCGCACGGAGAGCTCCGCGAGCAGCGGCTCCAGGCCGAGCAGCGCGAGACGGTCGCGCAGCTGCGCACGCTCCACGAGGTTGTCGAACACGTCGGACTTCTCGGCGAGACCGGCCAGCGTGCGGACCAGCCGCGCGACCGGGAGGGTCGCCAGCGGCTCGCGGCGGCCGAGCGCGGCATCCAGCTCCGCGAGCTCCGCCTCCACCCGCTGCCAGGAGGCGGCGACGTCACCCAGACCCAGCGGCACCTCAGGTGCCACGCCGGCCTCGACGAACCGCTGCCACTGCGTGCGCTGCGTCTGGATGCGCAGCAGAGCCTCGTGCATCTCGGTGACGTGGACGCCGGGGCGCACGTACTCCTTCGCGAGGCGCCGCAGCCGTCGGCGATTGGCGGCGGACAGACCCGGCGCGTCACGGCGCGAGCCATGGGCCTGGATGAGCTCGCCCAGCGGACGCTCGAACACCGTGGGGCTGAACCGGTCGAGCGAGTCGCGGATGCCCTGCAGCAGGCGCAGATACTCGCCGAGCTCGTCGACGGTCGAGAACGGGCGCATGTGCGTCTGGGCGATCAGCTCGTAGCCGCGCTCGAGGAGCGCGGGAACGCTGCTCGCGTGCAGGCGTCCGGCGAGCTCGTGCGCGGCGCGTGCGGCCTCGGTGCTGGCGAAAGTCACGCCGTACCAGGGCGAGTCGTCGGGGCCGAAGCGGAATTCGCCCAGGCGTGCGGCCTGGGCCAGCGACTCGGATGCCTCGGTCCGGTCGGCGGCCAGACGGCGCAGGGCGTCGGGTCCGAGACGAGCCGTCGTCGACGGCGGAACGGGAAGCGATGCGAGGCGCGTGAGGTGACGGGTCGCGTCGAGGACCGACGCATCGGTCCCGGGGATCGGCGACGTGAGCGCCTGCCGGTAGTCGCGCAGCACGGTGCGCAGACGCACGAGCGCGTCGTCCACCTCGCTCACCTTGGGCGCTGCGGCCTTCTCGTTGCGCCCGATGGCACGGACGAGGTCGCGGCGCACGCTCGCCGGAGAGATCGCGAGGCTGTCGAGCCCGATGCCGGCGAGACGATGACGCACGCCGTCGAGCGTCGAACGCCGTGCCGAGACCACCAGCACGCGCTTGCCCGCGCGCACGAGCTCGCCCAGCGCGTTGATGACCGTCTGCGTGCCGCCGGTGCCCGGAAGCGTCGCCACCGTGAGCGAGTGCCCGGCGGCGATGCGTGCGAGCACGGCCTCCTGCTCGGCATCCGCATCGAGGAGGAGGTTGTCGGATGCCGGTGCGCGGTCGTCCGGAGAGGTGTGGTGCGGTGCCGCCCGCGGTGCGGAGACCTGCTCCCGGTCGCCGACGTGGCCGTTGAGTGCGTTCAGCACCAGGTGATCGAGGCTCCCGCCGTCGCGGGACATCGCCGCGGAGACATCGGCGAACGTCGAGACGACCAGCCGCGGCTCCACCGAGAACGTGTCGATCGATCGCGTCGTCGCGCGGAGGCTGTCGATCACGGGCTGCGGCTTGAAGATGCCGCCGTCGTAGGCGAGCGCCGCGAGGGATGCGGGGTCGATCGAGATCCCGAAGTGCTCGCGCGCGATGCGCACGAGCTCGGGATTCACCTCGAACGCACCCTGGAGCTTGAGCTCGAAGTCGGAGTGGTGCCGCCGGATCGCCAGAGGCCGCAGCAGGACGGGAGCGGCGAAGCCCGCACCGCCGATGCGCCAGCGGGCGACGCCGACCGCGAGGTGCACGGCCTCGATCCCCCGCACGGTGCGCAGCTCGGTGTTCTTGGCCGTGATCCGCTCGGCGGCGAGCCGCGCGGTGCGGAGCCCGACCTCGTCGCGGAACAGGTTCGACAGGAGCGTCGACTTGCCGGTGATGAACTGGGGAAGGCTGCCCGGGTGCGCCTTCGAGATGTCGATGCCCGACTCGGGTCCGTCGCGGAAGCTGACCAGAGGCGAGGGCCCGCCGAGATCGGCGGCCTCGGCCCGCAGACGGGTGCGCTCGGCCTCGGCGGCGTGCGCGATCTCGACACCGGTGCTCGACTCGTGCAGATCGCCGAGGGTCACAGCGGCCTCCGCCACCGCGTCATCCGCAGACCTGCCCTCACGTCGCCACACACTGACACCCTAGGCGCGCGAGAGCGCGAGCCGGGGTAACCCGGGCGGGTTTCACCGGAATTCTGGCCTCTGACGGGCGCTCGCGACTCCTCCTGCAACACACGGACCGCGAACCCGGTTGTCCACGCGGAGCGGACTGCCGCGTCCGCGAGGTCGCCGCGTCGGTTCAGTATGGATGCATGACCTTCCGCTACGACTTCGCACCCACCCCGTTCGGGGATGCTCTCGCGGTGTTCTCCGACGAGGGCATCGTGCGCTTCGACCTCTCCGAATCCGAAGACCCCTCGGTGCCCTGGCTCCTCGAGGGCGTGGCGCGGCAGCTGCACGCGATGCCGGAGCCCGACCCCGGCGCGGCCGACGAGCTGGCCCACCTGCTCGCGGCGTACTTCGACGGGGAACCGGTCCGCTTCGAGGATCACCTCCGTCTCGACTGGCGGCTGGTCGAGAGATTCCCCCTGCTCGCCCTGCAGACGATCTGCGGCATCGCGTGGGGCGAGACGCTCAGCTACGGCGAGGTCGCCGTGCTCGCCGGTCACCCCGGAGCGGCGCGGGCGGTCGGCACCGCCTGCCGCCTGACGCCGTTCTCGATCATCGTCCCCGTGCACCGCGTCGTGCGCTCCGACGGGACGCCAGGTCACTACGGCGCGCACCCGGAGCGCAAGACGTTCCTGCTGGACCTCGAGTCCCGCTGACCGACGCCTCCCCCGAGACGACGTGGACCCGGCGAGTAGGCCGCCGGGTCCACGTGCTCGAGGCTCCCGAGGTCAGTGCTCCGTCGCCTTCTCGGCCCCGAAGCCGGTGAGCGAACGCACCTCCATCTCGGCGGCGAGCTGCGGCGACTCCTTCCGACTGCTCGTGACGGTGCCGAGCCAGCCCAGCAGGAAGCCGAGCGGGATGGACACGATGCCGGGGTTGTTCAGCGGCCAGATCGCGATGTCGATCCCGGGGATCATCGACGTCGGCGTCCCGGAGAACACCGGCGACAGGACGATCAGGAGGATCGCCGACCCGAGCCCGCCGTACATGCTCCACACCGCGCCACGGGTCGAGAAGCGCCGCCAGAAGAGCGAGTAGAGGATCGTCGGGAGATTGGCGGATGCCGCGACGGCGAAGGCCAGCGCGACGAGGAACGCGATGTTCTGCCCCTGTGCCCCGATTCCGCCGATGATCGCCAGGATGCCGATGACGATCACCGTCCGACGTGCGACGCGCACCTCGGCGTTCGGGTCGGTCTCCACGGCCTCGCCCGCGGCATCCTTCTTCCCCTTCTGGATCACGTTCGCGTAGATGTCATGAGCGAACGACGCCGCCGCCGTGATCGTGAGGCCGGCGACCACCGCGAGGATGGTCGCGAACGCCACCGCCGAGATGAAGCCGAGGAGCACGGGCCCTCCGAGCTGCAGGGCGAGCAGCGGCGCCGCGGAGTTGACTCCGCCGGGGGCCGCCGCGATCACGTCGGCACCGACCAGCGCGCCTGCACCGTAGCCGAGCACGAGGGTCAGCAGGTAGAACCCGCCGATCAGCCAGATCGCCCAGACGACCGAACGCCGGGCCTCCTTCGCCGTCGGCACCGTGTAGAACCGCATCAGCACATGCGGCAGACCGGCCGTGCCGAGCACGAGCGCCATGCCGAGGGACAGGAAGTCCCAGGGGGTCGCGCCGTACTGCAGCCCCGGCGCCAGGATCGCGTCGCCCTTGTCGGAGTTCGCCACGGCCGCTTCGAGAAGCGTGTTGAGGCTGAAGCCGTGGATGGCCAGCACCCAGATCGTCATCGCGAGCGCCCCGCCGATCAGGAGGAAGGCCTTGACGATCTGGACCCACGTCGTTCCCTTCATGCCGCCGATCAGCACGTAGACGATCATCAGGACGCCGACCACGGCGATCACGATCGACTGACCCAGCCGGCCGTCGATGCCGAGCAGCAGGGAGACCAGCCCGCCCGCGCCCGCCATCTGCGCGAGCAGGTAGAAGAAGCACACCGCGAGCGTGGTGATCGCCGCCGCCATCCGCACCGGGCGCTGCTTGAGGCGGAAGGAGAGTACGTCCGCCATCGTGAACTTCCCCGTGTTGCGCATCAGTTCCGCCACGAGCAGCAGCGCGACGAGCCATGCCACCAGGAAGCCGATGGAGTAGAGGAAGCCGTCGTATCCGTTGATCGCGATCGCGCCGCAGATGCCGAGGAAGGATGCCGCCGACAGGTAGTCGCCCGCGATCGCGAAGCCGTTCTGCGGACCGGTGAACGAGCGCCCTGCCGCGTAGTAGTCGGCCGCGGTCTTGTTGTTGCGGCTGGCCCGGATGACGATGAAGAGCGTCACCGCGACGAAGGCGAGGAAGATCGAGATGTTGAGGACGGGGTTGCTCTCGATGACGACCGTCTCGGTCGCCGAGGGGACGATGTTCATGCGTGGCCCTGCGCCTTCTCGAGCTCTTCACGGATCTCCGTCGCCAGCGGATCGATCTTCCGATTCGCGAAGGACACATAGGCCATGGTGATCGCGAAGGTCGTGACGAACTGCCCCAGTCCGAGGAGCAATCCGACGGTGATATCCCCCCAGACGCGTTGCGCCATGAATTCGGTCGCGAATGCGGCGAGCAGCACGTAGGCGAAATACCAGAGAAGGAAGAACGCGGCGAGAGGGAAGATGAAGGATCGCTGCGTGCGTTTCAGCGTTCGGAATCTCGGTGATTCCTCGATCGCGATGTAATCGATCGCGCTGTTCGAATCCGCGGGGATCTGGTCGCTCATGGGGCCTCCTTGCCACATGTCCGGTGCCCGCACGACGGGGTCCTGCGGGTGATAGGATCGACGCTACGAAACGGGGAACGGTGCCGTCACCCCCGAAAGTAGGTAGTCGTGAGCTCACCCGTCGCCATCGAATCCGAAGGCGAACTCGTCGCCAACGCGGTGCGCGAGCTCGCCCGGCGTACGCGCTTTCCCGTGGCCTTCGGCGGGCTCATCGAGGAGGGCGTGGTCAGCGTCACGAGCATCGTCGGAAACCGCACCCGCTCTCTCGACGGTCTGCGGGTCCGCCCGGAGCGCGGCCTCGGCGGCCGAGCCATGATGGAGCTCCGCCCTCGGATGACGAGCGACTACGGGTCCTCGCAGCAGATCACCCACGACTACGACGTGTTCGTGCTGGGAGAGGGGCTGCGCACGCTTCTCGCTCTCCCGATCGTGGTGCACGGTCGACCGCGCGGAGTGCTCTATGCCGGCGCGTGGGATGAGGAGCAGGTGGGCGGCGTCACGACCGCCCCGGCGATGCAGGTCGCGCAGTCGGTCGCCGATGAGCTGCGCATCCGCGACGAGGTGCAGCGCCGGCTCCGGGCATCCGCTCCGGGAGCAGAGGCGGTTCCCGCCCCGCAGCGCGAGGAGCTGAGGGAGAGCTTCGCCGAGCTCCGCAGCATCGCCGCCGACGTCGACGATCCGGAGCTCCGCGCCCGGATCGCCCAGGTCGAGCGGCGCCTCGTCACTCTGGCGGGCGACGCCGTACCGGTCGTCACCGGCCCCGTGCCGACCGTGCATCTCTCCCCCCGGGAGACCGATGTGCTCGCCTGCGCCGCGCTCGGCTCGACCAACGCGGAGATCGCCGCGCAGCTGGGACTTCGCGAGGGCACCGTCAAGGCCTACCTCGGAACGGCGATGTCGAAGCTCGATGCGTCCACGCGCCACTCCGCCGTCACCCGAGCGCGACGCGCCGGTCTGCTCCCGTGACGCCTGCCCGCACTGCCCAGGCCCTGCCCAGCCGCCTCCGCTAGCATCGGTCGTGGTCGGAGAACTCCGGCCCCGGACGAGGCCGACCAGTACCCGGTGAGCGAAAAGACTGGTCCGAAAGGACCGATCATGTCGTGGATCGTACTCATCGTCTCCGGAGTCCTCGAGGCCGTCTGGGCCACAGCACTCGGAAAGTCCGAGGGGCTCACGAAGCTCTGGCCGAGCATCATCTTCTTCGTCGGACTCGCCCTGTCGATGGTCGGACTCGCCTTCGCGATGAAGGACATCGCGACGGGTACCGCTTATGCCGTATGGGTCGGGATCGGAGCTTCCCTCACCGTCATCTGGGCGATGATCACCGGCGACACCGAGATCTCCTGGCTGCGCATTCTGCTGCTGATGGGGCTGGTCGGGTGCATTGTCGGCCTGAAGCTGATCGACACGAGTCACTGACGATCGCCGTATTCCGCGATCCTCTTGTCCTCCGCTTTATCCCGGAGGTAGTGTCAATTCCATGGCGAGAAGAATTGTGCACCAGCTGGTAGACGATATCGACGGCAGCGTGCTGGAGGTCGGCGAAGGCGAGACCGTGCATTTCTCGCTCAACGGCACCTCGTACGAGATCGACCTCAATTCCGCACATGTCGAGGAATTGCGCCAGGCATTCGAGCCGTACATCTCGGCAGGACGCCGCGCCGGCACCTCCGGCGCCGCTCGGGCTTCGGCCCCGCGCAAGCGCCCGGCGCGCAACCCCGAGGTCGCGGCGATCCGCGCCTGGGCGAACAAGAACGGCTACACTCTCTCCGAGCGCGGCCGCATCCCGGCCCCGATCGTCGACGCCTACAACGCGGCGCACTGACGCCCGCCCTTCTGCCGGAGCATGCTCTGGCGGAAGGGTCTAGTCCGCCGTCCTGGTCAACCAGGGCTCGTCGCGGAGCGTGATCTCATCGGTCATGTCGGCGAGGAAGCGGATCACGAGGTCTCGCTCCTCCCTGCTCAGCCGGGCGGCGGCGTAGAACCGCTTGGCTTGCTGACGCCCGACCGTCTCCATCGCCGCATGGCGCGTCTCCGGCGTGATCGTGATCGCGAGTGCCCGACGATCCGTCGGGTGCGGCGCCCGATGGATGTGCCCGCCGTTCTCGAGTCTGTCGAGCAGCTTCGTGGTCGCCGCGGTCGAGATCCCGAGGTGATGCGCGATCCCGCTGGGCGTCGACACGAGGTTCCGGTTGGCGCAGACGATGAGGTAGTGCAGCGCGCGCATGTCGGTCTCGTTGAGTCGCATGTATCGCCGAGACGCCTGCGACAGGCGCTGCTCGGCGTCGCGCAGCCCGGCCAGGGCCTCCATCACCGCGGCGATCTGCCGCAGGTCCTCGGGAGGGACGCCGCTCCGGTCGATCAGGCTGCTCCGCGGGTCGCTGGCCTCGACGTCGTAGATCGCGGCGTGGCTCAGGCCGTCGGGCGTGCCTGCGGAGGTCGCCGAGGCGGCGTGCGGGGTGGTGCCGGCCTCCGAGTCCATGCGATCATGTTACACACGAAGAGTTTCATGCTAAGTTGATTACTCGCTTAGTTAGCTAAATCGGAGGAAAGAGGTGTCGTGGATCACGTGACACTCCTCGCGGAGGACGGGACGGCGATCGGCACCCGGCCGAAGAGCGAAGTCCACACCGTGGACACACCGTTGCACCTCGCGTTCTCCTGCTACGTCTTCGACGCCCGCGGACGCGTGCTCGTCACGCGACGCGCTCTGAGCAAGCGGACCTGGCCGGGGGTCTGGACGAACAGCTTCTGCGGTCACCCGCGTCCCGGCGAGGAGATGACCGCCGCGGTCCGTCGGCACGGCCTCAGCGAACTCGGTCTGCAGGTCGACGATCTCCGCGTCGTCCTCCCCGACTACCGCTACCGGGCGGTCGACGCGAGCGGCATCGTGGAGAACGAGGTCTGCCCCGTGCATGTCGCCGTCGTCGACGGCGATCCCCTCGCCGACCCGGACGAGGTCGCGGAGTGGACATGGGTCGACGCCGACGCGCTCATCGAGGCGGCGGACAATGCGCCGTTCGCGTTCAGCCCGTGGATGGGCGAGCAGCTTCCCCTCCTCCGCGCCATCGGAGAGATCTGAGCCATGACCACCACGGCGACGGAGGAGGATCTCGGCACCCGGATCGAAGAGGCGCTGAGGCGTCGCTTCTCCGAGCGCAGCGCCGCCGCCGAGCACTACGGCACAGAGTTCGTCGCGCTGTGGCAGGCGGCCGCCGAGCACGCCCTCGGCGGAAAGCTGATCCGACCCCGGCTGCTGATCGATCTGCTGCGCAGCCTGACGCCGTCGGGCCTCTCGCCCGCCGAGGTCGAGCGCGCCATCGACGTCGCGGTGCATGTCGAGCTGCTGCACTTCGCCTTCCTGCTCCACGACGACGTGATCGACGGCGACCTGATCCGCCGCCGGCGCCCGAATCTGATCGGCTCGCTCGTCGAGCGCCGATCGACCGAGCCCGCGGAGCCGGCACTGCACTGGGCGCGCTCGAGCGCGATCCTCATGGGCGATCTGCTCCTCGCCTCCGCCGTCCTGGGATTCGCACGCACCGACGTCTCGAGTGACGCGCGGGTGCGCCTGCTCGCCCTGCTGGAGCAGACGATCTTCGAGACGGTCGCCGGCGAGCACACCGACATCGGCCTGAGCGACGGCATCATCGCTCCGGACCTGCGCACCATCCTCTCGACCAGCGCGTACAAGACGGCGACGTACTCCTTCGTCCTCCCTCTGCGTGCCGCCGCCGTTCTCGCCGGCTCGTCGCCGGCCGCCGAGGAGCAGCTCACCGCGATCGGCCGGCACCTCGGGCTCGCCTACCAGCTGCAGGACGACCTGCTCTCGGTGTTCGGCGACCCGGAGGCGCACGGCAAAGACGCCTTCTCGGATCTGCGTGAGGGCAAGGAGACCGCGATCATCGCCTACGCGCGCATGACCGGCCACTGGCCGAGCATCGAGCTGCGCTTCGGCTCGATGGACCTGAGCGATGCGGACGCCGCCGATATCCGCGATCGCCTCCGCGAGTGCGGTGCGGAGCGATTCGTCCGGAGCCTCGTGCAGGAGCAGCTCGGCGCGGTGTCGACCGTGCTCGGCGAGGCCGAGTCGGCGGGCACCATCTCCCCGGCGGCCGGGCGGACGATCCTCGGCCTCACGTCTCGCATCGAAGGCCGCACGGTATGACCGACGAACGCGCAGACGGCGCTCTCCGACGCTTCAACCGCACGGCCGAGATCGCGACGACCGACGTGATCCGCGCGTACTCGACCTCGTTCGGGCTCGCCACCCGCCTCCTCGGGAAGCGCCACCGCCAGCACGTGCGCAACATCTACGCCATGGTGCGGATCGCCGACGAGATCGTCGACGGCGTCGCGGCGGAGGCCGGCCTCGACGTCTCGGCCCAGTCCGCGGCGCTCGCCTCGTACATCGCCGAGACCCATCGCTCGATGCGCAGCGGCTACAGCAGCGATCTCATCCTCCACGCCTTCGCCCGCACCGCGCGGGAATGCTCGATCGGCGAGGATCTGACGCAGCCCTTCTTCGACTCGATGACAGCGGACATCGCCGCGGACGCCGGCTTCGCCTCCTACGACGCCGATGCGCATGCGAACTACGTGTACGGCTCGGCGGAGGTCGTCGGGCTCATGTGTCTGCAGGTCTTCCTGCGCGGGGAGGATCGGACGCCCCAGGAGCACGAGATCCTCGTCCGCGGCGCGCGCCAGCTGGGAGCCGCCTTCCAGAACGTGAACTTCCTCCGGGACCTGGCCGATGACACCGATCGGCTCCATCGCGGCTACCTGGGCGGCACGAACCGGCTCACCGACGCCGATCGCGATGCGTGGGTCGGCACGGTGCGTCGACAGCTCGACGATGCCCGCGCCGCGATCCCCCTCCTCCCCAAAGACGCCCGCGCGGCCGTGCGCAGCGCGCTGGCCCTGTTCGCCGCCCTCACGCAGCGCGTCGCCCGCACGCCCGTCGAGGTGCTGTACCGCCGGCGGGTCCGCGTTCCCGACCCGATCAAGGCAGGTCTCGCAGCACGTGCCCTCATCGTCACCGCACTGGAGCGCGACCGATGAGCCGCGTGGTGGTGATCGGCGCGGGAGTGGCCGGCCTCGCCGCTGCCGGGCTGCTGGCGCGCGACGGGCACGATGTCGTCGTGCTCGAGAAGAACGAGAGGATCGGCGGACGCGCCGGGACCGTCGAACGCGACGGCTTCCGGTTCGACTCCGGCCCGTCCTGGTATCTCATGCCGGAGGTGTTCGACCATTTCTTCGCGATGATGGGCACGACCACCGAGGCGCAGCTCGATCTCACCCTCCTGGATCCGGGTTACCGCGTCTTCCGGTCTCCCGACGTCTCGGCGGGCCCCGTCACCGTCCCGGCGGGGCGCGCGGCCGTCTCCCGGCTCTTCGAGTCCCTCGAACCCGGGTCCGCGGCCGCTCTCGACGCCTACCTCGACTCCGCGCACGAGGCGAGCACCATGGCCGAGAAGTACTTCCTGTACAACCCGTTCACGCGGCTCCGGACCCTGACCGCGCCCGAGGTGCTGCGTGCACTCCCCCGGCTGTTCTCGCTGCTCGGCACCCGGCTGCAGTCGTTCGCCGCCCACCGCTTCCGCCACCCGGTCATCCGTCAGATCCTCGGATACCCCGCGGTCTTCCTCGGCACGGATCCGCGCAGCGCACCGGCCATGTACCACCTGATGAGCGCACTCGATCTCGACCAGGGCGTGAGCTACCCGCAGGGAGGCTTCTGGCGGGTGGTCGAGCGCATCGGCGAGCTGGCCCGCGACGCCGGGGTCCGCGTCATCACGGGAGCGCAGGTCACCGGCATCCGCACGCAGGACGGACCGGACGGACCCGTGGCTTCCGGTGTGACCTGGTCCGACGCGACCGGCGCCGAGCACCTCGAGAGCGCCGACATCGTGGTCTCGGCGGCAGACCTGCACCACACCGAGACGGCTCTGCTCCCCCCGGCTCTGCGGTCCTACCCGGAATCCTGGTGGGAGCGCCGGACCAGCGGACCCGGCGGCGTGCTCGTGATGCTCGGCATCCGCGGGTCCCTCCCCGAGCTCCCGCACCACTCCCTCTTCTTCACCGACGACTGGAACGCGAACTTCGACGCGATCTTCGGCGACAGCCCCTCGGTCCCCTCCCCCGCGTCGACGTACGTCTGCCGCCCGAGCGCGACCGACGCCGATGTCGCCCCGCCCGGCCACGAGAACCTCTTCGTGCTGGTCCCCGTGCCCGCGGACGTCGACCTCGGCCACGGCGGCTCCGACGGCGCCGGATCGCCGCAGGTCGAACGCACGGCGGACGCCGCCATCGACCTCATCTCGACATGGGCGGACGTGCCCGATCTCCGCGAGCGCATCGTCGTCCGCGAGACGATCGGACCCGCCGACTTCCGCGACGACTACAACTCCTGGCGCGGGGGGATGCTGGGGCCCGCGCACATCCTCAGTCAGAGTGCGATGTTCCGCGCGCAGAACGCCTCGCGCCGCGTGCGCGGCCTCTACTACGCGGGCGGCACGACCGCACCGGGCGTGGGCGTCCCGATGTGCCTCATCAGCGCCGAGATCGTGCTGAAGCGCGTGCGCGGCGATCACTCCGCCGGCCCGCTCCGCGAGCCCGTGCGGGAGCCCGTGCGCGGGGAGTCCGGCTGATGGGCGTGCTCTACCTGGGCGCGCTGATCCTGTTCTCCGGCTGCATGCTGCTGCTCGACCGGCGATTCCGCCTCTTCTTCTGGCGCGATGCGCTGTCCGCCACGATCGTCACCGTCGTCGGATTCGTGTTCTTCCTGGTCTGGGACGTGGCCGGCATCGCCGGCGGGATCTTCTTCCGCGGAGAGGCGACGATCGCGACGGGCATCGTGCTGGCTCCGGAGCTGCCGATCGAGGAACCCGTGTTCCTCCTCTTCCTCGTCCTGTGCACGATGATCCTCTACACCGGAGCCGTCCGGATCCTCGCGCATCTCGGTGCACGACGCGAGGCGCAGGAGCGGCGACCGTGACCTATCTCCAGCTCGCCGCGTGCTTCCTCGCCGTCGCCGCCGTCTGCGGCATCGTCCTGACCGTGGCATCCCGTCGTCGCGGCCCCCGCCCGGCCGCCGTCGCGCTGACGATCCTCGCCCTCTTCGCGCTGACGGCCGTGTTCGACACCGTGATGATCGCGACCGGTCTGTTCCACTACTCGCCCGCACATCTGCTGGGTCTGCACATCGGCCTGGCGCCGATCGAGGACTTCGCCTACCCCCTCGCCGGCGCGCTGCTCCTCCCGCCGCTGTGGACCGCGCTGCGCGCCCGGCGACGCGAGCGGGACGCCCGCAGCGCGGACCACGGGGAGCAGCAGGCATGAGCGCCGAGGCATCGGCCGCCCGCAGCATCGGGCGCGACATCGCGCAGATCGTCCTCTCGTCGCGGCCGATCAGCTGGATCAACACCGCGTTCCCGTTCGCCGCGGCCTATCTGCTCAGCACCCGCGAGATCGACCTCACGCTGGTGATCGGCACGCTGTACTTCCTGATCCCCTACAACCTCGCGATGTACGGGATCAACGATGTCTTCGACTACGCCTCCGACCTCGCCAACCCGCGCAAGGGCGGCATCGAGGGCGCCCTGCTCGCGCCCCGCATCCATCGCGCGACTCTCTGGGCCGCCGCCCTGACAAACATCCCCTTCCTCGCCTATCTCGTGATCGTCGGGAACCCGGCATCCTGGATCTGGCTGGCGGTGAGCGTCTTCGCCGTGATCGCGTACTCCGCCCCTGTCCTGCGTTTCAAGGAGCGGCCCTTCCTCGACTCGCTGACCTCGAGCACGCATTTCGTCAGTCCCGCCGTCGTCGGCCTCGCCCTCGCCGGTGCCGACGTCACCGCGGCCGCCGTGCTGACGCTCACCGCGTTCTTCCTCTGGGGGATGGCCGCGCACGCGTTCGGCGCGGTGCAGGACATCGGCCCGGATCGCGAGGCTGGGATCTCCTCGATCGCCACGGTCATCGGCGCGCGGGCGACGGTGCGGCTGTCGCTGGGCCTCTGGGTCGTCGCGGGCGCCGCCATGCTCCTGACGTCCTGGCCGGGACCGCTGGCCGCGCTCCTCGCGCTGCCCTACGTCGTGAACGCCGCGCCCTGGTGGAACGTCACGGATGACACCTCCGCGACCACGAACCGCGCGTGGCGGCGCTTCATCGCCCTGAACTACTTCTCCGGCTTCCTCGCGACGATGATCCTCATCCTCGCGTGGGTCTCCTGATTCCCGAACCGCAGCCCTCCGAAAGGCCCCCGATGTCCCGCCCTGATCACGACCCTGCTCCGCCGACCCGAGAGCGCTCACGACGACACTCCTGGGTGCGCGTGTTCATCCCGGTGGCGCTGATCCTCGTCTGGCTCGTCGGCGCGTCGCTCGGCGGGCCGCTGTTCGGCAAGGTCGACGAGGTGTCGTCCAACGATCAGACGACCTACCTCCCCGAGTCCGCCGACGCCACCCAGGTGCAGAAGCTGCTCGGCGAGTTCAACGACAGCGACTTCATCCCCGCCATCGCCGTGTTCACGTCCGAGGAGGAGCTCACCGCGAGCGAGCTCGACGCGATCTCGGATGCCGTCGCCGACGCGCCCTCCGTGGAGGGGATCGGCGACGAGGTCTCCCCCGCGCTCCCCTCCGAAGACGGGCGCGCCGTGCAGGCGTTCATCCCGATCCAGAGCGATGCCGAGCTCGCGGACGCCACCGCCGCCCTCGGCGAGGAGCTTCGCGGCGCCGTGCCCGAGGGCATCACGGTCTACATCACCGGTCCTGCCGGCTTCAGCGCCGACCTCGTGGCCGGCTTCTCCGGCATCGACGGGCTCCTGCTGGGCGTCGCGCTCCTCGCCGTGCTGGTGATCCTCGTGCTCGTGTACCGCTCGTTCCTGTTGCCCCTCGTGGTGCTGTCGACCAGCCTGTTCGCGCTCTGCGTCGCGCTGCTGGTGGTGTGGTGGCTGGCGAAGTTCGAGATCCTGCTGCTCAGCGGTCAGACCCAGGGCATCCTGTTCATCCTCGTGATCGGCGCGGCGACCGACTACGCCCTGCTCTTCGTCGCACGATTCCGCGAGGAGCTCCGCGTCGTCCAGGACAAGGGCGCCGCCGTCTCCGCCGCGTGGAGGGGCTCCTTCGAGCCGATCGTGGCGTCGGGCGGCACGGTGATCGCCGGCCTGCTGTGCCTGCTGCTCAGCGACCTGAAGTCGAACAGCACGCTCGGCCCCGTGGCCGCCATCGGCATCGTGTTCGCGATGCTCGCGGCCCTCACCCTGCTGCCGGCGCTGCTGCTGCTGTGCGGTCGCGCGGTCTTCTGGCCGCGTCGCCCGAAGTTCGAACCCGAGGTCGTCGAGGCGGAGCACGGCATGCGGACGACGGGGCTGTGGGCGCGGCTGGCCGGCCTCATCAAGCGCCGCCCTCGCGTGATCTGGATCGCCACGACCGTCGTGCTCCTCGTGGGCGCGGCCGGCGTCACCCAGCTCGATGCCGTCGGCATCCCGCAGTCCGACCTCGTGCTCGGGGCGTCCGAGGCGCGCGACGGTCAGGCCGCCCTGGGCGAGCACTTCCCCGGCGGGTCCGGCAGCCCGGCCTACGTCGTGGTGGCCGAGGACCGGCTCCAGGATGCCGCCGACGTGCTGCTCGCGAGCGACGGCATCGACGGGGTGTCCGTCACCGCGGCGGACTCGCCCAGCGGCACGGCGACCGTGACAGAGGACGGGCTGACCGCCGTCGGTCCTCCGGGGACACCGGCCCCGGAGCCGACGGTCGTCGACGGCGACGTCCTGCTCCAGGCGACGCTCACGGATGCCGCGGACTCCGAGGCCGCGGCCGCGACGGTCCGCGAGCTGCGCTCCGAGCTGAGCGAGCTGGATGCGCTCGTCGGCGGAGTGACCGCGACCTCGATCGACACGAACGACGCGTCGATCCACGACCGGAACCTCATCATCCCGGTCATCCTCGTGGTGATCATGTTCATCCTGATGCTGCTGCTGCGGTCGGTCCTCGCACCGGTGCTGCTGATCCTGACCACGGTGCTCTCCTTCGGCACGGCGATGGGCGTCTCGGCGCTCGTGTTCAACGGGGTCTTCCAGTTCCCCGGAGCCGATCCCGCCGTCCCGCTCTTCGGCTTCGTGTTCCTCGTCGCCCTGGGCATCGACTACAACATCTTCCTGATGACCCGTGTGCGGGAGGAGTCGAAGGCGCACGGCACCCGCGAGGGCGTCCTGCGCGGACTCTCGATCACCGGCGGAGTGATCACCTCGGCCGGGCTCGTGCTCGCCGCGACGTTCGCGGCGCTCTCGGTCATCCCGATCCTGTTCCTGGTGCAGCTCGCGTTCATCGTCGCGTTCGGCGTGCTGCTGGACACGTTCGTGGTGCGCTCGCTCCTGGTGCCTGCGCTCGCATACGACATCGGCAAGGCCATCTGGTGGCCCTCGAAGCTGTGGCGGCGCGGGCAGGATTAGCGGCGGGGGCGCCCGATCGGTCGCCTAGACTTGAACCGCGCCCTCGTAGCTCAGGGGATAGAGCAGCCCTCTCCTAAAGGGCAGGTCGCAGGTTCGAATCCTGTCGCGGGCACGGAACGCGAAGGGCCGCCCTCACGGGCGGCCCTTCCTCCGTCTCCGGGTGCGTCCGCCCGACTCTTCACGCCGCGAGGGCGAGATACGGCTCCCACCGAGGGTCGCTGCGCTCGGTCCCGCGAACGGTCCAGGCGGTGCCGTGCGGCGGGCGGGGAGTGAACCGCAGCTGCCAGCGCATCTCCTGCGGCGTCCGATCGCTCTTGACGTTGTTGCAGCGCAGGCAGCAGGCGACGAGGTTCTCCCAGGAGTCCGCGCCGCCGCGCGAGCGAGGGAGCACGTGGTCGATGGTGGATGCGGCCTTGCCGCAGTACCCGCAGCGGTGGTTGTCGCGGCGGAGGACGCCCCGTCTGGTCACCGGCACCCGTCTGCTCTTCGGCACCCGCACGTAGCGGGAGAGGATGATCACCGCGGGGCGTTCGTAGACGCCGTGACTCCCCCAGACGGGATCGTCTTCCACGCGTTCGATCACCGTGGCCTTGTCGTTCATCACGAGCACGAGCGCTCGCTTGAACGACACGATCGCCAACGGCTCGTATCCGGCATTCAGGACCAGTGTGCGCATTCGTCATCCTCTCGATCCGCCGGGACGGCTTCCCGGCACTCTCGACTCACACGAGGTCGCGCAGGCGGCAGAGCGTTCGCAGGGACGAAAAAAGGCGCTGTCTACAGACAGCGCCTTTCGCGCACGGCAACGCCGTGGCATCCCTGCGGGCTATGCAGAAGGACGTGACGACCGAGGGCATCCATGGTTCGGATGCTCGATATTCGCTCCATCTGCCTCTCCCGCCAGTACGACAACGGGTTCAGGCTAACCCATCCAGCTGGATGGGAGGCGAAACGAGAGATGAACGGACGGAGGCGTGTCCGCGGATTAGCCGGCGTTCGCCGCGAGCCAGGAGTAGGGCTCGACGATTCCGCCGTTGATCCACACCTCGAAGTGGAGGTGGTTGGCGGTCGAGCTTCCGGTGCTGCCGACGTAGCCGATCAGCTGTCCGGCGGAGACGGTCTGGCCCTCTTCGACCTGACGCGAGCCGTAGGTCATGTGACCGTAGGTGCTCTGGACCTGCTGCCCGCCCACGACGCTGTCGATCATGACGCAGACGCCGTAGCCGCCGATGCTCTCGGCCGACGCACGGACGACGCCCGCCGCCGTGGCGTAGATCGGGGTGAGGGCCGGCGCGAGCATGTCGACGCCGTTGTGGCCGCCGCCGATCGTGCGGCCTTCCGTGTAGGAGCCGGGAGGCAGCGGATAGCGCACCTCCCCGGATCCGGGTGAGACCAGCGCGTAGCCTGCGGTGTTGAAGTTCGCGGTCGTGGGCGAGGCTGCCGCTGCACGTGCGGCGGCCGCGGCCTCTGCCTTCTTCTTCTCGATCTCCTCCGGCGTCGTCGCCGTGAAGGTTCCGCGGTTGAGCGGCGCTGCGGTGGCCTGCGAGGCGACGACGAGCGACTGCGCGTCGACGGCCGCGAGCTGCTGGACGGTGGTCGACGCCTCTGCCGGCTTGCTCGCCGCGTAGGCGGGAAGGGCGACGGCGGCGACCAGAGCACCGACGGCCGCGAAGATGGCGACGGATCGGAGGGGCTTGACGGCCTTGCGAGCCGTCACCCGCGCACCGGTGCGGCGGGCGGGAACTCGGTCTTCAGATGTCTTCGCGGTCGGTTCGATGTCTGCGGCCAAAACTTTGTCCTCCTGGGCCCTCGCGCTTTCGGGTAGCGCTGGCTCGTCGGCACTCTCGTTCTCGTGGCACGAATGTAGCTCGGGTACTTTGTGCGTTCCTGCCGTGAAGACGACGAGCCTGGAAGGCGATCTTCGCGGGTCATCGCCAGCGGGCTTCTTCGCTGACGACTTGACCGAGGTTACCGGAAGATAACGATCATGTCACCCTGGGAACCTGGCAATCGACGCAGAGCCCTGACTTTCCGCGTGGATCAGGCCGGTTCGCCGACCAGGAAGATGTGCGAGGCGAGCTCGACGGGCAGTTCCAGCCCGTCTTCCTTGCCGTCCATCTGGATCAGGACGTAGCCCTCGCTGAAGCGGAAGTCGCCGTGCGCGCCGGGCATGACGCCGGCATCGCGCAGCTGCTCCAGCAGCTCCGGATCGACCTGAGCGGGTTCGGCGAGACGGCGGACCGTGCCGTCGATGGGCGCGCCCGCCGCGTTCAGCTTCTGGACCAGGCCGATGACGCCCTCGTCGAAGGTGCGCGCCGGCAGGTCGCCGAGCTGGTCGAGGCCCGGGATCGGGTTGCCGTAGGGGGACTCCGTGGGGTGGCCGAGGAGCTCGACGAGGCGACGCTCGACCTGCTCGCTCATCACGTGCTCCCAGCGACAGGCCTCCTCGTGCACGAACGCCCAGTCCAGCCCGATGACATCGGACAGGAGACGCTCGGCGAGACGGTGCTTGCGCATGACGTCGACGGCCTTGCGCCGCCCGGCGTCGGTGAGCTCGAGGGTGCGGTCCTCGGAGACGACGACCAGCCCATCGCGCTCCATGCGACCGACGGTCTGCGAGACCGTGGGTCCGGAGTGCCCGAGGCGCTCGGAGATGCGCGCGCGCAGGGGCACGATGTTCTCCTCCTCGAGCTCGAGGATGGTGCGGAGATACATCTCCGTGGTGTCGATCAGATCGGTCATGTGCAGGCCCTCCGAGATTCTTAGGCAAGCCTACATTCCCGGACGGACATCGGATCCGCCGTCGGCGGGGAAGGATGCCGCGCGCCCCCTAGAATCGACGCATGGCGATCGAGATTCCCGGTGACCTCCTGCCCGCTGACGGTCGTTTCGGCTGCGGCCCCTCGAAGGTGCGCCCCGCGCAGCTCGAGGCGCTTCTCTCGTCGGGGGCGGCGATCCTCGGGACATCCCACCGTCAAGCGCCCGTGAAGAACCTCGTCGGCAGCGTGCGCGAGCAGCTCGCCGCCCTGTTCCGCGTTCCGGAGGGGTACGAGATCCTCGTCGGCAACGGCGGCTCCACGGCCTTCTGGGACGCGGCCGCCTTCGGCCTCATCGAGCGCCGCAGCCAGAACCTCGTGTTCGGGGAGTTCGGCGGCAAGTTCGCGGCCGCCGCGGGCGCCCCGTGGCTCGAGGCCCCCGACGTGCGCAAGTCCGAGCCGGGCTCCCGTGCGAACGCCGAGGTCGTGGAAGGCGTCGACGTGTACGCCTGGCCGCACAACGAGACGTCCACGGGCGTCGCCGCTCCGGTGGAGCGCGTCCGCGCGGAAGGCGCCCTCACCGTCATCGACGCGACCAGCGCCGCCGGAGGCATCGACTTCGACGTGACTCAGGCCGACGTGTACTACTTCGCCCCGCAGAAGAACCTCGGATCCGACGGAGGACTCTGGTTCGCCGCCGTCTCCCCCGCCGCGATCGAGCGGATCGAGCGGATCGCCGCGTCCGACCGCTACATCCCCGAGTTCCTCAGCCTGAAGAACGCGGTCGACAACTCGCGCCTGAACCAGACGCTCAACACCCCGGCCCTCACCACGCTCCACCTGCTCGACAGCCAGCTCCGCTGGATCCTCGACCACGGCGGACTCGCGTGGGCCGCCGGCCGCACCTCGGAGTCCTCCTCGGCGCTGTACGACTGGGCCGAGGCATCTGCCGTCGCGACGCCGTTCGTCGCCGACGTCGCACACCGCTCGCCGGTGGTCGTCACGATCGACTTCGACGAGAGCATCGACGCGGCGGCGATCGCGAAGACGCTGCGCGCCAACGGGATCGTCGACACCGAGCCGTACCGCAAGCTCGGTCGCAACCAGCTCCGCGTGGCGACCTTCGTCTCGATCGAGCCGGACGACATCCGTCAGCTGACCCGTTCGCTCGACTACGTACTGGAGAACATCGGCGCCTGAGCGCCGGCGTCACTCCTCGTCGTCGGAGTCGTCCTCGTCGGCATCGTCGTCGAGGTCTTCGTCCGCGTCGTCTTCCTCGGCGTCGTCTTCATCCTCGTCGAAGCCGTCATCCGTCGAGTCCTCGTCGGACACGCTCGGGTCGAGCTCGTCGATGTCGACCCCGTCGACGTCGCCGGCGTGGAGGACCGTGGCGTGGCCGTCCTCTTCGTCGTCGTCCTCGAGATCGTCGTCGTCGAGTTCTTCCGCGTCCTCGTCGATGTCATCGGCATCGTCGTCCAGGGCCTCGCCGGACTCGGCGGCCTCGGCGGCCGCCTGCTCGGCGAGCTCGACCTGGTGCGCGCGGTAGTCCGCGAGGCGCTCGGCCCACGGGACCCACTCGGGTGCGAGCAGGGCGCCGTCACCGGGGAGCAGCTCGACCTCGAGCACGGTCGGCTCCGCGTCGTCGACGCGGGCGACCGTCACGGTCCAGTACCACCCGGGATAGCCGGGAAGCCGGTTCTCGAACCGCAGCGAGACCGACCCGTCGTCCTCCAGGAGGTAACCCGCGGCGGGGCCGATCGAGGTCGCGGGAGTGATCTCGCGGAGGGCGTCCAGCGCGAGATCGTGGGCGTCGAGGAGACGCGCGTCGGCGTCAGGCTTCGAGGTCATCGGCGACCTTGCGCAGGACGGCCGCGATCTTGCGGCCGTGTCCGGACGACGGATAGCGTCCGCGACGCAGGTCTCCGCCGATGGTGTCGAGGAGCTTCACGAGGTCCTCGACGATGATCGCCATGTCATCGGCCGGGATCCGCTTGGCCTTGGACAGGCTCGGCGGTGCCTCGAGCACGCGCACCGAGAGCGCCTGCAGACCGCGCTTGCCGTCCGCCACTCCGAACTCCACGCGCGCTCCCGCCTTCACCGCGGTGCCGGTGGGCATCGCTGAGGCGTGCAGGAAGACGTCCTGGCCGTCATCGCTGGCGATGAAGCCGAAACCCTTGTCTTCGTCGTAGAACCTGACCTTGCCGGTGGGCATGGGAGAACCTCGCTGAAATCGGTATGCAGAAGAGTGCGCAGGCAGTTGCGCGCGCTCTCCCAGCCTACCGGTCGCCGGACCGGCGGAATCGAGGCCACGGTGCGAGTAGGGTGAGACGGATGAGCACGCAGAATTCCGAACCGGAGATTCCCGTCCGCCGGGTGGATCGCATCCTCGCGTTCTCCGCGCTCGGAATCGCGGCGGCATCCGTGATCTGCTTCTTCGCCATCATCATCGGCACCGCCGTCGGCATGGACCAGTCCGCCTTCGGCGAGGGACTGTGGCCGGTGATCGCCGCGATCCCGTTCTGGGGACTGCCGGTCGCCTTCGTCATGATCATCGCGCTGCTCGTGATGAGCTTCATCCGAAAGGGTCGCGCGGCATCGCGTTCCTGAGGCAGCGCCCATGAGCACACACGCACGACCGCTGGCGGATTGGCTGGCCGCGTCGAGCGATGACGCACTGCGGCACCTCCTGTCGTCCCGCGGGGTGCGGCCGGATGTCGCGTGGCAGGATTTCTTCGACGCCGCAGAGGCGCTGCTCGATGCGTCCGCCCTGACGAAGCTCCTCCCCTCCCTCACCGCCGCCGAGGCGGCGGCCCTGCTCCGAGCGACCGACGGCGAGGATGCCGGCCGCGAACGCGATGCGCTCACGGCACTCGCACTCCTCCGACCGGACGGCACCCCCTATGCCCCGCTCGCGTCGGTGCTCGCCGGGCGCTCCGTCGCCGAGGTCGACGAGGTCGCAGCCCCGGGGCCGGCAGCGGAGACCGCGGCCGCGCACGCGGCGGAGCGAGCGTTCACCACGGTCGCCGTGCTCGCCGATGTGCTGCTCGTCGCCCGCGAGACACCGTTCGCGCTGCTCGCCGGCGGCAGCATCAGCGCCGGCGAGAAGCGCCAGCTCGCGGATTCGGGGATCTCGGCCGACATCGTCGACACGCTCCTCTCCATCGCCCTCGACGCCGGACTCGCGGTCACCGCGGACCGTCGGCTGCGCACCACGGCCTCGGCGGAGACCTGGTTGCGATCCTCCGTCGCGGATCGCTGGACCGTCCTCGTGACGAGCTTCCGCGCCGCACTTCCGCGCGGCGTCCGCGCCCCGAGCGGCGGGTGGATTCCCCCCGAGGCCTGGCCGCTCGCGCATCCGTGGGATCCGTCCTGGCCGGAGCACTCCCGCCTCCTGCGCGAGGCGGCGCGCCTTCTCGGCCTGGTCGCGGAGGACGGCACCGAACCCGAATGGGCGGCGTCCGTGCGTCGCGGCGAGGATGTCGACCCGGCCGCGCTCGTCCGTCTGCTCCCCGCCGAGGTCGATCGCATCTTCCTGCAGAACGATCTCACCGCGATCGCGCCGGGACCGCTCGAGCCCGCGCTCGACGTGCGCCTCCGCGCCATCGCCGCCCGCGAGTCCGCTGCGCAGGCGTCGTCGTACCGCTTCACCGCGGAGTCGATGGCCCACGCCTTCGTCGCCGGCGAGACCGAGGAGTCGATCCTCGAGTTCCTGAAGGGGATCTCCCTCACGGGGATCCCGCAGCCGCTCAGCTACCTGGTCGCCCAGACCTCGCAGCGCCACGGCCTCGTCCGCGTCTCCACCGACGATGAGACCGGCCGCACGCGCATCGAGAGCACCGACCTCCACCTCATCCAGGCCATGGCGGTCGACCAGTCCCTGCGCCCGCTCGCGCTCGCGAAGCACGCCGAGTCGCTCACCACTCGCGTCGGCCGGGAGACCGTCTACTGGGCTCTCACGGACGCGCGCTACCCGGCGACCCTGGTCGGGGCAGACGGCGCCATCCCGGTGCGGGAACGGCATCCTGCACCTCCCGTCACGGCCGCGCCCGCCGACGATCGCGATCTGAACGGACTGATCACGCGCCTGCGCGACCATCAGGGCCCGGATGCCGATGCGGCATGGCTCGACCGCGAGCTCGAAGCGGCGGTCCGCGCCAAGGCCGTGCTGCAGGTCACGGTGGGGATGCCGGACGGGTCGACGCGCGAACTCCTGCTCGAGGCCACCGGGATCGGCGGAGGCCGCCTGCGCGGACGCGATCGGGCAGCCGACGTCGAGCGCACCCTCCCCGTCTCGAGCATCCTGGCCGCATCGATCGTCGCGCCGTAGGCCCCGCACCTCTCGCGCCCGGTAAACTGGACAGCTATGTCTGATGGCCCCCTGATCGTCCAGAGCGATCGCACCGTGCTGCTCGAAGTCGCCCACGCCGACGCCGAGAGCGCCCGGCACGAACTCGCGATCTTCGCGGAGCTGGAGCGCGCCCCCGAGCACATCCACACCTACCGGATCACGCGGCTCGGGCTGTGGAACGCGCGGGCCGCCGGCCACACCGCCGAGGACATGCTCGAGACGCTGGACCGCTGGTCGCGCTTCCCCGTGCCGCCGTCGGTCGCGGTCGATCTGCGGGAGACCGTCAACCGCTACGGGCGGCTGGTGATCGAGCGCGACGACGAGGGAACGCTCATCCTGCGCTCGTCCGACCCCGCCGTGCTGACCCAGGTCGCGAACAACAAGCGCATCCAGCCGCTGCTGATCGGGCACCCGACGCCTGCGACATTCGTCGTCGACGCGTGGGCACGCGGTCAGATCAAGCAGGAGCTGCTCAAGATCGGCTGGCCGGCCGAGGACCTCGCCGGCTACACGCCCGGCACCCCGCACGAGATCGACCTCGCCGAGGACGGCTGGCAGATCCGCCCGTACCAGCAGGATGCCGTCGACGCCTTCTCCAAGGACGGCTCGGGCGTCGTGGTGCTCCCCTGCGGCGCGGGCAAGACGATCGTGGGCGCCGGCGCCATGGCCGCGACCAAGACCACGACGCTGATCCTCGTGACGAACACGGTCTCGGCCCGGCAGTGGCGCGACGAGCTGCTCAAGCGCACGAGCCTGACGCCCGAGGAGATCGGCGAGTACTCCGGTCAGGCCAAGGAGGTCAAGCCCGTCACGATCGCGACGTACCAGATCCTCACGGCCAAGCGGAAGGGCGAGTACGCGCACCTGGCGCTGCTCGACGCCCTCGACTGGGGTCTCATCGTGTACGACGAGGTGCACCTCCTCCCCGCTCCGGTGTTCAAGCTCACCGCCGATCTCCAGGCCCGACGACGGATCGGACTCACCGCGACGCTCGTCCGCGAGGACGGCCGCGAGGGCGACGTCTTCAGCCTGATCGGCCCCAAGCGGTTCGACGCTCCGTGGAAGCAGATCGAGGCGCAGGGGTTCATCTCGCCCGCCGCCTGCTACGAGGTGCGCGTCGACCTTCCGCCGAGCGACCGGCTCGAGTACGCGGCGGCGACGGACGACGAGCGCTATCGCCTCGCGGCATCCGCTCCCGCCAAGGTCCAGGCCGTGCGCGAGCTGATCGCGAAGCACCCGGGAGAGCGCATCCTGGTGATCGGGCAGTACCTCGACCAGCTCGAGTCGCTCTCCGAAGCGCTGGACGCTCCCCAGATCACCGGTGCGACCCCCGTGGACGAACGCGAGGAGCTCTATCGCGCGTTCCGCGAGGGCGACATCTCGCTGCTCGTGGTCTCGAAGGTGGCGAACTTCTCGATCGACCTGCCCGAGGCATCCGTCGCCATCCAGGTCTCCGGTTCCTTCGGATCCCGCCAGGAGGAGGCCCAGCGCCTCGGTCGCCTGCTGCGACCGAAGCAGTCGGGCCACACGGCGAGCTTCTACACGCTCGTGGCCCGCGACACGATCGACCAGGACTACGCGCAGAACCGCCAGCGCTTCCTCGCCGAGCAGGGCTACAGCTACACGATCATGGACGCCGACGCGATCGCAGCCTGATCCCCTCCGGACCGCGACCCGCGGTCAGCCGTGGATCACGGTGTTCAGACGATGGGTTCCCTCGGCGCCGCGCGACGCCGGGATCGGCGCCACAGCGAGCGTTCGCGCAATGCCGAGCCGGCGCGCCCACCGATCGGCCAGCAGCGCGTAGACGACCATCGCCGCTGTCGATGCGAGCAGATCGACCGGAGTGCCGGAGGTCGCGTTCGCGTCGACCATCCCGACGGACCCGAACAGGAAGATGAGCACGTTGTTCACGATGTGCAGCGAGATCGCCGCCTCGAGACCGCCCGTCCGCCAGCACAGCCAGGCGGCGACGATCGCGAAGACCCCCACGCTCGCCGCGCCCCAGACGTCGTATCCGTGGCCGAGCACGAACAGCGGGACCGGCAGCAGGATCGCGAACGCCGGATGCCGCAGCCAGCCGCCGACGAGCTGCATCAGGTAGCCCCGGAAGACGTACTCCTCGGCGGCCGCCTGGAAGGGGATCAGCAGGAGCACGAGCAGCACCATGATCCAGAGGTTCGGGTGCGAGAAGTCGGGGACGACCTCGGTGCCCGTGACCGCCGAGAGGCCGAGGGACACGGCGAAGTACACCGCGAAGACGGCCAGGGCGAGCAGCAGGCTCCTGCCGAGCCAGCCGAGCCGCAGCCGCCCCGCCACGGACGACAGCAGCCCCACCCCGCGTCCCTCGACGATGCGCGAGGCCAGCAGGAGGGGCGGGATCATCAGGATCAGCGGCAGCACGAGGACCACGAGAAGCCATGGGCGGTCGAGGTCGAAGTACTCCATGGTCACCAGGAGCATCTGCAGCTCGGCTCCCCATTCCGGTACCAGCACCGACGCGACGCCCACCGGGACCATGAGGAGCAGCAGCAGCACCACGTAGAACGCGAGGGCGACGAGCCCCGTGAGCAGCACCCGCCACCAGCGATACCGCGGGCGCACACGCGCGAGACGGTGGAAGGCGAACTGTTCGGCCGGCGCGGGCGTCTGCGCGGCGGTGACGGGTACGGGGGCGGCGATGTCGTCCTCGGTCGAGCTCATGCATCGATCCTCTCGGGTGCGGCTGTGGATCGCATCCGACCACGGGAGGATTTCGCGGCCCGTCGGACGGCGACACCCCGCCGTTCCGGACAATAGTCAGCATCCGCATTGCCGAAGTCACCATAATGGGGACATGACTGATGCGCGCATCCTGGTCGTCGATGACGAGCCCAACATCCGCGACCTGCTCTCCACGGGTCTCAGCTTCGCCGGATTCCAGGTGAAGACGGTGGCCAACGGCGCCGCCACGATCTCGGCCGTCCTCGAGGAGGAGCCGGACCTCATCATCCTCGACGTCATGCTCCCGGACATGAACGGCTTCAGCGTGACGAAGCGGCTCCGCGGTGCCGGATTCACGGCTCCGATCCTGTTCCTCACGGCGAAGGACGGCACCGAGGACAAGATCGAGGGACTCAACGCCGGCGGCGACGACTACGTCACCAAGCCGTTCAGCCTCGACGAGATCGTCGCCAGGGCCCAGGCGATCCTCCGCCGCACCATGCAGGCCGACGAGGAGTCGATCATCCGCGCGGGTGAGCTCTCGATGGACCAGGACACGCACGACGTCCACGTCGGCAAGGAGGCGATCGAGCTCAGCCCCACCGAATTCAAGCTGCTGCGCTACCTGATGCTGAACCCGAACCGCGTGCTGTCGAAGGCGCAGATCCTCGACCACGTCTGGGAGTACGACTTCAACGGCGACGCCGGCATCGTGGAGAGCTACATCTCCTACCTCCGTCGCAAGATCGATCCGCACACCGAGGAGTCGCTGATCCAGACGAAGCGCGGCTTCGGATACATGCTCAAGGTCGGCAAGACGGTCTGACGACCGCACGACCCCCGACGCCGTTCCGCGGCGCAGACGCCGCACCCGGGAGGACCGCATGGCGCACAAGCCCGATGCGGTCACCAGCTGGTGGCGGCGGACCAGCCTGCGGGCGAAGGTCACGGGCGTCACCGTCGCGGTGCTCGCCCTCGGTCTGCTCGTCGCCGGGATCGGCACGGTCCCGATCCTGCGCACGGCACTCGTCGGGAACATCGACGCCCAGCTTCCGGCGCTCGTCTCCAGCGACCTCGCAGACCGCTACTTCGAGATGACGACCGTCGAAGGCGACACGATCTACACGCCGCGCGACCAGCAGCCCCGTGACTTCGCGTTCGCGATCTACGACGCCGACGGCGTGCTGCAGGCCTCGACCGCGGACGCGTCGGAGGCAGGACCGCTCTTCCCGGAGAGCTACCCCCTCGCGAAGGCGCAGTCGGAGGCCGACACGACCTTCGATCTTCCGGGTGCGGATGCATCCGTGTACCGCGCCGCCGTCGCCACGGTTCCGGGCGACGGCGGCGAACTGCGCATCCAGGTCGTCGCCATGCCGCTCGCCGAGGTCGATCGCATCCTCAGCCAGTATTTCGGCATCTACATCACGATCGCGCTGATCACGATCCTCATCGCGGCCCTCCTCACCCGCGGTCTCGTCACGCTCACGTTCCGCCGACTGGGTCAGGTCGAGGCCACCGCCATGTCGATCGCCGCCGGCGACTTCCGCCAGCGGCTCACCGACCTCGAGCCCACCACCGAGGTGGGCCGCCTGAACAGCGCCATCAACACCATGCTCGATCGCGTGGACCGCTCCCTCGCTCAGCGCGATCGCACGGTCCAGCACATGCGCCGGTTCATCGGCGATGCCAGTCATGAGCTGCGCACCCCGCTCGTCAGCGTCCGCGGCTACGCGGAGCTCTACCGGATGGGTGCCATCCAGGGCGAGGAGGACACGGCGCGCGCCATGGAGCGCATCGAGAAGGAGGCGATCCGGATGGGCGTCCTCGTCGAGGACCTCCTCGCTCTCGCCCGCCTCGACGAGGAACGCGAGCCCGAGATCGAACCGCTCGACCTGCGCCCCATCGCCCGCGATGCCGCTCTCGACGTGCGGGCCGCGGCCCCCGGGCGCACGGTCACGGTCATCGACCGCACGGTCGAGGTGACGGACACCGCGACCGTGCGGATCGCCCCCGCGCCTGCCCCGGCTGCCGCTCCGCTCACGCCGCGCGGCCTCTCCCGCGGCACTCTGGCGCGGCTGCGTCGCCGACCGCGACAGCCGGAGCAGCCGCCGGCGATCGACTTCACCGAGGTTCCCGACACCCCCGTGCGCACCCCGCCCATCGTCCTCGGCGAGGAGAACAAGGTGCGCCAGGTCGTCACCAACCTCCTCGGCAACGCGCGGCGGTTCTCGCCTGAGGACGGCCCCATCGAGATCGTCGTCGACTCCGACCGGGTGCGGGGCACCGGGAGCATCGCGGTCGTCGATCACGGCGAGGGCATCCCCCCGCAGATCCGCGAGCAGATCTTCGAGCGCTTCTGGCGCGCCGACACCTCACGCGCCAGAGAGACCGGCGGCTCCGGACTGGGGCTCGCGATCGTCGCCTCGATCGTGAAGGCGCTGCACGGCTCGGTGGCGGTGTCGGAGACCCCCGGCGGCGGCGCGACGTTCACGGTCACGCTCCCCCTCGCGCCTTCCCGGGCGACACCCGCGCACCTGCTCGAGGACACCCAGCCCCTCGACCGTCTGGAGCTGTGAGCGCCCTCCACCGCCACCACCCGTGGCCGGTTGTGCACAGTCGGCGGCGGCACCGCCGATCGGAACGGCTGCCGCTCCCCTCAGGCCTCTAGCGTCGGAGCTCCAACGAGAAGGAGTTCCCATGTCTGTCTTCACCGTCGACACCGACGCCGTCGAGTCCGCGAACGCGGCGACCCGCGGCACGATCGAGAGACTTCGCAGCGAGTCCCGCACGCTCATGGCGCAGCTGCAGCAGCTGCAGTCGTCGTGGATGGGCGATGCGTCGAACGCGTTCCAGATCTGCGCCGAGCAGTGGCAGGGGGCGCAGCTGCACGTGGAGCAGGTGCTCGACTCGATCGGCACCTCGCTCGGATCGGCCGCTGCGCAGTATGCGGATGCCGATCGATACTCGGCGAGCCTGTTCCGCTGATCCCGGTCCTCACCAGAGGGCGGAAACGCAGAACGCCCCCGGCCGGAGCCGGGGGCGTTCTGTGCGACGGAGTCGCTGACCTCATGCGAGCGTCAGAAGTCCATGCCACCCGACGGGTCGCCCATCGGTGCCGCAGCCTTCTCGGGCTTGTCGGCGACGACGACCTCGGTCGTGAGGAAGAGAGCCGCGATCGACGCTGCGTTCTGCAGAGCCGAACGGGTCACCTTCGCCGGGTCGATGATCCCCGCAGCGAACATGTCGACGTACTCGCCCGTTGCCGCGTTCAGGCCCTGACCCGAGGGAAGCTCGGAGACCTTGTTCGCGACGACGCCCGGCTCGAGACCGGCGTTCAGCGCGATCTGCTTCAGCGGAGCCTCGATGGCGACGCGGACGATGTTGGCACCGGTCGCCTCGTCACCCGTGAGCGACAGAGCGTCGAGAGCCTTCGTGCCCGACTGGATGAGCGCGACGCCACCACCGGGGACGATGCCCTCTTCCACAGCAGCCTTCGCGTTGCGGACGGCGTCCTCGATGCGGTGCTTGCGCTCCTTGAGCTCGACCTCGGTCGCCGCACCCGCCTTGATGACGGCAACGCCGCCGGCGAGCTTGGCGAGGCGCTCCTGGAGCTTCTCGCGGTCGTAGTCGCTGTCGGTGTTCTCGATCTCACGACGGATCTGCGTGACGCGACCCTCGATCTGGTCGGCCTCACCGGCGCCCTCGACGATCGTGGTCTCGTCCTTCGTGACGATGACCTTGCGTGCACGACCCAGCAGGTCGAGCGTGGCGTTCTCGAGCTTCAGGCCGACCTCTTCGGTGATGACCTGACCACCGGTGAGGATCGCGATGTCCTGCAGCTGCGCCTTGCGACGGTCGCCGAAGCCGGGAGCCTTGACGGCGACCGACTTGAAGATGCCCTTGAGCTTGTTGAGCACGAGCGTCGCGAGAGCTTCGCCCTCGACGTCCTCGGCGATGATGACGAGCTCCTTGCCGTCCTGGATCACCTTGTCGACGATGGGCAGAAGGTCCTTGATGTTCGAGATCTTCTGGTTCGCGATGAGGATGTAGGCGTCCTCGAAGACGGCTTCCTGACGGTCGGGGTCCGTGACGAAGTACGGGTTCAGGTAGCCCTTGTCGAAGCGCATGCCCTCGGTGAGCTCGAGCTCGGTGCCGAAGGTCTGCGACTCCTCGACGGTGACCACACCCTCCTTGCCGACCTTGTCGATCGCCTCGGCGATCAGCTCGCCGATCGCGGGGTCGGCAGCCGAGATGGAAGCGGTCGCAGCGATCTGCTCCTTGGAGTCGATCTCCTTGGCGCTGGCGAGCAGCTCCTCGGTGATGGCCGCGACGGCCTTCTCGATGCCGCGCTTCAGCGAGATCGGGTCGGCGCCGGCTGCGACGTTGCGCAGACCTTCGCGGACGAGCGCCTGAGCCAGGACCGTGGCGGTCGTGGTGCCGTCACCGGCGACGTCGTCGGTCTTCTTGGCGACCTCCTTGACGAGCTCCGCACCGATCTTCTCGTACGGGTCGTCGAGCTCGATCTCCTTGGCGATGGAGACACCGTCGTTCGTGATCGTGGGGGCGCCCCACTTCTTCTCGAGGACGACGTTGCGGCCACGCGGGCCGAGGGTCACCTTGACCGCGTCGGCGAGGATGTTGAGGCCGCGCTCGAGGCCGCGGCGGGCCTCCTCATCGAAAGCAATGATCTTTGCCATGAGTTTTTTCGTCCCTCCTGGACGTAGACGTTGGGTTTAGCACTCGGAGTAAGAGAGTGCTAACGCCATTCTGGCACTCGACACCACCGAGTGCAAGCCGCCGGGGACGGGGCGCATCCCGATGTCAGGAGGCGGGAGTCTCGGCAGGAGTCTCGGGCACCGTGGTGGATCGATCGAGGCCGATGACGACGGTGATCTGCTTCGCGCCGGTGTCGTTCAGCGCCGCGTAGAAGTCGCTCTGCTGGACCTCGGCGCCGCCGATGACGCGCGCCAGGCCGATCGCTGCGAGCTCGTCCTCTTCCGCGACGTAGTAGACGGTGGTGGTCTCGAAGTCCACGCTCGCGCTGTCACTCGCATAGACGCTGTCCGCGAGCCAGCCGCTGTTGATCAGCAGGTCGCGCATCTGCGTGTCGAGCCCCTCTTCGGGCGTCGCGTTCAGGATCATCACCGAGATGGTCGTGTCGACGACTCCGGTCTCCTCGGGGGTGGGCACGGAGCTCGGCGCGGTCTCGGGGAACAGCGAGATGCGACCCATGACGACCAGCGAGCCGAAGATGCCGGCGATGATGAGCACCAGGGCCGCGACGAAGGACCACAGCAGAACGACCCAGCCGTTCATCCCGGGGGTCTCGGCACGGTGGGCCCCGACGCGTCCGGAGGAGCGGGGGACGTCATCGAAGCGATCGCGGCTGGGCTTGGACACCCCTCGATGCTAGCGGCACGTTCCTGTCAATCCGTTCCGCGGCGCGGGCGCGGAACCGCCATCGGGCAGGATCAGCCGACGAATCGCGGAGTGCGGGCGGTGCGCTGGGCGGCCCGGCTGTCGCGGATCCGCCGCAGACGGCGCACCAGCATCGGGTCGTATTCGAGCGCGACGTCGGACTCGATCAGACGCCCCAGAATCTGGTAGTACCGCGCCGCGCTCATGCCGAGCTGGGCCCGGATCACCTCTTCCTTCGCCCCGCCGTGGCGCGGCCACGACGCCTCGAGGGCGAGGATCGCGCGATCGCGCTCCGTGAGATCTCCGAGCATGGCTCCAGGTTAGGACGCATCAGCCGCGACGGCCGCGCGCCACTCCCACCAGCGCCCGAGCGGATCCGCCGCAGCACGGACGCGGCCGTCGAGGGCGACGACGAAGCCCGGCCAGGCTCCCGCGTCGACGGGAGGCTCCCAGACGTCGAGCAGACCGGGTGGATCGATCGTGATCCACCGCGCGGGCAGCCCGGAGATGCGGTCGATCAGAGCGGTCCGCGCCGCCCGGGGGATGTGCACGAGCACGCCCGGCGTGGTGATGACGAGCGTCGCACCGGCGGGGGCCTCGGCCGCGAGCGCATCGATCTCCGCCAGCGCGTCGCCCGCGACGAGACGAGGAGGATCGGATGCCGCGATGTCGAGCGCGGCATCGATCCGCTCTTCCCGCCCGCTCTCCCCCGGCCAGACCAGGGCTCGCAGCCAGCTCCGATCCCGGTCGTCCCCCGCGTGCAGCGGCGCCAGGTCGATGCCGGCCCGCCAGACGACCTCCGGCATCCGCAGCGGTGGCAGGACGCCCGAGACCCGGCTCTCCAGGGTCACGGTCGATCGGCCGTCGTCAGGGTCGAGCGCGGCCCGGAGCGCTCCGTCCTCTCCGACGAAGCGATAGGAGTAGCGGTCCGGATAGAGGCACAGCCCCGCGGACGCGCCGATCTCGAGCATCGCGACAGGCCCCTCGATCTCCGACAGCACGGGGAGCAGCGCGGCGAGCCGCAGAGGCTCGTTGGTCTGGAGCTGCCGCGCCGTGCACGCGGCGACGATCTCGTCGGCATTCCGCACGACGAAGCGCCGCCACGCCGGGTAGCCGCCGAGGTCGGCGCCGAGCAGCCGCGTCACCGCGAACACGAGGGGCGGCTGCCGCCTCGACTCGGGGATCCGCAGGAGGATCCGCTGCACCTCGGGATCGGCGGCGACGCCGGCCGCCCACTCCTCGTAGAGCGCGCTGCGGCCCGGGGCCTCATCCCGGGAGAACCGCGCGTAGCGCTGTTGGACAGCATCCGTCATCCGTCCATTCTGACTCGGCGCACCCGACGCCCCGGCACAGGAGGGAGAATGGAGGGGACTCAGGAGGATACATGTCGTACAGCGTGGACAAGACCGAAGACGAGTGGCGCCGCGAGCTCGGCGATGAGCAGTACGCCGTGCTGCGCCAGGCCGCGACCGAACGCGCATGGACGGGCGAGCTGCTCGACGAGAAGCGCTCGGGCCTGTACACCTGCGGAGCGTGCGACGCCGAGCTCTTCAAGAGCGGCACCAAGTTCGACTCCGGCTGCGGATGGCCGAGCTTCTACGAGTCGATCCGCCCCGAGGCGGTCGAGCTCATCGAGGACTCCAGCCTCGGCATGGTGCGCACCGAGGTGCGCTGCGCGAACTGCGGCTCCCACCTCGGACACGTGTTCCCCGACGGGTTCGGCACGCCGACCGGTGACCGCTACTGCATGAACTCGATCGCGATGAACTTCACGCCCGACGAGTCGTGAGCGCGCTCGACGCCGTTCGCGCCAGGCAGTCCTGGTCGAAGGTCGATGACACCGCGCCGACGCACGAGGAGCTGGTGACCCTCGTCGCCGCGGCCGGCCGTGTCGCCGACCACTCCTCGCTGCGTCCCTGGCGTCTGATCGAGCTGCGAGGCACCGATCGCGAGGCGCTGGGCGCCGCGATCGCGAAGGCCGAAGGCGACAAGTCGCCGTCCTCGAAGCCCCTTCGCGCGCCGCTGCTCATCGCGGTGGTGGCCAGCTACCGCAAGAGCGACAAGGTGCCGCGCTGGGAGCAGGAGGCCACCGCATCCGGCGTCGCCCACACGCTGAGCCTGCTGCTCGACGAGGCCGGCTGGGGCGTCCTCTGGCGCACCGGGCGCTACACGCGGTCGAAGGCGGTCGCCCAGGCGCACGGACTCGCGAAGAACGAGGAGCTCCTCGGCTGGCTGTACGTCGGCGGCAAGCCCGCCGGGCGCAAGCCGGGCCGGCGCAAGGCCGTCGATGCCCGCAAGCTCCTGACCCGCATGCCGGCGAGGACCGAGCCGATCGAGAAGACGGCGAAGAAGGCGAAGAAGGCGAAGAAGAAGTAGTCGTCAGCGCCGGGGCCGGATCCGCGCGACGACGACGGATGCCACGGCGACGATCACCATCGCGATGATCTGCCAGAGCGCGGGACCCGCCGCCGTCGGCCAGAAGAGGTCGATCACGACCGAGGTCACGAGCTGCCCGAGCACGGACCCCAGCCCCATCAGGAGCACGCCCGTGTGCGCGACGATGAACGCTCCGAGGAGGATGTAGGCGGCTCCGAGGAAACCACCCAGGTACAGCCACGGCTCGGCCGGCGGAGCGTCGGGCATCCCGCGGACCGCGATGCTCACCCCGGCGGCAGCGGCCAGCACGATCGTGCCGGCGATGAAGCTCATCAGCGTGGCGGCGATGGGCGACTCGACCCTCTGCGCGAGCCGTCCGTTGGTCGCCGCCTGCCACGCGATGCCGACGCCGGTCGCGAACGGCAGCAGCAGCATCCACAGCGGCGCCGATGCGAGCACGTCGCCGGAGAGCGAGATCGCGACCGCGGCGAGCGCGAGCGCTCCCCCGGCCAGGCGACCGGGGGTGACCGCGACGACTCCGGCCGGGCCGAAGCCGATCCGGTCGAGCACCAGTCCGTTCAGCGTCTGTCCGGCCACGACCCCGACGGTGAACAGCGAGACGCCCAGCACTCCCGCGGTCAGGCCCTGGGTGGAGACGGTGAGGGCGCCGCAGGCGCCGCCGAGCAGCATCCAGAACGGGATCCGCCCGTGTCGGATCCCGCCGACGAGGCGCACGACGCCACGACGCGCCGAGGGGATGCAGGAGATCACGACGACGAGGGCGAGGAGGCCGACCGCGAACGAGATCAGCCCGGCGACGACGCCGTCGTCGACCTTCACGCCGAGCACGCCGTTGATGCGGGCCTGGATCGCCGTCATGACGCCGATGGCTGCTGCGCCGCCGAGCGCCAGGGGCACGGGAAGCCGGCGGGTATCGGGCACCTGTCGACACTACCCGAGCGGCGGAAGGCCGCAGACCGGGCGGATGTCGGCGGCCACGGCTACGCTGACGACATGTGCGCGAGCTATGGTCTCGATCCCCGGTTCACCGACGCAGAGCTTCTGGCCGCGGCCGACGACGCGGTCCTGGAAGGCCTGCGCGTCTGGGCCGAGGAGAACGCCGGCGAGACCCTGCGTCCGACCGGGAAGAACCTGCGGAACCTCAATCCGATCATCGTGCAGCCGGAGACCGCGCCGACGCTGGAGCCGGCGTGGTGGGGGTACCTCGTGAACGGCGAACCCGCCAGGTTCCCGTCGATCAACACGCGCTCGGAGCGCCTGCAGGACCGGCCCGGCAGTGCGAAGTCCCGCGCGATCGTGCCGGCGACGAGCTGGTTCGAGATGCAGAAGCCGTCCCGGCAGTGGCATGAGTTCCTCGTCGACGACGGCGCGCTGTTCGGCATGGCGGCCGTGACCCAGCGGGGGCGCACCGCCGACGGCGCGTGGTTCACCTGCTACTCGATCGTGATGCGACCGGCGCCGGAGCACCTCGCCGGCGTGCACGATCGCATGCCGGTGCTCGTCCCGGCGTCGTTCGCCGGGGACTGGCTGACGGCCGACACCGGCCGCGAGGTTGTCGACGAGGCGCTGCTCGCGGCCGCCGACCTCGACGATCGCGTGCAGGTGAAGCCGCGGAACGACGACAAGCGCGCCGAACGGCTGTTCTGACGCGTGGATGCGCAGGAACTGACGTCGGCCGCCGCCGCGCGCGCGGATGAGCTGCCCGGCTCGGCGCTCGAGAATCCGTTCGGCCCCGAATGGGACGTGTACAAGGTGCGGGGCCGCGTCTTCCTCCTCCTGCCGCTGGACGGCACAGGGCGTGTCACGCTCAAGTCGCAGCCCGACGACGCGAAGGCTCTCCGAGAGACGTTCGCCGACATCGTCCCGGGGTACCACATGAACAAGAAGCACTGGATCACGCTCACCCCCGGCTCGTCGCTCGAGGAGGGCCTGGTCACGGAACTCGTGACCGAGTCGTACCTCCTCGTCGTCGAGAAGCTCCCGAGGGCGCAGCGTCCGGTCGACCCCCAGACCTTCGGGCGACAGGCCGACTGATCTCAGCGCCGAGCCACCGGCATCCATCACCGGGATGACCCGCGCTCCGAGGGAACGGTACCGAGGGAGGACGCGGAACATCGTGCTCGCTCCGTAACGTGGACGACATGATCACAGCAGAAGGCCTCACGAAGAGGTTCGGAGACAAGACGGCCGTCGACGACGTGTCGTTCACGATCCAGCCGGGCAGCGTCACGGGCTTCCTCGGCCCCAACGGCGCCGGCAAGTCGACCACCATGCGGATGATCGTCGGACTCGACCGTCCGACCTCCGGCCGCGCGATGGTCTCCGGCCGCGAGTACCGCAAGCTCCGCGCACCGCTCACCGAGGTCGGCGTGCTGCTCGACGCCAAGGCCGTGCACACCGGCCGGACCGCCCGCAACCACCTCCGCGCGATGGCCGCGACGCACGGCATCCCGGCGTCCCGCGTCGACGAGGTGATCGATCTCGCAGGTATCAGCTCCGTCGCCCGCAAGCGCGCCGGCAAGTTCTCGCTCGGCATGGGCCAGCGCCTCGGCATCGCCTCCGCGCTGCTCGGGGACCCGCACACGCTGATCCTCGACGAACCGGTCAACGGCCTCGACCCCGAGGGCGTCCGCTGGGTGCGCCAGTTCGTCCGGCACGCGGCATCCGAAGGACGCACGGTGCTGCTCTCGAGCCACCTGATGAGCGAGATGGCGCAGACCGCCGACCACGTCATCGTGATGGGCCGCGGCAAGGTGCTCGCCGACGCTCCGCTCCCCGAGCTCGTCCGCGCCTGGACGACCAACACCGTGCGCGTGCGCACCCCTCGGGCGGCCGACCTCGTCGCCGCCGTCGGCGGGCCGGACGTCGAGATCGTGAGCTCGGCTCCCGATCTGCTCGATGTCGTCGGACTCCCCGCCGCGCGGATCGGCGATCTGGCCGCCGCCCGCGGCATCCCGCTGCACGAGCTCACCCCGACCACCGGATCGCTGGAGGACGCGTATCTCGCTCTCACCGGCGACGCCGTCGAGTACCGGACCAAGGAGATCTCATGACCGTCCAGGAATCGGCTGTCGCCCCGCACCGTGTCGACACCCGCCACCGACTGACCTTCGTCCGCGCGCTCCATGGCGAGTGGATCAAGCTCGCCACCCTGCGATCCACCTGGTGGTCGATCGGCATCACCGGCCTGCTCACCGTCGCCATCGCCGTCCTGATCGCCCAGAACGTGACCGACCCGGGCTTCGATCCCGTGCAGGCGGTCGTGTCGCCGTTCCAGTTCACGATGCTCCTCGCCGGCATCCTCGGTGCGATCTCGGTCACCGGCGAGTACTCGACCGGCATGATCCGCTCGACGCTCACCGCGAACCCGGGCCGTGGCTCGGTCCTCGCCGCGAAGGCCGTGGTGCTCGCCGGCGTGATGTTCGTGTCGTCGCTGATCATCTTCGGGATCGCCGCGGTCGTCGTGTCCGCTGTCGTCGCGGGCCGGGATCAGAGCATCGACTGGTCGGATCCGTCCGCATCGTCGCTCCCGATCATCGTCGCCTCGCTGGCGATGGCCGTGTTCACGACCATCGGCGTCGCGTTCGGCTTCATCCTGCGATCCGGGGCGGGTGCGATCGCCGCGACTGTCGGACTGCTGTTCGTCCTGCCCATCGTCGCGAGCATGTTCGCCCTGGCCGGCGAAGCCGGGCGCTGGGTCATGGAGGCCGCCTCGCACCTGCCGGTGGCCGCGGCGCAGACCGTCATCGTCCCGGGTGAGGGCAGCGATGTCCCCGCCGCCTATCTGACGCTCGCCTGCTGGGTCGCCGCCGGGTTGCTGTCCGCGTGGGCCGTGCTCCGCACGCGCGACGCGTAGAGTCAGCCCGTGAGCAGAACGCGCAGCCGCAGCGACTCGATCCGCGAGGACGAGGAGCTGCGGCTTCCGCGTGCCCCGGGTCTCCTCCGACGGTTCTGGGCGCGGCATCCGGTCGTCGCCGACGTGCTGATCGTCGGCATCACCCTCCTGCTGTCCACTGCGACCGTGGGGATCGTCGACATGGACGCCCCGGTGCCGGACGACACGGCGCCGCCGTTCCTCATCCCGGTCTGCATCATCGCCGCCGCCGCGACGCTGTTCTGGCGACGGCAGCATCCCCTCATCCCGTTCGTCACGGCGTTCGCGTTGGAGATGCTGCTGATGCTCCTCCCGCACCCCGGCAGCACGCCGTTCCCGCTCTTCGCGTGCTACGCCCTCGCCGTGTACGGGTCCGTCCGCGCGGTATGGATCGGCTTCGGCATCGGATCGGCGGCTCTGACGCTCTTCGCCCTGTGTCTGATGCTGACCGGTGTCGCCACGCTGCAGACCGGCGTCGACACCGTGCTCGGCGTCGTGGTCCTCGGGCTGATCGGCACCCTCGTCGGGGTCAACGTCGGCGAGCGCAAGCGCTACCTCGCCGCCATCATCGATCGTTCGCGGCAGCTCCTCGTCGAGCGCGATCAGCAGGCGCAGCTGGCGGCCTCCGCGGAGCGTGCGCGCATCGCACGCGAGATGCATGACATCGTGTCGCACTCCCTCACGGTCATCGTGGCGCTCTCCGAAGGGGCGGCCGCGACTCCGGATGCCGAGCAGGCACGCAAGGCCGCGACCGCCACGGCGGAGACCGCGAGGGGTGCTCTCACGGAGATGCGATCGATGCTGGGCGTGCTCCGCGCCGACGATTCGCCGCTGCCGCTCACTCCGATGGAGCCGACACCGCCGCGCGACACGGTGACGGCCGCGCAACGCGCCGGCTTCCCCGTCACGCTCGCGGTGAGCGGAAGCGCGGTCGTCGCTCCCGGCGTCGCGCACGCCATCGGCCGGATCGTCCAGGAAGGCGTGACGAACGCGATGCGTCATGCGCCGACCGCCACGGCGATCGCCGTGCGAGTGACCTACACCGCCGAGACCGTGACGGTCGACATCGTCAACGACGGCGTGCGCGGGGCCACCGGAAACGACGGCTTCGGGCTCCGCGGACTCGCCGAGCGCGCCGCCCATGTGAACGGCGACCTGCGCTCCGCCCCCGACGGCTCCGGGCGCTGGGTGCTGCACGCCGAGCTCCCCGCGGCGGGCACCGCGTCCGCCGCCCCGTCATCACCGAACGAGGAGAACGCATGACAGAGACGATCAGAGTCCTCCTCGTCGACGACCAGGAGCTGATCCGCGTGGGGTTCCGCATGGTCCTCGAAGCGGAACCCGGCATCACCGTCGTCGGAGAGGCCGCCGACGGGAATGCCGCGATCGCTCAGGTCGCCGCGCTCGCGCCCGACCTGGTGCTGATGGACATCCGGATGCCGGGGCTCGACGGCATCGCGGCGACGGAGACCATCGTGCGAGAGCATCCGCAGACCAGGGTCCTCGTCCTCACCACCTTCGACCTGGACGAGTACGCGTTCGGTGCGATCCGGGCGGGTGCCAGCGGATTCCTGCTGAAGGACGCGCAGCGCCACGAGATGATCTCGGCCGTCCACGCGGTGCATCGCGGTGATGCGGCGCTCGCACCCCGGATCACGCGAATGCTGCTGCAGCACGTCTCCCCGCAGCTCGGCACCGCGCGGGCGGAACCCGATCCCGCCGACTCCGCCCGGCTCGCCGACCTCACCGAGCGCGAGCGCGATGTGTTCCTCGCCATCGGCCGCGGTCTCACGAACTCCGAGATCGCGCAGACGCTCTACGTGGGCGAATCCACCGTCAAGACCCACGTCGGGCGGGTCTTGGCCAAGCTCGGCGCTCGCGATCGCATCCACGCCGTGATCCTCGCGCATCGCCTCGGGCTCGTCGGAGAGGACTGACGCGAGCTCGCATCCGACTCGTCGGCCTCAGGCCTGAGCGGGCGTCCACTCCGAGACGCGGTTCAGCTGCTCCACCTCGTCGGACGCGAGCTCCAGTCGTCCGCCCGCGAGCAGATCCGGCACCTGCTCGACGGTGCGGGCACTCGCGATCGGCGCGACGACGGTCGGCTGCGCCCGCAGCCAGGCGAGCGACGTCGCCGCGACAGATGCACCGTGAGCCTGCCCGATCTCCTCGAGCGCGTCGATGATGCGCAGTCCCGCGTCCGTCGCATACTTCGCGGCGCCCTGGGCACGCGGTGACGCCTGACCCGCAGCATCCGTCGAGCGGTACTTGCCGGTGAGGAATCCGCTGGCGAGGGAGTAGTACGGGACCAGGCCGATGCCGAACTCCTGCGCGACCGGGATGATCGTCTCCTCGACGACATTGCGATGCACGAGGTTGTAGTGCGGCTGCACGGCGACCGGGCGGGACACGCCGAGGCGATCCGCGATGCCGATCCACTCGCGGATGCGCTCCGCGGTGTAGTTCGACACCGCGACGTGGCGCACGAGGCCGTCGGTCACGAGCTGTCCGAACGCGGCGACGGTCTCCTCCAGGGGCACCGACTCGTCGTCGAAGTGCGCGTAGTACAGGTCGATCGTGTCGAGGCCCAGCCGTGCGAGCGATGCCTCGGCGGCCTTGCGCACGTTCGCTCCCGAGAGGCCGCGGAAGTCGGGGTGCTGACTCACCTTGGTCGCGACGACGACGTCCGCAGGCTTCCGCGAGGCGAGCCACGCGCCGACGATCGTCTCGCTCTCCCCTCCCGCGTTGCCCGGCACCCAGGAGCTGTAGGAATCGGCCGTGTCGATGAAGTCGCCGCCACCCGCGACGAAGGCGTCGAGAACGGCGAAGGAGGCGTCGCGGTCGGCCGTCCAGCCGAACACGTTGCCCCCGAGAGAGAGCGGGAAGACGGAGAGGTCACTGGTTCCGATACGAGTCATCCTCGGGACAACGGCCCGCCCCGATGAGGCATTCCCTCATGACGGCGTGTTGCGACGCGCGTCTAGGGGTCGCTGATGTCGAAGGTCATCTCCGCGGGGTCGGGGCCCCAGGGATCGAAGATGACGTCCGGATCCCACACATCGAGGGGGTGCTCGTCCGGCGGGCCCCAGTAGCCGTCGGCATCCAGCGCCCGGAAGGTGAACCAGTACCAGCCCTGGGAGTGCATGCGGAGTCGCTTGATCGCGTGCCCGGTGCTGTCGAGGGGGATCAGCGCCGAATGCCCCTCGATGCTCGTGATGTAGATCGACCCGTTCGCCGGTCCCGTGGCGGCGATGACCAGGCCGGTGGTGCTGGCCTCCGTCACGTCCATGTCCTCGATGCCGGTGATGTTCTCGAAGCCCTCGATGACGATGGGAAGGATCGTGAAGCTTCCGGCCATCGCGGGCGACTGGATGTCTTCGTCGAAGGCCCAGGCCTGATAGTCGTAGGTGCCGGCGGGCAGCTCGAGGGCGCGGGGATCGAAAGACCACGAGCCGTCGTCTGCCACTGCGGGGGTGTAGCGCGCACCCGCGACGTCGACGCCGACCGTGGACCCTGGCGTCGCGGTGCCCGCCAGCACCGGCGCGAGGTATCCGGACGACGTCGAGGGGGTGACCAGTCCCGGGGTCAGTCCGGCGCCCGATCCCGGCCCGGGGGTGGTTCCCGGTGCCGTCCCCGGCGCCGTCGGGGTGATCGGTGCCGGGGCGTCGGGGTCGTTGACCAGATCGACCGAGTCGATCGCGGGGTCGTCGATCCAGCGCCCCGTACGGACCGTCGGCCGCGGACTGGACGGGATCGGCACCACCTCGATGCCTCCGGGCGTTCCGACGCCGGTGACAGGGGGCGGCGCGGTGGACGTGCGCTCGGTCGCGGCGATCGGGGCCGAGGAGGCGACCGGAGCGTCCCCGGGGAAGAACAGCGGTCCGAGCAGAAGGCCGCTGATCGTGAGCACGCCGATGCCGCCGGCGAGAAGGCTCGTGATCCCGACACCGGTACCGGCCGCGATCAGACCCACCGCAGCAGCGGTGGTGCCGGGGGCGAGGGCCCCCGTGGCCGGAAGGACGACCCCGAGGGCGCCGAATCCGACAGCGGACAGGGTGACACCCTGCAGACGGCGGGCGTCGCTGCGCATGTCGAGGAGCAGTTCTCCGCATTCGTTGCAGGACGACACGTGGTCATTCACCTCGCGCGCCACGGTGTCGTCGAGCGGATCGGTCAGGTGTCGGGGGAAGAGGCGGGCGGCATGCGCCTCGTCGTCGCGCAGCGGGAGCGGTATCTGCGACGTGAGCCAGTTCAGCTTCAGACCGGTGCGGGCTCGGCGCTGCAGAGCGGAGACGGCGTTCGGCTTGATGCCGAGCTCACGCGCGATCTCGGGGCGGGGCACGTCGGCGACCTCCGTGAGCCACAGCACGCGCTGCCACCGCTCCGGGAGCTCTTGGAACGCTCCGAGGAACTGCTGGGCGTTCGACTCCCGTTCGACGAGGCTGAGGGCGTCGCGGAAGTGGGGGCGATCGGCCTCGACGGTGTCGTCGATGCGGTCGGCGTCCTTGCGCCACCGGATCGCGGTGTTGCGGATCACGGCCTTGAGATACGAGCGGAAGGCGAACTCGGGCCCGGCGCTCGTCGTCGTCACCTGCTGGTAGACGGCGAGGAGTGCCTCAGAGGCAAGGTCCTCCGCGTGCGAGGGGAACAGGCGATGCGCGTATCGGAGCGCCGCGCCGATGTGGCGCTCCCACAGCACGGCGTACGCCGACTGATCGCCGTCTCGGAGCGCACGGAGGAGCTCACGATCGCTGCGAGAATCTCCCACGTCTCCCTCTCCAGAAACGCCCGCTCGTCACCGCCGAGCAGTCCGACGCGTGTCGATCCGCGTGATCGATCCGATCTTGAATCGACGTTCAATGATATCCCCGCCGGAGGCGTGCAGGCCATCCCGGATCGGTCCTCCCCCGCGAAGAAGCGCGGGCAGAGCAGCGGCGGATCCTCTCGCCGCTCTGCCCGCGCGGACCCGCAGGTCAGGCGTCGACGTCACGCCTTCTCGACCGCATCAGGATCGCTCCCGCGAGGAGAGCGGCCGACGCGGCCGCGATGATCACCGTCGGTGCCGCGGCACCGGTGACGGCGAGACTCCCGCTGCCGGGCTTCGGCGTCGTGGGGACGACGGAGGTTCCCGCCTCCACGGCGACCGTCTGCGCCGCGTCATCGATGTCCGTGTGCGCGGCGACGGGTTCGTCCCCCTCGTCGTCACCCACGAAGAGCCACTCGAAGGCGACCAGCACGTCGCCGGAGAACCCCGCAGGAACGGTGAACGTCACGTCGATCGACCCGTTCGCGCTCGTCGGCGTGAACGTGGCCGACCCCATGATCCCGGTCGGCTGGCTGTCGGCCTTGTCCATCAGCTCGCCGACGACCGTGTACTCCACCCCGGGGGTGAGGTTGAGGTACGCGACCGTGTCGACGAGCGTCCCCCCGCCGGAGGTCAGTACGTGGTCCTGGTCGGCGGCATCCACCAGCGACGTCCCGATCGCCGGGACCGGCACCTCCGGGGCCGTCTCCACCGTAACGGTCTGTGCGGCGTCGTCGATGTCCTTGTGCTCCGCGACCGGCTCGCCCGCGCCGCCCGCGCCTTCGAAGAGCTCCTCGAAGGCGACGAGCGTCTCACCCGCATATCCCTCGGGTACGACGAAGCTGACGTCGATCGAGCCGTTCGCCACGGTGGGGGTGAAGGTCGTCGCACCGGTGATCCCGGTGGGCTGACCGTCGGACTTGCGCATGAGCTCACCCGAGATCGTGTACTCGGTGCCCGGGACCAGGTTCTGGTAGGCGACCGTGTCGATCACGGTGCCGCCGTTCCATCCCAGCACCCGGTCTCCGTCTGCGGCGTCGACCAGCGACGTCCCGATCACCGGCTCGACGGCACCCGGCTGCGCAGCCCAGTCCACCGTGGCTTCTCCCGTCGTCTGCGCCGTCTCCGGCGCGACCAGGATGATCGACTGCGCGTGGTCCTCCGCTGTCGGGGTGCCGCCCGGCGTGGTCGGCACCGAGATCACGGTGCCCGTGCTTCCCGAGCCGACGGCGGTCGCGCGCACGGTGGCGCTCCCCGCGGCGGTCGAGCCCCGCAGATCCAGGTAGAGCTCCTGTCCGTCGACGACCGCGTTCGGGTCGACCGCGGTCCCTGCGGCATCCGTGATCGTGACGGCGGGATCGACCGAGACGACGACCGAGGCCTGATCGGTGTTCACCGTGAAGGGTCCGACGAGGCTCCCCGCAGTCTGGGGTGTGCCGGGCGCCGTCACCGAGGCCGTCACCTGCAGGTCTTCGGGGGTGAGCCCCGGACTGGCGTTCGCCCCGTTCACGAGGTACCAGTAGGCAGCCTCCGAGTCGGGGGTCTCCCAGGCCCAGGGGGCGTCGAAGGTCAGGTCGGTGTATCGCCAGATCGCGTACTGGGTCGCCTCGATGGCGTCGTTGCGCGAGATGCCCGGCACCCCCGCCGCCGCACCGAGGTCTTCGAGACTCACGGCCGGGAAGCTGTTCGCCAGCACCCACAGCACCTTGCCGGTGACCGCCGGGTCGGTGAAGTAGTTGGCGCCGAGGTAGCTGTCGAGGCCTCCGGCGACGCCCAGCAGTCCGGTCTCCGCCGACACGTCGTGCTCGATGCAGTACGCCCAGTAATCCGGATCCCCGTCCTGCACCCCTGAGGACCAGATCGGGAAGACGCCGGTGCCGCCGTATCCCTCCTTGGCGCCGATGTAGACCGCATCGCCCGGTTCGACCTCGGCCGCCATGGCTGCGCTGACGCCACCGGGTGCGATGGCGGCTCCGAGCGCGAGCAGCGCACCGGCGAGCCAGCGTCCCGCGCGGCTCGACCCTCTCGACACCCCCGTGCCGCTCCGGCGGTTCATGCCGTGCACACCGGGTTGAGGGCGGTGAACGTGAGCGGCCCGATCCAGATGTTCTGGGGCGGCCGCTCTCCGAGCGCACGCCCCGAGTTGTTGGCGACGAAGGTGAGGTCGAACGCGCTGACACCCGACGCGGTCACCCGCACGTTTCCAGCCGCGCTGGTGGGCGCGACCTCGGGGTTCGGCGAGCCGGTGAACGGCCGCCATGCGTTGGTGCCCGTCCCCTGGCCGCGGATCCAGTCGGAGTTGTACGTTCCGGTGCCTTCGGAGACGTACACGCGCTCCGCACCGCCGAGGCCGTCCAGAGCCTGGACGCCGTCGATGTCCTTGATCGTGTAGCCGAGGTCCGAGACCGTGGTCGCCACTCCGTCCAGAGCGAAGCTGAACGTGACGCGCTGCCCTCCGCCGAGATTGCGGAGATCGGCGGTGTCGAGCGCGAGATGCACGCTGGGCTGCGCTTCCCCGCCGACGGTGGCGGAGTCGAGACGAAGGTTGTTCGTCTGGTTGATCGTCATGTTGCTCGCACCGTTGGGGACCGCGCTGAGCGTGAGTGTGAGGTCCTTGCCGTCACCGAAGACGTCCACCCAGGTGAACAGCGACGAGGTGCCGCTCAACCGCGAGTAGACGGCGGTGCTCGTGCTGAGCGCTGCGGTGCATGCCACGGACGCGGCGGTGAGCGGTGTGGCCACGGCCGCCGCGATCACGGGCACGGACCATGCCCCGCCGATCACGACCGTTCTCCGCGTCAGGCCACGCTTCTGGACTGCCTCTTGTTCCTTCATCTGATTTGACTCCCCTCAAGCGGCCGACAGTCTGTCGACACATTGAGAAGGAGTCGGAAACGTCGCAGGAGTGACGCGAGATCCAGCAGATCGTGAAATCTCCGGTGGATTCCTCCGTTCGGCGTCACTTCGGGGGCCGATGGGACTCCTTCTCCGTGGCGCACTCAGCGATCATGCGCTCTCCGCGTCACGACGCGCGCACACGTGGAAGAGATGGCTCCTCAGAGCCGGAAAAGGAAAGAAATGCAGGACAACCTCAGCACCCGCGACCTCTCGCGCCGGACCCTCGTCAAGGGCGCAGCCTGGTCGGTACCCGTCGTCGCCGTCGCCGTCGCGACGCCGCTCGCCGCCGCATCGCAGACGCCTCCCGCTGCGACCTTCTGGGCCACCGGCGCGACCGTCAGCGTCGTGAGCGGCAACGTGACCAACTTCACCGTCGAGGGCAGCGATGCGGACGGCAACCTCGCGCTGCTCCCCGCCGGCACCAGCGTCATGATCGTCCCGGATCCGGGCGTCACCCTGCAGGTCGTCAACGCCATCGGCATCGTCGTCACGCAGAACCCCGACGGCTCGATCACCGGCGTGATCACCGCGAGCGACATCACCAATGTCCGCATCCAGTTCCGTCCCACCGGCCCCTCCGGATCCGGATACTCGATCACGACCAACATCGACATCGACCCGTTCACGGAGACGATCGACGTCACTCTGCGCTGAGACACGGGCGCGCTGACGGGCGGGAGTGATCTCCCGCTGGACACAGAGAAGGCCCGCCTCTCCGGATTCACCGGGGAGGCGGGCCTTCTCGCACGGAGCCGACTACGGGACTCGAACCCGTAACCCCCGTATTACAAGTACGGTGCGCTACCAATTGCGCCAAGTCGGCGGACGCCACCAGCTTAGCGATGGCATCGTCCCCGCTCCGAACTACGGCGTGGGCGTCGCGGTCGGGCTGGGCGTCGGCGACGGGGTCTCGGTCGACTTCTGCGACGCGTCGTTGTCGACGGTGAGCACGAACTGCGCGAACTCGGCGGGATCGTCGAGCGCACCGATGTACGCGTCGCCGTTCGCGACGATCATCGGTGCGGAGGACAGCACCAGGTCATCGGACCCGGCGAGCGGACCGTCGAGCGCGCGGGTCGTCGCATCCTTGGCCCAGGTCACGAAGTCGCCGTCCACGATGCAGGATCGCACCGCTTTGGTGTTGTCGACGCCCACGGCCGCTGCGGCGTCGGCGAGCTGCTCGTCGGAGAGCCCGTCACTGCCGACCTTGGGCTGCTTGTCGAGCAGATCATGGTTGAACGCATAGAACTTGTCCGGGGAGTGCGTCGCGACGCAGGCCGCGGCGGCCGCCGCACGCAGCGAGTACTTGGTGCCGTTCGAGCTGGCGGTCAGCAGGGCGACGGGGTGATAGCTCACCGACACGGCGCCCTCGGAGATCCAGCTGGCGAGCTGGCGCGAGTTGGCGCGTTCGAACTCCCCGGCGTCCGGCGACAGGTAGTCGACGTACACGTGGATCTCGACGCGCTCCGGCGCGGTCGGCTCGGGCACGGGAGTCTCCGTGGCGCCGGCCTCGGTCGGCTCGGGGCTCGGCGTCGTGAGCGTCTCATCGGATGCCGCGACGGCGGAGATGTCGTTCACGACAACGCCGTCCGACTCCATCCCCGTCGGGGTGAGCTGCGGCTTGGACACCTGAGCGGACACCGCGAGGGTGACGGCGGTGCCGATCGCGCCGACGGCGATGACGGCGACCGCGCCGATGATGATCCGTCGCATGAGACGCGCCCTGGACTGCTGGGCGTGCACCTGCTGGGCCTTCTCCCGCACGGCCTCGCGGGAATTGCGAGGCGTGGGGACGTTCGGCGTTTCGTCGCTCGACATCGTTCCTCTTGAAAGTCTGAGGGGGTCCGGGTTGGCCCCGACCATCGCTCGGAGCGACGATCGCCGCGTTGCGCGGCCAGGTTCGATGTTAACCAGCCAGGCTGAGAAATACCCAGGTGCCACGGTTCGTGTCATACTGATCCCGACCCAAAGACGGGTCATGGCGGCCTGTTCCGCCACTTCCATCACAACGGATCGTCCGGCACGTACCTGCCGGTGAAGGAGAAATGACAATGGCATCTGTGACTTTCGATGACGCCACCCGCCTGTACCCCGGCGGAACGCGTCCCGCAGTCGACAAGCTGAACCTCGAGGTCGGAGACGGCGAGTTCCTCGTCCTGGTCGGCCCCTCGGGTTGCGGTAAGTCCACCTCGCTCCGCATGCTCGCCGGCCTCGAAGAGGTCAACGCCGGCCGCATCCTCATCGGCGACCGCGACGTGACCGACGTCCCGCCGAAGGACCGCGACATCGCGATGGTGTTCCAGAACTACGCGCTGTACCCGCACATGACCGTCGCCGAGAACATGGGCTTCGCGCTCAAGATCGCCGGCGTCAACAAGGAAGAGCGCGCCACCCGCGTTCTCGAGGCCGCGAAGCTCCTCGACCTCGAGGACTACCTGACCCGCAAGCCGAAGGCCCTCTCGGGTGGTCAGCGTCAGCGTGTCGCGATGGGTCGCGCGATCGTCCGTCAGCCGCAGGTGTTCCTCATGGACGAGCCGCTGTCGAACCTCGACGCGAAGCTCCGTGTGCAGACCCGTACGCAGATCGCGTCGCTCCAGCGTCGTCTCGGCGTCACCACGGTCTACGTCACGCACGACCAGACCGAGGCCCTCACCATGGGTGACCGCATCGCGGTCCTCAAGGACGGCCTGCTCCAGCAGGTCGGATCGCCGCGCGACCTGTACGAGAAGCCGAACAACGTGTTCGTCGCCGGCTTCATCGGCTCGCCTGCGATGAACCTGTTCTCGGCGGACCTCGCCGAAGGCGGCATCCGCTTCGGCACCGAGGTCGTCCCGCTCGACCGCGACACCGTGGGCCGTGCGAACGGTTCGCAGGTCACGGTCGGCGTCCGCCCCGAGGACATCGTCGTCGGCCCTGCCGACGGCAAGGGCCTCTCGGTCACGGTCGACCTCGTCGAGGAGCTCGGCGCTGACGGCTACCTGTACGGCCACACCGAGATCAACGGCAAGCGCACCGACCTCGTCGCGCGCGTCGACGGCCGCAACCACCCGAACGCGGGTGAGACCGTCACGCTCGCCGCGACCGCCGGTCACGTGCACGCCTTCGACATCGAGTCGGGCGAGCGCCTGAACGACAAGCCGGTCGTCTCGGCCTCGTAATTCCCTCAGACGCGGCGCGGGCCGACCTTCGGGTCGCCCGCGCCGCGTCTGCTTTTCCCCCGACTGCCCTCTGGAGCGCCATGCAGGATTCGCTGCGGATCACCGCGAGCACCGTCGACCCGGGACTGCTGTCCCTCCCCTGGTCGACGACGCTGGCGAAGTGGCCCTCCGAGCAGATCGTCTCGCTCCCGAAGGGGCTCTCCCGCCACCTCGTGCGGTTCGCCGACCTCTCGGGACGCGTGGTCGCCGTCAAGGAGACGACCGCCGAGATGGCGCAGCGGGAGTACGACATGCTCGGCAACCTGGCGCGCCTCGACGTCCCCTGCGTCGATCGCGTCGCCGTGATCGCCGGACGGACGGATGCCGCGGGCGAGCCGCTCCCCGCGGCGCTCGTCACCTCGCATCTGCGCTTCTCGATGCCGTACCGCGCCCTCTTCACCCGCGTGCTGCGCCCCGACACGGCCACGCGTCTCGTCGACGCCCTGGCGCTGCTGCTCGTGCGCCTGCACAACGTGGGCTTCTACTGGGGCGACGTCTCGCTCTCGAACACGCTCTTCCGTCGTGACGCCGGCGCCTTCGCCGCCTACCTGGTGGATGCCGAGACCGGCGAGCTGCACGAGGAGGGTCTGACCGCGGGCCAGCGCGCATACGACCTCGACCTCGCCCGCACGAACATCGCCGGCGAGATCATGGACCTCGCCGCGGGCGGGCGGCTGGAGCACGGGGTCGACGCGGTGGCGATCGCCGATGGGATCGTGTCGTCGTACCGGTCGCTGTGGGCCGAGCTGACCGCGCAGGAGTCCTTCTCGGCCGCGGAGACCTGGCGCATCACCGAACGCGTCGAGCGCCTCAACGCCCTGGGCTTCGACATCGACGAGATGTCGATGTCGACCACCTCCGACGGCACGGTCGTCGAGATCCAGCCCAAGGTCGTCGACGCGGGGCACCACCAGCGGCGCCTGATCCGCCTCACCGGTCTCGACGTCGAGGAGAACCAGGCGCGCCGGCTGCTGAACGACCTCGACGAGTTCCGCGCCCGCTCGACCAAGCAGTGGGCCGACGAGGAGATGTACGCACACGAGTGGCTCACGCGCGTGTTCGAGCCCGTCGTCCGGGCGATCCCGTACGAGCTGCGCACCAAGCTCGAGCCGGCCGAGGTGTTCCATCAGGTTCTCGAGCACCGCTGGTACCTGTCGCAGGCGCAGGGGCGGTCCGTGCCGCTCGCCGAGGTGCTGACGAGCTACATCAACGAGGTGCTGCGCCACCGACGCGACGAGGCGACCATCATGGGGCCGCCGACCGAGACGATGAGCCTGCCGGTGATCACGGGCAACCTGTCGCTCGCCGACGACGAGGACGAGGTCGACTGGCGCGACCTGGTCTGACCGCCGCCGACCTCAGTACCCGACGGTGAACCGTTCGCGGTGGTGATCGCCCTGTTCGATCTCGTCGACCATGGCGACCGCGAAGTCCGCACCGGAGATCCACGACTTCCCGTCGGCATCCCGCACGATCACGTCGCCGCCGTCGCGGTAGTGCCCGGTGCGCTCGCCCTCGGCCCAGGGACCGAACTCCTCCGCCGGGTGCACGAAGAACCAGTCGAGATCGGCATCCGTGCTCTGCAGGAAGGCGAGCGAGTCGATGCCGACCTGCGCCTCCGCCTTGTACTCCTCGGGGAAGTCCTGATCGAAGAGCCGGGGGCCGCCGGGCGCGACGAGGCTTCCACCTGCTCCGCCGATCACGCCGAGTCGCGTCTCGGTGCCGGCGAGCCTCGCGGCCACCAGCCGCAGTGCGCCGAGCACCTTGTCCTCCATGTCGCCCCGCGGAGACAGCGCCCACACGACGGCGTCGGCTCCCTCGAAGGTCTCCGCGATCGCGTCGACGTCGAGCGCCGACCGCTGCACGTATGCGGCGCCCGCCACCGGATCGCCCGGCTCGGAACGCGAGACCGCGATCACCGCATGCCCGCGGGCCACGGCTTCCGCGACGATATGGCGGCCGGCGTATCCGGTTCCGCCGAGGACGACGATGCGAGTCATGCGCTGCGCTCCTAGGACTTCTTCTTCGCGCCGCGGACCGTCGACACCTGGTACAGCGCGACGGACGTGGCGATCCCGGCGTTCAACGACTCGGTGGACGCGGAGATCGGGATCGAGACGATCTGGTCGCAGGTCTCGCGCACGAGGCGCGACAGTCCCTTGCCCTCGGACCCGGCGACGATGACGACGGGACGGTCGGCGAGCTGGAGATCCGGGAGCGAGACGTCGCCGTCACCCGCGAGACCGAGGATGAAGACGCCCTGCTTCTTGAACTCCTTGAGCAGCGTCGTGAGGTTGGTCGCGAGCGCCACCGGGGTGCGGGCGACCGCACCGGCGCTGGTCTTCCACACCGCGGAGTTGACGCCGGCCGAGCGCCGCTGCGGGAGGATGACGCCGTGTGCCCCGAACGCCGCGGCCGAGCGGATGACGGCCCCGAGGTTGCGCGGATCGGTGATGCCGTCGAGCGCGACGAACAGCGGCACCTGACCGCGATCGATCGTCTGCTCGAGCAGATCCTGCGGGTGCGCGTACTCATACGGCGGCACCTTGATCGCGACGCCCTGGTGCACGCCGTCGAAGCCCGCCATCCGGTCGAGTTCCTGGCGGGTGACCTCGAGCACCGGGATGCCGCGGTGGGTCGCGATCGACAGCATCTCCTTGACGCGGTCGTCCATCTCCACGCGCTGCGCGATGTGGAACGCGGTCGCCGGGATCTTCGCCCGGAGCGCCTCGAGCACGGAGTTGCGGCCGGTGACCGTCTCCGCCTCGGAGGTGTTGTCCTTGGCGCGGGCCGAGCGGTTCGGGTTTCCGCCCGACGCCTGGCGCTGGTTCGGCTTGCCCTTGCCGCCGGATGCCGCGTACCGCTCGGCCGCGGCCTTGCGCTTGCCGGCCGGGTGCCAGGCGCGGTCCTCCGCCTTCGGGGTCGGTCCGCGGCCCTCGAGGGCCTTGCGTCCGAGTCCGCCGGTGCCCTTGGTCGGGCCCTTCTTGTTTCCCTTGCTCGCGCCGGGGCGCCCTGGCTTAGCCATCGATACTCCAATGAGTTCCGGCCGGAGTGTCCTCCAGCGTGATTCCTGCGGCGGCGATCGCATCACGGATGCGATCGGCCGCCGCCCAGTCCTTGTCTGCGCGCGCCTGAGCGCGCTGCGTGATCATCGCCTGCACGAGGGCGTCCAGAGCGGATGCCGAGGCGCCGCCGCCGTCCGCGCCGTCGCGCCACTGCGTCGAGCCGGGGTCGATGCCCAGGATGCCGGTCATCTCGCGCACCTTCCACGCGGCGATCCATGCCGCAGCGTCGTCACCGGCATCCAGCGCGCCGTTGCCCCGACGCACGGTGTCGTGGATGACAGCAAGCGCCTGCGGGACCGCGAGGTCGTCGTCGAGCGCATCACCGAAGGCCGCGGGAAGGACGAACCCGTGCTCCGCTTCGCCGTCATGGGGGCGCTCGGCCTCCTGCGCCGGCCTCTCGGCCGACCACGTGAAGGGACTCTCGAGTCGCCCCGCGCGCTCGAGGAACGATCGGATGCGACCAAGCGCGGCATCCGCCTCGACGAACGACGACTCGGTCAGGTCGAGGCTGGAGCGGTAGTGCGCAGCGGCGAGCGCGTAGCGCACGACGAGCGGGTCGTGCACGGCCAGCACGTCGGCAGCGAGCGTGAAGTTGCCCAGGGACTTCGACATCTTCTGACCGTTGACGGTCACGAGCCCGTTGTGCACCCAGTAGCGCGCGAAGGCGTCGCCGGCCGCGGTCGACTGAGCGAGCTCGTTCTCATGGTGCGGGAAGCGCAGATCGAGCCCGCCGCCGTGGATGTCGAACTCGGCGCCGAGGTACCGCTTCGACATCGCGGAGCACTCGATGTGCCACCCCGGCCGTCCGGGCCCCCACTGGGACGACCAGGTCGCGTCGGTGGGTTCCTCGGGCTTGGCGCCCTTCCAGAGGGCGAAGTCCTGAGGGTTGCGCTTGCCGCGAGGATCCGCGTCCTCCGCGGCCTCCATCGCGTCGACGGACTGATGCGTGAGCGCACCGTACTCGGACCACGAGCGCACATCGAAGTACACATCGCCCGAGCCGTCCGGAGCCGGATACGCGTGGCCACGGTCGATCAGCCGGGAGATGAGCTCCTGCATCTGGGGAACGGATGCCGTCGCCCGCGGCTCATACGTCGGGGCGAGGATGCCGACTCCGGCATATGCCGCCGTGAACTCCTGCTCCATCCGGTAGGCCAGAGCCCACCAGGGCTCGGCATCCGTCGCGTTCGCGAGCACCTTGTCGTCGATGTCGGTGACGTTGCGCACGAACGTGACACGGCCGAACCGGTGCGTGAGCCAGCGACGCAGCAGATCGAAGCTCAGCGCGGCTCTGACGTGGCCGATGTGCGGGCCGGACTGCACGGTGGGTCCGCAGACGTACATCGTGATGTTCTCGGGATCGAGAGGCACGAAGTCGCGCAGTTCCGCAGCGCGGGTGTCATAGAGGCGGAGTGTCACCGCTCAAGCCTACTCGGGCATGGCTGAACGCCCGCCGCCGTGCGACGAATCGCGGAACATGTGACGAATCGCGGAGGGATCGGGGAGAAAGTTCCGCGAAACGTCACACTCTCCGGGAGACGTCCGGGACGACGAGGGCGATCGCGGTGACGGAGATGCCCTCCCCGCGACCCGGGAATCCGAGTCCGTCCGTCGTGGTGGCCGTGACCGAGACAGGAGCCCCGCCGAGGGCCTCGGAGAGGACCGCTTCGGCTTCGGCCCGACGCGCGCTGAATCGCGGCCGGTTGCCCTGGAACTGCGCCGAGACGTTGCCGATCACGAAGCCGGCATCCGTCAGCAGCTCCCGCGTGCGGGAGAGGAACACCGCGGCGTGCGCCCCGGCGTACTCCGGATGCGCGGTTCCGAAGTGCTCGCCGATGTCGCCGAGCCCCGCAGCGCCCAGCAGCGCATCGACGATCGCGTGCGCCACGGCGTCGCCGTCGGAGTGCCCGGACAGGGCCTGCTCCCCCGGCCACGGCAACCCGGCCAGCCAGAGGTCGCCCTCTCCCCCGAACGCGTGCACATCGGTCCCGATGCCGACGCGTGGCACGCCGAATCCGGATGACGGACCGGCTGAGGGGGCGGGGACCGGAGCCGCCGCAGCGAGCAGGTGCCGCGCCCGCTCGAGGTCGGCGGGGGTCGTGATCTTGAAGGCGCGGGCGGAGCCCTCGACGTGTCGCACCGCATGACCGGATGCCGCGAAGAGGGCCGCGTCGTCGGTGTAGTCGATGCCCGACGAGAGCGCGCGGGCGTACGCCTCCTCGAGAAGCGCCCGGGGGAATCCCTGCGGGGTCTGCGCGGCGGCGAGTTCCGCGCGATCGACAGGTCCGACGACCACGTCGGCATCGACCCGCTTGAGGGTGTCGACGACGGGAAGCGCGGGGATGATGCCCGTGTCCGGCGTCACGGCGGCGGCGACCGCGTCGATCTGAGCCGGAGGCGTGAGAGCGCGGGCCGCATCGTGCACGAGCACGGTCGTCACGTCGCCCCAGAGCGCGTCGAGTCCCGCTGCGACGGAGAGCTGTCGGGTCGCGCCGCCGACCACGACCCGACCGAGGTCGCGGCGCTTCCCCGCGGCGGCGTCCAGCTCGGCCTCCGCGTCGCCTTCGTACCCGGGCGGCGCGACGACGATCACCTGCGCGGGAGCAGCGGCGAAGACGCCGTCGAGCGCGTGGCGCAGGATCGAGTGCGCATCGATGCCGACCAGGGCCTTCGGCGCCCCGGCATCCAGTCGCGTGCCGGAACCGGCGGCGACGACGATGATCGCGGTATCGGGAACAGGGAGCAGAGTCACCGTCTCACGCTACCGCGTGGCCGGGCACGACGAAGGGGCGGATGCACGGTGCATCCGCCCCTTCGTGGACGTGTTACTCAGGCGTGCGACGCCTCAGGAGGCGAGGACCTCGTCGAGCAGTGCGCCCGCCTTGTCCTCGTCGGTCTTCTCGGCGAGCGCGAGCTCGGAGATGAGGATCTGGCGCGCCTTGGCCAGCATGCGCTTCTCTCCTGCGGAGAGTCCGCGGTCCTGGTCACGACGCCACAGGTCGCGGACGACCTCGCTGACCTTGATGACATCGCCGGAGGCGAGCTTCTCGAGGTTCGCCTTGTAACGACGCGACCAGTTGGTCGGCTCCTCCGTGAACGGGGCGCGCAGCACCTCGAACACATGGTCGAGGCCCTCCTTGCCGATCACGTCGCGGACGCCGACCAGGTCGACATTCTCCGCCGGAACCTCGATGATGAGATCGCCCTGCGTGACGTTGAGCTTCAGATATTTCTTCGCCTCACCCTTGATGATGCGTTCCTTGACCTCGATGATGGTCGCAGCGCCATGGTGCGGATAGACGACGGTCTCGCCAACCTCAAAAAGCATAAAAACGTGTCCTTTCGGCAACCTCAAGGATACCACAGGGAATATGCGCTAAGGTTCGCGCCTCGGCGTCCCTGAGCGCCTGCCCGCATACCCGTAGAATGGTTGCGGATACCCCGCCGGACCTCAGGAGGACCCGTGAAATCGCGCCTTGTTGCGTCTGCCGCCCTCAGCGCCGTCGTTCTTCTCGGCGCGACGGGATGCACGTTCATCTCGCCCCAGGCGACGAAGATCGAGTACGCCGCCTCGGACGGCGTGAACGTCTCCGACCCCGACGCTCCGATCGACGTCCGCAACGTCTTCATCGTCGCGACGGAAGACGGCTCGGTCGGCAACCTGATCGCCGCGATCGTGAACCCGACCGACGAGAAGGCCACGCTCACGATCACCCTCGAGGGCATCGACCCGTTCACGGTCACGGTTCCCGCCGGCGAGACGGTGAGCCTCGGTGCCGACGAGGAGCCCCTCCGCATCGTCGATCTCGACACCAAGCCGGGCGCGACGGTCGAGATCCACTTCCAGTCGGGCGACGCCACCGGCGTCAAGACCGAGGTGCCCGTCCTCGACGGCGCACTCCCCTACTACGCGGACCTGGTCCCGGACGTCAGCGAGCGCGCGCCGCAGCCGACGACGACGCCCGTCCCCACCGACACCGCCGCACCCGCTCCCGCGGAGTGATCCGTCGCTGACGGAGACAGAAGAGGCCGGCACCCCTGGGGTGCCGGCCTCTTCTTCGTCTCGCGGGGGCTCAGCCCTCGAAGCGGTACCCCAGACCGCGCACGGTCACGAGCATCACCGGCTCGCTCGGGTTCTCCTCGATGCGCGAGCGGATGCGCTTGATGTGCACGTCGAGCGTCTTGGTGTCGCCGAAGTAGTCGCTGCCCCACACGCGGTCGATGAGCTGTCCACGCGTGAGCACGCGGCCCGAGTTGCGCATCAGCACCTCGAGAAGCTCGAATTCCTTGAGCGGCATGTTGATCTGAGCGCCGGCGACCGCGACGGTGTGCCGGTCGATGTCGAGCGAGACGCGTCCGCCGTCGAGCACCCGCTCGTCGAGCTCGCTGTCGGCCTGGACCACCCGACGGAGCACCGCGCGCATGCGCGCGAGCAGCTCCCGCGAGGAGTACGGCTTGGTGATGTAGTCGTCGGCACCGAGCTCGAGGCCCACCACGATGTCGACCTCGGAGTCCTTGGCGGTCAGCATGATGATCGGCACGGCCGACGTCGACCGGATCTGGCGGCACACCTCGGTGCCCGGCATCCCCGGCAGCATCAGATCGAGCAGCACGATGTCGGCACCGCGCTCCCGGAACGCCGTGAGCGCCCCGGGGCCGTCCTCGGCGATCTCCACCTCGTAGCCCTCCCGGCGCAGCAGATAGGCGAGGGGGTCGGCGAGGTCGGGCTCGTCCTCGACCAGAAGGATGCGGGTCATGCTCTCTCTCCGTTTCGAACGCGGGCGGAGGCGGCCTTGGCCGCTTTGCGCGCGCGCTTCTTCTTGCTCTTCTTGTCCGAGTCGATATGCCCGGGGGTGTCGATCCGGGGAAGCCGGATCGTGAACGTGGAGCCGCGACCCGGACGTGACCACAGGCGCACCTCGCCGCCGTGCCGCTGCGTCGCGTGCTTGACGATCGACAATCCCAGACCGGTGCCGCCGGTGCGCCGCGAGCGGGCCTCGTCCGCGCGGTAGAAACGCTCGAAGATGCGTTCGCGGTCTGCCTCGGCGATGCCGATGCCCTGATCGGACACCGCGATCTCGACGACCTCGGCGTCGGCCTTGACCCCGACGCCGACCCGCGATCCGCGGGGCGAGTAGACGATGGCGTTCGCGATCAGGTTGCCGACGGCCTCGACCAGGATCTGCGCGTCGCCGCGCACCCAGACGCCGCGATCGCCGCCGCGGGCGAGCTCCACACCGGCGGAGTCGGCCTGGACGACGTGGGCCTCGATCGACGACGCGATCACCTCGTCGATCGAGACGGAGGCGACCTCGGTGAGCCCGCCCTCCGCCTGCAGCCGCGACAGGCTCATGATCCGTCCCGTGAGCTGGCCGAGACGTCCGGCCTCCGCGGAGATCCGCGCGGCGAAGATGCGCACCTGCGCCGGATCGTCTGCCGCGGACTCGATGGCTTCCGCGAGGAGGCTGACCGCACCCACGGGCGTCTTCAGCTCGTGACTGGTGTTCGCCACGAAGTCGCGCCGCATCTGGTCGAGTCGCTCCTGCTCCGTGACGTCACGGATGATCAGCAGCACCAGACGCGCACCGATCACGCTCGCTCGGGCCGAGACGAGCCGCGGATCGAGGCTCAGCCCGCCGCGGGTGATGCGGAACGACTCGGTGGTCGAGCCACCCGTCGCCTTCGCGGCGCGCACGAGCTGGCGGAGCTCGGGGTTGTCGAGCGTGGAGCCGACCTCGATGCCGAAGCGGGTCGCCGCCTGCGAGACGGCGAGGACCAGACCGGAGGAGTCGACCACGCAGGCGGCGTCGTCCATGCTGCCGAGGACATCGGTGATCCCGGCGGGGATCGCGAGCGATGTCTCCTCCTCGGCCCGCGCGCGGGCACGGTACGCCCACACCACGAGGAGAGAGAGGCCGATGCCGATCACCAGCCCGATGGCGAGTGAAGACAGCGCGAGCTGCGGCAGGGTCATGACTCCAGCGTAGAGTGCGTTCACCGTCCGAACAGCGGGTTCCTGCGCCCTGACGGCAACGCGAGAAGTACTATTCACGTGCTGGGCACCGTTCGTTAACCTTCGGAGCACACAATCTCTTCGGGCCTGCGCGAGAGCGTGGACCCGCCCCCGTGCGGACGAACCGCCGTCTCGCGCCGTGCACACAGCCGAGATCCCAATGAAAGGTTGCGCCCCACCATGCGCGAAGTCTTCCACCAGTCCCTCGAGGACCTGCAGTCCCGCCTCGTCGAGATCGCGGACCTCGTCACGGTCTCGATCGACAAGGCGACTCGCGCGTTCGCGACCAGCGACGTCGCCCTGGCCGAAGAGGTCATCGCCGACGACGCCAAGATCGACGCGCTCGCGGTCACGCTCGACGAGCAGGCCATCGAGATCCTCGCTCGCCAGCAGCCCGTCGCCCGCGACCTCCGCATCGTCGTCACGGCGCTGCGGGTGAGCGCCTCGCTGGAGCGGATGGGCGACATGTCCGAGCACATCGCCCAGCTCGCTCGCCTGCGGTTCCCCGAGCGCGCCATCCCGAAGGGCCTCAAGGGGACCTTCGTGAAGATGGGCGAGCTCGACGTCGAGATCTCCCGCACGCTCTCCGAGCTCCTCCGCACCGGCGACCTGCGCTTCGCCGACACGATCCGCAACGCGGACGACGACGTCGACGAGCTGCACGCCAGCGTCTTCGAGAAGGTGCTCAGCGACAACTGGAAGGGAGAGGCGACGGCGACGGTCGATGCCACGCTCGCCAGCCGGTACCACGAGCGCTTCGCCGACCACGCGGTCGCGGTCGCCAAGAAGATGGTCTACCTCGCCACGGGCGACTGGCAGGTCTCCGAGGCCGAGATCGCTCTGGCCGTCGAGCAGCAGCAGGAGCTCGGGCACGCCTGACGCGCACGCAGAAGAGGAGGGGCGGATGCTGTGACAGCATCCGCCCCTCCTCTTCTGCGTGGTGCTACTTCTTGCCCTGCGCGGCGACCGCTGCGGCACCGGCGGCAGCGGCCTCCGGGTCGAGGTAGCGGCCGGGACCGGTGGGGACGTTGTTCTCGTCGAGCTCGTAGACGAGCGGGATGCCGGTGGGGATGTTCAGCTCGGCGATGTCGGCGTCGCTGATGCCCTCGAGGTGCTTGACGAGACCGCGGAGCGAGTTGCCGTGCGCCGTGACGAGCACGGTCTTGCCGACCTCGAGGTCGGGGACGATCGCGCTCTCCCAGTAGGGCAGCAGACGGTCGATCACGAGCTTGAGCGATTCGGTGCGCGGCACCTCTCCGTCGATCCCGGCGTAGCGCGGGTCGTTCACCTGGCTGAACTCGCTCGCGTCGTCGAGCACGGGCGGCGGCACGTCGAAGGAGCGGCGCCACAGCTGGAACTGCTCGGGACCGAACTCCTCGAGCGTCTGCGCCTTGTCCTTGCCCTGCAGGGCGCCGTAGTGGCGCTCGTTGAGCCGCCACGAGCGGGTCACGGGGATCCACAGCCGGTCGGCGGCGTCGAGCGCGATGTTCGCCGTCTGGATCGCCCGGCTCAGGAGCGACGTGTGCAGCACGTCGGGCAGGATGCCGGACTCGGCGAGCAGCTCACCGCCGCGGCGGGCCTCCTTCTCCCCCTGCTCGTTCAGGCGGACGTCCACCCAGCCGGTGAACAGGTTCCGTTCGTTCCACTCGCTCCGGCCATGGCGGAGCAGGATCAGGGTGCGCGTCGCAGTCATGCGGCCAGTTTATCCGCGACGGCCGCTCCGGATTGGCCCGAGGGCTCATCGAGGGAGAGGATTGACTCATGGCGTCATCTCCCGTCGGCCGGCCGACGCGCGGCACGACCGGGACGAACCGGCTGCGCCGCAACGACCGCTGGATCGCCGCGAGCCCCGCGTTCCGCCGTGCCGCGGATCCGCTGGTGGTCGATCTCGGTTACGGAGCGAGCGGTGTCACCGCGTTCGAACTGGCCGCACGGCTGCGCGGAGTCCGACCCGATGCCGAGGTGCGCGGTCTCGAGATCGACCCGGCGCGGGTGGCGACGGCCGATGCCCAGCTCGCCGAGGTCCGCGCCGGCCGCACGGGCTTCCCCCACGACCTCCGCGTCTCGTTCGCGCGCGGCGGCTTCGAGGTCCCCCTCCCCGACGGCCGGCGGCCTGCGGTGATCCGCGCGATGAATGTGCTGCGCCAGTACGACGAGGCCGACGTGCCGGCCGCCTGGCGGACGACGGCTTCACGACTCGCGCCGGACGGGCTCCTCGTCGAGGGCACGTGCGACGAGATCGGTCGTGTGGCGAGCTGGGCCGACGTGCAGCCCGACGGGATCCCGGTGCGCTTCACGATCTCGCTGCGCCTGACCGGGCTCGAGCATCCGAGCATCGTCGCCGAGCGGCTGCCCAAGGCCCTGATCCACCGCAACGTCCCGGGGGAACGGATCCACGCCCTCCTCGTCGACCTCGACCGCGAGTGGGATCGGGCGGCCGCGCTCGCGACGTTCGGCGCCACCCAGCGGTTCCTGTCGACGGTCGCCGCCCTGCGGGATCAGGGCTGGCCGATCGTGGGCGGGCGGAGCCGCTGGCGCCTGGGCGAGCTCACGCTTCCGTGGGCGGCCGTGGCGCCGGTCGACTCGCCTCGCGCCTAGCTCGCGGCGCGGGGATCCGGCGCCGACGGGCGACGTGACAGCCGCGTGAGGCGCGGGATGTCGGCAGTCGCCCCGGCATCCGCGGGCACGATCACCTGCTGCGAGGCGGCGATGTCGATGCCGTCGGCGCGCACGACGAGGTCGCCGATCGGCGCGCGTCGCGCCAGGATCGCGAGCGCGATCGGACCGTCTTCATGATGACGGGCGACCGAGGTGACGTGGCCGATCTCGTCATCGCCCGCGAACACGGGAGACCCGGGCTCGGGCAGCACGGCATCGCTGCCGTCGAGCTGGAGAGCGGCGAGACGACGCGGCGGGTGTCCGAGGTTGTGGACCTTGGCGACGGTCTCCTGCCCCCGATAGCACCCCTTGTTCAGGTGCACGGCGGTGCGGATCCAGTCCGACTCGTGCGGGAGCGACCTGTCGTCGACCTCTGCCGCCCAGCGCGGGCGCCAGGCGGCGATGCGCAGAGCCTCGGCGGCCAGGAGACCTGCGGCGGCATCGTGGTCGAGGGTCGCAGCCAGTTCGTCCGCGGCATCCGGCGAGAGCACCGCGATGCGCCACGCGAGCGAGGCGCCGGGGTGATCCGCGACCTCGGCGTACTGGTGGCCGCCCAGGGCGACCTGCTGCCACGGGTCCTCCCAGACGAGCGGGAGGCGGTCGTGCGACGCGGCAGCGGCATGCACGGCTCGAGCGGCGGACCCGCCGTCGACGAAGCCCAGCAGCACCAGGTCCGCGCGCACGTCGACGCTCGCCTGCGTGCGGAACTTCATCCGCGTCAGCCAGGTCGCGAGCGCCTCGGCATCCGCCGCGTCGGCGATCAACCAGGTGGACGTTCCGTCGTCGACGACACCGGCCGCGTGCTCGACACGACCTTGCGGGTCGAGCACCAGCAGTTCGGTGCTGTCTCCCGCGCTCAGGCGACCGACCGCCTGCGAGGTGATCGAGTCGAGCCAGCCGAGCCGCTCCGGACCCGAGACCTCGATCGCGGTGCGGTCGTCGAGCGCGACGACGGCGTCACCGGCCGCGAGGCGGCGCTGCTCGCGGAACGGATCGCCGAAATGCGCGATGCCCGCATCGCCGGCGACGGCTCCGGGGAAGCTCTCGAACACGCTCACGTCGGATCCCGCCCGTCTCAGACCTTGGCCAGTCGCGCCGAGGCGTGCGCGCGCAGCGGCGTTCCGAGGGCCGCGATGTCCCACGCCCACAGCATGTGCCCGTCGACGAGTCCGTACATGCGCGATGCCGCGCCGTAGTCCTTCGTGCCGGCCGCGCGCACGACGGCATCCGAGGCGATGTCGACCCGCGGGCCGTTGATCTCGCCCAGGTAGAGCTCCAGCATGCCGTCGGAATGCGCGAGCGAGACCTCGATCGGGAAGGCGCCGTTCGCCGCGCGCAGGCTCTCGACGTCGTCGACCGTGCGGGTGACGACATCGGCCTGCGGGGGAAGCAGCGCCGGACCGGGGTCCGCCGCGGACGCCGGGCGCGAGAGGCGCCAGAATCCGGTCTCGGCGATCAGCGGGATCGACACCGCCTGGTCCTCGCCGGTGAACGTCGCAGTCCCCGAGTAGTTGAGGTACGGGCCGCCGTCATGACTGAAGCTGACCCGATGGACGAACTCGCCCTGCAGGCGCTCGTCGCCGACGGGGTAGTCGATGACACCGGTGCCCTCCCACACGCCGATCAGCCACGCGAGCGGGGCGAGGTCGGCGGGGAGGTCGGTGGGCAGATCGAGCACGATGCGTCAGCGCTGGCCGCGGAAGAGGTTGCGCAGAACCACTGCCGAGACGAAGACGATAGCGAGGCTCGCAAGGCCCAGCAGGCCGATGAAGAAGATTTCGAGCGCCATGAGGTCCATGCCTCCACCTTACCGCGCGGCGGGACGCGGAGGTCAGGTCGGCAGCAGCGCGGCGATGCCGAAGCCGACCGAGATCAATCCCATCAGCACGAGCGCGCCCGTGACGCTGCCGGCCACCCGGAAGATGAACCCCTGGGTGCGGCCGTACCAGAGCTGCACGGCGAACGAGAGCAGCACGATGCCGCCGAAGGCGACGAGCATCCACGGGACGCGCCATTCCTCCGGCACGAAGATCCCGACGGCCACGGTCGCGACGAAGGCGGTGACCCACACGGCGACCACGCCGACGAGGGCATTACGCGGTGCGAGCGCTGGTTCGGACATGACACCATTGTTGCGCATCCGGTGCCGGTATCATGGCGGCACGGCGTCGACCCCCGCGCCGGTGAGGAGTGCGCGTGGCCCTGGTGCTGGTTCTGACCAACGCTCCGCTGTCGGAGCAGGTTCTGCCCGCCCTCGAACTGCTCAGCCACCGGGTCCGCCAGATCCCCGCCGAACCGGCACAGCTCGTCAGCGCCCCGGATTATGACGTCGTGGTCGTCGACGGCCGCCACGACCTGGTCGGCGCGAAGTCGCTGTGCCGCCTCCTCCGCGCCACCGGGCAGGATGCCCCGCTGCTCCTCGTCGTCACGGAGGGCGGCATGAGCGCCCTCTCCGGCGACTGGGGAATCGACGACGTCCTGCTCGTGACCGCCGGCCCCGCCGAGATCGACGCGCGCATCCGGCTCGCGCTCGCCCGCCGCGACGAGGTCGCCGAACCCTCCAGGGTGCAGGCCTCGGGCGTCACGATCGACGAGCAGTCCTACTCCGCGAAGCTGCGCGGCAAGCCGCTGGATCTCACCTACAAGGAGTTCCAGCTGCTGCACTTCCTCGCGACCCACCCGTCGCGCGTCTTCACGCGTGAGCAGCTGCTCAGCGAGGTGTGGGGCTACGACTACTTCGGCGGCACCCGCACGGTCGACGTGCACGTGCGCCGCCTCCGCGCGAAGCTGGGCGACCAGGAGCAGATCATCGGAACGGTGCGCAACGTCGGCTACCGGTTCAACGTGTACGAAGACGAGACCGTGGCGGCAGCCCGGTAACGGATCGGGTCCGTTCACACGCGCGTCACCTCGCGGTGATTAGATGTACCCCATGATCGATCCCGCACTCACCGACGCCGGCCTCGGTGACGCCGAAGACGACGACTTCGACGCCGTCGAGTCGCCCGACGCCCTGCTCCCCGACCACCGGTACCTCGACCGGGAGCTGAGCTGGCTGGCGTTCAACCAGCGCGTGCTGGAGCTCGCCGAGGATCCGTCGCTGCCCGAGCTCGAGCGGGCGAACTTCCTGGCGATCTTCGCCAGCAACCTCGACGAGTTCTTCATGGTCCGCGTCGCGGGTCTCAAGCGACGCATCATGACCGGCCTCGCGGTGCCCACGAACATCGGCCGCTCCCCCGTCGACGCCCTCGCCGACATCTCCCGTGAGGCGCACGCCCTGCAGCTGCGCCATGCCGCGGCATGGACCGACCTCGTCCGTCCCGCCCTCGCGGATGCCGGGATCGAGATCACCGACTGGTCCGAGCTCACCGAGGAGGAGCGCTCCGCGCTGTCGGACTACTTCGGCGCGCAGGTCTTCCCCGTGCTGATGCCCCTGGCGGTCGACCCCGCCCACCCCTTCCCGTACATCTCCGGTCTCTCGCTGAACCTCGCCATCCGCATCCGCAACGCCCGCACCGGCCGCCAGGAATTCGCCCGCCTCAAGGTGCCGCCGATGCTCCCGCGCTTCGTCGAGGTCCCCGGTCACGGCGAGATCAAGAGGTTCCTGCGCCTCGAGGAGCTGATCGCCAACCACCTGGGCGACCTCTTCCCCGGCATGGAGGTGCTCGACCACCACGCGTTCCGGCTCACCCGCAACGAAGACGTGGAGATCGAGGAGGACGAGAGCGAGAACCTCATCCAGGCTCTCGAGGCGGAGCTCCTCCGCCGACGCTTCGGCCCGCCGATCCGTCTCGAGATCACCGACGACATGGACGAGGTCACGATGGACCTGCTGGTCCGCGAGCTCGACATCACGGACCTCGAGGTCTATCGCCTGCCGGGCCTTCTCGACCTGCGCGGTCTCTTCGACCTGTCCCGCATCGACCGGCCGGACCTGCGCTACCCGCCGCACCTGCCCACCACGGCCGTGGCCTTCCAGCCCACCGGATCCAACTCGCGCGCCGACATCTTCAAGGCGATCCGCAAGTCCGACGTGCTCGTGCACCACCCGTACGAGTCGTTCACGACCAGCGTGCAGGCGTTCCTCGAGCAGGCGGCCCGCGATCCTCACGTGCTGGCGATCAAGCAGACGCTGTACCGCACGTCGGGCGACAGCCCGATCGTGCAGGCGCTCATCGACGCCGCCGAGGCCGGCAAGCAGGTGCTCGCCCTGGTCGAGGTGAAGGCCCGTTTCGACGAGGCGAACAACATCGTCTGGGCCCGCAAGCTGGAAAAGGCCGGCGTGCACGTCGTCTACGGTCTGGTCGGTCTGAAGACCCACTGCAAGCTCGCCCTCGTCATCCGCGAGGAGGACGGCAAGCTCCAGCACTACTCCCACGTCGGCACGGGCAACTACAACCCGAAGACCAGCCGCATCTACGAGGACTTCGGTCTGTTCACGGCCGACGCGCAGGTCGGCAAGGACCTCACCCGCCTCTTCAACGAGCTCAGCGGCTACGCGATCGAGAAGAAGTTCAAGCGCCTGCTCGTCGCGCCGCTCCACCTGCGCAAGGGCCTGGTGCGCCAGATCGACGCCGAGCGCAAGAACGCCGAGGCCGGCAAGCCCGCGCACATCCGCATCAAGGTCAACTCGATGGTCGACGAGGAGATCATCGACGCCCTGTACCGCGCCAGCGCCGCCGGGGTGAAGGTCGAGGTGTGGGTGCGCGGCATCTGCAGCCTCCGGACCGACCTCGACGGGATCAGCGACAACATCACGGTGCGCAGCATCCTGGGCCGGTATCTGGAGCACTCGCGCATCTTCGCCTTCGAGAACGACGGCGACCCGCAGGTCTACATCGGCAGCGCCGACATGATGCACCGCAACCTCGACCGTCGGGTCGAGGCGCTCGTGCGCGTCTCGGACCCCGCCCACCTCAAGGAGCTGCTGTCGTTCTTCGACCTCGCCATGGACGCCGGCACCACATCGTGGCACCTCGGCGCGGAGGGCGTGTGGACGCGGCACGCCGAGGATGCCGACGGCAAGCCGCTCGTCGACCTGCAGGATAAGACCATGGGGTTGATCCAGCGGCGGCGCCGCGCACGGGCGGTGCGATGACGGTCCGGCAGGAGCAGAGGGCCCGGGCCGAGCGGACGCCGCCCCCGGCGTCGAAGTGGACCGATAAGGCCGTGTACGCCGCGGGCGCCGTGGTCTGGCGCATCGTCGACGGCAAGCTCCGCATCCTGTTGATCCACCGCACGAAGTACCGCGACGTCACGCTCCCCAAGGGCAAGGTCGACCCGGGCGAGATGCTCGCCGAGACGGCCGTGCGCGAGGTGCACGAGGAGACGGGCATCCGGGTGTCCCTGGGCGTGCCGGTGGGCGTGAGCCGCTATCACCTCGCCTCGCAGAAGCAGAAAGTCGTGCACTACTGGGCCGCCGAGGCGACCGACGACGCGATCCGCACGTCCACGTTCGTGCCGAATCGCGAGATCGCCGCGGTGGAGTGGGTGAGCGCCAAGAAGGCGCGGGAGCGGCTCAGCTACCCGGTGGACCTCGAGATCCTCGACTTCTTCACGAACCTCGTCGAAGACGGCGTCCTGCGCACGTTCCCGGTGATCGCCCTGCGGCATGCGAAGGCGCTGTCGCGGTCGGAGTGGGACGGCACGGATGCCGCGCGTCCGCTGACCGAGCGCGGACGGAAGCAGGCGGCCTCGATCGTGGGTCCGCTGCGCGCCTTCGGCGCCCGCAAGATCGTCACCAGCGATGCCGTGCGATGCATCGAGACGGTCAGACCGCTCGCCAAGGCCCTCGATCGCAAACTCGTGAAGACCGAGAAGATCAGCCAGGACGCGTGGGAGGACGGCACCTCCGATCTCCGTGCCGTCGTCGGCCGCCGTGTCCGTGCCGGGAAGCCGGCCGTGCTCTGCAGTCACGGCCCCGTGCTCCCCGGTCTGCTGTCGGAGATCGCTCTCGCGACCGGCACCATCCAGGGGTCCTATCTCAGCAGCGCGGCCGACCTCGAGCCCGGGGCCTTCTCGGTCGTGCACCTCTCCGCCACGAACCCCGGCTCCGGCATCATCTCGATCGAGACCCACATCCCCAAGGTCTGACGACCTCGCGCGTCCCCCGCAATCCTCCGGGTCCGCCCCAGAGAGTCGCTCGTCGTTCACCTGCCGTTCACCTGCGCGGGAGAGTCTCGTTAACCGCCGCACTTAGCGTCACTGTGTGCCCTGCACCGGGCCCCACCCTCCAAGATCGAAGGATCCACAGTGAAGATCTCCCGAATCGCACGAATCGGCGCCATCGGCGCCGTCGCCGCTCTCGCACTCGCCGGCTGTGCCGCGAACGAAGGCGGCACCGGCGGCTCCGCCGACCAGCCCTCGGAGTCCACGCTCTCCGGCACCATCGACGCGACCGGCGCGTCCTCGCAGACCGCCGCCCAGGAGGCCTGGGTCGCCGCGTTCCAGACCGCGAACCCCGACGTCACCGTCAACTACGAGCCCACCGGTTCGGGCACGGGTCGTGAGAACTTCCTCGAAGGCGGCAGCAACTTCATCGGCTCCGACCGCGCGTTCAACGACGAAGAGGTCGCAGCCGGGGGCTTCGGCGCCTGCATGACCGACGACATCGTCGAGGTCCCGCTCTACATCTCCCCTGTCGCGGTCGCATTCAACCTCGAGGGCGTCGACACCCTGAACCTGGATGCCGCCACCATCGCGGGCATCTTCGCGGGCACCATCACCAACTGGAACGACCCGGCCATCGCCGACCTGAACGACGGCGTCAAGCTGCCCGACCTGGCCATCTCGCCGGTCCACCGCTCCGACCCCTCGGGCACGCAGGAGACGTTCACGAAGTACCTCAGCGCCACCGCCGGTGACGTCTGGACCTACGAGCCGGCCGACGTCTGGCCGATCCAGGGCGGCGAAGCCGCTCAGGGCACCTCGGGTGTCGTCCAGGCGATCGGCGCCGGCAACGGTGCGATCGGCTTCGCCGACGCGTCGCAGGTCGGCGACCTCGGCCAGGTGCACGTCGGCGTCGGCGAGGACTTCGTGGCCTACTCGGCCGAGGCTGCCGCGAAGCTCGTCGAGGGCTCGCCGCTGGTCGAGGGCCGCGGCGAGGGCGACCTCGTCTTCGATGTCGACCCGGCATCCGCCGCGGACGGCGCCTACCCGATCGCGCTGGTCAGCTACCTCATCGGCTGCGAGCAGTACGAGGACACCAACGTCGCCGAGCTCGTGAAGGAGTACTTCTCCTACATCGCGAGCGAGGACGGTCAGAAGGCCGCTGCCGACAACGCCGGCAGCGCACCGATCTCGGAGGGTCTGCGCGAGCAGGTGCTCGCCGCGATCGATCTGATCCAGGTCGGCTGATCCCGCCCACCCACTGACGGCGGTGCCCCCGCGTCCCGATCGGACGCGGGGGCTCCGCCGGGTCAGCACCCGCTCCACCTCGACCCGGCCCGAAACAGGGAGATCATGAGCACGACCGCGCAGGCGCCGACTCCGGCACCGACCAAGGCGCCGCCCGCACCGATCAAGGCCAAGCAGCGACTCGGCGACCGGGTCTTCTCCGGCACCGCGCTCGGGGCGGGGGTGGTCATCCTCATCGTCCTGGTGCTCGTCGCCGCCTTCCTCGTCATCCAGAGCATCCCGGCGTTCCAGCTCGACACGAGCGACAACCACATCCTCCGCGGCGAGTCCTTCTGGACCTATGTGGGGCCGCTCGTCTTCGGAACGCTGTGGGCGTCGTTCATCGCGCTGCTCATCGCCGCTCCGATCGCGATCGGCATCGCGCTGTTCATCTCGCACTACGCCCACCGGCGTCTGGCCGCGTTCCTCGGCTACATCATCGACCTGCTGGCCGCCGTCCCCTCGGTGGTCTTCGGCCTCTGGGGCGGTCTGGTGCTCGCGCCCCTCCTGCAGCCGATCTACGCCTGGCTGAACACGAACGCCTCGTGGGTGCCGTTCTTCCAGGGCCAGGTCTCGTCGACCGGCAAGACCATCCTCACCGCATCGCTCGTGCTCGCCGTGATGTGCATCCCGATCATGACAGCGATCTGCCGCGAGGTCTTCCTGCAGACTCCGAAGCTGCACGAGGAGGCCGCGCTCGCGCTCGGATCCACGCGCTGGGAGATGGTGCGCATGGCGGTCCTGCCGTTCGCCCGCGGCGGCATGGTCTCCGCAGCCATGCTCGCCCTCGGACGCGCACTCGGCGAGACCATGGCCGTGACCATGGTCCTCTCCCCCTCCGCGGTCGTCAGCTTCCTCGTGCTCACCTCGACGAACCCGACGCCCATCCCCGCGAACATCGCGCTCGCCTTCCCCGAGGCGCACGACACGGGCGTCAACACCCTCATCGCCACCGGCCTCATCCTCTTCGTCGTGACCTTCGCGGTCAATGCGCTGGCGCGCTGGATCGTCGCCCGCCGCGCCGAGTTCTCGGGAGCGAACTGACATGACCACCCTCACCGCTGCTCCCGTCACGCCGCACACGGCGGTCCTCACCTCCGGCCGACTGCCCAAGTGGGCGCCCTGGACCCTCCTCGCCGGCTCCTTCGTCATCTCCGCCGCCGTCTTCGGCGTCGCCGCCGCGGGGTCGAGCCTGGCCGACTTCAACATCGCCGGAACGGTGATCGTCGGCATCCTGCTCTACATGGTGATCATCACCGTGATCTCCTCGATCGTCGAGAGCCGCCGCAAGGCCGTCGATCGCCTGATGACCGCCCTGGTCGCCACCGCGTTCCTGATCGCGCTGCTGCCCCTAGTCTCGCTGCTGTGGACCGTGGTGGCGAACGGCATCGAGCGGTTCGACGCCGAGTTCTTCAGCTACTCCATGCGCAACGTCGTCGGCGACGGCGGCGGCATCGTGCACGCGATCTGGGGCACCGTGATGATCACGCTCACCGCGACGATCATCTCGGTGCCGATCGGACTCATGACCTCGATCTACCTGGTCGAGTACGGGCGCGGCCGGCTCGCGAAGGGCATCACCTTCTTCGTCGACGTGATGACCGGCATCCCGTCGATCGTCGCCGGTCTCTTCATCTACGCCGTGTTCGCCCTGCTGGTCGGCCCCGGCATCTCGATGGGCTTCATGGGCGCCCTCGCCCTCGCCGTGCTGATGACCCCGGTCGTCGTGCGCGGCAGCGAGGAGCTCCTGAAGATCGTCCCGAACGAGCTGCGCGAGGCGTCGTACGCGCTGGGCGTGCCGAAGTGGCTGACCATCCTGAAGGTGGTGCTCCCCACCTCGATCGCCGGCATCACGACCTCGATCATGCTGGCCATCTCCCGCGTGATCGGCGAGACGGCCCCGCTGCTGCTCACCGCCGGATTCACCCAGAGCCTGAACACGAACATCTTCAGCGGTCAGATGATGACCCTTCCGGTGTTCGCCTACAACCAGTACATGAACCAGGGCACGAACCCGGATGCGGCCGTCGCCCGCGCCTGGGCCGCCGCGCTCACCCTCATCCTCATCGTCATGGTGCTGAACCTGCTGGCGCGTCTCATCGCGAAGCTGTTCGCACCGAAGATGACCGGCCGCTGAGCACCCGACCACTCAGAACAGGAAACCACGTGTCCAAGAGCATCGAAGTCAACGACCTCAACGTCTACTACAGCAGCTTCCTCGCGGTCGAAGGGGTGTCGCTCGACATCCAGCCGCGCAGCGTGACCGCGTTCATCGGCCCCTCGGGCTGCGGCAAGTCCACCTTCCTCCGCACGCTCAACCGCATGCACGAGGTCATCCCCGGCGCCCGCGTCGAGGGCGAGGTGCTCCTCGACGGCAAGGACCTCTACGGCCCCGGCGTCGACCCGGTGCTCGTGCGTCGCCAGGTCGGCATGGTCTTCCAGCGGCCGAACCCGTTCCCCACGATGTCCATCAAGGAGAACGTGCTCGCGGGCGTGAAGCTCAACAACAGCCGCATGTCGAAGAGCGACCAGGACGCACTCGTCGAGAAGTCGCTCACCGGCGCGAACCTCTGGAACGAGGTCAAGGACCGTCTCGACCGCCCGGGATCCGGCCTGTCCGGTGGCCAGCAGCAGCGTCTGTGCATCGCCCGCGCCATCGCCGTGTCGCCCGAGGTGCTGCTGATGGACGAGCCGTGCTCGGCCCTCGACCCGATCTCGACCTACGCGATCGAGGAGCTGATCGGCGAGCTGAAGAACGAGTTCACGATCGTCATCGTCACCCACAACATGCAGCAGGCGAGCCGCGTCTCCGACAAGACCGCGTTCTTCAACATCGCCGGCACGGGAAAGCCCGGGAAGCTGATCGAATACGACGACACCACGTCGATTTTCACCACCCCGTCCGTGCAGGCGACCGAGGACTACGTCTCGGGCCGCTTCGGATGAGCTGAGGCTTCTGCCCTCCCTTTCCGCTCCGGAAAACCCAGATCAACTGTGCGGAGTTCGGCGTGTCCCACTTCGACACACCGGCTCGCCGCGTGATGGTCTGGGTTTTCTCGTGGGTGGGCAGTCCTGCACAACCGGCGGTCGACCTTGCCTCTGCACAGTTGCCGTGAGAACGGCCTGGCACGAGGTGCCGGCACAGGCAAGCTCGTCGAATGTCCTTCCTTCGCGCAGACGTGGCCCTTCGCTCACTGGGGCGCATGGCGCGGACCTCGGAGCTCACTCGACGCGGTGTGACCGAAGCCGAGCTGACCAGCGCTGTGCGTGAAGGCAGAGTGCTGCGACCGCGCAACGGCGTGTACGCGCTGCCCGAGGAACCCGCAGCGATCGTCCACGCCGCAGAACATGGCGGCGTCATCGGATGCTGCGGTGCCGCGGCACTGCACGGGCTGTGGATCTTGGCGGTCCCGGCAGAGCATCACATCTGGATGGGCACCGCGGGTACACGACGATCCCGCTGTACGGAATGCCGTCTCCACTGGGACGCGGGCCGCGTCGAAGTCGGCATCCTCCCACCCGTCGCCAATGTCCTGCTGCAGGTCGCGCTGTGCGAGGGCGAGGAGCCGTTCTTCGCAGCTCTCGAATCCGCGTTCCGACATTCACGACTCTCCGCCGGTGAAACCGCATGGCTCTGGCGGCATCTTCCTCTCGAGCTGCGGTGGCTGGTCGCGTTCGCACGATCGGATGCCGACAGCGGTCTCGAGTCGCTGATCCGCCTCAGGCTTCAGAGGATCGGCATCAGCGTGCGCACGCAGGTGAGCATTCGCGATGTGGGCGAGGTCGACTTCGTCGTCGGCGAACGCCTCATCGTCGAAGCCGACGGGCGGGAGAACCACGAGCGCGAGAGGGAACGTGCAAAGGACCTCCGCCGCGATGCGATCGCCGCTGGTCGAGGATTCACGACACTGCGCTTCACGTATGCCTTGATCGTGCACGAATGGCCGCTGGTGGAGGCCGCGATCACGGGCGCGATCGCTCGCGGGGCGCATCTGCTCCGCTGACCTTCCGAAAGCGCAGACCGAACTCCTGAATCAGGGTGTGTCGCCCGTCGCCGCGCCGCGCGGTCACTCGAAGATCTGCGATTTCCAGGGGCGTGAGCCGCGCGAGGCTCCGAGTCAGTCCCGCGGGGACAGGAGGTAGGCGTTCAGCTCGTCGGTCAGGGTCTGGTCCACGGGCAGGGCGACCCCGTCGACGGCCGTGATCGCCGCGGCGAGACGAACGCTCGACACCAGCCACGCCGCGTCGGCACGAGGAAGATCGGATGCCGGTATGCGGTCGTATCCGACCTCGAAGCCGCGCCCGGCGAGATGCTCGTACACGCTGAGCTGCGTGGTGCCGTGCAGGATGCCGCCGTTCGGCGCCGGCGTCACGAAGCGGTCGCCGAAGCGGAGGATGAGGGACGCGGTCGGCGCTTCGAGCACGAACCCGTCGCTCGACAGGAAGATCGCATCGTCCGCATCACGGCGGTGGGCCTCTCGGAGGGCCGCCATGTTCACCGCGTATGAGAGGGTCTTCGCGCCGAGCAGCAGCCATGGCGCGCGCTCTGCGGCGCCGAGGTCGTAGCCCCGGTCGAGGGTGACGACGCGCACGCCCTCGGCACGCACGCGCGAGAAGTCGGATGCCGGAGATGCGGTGACCCAGGCGGTCGGGGTCGGACCGTGCTCGACTCCGCGACTGAGGATCAGCTTGATCACCGCTTCGCCCTCTCCGCACCGCGACGCCGCGTGGTCGATCGCCTGTCGCCACTGCGGCAGGTTCGGAGCCGGGAGGTCGCACAGCCGTGCCGAGTGCGCGAGACGTTCCAGGTGCGGAACGACCTCCTGCGCGTGGCCGTCGACCACGCCGATGGACTCGAAGACGCCGTCACCCCGCTGCGTGCTCAGCTCGCCCACGCTCAGAGCGGGGGCCGCGGCATCCACCGCCGTGAAGGTGTCTGCGAAGTCGGGGCGGTCCTCGTCGGCCGCGACGGGATCGATCATCAGTGCGAAGCGCCGGTTCATGCCTCGAGCCTACGGTCAGGGAATACCCATGGAGGTCTCGCGTTATAATTGAACGGCCGGGCCGCATAACCCCGGGCTCCAATTTTTGCCGCTTTGAGCGGCCTTCCGCCGAGAGGCGTTCTTGCGGCCCGGTCTTTCTCTGCCCAGGGCCCTCTCGCGGCCGACAGCGGCCGTTCCTAGGCCAGAGAACCCGTGCGCCAGAGCACCGCTGACGCGGAGAGATCCTGCGCGTAGCTGCTGAGACGCAGGGCTCGCGTCGTCAGCTCGCTGGCCCGCGCGGGCTCGGTCGGCTCATAGTCGTCGGCCGTGTGGGTCGCGCCTGAGGCCTGCACGCGACAGAAGGCGGCGGCGCGGTCGAGCGCGACCGCGAAGTCCCCACGGAAGGCCCCGCGCAGGATCGTGTCGATGAGCGCCACGAGCTCAGCCGGCTCCGCAGGGGCAGGAGCACCCGCGATGACCGTATCCGCCGACGGCAGCTCGACGCGTCCGCGCTCATAGAGCAGTGCCGCCGTCTGCGGGTCGCCGTGGATCGCCAGCTGCAGCAGGTACAGCCTCCAGAGCGCTCCGGGCAGTGTGCGCGAAGGCGCCTTGGACCACAGCTCGGCGATCTCGTCGATGCCGTGCTCGGCGGTGAACGCGACCAGACGCTCGGCGCTCGCCCCGCTCTCGTCGGCCCGCACCCGCGTCAGCAGAGCGGATGCCGTCGCGTGCGCCACGCGCGTCTCCTCGGCGGGATCGTGCGCGCCGACGATGTTGTCGAAAGCGCTGGTCGGTCGACGGATGGGACGGTGATGCTGCTCGGGCATCGAACCAGGGTACCCGCGATCGCGGCCGATCAGGCCGTGGGGATCACGATGACAGGGTCGGACGTCGGCGTGCCGGAAGGGGATCCTCCGGCCTGCTCGACGGTGACCGCGATCACATCGCCCGCGTGCATGTCGCCTTCGAGCGCCGCCGTCGCCCGACCGTCCTCGACGTCGAAGACGCCGGCGGGGATCGCGTCGTCCCCGCGCACGTACCAGAGCTCGTAGGTCTTGCCGTCGGCCGGGGCGGGCACGCCGTCGGTCACGAGCACGGCTGCTCCCGCGGATGCCGACCAGTGCGCGGTCGCCGTTCCCCCGGAGGGGAGCTCCACGGACGCCTGTTCCGCATCGGACGACGACTGGATCTGCTCCAGAGCGACGACGGATGCCGGACGGTTGAGCTGCCCGTTGAGCGCGACGGCGCCGATCCCGACGCCCACCAGCACGGCGAGGCATGCGGCGAGCGCGAACACGACGCGGCTCCAGCGGCGCTTCGGGGAGGGGGCGCGATCCTTCTCCGCATCGTTCGCCGACGTCTCGTCGACGCGCGGTCGCTCGTCTGCGAGAACGTCGGTCGCGACCGGCTCGACAGGCGTCGTCGGCTCGCTGTTCTGGGGCGTCACCGCGATCTGGGCGAGGAGCGCGGCACGGATGCCGGGAGGCGGGGAGACAGGCGTGGCGGAGGCGGACAGAAGATCGGCCGTCTCGGCATCCGCCTCGGCGATCGCCCGCCACTCGGGATGCGCGACGAGAGCGTCGTCGAAGCGACGCGCGTCGTCGGGCGACAACGCGTTCAGGGCGGCCCCTGCCGCGAGCTCTGCGAACTCCTGCTCGTTCATGCTGTCACCCCCATGGCTGACCGGAGACGGGTGAGCCCGTCTCGCATCCTTGTCTTGATCGTCCCCAATGGTGCTCCCACAAGCACCGAAATCTCGTTCTGACTGTAACCGCCGTAATACGCGAGCACGAGCGCTTCTCGCTGCACCTCCGGCAGCTCCGTGAGCGCTTCGACGACCTTCTCGCCGTCGATCCCGAGTTCCACCTGCTCTGCCACACTGTCGTGCGCAACGCCGATGTCCCTCAGCCCCGCTCGCACATCACGGTCCGCACTGGACTGGGATGCACGCACCCTGTCCACGGCCCGACGATGTGCGATCGTCATCACCCATGCTCGTCCTTGACCTCTGTTCGGAGCGAAGCGCGAAGCGGATTGCCAGATCTCGAGAAAAACCTCCTGCAGCACTTCCTCGCTCTGCGCGCGGTTCACGAGCACGCGCAGGATGAGCCCGAACACGCGCGCGGAGAGGGAGTCGTAGAGCTCGGCGAATGCCCGCTGATCCCCGTCGGCGACGCGGACGAGGAGTGCGGCGACCGCATCTCTCGCCGTCCCGTCCTCGGGCACGTCCATTCCGTCAATGATCATCTCTCCAAGCATGCCGCATCTCCCCCGTGTTCCCGTGCAGCCGTCACCCGATCGTGAGGGAATTTCTCCCGTGATTCTGCGGATCGAGGCACGGGACCCGATCGATTCTGAGATTTCTCCCATCCGATACCGACGGGGCTCCGAACAGATGTCGACGCCACGGAGAGGCCGTGGCTGAAGTTTCTGAAGGAGCTCGAGATGTTCAGCACCAAGAAGAAGGTCACCGCAGCACTCACCCTGACGCTCGCCGGAGCATTCCTGCTCTCCGCGTGTTCGACCGGCACAGCGCCCGCCGAGGAGTCGTCGGAGCCGACGACGTCGGAGTCGGCTGAGCCCACGACCGAGGCGATGGATCCGGCCGCCAACCTCGTCGGAGCCGGTTGCTCCGCCTACGCCGAGGCCGTCCCGGACGGTGCCGGATCGGTCGAGGGCATGTCGAAGGACCCGGTCGCCGTGGCCGCCTCCAACAACCCGCTGCTCAAGACGCTCGTCGCAGCGGTGAGCGGTCAGCTCAACCCCGACGTGAACCTCGTCGACACGCTCAACGGCGACGAGTTCACCGTCTTCGCACCGGTGGATGACGCCTTCGCGAAGATCGACCCCGCCACCATCGAGACGCTCAAGACCGACAGCGCACTGCTGAGCTCGATCCTGACGTATCACGTGGTCCCCGGCCAGATCGCACCGGACGAGATCGCCGGCATGCACACCACCGTGCAGGGCGCCGACCTCGAGGTCACCGGCAGCGGTGACGACCTGATGGTCAACGGAACCTCGACCGTCATCTGCGGTGGCGTCCAGACCGCCAACGCGACCGTGTACCTGATCGACACGGTCCTGATGCCCCCGATGTAATCAGGGACACGACCTGCCGGGTGGGGATCTCCCGGCAAGCGACCTTCTCTCGTCTCGGGGGAGGAACGTGAGAAGGAGAAGGGGCCGCCGGTGATGGTGTTCACCGGCGGCCCCTTCTGTGCGCACTAGACTTGTCGGACGGGCCTTTAGCTCAATTGGCAGAGCAGCGGACTTCAACAAAATAGGAGCGCCTCGGAGGAAACTCCGGGGATGACACCACTCAAAGTCGGGGAACCCTTCCTGGGAAACCAGTTGGCAATCCCGAGCCAAGCCGGACCAGCGGTCCGGAAGGTGTAGAGACTGGACGGGTGGCACCTACGGCGAGAGCCACGGTGAAGGGACAGTCCAGACCACGAACGCCGGAGACGGCGGCGGCGAAAGTCGAAGTGGCAAGTTAATCCGCGGGTTGTGGGTTCGATCCCCACAGGGCCCACCCCGTCTGATCCCGAGCGCGACGAGCAGTCATGTCGCACGGTCGGGATATCGTGCCCCTCAGCGAGAGAGCGGGGAGGCCGACATGCACGACGCGCTGTCGTCATCCGCACCGGATGAATCGGAGAAGCGCTGCGGCTCGTGCCGGGCGATCAAGCCGCTGACCGCGTTCAATCGGAAGTCCTCTCGCGCGGACGGACGGCAGGAAGTCTGCCGAGAGTGCAATCGGACGTCGTCGCGCGAGTACTATCGCCGGAATCGGGAGCATCACGTCGCCGTGATCCGAGAACGCACGAACGCCCAGAAGCGAGCAAGCATCGCGTTCGTCTGCGAGTATCTGCGGGATCACCCGTGCGCCGATTGCGGTGAAGCAGATCTCCGAGTCCTCGATTTCGACCATCGCCCCGGGAGCGAGAAGCGGGACGGCGTCATGCAGCTGGTGCGGAACGGCTTCAGGATCGCCGTCGTGGCTGCCGAGGTCGAGAAGTGCGACGTGCGCTGTCGGAACTGCCACGCGATCGTGACCTACGAGCGGATGGGAGAGAACTGGCGCTCACTCGCGATGAACGACCTCTTGCGCACCTCCGTCCCCGAGTCATACAGTTAGGCAAATGCCTAAGTATCAGGATGACGTCGACGCCGTGCTCCGCGCTCTCGCGGATCCGACGCGCCGCGCTGTCGTCGAGCGCCTGGCCAAGTCCCCCGCGGTGGTCTCCGAGCTCGCCGAGCCGTTCGCGATGGCGCTGCCGTCGCTCATGCAGCACCTCCGCATCCTCGAGGACGCGGGGGTCATCAGCTCGGAGAAGCGCGGCCGCGTCCGCACCGTGACTCTGCGCCCCGGCGCACTCGACGTGCTGCACCTGTGGCTGGGCGACCAGCGCACGCCCGCCGAGCACCAGGCCGACCGCCTCGGCATCCATCTCGCCCTCACCACCCCCCAGGAGAACTGACATGACCCGCGTGCGCATGGCCCTCTTCACGTCGCTGGACGGCTACACGCCCGACGACCCGACACCGACGCCCGAGAACCCCATGGGTGAGGACTGGGGCCGTCTCACGGCCGCGTACGCGGCGACCCGCACCTTCCGCGCGAAGATCTTCGGTGACACGAGCGGCGCCGGAACGACCGGCATCGACGATCGATACGCCGCGGCGTTCTTCGACGGCATCGGTGCCGAGATCATGGGCGCGGGGATGTTCGGCCTGCACGCCTTCCCCGACGACCCGGATTGGAAGGGCTGGTGGGGCGACGCCCCGCCGTTCGGCACCCCGGTGTACGTCCTCACCCACTCCGCCCCTCGCCCGTCGATCGCGATGGACGGCGGTACGACCTTCCACTTCCGAGACGCGGCGATCGAAGACGTGCTCGCCGAGGCGACAGAAGCCGCGGGCGGTCTGGATGTGCGGATCGGCGGCGGATACCGCACAGCGCGGGACTTCCTCCGCGCGGGCCTGGTCGACGACCTGCACCTCATGGTGGCGCCGATCTTCCTCGGCCGCGGCCACCGTCTCTGGGATGATCTGCGCGGCTTCGACCTCACCCACACCGTGACGACGGAGGTCGCCGAGAGCGGCGAGATCCACGTCACCCTGACACGGGAGGGCGACCGATGACGACAGAACGCCGACTCGCCCGTTCCGGATTCACCCTGACCCGCGACTACCCCGCCGGCGTCGAGCGCGTCTGGGACGCCTTCGCCGTGGAGGAGCAGAAGCTCCGCTGGTGGGGCGCCGGCGAGTCGATGAAGACGCGCGAGTGGGCGTTCGACTTCCGCGTCGGCGGTCGCGACGTCGCCGAGAGCCGGTTCCACGATCGTCCGGTCTCGCGCTACGAGGCGACCTACACCGACATCGTCGAGCACATCCGCATCGTCACCACCTACGACATGTGGATCGACGGGGCGCACATGTCGACATCCGTGGCGTCGCTGGAGTTCGAGCCGATCGACGGCGGGACACGGTTCACGCACATCGAGCACGGCGTCTTCTTCGATAGGTTCTGGGCCGACGGGCAGGGGCGCGAGGACGGCACGCGAGGACTGCTGGGGGCGCTCGGCCGATACCTCGGCTGACGCACCCGCCGTATCACCGCCGCCCGACTTCGGCCACCCCCTTCACTCCTCCGGGGGCCCGCGAGAGAGTCGACACGTCCCCGAGACCTGCGGGGACGACTCTCCCACGAAAGGACGAACGATGACTCTCACCGGCAGCCGAGTGGCATTCCTGGCGACAGACGGATTCGAGGACAGCGAGCTGACGAGCCCGTGGGATGCCGTGACCGCAGAGGGCGCATCCGCGACATTGATCGCCCCCGACGGCGGCCGGATAACCGGCAAGAACGGTCATGAGCAGTCGGTGGACCTCACCGCCGCAGAGGCGGCCGCCGAGCAGTTCGACGCCCTCGTGCTCCCCGGAGGCGTCGTGAACGCCGACCACCTGCGCATGGACCCACCCTCGATCGCTCTCGCCCGCGCCTTCTTCGAGCAGCACAAGCCGGTGGGAGTGATCTGCCACGGCGCGTGGATCCTCATCGAGGCCGGCGTCGTGAACGGCCGCACCCTCACCAGCTACCCGAGCCTGCAGACCGACCTCCGCAACGCCGGGGCATCCTGGGTCGACGAGGAGGTCGTGGTCGACCAGGGCCTGGTCTCCAGCCGCACCCCCGATGATCTGCCGGCCTTCAACGCGAAGCTCGTCGAGGAGATCGGCGAGGGGCCGCACGCCGGCCAGACCGCCTGATCCGCGCGGTCAGGCTGCTCGCGCCCGATGCCGGCGGACCGCCGCCCGGTTCGCGCAGCGCACCGAGCAGAAGCGCTGGCGACCGTTGCGCGTGACGTCCGCGACGACGTTCGTGCACGGCGAAGCCTGACAGCGACCCAGCCTGCTCATGCCGCGAGTGACGAGATGCAGCGAGGTTCCCAGGTTGATGACGGCCCGGAGCACGTAGGGCAGCGACTTCACGTCGTCGCGGTAGTGCAGGTGCCATCCCTCGCCGTCGTGGTTCGTCAGCCGCGGGTAGGCGGCCGTCGCGGCGAGCTCGGCGTTCAGCAGGTCGGCTCGGGCGGCGGGATCCGGCTCGTCGACGATCTTCAGCCAATCGTCGATGACCGCCCTGACCTCGGCATGATCGCCCGGAGCAGGTGGGAAGGTCTGCGTCATCCCGAGCTCGAGCGTGCGTTCCTCGATTCCCGTGCGGTCCGCCGGCCAGTCGTTGGCGAGCGACGCCGCCAGCAGGACCGCGTACTCGCCGTAAGGGTTGAGATGCATAAGAGCATTACATCACGCTGGATGCATGACCGCATTGCACACCCGCCCGATCCCCCGCATCCCTCGATCCACGACGCCGCACGAGCACGCATGGCTCGTCGAATCGCGGCATCCGACGAGCGACGGCATCGTGCTCTACGTCCGCTGCGCCGGATGCGCAGTGCGGCGCGTCGACCTGCAGCCGCACCCGCACACCCCTCCTTCGGCGCTCAGCACCGAGGTCTCCGCGCGCACGAACTGACTCGGAGGCTCAGGCGACGACGATCTCGCCGTTCTCGGGCACTCGCCGCACACCGGCCGCGCTCGTGAAGACGAGGGGGATGCCGCGGGCGTTCCGCCCGAACGACTCCGACGCCTGCACGTGCACGTGCGGCTCGGTGCTGTTGCCGGAGTTCCCGCATTCGCCGAGCACGTCCCCCGCCGTCACGCGCTGCCCCGGGCGCACGCGAATGCTCCCTCGGCGCAGGTGTGCGAGCAGCACCAGCGCTCCACCCACCCTGATCACGACGTGATTGCCGGCGATCGCGGAGGCGCCGCGGCGGACGCGGGACGGCTGGCTGAGCGCGTACCCGAGCAGCGCGATCACGGAGCGGCGTGCCACGTGATCGCTCTCGCCGTCGAGCACCGAGACGACCTCTCCGGATGCCGGAGCGAGGATCGGCCGACCGAAGCCGATGAACGACTCGGGGCGCTCCGTGCCGAAGACGCTCCTCAGCGTGCGAGGTGCACTCCGTCCGTCTTCGCCGACGGGCACGAAGTCGATCGCGTGCGAGGTGCCGAAGAGCGTGGTGCCGTGGCTGGGAACTCGCGCAGCCGGGCTGTTCTGCACCAGCCACCGCCCGGTGAAGGGCAGCGCCAGCTCGACGGCATCCGCAGCGCTCACGCGGTCAGCTCGATGAGCTTCCGGACCGTGCGGAGGTTGCGCGCCGTGCCCGCGACGCCGAGAGCGCGGTCCAGCACCGCCTTCGTCAGCTTCGTCGAGTGCACGCCGCCGCTGCCATAGTCGATCCAGAGATCGTCGTCCACGAGCGCGAGGCGCTCTCCGGGCTGGAGCCGCTCCTCCAGCGCCTCGAGCGCGCCCGCCTTGCCGGCCCTCTCGAGGAACATGGCGTGCACGAACTTCTCCTCACCGTCGGGGAACGGCTGAGCCTTCTCGGAGGCCACGAGCTGGGCATGGCGGCGATGGATCACGGGGGTGTCGACGCCGAACTCCGCGGCGATCGCCTTCCGCACGGCGGTGCAGGCCGCATCCGGCGTGGTCGGCGTCTCGCAGATGATGTTCCCGCTGGCGATGTACGTGGAGACGTCCTCGAGGTCGGTCTCCGCGGCCAGGACGTCGCGTAGCCGCGCCATCGGCACGCTGTTGCGCCCGCTCACGTTCACGGCCCGCAGCAGCAGGACGCTGCGGGTCACGCCTCTGCGCTCTCGACGAGCTCGGCGCCCGCGTGCGCGAGCTCTGTGAGGGCAGCCTCGCTGGATTCCGCACCGACGCCCGCGACGAGATCGGTGAGCACGCGCACCCGCACGCCGTGGGCGATCGCGTCGAGGGCGGTCGCCCGTACGCAGTGGTCGGTCGCGATGCCCACGACATCCGCTGTGAGCACCCCGGCTCCGGTGAGCACGGCGCCGACGGTCGATCCCTCCTCTGTCACGCCCTCGAACATCGAGTAGGCGGCAACGCCCTGTCCCTTCTGCACATGATGCGTCACGGCATCCGTCGTCAACAGGGGGTCGTACTCCGCCCCCTCGGTTCCGGCGACGCAGTGGACCGGCCAGGTGTCGACGTAGTCCGGCTCCGCCGCGAAGTGCCCGCCGTTGTCGCCCTCGGCATCGTGCCAGTCGCGCGACGCGACGATCACCGCATAGTCGGCTGCGTGCACGGCCAGGAACGTGGAGACGGCGGAGGCGACCGCGTCACCCCCGGCGACGGCGAGGGCGCCGCCTTCGGTGAAGTCGTTCTGGACATCGACGATGAGAAGCGCTCTGCTCATGGTTCGAGGGTACGCCGTGGGGAAAGGGAAAGGCCCCGTGATGTTCTTCGCATCACGGGGCCTTCGGAGCCGCTTGTCAGAATCGAACTGACGACCTTTTCATTACGAGTGAAATGCTCTGCCGACTGAGCTAAAGCGGCGTGCGACGCGTGAGCGGCGCGATCACCGATATTACCCTGTCTCGCGGCTCGTCGCGAATCGAGCCCGCATCACTCGCAGCGCAGACCGTCCTCCGGCACCACGTCGTCGAGCAGGAATGCCTCCACGGCGTCGTCGACACAGGCGTTGCCCTTGTTGTAGCCGGTGTGGCCTTCGCCGACACGGGTGATGAGGACACCCTCCTCCAGCTGGTTCGCGAGCGACTCGGACCACTCGTACGGCGTCGCCGGATCGTTCGTGGTGCCGATCACGAGGATCGGCCCCGCGCCCTCGGCCTTGATCTCACCGCGGGTTCCCGTGGGCGGGTAGGGCCAGACCGAGCACGAGTCGGGGCCGTTCCAGTACGGGGCGATGGTCGGAGCGCCCTCGGCGATCTTCTTCGTGATCGCGGCCTCGGCATCGGGGTCGTCCTCGACCGGGTAGTCCATGCAGTTGTACGCACGGAACGCCTCGGAGGAGTTGCTGAGGTAGGCGCCGTTCTCCCGCTCGTTGTAGAAGTCGGCGAGCAGGAAGGCGGTCGTCGGGTCGCCCTGCAGCGCCTCGTCGAGCGCCTGGGTGAGGTAGCCCCAGCTGTCTTCCGAGTAGAGCGCCGCGATGATGGCGGTCATCATCGAGTCGGCGCCCATCAGGCGTCCGTCGCCGTTCTTGAGCGGCGTGCGGTCGGCGCTCGCGAGCAGGGCTCCGAGATCGGCCATCGCCTCGTCGACCGTGCCGTTGAACGGGCAGCTTCCGGAATCGAGGCAGTTCTGCATGTAGGCGCGCAGCGCCGATTCGAAGCCGAGGGCCTGGGTCGCGCCGACCTCGAGGCCCGGGACCGCGGGGTCGATCGCGCCGTCGAGCACGAGCCGACCGGCCTTCTCGGGGTACAGCTTCGCGTAGGTGGCGCCGAGGAAGGTGCCGTAGGAGTAGCCGAGGTAGTTCAACTGCTTGTCGCCGAGCACCGCACGGATCAGATCCATGTCGCGAGCGGAGTTGATCGTGGTGATGTGGGGCAGGATGCCGCCGCTGTTCGCGTCGCACGCCTCGGCGAAGGCCTTGTGCGACTCGAGCAGCTCGGCCTCCCACTCGGGCGTCCCGCGCGGGGCGTCGGGGATCGTGTAGAGGTAGTCGTCCATCTGCGCTGCGTCGTAGCAGGTGACGGCCGTCGAAGCGCCGACACCGCGAGGATCGAAGCCGATCACGTCATAGTTCTCGATGAGGTCTGCTCCGACCGCGAAGTCGAGGCTGCCCTGGATGAGCTCGACGCCGCTGGCACCGGGCCCGCCCGGGTTGGTCAGCAGGGAGCCGATCGCGGTGCCCTCGGCCTGGTGGCGCACCACGGAGAGCGTGATCTCCCCCGCGCTCGGGTTCTCCCAGTCGAGCGGCGCCGTCACGTCTGTGCAGTCGAAGCCGGTGCCGCACGTCGTCCACGTGAGCGTCTGCGAGTAGAACGGGAGCAGATCGGCGGAGACGCCCTCGGTGTCGGGCGCGTTCGTCGACGAGGGCCGCGGAGCCGCCTGCTCGGGGATCATGGCGTACAGGCACCCGGAGAGGGCGACGGATGCCGCTGCCAGGCCGGCGACGATCGCGGCGGCGCGGCGGAAGCGGGAAGTCGATCGGTTGTTCACGGTTTCCTCCCGCTCGTGATCGTCACGAGCAAGCTCTCCAGGGCGAGCAGCGGGGCGACGTTGCGCTCCAGCGACTGCCGCGTCTCGGCAAGGTGGTCAAGTACGACAAGAGTACGTGTCTCGGGCCAGGCGGATGCGAGGCCTGCCAGCTCGGCGCGCAGCTCGGTGTTGATCAGATCGTCATCTCTGCCGAACTGCAGCATGACGACGTCGCGGAACAGGGATTGGAGGTCGGTGAGCACCCGGTCGATGCCGTCACGCAGACTGCGCGTGGCGCGCTTCTTCTGGTCGTCCTCGAGAGCGGAGAGCTGCGTGCGCAGAGCCGGCGGGACGGGCTGCCCCTCGGCGATGCCCACGGTCCGGAGCATCGAGGCCCTCTCCGTCGCATCGCGCTCGGCCGTGAGCGCTTTCGCGTCCTCGGTGGCGGCCTGGATGATGCGACCGGCCACCTCGACGGCGTCGCCGACACCGCGCACGCCGAGGACGGAGCGCAGGGTCTCGTCGCGCCGACGGCGAGCCGATTCATCGGTCGCGAGCCGCTGCGCCATGCCGATGTGGCGTTGCGCATGCCGGGCGGCCTGCTCGGCGATCTCCCCGTCGACGCCGGTCCGCAGGCTGATCAGACGCGCGACGTCGGCCACGTCGGGCTCGCGGAGCCGCAGCGACCGCACCCGGGAGCGGATGGTCGGCAGCAGGTCGGCCTCGCTCGGGGCGCACAGGATCCAGACGGTCTGCTCCGGGGGCTCCTCCAGCGCTTTCAGCAGCACGTTCGAGGTGCGCTCGACCATGCGATCGGCGTCTTCGACAACGATCACCCGGTATCGTCCGGCGGAGGGCGCGAAGTACGAGCGCTCGACGAGCGCGCGCGCCTCGGCGATGGTGATGATGACCTTGTCGGTGCGCAGCGCCGTGACGTCGGGATGCGTGCCGGCGAGCACCTGGCGCATCGCCGCCTCGTCGTCGGGACGATCGGCGACCAGCGCGGCGGCGAAGGCGTGCGCGAGCGTCGAACGGCCGGACCCGGGTGGACCGGTGATCAGCCAGGCGTGCGAGAGCGCTGCGGGATCGGATGCTGCGGCGCGGAGCGTCTCGACCGCTGCGTCCTGCCCCCACACATCGGCCCACGGGAACGGGGCGGCGACGGTCTGGGGCATGACCTCAGCCTAATCGGGAGCACCGACGCCCGCGGCACGGCATCGGCGCGGCCCCCGCGACCGCGGGTGCCGGCTCACCGTGAGGCGAGCAGGCTGTCGACGCGGGCGCGGATCAGCCCGGCGATGTCGTCGGCGGATGCGGCGGCGTCGACCACCAGGAACCGTTCGGGCTCGGCAGCGGCCAGCGCCAGGTAGGCGTCCCTGACCCGCGCGTGGAAGTCGACCTGCTCCGCCTCGAGCCGATCGAAGGGCTTGTCCGCGGAATCGAGGCGCACGCGCGCCGCGCCGGGGTCAAGGTCGAGCAGGATCGTGAGATCGGGCAGCGCGCCCTCGGCGGCCCAGAGCGACAGGTCGCGGATCTCGGTCGCGTCGAGCACGCGTCCCGCACCCTGATACGCGACCGAGGAGTCGAGATAGCGGTCCTGCAGCACGACCTCGCCGCGGTCGAGGGCGGGCCGGACCACGGTCGCGACATGGTGCGCCCGGTCGGCCGCATACAGCAGCGCCTCCGCACGCGGCGCGATATCGCCGCGGTGATGCAGCACGATGTCGCGGATCAGCTGACCGACCTCTGACCCGCCGGGTTCACGGGTACGCACGACCGTGCGCCCGGCATCCGTCAACCAGGAGGCGAGCAGATTCGACTGCGTGGTCTTGCCCGAGCCGTCGCCGCCTTCGAGCGTGATCCACACACCACCGCCTGGGGTCACGAGCCCGCCTTCGCAGCGGCGTTCGCGGCCCGTGTCGCGGCGGCCTTCTTCGCCGCGGCCGAGCGCGCGGCCGAGGTCGCGGCATCCGTCTTCTTGGCGGCCGGCTTCTTGGCGGCCGGCTTCTTGGCCGCGGTCTTCGCCGTCGCGGTCTTCGCCGCCGTGGTCTTCGCCGCCGGCTTCTTCGCGGGAGCCTTCTTCGCTGCGGGCTTCTTGGCGCCGCGTTTGGGAGCCGACCCCTTCGCGCGCTTGTCGGCGAGCATCTGCACGGCGATCTCGAACGTGATGTCCTCGACCTTCTGTCCGCGCGGGATCGTGACGTTGGTCTCGCTGTCGGTCACGTACGCCCCGAAACGACCGTCGCGGATGCGGATCGGCTTGCCGCTGACCGGGTCGGCGTCGAACTCGGCGAGCGCGCTGGACGCGCGTCGAGCGCCGTACTTCGGCTGCGCGTAGATCTCGAGCGCCTGCTCGAGCGTGACATCGAAGATCTGCGATTCGCTCTCGAGCGACCGCGAGTCCGTGCCCTTCTTCAGGTACGGACCGAACCGACCGTTCTGGGCCGTGATCTCCTCACCCGACTCCGGATCGGTGCCGACGACGCGCGGGAGGTTCAGCAGCTGCAGGGCCGTCTCGAGATCGATCGAGTCGACCGACATCGAGCGGAACAGCGACCCGGTGCGGGGCTTGGGGGCGGTCTCCTTCTTGGCTCCCCGCTTGGGCTTGGGAGCCTCGACGACCTCGCCGGTCGACTCGTCGACCGCGGCATCCTCCGACACCGGGTCGTTCTCCTGCACATAGGGACCGAATCGACCGTCCTTGACGACGATGATCTTGCCGTTCTCGGGGTTCTCCCCCAGCACGCGGTCGCCGGCGACGGGAGCATCGATGAGCTCCTGCGCCTTCGCCTGCGTGAGCTCGTCGGGCGCGAGGTCCTCCGGCACGTTGACGATGCGCGGCTTGGCATCGGGGTTCTCCGGATCGGCGACCTCGAGGTAGGGACCGTACTTGCCGAATCGGAGCGTGGCCGTGTCGGTGATGCGGGTGGAGTTCAGCGCACGGGCGTCGATCTCGCCGAGGTTGTCGACGACCTGGCGGAGGCCGGTGCGGCTCTCGGATCCGAAGTAGAACGACTTGAGCCACTCCACCCGGTTCTGCTCGCCGCGCGCGATCGTGTCGAGATCGTCTTCGAGCGCCGCAGTGAAGTCGTAGTCGACGAGCGCGGCGAAGTGCTCCTCGAGCAGACGCACCACGCTGAACGCGAGCCAGGTGGGAACGAGCGCCTGACCGCGCTTGACGGCGTAGCCGCGGTCGAGGATCGTCTCGGGGATCGAGGCGAAGGTCGACGGGCGGCCGATGCCCTTCTCCTCGAGCACCTTGACGAGCGAGGCCTCGGTGTAGCGGGGCTTGGGCGTGGTGCGGTGGCCCTTGGCCTCGGCATCCGAGACGGCGAGCGCGTCGCCGACGGCGACGGCGGGCAGGGACTGGTTCTCCGCCGCGTCCGCATCCCCGCGCTTCTCGTCGCGCCCCTCTTCATAGGCCTCGAGGAAGCCCTTGAAGGTGTAGACGGTGCCGGATGCCGTGAACTCGGCGAGCTGGGCGGCACCCTGCCCCTTGAGCTCCGCGGAAGTGTCGACGGCGATCGTGACGGTCGTCGTCTCGTACTTCGCGTCGGCCATCTGGCTGGCGACGGTGCGCTTCCAGATGAGGTCGTAGAGACGCTGCTCGTCGCGGTCGAGCTCGCTGGAGAGGGATGCCGGCGTGCGGAAGTTCTCGCCCGAGGGACGGATCGCCTCGTGAGCCTCCTGCGCGTTCTTGCTCTTCGACTTGTAGACGCGCGGCTTCAGCGGCACCGCGGCGTCGCCGTAGAGCGCGACCGCCTGGCTCCGCGCCGCCTGCACCGCCTGGGTGCTCAGCGCCGTGGAGTCGGTACGCATATAGGTGATGTAGCCCTTTTCGTACAGACGCTGGGCGACGCCCATCGCCTGCTTCGCGCCCATCGAGAGCTTGCGGCCGGCTTCCTGCTGCATGGTCGAGGTCGTGAACGGCGCGTAGGGGCTGCGGGTTCCGGGCTTCGCCTCGACCTTGGTCACGGTGCCGGCACCGACGGCGTCGACGGCTTGGGCGAGCGACGCGGCCGTGGCCTCGTCGAGGATGACGACGGCCTTCTTGAGCTTGCCGGTGTCGTCGAAGTCGGTGCCGCGGGCGAGCTGCCCGCCGTCGACCCGGACGAGGCGGATCTTGAAGGACGTCCCCGTCGCTGCGGCGGCGGCATCGACGTCCCAGTACTCCGCCGAGACGAACGCCATGCGCTCGCGTTCGCGGTCGACGATCAGGCGGGTGGCGGCGGACTGCACGCGCCCGGCGGAGATGCCGGTCTTGACCTTGTACCAGAGCACCGGCGAGACGTCCCAGCCGTAGAGGCGGTCGAGGATGCGGCGGGTCTCCTGCGCGTCGACGAGGTCGTGGTCGAGCTCGCGGGTGTTTCCCACAGCCGCCTGGATCGCGTCCTTGGTGATCTCGTGGAAGACCATGCGTTTGACGGGAACCTTGGGCTTCAGAGTCTCGAGCAGGTGCCAGGCGATCGCCTCGCCCTCGCGGTCCTCATCAGTGGCGAGCAGGAGCTCGTCGGCGGTCTTGAGCGCGCGCTTGAGCTCGGCGACCGTCTTGGTCTTCCGATCGGACACGACGTAGTACGGGTCGAAGCCGTTCTCGATGTCGATCGAGTACTTCCCGTACGCCTCCTTGTCGGCGGCCGGGATGTCCTTCTTGTCAGCGAGGTCGCGGATGTGGCCGACGGAGCTGAGCACCTCATAGCCGTCGCCGAGGTATCCCTGAATAGACCGCATCTTCGTCGGGGACTCGACGATGACGAGCTTCTTGCCTTCAGCCAAGGGGGCGTCCTTTCTTCGAAGCACACCATACACACCACTGTGTGGGGTCGTTCACAGTGAGTGAGGTCGCGCGGCCGTCAGTGACCCTCGGGTGGCCCGGCACGGGCGCGGGAGACGGCAGCCAGACCAGCGTACGCCGCCTGCACCTGCACAGTCGCCACGAAGCCCTGCACGGTGCAGCCGGTGAGGGTCGCTCCGGAGGCTCCCGCCACCCGCGCCGCGAGTGCGCAGGGGCCGTCGGCCGACGGCACCGCACCGCTGGCGGCATCGGCGGCGGCGAGCGCGGCGGCGTCGGCTGCCCCGGCGGCGCGCTGAGCCGTCACAGCCGCCCCGCCGACGGCGGCGAGCCCCAGGGAGAGCGCCGCCGCGACGGTCAGGAGGCCCGCCGCGAGCGCCGTGCCGGCCATCAGCGGCCGCCGTCGAGCGCGCAGCTCGATGCCTGCAACGGGAGACGGATGACGGCGCCGAGCGACACGTCGATCGATGCGGTGACGCACACGAGGTCGCCGGAGCGGGATGACGAGATCCCCGCTCCCGGGACAGCGCGGCCCACGATCCCCTCCGCCGCACCGGCCCCCTCGCCGCGCCCGAGGAGACGAGCGGCATCGGCGGCGGCATCCTGCAGAGCGACCTGACGGGATGCCGCCCCGAGGGCGCCGGCGCCCAGGAGGAGAGCGAGGAGCACAGCCGGGAGCGCGAGCGCGAGCTCGGCGGCCACCGAGCCGCGCTCCCCGCCGAGGCGCGCTGCCGCGGAGAGCACGCTCACGCCACCGTGAGCGCTCGGCGCACGAGGTCGGTGAGGATGCCGCGCACCTCGTCCGACCTCATGATGACGACGAGCAGTCCGGCGAAGGCCACGGCGGCCATGGTCGTGATCGCGTACTCGGCTGTGGCTGCTCCGGTGTCGTCGCCGAAGAGACGTGCCGCGCGGCGGCGATCCAGCGTGGGAAGGGCGTTCATGGTGTTCCTTCTTTCTCTGTGATGTCTTCCGCTGTCGTTCACAGCGGAAGCGGGGTCGAGGCGAGCACGCTGAGCAGCAGCGGTGCCACGCCCAGCAGCAGGAATGCCGGCAGCGTGCAGACGCCGAGCGGGATGAGCAGGCGCGTCGAGAGCTTCGCCGCGCGCAGGCGGCCCTGCACTCGAGCGGAATGCCGGTCCTGGGCCGCGGCTGCTCGGAGCAGTTCGCCCGCCGGAACGCCTGCCGCGCGGGAGAGGTCGAGCACGGTCCTCACGCGCTCCTCTTCTCCGGCTCCGGAGACCGCACTCTCCGCGACGAGCCGAAGCGCCCGGTCGATGGAGGCACCGCCGGCGAGCGCGACGGCGACCAGCTCGGCCCTCATACCCGGGGTGCCCGGAGCAGGACGCGCCTTCTTCAGCAGGCTCCGCGTCCACTGCCGCGCGGCCACCACCAACAGCAGCCCCGCCACCACACACGCGGCGCCGAGCGGGTTGGCGATGATCACGCCCAGCGTGTCGAAGCCGAGGGCGAAGCCCAGCAGCAGTCCGCCGAACGGCATCCACAGCAGGAGGCGCGCGGTTCCCGCGGGCTCCGCCAGCGCGATGCGCACGTCGTCGGCCGCGGAGGCCGCGTCACGCAGCGTCTCGGCGATCATGCGGAGCACCTCGGCCAGCGGCGCGCCGACGGTCGTCGCGATCTCCCACGCGGCGGCCAGATCGGCCCACGCGCCACCCTCGGCCTCGATCGCGTCGAGCAGGGGAATCCCGGACGCCACGCGGTCCACGACGGACGCGGCATGTCGATCGCCCGTCTCGGCGAGGTGTCGCCAGGCGACGAGCGGCACGGCACCCGCCTGGAGCAGCACGGCGAGGGTCTGCACCGAGGTCGCCGCATCCGCCGCATCGGGTTCGATCACGGCCGGTCGGCCGAACCGGATCACCACGGCCGGACCTCCTCGATGCCGAGTCGCTCTCGGTCCAGGACGAGCCGTCCCGCCTGGGCGATGCGCCGGGTGCCGTCGGGCGCGCGCTCGAGGTGCAGCACAATCGTGAAGGCGCTGACGGCCTGCCGGGCGAGCGCCGTGGCATCCATCCCGGCGAGGGCCCCGAGCGCCTCGAGGCGCGCCGGCACGTCGCGCAGACCGCTCGCGTGCAAGGTGCCCGCGCCGCCGTCGTGCCCGGTGTTCAGGGCGGTGAGCAGCTCCCGCACCTCCTCACCGCGACACTCCCCGACCACGAGGCGATCGGGCCGCATGCGCAGCGACTCCCGCACCAGCCGGGCGAGACTGATCCCGCCCGCGCCCTCGAGGTTGGCCTGACGCGCCTCGAGCGCGACGTGATGAGGGTGGCGAGGGCGGAGCTCCGCGACGTCTTCGATCGTGACGATGCGCTCGGCGGCGGAGACCTCGGACAGCAGCGCCGAGAGCAGGGTCGTCTTGCCCGTGCCGGTGCCGCCCGTGATGAGGATGTTCGCCCGCTCGGCGACCAGCGTCGTGAGCCAGCTCTGCTGGCGGGCGTCGAAGGATCCGAGCGCCGCGAGTGCATCGAGGTCGGCGGCGCGCACACGAGGAATCCGGATGGACAGCGCGGTCCCCGTCGTCGACACCGGCGCCAGCACGGCGTGGACGCGGATGCCGGAGTCGAGGCGCACATCGACGCACGGCGCCTGATCGTCGAGGTGCCGACCTCCGAGCCCGACGAGCGCTACCGCCAGGTCGCGGACCTCGCACTCCGACGCCCTCCAGGTGGGCACGGGCTCGGCGCCGCTCCCCCGGTCGATGAACAATCCGTCCGCTCCGTTGACGAAGACGTCGGTGACGGTGTCATCGACGCAGTGCTCGGCGAGCGGTCCGAAGGCCGGGTCCACACGCAGTCGCTCGGGGGCGCCGGCTGCGGCGAGCGCTGAGCGCGTTCCGCCTCGCGGCTGGATGACGAAGGAATCGGCCATGACGCGAAGCTATGCCGAGCCTCGGTCACGGCGACCGCCGCACAGCGGCCGACGCCGTGTGCTGTGCAGAAGCCCCGGCATCGGTGTTCCCGTGCAGAACCGGGAGATGGCGCAGCACCAGTTGAGAGCGAGAGCGCTCCCAACGGAAATGGGCGGCATCTCACGGGGGGAATGAGATGCCGCCCACGGTGGGCCACGATCGGGGGAATCGGGCGCACCAAGGCACGAATGAGAATTCGGCTGACGTCGAGTGTACGCAAGGCGACCGTCCTGACAAAACCCGCTCCACTACCGACTTTCGGCAGTATGCGCGCTCGGGCGCCGGGGATAGATTCGCCCTGACACGGCGGTGGCAGAGTCACGCCGTGCCCGCATGACCCGTGATGCCGCAAAGGAGCGCCTGCTGATGAGCAGCCAGATCGACCACCTTCTCGACGAGACCCGGAAGTTCCCGCCGTCGGAGGAATTCGTCGCCCAGTCCGTGTCGTCGCCCGAGCTCTACGAGCGCGCGTCCGCGGATCGCGAGGCCTTCTGGGGCGAGCAGTCCCGCGACCTCCTGCACTGGCACACGCCTTTCACGCAGGTTCTCGACTGGACCAACCCGCCGTTCGCGAAGTGGTTCGACGACGGCGAGCTCAACGTCGCGTACAACTGCCTCGACCGCCACGTCGAGGAGGGCAACGGCGACCGGATCGCGCTGCACTGGGAGGGCGAGCCCGGCGACAGCCGCAGCATCACGTACGCCGAGCTCACCGATGAGGTCAAGCGCACGGCCAACGTGCTGGCGGGCTTCGGCGTCGGCCAGGGCGACCGCGTGGCGATCTACCTGCCGATGATCCCCGAGGCCATCGCCTCCATGCTCGCCGTGGCCCGACTGGGTGCCATCCACTCCGTGGTCTTCGGCGGATTCAGCGCCGACAGCCTCCGCGCACGCATCGACGACGCGGGCGCGAAGGTCGTCATCACGGCCGACGGCGGCTACCGCAAGGGCAAGGTGTCCGCGCTGAAGCCGGCCGTCGACCAGGCGCTCGGCGACCGCGGAGAGGGCGAGCAGCAGACGGTCGAGCACGTGCTCGTCGTCCAGCGCGGCGGAAACGACGTCGACTGGGTGGAGGGTCGCGATGTCTGGTGGCACGACGCCGTGCCCACGGCATCCGCCGATCACACGGCCGAGGCCTTCCCCGCCGAGAACCCGCTCTTCATCCTCTACACCTCCGGCACCACGGGGAAGCCGAAGGGGATCCTGCACACGTCCGGCGGCTACCTCACCCAGGCGGCGTACTCGCACAAGTACGTGTTCGACCTCCACCCGGAGACGGACGTGTACTGGTGCACGGCCGACATCGGCTGGGTGACCGGGCACTCGTACGTCGCCTACGGTCCGCTCGCCAACGGCGCCACGCAGGTGCTGTACGAGGGCACGCCGGATGCTCCGCACCCCGGCCGTTGGTGGGAGATCATCGAGAAGTACAAGGTCTCGATCTTCTACACCGCACCGACCGCGATCCGTTCGTTCATGAAGATCGGACGCAGCATCCCCGCGAAGTTCGACCTCTCGTCGCTCCGCCTGCTGGGCTCGGTGGGCGAGCCGATCAACCCCGAGGCGTGGATGTGGTACCGCGAGGTCATCGGCGCGAACAAGGCGCCGATCGTCGACACCTGGTGGCAGACCGAGACCGGCGCGATCATGGTCTCGGCCCTCCCCGGGGTCACCGCGACCAAGCCCGGCTCCGCGCAGGTGCCGCTGCCCGGCATCACGATCGACGTGGTCGACGAGAAGGGCGTCGAGGTCGGCAACGGCAGCGGCGGACTCCTCGTCGTCACCGAGCCGTGGCCCAGCATGCTGCGCGGCATCTGGGGCGACCCGGAGCGCTTCCGCGAGACGTACTGGGAGAAGTTCGAGGAGCAGGGGTACTACTTCGCCGGCGACGGCGCGCGCCTCGACGAGGACGGCGACCTCTGGCTGCTCGGACGCGTGGACGACGTCATGAACGTGTCGGGTCACCGCCTGTCGACCGCCGAGATCGAGTCCTCGCTGGTGGCGCACGAGGCCACGGCCGAGGCGGCGGTCGTCGGCGCCTCGGATGAGACCACGGGCCAGGCGGTGGTCGCCTTCGTGATCATCAAGGAGAGCTACCTCGCCGCGCACGACCCCGCGGGACTCGCCCAGCTGCTGCGGCTCTGGGTCGGCGAGCAGATCGGCGCGATCGCGCGTCCTCGCGACGTGTACATCGTCGGCGAGCTGCCGAAGACGCGCTCGGGGAAGATCATGCGCCGTCTGCTGCGCGATGTCGCGGAGGGACGCGAGGTCGGCGACACCACGACACTGGCCGACACGGCGGTCATGAGCATCATCTCGGCGCAGGTCAAGTAGCCGGCGCCCTTCGACAGGCTCAGGGACCCACCGGTCGCTGAGCCTGTCGACGTGTCAGGCGAGGATGAACGTGACCTCGACCTCGACCGGGCTGTCGAGCGGGAGCACCGGCACACCGACGGCGGCGCGCGCGTGCCGCCCGGCGTCGCCGAAGATCTCGCCGAGGACCTCACTGGCTCCGTTGATGACGCCCGGCTGCCCGGAGAACTCCGGGACGGATGCCACGAAGCCGCCGACCCGCAGCACGCCGGCGATGCGGTCGACGCCGCCCGCGGCATCCGCTGCCGCGGCGAGCGCGTTCAGCGCGCAGGTGCGGGCGTAGCCCTTGGCGTCCTCAGCCGTGACCTCTGCGCCGAGCTTGCCCGTCGCGGGGAGGGCGCCCGCGGTGAACGGCAGCTGACCGGAGGTGTAGACGAGGCCGTCGTGGACGACGGCGGGCACGTATGCCGCGACGGGAGCGGCGACGGCCGGCAGCTTGATGCCGAGCTCGGCGAGGCGTGCGGAGACGGTCATGCCGCGCCTCCCTCGAACTGGCGAGCGGCTTCAGCCGCGGCCGCGAGGCCGGCGTTCGCCGAGGCGTCGGACGTCACGGGACGCTTCAGGTAGGCGACCAGACCGCCCTCCGGACCCTGTACGACCTGGACCAGCTCCCAGCCCTGCTTGCCCCAGTTGTTGAGGATCGCAGCCGTGTTGTGGATCAGCAGCGGCGTGGTCAGGTATTCCCACGTGGTCATGGCACTCCTGTCGATTCGGGCGCCGCACCCCGTGGTGGCAGGCTCGAAACCCGGCGGTTCGAGGGTGCAGGCTCGTCAAAGGCGGTATTCAGGGAACTCCCCTACGATCAAGCGTATGCCCCAAAAGAAGAATCGAACGGTGAGAGGCGTGCTCGGCGGTCTCGTCGGGCTCGTCGGTCTGAGCGCCGTCGCCGGTCTGCTGGTCACGGCGAGCGTCACCCCGGTCCTCGCCATGACCGGAGTCGCCGGCACCCAGGCTCTGACCCTGTTCGACCAGCTCCCCGAGAACCTCAACCCGGGTACTCCGATGGAGCAGTCGACCATCTACGCGACGGCTCCCGACGGCACCCCGGTCGAGCTCGCCTCGTTCTACGAGCAGAACCGCGTCCCGGTCACCTATGAGCAGGTCGCCCCGGCACTGTACGACGCGATCCTCTCGAGCGAGGACAAGAACTTCTACAGCCACGGCGGCGTGAACGTCGGCGCCACCGTCAAGGCCCTGGTCGACAACGTGCGCGGCACGTCGAGTCGCGGCGCCTCGACGATCAGCCAGCAGTTCGTCAAGAACGTGCTGATCCAGCAGTGCGAGCAGGAGGTCGACACGACCTCCGAGACGTACTCGGAAGAGCTGCAGCAGTGCTGGCTCGACGCGACGAACGCGGTCGGCAGCAAGGGCATCGAGCGCAAGCTCCAGGAGATGCGCTACGCGATCCAGATCGAGAAGGACTTCTCGAAGAACGACATCCTTCTCGGCTACCTCAACATCGCCAACTTCGGCGGCACGGTCTACGGCATCGAATCCGCAGCCAACTACTACTTCTCCACGACCGCCGCGAACCTCACCGTCGCGCAGGCGGCGACGCTCGCCGGCATCGTGCAGAACCCGAACACCTTCCGCATCGACCAGCCGGAGGGCACGTCGACGAACGACGACGGCACCGCGGTCAACGGAGCCGAAGACGGGTACTCGCTGACCAAGGACCGGCGTCACTACGTGCTCGGCCGCATGCTCACCGACGGCAAGATCACGCAGGCGCAGTACGACGAGGCGGATGCCTCCGCCATCGAGCCGCTGCTCAACCCGCCGACGCAGGGCTGCGCGTCGGCCGGACGCAACGCGTACTTCTGCCAGTACGTGAAGTCGATCATCGAGACGGACCCGTCGTTCGGCGAGACCCTGCAGGATCGTCGTGATCTGCTCCGCCGCGGTGGCCTCAAGATCTTCACGTCGCTGGACTTCCGCATCCAGGAGCCGGCCGCCCAGACGATGGCCGACATCGTCCCGACGAGCTACGGCGCGTACTTCGGTGCGACGGGCACCTCGATCGAGGTCGGCACCGGCCGCATCCTTTCGATGACGCAGAACACGCTGTTCAGCGAGACGATCACCGACAGTCCGGACTACACCTCGCTGGTGTTCGCCGGCGACAAGAAGAACGGCGACTCGGTCGGGTTCCCCGTCGGGTCGACATACAAGCTCTTCACCCTGATCGACTGGCTCGAGAAGGGGCACTCCGTCAACGAGCGGGTCGACGGCAGCCTGCAGACGAACATGAAGTTCACCGCGGCGGCCTGCGGCGGCGGCACCATGACCGCCAACACCCGCGAGATCGGGAACTTCAACAGCGCGGCCGGCTACACCGGGACCGTGATGAACTTCACGGCGCAGTCGCTGAACAGCGGTTTCTTCGCGATGGCGTCCAAGCTCGACCTCTGCGACATCAACAAGGTCGCCGACCGCATGGGCGTCACGGTCGCCACGGGCGAGAAGACCACCGACAGCAACGTCCCCTTCGACGTGCTCGGCTCGAAGAACATCTCGCCGCTGGCCATGGCCAACGCCTACGCGACGGTCGCGAGCGGCGGCACGCTGTGCACCCCCCGCGCGATCGATCGCGTCATCGGCGCCGACGGCAAGGACCGCGAGCTCCCGGCATCATCGTGCACCGCCGGCGTCATCAGCCCCGAGGTCGCGGCGACCGCCGCCTATGCCCTCCAGGGCGTCATGAACTCGGGCGGCACCGGAAGCCGGGCCAACCCGGGCGACGGCACGCCGCTGATCGGAAAGACGGGCACGCACAACGAATACGGCACGATGATGATCGAGGCCAGCACCAAGGTCGCGACCGCCGCGTGGGTCGGCCGCACCCAGGGTCAGGACAACATCTACCGCGAGTGGTACGGCGACTGGCAGCTCAACGATCTGCGCTACCCGCTGGCCGAGGTGGCGCAGGCCGCCGCGAACGCGGCCTACGGCGGTGACGACTTCCCGCAGCCCGACCGCAACCTCACCAAGGTCGTTCTGACGGACGTGCCCAGCGTGGTGGGCATGACCGTGGATGCCGCGAAGGCGACCCTCGAGGGCGCCGGCTTCCAGTTCTCGCAGGGTGGAGAGATCGACAGCAACCTCGCCGCCGGTCTCGTCGCGGCCCAGGATCCGAACGGCCAGGCTCCGGCCGGTGCGACGATCACAGTCGCGACCAGCAACGGCTCCGGAACGACCGTGCCCGCGAACCTGGTGGGGATGTCGAAGGCGCAGGCTCAGGCCGCACTGATCGCGGCGGGCTTCACGAAGATCAGCTTCGACGCCTCCTGCAATCCTCCGACGGCCGCCGTGACCGGGTCGGATCCCGCCCCGGGAGCCGCGGCCAGCAAGGCCACCACCGTCGGCGTGACGTGCCAGTAGCCTCCGGCCGATCCGCACACCCGGCCCTCATCGCGCTCGGCGCGGTGGGGGCCGCGGGTGTCGCGGCGGCGGTGTGGGGCATCGGCATCGAGCGCTATCTCTTCACGCTTCGTGAGGAGACGGCACCCGCGCTCTCCCCCGGCTCGACGCCCATCCGCGTCCTGCACATCTCGGATGCGCACATGGCGCCCTGGCAGCATCGCAAGCAGGACTGGCTGGCGTCGCTCGCGCAGCTGAAGCCCGACCTCGTCGTCAACACCGGCGACAACCTCGGGCACCGCGACGGACTCGTGGGCATCCGCCGCGCGTTCGATCCGTTCGCCGGCATCCCCGGGGTGTTCGTGCACGGCTCGAACGATGTCGTCGGCCCGTCTCCGCGCAATCCGCTGCGGTACTTCCTCGGCCCGTCGAAGAAGCAGCACGAACCCGAGACCCTCGACACCGAGGCGCTGGATCGGTACTTCACCGACGAGCTCGGCTGGACCGATCTCGATAACGCGGCCGCGCGGCTGACCGTCGCCGGCAACACGGTCGACTTCTTCGGCGTGAACGACGCGCACCGCGACTGGGATCGGCTCGATCTGCTGCCCGCCGCGATCGGCGACCTCGGCGCAGCGGATGCCGGCATCACGCGGCTCGGCGTCACCCATGCTCCGTACCAGCGGATCCTCAACGGCTTCACCGGCCTCGGCGCGGACGCGATCTTCGGGGGCCACACGCACGGCGGCCAGGTGTGCCTGCCCGGCTACGGCGCGCTGGTGGCGAACTGCGACATCCCGCTGAAGCAGGCCAAGGGACTCAGCACCTGGTCCCACGGCGACCGCACGGTCCCCCTGAACGTCAGCGCCGGCTGCGGCCACTCGATCTATGCACCGGTCCGTTTCGCCTGCCGCCCGGAGGCCACGCTGCTCACCCTGACCGCTCGGACGTGATCGCGCTCACGATTCGGCGCACGGGACATTTCCCTGTAGACTCGGAGGGTTGCAAACGGGGTGTGGCGCAGCTTGGTAGCGCGCTTCGTTCGGGACGAAGAGGTCGCAGGTTCAAATCCTGTCACCCCGACCAGTGACACCGGAAGGCCGCCCTCAGGGGCGGCCTTCTCTGTACGGAGACAGCGCACGGAAGGGACTCATGGGCTCTCTGCTTCCCCCGCCGCGCCGTCACACCCGCGCATGGGCTCTGGCCCTCGGCATCCCCTTCCTTGCCGGCCTCGCCCTGCTGACGCTGACGCCGTCGCGGGTCGAGCAGACGATGCCGAATCTGCTGGATCTCGTGCTCTCGACGATCCAGCAGCTGGGGTGGACCGCCCTCGACTTCACGCGCCTCGAAGTCATCGCCAACATCCTCGTCTTCCTCCCGGTCGGGGTGCTCGCCTTCGTGCTGCTCCCCCGCCGGGTGTGGCTGCTGTCACTGCTGGTCGGCCCGCTGCTGTCGCTCTCGATCGAGGCGGCTCAGCGTGTCGCGCTGCCGCACCGCGCGGCGACCCTGACCGACGTGATCGCCAACTCCTCCGGAGCGACCGCCGGCGTCGCGTTCGCTGTGCTGTGCACACTCGCGTTCGCGCCGCGCTTCGCTCCGCAGCCATCTCCTACGCTGGAGGCATCATGACCGCTCCCGCTCCCGCACTCGTCGCCTTCGACCTCGACGACACGCTCGCTCCGTCGAAGGGCCTGATCGACCAGCGCATCGCCGACCTCCTCCGGGCGCTGCTGCGCTCCGTCGATGTCGCGATCATCTCGGGCGGCAACGAGGCGCAGTTCCGCACGCAGGTGATCGCCCGGCTCGGCGACGCGGATGCCGCCGACCTCGCGCGCCTGCACCTGCTGCCGACCTGCGGCACGCGGTACCTTCGGCACGACGGCACCGACTTCACTCCCGTGTACGCGCACGACCTCAGCGACGCCGAGAAGACCGCCGCGCTGACCGCGCTCCGCGAGGAGGCCGAACGCCTCGGGCTGTGGGAGACAGAGCCCTGGGGCGAGATCCTCGAGGACCGAGGTTCGCAGATCACCTTCTCGGCCCTCGGCCAGCGCGCCCCGCGCGCGGCGAAGCACGCGTGGGACCCGACGGGCTCCAAGCGCGCCCTGCTGCGTGACGCCGTCAGCGCACGGCTGCCCGGGCTCGAGGTGCGCTCCGGCGGGTCGACCTCGATCGACATCACGCAGGCGGGCATCGACAAGGCGTTCGGCATGCGGCGGCTCGCCGAGCACACCGGCATCCCCCTGTCCGCCATGCTCTTCTACGGCGACCGCCTCGACGAGGGCGGCAACGACTACCCGGTGCTCGCGATCGGCGTGCCGTCCGTGTCGGTCGAGGGCTGGGAAGACACCGCCGACCGGCTCGACGCGCTCCTCCCGACGCTCTGAATCGCCGCCGATCCGCGACGGGGATCTAGCATGGCGTCATGGATGCCCTGCTGATCGTCATCATCGTCGCCGCGATCGCCGGTCTCGCCTGCTGGGCGCTCTCGCTGATCACCCGTGACACGTCCTGGGTGGATCGCGCCTGGTCGATCGTTCCGGTCGTGTACGTGTGGATCTTCGTCGGCGGGGCCTTCGCCGCGGGCGACGGCTCGGCGCGCGTGGTGCTGATGGGGGTGCTCGCCACCCTGTGGGGCGTACGTCTGACCTTCAACTTCGCCCGCAAGGGCGGGTACACGGGCATGGAGGACTACCGGTGGGCCATCCTGCGGAAGCGGATGAAGCCGTGGCAGTTCCAGGTCTTCAACGTGCTGTTCATCATCGGCTACCAGATGACGCTGCTGGTGCTGATCACGCTCCCCGCCGCCGTCGCCGCGCAGAACCCCTCCGGCCTCACCGGGTGGGACGCGCTCTTCGTGGCCGCGTTCCTGGGGTTCCTCGTGGGTGAGACCGTCGCCGACCAGCAGCAGTGGCGCTTCCACCAGCGCAAGAAGAATGCCGGCGGCACGCTCGCTCCCGGCTTCGCGACCGACGGCCTGTTCCGCTACAGCCGCCACCCGAACTTCTTCTTCGAGCAGGCGCAGTGGTGGGCGTTCTACGCCATCGGCGCGACGGCCGCGGTGGCCGGGGGCGCCGGCATCCTGGGCGGAGCGCTGAACCCGACCATCATCGGTCCCGCCCTGCTCACCGTGCTGTTCATCGGATCGACGATCTTCACCGAGTCCATCACAGCGGGCAAGTATCCCGCCTATGCGGAGTACCGGCGCACCACCTCGATGCTCGTGCCCTGGCCGCCACGCGCCCGCGCCGCCGTCACCTCGGCCTGACCGCTTCCCCGGTCAGCGGACGACCGCCTCGGTCACCGCGCGCGACACCGGCACCAGGCGGGTGAGCTGCGTGACGTGTCCGGGCTCGAGCTCCGCGAGCGACGAGACGCCGAGCAGCCGCATGGTGCGCTCGATCTCGCTGCGCAGGATCGCGATCGTGCGATCGACGCCCTGGCGACCACCCGCCATCAGTCCGTACAGGTAGGCGCGCCCGATGAGCGTGAAGTCCGCCCCCAGCGCCACCGCCGCCACGATGTCGGCGCCGTTCATGATGCCGGTGTCGATCATCACCGTGAAGTCGTCCCCGACCGCCTTGCGGACCTCGGGAAGCAGGTGGAACGGGATCGGGGCGCGGTCGAGCTGGCGCCCGCCGTGGTTCGAGAGCACGATGCCGTCGACGCCCTCATCGCGCAGGCGGATCGAGTCCTCGACGTTCTGCACGCCCTTGATGACGATCTTGCCGGGCCATAGGTCGCGGATCACCGCCAGGTCGTCGTAGCTGATCGTCGGGTCCATCGCGGCGTCCAGCAGCTCGCCGACGGTACCGCCCGTGGTGCTCAGCGACGCGAACTCGAGCTTCGGGGTGGTCAGGAAGTCGAACCACCACCAGGGCCGCGGGATCGCGTTGATGATCGTGCCGAGCGTCAGCTGCGGAGGGATGCTGAAGCCGTTGCGCTTGTCGCGCAGACGGGCGCCGGCGACCGGGGTGTCGACCGTGAACTGCAGGGTGTCGAAGCCGGCGGCGGCCGCGCGGCGGGTGAGCTCGTAGGAGATCTCACGGTCGCGCATCACGTACAGCTGGAACCAGTTCCGTCCGGGGACCGGTCCCTGAGGCTCTCGAAGGGTGGCGGCCTTGACGCCCTCGATCGACGTCGTGCCGAGCGTCGAGAGGGTGAACGGGATGCCGGCGGCGGCCGCTGCCCCGGCACCGGCGACCTCGCCCTCGGTCTGCATGAGCCGCGTGAAGCCGGTGGGGGCGATGCCGAACGGCAGAGCGGACGGCCCGCCGAGGATCTCGACGCTCGTGTCGACGGTCGGCGCTGGGCGGAGGATGCCCGGGTGGAACTCCACGTCCTGGAACGCCTGACGCGCGCGGGTGAGCGAGAGCTCGCCCTCAGCGGCGCCGTCGGTGTAGTCGAAGGCCGCCTTCGGGGTGCGGCGCTTGGCGATCGAGCGCAGATCGTCGATCGTGAGAGCGGCGTCGAGGCGGCGCTTGCGGCCGTCGAGCTCGGGCTTCTTGAACTTCATGAGCTCGAGCAGCTCTGCGGGGTTGGGAAGCTGGCGCTGGACCATGGTGTGCCTCTCGGTGCGGATCAGGGGGTCGGGATCAGGGGGTCAGTATCTGCGTGTAGTAGCCGGTGATGTGGGCGCGCACAAGGGATCGCGCGGCATCGGCGTCGCCGGCGTCGATCGCGGAGACCAGCTCGTGGTGCTCGATGCGCAGCCGGGCGGCCATGGCCTCCCAGTCGGGGATCGCGGCGACCCCGCCCTGCACGTACGACTCGATCGACGAGCGCAGCCCCGCCATCATCGCCGCGATGACGGTGTTGCCGCTGCCCTCGGCCAGAGAGAGGTGCAGCTGCGCGTCGAGGGCGAGGAACTCCTCCGGGGTGAGGTCTGCCGCGTCCATCGCCTCGAGGAGCTCGTGTGCGCGGGCCGTGTCCCGCTCATCGGATGCCGCCATAGCCCCGACGACGGCGTCTTCGAGCACCAGACGCGTCTGCACCACGTCGGCGAGCGGAAACCCCTGGGCCGCGACCTGGAGCCGCAGCAGCGCCGACATCCCGCCGGTCGGGGTCGCGATCACGATGGCACCGGACTGGGGCCCGGAGCCCGTGGCTGTGCGGATCAGCCCCATGACCTCGAGGACGCGGAAGGCCTCGCGCACGCTCGATCGACCGACACCCAGTTCGCTCGCCAGGTCCCGCTCCGAGGCCAGCCGGTCGCCCGGGCCGAGGCGTCCGTCGAGGAGATCGCGCTCGATGTGCTCGAGCACGAGACGCCAGGCGCGCGCGGGCTGCTGCTCCGGCATCCGTCCTCCTCGTTGCGGCACGCGGTCGCGGGTGCCGCCGGCATGTGGTCTGACCACAGTAGCGCGTGTGGTCAGACCACGCAACGTCGGCGGCGCGAACCTCGGCGAGAAGAGAGTCGGCGAGAAGAGAGTCGGCGAGAAGAGAGTGGGCGAGAAGAGGGCGAGCGCTCAGCCCAGGCGTCCGCCGGACTCCTCGAGGTAGCAGGTGCCGCACAGCGACTCGTACGTCGTCAGCTCGGGCGCGGCGGAGCCGTCGGCCCCCTCGTCGATCGCGACCTGATCGCCGTCGAAGACGAACCGTCCTCCGATGACGCGGCCGTTGAACACGGCCTTCCGTCCGCAGCGGCAGATCGTCTTGAGCTCCTCCAGCGAGTGCGCGATCGCCAGCAGGCGGGCGGAGCCGGGGAACGCATGGGTCAGGAAGTCGTTGCGGATGCCGTAGGCCATGACCGGGATGCGATCCTCGATCGCGATCCGGAACAGGTCGTCGACCTGGGGCGGCGTGAGGAACTGCGCCTCGTCGATCAGGAGGCAGGCCACGTCGATCGGCCCGCTCGGGATCAGCTCCTCTTCCGCCGAACGCCGGATGCGCTCGCGGTGCTCGCCGAACAGGCGCCGGGCGTCGTCCCCCGGGCCGATCAGGAAGTCCACCTCGCGCGTGACGCCGAGCCGGCTGGCGATCTCGGACGCCCCCTTGGTGTCGATCGCGGGCTTGGCGAGCAGCACATGCTGCCCGCGCTCCTCGTAGTTGTACGCGGCCTGCAGCAGCGAGGTCGACTTGCCGGAGTTCATCGCGCCGTAGCGGAAGTAGAGCTTCGCCACGGTGCCGGCTCAGGCGTTGATGCCGAGGGTAGCGGCGGTCGCCGCCGTGGACTCCTCCGCGAGCTCGGCATCCTTGTTCAGCTGCTCGCCGAACGTCGGGATGAGCGCGCGCAGCTCGGGCTCCCAGCCCGCGTACTCAGCCGGGAAGCAGGTCTTGAGCAGCTGGAGCATGATCGGGACGGCCGTCGATGCGCCGGGCGATGCGCCGAGGAGACCGGCGATCGATCCGTCGGCCGACGAGACCACCTCGGTGCCGAACTGGAGGATGCCGCCCTTCTGCGGATCCTTCTTCATCACCTGGGCACGCTGACCGGCGTCGATGAGGGTCCAGTCCTCGTCCTTCGCGGTCGGCATGAAGGTGCGCAGGCTGTCGACCTTCTTCGCGTGGTTCTTCAGCAGCTCGCCCACGAGATACGTGATGAGATCGGGGTTCTTGACCGCGACCTGCAGCATCGGCATCAGGTTGTGCGCGCGCACCTGCGAGATGATGTCGAGCATCGAGCCGTTCTTGAGGAACTTGGGGCTGAACGTCGCGAAGGGGCCGAACATGAGCGAGGCCTCTCCGCCCACGACGCGGGTGTCGAGGTGCGGGACCGACATGGGCGGGGCGCCGACCGAGGCCTGCGAGTACACCTTCGCCTTGTGCTGCGCGACGACCGTCGGGTTCGTCGTCTTGAGGAACTGTCCTCCGATGGGGAAGACGCCGTAGCCCTTGATCTCGGGGATGCCGGAGTTCTGCAGCAGCTTGAGCGCCCAGCCGCCCGCACCGACGAACACGAAGCGCGCCTTGACCTCGTTCGGGGTGCGGCCGATCGTCGTGCGGTACTTGACCAGCCAGCCGCCGTCCTTCTGCTTCTTCAGGCTGCGCACCTCGTGGTTCGTGCGCAGCTCGACGCCGGAGGCGGTGAGGTGGTCGAACAGCTGGTGCGTGAGGGCGCCGAAGTCGACGTCGGTCCCCGCCGGAACGCGTGTGGCCGCGAACGGCTCGCCCTTGCGACGCTGCTGCATGAGGAGCGGCGCCCACTTGTTGATGACGCGCGAGTCCTCGCTGTACTCGATGCCCGCGAACAGCGGCTGCTCCTTGAGCACCTCGTAGCGGGCCTTGAGGTAGGCGACGTCCTTCTCGCCACGCACGAAGGTCATGTGCGGAGTCGCGTTGATGAAGGTCGACGGCGCGTCGAGCACGCCCTTGTCGACCAGCGACGACCAGAACTGACGGCTCTGCTGGAACTGCTCGTTGATCGAGACGGCCTTCGCCGGGTCGAGAGGCGCGTCGCCCTGCTGCGGCATGTAATTCAGCTCGCACAGGGCGGCGTGACCGGTTCCTGCGTTGTTCCAGGGGTTCGAGCTCTCCTGGGCGACATCGGAGAGTCGCTCGAAGGCGACGATCTTCCACTCCGGCTGCAGCTCGTGCAGCAGAGTACCCAGGGTGGCGCTCATGATGCCACCGCCGATCAGGACGACATCGACGTTTTCAGTCACCAGATCAGTCTAGTTCGGCCGCACGGGTCTCAGAGCCAGCCCAGGTCCGCGCGGACGGCCCGATGAGACCGGATGCGCATGGCGGCGATGCGGTCAGGCTATGACGGCGAGACGCTCGGCGAGCGCCTCGGCGATCTGCACCGCGTTGAGCGCCGCTCCCTTGCGCAGGTTGTCGTTGCTGATGAACAGCACGAGACCCTTGCCCTCGGGTGCGGACTGGTCGGCGCGGATGCGACCGACGAAGCTCGGGTCCTTGCCGGCTGCCTGGAGCGGGGTCGGAACCTCTTCGAGGGCGACGCCGGGGGCCGCCGCGAGCAGCTCGGTGGCGCGCTCCGGTGTGATGTCCTTCGAGAACTCGGCGTGGATCGACAGCGAGTGCCCGGTGAAGACCGGGACACGCACGCAGGTGCCGGCGACGCGCAGGTCGGGCAGCTCGAGGATCTTGCGGCTCTCGTTGCGGAGCTTCTTCTCCTCGTCGGTCTCGTTCTGTCCGTCGTCGACGAGGTTGCCCGCGAACGGGATGACGTCGAAGGCGATGGGGGCGACGTACTTCTCGGGCTGGGGGAAGTCGACGGCCGAGCCGTCGTGCACGAGGCGGAGAGTGTCGCCCTGAGCGAGGACCCCCTCGACCTGTCCGAGCAGCTCCTGCGCACCGGCGAGGCCGGAGCCGGAGACCGCCTGATACGTCGAGACGATCAGGCGCTCGAGGCCGGCATCCGCGTGCAGCGCCTTCAGGACGGGCATGGCCGCCATCGTGGTGCAGTTCGGGTTCGCGATGATGCCCTTGGGGCGGTCATCGATCGCGTGCGGGTTGACCTCGCTGACGACGAGCGGGACCTCGGGGTCGTTGCGCCAGGCGCTCGAGTTGTCGACGACCACGGCGCCCGCCGCGGCGAAGCGCGGCGCGTAGGCGCGGCTGGCGGTCGCGCCGGCGGAGAACAGGGCGATGTCGATGCCGGCGGCATCCGCTGTCTCGACGTCTTCGACGATCACGGTCGCTCCGCCGAACTCGATCGCCGTGCCCGCGGAGCGCGACGACGAGAAGAGCCGCAGCTCGCGGATCGGGAACGCCCGCTCGGCGAGAATCTCGCGCATGACGGTGCCCACCTGGCCGGTGGCGCCGACGATGGCGACGGAGAGTCCTGAATCGGAGATGCGGGTCATGATGTTCCTTGGCGTCGTGCGGATGCTGCGTACGAAGCGTCGGGCGCAGCGTCGGGATGCGGATGCCGCGCCTGGCGCCGGTGTCAGGGTTGCGGTGAGTCTACCGCGCCGTCACGGGGGCGAGGGCGGGTGGGGTCAACGACCTGTGCCGGCGTGGACGGTGGCCTCGGAGTCGCCGTCGAGGCCGTAGGCCGTGTGCACGGTGCGTGCCGCCTCGGCGAGGTCGTCACCACGCAGCACGACCGAGATGCGGATCTCGGAGGTCGAGATCATCTCGATGTTGATGCCGCCGGCCGAGAGGGCCTCGAACAGCGTCGCCGAGACGCCGGAGTGCGTGCGCATGCCGGCGCCGACGACCGAGAGCTTGCCGATCTGGTCGTCGTGCACGAGGTTCTGGAATCCGACCTCGTTCTGCTCGGCGGCCAGGGCCTTGAGCGCTGCCGCGGCATCCGCCTTGGGGACGGTGAACGAGATGTCGGTGCGGCCCGTCGCGGAGACGTTCTGCACGATCATGTCGACGTTCGCGCCGGACCTCGCCACGATCTTGAAGATCTCGGCCGCCTTGCCCGGCACGTCGGGGACACCGGCGACGGTGATCTTGGCATGGCTGAAATCGGTGGCCACACCGGCGACGATCGGTTCTTCCATGACTGCTCCCTCGGCTTCGCGCGGGTTCTTCATACCCTCGCCCAGAACGTACGTGCCCTCGGCCGACGAGAACGTCGACCGGGAGTGGATGAGCACGCCGTGACGGCGTGCGTATTCGACGGCGCGGATGTACAGCACCTTGGCGCCGTTGGCGGCGAGCTCGAGCATCTCCTCCGTCGAGACGTGATCGAGCTTCTGCGCCTTCGGGATCACCCGGGGGTCCGCCGTGTAGATGCCGTCGACGTCGCTGTAGATCTCGCAGACGTCGGCCCCGAGCGCTGCGGCCAGGGCGACGGCCGTGGTGTCGGAGCCGCCGCGGCCGAGGGTCGTGATGTCTCGGGTGTCGCGGTTGAAGCCCTGGAAGCCGGCGACGATGACGATCGCGCCCTCGTCGAGCGCTTCGCGCAGGCGCACCGGCGTCACATCGACGATGCGGGCCGCGCCGTGCTGCGAGTCGGTGATCATGCCGGCCTGGCTGCCGGTGAAGGAACGCGCCTCGAAACCCATCGAATGGATGGCCATCGCCAGCAGCGCCATCGAGATGCGCTCACCGCTCGAGAGGAGCATGTCCAGTTCGCGCGGCGCGGGGATGGGAGCGACCTCGTTCGCGAGGTCGAGCAGCTCGTCGGTCGTGTCGCCCATGGCGCTGACGGCGACGACCACGTCGTGCCCGGCGCGACGCGTGTCGACGATGCGCTTGGCGACGCGCTTGATGCTCTCTGCGTCGGCGACAGAGGAGCCGCCGTACTTCTGCACGATGAGGGCCACGTTCACTCCCGGGGATGTCGGGCGGATCCGCCCACCGCTCATTCTACGATCGGCCCGTATACCCCGCCGCGCATGTGTCGTGGAGGGACGAGCAGACGGGCCGCGCGACGAGGCGTCAGGGAGCCGGCGGCAGCGCCGCGGCGGGAGGCGGATCGGAGCCGAGCGGATCGGAGCCGAGCGGGTCGCCGGTGGCGCGCCGCAGGCGCCCGCCGGTCGCCGCGAACCAGCATCCGGCGATGATCAGCGGGAATCCGATGAGGAGCCCGGGCGTCAGCGGTTCGGAGAGCACGATCGCGCCGAGCACGATCGCCACGACGGGGTTCACGTAGGTGAACAGCGGCGCGCGCACCGGTCCGACCTCGCGGATGAGGGCGAAGAACGCGAGGAACGCGACGGCCGTGCAGATCACCGCGAGAGCGAGGAGCGCGCCGATGGACGGCAGCGTCGGGACCTCGTGCTGGGTGAGCAGACCGATCGGGAGGTAGAGGATGCCGATCATCAGCAGCGACAGCGTGATCGTGCCGAGCGAGGGCACATCGGTGAGCTTGCGCGCCACGATGAACGGGGCGATCGCGTAGAGGACCGCGACGAGCAGCACCTCGCCCGCGGCGAGCAGGCTGACCTCGCCGCCGAACAGCCCCGGTCCCGCCACCACGATCCCGACGCCCACGAAGCCGACGAGGAGGCCGATGCCCCGCGCAGGGCGGAGCACGCCGCGATCCCCTCCGCCGAGGGCGATCAGGGCCGCGAAAAGGGGCACCGTGGCGACCAACAGACCGGTCATGCCCGAGGGCAACGTCATCTCGGCATGCCCCAGCAGCACGAAGGGACCGGCCATCTCGACCAGCCCGAAGGCCAGCACCCACGGCCAGTGCTTGAGGGCGGCGCGCAGCGCCCCGCCGCGGAGGGCGAACGGCAGCAGCAGCACTGCGGCGATGAGAGTGCGTCCGGCCACGATCGCGGGCGGGGAGAGCGACTCGACCGCGATGCTGATGAAGAGATAGGGCACGCCCCACAGCAGCGCCATCGCGCCGAAGAGGAGCCAGCCGCGTCGGGAGAACCCTCCCTGGGTGTTCACAGGACGCGCCGGCCCTCGAAGGCGCGACCGAGGGTGACCTCGTCGGCGTACTCGAGGTCGCCGCCGACGGGCAGGCCGGAGGCCAGCCGCGAGACGGTGATCTGCATCGTGGTCAGGAGCCGGCTGAGGTAGCTCGCCGTCGCCTCGCCCTCGAGGTTCGGGTTGGTCGCGAGGATGACCTCCTGCACGGTGCCGTCTGCCAGGCGCGTCATGAGCTGGGCGATGCGCAGGTCGTCGGGGCCGATACCGGCGATGGGACTGATCACGCCGCCGAGCACGTGGTACAGGCCCCGGAACTCCCGGGTGCGCTCGATGGCCGCGACATCCTTCGCGTCTTCGACGACGCAGATCAGAGCCTGGCTGCGACGCGGATCGCGGCAGATCGCGCACCGCTCCTGCTCCGCGACGTTGCCGCAGACCTCGCAGAAGCGCACACGCAGACGAATCTCCGACAGAAGCTCCGCGAGGCGGGCGACGTCGAACGTCGGTGTCTGCAGGATGTGGAACGCGATGCGCTGGGCCGACTTCGGCCCGATGCCGGGGAGCCGACCGAACTCGTCGATCAGCTCCTGAACGATGCCGTCGTACATCAGGAGAACCTCGTCGGGGGCTCGTAGGGCTCTTCGCGCAGGAAGGTCGCGCCGAGCACTTGGCGGATCACGGCCTCACCGTAGCGCTGCACTCCCCCGACGGAGGGTGCGCGTTCGGTGACGACCGGAGGGGCGGAGGGCGCACGCTGCGCCCGGGGAGCAGCGGGAGCGGACGGCCCCCGCTGTTCCTGACGCGGCGGCGGTCCCTGTGACGCTCCGGCCGGCTCGTAGGCCGGGTCGTACGGCGGCTCGTCGTCGAAGGCGGGAGCATCGTCGTCGCCCGGAAGGGGAGGCTCGTCACGATCCACGGCGCCGTCGGCGGGGGGAACGGGCGCGGATGCCGCCGCCTCGACCTCTTCGGGCTCGTCATCGACGGGAAGCGGGGATGCCGGCGCCGGCGCGGCATCCGCGGGCTCCGCCGTGGGGATGGGGGCGACGGCCCACTCCGTCACGGAGGGAGCGGACGCGCCACGGACCTGCGGACGGGAGGATCCCGCTGACGCAGGCTCCGATGCGGGCGCGGCGTCGGACGGTGCCGAGGCGGCGGATGCCGCGGGCTGGCGCGGCGCACCGCCGGAAGGCATCGGAGCGGGGATGTACTTCACACGCACGCCGAGCTCCTGCTCGATGGCCGTGCGCAGGTGGTCGGACGGTCCGGAGCCGGGCGTCGTCCCCTTGAACTTGGCCACGTCGTGCTGGCTCGTGAAGCCGAGCGTGAGCACGTCGCTCTCCGTGACGTACGCCAGCGGCTGCACCGCTGTCGCGAGCAGCCAGGACGTGCGGCTGATGCCCTCGAGACGCGTGAGCACGGCGGGCCAGGCGGCGGTGACGCTCTCCAAGGTGACGGGCCCCGTGGGGACGGCCGCTGCGGGAGCGGCTTCCGGCTCGGGCGCCACGGCATCCGGAGCCGCCGTCGTATCGGCCGAGACCTCGGCCGAGGTCTCGACGGTCGGAGCATCGACGGCAGGGGTCGCGACAGCAGCGGCCGTCGGCGCGGGTGCCGCAGCGGCCGGTGCCGGTGCGGATGCCGCGGGTGCCGGCGCCGCGGCGGGCCTCGATGCCTCGGCGGCCGGCACCTGGGCACGGGCGACGGGAGCCGCCGGGCGCTCGGCAGCGGCCGCTGGAGCGGTCGCCACGGCATCCGTCGCTCCGGCGAGCACGCGCGCCACCATGAGCTCGAGGTGCAGGCGCGGGGACGTCGCACCGCTCATGTCGTCGAGAGCCGCGCTGACGACGTCGGCCGTGCGCGAGAGGCGCGACGCGCCGAAGGCCGCCGCCTGCCCGCGCATGCGCTCGAGGTCGTCTTCGGCGATGCCGCGCAGGACAGCGGACGCGCCGGCGCCGACGGCGGCGATCACGATGAGGTCGCGCAGCCGCTCGAGCAGGTCGTCGACGAAGCGACGGGGGTCCTGACCGGTCTGCACGACGCGGTCGATCGCGGGGAAGGCGGCTGCGGCGTCGCCCGCGGCGAGCGCGTCGACGATCTCGTCGAGCAGGGCGGCGTGCGTGTACCCGAGGAGGGCGACGGCACGGGCGTACCCGACGGTGACGGTCTCGGAGCCGGCCGGGGCGTCGGAGCCGGCGATCAGCTGGTCGAGCAGCGACAGGGTGTCTCGCGGAGACCCTCCGCCGGCACGGACCACGAGCGGGAGCACGCCCTGCTCGACGATCACGCCCTCTTCGCCGCAGAGCTTCGCGACGTACTCGAGCATCGCGGCGGGCGGGACGAGCCGGAACGGGTAGTGGTGCGTGCGCGAGCGGATCGTGCCGAGCACCTTCTCGGGCTCGGTCGTCGCGAAGATGAACTTCACGTGCTCCGGCGGCTCCTCGACGAGCTTCAGCAGCGCGTTGAACCCCTGCGGCGTCACCATGTGCGCCTCGTCGAGGATGAAGATCTTGTAGCGGTCACGGCTCGGGGCGAACGTCGCCCGCTCGCGGAGGTCGCGCGCGTCGTCGACGCCGTTGTGACTCGCGGCGTCGATCTCGACGACGTCGAGCGATCCCCCGCCGGCGCGGGAGAGCTCGACGCAGCTGTCGCAGGTGCCGCAGGGCGTGTCGGTCGGCCCTGCCGCGCAGTTCAGGCAGCGGGCGAGGATGCGCGCCGAGGTCGTCTTGCCGCACCCGCGCGGCCCGGAGAACAGGTAGGCGTGCCCGACACGGTCTCCGCGGAGCGCGGTCATCAGCGGGTCGGTCACCTGGGACTGCCCGATCATCTCGCCGAACGTCTCGGGTCGGTAGCGGCGGTAGAGGGCTGTGGTCACCTCAACAGCCTACGGCGTGCCACCGACACTTCGGCGGGTCACCTGATCAGTCGATCGGCTCGATGATCGGGATCGTCGTCGTGATGACCGGAACGGATGCCGAGAGCCTCGTGCCGTCCTCGCGCAGCGCGTCGGCGAACTGCCGCAGCGTCGGGCGTCCGGGGATCAGCGGCCCCTGGTCGGCGAGCGGGACCACGATGGCCTCGTCGGTCGTCGCGATGTACGCGACGTCCCGCACGGTGAACGCGACGGGCGCCCCGCTGCGCACCCGCAGCCGGAGCTGATCCTTCGTCACCGTGACCTGCAGATCCGATCCCTGCCACTGCAGCGGGAACGACAGCGAGGGCCAGTCCGCCGGCAGGCGCGGATCGAAGCTGAGCTCGCCCGCGTAATCGCGCATGCCGCCGAAGCCGCAGACGAGCGCCGTCCACACCCCGCCGGCGGAGGCGACGTGCACACCGTCGGCGGCGTTGTGGTGCAGATCGTGCAGGTCGACGAACAGCGACTGCTCGAAGTACCGCTGGGCGAGGTCCTGATATCCCACCTCGGCGGCGAGGATGGACTGCACGACCGCCGACAGCGTGGAATCACCGGTCGTCAGCGGGTCGTAGTAGTCGAAGTCGGCCCGCTTCTCCTCCGGGGTGAAGTGGTTGCCCTGCAGGAACAGGGCGAGCACGACATCCGCCTGCTTCAGCACCTGGAACCGGTAGATCACCAGCGGGTGGAAGTGCAGCAGCAGCGGACGCTGATCGGCCGGCGTCTGGGCGAGGTCCCAGACCTCGCGCTCGAGGAAGAGCGAATCCTGCGGGTGGATGCCGAGGCTCTCGCTGTACGGGATGAACATGGCCTCTGCGGCGCGCTCCCACGCCTCCGCCTCGCCCGAACCGAGACCCGTGCGCTCGACGAGCCGGGTGTAGTCCTCGGGATACGTCTCCTGGATCTCCCGCACGATCCGCGCCGCATAGCGGAGGTTGTACCGCGCCATCACGTTCGTGTACAGATTGTCGTTCACGACGGTCGTGTACTCGTCGGGGCCGGTCACGCCGTGGATGTGGAAGGTCTCGATCGTCTCCCCCGCGCCGGGCTCCTCCATCAGCCGCGAGCCCCGCCAGAATCCGAGGGTCGCCCAGAGACGCGCCGTCTCGATCGCGATGTCCGCGCCCTCGCGACGCAGGAAGTCCTCGTCGCCCGTGGCGCGCACGTACTTGCCGAGCGCGAAGCTCACGTCGGCGTTGATGTGGTACTGCGCGGTGCCGGCGGCGTAGTAGGCCGATGCCTCCTCGCCGTTGATGGTGCGCCACGGGAACAGCGCGCCAGCCTCGTTCAGCTGCGCGGCCCTGCGGCGGGCGGCGGGCAGCATCTGCACGCGAGCGCGGAGGGCGTTGCGCGCCCACTGCGGCGACGTGTACGTGAGGAACGGCAGCACGTAGATCTCGGTGTCCCAGAAGTAGTGGCCGCTGTAACCCGAGCCCGAGACGCCCTTGGCCGGCACGCCGGTGCCGTCGGCGCGCGCGGATGCCTGCGCGAGCTGCAGCAGGCACCACCTGGTCGCCTGCTGGATGTCGTCGCGCCCGCCGATCTGCACGTCGCTGCGCTCCCAGAACGCGGCGAGCCAGTCGGCCTGCCGACGGAACTGCGTCTCGACGCCCTCCACCGCGACCCGGTCGAGGGAGCGGCGGCAGCGGTCGACGAGCTCGCGCGGCGGCACACCCCGCGAGGTGTGGTAGCTGACGAGCTTGGTGATCCGGATCGGGACGCCGGCCTTCGCCTGCACGCGGAACACGTTCTTGGCGATGTCGGGTTCGACGAGCTGACGGGCGCTGTACTCGTTGTCGGTCTCGATGATGTGGTCGGCGACCACCGCGACCGTCATGCCCGAGTCGGCCACCTGGTACGACAGCGTCGCGCGGAGGCCGTCCTGCCAGTACTCGGCGGGCTCGAGCACCCGATCCGCGATCTTCTCGGCCTTGCGAGGGTCGAAGCCGGCCTTCTTCTTCTGCGCCGCCACCGGCGTTCCGGCATAGACGTTGCCGCCGTCCTGCCGGTTGAGCAGCTGGCAGCTGATCGTCACCGGGGCGTCGGAGTTCTCGACCGTGACCTCGAGGCGGAGGATCGCCAGGTGCCGCTCCTCGAAGCTGACGATGCGCTCGTCGCGGATGCGCACGCGCTTGCCCGACGGGGTCTCCCAGACGACGAGTCGCTCCAGGACGCCGGTGCGCATGTCGAGGGTGCGCTGGTACTCGCGCACGTCGGCCTCGTCGAACGACATCGGCTCGTCGTCGACGTAGACGCGCATGATCTTCGCGTCGGGCGCGTTGACGATGGTCTGCCCCACCTCGGCGAAGCCGTAGGCCTGCTCGGCGTGGCGGATCGGCCAGGTCTCGTGGAGCCCGTTGATGAAGGTTCCGTGCTCGTGGGCGCCGCGGCCCTCGATGTGGTTGCCGCGGAGGCCGAGGTAGCCGTTGCCGACCGAGAACAGCGTCTCGCCCACGCCCTCCTCGGAGTAGCTCGTCTCGATGAGACGCCACGGGTCGACGGGGAAGCGGTCGCGGTCGATCATGCGGTCTCCGGGTTCTCGGTGCGGGTCTCGGAAAGGAAGACATCGAGGTCGTCGACGACGACGGTGGCCCCGGCGTCGCGCAGCGCGTCGGCGCCCGTACCGCGATCGACGCCGACGACCGTGGCGAAGCCGGCTGCGGCGGCGGATGCGGCGCCCGACGTGGCGTCCTCGACGGCCACGGACCGGGCCGGGTCGACGCCGAGGGCGGCGGCGCCCGCGGCGAACATGTCGGCGGCGGGCTTGGAGGCGAGGCCGTCGCGCTCGGCGACGACGCCGTCGACGACGATCCGGAAGAAGTCACGGAGCCCTGCGGCCCCGAGCACCTCCTCGGCGTTCTTCGAGCTCGACACCACGCCCAGGGGCACACCGGCGGCGTGCAGCTTCTCGACGAGGGCGAGTGATCCGGGGTACGGCGCGATGCCCTCGCTGCGCAGCGAGACCGCGAAGGCGGCGTTCTTGCGGTTGCCGATGCCGCAGATCGTCTCGGCGGCGGGATCGTCGTCGACGTCGCCCCAGGGGACCTCGACGTTGCGGCTCTGCATCAGGCTGGCGACGCCGTCGTAGCGCTTCTTGCCGTCGACGAAGTCGAAGTAGTCGGCGTCGGTGTACGCAGGAGTGATGCCCCAGCGTGCGAAGACGTCGTCGAACACGACCTTCCATGCCCGCATGTGCACCTCCGCCGTCGGCGTCAGGACGCCGTCGAGGTCGAAGAGCACACCGTCGGCGTGGAGCAGATCGGGCAGGGCTTCTGGCACAGGAGCCTCCAGGAGAAGGGCGATGAGGGTTCGGCACCTCTCCGTGCCACTGTGCAAGCGTAATGCGGTGCGGCCCGGCGGGGTAACCCCTGACCCGGCATCCGATCAGAGGAGCCCTGCGGTCTGGCGGGCGATCTGCAGCTCCTCGTTCGTCGGGACCACGAGGACCGTGACGGGAGACGCATCGGCGGAGATGCGACGGATGCCGCGCTCGCGAGCCTCGTTGCGCGAGGGGTCGATCTCGACCCCGGCGAATCCGAGGGTCGCCAGGGCTTCGGCTCTCACGCGCGCCGCGTTCTCTCCCACGCCCGCCGTGAAGGAGATGACGTCCACCCCGCTCAACTGGGCGATGTAGGCGCCGGCGTACGCGCGGAGTCGATGGATGTAGACGTCGAAGGCGAGCGTCGCGGCATCGTCTCCCTCGTCCACACCGGCGAGGATGTCGCGCATGTCGCTGCGACCGGCGAGGCCGAGGAGCCCGCTGCGGCTGTTGAGCAGGCGGTCGAGGTCGTCGATCGACAGCCCGGCGCGCCGCGACAGGTGCACGAGGGCGGCGGGATCGAGGTCGCCGGATCGGGTGCCCATCACGAGGCCCTCGAGCGGGGTGAGGCCCATCGACGTCTCGACCGAGCGACCGCCGTCGATCGCGGTGACCGAGGCGCCGTTGCCGAGGTGGAAGACGATCTGCCGGAGGTCGGCGAGATCTCTGCCGAGGAACGTTGCCGCCTTCTCGCTCACGTACTGGTGGCTGGTGCCGTGGAAGCCATAGCGGCGCACCCGGTGCTCGGCGGCGAGCGCGGCGTCGATCGCGTAGGTGAAGGCGGCCGGCGGCAGCGTCTGGTGGAAGGCGGTGTCGAACACGGCGACGTGCGGCACGGCGGTGAACACGGCCTTCGCCGCACGGATGCCGGCCAGGTTCGCCGGATTGTGCAGCGGCGCGAGCACCGCGAGCTCGTCGATCTGGCGTTCGACGTCGGCGTCGATCAGCGTCGGGGCGTAGAACCGGGCGCCGCCGTGCACCACGCGATGGCCGACGGCCACCGGCGGGCGCTCCTCCAGCGACGGGCCGTGCGCCGCGAACTGCTCCAGCATCACGGCGAAGGCGGCGTGGTGGTCGGCCACCGGCAGCTCGGACCGGTAGGTCGCATCGAGCACGGTCGGCACGGCATCCGCGGTCGTCTCCGGCCGGACCGTGTGCGAGACCGGGCTGGCGTCCTGGCCGATCCGCTCGATCAGGCCGTTCGCGAGCTCTTCCTCGGTCTCGACGTCGATCAGGCTGTACTTCAACGAGGAGGATCCGCTGTTGATCACCAGGATGGCGCTCATGCCGCGCCCTCGTCCGCGCTCTGGTCTTCCGCGCTCCGGTCTCTCGCGCTCTGGGCCTGGATGGCCGTGATCGCCACCGTGTTGACGATGTCGTCGACGAGAGCCCCGCGGGAGAGGTCGTTGATCGGCTTGTTGAGGCCCTGCAGCACCGGCCCGATGGCGACGGCGCCGGCGGAGCGCTGCACCGCCTTGTACGTGTTGTTGCCGGTGTTGAGGTCGGGGAAGACGAAGACGGTCGCCCGGCCCGCCACCGCGGAGTCGGGGAGCTTGGCTTTGGCGACGGCGGCGTCCGCCGCCGCGTCGTACTGGATCGGGCCTTCGACGAGCAGCTCGGGAGCCCGTTCGCGCACCAGGGCGGTGGCCGCACGGACCTTGTCGACGTCGGCTCCGGATCCCGACTCCCCCGTCGAATACGAGAGCATCGCGATGCGCGGCTCGATGCCGAACTGGCGGGCCGTCGCCGCCGAGGACACGGCGATGTCGGCGAGCTGCTCGCTCGTCGGGTCGGGGATCACGGCGCAGTCTCCGTAGACGAGCACGCGGTCGGCGAGCGCCATGAGGAAGACGCTGGAGACGACGGTCACGCCCGGCTTCGTCTTGATGATCTCGAACGACGGCCGGATCGTGTGCGCCGTCGTGTGCGCGGCACCCGAGACCATGCCGTCGGCCAGGCCAAGGTGCACCATCATCGTGCCGAAGTACGAGACGTCGGTCACGGTGTCGGCCGCCTGCGCCAGGGTGATGCCCTTGTGCGCCCGCAGGCGGGCGTACTCGGCGGCGAAGCGCTCGACCAGTTCGGGATCGGTGGTGCTGACGACCCGGGCCGCGGTGATGTCGACGCCGAGCTCGACGGCCCGCGCCCGCACCGACGCCTCGTCGCCGAGGATCGTGAGATCCGCGACCTCCCGGGCGAGCAGCGTGGCGGCGGCACGGAGGATGCGGTCGTCGTCGCCCTCGGGGAGGACGATGTGGCGCCGGTCGGCGCGCGCCCGCTCGATGAGGCCGTACTCGAACATGAGCGGCGTCACCACCCGCGATTCGGCGAGCCCGAGCTGCGTGGTCAGCTCGGTGATGTCGACGTGCGTCTGGAAGAGGCCGAGGGCGCGATCGTAGCGGGCTCGCGAGTCCGGCGAGATCAGGCCGCGGGTGCCCATCACCCGCACCGCCGTGTCGTAGGTGCCGAGGTCGGTCGTGATGATCGGCACTGACGACGAGAAGCCGTCGAGGAGCTGCACGATCGGCTCCGGAAGAGGGAACGGTCCGTTGAGGATGATGCCGGCGATGCGCGGGAACGTGCCGGACGAATCGGCGAGCAGCGCCGCGAGGAGCACCTCGGTGCGATCCGCCGGGATCACCACGACCGCCTCCTCGGTCAGGCGCGGGAGCACGTTCACCATCGACATCCCGGCGACGACGATCGTGAGCGCCTCGCGTCCGAGCCTGTCGTCGTCGCCCTTGAGGAGCTTTCCGTCGACGGCGGCGAGGATGCTGCGGATCGAGGGCGCGACCAGCGCACGGTCCTCCGGGATCGCCCAGACGGGCGTCCCTGCCTCCGGAAGCGCTCCGGAGACCTCGGCGACGATGTCGTCGAGGGCGGCGGGATCGGCGCGGTTGACGACCACCGCGAACAGCTCGGCGCGCTCCTCGGCGAGCTCCGACAGCGCGAGGGCGGCGATCTGGCTGACGGCCGACGCGGTGCGCGCGGTCGTCGTGCCGAGCTGCTCGGCCTGACGCTGCTGATCGCGGCCGCTGAGCACGAGCAGCACGGGAGATCCGAGGTTCGCGGCGATCCGGGCGTTGTAGCCGAGTTCGGCCGGGCTCGCGACGTCGGTGTAGTCGCTGCCGATGATCACGACCGCGTCGCACTGCGCCTCGACCGCCTTGAAACGCGCGACGATGGTCGACAGCGCGGCGTCGGGATCGCCGCGGACGTCGTCGTAGGTGACGCCGATGCAGTCGTCGTAGTCGAGATGCACGCCGTCGTGGGCGAGCATCAGGTCGAGGATCTCGTCGCGCTCGGTGACCGACCGGGCGATCGGGCGGAACACGCCCACCCGCGGCGACACGCGCATCAAGGCGTCGAGCGCCCCCAGGGCGATCGTCGACTTTCCGGTATGGCCTTCGGCCGAGGTGATGTAGATGCTCCGCGCCACGGGTTCAGCTTAGGCGGGGTCTGCCGTGCACGCGCCGGACAGGGTGTCGACGATCGCGGTGGCGTCCTCCTGGAAGCGGGCGTAGTAGTCGCGGTCGGTATTGATCTGCACGCGATGGATCGCGTGCGAGGGCGGCAGCTGCTGCCAGTCGGGCAGTCGTCCGAGTCGCTCGTAGAACATCGTCGCCGCGGTGGCCGGATCCATCCGCGCCTCGACCGTGCCCCACCACTCCTGCTGCTGGAACAGGCCGATGCTGGTGGTGGGCGTGCCGTCGGGGTTGGTGAAGCCCCTGGTCTCCCAGTCGCCGTAGTCGATGTTCTCCAGGCTGCTCTCCCCCATCGCCGTCATGACGCCGAGGATCTGCCCGTCGCGTCCGAACCCGAGGGCGGATGCCGTGCGCACGATGGTCGCGGCGTTCTCGAGCTGCTCGCCGCTCCAGCCTTCGATGCCCGCCTCCGGGAAGGTCTTCGGGTCGTCGAGGCAGATCGCCGCGGGATCGCGGGCGAGCCCGAGTGGGATCAGCACCAGGAGCGCGACGGCCGCCGCGACCGCTCCGGTCGAGATCAGGATGCGACGCAGCATCCGCCGACGACGCAGGCGGCTCACCGCCTGACGGCGGGCTCCGGGCTTCCGGCGCCTGGTCGCCCTCTTCCTCGTCGTCCCCCGCGCGGCGGTTCGCGCCGCGGCGGCGCGGGGCTTCGAGGTCTTCCGAGGTCGCGCCCTTCGCTGCGGGTTGGCCCGACCGCGGCTCATGGGGTCAGCACTTCGCGATCCGGTCGTCGTCGCCGCCCGGCGAGCGCGGCGACGCCGCCGCCGATGGCGCCGAACAGATGCCCCTGCCAGGACACGCCTTCCGCCGCCCCGAAGACACCGGCGAGCATCGACCCTCCGTAGAGGGAGATGACGATGAGGGCGATGACGGCATAGAGGATACGGTGCGCGACGCGGCCGGGAGCGAAGACGCGCATCACGACATAGCCGAAGTAGCCGAACACCAGGACGGAGGCGCCGACGGTCAGGGTGCCGGGCGCGTTGACGAGCCACGTGCCGAGTCCGCCGACGATCGCGACGATCGACGTGACCGCCCAGAACCGCCGTGCGCCTTCGACGGCGACCAGGCAGCCGAGCACGAGGAAAGGCACGGAGTTGGCGATGAGGTGAGCCCAGTTCGCGTGCAACAGCGGGCCGAGCACGATGCCGCCGAGACCGGTGACGTCCCAGGACCGCAGGCCGAATCCGGTGAACGAACCGGGCAGGATCGCGTCGAGGGTCTGGACGAGCCACATCAACGCGAGCAGCGCGACCGGCGACACGAAACGGCCGAGAGCGTTCGAGGTGCTCTGGGTGTTCGGGCTGTTGCCGGGCGGCATGACGGTCACCTGCTGATTGTCGCAGGCGTACCCCGGAGACGACTGAGCACGGCAAGCCGATCGGTCGCATCGCGGTCGAGCGCGCGGCAGCGACGTCGGCCGCGGATGCCAGGTTCGGGTTCAGCTGCCGGCGCGGATGTGGGTGAGGCGGGTGGGGATGCTCGGTCTCGGGGCGCGCCATCTCCCGTGGGGGTCCCACCAGGCCGGTCCGCGGATCTCGGGGACGCCGGCGTTCATCCGGATCTCCCACCCCGACGTGTCCAGCGACCGGTGATGCCACCAGCACAACGCGACCCCGTTATCGGTATGGGTCGGCCCACCCCGCGCATGCTCGACCACGTGATGGATCTCACACCACGACGCCGGGACATGACACCCGGGGATCAGGCACTCCTTGTCGCGAGCGAGGATCGCCCGCCGTTGATGCACCGGGAACACCCGATCGGTGACACTGATGCCCCCGATCCGTCCCTCGTCGAAAAGGACACGTTGGATCGACCCGGCACAGGCCGTGTGCGCAGCGACATGCAGCCCGACTGGGGCGAGGGACCCGGCGATCCGCGCCCACCCGGTACCGGCCGCGACATCCTTCGCGTCCACGTGCACGACCAGCGTCGGCGACGCTCCACCCAGAGTGGGCATCTCCTCATGCCGCGCCGCGATCCCCAGCGCCGCAGCGAGCGCGTCGTGCCGCTTCTGTCCCGCACTGCGCCGATCAAACGCCTCCGGCTCATCGGCGGCCGAGTCATTCCGGTGCGGCTCATCCGTGCGCGCTGCGTCCCCTGGGGGCTGATCGGAGTCCTGGAACTGCACGCCGGGCATCGGGGGTCCGTCGGTCTTCGGGTTGCATCGCGCGTCGATGATCGCCTGCAACTGCGCCGCGACATCCGGGAGCAGATGCCCGCGGATCGCATGCAACCCGTCCTTCAACCGGCCGATCGTGAGGGACCGCTGATGCCGCGCGCCCTGCTCCGACGGCTCCGGACCGTCCGGGTCCCACACCATCGCCAACACCTGCGCGAACTGCCGCAGATCCTCCGGCGTCGCCGCGGGCGCGTCATCCGCCTCGGGTGCAGCGTCGATGTCGCTGTCATCCGCGTCGGTCTCGACATCCCGCTCCGCTGCACGGCACCCGCGGGCGTAATCCGCGAGCGCGGCATCCGCTTCCCAGAGAATTTCGCGCCCGAACCGGTGCGCGGCCCTGTCGATCGTCGTGATCGCCGCAAGGAAACCCGCAACCCCGACCACACCGTCGAGCAGCGCTTCCCGCAACGCCGGATACCGGGCAGGCAACCGCTCCCCTGACGACGGGCTCACGTCCCGGCGCACCGCATCCGCGACCTTCCCGACCCGCGTCGCCCCGGCCACATCCACCCGCAACACCCGCTGCAACAACTCGTTCTGCCCCCGACAGCCGAACGAGTGCGAGAAATCCGGATCCGCGGACGCGGTCGTCTCGACCACCACCGCCTCGATACGCCGGAACGCCGCCCCCGCGATACGCAGCACATCCATCCGCTCCGCGTCAGGCAGACCCGCCAACCCGTCACCGGACAGCACAGAATCGAGCTCGGCGACGACCCGATCCAAGATGTCCGTGCGGCTGTTCATAACCCCCAGTCAACCTGGGGCCACCGACATTCAGACCCATAAAAGACCCCGATCAGAATGCTTTTCCGGTATATCAGAATGCAGTTCCAGAGCCTTCGCTTCGTCTCCGCCCGAGCAGACGACCACCGCCGAAGCCGCGACAGCACAGACATGGCTCGTCGACGCATTCAAGGACCCACGGCATCCGGCACCTCCACGATTTCGGAATCGGGGGAAGATGCCGCGGACGCAGGGACGCACATGGCATCGACCCGCTCGAGGGCAAAGAAAATGACCCTCCGCGCACCCAGCAGAGCCCGGTTACCCTTGCTGCGTTTCCGCCCTGGGGGAATTGGCCTGGATGCCGCCACGCGGAGAGCCGAGATCCATCCTAACCCGACGCGCACGAACCCCCGAATCGTGGGGCGACCGCGTCCGCATCCTCAGGGAAAGCTGCCAGAGCGCCGACCCCTCCGCAGGGTTACGATCGAGTAACGCGCACCGAGGCGCCAACGCGAGAGGGAACGCATGCCAGAGAACTCCCCCCGGATCCCGGCGATGATCGACGCCGACGCGTTCGCCGCGCAGACCTCGGCGATCCTGTCGTCGATCGGCCAGGTGATCGACGGGAAGCCGGATGCCGTGCGCAGCGCTCTCGTCTGTCTGCTGGCGGAGGGCCACCTTCTCATCGAGGACGTTCCCGGGGTCGGCAAGACCATGCTGGCTCGAGCCCTCGCTGCGAGCGTCGACGCGACGGTGCGCCGCATCCAGTTCACCCCCGACCTGCTCCCCGGCGACGTGACCGGCGTCTCGGTCTACAACCCGGTCGACCGCGAGTTCGAGTTCAAGCGCGGAGCGATCTTCGCGCACATCGTGATCGCCGACGAGATCAACCGCTCCTCCCCCAAGACGCAGTCCGCCCTGCTCGAGGCGATGGAGGAGGGCCAGGTCACGGTCGACGGCGCCACGCATCCGCTGCCGAAGCCGTTCCTCGTGGTCGCGACGCAGAATCCCCTGGAGATGGAGGGCACCTACGCGCTGCCGGAGGCCCAGCGCGACAGGTTCATGATGCGCATCTCGATGGGGTATCCGGATGCCGCCGCCGAAGCCCTCATGCTCCGCCAGCGCGATGTGGTGAATCCGCTGGCCGCGGTCTCGCCGGTGGCGAACGCGGTGTCGATCTCGCAGCTGATCGCCTGGGCCCGGTCGGTCCATGTCGCCCCGGCCCTCGAGGAGTACGCGGTCGCGCTCGCCCAGGCCACGCGCTCCGACCCGAACCTCCACCTCGGGGCGAGCCCCCGCGCCACGCTGCAGCTCGTCCGATCGGCCAAGGTCTGGGCAGCACTCGACGGGCGCGACTTCGTGATCCCGGACGACATCACCGCGCTGCTGATCCCGGTGCTCGCCCATCGACTTCTTCCCGCACGCGGTGCGCATCGCGCCGGCGCGCAGCCCGTCGAGGCCGCTCTCACCCAGATCGTGGAACGGGTGCGCGTCCCCGTCGCGACGCGCTCCTGACCGGGACCCCCGATGCGCCGCCGCCGAACACTCACCGCACGGGGCACGGGTGCGCTCGTCGCGGCGCTGGGGTGCATGATCGCCGCCAACCTCGTCGGCGCGCGCATCCTCCTCTATCTCGGCCTGCTGCTCGCGCTGCTGACGCTGTTCTCGGTCATCGCCGTCCGCGTGCCCCGTCGCTCCGGCACCGTGACGCGGCGCATCTCCACCGACCTGCTCACCGTGTCGGAGGCGTCTCGGGTGACCGTGCGCTTCACCCTCCGCGCTCTGCGGGTGCCGCGCGGACTCTGGCATGATGTGCTGCCCGATGCGGTGACCGGCGATTCCGGCGGCGAGTATCCGCCGGAGACGGGACAGCTCAGCTATCTGATCACCGGAGTGCGCCGCGGCGTCTGGCCTCTCGGACCGCTGATACTGCGCACCGTCGACCCCTTCGGCCTGGCGCAGCGCGAGCAGTCGTTCGGCGACACCCGGAGCATCACCGTCGTGCCGGAGATCTTCACGCTCGCACCGCTCGCCGTGCGCGTGGGAGCCGCCGGCGGCACCGCGCACACGTCGTCGAGCCGTCTCGGTCAGGGCAGCGACAACCTCTCGCCGCGCGGCTACATCCCCGGCGACTCCATGCGCCGCATCCACTGGCGGGCGACCGCGCACCGCGGGCAGCTGATGGTGCGGCAGGAGGAAGAGGAGTCCAGCCCGGATGCCGTGGTCGTGCTCGACCGCAGCGGTCGACGGTGGGACACCCCGGGTGCGCACGCCGACCCGGCCTTCGAGACCGCGGTGTCGATGTGCGCCTCGACGGCCGTGCACCTGGCCGGCGAGGGATACAGCGTCGACGTGATCGACAGCGCCGGCGCGCTGCTCGGCACGCTGCGCGGCCACGAGGACGATCGCGACGGGCTGCTGGTGGCGCTCGCCATGGTCGCGCCGCGCGGAGAGAGCCGGGACCTCGCCACGCTCATCGGGGGAACGCCGCCGGGGCCGCTGGTGTACATCACGGGTCGCCTGGACGAGGAGGACGCCGCCCTGCTCCGTCCGTCCGGAGCGACAGCGCCGATGCTGTTCAGCACCGAGCTCCTCGACGGCGCCGCGGCCGCCGCCACTCAGCACGGCTGGACCGTGTCGCCCCTGGGAGCCGACGTCGCCGAGGCCTGGGAAGACGCGGTCTCCGCGCGGATCGGTGTCGGTGATGTTCCGCGCTGAGCGAGCGGCGACGGCGAGCGCGCGCCCGACGGCGCCGCCGCGCTGGCACCGCGAGCACGAGGACCCGGCCCGTGTGGTCGCCACGGGGGCACTCGCCGCAGCGGCCTCCTTTGTCGCCCTGTGGCCGTTCACCTCCGTCATCGATCCGGGCGCGTGGTCGTTCACCGTCGTCATCGTCGTCGTCGTGGTGGCGGGTACCGGGATGCTGATGCGCCACCTCCTGCGGCGGCGGCCGCCGTGGCTCGGCGACGTGCTGACATTCGCCGTCCAGCTGGTGGTGGCGGTCGCCGTGGTCACGCAGCTGGTCGCCGGCGACACCGCGTTCCTCGGCATCTTCCCGACCTCGACGACGCTGACCCTCTTCGGCGCCCTCGGCGCCGCCGCCTGGGAGCAGGTCGTCTTCGGAACAGCACCACTCGACCCCTCACCCGGGCTCGCGGCGGCCATGGGCTCGGGGTTCGCTGTCATCGCGATCCTCCTGGATCACCTCGTCGCGCACCGCTCCGCCGTGATCGCGGCGCTGCTGACCGGAGTGGTCGGCGCGATCCCGATGATCGTCACGCTGGGCGAACCCCACGTCGTCTGGTTCGTGATGCTCGGCGTGCTGGTCCTCATCCTGTTCCGGTTCACCGCGCGGCGGCATCCGCTCTCCCCGAGCCGCTCGTCCACGTCGATCGCCGTCACCGTCGGCGCGGCGGCCCTGGCGGCGACCGTCGTGATCGCCCCCGCGCTCCCGGTGGCCGCGAACCTCGCGGGAACCGGGGTCGGCGTCACGGTCGACGCCTCCCTGCGGCTGGGCGACGATCTGCGCCAGCCGAACCCGGTCGAGGTGCTCACCGTCGCGGCGAAGGGCGAGATCGCCCCGTACCTGCGCCTCACCACCCTGTCGCGCTTCGACGGCCGCGTCTGGCAGCCGGATCGCGGCGATCTGCAGTCGCAGGACGAAGGCTTCGGCGACCCGGAGTGGAGCCCGGACGTCGCGACCGAGGAGCAGACGACCTCGATCCGCATCCTCCGCATGTCGAGTTCCTGGCTGCCCGTTCCCTATCCGGCCACCAGCGTGCAGGGTCTCACCGGCTCCTGGCGGGTGTCGGTCGACAACCGCACCCTCGTCTCGCGCAGCGCTGATGCCGCGGGCAACGACTACACGGTCGGATCGACGCGAGTGACCCCGACCCTCGAGCAGATCCGCGCCCTCGATGCCGCGCAGCCCGTCATCGATCCCGACGCGGAACCGGTCGAGCTGCCCGAGATCATCGCGGCTCTCGCAGACGAGGTCACAGCGGAGGCCGGCACCGACTACGACCGGCTCGTCGCCCTGCAGACCTGGTTCCGCTCCGAGTTCATCTACTCGCTGGAGACCCCCGTCGAAGAGGGCTTCGACGGCACCGGCGCGGAAGCGGTCGCCCAGTTCCTCGATGAGCGATCGGGTTACTGCGTGCACTTCGCGGGGGCGTTCGCGCTCATGGCGGAGAGCCTCGGGATGCAGACGCGCATCGTCGTCGGCTACCTGCCCGGAGCGCTGACCGACGAGAAGCGCGGCGAGGAGTCCGTGTTCTCGGTGTCCAGCGATCAGCTGCACTCCTGGCCGGAGGTGCTGTTCCCCGGCGTGGGGTGGGTGCCGTTCGAGCCCACCGCCTCGCTCGGTGTTCCGACGGCCTTCCGTGCCGGCACGGTCGAGGGCGGCGGGACGGGCGGACCTTCCGCTCCCGCACCGACGACGGCTCCGCAGGCCGAGGAGTCCTCGGGACCCGAGATCGAACGCGGCGACGCGGCGGACGATGCCGGCGCCGGCGGAGAGCTGCGCCGACTCGACCCGTTGCCCGTGGTTCTCACGGCGGTGGGAGCGATCGTGCTGCTGCTCCTCCCCGCTCTGATCCGCCGCATCGAGCGGGTGCTGCGTCTGCGCCGCGCGGCACGGGGCGATGCGGCGGCGGTGTGGGCCGAGCTGCGCGACACCCTGATCGATCTGCAGCTGCCGGTCTCGGATGCCGACACCCCGCGGATGCGTGCGGCTGACCTCATCCGGGACAGCGCCGTCGATCCGGAGGCGATGAGCCGGCTGACGGATGCCGTCGAACGGGCGAACTACGCGCGCACCGGTGCGGAGCCGATCGACCTCGCCGCCCCGTTGGGTGTCGTCCTCGGACGCCTGCGTCGCAGCGTCGATCGTCCGACGCAGGTGCGCGCCCTGCTCCTCCCCCGCTCGCTGTTCGCGACGAGGAGCACGGCGGGGGCGGTTGCGGCCTGAATCTGCGTCAGGCCGCGTGCGCGGCGCAGGGCACGGACTCGCAGTCGGCGCAGACGACGAACTGGGCTCGGCAGGAGAGATCGGGGCAGTTGGCCGTGCGCTTGGTCGCCGCACCGCAGCCGACGCATTCGCCGACGATCTGCGCATGCTCGGAGAAGTCGATCGAGCCACGCTTGTCGAAGACGTAGAGCGAGCCCTCCCACAGGCCGTCGTCGCCGTACTTCTCGCCGTAGCGGACGATCCCGCCTTCCAACTGATACACCTCGCCGAACCCGCGCGCCGTCATCAGGCTGGACAGCACTTCGCAGCGGATGCCACCGGTGCAGTACGTGACGACGGGCTTGCCCTTGAGATCGTCGTAGGCGCCGGAGTCGAGGAGCTCGACGAAGTCCCTCGTGGTCTCGGTGTCGGGAACGACCGCTCCCCGAAAGCGACCGATCTGCGCCTCGAGGGCGTTACGCCCATCGAAGAAGACGACGTCGTCACCACGCTCGTCCACGAGCTCGTGCAGCGCTTCGGGCGTGAGCCTCGTTCCTCCGCCGATCACGCCGCGCTCGTCGACCTTCAGCTCACCTGGGGCGCCGAAAGACACGATCTCGTCGCGCACCTTGACGCTGAGCTTGGGGAAGTCGAGGCTGCGTCCCTCGGCATCCAGCCCGGTCCCCTCGCTCCACTTGATGTCGGCATCGGCGAAAGGGACGTAGGAGCGGAAGGAGCGCGACCACTTCTTCAGCGCACGGACATCGCCTCCGAGCGTGCCGTTCACGCCGTCCTTCGAGATGATGAGGCGCCCGCGCAGGCCCAGCGCCTCGCCGAGGTCGCGCTGCCAGAGGCGGATAGCCTCGGGATCGGCGAGCGGCGTGAAGGCATAGAACAGGACGATCTTCGGGGTTGCCACCTAGGGATCCTACGTCGTGTCCCCCGGCCGGTCCGAACGCTGGGACGCTGCGCGGCTGCCTCATCTCACGTCACGGTTCATGAACGAGAGCAACCCTGCCAGGAGAGCCGCCGTCACCCATCCGGCCGTCACGAGGACGGCCGTGGAGCCGTCGAGACTCTCTCCCGGCATGATCCCCACGGCAGCGACGTCGAATCGAAGGGCCTGCAGCATCGCAAGAAGGGGCAGATAGACGGCCCCGGCCTTCCAGAAGATCGCGACCAGAAGCCCAGCACCCATCGACAGCGACGCGGCGAACAGAGCCACGAGATGAGCCTGTACGACGATTCCGAGCCCCATCCCCCAGAGCCCGGCGATGGCGCCGAGCGCGAGCGTGGATCCGACCGCTGTCCCGTCCAGCGCGATGCCGCCGATCGCGAAGGCCAACGCCGCGTGACCGCCGGCGAGTCCCGCAAGAGCCACGACCGCCCCGCCGAGGGCAGAAGCGGGTGCCCTGACGAGGAGAGTCACCCACCGGGGCTGCAGCACCAGACGCTGGGCCACCACACCGTCGCGCCGATCGAGGGTGTAGCGGAAGGAACCGTAGACGGACGCGAGGACTGCGCCGTACGTCGCGAGCACGGCGGTGAACGGCGCGGTGAGTGCTGTCCGGACGTCGGCCGGCGCCTCGGCGAGTTCCGGCGGGATGCTGGTCGCCAGGGAGAGAGAGACCGCGAGCGCCGCCACCACCACCCAGAGCAGAACGATGTCGCCCGCGAACGTGCGAACGTGCGCTCGAAGAGCCTGGCCGATCACCCCACCCTCCTGCGGCCACGGGCCCACGCGATCGCGACCAGCCCGGCGGCCCACGCGACACCGACGCCGAGGGCCGGGAGGAACTCGAGCAGGCGGTCCTGATGTCCCGGGACACTCAAGGCGGCGATGGCCATCCCCGGCGAGAACCTCGCCACCTCGGGTGCGGTGCGCAGCAATGCGAATTCCACCGCCATCGGGAAGACCAGGACGATGGCGGCGGTGACGTAGTAGTTCCGGGTGATCCAGCCGACAGCTCCTCCGATGAGTGCACCGAGAATCGCACCGACCAGAGCACCCGCGTACACGCGCCACGCATCCTGTGTGAGAGTGAGCCCCAGCCCGTTCTGGGCCAGGATGAGCGATACACCTGCTGTCCAGATCACGAAGATGCCCGCGGACAACACGATGGAGATGGCGGCACCCGCCACCAGCTTTCCCGAGAAGGCGCGACCGAAGCCGACTCCGGTGAGCGTCCTTTCGATCGAGCCGTAGTAGTACTCACGTGTGACCCCGTACGCACCCACGAACGCCGCGGAGATCCCGGACCAGGCGAGCGGCTCCAGAAGTCGAACGGTGGCCGCGCCGGAGTCGAGCCCGGCGAGAGCCAAGCGCGAACCGTCGGAGAAGAGAACGAACGCCGGGACGAGGAGCGCGACAAAATAGACGGCCAGGATGGAGAGCCCGCTCAGGGAGCGCAGGACCTCGCTCTGGATCACACCTCTCATGCCGACACTCCTTCGACGAGATCGAAGTACTTGCTCTCCAGCGAGTCGGATTCGTTCGTGACGAGGTCTTCCAGTCGCCCGGCGAAGAGCGCACGTCGCTTGATGACGACGACCTCATCCACGACCTGTTCCAGCTCGGCGAGCTGATGGCTGGCGATCAGCACGGTGCCGCCGCGCGCGGCATAGCCGCGCAGGAATCTACGCAGCCAGCGGATTCCGTCGGGGTCCAGCCCGTTCGCCGGCTCGTCCAGGACGAGTGTGCGAGGCGAACCGATGAGAGCGGCGGCCAGACCGAGGCGCTGCGCCATCCCCGTCGAGAACGTCTTCACGCGACGACGGGCATCCGCGGCCAGTCCCACCTCCTCCAGCACCGTATCTACTCGGCCCCGAGGAGCGCCCGCCGCGAGCCGGGTGATCTCCAGATGCCGGCGCGCCGTGATGCCTGCTTCGAAACCGAACCCGTCCATGTGGACACCGACGTGCGCTGCGGGGTTCTCGAGTGCGGCGAAGGGCGCGCCGTCGATCAGACTGTCGCCGATCGTCGGCTTGAGCAGGCCGACGATCGTCCGCAGCGTGGTCGACTTGCCGGCGCCGTTTGGCCCCAGCAGGCCGACGATCGACCCGCGCGGTACGACGAACGACAGCTCCTCCACTGCGACCCGCTGGCCGTACCTCTTTGTGAGTCCTCGGACTTCGATTGCGTTGTCGTTCATCTTCGCTCTCTCCTAGTTCTCGATCTGAAGGGCCGACAGCGGCCATATCACGCCCGTCACCCAGAGCGTCTGCCACAGGTTTCCCACGCCGAGGTCGACGCGCGCCTGTCCCGTCGAAGGCAAGCTCCCACTCCCCTCGGACACGTCCACCCCGGCGACGATCACCGCGGGGACCGACACAACGTTCGCCCTCACGGGAACCAGAGCGTCGAGCGGAACCTCGGTCGGTTGGGGTCGCCGGGGGCGGGTCGTTCCCGCGCCGATCTGCTCGTTCACGAGGAGACCGCTGCTCATGAGCTCCACACGGGATCCGGCGGGCACCTCCACCCCAGCCCTGTCGCCCGCGTGCACGAGGAGCACGCGGTCACCGTGTGCGGTGAAGCCGTACGTGGCCGTCATCGGCACGGGGATGAGGGCTCCGGCGATCGCGACGCTCGCGATGAGAGCGGCATTGACCGAGACGAAGCGGAGCCGTGAGACCCCCGACCTCAGGACGCGGTGCAGTGCCCGGAAGACGATCCCGATGCCGACGAGGACCACGACCGCTTCCAGCGCCACCACGAGCAGGCCGAGGATGGGTCCTCCTCCGGCGAGCGCCCGAACTGCGCGTGAGACCGCGAACAGCACCAGGAAGACCGGAGCCATGAGGCTCGCCAGGCCGAACGGCACGCTCCACCACCTCTCCAGGCATCTGCTCGTCCGCTGTCCGCCGAACAGGAGACGAGTCAGGAAGTCCGCGCCGTCCCGAATCGATCGATCTCTGAGGTTCGGCTCGTCCATCGCGCTCATGAGCGCGATGTACCCGTCGAATCGCACGAACGGAATCAGGTTGACCAGGACGATGCCCGCACACGCGACCGCGAGGAGCAGGAGCGTCTGCCTGACCCCCGGCTGCGGGAGAATGAGCGCGACGACGAGCGCGATCGCGGCGACGACAGCATGCACGGCAGGCCCCGCGAGCGCGACCGCGACACGTTGCCGACGATCAGGGAGGCGCCACCCGTCAGTGACATCCACGAAGAACGCGGGTGTGAGGTAGAACAGCATGAAACCCGCGCGGCGCGGGCTGCCGCCGAACCTCGTGAGCGTGAGTCCGTGGGCGCTCTCGTGGAGCAATGTCAGGATCGAGAGTGCCGCGAGAAGACTCACGAGACCGAGCAACGGTACCGGCGCGGACAGAACGTCCAGCAGCTCGCTCGCCTGCAGGATCGCGGCGACCAGTCCCAGGCAGAACAGCACGGCACCTGATATCAGAGCCGTCCGGCGGGAGACCGGCACCATCGATCGGTCGAGGCGGTCGAAGATGCCCGGCGCACGAAGCGTCGCGAGTTGCAGGGTGAGCGGGGGCCGGTAGGTGATTCGGCCCGGCGGGAGCTTCGTGTCTCCTTCGAGTAGCCCGTTGGCGCGGAAGCGTCGGACCAGCTCGAGGAAGCTCTCCAGCGACTCGGATGCGGCGAAGCGCTGGTGCAGATCATGGAGCGCCGTTTCGCCGTCCATCGCTGTCAACAGTTCGGCGACCGTCCGGGAGACCCTCGACGTCGGCACTCCATGCAACACCGTGATCCGCACCGCTTCATCGGGCGCTCCCTCGAAGACGACACCGGAAGCGAGCCGCGGCCGAGCGTCGGCAGCGAGCGGGGCCGCTTCCGGTGAGTTCCGTCGGTGAGTGAACCTAGTGAGCGGCATCGTCATCCACCACTTCCGGCGGTCCCGCCCACGACGTCGTGAGAAGGAGGATGTCCGCTCCGTGGTGCGTTCGCACCGGAGAGACGGCAGGTGGGTCGAAGCCGGCTTCGATGAGCTCCTGCGAGAGGATATCGTGGTCGAGCACCCGCAGTCGGCTGGTGAGGACGGTGACTTCGCCGCCCTCCGTCACGTCGGAGGCCCGCACCCAGTTGACGACGCGCACCGCGCCGCCGTCTTCGATCTGCTGGGAGAAGAGGTAGATCTCGTCTCCGTCAGGCCCGGGCACCCTGATCTCCTGGTCTCTGGACTCCGAGAGGCCCTCCGCAGAGATACCTCCCGCGATGGTGAAGGCGAAGACGCCGTCGGCCGCGAGGTGGCGCCGCACGTTCGCGTAGAGACGCGATCTCCCTATGCGATCGAGCAGGGTGATCGACGTCGCACCGATGATGATGAGCCCGAATCGACCCGCCAACGCGAAGTCGCGCATGTCCGCGACAGCACAATCCAGCATCGGGTGGTCGGGCAATGCGCGTCGAAGGTGGCGGAGCATGTCGTCGGAAAGATCGATCGCGGTCACCCGTCGTCCGGATCTCACGAGCGGGACGGTCAATCTCCCGGTACCCGCCGCGATATCGAGAATCGGATCCGCGGAGTTTCTCGCAAGCGCCAACACTTCTCGAATCTCTGCTCGGTCGGGCCCGACCAGCCGTTCATAGAAGTCGGTGCCGGTACCCGCGTACAGGTCCTGCTCCTTGGGGACCGCACCGGCCATGTCGAGTCGCGCCGCCATGGCATCGGTAATCAGTCGTGACATGCACACCTCACCTTTCAATGGGAAGGATCGGGTGCGGGCGCGGTGTTGCGCCCGCACCCGATGTTCAGGTCGCGATCGCTGCGGCACCGCCGATGATGGCGATGATGTAGCTCGCGTGCTCCCACCATTCGAGAGGTGCGTCAAGCTGTTCGAGTTCGATGAAGTCCAGCGTCTCTGTCTGCAATTCCTACCTCCTGGGTCAACCTTGTGAATGCTCTTCCTACGTCAGAGCGAGAATCCCGATGATGACGCCCACGGCGAAGCCGCGCATGAAGTCATCGGTGTCATTCAGCGCCTCCATGGCCTCGAGCTCCGTGAACTCGAGCTTCGGTGCTGCAGTTCGCATGCTCATTCCTTTCCTCGTTCGAATCCTTCGATCGCCGAGATCATGTCGCGATGGCCGCGGCGGCGCCGATGAGAACCAGCGCACTGATCGTGCCCTTGTAGAAGCTCTCCCAGCTCGGGGCCTCCATCGCGTCCAGTTCCTGGAAATGGATCTGCATTTCAACGTTGCTGTTCATTCAATTCACCTCCTCCGAAGTGGTTCCGAAGGTCGGCATGCGTTGCCGACCGGCTGAGCACTCCAGCGGGAATCGCGGAGCACATCGCGGAAGTCGTCTGACGCGAGATCGCGAAGCATCGGCTGGCGAGACCCCCATGACTTCTCTGTGGCGGAGGAGATGCGGCTGAGGACGTCCGCGGTCGGAGTCGGCGGAAGCGGGATCTCCCACTGGTCGACGAGGGATGCGATCCCGGCCACCGGTTCGCGCGGCAGTCCCGACCCGCTCGTGCCCCTCTCCCAGAAGTCCTCAAGACTCTCCCGGTCTCCCCATCGGGAGTCGCCCGCGCAGATTCGACGCCATACCGCGGCGATGACCGCCGCCGTGGCGACCATCTTGCGAGCCCCGAGCGCGAAGGCGACCTCGTTCGCCAGGTACCAGTGACGGGCGCCGAACGGGTCGTCGCCACGGAGTGCGGCGCTGCGCTGCGTGGCCGCGCTCAATCGGGCGAGACGCAGCCGTCCCGCAGCGGAGCCCTCGTCGTACGAGGCCGTCTTGAGAAGCGCCCGGGCGAGAAGGACAGCGTCGCTTTTCGCCCTGGTGCTGCGCCGCTCGCTCGTCGACACTCCGGCCAGACGGAGGAATGCCTCGATCGCCCCCTCTCTCACTGCGGCACGCGTGAGAGAGCTCAGATTGTCCGGATCGATGATGGCGTGGCGCGGTCGCAGGAGGCGCCCGACGATGAGCCGGTAGCCGCTGTCGTTCCTGAGGATGCCGACGCTGTTCGTCTCCGACGACGTGCCGATGGTCGTCGGCACGGCGACGATCTCGATGGGAGGTGGCGCATCGGGCAGCAGTGTCAGCGCGAACCTCGACGCGTGCCCGACCGCATAATCGAAGACGCGCCCCCCGGCGAGCGCCAGAGCTGCGATCTTGGTGGCGTCGAGGATGCTGCCTCCACCGATCGCCACGATGATGCTCGGTGGCCGACGTACGATCTCCTGCGCGATCGTGACGACAGTGGTGACGTCGATCGAGCGCGCGTCCAGCCTCACCATCCTCGCCGAGCCGGCGATCAGGACGGGGACCGTGATCGCGGAATCTGCGATCACGAGGGTCTCACGCCCGGCGGTCAGGCGTCTCGTCACCTGACGCGCGACCCCTCGCCCGTGCCAGAGCGTCGGAACCCGACCCGTGAACTCGGGGGTCATGCTGCCGACTCCGCTGCGTGCGCCAGCCCCGCGCGCACAGCCGTATCCGTCTGGAGGAGCTCCGCGGCTGTGAATCCGTACGCCGGGATCAGCTCGACGGAACTGGGCCCGGGCTGAACCAGAACGCCGCTCTCTGCGATGGCGGAGACGACTCGAAGGACCTCATTCGCCGAGAGGAGGCTGTCATCGGGGTTGCGAAGCCCGAGTCCCACGAAGCAACCGCGGCCCGTCACCTCAGCGACCAGACCCTCGGCCTTCAACGACGTCGCCATCTCCCACAGGCCCGTCGCGAGCGCCCGCGCGGTCGACTGCACGTCGATGCGGCGCAGTTCCTCGATCACCGCGATGATGGCCGCGGCGCACGCCGGCGTTCCCGCCTGCGTCTCACCGTGGACGAAGGTCCACCCGCCGCGCGCGAACTCGGATGCGACACGAGAACCCACCAGGAGCGCCGCGGCGCCCATGGCGCCGTTCGTCAACGCCTTCGAGAGCAGGAGAACGTCGGGAGCGGCGGCCCACACATCGGTGGCGAGCATCGTGCCTGTGCGACCGAAACCCGTGGCGACCTCATCCGCGACGATCAGGAACCCGTACTCCTCTCGTAGAGCCAGCAGACGATCCACGAACGCATCGGACAGCGCGTGCGCTCCGCTGCCCAGGACCGGCTCGACGACGACAGACGCGACCCTGGCCCCCTCACGCTTCAGCAGCGTTTCGAGTTCCTCTCCGTCATCGGAGTGAGCGACATGTCTCACCGATCTGCGGTCGACGGCGTAGGCGGATTGAAGGAGATCGTCGCCGCTCAGCGCATGGCTGCCGTACATCGTGCCGTGATAGCTGCCCTTCAGACCCACGACGAGCGAGCGGGATCGAGCCGCTTTCTGCGCCCAGTACTGACGCGCCAGCTTCATCGCGGCGTCATTCGCCGCTCCGCCCGACGTGGAGAAGATGACGCGGCTGTACCTCGTCGGGTTCGCGAGCTCCACGAGTGCCTCAGCGGCGGCCTCCGCGTACCGATGCGACGCGCGGAACAGAGTCAGGTAGGACGCGTCGTGGGCGGCCCTGCTCACGGCATCGGCGACCGCCGGATTGCCGAAACCGAGCGGAACGTTCCATAGTCCGCTCGTCGCGCAGAGGCGCGAGGAGCCGTCGGCGAAGTCGATCCGATGCCCAGCGGCGCCGACAGCGACTCGATCTTGCGTGAAGGTCGTGTCGGCTGGGAGCATCGAGGCCCAGAGCGCATGCAGGGCGCTCACCCGCGCGTTCCCGATGTCGGAATCGACGAGTCGGCTCGCCTGCCGAAGTGGACGTCGAGCGCGCCGACGGCATCGATGCACAGCCTGCTCGCGTCAGAGGCTGTCGTACCCAGCAGTCGCGTGATGCGCTCTGCCGCGACCTCGGGCGCGCTCGAGGTCTGGAGGATGGCGACCACCGTGGCCGTGACCGGCGAGAGCAGCTGACGGCGCAGGGTTCCGGTGTCGGCGAGAAGGAAGCCGTCGCTGGTCTCCAGCAGGAACGGATCCGACATCAGCGGTTCGGCGTCGGCGCGTCCGTCCTCGACGAGCTCCCAGCCGAAGCCCGCCATCTTGGCGCCCCCGTTTCCGAGCTGGAGCATTTTGATGAGATCCGTCGCGTCGAGGTAGCGTCCGATCCAGCCGCGGCTGGTCAGGTCGGCCGTGAGCTCATCGCGCGGCGCGATGCCTCCCAGCGCCGCGATGCGAGGCAGAGGGACGGAGAGCAGGGCACGAAGATCGTCGACGCTGCCGATGACCTCACCCCGGAGACCGACGCTGACTCTGCCGTCCGAGCGCACTCTGAGGGCGCTCGGAGCCGCCCGCTCATGGGGCTTCGCCAGGGCAGTGCGATCCCCGAGGATCACGCGAGGATCGATCAACGCAGACGGAAAGACCCCGGTCTCCCGAGCGATTTCCGCATCAGCCAGGAAGGCGTACCAGCCGGGCAGGTCGACGAGGCACACCGCCGTCGGTCCGAGAATCTGGACGAACGCCGCGGAGACGTAGTCCTGAAGCTCGACCGAACGCTCTCCGAAGAACAGCTCGTCGCCGATCTCGTCCAACGCTCCGCTGTAGCGAACGGCGCGGGCCCGTCCGTTGTACGGTTCGCCGGCCATCGGCAGAAGGACCACATCATCGCGGCCGGCCACGTCGTCGATGTCCGCTGCGGCGGCTCCGCGCTCCACGAGGATTACCTGCGAGTACTCCTCGCAGCGTCCGGTGATCCATTCGCGAAGCGCCCGTGCCCCGACGACTTCCAGGTCAGTCACCCTTTCGTCACTTCGCATCAGACGCCTCCTCGCGGTGTGCTCCGGCCGACCTGTCGGAGTGCGCCGTCGGGAAGGAGTCGACCGGAGGATCCTGCGGTGGTACCGGCGCTGTGACGAAGTCGACCACCGGCCGTCGGCCGTTCAGGTCCGGCGCGACAGCTGTCGCGGTACGTTGACGACGCCCCGTCGACCACGCTGATCCCATGTCCATTCGTCCCCCAGAAGATGCACCGAGGAGGCAGTGAAGACATCATCCGGTCGACTCTTTTGCATCCCCATGCGAGGACCTTATGTCCTCACCTGAGGGTAAACGGATTACTCCATCGAGTGCAATATTTCAGCAGGCCGTGCCCCCGCTGTGGAGGAAAAGTGAGCGTTGAATCAGCCTCAGACGGCGCGGAATCCCGGGCCCTGCGGGTCGACGATCACCCCGGAGATCTCGTCGATCCCGAGCACCGGGAACCGCGACACCGCGCCGATCTTCTCTGCGCTGCCGAGCACGAAGACCTCTGCGCTGCGAGCGGCGAGAGCCCGCTTCGTCACCGCATCGTCGAGTTCGCCGGTCGTCAAGCCGTGCGTCTCGTGGATCCCCGTGACGCCGAGGAAGAAGGTGTCGGCGGCGAGCCGGGCGATCGCCTCCTGGGCGAGAGCGCCGCCGGCCACCGCCGAGTGCCGGCTGAGCTCGCCACCGACCATCAGCACGCGAGCGCTCGAATGCTCGAGCGCCGCCAGCGCCACGGCGGGACTCGGAGTGATCACGGTCAGGCTCGCACCGTGCGGAAGCATGCGCGCCATCGCCAAGGTCGTCGTCCCGGCATCCAGGATGATCGTCGACGTCGGACGGATCAGAGCGACAGCCGCCCTGGCGACCCGCTCCTTGCTCTCGCTCGCCACGCCCAGACGCTGGGCCACGGGCGCGTCGGCCGCCGGCACGGGCAGCGCTCCGCCGTAGACGCGGATGCACAGCCCCGCGTCGGCGAGCTCGCGGAGATCTCGCCGGATCGAATCCGCGGACACTCCCAGCTCGGCCGCCGCCGTCTTCGCGACGACGCGCCCCTCAGCGGCGAGGAGTCCGAGGAGATGTTCCTTTCGCTGCGCACCCAGCATCCGCACTTCCTCCTGTTGTTGCATGATCTTGCACGGTTAACGCTACAGTGTCCCCCATGAAGAAGCCACTCCTGATCCTGATCGCCGGTCCCTACCGATCCGGCACCGACGGCGACCCCGCCGCGATCGCTCGCAACCTCGAACGCCTGGAGACCGCCGCCGCTCCCATCCACCGCCTCGGCCACGTGCCGATGATCGGCGAATGGGTCGCCCTCCCGACCCTGCGCGGCCTCGACGAGGCGGAGACAGCGCAGCACGACGTGATGTACGAGACGGCCGCACGACTGCTCGAGCACTGCGATGCGGTGCTGCGGCTTCCGGGGGAATCCGCCGGCGCCGACAACGACGTCGCCATCGCCCTCGAGCGGGGCCTGCCCGTCTATCACCGCATCGAGGAGATCCCCGCCGCATAGACGCGGTCACTCGGCACCCGGCCGATCGGATAAGATGAACAGGTTGTTCCTGGTGACGTGTCCGAGCGGCCGAAGGAGCACGCTTGGAAAGCGTGTGTTGTGCAAGCAACCGCGGGTTCGAATCCCGCCGTCACCGCCAAAACGCATGAAGGGTCTCCGCGCCAGCGGGGGCCCTTCATGCGTTTTATCGAGCAGCCGTGTCGAACGTCACTCCGTACCTGTGCGCCTCGCCGGGCAGGCGCGTCATGCCGAGTCGCTCGTAGAACGCGGCCGCGGCCGAGTTCTGGGGATCGATGCCCAGGTGCAGCCCGCGCACGCCACGCCGGGTCAGCTCGGCGAACAGCGTCTCCATGAGTCGGCGCCCGAGGCCCTGCCCCTGAGTCTCGGGGAGGAGGTCGATGTGCAGGTGAGCCGGGTAGTCGGAGACCTCGGCGTCGACGCCCGGTGCTCGCTCGTATCCGTACTCGATCATGCGATCCTCGCGGGTGACCACCTGCTGCGGTCGCGGGAAGCGCTCCCGGAAGGCCGGCCACCACTCGTCGCGGAACCACGTGTAGAACGCATCGGTGTCATCGGTCCCGACGATGTATCCGATCGTGCGCCCGTCGTCCGTCTCCACGACCCAGGCGAGATCCGGATGCCGCTCCACATACGGGACCGCGAACAGCTCGCCCCACAGGTCGTCATCCGAGAGGATGCCCGTCGCGTCCGCTCCCGCATCGGCCGTCTTCGTGCAGATCTCGTAGATCGCGGCACGATCCGATGGACGGTAGGGACGGATGCTGCTCGGCACGAGGACTCCTCTGAACGATCGGGGTCCCGTCAGCCTACCGGCGCCTCGACGGGCTCTTCGCGACGGTGTCGCACCCACGGCAGCAGCCAGGCGGCGAGCACCAGCACCACTCCCGCTCCGACGAGTGCTCCGCCGAGAGTGTCGCTCGCCCAGTGCACCGAGAGGAACGTGCGCGAGAGCGCCATCGCGAGCACCCAGAGCGCGCCGAGGAGCGCGGTCCAGGCCTTCGGGAACAGCACCCAGACGACCAGGGCGATCGTCGCGGCGTTCGCGGTGTGACCCGAGGGGAACGACCCGTAGTCGCTCACCACGAGCATGTCCTCCGGCCGGGCTCGCCCGAACAGCTGCTTGAGCAGCTGCACGGCTCCCGCGCTCGCAGCGAAGCAGATCGCCGCGAAGAGGGCGCTGCGCCAGCGGCGTGCGAGCAGCAGCGCGACGATCGCGAGGAGCGGCACCCCGAGGATCGCGACCCATCCGCCGCCGACCCAGTTCAGCGCCAGCGCGAACGAGTACATCCAGTCACCGCGGACGCTCGCGATGAGCTCGTTCCACCACCGGTCGAACCCCGGCGTCTCGGAGTACCCGAAGACCACGAACGCACCCAGAGCCGTCGCGAGGACGAGACACCCCACGCCCCACCACAACAGCATCCGTCTGCTCATCGTCCCATCATGGCCGATGAACCCTGTGCACTCAGGGAGTGAGCATCGCCACGGTGCGCGGACGCACGATGAGCCACAGCGACAGGACGCCGATCACGGCGCAGCCGACCATGACCGACGCCATCGTCGTCGCCGTGATCCCGGCGTCCTTCGAGATCCACCCGACGATCGGCGAGATGAGCCCGGCGACGCCGAAGTTGACCGCGCCGAGGATCGACGCGGCTGTGCCGGCCGCCTTGCCGTGCCGGTCGAGCGCCAGGACCTGCACGTTCGGGAACGTGAACCCGCAGGCGGTCATGAACACGAACAGCGGAACGACCGTGCCCCAGAGTCCGAGGCCGAGCTGGTCGGTCACGATGATCGCCGTGCCCGCCAGCAGCAGGATCGCGGTCGAGTACGCCAGGACCCACTGGGGACCGAAGCGTGCGGCGAGGCGCGAGGCGACCTGCACGCCGGTGACCACGCCGAGAGAGTTCACCGCGAACAGCAGACCGTACTGTTGCGCGTCGAGGCCGTGCGTCTCCTGGAAGAGGAACGGCGAGGCCGACAGGTAGGAGAACAGTCCGGAGAAGCTCATGCCGCCGATGATCAGCACGCCGATGAACACGCGATCCGAGAGCACGGACTTGTACCGCTGCAGCATGGTCGCGCCGCCGCGTCCCTGACGCCGCGCGACGGGCAGCGTCTCGGGGATGAACAGGATCGCCGAGAGCAGCATGATCACGCCGTAGGCGGCGAGCACCACGAAGATCCCGCGCCAGGGCATGAGCGTCAGCAGCCACGAACCGATCAGGGGCGCGACCACGGGGGCGACCCCGGACACGAGCGCGAGCCGCGACAGCATCACGACCAGCCGACGCCCGCCGAAGAGGTCGCGAACGATGGCCATGGCCACGACACCGCCGGCGGCGGCGCCGATGCCCATGAGCACGCGGGCGGCGCTCAGCAGGCCGAGGTCGGGTGCGAACGCCGCGGCGACGCTCGCGAGCACGTGCAGGGCAGTGACGGCGATCAGCGGGAACCGTCGCCCGACCTTGTCGCTGAGCGGCCCGACGACGAGCTGACCGAGCGCGAAGCCGATCATGGTGCCGGTGAGCGTCAGCTGGATGGCGGCGGCCGTCGTCTGGAAGTCCTCTTCCAGCACGGGGAAGGCAGGCAGGTAGAGGTCGATCGTGAACGGTCCGAGCGCCGTGAGGGCGCCGAGCAGCACGATGTACAGGGTTCGCCGGCCGAGCGAGATCGCGTCTCCCGGGTGCAGCATGATCGGCGCAGTCGCCGGATTGCTGCCCAGGGTGCGGATCGCGCCGGTGGCGCTGGACGTGCGGATGCTGCCCGTCGGGGTGCGCTCGGACTGCGGGGTCGTCGGGATGGAGTCAGTGTGTGGAGCGTCGGACACGACGGTCCTTCCGGAGGTCAGGCGGGGGCGCGCGAGATCGAAACGATTCGACCGGGGAAAGCACCAATGCTATCGCTTCGACGGGCTCAGCGACCCATCCCGGAGGATCAACGACCGCCCCGGATGCGCAGCGACCCAGCCGCCGAGATCCCGCGACGCCGCCGATCCCTCAGCGGCCCAGGCGCGCGAGCGCCTGCTCGAGGTCCGTGATCAGGTCGTCGACGTCCTCGATGCCGACCGAGAGGCGCACGACGTTCTCCGGCACGGCGAGCGCGGTGCCGCGCACCGATGCGTGCGTCATGTCCGACGGGTACCCGATGAGCGACTCGACGCCGCCGAGCGATTCGGCGAGCTGGAAGAGCTCGGTGCTCTCGGCGAAGGTGCGCGCCGCGTCCGCTCCGCCGGCGAGGCCGAACGACAGCATGCCGCCGAACCCGCTCATCTGCTTCGCCGCGATCTCGTGCCCCGGGTGCGAGGCGAGGCCGGGGAAGAACACCTGCGCGAACTCGGAACGGCTCGCCGCCCACTCGGCGATCGCCTGCGCGTTCTCGGAGTGCTGCCGCATCCGCACGGCGAGCGTCTTGATGCCGCGGGTGGTCAGCCAGGCATCGAGCGGGGCGGAGACCGCGCCGACGGCGAACTGCTGGAACTTGACCCGGTCGAAGAAGCGGTCGTCGCCGAAGACGACCGCGCCGCCGAGCACGTCGGAGTGCCCGCCGAGGTACTTGGTGGTCGAGTGCACGACGAGATCCGCTCCGAGCGCCAGCGGCTGCTGCAGCGCCGGCGAGGCGAAGGTGTTGTCCACGACGACGATCGCCCCGGCCGCATGCCCGATCTCGGCGATCTGCGCGATGTCGACGATCTTCAGCAGCGGATTGCTCGGCGTCTCCAGCCACACGATCTTCGTCTCCGGCCGGATCGCCTCGCGGATCGCCTCGACGTCGGCGAGCTCGACCGTCGTGGTCTCGATGCCCCAGGGCGCGAGCACCTTGGTCAGCAGACGGTACGTGCCGCCGTAGACGTCGTTGCCGAGCAGCACATGATCGCCGGGCTTCAGGATGCCGCGCAGCAGCGCGTCCTCCGCCGCAAGGCCCGAGGCGAACGAGAGCGCGTTCGCGCCGCCTTCCAGCGCGGCGAGCTGCGTCTCCAGAGAGGATCTCGTCGGGTTGCCCGCGCGGTTGTACTCGAAGCCCTCCCGGAACCCTCCGATGCCGTCCTGCACATGTGTGGAGGCCTGGTAGATCGGTGGGATGATCGCGCCCGTGCGGGGGTCGGGCTCTTGGCCCGCGTGGATGGCTCGGGTGGCGAAGGAGTGCTCGGACATGCTCCCCAGCCTACGTCCGCGGTCTGCGCGGCAGCCCTCCCGTTACGCCACGCGCCAGCGTGAGAGGTACGACAGCAGGTCCTGCCGGGTGAGCACGGTGTGCGGCTTGCCGTCCTCGGTGACCAGCAGCGCATCGGCCTCGGCGAGCGCGGCGCGCGCCTGCGCCACGGAGGCGTGGATGCCGACGAGCGGAAGCCGCTCGCCCACGTGCGCGCCCACGGCATCCGTCGGATTCGCCTCGCCGCGGAACAGCAGGTCGAGCAGACCCTTCTCGTCGACGGTGCCGACGACCTCGCCCATCATGACCGGCGGCTCCGCACTGAGCACGACGAGCTGGGAGATGCCGTACTCCGTCATCATCCCGATCGCCTCGAGCACGGTGTCGGTCGGGTGCGCGTGCACCAGATCCGGGATGCCGGAGCCGGATGCCGTCGTCTGACGGGCTGTGCGGGCCGCGAGCACATCGGCCACGGTCTCCCCCTCCTCCACGTCGCTGAAGCCGTAGGAGCGCATCCACCCGTCGTTGAAGATCTTGCCCAGGTAGCCGCGCCCGCCGTCCGGGAGGAGCACCACCATCACGGCATCCGCCGGCAGCTCACGGGCCACCCGCAGTGCGCCGACGACGGCCATCCCGCTGGACCCGCCGACGAGGATGCCCTCCTCCCTGGCCAGGCGCCTGGTCATCGCGAACGCGTCGGCGTCGCCGACCGCCACGATCTCGTGCGGCACGGAGGGGTCGTACGCTCCCGGCCAGATGTCCTCGCCCACGCCCTCGACGAGATACGGGCGTCCGGTTCCGCCGCTGTAGACGCTGCCCTCGGGATCGACGCCGACGATGCGCACACGACCGTCGGAGACCTCGCGGAGGAATCGGCCCGTCCCGGTGATCGTTCCTCCGGTGCCGACGCCGGCGACGAAGTGCGTCACGGCTCCGTCGGTGTCGCGCCAGATCTCGGGCCCGGTCGTCTCGTAGTGGCTGCGCGGACCGTTCGGGTTCTCGTACTGGTTCGGCTTGAACGCTCCGGGGATCTCGCGCGTGAGCCGGTCGCTCACGCTGTAGTAGGACTCCGGGCTGTCGGGCGCGACCGACGTCGGCGTCACCACGACCTCTGCTCCGTAGGCGCGCAGCACGTCGATCTTGTCCTCGCCCACCTTGTCCGGGAGCACGAAGACGCACTTGTACCCGCGCTGCTGCGCGACCAGCGCGAGTCCGACGCCGGTGTTGCCGCTGGTGGGCTCCACGATCGTGCCGCCGGGCTTCAGGTCGCCGGCGGCCTCGGCCGCGTCGATGATCCGCGAGGCGATGCGGTCCTTCGAGGAGCCACCGGGGTTCATGTACTCGAGCTTGACGAGCACCGTGCACGCGACGCCCTCGGTGACGTGCTGGAGCTTCACGAGGGGCGTGTCGCCGACGAGGTCGACGATGGAGTCTGCGTACTTCATGACTTCAGGGTACGGGGACGGATGCCGCGGGTGGGGCTGTGTTGCACGCATGCCCGCGGCGCTTCGACAGGCTCAGGGATCCGAGTGGGTCCGTGACCCGAGTGGGTCCCTGAGCCTGTCGAAGGGTCAGCCCTTGGTCGACCCCGCCAGGAGACCGCGGACGAAGTACCGCTGCAGGGCGAAGAAGACGATCAGCGGGATGATGATCGACACGAAGGCGCCGGCCGTGAGCAGGTACCAGTCGTTTCCACGCGTGCCGGTGATCTCGGCGAGCAGCTTCGTGATCGGCGCCGCAGCCCCGTCGGCGAAGACGAGAGCGACGAGCAGGTCGTTCCAGACCCACAGGAACTGGAAGATCGCGACCGAGGCGATCGCGGGCATCGTCAGCGGCAGCACGATCCGGAAGAAGATCTGCCCGCGCGATGCGCCGTCGACGCGCGCGGCCTCGATGATCTCGCCGGGGATCTCCGACATGAAGTTGTGCAGCAGGTAGATCGCCAGCGGCAGGGCGAACATCGTGTGCGCGATCCAGACCTGGGCGTACCCCTGCGAGGCATCGAGCGGGAGCGTGACCTGCAGTCCGAAGAGGTTGATGCCCCGGGAGAACGAGCTCAGCAGCGGCACGAGGGCCATCTGGATGGGCACGATCTGCAGGGCGAACACGAAGATGAACAGCGCGTTCCGGCCCTTGAAGTCGATCCAGGCGAACGCGTACGCCGCCATCGCCGCGATCATCAGCGGGATCACGGTCGCCGGGATGGTGATCGCGATCGAGTTGACGAAGGACTCGAGGATCGTCAGCTGCGTCGTGCCGGACTGCAGCACGTCGACGTAGTTCTCCAGCGTGATCTGCGGGTTGGCGAAGAACTCCCACCATCCGCTCGACTGGATCTGGTCGCGAGGACGGAACGAGGAGATGAACAGCCCCAGCGTCGGGATCGTCCACAGGACCGCGATGATGATCGATCCGACCGAGGCCCACGGCCGGGAGAGCTTCTTGCGCGCCCGTCCCGCGGCGCCGTCGAGGCCGCCGCCCGTCGTGATCGCCCGCGTGCTGGTCGCGCCGGTGGGGGTCTTCTGCTCCGCGGATCCGGAGCTCGTCGAAATGGTCATCAGCGCACCTCCCGCTGCTTCTTGATCTGTCTCGCGTTGTAGATGACGATCGGCAGCACCAGGATGAACAGGATGACCGACAGCGCAGCGCTGCGGCCGGCCTCGAACTTCGAGAACTGCGTGTACATCTCGTTCGCGAGCACCGATGTGCCGTAGTTTCCTGCGGTCATCGTGCGGACGATGTCGAAGACCTTGAGCGAGGCGATCGAGATGGTGGTGAGGACGACGATGAGCGCCGGTCGGATCGACGGGACGGTCACGGAGCGGAAACGCTGCCAGGCGTTCGCGCCGTCGAGCTCCGCGGCCTCCAGCAGCTCGGCCGGGACGCCCTTGATCGATGCCGACAGCACGACCATCGCGAATCCGGTCTGCACCCAGATCAGCACCACGATCAGGAACAGGTTGTTCCACGGCTCGTTCAGGAGCCACTGCTGCGGCTCGCCGCCGAACCAGACCAGGATCTGGTTGAGCAGACCGATCTGCTTGAACTCGCCGCCGCGGTACTCGTACATGAACCGCCAGATGATGCTGGCGCCGACGAACGAGATCGCCATCGGCATGAACACGAGCACCTTGTAGATCTTCTCGCCGCGCGTGCGGTCGATGAAGACGGCATAGGCGAGTCCCACGATCGTCGACACGGTCGGCACGAGCAGCACCCACACGATCGAGTTGATGACAGAGGTGATGCCGTCGGACTGCGTGAAGATCCAGAGGTAGTTCGCGAACCCGACGAAGTCCTTGCCGGAGGAGTTCAGGAACGAGGAGTACATCGTCTGGATCGACGGCAGGATGAGCCCGACGAGCAGGAGCAGCAGGGCCGGGGCCATGAAGGCCACCAGCTGGATCAGGTAGCCCGCGCCGTCGCGGGACCGGTAGTCCAGAAGGAAGAACAGCGCACCCACGACGACGGCGACGCCCATCGCCCAGTAGTAGGAGCTGAAGAAGAACATCACGGCGAGCGGGATGAGCAGGCACATCGCCAGCCGCACCCAGGTGTAGATCGCTCCTCGGCGCGGAGCGACGTCCACGAGGAGCAGGATGACGGCCACGACCACCGCGAACGCGATGACCACGATGACGGCCTGCAGGATCGGCGGGAGCGTCCCGATCCACTGGAAGAATACTGTCGCGTTCACGGAATCCCCTTCGTCACGCGTTGCGGATCAGCGGCGCGCACGTCGGTGTGCGCGCCGTGAGAATGGGAGGACCGTCCCTGAGGACGGTCCTCCCACACCGATCAGCTCGAAGGCCAGCCGGTCTCGATCTGCGTGAGCACCTCATCGGTGGAGGCGCCGTTGACCCAGTCGACCATTCCCTTCCAGAACGTTCCGGCGCCGACGGCACCGGGCATCAGGTCGGACGCGTCGAAGCGGAACGTCGTGTCCGGGTCCTGCAGGATCTTGATGGTCTCCTGGAGGATCGGGTCCTTCGCGTTCGCCGGGTCGAGCCCGTTGTTCGCGGAGGTGACGCCGCCGAGGCTGACGCGGCTGTTGGCCCACTCGGGGCTGGAGAGGTACGCGAGCACCTTCTGCGTGGCCTCGGACTCGCTGAACGCTCCGACGATCTCGCCGGCACCGGTCACCGCGTTCTCGTCGGCGGACTCACCCGGGAGCATGAACGCCCAGACGTCGCCGTCCTCGGCGATGTTCGTGCCCTCGGGGTAGAAGCCCGAGAGGAACGACGCCTGGTGGGTCAGCGCGCAGCTGCCGCTGGCGAGTGCCGGGGCGACGTCGCCGAACGCGGTCGAGTTGATCGAGCGCACATCGCCGAAGCCGGCGTTGACGTTCGCCGGGTTCAGCAGGATCTCGCCGACCGAGTCGAACGCGGTCTTGATCTGCGGGTCGGTGAAGGGGATCTCGTTCGTGACCCACTGGTCGTAGACCTCGGGACCGGCCTGGCGCAGCACGTAGTCCTCGACCCAGTCGGTGCCCGGCCAGCCGGTCGCCGTTCCGGATTCGAATCCGGCGCACCATGCCGGGGTGCCCGTGGCGGCCTGGATCGACTCGGTCAGCGCGGTCAGCTCGTCGAGAGTCGTCGGAACCTCGACGCCCCACTCGGCGAACTTCGCCGGCGAGTACCAGATCCATCCCTTGACGTTCGCCATCAGCGGCGCACCGTAGAAGGTGTCGTCGACCGTGCCGTAGTTCACCCAGTCCTCGGTCCAGTACTCGTTGGCGTTCTTCTCGACCTCTTCGGGCGCCGGCTTCAGGTAGTCGCGCTTGGCGAAGTCCGCGAAGAGTCCGGGCTGCGGGAAGATCGCGATGTCGGGCGGGTTGCCGCCCTGCGCGCGCGTGCCGAGCTGCGTCTCGAAGTCCTGGCTGCCCTCGTACTTGATCGTGATGCCGTTCTCGTCGGCCCAGTCCTTCCAGGACTCCTGGAGGAGTTCCGCCTCCGCGTCGACGATCGTTCCGTAGATCGTGACGGTGGCGTCTCCGCCGTCATCGCCGCCGCCTCCTCCGGGCGCACCGCCCGGAGCCCCGCAACCGGCGAGCGCGATGCCCGCGACCCCCAGCAGGGCGAGCGGTACGAGCCGCCGTGAACGCTGTGACAGAGCCATGTGAATTCTCCTCTTCGAGTACAGGGTCCCGCTTCGCCCGACGCCACCCCCGGCGTCGTTCGGGAACCGATTCCAGGCCAACCTACTGGCCTTCCGCTCCCCGGCACAATAAGCAACGGTCACAAGCTCGCAACCTTTCACAGCTCTGCCTGGCGTGTGATGGGAGCGCTCCCTCGATTCCGTTGTGGAACCGGTTCCCTTTCCGTTGCCGAACGACTACGCTGTCACCCGGCACGCGCCGGTCGCGTCGCCGCACGCATCGCCGCGTGACAGGTCGAGGAGGACCGATGAGCACGATCGCGGACGTCGCCGCTCGTGCCGGCGTGTCGAAGGCGACGGCGAGCCGCGCGCTCACCGGACGCGGATACGTCTCGGACGAGACGCGTCAGCGGGTGGCGGATGCCGCGCACGAGCTCTCCTACGTCGCCCACTCCTCCGCGACGAGCCTGGCGACCGGACGCACGCAGACGGTCGGCGTCGTCATGCCGCCCGTCGATCGCTGGTTCTTCGCCGAGCTGCTCGCCGGCATCCAGGAATCCCTGTTCGCGCTCGACTACGACCTCTCGCTCTACGGCGTGCCGGAGGGCTCGCGCACCCGGGAGCGGCTGTTCGAGCACGTGCTCCCCCGCCGGAGGTTCGACGGCATCATCGCGGTGGGGATCCAGCCCAGCGCGAGGGAGCTGGAACGACTGCAGCGCGCGGAGCGCGCCCTCGTCAGCGTCGGACCGTACAGCGAGGGGTCGAGCGCCGTGTCGATCGACGACACGGATGCCGCGCGCATCGCCACCGAGCACCTGATCGAGCTGGGCCACCAGGACATCGCGTTCGTGGGCGGGTCGACGGATGCGGCAGAGCTGAGCTATGGCGACGCGCGACGCCTCGACGGCTACCGCGACGCCCTCCGGACCGCCGGCCTCGCGGACCGCGCGCGCGTCGTCGGCGCGACCCCGACCATGCCCGGCGGATACACCGCGGCGGCCGGCCTGCTCGGCGACCGCCGGCATCGCCCGACCGCCATCGTCGGCGTCTGCGACGAGGCCGCGATCGGCGCCGTGATCGCGGCGCGACGCCTCGGCATCGCCGTGCCGACCGAGCTGAGCGTCGTCGGCATCGACGATCACGAGCACGCCGAGATGTTCGCCCTCACGACGATCGGCCAGTCGCCCAGGGAACAGGGGCATGAGGCCGTGCGACTGCTCACCCGGCGGATGAGCCGACCCGATGATCCGCTCGAGCACGTCGCCGCGGCATCCGCTCTCGTGGTGCGCAGCTCCACGGCACCGCCGCGCTGAACCGCGGCAGGGACGCACGAAGGCCCCGGGCGGACCCGGGGCCTTCGATGAAGCGTGGAGACGCGGTGATTACTTGAGGGTAACCGTGGCGCCTGCCTCTTCGAGAGCAGCCTTGGCCTTCTCGGCGGCTTCCTTGTTCGCGCCCTCGAGCACGGCCTTGGGAGCACCGTCGACGACGGCCTTGGCCTCGCCGAGACCCAGCGAGGTGAGCTCGCGGACCGTCTTGATGACCTGGATCTTCTTGTCGCCGGCAGCCTCGAGGATGACGTCGAACGAGTCCTTCTCCTCCTCGGCCTCGGCAGCGCCACCCGCGCCCGCAGCGCCGGCAACGGCGACGGGTGCAGCAGCGGTGACCTCGAACTTCTCCTCGAACGCCTTCACGAAGTCGTTGAGCTCGACGAGGGTCAGGCCAGCGAACTGCTCGAGCAGCTCCTCAGTGGAAAGCTTCGCCATGATGTATCTCCTAATAGATGGGGTTTGTGAAAAAGATCGCCGGACGCTTACGCGGCCTCAGCGGTCTCCAGCTTTTCGCGAAGCGCGTCGATGGTGGCGGCAGCCTTGCCCATCGTCGCCTTCATCATGCCCGCAGCCTTCGCCAGCAGAACCTCACGGCTCTCCAGCGCGGCGTACTTGTTGACCTCGTCGGCGGAGAGGGCGTTGCCCTCGAAGACGCCGGACTTGATCACGAGAAGCGGGTTGGCCTTGGCGAAGTCACGCAGAGCCTTGGCGGTGGCGACGAAGTCACCGTGCACGAAAGCGACAGCCGACGGACCCTTGAGGTCGTCGTCCAGCGCAGTGATCCCGGCCTTGTTGGCAGCGATCTTGGTCAGCGTGTTCTTCACCACGGCGTACTCGGCGTCCTGACGGATGCTGTTGCGCAGCTCCTTGAGCTGGGCAACCGTCAGACCGCGGTACTCGGTCAGCAGGACGGCGTTCGAGTTCTCGAATGACTTCGTGAGCTCGGCGACCGATGCATCCTTCTGCGCCATGGTCACTCCTTGGTGTGTACGTGGCGCCGCACGGTGGTGGGGCGCCGGCCTCGGACCCCCTGCAAAAGAAAGAAGCCCCGGCGCAAGCGCACGGAGCTTCGAGAAGTTCGTGTCCTGCGCGGGCCCCTGCTGAGCAGAGCTTCGATCGCCTCGCGTTCGCACGCACGACGATGACCAGCGGTCTTCGGTTACGACAAGGCTACCTCACCGGCCGCCGTCCCCCAAATCAGCGGCGATCGGCGGCACGTCCGCGATGTCCGGCCAGGGCGTCGGCGGCGCGGATGAGGCTGAGGTGCGAGAGCGCCTGCGGCGTGTTCCCGGCCTGGCGCGCGTTCGTCACGTCGTACTCCTCCGAGAGGAGTCCGAGGTCGTTCGTCATCGTGAGCAGACGCTCCATCAGCGCACCCGCCTCGTCGATGCGCCCGGTCGCGGCGTACTGCTCGACGAGCCAGAAGCTGCAGGCGAGGAACGGATGCTCCCCGCCGGCGAGGCCGTCGACTCCGGACTCCGTGCGGTAGCGCAGCAGCAGCCCGTCCTCGAGCAGGGTGCGCTCGATCTGCTCCACGGTGCGCAGCATCCGCGGGTCGTCGGGCGCGCAGTATCCGACCTGCGGGAGCACCAGGAGCGAGGCGTCGACCTCGGCCGAGTCGTAGTGCTGCACGAAGTGGCCGTCGGCATGCACCCCGCGACGGTCGATCTCGCGTCGCAGATCGTCGCGGGTACGCTCCCACCTGTCCGCGTCGCCGGAGAGGCCGTGCTCCCGCACGGCGCGGACGCCCCTGTCCACGGCCGCCCACATCATGACGCGCGAGTGGGTGAACCACCGTGGTTCGCCGCGGATCTCCCAGATTCCGTTGTCCGGACGATCGAGCGACGCGATCACGTGCTCGATGAGCGCACGCTGCAGCGGCCAGGAGAAGTCTCCCTCGCCGAGTCCGGCGATCCTCGCCGCTTCCAGGGCGACCAGCACCTCGCCGACGACGTCACCCTGGTACTGATCGACGGCGCCGTTCCCGATGCGCACAGGGGCCGCGCCGTCGTAGCCGGGAAGACTCGGCATCTCGCGTTCCATCAGGTCGCGCTCCCCCGCGATCCCGTACATGATCTGCACCTCGGCCGGCTCGCCGGCGACCGCGCGGAGCAGCCAGCGCCGCCAGTCGTGCGCCTCGTCGAGGAATCCGTGGGCGATGAGCGCCTCCAGCGTCAGCGCGGCATCCCTCAGCCAGACGAAGCGGTAGTCCCAGTTGCGCGAGCCGCCGAACTGCTCGGGAAGCGAGGTCGTGGCTGCGGCGACGATGCCGCCGGTGTCCCTGTTCGTCAGCGCGCGGAGGACCAGCAGCGATCGGACGACCTCCGCGCGATACGGACCGTCGTGCTCGATGCCGCTCGCCCATCCCTGCCACCAGGCGCGGGTGCCGGCGATCGCGTCCTCGACGTCGAGCGGTCGGGGCGGATGCTCGTGCGAGGGGAACCAGCTGAGCACCAGGTCCCGGTGCTCCCCCGCGCCGAGCGTCACCGTCCCTCGGTGCACGTGATCCTCGGCGACGAGCTGCAGACCCCGCACGATCACGGCCTCCGGCCCCGCGGTCGCGCGGAGTGCCGGCTCCTCGCGCGTTCCGACCTGGCGCACCCAGGGCAGCCGCCGGGAGTAGTCGAAGTGCAGCCGCAACTCGGTGGCGAACTCGACCTGCCCGGAGATGCCGACGATCCGTCGCACGACATCCGTGCGCGTCGGGTGGAGCGGCAGGAACTCCTGCACCTCCGCGACGCCGCTCGCCGTCTCCCAGCGGGTGACGAGGAGGAACGTGTCGGAGATGTAGTGCCGATGCGGCACGGCCGTGTCGTCGGTGGGACGGAGGCTCCAGCGTCCGTTGCCCGGCTCCCCGAGGAGCGCTCCGAACAGCGACGGCGCATCGAAGCGGGGAAGGCAGAGCCAGTCGATGCTCCCGTCGCGGGAGACCAGCGCGCCGGTGCGGCAGTCGCTGAGAAGGGCGTAGTCCTCGATCGGAGCAGGCATCGCCCGAGTCTGACATGGCCGGCTGTGGAGCGGTTACGGTGGGACCATGACCGATGCGACGACGCTGGTGATCTTCGGGGCCGGTGGCGATCTCGCCTCCCGCCTCCTGCTGCCCGCCCTCGGGCAGCTGCTCGTCCGCGAGCCCTCCCGCGTGGTCCATCTCATCGGCGCCGACCGGGAGGACTGGACGGATGCCGACCTCGAGGACGTCGTCCGGAAGTCGTTCGCGACGATGAACGCCGAGGATGCGGCATCCCGCGTCGACGTGATGTATCGCAAGACCGACATCACGCAGCCCGACGACCTGCGCGCACTGCTGAAGGAGTGCTCAGGCCAGGTCGCCCTCTACTTCGCCGTGCCGCCGTCGATCGCCGCGGCATCCGTGGCGGCGATGACGCCCGACATGCTGCCGGCCGGAGCGATGCTGGTGATGGAGAAGCCCTTCGGCACCGATGAGGCCGGCGCCCGCGCACTGAACCGCACGCTGACGGCGCTCGTGCCGGAGAGTCAGGTGTTCCGGGTCGACCATTTCCTCGGCCGGTCGACGTCACTGAACCTGCTGGGCGCTCGCTTCGCCAACCGCATCCTCGAACCGCTCTGGTCCGCCGAGAGCATCGAATCGGTGAGCATCGTCTACGACGAGCGGCTCGCACTGGAAGGCCGGGCCGGGTACTACGACTCCGCCGGCGCCCTGGTCGACATGATCCAGAGCCACCTGCTGCAGGTCCTCGCCGTGCTCGCCATGGAGGAGCCCGCCACGCTCGACGAGGTCGACTTCCGCGAGGCGACCGGGGCGGTGCTGCGGGCGACCTTCGTCTGGGACGACGATCCCGTGGCCGCGACGCGCCGCGCCCGGTACACGGCAGGGAGCGTCGACGGCGTGGACAGGCCCTCGTACGTCGACGAGCCCGGAGTGGACCCGGCCAGGGAGACCGAGACGCTCGCCGAGGCGACCTTCGAGGTGCGCAACTCCCGCTGGGCCGGCGTGCCGTTCCGGCTCCGCTCGGGCAAGGCGCTCGGCGAGCCCGCGACCGAGATCGTGGTGCGGTTCCGGCCGGTGCGGCACGTGCCCGCCGGTCTCACCGGAACGGCCGACGGCGCGATCCTGCGCTTCTCCCTCGGTCCCGACCGCATGTCTCTCGAGCTGAATCTCAACGCGGCGGAGGACCCCTTCGAGCTGGAGCGGGCGACCCTCTCGGCGGAGCTCGGCGAGGGCGCCCTCAAGGCCTACGCCGAGGTGCTGTCCGGCGTCCTCGACGGCGATCCCCTGCTGGCCGTCCGCGGAGACGCGGCCGAGCAGTGCTGGCGCATCGTCGCTCCGATCCTGCAGGCGTGGCGCGATGGCGACGTGCCGCTTGAGGAGTACGTCGCCGGCTCCTCCGGTCCCGCCTCCTGGCCCTCGCACTGACGCGATCCCGCCGAGCGACCGCGGTGCGGCGTGTACGGACCGCAGCGTCGGCGGACGGGGTTAGGGTCGAGGAGTGAACCCCGAACTCGCCGCACGCATCGTCGCGGACTCGCGCGACAGGGTGGCGTGGATGCGAGCACGGTCCCGCGGCATCACCGCGACCGACGTCGCCGGGCTCACCAGCGAGAAGTCGATCTCGCGCGCCGCCGACGCCAAGCTCGGGGGCGGTCCCCGCTTCGGCGGCAACGCCTACACCGACCACGGGCGCCGTCGCGAGCCCGAGATCGCCGCCTGGGTCGCAGCGACCCACGGCATCCTCCCCTCGTCGGCGCTGTTCCGCGCCGAGGTCGAGCACCGGCACCTGGCCACGCCGGACGGCATCGCCGTCGACGCCGCCGGGCGGGTGAAGCTCGCCGAGATCAAGACGACCAACAAGCCGTGGAGCGGCATCCCTCGCACCTACCTGCGCCAGGTGTGGTGGCAGCAGCACGTGCTGGGCGCGGAGCGCACGCTGTTCGTCTGGGAGCAGCACGAGGACTTCTCGCCCATCCACGATGAGCCCCGCTGCGTCTGGATCGATCGGGACGACCGCGAGATCGCGAAGCTCATCGGACTCGCGACCGACCTGATCGACGAGCTCTACCGACGCACCACCGGACAGCAGCCGCCGACCCGCATCGCGGATGCCGCGGCCAGCCGCCGCGAACAGCTGCGCGAGCGCGACGCGTTCCGCGCCCTGGCACTGGCGGACTGACGCCCCTAGACGGTCGTGAACGTGCAGGTGGTCGCGCCGCCGGCGAGGATCGACGCGTACGTGACCGTGATCTTCACCTTCTGCGGCGAGCGCCAGGTGATCCCCCCGGGTGTCACCCAGGATGTGCCGAAGTAGACGACGTACGAGCCTCCCCCGAGCAGGAAGCCGAGACCGCCCAGGAGCCCGTCCAGCACACCCTTGCTCACGGATGTCGTGTACACGCCACCGGCGGCCGTTCCGGGAGCGACTGTGCTCCCTCCCGTCCCGTCAGCGGCTCCCGTGAGAAACACGTTGAGGGCGGACGTCGCCGGATAGTCTCCGACGGTCGTCGGCCACCTCCATTTGATCGTCAGGGCCGTGCCGCCCAGGAGGGTGCTCAGCGGATTCGGACAGGTCAGTCCCCCTGGCAGCGGCTCCACGACGGGCGGGAGCAGTTTGAGAGCGGTGACCGTCGACGACGCGTACTCGCTGTCGATGAACTGCGCGGCCGTCATCTCCGCCGAGGGCAGGATCGCGAGCCCGGACAGGACGGAGAGGCCTGCGACTCCGGCCAGCATCCGTCGCCTTCCGCGCGACATCATGCGCCGTCCCTCGCGTCGCGCCGGGCGCGTCGGCGGATGATCACGAGGACAGCGCCCCCCAGGATCAGCAGCGTGCCTCCCGCCCAGGCCCAGGGCGCGAGCGGTGCGGGTCCCGTCGTCGCGAGGCCGCCGTCGGGTCCGACGACCGCGGACTCTCCCGCCCCTTGCGCGTGCACGCGGATGTCGGTGCTGCCCTCGACATCCGCCGGATCGAGCGTGATCGCGAGCCGGAGATACGCGATCTCCGTATCTGTGATCTCGGTGAGCCCGACCTGCGCACCGTCGCGGGGAATGCTCCAGTCGGTCCTCAGAACGGTCGCGCCTCCCGGGCAGCCTCCGGCACGCCAGGCGGTCGCGCAGAGGGAGACGTCGAGCAGCAGCGTCGCCGATCCGGTCGCGCTCACGCCGATCCGGACGATGCCGGGGTCGGGCGCATCCGCGCTCACCTCGACGTCCCACTGCACCGGGACACCAGGCAGCAGACTCGAGGCGGCGTCCCAGTCCGCGACCGACACGAGACGGAGAACGTCGCCCTGGATCACCTGGGTGGTCGGAGCCGCCCATGCCGCCGTCGGCGCCAGGAGCACCGCCGCGGCGATCGCGCCGAGAACGGCGAGGAGCCTCTTCCTCATATGACGCCCCCCGCTCGGCGGCGTCGCGATCCTCCGCCCGAACGCGGCCAGAACGCCCAGACGACGAGGGCGGTGGCGGCGAGGGTGAGTCCGCCCAACACGATAGGGCTGCCCATACCCGCGACCAGCAGCGCGATACCGGGGACCGAGAACAGGACGATCCGCACCGAGGTCACGGTGTACGGGAACGGGTCCTCGGAGGCGTTCGCATCGCCGCGCATCGTGATGACGCGCTCCTGCGCGCTCGCCCCCGGCTCGATCGAGGTCACGCGGTGCGTCACGGGGAGCTCACCGGGGCGGTCGACGGTCACGACGTCGCCGATCTCGATCTCGCCGGCCGGGATGCGCTGCACGATCGAGACGGAGCCGGCCGGGATGGTCGGCGACATCGAGCCGGTGCGGAACATGATCAGGGTGATCTGCGCAGTGAACGCGAGAACGACGAGCACGATGCAGATCACGCCGCCGGCGGCCGCGATCCAGAGCAGCAGATCGCCGATGGGCCGGCCCGGCCCGCGACGAGACGGCCGTCCCACCGGGGAGAGGGCGGGCGCGGGCGCGCCGGACGCGGCGGGCTGCTCGCGCAGACTCCGTCGCGTCTCCGACGTCGTCATCTCGTCCTCCATCCGTCTGCGGACGTCGACCCGCTACGGGGCCGACGAGGTGCCGAGCACCTGCCACGTCTGCGACATCGTCAGCGACTGCGCCGCGTTCGGCGCCGTGAGCGGCAGCGTGACGGCGACGCAGTAGTTGATCTGGTTGCCGCCGTTCGCCGACACCGTCTGCGTCGTCGTTCCGTTCGCGGTCAAGGCGGAGCCGTCGGCGACCAGCGCGGTGCCCAGCGGGTAGGTCGTCGAATTGCAGGCGGTGCCGTTGATCGTCCGGACGCCGTACGTCAGATAGGTCGCGAGCCCGGTGCCGCCCGGGGTGCCCGCCGACCACTGCAGGGTCCCTGCGATCGACGGATTCGCGGTCTTCACGCTGTACAGCGCATAGGTGGTCGTCCCCGGAGCCATGGCCGTCGGCGCCGCGACGAAGGTCAGCGCGGCCGCCGTGCCCGTGGTGGCATGACTGGCGAACGTGGTGCCGTCGGCGGCGCCGACGATGTCGAACTTGCCGGCGGTGAACGTCGCGGTGGCGTACTCCGAGTCGTTCCACGCCGCGAGTGTCATCGTCGCGCCGACGCCCAGCACCAGCCCTCCCGCCAGGACAGCACGGATACGGCGGGAGCGGAGTCGCTTCGCCTCCCGCACGTCTCTGCGGGTGTCCATCAGGTGCTCAGTCCGTCGAGGTCGCCGTGAACTCCCACGTCGCCGTGGTCTCGAGACCCTGTTCGAGGCTCGCGTCCGCGGTCACGGCGAAGCACAGCTGCACGGCGGTTCCCGCCACAGCGGCGGTCGCTCCTTCGAGAAGCGGCACGGTCGTGACGCCGGCCTGGGCATCGAGCGTCGCGCCGGTCGCGATCGGGGTGCCCACCGCGGATGCCGCGTTGCAGGTGGCCCCGGGGGCGAGGGCGTAGATCGCATAGCCGAGGTGGTCGGTGTTCGACGTCGCTGCCGGATCGGCCGTGGTCCCGGCGGCGACGAGGTCGGCTCCGGTGGTCGTTCCTGCGGCGAGGCGCACCCAGAACCCGGCATACACCGCGTCGCCGGGGGACATGTTGTCGACGATGTCCGCCGGGAGGTCGAAGGCGAGCGTGGCGGCGGTGTCTCCGTCGTCGACGTTGTGGTCGCTGTAGTTCGCATCGACGTCACCGGCTGTAGATCCCTCGAGGTTGAAGGATCCTGCGGTGAAGGTGCCGGTCGCGAACTCGGAATCGTTCCAGGCGGCGAGCGTCACCGCGACGCCGACACCGAGCACGAGTCCGCCCGCGAGCACCGCGAGCACCTTCCGCTGATTCTGCTTCTTGACCATGTTCGTCCCCCTCAGGATTCGGTCGATGGCGTGAACCACCGGTCCCTCCTCCGAGACCTACGGTTCCGCCGGTTTCAGTCTTTCAGCCAAATCCCAGGTGACAAGCCGTTTCCGTGCAGGAAGAACGCACATCGCGCGCAGAAGGGTCTTCCGCGGCTCACCGCTCTCAGCACCGAGCGCCGATCGGATCACGCCTGCAGCACGCGTCTCGCCTCGTCGGCGACCTCGGCCGCGATGGTGTCGAGGAGGTCGGAGCGCAGGTTCCACTGCTGCCAGTAGAGCTTCACCCGCAGCGACGGGCCGCCGAGGCTCACCAGCCCCGGCGCCTCCTGCAGCCGAGGGAGCATGCCCCACCCCAGGCCGAGCCGCACGGCCAGCGCGTAGTCGTGCGACGCCGGGACGTACTGCCGGGGCACCCCCTGATGCGACACGCCCTGTGCGCGCAGCCACTCGTGCTGCAGCGTGTCGCGCCGGTCGAAGTCGACGAACGGGGCGTCCGCCAGGGCCGCGCGGTCGACGCCGTCGGCGAACCAGCGCTCCGCGAATGCGGGCGCGGCCACGGCTCGGTACTCGATCATGCCCAGCGGTGCGACCGAGCATCCCGCGACGGGGTTCTCCTCGCTCGTGACCGCCGCCATGACAGTGCCGGACTCGAGCAGCCGCGCCGTGAAGTTCTGATCGTCCCGGTGCAGGTCGAAGTCGATGTCGTGTCGTGCGGACAGCCGGGCGAGCGGAGCCAGGAACCACGTCGCCATCGAGTCGGCGTTCACCGCGAGCGGGATGCTGGTGCGCCGGGCACCGGCGCCGTCGTCGATGCCCACGCCGGCGAGCGCATCGTACTCGAGCAGGGCGATCTGTCTCGCCAGCCGCACGACCGCCTCCCCCGCCTCGGTCAGCGTCGCGGGCTTCGTCCGGACGACGAGGATGCGGCCGAGCTGCTGTTCCAGAGCCTTCAGCCGCTGGCTGACAGCCGACGGGGTGATGCGCAGGCGCCGCGAGGCCGCGTCGAGCGTGCCCTCGTCGGCCACGGCGGCGACGGTGGCGGCGAGTTCGGGATCGATCTTCACATTAGCCAGGCTAATGGTTCGGAAGGAATCATCGCTGGTGCTGTTGCACCTCGAAACCTAGTCTGAGACACATGCTCCCCGTGCTCGCCGGCCTCGGTCTCGGCCTCTCCCTCATCGTCGCCATCGGCGCGCAGAACGTCTTCGTCCTGCGGCAGGGCATCCGCCGCGAGCACGTGCTGGCCGTGGTCGTGATCTGCGCGGTGTCCGATGCCGTGCTCATCATCGCCGGTGTCGCGGGCCTCGGCTTCGTCGTCTCGGCGGCCCCGTGGCTCGTGGTGGTCGCACGGTGGGCCGGTGCGCTCTTCCTGCTGACGTACGGCGTGCTGGCCGCCCGGCGCGCGTGGAAGGGCGGCGAGGCGGGCCTCGAGTCGGGCGGGACGGATGCCGCGCCGCTCACGGCATCCGCTGCGGGCGGTGGCGCGACGGCGACGCTCACGCGCACCCGTCTCGCGCCCGTGATCCTCACCGTGCTCGCTCTGACGTGGCTCAATCCGCACGTGTATCTCGACACCGTCCTCATGCTCGGCTCGATCGCCGCCACGCATGGCGAGGACCGATGGCTGTTCGCCGCGGGTGCCGTCGCGGCCAGCATCCTGTGGTTCACCGCGCTGGGATTCGGCGCCCGCTACGTCGGCCGCTGGCTGCGCACGCCGCTCTCGTGGCGCATCCTCGACGCGGCGATCGCCGTGGTGATGATCGTCATCGCCGTCAGCCTCGTGCTGCCGGTCCTCGGGGGCTGAGACTTCGCTCTCAGGCGCCGTCGAGCGGGCGCATGATGCGCGTCAGGAACCTCTGCGTGCGCTCGTGCTGCGGAGCGCTGAACAACCGATCCGGCGCCCCCTGCTCGACGACAACCCCGCCGTCCATGAACAGCACGTGGTCCGCCGCCTCACGGGCGAAGCTCAGCTCGTGGGTGACCACGGCCATGGTCCAGCCCTCGTCGGCGAGCTCCTTGATCACGACGAGCACGTCGCCGACGAGCTCGGGGTCGAGAGCACTGGTCGGCTCGTCGAACAGCAGCAGATCCGGCTTCAGCGCGAGCGCGCGGACGATGCCGACCCGCTGCTGCTGCCCGCCGGAGAGCTGATGCGGTCGCGCGTCCGCCTTGTCGCTCAGACCGACCCGGTCGAGCAGCACCCGCGCTTCGGCGACCACCTCGTCCTTCGGCCGGCCCTGCACACGCCAGGGTCCTTCGATGACGTTCTGCAGCACGGTGAAGTGCGGGAACAGGTTGTGGTGCTGGAACACCATCGCCGAGCGGTCGCGCAGAGCGAGGCGCTGCTGCTTCGCGATGCGCGCGGGTACTCCCGACGCCGCGAAGTCGATGTCCGGCCCTCCGTCGACCTCGATGGTGCCGGCATCCGGCGTCTCGAGGCCGTTCAGCGCCCGCAGCACGGTGGTCTTGCCGGAGCCGCTCGGCCCGATCAGCACCAGCACCTCACCGCGGTGCAGCGTCAGGTCGATGCCGCGGAGCACCTCGTTGTCGCCGAAGCTCTTGCGGAGGCCTCGGGCGGTGAGCAGCGGCGCTGCCGCGGGCGGGAGAGCGGGGTCAGTGAGCGACACGGCTGTCGAGCCTCCTCTCCAGTGCGCTCTGGCCGGCGGAGAGCACCAGGCAGAACACCCAGTAGACCAGTGCCGCCGTCAGATACAGGATCATGAACTCGTAGGTGGTGGACGCGATCTGCTGCGCCACCTTGAACAGCTCCGTCACCAGGATCAGCGACGTCAGCGACGTGTCCTTCACGAGTGAGATGAACGTGTTGGACAGCGGCGGAACCGACACCCGTGCCGCCTGCGGCAGGATGACGCGCGTGAGCGTGCGGGTGCGGTTCATGCCGACGGTGTACGCCGCCTCCCACTGCCCCTGGGGCACCGAGAGGATGGCCGCGCGCACCACCTCCGCCCCGTAGCCGCCCACGTTGAGCGAGAGCGCGATGATCGCGCTCGGCCACGGGTCGATCGTGATGCCGATCGAGGGCATGCCGTAGAAGATCACGAACAGCTGCACGAGCAGCGGCGTTCCGCGGATGACCGAGATGTAGAACCGGGCGATCCCCGACAGGACCGGGTTGACCGAGATGCGCATCAGCGCGATGCCGACCGCGATCACGAGGCCCAGGGCGAACGACGCCAGGGCGAGCGGGACCGTCGCCGTCAGCCCCGCCAGAGCGATGGGGCCGAGCGAGTCGAGGAACAGCTGCCAGGGCGAGGTCGGTTCCATGGGTTACTGCGTGACGTCTTCGCCGAAGTACTTCTCGCTGATCTCCGCGAGCGTGCCGTCGGCGCGCAGCTCGTCGAGCGCGGCGTCCACGGCCTCGACCAGGCTCTTCTTGTCCTTCGTGAAGACGAAGGCCTGCTCGCCGGCCTCGTCGGTCTCGGCGGCGATCTTCAGACCCGAGGGGCTGTTGGTCGTCTCGTAGTCGAGGAAGGTGAGCTTGTCGTTGATCGTCGCATCCACGCGTCCCTGACGCAGCAGCTCGACGGCCTGGGCCCAGCCCTCGACGCCCTCGACCTTCGCGCCGGACTCGGTGGCGAGGTCGTTCCAGTTGCTGGTGAGCGACTGCGCGGTGGTCTTCCCGTCGAGGTCGGCGAACGACGAGATCGAGTCGTCATCCTCGTTCACGACGATCACGCCGGGCGAGACGGTGTACGCCTCGCTGAAGAGGTACTTCGCGGTGCGCTCGTCGTTGATCGTGACCTGGTTCGCGATGACGTCGAAGCGACCGGCATCGAGGCCCGCGAAGATCGCGTCCCACTGCGTCTCCTCGAACGCGACCTCGAGGTCGAGCTTGTCGGCCACGGCCTGGATGATCTCGACGTCGTATCCGGTCAGCGCACCGGCGCCGTTGTCGTCGTGGAAGCTGAACGGGCGGTACGTGCCCTCGGTCGCGACGGTCAGTGTGCCGTCCTTCACGAGACCGAAGTCGGATGCCGAGCCGCTGTCACCGCTCGCGCTCGACTCCTCCGGTGCGCTCGAGCCGCTGCACGCGGTGAGCGCGGCGGCGGTGAGAACGAGTGCCGTGACGGCGATGAGGCGACGAGACATGGGACCCTCCTGGGGTGCGGTGTGCGCGCGTGCTGTGGCGCGGGGACGGAACCCATCCACAGTACGCGCCCGTGCGAGCCGGTGCCGCATCCGATGACGTCGGGTTTCGGTCGGCGAACGCAGGAATGCCCCCGCCGAAGGCGGGGGCATTCCTCTGTGACGGGTCGAAGCGTCAGATGGCGTTGACGTCCAGCGGGATGCCGGGGCCGAACGTGGTCGACACCGCACCCTTCTGGATGTAGCGGCCCTTCGAGCTCGACGGCTTGAGGCGCACGATCTCCTCGAGCGCTGCGTCGATGTTCTCGTTCAGCTGCTCGGCGGTGAAGGAGGCCTTGCCGACGACGAAGTGCACGTTGGCGTGCTTGTCGACGCGGAACTCGATCTTTCCGCCCTTGATCTCCTCGACGGCCTTGGCCGTGTTCGGGGTGACGGTGCCGGTCTTCGGGTTCGGCATCAGGCCACGCGGACCCAGGACCTTACCGAGACGACCGACCTGACCCATGAGCTCCGGGGTCGAGACCGCGGCGTCGAAGTTGGTCCAGCCGTCGGCGACCTTCTGGATGAGCTCGGCGCCACCGACCTCGTCGGCGCCTGCGGCGATCGCGGCCTCAGCGGCCGGACCCGTCGCGAACACGATGACGCGGGCGGTCTTGCCGGTGCCGTGGGGCAGGATGACGGTGCCGCGCACCATCTGGTCGGCCTTGCGGGGGTCGACGGCGAGCTTCAGCGCGACCTCGACGGTCGAGTCGAACTTCGCGGAGCCGGTCTCCTTCGCGAGGGCGACTGCCTCGGACGGGGTGTAGAAACGGTCTGCCTCGATCTTCTCGGCAGCAGCGTTGTAAGCCTTGGACTTAGCCATGATTATTCTCCTCAGCCCTCGACCGTGATGCCCATGGAACGGGCGGTGCCGGCGATGATCTTGGCGGCGGCCTCGATGTCGTTGGCGTTCAGGTCGGCCTGCTTGGTCTCTGCGATCTGACGGACCTGGTCCTTGGTGATCTTCGCGACCTTGACCGTGTGCGGGGTCGACGACCCCTTCTGCACGCCGGCGGCCTTCTTGATGAGCTCCGCAGCCGGCGGGGTCTTCAGGATGAACGTGAAGCTGCGGTCCTCGTAGACGGTGATCTCGACGGGGATGACGTTGCCGCGCTGCGACTCGGTCGCGGCGTTGTACGCCTTGCAGAACTCCATGATGTTGACGCCATGCTGACCGAGCGCGGGGCCGATCGGCGGCGCCGGGTTGGCTGCACCGGCGTTGATCTGAAGCTTGATCAGGCCGGTCACCTTCTTCTTCGGTGCCATTCTCTTTCCTTTCATCGAACCGGATGCCATCGGCATCCGTTTCTCCCACGGACCCGGCATCTCCGGGTCGTGGTCGTCTGCGCGCCCTTCGACAAGCTCAGGGACCCAACCGGGTATCGCACAAACCACACAAGTCTACCCGATCAGCGGAGCCGCCGTGTTCGGCATCCGGCGGCCGCGGATGCCGGATCAGAAACGCATCGGAGCGAGCGGCTAGAGAGTCGTTTCTGATCCATCCTGCGCCGACGGGGCTCCGTAGAGGGCGGCCATCCGCTCGCCGAGGTCACGGAGGGCGGATCGCACCTCGGTCGGCTCCACCACCTCGGCGACCCCGGTCCACCCCGCGAGCTGCTCGGCCAGCGCGTCGACACGGTGGGCGCTGACCTCCATCCGCACGCGACCTGCGCCGTCGGGCTGTTCGTCGAGCATCCGCGCCTGCACCCCGAACCGGTCGCTGAGAGCCTTCACCGCCCACGGCGCGACATGCACGACCGCGCGGACAGCCCCGCGGAACGCTTCGACCCGCTCGACCATCTCCGCCCAGGCGAGCGCCCCGTCGAACTCGACAGGGGCAGTCCCGCGCAACCCCAGCAGGCGCAGCCCGAGGATCCGATCCGCCCGATACGTCCGCAGCCGCCCGGCGTCCGCGGCATCCGTCCCCTCGACGACCGGCGCGGCTATGAGGTACCAGCGCGGGCCCCTGCTGCCGACCATCAGCGGCACGACCTCCGCCTCGCTCGGACCGGACGAGCCGTCGTACTGCAGCGCGACCTGCACGGAGCCGGCGATCGCCCGCTGCAGTTCCGAAACGACCGGGGGAGGCGAGTCGTCTTCGGTGACGCCCCAGGGCGCGTCGCGCACCGTCGAGACCGCGACGCGCTGCGCGCCCTCCCGGAACGGCTCGGGAACCGCGCGGACGAGCTTCCGCATCGCCGCGATCCGCTCCGGCGTCGCCGCGCCGCTCTGCGTGAGCGCCACCAGCAGCGAGTTCACCTCGCCCTGAGTGAGCCCGGTGAGATCCGTGCGTGCGCCCCCGATCAGTCGCCAGCCTCCGCCTCTCCCCCGCGTCGGGTAGATCGGGACGCCCGACATCGCGAGCGCCTCCAGGTCCCGCCGCGCTGTCGGCACGGACACCTCGAGTTCGGCGGCGAGCTCGGATGCCGTCACCTGCGGCCGCCCCTGGAGGAACAGGAGGGCCTGGATGAGACGGTCGGCGCGCATCTCCGAACTCTTTTCTGAAGTGATCATTCGGTGATCACTTCACCGGGAAGCATAGAAGAAACAGCCCCACCGATGAAGGAGAACGACATGTTCCGTGGACTCGCCAATCTCAACCTCGTCGCCGAGGACATGACGGCAGCCGTCGCCTGGTACGCCGAGGTCTTCGACACTCCCCCGTACTTCGTCCGCCCCGAGCAGGGCCCCGTGCAGTACGCGGAGTGGCGCTTCGGCGACGACGAAGACGAATTCGCTCTCATGGACGCGCGATTCCGTCCGGCGCTCGCACAGCCGGGCGGCGCGCTGATGAGCATCCACGTCGACGACGTCCGATCGAGCGTCGACCGGCTCATCGAACTCGGTGCGACGGTCTTCGATCCGGTGACCCAGCGCGGAGAGGGCTGGTGGTCGGCATCCGTCAGCGATCCCTTCGGCAACCTGCTCGGCCTGATCCAGAGCCCGCACTGGGCGGCCCAGCACGCCTGACCGCCGGCAGACGCGAGAACGGCCGCCCCCGACAGGGGACGGCCGTTCTCGTACGCTTCGACTGGTTCAGCGACCCAGAGGGTCAGACCATCTTGGTGACCTGGTCGAACGACAGCTCGACCGGGGTCTCGCGCTCGAAGAGCGAGACGAGGACCGTGAGCTTGCCGCTCTCGGGCTTGATCTCGCTGATCGAACCGGGAAGACCCGCGAACGAGCCCTCCTTGATCGTGATGGTCTCGCCGACCTCGAAGTCGACCTCGGCCGGCAGCGGACGAGCGACGGCGACGCCGCCCTTCGACGCGATGTTCTTGGCCGTGGGGACGTCCTTGACCTCGACGAGGGACTTCAGCATGTTGAAGGCCTCTTCGAAGCGCAGCGGCGTCGGGTTGTGGGCGTTGCCCACGAAGCCGGTGACGCCCGGCGTGTGACGGACGACCGACCAGGTGTCTTCGGTGAGCTCCATGCGCACCAGCACGTAGCCGGGGATGCGCACGCGGGTGACCATCTTGCGCTGGCCGTTCTTGATCTCGACGACGTCCTCCATCGGGACCTCGATCTGGTAGATCTCGTCCTCGACCTCGAGCGTCGACTTGCGCTGCTCGATGTTCGCCTTCACCTTGCGCTCGAAGCCGGCGTAAGAGTGAATGACGTACCACTTGCCGGGGAGCATGCGCAGGTCCAGACGGAAGGCCTCGTAGGGGTCCTCCTCGGCGTCGTCGTCCTCGTCGTCCTCGGACGGACGGTCGTCTTCGCCGTTCACGTCGGGGCCGTCGTAGGGGGTGACCTCGTCGGCCGCCGCCGCTTCCTGCTCTGCGGTCTCCTCTGCGACGGAATCGTTGAGCACCTCGGCAGCAGCCTCGGTCTCCGCCGTCTCGTCCAAGTTCAGAGCGTCGTTCACGATCGCGTCCGCCTCCGGGTCGTCGATGTCGATGTCGATGTCTTCCGTGCTGTCCTCGTCTTCGTCCTCGTCTTCGACGTGGACGGCGACGTGCTCGGCCGAGGTGACCGAGAACTCCTCCGCGGCGAGGACGTTGCCCTCCTGGGCCTCGTCCTCCTCGCTGGACTGCTCTGCGGCGGTCGCCCAGTCGGCGTCGTCGGAATATCGTTCAGACACGTTGCTTCTTCTCCATAGCTGCGGCGCGAGCCGCGGGCGTCATCAGTCGGGGATTCCGAAAACCCAGTGCGTCACGTACGCGAACAGAGTGTCCAAGCCGTAGACGATGCCCATGACGATCAGAACGAAGACGAGCACCACACCGGTGAACTTGAACAGCTCCTTGCGAGTCGGTGTGACGACCTTGCGCAGTTCGGAGATGACCTGACGGATGAACAGGGCGATTCCCCCGAAGAACCGGGAGAAGGGGTTGCCCTTCTTCTCACGGGTGGCGCCGGCCGCGACCAGCTCGCCGCGCGGTTCGTCCTGATCCATCCTGAATGTACCTTTCGTGTGTCAGCGTTGCGCTGACGCGCAGGGCGGACAGGAATCGAACCTGCAACCTGCGGTTTTGGAGACCGCTGCTCTGCCAATTGAGCTACCGCCCTAGAGGCCTGGAGGCCTCGGGGTGTTCTCCCCACTCTGCCACCGAACTGTGATCGGGAGATCCCAGGCACGGCGAAAGAATGCAGACAACAACTGCTCACCCAGCATACGGCATCCTCCGAGGGAAGCCGAACCGAGGAGAGCCCGGTGTTGTTGTTAGGCTCGGCGAGCGGATGCAGTGGGAGGGAGCGCCGGTGAGCGCTGATGTGCAGCAGTTCCAGGTGGACCTGCGCGGAGTCGTCGACCTGCTCAGCAGGCACATCTACTCCAGTCCTCGCGTGTATCTGCGCGAACTCCTGCAGAACGCACGCGACGCCATCACGGCGCGTCGCGAGGTGGACGGCGGGGGCGGCCGCATCCGGATCACGCCCCTCACCGCCGAGACCGGCGAGTTCGTCCTGCGCGACGACGGCGTCGGGCTGACGGCGTCCGAGGTCGCCGATCTCCTCGCCACCGTCGGTCGGAGCTCCAAGCGCGACATCTTCGACCTGCCCCGCAGCGACTACCTCGGCCAGTTCGGGATCGGACTGCTCAGCTGCTTCATGGTCGCCGACACGATCGTGATCCGCTCCCGGAGCGCCAGAGGCGGCGCCTCGGTCGAGTGGACGGGCAGCGCCGACGGGACCTTCCAGGTCGCCGAGATCGACGAGGAGCTCCCCATCGGCACCAGCGTGCATCTCGTGCCGCGCTTCGACGCCGACGAGCTGCTGCGCCCCGCGGCCGTGCACGAGCTGGCCACGACCTTCGGCGAGTTCCTCCCTGCGCGGGTGACCGTCGACGCGGCCGGCGGGGACGTCGACATCACCCGGGATGCGCCGTTCCTCGACCCGGCGGACGACCTCGAGGCCGCCGCCGTCTACGGGCGCGACCTCCTCGGCGCCGCCCCGCTGGACGTGATCGAGCTCGCCGAGCCCGCGACCGGAACCCGCGGCCTCGCCTACGTGCTTCCCTACGCTCCCCCGCCCGGCGCGCGCCAGGCGACCCGGATGTATCTCGGCCGGATGCTGCTCTCCGAGCGCGTGGACGACGTGCTCCCGGACTGGGCGTTCTTCGTGCGCGCGGTCGTCGACTCCACCGGGCTCGCCCCCACCGCGAGCCGGGAGTCGCTGGTCGAGGATGCGGCACTGGAGCGGGTCCGCGAGCAGCTCGGCGCCGGCATCCGCCGCTGGGTGCTGGAGCTCGGCCTGCGCGAGCCGCACCGTCTCGCGCAGTTCGTCGCCGTGCACGAGGTCGGCCTCAAATCGCTCGTCCGCCACGACGAGGAGCTCGCGCGTTTCATCACGCGCTGGCTGACGGTGGAGACCACGCACGGCACGATGCGCATCGGCGATCTCGTCGAGCGGTACCCGCACATCCGCTATGCGCAGAGCGTCGACGAGTTCCGCCAGGTGGCCGGGATCTCCCCCGCCGACGAGGTGCTCGTCAACGGCGGCTACCTGTACGACGCCGACCTGATCCGGATGCTGCCCGAGCTGCACCCGCACGTCTCGATCGAGCAGGTCGACGTCACGGGCGAGCTCGACCGATTGGACCCCCCGCCTCTCGACGACCGCGATGCCGCCGTGGCCCTCGAAGCCCGAGCGGGCGCCGTGCTCGCGGCATCCGACTGCTCGGTCGTCGTCCGCTCGATCGACCGACCCGACCTCGCGGCGCTCTACGTCGCCGACCCCGAGGTGCTGAGGGCGATCGACCGCGGACGCACCAAGGGCGTGACCGGGGCGCTCTGGGGCGGCGTGCTCGACCGCATCGACCGGACGCTCTCGACGGCGCGCGAGGACGACCTCCGTGCGCGACTCTGCCTGAACTGGTCGAACCGCGTCGTCCGCGCCCTGGTCCGCGTGCAGGACGAGGCGGTGTTCGGCCGGACCGTCCAGCTCCTCTACATCCAGGCGCTGCTGGCTGGTCATCATCCGCTCGGCGACGCCGACCGCGCGTTGATGACCAGCGCGCTCTCCGACCTCGTCTCGCTCTCGGCCGGTCTGGAAGGGGACTCGATCCCCTTCGGCGACGCCCACTGACATCTCCACCGAAAGGGCACGTCCATGGCACGTCCGAAGAAGCGCTTCCAGCAGCTCATCGAGGAGATCGACCGCACCCCGTGGGGTCCGGCGGAGCAGGCGCTCGTCGCCGAAGCCGTCGCCCTGGCCGTCGAGCTCGGCGACGAGCGGCTCGAGTACGACGCACGGATGCGGCAGACGGCATCCGCCAACATGGGCGGCGCCACCGACGTCATGCTGAACTCGTTCGCGTGGTGCCTGGCGCACCACGACGCCGACCCGCAGCGCTTCCCCGCCGACATCGACAACGGCGGCGCCGACCTGATGTGGCAGTTCAAGTGGATGGCCTCCGCCCTGCGCTCCTCTCCGGCCTTCTCGCAGGAGCAGATCGCCGCCGTCCTCGACGACATGGAGTCGCACTACCGCACCGCGGGCCTCGGGCTGAGCGGTGTGCTCACGGCGCGCTTCGAGGACGCCTGGGATGCCGGGCGCTTCGACGATGCGGAGGCGCTGCGGGTGCAGCTCGAGGCGACCCCTCGCGACGAGCACAGCCACTGCGACGCGTGCGGGCGCAGCCAGTTCGCCGGATTCTTCGCCGAGACCGACCGCGATGCCGATGCCATCCGCCTCGTCGAGGAGATGATCGAGGGCGGCTTCTCCTGCGGAGAGGAGCCGGAGCACGCCCTGTCGCGTGTGCTGCTGCCCTATCTGCGCGCGGGACGCCCCGACGACGCGAAGACGGCGCACCTGCGCAGCTACCGGCTGGCGAAGGACAACCCCGACAATCTGCGCATCGTCGCAGGCAACATCGTCTTCGCCGCGGTCACCGGCAACGAGGCCAGGGCGCTGGCGATGGTCGAGCGGCACATCGGGTGGCTGGCGCACGACGGACTGAACGTCGACGCGCACTTCGCCGCCCTCGCCGCCTTCGCGGTCGCGCTGGACCGGGTGACCGCCGTCGGGCACGGCGAGACTCCCGTCCGCGGCGCCGACTCCGCCGGGCTCGTCCCGTTCTTCGGTGCGCACGACGGGGCGTGGACCGCCGCGGAGCTCGCCGCTGCCGCCTGGGCCGCCGCCGAGCGGATCGGCGCCGAGTTCGACCACCGCGACGGGACCGACGGTCATGCGCGCGCCCTGGCGCGGATGCGCGCGCTCGAGACCGAGAAGCACGACGTGCCGATCCGCTCGGACGCGTTCACTGCGCCTGCGCCGTCGGTCACGCCGGTCGACGCGGACGGCTGGTACGAGCGCGCGATGCAGCTCGCGCAGTTCGGCGCGGAGCACGAGATGCTCGAAGCCCTGCCCCGCGCACTGGAGGTCGACGACCCCGCCAAGCTCGCGCAGCTCCAGTCCATGCGGCTCGGCATCCTGATCGCGCTCGACCGCGCCGATGAGGCCGCCGAGCTACTGCCGCAGCGGATCGCGGCCCTGCGCGCCGCCGGCCGGGACGAGCAGGCCGACCTGGAGGAGCGCCTGGGCCTCGCCACCTTCGGGCTGAACACCCCCGAGGCGGCCGCCGGACTCGAAGAGGAGATCGCCGCGTCCGCCGCGCTCCCCGCATGGTCGCGAGGCGATCTCGCGATCAGCCGCGCGTCCCTGCATCTGCAGGCCGATGAAGCGGATGCCGCGCTCGACCACGCCGAGGTGGCGGCGCGGGCGTTCGCCGAGGCGGAGGACACGCGCCTGTCCAACACGACCACCCTGGTGGCGATCTCGGCGCTGCTCAGCAAGGGCGACCTCGAAGCGGCATCCGCGCTGCTCGATCGCTTCCTGGCGCAGGACGACGTGAGCGCCGGCCATCGCGCGCAGGCGCACCAGACCAGGGCACGCGTGCGCGGGGGCAGCAGCGCCTATGTCGATGGCGCCACCGACGCGGATGAATCCTGCCGGCTGCTCGCCGAGCTCGGCGCGACCCGCGCGCTGGCCGAGGCGCACCTGCTCGCCGGCGCGCTCTGGGAAGACGCCGACGAGCCGGAGAAGGCCGTGTCGCGCTATCGGCTCGCGGCGCGCATGGGCGGGGAATCGGGAGGGGATTCGACCGGCGTGAACTTCCGGATGGCGCGCGCCATGCTGCGCGCCGGCGACGCCGTGGAGGCCGCCGAGCTGTTCGGCGAGGTGCTCCAGCAGGAGGAGCAGGCCGAGGTGCCCCCGGGTTCGCGCGCCATGACCGCGTCGATGCTGGCGCGTTCGCTGAGCGCGGCAGGCGAGTTCGGCCAGGCGGTGGGCGCGCACGGCTACGCGTCCGAGCTGTTCGCCGAGGCCGAGGAGCACGCCGACCAGGCCATGGCGATGACGGAGCAGGCCAAGATCCTCGCCCGCTTCGACGAGAACGACGACGCGATCGCCCTCCTCGAGTCGGCGGCCGAGATCGTGCGGCAGGCGGAGGATGCCGCCGGGGCCCGCGCCGAGGTGCTGCACAGCCTCGGCCAGGCCTACGGCGGGCGCGGCGACCAGCGCGCCTTCGGGCTCTTCGACGAGGTCGCGGCCCTGGCAGAGGAGCACGACGCGGGCTGGCTGCTGGCCGATGTGACCGACTCCCGCGGACGGGCTCTCGCCGAGCTCGGCAGGGTCGACGAGGCCGTCGCGGCGGCGCTCACGGCGGCCGACGGCTTCGCAGGGCTCGGCGACAGCGGGGCGGCCGGCGGCTCTGAGCTGTTCGCGGCCCGCGTTCTCGCCGGGAACGAGCGACCCGCCGACGCGGTGCCGGTCTACCGCAGTGCCCTCGAGCACGGCGCCGAGATCCCTCCGCTCCGTCAGGTGGCCGCGCTCGAGCTCGGCGATGTCCTCGAGACGCTCGGACGGCACGGCGAGGCCGCCGAGGTCCGCGCGCTCGTCGAGAGCTGAGCGACCACCGCGACTCAGAAGAGCTGGCGCCAGTTGGCCTTCGCGAGATCGAGGAGCTCGTCGCCGCGGCCGGACATGACCGTGCGGATCGCGTAGAGCGCGAAGCCCTTGACCTGCGCGGCCTCGATCGCCGGCGGCATGGACAGCTCCTGCCGCTCGGTGACGACGTCGAGCAGGGCGGGCCCGTCATGGTCGAGCACTTCGCGCACGGCATCCGGCAGATCCTCGCTGCGCTCCACGCGGCGCGCGAAGATCCCCATCGCCTCGGCGATCGCGGCGAAGCTCGGGTTCTCCAGCCCCGTCCCGTAGGTGACGAAGCCGGCCGCCTTCATCTCCAGCTCGACGAAGTTCAGCGAGGAGTTGTTCACGACGATCGTCTTCACGGGCAGCTTGTTCTGCGTGAGGGTGAGGAGCTCGCCGAGCATCATCGAGAGGCCGCCGTCTCCGGCGAGCGCGACGACCTGTCGCTCCGGATGCGCGACCTGCGCCCCGATGCCGTGCAGCAGAGCGTTCGCCATGGAGCCGTGGGTGAACGAGCCGATGAGGCGGCGGCCCTCGGTCATCGAGAGGTAGCGGGCGGCCCACACGGTCGGCGACCCGACGTCGGCCGTGAAGATCGCGTCGTCGGCCGCGTACTCGTTCACGAGTCTGGCGAGGTACTGCGGGTGGATGGGGCGCTTACCCTTCGCCGGAACCGCCAGTTCGTCGAGCTTCTTCCGCGTCTTGCGGTAGTGGGCGGTGGCGTCGTCGAGGTGGCTGCGGTCGTCGCGCGTCGCCAGCCGGGGCAGCAGCGCCTCGGCCGTGGCGCGCACGTCGCCGACGAGACCGAGATCGAGCGGATGCCGCCTGCCGAGCTGCGCACCGCGGATGTCCACCTGGATGGTGGTGGCATGCTCCGGATAGAACTGCTCGTAGGGGAAGTCGCTCCCCAGCACCAGGAGGGCGTCTGCGGCCTCCATCGCGCGATAGCCCGAGGCGAAGCCGAGCAGCCCGGTCATCCCCACGTCGAACGGATTGTCGTACTCGATGAACTCCTTGCCGCGGAGCGCGTGCACGATCGGCGCGCCCAGTCGGTCGGCGAGCGCGATGACCTCGTCGTGCGCGCCCTCGACACCCGCACCGGCGAGGATCGTGACCTTCTTGGCGGCGTTCAGCAGCGTGGCGGCCTTCTCGAGCTCGGGCCCGCTGGGGACGATCACCGGGCGGGCGCGCTCGATCACGACGGCGCGGTTGTCGGCGATCTCGGCGAGGGCGACGTCGCCGGGGATGACGAGCACCGCGACGCCGCGCTGCTCGATGGCGGCGCGCATGGCGATCTCGAGCAGCCGCGGCATCTGCGCGGGATCCGCGACGTACTCGACATAGACGCTGCACTCCCGGAACAGCTCCTGCGGATGCGTCTCCTGGAAGTAGCCGGTGCCGATCTCGGTCGTGGGGATCTGCGCCGCGATCGCGAGCACCGGCACACGCGAGCGGTTCGCGTCGTACAGCCCGTTGATGAGGTGCAGGTTGCCCGGGCCGCACGATCCCGCGACGACGGCGAGCTCGCCCGTGGTGGCGGCATCCGCGGCGGCGGCGAAGGCCGCGGCCTCCTCGTGGCGCACGTGCACCCAGCGGATCGTGCCGTCCTTGCGGAGCGCATCCGTGAAGCCGTTGAGCGAGTCTCCCGGGATGCCGTACACCCGCTCGATCCCGTTGGCGTGCAGAGTCTTGACGATGTTCTCAGCGACGTTGGCCATGCTTCGACCCTACGCCCGTGGTGCGGCCCCGGATCGGGAGCGCCCTTCGTCTCGTCGCTGCGCTCTCCGCTCAGGAACCGAGGCTGCCGGTTCCTGAGCGAGCGCAGCGAGACGAAGGGCGCACGCCCCGCGCTCAGCCGATGCGGATGAGCTTCTTGTTGACGAACTCGTCGGCCGCCAGGTGTCCCAGCTCGCGGGCCGTGCCGCTGCGCTTGATGCCGCCGAAGGGCAGCTCGGGGCTGTCGGCGAGCACCAGGTTCACGTAGACCATGCCGGCCTCGATCCTGTCGGCCACGCGCTCGGCCTGGTCGGCATCCGTGGTGAAGACGTACGAGCCGAGACCGAAGGTGGTGTCGTTCGCCAGGGCGACGGCCGCATCCTCGTCCGCGACGCGGTAGACGACCGCTGCCGGTCCGAACAGCTCCTCGCGGTAGACGTTCATGTCGGGCGTCACGTCGGCGAGCACGGTCGGTGCGAAGAACGCGCCATCGCGGGTGCCGCCGGTGAGCAGCGTGGCTCCCTGCTCGACGGCCTGGTCGATCTGCTTCTGCAGGTTCTCCGCCGCCGTCTCCGACGACACCGGCCCGAGGACCGTGTCGTCGAGCATCGGATCGGTCGCCTTCACGGCTCCCATCGCTGCCGTGAACTTCTCGACGAAGGCGTCGTAGAGACCGTCGACGATGATGAACCGCTTGGCGCCGTTGCAGGCCTGGCCGTTGTTGTCGAGGCGCGCGTCGACACCCGCCTGGACCGTCGCATCCAGGTCGTCGGTCGAGAGCACGATGAACGGGTCGGACCCGCCGAGCTCCAGCGCGACCTTCTTGAGGTTGCGTCCGGCGACCTCGGCGACGGCGGCTCCCGCACGCTCGGAGCCGGTGAGCGACACTCCCTGCACGCGGGCGTCGGCGATCATCGTCGCGATCTGCTCGTTCGTGGCGAGCACGCTCTGGTACGCGCCCTTCGGGAAGCCGGCGTCGTGGTAGATCGCCTCGAGAGCGGTCGACGACTCCGGGCACTGCGGCGCGGGCTTCAGCAGGATCGTGTTGCCCACGATGAGGTTCGGGGCCGCGAAGCGCACGATCTGGTAGGCCGGGAAGTTCCACGGCATGATCCCGATGAGCGGGCCCAGCGACGAACGGCGGATGATCGCCGAGCCCTCGCCGAGGATCGCGATCGTCTGGTCGGCCATGATCGCCTCGGCCTGGTCGGCGTAGTACTCCGCGATGTCGGCGGCGAAGTCCACCTCGCCGAGGGCCGCCTCACGGGGCTTCCCCATCTCGCGCACGAACACGTCGGCGAGCGCCTCGCGGCGCTCCCGGTGCAGTTCGGCCGCGCGACGCAGAAGCGCCGCACGCTCCGCGACGGTCGACGAACGCGACCAGTCACGGTGTGCCTGGTCGGCGGCCGCGACCGCCTCGTCGATCTGCGCGTCCGTGAAGGTGTCGAAGGACGCCAGCGTCTCTCCGGTGGCGGGGTTGATGACGGCGTAGTCGGTCATGTCGTGTCCTCTCGATTTGTGCCGGTCGTTGAGCGAGGAGCGAAGCGACGAGACGAAACGCTGCGTGTGGGCGTTTCGTCTCGCTGCGCTCGCTCAACGACCGAGGGGTTTTCAGGAGACGGGAATCAGCGTGTACTTCGTGGACAGGTACTCGTGGATGCCCTCGAAGCCGCCCTCGCGCCCGACGCCGGACTGCTTGACGCCGCCGAAGGGGGCGGCCGCGTTCGACACCACGCCCACGTTGAGACCCATCATGCCGGTCTCGAGCTTGTCGATCATCCGCTGTCCGCGCTGCAGGTTCTCGGTGAAGACGTACGAGACGAGTCCGTACTCGGTGTCGTTCGCGAGGCGCACGGCCTCGTCCTCGGAGTCGAAGGTCGCGATCGCAAGCACCGGTCCGAAGATCTCCTCGCGGAGGATCGCCGATCCCGCCACGACGTCGGTGAGGACGGTCGGCTCGTAGAACGTGCCGGTGCCCTCGACGGCCTTGCCGCCCGCGAGCAGGGTGGCGCCGCGGCCGACGGCCTCGTCGACGAGCTCGCCCGCCTTGGCGACGGCATCCTCGTCGATGAGCGGTCCGATCGCGACGCCCTCTTCGGTGCCGCGGCCGATCTTCATCGCCTTGACGCGCTCCGTGACGCGTGCGGCGAACTCGCCCGCGACGTCCTTGTGCACGATGAAGCGGTTCGCCGCCGTGCACGCCTGCCCGATGTTGCGGAACTTCGCGGCGAGCGCCCCCTCCACGGCCTTGTCGAGGTCGGCGTCGTCGAAGACCACGAACGGCGCGTTGCCGCCGAGCTCCATCGACACGCGCAGCACGCCCTCGGCCGCCTGGGCGATGAGCTTGCGGCCGACCTCGGTCGAGCCGGTGAAGGACAGCTTGCGCAGACGCGGGTCGGCGATGATGGGGGCCGACAGCGCGCTGGACTTCGACGTCTGCACGACGTTGACGACACCGGCGGGGAGACCCGCCTCCTCCAGCAGCTTCGTGAAGAACATCGTCGTGAGCGGCGTGAGGGCCGGGGGCTTGATCACGACGGTGCAGCCGGCAGCGAGCGCGGGCGCGATCTTGCGGGTCGCCATCGCGAACGGGAAGTTCCACGGCGTCACGAAGAACGACGGTCCGACCGGCCGCTGCGACACGACCATGTGGCCGGTCCCCTCGGGGTTGATGCCGTAGCGGCCGCTGATGCGCACGGCCTCCTCGCTGAACCAGCGCAGGAACTCGCCGCCGTAGCCGACCTCGCCGCGCGCCTCCGCGAGCGGCTTGCCCATCTCGAGCGTCATCAGCAGCGCGAGGTCCTCCTTGTGCACCTGCACCAGGTCGAACGCCCGGCGGAGGATCTCGCTGCGCACGCGCGGAGCGGTGGCCGCCCACGAGTCCTGAGCGGCGACCGCGGCGTCGAGCGCGCGCTTGCCGTCGGCGGGCGTCGCGTCGGCGATCGTCCGGATGACGGCTCCCGTCGCGGGGTCCTGCACGTCGAAGGTGCCGCCGGTCTCGGCATCCGTCCACTCGCCGCCGATGAAGAGGCCGGTGGGGATGCTGTCGAGCAGCGCCTGCTCGGTCTGAGTGCTCATGGATTCTCTTTCTGTGGGGAGGAGTGCGGGGTCAGCGGCGGCGGAGGCTCGGCGGAGCGTCGATGCCGAGGGTCTCGCCGCGGAAGAACGCGGGCCGCTTGACCCGCTGCCAGATCATCACCGCGATGCCCACCACGATGATGAGCATCCCGAGGATGAAGACGATGCCGACGCCGCCGATCTGCGATCCGGATCCGTATGCCGGATCCATGGAGTCGATGAGGGTCGTGAAGAACAGCACCGCGAGGATGATGCCGCCGACGAGGGGGAACAGGAACGTGAAGAAGAAGTTCCTCGTCGAGTCGAACCACTGCTTGCGGAAGTACCAGACGCAGGCGAAGGCGGTGATGCCGTAGTAGAAGCAGATCATCATGCCGAGCGTGAGGATGGTGTCCCACAGCGTGTCCTCGCTGACCACGCGCATGACCGCGTAGAACGCGGAGGCGACGATGGCCGAGACGATGGTCGCGTATCCCGGGGTGAAGAAGCGCGGGCTGACCTTGGCGAACGACTTCGGCAGCGCGCCGTAGTGGCCCATCGCCAGGAGAGTGCGCGCCGGGCCGACGAAGGTCGACTGCAGCGACGACGCCGAGCTGGTCAGGACCGCGAGCGACACGAGGAAGGCGAGCGGGCCGAGGATCGGACCGGAGAGGTGGAAGAACACGTTCTCCTGGATGTCCTCGTTGCCGAGCCCGAGGTCTCCCGTGCCGACGCCCGCGAACATGATCATCGCGACCGCGAGGAGCAGGTACAGCGACACGATCGTGAGCACGGTCAGTGTGGCGGCGCGTCCCGGGGTCTTCTCCGGGTCCTTGGTCTCCTCGTTCATCGTGAGGGTGACGTCCCAGCCCCAGAAGATGAAGATCGAGAGCGAGAGACCGGCGGCGACGGCGCTGAACGACGAGATCGCGAACGGGTTGAACCAGTTGAGGTCGAACGGCTGGTAGTCGAACCCGTTGCCGTTCACCGCCTGCACGATCGCGGCGCCGGCGAAGAACACGAGCACGAGGATCTGGAAGCTGACGAGCCAGTACTGCAGCTTCTGCGTGGTCTGCATGTCCCGGTAGGAGACCCAGGTCGCGCCGAGCATGAAGAGCAGACACACCCCGATGTTGATCCAGGTGTTGCTCGCGAGGGCGGCGATGTCGGGGTTGTTCGTGATCTGCGAGAGCAGCAGGAACAGGAAGTCGACCGCGACGCCGGCGAGATTCGACAGCACCAGGATCGTCGCGACGATGAGACCCCAGCCGGCCATCCAGCCGATCCACGGGCCGAACGCCCTGGTCGCCCAGGTGAAGGAGGTTCCCGAGTCCGGCATCCGGTTGTTGAGCTCGCGATACCCGAAGGCGACGAGGAGCATCGGGATGAAGCCGACGAGGATGATGGCGGGGATCTGCGCGCCGACGACGGATGCCGTGGGCCCGACCGCCGCCGTGAACGTGTAGGCGGGCGCGATGCAGGAGATGCCGATCACGACCGCGCCGATGAGGCCGATCGTCCCGGCGCTCAGGCCCTTCGTGGAGATGCCGGTCGTGACACCGGATTCGGGCTCCGTCGCCCGATTCGTGCTGCTCATCAGCGGACTCCTGCTTCGGCGCGGGTGCGCGGGACGACGATCATCGGGACGGGCAGCTCGTGCAGCATCTTCGCTGCCGTGGAGCCCAGGAACAGTCGGCGGGGCTGAGCCAGCCGGCTGGAGCCGACGAGGACGACCTCGCCGGGGAGCCAGGAGAGATGCGCGACCGCGTCCTCCACGGTGTCGCCGGGCGCCCGCTCGACGGCGGCGGTCCGACCGTCGGGCAGCAGCTCCGAAGCGACCGCGAGAACCTCCTGCGAGTGCTCGTCGCCGACCACGCGGATCGCTCCGGTGTCGAGTCCCGGCGGGACGTCGAAGGGCACGAGCGACACGAGCCGGAGATCGACGTCGGCGTCGCCCGCGAGGGCCACCGCCTCGTCGAGCAGCGCGTCGGCGCCCGGGCGGGTGCCGACGGCGACCGTGACGCGCGGGATGACGTGATCGTCCTGCTGCGCCGAACCCACCGGCGCGAGCGCGACCGGGATCGTCGACGAGTGCAGCAGCTCCGAGGCGACGCTGCCGAGACGATGCCGACCGAGGATGCCGCCTCCGGCAGCACCGACCACGATGACGCGTGCGCCGAACTCCTCACCGGCGGCGATGAGTCCCTCGGCGAAGGACTCCGCGAAGCGCACGTGACCGCTGCGGGTCAGCTCCTGCGGCAGCCGGACGATCGCGTCGGCGAGCCACTTCTTCGCCTGGCCGCGGATGTGCTCCTCGTAGGCGCGCTCCGGAGGGACCGCCGCGCTGCGCGTGCCCTCGTTCGGGAGCACGATGACGAGGTGCAGCGTCGCCCCGAGGCTGCGGGCGAGGCGGGCACCGAGTGCTGCGGCATCCGCTCCGGTGTCCGTCGCGGTGTAGCCGACGACGACCGAGCCGGTCATCAGACGCCGCCCTCGGCGGAGCCGGCGTCGCGGATCGCGTCGACGATGTTCGCGGCGGCGAGCTGCCCCATGCGGATCGCCCCGTCGACGTGCTGGTAGCCGGCGCCGGCCAGGTCGCTGCACGCGAAGTGGATCGGTCCGACGGGGGTGCGCAGGTCGGCGCCGTAGCGGTGCAGGCCTCCCATGTCGAAGCTCGCGGCGTAGGCACCGCGGGTCCACTCCTCGCTGCCCCAGTCGCTCTCGTAGTAGACGACGGGGTTCTTGGCCTCGGCGCCGTAGTAGTGCGAGAGCGACTCGAGGATGCGCTCCTTGCGCTCCTCCGCCGACAGCTCGAAGACGCCGTCGGCGTTCGCGTCGGACACGAAGCCGACCAGCGTCCCGCGCTCGTCGCCGTGGTTGGTGTTGTCATACGCCTCGTGCACGAGCTCGTACGGGCTGAAGGCCGTGGCGCTCAAGCCGTCATTCCGCCAGAAGGGCGTCTCGTAGACCGCGTGCACCTTGATCACGAACCCCATCGACAGGTGCTGGTGCATCTGGTGCTGGCGGCGCGGCAGGGGCGGGACGAACGAGATGCGGTTGTACAGCACCGGCGCGTGGGCGAGGATCGCGTAGCGGGCGGTGACCGTGAGATCATCGGTCGTCGCGCGGACGAACGGGGTCCCCGAGCCGGTCGACGGCCCCCACTCCAGGCTCCGCACGGGCTGGTTCAGCAGCACGTCGTCGCCCAGACGCTCGGCGAGGCGGAGCGGCACCTGCTGCAGACCGCCGACCACGCGCTTGTCCAGGATGAAGTCGGCGTCGACGAGGTTCGAGTACGAGCCGGCGGATGCCGCCATGAGCAGCGACTGCAGCAGAGAGAAGGAGTGCGTGGGCTTGGTGAGCATCGCGGTGCCGGTGGCGAAGGCCAGGTTGCGCACGGCCTCGTCGTCGTCGGTCTGGGCGCGCAGCCAGGCGTCCCAGGTGACGGTGTCCCATTCCTCGGCCTGAGGGTGCGCCCAGGGGCGATCCGGGTCGATCTCCGCGACCATCGCGTCGAGACGCTCGGTGATCTCGGCGATCACGGCCTCGGTCGCAGGCGACACCGGGAACATCTCACCCGTGAAGCGGTGCGACGTGCCGTCCGGGCCGACGTACACGCTGTCGCCCTCGCGGTAGCGGCTGTACGTCTCGAGCCCCAGCTCCTCGATGGCGTCCTTCAGCGCGTCCTGATCCGGAGAGACCCACTGCCCGCCGATCTCGAGCATCGCGCCCTCGATCACGTCGGTCCACAGTCGTCCGCCGACACGGTCGCGCGCCTCGAGCACGGCGACCGAGAGGCCGGCCTTGCGCAGGTCGTTCGCCGCCGTGAGCCCTGCGGCTCCGGCGCCGATGATCAGTACGTCGCGTGTGATCTCAGCCATGTGCAACTCCTTCGTTGGGGGATGAAGTGCCGGTCGCGACCCGCAATCCCCCGATCAGGGTCGCGACCGGACGTGTGTGTGTCAGGCGGCGGCGAGGGCCGCTGCGACGATGTCGAGTCCTTCGTTCAGCAGATCGTCGCCGATCGCGAGCGGAGGCAGGAAGCGGATGACGTTGCCGTACGTGCCGCAGGTGAGCACGATCACGCCCTGGGCGATGCAGGCCTTCGCGACGGCGGCCGTGAGCGCGGCATCCGGGGCGTTGGTCTCGGGGTCCACGAACTCGGCGGCGATCATCGCGCCGTGGCCGCGGACATCGCCCACGCGGGCGTCGCCCTGCTGGATCGCGGTGAGGCGGTCGGTGAGGATCGTGCCGATCTCACGCGCGCGCTCGATCACGCCGTCGTTCTCGAACACGTCGATCGCGGCGAGCGCCGCGGCGCAGGCGATCGGGTTGCCGCCGTAGGTGCCGCCGAGGCCGCCGGAGTGCGAGGCGTCCATGATCTCGGCGCGGCCGGTGACGGCGGCGAGCGGCAGACCGCCGGCGATGCCCTTGGCCGTGGTGATGAGGTCGGGCTCGATGCCGAAGATCTCGCTCGCGAACATGTGGCCGGTGCGGGCGAATCCGGTCTGCACCTCGTCGGCGATGAAGACGACGCCGTTCGCACGGCACCAGTCGACGATGGCGGGCAGGAAGCCCTCGGCGGGAACGATGAATCCGCCCTCGCCCTGGATCGGCTCGATGATGACCGCGGCGAGGTTGTCGGCGCCGATCTGCTTCTCGAGCTGGAGGATGACGCGGGCCGCGGCCTCGGGGCCGGCGAGGCCGTCGCGGAACGGGTACGACATGGGCGCACGGTAGACCTCGGGCGCGAACGGGCCGAAGCCGCTCTTGTACGGCATCGACTTGGCGGTGAGGGCCATGGTCAGGTTCGTGCGGCCGTGGTAGCCGTGGTCGAAGGCGACGACGGCCTGGCGACCGGTGTGCTTGCGGGCGATCTTGATCGCGTTCTCGACAGCCTCGGCGCCGGAGTTGAACAGGGCGCTCTTCTTGGCGAAGTCACCGGGCGTGACCCGGTTCAGCGCCTCGGCCACCTCGATGTACGACTCGTAGGGCGAGATCATGAAGCAGGTGTGGGTGAACTGCGCGGCCTGGGCGGCGACGGCGGCGGCGACCTTCGGGTGCGCGTTGCCGACCGTCGTCACGGCGATGCCGGAGCCGAGGTCGATGAGCGAGTTGCCGTCGGCGTCCACCACGACGCCTCCGCCGGCGGCGACGGTCGCGACGGGGACGGTGTGGCCGACACCGGCGGCGACGGCATCCGCCTTGCGCGCGAGGATCTCGGCCGAGCGGGGCCCGGGAAGCGCGGTGACGAGGCGTCGCTCCTGGGGGAGCTCGGGTCCGCCGAGGGGAACTGCAACAGCTGCGGTGTCGAGGAGTGCCATGCTCGCGAGCGTACGGCGGCATCGGACACCGCCGCACTCGCCCGACTGTACAATCTGGAGAGTCAGATCGCCGACCTGTACAACGGGAGTCCCCCATGGCCGCTGCGGAAGAGCCCACGCTGCGGGCACTGCTGCACCGTCGCGACCTCGGCCTGACCCTCGTCTCGCACGAGGATGATCTCCCCGAGGGCGCGCTCGACCGGTCGCTGCGGTGGGTGCACAGCTCCGATCTCGAGGACCCCACGCCGTTCCTCTCCGAAGACCTGGCGCTGCTGACCACCGGCCGGCAGTTCGACGAGCCGGGCGACATCGGCGCCTACGTCGCGCGTCTCGCCGACCGCGGGGTGCTCGGGCTCGGCTTCGGCACCGAGGTGCACCGCTCCGGCATCCCGGAGGAACTCGTCCACGCCTGTGCCGCGAAGGGGATGCCGCTGTTCGAGGTCCCCTACCGCACGCCGTTCATCGCCGTCGCCCGCGCGCACTCCGAGGCCATCGCCGCGCAGGCCTACGCCCGCCGGTCGTGGGCGCTCGACACGCAGCGCGCTCTCGCCCTCGCCGCCCTCCGTCCGCATGGCCTCGACGCGACGATCGCCGAGCTGGGCCGGCGCCTCGACGTCTGGGCCGGGATGTTCGACGCGGCCGGAGCGCTGCTGAGCTCGCATCCGCGCGATGCGGTCGAGACCGGCGTGCTCGACGACCTCGGCGAGCGCGTGATCGAGATCCTGGCCCGCGGACTCGAGGCCGGCCAGTCGCTCACGCTCGACGACCGCACCTTCACTCTCTTCACCGTCGGCCGGGGCGGGCACCTGCGCGGCGTCATCGCGCTCGCGATCGACGTGCTCGATGCGGAGGCGCGTTCGGTCGTGACCTCGGTCATCGCGATGGCGGGACTGGCGATGGAGCAGAGCGAGCAGCTGGCCCGGAGCCGACGGCGGCTGCACGACCAGCTCCTCGGCTCGCTGCTGACCGATGACCCGGGACTGGCCCGGCGCGTCCTCGGCGGCCTCCCGCCCGCCCCCATGCTCGTCGCCGTCGCGGCCGATGCTCCGGCGGGGACGCTCACCGACTGGTGGGAGCGGCACCGCTCCGAGCACGGCACGCCGTTCTTCCTGGCCGAGTCCGAGGAGGGCGTGACGCTCTGCCTGTCCGAGGCCGACGAGAACCTCCTCGACGAGGTCGCCGTGCGCTTCGGCATCCGCATCGGCGTCTCCGACCCGGAGGGCTACGACGCGTTCTCGCGCGCGCACGCGCAGGCCCTGACGGCACTCCGCCAGCAGGGCGAGCGCGGTGCGGTGAGGTACGCCGACACCGTCGGCTCGAGCATCCTCACCGCTCTCGCGACCGATGAGGCGCGACTCGTGGCGGAATCCCGCCTCGCACCGCTGCGCGAGCACGACGCGCGGACGGGCGCGGATCTCGAGCGCTCGCTGCGCACCTGGCTGGAGCACGACGCGCGCGCCGAGTCCGCCGCCGCCGCGCTCGGTGTGCATCGGCACACGCTCCGCTCCCGTATCGCCCAGGCGGGAGGGATGCTCGGGATCGACCTGTCGTCGTTCCCGGCTCGAGCCGAGCTCTGGACGCTGCTGCAGACCGCGAGGGACTGAGCGCACATCGCTCCGGTCGCACCGTCTCACCGATCGGGGTCGATCACCCCTGCGTTCTCGCGACCGGAGGGGCGGCCGGGTCAGCGGGGTGCAGGTAGCGGCTCACGAACTCGTCGAAGAGCACGACCATGTCGACCGACTCGTCGAGCAGCCACTGGAGCTGGATCCCGTCCATGACGGCGCTGATCAGACGCGCGGCCAGCGCAGGGTCGATGTCGTCGCGCACCTCACCGGCTTCCTGACCTCGGCGGAGGATCTCCTCGGCCTCGACGGCGCGCGTCCGGTAGCGCTCGGAGAAGTCGTCATGCGAGGGATGCTCGGGGTCGGTCGCCTCCGCCGAGACGATCGCGTACAGCGAGGTGAGCCCGCGAGAGGTCTGGTTGTGCGCGACGACGCGCCTCGCCTGCTCGAGCAGCGTGTGCTCGGCAGGGTCGCCCGCCGCGGCGCGCACCTTCTCGTCGCGCTGGTGGATGACCTCGGCGAAGAGCTCGTCCTTTCCGGCGAAGTGATGAAGGAGCCCGGCGGGCGTCACCCCGACACGCTTGGCGATCTCCCGCAACGAGCCTCCATGGAAGCCCGTGCGGGAGAACACCCCGAGCGCCTCGTCGACGATGGCCTGACGCCGCGCCTGCCCCGTCGCATAAGGGCCGCGGGTTCCGCGGGGGGTCACCGGTCGTTCATCCGCATCCACAGCCAGCCCTCTTCCCACGGTCCGCGGCGGCGGGGTCTCAGCCGTGGTGGCCGCCCGCTCCCCACGACGAGCCGAACACCTGCTGCTTCATCGCCGGCCGCAGGCGCTGCTCCATCTCGCGATCCACGAAGTAGTCCTTGAGCTTATCCCCCGTGAGCTCGTTGCCGATCGCCGCCATGATCATCGACTGATCGAGCGACAGGTAGCGTTCGGCGACGGTGCCGCTGTGCACGGCGACGGCGTCGTAGAACCCGCCGGGGCCGTAGGCGCCGAGGTCGTGCTCGATGCCGCGGAGGTTGCTCAGCGCACCCTCCCGGTCGTAGGGCAGCGCGAGGAAGGCGGCGTGCGGCGTCACGACACCGTCGCCGAACGCAGGGGCGGGATTCGTACCGACCGTGCAGCCGGGCCGGTCGACGTCGACGTCGGTCTTCTCGGCGTCGGACGTGTAGCCGTCGGATCGCATGCCGGCGATGTCGACCCCGTACTCCGCATATCCGCCGAAGGGGTTGCTCGCGGGCGAGAAGCCCCAGTATCCGTAGCCGGCCTCGTCGAGCCCGTGCTGCTTCTGCACGGCGACCGTGATCGGGTGGTTGAGCTTCCAGGACTTCGGGCCCCACTTCGTCTCCGGTACGAGCAGGTCCGGCATGAGCGACTCGAACATGCTGCCGCCCCAGCTCGGGACGAACGACATCCCCTCGTACGTGTACGCGCCCTCCCAGACCTCGACGCCGTCGTAGGTGCGGTACTCGCCTTGCGGGAGCTGCTCCTGCCAGGCCCAATCGCAGCCCGGGGGCATGGTGCGGTGCGTGCCGTACAGCGCCGTCGCCGGGATCTGCCCGTTGGCGATGCCCAGGTAGGTCGCGATGCGGCTCTCGCTCACCGTCGTGTCGTAGTGATGGCACGTGTAGTAGGCCGTCGCTCCCGACCCGTTGTACATCGGCGCCGCGACGCTGCAGTCCGGCGGTGCGGCATCCCAGAATCCTCCTCGATTCCTTCCGGCCGGGAGCCCTGCGGCGCCGGCGGGATCGAAGAACGCGGCGAAGTCCATGGAGTCGTAGAGTGCGTCGGCCTGCGCCGCGAGCGCGGGCTCCGCCTCGCGCACGATGCGCAGCGCGGCGGCCAGCCAGCCGTTGTCGACCGTGCTGAGGAACGGATGCACGGCATCGCCGGAGTCGGGCCAGGTCGTCAGCTTCTCCCCGGTCGCGGGCGAGTACCAGTTGTAGAACATGCCGCTCGCGTCGTTGCGCTCGAGTCCGGCCAGCGTCTCGAGGGTCGCGGACATGCGCGAGCGCGCCTCGTCGGCGGTGATGATGTCGAGGTCGCGCGCGGTGACGGTCGACCAGAGGTACCCGCCGATGTTCGTCGGCGAGGTGTAGGCACTCGAGGTCTCGAGATCGCCGGTGACGTTGTCGGCAGGGAGCCCGGTCTCCTCGTCGGTCATCGCCACGAGGGACTGCCAGGTGTCCTCCGCCCATCGATTCAGGTCCTGGGTGCCTGGTCGTCCGCCACCCGCCGCAGCGGGGCCGGCGAGGGCCAGGCCGACGACGACCACTCCGATCGTCGCCACTGCACTCATCCATCGCTTCATCGCGTCTCCTCATCGAGAACGGCGCTGCGGATCGCAGCGCACTGACACGCGAAAACCTAACATGTGTTCAGTGTTGGCTCAACCCCCTCTGCCGATCGACGATGGCGACGGATCCCGCTCAGCGCGGTGCGTGCGCCTCGAGGAACTCGTACACGTCCGTCGTGTCGACGCCCGGGAACGACCCGGTCGGCAGTGTCGCGAGCAGCGTGCGGGGCGTCTTCACATTCGGCCAGGAGTTCTCGCGCCAGCGCTCCTCGAGGTCTGCGGGCGCCTGCCGGCAGCACACCTCGACCGAGTGCTTCGATACCCCGCGATGCGCGGTGTCTCGTCCGACGAACCACTTCGTGTCGTCGAAGCGCACGCCCACGCTCACCGAGTGCAGCCCTTCGCTCGACGCCTCGACGCGGGCCGTGCACCAGTAGGTGCCGTTGCCGGTGTCGGTGTACTGGTAGTAGGGATTGAAGCGGTCGTCCTCGTCGAAGACGACCCGGCTCGTCCACCGCCGGCAGCACATCTGGCCCTCGATCGCACCGAGGCGGTCGGTCGGGAAGTTGACGTCGTCGTTCTCGTAGGCCTTCGTGATCGTGCCCGACTCGTGCACCTTGAGGAAGTGCACGGGGATGTCGAGGTGACGCGTCGCGAGGTTCGTGAAGCGATGCGCCGCGGTCTCGTACGAGACGGAGTACGCGTCGCGCAGATCCTCGATCGAGATGGATCGCCGCGCCTTGGCGTCCTTCAGCGAGGGCACGACATGCGCCTCGGGGATGAGGAGTGCGCCGGTCAGGTAGTTCGTCTCCACGCGCTGACGCAGGAACTCGGCATAGCTGTGCGGTTCGGAGTGCCCGAGGATCCGGCTCGACAGCGCCTGCAGCACGGCCGTGCGGGCATCCCCCTTGGCTGGCACGCTGCTCGACAGGTACAGGCGCCCGTGCGCGAGGTCGGCGACGCTGCGTGTCGTCTGCGGCAGATCGGGCGCGTAGTGCAGCGTGAATCCCAGGTAGGCGGCGATCTCGGATGCCGTGCGCTGGGTCAGCGGACCGCCGGGATGGCCGACCGCCGCCAGGATCTCCGAGGCCTTCGCCTCGAGGTCGGCGAAATGGTTGTCCTGCCGGCGCATGAGGTGCCGCAGCTCGACGTTCGCCCGCCGCGCCTCCTCCGGGGTGGCCGCACGCTCATCGCGCAGGCGGTCGATCTCCCCGTGCAGGGCGAGGAGCGCCTTGAGGGCGTCGGTCGGCACCGACTTCGCGATGCGGAACGGATCGATCCCGAGCGCCCGGAACGTCTGCCCCTTCATCGCACGCTCCAGTGCGATCTCGATCGCACTGCGCTCGTCGAGGGGCTCGCCCTCCAGCAGCGCGTCGAGCGTGACGCCGAGGGCACGCGCGATGGCCTGCAGCTGGGTGAGCTTCGGCTCGCGTTTGCCGGTCTCGATCATCGACATCTGGCTGGGGGCGCGCTCGACCGCGGCGGCGAGATCGTCGAGGGTCATCCCCCGCGCCGTGCGGAGCTGACGGATGCGACGCCCGATCGTGAGGGCGTCGGTGTCTTCCGCGTCGGGGAGCGGGGTCCCTGTGCCTGTCGAAGGGGTCATGGCCGCGATTCTGTCACAGAAACAGAATTTCGGGCATTCTTCACCCCCTGATCGGTCGTCGGAGGATGAGAACTTCACCCAGAGTGGATGCCAAGCCACCCACTCTCACCGAGGAGACACCATGACGAACACCGCAGCAACCCCCGCACCTCGCCCCGCCGGACTGCGCGCCGGCGACCAGGTACAGACGGCCGCGGAGCTCCGGGAGATCTGGGAGACCGACCCGCGGTGGGACGGCGTCGAGCGCACCTACACCGCGGAGGACGTCATCCGCATCCGCGGGTCCGTCCGCGAGGAGTCGACGCTCGCCCATCGCGGCGCCGAGAACCTCTGGAACCTCCTGCACACCGAGGACTACGTCCGGGCGCTCGGCGCCTACACCGGCGGTCAGGCAGTGCAGCAGGTGCGCGCCGGCCTCAAGGCGATCTACCTCTCCGGGTGGCAGGTCGCCGCCGACGGCAACCTCGCCGGCCAGACCTACCCCGACCAGTCGCTGTACCCGGCGAACTCGGTCCCCGCCGTCGTCCGCCGCATCAACAACGCGCTGATCCGCCAGGACCAGCTCGAGCATGCCGAGGCCCTGGCGGGAGAGGGCGAGATCACGCAGGACTGGCTCGCCCCGATCGTCGCGGATGCCGAGGCCGGCTTCGGCGGCCCGCTGAACGCCTACGAGCTCGCGCAGTCGCTGATCCAGTCGGGTGCCGCCGGCATCCACTGGGAGGACCAGCTGGCCAGCGAGAAGAAGTGCGGTCACCTCGGCGGCAAGGTGCTGGTGCCCACGCAGCAGCACATCCGCACGCTCAACGCCGCGCGTCTCGCGGCGGACGTCGCCGGCGTGCCGACCGTGATCATCGCCCGCACCGACGCTCTCGCCGCGGACCTCCTCACGAGCGACGTCGACGAGCGCGACCAGCAGTTCACCACCGGCGAGCGCACTACCGAGGGGTTCTACCGGATCCGCCCCGGCATCGAGTCGGTGATCAGCCGCGGCCTCGCCTTCGCGCCCTACGCCGACCTGCTGTGGGTCGAGACGGGCGAGCCCGACATCGAGCTCGCTCGTGAGTTCGCCGCCGCGATCCACGCGGAATTCCCCGGTAAGCTCCTGGCCTACAACTGCTCACCGAGCTTCAACTGGAAGCGCCACCTCTCCGACGCCGAGATCGCGACCTTCCAGCAGGATCTGGCAGACCTGGGCTACAAGTTCCAGTTCATCACCCTCGCCGGGTTCCATGCCCTGAACCACTCGATGTTCGACCTCGCCCGCGGCTACGCAGAACGCGCCATGAGCGCGTACGTCGAGCTGCAGGAAGCCGAGTTCGCCGCCGAGGCAGACGGCTACACCGCCACCAAGCACCAGCGCGAGGCGGGCACCGGATACTTCGACGTCATCTCCACCGCGCTCAACCCCGACAGCGCGACCCTCGCCCTCGCCGGCTCGACCGAAGCCGCGCAGTTCCACTGATCCCCGTCCTGGGTTGCTGAGCCTGTCGAAGCACCCACCTCACGCGAAGGACTTCATCATGACCACTCCCACCGCTCCCCCGACCACGGCTCCGATCCAGACGACCCAGCAGGGTCCGACGATCGCGGTCACCGGCCCGCTGCGCGACCGATACGACGAGATCCTCACCCCCGAGGCCATCGCCTTCCTCACCGAGCTGCACCACCGGTTCGCCTCGCGTCGCCACGATCGGCTCGCCGACCGCATGCGCCGCCGCTTCGAGATCGGCAACGGGCACGATCCCCGCTTCCGCGACGACACCGCCCACATCCGCGAGGATGCCGAGTGGCGCGTCGCCGGAGCCGGACCCGGCCTCGAGGACCGCCGAGTCGAGATCACCGGACCGACCGATCCGAAGATGACGATCAACGCGCTGAACTCCGGTGCGCGGGTCTGGCTCGCCGACCAGGAGGATGCCACGAGCCCCACCTGGAAGAACGTCATCGAAGGTCAGCTCTCCCTGCGGGACGCGATCCGGGGCGAGCTGTCCTTCACCTCAAGGGACGGCAAGGAGTACCAGGTCACCGCCGAGCACACGCCGACGATCGTGATGCGACCGCGGGGCTGGCACCTGCCGGAGAAGCACGTGCAGTTCACCGATCGGGCGGGGCGCCGCACCGCGGCATCCGGTTCGCTCGTCGATTTCGGTCTCTACTTCCTGCACAACGCGCAGGCGCTGATCGACGGTGGCCGCGGACCGTACTTCTACATCGCCAAGCTCGAGTCCAGCGAAGAGGCGAAGCTGTGGGACGACGTCTTCTCGTTCAGCGAGGAGTACATCGGCATCCCGCACGGGACCATCCGCGCGACCGTGCTGATCGAGACGCTGCCCGCCGCGTTCGAGATGGACGAGATCCTCTACGAGCTGCGCGACCACTGCGCCGGCCTCAACGCCGGACGCTGGGACTACATCTTCTCGATCATCAAGAACTACCGCGGCCGCGGCGCGCGCTTCGTGCTCCCCGACCGCAGCGAGGTCACGATGACCGTGCCGTTCATGCGGGCGTACACCGAGCTGCTCGTGCAGACCTGCCACAAGCGGGGCGCCTTCGCGATCGGCGGCATGAGCGCGTTCATCCCGAACCGTCGCGACCCGGAGGTGACCGCGCGCGCGATCGAGAAGGTCTCGGCCGACAAGAAGCGCGAGGCCGGCGACGGCTTCGACGGCACCTGGGTCGCCCACCCCGACCTGATCCCGACGGCCCAGGCGGAGTTCGACGCCGTGCTCGGCGATCGCCCGAACCAGGTCGACCGTCAGCGCGACGACGTGCACGTCGAAGCGCGCGACCTGCTCGACCTCCGCATCGGGAGCGCGGTCACCGATCGGGGCGTGCGCGACAACGTGTCGGTGGCCATCCGCTACCTCGAGGCGTGGCTGCGCGGCCTCGGCGCCGTCGCGATCGACAACCTCATGGAGGATGCTGCGACGGCCGAGATCAGCCGGTCGCAGGTGTGGCAGTGGATCCACCAGGACCGCGTCACGCAGGAAGGGACGCCGATCACGGCGGAGTACGTGGAGGGGCTGATCACCCAGGTCATCGCCTCGGCCACCCGCAGCGCCGGCGACCGATTCGACGATGCCGCGGAGATCTTCCGCGAGGTGGCCCTGCAGGAGGAGTTCCCCACGTTCCTCACGCTCGGCGCCTACAGCCGCTTCCTCGTCGACGAGGACTGAGTCGACGGACGGGGCCCCCGGGTGCGCGGTTCGGCATCCGGGGGCCTCTCCGCGCGCACGGTCGACTCCCTCCACCCCCTGTCGGCCCGTGGCCCGATCACCCGGCGTAGCCTGGATTCATGGCCGACGTGTGGACCGACATCTCCTCCGAGTTCCTGCATCTCTACCCCCGAGGGCGACGGCTGCTCGCCGTGGCGGGAGCGGATGCCGAGCGTTCGCGCCGCAGCGCCGACGAACTGTCCGCAGCGCTCAGCGCGACAGGACTGCAGGTCGAGCGGGTGCATACCGCCGACGGCGACGAGCAGGCTCTTCGCACCGAGGTGATCGCCCCGTTCCGCGCCACCGCCGAGAGCGACAGCGTGCTCGTCGTCTCCGGCCCCTCCGCGCTGCTGAGCGAGACGGCCCGTGGGATGTGGCACTACGTCGTCTGGCAGCTGGCCGACGATGAGGCACCGCACACGATCGCCGCCGCGATCGTCGACGTCACCGACCCCGCGAACGCGAAGCGTCGCTTCGCGGACTACTGCGCTCTTCCGGCATCCTTCGGCGCGTGAGCGGGACGCCCGACCCGCGCTGATCCCCTCACGCGAACGACGCGGCCACCGAGTTCCGGTGATAGTCGAACACGATGCTCGTGCGCGTCGACGCGACGCTGCTCTGCGCCGACAGATGCTCGAGCACGAACTCGCGCATCTCGGACGAGTCGGCGACAGCGATGTGCAGGAGGAAGTCGTCGTCGCCGCCGAGGAAGAACACCTGGATCACCTGCGGCAGCACTCGCACACGTTCGGCGAACTCGACGATGCTCTCGCGACGCCCGCTCGGACGCAGCGTCACACCGATGATCGCCTGGAGTCCGGCGCCCAGCATCCGCTCGTCCACGCTGGCGTGGAACCCGGTGATGACCCCGCGCTCGACGAGGGCGCGCAGCCGCGCGTGCGCCGTCGAGGGGGCGACCCGGAGGTGCCCCGCGAGCTCGGCGTTGGTCATGCGCCCGTCTTCAGCCAGCAGCTGCACGATCCTCGCATCCGTCGGGTCCAGGGCGGGTGCCCGAAGAGTATTCGGCTGGGGGCCCTTCGATGTCGTCTCCATGCGAACCATTATTCAGGATCGTCCGCTCTGGCGAATGATCTTCACAGAATCTGTTGCTGGACCGAAGTTTCTGCGAATCTGTATCCACGAAACCGAGCCCTGGAGGATCGATGAAAATCGGCGTGCCCACCGAGGTCAAGAACAATGAGAACCGTGTCGCGCTCACCCCCGCGGGTGCCGACCGCCTCGTCCACGAGGGCCACCGCGTGCTGGTGCAGTCCGGGGCGGGCGTGGGCTCGCGCATCGACGACGACGCCTACCGGGCCGTCGGCGCCGAGATCGTCGCGACCGCGGCCGACGTGTGGGGCGACGCCGACCTGCTGATCAAGGTCAAGGAGCCGATCGCGCAGGAGTACGGATTCCTCCGTCCCGACCTCACGCTCTTCACCTACCTGCACCTGGCCGCGGACCGCGCGCTCACGACCGCGCTCGTCGACGCGGGCACCACCGCCGTCGCCTACGAGACGGTGCAGCTGCCCGACCGCAGCCTTCCTCTGCTCGTACCGATGAGCGAGATCGCCGGACGGCTCTCGGTCACGATGGGCTCCTACTCGCTGCTGCGCTCGAACGGCGGCCGCGGCATGCTGCTCGGCGGCATCGCCGGCACCCCGCGCGCGAAGACCGTCGTCATCGGCGGTGGTGTCGCCGGCGAGCACGCGGCGGCGAACGCGCTCGGCCTCGGCTCCCAGGTGACCGTGATCGATATCTCCCTGCCCCGCCTCCGCGACCTCGAGCACCGCTACGGCGGCGCACTCCAGACCCGCGCCTCGAGCCGCTACGACATCGCCGAGGAGCTGGCCACCGCCGATCTCGTGATCGGCTCGGTGCTGATCCCCGGCGCGGCGGCCCCGAAGCTCGTCACCGACGACATGGTCGCGGGCATGAAGCCGGGCGCCGTGCTCGTCGACATCGCCATCGACCAGGGCGGATGCTTCGAGGGTTCACGCCCGACCACGCACGACGACCCGACGTTCGCGGTCCACGACGCCATCTACTACTGCGTCGCGAACATGCCGGGCGCCGTCCCCGAGACGGCCACGCGTGCCCTGACCAACGCGACGCTCCCCTACGTCTCGGCGATCGCCGGCAAGGGCTGGGAGCGCGCGGCATCCGACGATCCCTCCCTCGCCAAGGGCCTGAACGTCCAGGGCGGGCGCATCACCCTCGACGCCGTCGCCCGGGCGCACGGCTTCGCGACCGCCTGACGCGGAAAGAACCCCGGTTCTTGATGACGACGCGCCCGGCATCCGGCATGCCCACCCGAGTACGCTCTTAACGTGACCGAACGCGCTCCTCTCTCCCGCAAGCTGTCCGCCATCGCCGAGTCGGCGACCCTGAAGGTCGACGCGAAGGCGAAGGCCCTCAAGGCCGAAGGCAAGGACGTCATCTCCTACGCCGCCGGCGAGCCCGATTTCGCGACGCCGCAGTTCATCGTGGATGCCGCCGCCGAGGCCCTGGCCGACCCGGCGAACTACCGGTACACCCCGGCGGCCGGACTCCCCGCGCTGCGTGAGGCGATCGCCGCGAAGACCCTCCGCGACTCCGGTCTCGAGGTCTCCCCCGGCCAGGTCATCGTGACCAACGGCGGCAAGCAGTCGGTCTACCAGGCGTTCCAGACCGTCGTGAACCCCGGCGACGAGGTGCTGCTCCCCGCGCCGTACTGGACCACGTATCCCGAGGCGATCCGTCTCGCCGACGGCACCCCCGTCGAGGTCTTCGCCGGAGCCGACCAGGACTACAAGGTCACCGTCGAGCAGCTCGAGGCCGCCCGCACCGAGCGCACCACGGTGCTCGTGTTCGTCTCGCCGTCGAACCCGACGGGGTCGGTGTACACCGCCGAGGAGACCCGCGCCATCGGCGAGTGGGCTCTCGAGCACGGCATCTGGGTCATCACCGACGAGATCTACCAGAACCTCACCTACGAGGGCGTGACGGCGACGTCGATCGTCGCGGCCGTGCCCGAGGTCGCGGGCCAGACCATCCTCGTGAACGGCGTCGCGAAGACCTACGCCATGACCGGCTGGCGCGTCGGCTGGATGGTGGGCCCCGCCGATGCCATCAAGATCGCCGGCAACCTGCAGTCGCACCTCTCGAGCAACGTGAACAACGTGGCCCAGAAGGCCGCGATCGCCGCACTCAACGGTCCGCAGACCGAGGCAGAGCAGATGCGCGAGGCGTTCGACCGGCGTCGGAAGCTCATCGTCTCCGAGCTCTCCAAGATCGAGGGGCTCGTGGTGCCGAACCCGCTCGGCGCGTTCTACGTCTACCCCGACGTGCAGGGCCTGCTCGGCCGCACCTGGGGCGGGGTCACGCCGACCACCTCGCTGGAGCTGGCCGACCTGATCCTCGAACAGGCCGAGGTCGCCGTGGTCCCGGGTGAGGCCTTCGGCCCGAGCGGATACCTGCGCCTTTCGTACGCCCTCGGCGACGACCAGCTGCTCGCGGGCGTACAGCGCCTGCAGCGCCTGTTCGCCTGACCGGCCTCTGTTCTCCTGACCGGCCCGGCCTGCCGACCGCCGGTCAGGATTCGGGCTGGTACCCGATGAGCCAGCGGATGCCGTAGCGGTCGACCAGCGTGCCGTCCCAGTCGCCCCACGGGCGACGCTGGAGCGGGTCGATGACCCTGCCGCCCACCGAGAGGTCGGCGAACCATCCGGTCAGCGTCGATGCGTCCGCGGTGCCGAGCAGGGAGAAGAACATCCCTCCCATCTGCACGGCGTCGGCATCGATGCCGGCATCCGCGCCCGAGAGATCCACGACGCCCTCGAGCATCGCGTGCGCGATCGCGTCCGACGGGCCGTCGTGCCGATCGAACTGCGCGTAGTCGAACAACCGCAGCTCGCCGCCGAACACCGACTGGTAGAACCGCATCGCCTCCGCGGCGTTGCCGGGGAACAACAGGTACGGGGTCAGTCCGCTCATGCGGCCGAGTGTAGCGCGCGGGCTACAGCTCGACGCCGACGAGCACCGGCTCCGGCTGCAGCACGAGTCCGAACTCGGCGTGCACCCTGCTCTGGATGAACCGCGCCAGCTCCGCGACCTCGCCCGCCGTCGCGCCACCGCGATTCGTCAGAGCCAGCGCGTGCTTGGTGGAGACAGACGCCCGCGAACGGGGCAGCTTGAAGCCCTTGCGGATGCCGGCCTGCTCGATGAGCCAGGCGGCGCTGACCTTGACGTCGGGCGCCTCGGTCTTCGCCTGCGGCACGAGGCCGTCGTACGAGGCGAGCGGGATCACGGTCACCGTGTCGAGGTCGGGGGCCACGGGCCAGCGCGGGCACTCGGGCGGAAGGCCCCGCGCCACGGACTCCGGCACGATGGCGTTCTGGAAGAACGAGCCGACGCCATGGGTGTCGGGGTCCGCGTCGTCGAGCAGCATCCCCTTGGACGCGCGCGTGGCGAGGATGCGCTCGCGCACCCAGCCCAGCGGCACGGGGGCGTCGTCCCGGAGCGCGAGCGCGCGGCGCAGCTGCTCGCCGCGCACGACGCGCTCTCCGGCGACGAGAAGGTCGACGGTCACCGAGAGGATGACGGCGCGGCGCAGGGGCTCACCGCCGTAGTGGTGCTTCAGGACAGAGGTGCGGAACCCGAGACCGAGCTCGGATGCCGGCACGGTCGAGATCTCGCCGGTGGCCTCGTCGATGAGTTCGACCTCGACGAGCGTCTCCTGGATCTCCTGACCGTAGGCGCCGATGTTCTGCACCGGCGCGGCTCCGACTGTTCCGGGGATGCCGCTCATGGCCTCGAGCCCCGCGTAGCCGCGCTCGACCGCGTAGGCGACGAAGGCGTCCCACCCGTGGCCGGCCTGCGCCCGAAGGCGGATGCGACCGGCGTGCGGGGAGGGCAGTTCCTCGATGCCCTCGGTGCGCACCCGGATCACGGTGCCCTCGAAGGGCTCGTCTCCGACGAAGAGGTTGGAGCCGCCGCCGAGCACGAACCACGGATCGCGGCCTGACCAGGTGTCGCGCAGCACGTCGACCAGCTCGGCGGTCGTCGAGGCCTCGCGCATCCGCTCGGGAGCAGCGCCGGTGCGCAGCGTCGTCAGCTGCGCGAGCGGGATCGACTCGATGTCGTGCACCTCGGACGCCCCCATCAGACGGCGACGCGCAGCTGCGCTTTGACCAGCACGGTGACCTCGTCGAAGGTGACCTTCAGGTCGATGCGCGCGGAGGTCTCGTCGACGGCGCCGACGGTCGCGACGACGTGCAGGTCGGCACCGCTCTGCGGGTCGACCACGACGGGCTTGGTGAAGCGCACGCCGTAGTCGAGGACCTTCGCCCCGGGCTCGAGCGCGGCGACCACCACCGACGAGGCGATGCCCATCGTGAGCATGCCGTGCGCGAGCACTCCGGGGAGGCCGACGGATGCCGCGACATCATCGCGGTAGTGGATGGGGTTGAAGTCTCCGGATGCTCCGGCGTAGCGCACGAGCGACTCGCGGGTCAGGTGCACGGTGCGCTCGGCGATCACGTCTCCGACGGTGTAGCCCATCAGGCGACCTCTCCCTCGTCTGCACCGTCTTCATCCGCGCCGACCAGCAGCACGCTGGTGGCGGTCACGACATGAGCGCCCGTCGCATCCGTGATCTCCGCCTCGCTGGTGATCATCGCGTTGCCGCCCATCATGCGGATGCCCGTGACACGCAGCTGTCCGGTGAGCTCGTCGCCCGCCACGATCGGACGGGTGTAGCCGAACCGCTGCTCCGCATGGATCGTGCGGGCGAGGACGATCCCGGAGTCCTCCAGGGCGAGGAGCTGCTGGAGCGTGTGGTCCTGGATCACCATCGCGAAAGTGGGCGGTGCCACGACGTCGGCGAAGCCCAGCGCACGAGCGGCCTCGACGTCGTTGTGCTGCGGGGCGTCGGCGAAGACCGCGCGGGCGAACTCGCGCACCTTCTCGCGTCCGACGAGGTACGGGGCGGTCGGCGGGAACTCCCGGCCGACAAGATCTTGGTTCACTGCCACCCCTTGATCCTACCGAGCCGCGGCAGTCAGTCCTTCTTGCGCCCGCGGATCGCCTTCATCGCCATCTGCACCGCGATCACGACGAGGTATGCCGCGAACAGGATGTTGCCGGCGAACGGATCGATCAGCGTCGCGAGCCAGGCGCCCAGCGCCGTCGTCGTGCAGGCCGAGAACCCGACGACGGCAGCCGCCACGAGATCGACGTTGCGATTGCGGATGTTGCCGATCGTGCCGGAGATGGCGGTCGGGATCATCATGAGCAGCGAGGTGCCCTTGGCCACGAGATCGCTCGTGCCGAAGGCGAGCATCAGGACCGGAACGACGATCACGCCGCCCCCGACGCCGATCAGACCCGCCAGGATGCCGGTGACGACTCCGACGGCGACGAGTGCGAGACCGTTGAGCAGTTGCAGATCGAACGTGGCCTCGCGGGACGGGATCACCAGGAACAGGCTCACGATCACGACCACGAGGAAGCCGACGAAGAACCATCGCAGCGTCGTCTGCGAGATCTTGGGCAGCAGGCGGGTGCCGATCTGTGCACCCACGACCGAGCCTGCCGCGAGGATGAGGGCCGGTACCCAGGCGACCGAGCCGTGGATCGCGTACGACACCACTCCGACGGCGGCGGTCGGCACGATCGCCGCGAGCGATGTCCCGGCCCCGAGCCGCTGGTTGAAGTGCAGGAACAGGACGAGCAGCGGGACGATGACGGTGCCGCCGCCGACGCCGAAGAGTCCGGAGAGGAGCCCGGCGAGCAGGCCGATGCCGATGAACGCGGCGTAGGCGCGAGGCCCTCGGTTCCGGGTCTCTGCATCGCTCACCGGATCAGCCTACTCGCGCCGTCGCCCTGCTCCTGCCGTCACACCTCCGCATCGGCCTTGATCGGCACCGAGATCGACTCGGTCAGCGCCTGCTCGTACCGGCGCTGGCGCCGCCGCAGCCACAGCCCGCCGGCGACGAGGAGCGCCAGCACGATGTAGGCCGTCGCGGCGAACGGCTGAACGAACAGCGTCGACAGGTCGCCCTGGCTCAACTGCAGCGCCTTGCGGAGATACTCCTCCCCCATCGGCCCCAGGATCATGCCGACCACGAGCGGAGCCACCGGATAGCCGTACCGTCGCATGAAGTAGCCGAGGACTCCGATGATCGCCAGGATCAGGATGTCGACGACCGCGAAGTTCAGCGCGTACGCGCCGAAGGCGGCGAACAGCAGGATGCCCGCATACAGATACGGCCTGGGGATCTGCAGCAGCTTCACCCACATGCCGACGAGCGGCAGGTTGAGGACGATGAGGATGACGTTGCCGACGTACAGGCTCGCCACCAGCGCCCAGACGAGTGCCGGCTGGTTCTGGAACAGCTGCGGTCCCGGCTGCAGGCCGTACGCCTGGAAGGCGACGAGGATGATCGCCGCGGTCGCGGTCGTGGGCAGCCCCAGCGTGAGCAGAGGGACGAGCACCCCGGCCGCCGCCGCGTTGTTCGCGGACTCGGGGCCGGCGACCCCCTCGATGGCTCCGCGGCCGAACTCGCTCTTGTGCCGCGAGAGCTTGCGCTCGGTGGCGTACGACAGGAACGTCGCGACGTCCGCCCCGCCCGCGGGGATCGTGCCGATCGGGAAGCCGATGGCCGTGCCGCGCAGCCAGGGCTTCCACGAACGCTTCCAGTCGCTCTTGGTCATCCAGTTGCGCCACCCGCGGGTGACCGGGATCACATCGATGCCGCCGTGGCGCAGGCGAGCCGCGATGTACAGCGTCTCGCCCACGGCGAAGAGCCCGACCGCGACGAGCACGATGTCGATCCCGTCCGACAGCGGCAGCAGTCCCAGCGTGTAGCGCTGCTGGGCCGTGAGGGTGTCGGTGCCGACCAGGCCGAGGAACAGACCCACCCCGAGCGACATCATCCCGCGCGGGACGGAGCTGCCGATCAGGGCCCCGACCGTGATGAACGCGATCACGATGAGCGCGACGTAGTCGGCCGGGCCGAGGTTGACGGCGAACTGCGCCAGCACGGGTGCGAGCAGAGTGAGACCGACGGTGGCGATGGTGCCGGCGACGAACGAGCCGATCGCGGCGGTGGCGAGCGCGGCGGCCCCGCGCCCCAGCTTCGCCATCCTGTTGCCTTCGATGGCCGTGACTATGGATGCCGATTCACCCGGCGTGTTCAGCAGGATGCTGGTGGTGGAGCCGCCGTACATGCCGCCGTAGTAGATGCCGGCGAAGGTGATCAGTGCCGCGGTGGGGTCGAGCGTGTAGGTGAGCGGCAGCAGGAGCGCGACGGTCATCGCCGGCCCGATGCCGGGGAGCACGCCGACCGCCGTTCCCACCAGCACTCCGAAGAAGGCGAACACGAGGTACTGCGGCTGCAGCGCCGTCGCGAAGCCGTCGAGAAGCAGGGCCCAGCTGTCCATCAGAACACCTCCCCGAGCCATCCGAGAGCCGGTCCCCAGGGCAGCGACAGCCCCATCAGACCCCCGAAGACCACCTGGATCACCAGACTGACGCCGAGCCCGATGACGAAGGCCAGCCACCAGCGCCTGGCACCGAGCGACCACGCGACCACGCCGAAGAGCACGGTGGCCGCCGGCGCCCAGCCGATGACGTCGATCAGCAGCAGATGGGCGACCACGGCTCCGACGATCTTCGCGATCGTGAGCCAATCGGTCTTGGCGTCGGGGTCGATGTCCTCGCCCTCCTCGACCTCCGCGCGCTCTCCGCGCAGCACGGTGACGAGAACGGCCACAGCCGAGCCGAGCAGGATGATCGAGACGAAGATCGGGAAGATCGTCGGCCCGGCTTCCACCCCGACCGGGACGTGGATCGTGAAGACGCCCACCAGCGCGAAGACGCCGAGAGCGAGCATGAGGAGAGCGAAGACGAGTTCACCGAGGGGAACCCGCGGGGCGGGCCGAGTCGCCTCGGCCCGCCCGCTCACCCCGAGGATCGGGGTCTCCATGTCAGATCAATCCGATGTTCTCGAGCGTGCCGGTCACATCGGTGATGTTCTCCTTGAGGAAGCTGTCGAACTCGTCGCCGGTCAGGAAGGCATCCGCCCAGCCCTTGGTCTCGAGCTCGTCCTTCCAGGCGCCGGAGTCGTGCATCTCGGTGACGATCCGCTCCAGCTCGGCGCGCTCCGCGTCGGAGATGCCTCCGGGAGCGATCACACCGCGCCAGTTGGTGAGCTCGACGTCGAACCCCTCGTCGGTGATGGTCGGCACGTCCGGAAGAGACGCGACCGGCTCGGCGCCCGAGACCGCCAGCGCCCGCATCGAGCCGTCCTCGATGTACTGGAGGAACTCGCCGACACCGGAGATGCCTGCGGCGACCTTGTCGCCCACGAGGAGCGAGACGGCCTCGCCACCACCGGAGTTCGGTGTGTAGTTGAGCTTCTCGGGGATCTCGTCCGCGTCGAGTCCGGCGGCTTCGAGGAGGAGGCCGGCGAGGATGTGATCGGCACCACCCGCTGAACCGCCGGTCACCGTCACCTCCTGGCCGTTCTCGACGATGTCGTCGACGAGATCCTCGAGGGTGTCGTATTTCGAGCTCTCCGGCACCACGATGACGAGCGACTCATCGGTGAGCCGGGCGATCGGGGTGGTGTCCTCGAGTCGCACCGTCGACGCGTTCGTCTCGATCGCACCGACCATCACGAGGCCCATGACCATGAGGGTCGCCGGGTCCTTCTCGTTCGCGAGCTGGGCGAGCCCGACCGTACCGCCCGCCCCTCCGACGTTGGAGACAGGGGCGGATCCGACGATCTCGTCGGCGGCCAGAACCTGCGACATCGCGCGGCCGGTCTGATCCCAGCCGCCACCGGGGTCGGCCGGGACGATGATCTTGACATCCTCGATGGCCGCCGCGTCGTCGCCTCCGCTGCCCGACCCCGTGCTTCCCCCGGCGCATGCCGTCAATGCCAATGCGGCGGCCGCGAAGGCGGCTGTGGCCGCCACCAGACGTGTGTGCTTCATGTGCGCTCCTCCTTGAGCGTCGGTGTTGCTGTCGGTTCACTCTGGAGGGACGGGTGCGGGTGTTCAAGCTTCGGAAACCATTGGTCGGAGTTCTGAAACTATTGTTCGCGAACGCTGCCGGAGACCCCTCGCCGTCGGTCTCGGGAGCGACGAGAATGATCGGGTGGCCTCGAAGATGACGCTCCGAGTGCAGCTCCTCGTCCTGCAGGCGCTGATCGTGTTCCTCGTGACGCTCGCGACCGGCATCGTCGCCGGCGCTCTGCAGGAGCAGGCACTGCGCGAGTCGTACAAGGACCGCATGCAGGCCGTCGCCCAGTCGATCGCGTCGCTCCCCACCGTCCGCGAGGCCTTCGACGATGCAGACCCGTCGTCGACCATCCAGCCGATCGCCGAGGTGATCCGTGAGGCGTCGGACCTCGCATACGTGGTGGTGGCGAACGCCGACGGCATCCGCTATTCCCACCCGAATCCCTATCGGATCGGCGAGAAGGTCTCGACGGATCCGTCCATCCCGCTCGCGGGGGAGATCTACGTCGGCACCCAGACCGGCACGCTCGGAACGTCCTGGCGCGTGAAGGTGCCGGTCTTCACGGATGACGGGGCGGTCATCGGCACGGCATCGGTCGGGATTCTCGAGTCGGAGCTGAACGACGAGTTCATGCGGAACCTCGCCTGGCTGATCTCGGCGATGCTCGCCGCCGCTGTCCTCGGTGTGTTCGGCTCGGCGTGGGTGACCTCGGTGATCCGTCGTCGCATCTACCTGCTCGAACCGGATCAGATCGCGGCCCTCGTGAAGAATCAGGAGACCACGCTGCACGGTCTGAGCGAGGGTGTGATCACGGTGAACGCCGCCGGTCGGATCACGCTTGTGAACGATGCCGCCGCCCGCTTCCTCGACAAGGATGCCGCGGAACTCGACGGCGCGGATGCCGCATCCGCGCTCGGTGAAGACCTCCACACGGCCCTCCGCGAAGGTGAGGACGCCGGGCGGCCGGTGATCGTCGGACCGCACGTGCTCGTCGCTCGCAGCACAGGGAGCAGGCACGACGGCGTCGACGTCGAGGCCACTCTCCTGCTGCGCGATCACACCGAGCTGCATGATGTGGTCCGGCGGGTGGAGGCCGCGGATGCCATCATCGCGTTCCGCCAGCGGTTCGGGCTGCCGAAGGGGCTCAGTGCGGAGACCCTCGATCGCGTCGCCACCGCGCTCGTCACCCGCCCCGACGCGTCGGCGACCGAGATCGGCGCCGACGTGCAGATCTCGCGGGTGAGCGCCCGGCGATACCTCGAGCACCTGGCGAGTTCGGGCCGGGCGATCCGTACCCTCGACTATTCGACGAAGGGCCGCCCGAGCACGCGCTACCGGGCCAACGACACCGTCTGAGTTTCCGCCTTCGCAGCGCCGCACGCTGGTACGCAGTGCCGTGGTATGCGACACTGACTCTCAGCGCGCGCCGCCGCCGCCCCGCCCGGATCGAAGGAGATCTCATGGTTCGCAGCACCTACCCCGATGTGGAGATCCCGGCGGTCTCCGTGTACGACTATCTGTTCGGCGATCTCGACGAGAGCCGGCTCGACGCGACCGCGCTGATCGACGGGACGAGCGGCGCCGAGACCACCTATCGGCAGCTGATCACCCAGATCGATCTCTTCGCCGGCGCCCTCGCGGCACGGAACGTCGGCGTCGGCACCCGCGTCGGCGTGCTCTGCCCGAACGTGCCCGCATTCGCGACCGTCTTCCACGGCATCCTCCGCGCGGGGGCGACCGCGACGACGATCAACTCGCTGTACACCCCGGACGAGATCGCGAACCAGCTCACCGACGCCGAGGCGGAGTGGCTCATCACCGTGTCGCCGCTGCTCGCCGGCGCGGAAGCCGCGGCCGCGAAGGTCGGCATCGACGCCGACCACCTCATCGTGCTCGACGGCGCCGACGGGCATCCGTCCCTCGCAGCCCTCCTGGGTGAGGGGCACACGGCACCGGACGTCGCCTTCGACCCGGCGGAGCACCTCGCCGTGCTCCCCTACTCATCAGGGACGACGGGTCGTCCCAAAGGCGTCATGCTCACGCACCGGAACCTCGTCGCGAACGTCAGCCAGTGCCGCTCGACGATCTCGCTGGCCGACGACGACCGCGTCCTCGCGGTCCTCCCCTTCTTCCACATCTACGGCATGACGGTGCTGCTCAACTTCGCGCTGCGTCAGAGAGCCGCCCTCGTGACGATGCCGCGTTTCGACCTCACCGACTTCCTGCGCGTGGTCGCCGAGCACCGCACCAGCTGGGTGTTCATCGCCCCGCCGATCGCGGTGGCACTGGCGAAGCATCCGCTGGTCGACGAGTACGACCTGTCGTCCATCAAGGTGATCTTCTCCGGCGCCGCTCCCCTCGACGGGGCGCTCGCCTCGGCCGTGGCGACGCGGCTCGGGTGCACGGTGTGCCAGGGGTACGGCATGACGGAGACCAGCCCCGTGACCCACGCGATCCCCGCCGGGAGCCACGACATCGACCGCTCCTCGGTCGGGCTGCTGCTCAGCGGCACCGAGGCCCGGCTGCTCGATCCCGAATCGGGAGCCGATGTCGCCGTGCCCTCGGACGGCGCGAGCGAACCCGGCGAACTGCTGATCCGCGGTCCGCAGGTGATGAAGGGCTATCTCAACCGGCCGGATGCCACGGCGGAGATGCTCGACGCCGACGGCTGGCTGCACACGGGAGACGTCGCGACCGTCACGCACGACGGCATCTTCCGGATCGTCGACCGCCTCAAGGAGCTCATCAAATACAAGGGCTATCAGGTCGCCCCCGCCGTGCTGGAGGCCGTGCTGCTCGAGCATCCGGCGATCGCGGACGCCGCCGTCATCGGCGCCCAGGACGATGACGGCCAGGAGGTGCCGAAGGCCTTCGTCGTGCGGCAGGCGGATGCCGACCTCGACGCGGATGCCGTCATGGCGCATGTCGCCGCCCATGTGGCCCCGCACGAGAAGGTGCGTCAGGTGGAGTTCATCGACGCCATCCCGAAGTCGGCATCCGGCAAGATCCTCCGCAAGGATCTGCGCGCGCGCTGACGCTCCACCCCCGCCCGCAGCAACGACGAAGCCCGCCACCCCGGAAGGGGCGGCGGGCTTCGTCGTGAGAGGTGCTTACTTCTCGACAGCGTCCTCGGCGGCAGCCTCGGCTGCTTCGCCCTCGGCCTGCGACTCGGCACCGGCGTCAGCGGCCGGCGTCTCCTCGGCGGGGGTCTCCTCGACGGGAGCCTCCTCGGCGACCTCGGCGGACTTCTCCGCCTTCGGAGCGGCAGCGGCCGTCTTCTTGGCCGACTTCGGCTTCGGGTTGACCGGCTCGAGGACGAGCTCGATCACAGCCATCGGAGCGTTGTCGCCCTTGCGGTTCCCGACCTTCGTGATGCGGGTGTAGCCACCCTCACGGTCGGCGACCAGCGGAGCGATCTCGGCGAAGAGCGTGTGCACGACGCTCTTGTCGCCGATGACCGACAGCACGCGACGACGCGCGTGCAGGTCGCCGCGCTTCGCGAACGTGATCAGACGCTCGGCGAGCGGACGAAGGCGCTTGGCCTTGGTCTCGGTCGTCTTGATCGACTTGTGGGTGAACAGAGCCGCCGCGAGGTTGGCAAGCAGCAGGCGCTCGTGGGCGGGGCCGCCTCCGAGGCGGGGACCCTTAGTGGGCTTGGGCATAATCGTCTAACTCCTGGTCAGAAAGGTCGGGTATCAGAAGGACTCGTCTTCGCTGCCGCCGTAGAAGTGGGCGCCGTCGAAACCGGGCACCGAATCCTTGAGCGACAGACCGAGCGAGATGAGCTTGTCGCGCACCTCGTCGACCGACTTCTGGCCGAAATTGCGGATGTTCATGAGCTGCGTCTCCGAGAGGGCGACGAGCTCCGAAACAGTGTTGATGCCCTCACGCTTCAGGCAGTTGTACGAGCGGACCGACAGGTCGAGGTCCTCGATCGGCATCGACAGCTCGCTGGAGTTCACAGCCTCCACCGGCGCCGGGCCGATCTCGATGCCCTCGGCCTCGACGTTCAGCTCGCGAGCGAGACCGAACAGCTCGGTGAGCGTCTTCGCAGCCGAAGCGACGGCGTCGCGGGGGCTGATCGACGACTTGGTCTCGACGTCCAGGACGAGCTTGTCGAAGTCGGTGCGCTCACCGGCACGAGTCGCCTCGACGCGGTAGCTGACCTTGAGGACCGGCGAGTAGATCGAGTCGATCGGGATCTGACCGGCCTCGGCGTACTCGTTGCGGTTCTGCGTCGCCGAGACGTAGCCGCGGCCGCGCTCGATCGTGAGCTCGAGCTCGAACTTCGCGGTCTCGTTGAGAGTCGCGATGACGAGCTCGGGGTTCTGGACCTCGACACCGGCCGGAGCCGAGATGTCAGCGGCGGTCACTTCGCCCGCACCGGTCTTGCGCAGGTAGGCGGTGATGGGCTCGTCGCGCTCCGAGGAGACGACGAGCTGCTTGATGTTGAGGATGATCTCGGTGACATCCTCCTTCACGCCGGGGATGGTGCTGAACTCGTGCAGCACGCCGTCGAGACGAACGCTGGTGACAGCGGCGCCGGGGATCGACGACAGCAGGCTGCGACGCAGCGCGTTGCCGATCGTGTATCCGAAGCCGGGCTCCAGAGGCTCGATGATGAACCGGCTACGGTTCTCGACGATCTTTTCCTCGGTCAGTGTGGGACGCTGTGCAATGAGCACTCTGTGTTCCTTTCGATCACATGCCCGCTATATGACATGTGGTGTGGTGAGGTCTTCAATTGTGGAAGTCGATGCCCGCACGCGGGCGTCGAGTCGCCCGACCCGACATGGCTGCGTGAGCCTGTCGCAGGGCGGGCGACTCGACAAGCGTTGTCAGACGCGGCGACGCTTCGGCGGGCGGCAACCGTTGTGCGCCTGCGGGGTGACGTCCGAGATCGAGCCGACCTCGAGGCCGGCGGCCTGGAGCGAGCGGATCGCGGTCTCGCGGCCGGAGCCCGGACCCTTCACGAAGACGTCGACCTTCTTGACGCCGTGCTCCTGCGCCTGACGCGCAGCGGACTCGGCGGCGAGACCTGCCGCGTACGGGGTCGACTTGCGGGAGCCCTTGAAGCCCACGCCACCCGACGAAGCCCAGCTGATGACAGCGCCGGACGGGTCGGTGATCGAGACGATCGTGTTGTTGAACGTCGACTTGATGTGGGCCTGGCCCAGCGCGATGTTCTTCTTTTCCTTGCGGCGCGGCTTGCGCGCGGCGGCCTTGGGTGCAGCCATGAAAGTGTTCTCCTAGTCCCTGGGGCCCCGCTTAGCGGGCCTTCTTCTTGCCTGCGACGGTGCGCTTCGGGCCCTTGCGGGTACGGGCGTTGGTCTTGGTGCGCTGACCACGGACCGGGAGACCACGACGGTGGCGGATGCCCTCGTAGGAGCCGATCTCGACCTTGCGGCGGATGTCTGCGGCGACCTCGCGGCGCAGGTCACCCTCCACCTTGTAGTTGCCTTCGATGTGGTCGCGGAGGGCGATCAGCTGGTCGTCGCTGAGGTCCTTCACGCGGATGCTCTCATCGATGTCCGTCGCCTTGAGGATCTCGACCGAGCGGGTACGGCCGACGCCGTAGATGTAGGTAAGGGCGATCACCACGCGCTTGTCGCGCGGGATGTCAACGCCGGCAAGACGTGCCATGCGGTTCTCCTGGATGTAGTGGAGGTATGGAACAGGATCGGTGCCCGGGCCTCCGCCCCGAGGTGTCAGCCTCGACAGTTCCGCCGGTCACCCGGTCGCTGAGCCTGTCGAAGCGTCTGATCCTGCCGTTTCGTATTGAGTTGTGAGATGTGCGCGAGCGAGCCGCGCAGCGCAGGTCAGCCCTGGCGCTGCTTGTGACGCGGGTTGCTCTTGCAGATCACCATGACGCGGCCGTGACGACGGATCACCTTGCAGTGATCGCAGATCGGCTTGACGCTGGGGTTGACCTTCATGATGTTTCCTTATCGCTGTCTTCGTACCGCCCCGTGACCGAGGCAGGCCGTTACTTCTCGACCGATCAGCGGTAGCGGTAGACGATACGTCCGCGGGTCAGGTCGTAGGGGCTGAGCTCCACGACCACGCGGTCCTCGGGGATGATGCGGATGTAGTTCTGCCGCATCTTTCCGGAGATCGTTGCCAGGACCTTGTGTCCGTTGCTGAGCTCAACGCGGAACATCGCGTTGGGCAGAGCCTCGGAGATCACGCCCTCGATCTCGATGACACCGTCTTTCTTAGCCATAGCCTCGCTGACGCTTCTGCAGACCGGTCGATCTGCGGTGGGTGGGTGGTGTGCGGTGCCGCACCGATCGGACACGCCGAATCAAGGCACAAGGCACCAAAAATCTATGTTATCCGACCCCGGAGCATCCGGCAACTCGACCGGATGCGCGGGTGGAGGATCAACCGAGGAGCTTCTCCATCTCGGTGATCTCGCCGGCCTGAAGGTCGAGACGCTTGCCGTTGACCTCGATGGTCGGCGTGCCCGCGATCTCCTGAGCCTTGGTCTGATCCAGGACGAAGTCCATGTAGGTGCCGTCGGCGATGCAGTCCGCCGCCGCGCCGGCGCCCGCCTGCTCTGCGAATGCGGCGAGCTCCTCATCGCTGAGGCCGGCCGTGTTCTCCTCCGGCTGGTTGGCGAAGAGGAGGTTGAAGTAGTCGAGCGCGGCCTCCGGGGCCTTCTCGGCGACGCAGTACATCGCGCCGGCGGCCCGGGTGGAGAACTGCGTGTTCTGCGAGAAGCGGTCGAGGATCGAGACCGGGTGGATGTTCAGCGTGATCGTGCCGTCGGCCGCGGCGGCCTGCAGCTTCTCGCCGTACTGGTCTTCGAAGGTGCCGCAGATCGGGCACATGAAGTCGACGAAGGTGTCGACCTCGTCCTCGCCGTCGCCGAACGAGATGGCACCGGTCTCCTCGTTGATGATGTCGCTCTTCGGAGCGACGCCGGGAGCCATGGCCTGGTTGTTGAGGAACACCACGAGACCACCGAGCACGACCAGCACCACGACCACGGCGATGGAGACGCCGATCGCGAACCAGTTCGTGTTGCTCTTCGCCGCTGCCATTACTTTCCGATCTCTCGAGGCTCGACCCCGAACGGGGCGAGTCCGGCCTTTCCGCCATCGGGCGCGGTCAGCACCCAGATACCCCCATCATGCAGGGCCACGCTATGTTCCCAATGTGAGCCGTCTGTGCCGTCGACGGTCGTGACGGTCCAGTCATCGTCTTCGATGTAGGTCGCCTCACCTCCTGCGGTCACCATCGGCTCGATCGCGAGGACGAGTCCCGGCCTGACGTCCGCGCCGCGGTCCGGGGTGCGGTAGTTGAAGACGCTCGGCGCCTCGTGCATCTTGCGCCCGATGCCATGGCCGACGTACTCGCGGAGGATGCCGTAGGGCTCCCCCGACACCGCTGACGGCCCCTGGGCCTCGATGTACTCCTGGATGGCCGCACCGATCTCGTCGATCGAGTCCACCGCTGCCATCGCGGCGATCCCCGCCCACATCGAGCCCTCCGTGACGCGCGAGAGCTCCTCGCGCTGCGCCACCAGCTCCGGGCGCTCGGGATCCGGGACGACGACCGTGATCGCGCTGTCGCCGTTCCAGCCCTGGAACTGTGCGCCGCAGTCCACCGAGACGATGTCTCCGGGGCGCAGCACGCGGTCGCCAGGGATGCCGTGCACGACCTGCTCGTTCACGGACACGCACACGGTGTGGTGGTACCCGCGCACGAGCTGGAAGTTCGACTCGGCTCCGCGATCGAGGATCGTGCGGTTCGCCGCGGCATCCAGCTCCAGTGTGGTGACACCGGCCCTGATCAGCGGACGCACGGCATCGAGAGCCGCCGCCGTGATGAGTCCAGGCTCGACCATGGCTCGAAGCTGAGCCGGGGTCTTGTAGATCGACCGGCGGAACATCGCGAGGCCTCAGGCCGCGAGGCGCAGGCCGCGAGCGGCCAATGCGGCGGAGATGCGCTCGGTGATCTCGTCGAGCGACCCGACCCCGTCGATCCGGTCGACGATGCCCTTGGCACCGTAGACCTGGATGATCGGAGCCGTCTCGTGCTCGTAGATGTCCAGACGGTGCGCGATGGCCGCGTCCGTGTCGTCCGAACGCCCCTGCTCGGCGGCGCGCAGACCCAGGCGAGCGATGCTCTCCTCGCGCGGCACCTGGAGCAGGATGACGGCATCGAGCGCCTCGCCGCGTCCTGCGAGGAACTCCTCGAGGTGCGCGACCTGGGCCACGTTACGGGGGTATCCGTCGAGGAGGAAGCCGTTCGCGGCATCCGCCTGCGACAGACGGTCGCGCACGATCTCGCTCGTCAGCTCGTCCGGAACGAGGTCGCCCTTGTCGAGGATCGCCGTGACCTGCTGGCCGAGGGGCGTCCCCTCCTTGATGTTCGCCCGGAAGATGTCACCGGTCGACACGACCGGAATGCCGTAGGACTCGGCGATGCGCACGCCCTGCGTGCCCTTTCCGGAGCCCTGCGGGCCGACGATGAGAAGACGTGCGGATGCTGTCATCGGAGAAGCCCTTCGTAGTGACGCTGCTGCAGCTGTGCATCGATCTGCTTCACCGTCTCGAGGCCGACGCCGACGATGATGAGGATCGAGGCGCCACCGAACGGGAAGTTCTGGTTGGCGCCGACAGTGGCCAGGGCGATCAGCGGGATGAGCGCGATCAGGCCGAGGTACAGCGAGCCGGGGAGCGTGATGCGGGTGAGGACGTAGTCGAGGTACTCGGCCGTCGGACGACCGGCACGGATGCCGGGGATGAACCCGCCGTACTTCTTCATGTTGTCCGCGACCTCGACAGGGTTGAACGTGATCGCGACGTAGAAGTAGGTGAACCCGATGATCAGCAGGAAGTACGCCGCCATGTAGACCGGGTGGTTGCCCGTGGTGAAGTTCGCGCTGATCCACGTGACCCAGGGCGCCGGCACGGAGCCGTCCTGCGGGGTGTTGAACTGCGCGATGAGCGCCGGGATGTACAGCAGCGACGAGGCGAAGATCACGGGGATCACACCCGCCATGTTCACCTTGATCGGGATGTAGGTGTTCGTGCCGCCGTAGGTGCGGCGGCCCACCATGCGCTTGGCGTACTGCACGGGAATCCGTCGCTGCGACTGCTCGACGAAGACGACGAGACCCATCACGACGATTCCGACCAGGAGCACGAGCAGGAACACCTCGAAGCCCTTGGTCTGCCAGATGAGGCCCATGGCGCCGGGGAACGTCGCGGCGATCGAGGTGAAGATCAGCAGGGACATGCCGTTGCCGATGCCGCGCTCGGTGACGAGCTCGGCGAACCACATGATGAGTCCGGTGCCGGCGGTCATCGCCATGATGATGAGCAGCTGCGCCCACCACACGTCGTTGGTCAGGAGCTGCTGGCAGGCGGCGAGGTCGGTCGTGCCGAAGAGCTGGCCGCTGCGGGCGACGGTGACGAGCGTGGTCGACTGGAGCAGCGCGAGCGCGATGGTGAGGTAGCGCGTGTACTGGGTCAGCTTGGCCTGGCCGGCCTGACCCTCCTTGTGCAGCGCCTCGAAGTGCGGGATGACCACGCGGAGGAGCTGCGTGATGATCGTCGCGGTGATGTACGGCATCACGCCCAGCGCGAAGATCGACAGCTGGAGGAGCGCGCCGCCCGAGAAGAGGTTGACGAGTCCGAGCAGTCCGTCGGTGCCGGAGTTGGCCGCGAGGCACTCCTCCACGTTCGGGAAGTTCACGAACGGTGCGGGGACGTTGGAGCCGAGTCGGTAGATCGCGACGATGGCGAGAGTGAAACCGATCTTCCGACGCAGGTCGGGCGTGCGGAAGATCCGCGCGATGGCGCTGAACAAGAACGTTCCTCCTGAAAAGTTGCCGATTCCCGAAGGACGGCTGAAAGACCAGGGTAACCCATCCGGGAACCCCGGACTGCGTGGGCCGAACCTGACCCGCGTGGTGTAACCACAAGAGGGGCCGGAGAATCTCCGGCCCCTCTTGTGCGGTGGTTACTTGACGGAACCGCCCGCAGCCACGATCTTCTGCTCGGCGGAACCCGAGACCTTGTCGACCGCGACGGTGAGCTTCACGGCGATGTCGCCGTTACCGAGAACCTTGACCTTCTCGTTCTTGCGAACGGCGCCCTTGGCGACCAGGTCGGTGACGGTGACGTCGCCGCCCTTCGGGTACAGCTCCGCGAGCTTCTCCAGGTTCACGACCTGGTACTCGACGCGGAACGGGTTCTTGAACCCGCGCAGCTTCGGGGTGCGCATGTGCAGAGGCATCTGCCCACCCTCGAAGCCGACGCGAACGGTGTTGCGAGCTTTGGTGCCCTTGGTGCCGCGACCGGCGGTCTTGCCCTTGGAGCCCTCACCGCGACCCACACGGGTCTTCGCGGTGTTGGATCCGGGGACCGGACGCAGGTGGTGCACCTTCAGCACGCCGGGGCGGGATGCCGGAGCATCCTTCTTCGGCGCAGCCTTCTTGGCGGCGGGCTTCTTGGCGGGAGCGTCGGCCTTGGCGTCGGCGGCGGCGGACGTGGCCGGCGCCTTCTTCGCAGCGGGCTTCTTCTCTGCCGTCTTCGCAGCCGGCTTCTTCTCGGCGGCAGCCTTGGGAGCGGCAGCCTTCTTCGGGGCCTTCTCGGCCTCGACGGCGTCGTTCTTCTCAGCCATTAGTCGATCTCCTCAACCTTGACGAGGTGGGCGACGGTCTTGACGTAGCCGCGCGTCTGCGCGTCGTCGGGGCGCACGGTGCTGTCACCGATGCGCTTCAGACCGAGGCTGCGCAGCGTGTCACGCTGGTTCTGCTTCTCGCTCACCTTGGACTTGACCTGCGTGACCTTGAGGCGCGAAGCCATCAGGCACCTACCTTCTGTGCGGCGATGGCGTCAGCCTCCGCACGGACGAGACGCGCCGGAGCAACCTGGTCGAACTCGAGGCCACGGCGTGCGGCGACCGCACGAGGCTCCTCGAGCTGCTTCAGGGCAGCGACGGTCGCGTGCACGATGTTGATCGTGTTCGACGAGCCGAGCGACTTCGACAGCACGTCGTGGATACCGGCGCACTCGAGCACGGCGCGGACCGGACCACCGGCGATGACACCGGTACCGGCAGCGGCCGGACGAAGCAGGACCACACCGGCGGCCGCCTCACCCTGCACCGGGTGCGGGATCGTGCTGCCGACGCGCGGAACGCGGAAGAAGTTGCGCTTGGCCTCTTCGACACCCTTCGAGATCGCCAGGGGGACCTCACGGGCCTTGCCGTAGCCGACGCCGACCAGACCGTTGCCGTCACCGACGACCACGAGGGCGGTGAAGCTGAAGCGACGACCACCCTTCACGACCTTCGAGACGCGGTTGATGGTGACGACGCGCTCCAGGAACTGGTTGTCACCACGGTCGCGCGAGTTGCGGTCGCGGCCACCCTGGTTGCGGTCACCACGGCCGCCGCGGCGGCCGTCGCGCTGATCGCGAGCCGGCTCAGCCTGCGTGGTGCCGGCAGCCGTCTCGGAAGTGGCAGCAGCCGCTTCGGTCACTTCGTTCTCCTTGTTGTCACTCACAGTGCCAGACCCCCCTCGCGGGCGCCGTCGGCGATGGCGGCGACACGACCGGCGTAGCGGTTGCCGCCACGGTCGAACACTGCCTCGGAAACGCCGGCAGCCTTCGCACGCTCGGCGAGAAGCTCGCCGACCTTGCGGGCCTTGGCGGTCTTGTCACCCTCGAGCGAGCGCAGGTCGGTCTCGAGCGTCGAAGCCGACGCGACGGTGTGACCCTTGCTGTCGTCGACAAGCTGCACGAAGACGTGGCGAGCCGAACGGTTGACGACGAGGCGCGGACGCACCTCGGTGCCGACGACCTTCTTGCGAAGGCGGGCGTGACGACGCGCGCGGGCGTCAGACTTTGACTTGAGAGCCATGGTTACTTACCACTCTTTCCGGCCTTGCGACGCACGTTCTCGCCGGCGTAGCGCACACCCTTGCCCTTGTACGGCTCGGGCTTGCGGATCTTGCGGATGTTGGCAGCTGCCTCGCCGACAGCCTGCTTGTCGATCCCGCTGACGGTGAGCTTGTTGGTGCCCTCGACCGTGAGCGTGATGCCGGCGGGCGGGTCGATGAGGACCGGGTGCGAGAAGCCGAGGGCGAACTCGACCGAGCTGCCCTTCTGCGCCACGCGGTAACCGGTGCCGACGACCTCGAGACCCTTGGTGTAGCCCTGGGTCACGCCGATGATGTTGTTGTTGATGAGCGTGCGGGTCAGGCCGTGAAGCGACCGCGACTCGCGCTCGTCGTCGGGGCGGGAGACCAGAACCTGGTTCTCCTCGACCGCGACCTCGATGGGGCTGGCCACCGTGAGGGTGAGTTCACCCTTGGGGCCCTTCACCGCGACCTCACGGCCGTCGACCGAAACGGTGACGCCCGCAGGCACGTCGATGGGAAGTCGTCCAATACGCGACATGAGGGATTACCACACGTAGGCGAGAACTTCTCCGCCCACGCCCTTCTGCTCAGCCTGACGGTCGGTGAGAAGACCGGAGGAAGTGGACAGGATGGCCACGCCGAGGCCGCCGAGCACCTTGGGGAGCTCCGTCGACTTCGCGTACACGCGAAGACCGGGCTTCGACACGCGCTTGATGCCGGCGATCGAGCGCTCACGGTTCGGGCCGTACTTCAGCGACAGCGTGAGGTTCTTCCCGACGCGGGCGTCAGAGGTCTCCCAGCCGGCGATGTAGCCCTCCTGCTGGAGGATCTCGGCGATGTGCGTCTTGAGCTTGCTCGACGGCAGGGTCACGGAATCGTGGTGCGCCGAGTTCGCGTTGCGCAGACGGGTCAGCAGATCTGCGACCGGGTCTGTCATTGTCATTGTTGTTTTCCTTTGTTCATGAGGTTCCGGCTGCCGTTACACGACAGACGGCCTGCGATGACACGCAATCTTCAATTGTACGTGCAGTTCGACAGGCTCAGTGACCGATGGTCACTGAGCCTGTCGAATGATCACGCCTGTGCGTCTTCCGAGCGGAACGGGAAGCCGAGGTGACGGAGCAGAGCCCGACCCTCTTCATCCGTCTTCGCGGTGGTGACGACGGTGATGTCGAAACCGCGAACCCGGTCGATCTTGTCCTGATCGATCTCGTGGAACACGCTCTGCTCCTGGAGACCGAAGGTGTAGTTGCCGTTCCCGTCGAACTGCTTGCCCGAGAGGCCGCGGAAGTCGCGGATACGGGGCAGTGCGAGCGAGACGAGGCGGTCGACGAACTCCCACGCGCGGTCACCGCGGAGGGTGACGTGCGCGCCGATGGCCTGGCCCTCACGCAGCTTGAACTGCGCGATGGACTTGCGGGCCTTCGTGACGATCGGCTTCTGGCCGGTGATCTTGGTGAGATCGTCGACCGCGCCGTCGATCACCTTGCTGTCGCGAGCTGCCTCGCCGACACCGGTGTTCACGACGACCTTGACCAGGCCGGGGATCTGCATGACGTTCGCGTAACCGAACTCGTCCTGCAGCGCCTTCTTGATCTCGGCGTTGTACTTCTGCTTCAGGCGCGGCTGGATCTTGCCAGCCGGCGCGGCAGTGTCGGTGCTCATCAGAGGTCCTTACCGCTCTTCTTCGCGAAGCGCACGCGGACGGTGCGCTTGACGCCGTCCTTGGTCTTCTCCTCGACCCGGTGGCCGACCTTGGTCGGCTTCTTGGTCGAAGGGTCGACGACGGCGACGTTCGAGATGTGGATGGAGGCCTCGACGGTCTCGAGGCCACCGGTCTTCGTGCCACGCTGCGTCTGGCCGACGCGCGTGTGCTTGGTGACGTAGTTCACGCCTTCGACGATGACGCGGTTCTTCTCGGCGAGGACCTCGAGGACCTTGCCCTGCTTACCGCGATCGCCGCCACGCTCCTGCGTGGCTCCGGTGATGACCTGAACCAGGTCACCCTTCTTGATCTTCGCCATGACTAAATAACCTCCGGCGCGAGCGAGACGATCTTCATGAACTTCTTGTCGCGAAGCTCACGACCGACCGGTCCGAAGATACGGGTGCCGCGGGGCTCCCCGTCTGCCTTCAGGATGACGGCGGCGTTCTCGTCGAACTTGATGTACGAGCCGTCGGGACGGCGCGTCTCCTTCTTGGTGCGGACGATGACCGCCTTGACGACGTCGCCCTTCTTCACGTTGCCACCGGGGATCGCGTCCTTGACGGTCGCGACGATGGTGTCGCCGAGACCGGCGTAACGACGCTTCGATCCGCCGAGCACGCGAATCGTGAGCAGCTCCTTGGCGCCGGTGTTGTCGGCGACCTTGAGGCGGGACTCCTGCTGGATCACTTGGCCTTCTCCAGAATCTCCACCAGGCGCCAGCGCTTGGTGGCGCTCAGCGGGCGGGTCTCGTTGATGAGGACCAGGTCGCCGATGCCGGCGGTGTTCGCCTCATCGTGCGCCTTGACCTTCGAGGTGCGGCGGATGACCTTGCCGTAAAGCGGGTGCTTCACGCGGTCCTCGACCTCGACCACGATGGTCTTGTCCATCTTGTCGCTGACGACGTAGCCACGACGCGTCTTGCGGTAACCGCGGGCTGCGGCGTCGCGGACGTCGTGCTCGGACGACTCGTGTCCGGCGGCCTGCGTCTCCGCAGTCGCTTCCTTCTTGGTGGCCATCACTCAGCCTCTTCCTTCACGGCGTCGTCGGCGGAGTCCGCCTTCTTCGCCTTCGACTTGGTCGCCTTCTTCGCCGGAGCCTCGACCGGAGCGGGCGTCGCACGGATGCCCAGCTCGCGTTCGCGGATCACGGTGTAGAGACGCGCGATGTCGCGCTTGACGGCGCGGATGCGGCCGTGGCTCTCCAGCTGGCCGGTGGCCGACTGGAAACGGAGGTTGAACAGCTCCTCCTTGGCCTTGCGCAGCTCCTCAACGAGGCGCTGGTCTTCGAACGTGTCGAGCTCTGCCGGAGCGAGCTCCTTGGTGCCGATCGCCATTACGCGTCGCCCTCCTCGCGCTTGATGATGCGTGCCTTGAGAGGCAGCTTGTGAATGGCACGGGTCAGTGCCTCGCGGGCGAGCTCTTCGCTCACACCGCCGACCTCGAAGAGGACGCGACCCGGCTTGACGTTGGCGACCCACCACTCGGGGGAACCCTTACCGGAACCCATGCGGGTCTCGGCAGGCTTCTTCGTGAGCGGACGGTCCGGGTAGATGTTGATCCACACCTTGCCGCCACGCTTGATGTGACGGGTGACCGCGATACGAGCGGACTCGATCTGACGGTTCGTGACATACGCAGGCGTGAGCGCCTGGATGCCGAACTCGCCGAACGAGACCTTCGTGCCGCCGGTGGCCTGACCCGAACGACCCGGGTGGTGCTGCTTGCGGAACTTGACCTTACGGGGGATGAGCATTATGCCGACGCTCCTTCTGCGACAGGTGCCTCGTTGCGCGGCGCGCGGCGGCGGTCGCCACCACGGTCGTCACGACGGGCCTTGGGTGCATTGGCCTGCTCGCGAGCGAGCTCCTTTGCGGTCAGGTCACCCTTGTAGATCCAGACCTTCACGCCGATGCGGCCGAAGGTGGTCTTCGCCTCGTAGAAGCCGTAGTCGATGTTCGCGCGCAGCGTGTGCAGCGGCACACGACCCTCGCGGTAGAACTCCGAACGGCTCATCTCGGCGCCGCCGAGGCGGCCGGAGACCTGGATGCGGATGCCCTTGGCGCCGGCGCGCTGAGCGCCCTGCAGACCCTTGCGCATCGCACGACGGAACGCCACACGAGCAGAGAGCTGCTCGGCGATGCCCTGTGCGACGAGCTGAGCGTCGGCCTCGGGGTTCTTGACCTCGAGGATGTTCAGCTGGATCTGCTTGCCCGAGAGCTTCTCGAGGTCGCCGCGGATGCGCTCGGCCTCGGCGCCACGACGACCGATCACGATGCCCGGACGGGCGGTGTGGATGTCGACGCGGACGCGGTCACGGGTGCGCTCGATCTCGATGTTCGAGACACCGGCACGGTCGAGCTGCGTCTTCAGCAGGTTGCGGATCTTGATGTCCTCGGCCACGTAGTCGGCGTAACGCTGACCCGGCTTCGTCGAATCAGAGAACCAGCGCGAGACGTGGTCCGTCGTGATGCCGAGGCGGAAGCCGTACGGGTTTACCTTCTGTCCCATTACTTGCTCGCCTTCTTCTTGCTGTCGCCCGCAGCGGCCGGAGCCGCCTCAGGCGTCGAGAGCACGACCGTGATGTGGCTCGTGCGCTTCTTGATCTGGAAAGCGCGACCCTGTGCACGGGGCTGGAAACGCTTGAGCGTCGTGCCCTCGTCCACGTACGCGTTGGCCACGTACAGGTCCTGCTCGTCGAGGAACTCCCCGTCGCGATCCGCCTTGACCTGCGCGTTGGCCATGGCCGACGCGACAAGCTTGTAGATCGGCTCACTGGCGCTCTGCTGTGCGAACTTCAGGATCGCCAGAGCCTCCTGGGCCTGCTTGCCCTTGATGAGCGCGACGACACGACGAGCCTTCTGAGGGGTCACGCGGATGTGTCGCACGCGTGCGATCGATTCGACCATTAGCGGCGCCGCCCCTTCTTGTCGTCCTTCTCGTGGCCGCGGAAGGTGCGGGTGGGCGCGAACTCGCCCAGCTTGTGACCGACCATGGTCTCGGACACGAACACAGGGATGTGCTTGCGTCCGTCGTGGACCGCGATCGTGTGACCCAGCATGGCCGGGATGATCATGGACCGACGGGACCAGGTCTTGATGACGTTCTTGGTGCCGGCTTCGTTCTGCACGATGACCTTGCGAAGCAGGTGATCGTCGACGAAGGGGCCCTTCTTAAGACTGCGAGGCATCTTCTCTTACTCCTACTTGCGCTTCTTGCCGGCGTTACGACGACGCACGATGTACTTGTCGCTTTCCTTGTTGGCGTGACGGGTACGACCCTCAGCCTGGCCCCAGGGGGTGACGGGGTGACGTCCACCGGACGTCTTGCCCTCTCCACCACCGTGCGGGTGGTCGACCGGGTTCATCGCGACACCACGCACGGTCGGGCGGACGCCCTTCCAGCGCATGCGGCCGGCCTTGCCCCAGTTGATGTTCGACTGCTCGGCGTTGCCGACCTCGCCGATGGTCGCGCGGCAGCGCGCATCGACGTTGCGGATCTCGCCCGAGGGCAGACGCAGCTGGGCGTAGGGGCCGTCCTTCGCGACGAGACGCACGGATGCGCCCGCCGAGCGAGCCATCTTCGCGCCGCCACCGGGGCGGAGCTCGATCGCGTGGATGACGGTACCCGTCGGGATGTTCTTCAGCGGGAGGTTGTTGCCCGGCTTGATGTCCGCCCCGGCGCCCGACTCGACGACGTCGCCCTGCTTCAGCTTCGCCGGCGCGAGGATGTAGCGCTTCTCGCCGTCGAAGTAGTGCAGCAGCGCGATGCGCGCGGTGCGGTTGGGGTCGTACTCGATGTGAGCGACACGGGCATCGACGCCGTCCTTGTCATTGCGACGGAAGTCGATGACGCGGTACTGGCGCTTGTGGCCACCACCGATGTGACGGGTCGTGATGCGGCCCTGGTTGTTGCGACCACCGGTCTTCGAGAGCGGGCGCAGCAGCGACTTCTCCGGCGTCGATCGGGTGATCTCGGCGAAGTCAGCCACCGACGAGCCGCGACGGCCCGGGGTCGTGGGCTTGTACTTGCGAATAGCCATGATTGTCCTTATCCCCCGGATCAGCCGATTGCCGTGAAGATGTCGATGGTGCCCGACTTCAGGGTGACGATGGCGCGCTTGGTGTCCTTGCGCTTGCCGGTTCCGAAGCGGGTGCGGCGAGCCTTGCCGACGCGGTTGAGAGTGTTGACCCCAGCGACCTTGACGCCGAAGATCTTCTCGATGGCGAGCTTGATCTCGGTCTTCGAAGCGCGCGGGTCGACGAGGAAGGTGTACTTGCCTTCATCGATGAGCCCGTAGCTCTTCTCGGACACGACCGGCTTCAGGATGATGTCGCGCGGGTCCTTGTTCAGGGCCGTCTGGAGAACAGATGCCTGCTCGCTCATGCGGAGACCTCCTGGTTGGCGCCGGACTTGGAGGCGATGAAGCCCTCGAGCGCGGCCTGGGTGAAGACGATGTCGTCAGAGACGAGCACGTCGTAGGCGTTGAGCTGGTCGAACGTCAGCACGTGCAGGTTCGACAGGTTGCGGATGCTCTTCAGCGTCACGTCGTCGTTGCGCTCGATCACGACGAGCACGTTCTTCGACGACACGACGTTCGTGAGGAAGTTCACGGCGGTCTTGGTCGAAGGCGTGCCGTCGATCCCGAAGGACTCGATGGCGTGGATGCGGTCGCCGCGGAAGCGGTCGCTGAGCGCGCCCAGGAGGGCGGCGGCGATCATCTTCTTGGGCGTGCGCTGCGAGTAGTCGCGCGGCTTCGGGCCGTGGACGATGCCACCGCCGGTCATGTGCGGCGCGCGGATCGAGCCCTGACGGGCGTTACCCGTGCCCTTCTGCTTGAAGGGCTTGCGGCCGGCACCGGAGACCTCACCGCGACGCTTGGTCGAGTGGGTGCCCTGGCGAGCCGCCGCGAGCTGCGCGACGACGACCTGGTGGATGAGCGGGATGTTCGTCTTGACGTCGAACAGAGCGGCGGGAAGCTCGATGGAGCCTGCCTTCTTGCCGTCTGCCTTGAGGACGTCGAGCGCGAGAGTGGAGTCAGCCATGATCAGGCACCCTTCACTGCGTTGCGGACGTAGACGATGCGGCCACGAGCACCGGGGACGGCGCCCTTGACGAGCAGCAGACCCTTCTCGATGTCGACGGCGTGCACCGTGAGGTTGAGGACGGTCACGCGCTCGCCACCCATACGGCCGGCCATGCGCATGCCCTTGAAGACGCGGCTCGGAGTCGACGATGCGCCGATGGAGCCGGGCTTGCGGTGGTTGCGGTGCGAACCGTGGGATGCCGAGACGCCCTTGAAGTTGTGGCGCTTCATGACACCCGCGGTGCCCTTGCCCTTGCTCGTGCCGACGACGTCGACGAGCTGGCCGGCTTCGAAGGTGCCGTCGACCGTGAGCTCCTGACCGAGCGAGTACTCGGCAGCATCCGCGGTGCGGATCTCGGTGACGTGACGACGCGGCGTGACGCCGGCCGCTTCGAAGTGAGCCGTGAGGGGCTTGTTGACCTTGCGCGGGTCGATCTGGCCGTACGCGATCTGGACGGCGTTGTAGCCGTCCTTCTCGGGCGTGCGGACCTGGGTGACCACGTTCGGCGCGAGTTCGATGACGGTGACGGGAACGAGCTTGCCGCTCTCGTTCCACACCTGGGTCATGCCGAGCTTCGTGCCCAGCATGCCCTTGGAAACCTTGGAGTTGATGTCAGCCATGTCGAACCTCAGAGCTTGATCTCGATGTTGACATCGGCCGGGAGGTCGAGACGCATCAGCGAGTCGACGGCCTTGGGCGTCGGGTCGACGATGTCGATCAGACGCTTGTGGGTGCGCATCTCGAAGTGCTCGCGGCTGTCCTTGTACTTGTGCGGCGACCGGATGACGCACACGACGTTCTTCTCGGTCGGAAGGGGCACGGGGCCGACGACGGTCGCGCCCGCACGGGTCACGGTGTCGACGATCTTGCGTGCGGACGTGTCGATGACCTCGTGGTCATACGACTTCAGGCGAATGCGGATCTTCTGTCCCGCCATTGTCTGCTCTCTCTCTTTAGGCGTCGTACCGTCCTGGGCCGGGTGACCCTGGGGCATTGGACGCACGTCGGCGCTGTTCGCGCCTTCGGCACTCGTCTTCTCGGGCCAGGGACCGGGGTTCCTGTGCCTGTCGAAGGGCTGCACCACTGTTCTCATGTCAGCCGCCTGTCTTCCGACATGCGGATGCCGACCTTCGCCGCGCACGGCGAACCCTCTCGGAAGAGGGTGTCGGGGATTTGTTCTGCTACCCGCGGCCTAGAACCCTGCACCATCCCGGAGGAGGCGCCGTCTATGCACTGCCCTGGCAGTGATCCGACGCACGCACAGCGGCGACGGAATATCGAACCTGTCTATTCTGCCATGCCCGATTTCACTTCTGCAAACCCGGGCGTGTCGCGCCTGTCCCGCCGACCCCGGAACGGGTCGGAAACGGGTCCGGAACGGGTCAGATCAGGGAGGAGAGCGGGGCGAGGCATCCCCATGCCTCGCCCCGCTTGGGGAGGACGTTCAGTGCGAGGGGGCACACCGAACGCGAGGATGCCGACGTGAAGGGACGCCGGAATCCTCGATCGAGGGCGCGGCGGAGTACCCGCCGCGCAGGCAGGGAGACGCTCAGGCGCACAGAGTGCGCGCGTCGTACGATGATCCCCAAGATCGCTTATCCCCAGTTTGTTCGCGAAGAACGCGAGTTTCGGGAGCCGAACCCCTTCGGCTGCCCCGACCGCAAGATCCCCAGGCGGTCTCGAACATCATACGGGGTCCGGCGGCCTGGACGCGAGTCCGACAGGCCGAGAATACCGGTGGGATGCGAAAGCGGCGGCCCACCGCCGTGGTGGACCGCCGCTTCAGAGCTCGCGTCGAGTGCTACTCGTTGCCGACAGCCTTGTCCGCGCTGTCGCGGATCTCGTCGATCTTGTCGGCTGCACCGGGGGCGACCTTCTTGGCGAAGTCCGCGACGCCGTCGAGGACCTTGTCGCTGATGTCCTCGGCCTGCTCGCTCTTGACGGCCTCGGCGATCTTGTCCTTGTTCTGCTCGTACAGGTCCTTGCCCTTGTTGACGGCGTCCTCGATACCCATGATCTCCCTCTCAGGTGTGTTGCCGACCGCTTGCGGGCCGACACCACTCATTGTGCCCGCACGCCACCGCAAAAGGGAACCCTCGCGTCGTCGGTCAACGACAGAGGGGCCGGACCCGAAGGCCCGACCCCTCTGCGAGGAAGCAGATGCTTACTTGATGATCTTCGTGACCGTACCGGCGCCGACGGTGCGTCCACCCTCACGGATGGCGAAGCCGAGGCCCTCTTCCATGGCGATCGGCTGGATCAGCTCGACCGTCACGTCCGTGGTGTCGCCGGGCATGACCATCTCGGTGCCCTCGGGCAGCGTGATGACGCCGGTGACGTCGGTGGTGCGGAAGTAGAACTGCGGGCGGTAGTTCGTGTAGAAGGGGTTGTGACGCCCACCCTCGTCCTTGGACAGGATGTACGCGGTGCCCGCGAAGTCGGTGTGCGGCGTGACCGAACCCGGCTTGACGATGACCTGACCGCGCTCGACGTCCTCACGCTTCGTGCCACGGAGCAGGAGACCGCAGTTCTCGCCGGCCCATGCCTCGTCGAGCTGCTTGTGGAACATCTCGATACCCGTGACCGTGGTCTTGACGGTCGGACGGAGTCCGACGATCTCGACCTCGGAGTTGATGGCCAGCGTGCCACGCTCGGCGCGACCCGTGACGACGGTTCCACGACCGGTGATCGTGAAGACGTCCTCGACGGGCATCAGGAACGGCTTGTCCTTGTCGCGCACCGGGTCCGGAACGTGCTCGTCGACGGCCTCCATGAGGTCGAGGATCGACTGCGTCCACTTCTCGTCGCCCTCGAGGGCCTTGAGAGCGGAGACGCGCACGACAGGAGCGTCCTCGGCGAAGCCCTGCGAGGCGAGCAGCTCGGAGACCTCGAGCTCGACGAGCTCCAGGATCTCCTCGTCGTCGACCATGTCGGACTTGTTCAGCGCGACCAGCAGGTACGGCACGCCGACCTGCTTGGCGAGCAGCACGTGCTCACGCGTCTGAGCCATCGGGCCGTCGGTGGCGGCGACCACGAGGATCGCGCCGTCCATCTGAGCCGCACCGGTGATCATGTTCTTGACGTAGTCGGCGTGGCCGGGAGCGTCAACGTGCGCGTAGTGGCGCTTGGGGGTCTCGTACTCGATGTGCGAGATGTTGATGGTGATACCACGCTGGCGCTCTTCCGGCGCCGAGTCGATGGAAGCGAAGTCGCGCTGCACGTTGGTGTCAGACGGGAACTTGTCAGCAAGCACCTTCGAGATCGCTGCGGAGAGCGTGGTCTTGCCGTGGTCAACGTGACCGATGGTTCCGATGTTGACGTGCGGCTTGGTCCGCTCGAACTTGGCCTTAGCCACTGGGTCCTCCTCAGGACGTCGTGTAGAGGTTGCCGGGCACTGGTTTGCGACCGGTTCTCTACGGGTGTGAATCTCAGTTTAGTAGAGAGGGAATGTGAAGTTGTAGGAGACCTGGGAGCCGGGGCTTAACCGGCTCCCAGGAAGATGACTACTCGCCGCCCTGGTGCTTCTGGACGATCTCGTCGGCCACGTTGCGGGGAACCTCAGCGTAGCTGTTGAACTCCATCGAGTAGACGGCGCGACCCGAGGTCTTCGAGCGCAGGTCGCCGATGTAGCCGAACATCTCGGACAGCGGCACGTGTGCACGCACGACCTTGACGCCGGCGGCATCCTCCATCGACTGGATCTGACCACGACGGGAGTTCAGGTCGCCGATGACGTCGCCCATGTACTCCTCGGGCGTGCGGACCTCGACGGCCATCAGCGGCTCGAGCAGCACGGGGCTCGCCCGGCGCAGAGCCTCCTTGAAGCCCATGGAACCGGCGATCTTGAACGCCATCTCCGAGGAGTCGACGTCGTGCGCCGCACCATCGACGATGGTCGCCTTGACGCCGACGATCGGGTAGCCCGCGAGGACTCCGACGTTCATGGCGTCCTGGAAACCGGCGTCGATCGAGCCGATGTACTCGCGCGGGATGCGACCACCGGTGACGGCGTTCACGAACTCGTACGTCTTCTCGTCGTCCAGATCGAGGGGCTCGATGTTGAACTGGATCTTGGCGAACTGGCCCGATCCACCCGTCTGCTTCTTGTGGGTGTAGTCGTGCTTCTCGACGGCCTTGCGGATCGTCTCGCGGTACGCCACCTGGGGCTTGCCGACGTTCGCCTCGACGTTGAACTCGCGCTTCATGCGATCCACGAGGATGTCGAGGTGCAGCTCGCCCATGCCCTTGATGGTCGTCTGACCGGTCTCGGGGTTGAGCTCCGTGCGGAAGGTCGGGTCCTCCTCAGCGAGCTTCTGGATGGCGACACCCAGCTTCTCCTGGTCGGCCTTGGTCTTCGGCTCGATGGCGACCTCGATGACGGGCTCGGGGAACGTCATCGACTCGAGGACGACCGGCGAGGCCGGGTCGGTCAGGGTGTCACCGGTGGTGGTGTCCTTCAGACCGATGACCGCGTAGATGTTCCCGGCGGTCACCGAGGCGACGGGGATCTCCTTGTTGGCGTGCATCTGGAAGATCTTGCCGATGCGCTCCTTCTTGCCCTTGGTCGAGTTGACGACCGCGGAGCCGGAGTCGAGGTGACCCGAGTAGACGCGCACGTAGGTGAGGCGACCGAAGAACGGGTGCACGGCGACCTTGAAGGCCAGGGCCGCGAACGGGTCGTTGGCGTCGGGGTGACGCTCGATGATCGTGTCGTAGTCCTTCGGGTCGTGAGCCTCGATCGAACCCACGTCGAGCGGGTTCGGGAGGTAGTCGACGACCGCGTCGAGCATCGGCTGGACGCCGCGGTTCTTGAAGGCCGAGCCGCAGAGGACCGGGTAGATCTCGGAAGCCACGGTGAGCTTGCGGATCGCGCCCTTGATCTCGGCGACCGTGAGCTCCTCGCCGCCGAAGAACTTCTCGAGCAGCGCGTCGTCGGTCTCGGCGACGGTCTCGAGGAGCTGCTGACGGTACTCGTCCGCCTTCTCCTTGAGGTCGGCCGGGATCTCCTGGATCTCGTACGAGGCACCCATGGTGACGTCACCCTTGGAGTCGCCCGCCCAGACCAGTGCGCGCATCTCGACCAGGTCGACGACGCCGATGAAGTCGTTCTCGGCGCCGATGGGCAGCTGGATGACCAGCGGCTTCGCACCGAGGCGGTTGATGATCGTGTCGACCGTGAAGTAGAAGTCGGCGCCGAGCTTGTCCATCTTGTTGACGAAGCAGATGCGCGGGACGTTGTACTTGTCGGCCTGACGCCACACGGTCTCGGACTGGGGCTCGACGCCCTCCTTGCCATCGAAGACGGCGACGGCACCGTCGAGGACGCGGAGCGAGCGCTCCACCTCGACCGTGAAGTCCACGTGACCGGGGGTGTCGATGATGTTGATCTGGTTCTTGTTCCAGTAGCAGGTCACGGCGGCAGACGTGATCGTGATGCCGCGCTCCTTCTCCTGTTCCATCCAGTCGGTGGTCGAGGCGCCATCGTGCGTCTCGCCGAGCTTGTGGTTGACGCCCGTGTAGAACAGGATGCGCTCGGTCGTCGTCGTCTTGCCGGCATCGATGTGCGCCATGATGCCGATGTTGCGGACCTTGCTCAGGTCGGTGAGCACGTCTTGTGCCACAGGAGTGTCCTTATCTTTTCGTGCAGTCGTACTGCGCGGAGGGTTTTGACAGGCTCAGGGACGCGGATGGGTCCCTGAGCCTGCCGAAGGTTTACCAGCGGTAGTGAGCGAACGCGCGGTTCGACTCGGCCATCTTGTGCGTGTCCTCACGGCGCTTGACCGCGGCACCGAGGCCGTTCGACGCGTCGAGGATCTCGTTCTGGAGACGCTCGGTCATCGTCTTCTCACGACGACCCTTGGCGTAGCTCACGAGCCAGCGCAGCGCGAGGGTGTTCGCGCGGTGCGGCTTGACCTCGACCGGCACCTGGTAGGTCGAGCCACCGACACGGCGGCTGCGGACCTCGAGGGTGGGGCGCACGTTGTCGAGCGCCTTCTTGAGGGTGGCGACGGCGTCCTGGCCGCCGTTCTTCGCCTCGACGCCGCGGAGGGCGCCGTAGACGATCGACTCGGCGAGCGACTTCTTGCCGTCGACGAGGATCTTGTTCACCAGCGAGGTGACGATCGGAGCGCCGTATACCGGGTCGTTGACGACGGGGCGCTTGGGGGCGGGACCCTTACGAGGCATCTAACTCAACCCTTCTTCGCGCCGTAGCGGGAACGAGCCTGCTTACGGTTCTTGACTGCCTGGGTGTCCAGGGCGCCACGGACGATCTTGTAACGCACACCGGGGAGGTCCTTGACACGACCGCCGCGGACGAGCACCAGCGAGTGCTCCTGCAGGTTGTGACCCTCACCGGGGATGTACGCGGTGACCTCGGTCCCGTTGCGGAGCTTCACACGAGCGACCTTGCGCATCGCCGAGTTCGGCTTCTTCGGGGTGGTGGTGTAGACGCGGGTGCAGACCCCGGCCTGCTGCGGGTTCGACTTCAGGGCGGGCGCCTTGGTCTTGGTGACCTTGGGCGAGCGACCCTTGCGAACCAACTGCTGAATGGTTGGCACGTTCTCTCCTCATAGTGCTGCACGGTGACAGCGTGATGGGTTTCACATCATGACCCACCGGCACGCCGGAACCGGCGGGCTTTGTGGTGTGGTGGGTATGCCGTGGAGGCGGACCGGCAGGTGCCGACGCCCGGTGCGCACGTCAAGACGTGCACACACCTGATCAAGTGTAATGCCGCGTAACCTGACGGTCAAATGAGCGCGGCCCCGCGGCTAGGCGCCGTCGGGGTCGAACGGCGAGTCCAGCGACTGGGTCAGCTCGGCCAGCAGCGCCTCGATCTGCGGCTCGACGTGCTGCGAGATGGCGGCTTGGATGTGCAGCCGATGGCGCAGGAGGATGCCGCAGATCTCGCGTCCGACCATGTTGGCGTACTCGTCGGCGAGTGCGACCTCCTGGCGCAGCGCGATCTTGGCCTCTTCCGTCAGGGGCGGGAGGGGCGGCAGCTGGTCGGCGGCGTCATCGGCGAGCCCGGCGATCGTGAACAGGAAGGGGGCGCCCGGCACCGGCTCCGGATCGAGCGGGAGGCCGTCGAACTCGGGGTCGAGGTCCTCGGACGGCCGATAGCTGCGCGCGCGGTTGCGGGCGGCCTGATCGTCGAGCTCGCGCTGCAGCATCGGGAGATTCCGGGACGTGTAGTCGGCGACCGCGTGATCGACGATCGTCTTCATCCGGGTGGAGAGACCGTGCTGCACGCCGTGCGGCGTGTTGGCGCCGATGCCGGCGGCCGACAGGATCGGCGATCCCAGGCAGCGGCGGCAGGGCGCGACGCGTCCGCGATGAGTCGCCGGTTCCCAGCGCGGCACCCAGCGCAACCAGGCCTCGACGGCCTGGTCCACCTGCGTCTCCAATGAGCGCTCCACCCCTCCAGCGTACGGCGCGTCGCGCGGCAGCGCCGCGATTTCCCGCGTCACGGCGGGGCGTCACTCGTCTTCGTCGCCCTCCCAGGGCCAGCGCGGTCGTGCGGAGCGGGTGCGGCGCAGGGCGATGCCGCCCCACGCGGCGATCGCGGCCGCCAGCAGCAGCACCGCGCTCGCTCCCCCGCGGACGAGGTCCCCCGCCACCGCCGTGGCGAGGATGACGTTGCCGACGCCGATGAGCACCGCCGCCCAGACGCCGACGAGATGGGCAAGCCCGGCGACGAGGGCGATCGCGATCGTCGCGACGAAGGACGGACGCTGTCGACGGAGTGTCGACCACAGTGCGACCGCGAAGGCGACGACCGCCGCCAGCATCCCGGTGACGCCGGGGACGGGGCCGAGCCCCGGCACCGCGATGACGTCGGCATCCGTCAGCAGGCTCACCGCACCCAGTCCGCACACGGCGAGGGCGAAGAAGCCGATGGTGGCGAAGACGAGCGCCAGGACGGCCGAAACCCCCGCGGACTCGGGTCCGCGGGGGTTCGGCGTGGTGGAGTCCGTGATTACCTCGCGAGCGTCGGACCGGCTTCGAGGGTGCGCTCGTACTCGCGCTGCGCCTCGGCGTTGTACTCGGTCTTGCGTGCTCCGCTGCGCGCGACCCAGGCACCGAACCAGATCGTCAGCTCGCGGGCGAACACGAAGGCGGCGATCGCGAGCGGCGCGAGGAGCTGCGAGCCGACGAGATCGAGTCCCTCGGATGCCGTGAGCTTCCAGAACGGGGCCTCGAAGAGCTGGCCGAGGATGTGCCCGGCGTAGGCGATCACACCGACGACGATGCCGAAGACCACCCAGAGGCCCCAGCGTCCGCGGTTGATGATGGCGCCCAGCAGCCAGAAGCCGAGGAAGAACACCACGACGGGCGTCCAGTACCCCCAGGTGAGCAGCGGCGCGACGAGGGCCTCGCCGATGTTCTGTCCGGTCACGTCGCCGGCGATCGCGCCGAAGCCGATCGTGGCGCCGAGGTAGAGGACGGCGAAGGCGACGGTCGCGAGCAGGCCGATCGCACCGGCCGTGCCGCGGTTCCCACGGTCGCGCGGAGGTTCGGGAGCCTGCACGAAGATCGGCTGCGGAGCCTGCGCCGACGCGGCGACCAGCGGCTCCGAGGGGACGATGCGGGTCTCGGTCAGATCTGCGGACGGCGCGTAGGCCGTGTCGGCGACGGCCGTTTCCTCGCGGTCGTAGGACGACACGCGGTCGTACGAGGCGGTGGCGTCGTCGTGCCGCGAGACCGGCGGGACGAACGCTGCGGTCGTATCCGCGTCGGAGTAGTCCGTGGCGCCGGCCGACGTCGATCCGGACTCCGCGGGAGTCGGCGACGAGAACAGGCCGGGGTGCTCGCGCTCCGCTTCCTCGAACGCGGCGAGGTCGGGGTCGACGGGCTTGCTCTCCGTCGAATCGGGCGCGGTTCCGGGAACGTCCGCACCCGCCGCGGCGGCGGCGTCGAGCCCGGCGTTCGCGCTGCCGACGACGTCGTCGACGTCAGCCGGCTTCTCGGGCTTGTGAACCTCAGGGTCGCTCATGGGATGCGCCTCTCATCGGATGTGTGCAGTGCGAGGCTACCGCCGCGCGGGCGGCCGCTCACGGAGGCGTGCCGACGTGTCGGCATACCGCTGGATTCCCGGGTTTCGGTCGGGTAGCCGTCAGGGGAGCGCGCTGCGCAGCGCATCCCCGGCGAACTCGGCGAGGACCGGGAGGATGGGGATCGAGAACCACACGAGGGCGCCGATGATCCCGGCGCACATCACGCCGGCCACCCAGCTCATCGCGAGGTTGCGTCCACCGACCCGTGCCATGTCTCCACGGTAGGCCCGCGCGGGCGGTCGCACCGGCCGCAACGCCGATCAGCGGGCGCCGCGGGACCCACCGGCTCAGCCCTTCGTGGCCCCGGCGGTGAGCCCGCCCACGATGTACTTCTGCAGGAAGAGGAACAGGATCATCACCGGGATCGCCGCCATCACGGCGCCCGCCGAGAACGCCGACCAGTCCGCGTAGCGCGGATTCGCGACGAGCTTCGTGAGCCCGACGACGAGCGTCTGCTGCTCGACGTCGACGAGCATCACGCTGGCGATCACGTACTCGTTGACGGTGCCGATGAAGGACAGGAGTCCGACGACCGCGAGGATGGGCGCGACCAGGCGCAGGATGATCGTGAAGAAGATGCGGGCGTGGCCGGCGCCGTCGATGCGGGCCGCCTCGTCGATCTCCTTCGGGATCGTGTTGAAGAAGCCGTACATCAGGTAGGTGTTCACGCCCAGCGCACCGCCGAGGTACACGAGGATGAGCCCGGTGTGCGTGTTCAGACCGATCGCGGGGAACCAGTCCCCCAGCGTCGACATCAGCAGGAAGATCGCCACCACGGCGAGCAGCTGCGGGAACATCTGCACCACGACGATCGTGACCAGTCCGACCCGGCGTCCGGCGAATCGCATGCGCGAGAAGGCATAGGCCGCGCAGGCGCCGATGAACACGGTGACCGCTCCGGTGACGACGGCGACGAGCAGCGTGTTCAGGAACCACAGCCCGTACGGATTCTGCGGATCGCTGAGGATGCGCACATAGCTGTCGATGCCGACGGCGGAGAAGAGCCGATTCGAACCGGTGAGCGTGCCCTTCGGATTCAATGAGGCCGAGACGACGTACAGCAGCGGGAAGAGCGCGAAGGCGCTCACGACGATCGCGACGAGGTGGCGCCATCCGGTGTCGGCGAACCAGACGCCGAAGCTGCGGCGGCGCGGGGCGATGATCTCGGTGCTCATCAGTTCAGCTCCTCGAGGGCCTTGGTCTTGCGGAAGCTGACGATCGAGATCGTCGCCACCACGATGAAGATGAGGATCGTGAAGGCGGATGCCAGGCCGTAGTCGCGCGCCTGGCCGGTGAACGCCACCTTGTAGACCATCGAGATCAGGATGTCGGTGTGCCCGACCGGGATCGAGACGTCGCTGAAGCGCGGCCCGCCCTTGGTGAGCATGTAGATGAGGTTGAAGTTGTTGAAGTTGAACGCGAACGACGAGATCAGCAGCGGGGCGACCGTCACCAGCAGCAGCGGCAGCTTGATGCGACGGAAGACCTGCCACGGGTTCGCACCGTCCATGACGGCTGCCTCGTTCACATCCTCGGGGATGCCCTGCAGCGCGCCCATGCAGACGAGGAACATGTAGGGGAAGCCGAGCCACAGGTTCACCAGCAGCACCGAGACCTTCGCCAGGGCCGGGTCGGTGAGCCACGGGATGGATGCTCCGCCGAAGATGACCTGGTTGATGAACCCGAAGCTCTCGTTCATCATGCCGGCCCACACGAGCGCCGAGAGGAACGCGGGGAACGCGTACGGGAGGATCAGGATGATGCGGTAGCCGTTGCGGAACCGCATCCGGGTGTTGTTGAACACCAGGGCGAGGAGCAGCCCGAGGAAGAAGGTGGACGCGACCGAGATCAAGGCGAACGCGAACGTCCAGATCGTGACGGAGATGAGCGGACCGCGGATCGACGCGTCGGTGACGGCGCGGACGAAGTTGTCGAAGCCGACCGTCGTCTGCCAGCCGGGCAGGAGCTCCTCCCCCGCGTCGGAGGTGAACGCCCCGGCGCCGGTGTCGGAGTAGACGGTCCCGGTGCGGGTGTCGGTGATCGCGTCGGCATCCGCGTCGTACTCGAGCGTCGAGACGTAGAGGTAGCCCTTCTGCCCGTCCGGGGCTCGCAGGCTGCCGTCGTTCGGGTCGTCGCTGAACGGGATGGAGAGCTTCTCGAGCTCCTCCGAGAGCGTGAAGACGGTCGCCAGCGGCAGGGCGGTCCAGCCCTCGACCGAGACGGCCCGGCCGCCCTCGAAGTCGGCCTCGACCTCCTGCAGCGGCTGCTCGGCGGTGCCGAGGAGCGCGTCCCCGGTGTCGGGGTCGGTGACCAGCAGCCCGTATCCGCCGAACTGCTCGACGACGGTCACCGGGTACGTGGGCGAGTCCTCGACCCGCTCCTGCGCGGCAGCGAGGAGCGAGGAGATGGCCTGATCCTTGGTGCCGTTGTGACCGGTGCCGTAGTTCGTGAACCCGATGTAGCCCGTGTAGAGGAGCGTGAAGACCTGGAAGACCACCAGGAAGATGATGCCGGGGGTCAGATACTTCGCCGCGATGCGCTTGCGGGAGAAGTAGAGGTAGTTGACGAGGACGGCGACCGCGACGACGATCCCGAGGATCAGCCACTCCTGGTGCGTGAAGAGCACGAACGCCGCGTAGAGCGCGATCGCATCGACGACCGCGAGGAGCAGGATCTTCAGCAGCAGCCAGCCGATCGGGCCGGATGCCGCCTCGGCGATCCTCGCTGCCTGTCGCTGACGCGTGGTGGGCGGAGCCGTGGGCTCGACGGTCTCTGTCATGTCGTCCTCGTCATGATCCTGCCGGGGCGGGCGAAGGACGCCCGCCCCGGCAGAGTCGGTTTCCAGCTGTTACTTGATCGCGGCGGTCACGTCGTCGACGAGCTTCTGCCACGTCGTCGCCGGGTCCTCGCCGTTGATGATGGCCGCCTCGGCGACGCCCCAGAACTGCCAGACCGAGCCCATGGCCGGGATGGCCGGCATCGGGACGGCGTCAGCACCGACGGCCTGGAAGCCGGCGATGATCGGATCGGATGCCGCGGAGTCGGCTGCAGCGGTGAGCGCGGGCAGGATGTTGCCGGCCTCGAACAGCGCGAGCTGAACCTCCTCCGTGCCGATGTAGTTCACGAGGAAGTCGTTGGCCGCGACCTTGTTCTTCGACTCGGAGCTCACGAAGAACCCCTTCACACCGGCGAACGGCGAGGCCGTCTCACCCGTGGGGCTGGGAACGGGGTCGATCGCGACGTTGATGCCGGCGTCGACGGCCGCACCGACGTTCCACGGGCCGGTCAGCCAGAAGGCCGCGGTGCCGTCGAGGAACTGCTGCTTGGCGATCTCGCCGTCGATGTCGGTGTTCAGCGTGCCCGCGGCCCCCTGCGCGGCGAGCCAGTCGGCGAATGCCGTGCCGCCTGCGCTGCCGAGCTGCAGGTCGGTCGAGTCGTAGCTGCCCGACTCGTCGGTGCCGAAGACCGGAGCGCCGAAGGCGGTCTGGAACGGGTAGAGGTGGTAAGGGTTGCCCTCGGCGCCCTGCTCCACCACGAACGCGCCCTTGGCGAGCATGTCGTCGAAGCTGGTGGCTGCCGCGGGAACGAGGTCGGCGTTGCGCAGCACGGCGATGTTCTCGACCGCGTACGGGAGCATGTAGACGGTGCCGTCATAGGTGGCGGCCTGAAGTGCGACCGGCAGGTAGTCGGCGGAGCTGTCGCCGAGCTCGAGCGGCGCGACGACGCCGTTCGTGGAGAGCTCGCCGAGCCAGTCGTGCGCGCCCATGACGACGTCAGGGCCCTTCCCGGTCGGCACCTGCTGGATGAAGTCGTCCTTCATGTCGTCGACGGACTTGCCGACGAGCTCGACCTTGACGCCGGTCTTCTCCTCGTACGAGTCCGCGGCGCCCTGCAGCGCGTCGACGCGCTCCGCGTCGACCCACACGGTCAGCGCGCTGCCCTTGTCGCCGCCGGACGAGTCGTCGCCGCTGGTCCCCGTGGCGCAGCCGGCGAGCGTCAGAGTCGAAACGATGGCGATCGCGCCCGCGGCGACGATGCCCCTCTTGTTCACCTTCATTGGTGTGTGCCTCTCTCGGTGCTGATGGCCTGCAGTACTGCAAGCGCTTACAGTATGCATCGAGATCGAGTGGATTCACAATGCAAGAAGGCGTTGATATCAACCTGTGACCCGGCTTCGTGGCGGAAGACGAGATGAAAACGCTTCCACGAGCTCGCACAAACCGCAGTCTCGATACACTTCTCCTATGGCTGACAGTTCCTTTGACATCGTCTCGAAAGTGGATCACCAGGAGGCCGAGAACGCTCTCAACCAGGCCCGCAAGGAGGTCGAGCAGCGCTACGACTTCAAGGGCACCGGGGCATCCATCGCGTGGAGCGGCGAGCAGATCCTCATCATCGCCAACTCCGAGGAGCGCGCGAAGGCCGTGCTCGACGTGTTCCAGTCCAAGCTCATCAAGCGCGGGATCTCCCTGAAGAGCCTCGACGCCGGGGAGCCCTTCGCGAGCGGCAAGGAGTTCCGCATCGTCTCGAGCCTCAAGGACGGCATCTCCTCCGAGAACGCGAAGAAGATCAACAAGATCATCCGCGACGAGGGCCCGAAGGGCGTGAAGAGCCAGATCCAGGGCGACGAGCTGCGCGTGCAGTCCAAGAGCCGTGACGACCTCCAGACCGTGATCAGCCTGCTCAAGGGCTCCGACCTCGAGGTCGACCTGCAGTTCATCAACTACCGCTGACCCTCTCGCCGGGCGCGACGCCCGGGTGCAGCGCGACGAGACGATTCATCGGATGCCGTGGCATCGGATGAATCGTTTCGTCATATCCGGATCGCATACCGATATATCGGAATGCGTGCCTGAGACTGAGAGGGGTCGCTTCTCGATGCGACCCACGACGCGCCAGCCGCGTGACGTACTGTCGTCGAACGGCCCCGCGCTCTCGGAATCGCGGGCCTCCCCCCGTGGGGACGGGGTTCGCGGCGGTTCCGCGCGACCGCGTCGGATGCGGCCGGCGGGCGCTCCGCGTCCGTCGGCCGCAGAGAACTCCGTCAGCATCCTCGAGAGCCGCCGTGGCGCCCGTGCGTCATGTTCCGTGCGCGAGGAGTTATGCGCGTAGTGTGTTGGCATCCTGCGCGATCTGTGATGAGAGGCCCACCCGGGCGCATCACGTAGCAGGAGAAGGAAGAGCAATTGGGGGCGGGGGTCCATGGGCAGCATGGGAACGAAGAACGTGGGCGAGAACAAGCAACTGCTGGCGGAGGAGGTCTTCCAGCACATCGGCCGGCAGATCGTCGACGGCACACTGGCCCCGGGGCAGCGCATCCGCGATCTCGACGTGGCCGAGCGGATGCACGTCTCCCGGACGCCGGTGCGGGAAGCGCTGCAGCGCCTGGAGCGCCTGGGGATGGTGACGATGTACCCGAGTCGGTACACCGAGGTCACCGAGGTCACGACCGACACCGTGGCACAGTCGCTCGCCTTCGCGGGGTACCAGGCGGGTATCGCCGCCCGCCTCGCCGTCCCGCAGCTCAGCGCCGCGCAGCGCGCGCATGTCGCCGGACTCGTGGAGGCGATGTACGACTCGCTCCATGACAGCACGCTGACCACCGACACACGCTGGGACGTGTTCGCCTACCTCGGCGCGCACAGCCAGAACGCCCAGCACTGCACGGTCATCGAGGAGACGACGGTCGCGCTCCTGCGCAATCTCCGTCACTGGACCGTGCCCGTCGACGACCGGGAGCGGATGCTGCAGGTCTACGTCGACTTCCATGACGCGGTCCTCCGCGGCGACGGGGATGAGGCGGAGCGCCTCACCCGGGCGATGCACTACCTCTGAACGAGCGCTCCGCCGGACGCCTGCCAGCCGGTGACCCAGCGCTCGAGGCGCCGATAGGCGTCTTCCCTCGCCTCGTGCCGCGAGAGGAAGACGTCGTGCAGCGCCCCGTCGATCCGCTCGACGGTCACGGACGAGCCGAGGCGCAGGGCCGCGCGCGCGATGTCGTCGACCACCAGCACGGAGTCGGCCGCGGTGAGCTCTTCCGACCAGCGGGTGGGCACGGCCGAACGGGCCGAGAGGAGCACGCACACCGGAACGGGGATCGCGAGTCCCGACGCGACGGTGCGATGGCCCGAGAGGATCGCGTGCAGCCAGCCGGCGTACACCGCCATCGTCTGGGTGGGGCGCCAGAGCGGATTCACCTCCATGGGATCGTCCGGATCGGCGACCTCCTGCTGCGCCCTCGAGTAGAAGCCCAGATCGACCTGAGGGGCCACCTCCCGCGGACGGAGCCGTGCCTGCAGCTCGACCATCGGCGCGATCGCCGCACGCACCGGGGCGATCTGGAACTCCAGCCACGGGCTGTTCAGGATCACCGCGTCCGCGGCATCCGGATGACGCGATGCCCACAGGCTCAGGGTCAGTCCGCCCGTCGAGTGCCCGAGGAGCACGAGCCGTCGGCTGTCGCTCCCGTCGATCGCGTGCCCCATCGCGTCGAGTGCCGCGGCGATGTCCTCGTCGTAGGTCGCGAGATCGGCGACGTATCCCGGCGTCTGGCCGTCGCGGAGACTGCGGCCGTAGTTGCGCAGGTCGAGCGCGAAGAACCGCGCTCCCCTCGCCGTCCAGAACCGGGCGAGACGCTTCTGGAAGAAGTAGTCGGACCACCCGTGCACGTACAGCACGTCTACGTCATCCAGCAGGGGGCGACTCCCCCGCAGCCGATCCCACCACCCCTGCGCGGGCGGCAGCGCCCGCACGAGAGTCGCCACGACCGGTCCCTGGTCGTCGTCGCGGAGCTCGAGGGTGAGCTGCTCGAACTCCTCGCCGAGAACGTCTGCGATCCAGTCGGCCATGCGCTCCACCCCCCTGCGGCCAGGCTAGCCGAGGACGCTACTGCGGCGCCGGACGCCCGACCGTGAAGTTCTGCACGACGTGCTCGGCGACCTGCGTCAGGTCGGAGATCCCGGAGCCCTCGAAGGTGGTGAGGCGGATCCAGTCGGAGCCGACGCGCACATCGAGGACAGGGCGATCGAATTCGTCGACGCCGCGGAGCGCGGCATCCGCTCCCTCGATCTCGACGGCCGTGCCGCCCTCGATCAGCTCGAAGGCCCACGCGCCGCCGGGCAGCGTGGTGATCGTCAGGTATCCCTGCGACTCGTACTCGCTCTCGCCGGAGGCGTAGTAGCAGATGCGCGAGCCGTTGACGGCCTGGTAGACCTCCGACGGGATGCCCCAGCCCCCGAAGGAGTCGATGAGGAACACCTCTGTGCCGAGTTCCTCGGCGAGTTCGTCCTTGGTCAGGAACTGCGCGCACTCCACGCCGACGATGTCGCTGGGGGCGAGCTCGACGTCCTTGCTCGTCGCGACGGCCGCGGCGGCGATGCGGCGAAGGCCCTCGTCGATGCGCGCGGCATCGCCGGAGCCGACCTCCGGCTCCATCATCTGAGCGGAGACGAGCACGTCTCCGTCGAGCACCTGGAAGACGCAGATCCCGTTGTCCTCGCAGCGCGACTCCTCGCCCCACCATCCGCCGCGGGACTCCGCACCCGTGATCACGGTCTGCGCCCGGGGAACGACCGTGACCTCCCAGCTGCGCGAGTCGTCTCCCGTCGAGCAGGCGATGCCGCCGGCGCGCTGGAACGCGTACAGCGCGGGTCCGGGGTACCAGTTGGGCATCGAGACGCGCGAGAGGGTCTCCTCCACCGCCCCCGCCGGCGCGCCGACGAGAGCAGACATCTCCGCCGCGACATCGTCGCACGTCACGTCGAACGCGGGCGTCGGCGCGACGATCGGATCCGAGGTCGGCGTCGGTGTCGGGCTGGGCGACGGGTCCACGGATGCCGTGGGAGTGGGCTCCGGCGTCGGCGCGCAGCCCGACACGAGGAGCAGCGCCACCGCGCCGAGGATGAGGAGAGGTCGCCGTCGCATGCTCTCAGCCTAGGAGGACAGCCCCGACACGACGGGATCGGCTCGCAACGATCGGATGACGGTGCTACTCGCCGCGCGAGACCCGCACCATCTCGTCGCGCGGGACGACCTTCACGCGAGCGCGCTCGTGCGGTGCGCCGAGACCGATCTCGTGCTCGTCCAGGCGGTGCCATCCCTCGAGGTCGGTCCACTTCACGCCGCGCTCCTGCAGGAGAGCAGGGATCGACTCCTCCGAGGGGTCCTCCGGCTGCCACCACGACCCCTGGTCGTTGATGATGTGCCGGACCGTCTCCATGGCGTCGGACTTGGTGTGACCGATCAGGCCGACCGGTCCGCGCTTGATCCAGCCCGTCGCGTAGATGCCGGGCACGCGCTGGTTGGAGTCCTTCGCGAGCACCTGCCCCTCGCGGTTCGGGATCACGCCGTGCTTCTTGTCGAACGGCACTCCGGGCAGCGGCGAGCCGAAGTAGCCGATCGCGCGGTACAGCGCCTGGATCGGGACCTCGCGCAGCTCACCGGTGCCGACCGCGCCGCCCTCGCCGTCCGGCTGGGTGCGCTCGTACACGAGCGCCGCCACGCGGCCGCTCTCGTCCTTGCGGACCTCGACGGGCCGCGCCCAGAAGTGCAGGTGCAGGCGTCGCGATGCGGTGCCGCCCGCGTTGTTCACCGAGTCGCGCTTGCGCCACGACTGCAGGACGCGGTCGATGACCATGACCTGCTTGTTGCTGGCGACCGCCTCCTTGGAGGCGTCGTCGTAGTCGAAGTCCTCGTCGTAGACGACCATGTCGACGTCGCGGAGCTCGCCGAGCTCGCGCAGCTCCAGCGGCGTGAACTTCACCTGCGCGGGGCCGCGGCGCCCGAACACGTGCACGTCGGTGACCGCACTCGCCTGCAGGCCCTCGTAGACGTTCGCCGGGACCTCGGTGACGAGCAGATCCTCGGCATGCTTGGCCAGCATCCGCGCGACGTCGAGCGCCACGTTGCCGTTGCCGATCACGGCGACCGACTCGGCATCCAGCGGCCACTCGCGCGGCACGTCGGGGTGGCCGTCGAACCAGCTGACGTAGTCGGCGGCGCCGTAGGAGGCGACGGCGTCGACACCGGGGATGTCCATCGACGTGTCCCGGATGGCGCCGGTCGCGAAGATCACGGCGTTGTAGTGGTGCTTGAGGTCTTCGAGCGTGATGTCCTCGCCGAAGCGGACGTTCCCGAACAGGCGGATGTCGCCGCGGTCGAGCACATCGCGGAGGGCCGTGATGATGCCCTTGATGCGGGGGTGATCGGGGGCGACGCCGTAGCGAACGAGGCCGTAGGGCGCCGGAAGCTGCTCGAACAGGTCGATGGAGACGTCGAACTTGCGCTCGGCCTTCAGCAGGATGTCCGCGGCGTAGATGCCTGCGGGGCCCGCACCGACGATGGCCAGTCTGAGCTTGGTCATGGGAGGTCCTTTCGTGTGCCGTCGCGCCCGTCGTGCGACCGCGTGGGTCGCATCGCCGGATTCAGCTGGAGCGATCGGCGAGGGTCTCTGCGAATCGGGTCAGCGCCTCACGCACCGTGCCGCGCGGGAGCGGTCCGAGCGCGTCGATCGCGTCCTGCGTCCAGGCGTGGGCGAGTTCCAGGGTCTTCGTCGTCACGGCGTGATCGCGCAGCTCGTCGAGCGGTCCGTCGAGGATCGCCGGATCGGCGCCGTCGGCGATGAGCGCCACACCGGCATCGATACGCGCGCCGAGGTCGATCGATGTCGCGTCCGTCTCGGCCTTGAGCAGCAGGTACGGCATGGTGGGCACGCCGGCACGCAGATCGGTGCCCGGGACCTTGCCGGTGTCCTCGGGCTTCGCCGAGAGGTCGATCACGTCGTCCATGAGCTGGAAAGCGACGCCGATCTTCTCACCGTAGACGCGCATCGGCTCTTCGTACTCCACGGGAGCGTTCGAGAAGATCACACCGCCCTGCGTCGCGGCGGCGATCAGCGAACCCGTCTTGTCGGCGAGCACCTGGATGTAGAACTGGATCGGATCGTCGTCGGGCTGCGCGCCGATGGTCTCGTGCATCTGGCCGAGCACGAGTCGTTCGAACGTGTCGGCCTGGAGACGGATGGCGCGCTCGCCCAGTCGCGACATGAGCTGGCTGGCGCGGGAGAACAGGATGTCGCCGGTGAGGATCGCGATGCTGTTGCCCCAGACCGCATGCGCGGCGGGGACCCCGCGGCGGCGATCGGCGCCGTCCATGACGTCGTCGTGGTACAGCGAGCCGAGATGCGTGATCTCGAGCGCCTTGGCGACGTCGATCACCTCGTCGGTGTTGCCGTCGCCGAGCTGCGCGGCGAGAAGGGTCAGCACGGGACGGATGCGCTTGCCACCGGCCTCGTAGAGATAGCGGCTGGCGGCGTCGGCGAGCGGATCGGCGACGCGCACGTCTTCGGCGAGTCCGGTCTCGACGCGCTCCAGACCGTCTTCGATGGCGCGCGCGACGCGGCGGGCGGCGGGGCCGATGAAGACGCGATCGCTGAAGCCGAGACGGCTCGCCAGTCGCGAACCCGGGGCGATGGGGCTCGAAGTCACGGTCCCAGCCTACCTTCGTCGGGTGCGGCGGTTTGCGCCCGGGATTCTCACTCGGGCTTGCGCGCTCTGTGGAGGGCCACGATGCCGAAGGAGAGGTTGCGATAGGCCACCTCGGCCCAGCCCGCCTCGCGGATCCAGGCGGAGAGCTTCTTCTGGTCGGGCCACTCCCGGATCGACTCGTTGAGGTAGTCGTAGGCGTCGCCGTTCGTCCCCGCGACACGGGCGACCCGGGGCAGCACCTGGTCGTTGTAGAACCGGTAGGCGCCGCGGAAGAGCTTGCCCGGAGGCGTGGAGAACTCGTTGATGACGAGGCGGCCTCCCGGCTTCGTCACGCGGAGCAGCTCGCGGAGCGCCTTCTTCGGATCGCTGACGTTGCGCAGGGCGTACGACATCGTGACCGCGTCGAACTCGGCATCCGCGAAGGGAAGGTCGGTCGCGTCGGCCTGCACGAAGGAGAGGTTGCGCATCGCGCCGTGTCGGCGCTGTCCCTCGGCCAGCATCCCCGGTGAGAAGTCGGCGGCGACCACCTCTGCGCCGCTGCGGGCGAGGGATGCCGACGACGATGCGGTGCCCGCCCCGAGGTCGAGGATGCGCTCCCCCGGCTTCGGCGCCACGGCCCTCGTCGTCGCCGCGCGCCAGAGCGCGTCGTTGCCGAAGGTCATCGCCGTGTTGGTGCGGTCGTAGCCGGCGGCGACCTGGTCGAACATGCCGCTGACGCGGGCGGGGTCCTTGCCGAGATCGGCGCGGTTCTTCTCGTTCGGGGTCACGCGTTCAGTCTAGGCGCGAGGTCCAGGGCTTCGAGGCGGTCGAGCCAGGCGTCGGCGGTGGCATCGTCGAACGGCGCGATCTGCGCGCGGACCCGCTCTTCGAGATCGAGCGCGAGCGCCTCGAGCCGTGTCATGATCTCCGCCGGGTACCCGTACTGCAGGCTGTGCTCCGCCCACTCGTCGCGATCGTCGACCCAGGTGCCACGCTCGCCCTCGACGCGCACGACATCGAGGTCCATGTCGATGCCGGTCGCGAGAAGCGGCTCCGCCGACCACCGGACATCCCATCCGAGGTCGATGTAGATGCGCATGCCGTTCGGGTGATCGCGGTTGACCGTGAGTGCGAAGTCGGTCTGCCGCGGCACGAGCGTGACGTTCGGGCCGGCGGCGACGAACTGCGCGCCGGGACGGGCGCTGCTCCACCCGACCGGCTGCCCGATCCAGTCGCCCCACTCGTCTGAGCCGAGGTACACGCACTCGTGGCGCCAGTGCGGCGCACCGTCCCACTTGCGCCACTGGAAGATCATCTCGGCACCTGTGGCAGGACGTGCATCGCTCATGCGCCCACCCTACGACGGCGCGGTTCCGGTCATCCGCGCGGCATAGGCTGGAGACGTGCACACCACCCACCTGGTCGTGGAGACCCGCGAGATCGACCCGGTCGAGGACCTCCTGGCCTACGCGGATCCCGCCCGCCCGCTCGCCTGGCTGCGCCGCGGCGATGGCATCGTGTCGGTCGGCGAGCCCCTCGCCGCGATCCGCCCGCCCGCCGGAGACGAGCCGCGCAGCGCAGCCCTCGCCACGTTCTGGCGCGGCATGGCCGCCCAGGCGGAGATCGATGACGCCGTCGGCCTCCCCGGCACGGGGCTGGTGGCCTTCGGCGCCTTCGCCTTCGACGAGGAGTCGGCCGCCGACAGCGTGCTCGTGGTGCCCACGAAGGTGCTCGGTCGCCACGGCGACCGGTTCTGGGAGACCCGCATCCGCGTCGCCGGAGCATCGGATCCCGACGAGGAGTTCGCCACCCACCCGTACGGACCCCACTGGGCGGGCACTGTCGGCCCCGGTGCGCAGAGCCCGCAGGGCTACCAGGACTCCGTCCGCGCCGCGCTCGCGCGCATCGCCGGCGGCGAGCTGAGCAAGGTCGTGCTGGCCCGAGACCTCACCGGCAGCATCCCGGCCGGCTCCGATCTGCGCCGCCTGGTCCGCGCCCTGTCGACGGGCTACCCCGACACCTGGGCGTTCGCGGTCGACGGGCTGATCGGCGCGAGCCCCGAGACGCTGGTGACCGTGCAGAACGGCACCGTCACGGCCCGGGTCCTCGCCGGCACGATCGGGCGCGGGGCCGACGCGGATGCCGACACCGCGGCATCCGCTCATCTCGCCTCGAGCACGAAGGATCTCGACGAGCACCAGTACGCCGTGCAGAGCGTGCTCGCCTCGCTCCGCCCGCACACACGGGCGCTCGCTGCGAGCGAGCAGCCGTTCCTGCTCAAGCTGCCGAATCTGTTCCACCTGGCGACCGACGTCGAGGGCGAGCTCGGAAACGGCGAGTCGGCGCTCGATCTCGTGCGGGCGCTGCATCCGACCGCGGCGGTCGCCGGGACGCCGACGGCGGCCGCGATCGCCGCGATCCGCGACCTCGAGCCCTTCGACCGCGGCCGCTATGCGGGGCCGGTGGGGTGGGTGGATGCCGCGGGCAACGGCGAGTGGGCCATCGCGCTGCGCTGCGCCCAGTTCACCGCGGCCGCCGACGACATCCACGTGACCGCCTATGCGGGCGCGGGCATCGTCGCCGGTTCCGACCCGGAGTCGGAGCTGCTCGAGACCAGGGTCAAGTTCCGCCCGCTGGTCGACGCGCTCGCCTGACGCGTTTCGTCTCGTCGCTGCGCTCCTCGCTCAACGACCGGTAGGGGTCAGCTCGCGGCGAGGCGCTTCTTCTCCGCCTCGACGTCGAAGTCGGCGCCCGGCCATTGCGGATCGATGTCCTCGAGAGCCGCGAGCAGCAGCTCCTGCACAGCCAGGCGCGCGAACCACTTGGAGTTCGCCGGAACGACGTACCAGGGTGCGGCCTCGGTGGACGTGCGGTCGAGAACGGTCTGGTAGGCCTCCATGTACTTCGGCCACAGCAGTCGCTCGTCCACATCGCCCGGGTTGTACTTCCAGTGCTTGTCCGGTCGTTCGAGGCGCTCCATCAGCCGGGCCTTCTGCTCCTCGGGTGAGATGTGCAGCATGACCTTGACGATGCGGGTGCCGGACGCTGCGACCCGTGCCTCGAACTCGTTGATCGCGGCGTAGCGGCGCTCGATCTCGGGCCCGTCCGCGAGCTGGCGCACGCGTCCGATCAGCACGTCCTCGTAGTGGGACCGGTCGAAGACGCCGATGAATCCGGGTTCCGGCAGGCGCTTCTCGATGCGCCAGAGGAAGTCGTGCGTACGCTCCTCGGCCGTCGGCGCCTTGAAGGCCGCGAGCGAGACGCCCTGCGGGTCGACGCCGCCGACGACGTGCCGCACGATCCCGCCCTTGCCGGCCGAGTCCATGGCCTGCAGCACCAGGAGCACGGAGTCCTGGGCTGTGCCGACCCGGCTCTCGGCGAAGAGCCTCTCCTGCAGGTCGTTGAGTCGCACGAGCCCGGCGGCGAGATCCTTCGCCCCCTGCGCCTTGCCCTCGTCGTAGCCGGGCTTGCTGTCGGGATCCACGTCAGCGAGGCGGAAACCGTCTCCGACTCGCAGCAGGTTCGTCCAGGTGTGCGCGTTCATACGCACATCCTGCCAGTCAGCGGGCCAGCGGGACCTCGATGATCTGACGACCGCCGCGTGGCGAGGTGAGCGCCTGGTCGAGCGCAGGGCGCGTCGTGACCCGCTGGTACTCCCAGCCGTAGGCGAGTGCGAGGTGCTCGAGCCGCACGGTGTGCGGCGTGTAGAAGGCCCGGTCGAGATCGTTCGGACGGGCGGATGCCGCGACCTCGAGCGCATCGAAGATCGTGCCGCCGCCGTCGTTGCCCACGATCACCTGCAGCCGGGGTTCGGTCTCGTCGGGAGGGAGCAGCAGCGCGCCGACATCGTGCAGGAAGGCGAGGTCGCCGAGCAGCACGCGGGTGATCCCCGGGTCGCCGGCGGCCTGGCTGGCGAGGGCGATGCCCGTGGCGGTGGCGATCGTGCCGTCGATGCCGGCCAGCCCGCGGTTGGCGTGCACCGGGACCTTCTTGCCGGCGAGCACCGCGTCTGCGACGCGCACGAGCCGCGACGACCCGAACATCAGCCGATCGTGCGGCCATGTCGCCCGCCACACGGCGTCGACGAGGAGCTCCCGGTCGAGAGGACGGCGGACGGCGTCGAGCTCGGCCTTGACGGCCTCGCGGCGGGCGGCGAAGTCCTTCGAGGCGAGTCCCTCGGGATCCGGGGCCTGCTCGCTCAGGTCGACGACTTCGGCCGCGGAGGCCGCGAGCCATTCTCCGAGCCAGGCGCGGTCGGCGTCACCGTCCGCGACGGCGACGGCGCCGACGGCGAGGGTGCGGCCGTTGAGGTTGAGCTCCTCGCCACCCCGGCGCACGGCGACGACATCGACGCCGTCCCGCGACAGGAGCGCGGTCACCTCGCGGCTCAGCGTCGGATGGCCCAGGACGACCACCCGCTCGATGCGGCCGCCGAGATCGTCGCGCCGCAGGAGCGCCCGGTAGCCGTGGACGAGCTGGCGGCCGAAGCGGGATCCGCTGACGATCTCGGCGATCAGGGGCCAGCTGCCGGCGTGCGCGATCTCCTCGGCGGCGGCTCCCGCGTCGGCGCCCGCGACGACCACGGTGCGAGGTCCGCGCTCGAGCACGAAGGACTCGGCGGGGATGGGGCGAGGGGCGTCGCCGGAGACGATCGAGAGCTCCGGTGGCAGCCCGGAGAGCGGCTCGCGGGACGGCAGGTTCAGATGCACGGGTCCGGCGACTCCGGGGAGACCGGGCGAGGAGTCCGAGCCGCCCATCGCCGCCGCGACCGCGCGTGCGGCAAGGCCCGACCAGTCGCCGTCGCCGGGGACGGGCGCGTCGATCTGGTCGCGCACCCAACGCTGGAAGAGTCCATCCTGCCGGGTCGCCTGATTCGCCCCGACGCCCCGGAGCTCGGGCGGGCGGTCGGCCGTCAGCAGCAGCAGTGGCACCCCGGAGTGGAAGGCTTCCATGGTCGCCGGGAGCAGATTGGCGACGGCCGTGCCCGACGTGCACAGCACAGCCGCGGGCACGCCGGTCTCACGACTGATTCCGAGCGCGGTGAATCCGGCCACGCGCTCGTCGATGCGCACGTGCACCCGCAGGAGCCCCTCGTCGGCGACGCGCACCGCCGCGAGCGCGAGCGCCTGCGACCGGGAACCCGGCGAGAGCACGACGTCGCGCACGCCGTGCGCGACGAGATCGGCGAGCAGCGATGCCGCAGCATCGGTCGCCGGCGATGAGGTCACGGGCGCGGATCCGCGGCGGGAGGCTCGTCGGTCTCCTCGTCGAGGCGGGCGAGCTCCTCTTCGAGGCGCTTGATGCGGGCATCCTGCTCGGTCTTGCCGATGCTCTGGAGGAACGTGGGGTCGTCGTCGGGTGCGAGCACACGACGCTGGCCCTGATCGTTCGCGCGACGGCGGCCGATCGTGAACCAGAGGATGCCGCCGATGACGGGGATCAGCACCACGATGGCGATCCAGGCGGCCTTGGGCACACCACGGTGCCGCGTCGCCGGCTGCACAGCGCAGTCGACGATGCTGAACACCCAGAACACGGCGGCCAGGAAGCCCCCGACGATCAGTAGTCTCGCCACCCTTACAGTGTAGGCGCGTCGGCAGGCGCCCGGCCCCGGGGCCGGGCGCTCACCGGAAGTGCCCGTTCCGTCCCGCCGCGGGCGGGTGCATGATGTCGGTATGGGCGAGCGCTCCTCGCCGGGGTCCTCGTCCGCGGACGGCAGCGAGGGCACGGCATCCGAGGTAGAGCGCACCGCACCGGCGACGGAGTCGGATGCGGCGCTCGCTCGGCGTGCGCAGATCCTGGCGACCGAGCACTGGGGCCTGCTCGCCGCGCGCAGCACCGCCCAGAGCGAGGTGCTGACCCGCATCACGATCTTCCTCACCCTCGTGTCGGCGGGGCTCGTGACGATCGGCCTCCTCGGTCAGGCATCCGGATTCGCCGGGTGGTTCGGCGGCGCTTCGCTCGCCATCCTGGCGTTCCTGTGTCTCATCGGCTTCATGACGCAGGTGCGGGTCATGAACGTCTCGGAGGAGGACATGATGTACGTCGTCGCCATGAACCGGCTCCGCGGCGCGTACGTCGACCTCGACCCGCACGTCGAGGAGATCTTCCTCGCCTCGACGTACGACGATCAGGACGGCATGAAGCTGACCTACTCGTTCCTGCGGCGCCGCAGCGTCAGCATCCTGCTCGGCAGCTCCGTGATGCTGCTGATCGTGGTCAACGCCTGCGTGACGGGGCTCCTCGTCGGCTCGGCCATCGTCGCCGGCGGCGGGACGTTCGAGTGGGCCGTCGGCCTCGGGATCGCGGTCGGAGCGGCCCTCGCGGCCGGGTTCATGACGTTCGGCGGCGTGGGGTTCCGCTCCGCCTGGAAGAACTACGTGCCGCGCCGCAGCACACCCGCACCGACGCCGCGCTGATCCCGGACCGCGCGTCAGCCGGCCGAGGGTCAGGTATCTCGGGGGCGCTGCCGCAGCTGCTTGACGTCGGTGCGGCGCTGCTTCGCCTTCAGCCGCCGCTCTTTCGACCCCCGGCTCGGCTTCGTCGGTCGGCGCGACGGCGGCGGCGGCCGCAGCGCCTCGGCGACCAGGGCGGCGAGACGGGCGCGAGCGGCATCCCGATTGCGCAGCTGGGCGCGGTGCTCGGATGCCGCGATCGTCAGGACCCCGTCGACGAGGCGACCGCTGAGACGCTCGAGGAGACGCTCGCGCTGCGCCGGGGTCAGCGTCGAGGAGCCGGCGGCGTCCCAGACCAGCTCGGCGCGGGAGTCGGCCGTGTTCACGCCCTGCCCGCCGGGCCCGGATGACCGGGAGAACCGCCAGGACAGCTCCGACTCCGGGATCGTGACCCCCGCCGTGACCCGGAGGCCGGGTCGATGAGGAGCGGCCATGAGACCATCATCCTCCCCCCGCACGAGGGCGGGCGACCCGGCGCGGCATCCGATCTCAGGCGACGACCGGAGCCTGCTCGACCGGCTCTGCGCTCGGCGACCTCTTCGCCGTGTTCGCGATGTGCGCACGACTCACGACGATCACGGCGACGATCATGAGCGCGGCGCCGAGCCAGTACGGCGCGGCGTGGCTGATCGTGACGTAGAGGGCGCCGGCGATGAGCGGCGCCACCGTGCCCATCGCCGCGTTGAGGGACTGCGTCGCGCCGCCGAGCCAGCCCTGCTCGTCGTCGCCGACCGCGTTCGACATGGCACCGTCCATCGCCGCCTGCGAGGCCCCCTGCCCTGCGGCGAGCAGGAGCGCGCCGACGATGAACAGCCACGGCTGCGCGAAGATCGAGGCCACGACGGCGAGCCCGATGAGTCCGACCATCTGGGCGACGATGCCGCTCACGATGACGCCGCGCTCGCCCATCCGCGGAAGCAGGATGCCGAGCAGGACGCCCTGGATCAGGATGTCGATGATGCCGACCGCCGCCGTCATCAGCCCGATCTGGGTCGGCCCCCACTGGATCGAGTCGAGCGCGAGCACGCTGAAGTTGTTCACGAAGAAGCCGAACGGCAGGGCCAGGATTCCGAAGCCGATCATCAGTCCACGGAGCTCCCGACGGCCGAAAGCGTTCTTGAACACGGCGAACGGCTGGACGTCGCGCAGGGCGATCGCGCCGATGCGGTTCTCGGGCTTGAGGCTCTCGGGGAGCAGGAAGATGCTGAGGATCGCGATGGTCAGCGCCACGGCGGCGGTGAGGAAGACGGGGAGCTGGATGCTGATCGCCGCCAGGAGTCCGCCGATCGCCGGGCCGATCATCATGCCGATCCCGGAGAGCGCACCGAGGAGGCCGAATCGCTGCGCGCGCTTCTCGGGCGGGGTGATGTCGGCGAGGTACGCGAAGAGCGCCGGCAGGTCGCCCGCCGTCATCCCCTGGATGACACGCGCGAGCACGAGGACCCAGAGGGCACCGCCGATGCCGAACAGCGCCATGGAGAACGCCGCGCCGAATGCGGCGGCGATGATGACGGGCCGGCGACCGAAGCGATCGGAGAGGCGTCCGAGGAACGGCGCGATGAGGAAGGCGCAGAGTCCGTTGACGGCCTCGAGAATGCCGACCCAGATGGCCAGGTCCTTCTCCTCCGACACGTACTGCAGGACGACGAAGGGAAGAACGGGGAGGACGACCGTCATCCCGATGACGGTGAGCATCGTGAGAACGATGAGCATGACCCAGGCGCGCTTCGCACCTCGGACGGGGAGAATTGGTGAAGTCATACCGAAAGTGTATCGATACCAGTTTTGGTGTCAAGCCAGTTTTGTATCGAATGCGCGGTAGGCTGAGCGCATGGCATCCACCGAGCAGCCGTCCGCCGCGCCGATCGGGCGCAGAGAGCGGAAGAAGGCCGCGACGCGCAAGGCGATCTCCGACGTCGCGACGAAGATGTTCCTCGAGCGCGGATTCGACAACGTGAGCATCCGCGAGGTCGCAGACGCCGCAGACGTCTCCCCCACGACCGTGTTCGCGCACTTCCCGCAGAAGGAGGCGCTCGTCTTCGACGAGGACGACGAGCAGCGCGACCGGCTCGTCTCCGCCGTGCGCGACCGGCCGGAGGGCAGCACGATCAACCGGGCGATCCACGACTTCTACGCCGCCGAGATCCGTGCCAACGTCGACGAGCACGGCAATGACGTCACGCGCATCTTCCTGCGCTTCCTCAACGAGACACCGGCGCTGCGCGACTACGCGGCGAAGATGTGGCTGCGGCACGAGGACGCGCTCTCCGCCGCCATCGCCGAGGAGCTCGGCCTGCCGGGACCCACCGCCGAGACCCGCGTCTACGCGCGCTTCGTGCTGCAGATGCAACTGCTCGTCAACGAGGACGACGACCAGCTCGGCACGCTCGACGCCGGGTTCGCGGTGCTGGAGAGCGGGTGGGCTCCGATAGAGGCACGCCTCACCGCCTCTCGCTGATCGGTTGCTCTCCCGGCGGGCGTCCGCCAGTGTGGAACCACCCTCACCCGCATCCCCAACGAGAGACCATCCGTGTCATCACAGGCCCCCGTCTCGCCCCTCACCCGACCGACACCGAGACGCCTGCAGGGCGGTCGGATGGGATCCCTCGAGATCGCGCTGATCTTCATCGGCATCCTCGCCGCGCTGACCGGCGTGATCGTGATCACCGTCGGCGCCACGGGCGCCGGTGACCCGGTCGCGGGCATCGGTCTGGTCGCGCTCGCGTGGATCTGGGCGGTCGCCGGGATCATCGCCTGGTGGCGGAGACCGACCAACGGGATCGGCCCGCTGCTTCTGATCGGCGCCGTCTCGGTCTTCCTCGTCAGCACGGGGTACGTCGGTGCTCCGGGGCTCTTCTGGGTGAATGCCGTCTTCGCGACCACCCCGCTGGGTGTGGCGATCCACCTGCTCATGGCGTTCCCGTCCGGCCGCGTGCGCGGACGCCTGGCGGTGCTCGCCGTCGTGCTCGGCTACGTGACCTGCATCGTGTTCGACACGGCGCGCGCCCTCACGGAGGGCACCGCGGCATTCGAGCTGCTGTCGTTCCTGCAGAGCGTGCTCGGGCTGACGTCGATGGCACTGGCCGCGATCGTGCTCGCGCGCCGTCTGCGGGCGGCGGACGCCGCCCATCGGCGGGTGCTGCTCCCCCTGTTCACCTACGGCCTCCTTGCCGTCGTCTGCCTGCCGCTGCTCCCGAACCTCCTGTTCCCGATGGGCGTCGGATTCGACGTCGTCGTCTCCCTGCAGGGTCTGCTGCTCGCCGGGCTCCCGATCGCCTTCCTCCTCGGCGTGCTCCGCGGCGGCTTCACACGCACCACCCCGCTGGAGGCTCTGAGCGAATGGCTCGCGATCCGCGGGGCCAGCCGGCCCGCCGTCGCCCAGGCGCTCGCGACCACCGTCGGTGACGACACGCTCCGTGTCGCGTACTGGGACGCCTCCCGCGGCCAGTACATCGACGAGCGCGGCGAGAGGGCACCGGTCGATCCGGATGCCGCCGACCCCGACCGGGCCTGGCTGCAGGTGCGGGTCGACGACGAGCTCGTCGGCGGCATCGAGTACGACGCGCGCATGATCGCCGAGCCCTGGCCGGTGCGCCGCGCCGCCGAGGTGCTCGCCATCGCCCTCGACCGCGAGCGCCTGACCACGCAGCTGCTCGTCAGCAACGAGGCGCTCACCCGATCCCGTGTGCGCATCGTCGACGCCGCCGACCGCGAACGCTCGCGCATCGCCCGCGACCTGCACGACGGGCTGCAGATGCAGCTCGTCCTCCTCGGGATCGAGGCCCAGACCATCGCGGACGCCGCCGCGGAATCGGCGACGACCGGCGACATCGAGAAGCTGCGGCGCGGCATCGACCTGGCGGCGGCGGACCTGCGCCGGCTCGTGCACGACGTGCTGCCGGCGGCGCTGCTGGAGCGAGGGCTGGTGGCCGCGACCGAAGACCTCGTGGATCGTCTGTCGGTGCCCGCCACCCTCGTCGCACAGGTCGACGAGACGGCCATCACGACGTCGACCGCCCACACGGCCTACTTCATCATCGCCGAGGCGCTGTCGAACACGGTCAAGCATGCCGATGCCTCCCATGTGCGCGTGACCCTGGGCCAGCGCGACGGCCGGATCGCCATCGCGATCGAGGACGACGGCGTCGGCGGCGCGCGGATCGGGGCCGGCGTGGGGCTGCGGGGCCTCGCGGACCGGGTGGATGCCCTCCAGGGCACCATCGCGATCCGGTCGGAGCCGCTGCGCGGCACCAACATCGAGGTGGAGCTGCCATGCGCGTCGTGATCGGCGAGGACGAGGTGCTGCTGCGGGAGGGCATCGCGCACATCCTCACGAATGACGGATTCGAGGTGCTGGCAGCCGTCAGCGAGGCTGTCGAGCTCGAACGCGAGGTCGAGCGCCATCTGCCCGACCTGGTGCTCACCGACATCCGGATGCCGCCCACCCACACCGACGAGGGGCTCCTCGCCGCGCTCCGGATCCGTCGCGCCCACCCGGGCATCGGCGTGGTCGTCGTCTCGCAGCATGTGCAGCGCCGTTACGCGGCCGAGCTCCTCGAGGACGGAGCCGGCGGGTTCGGATATCTGCTCAAGCAGCGGATCTCGGATGTCCGCACGTTCACGGCGGACATCCGCCGTGTCGCCGCCGGAGGCACCGCGCTCGATCCCGAGGTGGTCTCGGTGCTGGTCGCGCGGGCGAGCCGCGGAACCTCCGCCGTGGCGCACCTGACCCCGCGACAGGTCGAGGTGCTGGGCCTGATGGCACAGGGCCGCAGCAACGCCGCGATCGCGGCCCAGCTGGTGCTGAGCGAGAAGGCCGTGGTGCAGCACACCTCGAGGATCTACGACGCGCTCGGCCTGCCGGTCGACGCGGACGATCACCGTCGCGTGCTCGCGGTCATCCGCCACCTGCAGGCCGCGGTCCCGCCCGCGCCCTGACTCGCAGGACACCGACGGGACCTCGGGCTCGCGTCAGAGGCCGTACATCTTCTCGATCAGCGACCGGGCGATGAGGGCAGCCGCCGGATTCCCCTCCATGTTCGGCGCGAGCGTGGCCCAGACGACCACGGTCACGTCGGTCTCGGGGTCGTACCCCATGAACGAGTTGTATCCCGGCATCTCGCCGATGTGCCCGTAGAACGACCCCATGCCGGCCACGCCCCAGCCGTACGCACCCTCTCCGTCAGACGGCTGGACGCTCTCGATGCGCTTCTTCTGCATCTCATCGCTCAGCACTCCGCCCCCGCCGAGTGCCTCGACCCACGTCGCGAGCTCCGGCGCGGTCGAGATGCCCGCCCCCGCGGACCATGCCCAGGACGGATTGTCGTCCGTGTGATCCGTCGGCAGCAGCTCCCCCGCCTGCGCCGCCGCGAGCTCATCGGCCGGCAAAGCCGAGCCCTCCATCGTGTCGACGTTGTTCGAGAACATGTAGCCGTGGGCCACCGGCTCGGCGATCGACGCGTCCGCGAGCGCCGGGAACGACGTCTCGGTGAGGCCCAGCGGCTCGAACAGCCTCTCCTGATAGATCTCGGGCAGCTTCTTCCCCTCGAGCTGCTCCGCGATCAGCCCCAGCAGGACCGTGTTCGTGTTGGAGTACATGTACCCCTCGCCCGGCGCGAAGTACGGCTCCCCCGCCAACCCCATCCGCACGAGCTCCTCCGGGTCCCACACTCGGTCGGGGGTCTCATCCAGCGCCGCGTTCAACTCGAGAGTCGTCGTGTAGTTGAACAGTCCGCTGCGCATCGTCAGCAGCTGCTCGATCGTGATGTTGTCGCCGTTGGGCACGTCGGGACGGTACTTCGACACGGGATCCTCGAGGGCGATCCTGCCGTCCTCCACCAGCTGCAGGATCACGGTGCCGGTCCAGGTCTTGGTGTTCGACCCGATGCGGATGTGGTCGTCGAGCGTGACGGGCGTCGAGCCTCCCCACTCCGTCACGCCGTACGGCACCTCGATGTCGCCGTCCGGAGTGCGCACGATCACCACGGCGCCCGGCAGCATCATCTCCTCCGCCTGCTCTTCGAACATCGCCGTCAGCGCCGCGGCATCGAACTCCACGGCGCCGTCTGCCGCTGCCGAGGGCTTCGCGGATGCCTCCGGCGCGGGTGCCGCGCACCCGGCGAGCCCCACGGCGACCGCCGCGGTCGCGACGACCGCGAGCAGGCGCTGCGACCGCGATGCTCCACGCCGCAGCGCTGATCTCTCGTAACCCACCATGTCCTCGACACCTTCCCCTCGGGCCTGCGGGCATGCAGAACCTCGATCAGTCTCGCGGGTGGCAGAGGCGACGGCTATGGACCTGGGTCCCCTCTCGATCAGGGACCGGGGTCCATTGCGGACGACACCCCTCGGGGAGAAAAGTGGGCATGATGGGCCACCGCCCTCGGAATCCGACGCTGGGAGACCCCATGACACACCGCATCCGTCGTCCGCTGCTCGCGCACACGCACGAGCGCGCGCGAACACCCCGATCCGATCGGCGCACCGTGGCGGGCATCGCCGCCGTCGGAGTCATCTCCCTGCTGCTGGCCGGATGCGCGGGCTCCACCGCTCCGGAGGGGAGCGCGGCGCCGACGGCCACGGACTCGCTCCGGCCCGCGGCGCCCGGGGGCGAGCTGCCCGCCGACCTCCAGACGGAGCTGCAGGAGATCGTCGACCGGACGATGGCCGAGTACGACGTGTCGGGCGCCGCGGTCGGCGTGTGGATCCCCGGCGAGGGATCGTGGACCTCGGCCGTCGGCCTCGCCGACATCGATGCCGACACGCCTGTGTCGCTCGACATGACCTGGCCGCTGCGCAGCGTCACGAAGTCGTACACCGTGACCCTCATCCTCCAGCTCGTCGACGAGGGGAAGCTCAGCCTCGACGACACGATCGGCCAATACGTCGACGGGATCGCGAACGGCGACAGCATCACGATCCGCCAGCTCGCCGACATGTCGAGCGGTAACGCCGACTACACGTCGACGGAGGCCTTCGGCGCCGCCTACAGCGCGGACGAGGCGAGGATCTTCACTCTCGCCGAGCTGAACGACTTCCTCGTCGGCCAGCCGGCGGCATTCGCCCCCGGCGAGCGCAAGGTCTACACGAACGCGAACACCAACCTCCTCGGCGCCGTCGTCGAGAAGGTGACCGGTCAGCCGTTCGCGGACGCGCTCGACGAGCGGATCCTGCAGCCCCTCGGCCAGAGCGGCACCCGCTACACCCTGGACGCCTCCACCTGGACGGATCACCCGAACGGCTACGTGCTGCTCGACGGCGAACAGGTCGTGCAGAACGACAACCTGTCGATCTACGGACCGGCGGGATCGATGGTGAGCACGCTCGATGACGCGCGCGTCTGGGCCGAGGCGCTCGGGTCGGGGCTCCTGCTCGAACCGTCGACGCAGACCGAGCGGCAGAGCGGCGCGCCCCTCGAGGAGGGCCCGCCCTACGACCAGTACGCACTGGGCATCGGCGAGACGAACGGCTGGTGGGGGCACAACGGCGAGGGACTGGGATTCACGGCTGCCGTGTTCCACGACCCCGAGACCGGCGCGAGCATCGCGGTGTTCATGAACGCCTCCAACGTGGTGCCCAAGGCCCACCCGGCCGATCAGACCTTCCGTCGGATCGCCGAGGCCCTCGCCGCCGGGAGCGGAGAATGACCCCGGGGTCCCTCCGCCGGGGGGCGGCGGCCGCCGCCGTGGCGGGTCTCTTCCTGGTCGGCACGACGGCCTGCACCGCCGAGGACGCCGCGGATCCGAACTCCGTCGACGGTCTGCCCGATGCCGCACTCGCGGTCATGAACCAGGAACGGTACGAGCACGCCACCTGGTCGATCGCGGTGACCGACCTCGAGACCGGCGAGGAGCTCATCGATCTCGGCGCGAACCGGATGGTCGAGCCGGGCTCGTTCGTGAAGACGTACAGCGCGGGCGCCGCGTGGCTCGAATGGGGACCGGACCACACCATCACGACGCCCGTCAAGCGCACCGGCGAGATCACCGCGGGAGTCCTCGGCGGCGACCTCGTGCTCGTCGGGATGGGCGATCTCACGATGGGCGGCCGCACGAAGGACGACGGGACCGTCGACTTCGCGAACCTCGACCACAACGACGCGAACTTCCTGCCCGGTTCGAGTCTCACCCCGCAGGACCCTCTCACCGGACTCGACGACCTCGCGGCCCAGGTGAAGGCGGCGGGCATCGACTCCGTCGCCGGAGACGTGCTGGTGGACGACCGTCTGTTCACCGGCAAGCTCGGCGGCCAGGCGGTGACCCCCATCATCGTCAACCAGAACCTGGTGGACGTCATGGTGCACCCGTCCGAGCCCGGTGAGCCTGCCACCACCGAGATGGTGCCGGTCGTCTCGCCGTGGATCGTCACATCGACCGTCGAGACCGTCGAGGCGGGCGGCGTTACCGCCATCACCCTCGAGGACTCCTCGCGCGACGGCGAGGTCGTCGTCTCGGGCACGATCGCCGCCGACAGCGTGCCGCAGCTCAAGTCCTACGCGTTCGACGACCCGGCCACGTTCGCGCGCACGGCGTTCATCGAGGCACTCGGGCGCGCGGGCGTGGCGGTGGGCACCGATCCCCTTGCCACCAACACGACCGAGACCCTCGCCGACTTCGCGGCCGTCGAGGCGCTGCCCTCGGTCGCCGAGCTGGAGTCGCTCCCGCTCGAGGAGGAGGTCACGTATGTGATGAAGATCAGCTACAACCGCGGTGCGCAGACCCTCGTCTGCCGCCTGGCCGTGGAGCGCGGCGAGACCGACTGCGACAAGGGCATACCGATCGCCGGCGAGATCTGGAAGGAGGCGGGCCTCGACGTCACCGGAGCGTCGCTGATCGACGGCTCGGGCCTGGAGGGCAACTACGTCACGCCCGCCAACGCCCTGCAGATCCAGACGCTGATGGCGGAGCGTCCCGATGCGGAGCGCTGGAAGGCCACGATGCCGGTGCTCGGTGTCGACGGCTCGCTCGTCATGGTCGAGGCCGACGGCCCCGCTGCCGGCAAGGTGTTCGCGAAGACCGGAACCCTCCTCAACAGCGACCCGTTCAACCAGAGGTTCCGCCTCTCCACGAAGACGCTCGGCGGCGTGATGGAGACGGCCTCCGGTCGCGACCTCGCGTTCACGATCATCGTCACGCAGGGGTTCCTCCCCGATCCGAACGGCATCCTCGACGCGAACGACGACGTCGGCGCGGTCGCCGCGATCATCCAGCAGGCGTATTGATCGGCTTCCGCCGACACAGAAGAGGACGCCCGGGCCTGAGCCCGGGCGTCCTCTTCTGTGCTGTCGCCGACTACTCGGCCGGGTGGTGCCGACGGCGCCGTGCGAACAGGAGCAGCCCGCCCGCGAGCGTGAGGCCCGCCGCCAACGCGAACGTCAGCACGTCAGCGGTTCCGCCCGTCTGGGCCAGCGAGCCCTTTCCGGACGTCGCGCGTCCCGCCGCTGCGGCTGCTGCCGCGGCAGCTGCCGGATCGAGATCCGTGAGGGGCGGGTTCTGCGCGCCTCCCACGCCTCCCGGTGTCCATCCGGGGATCGGCTCGCTCTCGTCCCAGAAGTTCCAGTTGTCGAGTCCGACCCGCGGGAAGTCGGCGATCACGTTCTGCAGGATGTAGAGCCTGTCTCCATGCAGAACGTAGATGTCGCCCTCGGTGTGGATCATCTGCGGTGCGCCGACGATGAAGGCGCTGCGACCGGGCTTGATCTCGACCTCCTGCTCATCGGTGTAGGAGGTCTCGTTCGCGATCTCGTAGCCGAACGAGGCCTTGATCTCGGCCTTGTACTTGACACCGAGCCCTCCCTCGATCCCGAGCGTCAGCTCGGTCCCGAAGGATGTCGTGGTCGACTGCTTCGACGTGAACTTGAAGATGTGCTTGATCGGCTCGGGGTGCTCCATGTTGCCCCACTTGGGCGACATCACCCGATGGGTCCCCGGCTGCTGCACGACGGTCGCGAGCGAGAGGTCGCAGTCGTCCGGCCGGTTCGTGCACACGTCGCGGTAGAGCTCGCTCTGACGCGGGCGCTCCGTCGCCGGGATGACGATGATGTCGCGCTTGGCCACGATGATCGTCGCCGCCAGATGACCGCTGTCGACTCGATCGCCGGTCGCCGTGCAGGTGTACGGCGTGGCCCGCGGGCTCTTGAGGTCCTGCCATGGCGTCGAGCCCGTGGGATCCACATCGAAGATCCAGCACGACGTCTGGTTGCTCCCCGAACGGTTCCGGCTCACGATGCCGGCGATGTAGTACTTCGACGGGACCACGGTGGGCACCCCGGCGACGTCCTTCGTCTCCTGGATCCGGTAGGAGAACCACGTCTTGGCCATGTCGGGTTCGACCGAGGCCGTCTTGTCGGACTCGCGCTGGAGCGTCGAGAACGTGGTGGTGCCGCCCGCGGCGACGTTCTCCGTCCCCGCGATCCGGAACGGCTGCTCGAAGGTGAAGTTCCCCTCCGAGAGCGATACCGGGCCGACCGCGTGGATCGTTCCCGACGACTCGACGTAGCGATTCATCTCGATCGCGAACGTGTAGCGCACGTTCGGGAAGCTCTGGGTGCGGTGCGGGAAGCACGTGTACGGCGCAGGGGTCGCGACCACTCCGCCTGCACGCGGGTCGCCCGTGAAGACGTCGCACTCCGCGTAGCTGGTTCCGCCCTCGACGTGCATGCGCGCCTGGATCCAGGTGCTCTCATCGGGTGCGTGCGGCATGTCCATGCGGACCTTGTAGACGACCGTCGCATCGATGCCCGTCGCGGCGGCGTCGGCGTAGGTCCCCGTCACGTTGAAGACGTTCGTCGCGGTCGCCGAGACGCTGCCGGGCACAGCGGAGACGTGCCCCTTCGTGGTCCCGGTGAGCGCCCCTTCCACGAGCGTGACCCGGTACAGGTCGACGCTCGCCCAGAGCGTGGCGTGCTGCTCGGCGAGCGCGCCGACGCCACCCGCGTCCTCAGCGGCGTCATCAGCGGCGTCATCAGCGGCGTCGTCCTGCGGGACGACCGGCGCCTCTTCCTCGTCCGGCACGACCTCGTCGAGTCTCGGCTCAGGAGCGGCGCCCTCGTCGTCGGACGCCTCCGGCACACCGGCATCCGGGGTTCCCTCGGCATCCGGCTCTCCCTCTGCATCCGGCGGCGACACCGCCGGATCGACTGCCTCGACGATCGGCTGTTCGGCCGACCCGTCGTCGGCGGCGGCGGGAAGCGCGAGCGCACTCCCCATGGCGAGCGATGACGCGATCAGCATCCCGGCTGTCACGATCGCGGCGGCCTTTCTTCGTATTCCCATGTTCTCGTCCCTGGAGTCGGTCGCTCCGGTGCGAGGCACCCGAGCACGGTGAGTGACGCGGCGCGGCACTCCCGATCCATGCTCCGGGGCGCCCAAGGTGCACACCATGGACCTGGGTCGCGCCTGTGCGCGGGCAGGACCGGGGTCCTCGCCGAAAGGGGACTCAGGTCGCTTGTTCGGTGCCGGGCCGTGCAGGAGGGTGAGATCTGATCGCAGTGCACACCCTGCTCTCTCGAGAGGGACTCCCTTGTCTTCAGACCGCTCCATCTCCCCCCTCACCGATCCGACGCCGCGCCGGCTGCAGGGCGGGAGGGTGGGTTCGCTCGAGCTCGCCCTGATCTTCATCGGCCTGCTCTGCGGACTCATCGGCGTGATCGTGCTCGCGGTCGGGGCGGATGCCGGCGGCAGCCTGTTCGAGGTCGTCGAGTTCGTGGTGCTCTTCTGGATCTGGGTGGCTGCGGGCATCTGCGCCTGGTGGCGCCGACCGACGAACGGGATGGGCGGTCTCCTGCTCATCGGCGCCGTCTCGATCCTGCTCGTCGCGACGGGGTACCTCGACGCCCCGGCCCTGATCCCGCTCTACAAGGTCTTCGGCAGCAGCACCCTCGCCGTCGCGGTGCACCTGCTGCTCGCCTTCCCCTCCGGACGGCTGCGCGGCCGCTTCTCGACGTTCATCGTCGTGTACGTCTACATCATCGCGATCGGATTCGGCACCGCGCGAGCACTCGCGGAGGGGACGGCGGCCTTCGGTCCCCTCTCGTTCGCGCAGACCTGGCTCGGGCTCTCGGCGATGATCATGGCGGCGATCGTGATGGTGCGACGTCTGCGCGCCGCCGACCCCGCCCACCGACGTGTGCTGCTCCCGCTCTTCGTCTACGGCATCATCGCCGTCGTCGGGCTGCCGAACGTTCCGAACATCCTGTTCCCACTGGGCGCCTCACCGGTACTGATCGTCTCGCTGCAGATCCTGCTCCTTGCCGGTCTCCCGATCGCCTTCCTCCTCGGCGTGCTGCTCGGCAGCTTCACCCGGACGACGCCGCTCGAGGCGCTGAGCGAGTGGCTCGCCATCCGCGGGGCGAGCCGTCCGGCGGTCGCGCAGGCGCTCGCCACGACGCTCGGCGATCGCTCGTTGCGGGTCGTCTACCGGGATGCCGCACAGCATCGTTTCGTCGATGAGGACGGCGCCGAGGTCGCGATCGACGAGACCGACGGCGAGCGCGGCTGGCTCCAGGTCGTCGTCGACGAGGAGCTCGTCGGCGCCGTCGAGTACGACGCGCGGATCATCGCCGACCCGTCTCCCGTGCGCCGGGCCGCCGAGGTCCTCGCCATCGCCCTGGACCGCGAGCGCCTGACCACGCAGCTCCTGTCGAGCAACGAGGCGCTCACCCACTCCCGCATCCGCATCGTCGAGGCCGCCGACCGTGAGCGCTTCCGCATCGCCCGCGACCTGCACGACGGCCTGCAGATGCAGCTCGTCCTCCTCGCGATCGAGGCGCAGACGATCGCCAACTCGGCCTCGGACTCCTCCGTCACCGGAGAGGTCGAAGCCCTCCGCCACGGCATCGACGCGGCCGCCGCCGACCTGCGACACCTCGTGCACAACGTCCTCCCGGCCGCGCTGCTCGAGCAGGGGCTCGTGGCCGCGACCGAGGACCTCGTGGATCGACTCGCCGTTCCCGCGACCCTGCACGCCGAACTCGACGAGACGATGATCGCCACCTCGACCGCCCACACCGCATACTTCATCGTCGCCGAGGCGCTGTCGAACACCGTCAAGCATGCGCGGGCGTCGAACGTGCGCGTCACGATGGCACAGCGCGACGGTGTCATGCGGCTCGAGATCGAGGACGACGGGATCGGCGGCGCGCGCATCGGTGCGGGAGTCGGCCTCCGCGGTCTCGCCGACCGGGTCGAGGCGCTCAAGGGCACGATCGAGATCCAGTCCGAGCCCTCGGCCGGAACGAATGTGAGAGTGGAGCTGCCATGCGTGTCGTGATCGGCGAGGACGAGGTGCTGCTGCGCGAGGGGATCGCGCACATCCTCGCGCGGGACGGCCTCGACGTCCTCGCCAGCGTCAGCGACGCGGCGCAGCTCGAGCGAGAGGTGGCACGTCACGCGCCCGACCTGGTCGTGACCGACATCCGGATGCCGCCGACCTATACGGACGAGGGCCTCGTGGCCGCGCTCCGCATCCGTCGCACCCACCCCGACATCGGCGTGGTCGTCGTGTCGCAGCACGTGCAGCGCCGCTACGCGACCGAGCTCCTCGAAGGAGGGGGCGGAGGCTTCGGGTATCTGCTCAAGCAGCGCATCGCCGACGCCCACACGTTCACGACCGACATCCGTCGCGTCGCCGCTGGCGGCACCGCGCTCGATCCCGAACTGGTGTCGGTGCTGGTCGCGCGGGCGAGTCGGGGCACCTCGGCGATCGGCCGTCTGACGCCGCGTCAGGTCGAGGTGCTCGGGCTGATGGCCGAGGGGCGCAGCAACGCCGCCATCGCCGCCCAGCTGGTCCTCAGCGAGAAGGCCGTCGTCCAGCACACCTCGAACATCTACGACGCCCTCGGGCTGCCGGTCGACGCCGACGACCATCGCCGTGTGCTCGCCGTCATCCGGCACCTGCAGGCGGCCGTTCCCCCTGCGCGCTGAGGCGGGTTGCCGGCGCAGTTCGGGCGTGGACGCATCGCATCCGAACCTCAGGCGAGCTGGCGCCGGGCCTGCGCCGCGAAGGCTCCGTCGTGCGCCATGAGCTCGTCGAAGGTCCCTGATTCGAGGACGCGCCCCCGCTCGAGGTAGTAGATGCGGTCGGCATCCATCACGGTGCTCAGTCGGTGCGCGATCACGATCCTCGTCACCGAGAGGCGGGCCAGGCTCTCGGCGACGACAGCCTGCGTCACGTTGTCCAGCGCGCTCGTCGCCTCGTCGAAGAGCAGGATGCGCGGGTCCCCCGCGAGCGCTCGGGCGATGAGCAGCCGTTGACGCTGTCCGCCGGACAGCGTCGACCCGCCCTCCGAGACGACGGTGTGCATGCCCATGGGCATCGCGCGCACATCGTCGGCGAACCCCGCCCGCTCCGCCGCGCGCCAGGCGGCATCGATCCCGAGACCGACGGCATCCCCGAGGATGTTCGTGAGGATCGACCCGGGCAGGGGTTCGACCGTCTGCAGCACCACCCCGAGCTGCCGCCGCACGGCGCGCAGGTCGAGGCCGGCGAGATCCTGGTCGTCGAGATAGACGCCGCCCTCCTCGGGCGTCTCGAATCCGAGCAGGAGACGTCCGAGGGTCGACTTGCCCGAGCCGGAGGGACCGACGAGGGCGACCGCGCTGCCGGGAGGGACGCTGATCGACACGTCGTCGAGCACCGCCGGACCCTCCGGGTCGTAGCGGAAGGTGACGCCGCTGAACTGCACACCCCCGCGCAGCTCACCCGGCTCGGCCTTGTCGGCGTCGTCCTCCGGGTGCTCCTGCAGCACCGGCAGCACGCGCGTCATGCCGGGTGCCGCCTGCACGAGCTGCGTCACCACGGCGATGATCGAGAGCACCGCGCCGATCACCTGCCCGAAGGCGGCGTTGATCGCCAGGAACTCGCCCGGCCCCGCGAGCGGCGGATCGCTGAGCCCGACCGCGGCGAACAGCACGAGAGACGCGATGACGGGGAACGCGGCCATCGCCACGATCGACACGTTCTGCGCACGACGGACCCCGTTCTGCGCCGCCCGCCGCGCGCGGAACCGCTCGGCCCAGCGCTCGAAGGCCTTCTCGTGGGCTCCCGCGACCCGGAGCTTGCCGATGCCGGACACGAACTCCATCACGAGTCCGCTCAGCTGCCCCGCCGTGTCCTCCACGGCCCTCGAGCGCCGCAGCTGCGCCCGGCTCGAGAAGACGACGAACGCGGCGAGCACGGCGAGCAGCAGCGTCGCGATCATCCCGAACGCGACACTGTAGAACCAGATGAGACCGAGACTCAGCACGGTGGTCGCGACACCGAGGAGGGCGACGACGGCACCGCTCCCGAGCACCTGCACGATGGTCTCCACCGACTGCATCCGCACCGCGAGGTCACCGGACGAGTAGCGGCGGAAGAACGTCGCCGGCAACGAGAGCAGCCGATTCCAGACCGCCGCAGCGAGGAACGTGCTCACCCTCCCCTGCACGCGCAGCACGGCGATCGCCGTGGTGAGCTGCAGCAGGGCACCGGCCACGGCCGCCACGATCAGGGCGAGCGACAGCTGCAGGAGATCCGGCAGGTCGGCCTCGGGGATGACGGTCCCCACGATCCGCCCGGTCACGATCGGAACCGCGAGCGCCACGACGGCCGAGCCGAGCGCGAAAGCGACCAGGCGGGTGATGTCGCGACGGGAGTGAAGCAGGGCATCGCCGAGCAGTGCCGACAGCGACACCGCTCCTTCGGGGAGGGGCCGGTACACGACGACCGCATCCGCATCGATGGTCGAAGCGACCTTCTCGTCGACCAGCACGCGCGCCCGCGTCTGCGGATCGATCAACTCGTATCGTGTGAGTCCGCGGGGCAGCAGCGCGACAGGTGCGCCGCCGTCGACGAGGTGCGCGAGCATCGGGCCGGTGCTGTGCGTCCACCATCCGCGGGTCAGGCTCACGCTTCGCGTGCGCACCCGCGCGCGGCGCGCCAGCGTCGAGAGTCGATCCGTGATCCCGGCTTCTGCGGGCACCGGCGCGGAGGTCACCCCGAGCGACCGGGCGATCACGGCGAAAGCGGCGTCGAGAGGGTCACCGGCGGCCACGCCCGCGGCGACGGGATCGGGCCGTCCGACCAGGGAACGAAGGCTCTCGAGGCCGTTCGCCATCGACGACATCCGGCCCATACGCCGGGCACGCACGCGCGCCGTGCCGTCGAGCTCGACGGCACGGCGTCGCGTCCGGATCGTCCGGAGGAGTCGTTCGGCGGCATCCGCCGGCGCGGGCACCTCCTCCTCGGGCTTCTCTTCGTCGAGCGCCTCGTCCTCGGGCGCCTGATCCTCGAGCGCCGCGGTCATCTCCTCGATCCACGAATCGCGCTCCGAGGCGCTCGGCGCGTCGAGCTCTCGGACGACCGTGCCCGCCGACCCGACCGCGAGCACATCGACCTCCAGCGCGCCCGATCGGGGGATGCCGTGCACGCGACCGCCTGCTCCGACGCTCAGGAGATGGATGCGAGGTGCGGAGGTCTCGGCGTCGAACGAGGCGAACACCTCGAGCGCGCCGTGCACGACGAGCCACGATCCTTCGGCACCCGAGAGCAGCAGCGGCGTGTTCGCCCCGACCGCCGTGCCGCTCGCGACCCGCTCCCCGCTCATCGGACACCCGCCTCGGCCGAGAAGAGGAGGCTGTACGGGCCGCCGCTGCCGATCATGTCCTCATGGGTCCCGCGCTCGACGATGCGACCGCGGTCGAGGACGATGATCTCGTCGCAGTCGCGGATCGTGCTCAGCCGGTGCGCGACGATCAGCGTCGTGCACCCGCGCCGGCGGATGTTGCGGTCGATGAGCTCCTCCGTCGTCGGGTCGAGGGCGCTCGTCGCCTCGTCGAGGATCAGGATGCTCGGCTCGGCGACGAGCGCGCGGGCGATCTCGAGCCGCTGTGCCTCGCCGCCGCTGAAGTTGCCGCCGCTCTCGCGCACATCGGCCGAGTAGCCGCCGGGCCGTCGTGCGATCTGGTCATGGATCAGGGCGTCCTGTGCCGCGCCGACGACACGCGCCGCGGGGATGCTCGCGTCCCACAGCGTGAGATTGTCGCGCACGGAGCCGCTGAACAGTCGGATGTCCTGGTCCACGAGGGCGACCGACGCGGTGATGGTGTCGGTCGGCCAGGAGTCGCGCGGGCGTCCGTCGAACAGCACCTCCCCGCTCCACGGAGCGTGGAGCCCCGCCACCAGACGGCTGATCGTCGACTTGCCGCTGCCCGACCCGCCCACGAGCGCGACGCGGCTTCCCGGATGCACCGTGATGTTCACGGCATCCAGCAGCGGCGGCTCGAGCGGGCTGTATCCGAAGGTGACGTCGCGCAGCTCCAGCATCCCCGCGAGTCGCACCTCGGGGTCCCCGTCCCCGCGCTCGTCGTCGTCGACCACCGGGTTCGCCAGCACGTCGTCGAGCCGCTCCAGGTCTCCGCCGATCTCCTGCAGCGTCCCGCCGAGCTGCACGAAGCGCCCGATGGGCTCGGTGGCTCTTCCCATGAGGGTCTGGAAGGCGATGAGGGTGCCGAGACTCATCGCTCCCCCGATCACCTCGCGCCCGCCCCAGCCGAGGATCGCCGCCGTCGTGAGCGCGGCGATCAGCGGCGGCGCGACGGACAGTGGCAGAGAGGCGCGTCCGAGCCGCTGCGTGCCCGAGACCGTCCGCGCATGCAGGCCCATGATCTTCGTGAACAGGTCGGATTCGCGACCCGCCGCCTTGATCGACTCGATCGAGCGGATGCCGCTCATCGCGCTTCCGAGCAGGAGACCCTGGTCCTGCAGCATCCGGAGCACCTCATCGCGCCGTCGGGTTCCGACCGCGCGGAGGATGAGCACGTTGAGTGCGATCCCGACGACACCCAGCAGCGCGAGACCCGGGCTGTAGCCGAACATGACGACGAAGTAGAAGATGACGACGACCGAGTCGATGAGCGCGGTGGCCACCTCGCTCGACAACAGCACGGCGACGCGGTCGTTGCGGGGAACACGCCCGGAGATCTCCCCGGGCGAGCGCGCGGCGTGGAACGGGATCGGCAGCCGCAGGACATGCCAGAGGAAGGCGCTCGAACTGTGCAGCGAGAGCTTCGTCTCGAGCGCGAGGAGGTAATGCTGCCGAAGGGCCGTGAGCAGGCCGATGGTCGCGGCGGCTCCGGCGAGAAGGCCGAGGATCGGCCAGATCGCCCCCGGCGTCTCAGCGACGAGCACCTGGTCGACGAACGCCTTCATCAACACGGCTGTCGCCAATCCCGGGATCACCAGGGCGAGTCCGGCCAGCACCACGTAGAGCAGCCCGGAGAGCGAGTGTCCGAGGCGCCGCCCGAGACTCGTCAGGAGCGGTGGCGGCTTCCCGCCCTTCGCGAACTCCTCGCCCGGCTCGAGGCGCAGGACGACTCCGGTGAAGCTCTTGTCGAACTCCTCCTCCGTGACGGTGCGCGAACCGACGGCCGGATCCTTCAGGAACCACCGGCCCGGCGCGTACCCCTCCACCACGAGGAAGTGATTGAAGTTCCAGAACACGATCGCCGGCAGCGCCCCGACACGGAGCTCGTCCGGCTCCTGGCGGTGGCCGGTCGCCGTCATGCCGTATCGCCGCGCGGCCTTGACGATGTTGCTCGCCTTGACCCCGTCCCGCGAGACACCGCTCGTCTCGCGGAGCTCGTCGAGGGGGACCCAGCGCCCGTGATGGGCGAGGACCATCCGCAGCGACGCCGCTCCGCACTCGGCGGCCTCCATCTGGATGACGGTGGGCACGCGCTCGCGCCGCGCCCGCGGGATGAGCGTCGCGGTACGCACGGTCGGCGGAGCGCTCGAGGTCATCCTGCGGCGCGATCGGCCGGGAACAGGAGGGTGATCGGAGTCTGCGCGGCGATCGTCACCGTCGAGTTGACGAGCGTTCCGGCGCTCAGCGGTTCGTCAGGGCCCTGACCGGATGTCCAGGCGTAGCCGCTGGGCGTATCGGCCGGGGTCAGCGCCACCTCGACCTGGAACACCGGAGCGCCGCCGACGACGATGCTGGTGATGTCGTCGTTGTTCAGGAGTGCTCCGACGCCGGCGCGCGTGGCCGGATGGGATCCGACCCTCGTCACCGTGCCGAGCAGCAGACCGTAGTCCTCCGGTGCGACCGTCGTCACCGCGATCTGCACCGACATCCCCGGCTTGATGGGCTGACTGCCCGCCACCGGGATGTACACGAACGACCGGAGCTCGTCCTCGGGCTGGATCGAGACGACGGTCCCGCCCGCTGCCACCGCATCGGTGGGATACGCGAGCACCTCCACCACCTCGCCGCTCGCGCTCGCCGGGATCTCGACTTCTCCCGACGCGGTCGCGACGATGGCGACCGGCTCGCCCCGCGACACCTGGTCTCCCGGCGACACGAGCATCTCGGCGACCACGCCCTCCTCGGGCGACAGGCTGTTCGAGCTGCCGTACTGCGTGGCCAGCACTCCGGCCGCCGGCATCGTGGTCAGGACCGTGCCGAGGAAGCACCACACGATGAAGGCCACCAGCACGAGCCCGACGGCGGCGAGCGCCAGCCACCCGGCAGGCCGCACCAGCCGCACCTCGGTGTCGAGCTGCTCCGGACTGGAGAGGTGCGCCATCGCGCTCGCGCGGTACACCGGCGAACTCACCATGGCCTCCTGTCCTGCGCCCCGATCCTGCCGGCGCGCTGTCCCCGAAGCCCCCACGATGGCACCGGGTGCGTTCGGGAGCCATAGACCCAGGTCCCCTGGGTGCTCACGATCCGAGCATCAGCTCGCCGACCGATGTCTCCGCGAGCGGATCGGTGCCGGCGGCGCGGGAGAACGCCTCGCTGTCGCCTCCCCCGAGCGGGCAGCTGCCGAGGCCCATCGCGGTGGCCGCGAGCTGCATGGTCTGGTAGACGACGCCGACGTCCTTCAGGAGGAGCGCGTACGCGATGCTCTCGTACTTCCACGACAGTCGGGCGAAGTCGGCGGCGAGGATCACGAGCACGGGCGGGACAGCGACGGCGCCGGATGCGCGGCGGGCCTCCTCGAGGAGATGGGAGACGAGAGGACCGGCGGGAGCCACGAGCTCCAGCCGATGCCCGATCGGGTCGTAGCGGTAGAGACCGCCGCCGACCCCGTCGCAGGCCGAGATCGCGAGGTACGTGATGAGCTCGCTGATCCCTCCCGCCGCGGCGTGCGGGCGATCCAGTCGCGGGTATCCGTGCGCACCCTCTCCGGCGGCGAGCTCGCGGCGCACCCGGACCGTGCGGAAGAGGAACTCGCCCAGTCGCGCGAGATCGAGCGGTGCGAGCTCTCGTCGGGATACGCGCTCCTCCATGGCTCGCGCGAGCGGCACGTCATCGACCAGGAGCCGCTCCAGATCGGGGCGGGGCAGAGCGATCCCCGTCCGCCCCGCAGCATGCCGCAGGGCGGCCGGCGCCGGATGCCGCTCCGCGAAGCGGAAGGTGCCCCCGCGAGCATGGTCCCCCCTGCCGCCTCTCGAGCGCGCGTGCAGCTGCAGGTCGTGCGGCTCCCATGGCGCGATAGCGGGATCGCGATCCTCCCGCGCGGTACCGTCCTGATCGACCTCGACGAGGAGGCCTGCGGCGCACAGGTCGGCCACGAGCCGGGGATCGTCATCGCCTCGCGCGACCGGGCTGTGGGCGAAGGACAGGACCGTCGCCCCCGCCGCGGCCGAGAGCTCGACGCGCATCGACGCGATCGGCGATTCCAGCACGAGAGCGTCGCCCCGGCGAGCCAGGTGGGCGAAACGCGACAGACGCACTCGCGCCCAGGGAGCCGGCGGTTCGCGGGCGAGATCAGGAGCGTCGGCGTGCACCGGCACGAACGCCGCGAGGATCGACCCGTCGGCGGCGAGGTGGCGGAACTCGATCAGCCCCTGAGCGATCGCCCGTCGGCTCCACAGCAGCCACCGCGCCCGTCCGAGCGGGTCACCGGCATCCGCCACGGCGTCGAGCGTGGCCGCATCGGCCGGGCCTGCCCGGAGGCGATCGAAGGCGCGGCGTTCCGGCGTCCCCGACCGCGGCACGGCCAGGGCGGACCGCGATCCTCGGAGGACGGATGCCGATCCGTGCGCAGCCGGAACCTCGACCACCTCGCCGCGCAGAGCGAGAAGCGCCCGCGCGTTCACAGGAAGAAGGGGATCGGGTTGAGATCGGCGGGGGTCCTCGGCCGGTCGAGCCAGCCCAGCTGGACGGGCACGTCGTAGAGCCGCCCCTCGGCGAGACGCGACCAGAAGGGCCGCAGTCCCGGCACGATCACGCGCGCGACCGGGAGTCCGATGTCGGGCCGGGTCTGATCGAGCACGAGCAGCGAGAGCCCGGCGCGCTCGACCCGCTCGCGGCAGAGGCGCACGTCCTCCGCGAGATCGGCACCCGTCAGACTCGGATGGTCCGCGAGCCGCCAGGGCTGCGCGCCCGGGTCCGGCACGAAGTGCGGCTGATCCTCGATGGTCGCCGTCCGCAGCCACGCGACGAGCTCCTCATCGGCATCCAGGAAGGCGGCATCCTCGAGGTGCTCGTCGGTCGTCGACATCTGCCCGATCTCACCGAGCGCCCGCGTGATCGCGACCAGCGGATCGAGATGGGCGCCGAACCCCATGAGCAGCGCCTCCGGTGAGCCGGCGGTGCGGCGCGAGATCGCCGCGAAGGTCGGGATGCCGAGATCCGTCGTGACGTCGATGGCCCAGATCTCGCGTCCCTTTCCGGCGTACTCGCGCACCACGCCGTCGATCCACGGATCCCCGAAGCTCCCGAGATCGACGGCGGGGCGGCGGACGCGGTTGTACCACCACATCGCGACTCCATCGCGTTCCACGAGCTCGAAGAACCCCTGCAGGATCGCCTCGGTGAGCGTGTTCCCTGCGGCGCATCCGTTCGAGTTCGACGAGATGCCCATCTCCCGCGCTCCCGGGGTGCCGTAGTAGCAGAGCGCGGTGGGCAGCAGCAGCTCGCGGTCGTCGCTCAGCGACCAGACCGGCGTCCAGTCGATCACCGCGTCCTCGTCGAAGCGGGCGGGCACGCGGTTGAACCACCCCGCCCCGGCATCCGTCGTCCCCGCCCCGTCGAGCTGATCCTCGCTGAAGAGCATGACGCGGTTGGGGTGCAGCGCTCGATCTCCGAGACCGCGGAGGCTCCCTCGCACCGTGTGCTCCTCCCCCTGACGCATCGAGGAGTACCTCTCGAGCGCCTCGGCGAGCGCGCCGGTGCGCGCCTGCTCCCGAGTCGCGCCCTTGCCCGCCGAGCGCGCCCGCACCGTCAGATCGAGGGTCAGGAGGTCTTCGGGCTCGAGGCCGAGGTTGGATCCGGCGGACCAGACGTGCATGCCGTCGTACCGGGTCGCCTGCTCCTCGATTTCGGCGACGGCGCCGGAGAGGGCGCTGATGTGATGTCGGAATCGGCGGAACGTCTCCTCGGGTGTCGCGGTGCGCAGCCCGCCGCCGACCTCGAGCCTCGCCCTCTCGGGACTCGGCTGCACCCGCGAGGTCGGCGGCGGTGTCGGATCGCCGCACGCGGGGCACTGCGGTCGGCGCACGACCACGTGGGGCGAGGTGGTCCAGTCGGCGACCGCCAGGCGGGCGATGTACGACGATCCGGATGGCGCATCCGCGATCTCGAGGGGAGCGATGCCGCGCAGCACCTTCGCGACCTCGAGAGCGACGAGCCGCCCGACGAGCCCTGCCGACCGTTCGGTGGAGAGCATCGGCACCGTGAGCGGGCTGCCGTCGTCCGCGCCGAGCGCGGCATGGATCCTTCGTCGCGTGCGGCGCCTGTTCATCAGGCACTCCCAGCACGCCGTCTCACCCGGTCGGAAGAGCGGACCCATCCAGACGTCGTGCGCATCGGGGCGCACGAGCACCCACGGGACGCCGCTCGCGAGGCTCGACCGGTTGATCTGCTCGAGCGCCTGGTCGGTGTAGTCGTCGGCGAGGACGAGGCGCAGATCGGCGGAGACGGCGAGGAACGACGACGCATCCCGCGACACGTGCACGACGGCGGCGTCGTCTCGCAGTGCCACCGCGATGACCTCGAGGATGTCGTCGGGCACCCCGGCCGTCGCGAAGACGGCGACGGCCTGGAGCGAAAGGCCGCGATCGTCGGCGCCGAGTCCGGCCCAGAACGCCCGCTCCCGGTCGCCGGCGTGGTCGGTGTGCGGCGCGATCACTCCGCGCCGGTGCAGCTGGTGGATCGCGAAGAGCACGCGTTCGGCCGCATGGGCGCCGGCGAGCGCGGCCACGATCCCGTCGGATGTGCGGGTGCCGTCGACCAGCCCGAGGACCGCATCGAGCACGGCGCCGCGCAGCAGCGAGGAGTCCTCCCCCTGCAGCACGACGACACCGGCCCCGTCGAGTCCACGGACCACGACCCGGGGATCGAGCGCCCACGGAGCCCCCTCAGGCGGTGTGACGCGCGCCGTGGATGTCGCGGCAGCGGAGATGGTCATCGGAGAGGTCCGTTCGACGTCGGGAGCGGGAGAGGACGATGATCGCCGTGCGGTGCGGCCTCGAGGCACAGCACGGCACGGCGATCTCGTCAGCGCGGCGAGCCGACTACTTCTTGCCCAGCTTCCCGTAGTCCTCGGGACGCGACAGCTGCGGGTAGTAGAACCCGCCCGCGACCGAATCGAGCGCCTCGTCCGAGAGTTCGCTCGGACGAGCAGGCAGGGAGATGTTGATCACGTCAGCGGTGTCTTCGTTGACGACGACACGCTTGCCTGCCGGCAGTTCGACGCCCTCGGCGAGGAGCGTGGCGCCCGGGTCGGCGAGGAGTCGGGCACGGAAGTCGTCGTCGGCCCAGGCCTTGGCGATGATCTTGGCGTAGTCGTTCTGTTCGGACATGAGAACCTCTCGTTCACGTGCATCGGATGTTCGAACGCGGAGAGCCCCCGCTCGATGACCTCAACGATCCCCGCTGGGCGCCCGCACGACCATGGACCTGAATCCCCTCTCCGTGATCGCGCACCGGTCTCCCCTCCCGCCGAGAGGACGCACCGTGACGAAGGGGCGACCTGCGTCCATGGTGACGCCGTGCTGTGCCGTCACACGATGGACTGACAGACCGCAGCGCCAGCCCGGCGGCGTCTGTCGAAGGGATGGAACGGTGGACGATCACAACGAGGAGAAGCCGACCTCGGCCTCCGGGGAGCTCACCGACGAGCAGCTGGCGGAGGTGGCCGGAGGGAGCACCGCCCCGTCCACGCCGATGCCGGATGCGAACCGGATGAAGCCGTATCCGCCCTGGCCGGGATCGCTGCAATCGACTGAAACGGAGCCCACATGACCGACACCTCCCGCCCCGCCCCGCGGAGCGCGACCGCTTCCGAAGCGAGCATCCTGCCCAGCGACAGGCCGGCCACGCGCTCGCTCGGCCTGGCCATCGCCAGTCTCTTCTTCGCGCTGTCCGTCCCCATCCCGGTCTGGGGTCTGTTCATGCTCTTCCTGGCCGCGCCGCTGGGGATCGCCGCACTGATCAACGGGCACTCCTGGCTCAAGGCATCCCGGATGTCCGCGCCGGGACGGCGGAAGGTGCAGACCGCGCTCGTGCTCGCGTACATCAGTCTCGCGATCTGCGCCCTCACGACCCTCTTCTGGGTGATCACCATGGCCGTGCCGCGCTGAGGCGCCGGTCACTCGCGAACGAGAAGGGCCGCGATCTCCGGGGAGGGAGATCGCGGCCCTTCTGACGTGGACGCGACGGCGGGAGTCGAACCCGCAACGCCGTCAGATATGAGCTGAGGCCCGGGACCGCCCGGATCGCCGCGATGGAGACGACGTTACCGGGCCGTGACCTTCTTGGCCAGGATCATTGCCTGAGATAACCCGATGAGTCTTCCGATGACTCCTCCGATCGTCCGGAGTCGTTCGGGATCCCCGTCGGCGGTCGGGTGTACCGTCACGGGCATGGCCCCTGCGCTCGACTCCGCGACCACCGCGCAGAAGACGCATCGGTACCTGCGGCTGTCGCTCGTCTTCGTGGTCTTCGCGCTCCTGGTGAGCGTGGCGCTCGAGACGGTCGTCGTGTCCTGGGAGCCGCTCGCCTTCGGCTGGGAGCCGCTCCCCTCGATCAGCCATTACTTCTACACCCCGGCGCGCAACGTGTTCGTCGGGGCGCTGATCGCCGCTTCGCTCGCACTCCTCGCGCTGTCCGGACGCAACAGGGCGACGATCCTGCTCGACATCGCCGCCCTCTTCGCGCCGCTCATCGCTCTCGTGCCGACGGGCATCGACCCCGAGCTTCCGATCGGTGGGCTCGCCTGCCCCGGCACGGAGGAATGCATCCCCGCCGCGTACCTCGACGATGTCCGCGCGGGTGTCGCCGCCTATGCCGTCGTCGTGATCGTCGTCGTCGTCGCGCTGGCCGTGATCCGCGCGAGACGGGGAATCACGACGCCGGGTTCCGCCCTCGTCTCCGTCATCGCCGTCGTCACGGCGGTCGTGATGGCCGGCCTCGCCTTCCTCCCCGGGGTGAACGCCGACTTCCCGTTCAACTTCTGGCCGTATCCGCCCAGCATCCACTTCGCCGTGACGCTGATCTTCTTCGGGATCTTCGCCGCCGTGCCGATCCTGCACTCGCGCGGGCCCGTCGACGAGACCGAGACGCCTCCGACCGCGCGGCAGAGATCCGTCTATCGCTGGGTGGCAGGACTCATGATCGCGGATCTGCTGCTGCTCCTCGCCGCCTTCGTCTTCCGCGAGCAGCTGGGCGACGTCCCGCTCGTGCTCCTCGGCGAGACCGTCGCCCTCAGCCTCTTCGCGTGGTTCTGGTGGGTGCAGACCTTCCAGCGCTGGGACGACGCGAATCCGCCGAGTCTCACCTGAACGGCACCGCTGTCACGCCCGCGCCGCCGGCGTCGGCCGGTCGATCGCCCGCAGCAGACGCTCCACCGCCTCGCGCAGCTCGGCGCGATCCTGATCGGGGAAGGTGATCGCGTACTCGACGCCCTCGGGGATCCAGAGGAACGCGTACATCGCCTCGCGCCAGTCCGACCCGCCGATCGGCCACCGGGTGTGCGTATCCCCCTCGGCCGTCGCGCCCTGCCACCAGGGCCCGAAGCGGTCCTGCATCTCGGCGAGCGGCAGTTCCATCACGGCATCCCCCTCGACCTTCTGCGGCGACCACGACGACGCGATGAGCACCCGCTCCTCGATCTCCGCCTCGGTGATCTCCCGGCGCGGGAACAGGACGCGGGTGTGCTCGACCGATTCGATCCGGTCGACGCGGAACGTGCGCCAGTCGTCTCGATCGAGATCCCAGCACAGCAGGAACCACTTGCGCCCGGCGGGTGCCAGCGCGTGGGGCTCGACGCGGCGGATGCTCTCCGCACCGGCCGCGTCGACGTACCGCAGGCGCAGCCGCTCGGTGTCGCGGGTGGCGAGGGCGATCTCACCGAGCACCACGGGCGAGACCACGGGACCGTCGCCGATGCGCGGGGTCTGCACCGAGGCCGCGAGCGCGTTAACGCGTCGACGCAGCGCCTGCGGCAGCACCTGCTCGAGCTTGGCGAGCGCGGTGAGCGTGACCTCGGGGCCGCCCACGAGCTGCTGCGTGGCCGCGACCCGCAGTCCGATCGCCATCGTGACGGCCTCGTCGTCGGTGAGCAGCAGCGGCGGCACGGCGCTCCCTGCCTCGAGGCGATAGCCTCCTGCGGCTCCGGGCGTGGATTCGACCCGGTAGCCGAGCTCGCGCAGGCGGTCGACGTCACGGCGCACGGTGCGCTCGGTGACGCCGAGCCGCGTCGCGAGTTCGGTTCCCGGCCAGTGCCGATGCGTCTGCAGCAGGTTGAGCAGGGCGAGGGCTCGAGAGGTGGTGTCGGACATGTCTCACAGATTGCCAGACATCGCGGACAGGATCTGTCCTGGTTGCCTTCCAGCTTCGAAGCATGACGAACGAATCCATCATCGAAACCGAGGGCCTCACCAAGGTCTTCACCGTCAAGAAGAAGAAGGTCGAAGCCGTCACCGACCTCTCCTTCACAGCCGCCCGCGGCGAGCTCGTCGCGTTCCTCGGCCCGAACGGCGCCGGCAAGTCCACCAGCCTCCGGATGCTGACGACGCTCATCCCTCCGACCGCCGGCACCGCGCGGGTGGTCGGGCACGACATCCGGACGGATGCCGCCGGCGTCCGCGCCCGCATCGGCTACGTCGGACAGCTCACGAGCGGCAGCTTCTCGCAGCGCGTGCGCGACGAGCTGCTCAGTCAGGGGTCGTTCTACGGCATGTCGAAGCGCGACAGCATCCGTCGGGCCGATGAGCTGATCGAGTCGCTCGACCTCTCCTCGTTCGCGACGCGGAGCGTGCAGCAGCTCAGCGGCGGGCAGAAGCGCCGGCTCGACATCGCCCTCGGCCTGATGCACGCCCCGCCGCTGATCTTCCTCGACGAGCCCTCCACCGGACTCGACCCCCAGAGCAGGGCGAACCTCTGGGAGCACATCCTCGATCTCCGCACCCAGCACGGGACGACGGTCTTCCTCACCACGCACTACCTCGAGGAGGCCGACCGCTACGCGGAGCGCGTGATGGTCATGGACAAGGGCCGCATCATCGCCGACGACAGCGCGACGGCCCTCAAGGCGACGCTCGCCGGCGACGTGCTCACCTTCGGCTTCGCGGATGCCGCGACGGCGGCGAGCGCGCACCCCGTGGTCGCCCGCCTCAGCACCGCGAAGGTCGCGCTCGACGGCGACGCCGTGTCACTTGCCGTGCCGGACGGCGACCGGCTGCTGCCCGTGATCGTCCGCGAGTTGGATGCCGCGGGCATCTCCGTCACTCGGGCGACGGGCGTGCCGCCGACACTCGACGACGTGTTCCTCGCGCTCACCGGCCGCACCCTCCGTGAGGCCGGGGAAGGGACGGATGCCGAGAACGAGACATCCGATTCCGACACGGCAGACACCGCTTCCGAGACCAGCAAGACAGGAGTCCTCTCATGACCGCCATCGACACGCTCGTGCGCCCCAACCTCGCGCGCGACACGAGGAACGTGCTCACCCGCGAGCTCAAGCCCGTGATCCGCGATCCCTTCACGCTGATCTTCAGCCTGCTGCAGCCACTGATCTTCCTGGGGCTGTTCGCGCCGCTGCTGATCGGCGACTCCGGGCGTCCGGCCGGCGAGACGCTCGCCTGGTTCGTGCCGGGGGTACTCGTCATGATCGTGCTCTTCGGCACCGGAGCCACCGGATCGAATCTGCAGTACGAGATGATGACCGGCTCGCACGAGCGCACGCTCGTCGCCCCGCTCGCCCGCTCCTCGCTGCTGGTCGGGCGCGCACTCAAGGAGATCGCGCCGATCGTCGTGCAGGCGCTGGTTATCGTCCTGATCGCGTGGCCGTTCGGGTTCGCCGCCGACATCCCGGGCCTGCTCATCGGACTGGCGCTGCTCGCCGTCTTCGGCGTGGGGCTCGGGTCGCTCTCCTACTCGCTGGCGCTCGCCACGAAAGACCGCGAATGGCTGTTCTGGGGCGTGCAGCAGTCGCTCATCTTCCCGCTGCTGATCCTGTCGGGCATGCTGCTGCCGCTCGACGACGCTCCGGGCTGGATGCGGGCCGTGGCCTCGGTCAACCCGATCAACTGGGTCGTGCAGGCCGAACGCGCCCTGTTCGCGGGCGACCTCGGCGACATCACCGTGCTCTGGGGCTGGGTGTCCGCGCTCGCGGTCGCGATCGTCGGACTCGTGGTCGGGGTCCGCGCGATCAAGCGCAGCAGCTGAGTGCACAGCATTCGAAGCACAGCCGAGCGGGCCGTGGCGTCGGGAATCCCGGATGCCACGGCCCGCTCGCGGCGTGTCCGCAGGCGAATCGCCGTGCGCGCGAGACTTCGTCCGTGTTTCCCCCTGGCAGAGCGGATGCCGCTGCACAGCCGCCAAGAGCCTGAGGCAGCTCGTCGAATGGGGCCCCGGATGTCCGCGCCGCGGGCTCAGCGCCGGATCGAGTCGTGGAACGGGTTCGGCTCGAGCGTGAAGTCGGTCGACGGGTCGCCCCAGGTGCCGCCGTCCGACGGCTCCCGACGACGGCGCACCGCCGACAGAGCGCGCGTGGCCGGTGCTCCGACCGTCAGCGCCAGCCCGCCCCGGAGCGACCGGTCCTCGCGCCCGAGCACACTCGCCCGATGCCACGCGTCGTGCAGAGCACCGCCTCGCGCTGCGGGGACGCGACGGTGCGGAAGGGCGCCGGCCCGGCGCATCGCCACGAGCTCCTGCACCCGCTGCCACCAGTCCGACTCCGCCTCGGGATGGAAGTAGTTGTCCCGCAGCCAGTCGGGGTGCGGATGCCGGAAGCGACCGGCCACGACCTCGTTCCGCCCGCCGAGCAGGCCGCTGCCCACGAACACCGTGTTCAGGAGGCTCTTGCTCACGCCGAAGGAGTCGAGCGCGATCACCGGGATGCCGAGGGCGGTCGCCTCGATGGCCGCGGTCGAGCTCACGGTGACAAGGCCCGCCGCGCTCTCCAGTGCCGACGCCATCGAGTCGTATGAGAAGACGAGGTTGCGGGGTCGGCGGGGCGGAAGCAGGGCGACGTAGGGATCGCGTTCGAGATGCGTCTCGGCCTCCCCCGGTCGCGACCGCAGCTTCACCACGACGCGACGGCCGGGATCCGCCTCGGCCGCCCGCACGAGAGTCGCGGCGATCTCCACGCGCTCCTCGTGCGCGACCGGCACGAGCGCCTGGGCCGCGAACACGATGTCGGTCGCCGGCGGACGCACCGCGACCGGCAGCGGCGGACGCTCGGCGACCGCGACCCCACCGGGACGAGCGGCGAGCGCCTCGACGCGAGCGCGCTCGGGACGCAGCATCCGCTGGCGTCGGCGCGCGAAGGGGAGGGTCGCGAGCGCTGTGGGCATCGTGACGCCGATGTGACGGCTGAGCTCCGCGAAGGCGCGCTCCTCCCGGTGCGAGTGGACCACCAGCAGATCCGTGTGCCGCCGGTAGTCCAGCGCTCCGCGCTGCGCGGGGATCGCCATGCCGGGGAGGCCCGAGATCGTCACCGGCCGGTGCGTCAGAGAGTCGATCACTCGTCCCATGAGCCGGACGAACGGTCCGCGACCCGCCAGCAGCACCACATCGGGGCGCTGGCCTTCGAGCCATCCGGCGGTCTCGGCGAAGCTCACGCGCGTGACATCCTCGGGGCGAAGACCGGTGCCGGCGAGGGCCGTGCGCTGCTGCTCGACGCTGGCGGTGAGCGGAGTACGCACGAGGAGCAGATGCGGCCGGAGCCCCGGGACGCCGCCGAGGAGGGCAGCCGACCACTTCACGAACGAGTCGGCATCCGCGATCGCTATGACGCGGATGCCCGCGGCATCCGTCATGCGGGGATGCGGCGGAGCTTCGCCATCGGCGCGCGCTCGCTGTCGAACACCCGCTTGACGCCGTCGCCGAGCGCCTTCTCGATCACGCGGATGTCGCGGACGAGGTGCTCGAGACCGGTGGGCTCGAGAGAGGCGGCGTGGTCGGAGCCCCACATCGTGCGGTCGAGCGTGATGTGGCGCTCGACCGCGACCGCGCCGAGCGCGACCGCCGCGAGGGAGATCTGCAGCCCGCGCTCGTGGCCGGAGTAGCCGACCGGCACGCCGGCGTAGCGGTCGCGGAGCGTCGAGATCACGCGCAGGTTCGCCTCCTCCGGCTCGAGCGGATAGGTCGAGGTGGCGTGCATCAGCACGACGCGATCCGTGCCGAGCGTGTCGAGCGCCCGGTCGATCTGCTCGATCGTCGACATCCCGGTGGAGAGGATGACGGGCTTGCCGGTCTCGCGCAGGGCGACCAGCAGCTCGGTGTCGGTGAGGCTCGCCGAGGCCACCTTGTGGGCGACGACGTTGAGCTCTTCGAGGAAGGCGACGCTCGGCACATCCCACGGCGAGGCGAACCAGTCGAGGCCCTGCATCGTGGCGTGGTCGCCGATCTCGACGTACTCGTCGCGGCCGAACTCGACACGGCGCCGGTAGTCGAGGTAGCTCATGGTCCCCCACGGCGTCTCGCGCGGGACGTCGCGCATGTGCTCGGGGGTCGAGATCTCCGGCGTGCGCTTCTGGAACTTCACGGCGTCGGCGCCGGCGCGCGCGGCGACGTCGATGAGCCGCTTCGCGATGTCGACGTCTCCGTTGTGGTTCAAGCCGATCTCGGCGATGACGTAGGCGGGACGGCCGCCGCCGATCACCCGTGAGCCGATGCTGACAGTCATGATTCCTCCGGTCGTCGAACGGCCCTCGCGGACCCCTCCCTCCTGGGTACGCGGCGGGGGTGAACATCGCGCGACCGGAGGGTTACCGGCGGCGGTCAGCTCGACAACACCCGCTCGACCAGCTCGCGAACAGCACCGTCGCCGCCGCGACGCCGCAGCACGACGCGGGCCTCCGCGAGGACCAGCGGATGCGCATCCGCGACCGCGATCGGCCAGCCGACGATGCGCAGGGCGGGGAGGTCGTTGACGTCGTTGCCGAGATAGGCGATGTCAGCGAGGGGCAGATCGTTGTCGTGCGCCCAGACGCGCAGGGCGGCCTCCTTGTCCTCGATGCCGTGCAGCACCGGGACGCGCAGCTTGTCGGCGCGCGCGCGGACGACGGGATTGACCTCGGTCGACAGGATCAGCATCGGCACCCCCGCCCGGCGGAGCAGCGCCACGCCCATGCCGTCCTCACGGCTGACGCGCACGCGCTCCCCGCCGTCGGCGTCGATGATCGCCGTGTCATCGGTGTGCACGCCGTCGAAATCGGTGACGACGGCCCGCACCGGGATCGGGCCGACGGTGTCATGCAGTGCGGCGAGCGCACGCGCGATGCGCAGCTGGTGCTCGTCGTCGATCTCGATCGCCGTCCACTCGGGCACCTCGGCGACGCGGGTGCGCCCGAAGAAGCGGTGTCGGCTCTGACGGAACCCCTCGGCGCGGAAGACGTAGAAGGCGCCCGTCTCGAGGTGGTGCGGCTCCCGGTCCTGACGCCGCGGCCGGTGCGATGCGTCGTGGTTGATCGCGATCGCCGCGCCCTCGGCGTCGCGCCGCCAAAGGAACCCATAGGTCTCGTGCGCCGAGAAGACGCTGTCGGCGCGATCGGCGCGCACCTCGTCGACCGCTGCGGACAGGGCATCGCTCGGGATGAAGGGCGACGTCGCCTGCAGGAAGGCCACGATGTCGAAACGCTCGCCGTCGGCCTCGAGTGCGTCGAGCGCATGCAGGATCGCGCTCTCCGATGCGGCGGTGTCGCCGGAGAGCTCTGCCGGCCGCCGGATCACGCGCGCGCCGGCCGCCGCGCCCACCGCCGCGATCTCCTCGTCGTCCGTCGAGACCACGACCAGGTCGATACTCGCCGCCACTGCCGCCCGCACCGCGCGCTCGACGAGGGGAACACCGCCGACCCGCTGCAGATTCTTGCGCGGGACCTGCTTCGATCCACCGCGCGCCGGAATGATCGCCACCGTCCTCGGCACCGTCTTCACCGTCGTCTCCACTGTCGCCTCCACCGTCATCTCCCTCGTATCGCCCGCCATGCCCGCCCGACCCTGCGGCGAGCGCCGATGGCCGTGAGCCGCCACTCCTCGACTCTGCCCACTCCTCCGGCGGGGCGCAGCATCCGTCGCACGATGCCGTCGGCCGGGGCCCCGGGCAGCCGCAGGTCGGCGAGCCTCTCCGGCGCGAAGTACCGGTCGCGCTCGGAGGCATCGAGCCCGCGGAGGAGCTCTTCGGCCCGGGGTCGCAGGTGCCCGGCGACCTCCGGCTGCATCGCGTAGCCGACCGCGTCGACCAGCAGCTGCAGGCGTGCGGGATCGGCGTACGGCGAGCGCTCGCGGGTGAGGGCGTCGACGATGGTCGCCGGGATCCTGTTGCTGTTCTCGAACGGGGTCAACCGCCGGAGCACAGTATCGGCGCCGGCCGCACCGATCGCCCGGCCGAACAGCGCGTGCACGGTCGGGAGCGCGGTGGAGAACCCCGCCACCACGGCCACGGCGTCGAGCCGCTCGGCCAGCAGCTCGGCGGCGAGGCCGCCGCGATACTCCTCGAAGGCCGCACCCTGCGCCGTCGCCCGCGCCCGCACCGCGTCGGTCAGCAGCGGAGGAGCCGACGGATGCGGCTTGAAGACGATGCGCCGTGGCGACCAACGTGCGGCGCGGTCGATCATCTGCTCCTGGAGGGCGATCTCCTCGGCGGGGCTCATCAGCCCGAGGGCCGAGAGGTACTGCCCGAGCACGAGCACGGTGGGGAGCTCCTCGTCGAACAGGGCATCCGTCTCCCCGGCATCCGTCTCCGCGGCATCCGTCTCTCTGAGCGCGGCGGCGAAGACCGCGGGAGGCACCGGCACGATCTCGGCGTGCGGCGATCCGACGAGCGGGCGCACGCCGGGCACGACATCGGCGTGCACGACGCGTCCGATGCGGGCGGCGACCGTGTGCGGCAGGCGCACCCGCATCGGCGAGTAGGTCATCAGGCCGTCGCCGATCACGGTGATGCGGGCGTGCGGGAACAGCGACATCAGCGTGCGCGCCGGTGCGACCTGCGGACTCTGCACGAACAGCTCCAGATCGTGCGGATCCAGCGACCAGACGCGGGTGAGGAGACGCTCGAGGATGGGCAGGTCGCCGTCGGACGGTTCCCACGAGCTCGGATGCAGCGGCCCGAGGATCCCCTCGAGCTCCTCGATGCGACCGAACCGCTCCCGCAGCGAGCGCAGCGCCGGGTCGGCGGCGATGCCCACGGTGGTCTCCGGGACGCGCGACGAGGTGAACGGGACGAGGAGGCGGTCGACATGCTCGGGCGTCGTCGTGTCGAGCAGCCCGGCATCGATCGCCGCGGACGCCGTCGCGAGTCCGTAGGCGCTGTGCAGGGCGAAGAGCTGGGTCACGACGCCCTCCCCGCCTGCCGGAGCACCCGTGCGAGCACGCGCCGACGCGGGCCGTCGAAGCGTCCGAGCACCGCGGCGACCTCGGCATCGGGGAGCCTCGCCAGCACGTCACGGATGCCGGCGCGCATCTCGGCACGCAGCGCCGGTCGCATCCTCCGGGAGCGCACGAGGTGGTGGGAGCTCAGCGCGAGCGCGGTCCACACGGCCTTCGCGCGGAAGCGGTCGGCCTCAGGGTCGGTGTCGACGGTGTCGAGCACCTGGTGCATCGCCTTCGCGAAGTCGAGCTGGCGTCGATCCCGCACCTGCGTCAGCGAGGTCGTGACACCGCGCCGGTAGAGCAGCGCGGGCGCGTCGACGACGGCGAAGCTGTCGGCCCGCAGGTGCAGTCGCCAGATCCACGGGCGGTCCTCCGCCGTGAACAGGCCGGGCGGGAAGGCGGCCAGGCCGCGGTCGATGATCCGACGGTGGAAGAGGCCCGCCCACGCGAAGGGGTAGTCGACCATCGTGGACTCGTTCTCTGGGAGGATCGCCTCCCGCGCCGGTGTGACCTGCTCGCGCCAGGGGTGCGGCGCGCGCACCAGAGCGCGACGGCCCGCGGTCACCGTGACGTGGTCGGTGCGGAGGAAGTCGCAGCCGAGTTCGCCGAGCCGCGAAGCGAGCACCTCGAGGCGCCGCGGCTGCATCCAGTCGTCACCGTCGAGGAAGCAGAAGGCCTCTCCCTCGACATGCGCCAGCCCCTGGTTGCGCGCACTCGCCAGCCCGAGCGGCCGCGGATTGCGCACGAGCTCGGCCCGCCCGAAGCGCTCCGCGTAACGCTGCATGATCGACCCCGTGTCATCGCGGGATCCGTCTTCGATCGCGACGAGCTTGAGCGCAGCCGGGTCGGCGAACTGGCGGGTGAGCGTCTCGAGCGTCGTCCCGATGTACTCGCCGGCGTCCTTGGCCGGCAGGATGACGGTGACGAGGGGTGTGCGCACGGATCTCCCGGTGGTGAGCGGTGTCAGGCATGGTGTCAGGCGTTCGTTGCCGACCGGGGACGCGCAGGTGAACGCGCGGTGTCCTGCGCGGGCGAGTTCGCGCCGCGCGCGGGCGAGTTCGCGCCGCGGCCTCCGATCGGCGACGATGGACGGCATGCTCTGGCCCTTCGGATCGACCTGGCGCCCCGTGCGCCAGAAGCGGCGCGACACCGTGGATCTGCGGTGGCTCAGCGCCCGGTCCTGGACTCAGCGCTGGTACCCGCAGGGCATCGATCTCGGCCTCTGGCGCGGGCGGCGCACCCTCGCCGTCAGCTGGTTCCGCCAGGACCGCGCCAGGAACCACCTCGCCTCCCGGGTCGCCTTCGTCGACCTGGAGCGGTCACGGCACCTCGACGTGCTGCTCGCGGTGGATGACGGCGACGGCGAGCTCCTGCCGGCGCAGATCCACGCCGGCGGGCTCGCCTGGTTCGACGATCGCCTGTTCGTGGCGGCGACCGGTCGCGGCATCTGGGAGTTCGACCTCTCCGACATCCGCCGCGTGCGCGGCTCCCTCGCCCGGCGACTGGCCGGAGCCCGCGGCCGCGGCTGGCGAGCGACCGCGCTGGTCGCGGTGCGGACCAGGGTGCATCCGGTGGATCTGCGGTGCTCCTACCTCGGCCGCGTGTTCGATGCCGACGGCGAACCGCTGCGCCGCGTGCTCATCGGCGAGTACCGCACCGACGGCAGCGGCCGGATCGGCGAGTTCGACATCCCGGACGGCGACGACGACCGATTCGAGGAGACGGAGCGCTTCGCCCCCAGCATCCGCTCGATGCAGGGCGCCGTCCGCTGGGGAGACCGCTACTTCGTCTCGCAGTCGGACCGGCTGCGCCCCGGCATCCTCTGGCGCGGCACGCGCGACCGACTCGAGCGAGACCCGGTCTCCCTGCCTGTCGGCTGCGAGGACCTCGCGCTCGATCCGGACGAGAGGCTCCTCTGGTCGCTCGGCGAGCATCCGTGGCGACGCGTGGTGCGCGGCATCCCGTTCGCCGGCCTCGGCATCGACGGCTGAGCGGTCGGGGAGCTCATAGGGCGCGAACGTAGACTGACGGGGTGAAGAAGACCGCCCCTTTCCTCGTCTACACCGTGCTGCGGCTGCTGGCGTTCCTCGTCCCGCTCGCGATCCTCTGGTTCTTCTTCCCGATCTTCCGCGAGTTCTGGTGGCTCGCCGCGATCTTCTCGGCCCTCATCGGCGTGAGCATCTCGATGCTGTTCCTGCGCGCCCCCCTGACCGATGCCTCCGCTCGCCTGCTCGAGCGTCGCGAGAGCCGCACCTCGGGCGCCCGGACCGACGCGGATGCCGAAGCCGAGGACGAGGCGATCGACGGAGACTCGAGGGCCTGAAGCTCGCTCGCTCTGGGCCTCTTCGTGAGCCCGCCGAGCCACCCCTCTCTGCGCGAGCCGGTCCCGTGAATCCGCTCTCAAGGGGCGGGTTCGTTTCCCAGGGGCCCGGTTCGGCGAGTGGCGGATGCCGTCGTCAGCCGACGAACGCCCAGAACAGCGCGCCCGCATACAGCAGCGCGGTGAGCGAGGTGAGCGCGAGGGCGACCACCAGCTCGCGCGGCCGACGATAGGTCCACACGATCAGGATGGCCGGGAGTCCCGCCAGCAGCGCGAGCAGCGCGATCCAGGCGATCGGGAACAGCAGGGCGAGGAACACCGCGATTCCGAACGGCGCGAGCACGAAGAGCGTGAACAGCACCTGGGTCGCGCGACGGCCGATCAGCACCGTCAGGGTGCGCTTGCCGACCTCGCGGTCCTGATCGATGTCGCGGAGGTTGTTGGCGAGCAGCACCGCGCACGCGAAAAGGCCGGCCGCGATCGCCCCGAGCCACGCCTGCTGCGGCAGGTCGAAGATCTGCACCCAGGTGGTGCCGAGCGTGGCGACGAGCCCGAAGAAGACGAAGACGAACACCTCGCCGAGACCGTAGTACCCGTACGGGCGCTTGCCGCCGGTGTAGAACCAGGCGGCGACGATACAGGCAGCGCCGACGGCGAGCATCCACCACTGTCCCGTCCGCACCACGATCGCGACGCCGACGGCGGCGGCGAGGGCGAAGAAGATCAGTCCGATGATGAGTACGGTGCGCGGCTTCACCCGGCCCGAAGCGGTGAGACGCGCGGGTCCGACCCGGTGCGCATCGGTGCCGCGGATGCCGTCGCTGTAGTCGTTCGTGAAGTTCACGCCGATCTGCAGCAGCACGGCGACGGCGAGGCAGGCGAGCGCGATGACCCAGTGGAACTCCGGTCCGGTGCTGCGCGCGGCTCCGGTGCCGATGACCACGGGAGCCACCGCGAGCGGCAGGGTCCGCAGGCGCGCAGCGCCGATCCAGTCGGACGCCGTGACGGGGCCCGCTTCGATCACCGGGCGCTTCGCGGGGTTGCCGCTGCGCTTCGCCGGGTTGCCGCTCGTGCGGGCCGGGGTGCGCTTCGCGCTCGTGCTCTTCTTCTTGCGCTGTGAGGATGCTGCCACGCAGGGAATCCTACTGGCCGCACCGATGCGGGCCCTTCGACCAGCTCAGGGACCCACTCGCTGGGTCGCTGAGCCTGTCGAAGCACTGCTGGGTCGAAGCACCGCTGGGTCGAAGCACCGCGGGGTCGCTGAGCCCGTCGAAGCGTCAGGGATTCGGGTTGCTGTCCTTGCCGTCGAGCCAGAGCGTGTCGGACTTGTCTCCGTGCGCGCCGCCCTTGCCGACGTGCTTGTCGCTGATCTTCGGCCCCTTGACGATCACGTGGACCATCGCCTGCGCGTGTCCGTGCCCGAGGCTGTACTCCTCTTTGAGCCAATTCAGGACGACGGTGGACTTGGTGGTCTCGTCGAAGCCCTGCTCCTTCGCGAGAGCGATGAACTGCCGCGGGGTGAGGCCGGTCTGGGTCTCGACCTTGTCGAGGTATGCCTGGAAGGACATGGGGGCTCCTGGTTTCAGTCCTCGTCGAGGAACGTCTGGATGATGGTGGCGGATGCGTGGATGCCGATGATCTTCAGGACGCCGTCCCCGACGTTCGTGAAGCAGTGCGGTGTGAACGCGGGACCGGTGGCGGTGTCTCCGGCGCCCGCGACGAAGGTGTCGTCGCCGACGGTGATGCGAGCGGTGCCCTCGAGCACGACCCAGGTCTCAGGATAGGGATGCCAGTGCAGGCCCGGGCCCTCGCCCGGCTGATTCTCGACATAGAAGTACGAGACGGCTGCGCCGTGCTCGGCGCCGACGAACCGGCGGCTGCGACCGGTGCCGATACGGATGTCAGCAGCGGCGATGATTCCTTCGGGGAGGAGTTCTGTGCTGTTCATGGCTCCAGTCTCGACAGCCATCGGAGCCCACCCTAGAGTTTCGATGTGGATCGAAACAGCGTGCCGGTCGAGGGCGTCGAGCATCCGGATCACCGGGTCGAGTTCCACCTGAGCCCGGGAGACATCCAGGCGGTGCGCTTCGGGATCTCGCCAGGGCACGAGCTGGCGCACGCCGTGCGGGTGCTGCGGCGACCCGAGCAGCACCCGCTGCAGTGGGGGTGGCTCCGCGTGGTGCGCGACCGCCTGCCGCGCGACGCCTTCGGCCTGCTCGTCACGGTGATCGGCGACGACGGCTACCTGCCCGACTTCCTCACGGCAGCTCCGCACTGGGAGATGACCCCGGATGCCGAGCTCGCAGCTCTGCGCGATGCCCCGCTCGAGGGGATGCGCGTGGACTTCGGCAAGATGGTGCTCCGTTCGACCGGCGCGCGGCAGCGGGCGCTGCGCGGGATGCAGGACGACCCCGCTCGCGCAAGGCGCATGATCGCCGACGCCTGGTCGGAGGTGTGGGACGCCGCGCTCGCGCCGGTGTGGCCGCAGCTCGAGCGCCTGCTGCGCGCCGACGTCGCGGTGCGATCCCGCACGATCGCGACGGCGGGCATCGCGCGCATGGCCGGAGCCCTCCACCCGCAGGTGAGCTGGGGCGCCGACGCCGTGCGGGTCTCGCTCCGTCGGCACAGCGAGCAGGTCGACTGCCACGGCAGCGGGCTCGTGCTCGTCCCGTCGGTCTTGTCGTCGTGGGGGTGCATGGTGCTCACCGAGCCGCCGGCGCAGCCGACCCTGTTCTACCCGGCACGCGGCGTGACCGCGGGCTGGGCCCGGGACGCGACCGAGATCGCGGATGCCCTGGGAGCTCTGCTCGGCCCCGCGAGGGCAGGCATCCTGCTCCGCGCGGGGACCGCGCGCACCACGTCGCAGGTCGCCAGGGAGGCCGGGATCACGGCGTCGACGGCCTCGCATCATCTCACCGTGCTCCGCGAGGCCGGGCTGATCGCCAGCGAGCGGGACGGCGCGCGGATGCTGCATCTGCGCTCGCCCCTCGGCGAGGCCATGGTCGGCGCGGTGCTCTGAGGCGGGCGGAAGTCTCCCGGGCGGCTACGCCTCGGTGGCGAGCGGGATGATCGGCCGGTGCTCGTAGTACGTCTGCAGGACGACCGTGGTCCGGGTGCTGACGTTCGCCGCCGTGCGCACGTCGCGCACCAGTTCCTCGAGCGCGCGCGGCGAGGCGACGCGCACGAACAGCATGTAGCTCGCATCGCCCGCGATCGAGTGGCATGCCTCGATCGCGTCGAGGTGCTCGAGCAGTTCGGGGGCGTTGTCGGGCTGCGCCGGGTCGAGGGGCGTGATCTCGATGAACGCGGACAGCGGCGTGCCCACCAGTTCAGGATCGAGGATGGCACGGTAGCCGGAGATCACGCCGCGCGTCTCGAGGCGACGCAGTCGCGACTGCACGGCAGAGACCGAGAGACCGATCGCCTCGGACAGCTGGGACAGCGTGGCCCGGCCGTCGCGGGCGATCTCCGCGACGATCGCGCGGTCGACAGAATCATCCATGGATGTAAGATTATCGTCAGTATTCCGTTATGGCCGGAAAGTTTCCGGCATTCCTCAGGATCGGAGGTCCCGATGTCCATCATTTCCGCCAACAGCTCCGCTGCACAGGCCATCGTCGGCGAACCCGAGGTCGTCGAGGACACTTCGACAGGCTCAGTGCAGGCGCACTCTGCATCGAAGGGCGTCGAGGACTCCGCCGCCTGGGCGCAGTTGAAGGATGCCGCGATCGCGATCCGCGAGCTGCAGGTCAAGGACGGTTCGATCCCGGAGGCATCGACCGACTCGGCCGTCCACGGGAAGGCCACCGAGCTCGTCGCGGCCATCACCGCCGGCATCCGCGCTCTGGCTCCCGTGTTCCCCCACGACGCCGACTACCTGGCCGCCTCGATCGTCGACTTCGACCGCTGGGCGTCGGAGGGCTTCGGAGTGCCGGACTTCCTCGACTCGCTCGTGGCCTTCCAGCCGCAGCAGCACCGCGTCGACGGCATCCGCCACCTCGTGGTCTTCCCGATGTACACGCAGAACGGTTCGAGCGACCGTCTCGTCGAGGCGCTCATCGTCGAGACCATCTGGCCGGAGTTCATCGCCGACCTCGAAGCCGGCGACTACGGCAACAAGCTGTTCGCCTCGCTGCGCCTCGTGGACTTCACCCCCGGCTACGACACGAACTCGGCCGTGCTCTTCCCCGAGACCGTCGCGATGCGCGAGATCCCGTCCTTCACCTGGGGTGCGATCTTCCAGGACCGCGAGGCCGCGCGCTACCGGCGCGTGACCCGTGCCGCCGCCGAGATCACGAAGCTCGACCTGCCGGAGCGCGCCGCCGCGATGCTCGACGACCAGGCGCTGACCGAGCGCGCGTTCGTGATGTGGGACATCATCCACGACCGCACGCACATGCGCGGCGACCTGCCGTTCGACCCGTTCATGATCAAGCAGCGGATGCCGTTCTTCCTCTACTCGCTCGAGGAGCTGCGGTGCGACCTGACCGCGTTCCGCGAGTCGGTGAAGATCGAGCGGTCGCTCGCCGCCCGCGCATCGGCCGGCGAGGACCTCACCGCGATCGAGCGCGAGACGCTGGATCAGGCCGGTCTCGTGCAGTACGCCGTGATCTTCGACCGCATCTTCCGGTTCGCGATCACGGGCTCGCGCGTGCGCAACTACGACGGCCTCGGCGGACAGCTGCTGTTCGCCTGGCTGCACCAGCGCGGCGTGCTGCACTGGACCGACACGGCCCTCGCGTTCGACTGGGACGCTGTCCCCGATGCGGTCGTCGGTCTGGGCGACGCGATCGACGAGCTCTACTGGCGCTCGATCGACCGTCCGAAGACCGCGCACTGGCTCGCGGCCTACGACCTGGTCCGTAGCGTGCTCACGCCGCACCCGGCGTCGAACTGGGCCCGCGGGCTCTCGGACGAGATCCTCTCCGGAGCCCCGAAGGGCTACACCGACGCCGTGCTGGACGACGAGTTCCCGCTGTCGATGTTCTTCGAGGCCCTCGACAAGAAGATGAAGCCCGTGATCGAGTCGACGGTCGGCATCCGCGGCACCGACGACTGATCCGCCGCCGACTTCTGCGGCCATTCCGAACTTCTGCGGCCATTCCGGGCCGGATCGGCCGCAGAAGTTCGCCTCATCCGCGAAAGTTGAGAACATGACCGTCATCGACCGCACCATCGTCCTCGCTGGCGCGACCAGCGCCTCCGGCCTCGCCCTCGCACGGGCTCTGGTCGACGCCGGCGCGCGCGTCGTCGCCACGGGCCGCTCGGTCGAGCGACTTCAGCCGCTGAAGGATGCCGGTGCCGAGGTCGAGGTCGCCGACGCGACATCGCTCGACGACATGACCGCTCTCGCTGCGCGCCTCGGCTCTGTCGACGGCGTGATCTCGCTCGTCGGGGGCTGGCGCGGCGGCGGCGGGCTCGCCGGGCAGTCCGACGACGACTTCCGTGCCCTGCTGCCCGCACTCGAGGCGGTGCGTGCGACGAGCCGCGCCTTCGACGCCGCCCTGCGCGCATCGGATGCCGGACGATTCGCGATCGTCTCATCGACGGCGGTCGCCCGGCCGCTTGCCGGAGGAGCGAACTACGCGGCGGTGAAGGCCGCGAGCGAGGCGTGGACCCGCGCGGTCGCGCAGGGGTACGCGAAGGCCGCTCGGGATGCCGATGAGCCGCTGCGCGCAGCATCCGTCGTCTTCCGCGCGAAGGCTCTCGATCCGGCCGCGCTCGCGCCGGCGATCGTCGCGCTGTGGGACTCGGATGCCGCTGAGCTCAACGACCGGATCGTCGACCTGGCCTGAGCTCGCGGTGGGCGGCGGTGCAGCAGCGCCGTCAGATCGACCGCTCGGGCAGTTCCGGAGGCGACCCGCGCACCGGTGCAGGCGCATCGACACCTCGCTGCTCGGGCAGCTCTCGCTCATCACCTGCATCGCCCGCCGCGGCTTCCGGAGTGCTCGTGCCCTGCCCATCCTCGTCTTCGGGCATCGGATCCGGCGCGGTCGCGTACAGCTCCGTGAGGTGGCGATACGAGCGCGTGAAGAAGGCCAGCGTGGCGGCGACGACCATCACGAGGCCCGCGAACAGGCAGATCAGCGCGATGCCGCGCGCCTCGCCCTCGCCGAGCAGCCAGCCCCACTGCCGCTGCCCCGCGGAGCTGTCCATGTACGGGATGATGAGAAACTCCGCGAGCGGCGCGATGAGGAACGCGGTGATCGGGGCTGCCGCCGCCTCCATGGCCGCGGCCACGCCGAACACCCTCCCCTGGCGCTCGAAAGGCACGACCTTCTGGATCACGGTCTGCTCCGCGGCCTCGACCGGCGGGACCAGGGCCATGTAGACCCACATGCCGATCACGTACAGCGGCCACCACTCGCGCAGCATGAAGACCGAGCCGAGCAGGCCCATCGCGATGACGACGAGCAGCATCGTGCGCACGGGTTTGCGCCCGAGGCCGAACTTCGCCACCAGGCCGCCGCCGATCAGGAACCCGGTCGAGGCGAACGCCAGAGCGAAGCCCCAGGTCTGCGCGTCGAACAGCGTGAGCCCGTACGGGTCCATCAGCGCCATGTAGACGCCGCCGATGAGGTTGTTGAACGTGGAGAAGATGATCAGGGCGAACAGCCCGGGCGCGAGCCGGATCGCCTGCACGCTGCCACGGAAGTCCAGCGCGCTCTTGCCGTTCGGATCGGGTTCCGGCGTGCCCTCGGGGATGCGGATGAACAGCAGGTGGGCGAACGTGACGGCCATCGCCCCGATCGCGATCGCGAGCGTCCATCCCATGCCGAGGAACCCGATCGAGAGTCCGGAGAACACGCTCGTCACCAGGAACGCGATGCCCTGCACGGTGCCGACGAGTCCGTTGGCGTTCGCGCGCTTCTCCTCCGGCACGAGGAGGGTGACCGTGGTGGACAGCGCGATGTTGCGCAGCTGCTCGATCACCCCGCCGAACAGGATGATTCCCGAGAACAGCCAGAACCAGGGGCCGCCGAGGTCGAGGAGCGGCGCCTCGCCCTGCCAGACGTAGAGCACGCCGGCGATGAGGAACGCCACGGCCGAGATCACGCTCGACAGCAGCATGACCGTGTGCTTGCGGTGCCGATCGACGATCGTGCCGAACAGCATCGCGAAGAACGCGATGAAGAGCATGTAGGCGCCGCCGATGATGCCGGTCGCCAGCACGGACTGCGTCTCGATGTACACCCAGAACGTGAGCGCGAACCACAGGAAGCTCGTCGTCACGTTCGCGATGAGCGTGTTGACGAGGACGTTGGCGAATGCGGTCTTCGCTGCGGTGCGCTCCATGTCTCCGAGGGTAGGACGAGCCTCGGACATCCGGAACCCCTCCGCGGTGCCCGCCCCCGTCATCCGGGACATAGGCTTGTGCGGTGAGCCTTACGCATGACCCCGCGATCCGGGGATTCGCCAGTGACAACTACTCCGGCATCCACCCCGAGGTCCTCGCGGCGATCGCCGCGGCGAACGGGGGCCACCAGGTCGCCTACGGCGAGGACGCGTACACCGTGCGCCTGCAGGAGGTCTTCCAGGCGCAGTTCGGCGAGGGCGTGCAGGCGTTCCCGGTGTTCAACGGCACCGGCGCGAACGTCACGGGCCTGCAGTCGATGCTCCCGCGCTGGGGTGCGGTGATCGCGGCCTCCACCGCGCACATCAACGTCGACGAGGGCGGTGCCCCCGAGAAGATCGGCGGATTCAAGCTGCTCACCGTCCCGACCGACGACGGCAAGCTCACCCCCGAGCTCATCGACCGCGAGGCCTGGGGCTGGGGCGACGAGCACCGCGCGCAGCCGCTGGTGGTCTCGATCACGCAGTCCACCGAACTCGGCACCCTGTACACGGCCGACGAGATCCGCGCGATCGCGGACCATGCCCACGAGCGCGGCATGAAGCTGCACCTCGACGGCGCGCGCCTGTCGAACGCCGCCGCTGCCCTCGACCTGCCGCTGCGCGCCTTCACGCGCGACGCCGGCGTCGACGTGCTCAGCTTCGGCGGCACGAAGAACGGCGCGATGCTCGGCGAAGCCGTCGTCGTGCTGAACCCCGCGGCATCCGACGGTCTCATCTACTCGCGCAAGTTCAACATGCAGCTCTCCTCGAAGATGCGCTTCGTCTCGGCCCAGCTGATCGCGCTGCTCGAGGGCGACCTGTGGCTGCGCAACGCCCGGCACTCCAACGCGATGGCCGCGCGCCTCCGGGCATCCGTCGAGGCGGGCATCGCCGACGGCTCGATCCGCGGCGTCTCGTTCACGCAGCCGACCCAGTCGAACGGCGTCTTCGCGACGCTCCCCGACGGCGTCGCCGACAGCCTGCGCGAGTCCTTCCGCTTCTACGACTGGGATGCCGCGCGCAACGAGGTGCGCTGGATGTGCAGCTTCGACACCGAGGAGTCCGACGTCGACGCCTTCGTCGCGGAGCTGTCGCGCCTCACCAGCGCCTGAGCGGGCGAGGCCCGTCGAGACCCGTCAGCGCAGCAGCCCGAGGTTCGCGAGAGCCAGGCGGATGAGCGTGCCGCGGCCGCCCTCCATCTCGGCGGCGACCGCGTCGGATGCCGCGGCCTCCGGCGGGAACCAGGTCACCTCGAGCGCGTCCTGACGCGGCTCGCAGGTGCCCGTGACCGGCACGACGAACGCCAGCGACACCGCGTGCTGACGGTCGTCGTGGTACGCGCTCACACCCGGGATGGGGAAGTACTCCGCCACCGTGAACGGCAGCGGCTGCGGCGGGAGCAGCGGGAACGCCATCGGGCCGAGGTCGTTCTCGACGTGACGGAAGAGCGCGTCGCGGATCGTCTCGCCGAAGCGCACTCGACCGGACACGATCGTGCGGGTCATCTCGCCCATCGGCGTCGAACGCAGCAGTATGCCGATCTCGGTCACCTGCCCGGACCCGTCGGTGCGCACCGGGATCGCCTCGACGTAGAGCATCGGCAGATGCCGACGCGCCTCTTCGAGCTCGATGTCGCTCAGCCACCCGGGATTCGAGCCGGGTGCCGACGGATTCGCATCGCGGAAGGCGCCGAGACCGTCGTCTTCGGGTTCCGGGTCGGGATCAGGTGTGCGGACGGACATGTGTCCTTTCTACCAGCCGCGCCTGACCGTGCGAGGTGGGGCGCGTCGGATGCCGCTGGCAGGATGTCGGTGTGAGCGAGAACCTGACGATCGACGACGCCGCGACGAGATGGTCGTCCGAAGAACGAGGACGGATGCCGCTGCTCGTGCTCCTGCACGGCTACGGCGCCGACGAGCACGACCTGTTCGGCCTCGTCCCCTACCTGCCCGACGGCATCGCCGTGGCATCCGTCGCGGCTCCCCTCGCACCGCCGTGGCCGATGCCCGGCCGCTCGTGGTATCCGATCGAAGGACTCGACGGCCGGAGCCCCGACGCGGTGACATCCGCGGCCGAAGCGTTCCTGCGCTGGCTCGAGGGCGCGGTGGGCGACGCCCCCTCGGTCGCACTGCTCGGCTTCTCGCAGGGGGCTGCGGTCGCGCTGCAGACCCTCCGCCTCGCGCCGGAGCGCTTCGGCGCGATCGTGGCGCTGAGCGGCTACGCGTCGCCCGGGCCACTCCCCCGCGATGAGGAGCTCCGGGAGCTGCGCCCCGCCGTCTTCTGGGGCCGCGGAACGAACGACGACGTCATCCCTCCCGCCCTGATCGACCACACCGCCCAGTGGCTGCCCGACCACTCCGAGCTCTCCGGCCGCGTCTACACGGGGCTGACGCACAGCATCTCCGAGGAGGAGCTCGCCGACGTGCGTCTGTTCCTCACCAAGTGGATCGACGGGATCGTCGCGTCCTGACCTGCGACACGCCCGGGGTTGCGCGTCGCGACACGCCCGGGTATCGTCGATGCGTCCTGTCCGCCGTGTCTGGAAGTCCTTTGATCTGATCCGTCGCCTCCGCGCCCCTCTTTCCGCGCGCTGACCCGACGACCCTTCGACAGGCTCAGGGACCCATCCCGCTCAGGGACCATCCCCTTCAGGAACAGTCCCGCTCCGGGACATTCCCGTTCCGGGACCCTTCCGCCTCTCCAGGAACTTCCGCCTCTGCTCCGACCGCTCGCGGCTCGTGACCGAGGTCCGGCGTCAGTGCACCCTCGCACTCGACAGGAGACATCCCATGTCACAACCCACCCTTCATGCGTCGGTCACTCTCGACCGACTCACCTTCACCTGGCCGGACGGCTCGCACGCTCTCGACGGACTCTCGGGCGCCTTCGGCTCCGGGCGCACCGGTCTCGTCGGCCGCAACGGCGCCGGGAAGTCCACGCTGCTGCGCCTGATGGCCGGCGAACTCGAACCGACATCGGGCGTCGTCACGGCATCCGGCGATGTCGCGTACCTTCCGCAGCAGCTGACGCTCGACGTCGATCGCCGCGTCGCCGAGCTCCTCGGCGTGTCCGAGGCGCTCGACGCGGTGCGCGCGATCAGCACCGGTGACGTCGACCCGGCGCACTTCGACGCGGTCGGCGACGACTGGGACATCGAGGCGCGCGCCCAGGCGTCGCTCGCAGAGGCGGGCCTCGCCCCGGACTTCCTCGACCGCCGGGTCGGCGAGCTCTCGGGCGGCGAGGCCGTGCTGGTCGCGATCGCCGGCATCCGCCTGCGTCGTGCGCCGATCACGCTCCTCGACGAGCCGACCAACAATCTCGACCGCGACGCCAGGGCGAAGCTGGGCGCGATGGTGCAGGCCTGGAAGGGCACGCTCATCGTGGTCAGTCACGATCTGTCGCTGCTCGAGCTCATGGACGACACCGCCGAGCTGTACGCGCAGAGCCTGAGCGTCTTCGGAGGCCCGTACTCCGAATGGCGTGCCTGGCTGGATGCCGAGCAGGATGCCGCCAAGCAGGCCGAGGTCACCGCCGCGCAGGCGTTGCGCAAGGAGAAGCGCCAGCGCATCGAGGCCGAGGTGAAGCTCTCGCACCGCACCCGCACGGCGAAGAAGGCCGAGATCGAGAAGCGCGTCCCGAAGATCATCGCGCACGGCCGCAAGATGGCGGCCGAGGTGTCGGCGGGCAAGCTCCGCGCCGAAGTCGGAGCGAAGGAGGAGGCTGCGCGCGCGACCCTCGACGAGGCCGGGCGCCGGGTGCGCTCGGACGCGTCGATGAAGATCGAGCTGCCGGATCCGCAGGTCTCCCGGTCGCGGCGCATCGCGATGCTCGGCGACGAGGAGCGGGCGTGGGTGCTCCAGGGCCCCGAGCGCGTCGCCCTGATCGGGCGGAACGGGGCCGGCAAGACGACCCTGCTCGAACGTCTGGTCGCCGGTGCACCGCAAGTCGGCGTTCACGATTCAGCAAGAACTCGCGACGACGGCCCGGATTCGGCGATCCCGACCGAATCCAGCGCGTTCTTGCTGAATACGGAACGGCCGCCCCTCGTCGCCGAGGCCCTCACCGACCGCATCGGCTACCTGCCGCAGCGGATCGACGGCCTCGACGCGGACCGCTCGGTGTTCGAGAACATCGCGGCTGCCGCCCCGCAGGTGCCCGAGAAGGAGCTGCGGAACCGGCTCGCCCGGTTCCTCATCCGCGGTGCGACCGCCGAGCGCCCGGTATCGGCGCTCTCCGGCGGCGAGCGCTTCCGGGTCGCTCTGGCGAAGCTGCTGCTCTCGGACCCGCCGCCGCACCTCGTGGTGCTCGACGAGCCGACGAACAACCTCGACATCGATACGGTCGACCAGCTCGTCGAGGCCCTGCGGGCCTACCGCGGAGCCGTGCTCGTCGTCAGCCACGACGATGCGTTCCTGGCGCGGCTCGGCCTGGATCTCACGCTCGAGATCCAGGCCGACGGCACGCTGAGCGAGGTCTAGCTCAGCGGAGACACCCACCACGGCACGACTCCCACGGCGACCTGTCGGAGCGTGCCGTCCTCCTGCAGCACGAAGAGGGTGTTCGGGTACCAGGAGTCGGGGGCGGCGGCGAGGACCGCCGTCGTCCCCGACGGTCCGGTGATCGCGCGCACGGCATCCGCCCCCATCTCGACCGTGTCGACGAGCTGTCCCGTCGCGATGTCCACACTGCTGAGCAGCCTCTTGTCGGCGTTCACCGATTCCCGATGCTGCACGAGCACGAACCCGGTGCCGGATGCCGCAGGGGCCGGGATCGACTCCCCGGTCAGTCGGCTCGCCGCCTCGAGGAGAGCCTCGATGTCGTCGGGATCGACCCCGGTGAAGTCGCCCTCCAGGAACTGGCCGGTGTCGAGCATCACGCCGAGCCGCGGCTCCACACCCGTCTCGGGGAGGATCTCCGCGTCGACCAGTTCGGTGCGGCGGACGAGCTGCTCATCGGACGACGTGATCACCAGGGCGTCGCGATCCACCGCCGCGGAGAGCGGCTCGATCGCGAAGGTCGTGCCGTCGGGGGCGATGGCCGTGTCGACGAAGCGCGTGAGCGCGCTGGTGTCCAGGAACGCCGAAGCGCTCAGCGTGCCCTGCCAGCGGCTCGCCACCACGGCATCCGCCGGCTGCGCATCCAGCACGCCGACCGGGATCTGCACGAATCCCCCCGAAGCGGTGAGCGCCACCACGGCGTTCGCCTCCGCGTCGTAGCCGTATGCCGAGGCGGAGAGCACCGCGTCGGCGCCGAGCCCGGAGATGCCGGTGCCCTGCGCCTCGATCGCCCCCGTCGCCGCGTCGAGGATCACGAGGCCCTCGTCCGTGCCGATGTAGACCCGCGACGAGTCGCCGGCCAGGGCGACCGCCTCGCTCGCGAGCTCCTCGTTCAGCCGCTGGTCCCACAGCGCCTCGCCGTCGGAGAGCCGGATCGCCGTCGCCCGCGTCTGGAAGATCGACTCGAACAGGCCGGGACGGGAGGAGTCGGCGTAGACCACGACGGCCACGTCCTGCTCGTCGATGCTGAGGACGGCGGACCCCGGCAGGATCTCGACATCGCGGGTCGGCGGCGTGGAGATCCAGGCGACCAGGGCGATCGTGCCTCCGACGAGGACCGGCGCCAGGAAGAAGCCGAGGAACCGCAGCCGGATGCGCCGGCGCACCTTCCGCGGGTCCCGCGGCCCTCGCGTCGGCAGCGACGTCGACTGCAGCGGCAGGACCGTGGTGCCGTTGAGTACATATCCTCGCGACTCGTTGGTGTTCATGTCGCCAGGATGCCGTGGCGCGCGGGATCTCCCGATCACGGGTTCTCCGTCGTGCGCGCCCGAGCGGACCCTCTCTCTATAGGCTGGCGACATGAGTGCGCCTGCCGAGCTCACACCTGTGAGCGCCGACGTCGATGCGGTGGTGGCGCTGTATCCGCGGGCCCAGGTGATCGCGCAGGCATGGCAGGAGCTGGGCGACGGCGTCGCCCCGTTCAGCAACGGCTCCGGGCGCCCGCTGGCGCGCACGATGAAGCTCATCCTCGACCCGCTGGTGATCCGCCCCGTGCAGAATCCCGGTCTCGCGGGCGGCACGCTGACCGCCGAGGCCGCCGACGAGCTCCGGGACCGCATCCGCGCCGCGCGCGTCGAGCTGGCGGCGGCGTCCGCCTGGTTCCTGGAGCTCAAGGCCGCACGGCGGCGGTTGCGCATCACCGAGGGCAATCCGCAGGAGAAGTACTTCCAGCGGTGCTACGAACTCGCCCGCAACGCCGGGGCCCCGAGTCATGATGCGGATGCCGTGGCCCGCGAGGTCGTGTCGGAGATCGCGCAGGCGTCCGGCGACTCGCTGCTCGCGCAGGTGCGGCAGTTGCTGCGCGACGGGGACGAGACCCCGCGGCTGGTCGCCGAGCTCGCCGACGCCTGGGCATCGCGTCCGACTCCCGGGACGCACCCGGTCGCGCGCGACGCGATCGCGCGAGCTCTCGACGCCTGCACCGGCGACGGACCCGACGCGGACTTCGCCGCGCTGATCGAGGCGGATGCCGGGACAGCGGCCGCCTCCGCGCTCGACGGCGACGGCGCGGCCCGGGCGCTGGGACTGACGCGGAACCCCGCGCCGCTGCTGCCCTCTCTCGGCGGGACGGCCTCGAAGCGCGATCTGCCGCTCCCGTTCGACCGGTCGATCTTCGAGCGGCTGTTCGCCGCCCTGTCCGGCGGTGCCGCCCCTGAGCTGGCCGTCGACGCCCGCGGACTCGTCGAAGAGGAGATCCTCCGGTCGGCACGCGCGTGGGAGCTCGGCGAGGAGGAGAGCCGCGTGGCGATGGTGCTCGGCGTCGAGGCGAGTCGTGCGCTCGAGGCGGCCGAGGTGGTCGATGCGCAGCATCTCACCGCCGCGCACCGCCGGCTCGCCGCGCGCTGGCGGCGTGAGGCCTATGTACGGCGGGCGCTGCGGCTGCCGATCGAGTTCAGCGGGGTGCCGGCATCCGTCGTCGCCGACGTCCGCGACGTGCGCCGCGGCTATCTGCGGCGGCTCTGGGTGCGCCTGCACGGACGGGAGCTGCGCGATCAGGCGATCGCGGCGGATGATCTGTGGGATCTGCTCGACGGCGTGCTCCGCTCGGTCGTGATGGATCAGCGTCAGCGGCTGAAGGTCGCGATGGGCCGCGGAGCTGTCGGGGCCATCGGATCGGAGGCGGCGTGAGCACGCTGATCCGGGTGCGCGACGGGGTCGCGCACCTCTCGTCCGGAGTCTCCGGGGTAGAGGATCCCTCGTTCCTGACGGCGATCGTCGAGGGCGCCGGCGCACTGCTGCACTGGGACGCGACCGCGGGGGCGAGCTGGCCGGATGCCGACATCGACGACATCGCGGCGGCGAGCGGATGGCTCGCCGACGTCTACGGTCCGGCGGTCGCCGCTGCCGCGTCGTCGGAATCGGACGCGGCCGTCGAGATCGCGGACGCCGATCCCGGCATCGTCGAGGCCGTGCTCCGGCTCGGGCACCTGGCATGGGCGCGCTCGTGGTGGCCGGCGGGCGCACGGATCCCCGCCCTCGACCCCGCACTGCTCGCGGCGGAGATCGCGCTGACGAGCCACCTCGTCTCGCATCTTCTCGACGACGAGGATGCCGTCGAGCACGCCCTGCGAGATGCGGCCGATGCCGCCTCCCGGCTCGCGGCGCTCCCACTCGCCCTCGCTCCCGACGGCGCGGCCGTATCGGCGGAACTCGCCGAACTGGCCGACGACCACGGCATCGCCCTCCTGCCCGTCACGACCGCCCGGGAGGAATGGGCGCTCGCGGCGGGTGGTGCAGGGCCCGCCTCGGCCGGGATCGAGCTCGCGACGGGTGCGGATGCCGTGCGCTGGGCCGACGTCCCCGCCCAGTCCGTCGACGCCGAGGGCGAGGCGCGCTGGTGGCTGCGGCAGCACGACGGACGCATGACGCTGCGCGTCGAGGTCCCGGCGGTCGACGCCGATGTCGCGGCATCGACGCTCGCGGCGCGGTTCGGACCGTCGGATTCCGCGGTCGATCTCGCTCTCGAACGCGTCGGCGACCGGTTCTCCGGCGAGACCGATGTGCCGGCATCCGTCGCCTTCCTCCCCGCCGGCGAACGCACCCTCTGGGTCCACGATCCGGTGCTGGCGCCGTCGCCGGGAGCGCCGGAGACCGCCGAGGCTCGCGACCGCGTGATCCGGTTCGCCGCCGATCGCCTCGAGTCTCCGAGCGCGTCGCTCGCGGAGCGCAGCGCAGGGGCGAGCCGGTGAGCGACGAGGAGGCCCGGCCACCGAGCGCGATCCGCGGACGCATTCCGGCGACGGCCCGCTGGAAGAGCGGGCGCGACATCAACAACGCGGCCGCGATGCTGCTGCACGAGGGGCGCGTCGACGAAGGGGCCGCGAAGCTGCGCGAGGCGGTGGCGCTCACACGGGTGGACGACATCGACGGCGAGGGGCTCGATCTCCGCGCGCGAGCACTGTTGAATCTGGCCTCGGCCCACGAGTTCGGCGGGGACCTCGACGGCGCCCTCCGCCTCACCGACGAGGGGCTCGACGCGGCCGCGCAGGCCATCGCCCTCATCGGCGACGAGCGTGCGACCCGCACGGTGCAGATCAACGGGATGCTGTCGCGCGCACAGACCCTGACGCTCATGGATCGCCTCGACGAGGCGCTCGACGGCATCGCCGATGCCGAGGCCCGGCTCGACGACCCTGCCGACGACGAGGTCGACCAGCACGACCTGCTCGCCTTCGCGGTGCACAACGCCCGCACCGCGGCGCTGATCATGACCGGCCGCCTGCAGGAGGCCGAGGACGAGGCGAAGCGCGGCCTGGCCATCGCCGTGACGGTCGGCCCCGAGCTCTCCGGACACGCGTACGCCAACCTCGGCGTGATCGCCCAGCGCACCGGCGACGATGCCGCCGCGCGCGAGTATCTGCAGCTCGCGCAGCACGCCCAGGAGCTCGGCGGTGATGCCACCGGCCGACAGCTCGCGATCGAGAACCTCGCGCGGGAGGCGATGCAGGCGGGCAGGCACCGCGAGGCGGAGGACGGATTCCGGAAGGCGGCCGAGCTCGCCGGGCGTATCGGCCTGAAGACGCGGCTCGCCGCCAGCCGCACGGGGCTCGCCGCCGTGCAGCTGCAGGCCGGGCGTGCGGGCGCCGCCGCCAAGACCCTGCGCGTCCTGCTGAACGACCTCGGGCAGGATGCCGCGGTGCACGAGCGACTCGAGGCACAGGCGTTCCTGGGCGACGCGGAGTCGGCGCGGCACCGGTACCCGGCGGCGGACGACGCCTACCGGGCGGCCCTCGACCTCACCCGTTCCGCGAGCGAGCGCGCGCGGGTGAACCTGCGCCGCGCCGAGATGCACGCCGAATGGGCCGCCATGTCGATCACCTCGCGGTCCCGGATGCTGCGCCTGGAGAAGGCGCGCGATCTGGCCGTCCCCGTGCTGCTCGTCACCGAAGCGCTCCGCGACGGCTTCGCGCCCGGGGGCACGCGCGAGCGCTGGAGCCTGCAGGTCGCGGCGCCCGCGCGCGAGCTGGCGTTCCGGCTGGCGCGGACGCTCGGAGACGCCGCGCTGCTGTTCGAGCTCGTGGAGAACGCGGCCGCCGCCGTCACGCTGCAGGCGGTCGCAGAGACCGCCGACACCGCGCCCTCCGCCGGCGCGCTGCTGCCCTTCCGGATTTCTGAGCCCCCGTCTGAACCCGACGCGCCTTCCGACGCGCGGCCTTCCGACGACCTCGACCAGCTGCCCGCCGCGGCCGCCGGGCTGGCAGGCGGGCTGGCGGGCGGTGCGTCGGCGACGGCATCCGTCCGGTTCGCGCCACCGCCGCGCGTCGTCGCGATGCCGGGGGCAGCCCCCGTGCTCGCTGCCTGGATCGACACGGCAGAGGCCGAGTACGGCATGACCCTGCGATCGACGACGGTGGTGGCGACGTGGTGAGCGGGGGCAACTGGCGCGACATCCCGCAGCTGGGCGCCCCGCTGCCGATGACCCGGACCGACGGCGACGCCGTGCTGACCGACCTGCCGCCCGGCGTCCGTCCGACCGCCCGGCTGCGCTACATCGACGCCGACGACCTGCTCGTGAGTTGGGTGTGGGAGCACCAGCGCAGCTCGCCGCGCATGACGATCATCCCGCGCGCGCACGTCGCACCGGTCATGGACGAGCTCGCGCAGGCGCTTCCCTCCCCTCTGCCGGGCGAGAGCGGGCTTCAGGCGCTGCAGCGCGCACTCACGGATGGTGCGCTGCTCGATCCCGAGCGCGAGCAGTCCCTCGCGGCCCAGCTCGCCTCTGTGCTGGTCCCGTCGTGGCTGAGCGCCGAGCTGAACACGCTCGCACAGGCCGGGCTCCGACCGCTCCTGCGGGTGCAGCTGTCGCCGTCGACCGCGCAGGTGCCGTGGGAGCTGATGGGCATCTCGGGCGACGAACGCGGCATCGACCTGGCCGATGTCTCGGTGCTGCTGCCGGCGACGCTGCGCAATGATCCCGCGCGCACGATATCGCCGTGGTCCCCCTCGTCGCCCGTGGCTGCGGTGCTGGACCCCGTGGTGCCCGGGTTCTCCGCGACCGGAGAGCTGGGGAGCGTGCTGGGTCCCGTGTCCGAGGGGTCGCCGCTGGCGAGGGCGATCACCGACCTAGGACCCCGACGGGTGCCGTTCGGCGAGGCGTTCCGCCGGGCGGACATCGGTCGTCTCGCCCTCGCGGATGCGGTGGTCGATGCGGGGAGACTCCTCTATGTCGGGCACGTCACCGCGTCGACGCACGCCCTGGACGCGCGGCTGCATCTGTCGGACGGCGCAGATGCCCCGGGCACCACCCCGCTCATCGGAGCGCATCGGCCGTACTCCGCCGCCGAGATCGCGCTGGGCGGAGCAGGTCTCGCACCCCTCCGCGCACCGAACCGGGTGGCCCTGATCGCGTGCGACTCCGGCACGGACCTGCGCTTCGCCGAGCCGACCGGACTCGTGGCCGCCTTCCTGCACCGCGGCGCGGAGTATGTGACCGCCACGCGATGGACGCTGCCCACGGAGGCGGGGCTGCGCCGTCTCGTGCCGGGACTCGGCGATCGCGCCGAGGGGATGCTGACCGAGGCGATCGTCGCCGTGAACGCGGCGCACGAGCAGGACGACCCGATCAGTGCGCTCGGAGCCTGGCAGCGAGAGCGGCGGGAACTCTGGACCTCGACCGGCGACCCTCGTCGCTCGCCGATCATCTGGGCCGCGTTCGCGACCGCGTGGGCCGCGGCACCGGCACGGCTCTGACGGCAGGTCTCACACACGTCTCGATCTCATCGCCTTCGTGTGGGCGAGCGCGGGGTCGGCGGCGAGCAGCTCGTATTGCTCGGATTCGCGCGGCACGAGCGCCACGCGGCCTTCGGCGTCATGATGGATGCCCCAGCCGTAGCGCTTGCCGAGGGGCGAGGAGCGCAGACACGGCTGCCCCTTCGAGAAGAACTCCTCGCGTGCCGCGGTGTCGTCGACGGCGATGCCCCGCCGGAGTGCATGCGTCTCGAAGATCACGTCGTCGGAGGTGCGGCTGTAGGGCTGTTCCACGATCAGGCGATGATGCAGGGCGGCGATCGACGGCGAATCCGCCAGCGGCGGCTCCTCCGCGTGGTCGGTGGGGCAGTCCTCTGCGACCTCGATGAAGGTCTCGCGATAGTTCGTCGTGTGCGTCACCATGGCCTCAGCATCGCGCACAGGTCGGACATCCGTCGCGTGCGCCGTCAATCCCCGCCCCGATGTCGGTGGTCTCGGGGAAGATGGACGGATGGGGGATGTGCTCGAGCGCTTCACTCCGGCCACGCAGGACTGGTTCCGGGGTGCGTTTCCCGCGCCCACGACGGCCCAGGCCGGCGCGTGGGACGCGATCTCCGCCGGCAAGCACGCGCTCGTGGTCGCACCGACCGGTTCGGGAAAGACCCTGTCGGCCTTCCTCTGGGCGATCGACAGCGTGTTCCGCGAGCACATGGACCCTTCGACGGGCTCAGGGCCCCAGGGGAAGCCGTCGCAGTCCGAGAAGCTCGAGAAGTCAGAGAAGCCGAAAAAGGATGCCGCGCGCACCCGCATCCTCTACATCTCGCCGTTGAAGGCCCTCGGCGTCGATGTCGAGCGCAACCTCCGCTCCCCGCTCATCGGCATCGGCCAGTCGGCCAGGCGCCTCGGTCTGCCCGCGCCGTCGGTCACGGTCGGCGTCCGGTCGGGTGACACCACCTCGAGCGATCGACGCAAGCTCGTCTCCGACCCGCCCGACATCCTCATCACGACCCCCGAGTCGCTGTATCTGATGCTCACCAGTCGCGCCGGCGAGACTCTGCGCGACGTGCACACCGTGATCATCGACGAGGTGCACGCGGTCGCGGCGACCAAGCGCGGTGCGCACCTCGCGGTGAGCCTGGAGCGCCTCGACGCCCTGCGCGCCTCGCACGGCAACGCGACCGCGGCGCAGCGCATCGGCCTGTCCGCGACCGTGCGCCCGATCGACGAGGTCGCCCGATTCCTCGGGGGTTCGGCTCCCGTCGACATCGTCGCCCCTCCGGCGTCGAAGACCTTCGAGCTCTCGGTGGTCGTGCCGATGGACGACATGACCAATCCCCCGCCGCCGCCGGGCCCTTCGACAAGCTCAGGGACCCCGCCGACGGAGGACGCGGAGTACACGGAGGTCACGGGTTCCGTCTGGCCGCACGTCGAAGAGGCGATCGTCGACCGCATCCTGCAGAACAACTCGACGATCGTGTTCTCGAACTCCCGGCGGCTCGCCGAGCGGCTGACGGGCCGCCTCAACGAGATCTACTCCGAGCGCATCGGGGCCGCGCTGCCTGCCGCCACCGTCCCCGCCGCGATGATGGCCCAGGCGGGCGCGACCGCGGGCGCCGATCCGGTGCTCGCCAAGGCGCACCACGGGTCCGTCTCGAAGGAGCAGCGGGCCCAGGTCGAAGAGGAGCTGAAGTCGGGCGTGCTGCGCTGCGTCGTCGCGACGAGCAGCCTCGAGCTCGGCATCGACATGGGCGCGGTCGACCTCGTGATCCAGGTCGAGGCACCGCCGTCCGCGGCATCCGGTCTGCAGCGCGTCGGGCGTGCGGGCCACCAGGTCGGCGAGATCAGCCGCGCGGCCCTGTTCCCCAAGCATCGCGGCGACGTGCTGCACACCGCGATCGTGACCGAGCGGATGCTCGCGGGCCGGATCGAGGCGATCCAGGTGCCGCGCAATCCGCTCGACATCCTCGCCCAGCAGACCGTCGCGGCGAGCGCGCTGGGCGCGATCAGCGTCGAGGAGTGGTTCGAGACGGTCCGCCGCTCGGCGCCCTTCCAGTCGCTGCCGCGCTCGGCGTACGAGGCGACGCTCGACCTGCTCGCGGGTCGGTTCCCCTCCGACGAGTTCGCCGAGCTCCGCCCGCGGCTGGTCTGGGACCGCGATGCCGGCACCCTCACCGGGCGTCCGGGCGCGCAGCGGATCGCGGTGACCAGCGGCGGCACGATCCCCGACCGCGGGCTCTTCGGCGTCTTCGTCGCGGGCGAGGGCGCCGGCCGCCGCGTCGGCGAGCTCGACGAGGAGATGGTCTACGAGTCGCGGGTCGGCGACGTCTTCACGCTCGGCACCACCAGCTGGCGGATCGCCGAGATCACGCACGACCGCGTCAACGTGATCCCGGCATACGGGCAGCCCGGCAAGGTGCCGTTCTGGCACGGCGACGGCATCGGGCGCCCGTTCGAGCTCGGCGAGGCCCTGGGCAAGTTCTCTCGCGAGGTCGCGGCGGCGACCCCCGAGAAGGCGGCGCAGCGCCTCATCGAGGCGGGCCTCGACGAGCAGGCGCGCACCAACCTCATGGCCCACCTCACCGAGCAGCGAGAGGCTACCGGCACCCTGCCGACCGATCGCACCCTCACGGTCGAGCGCGGGCACGACGAGGTCGGCGACTGGCGTGTGATCCTGCACTCGCCGTACGGCATGAAGGTGCACGCGCCCTGGGCTCTGGCGATCAACGCCCGCATGCGGGAGCGCCTCGGCGTCGAGGGTTCGGCGGTCGCGAGCGACGACGGCATCATCGTGCGCATCCCGGACGCGGAGGCCGAGCCGCCGGGGGCCGAGCTGTTCGTGTTCGACCCCGATGAGCTCGAGGTCCTCGTCACGCAGGAGGTCGGCGGTTCCGCACTGTTCGCCTCGCGCTTCCGCGAGTGCGCGGCACGCGCCCTGCTCATGCCCCGCACGAACCCGAACCGCCGCAGTCCGCTCTGGCAGCAGCGCCAGCGCTCGGCGCAGCTGCTCGAGGTCGCCCGGCGTCATCCCACGTTCCCGGTCATCCTCGAGACGCTCCGCGAGGTGCTGCAAGACGTGTACGACCTCCCGTCGCTGCGCAGACTCGCGACCTCGATCGCCGACCGCCGCATCCGCCTGGTCGAGACGCAGCCCGGCCAGCCCTCGCCGTATGCCCGCGACCTGCTGTTCGGGTACGTCGGCGCCTTCATGTACGAGGGCGACTCGCCGCTCGCCGAACGCCGCGCCGCCGCGCTCTCGGTCGACCCGGCTCTGCTGGGCGAGCTGCTCGGCACGGTCGAGCTGCGCGAGCTCCTCGACCCCGACGTCATCGCGCAGTTCGAGCGCGAGGCTCAGCGGCTCGACCCGGAGCGGCGCGCCCGCGGCCTCGAGGGCGTCGCCGATCTGCTGCGCATGCTCGGCCCGCTCGATGCCGACGAGGTCGCCGCGCGCCTCGATCCGGAGACGGTCAGCTCCTCGGCATCCGCTCTTCTCGATGAGCTGATCACCGCCCGCCGCGCGATTCCCGTGACGATCGGCGGAGTGAGCCGTGTCGCGGCGATCGAAGACGCCGGGCGCCTCCGCGACGCGCTCGGCGCCGCGCTTCCCACCGGCATCCCGGTCGCCTTCCTCGAGCCGCTCGCCGATCCGCTCGGCGACCTCGTCGCCCGGCATGCCCGCACCCACGGACCTTTCACGACGGATGCCGTCGCCACCCGCTTCGGCATCGGCGCGGCCGTCGCCCGACACACCCTCCAGCGTCTCGAGAACGCCGGTCGGCTCACGAGCGGGTACTTCCTTCCCGAGGCCGCCGGTTCCGGGTCCGACATCGAGTGGTGCGACACCGAGGTGCTGCGGCGCCTGCGCATGCGGTCGCTCGCGGCGATCCGCGGATCGGTCGAGCCGGTCTCCCCCGAGGCGTACGCGCGCTTCCTGCCTGACTGGCAGCACCTGGGGCGTCCGCTCGAGGGCCTCGACGGGGTGCTCACGGTGATCGAGCAGTTCGCCGGCGTCCCGATCCCGGCGAGCGCCTGGGAGTCCCTGGTGCTCCCGTCGCGCGTCCGCGACTACTCCCCCACCATGCTCGACGAGCTGACGACGGCCGGCGAGGTGATCTGGTCGGGCCACGGCACGCTGCCCGGTCGCGATGGCTGGGTCTCTCTGCACCCGGCTGATCTCGCGCCGTTCACGCTCCCGGAGCCCGACGCCGAGATCGCGACCGACTCTCTGGAGGCGCGCGTGCTGGCCGCGCTCCAGGCGGGCGGCGCGTACTTCGCGAGTCAGCTGAAAGAGATGGCCTCGGCCGAGAACGAGCAGTCCGTGCTCGAGGCCCTGTGGAACCTCACCTGGTCGGGGCACGTCACGAACGACACCTTCGCACCGATCCGCTCCCTGCTCGCCGGCGGTTCGCAGGCGCATAAGGTCACCCGCCGCGCCCCCCGGGCCCGCACGTACCGGGGCATGTCGCTCACCCGCACCGCCCCGCGGCCCGCATCGATCGGCGGACGTTGGTCGGTGCTGCCCACGATCGAGACGGATGCCGCCCGTCGCGCGACCGTCACCGCAGGACTGCTCCTCGACCGCTACGGCGTCGTCACGCGGGGCGCCGTGCAATCCGAGGGTGTTCCCGGCGGATTCGCCCAGGCGTACCGCGTGCTCGCGGGCTTCGAGGAGGCCGGGCACTGCCGTCGCGGCTATGTGATCGAGCGGCTGGGCGCGGCGCAGTTCGCGGCATCCGCCACGGTCGATCGACTGCGCACGTACGCCGGGCTCGCCGATCCACCTCCGCGCGCCGCCGTGACCCTGGCTGCGACCGACCCGGCCAACCCGTACGGCGCCGCGCTCGGGTGGCCCAAGCGCGACGAGGTGTCGCATCGCCCCGGGCGCAAGGCCGGCGGTCTCGTCGTCCTCGTCGACGGAGCGCTCGTGCTCTACCTCGAGCGCGGCGGCCGCACCGTGCTCTCGTTCAGCGACGACGGCGCCGTGCTGCGCGCGGCGGCGTCCGACCTCGCGGCGACGGCGCGGGCCCGCCGGCTCGACACGCTCACCGTGGAGAAGATCGACGGTGAGGGCGTCTACGGGACCGAGCTCGCCCTCGCCCTGCAGGAGGCCGGCTTCGTGGCGACGCCTCGCGGCTACACCCTTCGCAAGGCCGTCTGAACGTTGGAGTGGTACCATATATGGTACGAGAAGGGACCGAGATGGCCATCACCACCAGCGAAGCACGACGAGACCTCTTCGGGCTCATCGAGCGCGTGAACCTCGATCACTCCGAGGTGGAGATCACGTCGCGCCGGGGCTCTGCCGTCCTCATGTCGAAGGCCGAGTACGACTCGCTCATCGAGACCACGCACCTCCTCCGGTCCCCCGCGAATGCGAACCGCCTCCTGTCCGCCCTCGCGGCCGCCCGGGCGGGCGACGTCGCGGAGCACGAACTTTCCGAGGCATGAGTCAGCGACTCCTCGTCTGGACCGCCGAGGGCTGGGAGGACTACGTCTACTGGCAGACGCAGGATCGACGCACTCTCAAGCGCATCAACATGCTCATCGCGGACGTGCTCCGAGACGATCCGTTCGACGGAGTCGGCAAGCCCGAGCCGCTGAAGCACGTCCTGGCAGGGGCCTGGTCGCGGCGTGTAGACGAGACGAACCGCCTCGTCTACACCGCGACGGATCACCACGTCACGATCCTGCAAGCCCGCTACCACTACTGACGCCTACGCTGAGAGCCATGATCCGAGAGTTCGCCGCCGGCATCCGCACCCTGCTCCGCGGGTTCGGCCTGTGGCGCACTCGCCCTGGACTGATGAACCTCGGTCTGATCCCCGCGATCATCACGATCGTCGTCCTAGGAGCGGTGCTGATCCCCCTGGCCCTCAACATGACCTCGATCGCGGCCTGGATCACGCCCTTCGCCGAGGAGTGGCCGGCGCCGTGGAAGGGCCTGGTCCGCGGTGCGGTCGGGTTCGTGGTCGTCGTCGCGGCGCTCGCGCTGTCCAGCGCCGTGTTCACCGCGCTGACCCTGACGATCGGCGACCCGTTCTATCAGCGCATCTGGCACGCGGTCGAGGTCGAGCTCGGCGATGCCCCGCCGGAGGACGGCGGGGGCTTCTGGACCACCGTGGCGGAAGGTCTGCGGCTGGTGGTGCTGGGCATTCTGATCGCGATCCTCGTGCTGCTCATCGGCCTCATCCCTGCCGTCGGCGGATTCCTGGGCCCGGTGGCGGGTGTGGTCCTCACCGGGCGGCTTCTCGCGCGCGAGCTCACCGGCCGCGCCTTCGATGCCCGCGACCTCTCCCCGGCCGACCGCGCGACCCTGTTCTCGGGGAGCCGCGCCCGGGTGCTCGGGTTCGGCGTCGCCACCCAGCTCTGCTTCCTCATCCCCGGCGGTGCCGTCGTCGTGATGCCGGTGGCTGTCGCCGGGAGCACGATGCTCGCACGCGACATGCTCGCCCGGACCGCCCTTCCCTCGGGCCATTCGACAAGCTCGGGCCCTTCGACAAGCTCAGGGACCCAGGTCGCGGGGTCAGGGTCCCAGGTCGCGGGGTCAGGGCCCCAGGTCCCGGGCGCAGGGCCCCAGGTCCCGGGCGCAGGGACCCACGCGCTCCCGAACACGCCCGGAGCCTCCTGATGCCCGAGGGCGACACCGTCTTCCGCACGGCACGGCGCCTCGACGACGCGCTGGCCGGGGGCGAGGTCACGCGCTTCGACCTCCGGGTGCCGCGCTTCGCGACCCTCGACCTCACCGGTCAGCCGGTCCATGGCGCGGCCTCGCGCGGCAAGCATCTGCTGCTCCGCATCGGCGACAGCACGCTCCATTCCCATCTGCGCATGGACGGCGCCTGGTTCGTCTACCGTCCGGGCGAGAAGTGGCGTCATCCGGCGTTCAAGGTGAGGGCCATCGTCGGGACGGCCGAGCGCGAAGCCGTCGGCGTGGACATCGCCGAGATCGAGGTCGTGCCGACTCGTGACGAGGCTGAGCTCGTCGGATACCTGGGACCCGATCCGCTCGCCGACGACTGGGACTTGGCCGAGGCCGTCCGCCGCCTGGGCGCTGACACGCGCAGCATCCACGTCGCCCTCCTCGACCAGCGCAACGTCGCGGGGTTCGGGAACGAGTACGCGGCGGAACTCCTGTTCCTGCGAGGAATCCTTCCGACGACCCCGACACCGGAGGTCGACGTCGCCGCCCTCCTCTCGCTCGGCGTCCGCACCATCCGCGCCAATCGCGATCGCCCTTCCCGCACGTTCACCGGCATCGACCGCCCGGGCCAGGCCGCGTGGGTGTACGGACGCTCCGGCCGCCCCTGCCGACGCTGCGGAACGAAGGTCCTGCGCGGCGAGCTCGGCGCCGATCCGACCCGCGAGCGCGTCACGTTCTGGTGCCCGTTCTGCCAGCGCTGACGCGGTTCTCCGACCCCGCCGACACACATCCATCCGCGGGAATGAATCCGCGCGTCCTGTGGTTGTTGATATATCCGGGGAAACTCCGGAACACGGGAGGAATCGTGGGCAAGAACTACGTCGACATCGAGAACGACCAGGGAGCGACGCTGCGGTACCGCAAGCACGCCAACGGTCGCGGTCTCGTCGCGCATGGAGCCAAGGTGCACCCGAAGGCGCACGTCGAAGCCGGCGCGTACATCGAACCGGGCGCGCGCATCGGCGCCGGAGCGACCATCGCTCGCGGCGCGTGGATCGAACCGGATGCCGTGATCGGCGAGGGTGCGCACATCGAGGCGCACGCGCACATCGGTCAGGGTGCCGCCGTCGGCGACAACGCGTACGTCGGTGTCCGCACCGAGGTCGGACCCGGAGCGCGCATCGTCCGCGGCGCACGCATCGGCGACGACGAGACGGTCGCCGCCGGACTCACCGTCGCCACGACGTCGAAGGGCCTCTGGCTCGCCGCCTGAACGCGCGGAGGCATCGCCGACCCTCAGAGCAGGCGACGCTCCGACGCCCACACGGTGAGCTCGTGCCGTGACGAGAGCTGCAGCTTGCGCAGCACCGACGACACGTGGGTCTCGACCGTCTTGATCGAGATGAAGAGCTCCGAGGCGACCTCCTTGTAGGCGTAGCCGCGAGCGATCAGCCGCATGACCTCCTGCTCGCGCGCCGAGAGGCGGTCGAGCTCGTCGGTCGCGGTGGCGATCTCTCCGGCGACCGCGCCGAAGGCGTCGAGGACGAAGCCCGCGAGCCTCGGCGAGAACACCGCATCGCCGCCGGCCACGGCGTGCACGGCGCGGCTCACCTCGGCACCGGACGACCCTTTGGTGATGTATCCGCGGGCCCCGGCCCGGATCACCCGCACCACGTCGGCGGCGGCATCCGACACGCTCAGCGCGAGGAACCGGGACGCGACCGGCATCGACCCCCGGATGACGGCCTCCCCGCCCGTGGAGTCGTCGCCGCCTCCGCCGGGCAGATGCACGTCGAGCAGCACGACGTCGGGCTGCGTCTCGCGGATCACCGCGATCGCCGACGGCACGTCGGCGGCCTCCCCGACCACGTCGACGGTCGCGTCGAGATCGGCGCGGAGGCCGGAGCGGAAGATCGAATGGTCGTCGACGATCACGATCCGGATGCTGTCAGCCACGGTCGCCCTCCTCTTCGCGGCGACTCTGCGCCGTCGGCTCGTCCTGCGGCGGGCCCGCCGGGTACGGGGCCGCTGCGCCGCGCGGCGCCGTCGTGATGCGCAGATGCACCTCGGTGCCGTTCTCGTCGCTGCGCAGGGTGCCGGAGCCGCCGGCGCGCCGCATGCGCCCGATGATCGACTCGCGCACACCCAGCCGGTCGCTCGGCACGTCGTCGAGCCGGAATCCAGTGCCCCGATCGCGGACGAACACGTCCACGCCGGTCGCGCTGCCCTCGATGTACACCGAGATCTCGCCCTCGGCATGCCGCGCGGCGTTCAGCATCGCCTCGCGTGCCGCGGCGGCGAGCTCGCCGCTCGCGCGCTCCGTGGACAACCCGGCCGACACCACGTCGATCCGCACCGGGTAGTCGAGCTCCAGTCCCCCGGCGTAGTCGCGCAGGTCGGTCGCCAGGTCGCTGTCGGCGGGGGCGTCGCCGTCGTACAGCCAGGCGCGCAGCTCGCGCTCCTGCGCTCTCGCCAGACGCGCCGCCTCGCTCGACGCGCCGGCCCTGTTCTGGATCAGCGCGAGGGTCTGCAGCACGGAGTCGTGCAGATGCGCGGCCATCTCGCTGCGTTGCTCCTCGCGGATGCGTCGGACCCGCTCCCCCGCGAGCTCGCGCCAGCGCGGGATCAGCGTCGACGAGATGACGGCGAGGAGTCCGGCGAGCGGGATCAGCACGAGCGCAACCCCGCTGCTGCCCACAGGGCTCGTGAGGAGCAGGCCGAACAGCAGCGCGAGGAGCAGGGCCGAGAGGATCCGCAGCGTCATCGTGTGCCGCGGTCCCCGGGCCGTATCGGTCCGGTCGATCAGGGTCGCCCAGAGACCGGCGCCGGTCGCGAGGGCCACGGTGGCGAACACGACGACGGCGGCGGCGTCCGACGGGACGGCTCCGTCGATCCCGCCGCCGCGGGCCTGCCAGAACACGACGATGAGCGTGCCCACGACCGCCGGCGCGAGCAGCAGCCAGGCCACCGGCATCCGTCTCGACGGCGATTCCTCGCCCTCCGCCCACGGCGTGAACGTCCAGCACCAGGCGTAGAGGAGGATGCCCGCGCCGCCGCACGCCGCGAGAGCGAGGAAGAGCGCGCGCACCATCCAGACGCGCACGCCGAGGTGACGGGCGAGACCGGCGCTCACACCGGAGACCAGGCAGTCGCGGTCGCGCGTCAGCGCGGGTCGGGGCGCGCGTTCGGACGCCGCGACGCGGGAGGGTCGCGCGGAGGCGGGCGCCGAAGAGGACATGTCGACATCCAATCATCCGGGCCGGTCATCCGGGGCGTCCCCCGGCCAGAATCAGGGGTCGCTCAGGGGTTCACCCCATGGCAGGGAGGGAGTCTCCACCGTCAGGATCGAATCATGACGATTCCGACTGCGCCTCCGCCCCCCGCCGACCACGCCGATCCCGGCGCAGGCTCCCCGGGTCCGGTCGCCCCGCAGGGTGCCGAGCGCTTCCTCCTGTGGGTCGCCGGTCTCGGCGTCGCCCGCTCCGACGGATGGCTCGGCGGAGTCGCCGCAGGCATTGCGGCGCGGCTGCGCATCGACCCGCTCATCGTCCGCGGCGTGCTCGTGGTCGCGGCGCTCTTCGGCCTGCCCGTGATCTTCCTCTACGCCGTGGCCTGGGCCCTGCTGCCCGATGTCGACGGACGGGTCCACGCCCGCGACCTGCTCCGGCAGGACTACCAGCCGGTGCAGCTCGGCATCCTGGGGATGGCGATCGTCGGACTCATCCCGACGGCGCCGCTCACCGGCCGGCTGTTCGGGTTCGGCTACGAGAGCTGGTCGGCGCTCGCGCTGTTCGGCTGGATCGTCGGCCTCGTCGTCGTGGGCGGCCTGCTCTTCCTGATCGTGCGTGCTGCGAGCCGCACCCCGGGTGCTTCCGCGCCTGATCTGCCGATGGCTTCCGCAGATCAGGCGGCCCCGGCCGCGTCCGCCCCCCTCGTCGGTTCGGGTACCGCCGAGGGGGCGGACGCCACTTCCGCACCCACTACTGCACCCGCTTCTGCACCCACCTCCGCACCCGCACAGCCGTTCGATGGCGTCGGAGAGGTTCCCCCCGCACCCCCGGAGCCCCTGCCTGCCGGCGTCCAGGACCCCGCCGACGTCGCCGCGTGGCGCGTGCAGCACACGGCGTGGAAGGAGCAGGACCAGGCCTGGCGCCGCCGCCAGCAGGATGCCGAGCGCGCCGCCCGAGACCAGCTCCGCCGCGAGCGCCAGGCCGAGGCCGCGGTGTTCGCCGTGGAGGCCGCCGAGAGGCGCCGGATCCGCCGCGCCTCGAACCCTCGCGCGGGCTTCGCGATCGTCGCATCCGTGATCGGCCTCGCGATCGTGACCGGTGCCGTCGTCGGGCTCTGGAGCGGCGCAGACGGCACGGGCGGCGCGCTCGGCCTGCTGTCCGCGGCCCTGGTGCTCGCGCTCGGGATGATCGTGGCCGGCGCGTTCCGTCGGCGGAGCGGCTTCCTCGCCTTCACGACCGTGCTCACGCTCGCGGGCGGGCTCGTCGCCGGCGGCTTCTCCGCCTTCCAGGACGTGACGCTCGGCTGGGCATCGATCTCCAACAACGAAGCCGCTCACGTGCGGCAACCGTTCGGAGAGCTCTCCATCACCCTGAACAGGCACGATGGCGCGCCCCGACCGATCGTGGTCGAGAAGGGCACCGGCAGCACCTGGATCTCGGTCGATCCCGGCGTGCAGCTCGATCTGCGTGCCACGCTCGGGACCGCCGACGTGAGCTGGGTCCGCGTGGAGGCCGACACCGGCATGATCATCGACAGCGGCATCTGGACCGGCGCGGAGCGCGGCGGCGAATCGGTCGTCTCCGAGGTCATCGGCGCGGAGAACGCCACGACGACCACCGTGCAGCGCGTGACCATCGCGCAGACCAGCGGCGAGATCAACATCACCGTCATCGAACCCGAGGAAGAGGACCAGCGATGAGCATCCCGACGACGACCCCCGCGACGACCGTCGCATCCGCTCTCCCCGCCGAGACGCCGACGCTGCCGCGCACGCGCTGGGCGGCCATCATCTGGGGGCTCTTGTTCGCCGCCGTATCGGCGATCTCGCTCTGGCTGATCGCCGACGACGACCGCCGAGCGGGCATCTCCGACTGGGCGCTGTCTCTCACGCCCGTCACGATCACGACGCTCCTGATCCTGACGATCGGGGTGCTCCTGCTCGTCGCGGGCGCGTCGGCCCTGCTCCGCCGGGTGCAGCGCGGGATCGCGGCCCGCGGCGAGCAGCATCCGCTCGGCCACGTTCCCGCCGAGTAGGCGCCTGCCCGCCGGGGTCGTCCGCCCCGGCGGGTACCCTGGACCCCATGGCGAAGCAGGCACGACGACCCGGACGCGGAACCGGCAAGCCGACCCCCGTGCGTCGGAACAAGGCCGCTCCCGCCGAGCGCTTCCCGCCCCCGAAGCCTCCGCGCAAGACCGCGAGGACCGACCAGAAGGTCGTCTTCGACGCCCCCGCATCCGACTCCGAGGAGCCGCGCACCTTCCGGCTCGGTGTCGTCCCGGGCGCGACGCCGGGCAGGTGGGTCGACGCGTGGAAGCAGCGGATGCCGCGCGTGCCGCTCGAACTCGTCCCGATCGACGTCGCCGGACAGCGTGCCGCGATCGACGAGCTCGACGCCGCCCTCGTACGGCTCCCGCTCACCGACCCGTCCCTGCACATCATCCCGCTGTACGACGAGATCCCGGTCGTGGTCGCCGCCGCCGATTCGCACCTCATGGCCGTCGACGAGCTCACCGCGACCGACCTGGAGGGCGAGGTCGTCATCGGCCTGACCGACGACGTGCTCGGCCCGCTCGATCTGCCGGGCACCGTCCCGGCCGCATTCGCGCCGCTGCCGACGCATGAGGCGATCGCCACCGCGGCATCCGGGGTCGGCATCCTGATCGTGCCGATGTCGTTGGCCCGGATGCACCGCCGCAAGGACGCCGACCACCGGCGTCTGGTCGACGGGCCGACGTCGACCGTGGCCCTGGTCTGGCCCCGCGAGCGCACGACGCCCGACGTCGACACCTTCGTCGGAATCGTGCGCGGTCGCACCGCGAACTCCTCCCGGTGACGACACGGGCGGTCGCGTCCCCGCACGATCGTTAGAATCTCCTGATGGCCTCGCTTCTCTACGTGTGCGTGCGACCCGAGACCGGGGCGGCGGATGCCGAGCATGCCTCGTTCCGGCGGGCGCTCGGCGTCGACGTGGTCGACCGCCTCGATCTGCTCCGGGAGCCGCTCGACCCGGCGCGCCTGCGGGGCTATCGCGGCGTGGTCGTCGGCGGGTCCCCGTTCAACGTGACGGACGAGGCGAAGTCCGTGGTGCAGCAACGGGTCGAGGCGAATCTCGAGGCGCTCGCCCGCTCCGCCATCGCCGGCGAGGTCGCGGTGTTCTTCACCTGCTTCAGCATCGGCGTCGTCACACGGATGCTCGGCGGCGACGTCGTCACCGCCATGCCGGAGTCGGCGAGCGCCACCGTGATCGAGACGACTCCGGAGGGCGCGGAGGATCCGGTCTTCGGCCCCAGCGGGCGAGCCCTGACCGTGTTCACCGCTCACAAGGAGAGCGCGGCGAGCACTCCGCCCGGAGCCGTGCTGCTCGCGACCAACGAGGTCTGCCCCGTGCAGGCATACCGCGTCGGGACCCACCTGTACGCCGCGCAGTTCCACCCGGAGCCCACACCGCGTGACTTCGCCGACCGTATGACGTTCTATCGCACGACCGGCTACTTCGACCCCGACGAGTTCGATCGCGTGCAGGGTCAGGTGCTCGCGGCATCCGTCACCGAGGGCGCAGCGCTCCTCCGCCGGTTCGCCGAGACCTTCGCCTAGTCGCGCCTAGTCGGCGCTTCCGCGCAGCAGCTCCACCCGTTCGCGCAGGTATGCCTCCAACGGCATGAACCCGCCGGCGGCGCTCCAGCGCACCGAGGGAACGCCGTCGATCAGCGCGAGCGGACCGGACGCCCCGCCGGCGTCCACGGCATCCACGTCGATCACGCTCCATCCCACGTGCACCACGTCGCCCTCGTGGAATCCGCCGCGCAGCGCCTCCGCCCGCCGCTCCGCCCGCGCCCGCGCCGACTCGGCGCTGTAGCCGCGGCGTCCGGGATCCGCCGCCCGCAGCACCTCGGCGGTCGCCAGGGCATGCGTCTCGGTCAGCAGCAGCGCGCCCAGGTGCCACGCCTCGCCGACGCGCACGATGCGCCGGCCGCGCCATCGGGATTCGCGCTCCTCGCCGAGTCCTTCCTTCGGGGCGCCGGCGAGATCCCGGACAGCCTGGGTGAGCAGAGCGCTCGCGGTCATCACAGCTCCCCCTGGATACGTTCGTCTGCCGGCTTCGGGCCCGTGATGCGCGACCGCTCGCCGCGGAGGGTGATACCCACCAGCGGATAGATCAGCACCGACAGCATCCCCGCTCCGACCAGGGCGGCGCCCATCCCGGAGTCGATCATGTGCTGGTCGACGCCGATCGCCGCGACCGCCACGATGATCGGGAGGCCCGTCGCGGCGAGGAAGCCGAGCGCCGCCCGATCGCGGATGCTCGCCCCCGCCGGCGCGGAGACCTGCGCGGCCGCACCGCGGATCACGAGCATGGCGATCAAGAACACCGGCACGAGCCAGAGGGCCGCCGGCGACGTGACGAGGGCCTGCAGGTCGAGGGCGACTCCGGTGGAGAGGAAGAAGATCGGCACGAGGAATCCGAACGCGATCGCCTCGATCTTGCTCTCCACCACCTCGGCGTCCTTCTTCGGCGCGCGCGCCATGAGGATCCGCCAGATCGCGCCGGCCACGAATGCCCCGAGCAGCATGTCGAGATCGAGCATGACGCTGAGTCCGACGAGCGCCGCGATGAGGAGCAGCACGAACCGCACGGCGAACTGCTCCGAAGTGTGCAGGGTCGCGCGCACGAGCCCGTGGAGGCGCCCGGGAGGAATGCGACGGGCCAGGAGCACGGCGAGCCCGGCCAGGATCACGAAGCCGAGGAGCACGGCAGCGGCGATCGGCGTGGCCCGCGTGCTGAGGAAGATCGAGATCGCGATCAGCGGGAGGAACTCGCCCACGGCGCCGATCACGCTGATGGCCTTGCCGAACGGGGTGTCCATCTCGCGCGCATCGCGCAGGATCGGCATCAGGGTGCCGAGCGCGGTCGAGCTCAGCGCGATGCCGATCACGACCATGCCCTCCCCCGGCGCGAGCAGGAATCCGAGGGCGATGCCGGCTGCGACGCTCAGGATCCAGCCGAGCGAGGCGCGCGCGAGCGGCTTTCCCGAGACCGCGCGGAAGTCGATCTCGGAGCCGGCGACGAAGAAGAGCGCGGCGAGCCCGAAGTCGCTGAGCTTGTCGAGGAGCGGGCCCGGCTCGACCCAGCCCAGCACCGCAGGCCCCACCAGGATGCCGAGCACGAGCTCGAACACGATGATGGGCACGCGCACGACCGGCCGGACACCGCGGGCGAGGAGAGGCGCCGCGACGGCCAGCAGGGGGATCAGCACCAGTGCCAGGTCGCTCGCGTCCACGGTCTCAGAGTAGCGACGCCGGGCGGCGATTCGCCCGGCGGCCTGCATCCACGGCAGAATCGATGCACACCCTCGAGGAGTCTCCATGTCTCAGCCCGATACCGCCCGCCTCCTGATCGCCTGCGATGACCAGCCCGGCATCGTCGCAGCGGTGGCCGGAGTGCTCGCTCGGCACGGCGCGAACATCATCTCGCTCGACCAGCACTCGACGGACTCCGAGGGCGGGCGCTTCTTCCAGCGCACAGTGATCCACCTCGACGGCCTCGCCGCCGCGCGCCCGGCGCTCGAGGCCGACATCGCCGCTGTCGCCGAGCGCTTCGGCATGGAGTGGTCGCTGCACGACGTCGCCCGCCGCAAGCGCGTCGCGATCTTCGTCTCGAAGTACGACCACTGCCTGATGGAGCTGCTCTGGCGCACGCAGCGCGGCCAGCTCGACATCGACATCACGATGGTCGTCTCGAACCACCCCGACCTCGCCGAGGCGGTGCGCTCGTTCGGCGTCCCGTTCGTGCACATCCCCTCGGGCGACAAGCAGCTCATGGAGCAGCGCCAGCTCGAGCTGCTGCAGGGCAACGTCGACCTGGTCGTGCTCGCCCGCTACATGCAGATCCTCACCGACGACTTCATCGAGCGGCTCGGCGCCCCGGTCATCAACATCCACCACTCCTTCCTGCCCGCGTTCATCGGCGCGAACCCGTACGCGCGAGCGAAGGATCGCGGGGTGAAGCTGATCGGCGCGACAGCGCACTACGCGACGGCCGACCTCGACGAGGGACCCATCATCGAGCAGGACGTCACGCGTGTGACGCACTCGGAGTCCGCAGCGCAGCTGCAGAGCCGCGGCGCCGACGTCGAGCGCCAGGTGCTCGCCCGCGCCGTGCAGTGGCACGCCGAGGATCGCGTGATCGTGCACGGCAAGTCCACGGTCATCCTCTAGCGCAGGCGCAGGGAGCGCGTCAGGCTCTCGCACCGATGATGTCGACGGCGAGCCCATGTGATGCCGCAACCAAGCGCTTGTCGTTCGTCCACAGCTCTGTGCAGCCGGCCAGCTGAGCGGCAGCGAGGTGCAGAGCATCCGGGGTCTTCAGGCCGAAGTCCGCGCGCAACTCGGCGGAGCGGATGAAGACTGCCGCATCGAGATCGATTGACTCCATTCGCTCGAACGCACCCAGATAACGGTCCCGCAGCTCGGCGTTGCGGTCTTTGATCGGACGAACGAGGCACTCGTGAAGCGCGAGGGGACTCGAGACCACCGCGACATCGATCTCCTTGAGCGCACGTCTCACGGCATCGCCCCTGGGGCCGCTGTCTTCGAGCGCGTAGATCAGGATGCACGAATCGAGATAGATCATTCCCAGGCGTCCCGGCTCTCGGCGATCTGGGCGTCAAGATCTGCAGCGGAACGAGTGAGCCGGTCCGGCAGCGGGTGCTGCTCGATCCATTCGACGAGGAACCGCCCGCTGTGCACGACATCGACCGGGCCGATGGGGACGATCTTCGCCACCGGCGTTCCGCGCTTGGTGATCACCACCTCTTCGCCTGCCTGGGAGTCGGCGATCAACCGCGAGAGGTTGTTACGCGCTTCGAGCACGTTGTAGATGGACATATGGCTAGCCTAGCCATCTTCCTGGCTAGGCTCCAGGGTCACTGATCGACGGGAACCCCCGCCACGAGCTCCGCGAAGACCTCGGCCGCGGTGTCGTGGCGGATCAGCGGGGCGACCTGCCCCATCCACAGACCCTGCAGCTCGCCGAGGCCCTGCTGATTGGCCGCGGTGCGGAAGCGCCCCGTCAGCCAGTTCTGCATCGGGAAGGGCGCGATGGTCCCGCTTGCCTCGATCGCGCGCACCACGCGGTTGCGCGCTCCGCGCGCGAGCCGGCCGCTCATCGCCCGGGTGAGCACGGTCTCGTCGGCGGCGGTGGCGCGGATCGCGGCACGGTGCGCATCCGTCGTCGCGGACTCCTCCGTGGCGAGGAACGCCGTCCCGACCTGCACGCCTGACGCGCCGAGAGCGAAGGCCGCAGCGACACCTCGCCGGTCCGCGATGCCGCCCGCCGCGATCACCGGCACATCCACTGCGTCGACGACCTGCGGGATCAGCGCGAAGGTCCCGACCAGCGAGTCCTCGGCCGGACGCAGGAACGAGACGCGGTGCCCCGCAGCCTCCATCCCCGTCGCCACGATCGCGTCCACGCCCGCCTCGGCGAGAGCTGTGGCCTCGGCGACCGTCGTCGCCGTTCCCACCACGCGGATGCCGCGGCGGCGGGCCTCGTCGATCAGCTCGGCCGACGGCACCCCGAAGACGACGCTCAGCACCGCGGGCGAGATGTCCCAGATCGCCTCGATCTGCTCGTCGAGCGACGGCAGGTACTGCTCCGGCCGCCCCGGCACCTCGACGCCGACCGCCTCGTAGAAGGGCTCCAACGCCTGGGCGAACACCGTGTGCTGGGCATTGGGTGCGACCTCGTCGCCCGTCGGGAGCCAGATGTTGACCCCGAACGGCCGGTCGGTCGCGGCGTGCAGCTCGGCACCGGTCGCCCGGATGCGGTCGCCGTCGTAGCCGTACAGCCCGAACTGGCCGAAGCCGCCCGCATCGCTCACGGCGGCGGTCAGCCCGACAGAGGAGAGTCCGCCGTACGGACCGAGGAAGATCGGATGCTCGATGCCGAGCAGCGCGCGAAGGTCACTCATGCTTCGACGTTACTCCCGCCGCGAACAGGGCGGATCGAGGCCGACATGGCCCGCCGGCCGATGCTAGCCTCGCTGCAGGAGAGGAGAGCGCGCATGAGCGAGTGGTTCGGGCAGATGCTGAGCATCCTCGCGACCGCGCTCGGGCTCGTCTCGATGCCGGATGCCGCGGCCCTCGGCCTCGCGGTGGCCCTCCTCGCCGTGACCGCCCTCACGCTCGCCGTCGTGCTGAGCGTGCGTCCGATGCTCGGCGCCGACGAGCCGCATCCGCTGCGCGCCATCGACGTCGGCACGCTTCTCTCGCAGAGCGATCCGGATGCCGCGGGCCACCCCCGTCCGCGGGCGCCGGGAGTCGCGACCGCCGCGTAGTCCGTTCACTCGGGATCGCGCGGCCTTCGCCGACCCTTCCCGACGTCTCGAACGGACACCTCCATGGACCCCTTTGCCTTTCCGCCCCTCGCCGCCCTCCTGAACGCCGCCTACGGCGCCCTGGTCGGCCTCTCCACGCTCCTCGAGCCCCTCGCCGGGGCATCCGCCGCCGCCCTCGCCGTCGTGCTCGTCACGCTGCTCGTGCGCGCCCTGCTCATCCCCGTCGGCATCTCGCAGGCCAAGGCCGAGCAGACCAGGTCCCGCCTCGCCCCGAAGCTGCGCGAGCTGCAGCGCCGCCACAAGAAGAACCCGGAGCGCCTGCAGAAGGAGACGCTCGCGCTGTACCGCGAGGAGAACACGTCCCCCTTCGCGGGGATGCTGCCGGTGCTCGCGCAGGCGCCCGTGGTCGGCATCCTCTACACGCTGTTCATCCGCACCGACATCGCGGGACACGCGAACGACCTGCTCGCCCATGATCTGCTCGGTGCGCCGCTCGGCACGAGCCTCGTGTCGGCGCTCTTCGGCGGGACGGCCACGCCGTCGACCTGGCTCGTCTTCGGCGCCCTGCTCCTCGTGATGATCGCCGTCGCGGAGGTGACGCGTCGCGTCTTCCAGCCGGCGCCGATCGAGGGCGACGACTCCCCGCTGAACTCGCCGACCATGCTGCGCGTGGTCGCCGCGATGCACTACCTGACCGCGGTGTTCGCGGTGTTCGTGCCGCTCGCCGCGGCGCTCTACCTGACCGTGACCGTCGTCTGGACGCTCGTGCAGCGCGTCATCCTGCGGCGGCGATTCCCGCTCGCCGTCCCGGTGCGGGGCTGACGTCAGTCGGGCAGCGGGATCGGCGCCGTGAACGGGCCGGACCCGCTGTCCGTCCGGCGTTCGCGGCGCACGCCGAGCGTGGTGCCGACGCTCGCCGCGATCACGAGCACGACGGCCAGCATCCGCAGCGGGGTCGCGTCCTGTCCGAGGATGAGCCAGCCGGCGAGCGTGGCGAAGGCGGGCTCGAGACTCAGCAGCACACCGAACACGCGCTGCGGCAGCCTCCGGAGCGCCGCGAGCTCGAAGCTGTACGGGATGACGGACGACAGCACGGCGGTGATCGCGGCAAGCAGCAGCAGCTGCATGTCGCCGGCGACGATCGACACGGTCGGAACGCCCACCGGCAGAAGCAGCACCGCCGCCACGACGAGACCCATCGCCAGGCCGCTGCTGCCCGGGATGAGCGCGCCGACCTTGGCGCTCATCCGGATGTACATGATCCAGAAGCCCGCCGCGATGAGGATGAACACGACGCCGAGAGGGTCGAGCGGCTCGGCGCCGATCAGACCGTCGATCCCGAGCAGCGCCATGCCGAGGAGGGCGACCCCGACCCATGCGGCGTCCGCGAGTCGCCGGGTCAGCACCGCGGCGAGCACGAGCGGCCCGAGGAACTCGATGGCGACCGCCGGCCCGAGCGGGATGCGGTCGATCGCGGCGTAGAAGAAGCCGTTCATCGCGGCCAGCGACACTCCGAAGAGAGTCGCGGCCAGCCACTGCCTGCCCGTCCACCGTCGGGGGCGCGGTCGCACGATCACGACCAGCAGCAGGGCGGCGATCGCGACCCGCAGAGAGGTCACTCCCCACGGGCCGAGGACCGGGAACAGCTGCGCGGCGACCGCCGCGCCGAAAGGCAGGGAGAGGCAGGAGCCGACGACCAGCGCGACCCCGACGAGGGGACCGGATGCCGCGGGCTTCTGCACTCCCCCAGCCTAGGCGCGATCGCCGGGGCGACCACGCCGCGCCGGCGGTTCCCGCGGTGTCAGAGCGCCTTTCCGCCGGTGACCGCGATCACGGCTCCCGTGACGTACGACGACTCCGCCGAGGCCAGGTGCACGTAGGTGCCGGCGAGCTCCGCCGGCTGACCGGCGCGCCCGAGCGGGGTGTCGGCCCCGAACGTCGCGAGGCGCTCGGCATCCCATCCGGTGGCGGGGATCAGCGGCGTCCAGATCGGGCCGGGCGCGACGGCGTTGACCCGGATGCCGCGCGGTCCTGCCTCTTCGGCGAGCGCCTTGACGAAGGCCACCTGGGCGGCCTTGGTCATGGCGTAGTCGATGAGCCCCGGCGACGGCTGCGACGACTGGATCGACGAGGTCACGATGATGCTCGCGCCGGGCTCGAGGTCAGGGTAGGCGGCCCGCGCCGTGAACACGAGGCCGGCGAGGTTCGTGTCGAAGACGCGGCGCATCCGCTCGGTCGGAAGGTTCTCGAACCCGTCGATGTCGTGCTGGTAGGCGGCGTTCAGCACCAGCACGTCCAGCCCGCCGAACTCGCTCCTCGTGCGGGCGACGATGTCGGTGGCGAAGGCCTCGTCGCGCAGGTCGCCGGCGAGGCTCAGGCCCATGCCTCCGGCCTCCCGGACGAGGGCGAGCGTCGCGTCGGCATCCGCCTGCTCCTCGGGCATGTGGGCGATCGCGACATCGGCGCCCTCACGGGCGAAGGCGATCGCGACGGCGCGGCCGATGCCGGAGTCGCCGCCGGTGATCAGAGCCCGCCGGCCGTCGAGGCGGCCGTGCCCGACATAGGTCTCCTCGCCGTGGTCCGGCGTCGGGGTCGTGCGGTCCGTGAGCCCCGGCTGGTCCTGCTGCTGCGCGGGGAAGCCCTCTTCGCGGTGGGCGTGCCGGGGGTCGGATGTGCTGTCGGCCATGCTGGCTCCTCGTCTGCTCGGCGTGCGCTCGAGCAGGTGTCGCCCGGGCGTCAGCGACGAGCCTCCCCGACGGCTTCCGCCGCGGGCAGGGGGTTGACAGCGGCGTCCGCCGGGCCGAAGGTGCCGGCTGCTACACCGGTGCGCCGGCCGGGGCGTCTCCTGCGCCCGCCGCCTCGCCCGCATCGGAGGGTTCGGGCACCAGGTACAAGCCGCTCGGCGCGTTGGCCGTGAAGGCGAGAGCCTCGATCCAGGCGCGGTTGATCGAGGGCTGACGGCTGCCGAAGTACTTGAAGACGAGGGAGCTGTTGGGCTGGATCCACACGGTGGTCCGTCCGCCGCCGACGCTCGCATCCTCGCGCCAGCTGAAGGGGAACGGCTCGCCGCGACGGAGCTTGGCGGTGATGACGAGCTGCAGGTGTGTGAGGGCGCGATCCTCGATCTCGGTCTTCACGCCGCCCTCGTAGATGAACTTGCCCATGTGCTCCTCGTTCTCCCGGTGCGGCGGCCCGACGAGTCTTGTCCGATTCGTCCTCGTCTGCGTAGCGTAAAGCCTATGGGCATCCTGTACTACGGTGACGCGAGGAATCCGATCCAGATCGACGATCTCGTGCTGGCGCACCTCAAGGTCGTGATCGCGACAAAGCTGCGTCGGAACGAGAGCTTCACCCTGTCGTGGCGCCATCCCGAGGGCGATCCCGACGGCCGCTCGACGATCTGGCTCCACCCGTCGATCCCGCTGCGGTTCACTTTCGACGACCCCGTGGCCCCGGAGCTGCAGCCCGAGTGGATCACCGCGATGGCGACATCGGCGAACTCCAGCGGCGGCATCACCCTGCTGACCGCCGACATGATCCCGAAGGACGAGAGCGACGAGACGGACGCCCCGTGAGGGCGAAGTCAACCCCCTCACGCAGAACGGCGCCCGCCGCCTAGCGTGAAGGGACCGATCCGAGGAGGCCACCGCCATGAACGCACGACACATCGACGACCGCCCCGATGACGGCTACACGCCGACGACCACGCATGCCGAATGGGGTGCCGGCAACCCGCTGCTGCGCATCACGCGCGACGATGAGCGGTCGGAGTTCGCACTCGAGGCCGACGTCGTGCGCATCGGCTCGGCCGACGGCAACGAGCTGCGACTGCCCGACACGGATCCCGTGCACGCCACGATCACGCACGACGAGCGCGACGAGTACGTGCTGACCCTCCACGGCGAGGGCGAGATGAACGCCAACCCCGCAGCGGATGCCACGCACGAGGGCGATGCCACCGAGACGCTGCGCACCGGCGCGCGGTTCACCGCGGGGCCGTGGACGCTCGTCTTCGCGCGCGAGGAGTTCGCCGATCACGGTCGCCCCTTCGGCGGCCGCAAGGGTGGCGAGTACTCCGACCAGCCCCTGCAGCCTCCGCGTCCGGATTACGCCGCCGGCGAGGCGCCAGCGGCCGCCGACGAGCCGCAGCCGGAAGACCCCGCGTCCACCGATGCTCCCCAGACGAACGAGCCGCAGTCCGCGCCCGACCGGGGCGTCTGACCGGTCCGGCGACGGGGCCGCCTGACCCCGACTGACCCCGCCTGACCCCGACTGACCCCCGTCGGCCTCAGCGCCCGGGCACGAGGCCGATGCGCAGCGGTGCCTCCGGACCCGCGGCCTCGACGAGGGCCTCGTCGATGTCGAGCAGGGATCGGACGGCGCCGACCGCATCGGCGAACGGATAGGCGCGACCGCGGCCGGCGAGGAACGCCACCGCCTCCGCCAGCTCCGCGCCGGTGTAGTTGTGGATGCCGGCGACGGTGACCAGGCGGCGCACGATGCTCTCCGCGTCGAACGGCACGGGGTCGGCCGGGAAGACGCTGCCGACGAGCACGACCGTCCCGCCGACCGCGACCCCGTCGAGCGCGGCCACCACCGCGTGCCCCGACGCCTCGATGACGACGTCGGGTTCGCGCGAGAGGGCATCCGCAGCGCCGAAGCGCGTGGCCAGCGCCCGCCGCGCAGGGTTCGGATCGAGCACCTCGACCGTCGCTCCCTGCTCCGCCGCGATGGCCGCGGCGGACAGCCCGACGAGACCCGCGCCGTGGATGCGCACCGTCGCTCCGTCGAGGTCGTGGTCCCGACCGGCGCGCGCCACCGCCGCCCACGCCGTCGCGGTCGCGCAGGATGCCGGAGCGAGAACGGATGCCGGCAGCGCCTCCGGCACGCGGACGATGGCGGTGCCCTCTCGGAGCTGCACGTGGGTCCCGAACGCGCCGGTGAGGTCGCCGTGCGCGCCGACGCGGTCGTGGCCGTACTTGCCCAGGGTCCGGCATTTCTGCGGAAGGCCCTGCAGGCACCGGTCGCAGCTCGCGCACGAGACCGTGACCGACCAGACCACGCGGTCGCCGATGCGGAGCGGAGTGCCGTCGACCGCGTTCGCCCCGGAGTCGCCGGTCGCGATCACGCGGCCCACGCTCTCGTGACCGAGCACCAGAGGCGTCGGCGCCGACCGGCGTCCCTGCACGGTGTGCACGTCGGAGCCGCAGATCGTGGACATCTCGACGGCGACCAGCACGTCGCCGTCGGCGAGGGCGATACCCGGCACCGCGATCGTCTCGTGCGGATGCCCCTCGCCGACCCACACCATCGCGGTCGCCGCGGGGCGGAGGGCCACGTCGCGCCGGTGGCCGGGCGGACGGATCAGCAGGGTGCCCATGTCGCGCCCGCGTCTCAGGTGGCGGGGACCGCGCGCAGCAGTCCGCGGTCGGCGAGCACGTCGCGGAGGGCGGTGACGTCGTCGAGCACGGCATCCGCTCCCGCGCCCTCGAGAGCGACCCGGTCGTGGGCGCCGCTGAGGACGCCGGCGACGAAGCCCGCGCCCGCACGGCGTCCGGACTCGACGTCGCTGACGGTGTCGCCCGCGACGCCGACCGCCGCGACGGAGGACGTCTGCGTGCGGAGCAGGGCGGTGAGCACCAGGTCGGGGGCAGGGCGGCCGCGGCCGGCGTCGACCGGCGAGAGCACCAGGTCGACGAGTCCGTGCCAGCCGAGCCCGTCGATCAGCGCGTCGCGGGTGACCGGCGCGAAGCCCGTGGTCAGCACGACCGTGAGCCCGGCGTCCTTGAGCCCCTGGATCGCGTCGGCCGCACCCGGGATCTCCGTGACGCCCTGCTCGGCGACGATCTCGGCGTACGCGCCCTCGAAGGCGGCGGTGGCACGCTCGGCTGCCGCGACGTCGCCGCCGGCGAGGTGGGTGAAGACGTCGATCTTGGACTGGCCCATGGTGACGCGGACGTGGTCGAGCGCCTCGGCCCACGGCATCCGCTCGGCGACGCCCGTGCGCTCGGCGGCGCGCTGGAACGCCTGCTCCACGACGCCGTCGTCGAGCACCGTGGTTCCTGCCATGTCGAGGACGACGAGTTCGAGGGGAGTTGTCGTGGTCATGATGTTCCTTCCATTGCGGGTGCCCACCCGAAGGCGGCGGTGAGATTCTCTTCGGCGAGCCCCAGACCCGTGGTCATTCCGATGCCGGTGGTCGCGGCGAGCACCAGCGCTCCCTCCTCGCCCCGTTCGATGAGGAACTCCTGCGCGCCCTTGGCGTACACGCCCTGCCACCGCTCGAGCACGCGCGGCGTCGGCATGTCGAACAGGGCCTCCGCCTCGGCGAGGAACGCCGTGAACGCGGCCTCGGGCTGGAAGGGGGCGGGCGCGATCGCGGTCGCGTGGGAGTCGCCGATGATGAGCGAGCCGTCCGGCAGCTGCGTGTACATCTGGTTGAGGTCGAGGGCGGCGAGATCCGGCCGTTCGGCGTGCAGTCGATCGCGCAGTGCGGCCCACTCCGGACCGCCGGCGAATCGCCCGTACCGCACCAGCGACCAGCCGGTGAGCAGCGGGGCGGAGAGCGGATGCCGGAGCGTCACGGCCGCGCGCATCATGTCCAGCGCGCAGCGGACGATGCCGTGGCGTTCGGCGACCTCCGGCAGCAGCTGATCGATGTCGTGGTTGACGGCGACGACGACGTTCGCGCAGGTGATGGTTCCGCGCGTCGTCTCGACGCGACCGGCCCCCAGCGCGGTGACGGCCGTGCGGAACCGGAACTCCACGCCCAGCGCCGCGAGGTGACGCACGATCGCGGCGGGCGCGGTGCGCGGGTCGGTCTGCAGATCGGTCTCGATGCGGGCGCCGCCGAGGAGGCCCTCGCGTCGCAGCGGCGCGAGGCGGAGCAGCTCGTCGGCCTCCAGCATCCGGATGCCGCCGTCGCCGGCGGCCGCCTCGAGAACGGCGAGCTCGTCGTCATGGCGGGCGGCGACCAGCGTGCCCGACTCCCGCAGCCAGAACCCGGCGTCCTGGGAGAGGCGCAGCCAGAGCTCGCGAGAGGCGTCGGCGTAGCGCCGGGCCTCTCCGCTCTGCGCCCCGATACAGAGGTGCCCGAAGTTGCGGATCGTGGCTCCTGTCACGGCATCCGCACGGTCGACCACGATGACGCGAAGGCCGCGGCGGACCGCCCCATACGCGGCGCCGAGTCCGACGATGCCGGAGCCGACGACGACGAGGTCGGCGGAATCAGGTGACGTGGTCATCGGAACACCTTCCGCATCCACATGGCGAGACCCTCGACGACGAGCACGGTGGCGAGGATCATCAGGACGATCGCGGTCACGGTCTCGTACCGAGAGCCCTGGCTGGCGTTGAGCAGGTAATAGCCCACGCCGCCGCCGCCGACGATGCCGAGGATCGTCGCCGCGCGGATGTTGGTGTCGAGCATGTAGAAGCTGTGACCGATCAGGGCCTGCATCCCCTGCGGCACCGTGGCCGACGTGTAGGTCTGCAGGCGGGTGGCGCCGACGGCGCGCAGCGCGCGCTCCGGTCCGCGGTCGACCTCCTCGAAGGAGTCGGCGATGAGCTTGCCGAGCAGGCCGACGCCGCCGATGGCGAGCGCGATGACGCCGGCCTGCGGGCCGAGCCCGGTGACCACCACGAGCACGATCGCGAGGATGAGCTCCGGGATGCCCCGGATGCCGACGAGCAGGAAGCGCGCGGCGCCGCGCGCCCCGGGGCTCGGCGCGACGTTGCTCGCCGCGAGCGAGCCGAGGATGAGCGAGGGAAGCAGGGTCAGCACGGTCGCGGCGAGTGCGATCGCGACCGTGTCGCGCATGGCCTCGAACATGACGCTCGCGTCGTAGCTGCCGAAGGAGGGCGGCCAGAACTTCACGGCGACCTCGGGGAGCTTGCCCCAGAAGGTGAAGAAGTCGAGCCAGTTGATCTGGCTCACGACGACGCTGCCGACCACGATGAGCACCGCCACGACGCCGGCGATCGCGTGGCGCACACGCTGCGCCGTCCACGGGCGGCGCACGGCTGTCGCGGGGCTCGCCGCCCAGGCGGGACGCTCGGTCGATGCGGCTGCAGACCCCCGCGAACCGAGGCGCGGGTGCAGCAGGCGGTCGATCCACGAGCGCGTCTGCTGCTGCTGTCCGAGCATCGCACCGCGCACCATGCTCGAGACGATCTCCATGACGATGCAGAGGATGAAGATGACCAGGGCGATGCCGAGACCCTTGCCGTAGTTGAGCGCCTTGAACGCGTAGGACATCTCCAGTCCGAGACCCGCGACGCCCACATAGCCGAGGACCACGCTGCCGCGGAGGTTGATGTCGTTGCGGTGCAGCACCGTCGCGACCCAGCTGGGGAGCACCTGCGGGAGGATGCCCGAGGTGAACTCCTGCAGCTTCGAGCCGCCGGCGGCGCGGATCGCGAGGCGGGGCCCCTCGTCGATCTGCTCGATCGCATCGGCGAACATCTTCGAGATCATGCCGATCGAGTGGATGCCGATGGCCAGGATGCCGGGGAGCGTGCCGAGCGAGAACATGAGCACGAAGGCCATCGCGAGCACGACGTCCGGAAGCGCGCGGGTGAGCACGCCGATGAAGCGCGCCGCCGCGCGCCAGCCGTTGCCGGGCGTCGTGTTGGACGCCGCGAGGTAGGCGATCGGAACCGAGAGCACCGCGGCGAGCAGGGTGCCGACGAGCACGAGCCCGACGGTGAGTGCGATGAGCCAGGCGAGATCGCCGGGCTCCGGGAACGACAGCCCGCCGACGCGTGCCAGGAAGTTCTCGGCGTTGCCCCAGCTCTGTGCCATCGCGGGGAGCGAGATCCCGACCTCGTTCACGGCGAGGATGCCGATCACGAGGAGGGCGAGCAGCGTCAGCGACGCGGCGATCCGCTCCGGGGAGACGGCGCGGCGCGGCGCGCGCTCGGCGACATCACCCGGGGTCCCCGAGCCTCCCCCCTGGGTCCCTGAGCCTGCACCCTGGGTCCCTGAGCCCTGGGTCCCTGAGCCTGTCGAAGGGCGCACGACCGTCATGACGCCGCCACCTGCGACGCGGCATCCGCCAGTTCCATCGTGACGGCGGCGATCTCGGCGGTCGTCGTCGCGACCCGGCCGTAGATCTCCATGACCTCGGCCTTGGTGAGGTCGGTCGTCGGCATGTCCAGCACGATCTCGCCGTGCCGGAGCCCGACGATGCGGTCGGCCCAGGAGATCGCGAGGTCGACCTGGTGCAGGCTGCAGACCACGGTGAGGCCTTCGTCGGCCGCGATCTCGCGGATGAGTGCCATCACCTGGTCGCTCGACTCCGGGTCGAGCGAGGCGACGGGCTCATCGGCGAGCAGGATGTCGGGCTTCTGCATCAGGGCGCGCGCGATGGCGACCCGCTGCTGCTGTCCGCCGGAGAGCGTGTCGCTGCGCTGGTAGGCGCGGTCGAGCAGGCCCACCCGATCGAGGTGCTCGAGTGCGGTGAGCTTCGCGGCCTTCGAGTAGCCCCAGAGGCCGAGGCGCGGACCGCGGACCCCCGAGAGCGACCCGGTGAGCACGTTCTCGAGCACCGTGAGCGAGGGCACGAGCTCGAACTGCTGGAAGATGAAGCCCACGCGACTGCGCAGGTTGCGCAGCGCCCGACCCTTCAGCGTCGGCACCTGCCGGCCCAGCACCTCCACCGACCCGGCGGTCGGGAGCTCGAGTCCGTCGAGGTGGCGGAGAAGCGTCGACTTGCCGGAGCCGCTGAGGCCGAGCAGGACGACGATCTCGCCCCGGGAGACCTGCAACGAGGCATCCTTCAGCGCCGTGGTGGACCCGAAGGTCTTCGTCACGCCCTCGAGACGGATGAGGGCATCGGATGCCGCGTTCATGGGTTTCTCCTGGTGAGATCGAGCGAGAGATGGATGGCCCTTCGACAGGCTCAGGGACCCACTGGGTCGCTGAGCCTGCCGAAGCGCACGGTCGAGCGGGCTGCGGGGCGTCAGCCCTGGCACTGCTCCGCTTCGGTCTCCTTGCAGATGTCGCGGATGAGGTCGTAGTACGCGTCGTCGACCGGCTTCGTGGCGTAGAACACGCTGCGGAACGAGTCGGAGTCGGCGCTGTCGATGCCGGCTGCGATGATGTCGTCGATCGTGATGTCGGCCAGGCCGTCGATCAGCTTCTTCGAGACGTCCTCGGGGAGGGTCGAGGAGTAGACCAGCGGGGCGCCCGGCACCATGGTCTCGTCGATGACCTTGACGGCATCCGACTTCTCGACCTCGGAGTCCTCGGCGAATCCGGCCTCGCACTCGACGCCCTCACCGGTCTTCTGCACGCTGACGTCGTGCTTGCCGGCGAAAACGGGGGTGATGTCGGTCTTGGGGTCGATGCCCGCCTTGAGCAGGTTGTACGAGGGGAAGAGGTAGCCCGAGGTCGAGGACGGGTCGACGAAGCAGACCTTCTTGCCCTTGAAATCGGCGATGCTGGAGATGTCGCTGTCCTTGGGCACGATCGCCTGCGAGTAGTACCCGGGCTCCTGGCCCTCCTCGGTGACGATGGAGGAGATCGGGGTGAGCTTGGCGCCGTTGTTGGTGGCGGTGACGTAGGTGAAGCCGGAGAACGATGCGACGTCGACCTTGCCGGCGACCGCGGCCTCGATCAGCGCGGCGTAGTCGGTGGACTCGTGGTACTCGACCGTCTTACCCGAGATCTCGGCGATGTAGTCCATGAGCGGCTGGTAGTTCGTCTCGGTGTCGACCGAGTCGGGCACGACGCCGAAGACGAGGGTGTTCTCGTCGACCGCGAAGCTGCTCGTGGACGACGACTCGTCCGCTCCGGGGGTGCCGGTGGCCTCGGCCGAGCCGGAACAAGCGGCGAGGCCGAGGGCGAGGATCGCCGCGCCGGCGAGGGCGGGGAGAGCGCGAAGCTTCATGAGGACCTTTCAGGGTGGGAGGGGTGATCCACGAAGACTCTCGCACGCGCTCCATCGAGATATGTACCTAACTTGGAAGAGTTCAGCGGTCGTTTACCCGGGATTCTCCTGAATGAACACTGACGGAACGAGGCGCGGCCCGCTGAGGTGGTGAAGTAATGTACCTATGTGGCCGAAGCTGTGTACACCCAGATCGCGGACGACCTCCGCGACCAGATCGTCGCGGGCGTCTTGCGTCCGGGCGATGACGTCCCGACCGAGGCGGAGCTCGCCGAGAAGTGGCGCACGTCGCGCGGCCCGATCCGGAACGCGCTGGCAGCGCTGCGGAGCGAGGGGCTGATCGAGACGAGCCGTGGGCGGCCGGCGCGCGTGGTCGCACGGAAGGCGAACCAGGCCGTCGACGTCTCGGTGCCGTTCACGCGATGGGCGCGCGAGCTGGGCGTCTCCCCCGGCGCTCAGACGCAGGAGCTGAGCCTGCGGCGCGCCGGCGACATGGCCGCCGCGCTCGGCGTGGAGCCCGACGACACGATCGTCAGCGTCGTCCGCCTCCGACTGCTCGACGGGCGCCCGACGATGCTGGAGCGTCTCGCGTACACCGAGGTCGCGGGCCGGCGGCTCTTCGAGGTCGACCTGGACGAGGTCTCGATCACCGAGCACCTCGCGTCGGTCGGGCATCCGATCGTGAGCCTGCAGCACGTGATCGACGCCGTGGCGGCGGACGATCAGGATGCCGCGCTGCTGCGGGTGGCTCGCGGGACGCCGATCCTGCGGCTCAGCCGCACGTCGCGAGACGCGGAGGGCCGGATCTTCGAGGCATCGGAGGACCGCTACCTCAGCGAGGTCGTGCGCTTCACCGTCGCGGCATCCGGGATCTCGAACGACGGCCACTACATGAGAGCGGTGGGCGGCTAGCGAAGGAGCGGAGGCGCCCGGATGTCGGTCTGGCGACAGCGGGCGCAGCGAAGTAGCGGTGTCCGGAAGGACAGAAGGCGATCGCGAGCGCGCAAGTGTTTCAGAAGCCAGAAAGACCGCGCTCGCGATCGCAGCGCTGGGGACGCTTTATTCTGGGGAGGTTTCAGGATATTTGCCTGGAGAGCCCGATTCGTAGGGCCAAAGGTCGAGACCTTCAGTGGACTTTCGTCCAAAATCGCGGAGATGCCACGCGATTCATCGGCCTACTATACCCCGCCGCGCGTCAGGCGATGGGAAGGCGGGCGGACACCAGCCAGTGACCGTCGACCTCGCCCGCGCTGAACTCGCCACTCGCGCCGATCACCCGCTCCGCCATCCGTCCGAGACCCGTGCGGCTGGAGGACAGCTCGCGTCGGGGCGTCGTCGGGAGCGGGCTGCGCAACGTGAGCGCGGCCGCGTCGTCATCGAGTTCGAGACGGACCAGCACCTCTCCGGGGCCGGCGTACTTCAGGATGTTGGTGGCGGACTCGCGCACGATCCTCGCGAGCACGATCTCCGCAGCACGCGGGATGCGCTCATCCCGGAGATCGCCTTCGAGGCGCACCGGGTGGCCTGCGGATTCGAACTCCTGCCGCGCCTCGTCGATCGCGTCGGCGAGGTCACCCGTCTGCATCTCGGCGGACCGCGGTCCGTCGTCCGCGAGCTCGATCACGAATCGGAGATCCGCCATCGCCTTTCTCGCGGCGACGCGGATCGCCTCTCGTGAGTCGTTGCTGGTGGAGGGGTCCTCGAGCATCTGCACATGCAGCGCCACCACCGTGAGGTGGTGGGCGATGCTGTCATGCAGCTCGCCGGCGATCCACCGTCGCTCGGCGAGCACTGCTTCTTTCTCCTGCTCTGCCTGTTCGATCAGCTGCAGTTCCAGTCGGCGACCTCGTGCGAAGGCCAGCCGCAGGGCGAAGCCCACGGCGCCTGCCACGGTGGCGAAGACGAGGTACAGCCCGACGTTCACGTTCGCTTCGGCGTCGCCGTTCGCGACGAGCGCCGCCGCCACGAGGAACGCGCCGGTGTAGGAGAGGATCAGGGAAGTCCACCCCAACCGCATGACCAGCCCAGCGGCGACAGCGGCGGCGGTCAGAACCTGGAGTTCAGACCCGGGGATGAAGGACAACGCGAACACGGCACCGAGGGCGCATGTCGCGATGAGAGGTTTCCAGAGGTAGAGCGTGAACGCGGCCGTCGAGGCGATGCTCACGAGCAATGCGATCGGGTTTACCCCTGGTGTCGTGAAGAAACCTATGAGATCTGTGGCGACGGTGATGGAGACGATCACCAGGACGACGATCCGCTCGATGGTGCTGAGCTTCTCACCCCGGGCCAAGCGGAACGTGTCCGCGGATGCCCGGTCTGAGTGGTCGAAGGCCATGTTTCACTATCTCCTATTCGCCAGGTACTCTAGCTGTGAAGACCAAAGAACTTGCCAACCTGCTGCCAGAAAGTCATAACATTCACCTCATTTCCTAGTCGTTTGTCGATGTCTTTACCCATCTTCTCGGCGATGCACAGTGAGCACATCTGACTTGCAGCTAGACCTTTTTGGCCAAAGGTCTACATGCGAGCGGCCCGAAGCCGCCGCCGTTAGGCTTCCCTCATGCCTGACATCCGAGTCCTGATCGTCGACGACGACCCATTGGTCCGCTCGGCGCTCTCGCACTTCGTCTCTCGCGACCCTGAGATCAAGGTCATCGGACAGGCCGAGGATGGCGTCGAGGCCATCGCCACGGTGGAGCGCGAGCAGCCGGACGTGGTCATGATGGACGTGCAGATGCCGGAGATGAACGGCATCGAGGCGACGGGCGTCATCGTCGAGCGGTGGCCGCACGTGCGGGTCCTCGCCGTGACGACGCTCGACGGACGCGACACGGTCCTGCCGATGCTGAGCGCCGGAGCATCGGGGTACCTGCTCAAGGACTCCAGCGCCGAGGAGATCGTGATCGGCGTGCGCGAGGTGCACAGCGGCCAGAGCTCGCTGTCACCGCGGATCGCATCGATGCTCATCAAGCACGTACGCGATTCCGAACCGCTCACCGGGGACGCGACAGACCTCGAGCCGCTCACCGACCGGGAGGCGGAGGTGCTCCAGTGCCTGGCGAAGGGCATGTCCAACGCCGAGATCGCGCGGGCCCTCATCGTGTCCGAGGGGACCGTGAAGGCGCACCTCGGACGCATGATGTCGAAGTGGCACCTGCGGGACCGCGTGCAGATCCTCGTCGCGGCCGCGCACGCCGGGCTCGTGAACTTCCGCTGACGAAGCCGCGTGCGGGCCCGGGCGACGGAGTCGACCCGCTCCGCTCACACGGCGAGCAGCACGATGCCGAGGACCACGACCAGTGACGCGGCGATGCGCCACCAGGGTCGCGATTCCCGCAGCACGAACACCCCGAAGAGGCTGACGAGCACCACGCTCACTTCCCGCAGGGGCGCGACCAGCGCCACGGGGGCGATCTGGATGGCGGTGAGCACGAGGATGTACGACAGCGGGGACAGGATGCCGAACACGAGGATCCGCCGCCAGTGCAGGCGACCGAGGGCCCACACGGCATCCCACCGCCGACGCACCGCCACGGAGTAGAACGGCACCTGCAGCAGAGTCGTCCCGACCATGAACGCGACCGGGGAGAGGTTCCAGGTGCGCACCGCGTGCGCGTCCCAGATCGTGTAGATCGCGATCGCGACACCGGTGAGCAGCCCGAACAGCAGGCCGGGATCGATCCGACGGCTCCGCGCTCCGGTCCCGCGGTCGACGAGACCGATCGCCACGACGCCGACGATGATCGCCGCGACGCCGACCAGTGCGACGACAGACGGCCGCTCGCCGAGCAGCAGCACGGCGACGATCACCGACAGGAACGGTCCCGTGCCCCGCGCGGTCGCGTACACGGTCGACAGGTTCCCTTCCCGGTACCCGCGCTGCAGCACCACCATGTAGCCCACGTGGAGGGTCGCGGAGACCCCCACCCCGAGCACGAACGATCCGAGGTCGTCGGCGCCGAGACCACCGGTGAACGGCACCACCCCGATCCACACGACAGTGCTGGACACGGCGCCCCACCACAGGAACGGGAAGCCCGCTCGGCTCACGCCGTGCGCGATGACGTTCCATGCGGCGTGGGCTATCGCGGCGCCGAAGACCAGGACGAACGCGAGAGGGGACATGCTGAGACCCTTCCGTCCGACGCGGGCGCGACGAACAGGGTCCTCCGGGCTTTTGTCCTGTCAGATGACGGCTCGCCTGCGGAGGCGGACCGTGGCGCCGCTCGGACCAGACGGGACGGACCCCGGAACCCTAGGCGCTATCGCGGTACACCATAACCCATCGTCGGGAACGGGAGATGAACAGGACGAGCGCGCTGCGCCGCCTACGATCGAAGGACACCCTTGCAGGAAGGTCACGACATGCCCGTCACCCCGGACGCTCTCGCCCACGCCGAGGACCTCGCCGACTTCGTCGCCGCCTCTCCGTCGAGCTACCACGCGGCTGCCGAGGTCGCCCGCCGCCTCGAAGGCGCCGGATTCACCCGACTGCAGGAGGAAGAGGCGTGGCCTGCGCAGCCCGGCGGGCGCTTCGTCGTCGTCAGGGACGGCGCCACGATCGCCTGGGTGGTGCCGACGGATGCCGCGGCGACCACGCCCGTGCACGTCTTCGGCGCGCACACCGACTCCCCCGGCTTCAAGCTCAAGCCGCAGCCGACCACCGGTGCCCGCGGATGGCTGCAGGCGGCGGTCGAGGTGTACGGCGGTCCGCTGCTCAACTCCTGGCTCGACCGCGAGCTGCGCCTCGCCGGGCGCCTCGCCCTCGCGGACGGCCGAGTCGTGCTCGCCGACACCGGCCCTCTGCTGCGGCTGCCGCAGCTGGCCATCCATCTCGATCGCGGCGTCAACAACGGGCTCTCCCTCGACAAGCAGACCGAGACGCAGCCCGTCTGGGGTCTCGGCGACCCGACCCAGGCCGACATCCTCGCGGAGCTCGGTGCGTCCGCCGGCGTGACGGCATCCGATGTCCGCGGCTACGACGTCGTCATCGCCGACACCGCGCGCGGCGCCGTCTTCGGCAAGGATGACGCGTTCTTCGCCTCCGGACGCCTCGATGACCTCGCGTCCGTGCACGCCGGAGTCGTCGCGCTCGGTGAGATCGCCGCCCGTTCGACAGGCTCAGGACCCCGTGCGGGTCGCCCCATCGCGGTGCTCGCCGCCTTCGACCACGAGGAGCTCGGTTCCGAATCCCGCTCAGGAGCGGCCGGCCCCTTCCTCGAAGACGTGCTCGAGCGCCTCTACGCCGGACTCGGCGCGGACGCCACCGACCGCCGTCGGGCGTACGCATCGTCCTGGTGCCTGTCCAGCGACGTCGGCCACTCGGTGCACCCGAACTACGTCGCCAAGCACGACCCGGTCGTGCAGCCCGTCCTCGGGTCGGGCCCGATCCTCAAGCTGAACGCGAACCAGCGCTACGCGACGGATGCCGTCGGCACGGCCGCGTGGCGCGAATGGTGCGAGCGGGTCGGGGTCACGACCCAGGAGTTCGTGTCGAACAACGGCGTGCCGTGCGGCTCGACGATCGGCCCGATCACCGCCACCCGGCTCGGCATCCGCACCGTCGACGTCGGCATCCCGATCCTGTCGATGCACTCCGCGCGCGAGCTCGCCGGCGTCTCCGACCTGTACGACCTCTCGCGCACCGCGGAGTCGTTCTTCACCGCCTGACCCCGATTGCCGCCCCGGCACGCTCGCGCAGTGCCAAGATGTGTCCATGACGGACATCAAGCCTGCTCTCATCGAGCGCGCGGGCATCGAGATCATCCCCGAATCCGAGCGGAACGCGAAGCCCCGCGACCTGTTCTGGCCCTGGTTCGCAGCGAACGTGTCGGTCTTCGGCATGTCGTACGGGTCGTTCGTGCTCGGCTTCGGCATCTCGTTCTGGCAGGCGACCCTGGTGTCGATCACCGGCATCGTGGTGTCGTTCCTGCTGTGCGGGCTCATCGCCATCGCCGGCAAGCGCGGCTCGGCGCCGACCATGGTGCTCTCCCGGGCCGCGTTCGGCGTGCAGGGGCAGAAGGTGCCCGGCATCATCTCGTGGCTGACGTCGATCGGCTGGGAGACGTTCCTCGCGATCCTCGCCGTGCTCGCCACCGCGACGATCATCACGCAGCTCGGCGGCGACGGCGACAGCGTCGCGCTGAAGATCATCGCGACCGTGATCGTCGCGGCGCTCATCGTGACGGCATCCGTCCTCGGGTACCACACGATCATGAAGCTGCAGTCGGTGCTCACCTGGATCACCGGCGTCGTCACCGTGCTCTACATCATCCTCGCGGCGCCGAGCATCGATCTCGCCGCCGTCATGGCGCGTCCCGACGGCGGCATCGGCCAGGTCGTCGGCGCCCTCGTCATGGTCATGACCGGATTCGGCCTCGGCTGGATCAACATCGCCGCGGACTGGTCGCGCTACCAGAAGCGCACGGCATCCGACGGGGCGATCGTCGCGTGGAACACGATCGGCGGCTCGGTGGCTCCGGTGATCCTGGTGGTGTTCGGCCTGCTCCTCGGCGGCTCGGACGACGACCTCATGAACGCGATCGCCGCCGACCCGATCGGCGCGCTCGCCTCGATCCTCCCGGTCTGGGTGCTGGTGCCGTTCCTGCTCACGGCCGTGCTCGCGCTCGTGTCGGGAGCGGTGCTGGGCATCTACTCCTCCGGGCTCACGCTGCTGAGCCTCGGCATCCGCATCCCCCGCCCCTCGGCGGCGGCGATCGACGGCGTGATCCTCACGATCGGAACGGTCTTCGTCGTCTTCTTCGCGACCGACTTCCTCGGACCGTTCCAGAGCTTCCTCATCACGCTCGGTGTGCCGCTCGCGTCGTGGGCCGGCATCCTGATCGCCGACATCCTGCGCCGTAGGAAGGACTATGACGAGGATGCCCTGTTCGACTCGGCCGGCCGCTACGGCGCCTGGGATTGGACCTCGATCGGCACCATGATCGTCGCCTCCGTGATCGGCTGGGGCTTCGTGCTCAACGGCTTCGCGGATGCCGCCCCCTGGAACAACTGGCAGGGCTATCTGCTGTTCCTCGTCGGCGGCGTCGAGGGCGACTGGGCCTACGCGAACCTCGGCGTCTTCTTCGCGCTGGTGCTGTCATTCGTGGTGACGTATTTCGCGCGCGCCGCGAAGATCCGGCGACAGGAAGAGGCGTGAGCCCTTCGACCGGCTCAGGGACCCAGGAAGAGGTCGTCGAGCGAGGAGCCCAGCGACGAGACGAGACGCCAGGCCCCGACGCCTGGCTGGTCGTGATCGACCCGCAGACGATCTTCGCCGCACCCGACTCGGCCTGGGGATCGCCGTTCTTCGCCGACGCGATGCCGCGCATCCGCGCCCTGGCCGACGCCTTCGGCGAGCGCGTGATCGTGACGCGGTGGATGCCGACGGCCGACCGCTCGACCTCCTGGGGCGCCTACTTCGCCGCGTGGCCCTTCGCCGACCAGCCGCCGACGGATCCGCTGTTCGCCCTGGTACCCGAGGCGGTCGGGCTGTCGCCGCATCCGACGCTGGATCTGCCCACGTTCGGCAAGTGGGGCCCGGAGCTCGAGGCCCTGGTCGGGCGAGCGGCGCGTGTCGTGCTGGCCGGGGTGTCGACCGACTGCTGCGTGATCTCCACGGCGCTGGCCGCGGCGGATGCCGGGGCACACGTGACCATCGCCGCAGACGCCTGCGCAGGGTCGACCGCCGAGAACCACGCCGCGGCGATCCAGGTCATGGGCCTGTATCCGCCGCAGATCACCGTGAGCGACACAGCATCCGTCCTCGCGGCGCGCTGAGCCCTGTCCCGATCTGCATACCCTGTCCCGATCTGCGGGCGAATTCCCCGAAACCGTCCGCTGATCGGGACGGCCTCCGCGAATCGGGACCCCGGTCAGGCCGCAGCCCGCACCGCCGCGGCGATGCCGGCAGGCGACCCCTGCCACGGGGCGCCGTGCCCGGGCAGCACCCACGACGCCGACACCCCTGCCAACCGGTCGAGCGAGCTCATGGCCGTGTCGGGCTCGTCGGTGAACGGCGCCGGCTGAGCGCCCGTGCGACCGGTGAGCACGTGGCGTGTGGTGAGCGCGTCACCGACGAAGACCGCGTCGGCGACGGGCACGTGCACCGCGATGCTCCCCGGCGAGTGGCCCGGCATCCCGAGGATCACCGGAGCGCCGGGGAGAGCGAGCACGTCGCCGTCCGCGACCTCGACGACCTCGCTGACGTGGTGCGTGCGCAGGGCGTTCTTGCGGATGCCGTAGGCGAAGAAGCCCAGCGTCGGTCCGAGCCGTGCCGGCCCCATCGCCGTCTTCGGCTTCTCCCCGGTGCGCACGCGGTGGGCATCCGCCGCATGGATGAAGACGGGAACCCCGGCCTCCCGCCGCAGGCGCTCGGCGAACCCGATGTGATCGCTGTCGCCGTGCGTCAGCACGAGGCCCCGGATGTCGGACATCGGACGCCCGATCTCCGCCAGCTCGGCCTTCAGGTCGTTCCAGTGCCCGGGGAGTCCCGCGTCGATCAGCGTGATCCCCTCCGGGACGTCGATGAGGTACGACGCGACGATGTCGTTGCCGAGCCGATGCAGGTGCGGTGCGAGCTTCATGGCGGATTCCTTCCGGGGATGTTTGCGATGGCTACGATACGTAGCTATGATGGCTATTGTCAATAGCTAGCAAGGAGTTCCCATGCCGACACCCGATCGGACCTCGCTCGCGCAGATCATCGCCGCGGGCCGCGAGATCCTCGACGCCTCGGGACCCGCCGGCGTGACGATGCAGGCCGTCGCCACGCGCGTCGGCGTGCGCGCTCCTTCGCTCTACAAGCGTGTGCGCGACCGCGACGCCCTGCTCTCGGCCATCGCCGAATCGATCATCGACGAGCTCACCGCCCGCCTCGAAGCCGCGGATGCCGATCTCACCGACATCGCGGGCGCCTATCGGTCGTTCGCCCGGCAGCAGCCCGAGGCGTTCCGGCTCATGTTCAGCGCCGCCGCGCCGCATGCCGCCCTGCAGCGCTCGGCCGCCCCGCTCATCCGCGCGGCATCCGCCCTGGTCGGTGACGATGACGCGCTCGACGCCGCCCGCCTGTTCACAGCCTGGGCGACGGGCTTCCTGCAGATGGAGCTCTCCGGCGCCTTCCGACTCGGCGGCGACGTCGACCGCGCCTTCGACTACGGGCTGCGCCGTCTGATCGCCGGGCTCACGGCCTGACGAGCGGCATCCGTTCGCGTTCCCGGGTCGCGCTTGCCGTCAGCCTCACGCCGAGAGGTGGGATCGGCGACGGGGCCTCACCACGCGGTCCAGGCCGCCCACAGGTCCGCGTACGGGCCCGGCGCGGCGACCAGCTCGTCGTGCGTGCCGGACTGCACCACGCGGCCGTCCTGCATCACCAGGATGCGGTCGGCGGTGACGGCCTGACTCAGCCGGTGCGCGATCACGATGCCGGTGCGTTCGCCGATCGCAGCGAGTGCGGCCTCGTCGAGCAGCTCGGCATCAGCGGATCCCGCTTCGGCGGTGGCCTCGTCGAGGATGACGACGGATGCCGCGGCGAGCGCGACCCGCACGAGGGCGAGGTGCTGCGTCCGCCCCGGAGTGAGCGGCACTCCCGCCTCTCCGACGACCGTGTCGAGGCCCTCCGGCAGCGCGAGGATCCACCCCGCTCCGAGCTCGTCGATGACCCCGCGCACCCGCTGTTCGTCGGCGTCGCTGAAGAGCGCGAGGTCGTCGCGGATCGAGCCGGCGAAGACATGGGGCTCCTGCGTCAGCATCACCACGGCGTCGCGCAGATCGTGCGGGTGCCAGGCCTCGATGTCGACCTCGTCGTGCCGCACCGCACCCTCCCCGTGCGGCAGAGCGCCGGCCAGCACCCGCGCCAGAGTCGTCTTGCCCGCGCCGCTCGCACCGACGACGGCGATCTTCTCCCCTGGCTCCGCCGACATCGACACCGCGTCGAGGTCGCGCTGTCCCGGCCGATGCGCGAAACCGAGCTCGCGCACATCGATCGCGCCTCTGCGCGGTGCCGCGACCCCGTCTCGCGGGGCGGGCGAGGGCAGACCGATCACGCCGAACAGCCGGGCGAGGCTCGCGCCGGCATCCTGCAGCTCGTCGATCCGGAACAGGAGCGTCCCCATCGGCCCGAAGAGGCCGAGGAAGTACAGGGCGGCGGCGGTCGCAGCCCCCAGCTCGACCTGACCGTCGGCCACGAGGAAGTAGCCGACCACGAGCACCGCGGACAGACCGACCAGCTCGGCGCCGTTCAGGAAGACGTTGAAGTCGTTGCGCACCTTGGTCGCCCGGACCTCGAGCCCGATCGCGTCTTCGCTCGCCTCGGCGATGCGCTCCAGATGCCGTTCCTCCGTGCGCAGCGCCAGCACGGTGTCGACCCCGCGCACCGCCTCGATCGTGCGCTGTCCGCGCTCCGCGACCACGGCCCGGTGCCGACGGTAGACCGGGGCGGATCGACGCAGGAACCACCGCAGCGAGAAGTACTGCACGGGAGCGGCCAGCAGGGCGGCGAGGGCGAACCGCCCGTCGAGCAGCCCCATGCCGGCGAGGCTCAGCACGATGCCGAACAGCGCGGCCAGGAAGGCCGGGAGCGCCTCCTCGACGACCTGCCCGACCGCACGCACGTCACCGGAGAGGCGGGCGACCAGGTCGCCTGTCCCGGCGGCCTCGATGCGAGCCGTGGGCTGTGCCAGCGCCGTGCGGAACGCGGCCTCCCGCACCTCGCGGATCGTGCCCTGGCCGAGGCGCGCCAGCAGCACGCGTCCCGCCCAGGTGAGCGCGGCACCCGCGGTGAGCGAGCCGACGAGCGCGAGCCCGTAGGGCAGCAGCGATCCGCCGCCCCGGGTGATGTCGTCGACCATGAGGCCGATGATCCAGGGGGCCACGAGCGCCGCGCCGACGCCGGCGCACAGGGTGACCAGCGCCAGGATCGTCAGGCCCCGGCGCCGACCCAGCGCGGCGAGCAGACCGCGGGCGGTATCGCGACCCGAGGCGATGGGCAGCTTCTCCTCGATCATGACGCCGCCCTCCTCAGGTCGTGCACGCGATGACAGGCCGACAGCAGGGATGCCCGGTCCGTGAGCAGGACGATCGTGCGACCTTCGCCGGCGAGCCCGGCAGCGACCTGCGCCTCGGTGATGGGGTCGATCGCGGTGGTCGGCTCGTGCAGCACGAGCAGGCGCTGCGGCTGGTGCAGCGCACGGGCGAGCAGCAGGCGCTGGCGCTGCCCTCCCGACAGCCGCAGACCGCGTTCCCCGATGCGCTCGTCGAGACCGTCGGGCAGGCGGTGCACGACCTCGTCGAAGGCGGATGCCGACAGGTGGGCGTCCTCGATCGTCTCGGCGATGTTCTCGGCGGCCGAGCCGGTGAACACGGCTGCGTCGTGGGGCGGCGCGAACACCAGCGCCCGCAGGCCCTCGGGTCCGAGGTGGATCGCGTCGATGTCGTCGACGACGAGCTCGCCCGCGTCGGCCTCCCTTCGCCCGCCGAACAGGTGGGCGAGATCGGAGATGCGCTCCGGGTCCGCACGGATGCCGGTGATCTCGCCGGCGGCGATGTCGAGGCGTCGCCCGTCGACGACCACCCGCGCGACGACGTCACTGCCTCCGGAAGGGGCGCCCGGCAGTGCGGCATCCGGCAGCACGGCATCCGAAGCGGCCGACGCCTCGCCCGCCTCCTGGGCGAACTCGGCGATGCGCGTCGCCGAACCGTGCTTCGACGCGATCTCCGCGGGGAGGTATCCGAGTGCCGACAGGGGTCCGCGGATCGTCTGCGCCAAACCCATCGCGGTGACGAACCCGCCGACCGTGATCGCCCCGTCCAGGGCCAGCCACCCGCCGAGGACCGCGATGCCCGTGAAGGCGAGACCGCTGACGACGAGATTGAGCGCGGTCAGCGCCGCAGCCGCCTTCTCGGCGCGATAGGCCGCCCCCGCGGCGACCGCGCTCTCGGCGACGTAGCGCTCCGTCGCCCGCGCGGCGCCGCCCAGGGCGCCCAGCACACGGAGCCCGGTGGCGAAGTCCGTGCTCACCGCGTCGAGCCGGGCGGCCTGCCGCTGCGCCTCGTAGCCGCGCCGCCGCAGACCTCCGCTGACGGCGTTGACCACGAGCGCCTGCACGAGCGTGCCGATGACGACGGCGAGCGCGAGCGGCCAGGCGATGATCAGCAGGGTGATGCACGCGACGATCACGGCCGTCGCGGCCGCCGCCTGCTCGGCCACGACCCAGAAGAAGCCGGCCGTCTCACCGGCATCCGAGGAGGAGATCGTGAGGACCTCGCCTGCCGGTCGGCGAGTGCGTCGGCGCAGGGCGAGACCGAGGACTCCCTGCCGGAGGGAGTGCTCGCCGCGCGCGTAGACGACGGTGCCGACACGGTCGCCGAGCTGCCAGGCGCAGATCAGCACCGCGAAGACCACGACCAGGAAGGCCAGCGACCAGGCCAGCGCGGCCGGGTCGTGCGGGGCGATGGCCCGATCGATCACGACGCCGACCGCCACCGGAACCATCACCTCGGCGAGCTGGTGGCCGCAGAAGCCCACGATCGAGAGCGCGGCTCGCGCGCGGCGACCCCTGCCCCAGACGGCTTCCCGGAACACTCCGCCGACGGTGGTCACGAGAGCGTCGCCGAGGCGGGGCGGAAGAACATGGGGCTCCTGAGGTCGGTAAGGGTTACCTTACTAACGTAGCCGACGCTCGACCCCGCGACGACGTCGCGCGACGCTCATGCGAGGCGGACTGCGTGCGAGGCGAACCGGAATACTGGCACACTGATGCGCAGGGAGGGGTTCCATGAGCATTGGCGCGCACGCCGAAGAGTCCGATCACCCGAAGAAGGCCCGCCGGCCATGGCACCGCACGAAGGTCGCCCTCGGGGTGATCATCGCCGTGGTCGCGGTGGTCGCGATCATCGGGTCGATCAGCCCCTGGCCCTCGGCGATGATCATCCGTGCGGTGTTCACGAAGGGCGGCGACGCGACCGCCGCCGAGATGGACAAGCACGTGCCCGACACGAAGCTCACCGAGACGCTCGACGTCTCGTACGGCGACGCGGGCGCCGACACCACGATGGACGTCTTCCGTCCGGCATCCGCCGACGGCCCCCTTCCGACCGTGGTCTGGATCCACGGCGGCGCCTGGATCTCAGGAGCCAAGGAGAACGTCGACCCGTACATGCGGATCCTCGCCGCCGAGGGCTACACGACCATCGCGGTGAACTACACGATCGGCCCGGAGGGCGTGTACCCGCTCGCCGTGAACCAGCTCAACGAGGCCCTCGCCTACATCGACGAGCACGCGGAGGAGCTCGGCGTCGACCCGAAGCAGATCGTGCTGGCCGGAGACTCCGCCGGCGGGCAGCTCGCCAGCCAGATGGCGACGCTCATCACGAGCCCCGACTACGCCGAGATCATGGGCATCGAGCCGACCATCGCGGCCGATCAGGTCGTCGCGACCGTGCTGAACTGCGGCGTGTACGACCTCGCCGCCCTCGCCCGACTGGACGGTATCGCCGGCTGGGGCTTCAAGTCGGCGATGTGGGCGTACTCCGGCACGCGCACCTGGGCCGAGGACTCGACCGGGGCGACCATGTCGACCGTCGACTGGGTGACCGCGGACTTCCCGACGACGTACATCTCCGGCGGCAACGGCGACGGTCTCACCTGGCTGCAGTCGATCCCCATGGCGCAGCGTCTCGAGGAGCTCGGCGTGGACGTGACGACGCAGTTCTGGCCCGCCCCGCACGAGCCCGCGCTGCCGCACGAGTACCAGTTCCACCTGGACATGCCCGACGCACAGACGGCCCTGCAGAAGACGATCGCCTTCCTGAACGCGCACACCACGCGCTGACGGCCGCCCCGCGGCCTACTTCATCGTGTCGAGGATGCCGACCAGGTCGTCGAACGTCGTGAGCGGGTTGAGGATCGCGAAGCGCGTGTTCGGGCGGCCCGCATGCGAGCTCGGCACGACGAACGCGCGCTGCGAGTCGAGCAGCTCGGCCGACCAGCGGTCGTAGTCGGCGCGCTCCCAGCCCTCGCGCTCGAAGACCACGACCGACAGCTGCGGGTCCCGCACGAGCCGCAGCTCGGGGCGACGCGCGATCTCTCCGGCGATGCGCTTCGTGAGGGCGATCGTGCTGCTCACGGCATCCCGGTAGGCGGTGACGCCGTAGGTCGCGAGCGAGAACCACATCGGCAGCCCGCGCGGGCGTCGGGTGAGCTGGATCGAGTAGTCCGAGGGGCTGAACTCGTCGACGTCGGTGAGGATGTCGAGGTACTCGGCGTGCTGCGTGTGCGCGCGGCGGCCGTTGTCGGGATCGCGGTAGATCAGGGCGCAGCAGTCGAAGGGGGCGAACAGCCACTTGTGCGGGTCGACGATCACGGAGTCGGCGCGCTCGACGCCCGCGAAGATCGGCCGCGCCTCGGGCGCGAGCATCGCGGTGAGCCCGTAGGCGCCGTCGATGTGCAGCCAGAAGTCGAACTCGTCCTTCAGCGCCGCGATGCCTGCGATGTCGTCGACGATCCCGAAGTTGGTGGACCCGCCCGTCGCGACGACCGCGCAGATCTCGTCGCCGTGCTCGGCCAGCGCCTCGCGCACGGCATCCGCCCGCAGCACGCCGTCGTCGCCGGCCGGGACCAGGAGCACGTCGGCATCCATGACCCTGGCGGCCGACTTGTTCGAGGAGTGCGCCTCGACGCTGCACACGATCTTCCACCGCGTCGGCAGCTCCTTGCCGGCAGCGATCAGCCGTGCCTTCGCCGCCTCGCGCGCGGCGACGAGCGCCGACAGGTTGCCGATCGTGCCGCCCTGCACGAACACGCCGCCGGCCGTGGCGGGCAGTCCGAACTCCTTCGCGAGGAACGACAGCACCTCGTTCTCGGCGTGCACCGCGCCCGCGCCTTCGAGCCAGCTTCCTCCGTAGAGACCGGATGCCGAGACGACCAGGTCGAACGCGATGGCGGCCATCGTCGGAGCGGTCGGGATGAAGGACAGGTAGAGCGGATGGCTGGTGGTCAGGCACGCCGGGGCGAGCACGTGCTCGAACAGGCTCAGCGCCCGAGAGGCCCCGAGCCCGGCATCCGTGATGGTCGCGCCGATCAGGCGGTTGAGCTCGGCCTCGGTCTGCGGCTTGTCGAGCGGCACGTCGGTGGCCAGCATCCGCCGCCGGGAGTAGTCGAGCACGGCGTCGACGATCGCGGTCGATTCGGGCGATGCGGCGTGCATGCGGTCGGCGCTCATGGGCGGTCCTCACTGATCGGGATGGCGGAATGTCGGTCGAGGACGGCCGCGACCGTGCGGCGGGCGAGGTCGGCGCGGTCGCGGGGCGCCCACTTCACGAGGGAGTGCGCGCTCATGCCGTCGACCATGGCCAGCAGCATCCACGCGGCGAAGGCCGGATCCGCGGAGTCGTCGGGGTCGGCCGAGTCGGCGTCGGCGATCACGGCCGCGAGCCGGCTCTGCCAGAGGTCCATCTCGGCGCGGACGCGCTCCCCCAGCGGCTCGTTGCGCACCCCGAGCGACCACGCCTGCACCCAGACGAGGGCGACGTCCTCACGGGAGTCGTCGAGCAGGGTCTCGACCAGCCGCTGCAGGCTCGCGCGCAGTCCGCCGGTCGGCGTGAAGTCGTCGAGCACCTCGTCTCGCTCGGCCGCGACGATCGTGCCGAAGACCTCGGCGACGAAGGCGTCCATGACGGGGCGGTAGTGCGCCACGAGGGCCGGGGTCACCCCGACGCGCGCGGCGACGGCGCGCACGGTGAGCGTGTCGATCCCGCTCTCGCGTGCCAGGGCGACGGCGCCGTCGACGATCGACCGCTCGCGTTCTTCCGGCGGCAACCGCCGCGGTGCGGGTGCTCTTGACGTGGTGTTCATCGAGGGATACCGTAGCACCCGTTGATCACGTGTTCAACAGCGTTGATGCTGTGAACGGGACCACCAGCGAGGAGATCACGATGAGCTGGCGCATGCCTGCCGAGACCGCACGCCACGACCGCACCTGGATGGCGTTCCCCGCCGAGGGCCAGACCCTGGGCGAGACTGCCGCCGAGCGCGAGGAGGGCTACGCGACCTGGACGGCCGTCGCCCACGCCGTCGCCGAGTTCGAGCCCGTCTCGATGCTCGTCGACCCGAGCGAGATCTCCCGGGCGCGCCGGATGCTGGGCGGGGGGATCGACATCATCGAGGCGCCGGTCGACGAGTTCTGGATGCGCGACTCCGGACCCACCTTCGTGATCGACGACGAGCGCCCCGGTGTGCTCGGCGCGGTCGACTGGATCTTCAACGGCTGGGGTGCACCCGACTGGGCCGAGTGGCGCCTGGCCGCCGAGCACGCACGCATCGTCGCGGGCTCCGTCGGAGCGGAGATCGTCAGCTCGGTGCTCGTGAACGAGGGCGGCGGCATCCACGTCGACGGTGAAGGCACGGTGCTGCTCACCGAGACCGTGCAGCTCGATCCGCGGCGCAATCCCTTCGCCGACAAGGCGCGCGTCGAGGCGGAGATGCTCCGCACGATCGGTGCGACGAAGGCCGTGTGGCTCCCCCGCGGCCTCACCCGCGACTACGACGACTTCGGCACGAACGGCCACGTCGACATCGTCGCGACCATCGTCTCCCCCGGCCGCATCCTGCTGCATGACCAGCAGGATGCCGATCACCCTGACCACGCCGTCACCCGCGACCTGCGGGCGCACCTGGAGCAGCAGACGGATGCCGCGGGCCGCCGCTTCGAGGTCATCGGCCTTCCCGCCCCCGCCACGCTGCGAGACGACCACGGCTTCGTCGACTGGAGCTACGTGAACCACCTCGTCACGAACGACGGCGTCGTGGCCTGCGGGTTCGGCGAGGAGAAGGCGGATGCCGCGGCGCGGGATGTCCTCGCCGACGCGTACCCCGGACACCGCGTCGTGACCGTCGACGCGCGTCCCCTGTTCGACCGCGGCGGCGGCATCCACTGCATCACCCAGCAGCAGCCCGCGCTCCCGACCGCCGGTCGTTGAGCGAGCGCCGGCGAGACGAATCACCACCACCGAAGGACCTCTCATGATCGACGTCACCGAAGCCACGATCGCCGACCTCCGCCGTGCACTCGACTCCGGCGCGACCACCGCGGTCGAGCTCGTCGACGCATACCTCGCGCGCATCGCCGCGTACGACGGGACGGAGACCGCCACCGCCCTCAACGCGGTCGTGGTCGCGAACCCCGCGGCGCGCGACGAGGCCGCGGCATCCGACGCCCGCCGAGCCCGCGGCGAGACGCGCGGCCCGCTCGACGGCATCCCCTACACGGCGAAGGACAGCTATCTCGTCGAGGGCCTCACCGCGGCGGCCGGCAGCCCGGCGTTCGCGGATCTCGTGGCCCAGCGCGACGCCTTCACGATCGAGCGCCTGCGCGCGGGCGGCGCGATCTGCCTCGGGCTGACGAACATGCCCCCGATGGCCAACGGCGGGATGCAGCGCGGCGTCTACGGCCGGGCCGAGAGCCCGTACAACGGCGACTTCCTCACCGCGCCGTTCGCCTCCGGCTCGTCGAACGGATCGGGCACAGCGACCGCCGCGAGCTTCGCCGCCTTCGGCCTCGGCGAGGAGACCTGGTCGAGCGGCCGAGGACCCGCGACCAACAACGCGCTCTGCGCCTACACGCCCTCGCGCGGCGTGATCTCGACCCGCGGCAACTGGCCGCTCGTCCCCACGATGGACGTCGTCGTCCCGCACGCGCGCACCATGGCCGACCTCCTCGAAGTGCTCGACGTGATCGTCGCCGACGACGCCGAGACCCGGGGCGACTTCTGGCGCGCGCAGCCGTGGGTCGAGCTGCCGGCGGCATCCGCCGTGCGCCCGCCCTCGTACCCGGCGCTGGCCGAAGGCGCCTCGCTCGACGGCATCCGCATCGGGATCCCGACGATGTACATCAACGCCGATCCGGATGCCGGCACCGCCGACATCCCGGGAATCGGCGGACCGACCGGGCAGCGCATCGAGACGCGGGACTCGGTGATCGCGCAGTGGGAGGCCGCCCGCCGAGACCTCGAGGCCGCCGGGGCGACCGTCGTCGAGGTCGACTTCCCGGTCGTGTCGAACTACGAGGGCGACCGACCGGGTGCGCCGACACTCGCGACCCGCGGACTGGTGTCGCCGGAGTACCTGCATCGGGAGATCGTCGATCTGTCGGCCTGGAGCTGGGATGACTTCCTGCAGGCGAACGGCGACCCCGCGCTGACCACGCTCGCCGATGTCGACGGCGCGACGATCTCGCCACATCCGGAGGGTGCACTCCCCGACCGGTATACCGGTTTCGACGACGACATCGCCGAGTACCCGGACTGGGTGCGCCACAACCCCGGCGCGAGGTTCGAGGACATGCCCGAGCTCGCCGAGGGACTGCGCGGTCTCGAGGAGACCCGTCGCCTCGACCTCGAGGCATGGATGGACGGCCTCGGCCTCGACGCCGTGGTCTTCCCCGCCGTCGCCGATGTCGGCCCGGCAGACATGGACGTCAGCCCGGCATCCGCGGATCTCGGCTGGCGCAACGGCACCTGGATCGCCAACGGCAACCTCGCGGTGCGCCATCTCGGCATCCCGACCGTGACGGTGCCGATGGGACTGATGGCCGACATCGGCATGCCGATCGGACTGACCTTCGCCGGGCGCGCCTACGACGACACCGCGCTGCTGCAGCTGGCGGCGGCGTTCGAGGCGAGCGGCGCCCCTGGCACGCGGCGCACGCCGCCCCCGCGGACGCCGCGGCTCTAGGCAGCCTTTGCGGGAGGGGCTCTACTCTGGGGTCGTGGACAACGGGGTGATCTTCTACTTGCTGCTCTTCGGCCCGCTGCTGCCCGTCGTCATCGCGGTCGCGGGAGGGATCCTCTTCGCTCTGGGTGCCGCCGTCCACGCGCTGATCGGAGGGGCGGTCAGTTCTTTCGTCGAATACAGCCGTCCGCGCCGCGAGCGGGCGTACGTGAAGAAGCATCAGCGCGGCATCTCGCATCTCTGACGCGCGCCGGGCGGAGCACTCTTCCGAGACGCGATTCAGCGGATGCGGACCTCGCGCACGAGCGGACCGAAGTCCGCCGGACCGAGGTCGAGCAGCTGTGCCACGCCAGCCAGCGGCTCTCCGAGGGGCGCGACCCGAGTGGCGCCGGGGAACCGCTCGCCGAGGATCTGTGCCCACCCGCCCTCGAGCAGATCGCTTGCGGCGCCCAACCGTCCGATGAGGGCCCACCGGAACCCGTCGGCGAGACCGGAGCGCTCGGCCGCGGCGACGACGACGCCCCCGATGTGCGTCCCCGCTTCCGTCCAGATACGCGCCGCCACTGCATCGCCGGCGCGCGCCGCATCCGCCACATCCTTGGCGAACGACGCGACGACGGCGACCGGCGAGGAGTCCGCCGCGACCGTCGCGGCGAATTCCGCCACAGGACCGAAACGCGCCTCCAGCCGATCCAGGAGATCGTCGGACGCGTGCGGGCGACCATCGGCGGCGCTGATCGCGGCGATCAGGCCGCGTCGCCCGATCCACCAGCCCGCGCCGTCGTCGCCGATCATCCCTCCCACACCGTCGACCCGCGCCGTTCCCTTCGGGCCGTGCCCGAGCCCGACCATCCCGGTGCCCGCGGCCACGACCACTCCCGGAGCGGCGCCCACGGCGCCGAGATACGCGGTGACGGCGTCGTCGGCGACCACGACCCGCTTCACGCCGTACCGACGATGCAGATCCTCGGCCAACGCGTCGATGGCCGGGACGCTGCCGTACAGTCCGGTGCTCCCGACGCCGATCGCGTCGATGGTCGCGAGCTGCAGGTGCTTCGCTGCCTGGGCGACGATCTCGGGGATCACCGCGAGCAGGTTCGCGCCGTACGTGAATCCCGAGAGCTGCAGCTCGGGTGCCGCCGCCGACAGCACGCGGATGCGCGCCTGCGTCTGACCGATGTCCACCGCGACTGCGACCATGGCTCTGCGTCCTTTCGAGAGAGTCGGACCGGAGAGGTCAGATGCCGACCCGGTCGACGCCGCCCTGGGCGGGGGCCGGCTCGTCGTCCAGAGCCCGGACGAACCACGAGGTGATCGACGTCGGATGGGTGATGGCCGTGCCGACGACCACGGAGTACGCACCGGCGTCCAGAGCGGCGCGAGCTTCGGCGGGGGTGTGGATGCGCCCCTCCGCGAACACCGGCACGGAAAGGCGGGATGCGAGCAGATGGACGAGCTCGAGGTCCGGCCCCGCCGTGCGTGCACGCTCCCCCGTGTACCCGGAGAGGGTCGTGCCGACGATGTCGGCCCCGGCGTCTTCGGCGGCCACCGCGTCGTCGACGCTGCCGGCATCCGCCATCACCAGGAGCCCGGTGCGGTCCCTGATCTGCCGGACCGTCTCCGCGAGCGTCAGGCCGTCAGGACGCTCGCGGCGGGTGCCGTCGATCGCGACGATGTCGGCACCGGCATCCGCCACCGCCAGCGCGTGATCCAGCGTCGGGGTGATGAAGACGCCGTCCGCGCCCACCTTCCACAGTCCGATCTGCGGCACCGTCACGCTCTGGGCGATGGCGCGGATGTCCTGGATCCCCTGCGCCCGGATCGCGACGGCGCCCCCGAGCACGGCCGACTGCGCGATGCGCGCCATGGCCTCGGCGTTCCGGAGCGGTTCGCCGGGATACGCCTGACACGAGACGATGAGGCCGCCGCGGAGGCTGTGGAGCATGGGGAGCCTTCTCTGCGTGCGCGCGGATGTCATTTGTCGTCCCGGGTGACGGCGAGCTGGAACGTGTAGCGATCGGCGCGGTAGATGGTGCGGGCGAACTCGATCAGATGACCACGGCGAGAGGAGCTGACCCGGGTGACCGACAGCGCCGCCTCGCCCTTCGCGACTTCCAAGAGCCGGCTCTCCTGCGCCGTCAGCGTGATCGCCTTGATCTCCTGCTCGGCACGGAACACCTCGTGTCCGGCGAGGCGCAGCTGCTCGTACAGCGAGGCACCGAGGTTCAGCGACTCGAGATCGAGCACCAGCCGCGGAACGTAGACGTCCTCGATCGCGATCGGCACATCGTCGGCGAGTCGGAGTCGCCGGATGTGCGTCGTCTCCTCCGACGGGGCGAGCCCGAGCGCGGCGGCGATGCTCTCGGGCGCTTCGATGCGGGCCAGCTCGAGAACCCGGGATGACGGGACCGCTCCGCGGCTGATCATGTCCTCTGTGAAGGAGGTCAGCTTCGGCGTCTTGGAGAAGATGTCGGCCGATCCGACATACGTGCCCGAACCGTGGACGTTGTAGACCCGCCCCTCCTCGACGAGCGTCGCGATGGCCTTGCGCACCGTCATCCGACTGACCCCGTGGATCGCCATGAGCTCACGCTCGGAGGCCAGGGCGTCGTGCGGCGCCATGGACTCCGCGATCGACTCCCGGATGCTGGCAGCGACCTCTTCATACTTGTGCGCCATGGTCTGGTCCTTCCTGAGCTGACCGCATCATCCCTTGACCGCCCCCGATGACAGGCCACTGACAAGGTATCGCTGGGCGAACACCGCGAAGAGCAGCGGCGGCAGCGTCGACAGCACGGAGGCTGCGGAGATGTCTCCCCAGCGGATGCCGGTGCTGGTGATGAAGTTCGCCGCACCGAGCGTCACCGGAGTGGCGTTCGACGTCGACAGCACCAGTGCGAAGAGGTAGTCGTTCCAGCTGAAGATGAACACGAGCACGGCGACCGCCACCACGGTGGGAGCGAGCAGCGGCAGGACGATCGAGCCCAGCGTGCGGTAGATGCTCGCGCCGTCGACCGCTGCCGCCTCCTCGATCTCCTGCGGGATGTCTCCGAGGGCGGACGACAGCAGGATGATCGCGAGCGGGAGGTTGAGGAACGCGTTCGCGGCGATCAGCCCCTGGATGGTGTCCTGCAGACCCAGCGTCGAGAACAGGATGAAGAACGGCACCACGAAGAAGATCGCGGGAAGCAGGCGCAGCCCGGATGCGCTGCTGATGATCCACCGTCCGCCGAAGCCGAGCCGCACGATCGCGTACGTCGCAGGGATCGCGATGACCAGGACGACGAGGACGGTGCCGATCGCGATCAGCGCCGAGTTCAGGAAGAAGCGCGGGAAGTCGTATCCCGAGGCGTAGAGCACGTTCGCGTAGTGATCGAGAGTGGGGGATGCCGGCGGCGCCAGGGGGTTCTTCGCGATCTCGCCGTCGGGCTTGAAGCTGACCAGCGCCGCGTTCAGCAGCGGCACGTTCACGATCAGGGCGACGACTCCGGCGAGCGCGGTGAACAGCCACTTCCTTCCGGATGCCGCGGGCTTCCGTGTCGCACGCGGGCGGATGGGCGCTGTCGAGGGTCGGACGGTCGTGCTCATCGCCTGGCCTCCATTCCGGTCGAGGAGATGCGTCGCACGATGAACGGCACGAACGGGATCAGGCAGAGCAGCACGACCAGTGCCGCGGCGGCGGCCTTCCCGAAGTCACCGGCCTCGAAGGCGGTCTTGTAGATGAAGATGCTGAGAGTGGTGGTCGTCGTGCCCGGACCACCCGCCGTGAGCACGTAGATCACGTCGAACGTGCGGATCGCATCGATCGCGCGCAGGAAGAACGCGGCGAACAGCACGGGCTTGAGCACCGGGACGACGACCGAGAACAGGGAGCGGAAGTACCCGGCTCCGTCCATCGCCGACGCCTCGAGCAGCTCCTTGGGCAGGGACTGGAGTCCTGCGTAGATGATCAGGAACGTGAAGGGCGTCCACTGGAGAACGTCGAGCACGACCAGCAGCGGGACGACCGAGTCCGGCGAGAACAGCGACACGCTCAGGCCGACGCTCTCCAGCAGCGTGGGCAGGGCACCGATGTCGCCGTTGAGCAGAAGCCGGAACATCACACCGAGCAGGGCGGGCGCGATCATGATCGGCAGCAGCAGCAACGTGAAGAAGAGCTTCTTGCCGGGGAACGCGCGGTTCATGACCAGGGCGAGCGCGAAGCCGAGGACCATCTCGAGGGCGACGACGATCGCGGAGAAGCCGACCGTGAAACCGGCCGCCTTGGCGAAGCCGTCGCTGCGGAACAGCGACACGAAGTTGTCGATGCCGTTCAGCTCGTTGGACTGGTCGAGCAGAGTGCTGCTCTGGAACGCGGTCAGCGCGCCCGATGCGAGCGGGTAGAGCACGAAGACGGCCGCGAAGAGGATCAGGGGAAGGCTGAGAACGGTCGCCGCGAACGTCCTCTTGTGTCTCTCCGCGGCGATGGTCTTGGCGCGTTCGACGGTGTGGGGCATGGCGTCCATCCGGTCTGTCGTGCGATGTGCAGGGTGCTCCGGGGCGGGCCGCGCTGGCCCGCCCCGGAGTCGCTAGCGGTCCAGCAGCTCCTGCAGGTTGGCGTTTGCGGTCTCGAGCGCCTCATCGACGTCGGTCTGACCGACCCACGCTCCGCTCAGATCCTCGGCCAGCTTGCTGTAGGCCTGGAAGGTCTGCGGGAACACCGGCTCCGAGAAGCCGTACTCCGAGATGCTGTCGGAGACCTGCGTGAACGCGGGGTTGATGTCGGCCTTGGCCTCGAGCACCTCGGGCATCGCCGGAATCCCGCCCGCCTCGGCGTACTGCGTCATCGCATCGGTGGTGGCGAGGAACGAGAGGAACTTCTTCGCAGCATCCTTGTTCTCGCTGTACTTGTTCAGCGAGACGGCGAGCGCGTGCACGTGCGTCTGCCCGCCCGGCACGGGAGCGATGGCGATCTTGCCGGCGACGTCGGGCGACTGCTCCGGGTCGTTGAGTGCCGCGAACGCCGCAGACCACTGGATCGCGAAAGCGGTGTCACCCGACTGCAGGGCCGCCTGGGTCTCCGGGAACTCGGCCTGCGCGCTGTCCGGCGACGTCCACTTGTTCTCATAGATGTCTGCGTAGAGCTGGACGGCCTTCTTCGCGGCGTCGCTCGTGAGGGCGGCCTTGCCGTCCTCTTCCCAGTTGCCGCCGTAGCCCCACAGCACGTCGTTCCAGATCATCGTGTTGTACAGCAGGTTCTTGGCCTGCAGGATCGTGCCGTACTCGGTGGGCGAATCGGGGTTCGTGCTCTGCGAGAAGTAGGCGGCGGCGACCTTGAAGTCGTCGAGGTCCCACTCGCTCGGGTCCTTCGGGGCGCGCGCCTCGCCGAGCACCGTCTCGCTGATCTTCTCGTACTCGGCCTGCGCGGCCGGGTCGCTGAGCAGCGCGTCGATGAGGTCCTTCCGGTAGAGGAGGAAGTGATTGCTCACGTCGAGCGGAAGAGCATAGAGCTCGCCCTCGTACGTGAGCCCCTCGGCGGCGACCGGGAAGTATGCGGACGTGTCGATGTCGGTGAGGGGTTCGAGCGACGGAGCGAACTGCCCGACGTTGTACGACGCCGTCCAGTAGATGTCGACGTCGGAGGACTTCGATGCCATGAGCGCCGTCTCCTTCGAGAACGTGTCCTGCCGTGAGAGCAGGGTCACCTCGACCTCGACGCCGTCCTCCTTGCCCTGCCCGGCGTTGTAGGCGTCGACGACCTCGGCCATCGCATCGCCCTCCGGGCCCGGCCAGGCGACGAGCTTCACGGTGCCCTCGCCCGAGCCGTCGGAGCCGCCGGAGCCGCCCGATCCCGTCGAGCAGCCGGCCAGCAGCGCTGCGGACACAGCGATTGCGCCCAGCGTCAGTGCTCGGTTCTTCTGCATCATTCCTCCAAGTGGTACGGTCCAGTGGTGGTTCGACTATGCCAGACCATAGCAACCATGACGACAAAATGTAACCTCCTCGAAACAATTGGTACGGTCCAGTTGTGAAATTCCACCGTCGCGCCAGCATTTCATATCTATGACGTTCGCCACAGAAGTGATATGTTCGGGGTCATGAGCACCGAGAACGAGCGCACCCTGGAGTCCGGCATCGTCACGGACCTGTCGGGAAAGATGACCTACGGGTCGTACCTCGGGCTCGATCAGCTGCTCACGGCGCAGCATCCGGTCAGCGCCCCGCAGCACCACGACGAGATGCTGTTCATCATCCAGCACCAGACCACGGAGCTCTGGCTCAAGCAGCTGCTGCACGAGCTCTCCTCGGCCCGTGAGCTGCTCGCGAGCGACGACCTCCGCGAGGCGCTGAAGCGGGTCGCGCGCGTGAAGAGGATCCAGGACGTCATGACGCAGCAGTGGGCGATCCTGGCGACGCTCACGCCGACCGAGTACGCGCAGTTCCGCGGGGCGCTGGGCAACTCGTCCGGCTTCCAGTCGGTGCAGTACCGCGCGGTGGAGTTCGCCCTCGGCAACAAGAACGAGAAGATGCTGCAGGTCTTCGCCGATCATCCCGCCAATCTCGCGCTGCTGACGGCCGAGTGGGAGAAGCCGACCCTGTACGACGAGTTCCTCCGCTATGCCTCGCGGCGTGGACTGCCCGTGCCCGCCTCGATCCTCGAGCGCGATGTTCGCGAGCCCTACCGCGAGACCCCGGAGCTCGTGCCGGCCATCCGCGAGATCTACCAGAACCACCAGCAGAACTGGGATCTTTACGAGGCGTGCGAAGACCTCGTCGACCTCGAGGACAACTTCCAGTTCTGGCGCTTCCGCCACCTCAAGACCGTCGCCCGGACGATCGGAATGAAGGTCGGCACCGGCGGATCGAGCGGGGTGGGATTCCTGCAGCGCGCACTGGATCTCACGTTCTTCCCCGAGCTGTACACCGTGCGCACCGAGATCGGCGGCTGATGTTCGCCGTCACCTTCTTCGACGGCGAAGGATGGCGCGAGGGCGTCGTCGAGGCCGACGACGACGGACAGATGCTGCTGCGCGAAGTCGCGCTGCCGGCGGACCTGCCGCGCCTCGACGGCGTCATCGTCGGCGGATTCACCGACCACCACGTGCACCTGGAGCTCGTCGACGTCGACCTGCTGGCGGATTCGGTGCTGGGTCGCGTCGTGGATCTGGGCGGGAATGTGACGGTGCTCGGTGACCTGTCGGCGCGTTTCGTCTCGCTTCGCTCGCTCAACGACCGGTCGTTGAGCGAGGAGCGCAGCGACGAGACGAAACGCCCGCGCGTCGCGCGCACCTCGACCGTCATCGAGTTCGCCGGCGCCTTTCTCACCCCGCCGGGCGGATACCCGTCCGACCGCGACTGGGCGCCGAGCGGTTCCTTCCGCGAGATCGCGAGCACCGACGACGCCGCCGCGGCCGTCGCGGAGATGGCGGATGCCGGCGCCACCCGCATCAAGGTCGCGAGCAACAGCGATGCCGGTCCCGTGTTCGACGATGACCTGCTCCGCACGATCATCGAGCTCGCCGCCGCGCGCGACCTCCCCGTCGTCGTGCACGCGCAGGGCCCCGGCGAGGCGCAGCGGGCGGCCCGACTCGGTGCCGCCGCGCTCGCCCACGCCCCTTTCTCCGAGCGGCTCTCCGACGAGGAGATCGCGGTGCAGGCGGCATCCGTCCGCTGGATCTCGACGCTCGCGATCCACGACGACCCCGAGCGGGCGACGGCGATCGACAACGTCCGACGCTTCCACGCCGCGGGCGGAACCGTGCTCTACGGCACGGACATGGGCAACGGTCCGACGCCCGTCGACCTGCATCCCGGCGAGGTCGCTGCACTCCGGGAGGCGGGCATCGACGGCCTCGCCCTCGTCCGCGCGCTCGCTCCGGCCGACCCGCGCGACCCGGCATCCGTCCTCCTCTTCCTCCGCGGCGACGCGGACCCGCTCCGCGCCCGCCGCCTCACCCCCGCCGATCTGAAGGTGTGACATGACCGACCTCCTCGACACCGCCCGCGCCCTCGATGCCGCCGACCCGCTCGGTGCGCACCTCGATGCGTTCCTCGACGCCCCCGGCGTCACGGCGTACCTCGACGGCAACTCGCTCGGCCGCCCGCTGCGCGACATCCCCGAGAAGCTCGCGACGTTCGTGCGCGAGGACTGGGGCACGCGACTGATCCGCTCGTGGGACGAGCAGTGGATGGACCTGCCGATGGAGCTCGGCGACCGCATCGGCCGCGTCGCCCTGGGCGCCGCGGCCGGACAGACCGTCGTCGCCGACTCGACCAGCGTGCTCATCTACAAGCTCATGCGCGCCGCCCTTCGACACGCTCAGGGATCGACGGGGCGAGCTCAGGGATCGACGGATGGGCGTCAGGGCACGAACGGCGCGCCTGCGCGGACCGAGCTCGTCATCGAGGCGGGCAACTTCCCGACCGACCGCTTCCTCGCCGAAGGCGTGGCAGCCGAGGCCGGCATGACGCTGCGCTGGCTCGACCCCGACCCGGTGCGGGGTGTGACCGTGGCCGACGTGCACCACGCGGTGTCGGAGCGCACCGCGCTCGTCTCGCTCAGCCACGTGGACTACCGCTCGGGCGCCCTCGCCGACATGGAGGCGATCACGGCGGCCGTGCACGAGTCGGGCGCGCTGATGATGTGGGACCTGTGCCATTCCGCCGGTGTCGTCCCGATGCAGCTCGACGCCTGGGGGGTCGACATGGCCGTGGGGTGCACGTACAAGTACCTCAACGGCGGACCCGGCTCCCCCGCGTTCGCGTACCTCCGCCACGACCTGCAGGGCGTGCTGCGCCAGCCCATCCAGGGGTGGTGGAGTGCGGCCGACATCTTCGCGATGGGTCCCGAGTACGCCCCGGCAGGCGACATCCGGCAGCTGCTCAGCGGCACTCCGCCGGTGACGTCCATGCTCGCGATGCAGGGGATGCTCGACCTCATCGAGCAGGCGACGATCGCTGAGGTGCGGGCGAAGTCGACATCGCTGACCGAGCTCGCGGTGCAGGCCTACGACGAGGTCCTCGCCCCCCTCGACGTGCGCCTGCTCAGCCCGCGCGATCCGCAGCTCCGCGGCGGCCACGTGACGATCGGCCACCCCGACTTCCGCGAGGTCACCCGGCGCCTGTGGGAGGACGGGATCATCCCCGACTTCCGCTTCCCCGACGGCATCCGCCTCGGGCTCTCGCCGCTGAGCACGTCGCACGTCGAGACGGTGACGGGCATCCTCGCCGTGCGCGACGCCCTGAAGTCCGATGGACGCTGACCCTTCGACAGGCTCAGGGACCCAGGGAGGCTCAGGGACCCAGGCGGGCTCGGGGAGCCCGGGAGGCTCAGAGACCCAGGGAGGCTCAGGGACCCAGGGAGGCTCAGGGACCCAGGCGGGCTCGGGGAGCCCGGCCGTGCTGGACGACATCGATGCGCGACCCGGAAGCACCGCGTCGCTGCTGCGCACGCTGATCGGGCTCTACCTGCGGCCGCTGGGCGGAGAGATCTCGGCCGCCGACCTTGTCGCGCTCGCGGGCGATCTCGGCATCCCCGCCGCACAGGCACGGACCGGCATCACGCGGCTGAAGCAGAAGGGCCTCCTCGTCCCGGAGCGCTCCGAGACGATCGGGTACCGCCTGAACCCGGCTGCCGTCGGGATGCTGGAGCGCGGTGACCGTCGCATCTTCGAGATGCGCGAGATGACGGATGCCGACACCTGGTGCCTCGTGTCGTTCTCGGTCCCCGAGAGCGCCCGCAGCGTGCGTCACCAGCTGCGCCGCCGGCTGCAGTGGATCGGCGCCGGCAACGTGTCACCCGCCCTCTGGATCTGCCCGGGACACCTCCAGGACGAGGTGCTCGAGATCCTCGACGACCTCGGTGCCCGCCCCTGGACCACCCTGTTCCGGGCGTCCGACCCGCTGCCTGCCGGCTCGCTGATCGACGCCGCGGCGCACTGGTGGGATCTCGAGGCGCTGCGCGCCGAGCACCTCGCCTTCCAGGACTCGCTCGCGGCCCTTCCCGCCGAACCCTTCGCGGCGTACGTGCGGCTGATCGACCGCTGGCGCGTGCTGCCGTACACCGACCCCGGCCTGCCGCCGTCGATGCTGCCGTCGGACTGGCCGGCGCGCCGCAGCTTCGACGAGTTCGCCCGGCTGTCGGTCGGCCTTGCCGAGCCCGCGTGGGAGCACGTCCGGGCGGTCACCCGGCGGGACGCGCCGTCGTCGCCCTGACCACGAGCCGCGTCGGAAGGGTCACGTGCGTCTGCTCGATCGGCTCCGGCCTCGACGGAATCCGCCGGGTCGAGCCCGGCGGATTCCGCCTCTGGGTCGGCGGCGCCTGCGATGACGAGGAGACGGTGGCGACGTTCGAGATCGCCTAGGCCATCGTCCCCGCGACCTCGCGCAGGAACCCTGTGACGTGCTCCTGCAGGCGCAGGATGCGCATCTCGCGCGCGAGCTCGCGGTCGTAGCCCTGGTACGCCAGCGGGGGCAGGACCCGCACGTTGCGGGAGCATCCGAACTCCGCGCACGCGAGGTTGCCGACGGTGTCGCCCTTGCGACCGGCCGCGCCCGCCTTGCGTGCCACGAACAGCTGCACGTCGTTGCGGAGCGTGACGTCCTCGCACCAGGAGCACTGCGCGCGGGCGAGCACGCGCTGCTCGGCGCGCTGCAGCACGACGCCGACGGGAGCATCGTCGATCCAGGCCACGACGTAGGCGCGGCGCGGCATCTTCGGATCGGTCCAGCCGAGGTAGTCGAGCTTGTCGAAGTCGATGTCCGCGAAGTCGGCGGGGAGGTGGAGGTCGGAGACCTCCTTGCGGGAGGCGTTGATGAAGGAGGCGCGGATGGCGCGCTCGTCGATGGGACGCATGAGAGAGGTGCTTTCGGAGTGGTCGCCGCAGCGGGCGAGTCGATCGGAGGTGGAGGTCACCGGCGATGGATGCCGGGTATGACTCAGCACCGGGGACGGGGGTTCCGCCTCCGGCTGGTCCTCAGCCTCTGTCCGCGGCGCGGGGGGCGCCTGCGGCTCCGTTCTGCGCCGGAACGGCGCTCATCGAAAACAGCACCCGGCGAGCTTACACCTGTTTGTTTCACTCCGTGTCGGTGCGCCTATCGCCCCGCGGGATGCCGACCTACGCTTTCGGAAACGCCCGATCATGAAGGAGACCACCGTGTCCACGCCGCTGAACCGCCTTTCGCCCCTCCCGGTGCGTGAGCGTGCGGCGTGCATGTGCCAGCACGGCGACCGGTGCTCCTCGTTCGCTCCCGGCCACGCCCTGCACCTGATCCAGGCGCGCATCGCCTCGGCGACGCCGGCCGAATGGGTCGACGGCATCGTGGAGTCGGCGGATGCCGTGACCGGCGACCTCGTCGTGCGCGGGCTCGACGGCGCGGCGCACGCACTGTGGAACGGCTCGGGCGCCTCGCTCGAAGCGGGCCCCGGCACGCCGGTGGCCCTGCACGCGCGCTACGGCGTGCTCGCGATCGGGCGCACGCAGTACAACGTCGCCGCGGCCTGAGCCCTCCGGGCCCCAATCCCCGCTGGGTGCCTGGGTCCCTGAGCCTGTCGAAGGGTCAGGCGCTCGCCATCATCATGTCCTTCATGGCCATGCACGCGTCCATGCAGGCCTGGCATGCCTGAGCGCACATCCTGCAGACCTCGCTGTGGTCGGCGTGCTTCATGCACTCGTCCATGCAGAGCTGACACATCGCGATGCAGGCGTTGAGCATCGACATCATGGTGGCGGGGGTCATCCCCTGCATCCGCATCATCGAGCGCATCATCGTATTGCACATGTCGGCGCAGTTCATGCATGCCGGCGCGCAGTCCATCAGCTGAGTGGAGCACACCGTACAGGCCTGCTCGCAGGCCGAGCACGCGTCCATACAGGCCTGCAGGACGGACATGTCCATCATGGCCATGTCATCGGTCATCGACTCCATGTTCTTCGACATGGCGCCCATCATCATCGAGTCCATCGCACACCGCTTCCTTCTTCGAGAGGTCCGCGGGCAGGACACCCGCCTGGCGCCAGGCTAGTCCTTCGACGGAGCCACGTCGACGGGTTCGGCATCGTTGACACGGCACCTGCGGATTGTCAATCCCTTGGCCGTCTTCGCCGCGGTTTGCGAGGGTGTGAAGGCAAACGATCCGCCTAGGAGAGGAGCAGCACATGAGTGCCGCAGATGACATCAAGAACGCCGCCGAGAAGGCCGCCGGCAAGGCGAAGGAAGGCCTCGGCAAGGTCACGGACAACGAGCGGCTCGAAGCCGAGGGCAAGGCCGACCAGGTCAAGGCCTCAGCCAAGCAGGCCGGCGAGAACGTGAAGGACGCCGCCAAGACGGCTTTCGACAAGTGAGGCCCGCCGACGGGCGGGCCTCACTTGTGGGGTCAGGCCCGTCGGCTCCCGCTGATCGCACGGATCAACCAGGCGATCACGGCGATGGCCAGCAGGACCAGTCCGACCCAGAGCAGGAACTGAAGCGACTGCACGAGTCCGCCGGTGATCGCGAGGATCACAGCGACGACGATGACGATGATCAACAGAATGTTCATCAGATTTCCTTTCGCCGGGGCACAGTGCGCCCGTCTACAGCGACCAAACGTAGCCACGTACGACTTTCCCCGTCAGGGGGTTGACTCAGGTACCTCCCAGGTGCCATCGCAAGGAGCTGAGGATCATGCCGGGCAGACGGAACAACTCTCTGAAGGATCCGGAACTCTACGAGGAGCTCCGCGATGACGGAGCATCCAAGGAGAAGGCCGCACGCATCTCGAACGCCGCGGCCAGAGACGGACGCAAGGCGGTCGGCCGCCGCGGCGGCGAGAGCGGCGACTACGAGGACTGGACCGTCCCCGAGTTGAAGAAGCGCGCCAAGGAGCTGGGCCTGACCGGCTACAGCGGGAAGCGGAAGCCCGAGCTCATCTCCGCCCTCCGGAATCACTGACCCGCGATGGCGCGATTCGGCATCGAGGAGGAGTTCCTCCTTCTCGACGAAGACGCCCTCGTGCCCCTGGCGATGGCCGCGGGCACGCGGGAGCGCTTCACGCGGCTCCGCACCGGCGGCAGCGTCACGGCCGAGTACCTGACCTCGCAGCTCGAGACCGCCACCGAGCCGGTCGATGACCGTGCCGAGGCCGAGACGCAGCTGCGCCACCTGCGCGGCCTGGTCGGATGGCATGCGCAGGAGCAGCGGGCGATCGCCGCCGCCACCGGACATCCGTTCGCCACGACGCGGACGTCGATCGTCTCCCCCTCCCCGCACTACGACGATGTCGCCTTCCGTCTCGGGCATCTCAGCCGCGACCACGAGGTGAACGGTCTGCACGTCCACGTCGAGATCGCCGACGACGAGGAGCGGGTCCGCGCGCTCAACCGGATCCGCGGCTGGCTCCCCGTGCTGCTGGCCCTCACCGGCAACAGTCCCTTCGCCAACGGCCTCGACACGGCGTTCGCCAGCTGGCGGAGCGTGCTGATCCACCGTCTCCCCTCGTCCTGGTGCCCGCCCCGGTTCCACGACCTCGAGGACTACCGGGGCCGCATCCGGCAGCTCCTCGACCTGGATGCGATCGGCGAGACGGCGTCGCTGTCCTGGGCCGTGCGCCTGTCGGAGCGCTTCCCGACGGTCGAGGTCCGGGTGTTCGACGCGCAGCTGGAGCCCGAGGACTCCGTGCTCGCCGCCGTGCTCTGCCGCGCCCTCCTGCTCTCGGACGACCGCTCCCTGCGGGGCGACCGACTCGACGCGGTCGATGCGTCGCTGTGGACGGCCGCGCGCTCCGGCATGGAGGCACGCATCATCGATCCCACGACGGGCGAGGCCGCCGATGCCTGGGCCGTCGTCGATCGGATGCGGGCCGCGAGCACGCCCGCGCTCCAGGAGTTCGGCGACGAGGACTTCGTCACCGAACGGCTCGAGCGCATCCGCAGCGACGGCACCGGCGCGACGCGGCAGCGACGTGCGGTCGCACACGAGGGCGTGCACGGACTGGCCGCGCTCCTCCGTGCGGGGACCCCGGCCCCGATCACCGGACAGGACCAGGCGCCGACCCCGTGACCCGGGCGGCGCCGTGCCCCGCGTCGCGCCCTGGGGTGGGCAGCCGGGAGTAGTCTCGGCCTGTGGCATCCTTCGCCCCCGTTCAGCGTCTCGTGATCTCGATCGCGGTGCTCGCCTCCTTCGTCACCTTCCTCGACGGCACGGTCGTCAACGTCGCGCTGCCGGCGATCAGCCGCGAGATCGGCGGTGGCATCACGACCCAGCAGTGGGTGGTCGACGCCTACCTGATCACGCTGAGCGCGCTCATCCTCCTGGCCGGCTCCGTGTCGGACGCCTACGGCCGCGTGCTGGTGATGCGCATCGGGCTGATCGCCTTCGGAGTGGCCTCGATCGCGGTGGCCGCGGCGTTCGATCCGCTGACGCTCATCATCGCCCGCGCGGCGCAGGGCGCGGCGGGAGCGCTCCTCGTTCCGAGCTCGCTCGCGCTGATCACGGCCACGATGCGCGCCGAGGTGCAGGCCAGGGCGATCGGGGTGTGGACGGCGTTCACGACCGGCGCCATGCTCGTCGGTCCGCTGCTCGGCGGCCTCTTCGTCGACTTCCTCTCCTGGCGCTTCGTCTTCCTCATCAACGTCGTCCCGATCGCCATCACGCTTCTCCTGCTCGCCCGCCTGCACCTGCCGGAGCATGAGCGCACGGTGCGGGTCGACTGGTGGAGCGGCGCGCTGTGCGCCCTCGGCCTCGGCGCGGTGGTGTTCGCGCTCATCGAGCAGCCGAACCTCGGCTGGCAGTCCCCCGCGATCTGGCTCCCCGCCCTGATCGGTGCCGGGCTGTTCGTCCTGTTCCTGCTGCGTCAGCGCACCTCCTCGACGCCGCTGATGCCGCTCTGGCTCTTCCGCGTGCGCGACTTCGGCTGGGGGAACCTGGCGACGCTCTTCGTCTACGCCGCCCTCTCGCTCAACGGCTTCGTCGTCGGCGTGTATCTGCAGCAGGGCGCGGGGCTCAGCGCCACGGCCGCCGGTCTCGCCAGCCTCCCCATGACGATCCTGATGATCCTGCTCAGCTCGCGCGCGGGAGCGTGGGCCGGGCGCTGGGGCCCGCGCATCTTCATGACGATCGGCCCGATCGTGATGGCCGGAGGCGCCCTGCTGCTGCTCACGGTCGGCGCGGACTTCGACTACTGGTGGCAGGTGCTCCCGGCGATGATCGTGATGGGGCTCGGGCTGTCCCTCACGGTCGCTCCGCTCACCGCGGCGATCCTCGGCGCGATCGACGAGAAGCACTCCGGCATCGCCTCGGCGGTGAACAACGCGGTGTCGCGCGTCGCGGGCCTGCTCGTGGTGGCGATGCTGTCGACGATCGTCGGCGGGGCGCTCGACCTCGGCGGCTTCCACAACGCCGCCTGGGTCACCGCGTCACTGCTGGTGCTCGGCGGCGTCGTGTCGTGGATCGGCATCCGTCGGAACCCGGTCGAGCAACGCGCCGCCGAACAGAGCACCGGCGAGTAAAGCCCTGCCGGGAAAAGCCCTGCCGAACCACCCCCTTCGGTGCGAACCGGCCCTCTGCGAACGCACATTCCAGGCCGGATCGTCCACAACGGGGTGGGTCGGCGCTGAACTCCGTTGACCCTGTCGGTGGCCGCGCGCACACTGGATGCATCGTCTCATCAGCATCCGGAGGTCACCGTGAGCACTGCCCAGACGCCCCTTCCGCCCGTCGTCGACGCCGAGACCTGGCAGCGCGAGCTCGACGCGCTGCGGGTGCGCGAGAAGGCCGCCACCCGTGAGCTCGACGCCATCGCGGCGCAGCGACGACGCCTGCCGATGGTGCGGATGCCGGACTACACGCTCATGGGCGCCGACGGCCCGGTGCGGCTCGCCGACGTCTTCGGCGAGCAGTCGCAGCTCATCGTCTACAACCACATGTGGTCCGACGGCAACGAGTGGCAGTGCCCTGGCTGCACCGGGTTCACCTCGCAGTTCACGCGCCTGGACTTCCTCGACCGCTATTACGACGCGCGCTTCGTGATCGTCACGAACGGCCCGATCGACGAGGCCGTCGCCTATCGCGACCGGGTGGGGAACCGCATGGAGTGGTACTCGAGCGCCGACAGCACGTTCGGCTCCGACGTCGGCGCGCCGCCGGACGGCGGGTTCGCGGTGAACGTGTTCCTGCGCGACGGCGACACCGTCTACCGCACCTGGCACACGAACGGGCGAGGCACCGAGCGCTTCAGTCACCTGCAGGCGCTCGTCGACGTGCTCCCGTACGGTCGGCAGGAGGAGTGGGAGGACTCGCCGGAGGGCTGGCCGCAGCACGGGACCTACGACCAGGGCATGGGGTCGAAAGAGGTCGCGCAGCTGTACGGCGCCGGAAGCTGAGGCCCGGTCCCGATCAGCTGACCCCGTCCCGTTCTGCTGACTCCTCGCCGAGATGGGCCAGCAGAACGGGACAGCGACCGCTGATCGGGACAGCGACCGCTGATCGGGACAGCGACCGCGAGCTGACCGCGTCAGGTGACGGGGCTGAGCGTCTTCGCGATGTGCGTGTGCACGGCCTTCAGCCAGGAGACGAGGAACTCGACGGTCGAGTCATCGGTGACCTCGCCGTCCTCCGTGAACAGTCCGTCGCGCATGTGGATGTACGCCTCGGGCTGCGCGAGCTCGGGCGAGGCGAGGAACGACAGGATCGAGCGCAGCTGCTGCTGGGCGACGGCCGTGCCGATCGGTCCGATCGAGCCGCCGATGACGGCGGACGGCTTGCCGGCGAAGCTGTTCTGCCCCCACGGACGGCTCGCGGTGTCGAGCGCGTTCTTCAGCACACCGGGGACCGACCGGTTGTACTCCGGAGTCACGAGGATGATCGCGTCGGACGCCTCGATGCCCTTCTTGAACTCGGCCGCCTCGGCCGGGATCGCGGCATCGTGATCCGCGGAGTAGAACGGGAGGTCGGCGATCGGGATCTCGGTGAGCGTCAGATCGGCCTGCGGCGCGAGCTTCACCAGGGCGCGCGAGAGCCGGCGGTTGATCGAGGTCGAGGAGATGCTGCCGACGAGGAAGCCGACGTTGTAGATGGTCATACCGAAGAGGTCCTTTCCAAGGTCCATGCAATTGCATATAACGCCAACGACGCCTCCCCTCGGAGAATTCCCGATCGGCGGGGTAGGTTTCTGGAGTGCTCCGTCGCCCCTCCTCCGCCCGGACGCCGCGGGCCGCGCTGGCCGCGCTGGCGGTCGGCATCCTGCTCGGACTCACGGGCTGCACCGCCGCGACCGGCGCCCCCGCGGCATCCGCTCCGCCCACCGACTGGTCGCTCCCTCCCGCGGGAGCCATGGTCGACTATCAGCTCGGCGGCGCCTACGCGCCCGCCGCAGAGGTCGCCGTCGTCGGGCGCGACCGCGCAGCCGATCCCGCTCCCGGCATCTACTCGGTCTGCTACGTGAACGGCTTCCAGACCCAGCCCGGCGAGCTCGACGCCTGGGATGCCGATCTGCTGCTGCACCGCGACGGCGACGTCGTGTTCGACCCGGACTGGCCGGATGAGGCGCTGCTCGACACGGCGACCCCGGAGAATCGTGAGCGCATCGCCGCACAGGTCGTCCCCTGGATCGACGGCTGCGCGGATGCCGGATTCGACGCGGTCGAGTTCGACAATCTCGACACCTACACGCGCTCGGACGAAGCGCTCTCCCTCGAGGACAACCTGGCGCTCGCCGCTGTTCTCGTCGACGCCGCGCACCGCGCCGGTCTCGCCGCCGGGCAGAAGAACTCCGCCGAGGATGCCGCCACGCTGCACGAGCAGGCAGGATTCGACTTCGCGGTCGCGGAGGAATGCGCGGCCTACGAGGAATGCCGCGCGTACACCGCGGTCTACGGGGATGCCGTGATCGACGTCGAGTACTCCGATGAGCTGCCGCGGACGTTCGCCGAGATGTGCGCCGACGAGGACTCCCCCGCGTCGATGGTGCTGCGCGACCGCGACCTGCTCACCCCTGCGGACGAGGGCCACGTGTTCGAGACCTGCGCGGACTGACACCCAGACGATCGCGTGCCTGTCAACGGGAGCGCCGGATCGCGACGGAACCGCGATCCTGGTGGTCCGACCAGAGAGGATCCCTCATGAGCGACCCCCGCAGCTACCCCGAGGACCACGGCCCCTTCGATGCCGCCGCAGCCGCGCCGGACGGCGAGAAGGTCTTCACGGCCGACGACCCGGCCACCCATGACGACCCCGCCGCTCCCGATGCCGTGCAGTACGGCGGTGCCCATCGAGACGGCTCCGGCACCGACGATCCCGCGGCGGACGATGCCGGGCCCGAGCTGCTGGACACCCGGACGAACACGGATCCCGACATGAGCGTCGTCGACGAGGACTGACACCGGACGGCAGTCGGGGCGAAGCCCTCGCTAGGCTGACGTCGTGACGAGGACGCAGGGGGTGGCGGCCGGTGCGCGGGCTGCCGCTGCCGGCGCGGCGCGCACGGTCGTGAGCCGCTCCGCGCTGCCGTTCTGGATCGCCGCCGCCGCGATCGTCGCCCTGCTCGCCGTGGTCATCGGCTTCGGCGGCCTTGCCCCGGCATCCCGGACGCCGGCTCAGGTCTCCGCCGGCGACGGCGCGCGCACCTCGCTGTACACCGTCTCCGTACTCGACGCGGAGCTCACCGACGCCGTCGAGAGCCAGTTCCTGGAGGCGGAACCCGGCGAGACGCTGCTCGTGGTGACGGTGCGGCTGGAGAACCTCTCCGACCGGGCGGTCGGCGTCGAGCGCTCGGCCGACCGGGTCGATTCGCGGATGATCGTCGGGCGCGAGCCGATGCTCGAGATCTCCGGCGTCGCCGTGACCGGCACGGCGCGCTCGTGGCGCGCGGACGGCTCGCCCCGCGCCGTCATCCTGCAGCCGGGCGTCCCCGCCGAGGTGACGATCGCGTGGCCGGTCGCCGACGACGACGCCACCGTGCGCGCCCTCGCCGACGGAACGGCCCGGCTCGACGTCCACGACGCGACGGAGCAGGCCGGTCAGGTCATCCTCGCAGCCTCCACGATCAGCTGGCGGCGGGCCGCGCTCAGCGCGCAGATCGAGTTGGCGGCTGCTCCGTGAAGCGCGGCGCGAAGGGCCGGGCGTCGGGCCGTGCTCTCCCCTGGGTCATCGGTGCCGTCCTCGTCCTCGTGGCCGGCGTGGTGACAGCCGCCACTCCGCCCGAGCAGGCACTGCTCGATCCGTTCGTCGTGCGCGGTGCCGCCGACGGCGGCCCGGCAACGGCTCGCACGCTCGCCGCCGTCGTGGTCGACGTCACCCGCACCGAGCACGTGACGATGACGGATGAGGAATGGGAGGCCGAGGGGAACTGGCTCGTCGTCGAGCTCGCCGTCTCCGCTCCAACGACCGAGGTCGATGCCGCGATCGGCGTGGCCAGCCTGCTGATCGACGGGCGGGTGTTCCAGGCGAGCGAACGGCCGCCGGCGACCCTTGTCGGCACGGATCTGCGCGTGGGGACGGACACGGTGGGGATGCTGGCGTTCGAACTGCCCGACGACCTGCGCTCGGGCGTCGGCGAGCTGCGGCTCAGCGGGCGCTATCCGACGCCGGAGCTCGATGACGTGATCGCCTTCCGGGTCGACCTCGACCAGGCGTCGACGGCGCCGAGCGTCGAGATCGAAGCCCCGCGTCTGGGGACGCCATGACGTCGTGGTGGCGGAGGCAGCGGGTCGCCCTCACGGCACTGATCGTGGCGGCCGCGGCTGTCGTCGCCGTGCACGTCTGGCTCGACGTGCTGCCCGCGTCGACCGGCGACCCGTCGACGGTCGAGGCAGAAGACGGCTCCGCCGAGATCGCCGGACAGACGCTCTCCGTCGAGTCCGCCCGCTGGGGCGAGTTCGAGGCTCCGGAGGGATCCCGCACCCTCAGCATCCGGATCGATTCCCGTGGCGGTTCGCAGGCGACGACCTGCGGGCTGTTCACCCTCGCCGAGGCGGAGGGCGACCGCGTCTGGAGCAACGCGCGCTCCGTGCTGGACGTGCCGTTCGACGCCGGAGAGTCGTACTGCCAGGAGGCGTCAGGGCCCTACGCCCTGCTCGCCGTCTTCCTGCTTCCCGACGACGCCGACGGCCCGTTCGTGCTCGAGGTCCCCGGCGACGGCGAGATCGCCCGGTTCCCCGTCGAGCTCTGAGTCCCGCGTCCCCATCTCGGCCTCGGGACGTCCGATGACCGCATCGAAGGCGGTGGCCACGATCGCGACGCGGAGCGGCTCGGCGATCACTCCGACGGCCACGAGCAGGAGCGGGAGGAAGGCCGCCCAGAACGACGTCTCCTGTCCGCCGAAGATGCCGAGCACGGCCTGGGAGCCGACCTGCGTCGCCCAGGCCCACACCGCGTAGGCGACCGCCAGGCATCCGAAGACGACCGGTCCGCCCCGCCAGATCAGGGCGACCGCGGCCCACAGCTCCTCGAAGCGGCGGGTGACGATCGTGACGAGGCGCGACACCGTCCCGTTCGACGCGCCCGCGAAGCGACGCAGCACGGGCGGCGTCTCATCGAACGCGGTGCCGTAGGTGACACCGGCGATGGTCAGCCAGGCAGCGGGAACGAAGACGGCCGCGACCAGGAAGCCGACGAGCCAGAGCGCACCCTCCCACAGCGCGGCGACGGGGACCAGGTTCGCGGCGAACCAGTCGCCGACTCCGTCGAGCCAGACGGCCGCAGACCGCTCGGCCAGCCACTCCTTCGTGTTCGCCCACCACTGCCCCACGAGCGTGAACAGCATGAAGGTCCAGAGCACCTCGGCGTACGCCGCGACGACGAGCGTCCACGACGGCAGCCGGGCGCCGAATCGGGCGAGGACGACACGGACGGCGAGCGCGATCACGAGCACCGCGACCGGCAGCACTCCGATGGCGACGAGCCCACCGCGGTCGCCGAGCTGGTCGAGGTCGTATCCGGCATCGCGCAGAGCGATGCTGCTGGCGATCCGGAAGAACTCGATGAGGTCGGCGTCGAGCAGACCCCAGGCCGCCGAGAACGCGAAGAACGGCAGGATCGCCGTGAGGATGGCCTGGGCGAAACGTCGCGGTCCCGGCTCCCCCTCGGGAGCGGCATGCGGCAGCGAGGGCTGCACCGTGAGGTACATCGCGACGTAGGAGATGAGTCGCGCCGCCACCGCGAGCGGGAGCAGGAGCAGACCGCCGAGCGTGGTCAGGCCGCCGACGAATCCGGCCAGCTGCACGAGCAGCTGGTGCACCGCCTCGCCGCCGAGATACCAGGCCACGAGCGCCGGCCAGTGCCGCGCGAGGATGCGCCCGAAGGTGCGGAGGGCCTGGAGCATGCCCCCACCGTATCGGGTCGGCATCGCCCGCGATTCAGCCCACCGTCTCCGCCGCACGGCGGGCGGGGCGCGTGAGACCCAGGCGCTCGCGCAGGGTGCTCTCCTCGTATGCGGTGCGCGTGAGCCCGCGGCGCTGCAGCTCCGGCACGACGAGGTCGACGAAGTCGCGGAACCCCTGCGGCTGCGTGAGGGCCTGCACGACGAAGCCGTCGGCCGCGCCGTTCTCGAAGCGCTCCTGCACGTCGTCCGCGATCTCGCGGGCGCTTCCGACCGTGACCGATTCCCAGAACGACTCCGCGTAGAGCTGACGGGGCGTGAGTCGCTCCCCCGACTGCAGACGGGCCAGCTCGCGGTTCGGCGACTTCGACTCGTTCGCGATGTCGCTGTCGGTGTCGCGGGCGACGGCGATCACGGCATCCGGATCATCGGGCAGCGCCTGCCCGATGGAGTGCGCCACGTCCTCGACGACGATCGCGTCGGGCGTCGAGGCGAGGAGGCCGCGCGCGATCGCGCGAGCCTCCTCCCCGGTCTCCGCGACGACCGGTCGCAGCTGCGGGAGGATCGCGAGGTCGTCGGCATCCCGACCGTGCGCGACGACGCGTGCCTTGAGCCCCGCGTAGAAGCGCTGCGCCTCGGCGAGGGGCAGGGAGCGGGCGAAGACGGCATCCGCTGTGGCCGCGGCGAGCTCCTGCCCTGCCTCCGATCCCCCGGCCTGGAACAGGACGGGGTACCCCTGCGGCGGACGGCTCACGTTGAGCGGGCCGCGCACCGCGAAATGCGCGCCGCGGTGCTCGGCCGTCCGCAGCCTGTCGGGGTCGGCGAACAGCCCGCTCGCCCGGTCGGCCAGGATCGCGTCGTCGGCCCAGCTGTCCCAGAGCTGCTGCACGACGTCGACGAACTCGGCACCCCGCTCGTAGCGCAGGGCATGATCGAGGTGCGCGTCGCCGCCGAAGTTGCGCGCCTCCTCGGGGTAGCGGGACGTGACGAGGTTCCAGGCCGCGCGGCCTTCGCTGATGTGGTCGAGCGAGGCGATCGCCCGTGCCGCGTGATACGGCTCGTTGTAGCTGGTCGACACGGTGGCGGCGAGGCCGATGCGGCTGGTGCGCGCGGCGAGCGCCGACAGCAGGGTCAGCGGCTCCAGCCGGGTCTGTCCGTAATGGTCGACGCCCGAGGGGAAGCGGTCCCAGAAGTACAGGCCGTCCGCGAGGAAGATCGTGTCGAACACGCCCCGCTCGGCGGTCTCCGCGAACTCGGCGTAGTAGTCGATGTCGACGTGTCGATGCGGCTCCGCCGTCTCGTGGCGCCAGCCCGAGACATGCGAGCCGCCGGGGTGGAACAGGAAGGCTCCGAGGAGCAGTCGACGGGTCATGCGGCGTACCTTCCGGCGGGTCGTTCGAGTCCGAGGTTCTCCCGCAGCGTGCTGCCCGCGTACTCGCTCGGGTAGATGCCGTGGTCGGTGAGCCGCGGCACGATGTGCTCGACGAAGCGGTCGAGGGTGTCGGGCAGGGTCGGCGCCATCAGGATGAAGCCGTCGGCGGCGCGCTGCTCGTAGCGCTCGATGAGGTGCGCGGCGAGCGTGTCGGGGGTGCCGACCGTGAACCGCTTCCGCAGCACGTCCCAGGCGAGTTCGCGCAGCGTGTAGGGGCGCTGGGCGAGCAGGTCGGCGATCGCCTGGTATCCCGACTTCGACTGGTTGAAGCTCTCGACGTCGAAGTCGAATGTGAACGGCTCGTCCACGTCGCGTTCCCCGAGGTCCACGCCCAGGTAGTGCCCGAGCAGGTCGACCTGCACGCGTTCGGGTGTGAGCTCGGCGAGCTCGCGGAACCTGTCCTCGGCATCGGCGGGACTGTCGCCGATGATGGGCGAGAACCACGGCAGCACCTTGAGGTCGTCCGCCTCGCGTCCGGCGGCGACCGCGCGTCGCCGGTAGTCGTCGTACAGCCCCTGCCCGGAGGCGAGCGATCCGCCGCCGAGCGTGAAGACGGCATCCGCGGTCTTCCCCGCCAGTGCACGGCCTGCTTCCGATGCTCCGGCCTGGAAGAGCGGCGGATGCCCCTGCACCGGTCGCGGGATGTTGAGCGGTCCGCGCACCGAGAAGTGCTCGCCGCGGTGCTGCAGGACGTGCAACTTGGCCCGGTCCGCGTAGCGTCCGGAGGCCTTGTCGAACAGGAAGGCGTCGTCGTCCCATCCGTCCCAGAGGCCGTTCACGACATCGACGAACTCCTCGCCGCGGGCATAGCGGATGCCGTGCTCGAGGTGGGCGTCGCGCCCGAAGTTGCGGGCCTCCTCGTCGCTCGCGCTCGTGACGAGGTTCCAGGCCGCGCGTCCGCCGCTGAGGTGGTCGAGCGAGGCGAGCTTGCGGGCAACGTGGTACGGCTCGTTGTACGTGGTCGACACGGTCGCCGCGAGACCGATGTTCTTCGTGCGCTGCGAGAGCGCGCTGAGGAGCGTGAAGGGCTCGAGGCGCACGTTGGTGCCGTGCTCGATGCCGGAGCGGAAGCGGTCCCAGACGTACAGCTCATCGGCCAGGAACAGCGTGGCGAAGCGCCCGTCCTCCGCCGTCTGCGCGAAGCGCGTCCAGTAGTCGAGGCCGAGATAGGAGTCCGGCTCGGCCCCCGGCGAGCGCCATCCGGTGATGTGCTCACCACCCGGATAGAACACGCCGGCGGCGAAGACGAGCGGCGCGCGGCTCATGCCGCCACCGCCGCACGGGTGGCACCGGAGAGCGCGGGGGCGACCTCGGTCGTGAAGAGCTCCAGCGCGTCCTTCTGCTCCTCGAGGTCGCGGTACAGTCCGTCGAGCTGCAGCTGCACGTGCGTCGTGTACGCGAAGGCCGGATGCCGCGCTATCGACGCGGCGATGTCGTCCGCCGTCCCGTAGTGCAGGGTGAGACGGTCGGCGATCTGCGCCGTCGAGTGGGCTTCCGGAAGGAAGTCCCTCGCCCACTCCCACTTGGCGCGGAGTCCGTCCTCGGCGCGAGCGAGCGCCTCTTCTCGGCTGCGGCCGGGGAAGATCCAGGTCGACAACCCCAGTCGAGGAGTCGCTCCGTCGGCGAGGCCCTGATGGTACGCCGCGGCCGAGACCTCCGCCGGCACCACCTGCGTCGTGCCGATCAGCACGCCTTCGCCGCGCCGCCCTGTCTCGAACGCGCTGCGCTCCGTGAGGGTTGCGTGCCACACGCGATCCGCGAGTCCCGGACGGGCCGGCGAGAGCACCTCCCCGTCGACCGTGACCGGGTGCCCGCGCAGCGCGGCCGTGAGCCTGTCGACCGACCCGAGGTACGCCCTCCTGCTCTTCTCCCGATCGTCGATCGGTGTGACGCCGAACGCCGCCGCGGTCTGCGGCTGGCCGCCGTTCGCGAGTCCGAGCTCCACACGTCCGCCGCTGAGGGCGTCGAGCACGGCAGCGTCCTCCGCCACGCGCAGCTCCTGTTCGAGCGGAAGGGTGATCGCCGCCGTGCCGAGACGCAGCCGGCTCGTCTGCGCGGCGAGCACCCCGAGGAAGACGAACGGCGACGGCAGGCCGCCGAGCCGACCGGCATCCGGCTTGGCCAGATGGAACTGCCGCACCCAGGCCGAGTCCACGCCGAGGGCCTCCGCATGCACGAACAGGTCGAGATGATCGAGGTAGGTCTGCTCGACCGCGCCGCGATGATCGGCCAGGTGGGCGAACAGTCCGATACGGAGCGGGGCGGATGCGCCGACGGGCGCGACGGAAGAAGACGCGGCAGGGGAAGACATGGCGCCACGCTAGAGCTCCGTGCGTCGGGCGCGGAGAGCGCGGTCACGAGACGTCAGCGCGCGTCATCCGGAGTCATGTGATGTCACGGGCGGCAACCGGCGGGGCGCAGGAGCACGTTCTGCTCTTGGATGGGTCTGCCCGGAGACGGGTCTGTCGTCACCCGAGGAGGACCGATGTCGGAGACCGCTGCGACGCTCGCCGTGGAACCGCGCGAGAGCGCTCGGCTGGTGCGGCGCGTTCCGCTCACGGCGCCGACCTGGCGCTGGGAGCCGAGCGAGAGATGGCTGCGCGGCTGGGTCGGTGAGCTCGCCGTCGTCGACTCCCGTCGCCCGATCCTCGTCTGGGAACCCGACGCCAAGGTGCCCGAGTACGGGTTCCCGCTGGCCGACGTCCGCACCGACCTGCTCGTCCCCGGAGAGCCGCCCGCCGCTGCGTACTACCGACCGCGTCTGCCCGCCCGGCGCTGGTTCGACCTCGTCGTGGGCGAACGACGCATTCCGTCGGCCGCATGGACCTGGGACGTCGACGAGCTCGACGGCTTCCTCGCCGTCACCTGGTTCCCGGGCGTGCTGGATCGATGGACCGAGGAGGAGGACCGCGTGTTCGCGCATCCGCGCGACCCGCGCAACCGCGTCGACGCGCTGTCCTCCACGCGGCACGTGGTGGTCCGTGACGGCAACCGCGTGCTCGCCGATTCGCGGCATCCGGTCATCGTCTACGAGACCGGGCTCCCGGCCCGCTACTATCTGCCGGCCGAGGACGTCGACTTGTCCGCGCTGACGGAGATCGACGGCTGGAGCAAGTGCCCGTACAAGGGCGAGGCGAGCAGGTACTGGGCCACCGCCGACCGCCCCGACCGTGAGATCGCGTGGTCGTACCCGGCTCCGCTTCCGGTCATCGCGCCGATCGCCGGCCGCATCGCCTTCTACTCGGAACGGCTCGACATCACCGTCGACGGCGTCGCGGTCGCCGGTCGTCGCGCGGGTCGGCCGTGACCGCCGCAGCGCGTCCGTGGGTGCCGGTCATCGCCGTCGTCGTCTCGGTCGTGCTGTGGTCGACGACCTACGGGTTGAGCGCGATCGTGCTAGTCACCGCTTCTCCCGCCGTGCTCTCGGAACTGCGGCTCGTGCTCGCCGTCCCCCTCATGCTCGGACTGGTCATCCTCCTCCGCCCCCGGCTCGGACTCCCTGCCGTCACGCGCGCGCTGCGCCGACCGGCGACCGTGGTGCTCGCGCTCACCGGCGTCGCCCTGTTCTACCTGCCGAGCAACCTCGGGCTCGTCCTCTCCACCGCCGGCACGGCTTCGCTGATGTCGGCGTCCCTCCCCGTGCTGACCGCGCTGATCGCCTGGTGGCTGATCCGGGAGAGGATCACCGCTCGGGTGCTCGCGGGGCTCGCGATCACCACAGCCGGCATCGTCGTCGCGTCGGCCGGCGCCGTCGAGTTCGGCCCCGGCGCCCTGCTGCTCGTGCTGGGCCTCGCCTCCTACGCGCTCTACACGGTGCTGCTGCGGAGATCCGGCGTGCCGGCATCCGACCGCGCGCCCGTCCCGGCGGAACCGCCGACGGATGCCGTCGTGCTCGCGACCGCGACGGCGATCTGGGGCGCGCTGCTCCTGCTGCCGTGGTTCGCGTGGGAGGTGGCGAACGGCTCGGCGGCCTGGCCCTCCGACGGCCCGGGATGGGTCAGCATCCTGTTCCTGTCGCTCATCGTGACCGGCCCCACCATGGCGCTCTACAACTACGGCGCCGAGCGCGTGCCATCCGCCGTCGCGGGCACCGCCACCGGGGCCGTCCCCGCGCTCGGCTATGCGTTCGCCGTCGCGCTCGGCGAGCCTCCCGAGCCCATCAAGGTCGTGGGCGGCACGCTCGCCTTCCTCGGCATCCTGCTCGCCGCCCTGCCCGCGCCATCGGACCGACCGGGGCGCGCGGTGAGCGAGCGGATGCCCGTCGGCTTCGCGGATCCCCGCGGAGAAGCAGCACCCCAGAGAGAAGGAGCAGTGACATGACAGATGCCGCAGTCCTGGATGCACCCGGAATCGCCACGGACGGCCTGGTGCACCTCGAACGCCATGAGGGCGTCGTGGAGGTGTGGAGCGGCGACCGGCGCATCGCCTCGAGCGCCCGCGCGATCGAGCTGCACGAGGTCGATGTGCCGACGCGACTGTACTTCCCGCGCGCCGATGTCGACCTCGCGCAGCTGCGCGCGATCGAGGGCACCACGTTCTGCCCGTTCAAGGGTGTGGCGAGTGAGTACTGGACCCTGACCGGCACCGACGACGACGCCCCCGCGGCGTGGTCGTACCCGGAGCCGATCAGCGCGTTCGCGCCCATCGCCGGGCACATCGCGTTCTACGACTCGCTCGACATCCGCGCCGTCGGCGAGCGGGCGTGACGCGATGACCAGCACGGGGACCGCGCCGCGACGTGCCGACCATCCGGCCGCCGATCCCGGCCCGGTCCCCGTGCGCATCCGGCACTCGAAGGGCGGCGGCGCCCTCGGCTTCTTCCAGACGACCGGGGATGTGAGCGCCTTCACCGCCGCATCGCTGTTCCAGCCCGACACCCGTGTCGACGTGGTCGTGCGGTTCTCCGCCACGGTGGGGTTCCGCGGCAGCCGGGAGGCATGGCGGGACCTGCGGGGCTTCGCCGTGAAGTTCCTCACGGACGACGGCGAGTACGACCTGGTCGGCAACAACTCCCCCGTGTTCTTCCTCCGCGACGAGGCCACGTTCGCCTCGCTCGTCGTGGCGCACAAGATGTACCGCGACGGGACGGTCTTCGACTACGACCGGCTGTGGGACTTCTGGACGACCCACCCAGAGACGGCTCATCAGGTCGCCTGGCTGCTGAGCGACCGCGGCATCCCCCGCTCCTGGCGACACCAGGACGGCTTCGGCTCGCACACCTATCAGTGGGTGAACGCTGCGGGCGAGCGCTTCTGGGTCAAGTACCATCTGCGCACGGATCAGGGCATCGCGTACCTGACCGACGAGCAGGCCGACGCGATCGCCGACACCGAGGTCGACCACCAGCGCGCCGATCTGCGCGCGGCGATCGACCGCGGCGAGAATCCGTCCTGGACGGTGTCGGTGCAGGTGATGCCCTACGAGGATGCGCGCACCGACGCGTTCAACGCCTTCGACCTGACGAAGGTCTGGCCCCGGGCAGAGTACCCGCTGATCGAGGTCGGGACGCTCGTGCTCGATCGCAACCCGGACGACGAGCTGGCCGAGATCGAGCAGGCCGCGTTCGCGCCCTCGAGCTTCGTGCCCGGGATCGGGCCGAGCCCCGACCCGATGCTGCTCTCCCGCATCGACGCCTATTGGCGCTTCCACCAGCACCGCGTCAAAGAGGAATACGCGAGGCGGGCGGCCGTGCCGTTCGCGCCGGTCGACGCCGGCTGGGACGAGGATCTCGCCCGGCGCGCCCGGAGCTGGGATCCCGACGACGACTTCCGCCAGGCCGGCGACCTCGTGCGCCGGGTGCTCGACGACGCGGGGCGCGAGCGGCTGCGCGCGACCGTGGTCTCACAGCTCGCCGAGATCGTCGATCCGGCGATCCGCGAGCGCGCGCTGCTGTTCTGGGATCGCATCGATGTCGCGGAGGGCGCGGAGATCCGCTCGCAGGTGCAAGCCGTTCGCTGACCGCGCGCGGAGCCTCCCGATTCGCGCGCGGTCAGCGGCGCCTCACGCGGCGACGATCTCCGGGACGCTTCGCGCAGTGTCGCCGCGCAGGCTGCGAGCGGCATCCACGAGGGATGCCGAGTAGGGATGCCGGGGGTCGCCGAGCACGTCGTCGACCGCGCCGGTCTCGACGATGCGGCCGTGGTGCAGCACCGCGACACGGTGGGCGATGCGGCGCACCACCGCGAGATCGTGCGTGATGAACAGGTACGAGACGCCGGTGCGCTCCTGCAGCTCGATGAGCAGGTCGAGCACCTTCGCCTGCACGCTCACGTCCAGTGCGGAGGTCGGCTCGTCGCAGATCACGAGCGGGCTGCGTCCTGCGAACGCCCGGGCGATCGCGACCCGTTGCTTCTGGCCGCCGGAGAGCTCGTCGGGGAGCTTGTCGAGCACGTCCGGCCGGAGGCCGGTGGACAGCGCGAGCTCCTCCGGATCGGTCTCGCCTTGCAGCAGCTGGATCGAGCGGGCGAGAGTCTGGCGCACCGTCCGGCGCGGGTTCAGCGAAGCGTCGGGGCTCTGGAACACGAACTGCACGGGCACCTTCGACGCGGCATCCGTCTTCTCGAGCGTCACGGTCCCTTCCGCGCGAGCGAGGCCGGCGATCACGCGGCCGAGCGTCGTCTTGCCGCTCCCGGACTCGCCGACCAGACCGAGGACCTCTCCGCGGCCGATGTCGAGGTCGACGCCGTCGAGCGCGAGGGCCGAGCCGTAGCGCTTGGTCACCCCGCGCACCGAGAGCAGGGCCTCGGCGTGCGACGAGACCCCCGGTCGTGAGGGCGCATCGAGAGGCGGGACCGCGTCGACGAGCAGCCGCGAGTAGGCATGCTGCGGTCGCTCGACCACGTCGCCCGCCTCGCCGTACTCGACGAGCTTCCCGCGCTCGAGCACGCCGATGCGCTCCGCATGGCTCGCGACGAGCGGCAGGTTGTGGCTGATGAGCAGGGTCGCGAAACCGCGCTCGCGACGGAGCCGCCCCACGAGCGCGATCACCTCGGCCTCGACGCGACTGTCGAGGCCGGTCGTCGGCTCATCGAGGATCAGCAGCCGCGGGTCCGCAGCGAGCGCCATCGCGATCACGACGCGCTGCTGCTGCCCTCCGGAGAGCTCGTGCGGGAAGCGGTGCACGAGCTGCCCGGGGTCGGGCAGACCGACGTCGTCGAAGGCCGCGAGGGTCGCCTTCCGGGCGTCCGCCGCCCGCAGCCCCTGCAGTCGGTAGGTCTCGGCTACCTGGCTGCCGACCGTGCGGGTGGGGTTCAGCGCCCGGGACGGCTCCTGGTACACGAAGCCGATCCGCGTGCGCCGGTAGTCGCGCAGGGCGCGCGGGCCCAGGCTCAGCACATCGACGCCGTCGACCGTGAGGCGATCCGCAGCGATCACCGCTCCCGCGGGGAGGAAGCGTGCCAGCGCGAACGCGATCGTGCTCTTCCCGGAGCCGGACTCGCCGACCAGTCCCAGCGCTCCGTGGGGTGCCACGTCGAAGTCGACACCGTCGACCGCGCGGTGCCGCTGACCGTCGACCTCGTAGTCCACGGTCAGCCCGCGGACGCTCACCAGGGGTTCAGTCATCGTCGGAAGACCTCTCGGAAGTTGTCGGCGATCAGGTTGAGGGAGACCACCAGCGAGGCGATCGCGAGCGTGGGGAACGCGAGTGTCCACCACGCGGCCTGCAGGTAGGTGCGGTTCTCGTTGACCGCGAGCCCCCAGTCCGGCGACGGGGGCGCGGAGGCGAGTCCGAGGAACGACAGCGACGACGAGATGAAGATCGCACCGGCGATGCTCAGCGTCGCCTGCACGAGGATCTGGGGCCACACGTTCGGCAGCAGCTCGCGGAAGACCAGCCGGACCGCGCTCTCGCCCTGGATGCGTGCGCTCGGAACGTACTGCTTGCCCATCTCGACGAGCACGGCCGCCCGCACGATCCTGGCGATGCCGGGAGCGAAGAGGATGCCGACGGCGATGATGATCGTGAGAGGGCTCCCGCCGAACGCGCCGACGATGACGAGCAGGAAGATCAGGGTCGGCAGCGTCAGGAAGATGTCGAAGCCGCGCATGAACAGCTGGTCGACCCAGCCGCGGCGGAAGCCGGCGATGAGTCCGAGGGTGGATCCCAGCGCGGTGGCGAGGGCGGCGCCGAACGGTCCGACCAGCAGAGCGGGTTCCGCGCCCGCCAGCACGCGCGCGAACACGTCGCGTCCGATCCGGTCGGTGCCGAACAGGTGCGCGGCGCTCGGCGGCGAGAGTCGTTCGCCGGTGTCGCCGAACGGGTCCAGGCCGAGCAGTCGCCAGCCGACGGCGGCGAAGACCCAGAACAGCACGATGACGGCGCTGATCGTGAAGCTCGGTCGCGCGATGAGCAGGCGCCAGCGCCGGAGTCGCGATGATCCCGCCTTCGGCGTCACCACGAGCTCGGCGATCTCGGCATCCGGACGCGATGCGGCGATGGTCATCGTCATTCCCCCTCTTCGAAGCGGACGCGGGGGTCGATCAGCACGAGCGCGATGTCGGTCAGGAGCAGGGCGAGCAGCGAGATCACGCCCGTCACCATCACGCCGGATTCGAGCAGGAAGATGTCCTTCTCGACCGTGGCGGAGACGAGCAGCGCACCGAGCCCCGGATACCCGAAGAGCGTCTCGACGATCGCGCTGCCTCCGAGGAGGCTGCCGAGGTAGATGCCGAGCAGCGAGACCGTCGGGATCACGGCGTTGCGCGCGACGTGTCCCAGCGTGAGCTGCGGGCCGTGCAGTCCCTTGATGACGGCCGTGCGGTAGTACTGCGAATCGAGCGTCTCGAGGACGCCGGTGCGAGTCATCCGCGCCAGCACGGAGAGGTAGCCGAGCGCGAGCGTGACCGCCGGCAGCACGAGCGCGCGGAGCACGTCGCCGGGAGGGCCGTCGAGACTGATCGACGACTGGATGGGGAACCACCCGAGCGTCAGGCTGAACACGATCAGCAGCAGCACGCCGACGACGAACTCCGGCACCGAGGCGAGCGACATCAGCCCGACCGTGAGGGCACGGTCGGTGCGCGAGCCCTCCCGCCGCGCCTGGAGCGCGCCGAGCGCGAACGCCACCGGCACGAGGATCACGAACGCCACCGCCCCCAGGAAGAGGGAGTTGCCGAGCCGCTCGAGCACGAGGTCCCGCACGGGGGCGCCGTAGATGAGGCTCGTCCCCCAGTCGCCGGTGACGAAGCCGATCAGCCAGGAGAAGTAGCGCTCGATGACCGGTCCGGTCAGGCCGTGCGCCTCGTTCCAGGCCTGCACCTGCTCGGCCGTGGCGTACTGCCCGAGGGCATTGCGACCGGGGTCGCCGGGCACGATCTTGATGAGCCAGAACACCAGCACCGACACCACCAGCAGCACGAGGGGCACCTGGAGGAGACGCTGGCCGATCAGGCGCGGCACCTGGCTGTGCCGGGAGCGGAGGACCGCCAGCCCTCGTCGGGCGTTCGCCTGCGCCGAGGCAGGCGCATCCGACGAGAAGCCGACGGTCATCGCACTCACTTCCCTTCGACGGAGATGCCGGCGAAGTTGTAGCCGGACCAGAAGTCGATCGGGGCGATGAACTCGCCCGTCACCCGCTTGCTCTCCAGCACCTCGGAGCGCACCAGGGCGGGGATGATGGTCGGCACATCGGTCCACTGGATCTCGGAGATCTCGGTGAGGAGCTCCTGCCGCTCGGTCTCATCGGTCGTCGCGTCGAACGCGGTGACGAGTCGGGCCAGCTCCGGGTTGGCGTAGTGCGCCGCGTTCCAGGCGGCACCCTCGGCGTAGAACAGACCGTAGTACTGCGACGGCACGCGCTTGCCCCAGCTGGTCACCGTGAGCGGCGCATTGAGCCACGGGGAGTCGGCACCTTCGGCGTAGTACTGCTCGTCCGAGAGGACCTCGAGCTCGACGTCGAACCCGTCGACCGCGTTGAGCTGCTGCTGCAGCACTTCGCCGAACAGCTGGAACGAGGTCGTGATCGTGAACGACACCGTGCGCCCGTCGAGCAGGTCGGCGACCTTCTCGAGATCCTGCTCGCGCTGCGGGATGCCCTCCGGCTGCGGCAGGTAGTCCGGCAGCACGGGGTAGTCGTTGCCGACCGCGGCGGTTCCGCCGTAGACGTTGTCGACGATGCCCTGTCGGTCGACGGCCCACGCGAGCGCCTCGCGGATCGTGGGGTCGTCGAAGGGCGCCTTCGTGACATCGAGATGGATGCCGTAGAAGTAGCTGTAGCCACTGGAGAGGGTGTCGTAGTCGTCCACGTCGACCGTCGCGAGCACGTCGGGGGTGACCGAGATGCGATCGATGTCGCCGGCCTGGAACGCGAGCACCGACGCCTGCGGATCCTTGTAGATCTTCAGCTCGATGCCGTCGAGCTGAATCTCGTCGGCGTTCCAGTAGTCGGGGTTCTTCACGTAGGTGACGCTCTGCCCCACCTCGTAGTCCTCGAGCAGGAACTGCCCGGCTCCGACCGGCGCGTCGAGCCATGTGCCGGGCTCGTAGTCGGCGGGGAGGATGCCGGTGTTGTTGCCGGCGAGCAGACGGGGGAAGTCGGAGAACGGACGGGCGAGCGTGAACGCGACCTGGCCCTCCCCGGCATCCGACACGGAATCGAGGATGCCGGCGAACGCGCTCTTCGCCGGCGAGATGCTGTCGTCGCCGATGATCGCGTCGAACGTCGCCACCACGTCGGCGGCCGTGACCGGGGAGCCGTCGTTGAACAGCGCACCGTCGCGGAGCGTGAAGGTCCAGGTGAGACCGTCCTCTGATGCCGACCATTCCGTGGCGAGGCGGGGCAGCGCCTCGCCGTCGGCCGTGAAGCTGACGAGCTGCTCGGTGACGAGGCCGGCGATCAGCTGCGCGTCGCTGTCAGCGACGGTGAGCGGATCGATCTCGGCTCCGGGCTCGGTGATGCCGATGCGATAGACGGCTTCTGCGGCTCCGTCGGCGCCGTCACCCGAGGCCGAGGAGGTCGCGCAGCCGGTGAGGGCCAGCAGGGTCGCGCTGACCGTCGCGACGAGCGCGAGCGCGCCTCGTCGTCGGGCGGGCGGAGAGGTGAGAAGGGTCATGTGCGGTGTCCTCGGGTATCGGTACGGGTGCTGTCACTGCGGCAGGAGTTCCGCGGCGTCCACCTGGACGCGCTCGGAGTAGAAGGCGACGTACCCGGCGATGGACTCCAGGTAGTCGAACGGGGTCGGGTACGACCAGGCGATGTCGGTGGCCGGGTCGGTCCGGAGGGCCCAGTAGTCGTCCGCATCGCCCTTGACGGGACAGTGGCTGCGGGACTCGGTCGGCTGCAGCAGATCCCAGATGACGTCTTCACGAGGCAGGTAGTAGCGATCGGCATGCTTCGTCTCGTGCAGCACGATGGCGCGTGTCGAGTCCGCGATCACCTGGTCGCCGGCGGTGACGCGCACCCGGTGAGCGGCGGGTTCCGTGGTGACGCGGTGCGTGCTCTCGGCGGTGGTGTCGGACATGGATGCTCCTTCGTCGTTCGCGGGTACGCCCATATAAGCGCCACCGCCGCAGACGGCGAAGGGAGGTTCCGCACCGTGACGACACATGTCGTCGCGTGTCGGAACAGACGCTGCGCATGCCTGACCGATGGCCGCGCGTCAAGTCCCTTGGACGCACGTCGCTTTCGGGTCAGGCTCGGAACGTTCGAACCCCCAGGAGCCTGATCATGACCCTTTCCACCCTCTCCTCCGACACCGCTCTCGCCTTCGCGGACCGCGGGCCGCTCAGCCACGCGATCCTGTCGCGACTCACCGGCGGCGAGGACTCGGGCGGCTTCGACACCTCCGTACTCGCGACGGATGCCGTCGCCGCGACCGCCGATATCGTGCACGACGACGACATCCAGCTCGCCCTCTTCCTCCTCTACTCCTCCGCGTACGGCTCTCTTCCCGAGCTCGATGCCGACCTGGAGTGGGATCCGGCACTCCTCACGACCCGTCGCATCCTTGAGGACGCGTTCGAGCGCGCACTGCGTGAGACGGTCCCGATGCCGGAGATCCCGGAGCCGACGGTGGATGCCGTCGGGCGGGCGCTGTTCGCCCTCGCCGCGGCCGACACGGGCCCCAGCCTGTCGCGCTACTTCGCGAGGAAGGCGACCACGCAGCAGGCCGAGGAGATGCTGGTCCAGCGTTCGGTCTACACGCTGCGCGAAGCGGACCCGCACTCCTGGGCGATCCCGCGGCTCGAGGGCCGAGCCAAGGCCGCGCTCGTCGAGATCCAGTCCGACGAGTACGGCGGCGGGCGCCCCCATCGCGTGCACGCAGTGCTCTTCGCGAACGCGATGCGGGCGGCGGGTCTCGATGCCGCATACGGCGCCTACGTGGACGAGGTCCCGGCGCTCACCCTCGCGTCGTTCAACATGATGTCGATGTTCGGGCTCAACCGCCGCCTGGTCGGCGCGGTCGTCGGTCACCTCGCCGCGTTCGAGATGACCTCGTCGATCCCCTGCCGGCTCTACGCCGACGGTCTGCGCCGACTCGGCTTCGATCAGGACGTCGTGGAGTACTTCGACGAGCACATCGAAGCGGATGCCGTGCACGAGCAGATCGCCGCGCGAGACCTGGCTGGCGGTCTGGCCGAGGATCGGCCGGAGCTGCTCGCCGACATCATGTTCGGCGCCGCCGCATGCCTCACGGTCGACGGCTGGTCGGGCGCGCACATGCTCGACGCCTGGGCTGCCGGCGAATCCTCCCTGCGGCGACCGGTGACGTCATGAGCGCCGACGACGCACCGACGACGATCACCCCCTACCCCGACGGCCCGCTGCTGGTTCGGGGCGAGATCGAGCTGCGCACGCCGGAGGGCGAGCTCATCCGCCCGCACCGCCGCACCATGGCGCTGTGCCGGTGCGGACTGTCGGTCATCAAGCCGTTCTGCGACGGCACGCACAAGGCCGCGGGGTTCCGGACCGACGACTGATCCTCTCGACGCCGGGCCGGCTCCGTCAGACGGCCCCGTCAGACGGCCCCGTCAGACGGCCCCGTCAGACGGTTCCGTCAGACGGCTCCGTCAGGCGGCTCTGTCAGACGGCCCCGTCAGGCGGCCCCGTCAGGCGGTGGCGAGGTGTCGCGGGGCGCGCGGACGCGGTGCGCGCCAGCGCCCGAGAGGGTCCCACCAGGCGGGTCCACGGATCTCGGGTACTCCGTCGTTCATCCTGATCTCCCACCCGGACCAGTCCAGCGATCGGTGATGCCACCAGCAGAGCGGGACACCGTTGTCGGTATGTGTCGGACCGCCGCGGGCATGCTTCGTGACATGGTGGATCTCGCACCACGACGCGGGCACGTGGCAGCCGGGGATGAGGCACTCCCTGTCACGGGCGATGATCGCTCGCCGTTGATGCACGGTGAACACCCGATCGGTCACGCTGATCCCCACGATCCGCCCCCCGTCGAACAGCACCCGCTGGATCGCGCCGGTGCAGGCGGTGTGCGCCGCGACATGCAGCGGGACCGGGGACTCCGACCCGGCCATCGTCGCCCACCCGCGCCCTGAGGCCAGGTCTTTCGCGTCGACGTGGACGACCAGGGTCGGGGATGCTCCACCCAGCGTGGGCGTGTCGGCATGGCGCGCGGCGATGCCGAGCGCGGCGGCGAGGGCATCGTGCCGCTTCTGCGCGGAACTGCGCCGATCGAACGGCTCGTCGCCGTCAGGCGCATCCGCATCCGCGCCCGCGCCGTCGCCGGCGTCGCCGGCGCTTTCGCTGTCGCCGCCGCATTCGCCGCCGCATTCGCTGTCGCCGCCGCTGTCGCTTGCGCTTTCGCTGTCTTCGAACTGCACTCCGGGCTTCGGGGGTCCGTCGGTCTTCGGGTTGCACTGCGCGTCGAACACCGCCTGCATCTGGGCTGCGACATCCGGGAGGATGTTCCCGCGGATCGCGTGGAGGCCGTTGCGAAGGCGGCCGATCGTGAAGAACCGCTGGTTCTGCGCACTCCGATCCGAAGGCTCCGGCCCGTCGGGGTCCATCGCCGCGGCGATCATCTGCGCGTACTGTCGCAGGTCCTCCGGTGTCGCCGGCGGACCTGGCTCGTCAGTGCCCTCGGCCGCCTCGGCTTCGCCCCCCGCATCCACGTCAACGGGGTCAACCGAGTCATCGAACATCGTGCGGTACCCGCGGGCGCAGGCCGCCAACAGGGCATCCGCCTCGAGGACCGTCTCCCGCCCGACCTTGTGCGCCGCCTTGTCGATCGGCCCCACCGCCGCCAGGAGACCTGCGACACCGATCACCCCGTCGAGCATCGCCTCTCGCAACGCTGGAAACCTCGCCTGCAGCCGTTCCCCGGAACTGACGCTGATCGGCCGCCGCACGGCATCCGCGGTCTTCCCGACCCGCGTCGCGCCCGCCACATCCGTCCGCAGCACCCGCTGCAGCAGCTCGTTCTGCCCACGGCATCCGAACGTGTGCGAGAAGTCCGCGTGTGCGGACGCGGTCGTCTCCACCACCACGGCCTCGACCCGCCGGAACGCGTCTCCCGCGACGCGCAGCACGTCCATCCGCTTTTCATCCGGCAACCCCGCCAGCACGTCCGCGGACAGCACCGCATCGAGGTCGGCGATGACCCGATCCAGGAGTTCCTTGGTGCTGTTCATACCCCCAGTCAACCCGGGGCCACCGACATTCAGACCCCGAGAATCACCAGATCAACGGCCAAATCTGATATTCCGGCATACGTTGCACCGGCGAGAGCGCCTCACCCCGACCCCGCCTGCGACGGCGCGCAACAGACCGCGGAACCCATGCTCGCCACCCACTCGATCTTGCAGGATATTTCTGGGCTAGCTATCGTTAGAGAAATTCTTTCGAAGGAGCTGCGATGACGCCCGCCCGATTCCCACTGGACCCCCGATTCCCTGCACCCGCCGGCCAGGAGGATGCCGTCGTCCTCTGGTGGCTCGGCCAGGCGGGGTTCGCGATCCGCTCCGGCGACGAGCTCCTGTTCATCGATCCGTATCTGAGCGACGTGCTCGCCGACAAGTACCGCGGCCGGATCTTCCCGCACAGCCGGATGCATCCGAGCCCCGTGAACCCCTCAGACGTCACCGGACTCTCCCTGGTGCTGTGCACGCACGGGCACACGGACCACATGGATCTCGGGTCCATCCCCTACCTGCAGAGCGCGAGCGACCCGCTCTTCGTCGTCCCCCGCTCCGAAGCGGTGAAGGGCGTCGCGCGCGGCATCCCGGCACAGCGGCTGCTGGGTCTCGACGCCGGTGAGTCGTTCCGCAGCCGCGGCGGCATCACGGTGACCGCCGTCCCCGCCGCGCACGAGGAGCTCACGGCCGACGATCACGCGCAGAACCTGTTCCTCGGCTACGTCATCGAGGTCGGCTCCGTGCGGATCTACCACTCCGGCGACTGCGCCCCGTACCCCGGCCAGGCCGACATCGTCCGCGCCCTGAACGTCGATGTCGCCCTCCTGCCCGTGAACGGCCGCGATCCGCATCGCCGCGACCACGGCGTTCCAGGGAACTTCACGCTGGAGGAGGCGGTGGCGCTCTGCCGCGACGCCGGCATCCCCTCCCTGGTCTGCCACCACTGGGGTCTGTTCGAGTTCAACTCCGCCGACCCCGTCGACCTCGCCCAGCGGCTGTCCGACGTGGATGACATCGCGTGGCGCATCCCCGAGCTCGGCGTGCCGTTCATCACGGTGGGAGCGTCCGCATGACCTCCACCTTCTGGTTCTTCGGGGTCTCCACGGCCGACTCCGCGATGCAGCGGATCTATCCGCTGTGGATGGACGAGCTCGGCATCCGATCCACGCTCGTCGGCGTCGACTTCCCCCTCGATGCTCCTGCCGCCGAGTATCGGGCCGCCGTCGAGCGCGTGATCGCGGAGCCCGGTTCGATCGGCGGACTCATCACGACGCACAAGCTCAACGTGCTCGCGGCGGCCCGCGATCTGTTCGCGGACCTCGACGACTCGGCCCGCCTGCTGCACGAGGTGAGCTGCCTGGCGATGCGCGACGGCGAGCTTCATGGCGCGGCCCTCGACGACCGCACGAGCCGACGCGCCCTCGAGGCCCTGATCCCCGACGGCCACTGGGATCGCGGCGGCGAGCTCCTGCTCCTCGGCGCGGGAGGCGCGTCGATCGCGACGACGCTCGGCCTGCACCGGGCGGCCGCCGAAGGCCTGCCGGTCCCGTCGCGCATCCACGTCACCGCGCGCTCCCCGCAGCGGCTCGAGGAGATGCGCGCGCTGCACGAGCAGATCGGCTTCCCCATCCCCGTCGTCCCGCATGTCACGGCCGACCCCAGCGAGGCGGATGCCGTCGTCGCCGCCCTGCCCCCGGCATCCGTCCTCGTCAATGCGACGGGCATGGGCAAGGATCGACCGGGCTCTCCGCTCACCGACGACGTCGACTACCCGCTCGGTTCGATCATCTGGGACATGAACTACCGCGGACCGAGGCTGTTCCTCACCCAGGCCGAAGCCCGACGGACGGAGCGCGAACTCATCGTCGAGGACGGCTGGGACTACTTCGTCCACTCCTGGACCTCGGTCGTCGCGGAGGTGCACGGGATCGACATCCCCGCCCGCGGCGAGCTCTTCGATCGCCTCTCGCAGATCGCCCGCTCCACGATGGCATGAGAGCACGACGGCATGAGAGGAGGGGCGGCGGGATCCCGCCGCCCCTCCTCCGGGCCTCGTCTGCTCCCGTGCGCCTACACGCCGCCGTCGTAGCGCGAGCTGCTGTCGTAGTAGCCGCTCGGGAAATACAGGCTCGGGATGCCGAACTCCCCGTACATGTCGATGATCTTGCGGTTGTCGTCGATGCCGAGGATCGGCTCGATGCCCCACGCGAGCATCCGCCCGATCTCGATCCGCTTGTAGTCCACGGCGACGGTGGCGTCGTCGTCCTCCCGCGGCGGCCGGCACACGAGCAGGTCGAAGCGGAGCCCCTGCGCGGCGAGCCACTCCCGGGTCACGATCGCGACCTCGTCGACCCGGGCGGTGAGGATGATGATCGTCACATCGTCGCGCATGCACGACAGCAGGGCACTCCCCGCCTCGATCACGGCATCCGCGTGGACATCGCGATAGAACGACTCCCAGTCGGGCGTCTCACGGTGCAGGTAGTGCTGCCGGTGCATCGCATCCGCGAGCACACCGTCGAGATCGAAGACGACCGCCGGGCCGGGGCGCACCTCGGTGGCGGCATGCCAGTGCGCGTGCGGGAGGGTCGCGGCGGTCATGCGAGAGCCTCCCGCGCGACGGCGGCGATGCCGGGCGCGTCCAGCCGGTAGTGGGCGTAGAGATGCGTCGGCGGCGCGATGAGACTGTACTCATCGTGGATGCCGTGGCGCACGAGCCGGGCACCGGAGGGCGCCTCCGCCATGACCTCGGCGACGGCGGCACCCAGGCCCCCGAGGACGTTGTGCTCCTCCACGGTGAGCACGACCCCGCTGCGCCCGGCGGCGGCGCGGACGAGCTCGTCGTCGAGCGGCTTGATCGTCGGCATGTCGATGACTCCCACCGAGAGCCCCTCGGCCCGGAGTTCCTCGGCCGCGGCGAGCGCCGGGTGCACCTGCGTGCCGCACGCGATGATCGTGAGGTCGGTCCCGGTCGCGTGCTCGATGCCCTTCCCGAACTCGAAGACCACGTCGTCGCCGTACACCTGCGGATCGCGGCCGCGACTGGTGCGGAAGTAGATCGGCTCCGGCCAGTCCGCCGACGCCCTGATCGCCGCGCGGAGCTGCGGTCCGTCGGCGGGCGAGACGATCGTGAGCCCCGCGATGGCGCGCAACGCGGAGATGTCCTCCGTGGCGTGATGGCTGGTTCCGTAGAAGCCGAGCGCGATGCCGGTGTGATGCCCGATGAGGCGCACGGGGAGCTGGGTGTAGGCGACGTCCATGCGGATCTGCTCGCAGCACAGCAGCGCGAGGAACGAGGCAAAGGTCGCCACGAACGGCACGGCGCCGGTCGTGGCGAGCCCCGCCGCGGCCGAGACCATGTTCTGCTCGGAGATCCCGAACTGGACGAAGCGATCCGGATGCCGCTGCGCGAACTTCACCAGCCCGTTCGAGTACTGCAGGTCGGCGGTGCCGGCGACGACGGGCACTCCCGCCTCGACGAGGTCGAGCAGACCGTCGGAGAGGTGGTCGAGGCCCGGGTTCTGCGCGTTGATGCTCCGGTACTGCCAGGAGCCCTGGGCCAGCTGCGGCGCGCTCATGCCCGACCCCCTTCCAGGATCTCGGCGACGGCTCTCTCGGCATCGGCGGGCATGAGGTATCCGAGGTGCCATCCGGGCTCCTCCTCCATGTACGACACTCCCTTTCCCTTCTTCGTCTGCGCGATGACGCAGCTGGGCGCTGCACCGTCGGGGCGCTCCGCCAGCGCGAGCAGCAGATCGCGCACGGCGGCCGCGTCGTGGCCGTCGACCTCGTGGACGTTCCACCCGAACGCCCGCCACTTGTCGGCGAGGGGTTCGATGCCGATCACGTCATCGACGCTGCCGTCGAGCTGGAAGCCGTTGCGGTCGACGATGGCGACGAGCTTTCCGAGCCGGTGGTGGGCGGCGCCGAGCGCGGCCTCCCAGACCTGGCCCTCCTGCATCTCGCCGTCGCCGAGCATGACGAAGACGCTGAAGTCGCGCCCTGCCATCCGGCCGCCGAGCGCCATGCCGAGCCCGTTCGACAGCGCGTGGCCGATCGACCCCGAGCTGAAGTCGATTCCGGGGACCTTGGTCATGTCCGGGTGGTCGCCCAGCGGGCTGCCGAGGCGCGTGTAGCCGTCGAGGACCTCGGTCGGGAAGTACCCGAGGTCGGCCAGGATCGGGAAGAGACCGACGGCGGCATGCCCCTTGCCCATCAGGAATCGGTCGCGGTCGGGCCAGTCGGGGCGAGCGGCATCCGTGCGCATCACGCCGTAGTAGAGCGCGGCGAAGATCTCGGCGGCCGAGAAGACAGAGCTGTAGTGTCCGACCTTCGCGATCTCGATGAGGCGGATCGTCTCGGTCCGCACGAAGGCGGCTCGATCGGCCAGGAGAGCGGCGTCGGCGGTGGGTCGGTCGGGTGTGAGCGTCGTCGATGAGGGCACGGGAGACATGCTCATTGAAATTTCCCCCGGTGTCAAGCTACGGTCGAATAAATTTCGATACGTCAGGAGAAGATATGTCCAGCACGCCCCTCACCGAACCGCTCGCCGTGATCACCGGAGGAGGCACCGGCATCGGCCGGGCAGTCGCCGACCTGCTGGTGGAGCGCGGCTGGCGCATCGTGGCGCTGGGCCTCGACGCCGACGCAGACCTCCCCGACGGCATCACGTTCCGCCGCTGCGACGTCAGCGACGGCGCGGCGCTCGAGGAGTCGCTCGCCGACGTCGGGCCGGTCAGCGCCCTGGTGACCTGCGCGGCCGTGCTGCGCGACGACGAGTGGCAGCCCGACCAGTTCGACGCGGTGCTCGGCGTCAACGTGACCGGTGTGCTCGCCGTTGCCGAGCTGCTCCGCTCACGCCTCGCCGACGCCGGCGGATCGATCGTGAACTTCGCCTCGATGTGGAGCTACTTCGGCTCGGCGAACTCCCCCGCCTACGCGGCGTCGAAGGGTGCCGTCGTCGCGCTCACCCGCTCGCAGGCCGTGGCCTACGCTCCGGAGGGCATCCGCGTGAACGCCGTGGCTCCGGGCTGGATCGCGACGCCGATGTCCCGTCGCGCACGCGACGACGCCGAGCGCTTCGAGCGCATCAGCGCGCGCATCCCGCTCGCGCGCTGGGGCGAGGCCGACGATGTGGCACGCGCGATCGGCTTCCTCGTCTCCCGCGACGCCGCCTACATCACCGGCACGGTCCTCAACGTCGACGGCGGCTACTCGATCGGCTGAAACACCACCAGCGTGCGGGCGCCGACCCCGGCCTCGAGGTCGGCGATCCCGTCGTTGATCTCGTCGAGCGGAATCCGCCGACCGGCGAGCGCGTCGAGCTCGAGCCGCCCGGCGAGGTACTCCTCGACGAGCCGAGGCAGATCCTTCTGCGGCTCCAGGGAGCCCGCGCGCACGCCCTGCACGCCCTTGCCGGCGTGCAGATGTCCGGCGGGGAAGGCGATCTCGGCCTCGTCGCCGAACACGCCGACCGCCCAGACCGACCCGCCGCGGGCCGTCGCGTCGAGGGCGAGCCCGATCAGGCCCGGAACGCCGACCGCCTCGAACACGTGATCGGCACCGCCGTCCGTCAGTGCGCGCACAGCGGCCGCGGCATCCGCCACCACCGAGGTGTTGATCCCGTGGGTCGCGCCGAACCGCTCCTGGGCGAGACGCAGGCGCTCATCGCTGCGGTCGATCGCGATCACGGTCGCCGCCCCGGCGAGCGCCGCGCCCTGGCAGACGTTCAGCCCGACACCGCCGGCGCCGATCACGACCACGTGGTCGCCCTCGGAGACTCCGGCGACCTTCCGCGCCGAGCCGACCCCCGTCGCGACGGCGCACCCGAGCATCGCCGCGAGGTCGAGCGGCATCCGGCGGTCGATCACCGTCACCGCGTTCCGGTGCAGGACCATCTCCTCCGCGAATCCGGCGATGTTGGTCCACTGCTGCACCTCGGCCCCGTGCTGCGACAGCCGCGGCTCCGCACCGCGACCGCGCATCGTCGCCTCCCGGTCCTGGCACATGGCCGGCCTCCCCGCACGGCACATGCGGCACGCGCCGCAGAACACGACGAAACACGCGATGACGTGGTCTCCGACGACCACGTCAGCCACGGCCGACCCCACCTCGCTGACGATGCCGGAGGCCTCATGGCCGAGCACGATCGGCATGGGTCGGGCGACGCGACCGTCGATGACGTGGAGGTCGGAGTGGCAGAGCCCGACGGCGGCCGTCGCGACGCGCACCTCGTGCGGCTCGAGGACGGCGGGCGTCTCGACATCCTCGATCCGCAGCGGCTCATGGGGGCTGAACAGGACGGCGGCGCGCATGGATGCTCCATTCGGTAAATATTTCTCTGATTCACTTGCGTTCAGAATAAACTTCGGTCACTCTAGTCACGGGCATGATGCCCGGTCAACACACGACGAAGTGGAACCGGTTCGAGGATGAACAAGACACACGTGATGGCGCTGGACGCCGGCACCGGCAGCGTCCGCGCAATTCTCTTCAGGGAAGACGGGTCGATCGAGCACATCGCGCAGGAGGAGTTCGAGCAGCACTACCCCGCGCCCGGATGGGTGGAGCACGACGCCGAGGTGATCTGGGAGTCGCAGCTCCGAGTCGCGCACCGGGTGCTGTCCGACTCGGGTGTGCCGGCCGACGCCATCGCGGCGATCGGCATCACCAACCAGCGCGAGACCTGCGTCATCTGGGACCGCGCGACGGGAGAGCCCGTCCACAACGCCCTCGTGTGGCAGGACGGCCGCACCGCCGAGTTCTGCGACGTGCTGCGCGCGGACGGTCATGCCGAGTACATCCGCGAATCGACCGGGCTGCCGATCGACACCTACTTCTCCGGCACGAAGATCCGCTGGCTCCTCGAGAACGTCCCCGGCGTGCGCGAACGGGCCGAGGCCGGCGACCTGCTCTGTGGGACCATCGACTCCTGGCTCATCTGGAAGCTGACCGACGGCGCCGCGCACGTGACCGACTACTCCAATGCCTCCCGCACGATGTGCTTCAACATCCGGGAGCTCACGTGGGACCAGAAGATCCTCGACATTCTCGACATCCCGCGCGGCATCCTGCCCGAGGTACGTCCCTCGAGCGAGGTGTACGGCACGACGGGCGCGACGGCGGGCTTCGGAACGGCCATCCCGGTCGCCTCCGCCACCGGCGATCAGCAGGGCGCCCTCTTCGGACAGGCGTGCTTCGCGCCCGGGGCCGTGAAGGCCACGTACGGCACGGGCGGCTCGGTGATGATGAACACCGGCACGACGCCGGTCCACTCCGAGGCGGGTCTGATCACGACGATCGCCTGGGGGCTCGACGGCCGCGTCGAGTACGCGCTGGAGGGCGTGTTCTTCGGCGTCGGCGTGACCATCAAATGGCTCCGCGACGAACTCCGCATCATCGACGACGTCGAGGAGACCGCGGCGATCGCGGCATCCGTCCCCGACACCGGCGGGGTCTATCTCGTGCCCGCCTTCACGGGTCTCGCCTCACCCTATTGGGATCAGTACGCGCGTGCCGCCGTGTTCGGCATCACCCCCGGCACGGGTCGCGCGCAGCTGGTGCGCGCGGCACTGGAGTCGATGAGCTACTCCTATCGCGACGTCATCGACGCCATGACCGCGGAGTCGGGCACGCCGCTCCCCGAGCTGCGGGTCGACGGCGGCGCGGTGGCCAACGACTTCCACCTGCAGTTCCAGGCCGATCAGCTCGGCGTGCCGGTGCACCGTCCGCGTGTGACCGAGTCGACCGCCCGCGGCGCCGCGTTCCTCGCGGGCCTCGCGGTGGGATTCTGGGCCTCGCAGGACGAGCTGCGCGCCTCGATCGAGATCGAGCGCACGTTCGAGCCGCAGATGGATGCCGACACGCGCGAGCGCCTCTACGCGGGCTGGAGGAAGGCCGTGTCGCGGTCGCTCGACTGGACCGACCACTGAGCGCACGCCCGCCCCTGTGGTCGACCACCTCGAGGAGCGGGAACGCGGGCGTCGCGACGGTCAGGCGTCGACCGCGTCCTGCCACTCGCGGGGGTCGGACTGGAGCGCACGCAGCGCGTCGCGCAGTTCGGGCGCGACCGGGGTCGCGAGCAGCTCATGCGTCGCGGCGAGATCGCGGGTCGTGCGCATGCCGATGATCGTGCTGTCGATGCGCGGGTCCTCGGTCGAGAAGGCAAGGGACGCGGCGATGAGCGGCACGCCCGCGTCCGCGCACAGTCGCGCCGCCGTCGCGGCGGTCCGTCGCACGCTCGGCCCCGCGGGCCCGTAGGCGTATCGCTCGGTCGGTGGCGGCCAAGCGGTGAGGAAGCCTCCTCCGTAGGGCGACGCGTTCGTGACATGCACGCCGAGCGCGTGCGCGTGATCGAGCAGACGGTCGGCGCTGCGGTCGACGACCGTATAGCGGTTGTGGGTGATGAGCGCTTCGAAGTGCCCTGTGTCGAGATATCGCCGCATGAGGTCGGAGGGGCCGCCTGCGACGCCGAGCGTTCCGATGATCTCCGCCTCCCGGGCCGCCACCAGGGCGGCGACCGGGCCGTCGACGGCGAACGCCTGCTCCCAGGTGATGTTCTCAGGGTCGTGCAGGTAGACCACCGGCAGACGGTCGAAGCCGAGGCGCGTCCGGCTCTCGTCGAGGGAACGGCGGACGCGGGCTCCGGAGAAGTCCCCGGTCGTCATGTCGCGGTCCGCCTTGGTCTGGATCACGAAACCGTCGGGGACGAAGCCGTACTCCCGGATCGCCATGCCGATCCGCTCTTCGCTGGCTCCGAAGCCGTAGTTGTTCGCGGTGTCGAGCACACGCACGACGGGATCCTCGAAGAGCTCGTGCACGAGGTCGATGGATTCGGCGAGGGGAATGTCGTCTCCGACGCTCGCCGGGTTCCACCGCACCCAGCTGCCGGAGCCGGCGGCGATCTTCGACGTCGTCACCGTGATGGTCTCCTTTCGTGTGCGTCACGTGATTCGCGATGCTGGTACATTCTCGGAATGCGGTTTCCCGCCGTCTGATCGTAGCCCGCCGTCGCCGCATTCGCCAAGGAGAATCGATGATCGTTCCCCCGGACCAGGTGGAGAGTGCGCGCCCCCGCGCGCAGTTCGTGATGAGACGCGGTCTCGTGACGCAGCTGTTCGCTCCCGAGCAGTTCGCGGCCCTGGGCGCTCTGCTGGACTTCGGCGACCGCCCGGTGACGCAGTCCCTGGACGATCCGCGCCTCCGCACGGTCCACACGCTCATCACCGGCTGGGGCTGCCCGTGGATCGGGCCGGAGGAACTGGCTCGGATGCCGGCTCTCCGCGCGATCCACCACGCGGCCGGGACGGTCAAGGAGCATCTCGATCCGGAGGTCTGGCATCGGGGGATCCGCGTGACCACGGCGGCTGCGGCGAACGCCATACCCGTCGCGGAGTACACGCTCGCCATGATCCTCCTCGAGGGCAAGGGCGTCGCGGCAGCCGCAGCCGCGCACCGCCGGGATCCCGCGGGCGACCTCACGCCGCAGTTCGAGCGCATCGGCAACCATCGGCGCCGCATCGGCATCCTGGGCGCATCGAAGATCGGGCGGCGGGTGATCGCGCTGCTGCGCGGTTTCGACGTCGACGTCGCGGTGAGCGATCCGTATCTGCGTGATGACGACCCGATCCGCGAGCACGCCAGGGTGGTCGAGCTCGACGAGCTCTTCGCGAGCAGCGACATCGTGAGCGTCCATGCGCCGCTGCTCCCCGAGACGGTCGGACTCGTGAGTCGCCGACTGCTCGGGCTGATGCCCGACGGCGCCACCCTGATCAACACCGCCCGGGGTCCCATCGTCGATCATGCGGCTCTCGTGGACGAGATCCGTGCCGAGCGGCTGCGGGCCGTGCTCGATGTCACGGATCCGGAGCCGCTCCCCGCGGGACACGTGCTCCTGGAGTCGCCGTCGGTGATCGTCACCCCGCACATCGCCGGCGCGCTGGGCAACGAGCTCCGCCGGTTGGGTGAGTCCGTCGTCGGCGAGGCGCAGCGGGCCGCCCGCGGTGAGGACGCCGTGCACGCGGTGTCACTCGGCGAGCTCGCGGCGATGGCGTGAGCGACCGCTTGACAGCCATGCGAGGTATCTTTATCCTCGAGGGAAAGCGCATTCCGAGATCGCTTTCCCTCGTCACCCGAAGACATTCCCCCCATCAAAGGAGATGCACCATGAGAAGGACCCTGTTGGCCGCCGGGGCGATCGTCGCCTCCGCCGCGCTACTCGCCGGCTGCGGAGCCGGCACCGGCTCCGAGAACGAGAGCAGCGGACCCGTCACGCTGCAGATGTGGTCGTGGGACCCGTCGATGCCCGAGATCGCCGAGGTCTGGAACGAGTCGCACCCTGACATCCAGGTCGAGGTCACCGACCCCGCCGGCGGCAACGAGCTCGTCAGCCGCATCCTCACCGCGCACAAGTCCGGTGACGCCGCCGACATCGTGAAGGTCGAGTACCAGGCGCTGCCGGCACTCGTCGCGAACGGGGTCGCCGCCGACATCACCGAGTACACGAAGGACGCTTCCGACAGCTTCACGCCCGCAGCCTTCGACCAGGTGTCCTTCGATGGCAAGGTCTACGGCCTGCCCCAGGACTTCGCGCCGCTGGTGTTCTTCTACCGCAACGACATCTTCGAGCAGTACGGCCTCACGCCGCCCACCACGTGGGATGAGTACGCCGACGTCGCCCGCACGCTGCACGCGGCCGACCCGAGCAAGTATCTCGGCACGTTCAGCTCGGTCGACCCGGGCTGGTTCACCGGTCTCACCCAGCAGGCCGGGGCGAACTGGTGGTCCGCCGAGGGCGACACCTGGAAGGTCGAGATCGACGACGCCGACTCGGTGAAGGTCGCCGACTACTGGCAGGGGCTGATCGACGAGGGCGTCATCAAGGGCGAGCCGTTCTGGTCTCCGCAGTGGAACAAGGAGATGGACGACGGCACGTACGCCGGATGGATCTCCGGCGCCTGGGCCCCCGCCCAGTTCGGCGGCATCGCGCCCAACACCAAGGGCAAGTGGACCATGACGGCCCTTCCCGACTGGAACGCGGGCGACGCCACCACCGGCATCTGGGGTGGTTCGGCGACCGCCGTCACCACCGACTCGAAGCACCCGGAGGAGGCGGCCGCCTTCATCGAATGGTTCAACACCAGCGACGAGGCGCTCGCCCTCCAGGTCGAGAAGATCAACGTCTTCCCGGCCGCCATCAACGGGCAGAAGCTCGACGCCCTGCAGACGCCTCCCGCGTACATGCCGAACCAGCCCGACTACTACTCGACGGTCGCGACGATCTCCGAGGGGGCGCGCACGTTCGACCTCTGGGGTCCGAACGCGACGGTCACGTTCGGCGCGTACAACGACGGCTTCGCCGCGGCGATCGAGTCCGGCTCGCCCTTCTCCGACGTGTTGAAGAACATGCAGGAGACGACGGTGGCCGATATGAAGAAGCTCGGCTTCACGGTCGAGAAGTAGCATGCCCGGCGGGTGGGGCGTCGCCGCCCCACCCGCCGTTCCAAGAGAAGGACAGACGTGACCACCACCACCGCACCGCGGCGCTCCGGCCGGCGGACCGAGGAAGAGCCACGCGGTCGACGCCGACCGAGGACGAACGCCGGCTTCGCCCTCGCGCTGCTGACGCCCGCTCTGATCCTGCTCGCCCTCTTCACCCTCGCCCCCGCGATCTACGCGCTCATCCTCAGCCTGATGCAGCGTCGGATCTCCGGCGGCCTGCTGGGCGGAGAGTCCTCGCTCGTGTTCGTCGGGATCGAGAACTACCTCGCCGCCTTCCTCGACTCCGAGCTGTGGGCGGGTCTCGGACGCATGCTGATCGTGGCCGGCATCGGCGTGCCGGGCACCATCATCCTCGCCGCGCTCTTCGCGCTCTGCCTCGATGCGGACCGCACCCGCCTCATCGGCGTCTGGCGGATCCTGATCTTCCTGCCCTACGCGGTCCCCGGCGTGATCGCCTCCCTGCTCTGGGGCTTCCTCTACCTTCCGGCCACCAGCCCGATCGGCGGCGAGGTCATCGACTTCTTCGGCGGGACGGAGATCTTCTTCTCCGTCGCGAACATCGCCGTCTGGGGTGTGGTCGGCTTCAACATGGTGATCATGTACACGGCCCTGCGCGGGCTGCCGCAGGAGATGTACGAGGCCGCGAAGCTCGACGGCGCCGGTGAGCTCCAGATCGCGCTGCGCATCAAGCTGCCCCTGATCCGCCCGGCGATCGTGATGTGCTCCCTGTTCTCCGTGCTCGGCGCTCTGCAGCTGTTCAACGAGCCGACGACCCTGCGCCCGCTCGCCAACGCGATCTCGTCGACCTGGGTCCCGCTGATGAAGGTCTACACCGACGCCTTCGTCAACGACGACATCCACCGGGCCGCGGCCACCTCGCTGCTGCTCGTGGTGCTGACGGTCGGGGCGTCCGTCCTCGTGAACCGTGTCGGAATCCTGATCGGAAAGAAGCGATGACCGCCGTCGTCACCAGTCCCCGGCGTCTGAGCCGCACCAACCTCTTCTCGACCATCGTGCTGTTCGTCGGCGCGCTCTACTGCGTGCTGCCGGTGCTGTGGATCGTGATCGCCTCGACCAAGAGCAGCACCGAGCTGTTCTCCACTCCCACCGCGCTCCCGTCGTTCACCGGCGGCCTGTTCGAGAACATCGCCCAGCTGCTCGCCTACCGCGACGGCATCTTCGGGCGCTGGATGCTCAACTCGGCGCTGTACGCCGGAGGCGGCGGCATCGCCTCCACCCTGATCGCCGCAGCTGCGGGTTACGCCCTCGCCAAGTACCGGTTCCGGGGGAGCACGTCGATCTTCCGCATCATCGTCGCGGCGGTGCTGCTGCCCCAGATCATGCTCGCGATCCCGCAGTACCTGCTGCTGGCCCAGGTCGGGATGACCAACAACTACTTCTCGGTGATCCTGCCGCTGCTGGTGAGTCCCTACGCGATCTACCTGTGCAAGATCTACGCCGAGGCCTCGGTACCGAACGAGATCATGGAGGCCGCGCGCATCGACGGGGCCACGGAATGGCGCATCTTCCTGTCGACGGGTCTGCGGCTCATGTCGCCGGCGCTGGTGACGGTGTTCCTGCTGCAGTTCATCGCGATCTGGAACAACTTCCTGCTGCCGTTCATCATGCTGACGGACGACTCGAAGTTCCCGCTCACGCTCGGGCTCTACGCGATGCTCCGCGCCGGCGCCTCCCAGGCCGCGCTCTATTCGCTCGTGATCACGGGCGCGGCGATCGCGATCATCCCGGTCGTCGCCCTTTTCCTGTCGCTGCAGCGGTTCTGGCGCCTGGACCTCATGTCCGGCGGCGTGAAGGCATGACCCGCTCGCGCCGCACGTCGCCCCCGGACTCAGCGGGGCGGTGTGCTCGCGCGCACGACCGGGTGGGTGGGGATGACGCGTCGGCGCAGGTCTGCGGGCGCGGCGGTGGCCCGGTGGATCGCCTCGGCCGCCACCTCGTCGAGCGGCACGTGCACGCTCGTGAGGGGCGGCACGACGTCCCGCAGAGTCGTGATGTCGTCGAACCCGGCGACGCCGATCCGTCCCGGGGTGTCGATGCCTCGCTCGCGCAGGCCGTTCAACGCCCCCAGCGCCAGCACGTCGGTCACCGCGAACACGAGGTCGGTGGACGCGAGAATGTCGTCGTCGATCGTCGCCAGCAGCTCCCGCGCGGCATCCCAGTCGAATGCCGGTCGCAGGATGCGCGAGGGCGGGATCGCGATGCCCGCCTCGGCGAATCCGGCCGTGAAGCCGTCGATCCGCTCCTGCATGGAACGCAGCGGCAGGCCGCTCCCCAGCAGCAGCGGAGCGCGGTAGCCGCGCGCCAGCATCTCCACGGCGAGACGGCGAGCCCCCTCGAAGTCGTCGAAGTACACGGTCTCGAAGGGCATGTCGGTGCGGCTGATCAGCACCACGCGCCCGCCGGTCTCCTGGTAGCGCAGCAGCTCGGCCTCGACGGCCGGGTCAGACCGCGCGTCGGTGTAGCCGGTGCCGGCGAGGATGATCGCGCGAGGCTGCTCGCCGCGGAGCTCCCGCACCAGCTCGAGCTCGCGCTCGGTGCTGCGCGAGCTGACCGCGAGGGAGACGCGGAGATCGATCTGCTCCGCGGCGTTCATGATCGACGCGGTCATCGCCGAGAAGTAGGCATCCGCGATGCCGCCCGTGATGAGCGCGATCCGGTGCGATGCGCCCCGCGCCACGGCCTGCGCAGCCGTGTTCGGCGCGTAGCCGAGCTGGCGCGCCGCGCCGAGGACGCGTTCGCGGTATCCGTCGTCGACGCGGCGCGCCGAGCCGTTCACGACGCGCGACGCGGTCGACTGGGAGACGCCGGCCAGACGTGCGACGTCCGAGAGTGTCGGCGGTCGTCCGCCGCGGGCATCGAGGTTCATCGTGAAGAAGACTATCGCGAACCGACCAGGAATGCGCTTTCTGCATCGGACGAGTTTATGATTGCTAGCGATAGAGATATAACGGACAGCGCATTCCCAACCACTCGAAAGATCTGAGGTGCTTCCATGACGTCAGCGGAATCCGGATACCCGGAGATCGAGCTTCTCGTGGCCGGAAGGCGCATCGGCGCCGCCGACCGCGGGACGGCCGCCGTGGAGAACCCGGCGACCAGAGAGGTCGTCGGACGAGTGCCGCTGGCGACCTCCGAGGACATCGCCGCCGCGCTCGCCGGTGCCGGCCGTGCCGCCGAAGGGTGGCGGGACACCTCGCCGCACCACCGCGCCGCGATCCTGATGCGCGCGGCGCAGCTGCTGCGTGACCGCCGCGAGCCGATCGCCCGTGCCATGACCCTCGAGAACGGCAAGCCCTACGGCGACTCGCTCGGCGAGGTGGACTACACGGCCGACATCATCGACTCCCTGGCCACCGAGGCACCACGGGCCTACGGAGTCGTCCTCCCCACGGCCGCCGACGACGGACGCACCCTGGTCGTCACCGAGCCGGTGGGGCCGGTCGCCGCCTTCACGCCGTGGAACTACCCCCTCACGGTGCCGGGTCGCAAGGTCGCCGCCGCCCTCGCCGCCGGCTGCACGGTCGTCATCAAGCCCGCCGAGGAGACCCCCGCCAGTGCCGTCGCGCTCGCGGACGCCCTCGTCGACGCCGGTCTGCCCGACGGCGTGCTGAGCATGCTGTTCGGCGACCCGGCGCAGATCTCCGAGACGCTGATCGCGTCGCCCGTCATCCGCAAGGTCTCGTTCACGGGGTCGATCGGCGTGGGCAAGCACCTCGCCCGACTCGCCGGCGACGCGGCGAAGCCCGTGATGCTGGAGCTGGGCGGGCACGCGCCGGTCCTGATCTTCGACGACGTCGATGTGGACGAGGTCGCGCGGCAGGCCCTCGGTGCCAAGCTCCACAACACGGGGCAGTCGTGCGGCTCTCCCGTGCGCTTCTACGTGCACGAGGCGGTCCACGCGCAGTTCGTCGCCCGCTTCGGCGAGCTCCTCGCGGCCTCACGCATCGGTGACGGCTTCGACGAGGCGACGGAGATGGGGCCGCTCGCGAACTCGCGCCGCTACGACGCGATGGCCCCGTTCGTCGAGGATGCGGTCGAGCGCGGGGCGACCGTGGTCGCCGGCGGCCCGGGAGACGACAGCGTCGGCTACTACTGGCCGGCCACGCTCCTCGCCGATGTCCCGGACGACGCCCTCGTGATGCACGACGAGCCGTTCGGTCCGATCGCGGCCACCAGCGTGTTCTCCGACGAGGACGAGGTGATCGCCCGCGCGAACGCCCTTCCGTACGGCCTCGCCGCCTACGTGTTCACGAAGGATGCCGACCGGGCGCTGCGTCTGCCGCGTCGCCTTGACGTCGGGATGGTGAGCGTCAACAAGTTCGGCGTCGGCGCCAGGGACACGTTCTTCGGCGGGCGCAAGGAGAGCGGCTTCGGCTCGGAAGGCGGCCCCGAAGCCGTGCACGAGTACTTGGTCAAGAAGCTGATCTCGCAGGGGTAGGCATGGTCGACGCCCTCATACTCACCGGAACCGGGCGCTACAGCGATCCGTGGCACGCGTACTCCGAGACCAGCCCGCTGTTGGCCGAGCTCGCTCGTGCAGCCGGCTTCTCCCCGCGGATCGAGACCGGAGCCGACGGAGCCCTGCGCCGACTCGACGACGACGTACGGCTGCTCGTGATCAACGCGGGCGATCCCGAGGGCCCGGACTCCGTCGATCCGACCGGGACGCGCACGCCAGCGACCGAACGGGAGGAACCCGTCGCGTCCCTCGCAGAGGGGGATGCCGCGCTTGCGTCCGCGCTCGACCGCGGCATCGGCATCCTCGCCATGCACTCGGCGGCGGCGAGCCTGCGCGACTACCCGAGCTATGAACGCGCGCTCGGCGGACGCTGGGTGCGCGGTCGGTCGTGGCATCCGGACTTCGGCGAGGCGCACGTGCGGCTGGATCCGGAGCATCCGCTCGCGGCCGGACTTCGTGACTTCGCCGTGGACGATGAGCGCTACACCGACCTCCGACTGGATGCCGAGATCGACCGACTGGCATCGCACGAGCACGACGGCCTGCCGCACGCGCTCGTGTGGACCAGGGACCTCGGCCCGTCCAGGGTGGTCTACGACGCACTCGGACACGACCCGCGTTCGTATGCGTCAGCGGGTCATCGCGAGCTGCTCGCCCGCGCGCTGCGTTGGCTGCGCGAGGTGTAGCCCGCGGGTGACGGGGCGGGCGGTGTCAGTCGCCGCCGCTCCCCCGCGTCGGCTTGATCGCCGACAGGTAGCTCTCCTGCAGATAGTCGGCCGTCTCCTCGAAGAAGCGCGTGGCGTAGGTCGCGTACAGCACATCGATCGCCAGCAGCTGACCCCACTTCGCGGTGACCGACTCGCCGTAGACGTCGGAGCTCGCGACGGTGCCGGCGGTGAGGAGCACATCGTCGACCACCGACGCCAGCGCGGAGTCCACGTTCGAGGTGACCCCGAGCACGTAGGCACCGTGGAACTTCGCGATCTGGGCCGACGAGACGACCGAGGTCGAGTCGCCGGAGTCGCTGATCGCGATCAGCACATCTCCTTCGCGCAGCGTCGCGCTGCCCATGGTCTGCACGCTCTGATCGCGGAAGAAGTGGCAGCGCTTGCCCGCGCGGACGAAGCGCATCATCGCACTCTCGGCCGCGGTCGCCGACGATCCCATCGCGGCGAAGTAGACGGCCGACGCGTCGTGGATGCGGTCGACCGCGGCGCTCATGATCTCAGGGTCGAGCCGCTCCGTCGTGCGCGTCAGCGACTCGAAGCTGCCGTGCAGCACCTTCTCGACGATCTGCTCGCTGCTGTCACCCTTGAGCACGCCCTCGTACACCCAGTTGGTGCGCTGCTCAGTCGAGACGGGACGCGAGTAGATCGCCTGCGCGATGCCGAGCCGCAGCTGGTTGTACCCGTCGAGCTGGAGCTCGCGGAGGAACCGCGACACCGTGGAGTCCGCGACGCCCGCTCGCCCGGCGAGCTCGGTGATCGACAGGGCCTGCGCCTCTTCGGGATCCGCGAGGATCACATCGGCGACGCCGCGCAGGGCCGGGCTCATCGCTCCGGCGCGACGGGAGATCTGGTGGAGGAGATTCCCTCCCGTGTCCTGGTCAGTCACGTGTGGAGTCTAGACGGTCGTCCGGCCGTTCCCATGGCAGCGCTCCGGGGCTCCGGGCGTCAGCTCTGCCAGCGCGGGTTGTCCTGCAGCGTGGGCACCCCGTCGCGATCGACGACGATCTTGCGGAAGCCCTTCGTCTCGATCGTGCCGTAGTCGTGCCCCGCGTCCCCGGGGAACGCGAAGAAGGTGATCAGCGGCTCGGTGGCCGAGGTGTTGATGCTGCGATGCGCGTAGCGGCCGGGCACGTACACCGAACGACCGGCCCGGAACTCCTCGACCTGCACGTCACCCTCGGGACTCTCCATCAGCATGAGGCCCTCGCCCGAGAGGCACAGATAGATCTCCGCGGCCTCGAGGCGGGTGTGGAAGTGCCCCTTGGTCATGAAGTACTCGTCGCCGACGCGACCGGGGTAGGTGATGCTCGTCCCGTAGGCGACCTCGGTCTCGAGCGCGGGAACGCCCATGTCGTAGAACTCGTAGCTGAGCACGTCGTCCGCGGCGACGGCGGCCTCGAACGCCGCCGCGTCCGCGTACATGCCGGCCATCGCCGACAGCGGGCGACGCAGCGACGGGGTGCCGTCGGCGAGTCCGGTGGTCAGATCGAACCGGGTGACGACGGATCGGGTGGTGGGAGTGAGGGATGCGGTGCTCATGTGTGGTCCTTCTCTGTGTCGTTTCTTGTCTGTGTCTTCTTCTGGCGTGACGCCGCCGCTAGGCGCGCGCGATGCGGGAGAGCTCGTCGAATGCGGGACCGGATGTCGGGATGGCGATGTCGAAGACCTGCGCGATCACGCGCGTCCACCCGTGGAGGAAGTAGAACCACCCGTCGACGGCGCGGATGCCGCGATCGGCCTGCGCCCGCGCCTGGTCGAGGAACACGAGGTCGCCGCGGTAGTTGAAGTCCCAGGCGACGGCGCCGTCGGGGAACCGCGCCGCGTCCGTGAGAGGGGAGCCCGGCCGATCCTTGCCCAGTCCGGTCGCGTTGATGACCGTGGAACGCGGGGCCATGGTCGCGAGAGCGGCGTCGTTGACCGTCGGCTCCGGCGCCACCACGTACTCGATCGGCAGCGCGAACCCGATCCGCTCGTGGAACGCGCGCATCTCGTCGATGCGTCCGGGGCGCCGGTTGGTCACGACGATCCGACGCGGTACCCCGCCGCCCGCCCGGTGCTTCCGGTGCAGGTGCAGCGTGAGGGCGAGCGAGGACCCGCCGGCGCCGAGCAGGAGCACCTCGTCGTCGGCCTCGCCGACGATGGCGTCGTACGCCAGACCGCTCGTGACGTCGTCCATCGCGTGGCCGAGGAGGCGCCCGTCGCGCTTCGAGATGCTGCTGATCTCGTCGAGCTGCGCGGCCGACTCCCCGATCTCGTCGAACAGGTCACGGCTCGCCTGGAACAGGTTCAGCTTGTGCGTCGTGACCAGGGCGCCGAGCGAGAGCGGGTCGTCCGTGAAGAACCGGACGACGCGGCGGTACGTCTCGGGGTCGGCATCCAGCGGCACATCGATGCCGACGATGCGCGACGGGATGCCGAGATGCGCGGCCCACCGCGGGAAGACCTCCATGATCGACGATGCCCCGGTCGTGACGCCGACGAAGGCGAACGTCGGCTCCGTCGCGGGCACGAGCGTGTCGGGGGTGTAGACCTCCGCGGTCATCGCGCGTCTCCTCGGTCGAAGGTGATCAGCGACTTCATGCCGACCCCGGAGCGCGAGTGCTCCATCGCCGCCTCGATGTCGTCGAGGGCGAACCGCGCGGTGATGATCGGCGTGAGATCCACATCGCTCTCCGCGATGATGCCGATGACGTCGCCGTAGTCGGTCACGCTCGACCCCGTCGTCCCGGTGAGGGTCTGCTCCTGGTAGTGGAGCGCGTTCACGTCGATCGCGGGCCTGGCCTGATCGCCGAGTCCGGAGAACACGTTGATCCGTCCGAGGCGTCCGGCGAGGTCGGTCGTCGAGGCGATCACGTCGGGCTTGGAGACGCAGGTGATGACGACATCCACGCCCTCGCCTCCGGTCAGCGCCATGACCTCCTCGTGCAGATCCTGCTCCGACACGTTGATGAGATGGTCGGCTCCCAGCCGGCCGGCGATGTCGAGCCGCGGCTGTCGGGTGTTGGCCACGATCACCTGACGGGCGCCGGCCCGCTTCGCGAGCACGGTGTGGAAGCATCCGATGGGGCCCGCGCCGATGATGAGCACCGAGTCCTCGGGTGAGACCTCGACCTTGCGCTGACCGTGGAGGCAGCAGGACATCGGCTCCATGATCGCCGCGATCTCGTCGCCCACGGCATCCGGGACGTGGAAGAGGTTCCCGCGTTCGATCGCCACCGCCGGGACGAGCATGTACTCCTCGAACCCGCCGTTCAGCGTGATGCCGAACGCGTCGTACGTCGGGCACAGCTGGTTCAGCCCCCGGCGGCACATGGCGCAGACGCCGCAGCCGACGTTCGGAGCGACGCTGACCCGGTCGCCGACCGCGAAGCCGCGGACATCCGCCCCCGCCTCGACGATCCGACCGGTGAGCTCGTGCCCGAGCACGCGGCGCGTGCCCTCGGGGATGCGGAAGTGCCCGTGCTTCATGATGCGCAGATCGGTACCGCAGATGCTGGCCGCCCTCACCTCGACCAGCACGTCGCCCGGGCCCACCTCGGGCACCGGGATGTCCGTGACCTCGATGCGTCCCGGTCCCAGGAACACCGCGGCCTTCATCGCCGCGCCAATCGTGCGGAGAGGGATCCGCTGAGTGCGGCATCCGCCTCGGCGACGGCCTCGTCGGAGACCGCGAAGATCGTCTTGTTCGACCATGCTCCGCGGTCGGCGAGGCGGGTGAAGACCTCCTGCGCGTCGTCGATGCGCTCGACGTGGCTCACGAGCCCGTCGACGATGAGCGACCGCCCGAGGCAGGCCACCACCATCTCCCAGTCGTTCGTCACCCGGGGCGTGATGACGGCGTTCCATGTTCCGCGCAGCACGAGCTCCCGGCGCAGCACGCGGGAGACGAGCTCCTTCGGCAGCGCGACGTCATCGGCGAGGTCGCCGAGCAGGACGACCTGTCCGCGGTGCGCCGCCGCGCGGATCGCCTGGAGGAACGTCACGGAGATCCCGGAGGCCTCGACGGCGATGTCGACGCCGCGGCCGGCGGTCGCCGCCGTCGCGAGCTCGTCGGACGGCGCCGTCGACGCGTCGAGCGTCTCGAAGCCGAGGCTCTCCGCGATCTCGCGCTTGCGCGCATCGACATCCGCCACGAGCACGCGCACGACGCCGAGGATGCGCAGCCACTGCGCGGCGAGGATGCCGATCGGCCCTGCGCCGATGACGAGCGCCGTCGCGTTCGGGGGGACCACTGCCTTGCGGACGGCATGCAGGGCCACCCCCGCCGGCTCCACCATCGCACCGTCGATCAGAGAGGTGCCGGGACGCAGTGGGATCAGGTTGCGCTCGGGCACCCGCAGATACTCCTCGAGTCCGCCGTCGCGCCGGGAGCCGAAGTAGTCGTAGCGATCGGCGAGCGCGTACTCGCCGATCTCGCTCATCGGGTCGGAGGGCTCGGGGATGCACGGGAAGATCGCGACGCGATCGCCGGCCTTGAGCACTCCCGACGGGGAGTCCTCGACCAGGGTGCCCGACATCTCGTGGCCGAGCACCCGCGGGAAGCCGTATCCCTTGCCGATGCCGAAGCGGAGGACGTCGGACCCGCAGACGCCCACCGCCCCGATCCGCACGAGGACCGAGTCGACGCCGACGGGCTCCGGCATGGGCACATCGAGGACGGCAATGTCGCGGATGCCGCGCAGAACTGCAGCCTTCACGATCGCCTAGACCTCCATGCCGTACCGCAGCACCTTGTGCGTCGGGTACAGCGAGAAGGTGGGGATGGTCACGTCCGGCGTGCGCGTCCCGATGTAGAGCGCGGCCTCCGCGACGTTCCCGACATCGATGCAGCTGGCCGAGAGGCCCTCCTCGATCTCCTTCTCGTCGAGCCACCCGTCGGTGTAGGCGGGCAGGTCGCCGTCGTACAGGCCCTTGTCGATGATCTCGGTCATCGGCGTGCGCACGTGCGAGGGGTTCAGGACCGTGACGCCGATGTTCTTGTGCATGCCCTCGATCAGGATGTTCTTCGAGAATCCGAGCATGCCGTGCTTCGAGGCGCGGTACGGGCTGTGCCCCGGCCCCGAGGCGACCTTGGTCGAGGAGGAGCCCATGTTGATGATGCGCCCGCCCGTCTCCTGGCCCTCCATGACGAGGAAGGCCTCGCGGCAGCAGAGGAAGACGCCGGTGAGGTTCGGCCCGATCGTCTTGTTCCACTCCTCCAGGGTCACCTGGGTGACGGGCGGTGCGAGGGAGTCCCGGCCGGCGCTGTTGATCACGAGGTCGATGCGACCCCAGCGGGCCACGGTCGCGGCGAAGAACGCGCGCACCTCGTCCTCCTCCACGACGTTCCCGACGAGGGAGAGCACCTCGCCGCCGCGTTCCGCGATGTCGGCGGCGACCTCTTCGAGGCGGGCCGCGTCGATGTCGATCAGGGCGACGCGACATCCGTTGGCGGCGTAGATGCGGGCGACCGCTTCGCCGATCCCGGAGGCGGCGCCGGTGATGAGCGCCACCTTGCCGTCGAGGGCTGTGCCGGGCACGGGGAGGTAGTTGGGCACCATGCGGGTGCTCCTTTCTTGAGGATTGTCTGCGGGGTCCTGCTGCGGGCTCATGAGGCGAGCCCGAGCTGCTCGGGGGTCTTCGCGCCGACCATCAGCGCCACGGCATCCGCCATGTCGATCTGCGACGTCTCGACGAGCGCGATGCGCTTTCCGAGACGCTGGATGTGGATGCGGTCGGCGACCTCGAAGATCTGCGGCATGTTGTGGCTGATCAGGATGACCGGGATGCCGCGGGCGTTGATGTCCTTGATGAGCTTGACGACGCGCCCCGACTCCTTGACGCCGAGGGCCGCGGTCGGCTCGTCGAGGATGACGACCTTCGAGCCGAAGGCCGCGGCACGCGCCACAGCGACGCCCTGACGCTGACCGCCGGAGAGGGTCTCGACCGACTGGCCGATGTTCTGGAGCGTCTGCAGCCCGAGCTGCGACATCACCTCGAGCGACTCCGCCCGCATCCGCTTCTTGTCGAGCATGCGGAACACGGAGCCGGCGATGCCGGGGCGGCGCAGCTCCCGGCCGAGGAAGATGTTGCTGGCGATGTCGAGCGCCGGCGAGACGGCGAGGCTCTGGAAGACGGTCTCGATGCCGAGCCGGCGAGCGTCGACCGGCGTCCTCAGCGTCGTGGGCTCCCCGCTCACCAGCAGCTCGCCCTCGTCGGGCTGCACGGCGCCCGACAGGCATTGGATCAGTGAGGACTTGCCGGCGCCGTTGTCGCCGATCACGGCGAGCACCTCCCCCTGACGGATCTCGAAGTCCGTCTGGTCGAGGGCGACGACGCGTCCGTAGCGCTTCACGATGCCGCGCGCTTCGAGCACCAGGTCGGTGGAGCGCGGGGTCTGGGTTCCGGTGGTCATGGTCAACGTCCGATCTTGCGGAGGCGCTGGTCGACGGCGACCGCGCCGATGATGAGGAGGCCGATGGTGAACTCCTGCCAGAGGCTGTCGAATCCGGCGAGGGACAGTCCGCTGGAGAAGACGCCGACGATGAGGGATCCGAGCAGCGTGCCCATGATCCGTCCGCGCCCGCCGAAGAGGCTCGTGCCGCCGATGACCACCGCGGTGATCGACGCGAGGTTGTAGGCGGCGCCCGCGGTGGGCGAGATCGAGCCGATGCGCCCGATGAGCAGCCAGGCGGTGACGCCGATGATGAGACCGGCCACCACGTACACCGACATGAGCACGCGGTTGACGCGGATGCCGCTGAGGCGCGCGGCCTCGAGGTTGTCGCCCACGGCGTAGATGTGCGTGCCCCAGGCGGTGTTGCGCAGGATGTAGGCGAACAGGATGAACATGAGGATCGTGAGCACCTGGCCGAAGGTGAACGTCGTGCCGAACACGCGGAAGCCCGTTCCGAGCCAGTTGAACAGCGGGGGCACGTCGGCGTACGGCACGCTCTCCCCGTCGGAGATGAAGATGTTCAGCGCGTAGAAGATGCTCAGGGTGCCGAGGGTCGCGATGAACGGCGGGATGTTGAGCTTCGTCACGATGAAGCCGTTGATCGCCCCGCAGGCGATGCCGACGACGATGCCGAGCACGAGCGAGATCTCGACAGGGAGTCCGACCGAGACGGCGAAACGACCCATGGCGACCTGCGACAGCAGCATGACCGCCGCGACGGAGAGGTCGATCCCTGCGGTGAGGATGATGAGGGTCTGCGCGATGCCGAGCATCGCGATCACCTGCACCTGCTGCAGGATCAGGGAGAAGTTCTGGAGCGTGCCGAAGTTCGGCGACACGATCGAGAAGACGATCAGCGCGATGATGAGCACCGCGACGGGACCGATCAGCGGGCGCGACAGCATCCGTCGTTCGATCCACTGGAGAGGGCTGAGACGGGCTCCCTGGTCGATCTCGACCAGTCCCATCGAGAATCCGGCGGTGACGGTGCTCGGTCGCTCGTCATCCGGGAGATCGGTGGCGCTTCGGTTCATGATGGGCTTTCCTACGTCGTTGTATGGAGGAGGAGGGTGAGGGCCGGTCGGCAAGAGCCGACCCTCACCCGGTAGGGAGGCAGCGGGGCGACTCAGCCCCAGCACTGCTCCAGTCCGAACGTCGTGTCCTCGGATTCGACGCCGTCCTGCGGCTGGTCGGTCACGAGCGTGACTCCGGTGTTGGTGAAGTCGAGGCCGTCGCTGTTCTTCGGCTTGGTGCCGTCGGCCAGGAAGTCCTCGACGGCCTGCAGGGCCTGCTTCGCCATCTCGAGCGGGAACTGCATCGAGGTCGCGGCGATGATGCCCTTCTGCACGTTGGTCACGCCGGGGCATCCGCCGTCGACCGAGACGATCGTGATCTGGTCCTCGAGCCCCGCGGCGACGACGGCCTGATAGGCGCCTGCGGCCGTGGGCTCGTTGATCGTGTAGACGAGGTTGATGGTCGGATCCTTCTGCAGGAGCTTCTCCATGCCGGTGCGCCCGCCTGCTTCGTTGGCATCCGTCACCTCGTGGCCGACCAGCTGCGGGTCGGTCTCGTCCCACATCTTCGACGGATCGCCGAGCTCGATGCCGAACCCCTCGAGGAAGCCCTGGTTGCGGGCGACGTCGACGGGGATCTGGTCGGTGCTGAGGTCGAGCGTGGCGACCCGGGGCTCGGTGTCGCCGAGCGCGGCCTTCGCCCATTCGCCGACGAGCACGCCCGCGAGGTAGTTGTCGGTCGCGAAGGTGCCGTCGATGCCGGAGTCCGCACCGAGCGGCGAGTCCATCGCGAACACGACGACGCCCGCCTCCTGCGCCTTCTTGACGGCGGGGATGATCCCGTCGCCGGCGGGTGTGACGAGGATCGCCTTGGCGCCCTGCGCCGTGAAGTTCTCGATGGCCTTGATCTGCGAGTCGACGTCGCTCTGCCCGTCGCCGCTGGCGACCTGCAGATTGAGTCCGAGGGCTTCCGCCTCGTCCTTGGCCCCTTCCGTCATCTTGACGTAGAAGGGGTTGTCCTGCGTCTTGATGACGAGCCCCACAAGGGGTTCGTCGGATCCTGCGGAGGCGGCGCAGCCGCTGAGGCCGACGAGCGCCATCGCTCCGGCCGCTGCCGCAGCGACGATGCTGCGAGTTCGTGCGTGCATGATTTCCTCTCGACACGAAAAGTGAGAAATGATTACCGACATGGCGACTCTACCGGAAATTTCTGTTTTGTCGAGAGGTGCGCGGAAATTGCTTTTGATGGGCCGGGAAAGGCCGCGGGCCCACCGGATCGGCGGGCCCGCGGCTCTCGACTCCTACTTGACGCTCCTGATCGGCAGCACCGACAGCCCGCCGAGCACGCCGAACACGATCGCGGCGATGAAGAGGGCCGCGTAGTTCTCCCCCGACCCGCCGATCGCCAGCAGGGGGATCGCGAGCACCGGGACCAGCACCTGCGGCACCTGGAACGACAGCGAGACGATGCCGAGGTCTTTGCCCGCCTCATCGAAGGTCGGCAGCACCTCGGTCATCATCGCGATGTCGACCGAGACGAACGCGCCCTGCGCCCCGCCGACGAGAGCCATCGCGATCAGGAAGGTCGTGAGATCCGGAGACAGTGCGGCGATGATGAGCCCCCCGGCGGACAGCAGCGCCGACACCCAGACGATCGCCTTGCGCCGGCCCGTCCGGTCGGAGATCCAGCCGAACACGACGGTGGTGAGGATGCTGGTGAGCGTGAAGGCGATGAGCACCGTGGCGAAGACGCCGGATGCCTGCTCCTTCGGCACGCCGAGCCGATCGATGATGAAGAACAGCAGATAGGTCGACACCGTGAGGATCGACATCGTCACGAACAGGCGGCAGGCCCAGGCCCAGAAGAAGTCGCGGTACCGCAGCGGGTTGAGCCAGTAGGTCGACACCACGTCCGCCCAGCTCCAGGGCGCCGGCTTCTCGGTGCGCACGATGTCGTGCAGGCGGAAGAAGAGGAGCACGCTGAAGATCGCGCCGATCGCGCCGGGCACGAGGAACCACGTCCACTGCTGCTCGTTGGGCAGCCCCGCGATCAGCAGCGACCCGAAGATCAGGGCGATCGCGTTGGCGGCACTGGCGGCGGCGGAGACCCGCGCGCGGATGCTCATCCGGATCTGGTCCGCGAGCAGCGCGTGCACCGCGGCGTTCGTCGCCCCGAACCCGGTCTGCACGATCGCCCAGCCGACGATGACCTGCCAGAGCTCGGTCGAGAACGCGAGGAGGACGACGCCGACCATGCCGCCCAGGGCTCCGCCGAGGATCCACGGGCGGCGCTTGCCGAGCCGCGACATCGTGCGGTCGCTGAGTCGGCCGAACAGGGGCGTGATGACGATCACCACGACACCGCCGACCGCGGCGACGATCGACAGGTTCACCCCCTTGGTCGCGTCGTCCAGGAAGGCGAACACCTTCGGTATCGACGCGCCCATGAGCGTGCTGAGCACCAGACTCAGTCCGAACCATGCGGCGACGAAGGTGAACAGGAAGCCGCGCGGCTGCGTCGATCCGGGAACGGCATCGGGGCCGAGGGCGCCGATCGGGTCGAGTGTGGTCTGGGACATCATCGTCTCCTCGAGGGTGGGTCGTTCAGCCGGCGGACCGGACGGGAATGGTGCCATAGGCGGATGCGAGGTGGCGGGCGTGCAGCTCCTGCCACGCGCGCGCGCCGTCGAATGCGGCAGTGAGACCGGGTGTGCCGTGCAGGTGGCCGGCGCCGATGTGGAGCTCGACGGGCACGCCGGCCTCCTGCAGACGCTCGGCGTAGAGGACGCCGGAGTCGCGCAACGGGTCGTGCTCGCCGGCCATGACGAGGGTCGACGGGAGACCCCGCAGATCGTCCGCATCGAGCGGCGAGATGCGTGCGTCGGCGGGGCCGTCGGGCCCGGTGTACATGCCGACGATCTGCTCGAGCTGATCGAGGCCGAACCCGATCGCATAGTCCTCCGCCGATCGCCCCACCCGGTGCATCGCGAGCGGCGGCACCTCCAGGTCGACGTGCACGAGGCGGACACCGCCCAGATCGCGCAGACGCAGAGCCGTGCTCGCCGCGATCGCCGCGCCGGCGGAGTTGCCGCCGACGCCGAGGCGCTCGGGGTCGACGGCGAACCTCTGCGGGTCGGCGGCGAGCGCGTCGAGCGCGGCGACGGCGTCGAGCACAGGGGCGGGATACGGATGCTCGGGGGCGAGCCGGTATTCGAGGGAGAGGAGCTGCACGCCGCTCTCGAGGGCGCGGCGCGCGCAGAGCCGGTCGTTGAGGATCTCGTCGATCGTGCCGGCGTAGAAGCCGCCGCCGTGCAGCCAGAGCTGCGTGGGCGCGGCATCCGGCACGGCATCCGGGCGATAGCGTCGCATCCGCAGCGGCCCGGCGGGACCCGCGATCTCGACGTCGTCGATCGAGACGCCCTCGGGGATCGGGAGGGTGAAGTCGACGGCGAGCAGGTCGGACAGCACTCGCGCCGCCGCGCGCTGCACCGTCGGGTCGGGGCTGTCGATGCCGGGGATCCCGGGCGAGAGCTCTTCGAGGCGGGCGATCCACCGCCGGATGCCGGCGTCGAGATCGATGTCCGTGAGCGTGGTCATGATGCCGCCTTCCGCGCAGAGTGCGCCGGTTCGTCGTGGAGCGTCCGCAGGGTGGCGACGATGTCGCGGTGAAGGTGGTCCGCCGCCGGCACGTGGCCGCGGTAGCTGCCCGAGCCGTGGTTCTGCCCGATGAGCCGCAGGCACGTCACGGGAACACCGGCCGCGCTCAGCGCGCGCGCATAGGCCTCGCCGTCGCCGCGGAGCGCATCGAGCTCCGCGGTGTAGATGACCGCGGGCGGCAGCCCCGCGAGCGACGGGGCGAGCAGGGGCGAGGCGTAGGGCTCGAGCCGCGTCGCCCTGCGTCGACCCAGGTACTGGTCGACGATCATGCCCGCCATCCGACGGAAGAACGGCTTGGGCACGATGGCGGACTGGTCCTCGAGGTCGAGGTGCTTCATGGTCATGTCGAGGAGCGGCATCTCGAGCAGCTGCAGGCGCACGGGCCGGTCGGCACGATCGCGGTTCATGAGCGCCGTCGCGGCGGCGAGATTGCCGCCGGCGGATGCTCCGCCGAGCGCCAGCTTCTCGGGATCGCCGCCGAGCTCGGCGGCATGGGCGGCCGCCCACTCGAACACCGACCAGCATTGCTCCGGCTGCGCGGGATACTTCACCTCCGGCGCATGCGAGTACTCGCCGGCGACCACGATGATCCCGGCGTCGCGGGCGCGCTCTCGGAACGCCGCATCCCACCAGACCCAGTCGATGCCGGCGATCTCGAACCCGCCGCCGAAGAAGTAGACGAGCACGGGGAGTCGGTCGGCGATCACGGGATCGGGTCGATCGGGCGTGGGCCAGTAGACGCGCAACCGGGCGTCGGGGTGGCCCGCGACGGGGACGGTGTGCTCCTCGGTCGCGACGTCGACGGGGCCGATGCCGAGCTCTCTCGTCATCACCACATCGAACGCCTCCGCGTCGCGGCGGCGGTCCTGCGCGGTCCTGCCGCGCGGCTTCTGCAGCGGGGCGAGCCGCGCCTCGACGGCGACGACGGACGAATCGAGCTGCGCTTTGGTGAACCTCATGCGACCCCTCCTTTGGTGTCAGGATCATTGTGGGCGCATCGAAGCACTTCGATGAAGTACTTTTTGACGAGGAGGGGAATCGGATGCCGGACGCGAGCAAGGTCACGATCTACACGGTCGCCGAGCGGGCGGGGGTGAGCATCTCCACGGTCTCCCTCGTCATCAACGCACCCCATCGGGTCAGCGAGCAGACCCGCGCCAGGTCATCGCCGCCGCCGGCGCCCTCGGCTACCGCGCGGGCCCGGCGGGCGGACGCTCGGCAGGCGGCACGCGGATCGCCGTCGCCGCGCCGTTCAGCACCTACTCCACGTACTTCCGTCGCTTCTCCGGGATGCTCGTGCGGGCGCGCGAGACCGCGATCGAGCTGACCGCCCACGACCTCGAGTCCGCAGCCAGCGTCGACGCCCCGCTGCTGGATGCGCTGCCCGTGCGCCGCGGGATCGAGGGGCTCATCGTGATGGGCGTGCCGCTCGGCAGCGCGGCGATGCGCGCGAGCCGCGAAGCCGCGCTCCCCCTGGTGCTCATCGACGTGCGCCGCGCCCGTCCCGTCGGCGACGATGCGCCGGTCGTGCTGCTCGACGACGAGGCCGGCGGACGCATGGTGGGCGAGCACCTGCGCGAGCGCGGACACCGTCGCGTGATCTACCTCGGGGAGCCTCAGCTCTCACAGGACTACATCTCCGCCGGGATGCTGCGCATGCAGGGACTCGCGGAGTACGTGACGATCGAGCAGGTCCGCTCCCCCCTCGACACCGACCCGACGCCCGCCCTGCTGCGCGCCCTCTCGGGACCGGATGCGCCGACGGCGGTCATGGCGAACCACGACGAGCTGGCTTCGCGGGCATGGCGCGGGTTGAGGCAGAGCGGCCTGTCGGTGCCGGACGACGTCGCGATCGTCGGCTTCGACGACGGTCCGCTCGCCGACGGACTCGGCCTCACGACGGTGCGTCAGCCGTTCGAGGAGTCGGGCCGCGTCGCGCTCGACCTGCTGCTCGGCATCGCGGCGGGCAACGCCGGCCCCGTGCGCCGGGTCGACCTCACGCCCTCGCTGGTCGTGCGGGCGAGCACGTAAGCGCGCCGCCGCCACGACATCCACCCCGGCGGTCGGAGGACCGACCGATCCCTGTCGTGCCGCGGATCTGCAAGAAATTTCAGTGACCGAAATCTATTGCATCGGTTCGCCGAACCTGTCACCATCAATCAGTCGTCCTCTGCAGTACCCATCCACACAGTTAGGGCAATCAATGAAGATCTCCCGCGTTACCGCCGCCGTCGCGGCAGCACTCGCCATCGTGGCCATCACCGGCTGCACCGCGGCATCCGACAAGTCCTCGACGTCGACCGAATCCCAGGGGTTCCAGTGCGCCGAGGGCGAGACCTACGTGATGAACGTCATGGTCTCCTCCCACCAGTACTGGGTTCCCGTCTACCAGGGGTTCAAACAGGCCGCCGAGGCGATGGGGTGCGAGACCGTGTTCTCCGGAACCCCCGACTACGACATCAGCAAGCAGATCGCTTCCTTCGAGCAGGATCTGGTCGAGAAGCCGGCAGGCGTGCTCCTCCACCCCATGCAGGCGGATCCGTTCATCGAGCCGATCAACGCCGCCATCGACGACGGCATCGAGGTCGTGACCTTCGCCGCCGACTCCCCCGAGTCGAACCGCACCTCGTACGTCACCTCCGACAACCGTGCGGAAGCAGCATTCGCCGCCGAGGAGATCGTCAAGGTCGTCGGCGAGAAGGGCGAGTACGCCGTCCTCGAGAACCCCGGTCAGAGCAACCACGACCTGCGCGTGACGGCGTTCATCGAGTACATGGAGAACAAGTACCCGGACATGAAGCTCGTCGGCCGCCAGGCGACGAACCAGGACAGCACCAAGGCCTACCAGGCCACCGCCTCGATCCTGCAGGCGAACCCCGAGCTCGACGCGATGTGGATCCCGGAGGCCGGCTCCGCCGAGGGCGCCGCCGCCGCCATCACCGAGGCGAACGCCGACGTGCTGATCCTGCACGCCGACATCACCCCGACCACCCTCGACCTCATCAAGGACGGAACGATCCACCTGTCGGTGAACCCGAACCAGGGCATCCAGGGCTTCATGGGATTCATGACCCTCTTCATGGCGGCGCACCCCGACCTGATCGATCCGTTCAACGATTACAAGGAGTCCGACTACAACCCCGCTCAGGTCCCGTTCGTCGACAACGGCTTCTCCGTGATCACCAAGGACAACGCCGACTCGTTCGACCTCGAGAAGTACATGGAAGGCCGCAGCACCGAATAGCCCCGGTGCCGGACCTCCCCCTTGTCCTCGAGCTCGATCAATGGAGACGACCTTGGAACACACGACAATCCTCGACATCAAGAACGTCAGCAAGTCGTTCGGTTCGATCCATGCACTGAGATCCGTCGACTTCACCCTCCGCAAGGGGGAGGTCCACGCCATCGCCGGCGAGAACGGCGCAGGCAAGTCCACCCTGATGAACGTCATCGACGGGATCGTGCGGCCCGACAGCGGCACGATCCTGCTCGATGGACAGCCCGTGGAGATCACCTCGCCGGCGGTGGCGCAGAAGCTGGGGATCGGCTTCGTCCACCAGGAGATCGAGCTGTGCCCCGATGTGACCGTCGCCGAGAACATGTTCATGGCGGCCACCAACGCCAGCCGCTCCTGGCTGATGGATCCCGAATCCCTCGAGCGCAGGGCCGGCGAGATCCTCCGTCAGCTCGGCAACATCGATCCACGAGCGCTGGTCCGAGACCTGTCGATCTCGAACCAACAGCTCGTCGAGATCGCCAAGGCGCTCACGCTCGACTGCCGGGTGCTCATCCTCGACGAGCCCACGGCCGCACTCACCGAGATCGAGGCGCAGACGCTGTTCCGCATCATGCGGGAGCTCTCCGCCCGCGGCATCTCGATCATCTACATCTCCCACCGCATGGTCGAGATCTTCGAGAACTGCGACCGGGTCTCGGTGTTCCGAGACGGGCAGCACATCATGACCAGTGCCGTCTCCGAGACGACTCCGTCGGATCTGGTCCGGTCGATGGTGGGTCGCACCCTCGACAACCAGTACCCGGAGAAGCAGCGGGACGACGAGCGCTCCACCGACGTCATCCTGTCGGTGCGGCACCTGACCGACGATCCCCGGTTCGCCGACATCACCTTCGACGTGCGACGCGGCGAGATCCTCGGACTCGGCGGCCTCATCGGCGCCGGTCGCAGCGAGATCGCGAAGGGCATCTGCCGGCTGGAAGGCGACGCGACGGGCGAGATCGCCCTGAACGGCGAGCCTCTCCGCCTTAAGCACTATCAGGACTGCATCGCCCACGGCATCGTCTATCTGTCGGAGGACCGCAAGGCCGAGGGGGTGTTCCTCGACATGTCGATCGCCGAGAACACCTCGGCCATGTCGCTGCGAGAGGTCTCCCGCTTCGGTCTGATCGGGAAGCGCCGTGAGGACAGCCTCGCCGCCCGCGTCGGCCGCGGGCTCCGCCTCAAATACGGCCAGCTCGACGACGCCGTCTCGACGCTGTCCGGCGGCAACCAGCAGAAGGTCGCCCTCGCGAAGCTGCTCGCCGTGAACCCGAAGGTCATCTTCCTCGACGAACCCACCCGCGGCGTCGACGTCGGCGCCAAGGCGGAGATACACGCCATCCTGCGCGATCTCGCCCGGAAGGGGATCGGCATCGTGGTCATCTCCTCGGAGATGCCGGAGCTGATCGGGGTCTCGGACCGGGTGATCGTCATCCGGGAAGGCGAGATCAGCGGCGAGGTCGCCGGCGACGACATGACGGAAGAGAACATCTTGAGCTTGGCCTCGATGGCCGAACGGAAGCAGGAGCTGGTGTGATGACGCAACAACAGACTTTGATGACCGCCCCGCCGCTGCCGGCGGAGCCCCAAGCCCGACCCGATCTGAAGCATCTCCTCTCCCGCTTCCTCCGGATGCGCGAGACCGGGCTGATCCTGATCCTGCTCGTCCTGGTCGTGGCGATGTCGTTCGCCTCGCCGCACTTCCTGACGCTCGCCAACATCGAGGCGATGGCCATGGTGTTCGCCGTCGAGGGCATCGTCGTCGTCGGCATGACGATCCTCCTCATCTCCGGCGGCATCGATCTGTCGGTCGGGTCGGTCACGGCGCTGTCGATGGTGCTGGCCGGCTGGCTCTACCTTCAGGGCATCGATCCGTGGCTGGCCTCCGGCATCGCCATCCTCGCGAGCATCGCCACCGGCGCGGTGATGGGCGTCCTCGTGACGAAGGTCGGGCTGAACCACTTCGTGGTCACCCTCGCCGTGATGGTCATCGCCCGCGGCGTCTGCCTCCTCCTCACCGGCGGCCGGCCGCTCGGGCTGTACTCCCTGCCCAGCGAGTTCAAGTTCATCGGGCAGGGCTCCCTCGGGCCGATCCCGCTCGTCATCGTGATCTTCCTGGTCGTCGTCATCGCCTTCGACTTCATGCTCCGGCGGACGACCGCGTTCCGGAAGGTGTTCTACACCGGGAGCAACGAGAAGGCAGCCGCGTACTCGGGAATCCGCACCAAGCACGCCATCTTCTTCACGACCGTGCTGTGCTCGGCTCTCGCCGGCGTCGCCGGCATCATCTATATGGCACGGTTCGGATCCGCGCAGCCGACCTTCGGGATCGGAATGGAGCTCAACGTCATCGCGGCCGCCGTCATCGGCGGCGCCAGCCTCAAGGGCGGGTCGGGAACCATCTTCGGTGCGACCCTCGGGGCGATCCTGCTCTCGGTGGTGTCGAGCTCGCTGACTCTCCTCGACGTCTCCGTGTACTGGCAGGACATCGTGCGCGGCAGCATCCTGCTCGTGGCGCTGCTCGTGGACCACTACCTGTCCCGCCGACGGACGGTGTGACGCCATGGTCTTCGAGAACAGGGAAGATCTCGCGACGATCCGCAAGATCCACACCGTCGTCACGCTCCACTTCGTCGAGGGCATGACGCAGTCCGAGATCGCCGCTCGCCTCGATCTGTCCGCGTCGAAGGTGAATCGCCTCATCCGGCGAGGGCGTGAGCTCGGCATGGTCAAGATCACGATCGATGCGGGGCCGTTCCAGCGGCTCGTCGATCTGGAGGGCGAGCTCGTCCGGACGACCGAGCTCCGCACGGCGGTGGTGACCCCCACCGTGGAGGGGAATCCGGACACGAACCTGCAGGTCGTCGGTCGCGCCGCGGCCAACGAGCTGCTGGAGACGATCCGCGACGGAGACGTGATCGCGATCACCGGAGGAAAGGCAGTGAGCGCCGTGGTCGACGGCCTCACCCCCGACCGAGCCTTCGACGTGACCGTCGTCCCGCTCACCGGTGGCGTGCAGGGCAAGTACTACACCGACGTCAACCACCTCGCCACGCAGCTCGCCGACCGACTCGGCGGCCGGGCCGTGCTGCTGCACGCCCCGCTGTTCGCGGAGAGCCGCGAACAGCGCGACACCCTCATGGAGGTCGGCTCGATCAAGCAGGTGTTCGATCTGGCCCGACGCGCGAACGTCGCGATGGTCGGCATCGGCTCCGTGGTGACCGAGGGATCGAGCTACTACGACCTCGCCCCGCTGTCGGAGTCGGATCGCGAGATGCTGCGGGCCGGCGACGCCGGCGGAGAGCTCCTCGCCCACATCATCCGGGACGACGGATCGCTCGCAGACTCCCCGCTGAACTCGCGCCTCCTGGCCCTCAGCCCGTCCGAGCTCACCGAGAGCCCGACCACGATCGGCGTCGCCGTCGGGCCGGAGAAGGTACGCCCCATCCGTGCCGCGCTGGCCGGCGGCTTCATCCGTTCCCTCATCGTCGATGAGCAGACGGCGGCGTCGGTGGTCGCACCGGCAGAAGGAGAGAAATGACGGAGATGCGCACTCGCACGCTCGGCGGTTCGTCGATCGAAGCCTCTGCGGTCGGCCTGGGCACCTGGGCCATCGGCGGATGGATGTGGGGTGGAACCGATGAGTCGGAGTCGATCGCCGCGATCCGATCCTCGATCGACGAAGGAGTCTCTCTGATCGACACGGCCCCGGCCTACGGGCAAGGACGCGCGGAGGAGATCGTCGGGGCGGCGATCCGCGGACGCCGGGACGACGTCGTGCTCGCGACGAAGTGCGGCCTGGTGCAGCACACGGAGAAGGGCACGCCCTTCTTCGACTACGACGGCGAACCCGTGCACCGGTATCTCGGCCGCGAGTCGATCATCCGGGAGGTCGAGCAGAGCCTGCAGCGCCTCGGAACCGACCACATCGATCTGTACATCACGCATTGGCAGGATCCGACGACCCCGATCGAGGAGACCGTCGACGCACTCGTGCAGCTGCGTGAGCAGGGCAAGATCCGCGCCATCGGAGCGAGCAACGTGTCGGAGAGCGATCTGCGCTCGTATGCGGCGACCGGCGCGCTCGACGCCATCCAGGAGGAGTACTCGATGATCGCCCGCGGGATCGAGACGACCCTGCTGCCGATCGCCCGGGAGGCCGACGTCTCGACGCTGAGCTACTCCTCGCTGGCGCTCGGCCTCCTGTCCGGGAGCATGGGTCCCGATCGCACCTTCTCGGGTGACGATCAGCGCAGGGACAATCCCCGCTTCTCCCTGGCGAACCGCGAGAAGGTCGCCCGACTGATGCAGGCCATCGAACCCGTGTCCGACGCGCATGCGGCGACGAAGGCGCAGATCGTGATCGCCTGGACGCTCGATCAGCCGGGCATCACGTACTCGCTCTGCGGCGCGAGGAATCCGCAGCAGGCGCGGGAGAACGCCGCCGCCGGACGCATCCGGCTCTCGGACGACGACCGCACACTGATCGACGCCGCCGTGGCCCAGCACGTGAGCGATCTCGACGCATGAACGCCCCCAGGAGCGCCAGGTTCGACGCCATCCGCGCGGACGGCTCGTTCGATGCGATCGTCGTCGGCGGCGGGATCAACGGCGTCGGAGTGTTCCGGGAGCTGTCCCTGCAAGGGCTTCGGGTCCTGCTCGTGGAGCGCGTGGACTTCTGTTCCGGCTGCAGCGCCGCACCCTCGCGGATGATCCACGGCGGACTCCGGTACCTGGAGAACGGCGAGTTCGGCCTCGTCCGCGAATCTCTGCGGGAGCGGGACGCACTCCTGCGCAACGCGCCGCACATGGTCCGCCCGCTCGCCACGGTGGTGCCGATCACGTCGGTGTTCTCCGGCCTGTTCAACGCGGCGGCGAGCTTCTTCCGGCTCTCCACACGGCCGGCGCGGCGCGGCGCGGTCCCGCTGCGGATCGGACTGAGCATCTACGACTGGGTCACCCGCTCGCGCAGGGCGCTGCCGCGACACCGTTTCCTCGGCGCTCGCGCCGCATTCCAGAAGTGGCCGAAGCTCACCTCCCGCATGAGATTCGCCGCCGTGTTCTACGACGCCTGGATCAGCTACCCGGAGCGCCTCGGCGTCGAGATCGTGGTCGACACCGCGATGATGGCCCCGGATTCCGTCGCGCTCAACTACGCCGAGATCGCCGGAGACGGGTCGGGCTTCGTCATCACGGACAGCGAGACGGGTACGCGATACCCGGTGACGACGAAGACCGTCGTGAACGCCACCGGTGCGTGGCTGGACGAGTCCCTCGCGACGCTGGTCCCCGCCGACAGCCGCCCCGATCAGCTGGTCGAGGGCACGAAGGGCTCGCACCTCGTTCTCGACAATCCGGAGCTGTACGACGCTCTCGACGGACACATGGTCTACTTCGACAACTCCGACGGCCGGATCTGCATCGCGTTCGGATACCTGGGCCGGGTTCTCGCCGGCTCCACCGACATCAAGGTCGAGCGAGCGGAGCGCGTGCGGTGCGAGGATGACGAGCGCGACTACATCCTCGAATCCCTGCGGGCCGTCTTCCCGACGGTGGCGGTCTCGGCAGACCAGATCGTGTACTCCTTCAGCGGCATCCGCCCTCTGCTCAAGAGCGCGCACGACTTCACCGGTCGGATCACCCGCGGGCACGACGTGAAGCGGATCGACGGCGACGTTCCCCAGTACTGCATGATCGGCGGGAAGTGGACGACGTTCCGCGCCTTCGCCCAGGACACCGCCGATGAGGTGCTGGCGGAGCTCGGGCGCGAGCGCACGACGTCCACCGTGGAGCTCGGGATCGGCGGGGGACGGGACTTCGTCGACTCGTCGGCCATCGCGACCGACCTGATCTCGACGTGGGGAGTGTCGGACGCTCGCGCAGCGCACCTCGTCGACGCCTACGGCACTCGGGCATCCGCCGTGATGGAGTTCTGCGCCGGGCGCGACGACGACCAGCCGGTCGGCGTCGGCGTGCAGCTGACGGCCGCCGAGATCGCGTTCATGGTGCAGCACGAGTACGCGACGCGACTCGGCGATCTGATCATGCGACGCACGGCCGTCGCGATCACCGGAGCGGTGGATGCCGGGCTGATCGAGACGATCGCCACGGTCGCGGCCGCGGAGCTGGGCTGGGATGACGAACGCCGTCTCGCGGAGATCGGCGAACTGGTGACGGACCTCGAGGAATACAACCGCGTCGATCGCGACGCACTCGACCGTCGGACGATGGAAAGGACAGTGGAATGCGCCTGAGCACCCTTGCGAGGATGAACCGTCTCTTCAGCGAAGGGGGCTGCCTCGACGTGGCCATCGATCACGGAGTCTGCAACGAACCCGGATTCCTGGTGGGACTCGAGGACATGCCGAGCGTCGTCGCGGCGCTGGTCGACGCGAAGCCCGATGCCGTCCAGATGGCCTACGGACAGGCCGACCTGCTGCAGGCCGTCCCCGGCAGGGACAAGCCCGCGCTCGTCATGCGCATCGACATGGGCAACCCCTACAACGCCCAGAAGCATCGGGTGATGTGGTCGATGCTGCAGAACCATGACGAGCCGATCATCGGGGCGCTGGAGATGGACGCGGCCTGCGTCGTCGTGAATCTCTTCATGCTGCCGGACGAGCCCGAGCTGTTCCGCCAGTGCGTCGAGAACATCAGCCGGGTGCGCGCCTCCTGCGCCAAGTACGGGATGCCGCTCATGATCGAGCCCCTGGTCATGCTGCCCAACGACGTCAGAGGCGGGTACCAGGTCGACGGCGACGCCGAGAAGATCGTGACACTCGTGCGGCTCGCCAGCGAGATGGGGGCCGACATCATCAAGGCCGACCCCACCGCCGATCCCGAGGACTTCCACCGCGTGGTCGAAGCGGCCCGCGTGCCGGTGCTGGTCCGGGGCGGCGGCAAGGAGGGGCTCGACTCGGTGCTGACGAAGTCCGCGGCTCTCATGGCGCAGGGCGCATCGGGACTCGTCTACGGCCGCAACATCTACCAGCACGACAATCCGAAGGCGGTCGTGGACGCGCTGATGGCGATCGTCCACCGGGGCGCCTCGGGACCCGAGGCATGGGAGATCTACAATGCCGGCTGACGGGACGCCGGCTGACGGGAAGCAGTACCTGCTCGGGATCGACGTCGGCAACACCGTCATCAAGGCCGTCCTGTTCGACCTCGATGGCGAGCGGATCTCGTCCTACGCGATCGACGGCCAATCGACCACTCCGGAACCCGGGCACGTGGAGCGGGATCTCGACGAGCTCTGGCGCAACGCGAAGGAGGCGCTGCGGCACTGCATCTCGGAGGCGGGCATCGACCCCGGCCAGATCATCGCCGCCGGATGCGCAGGACACGGCAACGGCCTGTACCTGCTGGACCGGGACGACCGGCCGCTCGTCGGGATCCAGTCGCTGGACACGCGGGCCGCCGGCGTCGCCGAGGAGCTGACCTCCGCCCACGGAGACGCCCTGCACGCCGCCACGCTGCAGGAGCCGTGGCCGTCGCAGACTCCGGTCCTGCTGTCGTGGATGCGGCGGCACCATCCGGACGTCGTCGACCGCGCGGGCACCCTCGTGATGTGCAAGGACTACATCACCTTCCAGCTGACCGGCCAGAAGGTGAGCGACATCTCCGACATGTCGGGCGCCGGTCTGCTGACGATGCCGGAGTGCCGCTACGACGACGAGCTGCTCGCGCTCTACGGGCTGGACGGCCTGGAGAGGCTGCTGCCCCGGCTGATCGATCCGACCGAGATCGCCGGGACCGTCACCGCCGAGGCGGCCGCGCAGACCGGTCTCGCGGAAGGCACTCCGGTCGTCGGCGGTCTCTTCGACGTGATCGCCAGCGCGCTGGGCGCCGGGGTCGTCGAGACCGGGGCGACATCGATCATCGCGGGGACGTGGTCGGTCAACCAGTATCTGGCCGAGGAGCCGGTGGTGGACCGCGACCTGCTCATGGTCGCGGCCTTCGGCCCTTCCCGGTTCATGATCATGGACAACAGCGCCACCTCGGCATCCCACCTCGAGTGGTACGTCCGCGAGTTCGTCGAGCGGGGCGGCCACCACGAGGATCCGTTCGGCTTCTGCCACCGGCGTCTCTCCGAGGTCGTGCCGCGGACCGACGATCCGTACTTCCACCCCTTCCTCTACGGATCGCCGCAGGGCGCCGAGCGCCGAGCGGGCTTCTACGGAGTGGCGGGATGGCACGGCGAGGGCCACCTGATCCGAGCCCTGTTCGAGGGCGTGGTCTTCGAGCACCGCCGCCATGTCGAACGATTGGAAGCGGCAGGTGCCCGCATCGACAGGGCCACGCTCTCCGGAGGCGGCTCGCGAAGCCCGGTATGGGCCCAGATGCTCGCCGACACTCTCGGCATCCCCATCTCCGTCGCCGCAGAGGAGGAGACCGGCGCGTTGGGAGCAGCGCTGACCGCCGGTGTCGCGGCGGGGGCGTTCTCCGACTACGGCGACGCCGCGGCGCACATGACTCGGATCCGCACGGTCTACGAACCCGACGCCGAGATGACCGCGCACTACGACCATCGTTACCGCGTGTCGCACGATCTCGCCACCGCACTCCAGGACTTCTGGAGTGCGCAGTACCGCGACTCTCAGCGCTGAGCGGCCGTGACAGGCGCCGCGGCACTCGACCCCAGGAAGAAGCCCTCCATGACATTCCACGTTGCCGTCCCCGGAGATCTCCGCATCGGCGGCGGCTCGCTCTCGCAGCTGCCCGATGTGCTGCGCCTGCGCGCCGCCGAGCGTCCCCTGATCGTCACCGACGCCTTCCTCACGGGCAACGGCACGGCGGCTCGCGTTCTCGCCCTGCTGGAAGACGCCGGCCTGCACGCCGCGCTCTTCTCCGGGGTCGTGCCCGACCCGACGACCTCCTCACTCGACGACGGGCTCGCCGCCGTGTCCTCCCACGGCGCCGACATCCTCATCGGTCTGGGCGGCGGCAGCCCGATCGACACCGCCAAGGCGCTCGCCGTGCTCGCGGTGCGCGGCGGCCGACTGCGCGAGCTCAAGGCTCCCGTCAGCTATGACGGACCGGCTCTGCCCGTGGTCGCGATCCCGACCACGGCCGGCACCGGTTCCGAGGCGACGCGGTTCACGGTGATCACCGACAGCGAGAGCGGGGAGAAGATGCTGTGCGCGGGGCCGTCGTACCTCCCGGTCGCCGGGATCGTCGACTTCGAGCTGACCATGAGCATGCCGGCGCGCCTGACCGCCGACACCGGAATCGATGCGCTGACCCACGCGGTGGAGGCCTACGTGAGCCGGCGCCGCAACTCGTTCTCGGATGCCGTGGCGCTGCGCGCGATCGCGATCATCGGCCGGAGCCTGCGCGCCGCCTGTCGCGACGGCTCGGACCGGGACGCGCGAGCCGAGATGATGGAGGCGGCCACGCTGGCCGGCATCGCGTTCTCGAACTCCAGCGTCGCGCTCGTGCACGGCATGAGCCGCCCGTTGGGCGCCCACTTCCACATCAGCCACGGCATGTCGAATGCGATGCTGTTCGCCGCGGTGACGGAGTTCTCGCTGAGCGCTGCGGATGATCGCTACGCGGACTGCGCGCGCGCCCTGGGTGTGGCGGATGACGGCATCGCGGATGCGGATGCCGCGGCGGCGCTGGTCGGCGAGCTGCGCTCTCTCGCCGTCGACCTCGCGGTGCCGACACCCGAGCAGTTCGGCGTCTCTCCGGATGACTGGACGGCGCTCATCCCGACCATGGCGGAGCAGGCTCTCGCCTCGGGCTCACCGGGGAACAACCCTCGTGTGCCCTCCGCCAGCGACATCGAAGGCCTGTATCGGCAGATCTTCCGCGGCGACGCGCGCTGACCCCCTCCGGCACGGCGGGCGCGGTCACACCGGTTCGGTGGCGCGGACCAGACCGCATTCGACGCACGACCACACGACGAGGAACCGCTCGTCGTCGAGGATCTCGAACGTCAGGGCGTCGCCGCAGGTAGGACAGACCCGAGGATCCACGGCACGCGCGCTCATGCATCCAGCGTATGACGGGCCCCGAGCGCCGGGGCGATGAGCACCGGGTCAGCCGCAGAAGGCCGACGCCGATTCCTTGAGCTGCTCGATCGCCTCGATGGTCTCGGGCGCCTGCACGTCGGTGACCTCGCCGAGCTGCTGGGCACCGGAGCGGATGAGATCGCCCAGCTGTCCGTCGACGTCGTCGGCGAGTCCGTCGAGTGTCGCGACGAGTTCGTCGCGCGCCGCATCGAGCTGCTCCTCCGTGGCACCGCCCTGGTCGATGACCGACTGGTACTGGCCGTAGGCGTCGTCGATGGTCGCGCAGGTCTCCTCGACAGGGACGCCGACGACGTCTCCGGCGAACTGGGTCACCTGCGAGCATCCCGCGAGAAGACCGGCGACGAGCAGAAGGGGGAGGACGACGAGACGGCGCATGCCCCGAGGGTAGCCGGGGCACCTGCGGACGCACTGAGTGGTGCCCTGCGTCACATCCTCGCGTACCGCGCCCGGGCGAAGCAGAACAGGCCGTAGAGGATGAGTCCGGCTCCGACGGTCCAGAGGATGACGACGCCGAAGGGAAGCCCTGCCAGCGCGTGGAGCGCGGCATCGAGTCCCCCGGCTGTCTCCGGATCGTGGGTGAGCGCGGCGACCACGAACAGGATGCCGGCCACTCCGACGGCGATGCCCTTCGCGATGTAGCCGACGATGCCGAAGCCGATGATTCCCTTTCGTGCCGGTCCCGCAGGCAGATCGAGGTGCTTCGTGAAGGCGCGGGTGATGCCGCGCACGACGAACGCCGCACCGACGGCGACGACGATCAGCCCGACCAGCACGAGCAGCACGACGCCCGCCGGTGCCGCCAGCAGACGGGCGCTGAGCGACTGCGAGGAGTCGGACGACTGCGACCGACCGCCCAACGCGTACACGAGCGCCGTCCCGGCGATCGCGACGTACGCGGCGGCGGTGCCGAGGAACTTGACCCGATGGCCCCACTTCTTCTTGGCGTCGGGATCGCGTTCGAGGACGGCCTCGGCGATCTGCCAGATCGCCAGCGCCACGAGTCCCAGCGCGATGACCCACAGCAGGACCATGCCTGCCGGGGCCTGCTGGATCTGCTGCATCGCCCCGCCCTGGTCCGCTTCGCCGCCGCCGCCGGTCGCGATCGAGATCGCGATGCCGCCGATCAGGAGATGGAGGATGCCGAGGACAACGTAGCCGACGCGGGCGAGGGTGCGGAAGACGGTGGAGTCCTGTGCGGCCCGAGCCGCTGAGGCGGCGGAATCAGTGGAGTTCATGGGGTCGAGGTCCTTCGATCGGTGGTGCGATGGAGCTCTCGGTTCGACGCAGGGCACGGCGGTCCCGTACCGCTTCGGCGGCGATCCAGACGAGCGAGGCCACGGCGACGCCCTCGAGCATGCCCGCGACGACGTCGCTGAGCCAATGGGCGTTGAGGTAGGTGCGACTCCACATCATCGTGAACACCCACCCGGCGCCGAGCAGCCAGACGTACCAGCGTCGGAGCGCGATGGCGAGGATCACCACCACGGTCGTCGCGACCGCCGTGTGGCCGGACGGGAACGACGTGGCCATGCGCTCCGCGAGAGAGTCGGCGGGCCGGGTGCGTCCGATGACGGCGGCCATCGTCGCGCCTACGGCGACGACCACGATCATCGCGGTCGCCAGGGTCGCGGCATCCGCCCTTCTCCGACGCCACACGAACAGCGCGATCAGGAGGGCTCCGACGACGATCATGCCGACTGTGCCGCCGACGATGGCCGGCACCCACGCGATGATCACGCCCACGTCGCTCCGCGACGCGGTCATCAGATCGTGCCAGCGGATGTCGACATCCAGGGGTTCGTGGCCGCCCGCCGCAACGAAGACGCGGAGCACGACGAAGGCGACGGTGGCCGAGACGCCCACGATGAGCGCGACGGCGCGATCTCTCGGCCGGGAGACGCGGTCAGGGTTCACGCGGCATCCTCAGTCATCGTCGTCCTTGCCGTTGTTCCCGTTGCCGTTGTCGTCGTTCTTCTTGCCGTTGTCGCTCTTGTTCTCGCTGTTGCCCTTGTCGCCCTTGTCGGTGTCCGTGGTGTCGTCGGTGGTGGTCTCCTCGGGTGAGGGCGTGACGGCGACATCCGCTTCGAGGTCCGAGCGCACCACGGCGATGGACTGCTGGATGATCGCCGCTCGCTCGGCGCTGATGTCCCCGTCCGCGCGGGCCTGCGTCGTCTCCGTCTCGAGGGCATCGAGGTCGAGCAGAGCCGTCGGGATGTCGCCGGCCTCGGCGCTCTCGGCGATCGCCAGCACGCGGGACTGCCACTCCGCACTCGTCTGCGTGTCGAGCCCCGACGCCGTGGCCGAGCACCCGGCGACCGCGAGGGCCGCGGCGATGACGGCGGCCGCGCAGCCGAGGCGAAGACGGCGGTTCACGGCGACACCGCGTCCATCAGCTGCTGCAGGTGTGCAGCGAGCGGCTCCTCGAGCGCGGGAAGCTCGGGCGGAGGGCCGGGCTGATCGCCTGCACCCCCGAGCGAGATCCCCGTGATCACCCCGGCGACGACGACCGCAGCCAGGGCCGCGCCGGCCAGCCACCGGCGTCGTCGTCGCGGCGCCCCGTCGGCGGTGTCCGGCGGAAGCGCCGCTGTCTCCGCCGTCAGCACAGCCGTGCGGGTCATCCCGGAATCGGGCGGAATAGCCACGGTGGCCGACGAGGCGACGGCGGCTCCGCCGCCCGCACGGAGGTTCCGCGCCGCGGCGACGACCTCCCGAGCGGTGGGTCGATCGGCAGGATCCCGTGCGGTCATGGCCGTGAACAGAGCACCCCACTCGTGGCCGACCTCGGACGGGATGACCGGATCCTGCGAGAGGCGTGCGAGCACGGCCTCTCGCAGGTCGTTCTGGGCGAACGCCCGTCGTCCCGTGAGCGCTTCGAGCAGCACGAGCCCGAGGGAGTAGACGTCCGTCGAGGCCCGCGGATCCGCCCCGGTGACCTGCTCCGGGCTCAGGTACGCGGCCGACCCGATGACCGTTCCGGGCGTCGTCAGCCGCGTGGCATCGACTAGATAGGCGATCCCGAAATCGGCGAGCTTGGCGGAGAACTCCTCCCCCGAGACCCCGGGCGAACGCAGCAGCACGTTGGCGGGCTTGACGTCACGATGCACGATGCCCGCCCGGTGCACGGCGTCGAGCGCGTCGGCGAGATCCTCGGCGAGCCGCGACACCGCGGCCTCCGGCAGAGGTCCCCGGCGGAGCCGCTCGTCGAGCGTGGGGCCCTCGACGTACTCCATCACCAGATATCGCGGGTCCTCCGTGCCCAGATGGGCGTCGTAGAGGGTCACGAGGGACGGGTGGTTGAGTGCGGCCAGCAGCTGCGACTCGGAGGCTGTCCTCGCGATCTCCGTGGTTCCCTCACGGAACACCTTCACGGCGACGTCACGGCGCAGCATGGTGTCGTGGCCGCGATAGACCACCCCCATCCCGCCCTCACCCAGTCGGGTTGCGAGCTCGTACCGATCACCGAGGAGACGGCCGGTCAGGTCACCGGAGCGAGGCGACGCCACGACTCAGACGACGGGGTCGGTGTCGCGGCGGCTCCGCCGGGTCACCTGCTCGCCGCTGACGGGGTCGACCGAGGTGCGTGCGACGGTCTCGGTGCGACGGCTCCGCATGGTCAGGACGAGGCTGATGAGGAACACCACGACGCCTGCACCCATGAGGATGTAGCCGATCAGGTCGAGGTCGACGAATCCGCCGGTGTCGATGTTGACCGCGAACGCGAGGATGATGCCGATGACGAAGAGCGCGATACCGCTTCCGATTCCCATGATTGCCATGCCTCTCTGCGACCGCACGTGCGATGCGCAGTACGAGAATAGGGTCAATGACCGTTGAGTCAACCCTCATGGACACAGCCTCGCGACCGTGGTATGGATGAAGGCGATGACCGATCTCGAACGCCGCGCCGGCATCTTCGCCGCACTCGCGGATCAGACGCGCCTGCGCATGGTCGATCTCCTCACTCTCGGCGACCTGTCATCGTCGGAGATCGGCGCGCAGCTCGGGCTCCGATCCAATCTCGTCGCCCACCACCTCGGCGTTCTCGAATCGGCCCAGATCATCGCGCGGGCGCGCTCGGAGTTCGATCAGCGGCGCAGCTACATCGGCCTGCGGCCCGAGGTCTTCGACACGCTCGCTCCGCCCAGCGTGCCGCCCCCGGACCGCGTCGTGTTCGTCTGCACGGCCAACTCCGCGCGATCGCAGCTCGCGGAAGTCGTCTGGCAGGACATGAGCGCCATCCCGGTCGCTTCCGCGGGCACCCGGCCGGCGGATGCGGTGAACCCCGGCGCCGTCGCCTCGGCCGAGAGGCATGGCCTGGCGATCGACGAGCGACGCCCTCCCCGCCACATCGACGATGTCCGCACCCCGGGCGACCTGGTCATCACTGTCTGCGACGACGCGCACGAGCGGCTCCTGACCCGCGACGACCTGCACTGGTCGATCCGCGACCCTGCTCGGATCGGGACGGCCGCCGCGTTCGACGCCGCGCTCGAGACCCTGCACCGACGCATCCGCGGGTTCGTCGCCCGCCTCGCCCCCGCCTGACGGCCGGGCGCGGCCCGCACCGCGGATCGTCAGCCCGCGGTCTCCCAGAGCAGCGCGCAGACGTCGAGCAGCTGCTGCGGGGACTCCGCGTCGAACGAGAGCTGCAGACGATCGATCTGCCGCATCCCCGGGATCAGCGCCCCGATCTCGGCGTGCAACGGGGTCTTCAGGTCGACGGTGAGCACGAGCCGGTCGGGCACCGCGGGCACCGGCATCCGCCCGGCGTTCTCGACCGCGGCGCGGGCCTCGGCGCGGATCGCCTCCCGTGCGCGGAGCGGATGCACCGAGTGCGCGGAGAACTGCCCGACCGCCTGCTTCACCTGGGCCGTGCGGATCCACGGGTACGCGGTGCGCGTGAGCCCGCAGATCTGGTCGTCGCCGGTGACCAGCCCCACCGGCACCCCGAGAGCCGCCGCCTGGAGAACGCCGAGATCGGTCTCCGACGCCGTCTCCCCGTTCACGCGGAATCGGGTGAACGCGAGAGACGACAGCGTGTGCGAGAACACCCCGGGGGAACCGGCCGGGGCATGGAATCCGACGAAGAGCGCGACATCGTGCTCGCGGGTCAGCCCCTGGATCATGCACTGCGCCTTGGGTCGTCCGTTGACGAGCTCGGCACGTTCGTCCAGCTGCTCCGGGAGCAGATTGTCCATCGTCCCGTGGGCGTCGTTCACCACGACCGACGTCGCGCCGGCGTCGAACGCGCCCGCGATGGCCGCATTGGCCTCCTCGGTCATGAGGCGCTGCGACGCGGCGTAATTGTGACCGCCGCGGTAAGCCTGATCCGGGGTGGAGACCCCGGCGACGCCCTCCATGTCGACAGAGACGAAGACTCTCATTCCACATCCTCTCGCGCAGCCCGCATGGGATCACTCTGATCGTCTGCGATCGGCGCCGCATCGGCGCTTCGGACAGGAACGACCGCGCATGATCGTCCGATTCGACGATCGCGCGCGGCCATTGCGCCGGGCCGGCCGGCGCCTACCCGCGGCGGACGGGCTGCTGCAGCTCGGTCACCCAGTCGGACTGGTCGTCCGAGACCGCGCGCACGTACAGCTCGCGGCACGGGCCGTCGTGCACCAGGCCGCGCGCGAAGACCTCGGCGTGGATCGCCTGCCAGCTCTCGGCGATGCGCTCCATCGCACCGAGGTGGATGCCGCACACGGCGGTCTCCGCCGCGGGGAGCTCGATGATGTCGAAGCCGTCGCGAGCGGGTCCGCTGTACGCGTAGCCGACGATGATCTCCAGTCCGTCGTCGATCGTCTCGTACTGCGCGATCGGCGTCGTGAGTGCGCCGCTCTCGTCCCCGATGATCTCGGCGATGGCGTCGAAGGCCGGTCCCACGACGCCTGCGACTTCGGGCTGATCCGCGACGACCGTGCGGCTCGCCGCGAGGCGGAGGGCCGGGAGGGGCTTCTCGATGATCTCGATCTGGGACATGTGGTTCTCTCTTTCGATGAGGTGGAGCCGCCGCTCCACGTCGACGAGTCTTCCCGCGGCCACCCGATGCTCTTCCTCGACCTCCGCGCGGCGGATCCGCAGCAGCGCCGCGATGCGATCCGCATCGACCCCCTGATCGAGGATCGACGCGATGTCATCGAGCCCGAAGCCGAGCTGACGCAGGGCGACGATCCGGTGCAGGCGCTCCAGTTGCGAGGGATCGTACGAGCGGTAGCCGCTGAACTCGTCCACGTGGGCGGGCTCGAGCAGGCCGGAGGTGTCCCAATGCCGCAGCATCCGATGGGTCACCTGGCCGATCTGCGCGAAGGCTCCGATGGACAACATGTCTCTGTTCTCCCGTCTGCCACAGTGTCAGGGTCAAGTATCCCCGCGAAGCGGATCTCGATGTCGGTCGGCACGACTATCGTCGCCCTCGTGCCGGAGCCAGTGCAGCAGTGGTGGGCGAGGAGGCAGTTCTCGCGCGGCGCCGCCGTGCCCTATGAGGTGGGCGCCTTCCGCAGCGGGTGGGCGGCGTACCCGGAGCTGATCCGGCAGTACCACCCGGAGCTCAACCACGGCGTCGCCCTCTCGCAGGTGCCGCTCGCGGCCGACGTGCTGCTCTGCTGGGAGTGCGCGGTCGGCCATCGCTTCGCCGCGACCCCGACCGAGCAGCGCGAGCGGCCGGGGCGGGTCCGCCGACGCTCGGCGTGGTGCCCGGAGTGCTCGGCCCTCGCCCGGCCGCAGCCCGTCGTGCTGGGCGAGGCCCGCGCGATCCCCGCACGACCGCGGAAACCGGCTCCGGCCGTGTGCACGAAGACCCCGGATCTGCCGAAGGGGACGGCCTTCCTCAGCGCGTGCGCACCGAAGCCGGCGTCGGCTGCCGAGGAGAAGCTGCGCGCGGCGCTCACCGCGCGCCTGGTGTTCACCGGCGAGGTGAACGCGATCAAGGTGACGCGCCCGTTCTTCCGTCACACCGAGGTGTGGCCCGACATCCTGTTGCCCGAGCTGCGCATCGCCGTCGAGTACGACACGGTCGGTCGACACGGCCTCGAGCATGTCGGCAGACGCGAGGAGACCGATCGCCGGAAGGATCGCGCGGTGCGGAGCGCCGGATGGGAGGTCGTGCGCGTGCGCACCGGGAAGCTCGAGCCGCTCGGTCCGTACGACCTGCAGCTGGCATCCGTCGGGACTCGCGGCGTCGCGCTCCTGATCGACAGGCTGCGCGAGATCCGCGGGGCGCTGATGGTCGACGCGTACCTGAGGTAGGGCGCGGCGCCGCCTGCGCCGACGACCCGGCGCCGGAGAATGGAGGCATGTCCCCGAAGTCCCCTCGGCGTCTGCTCGCCGCCGCGCGCAGACTCGTGCACACCGACCCCGCGAGCGTCGCGGCCACCGAGGTCATGCCGGTGATCGACGAGCGCACGGTGCCGAAGGTCCTCGACCTCTCGACCCGCATCGGCGAGTCCATGTTCGCGATCGGAGCCTCCGCGCACGAGGTCACGCTCGCCATCATGCGCGTCTGCGACGCCTACGGGCTTCGCGGCGTGCAGGTCGACGTCACCTACAACTCCATCACGGTCTCGTTCCACCTCAGCGGCGAGGTCTGGCCCGAGACCCTCGTGCGCGTGGTGCGCGTCGCAGCACCCGATCACGCGAAGCTCCAACGGGTGCAGGCGCTGGTCTCCGACATCCGAGGCGGGCTCGATCTGGAGTCGGCCCGCACCGCGTTCCGCGCGATCCGTCGGATGCCGTTCCGCTACCAGCAGCCGATCGTCGTGGTCGCCCGCGCCATGCTCGCGGTCGGCGTCAGCATCCTCCTCGGCGCGTCGCCGATCATCGTCGGTCTCACGTTCCTCGCGGCTCTGGCCGCGGCGATCACCCAGGCAGGGCTCTCCCGCGTGCAGGTGCCCCTGTTCTTCAACCAGATCGCCGGGGGCTTCGTCACGACGGTCGTGGCCGTGGCCGTGTCGGCGCTGGGCGCCGCGGGCATCGAGCCGTTCGTCGGCATCCGCCCGTCGATCATCGTGGCGTCCGGCATCGTGCTCATGCTCGCCGGCCTCACCGTGGTCGGTGCGGCGCAGGATGCCATCGACGGCTTCGCGCTCACCGCGGGCGGACGCATCCTCGACCTCACGATGCAGACGCTCGGCGTGGTGATCGGCATCCTGGTGGGCCTCGAGCTCGGCAGCGTGCTCGGGTTCACGATGGACCTTCCCGACGACCCTGCACCCTTCGGCCCGCTGCCGAGCGTGTTCGCGGGCGCGATCATCATCGCGGTCGCGGTGGCGGTCTTCAACGGCGCCGGCATCCGGATCATCCTCGTGAGCGCTCTGCTCAGCGCCATCACGATCGCGGGCTACACACTCGCGTCCGCGGTGCAGCTGCATCCCGCCGCGGCGAGCGCCCTCGGCGCCCTGCTCGCGAGCTTCGTCGGGGTGATGATCGCGCACAACCTGCACGTGCCATCGGTGGCGGTGACGACCGCCGCGATCGTGCCGCTCGTCCCGGGTGTGGCGGTGTTCCAGGGGCTGCTCGAGATGGTCCACACCGGGGGCTCGGCATCGGATGTCGTCGTGGCCGGAAGCTCGCTGATCTACGCCGCCGTGATCGGGGTCGGGCTCGCGTCGGGCGCCTCGTTGGGGCTCTACCTGGGCACTCCGGTGCGGGCGACGCTCGGGAGCGTGAGCAGGGCGCGGGCGCGGACGCGCCGCTGACGGATGCCGCGTCCCTCGAGCGTCAGCTCGGCGCGCCGGCGTACATCTCGCCGACCGGGACCGCGACGGAGAGCACGTTGCCCGGCTGGGCGAGCGGGCAGGCCCACGCGGGGTCGTACGCGCACGACGGGTTGTACGCGAAGTTGAAGTCCAGCACGATCGTGCCGCGCGCCGCATCCGAGCCGAGATCGGCGCCCTTGATCGTGTCGATCAGGTAGCGCCCGCCGCCGTATGTGCCGCCGGGACGACCGGCGAGGGCGTCGCGCACGGGGATGAAGAGTCCCCCGCCGTACGAGGTCAGACGCCAGATGTCGAGCGTCCCGGTGTCGGGGATCTCGACCATGCCGATCCGCTCGAACGGCACGACGCCGTCGGTACCGGTCGCGAACTCGAAGCCGCCGGGCTCGGCGGGGAGGATGGGCAGCTCGAAGCGCCACTGCGGGTCGTAGGAGGCGATCGGCAGCCCGTCGAACAGCAGCCGATCCTCCGACAGCAGCGGAGTCGCCGGGTGGTGGAGCAGCAGCTCGTCGCGCTCGATCCGCCAGAGCTCGTGCGCATCCTCGGGGGACTCGGCATCGCGGACGGCGGCGTACAGGGCGAAGACCCGGCGTCGCCAGTCGACGACCTCGGCGGCGGCGCGGGCGTTCTCGAGCGTCATGAGGTTCAGGCTATGCCCTCGACCGAACCCGGCACCCGGAATAATGGACGGGTGGAGCCGTGGGAGTCGAGAGAGTGGTTCGCCGAGTACCTGGACGTCTGCAACGCCCACGATCTGGATGCCCTCCGCGAGTTCGTCGATCCGCAGGTGCGACGTGCGCACCTGCCCGGCGGGGCGGACGCGTGGATCGACGACATGGCCGACCTGTTCCATGCGTTCCCGGACTGGCGCTGGCGGCGCATCCAGCTCGTCATCGAGGATGATCGCATCGCCGCCCATCTGCGCGGCAGCGGCACGCACTCCGGGGTCTTCCACGGCCTCTCAGCGACCCGTCGTCACGTGAACGTCGCCGAGTTCGGCATCTACCGCATCGCGGGCGGGCGCATCGTGGAGCACGCGGACTCGGAATTGCACCTGCGGATACGGGCGCAGCTCGAAGCCTGAGTGTCGAAGCCCCGGATCAGTCGCCGAACGCGGCGAGCAGTTCGGTGAAGTGGTCGAGGTCCTCGGCCGACCAGCGGCGCAGCCGCTCCCCCAGGCGCGCCTCGTACCGCGAGCGGGCCAGCGCCACACGCTCCTGGGCGAGGTCGGTCGCGACGAGCACGCGCGCCCGGCGGTCATCCGGGTCGCGGACGCTCTCCACGAGCCCCAGCTCCTCGAGCTGACGCACCTGTCGGCTCACGGCCGATTTGTCGGTCTGCAGGCGCTCGATGATGGCGCCGGCCGATGTGGCCTTGCCCGTCGCGATCGACGTCAGCACCTGGTAGCCGAGCGGCTGCAGATCCGGATGCACGGTCGTCGCGGCTTCACGCCAGCTCACGCGGATGCGGGCGAAGAGCCGCCCGAGCTCGTGCTCCACGCGCGAGATGGCCTGGTCGAGCTCGGCGCTCCCGGCCTCGCTGCTTCCCGCTCCTTCGGGAGCGGCGGCGGCGGGCGCGGCGTCCGGCGCGGCCGCGGATGCACCGGTTCCGGCGGGTTCGTCGGGCGAGGCGCTCATGACCGCCAGCTTACGGCGCGGCCCCGCCTCGCGAGATCAGGCGAACCCGAGGGATCAGGCGAGTCCGCCCCGTTTCGGCCTGATCCCCCGTGATCGCCTGATCCTGCGGGCGTCAGATCTCGGCGAGCAGCCGGAAGACCTTGGATGCCGCATCGACCTCGTCCTGCGTCAGCTCCGCCACGACCGTGCGCAGGCGTGTGGCATGGTCACGGCGCAGCTCGGCGAGAGCGGCGCGGGCCGACGGCGTCGCCGTCAGGACCCGCAGCCGCCCATCGCGCTCGTCGGGGCGGGACTCGATCAGACCGAGATCCTCCAGCATCCGCACCTGACGGCTGATCACCGACTTGTCCATCTCGAAGCGCTCGGCGAGCTCGTGCGCGTTCGCCGTCTCGGCCCGCTCGATGAACGTCAGCAGCTTGTAGCCGCCGACCTGCAGCTCCGGGTCGATGCGCGCTGCGGATTCCTTCCAGAGCGTCCGGGTCCTCGCGAAGATGAGGCTCAGATGCGTCTGGAGGTCTCCGAGCGCGCTGTCCACGTCGCGAGACGCCGTCGCTTCCGAGGTGACCGAGGTGACCACGTCAGCGCCTCTGCTCCCGATCCTCGCGCTCGAGCACGGTCACCGGCGCAGTGCTCGGCGACGTGGGCTCGGCGCTCGCGATCCGGATGGTTCCGGTCGAGAGCGATGCGCCGACCTCGGCCTCGGCGACCTCGATGACCGATTCCTCGGCCTGGTCGCGAAGCTGCTCGGCGGCGTTCTTCGTCGAGAGCGGCTTGTTCCTGATGAACGCGATCGCGATGACGGCGATCACGGCGAGCGGGATCGCGATGATGAACGCATCGGCGATGCCGTGACCGTAGGCGCCTTCGACGATCGCGCGGATCGTGTCAGGGAGCTGGCCGACCTTCGGGACGTCGCCCGACGCGAGGTGCTCCAGCGCGCTGACCTCGTCGGGCGTCGTCGGCACGAAGCCGTCGAGGCCGTCGGTGATGTAGCTGGCGACGCTGGTCGACAGGAGCGAGCCCATCACGGTCACACCGATGGTGCCGGCGATCGTGCGGAAGAAGTTGACGTTCGACGAGGCCGCACCCAGCTGCTGCGGGGCGGTGTCGTTCTGCACGATGAGCGTGAGGTTCTGCATGACCATGCCGAGACCGGCACCGAGGACGAACATGTAGACGGCCACGAGCGGGAACGGGGTGTCGTAGCGCAGGGTCGCCATGAGGCTCACGCTGACCGTGGTCAGGACCGAGCCGGTCAGCATCCAGCCCTTCCACTTGCCGAAGCGGCTCACGAGCTGGCCGATGACGATCGACGCACCCATCTGGCCGATGATCATCGGGATGGTCATGAGACCGGACTCGGTGGGCGTGGCGCCGCGGGCGAGCTGGAAGTACTGCGCGAGGAACACGGACGTCGCGAACATCGAGACGCCGATGGCGATCGACGCGATGACCGAGAGCGTGAAGGTGCGGTTGCGGAACAGCGACATCGGCACGATCGGCTCCTTGACGAAGAACTCGACCGTGATGAAGGCGGCGATCGCGACACCGGCGGTGACTCCGAGCATGATGCTCGTCGAGGAGTCCCAGTCGAACTGGCTGCCGCCCATCGACACCCAGATGAGGAGCGTCGAGACGCCGACCGCGAGAAGCACGATGCCGAAGTAGTCGATCGACACCTTGGTGTCGCGCTGGGGCTTCGGCAGATGCAGCGTGAACTGCAGCAGCACGAGCGCCAGGATCGCGAACGGCACGCCGACGAAGAAGTTGGAGCGCCACCCCCAGACGTCCGTGAGGAGTCCGCCGAGCAGCGGTCCGCCGATGGTGCCGAGGGCCATGATGCCGCCGACGACGCCCATGTACTTGCCGCGTTCGCGCGGGGAGATGATCAGCGCGACGGCGATCATGACCAGCGACATGAGACCGCCGACGCCGATGCCCTGCACGACGCGGACGGCGATGAGCATGTTCGTGTCGGTGGAGAATCCGGCGATCACGGTGCCCACGGTGAAGAGGATCAGGGAGATCTGGACGAGGATCTTGCGGTCGACCAGGTCGGCGAGCTTGCCCCAGATGGGCGTGGAGACGGCGGTCGCCAGCAGGCTCGCGGTGATGACCCAGGTGTACTGGGACTGGGTGCCGCCGAGGTCGGCGATGATCACCGGCATCGAGGTCGACACCACGGTGCCCGAGAGCACGGCGACGAACATGCCGACGACGAGGCCGGATATCGCGGTGAAGACCTCGCGCGGTGAGCGCACGGCCTCGGCTGCGGAGGAAGGTGAGGCGTTTGTCACGGGGTGAATGCTCCTGAATTGAAAGTTGACAAGGATCAACTATACGCCTCTTAGTTGCGAAAGTGCAACTATCGACCTGGGGCAACGATCGACCGGATGCCGAGAGGCGCCGATGTCCCCGGTGCGTGCGACGATCTCCCCGTCGACAGGAGACGGGATGCGGGACGAAGCCACCGTGCTGCACGCCGATCTCGACGCCTTCTTCGCGTCGGTCGAGCAGCGAGACGCACCGGCCCTGCGCGGGAGGCCGGTGATCGTCGGGGGCGGCGTGGTCCTGGCGGCGAGCTACGAGGCGAAGGCCCGCGGCGTGCGCACCGCGATGGGCGGACGGCAGGCGCTGCGGCTCTGCCCGGATGCCGTCGTCGTCCCGCCGCGGATGGACGCCTACTCCACGGCGAGCAAGGACGTGTTCGCGATCTTCCGCGACACGACCCCGCTCGTCGAGGGCCTCTCGATCGATGAGGCGTTCCTCGAGGTCGGCGGGCTCCGGCGCATCGCGGGCACACCCGAGCAGATCGCCGAGCAGCTCAGGGAGCGCGTGCGCGGCGAGGTCGGCCTGGCCATCTCGGTCGGCGTCGCGAGGACCAAGTTCCTGGCCAAGGTCGCGAGCGCGGTCAGCAAACCCGACGGACTCCTCGTGGTCGAGCCCGACCGCGAGGAGGAGTTCCTGCTCCCCCTGCCGGTCGAGCGACTCTGGGGAGTCGGCGCCGTGACCGCCGAGAAGCTGCACCGGCTCGGCATCCGCACGGTCGGGCAGCTCGCCGAGCTCGAGGCGTCCGCGGCCGAGAGACTCCTCGGCAAGGCGACCGGCGCCCATGTGCATGCGCTGGCCCGACTGCGAGACCCCCGCCCGGTCGACGCGACGCGGCGCCGCGGCTCCATCGGCTCGCAGCGCGCCCTGGGCACCCGCCCGCGATCGGCCGAGGAGCTCGATCTCATCCTCACCCAGATCATCGATCGGCTCGGCCGCCGCCTGCGCGACGGCGACCGCGTCTGCCGCACCGTGGTGCTGCGTCTGCGCTTCGGCGACTTCACGAAGGCGACCCGATCGCGCTCACTCGGTGCGCCGACCGATCGCACGAACCGATTGCTCACCGTGGCACGGATGCTCCTCGTCGCGGCGCAGTCCGAGATCGCGGAGCGCGGCATCACCCTCATCGGCGTCTCGCTGTCGCAGCTCGACCGTGCCGACCGGGTGCAGCCGGAGCTGCCGCTCGATGAACTCGGATTCAGCGACGGCGAGCGCCTCGACACGGTGCTCGACGCGGTGCGCGACCGCTACGGGGCGACCTCGGTCGCCCGCGCCGCGCAACTCGGGCGCGATCCGGGCTGGTCCGCTCCGCTGCTGCCGGAGCACGAGTGACCCTAGAATATCGCTCGACTTACGATCTCCGAGTAGCCTCTCGGCCATGACCGATGACCGCACCACCATCTCTCGCGCCCCGATCTCGCGACGCACCGTCGTGACGAGTGCGGCCTGGTCGATCCCCCTGATCGCCGTCGCCGCCGCCGCTCCCCTCGCCGCCGCGTCCGTCGGCGGCGCCGACCTCGCCTCCACGCTCGGCACGCCGGTGGACACCGTGTTCGACACCGGGTTCGGCCCGATCTTGACGTTCTCGATGCCGACGCAGCTGACCATCGCCAACAACGGGACGATCGATTCCGTCGCCGGTGCCACCGCCACTCTCACTTACGACGGGTGGCTCTGGGCGCTCACCCCGAGCGGCACCGGTGTCACCGCGTCCGGGACGGCCGGCAGCCTCGTCCTCACGCTTCCGGCGATCACGGCAGGAGCCTCGCTGACGATCGATCTCGGCGTCGCACTACAACCGGATGCTGCCTTCGAGACGTCTGAGTGGGTTCCCATCTACAATCGCGACGACGACGCGACGGTGACGGTGACGATCGCGGGCGACGACATCACCGGAAACAACGGCGAGTTCCTCGTCATCCCCGTCGTGACGAACTGACCCCCCGCCCCGACGCGATGCCGCTCTGCGGAACGCTACTCGCGAGGGGATCCCGGCTCCGCGAGCACAGCCCGGGCGGCCAATCCGATGATCGCGCTGTAGGTCGGATAGGCGAACCGCACACCGGCGAGCGTCGACACATCCACCCCGGCAGCCATCGCCGTCGTGACCGACTGGATGACCTCGATCGCGTTCTCCCCCACCGCATGGGCGCCGAGAATGAGCTGGCGGCGTCGATCGGCGATGAGCTTCAGGAAGCCGATCTCCCGGTCGTCGATCACCGCGCGCTCGAGGCTCGCATACGGCACCGAGACGACGACGCAGTCGGTGTCTCGCTCGCGCGCCTGATCCTCGGTGAGCCCCACTCCCGCGTAGTCGGGATCGGTGAACCCGCCGGCCGGGAGCAGATGGTGGGGGGTGCGACGGTTGGCACCCAGCACGGCGTTCTCCGCCGCAGCCTCGCCCTCGAACTGCGCGGCCTGCACCAGCATGTCCCGCCCGTTCGCGTCGCCGACCGCGAAGATGTGCGGCACGACGGTGCGGAAGTACCGGTCCGCGGGGATCGCGGAGCGCGCGATCTCGATCCCCGCGTTCTCCAGGCCGAGATCCTCGACGTCGGCCGGCCAGCCCGTCGCCATGATGACCGCGTCGAAGATCGACGAGCGCTCCTCGCCCGCCTCGCCCCACACGAGCCGGATCGCGTCGTCGTCCGCGCGCTCGAGACGGGTGACGGTCTCGATCCCGGTGCGCACATCGATGCCCTGTTCGGAGAACGCCGCCTCGACGGTCGCGGCGATCGCGGCATCCGACGCCATCAGCACCCGCGGTGCGACGTCGAGGAGCGTGACCTCGGAGCCGAAGGACGAGAAGACGGTGACGAGCTGCGCGCCCGTGTTCCCCGCCCCGATCACCGCGACCCGGCGGGGCAGGGCCGGGAGCGCCAGCACGTCTTCGGGGACCGTGGCGAGCTCGGCCCCGGGGACCGGCAGCCGCTTCGAGTGACCGCCGACGCAGATGAGGATCGAATCGGCCGTGAGACGTCGGCCGCTGTCGAGTACGAGCGTGTGGTCGTCGACGAAGCGCGCTCGCCCCTCGTGGATCAGGTCGACGCCGGCCGCCGCGAAGCGCGCCGCCTCCCGCTTGATCGATCGCACCCGGTCGACACGTTCAAGGACGCGCGCGACCGTGGTGGTCCAGTCGATCTCCGGGGCACCGACGCGCACCCCGTAGTCGTCCGCGTGACGGGACTCGCGGAGAAGCCGCGCGGTCTTGGCCAGCACACGGGTCGGCACACACCCGGTGTTGACGCAGGTGCCGCCGGTGCGTCCGGCCTCCAGCACGACGACTCTCGCCCCCAGCTCGGATGCCCGCAGCGCCGCGGCCGTGCCGGCCGGCCCCGCTCCGATCACGGCGACGTCGTAATGATCCTTGAACTCAGACATGCGCTGAGAGTATCGCGAGACGGAACCCCCTCTCGCGACAGGAGCCGGTGACACCATATAGTGTCGCCAGTTAATCAAATCGAGTAGGGTGTCCTTCATCGAGCCGGGGCCCGTCCCCGCCGTTCCGTTCGAAGGAGAACCCATGACATCGCTCGACGACCACCGTGACGCGCTCGCGCATCCCCCGATCGAGTACCGTCCGGAGCTGCGCTGGTGGCTGGCCGAAGGCCTGCACACCGACGCCACGCTGCGCGACGAGATCGACACCGCGCACCGTCTCGGCTTCGGCGGGATGGAGTTCCTCGCCATGGACGAGGGCGACATCGACCACGCCCGTTACGGCTGGGGCTCGGAGGAATGGGTGCACGACTCCGCCATCGTGGTGGCCGAGACGACCGCACGGAACATGTCGGTGAGCTTCACCTCCGGCACGAACTGGTCGAACGCGAACCTGCCCACCATCGATCCCGATCACCCCGCAGCCGCCAAGGAGCTCGACGTCGAGGTCGAGGAGGTCGGCCCCGGCGCCCGCCGCCAGGGCGCACTCCCCCGCGTCGACCTGAACGCGGAGCGCCGCGGGTCGAACCTCCCCGGGCACCGCGTGGCGCCGCGCGAGCAGCACCTGGTCGCGGTCGTCGCCGCACCCGCGCTCGCCGACGACGGCGCCATGATCGACGCCGGCGCGATCGTCGATCTCACCGCGCAGGTCGAGGGCGAGACGCTCGACTGGACCGCTCCGGACACCCGCGACTGGCGCCTCTTCGTGTTCTGGTCGCACGGCACAGGGCAGACCGCGTCGCCCTCGGCATCCGTCAACTACACCGTGAACTACCTCGACCGCGCCGGCGTCGACGCGGTCATCGACTACTGGCGCGATGTCGTGCTCACCGACGAGCTGAAGGCCGACATCGCGAAGAACCCGCGCGCGCAGATGTACATGGACTCCCTCGAGCTCACCCTCTGGGGAGCGGGCGGCATGTTCTGGGGAGACACGGTCGCCGACGAGTTCCGCGCGCGCCGCGGCTACGACATCGCACCCTGGCTGCCGTTCCTCATCCGGCAGACGGGGATGTTCGTCGCGACCACGGTCTACACGTATGAGCCCGACGAGGCGCACCGTGTCGACGTCGAGAAGGTGCGCTTCGACTACGTGCGCACGCTGACCGACCTGTACATCGACAACATGCTGCGCCCTTTCGCGGACTTCCTGCACGAGAACGGACTGCTGCTGCGCGCCGAGATCAGCTACGGGCTGCCGTTCGAGCTCACGCGACCCGGCGTCGCGGTGGACGGCATCGAGACCGAGTCGCTCGAGTTCGCCTCGCAGATCGACGCATACCGGATGCTGGCCGGCCCCGCGCACCTGTTCGGCAAGCAGTACTCGTCCGAGACCGGCGCCACCACCCGCAACCACATGCTCGACCACCGGTTCTACGATCAGATCATCAACACGCAGCTCGCCGCGGGTATCACCAAGACCGTGCTGCACGGATGGGCGAGTCGCGCGGGCGGCGAGCACGTCACGGAGTGGCCGGGCCACGAGGGCATGTGGCCGCTGTTCTCGGAGCGCTTCGACACGCGTCAGCCCGGCAGCGAGTTCTACCCCCAGTGGAACGAGGCGATCGGGCGCTTCCAGTACCTGCTGCGGCAGGGCCGGCCACGCATCGATGTCGGCATCCTCCGCACCGACCACTTCATCGACAATCTGCTCGGCATCGCGGCCGTCGATGCCGACGGCAACCGTGTCGTCGATGAGGATGCCTACGGCCGACTCTGGATGCGCAACCGCGAGAACCAGTGGTGGCAGGACCTCGGGATGCAGGATGCCGGATGGACCTACGAGTTCTTCGACGGCTCGCTGCTCGCGCATCCGGAGGTCCGCTTCGACGGCGAGGTCGTGCAGCCCGAGGGCCCGGGGTACCAGGCGCTCATCGTCTACCAGGAGGCGCTCGACCCCGATGTCGCCCGGCTCCTTCGGGAGTGGGCCCGGAACGGACTGAAGCTGCTCATCGTGAACGGCACGCGCGAGGTGAAGGTGCAGATGGAGCGCACCTTCACCGTCACCGAGCGTGCGGCCGTGCGCACCCCCGGTCTCGACGGCCGCGATGCCGAGCTGGCCACCACGCTCGCCGAGCTGCGCGCGCTGCCGAACGTCGCAGAGGTCTCGGAGCCCTCGGGCACCATCGGGGCACTGCGAGAGCTGGGGGTCATCGGTCGTGCCGAGTTCGCCGAGGACGATCCGAACATCCTCACCTACCTCCGCGAGGACGGCGATCTGCTGCACCTGTACGTCTACCACTTCCTCTACGAGACCGGCACGACGACCGAGGTCGAACTCCGGGTACCCGGCAAGGGAGTCGTGCACCGGATCGACGCCTGGTCGGGCGACATCCATCCGCACTCCGGCGTCGCGCACGTCGACGGCCGCACGCGGATCTCGCTCTCCCTCGCCCCCGGCGAGACGGCCCTGTTCACGATCGACCGATCCGCCCCCGCATCCGGGAGCGCTCCGGTCGAGGCCACCGAGGTGGCCGAGCTCGCGAACTGGTCCATCGTGGTGGAGAGCTGGGATGCCGGCGAGAACGAGCTCATCGTGGAGGACCGCGGACTCGGCTACGAGACGCGGGAGGTGCTTCCGCACACAGCCGTGACGCGCCTGCCGGTCCCCGGATCCGCCCTGCAACCCTGGACCCGGCTGGAGGGCGTCGGCGCCGCGGTCTCGGGGATCGCGACCTACACGACGACGGTGCGGGTGGAGGAAGTGGATGCCGCGAGCCGGCGGTACCTGCTCGATCTGGGCTCGACGAACGGCGGACTCGGCTCCGTCGTCGTCGGCGGCGGGGTCGCGCGCGGCTTCGACACCTCCCGTCCCGTCGTCGACATCACCGGTGACCTCGTCGTCGGTGAGAACACGGTCGTGGTGCGCGTGTCCAGCTCGTTGAACAACCGCCTCATCGCCCGCGGGTACTACGACCAGCTCGCGGACATCGCCCTGCGCGCACTCGGCCTGGAGGGGTACCAGACCACGCGCGTGCGCGAGCACGGCCTGGTCGGGCCGGTCCGCCTGGTGTCGCTTCCTCGCCAGGTGTGACCTGGGATGATGAAGACCGAGGAGGTTCGATGAGCGAGAAGGCCCGCGCAACAGAGGCATCGGCATCCGATGTGGAGCTGGCGTCGCTGCTGCCTCCGGATCCGCTCGACCTGCGTCGCTCGGTGACCTCGATCGTGCACTGGGCCGACAGTCGCGAAGTGCGCCTGGAGGTGATGGAGGCGATCGGATTCCCCTTCGACGACATCCCGATGTTCCTCGTCGTCAACCAGCTCGCCTATCGCGGGGCGCTGCGTCCGACCGATCTGGCCTCCGTGCTCGGCACGACCAAGGCGAACATCAGCAAGATCGTGCGCCGACTCGAGGCCAGCGGCCATGTCGCGCGGGTCGACTCCCCCTACGACGAGCGCAGCGTGCTGGTCGCGCTGACGCCGGCTGGCCGGGAGATCGGTGTGCGCATCGTGTCGCGCGCAGCCGAGAAGCTCACCGACAGCCTCGCCACCTGGTCGGCCGACGACGTCGAGGCCTTCCGGCGGCTGCTCGCCCAGTTCAGTCGAAGCGCTCTGCTGCAGCTGCCTCAGCCGACTCCGTCGGCGTGGAGCGGGCCCGAACCCGATCACCAGAGTCCAGCGGCACCCTCGCGTTCAGCACGATGAGCGCGACGGCTCCCACGGCGGCGATCACGGCGGGGATCCAGAACAGCTGCGGGATGCCGAACCACGTCGCCCCCACGCTCCCCGCGAATCCGCCGACCGCCGCGTTGATCGCGTAGGCGCTGAGGAAGACGCTGGAGGCCATGCCGACCCGCGTCGGGACCAGGCGCTGCGCCACCGTGATCCCGAGCACCCCGAACGTCGCGATCACGCCGGACATCAGCAGCTGCCCGACGACCAGCGGCACGAGGGGCGCGTCGACCAGAGAGGCCGACGCATAGGAGACGTGCGCGCCGACGGCGAGGGCGGCTCCGACGATGAGCACGCGCGCGATGCCGAACCGGCTCGCCAGTCGTGCGGCGAGCGGCATCAGCAGCAGCTCGAGGAGGGGCTGCAGGCCGATGATCGCGCCGCGCACGCCGGCGTCGACGCGAAGCTCCCCGTCCATGTAGAGAGGCAGGTAGGCGAGCTTCACCGTCTCGCCGCACATGATGAGGATGTAGATGCCGGTGAAGATCACGAGGGGAACGATCGAGTGCTGCCGAGGCGTGGCGGACGTCGGCGTGCGCGCCGGCTCCCCGACGAACGGAGGACTCTTCTTCACGCCGATCAGGGGGACGAGGGACAGCAGCACGCAGATCCCGGTCACGAAGAGCAGGGGGCGCAGCCCCAGCACCGCGCCGAGGACGGCACCGAGCACCGGACCGATGATCCAGCCGAATGCCATCGCCATCCGGATCACCGCGACGACCTCGTTGTCGGCCGAGGTGGGCGACCGATTCAACTCGTCGCGGACCGCTGCCTGCAGCTGCGCGGCTCCGGCGCCGGCCGCGCTGAGGAGGATCGCGTTGATGACGAACGGCATCCACGCCTGCATCGCGACGGCCATCAGCGTCCAGCCGACGAACCCCGCGAGCACCGAGAGCCGGAAGACCAGCAGCCGGGAGCCCGCGCGATCGGACAGCGTCCCCACCACGTATCCGACGATCGGAGCCGTCAGGTTGGTCAGGAAGTAGAGGCCCGCCTGCGCCTCCGTGAGGTGCAGCTCTCCGACGAGGAACAGGGTGATCTGCGGGATGGTGAGGGAGATGCCGATGCCCGAGATGACGAGGCTGACGAAGGATCCCCGAAGAAGCCGGGAGCGGAGGATGTATCGCGTCGCCGAGACCGGGTGGCCGGTCGAACCGATGGCAGAAGACTGCTGGGCCGTCACGCAGGACCGTCCTTGACTTCACGGAGTGGGAGAACAGAGTACTCCGAATGGTATCAATGTGGGCTTGCAGTGGACTCTGCTGGCCGCAACCTCAGTCGAGCTCGGACTCGCCGCCCGCGGGAGACTCGAGGAGCGGACCGGTGGGCGACTCGACACCGCGCGTCAGGTCCTGGAGGTGCCGCACGAGGTCGCCGTCCTCCAGCTCGGCGCCACGACCGACCACGCTCTTCGACACGATCTGGCTCGCTGGTCCGATCAGGAACTTGGCCGTGACGACCGAGCCGTCGTCCTCGCGAACCGGGATCTCGACGATCTCCGCGCGCACCTCGTCACCCAGCGCGCGGCCGTACGCCAGCAGGGCATCCGCGATCTCGTCGCCCGTCAGGAATTCCTCGCCGCCGTACATGATCAACTGCATGATCCCGTTCTACGTCATCGCCGCCCGAACCCCGCACCCCTTGCCCGGGAGCCGCGCTGCTGCTAGCGGCGGCAGCGACGCGATGCGAGTAGCGTTGGCGCATGCCGGAACGTTCGCGGGAGAAGCAGCGGGTCTCGTCGGCCGGTCGACTCAGTCGAGAGCTGATCGTCACGACGGCCCTCGGGCAGATCGACCGTGACGGCGCGTCGATCCTGTCGATGCGATCGCTCGCACAGGAGCTCGGCGTCGAGGCGATGTCGCTGTACCGCTACGTGCACGGCAGAGAGGATCTGCTGGAGGGCGTCGTCGCGCTCCTCATGGACGACCTGACGACGAGTCTCGATGACGAGCTGACCGAGCACTGGCAGGGCTTCCTGCAGACGCTGGCCCACCGCGTGCGGCGGATCGCGATCGATCACCCGCGGGCGTTCCCGTTGATCGCCACCCGCCATCCGGCCGCGCCCTGGCTGCGCCCGCCGCTCCGGAGCGTCGAGGTCGTCGAGATGTTCCTCCGCACGCTCATCGAGCAGGGATTCTCCGACCGGCAGGCGGTCGACACGTACCGCTCCTTCAGCAGCTTCCTCCTCGGGCAGCTGCTCCTGGAGTCCGCCGTGCGCGGTGCGGAGATCAGTCCTCTCGAGGAGACACTCGACGAGGGCGGCGCGGACATCCCGGAGAAAGACGGACAGGAGCAGGTCGACGACGACGCGCAGATCGTCCGACTCCGCCCGCTGCTGAGCGAGGACCGCAGCGACGAGGAGTTCGAGGCGTCTCTCGAGAGCCTGCTCGATCGTCTCAGCGGTGAGCTCTCGCAATAGGCTTACACTGTAATCTCACTTACGATGTAAGTCCGCAGAGCAGGAGTCAACACGCACGATGGGGCGATTCATCTACGAGGGCAGCGTCAAGACCGAGATCGAAGACCGCGCGCTGACCCACCTTCAGCTCGTCATGACCGCGAAGCTCCGCCGCGCGGAGCCGTTCAACTTCACGTGGCGCGAGGATCTCAGCGTCGGCGGCGGGCGCACGACCGTCTGGGTGCACGCGCGGAGCTCGCTCGTCTTCAAGTACAGCGGCAGCCGACAGCCGGCGATCAACCGCGAGTGGATCGAGGCTCTCGCCTTCACCGCGAACGCGCCGAGCGGTCTGTATCTCGTGCCGGAGCCCGCGGAGCAGAATCCGGCCGAACGGGTCGACGTCCCGACCTGAGCAGCGATCGCTCGCGACGGCCTACCAGGCGTAGGCCTCCGGGGCCTGGCCGCCGGGGCCGGGGAAGATCTCGTCGAGTCGGCCGAGGTCCTCTGCGGTCAGCGTGATCTCCAACGCGGACACGGCGGACTCGAGCTGCGCGACCGTGCGCGGCCCGATGATCGGACCGGTGACGGCAGGCTGGTGCAGCAGCCAGGCGAGGCCGAGCGCGGAGGGTGCCCAGCCCCGCTCCTTCGCGAACAGCTCGTACGCATCGACCTTGTCGCGGTGAGCGGCACGCATCTCGGCCGCCCTCCCCGTGTTCGATCGGGCGTTGGCATCCGATGATCCGCCGCTCAGCAGACCTCCGGACAGCGGCGACCACGGCAGGATGCCGAGGCCGTAGTTCTGCGCCGCGGGGATGACCTCGAGTTCGATGGAGCGCTGGGCGAGGTTGTACAGCGACTGCTCGCTCACGAGCCCGAGGAAGTGGCGCTGCTGCGCGATCTCGTTCGCCTGCGCGATGTTCCACGCCGCGAAGTTCGAGCTGCCGGTGTAGACGACCTCGCCTCGGGCCACGAGCACCTCCATCGCCTGCCACAGCTCCGGCCAGGAGATGTGGCGGTCGATGTGGTGGAACTGGTAGAGATCGATCCGATCGGTCTGCAGTCGGCGCAGCGAGCCGATCGCCTCCCGCCGCACCTGCCAGGCGGATGCGCCGCGTGCGTTGGGCCGGTCGCCCTTCGCATCAGGGGCGACCATCGGGGAATGCACCTTGGTCGCCAGGACGATGTCGTCGCGCACGCCGGGGCGCGCCGCGAACCACCGACCGATGATCTCCTCGGTCGCACCTCGGCCCGCCGAGCCGCCGTAGGCGTTCGCCGTGTCGAAGAAGTTCACCCCCAGCTCGAGGGCGCGATCCATGATCGCGAACGACTCCTCCTCCGAGGTGCGGTCACCGAAGTTCATCGTGCCCAGCACGATCCGTGAGACCGACGTACCCGTGCGACCCAGCTGCGTGTAGTCCATGGTTCCCGAGCCTATTGAGAATCGGGGCTGCGCGCGCCCCCTGCACCGCTCTGCGAGGATGATCGGATGATCACCGTTCACCTGCGCTATGAGATCGACCCCGACAAGCTCGACGACTTCACCGAGTACGGCCGCACGTGGATCCGGCTGGTCGCGAAGCACGGCGGCACCCACCACGGCTACTTCCTGCCGAGCGAAGGCGACAGCGATGAGGCCTTCGCGCTGTTCACCTTCCCCTCGCTCGCCGAGTACGAGGTCTATCGCACGGCGTCGAAGACCGATCCCGAGTGCGTGGAGGCGTTCGACTTCGCGCGCAGGACGCAGTGCATCCGCCGCTACGAGCGTCGGTTCCTCAGCCCGGTCTTCGACTGAAGCGCCCTAGGCGCCGCGCCTGACCGCTACCACCATCTCCTCGCCGCCTTCCAGGCTGGACCAGGAGGAAGCGTGGAGGTGAAGACCGAAACGGGCGACGACTTCGGTGATCATCCTCTGCACCCGCACGGTGCCGTTCTCGGTGAAGATGTCGTCGATCTCCACCTCGAACGCGTCGTAGGAGAGGGGTGCGCGAAGCGACTCGGCATCGGCGGCACCGATCAACTGCATGGGGTGCCGAGCGGGGGCACCGGGATCGGCGGGCTCACCGACCATCACGCGGAAGTAGTTGATGGCACGCTTGGCTGAGCCGCGCACGTCCTGCAGCATGGGAGCAGGCGCATCGCCCTGGCTCGGAAACATCGGGTCCATGGCCGTGCCTTTCGGTGTCACTTCAGGATGCCATGTCCTAAACCACCCGCGGAGCGCGCGTGAGCTGCACCCCGTCAGAATTTATGCAGCCCGTGCGGGCCGTCAACTCCCGAAGGTGGCGTCCAATGCCCCTCGCAGGTCGGCGAGAAGGTCGTCCGCGTCCTCGAGCCCGACGGACAGCCGCAGATGCCCGAACTTCCGGAACGGCTCGGGATACGTCGCGACGCGGCCCCCATCGGTCCCCGTGTGGACGATCAGCGAGTCGTCGTGCCCGAGGGAGAATCCGGACGTGATCAGCCGCAGGTTCGCCACGAACTGATTCTGCACATCGGGAGACCCCTTCACGGCGAAGGCCATCATGCCGCCGAAGCCGCGACCGCCGAACTGACGCAGGGCGAGGACGTGGTCCGGGTGGGATTCGAGGCCGGGGTACGCGATGTACTCCACGCGGGGGTCCGCATCGAGCATCTCGGCGATGCGCATCGCCGAGGAGAAGTGCTGGCGCAGCCGAAGAGGCAGCGTCACCGTCCCCCGCTGGATCTGCCAGGCGTTGAACGGCGAGATGATCCCTCCGACATCGACCATCGCATCGGCCTTGATGGGTTCGATGAGATCGCGTCGCCCGGCCACAGAGCCGCCCATCGCATCGCCATGGCCGTTGAGGTACTTCGTCAGGGAGTGCACGACCAGATCCGCGCCGTCGTGGAGGGGCCGGTAGAAGGGCGGCGGCGAGAAGGTCGAGTCGACCATGAGGATCGCGCCCGCGGCGTGGGCGATCTCCGCGACGGCGCCCACGTCGGCGACCTTCGTCGTCGGGTTCGCGATGGCCTCGATGCAGACGAGCCTCGTCTCGGGACGCATCGCCGCGCGCACCGCGTCGAGGTCGCTGATATCCACGAAAGTCGCTTCGAGACCGTAGCGCTGAGGCAGCAGCTCGGTCCACAGGCGCCAGGTGGCCTCGTACACGACGTCGCTCACGACGACGTGGTCGCCGACGCGCACATGCGTGAAGAAGACGGCGTGCAGGGCGGCGACCCCGGAGGCGAGTGCGACGGCGTCCTCGGCGCCGTCGAGCGCGGCGAGCTTCTGCTCGAGTGCAGCCTGGTTGACGCCGGTGTTGCGGGTGTACAGCCCCGGCGCGGTCGCCGACCAGCTGATCTCGCTCGGGTCGTCGGGCAGCTGGTAGGAGTTCGCCATGACGAGGGGCGTGCGCAGCGCCAGGGTCGAGTCGAGCTGGTTGCCGGCATGCACGGCCAGACTGAGGTCGGACAGCGTGTGCAGATCCTTGCGGTCGGGTCGAGCGCCCATGGTGTCTCCTTCGTTCCGCGCCGACATCGGCGCCCCATTCACTCTAAGGTGCATAATAGACACACGCAATTGCTAATACTGCATGAACAGCGCACAGTCTCAGGAGGTCCCGATGGAGCGGCTTCATCTCGATCAGATCGATCGCCAGATCCTCGCGGCGCTCACCGAGGACGCCCGCGTCCCTCTGGTGTCCCTCGCCGCGCAGGTGCATCTGTCGCGGAACGCCGTGAAGCAGCGGATGGAGCGCATGGAGAGGCAGGGCGTGATCGGCGGCTACAGCGTCGTCCCCGGACGCGCCGGCGCTTCCGCGGTGTCCGCCATCGTGCTGGTCTACCGCAGCGATCGGATGCGCGGCGGCGGCGTCGTCACGGAGATCGCCCGGATTCCCGAAGTGCGCAGGTGCGACGTCCTCTCGGGCGACTTCGATCTGCTCGTGACGCTGGAGGCCGAATCGATGGATCGGATCGGTGAGATCTGGGAGATGATCGCCGCCCTGCCGGGCGTGGCGAACACCGTGACGGCCGTCTCGCTGACCCGGGTGGTCGACCGGACATGACCTCGCGGAGAGGGAAGGCATCCCCCACGGACCCCTCCCCCTCCGCGAGGAGACTTCACGTGGTGATGCAGGTGACCTTCGGCTGCGTCATCTCCTCGTAGGCGAAACGCACCCCTTCGCGCCCCATGCTCCCGTACTTCGATCCGCCGAACGGCATGCTGTCGACGCGATAGTCCGAGGAGTCGTTGATCATCACCCCGCCGGCGTCGAGCGCCTCGGACACCCGCAGCGCGCGCGTGAGGTCACTCGTGAAGGCTGCGGCGTGAAGGGCGTAGTCGATGCTGTTCGCTTCGGCGACCGCCTGTTCCTCGGTGTCGAAGGGGCTGAGCACGACGACGGGCGCGAACGCCTCCTCGCTCCAGACCTCGCAGACGGGCGAGACGTTCTCCAGCGCCGTCGGCCAGTACACCGCTCCCTCGCGCCGATGCCCGGCGAGCACGCGCGCACCCGACCGCACCGCGTCGTCGACCACACGTTCCGCATGCGTCGCCGCCGCGACCGAGATCATCGGACCCACATCGGTCGATGGGTTGACGGGATCTCCTGCGCGCAGCGTCGAGGTGCGCGCGGCGAAGCGGTCGCGGAACTCGGCGTACACGGAGCGCTCGATGAGGATGCGCTGCGCACCGACGCAGTTCTGCCCTGCAGCCCAGAAGGCACCCGACACGCACGCCTCGACCGCGGCGGCGATGTCGGCATCCGCGAAGACCAGCACCGGGGCGTTGCCTCCGAGCTCCATCGCGAGCTTCTTGAGGCCCGCCGTGCGGGCGATCGCCTCGCCGGTCGCGAATCCCCCGGTGAACGACACCATGCGGATGTCGCGCACCGCCACGAGCGCCTGCGCCACATGCCGATCGCCGTGGACGACCGTGATGATCTCGTCGGGCAGTCCTGCCTCCACCAGCACGTCGACGAGGAACCGCGCGGTGAGCGGAGTGAACTGCGACGGCTTGAGGATCACGGAGTTGCCACCGGCGATCGCCGGGCCGAGCTTGTGCGCGACGAGGTTGAGCGCGTCGTTGTAGGGAGTGATCGCGAGGATCACTCCGAGCGGCTCCCGCGTGTACCAGCCACGGCGGTTCGCAGACCCTTCGTACGCGTCGAACGGGATGACCTCCCCGTCGAACGCGCGCGCCGTCTCTGCCGACAGCGAGATCGTGGTCACCGCGCGCCGCACCTCCTTACGCGCCTGGGTGATGGTCTTGCCCGCCTCGCGGACGATGAGAGCCGCAGCCTCCTCCGCCCGTCCCTCGAGGGTCCGAGCCGCACGATCCAGGATCCGGTGCCGCGCGAAACGGGACAGGTCACGGGAGAGCGTCGCGCCGAGGCGCGCGCGCGACATGATGTCGTCGACGTCGTCGACCGAGTGCTGCGCGAGGCGGGCGATGACCTCGCCGTTGTACGGGTCGAGCACCTCGAGCAGCGACGCCGACGTCGCCGGAGCCTCCATGGCGGGCGCGCTCACCGGAGCGCTCCCGCGAGCGACGCCTGGTGCGCGTCGATCGCGATGATGTCCGACAGCAGGGCGTAGGCGGTCTCGAGGCGCCCAGCGCCGGGGCCTGACATCGTGATGGCGCCGAGCAGATCGGTCGTGAACGCGATCGCGTTGGTCGCGCCGGAGATGCCGGCGAGCGGGTGGTCGGCGGCCAGCGAGAGCGGCTGGACGGATGCCGTCACCGCTCCCGCCTCATCGCGGTCGACCGTGCCGATGAGCTTCCAGTGCTCGCCCGCTGCCGCCGCCGCGATCACGTCGGTCGCAGTGATTCCGCTGATGCCGACCCGAGACACGTCGGCGGTCGTGATGTCCGCACCGAGCAGTTCGTTGGCGAGGATCACCACCTTCAGCTGCACGTCGGACCCCTCGATATCGGCCGTGGGGTCGGCCTCGGCATAGCCGAGCGCCTGCGCCTCGGCGACGGCATCCTCGAGCGACCTGCCGGATTCCATCTGGCCGAGGACGAAGTTGCTCGTGCCGTTGAGGATTCCCTGGACGCGGGTGATGCGCAGCCCCCGGAGGGTCTGCTGCGCGAGTCGCAGCACCGGGGTGCCGCTCATCACGGAACCCTCATACTCGAAGCGCACTCCGTTCTCTGCGGCGAGACGGTTGAGCGCGGTGCCGGCGAGCGCGACGGGGCCCTTGTTCGTGGTGGTCACGCTCTTGCCGCTCTCGAGCGCGGCGCGGACGTGCGAGATCGCAGGTTCGCCGTCGACCGGGTTCGTGAAGGTCGCCTCGACCACCACATCGGCCGTGGTGTGGCGGATGACGTATTCGTTGCGGGGCTCCGCATCTCCGCCGGGCATGCCGGCGAAGGTGTCGAGGCCTGTCATCGAGAGCACGGCGCCGAGGTCGATCCCGTCGCTCTGCATGAGCGATCCGAGACGCAGGTCGGTGATCGCGACGACCCTCAGGCCGAAGCCGAGGTCGGCGGCGAGGTCATCGCCCCGATCGCGGATGATCTCGGCGAGGGCGCGGTTGACGCCTCCGAAGCCGATGAGGGCGAGGTCGTGGTGAGTCACCGGGTTCTCCTTCTTCCGTGGGCTGTCGCACGCATCGCCGCGCCGACAGGTGTCCATCCTCGGCAGGGATCGTGTCCGTGCGCGCCTGGCAGAACGGCAGCGCGAGCTGACGGATCGTCGGCGCCTCGGCCGGATCGTCAGTACTCCCGACGGCGGGGAGGATTCCGACGCTGCACTCTTGCGGTCCCGATATGGGAGGGGATAGTGTCCCCCGCAGACCACCCACAGAATGCGTCATTGGCACATAGATGTGAATATGATGCACATACAACCCGATTGAGAGTTCCGATGACGCCTCTTCCCGGCGCGAAGCCCTTGCCCAACGTCCTGCCGAACACCACGGCCACCCAGGTGCCGCTGCGTCGCCTCCAGCGAACGATGGACGCTCGTCACCTGATCATGATCGCCCTCGGCGGCGTCATCGGCTCCGGGCTCTTCCTGAGCTCCGGGTACACGATCTCCCAGGCGGGTCCGCTCGGCGCGATCATCGCCTACCTGATCGGCGCCTTCGTCGTCTACCTGGTGATGGCATGCCTCGGCGAGCTCGCCGTCGCCTACCCGGTCTCCGGCGCCTTCCACATCTACGCGTCGCGGTCGATCGGTCCGGCGACGGGCTTCACCACCGCCTGGCTGTACTGGCTCTGCTGGGTCGTCGCGCTGGGGTCGGAGTTCACGGCATCCGGCATCCTCATGCAGCGCTGGTTCCCCGGAGTGCCGGTGTGGGCGTGGTGCCTGATCTTCGCCTCGGTGCTGTTCGTGCTCAATGCGATCTCGGCTCGCGTGTTCGGCGAGGCGGAGTTCTGGTTCTCGCTCGTCAAGGTCGTCGCGATCGTCGGGCTCATCGTGCTCGGCGGCGCAGCGATCTTCGGCTTCACGCCGCTGTCGGCCGAGCATCCGCCCGCCGTCCTGCTCTCCAACTTCGACACTCCCGGCGGCCTGTTCCCGAACGGCTTCAGCGGCGTGATCGTCACGGCTCTCGCCGTCTTCTACGCGTTCAGCGGGTCCGAGCTGATCGGCGTCGCCGCCGGCGAGACGAAGGACCCGGCGAAGAACATCCCGCGGGCTCTGCGCTCGACGGTGCTCCGGCTCGTCGTGCTCTTCGTCGGCGCGATCGCGGTCATCGCGGCGATCCTCCCCTATGAGGAGGCCAGCGTCACCAGCAGCCCGTTCGTCGACGTCTTCCAGTACGTGGGCGTGCCGTACGCCGCCGACATCATGAACTTCGTGATCATCACCGCCCTCCTCTCGGCGGGCAACAGCGGGCTCTTCTCCTGCGCACGCATGCTGTTCTCGCTCGCCGAGGAGGGCCATGCACCGAAGGCGTTCACGCGCCTCACGCGACGCGGTGTGCCGCTCATCGCGCTCAGCGTCAGCATCCTGATCGGGCTCGTCTCGCTTCTCACCAGCGTGATCGCCGCCGGCACCGTCTACCTGGTGCTCGTGTCGATCGCCGGATTCGCCGTGGTGGCCGTGTGGATGTCGATCGTCGCCTCGCAGTTCTTCCATCGCCGGAAGTTCCTCCGCGACGGCGGTCGCGTGCAGGATCTCGCCTACCGGACACCGCTCTACCCCGCGCTGCCCATCGTCGCCTTCTCGCTTCTGCTCATCTCGATCGTCGCGATCGCGTTCGACCCGAATCAGGTGGCCGCGCTCTACTTCGGCATCCCGTTCGTCGGAGCCTGCTACCTGTACTTCTGGTGGCGTCACGGTCGCAAGGGTGCACGTGCGGCGACCAGGGATCTCGAGGCGGATTCCGTCGAGGCATGACTGTTCCCGCGTCCGCCGGCGGGTGGGTGGAGATCGATCAGAGCGCCATCGCCCACAACGTCCGCACGATCCGCGCAGAGCTCGGCGAGGAGGTCGAGTTCTGCGCGGTCGTGAAGGCCGACGCCTACGGACACGGGACGGACATCGTCGCACCGCTGCTCGCCGAGCACGGCATCGGGGTCATCGGGGTGGCCTCCGGTGACGACGCCGCCACCGTGCGCGCGGCGGGCTTCACCGGCCGCCTCCTGCGCGTGCGGCCCGCGGGGCGGGACGAGGTCGAAGACGGCATCCGTTTCGGCATCGAGGAATGGATCGGCGGAGCGGAGCACGCCCGCATCGTCAGCGCGGTCGCCGCGGAACGGGGCGTCCGCATCCGCGCGCACCTCTCCCTCAACTCCACCGGCCTCAGCCGCGACGGTCTTGAGGTCGGCCATCCGCGGGGCCAGCGCTCGGCACGCCGGGTGCTGGCCGATCCGCGGCTGGAGTTCGCGGGGATCTGCGCGCATTTCCCGTGCGAGGAGATCGCGGATGTCGTCGAAGGGAGCGCACGCTTCGACAAGCAGTCGCGGGCCGTGCTCACGGGGGTCGAGACGGGGCCGATCACGCGGCACTGCGCGACCACGTTCGCTGCGCTGCGTGTGCCGCGATCCCGATTCGACCTCGTGCGCATCGGCGCCGGGCTCTACGGCGACACGGATGCGCTGGGAGGAGCACTGCGTCCGGCGATGCGTGTGGTGTCGCGCATCGCCGCGATCAACTCGTACTCCCGAGGAAGCACCGTCGGCTACGACCGCTGGCATCGACTCGACGCGGATACCCGGCTCGCGCTGATCCCCCTGGGGTACGCCGACGGGTTCCACCGCAGCCTCAGCGGCACCGGCGAGGTGCTCATCCGCGGACGGCGGGCGCGCATCGTGGACCGCATCGCGATGAACAGCTTCCTCGTCGACGTCTCGCACATCGCCGAGGCGGCTCCAGCCGATGAGGTCGTGCTCTTCGGTGCACAGGGCGACCAGGCGATCAGCTCGACCGATGTCGCCGAGGCGCACGGCAGCATCGCCGCCGACCTGTACGTCGCGTGGGGACGCCTCCTCCCTCGTCGCGCCGTTCCGGCCGCCGGATAGGATGAGCCTGATCGCACACCCGGAGGAGGTCGGCCCGTGGCGTCATCCTCGCTCGCACAGGGACTGAGCCTTCTCGACGCGGCGATCGAACAGGAGCGCCGCGCGCGACCAGGACTCAATGCGTCTCGTCTCGCCGAGCACACCGACATCGAGCGCAGCCGGGTCTCCCGGCTCACGCAGGAGCTGCGGGCGCGGGACTTCCTCCGCAGAGACGACGACGCCCGCTTCTCGGCCGGTCCCGAGTTCTTCCGCACCGCCGCCGCGCTCAACGTGTCCTGGCTCCGGGCGTCTCGGGTCGCCCTGCGCACCCTCGCCGCCCAGCTCGGCGTGAACGCGTTGATCACCGTCGCGGACGGACCGCGCGGGGTCCTGCTGCGCTTCGAACGGTCGGCTGACGGGTCGGACAGGTCCATCCGAGAAGGACTCGTGACACCGATCTGGTGCACCGGCGCAGGGCGTGCGCTGCTCTGGGACCACAGCGCCGAACAGCTCGACGCCCTCCTCGAGGATGTGCAGTTCATCGGCGTCGGCGGGCCGACAGCCGGGCGTTCGACCGAGGACGTGCGTGCGATGCTCACCCGCGATCGCGCCGAGGGCCTGATCTCGGCCTCGGAAGAGTATGACGAGGGCATCGACGAGTTCGCTCTGCCGATCCGGCGCGCAGGAGAGGTGGTCGCCTCGCTGGCGGTTCGCGGCCGACATCGCCCGAAGGGCGCGACGCGGGAGACCCGCGCGCTGCTCACGCAGTTCGCTCGCGAGCTGACGACGGCCGCCGACGAGTTCTAGCCCGACAGCACCGCGGAACCGGTGGCTCCGAGCTGTCGCGACAGATCCGCCGCCGCGGCCGCGCAGGCGGCTCCGCAGTCGGCCGTCCGCGGCTGGAGCGAGTCACGTGTGCCCACGACCTGGACGGCGCCGATGACCTCGCCGCGGAAGTCCCACACCGGCGCGGCGACCGAGTAGAGGCCCGGCTCGGCCTCCTGATCCACGACGGCGAACCCCCGCTTCCGGTCATCGTCGAGGCGGTCGAGGAAGTCATCGACCGAGGTCGGCGTGTTCGGACCCTGCGGCGAGAACTCCGTCGCGGCGAAGATCGCGCGGACCTCATCCGGGGAGGCGTCCCACAGCGAGGCGCGCCCGGCGTCGCTGCAGTACGCGGGATAGGAGCGACCGATCCAGGAGCCGATCATGCGCGAGGAGGATGGAAGGCTCTCGAGCGTCGTGAGCGTCGCATCGCCTTGGAGCACGCTGAAGAAGGTCGCCTCACCGAGAAGGGAGGACAGGTCCTCCAGCACGGCGAGGCCGTGCGTGGCGATGCGCTTGGACGAGAGGTCTTGCGCGGCGGCGTACCACCCCCAGGCGAGCGTGTACGAGCGGTCCGCCGCCCTCACCACCAGCCCCGACGCCTCGTAGGCCGCGAGCGAGCGGGACACCTGTGACCGCTCGCGGCCGAGAGATCGTGCGATCTCGAGGACCGTCGCCCTGCGCCCGTGGCGAAGGCAGTCCGTGAGCGCCGCGAGCACATCGAGACCGCGCCCCATGCTGCTCGACTTCGCAGTCGTGACGGGCGTCGGGGTCATAACAGGAGAGTACCGCGCACGGGTCGCTGTCAGTCCTTCGCAGCGAGTTCGTCACGAAGCAGGGCGGCGCCGGCGCTGAGCGCGCGCAGCTTCCCGCGTGCGACGTCGCGAGACAGCGGCGCGAGGCCGCAGTTCGTGCTCGGGATGAGCTTGTCCGCGTCGACGAAGCGGAGCGCGTTCCGGAGGGTGTCGGCGACCTCCTCCGGGGTCTCGATCGCGTCGCTGGCGACATCGATGGCTCCGAGCATGACCTTCTTGCCGCGGATGAGCTCGATGAGATCCAGGGGGACGTGCGAGTGGTGGCTCTCCAGCGAGATGGTGTCGATGCTCGAGCTCTGGAGCAGCGGGAAGGACTTCTCGTACTGGCGCCACTCCGCCCCGAGGGTCGCCTTCCAGTCCGTGTTGGCCTTGATCCCGTACCCGTAGCAGATGTGCACCACGGTCTCGGCGCGCAGCCCTTCGGCCGCCCTCTCGAGCGCCGCCACGCCCCAGTCCTGCACGTCGTCAAAGAAGACGTTGAACGCCGGCTCGTCGAACTGGATGACGTCCACCCCGGCCGCCTCGAGCTCCTTCGCCTCCTGATTGAGGATCGTCGCGAACTCCCACGCCAGCTTCTCGCGGCTCTTGTAGTGGCGATCGTAGAGCGTGTCGATCATCGTCATCGGACCGGGAAGCGCCCATTTGATGGGCTGATCGGTCTGCTGGCGGAGGAACGTCGCATCCTCCACGAACACGGGCTTCTCGCGGCTCACGGCGCCGACGACCGTCGGCACGCTGGCGTCGTAGCGGTCGCGGATCCGGACCGTCTCCCGCTGGTCGAAGTCGACGCCGGAGAGGTGCTCGATGAACGTCGTCACGAAGTGCTGGCGGGTCTGCTCCCCGTCGCTGATGATGTCGAGGCCGGCCTGGTGCTGCTCCTGGACGGTGATGCGGAGCGCATCCTGTGCACCCTCCGCCAGGGCGTCGCCCTGCAGCTTCCACGGAGACCAGAGAGTCTCCGGTGCGGCCAGCCAGGACGGCTTCGGCAGGCTGCCGACGATCGAGGTGGGAAGAAGCGTGTTCATGGTCGGCGATTCTCCGTCAGTCATCCGACAGGAACGAGGGAGCCGGCGGCCCACCGCTCGAGCAGGTCGCCGTGCGGCTTCATGAGGTGCTCGTCCGCATACTTCCCCTGCTCGGTCGCGAGCCGGCTGCGCTCGTCGCGGTCGTAGGCGATCTTCGTCACCGAGTAGTCCTGCTGCTCGAGGGTCGGCTGATAGACGCTCGCCGCTGCCGAGTTAGCGTTGTAGATCTCCGGCCGGTAGATCTTCTGGAAGGTCTCCATCGTGCTGATCGTGCCGATGAGCTGGAGGTTCGTGTAGTCGCCGAGCAGATCGCCGCGGAAGTAGAAAGCCAGCGGCGCGACGCTGCCGCGCGGCATGAAGTACCGGACCGAGAGCCCCATCTTGCCGAAGTAGGCATCGGTCAGAGAGGGGTCCTTCTGCTCGTACTCCACGCCGAGGATCGGGTGATGGTTCTCGGTGCGACGGTAGACCTTGCTCGTCGAGACGCTGATGCAGATCACGGGCGACACCGTGAAATGCTCCCGATAGGTGTCCGAGTCGAGGAAGTGCTGGAAGAGCTTGCCGTGCAGGTCGCCGAAGTCATCCGGAACGCTGAACCCTCCTGCAGCCGCGCTGGCCGCCGGCAGCCGCACGCTGAAGTCGAAGTCGCGGACGTAGGACGAGAAGTTGTTCCCCACGATCCCGTGGCTGCGCCGTCCGGTGAGACGGTCGACGATCTGGATGTCGAGGACCTCGAGCAGCGGGAAGTCCTGGTCCTCACCGTCGGCGGCGAACTGCACCGCCACCGAGACGATCTCGAGTTCGAGGGTGTAGCGGTCCGCGTTCGGGTTGTCCCAGTGCGCCAGATCGTTGAACCGGCGGTCGATCATCGTCAGGGCGTTGCGCAGATTCTGCTGACGATGCTCCCCCCGCGCCAGGTTGGCGAAGTTCGTGGTGATCCGCGAGTTCTCCGATGGCGTGTAGTCCTCGTCGAAGCGGGTCGTCGTGATGCGGAACGTGAAGTCGTCTGCCATGAGGGGCCAATCGGGGGTGGTCGGCCGGGCTCGGCCTCACGGAAAGGTGTCCCTCCATCGTGCGCCCAGAGTGCCCCCATCGAGTAATGCGCGGTGACTATGCCGTGCCATAGGCTGTCGCTATGGCACGGCGCTCGAGCGGCATCACTCTGCAACAACTCACGTACTACATCGAGGTCGCCGCGGAGGGGTCGATCAGCGCTGCCGCCGACCTGCTCTACGTCGCCCAGCCCACCATGTCCGCGGCGATGAAAGACCTCGAGAGCAGGGTGGGGCGCGCGCTCCTCCTCCGCTCGGCCCGCGGCGTGACGCTCACCACCGACGGCGTGGAGTTCCTCGGATACGCGAGGCAGGTCGTCGAGCAGGTGGCGCTCCTCGAACAGCGATACCTCGGTCGGCCGCCGTCACGACGTCTGCTCGGGGTGTCGACCCAGCACTACTCGTTCGCGGTCGACGCGCTCGTGCGGATGGTGAAGGCGACCTCGGCGGACGAGTACGAGTTCTCGCTGCGCGAGACGCGGACGTGGGACATCATCGAAGACGTCCGCACGCTCCGCAGCGAGTTGGGGATCCTCTACCGGAACGACTTCAACCGCAGCGTGATCGACAAGCTCCTCCGCGACTCCGGGCTCGCGTTCCATCCGCTCTTCGTCGCGGAGCCGCACATCTTCATCTCCCGCAAGAACCCCCTCGCCGCCCGAGATCACGTGACGCTCGCCGATCTCGCCGACGTGCCGAGGCTCACCTTCGACCAGGGCGCGAACAACTCGTTCTACTTCGCCGAGGAGATCCTCTCCACCCTCTCGAGTTCGCGGGACATCCGCGTCTCCGACCGCGCGACCATCTTCAACCTCATGATCGGACTCGACGGCTACACCATCTCGACGGGCATCATCAGCGACGACCTCGACCCCGAGATCGTCGCCATCCCGCTCGAGGTCGACGAGCACATCGAGATCGGCTGGATCGGCCACTCCGCGATCCCGCTGACAGAGCAGGCGCAGCGCTACCTCGCCGAGCTGCGGACGGTCGTCTCCGGTTTCGGGGTGGAACTGCTCGGCTGAGATCGCTCGGCCATCGTCGGCGAAGACCGAGCGATCTCGTGCGACTCGCCTCATGACGTCAGCGACGTCGGACCGTCGGAACCGGGTGTCCACCACGTCGCGCATGCTCTCGCTCCGCGACAAGTAGGGATTGGGGTCTTGTGCAGAGGCTTCAACCGCTGGCTGAGCTGATCACTCTCTCGCGGACGCCGTCGGGTGAGCCATCCAGCACTCCGAGGACCTCGTCCCGCACTACCTGACGCAACCACCCGTGCGCCAGGTCAGACGAGAAGCGCTTCGGCCACGCGAGCACGACGGGAACGGTCGGCAGCTCGACCGGAAGAGCGAAGCCGCGCAGTGCACCATCCGAGACCAGACGTCCTGCGATCACGGACGGCACGGTGACGACGGCATTCGTGTCGCGGACGATCTCGAGAGCTCCAGCCGTCGACACCAGGGATGCGACGACACGACGGCGGCGATGCGTCGCGGCGAGCGCAGTGTCGACCGAGTCCTCGAATCGGCCACGCCGCGACACGATGACGTGCGGCACAGACGTGTACGAGTCGAGATCGACATCCCCGCTCAGGAGCGGGTTGTCTCGTCGGGCGAGGCCCACCAGCCGATCGTCGGCGACATGTTCGAAGGCGATGTCCCCGGGCCCGGATGCCGCGGACCCGATCTCGAGATCGATGAGCCCGCGCCCGAGGTCAGTGGTGTCGAGCGACGCCTCGCCGAGGAAGCGGAATCGGATGCCGGGCGCGACCCGGCTCACATGATCGATGAGAGCGGGCGCAAGCGCCGACGTGAGAGCGTCGTGACAGCGGAGGGCGAAGGTGCGCTCGAGGCCGGCGACATCGAGTTGCACCTCCGGCGACAGGACCGCCCGAGCCCGGAGGACGAGGGAGCGCACCTCCTCATGCAGCTCCTGGGCCCGGGGGGTCGGCAGCATCGTCCGGCCGGACCGCACGAGGATCGGATCCCCCGTGGCCTTGCGGATCCGCCCCAGCGTACGGCTGACTGCCGGCTCCGAGAGGTGCAGCCGCTCGGCCGCCCCCGTCACGCTCTGCTCGTCGAGCAGAGCATCGAGCGCCGTGAGCAGATTCAGATCCAATTGCATGCAGGTAATTCTACCTATGCATGGATTGTCTTTGACGTTATACCCGAGCGGTCGTAACTTCGGACGAGGCTGCGCAAGGCGTCGCCACAGAAGGAAGGGCAGAAAGATGATCGACAACACTCCCGGGGAAGAGGATCGCGAGATCCTCGCGCGGATGGTCGAGGCGGTGCAGTCCGCCGGCAACGTGTTGCTCCAGCGTTATTCTCCCGCCGCCCGCATCAGCGACGGAGAGTCGCTGCTGGCGGCCATCGACGCGAACGACGAGGCATCGACAGCAGTCCTCCGCCCCGCCCTCGAGCACGCACGGCCGTTCGCCGGCTGGGATGACGATGAAGAGGGTACGGGGCCCCTCGGCGCCGGCGAATGGTGGATCACCGATTCCGCTGAGGGTAACGTCAATCACATCCACGGCTCCTCGGGTTGGGCGGTGACCGCCACGCTCGTGCGCGACGACGTGCCCGTACTCGCCGCCGTGCACGTCCCTCTCACCGGCGAGACCTACACCGCCGCACAGGGCGGCGGCGCGTTCCTCGACGGCGCGCCGATGAGCGTCTCGCAGAAGACAGACCTCGCCGCAGCTCTCGTCGCCACGGGGCAGGCGAAGCCCGGCGAGGACCCGCGCATTCGCCGCCTCCTCAGCACTTCGATCGACGCGCTGCTCGACCGCGCACTCCTCGTGGCCGCCGCAGTCCCTGCGACCCTGCAGATCCTCCCTGTCGCCTCAGGGCACACCGATGCGTTCTGGCAGTACGGCCAGATCCGCTCCGGACTCGTCGCCGGCGCTCTGCTCGTCCGTGAAGCCGGAGGTGTCGTGCTCGACGCACGAGGCGCGGACTGGACCCTCGACAGCGACGCGTTCGTCGCAACGACACCTGCCCTCGCTGCTTCGATGACCGCCGCGCTCTCGGCGATCTCCTGACCGCACCCGACCAGACACGAAAGAAGACACACATGAACAGCATCACCATCCTCGGCTCCGGACGCGTCGGAACCGCGCTGGCCACCGCGCTCTCCCGCAACGGCGCCGAGGTCGTCATCGGAACCCGCGACCCCGAGCGAGTCCGCACCGAGTGGGCGGGAACCGACGTCGAGGTGTCGGACACCCACGACGCGCTCCGTCGCTCCGACGTGGTCATCAACGCCACCCCCGGCGACACCAGCCTCGAGCGCTTCACCGCCCTCGCAGACCAGCTGTCCGGCAAGATCCTCGTCGACGTCTCCAACGCCACGACGAGAGGCGCCGACGGAATGCCGGGCGGCCTCGTCTATCAGGAATCGAGCCTGGGCGAGCTGCTCCAGCAGGCGCTCCCCGATGTAGCCGTGGTCAAGACGCTGAACACGATGCTCTTCTCGGCGATGGGCTCGCCCGCCAGCCTCGGCTCCACCCCGACGGTGTTCCTCTCCGCGGACGACCACGAGGCCAAGACACGGGTTCGCGAGATCCTCGCTCTGCTCGGCTGGGACGACGCCTGGATCGTGGACCTCGGCGGGATCGGTACCGCGCGTGGCACCGAGGCGTTCGCGCTCCTGGTGCCCAGTCTGCTCGGCGCGCTGGGGTTCGCGCCGTTCGCGCTCTCGATCGCGCGCTGATCCGGCGCTGGCCAGGAGGGCGATGCGGCACCGCTTCTACGTACCGTATCGCCCCGTCACACCTGGGAGAGTGCATGGGCCGGATCCATCCGTGACGCCCGGATCAACGGCCCCACGACGGCGATCACGCGCCCGATGCCCTGCCGATACCGCCGTGAACATCGTGTTCGCGATCCCGAAGGCGGAGAGCACGGCCAAGTACAACGCGGCTCTCACTGTGAGCGCCGACCAGAAGCTCCTCGACAGGATCTCTGACAAACGGGTGGCTCTGATTCTGACCGCGTTGAACAGTGGTCCGGAGTGCGCGACACGGAAAAACCCCCTCACGAGGAGGGGGTTTCCATGGCGGTGACGGTGGGATTTGAACCCACGGTAGGGGGTTACCCTACACAACTTTTCGAGAGTTGCACCTTCGGCCGCTCGGACACGTCACCGCGGAATAGCTTACGCGAGACCGGCCCGCCGCGCGAATCCGCGAGTCGACCGGATGCTCACCAGGCCGCGGCGACCTCGGCGTGGGTCCGCAGGATGCCCTCGGTCGAACCGGCCGGAGCCCGCCCGATGCCGCACTCGGTCGCGACGCCGAACTCGGGCGCGAAGCGCAGAGCCGCGGCGATCCGCCGCGCCGCCCCCTCGGCCCCGTCCTCTCGGTGCACGAGCCCCAGGTACAGCTCCGAGACCGGGACCAAAGACGCGAGCGGCGCGAAGTACCCCTCGTCGTCACGGGCGATCGGCACGGGCAGGTGCAGCCACGTGATCTCCCGAGCGGATGCCGCCACCACCGCGTTCGCGTAACCGACGAGGTTCCCGGCATCCGTCGGCTCGACGAAGTGCTTCTCCCCCGCGTCGCCGTAGCAGAGGTGCACGCCCACCTCGACATCGCTCGGCACCGCGTCGACCAGCGCGGCCAGACGCGAGACGAGGCCGTCGAACGGATCGCCCGGCCACCACGCCTCCATGACCGCTCCATAGCCGGCGGCGCGTTCGATGATGCCCATCTCGCTCGCGACATCCCACTGCACGGCGAGGTCGTCGTGCGGGATGGCGGCGAGGATCTCGTCGAGCTCGCGCAGGATCGCTGCCGTGTACACCGGCTCGATCGCCGCGCGGTCGTCGCCGTGGAAGAACGACGAGATCACGGCGAGCGGCGTCGGCAGCGAGACCTGGAAGCGGATGCCGGTCGGCACGGCCCCTTCGTCACGAAGGCGCGTGAACACGGCATACGAGTCAAGAGCGGCCGAGGCGTAGCCGAGCGGCGGAAGCTCGATCGCGGCGGCATCCGCTCCCTCCACGATGCGCAGACCCCGGGCGTCGATGCCAGCCGGGAAGGGGATCGGCTGGTCGCCGACGCGCTCGATTCCGTCGGCCTGTCCGATCACGTCGGGCTGGAACATGATCCAGTGGAACCGCTTCCCGACCTCGCCGTCGGGAAGGCGTCGCAGGTGCGATCCGAGCATCGCAGCGGCCGTGCGCATCGTCGTCTCGGCGTCGTCGTAGTTCACGCTGCCCACGAGGAGGGCTCCCTGCGGCTGAGTCATCGCTCCAGAATATCGGCGAGCAGTCGGCGAGCTTAGTGATCACTCGGCGAGCGTCGTCGCCAGGTGAGCAGCGCCGACGCATCCGGGTTGATCCAGCTCTGCCTGCACGAAGACCACGGGCGCGCCCATCGGATCGGGTTCCGCGAAGGCCTCCCGCAGCGCTGGCGCGAAGTCGTCGAAGTTGGCGCTGACGCCGCCGCCGAACACGATCGTGTCGGGCGCGTATGCGCGCGTGACGTTGCGAACTCCACGGGCGAGCACCTGACCGTAGTCGTCCCAGCGGATGCGACCTTCGGTGATCCAGTACTTCGGGATGCTACTGCCGCTGCACAGCTCCTCCCAGCATCCGACCTGGCCGCAGTAGCAGCGGTCGACTCTTTCCAGCGAGCCGTTGCCGATCAGCAAGTGGCCACCTTCGGGATGGAAGGCCGCGGCTCCCCGCAGCGCACCGGTCGCACGCGACACCACGGCGACCCCGATCCCGGTGCCGAGCGTGACCATGGCCATGACCTCGGCCTCGCGGCCCGCGCCGTGGGCGAACTCCCCGAACGCCGCGCCCATCGCGTCGTTCTCCACCACGACGGGTCGGCCGAGTGCGGTCTCGACCTCGTCGACCCACGATGTTCCTGACCAGTCCGGCAAGGTGTGGGAGTTGTGCACGATCCGCGTCCGCACGTCGACCGGGCCTGTGATCGCCATTCCGACAGCGGCGACATCCTCATCCATCGCCACCTCACGGATCAACGCGAGCATCGCCTCGGCCGGCCGCTCGCCCGGACCCAGCGTTGCAGGACGCACGACCGTGCGGACCTCCGCAGCATCGTCGAACAGCGCAGCACGGATGTTCGTGCCGCCCACATCGACGCCGATGACTCTCACTTCCCCGTTCCTGCCGTCAATCCGCTGACGATGTGCTTCTGCGCGAAGATCGCGAAGATGATCACCGGAGCCATGGCCAGCAGCGACGCCGCGGCCAGCTGATCCCACTGGATCGAAGCGTAACCCTTGTACGCGGCGATCGCGATGGGCACGGTCGGGTTGTTCAGCGTCAGCGAGAGGGCGAGGGTGACCTCGTTCCAGACCGTCACGGCGATGAGCACCGCGGTCGTCGCGATCCCCGGACGCACGATCGGAAGGTACACCCGCGTGAGGGTGACGAACCGGGACGCGCCGTCGATGCTGGCGGCCTCGGCGAGTTCAGCCGGCACCTCTTCGAAGAAGCGCAGCAGCAGCCACATCGCGAGCGGCACCATGAACACCTGGTACGCGAGCGCCAGACCGAACGCGGTGTCGTAGAGACCGACGTTCTGCAGCAGCGCGAACATCGGGATCGCGATCAGGAAGTCGGGCAGCAGGTAGGCCAGCAGCAACCAGACCACGAGGCCCGACTTCCTCCGCACGCGGAACCTCACCAGTGCGTAGGCCGCGGGTACTGTCACGAGCAGCGAGAGCACGACGGTGAGCGCGACGACGATCACGCTCATCACCATCGAGCCGACGAAGTCGCTGTTCTCCCACACGGCGGCGAATGCCTCGAACGAGGGAGCGGCGAAGAAGGTCGGTCCGCTCCCGGACGCGGTGTTCTGCGTCGCGAGATTGAGCGTCCAGACGAAGGGGAAGATCGTGGCGATCACGGCCACGGCGACGAAGACGCCGCGCACGATCCTGCCGGAGAGACTAGAGCGCACGGCGTCCTGCCTTTCGGATCAGACCGACGACCGCGAGCACCACGACGATCAGCAGCGTGTACGTGATCATCATGGTCATGCTCTCGCTCATCTTGAACTCGCGGAACGCGGTGCGGTAGGCGAGCATCTGGGTGAAGTCGGTGGACTGGGCAGGGCCCCCGTTCGTGGTGCCGAACGCGAGGGCGAAGACCTTGAGGCAGTCGACGGTGCGGATGGCCGCGACCGTGAGGATGATCGGCACCATCATCGGCAGCGTGAGGAACCGGAAGCGCTGGATCGCATTCGCGCCGTCGACGTGCGATGCCTCGAACGGCTCCTTCGGCAACCCGGCAAGCCCGGCGCTCAGGATGATGAAGACGAATCCGGTCTGCCACCAGGTGTCGATCCCCGCCAGCGCCGGCAGCGCGGTGGTCGCCGAGCCCAGCAGGTCGACACCCGGGAGTCCGACCTTTCCGAGCAGGAACGGGATGACGCCGAGCGTCGGGTCCAGCATCACCTTCCAGACGAGTGCGACGACCATGCCCGAGACCATCAGCGGGAGGATGAAGACCGTGCGCAGCCAGCCCAGGCCGCGCGTCATCGACTGCACGGCCATCGCGATCGCCAATCCGAGCACGATTTCGAACGCCACCGCGAGCAGAGTGAAGAGCGCGGTGCGGAACAGCGACGCCCAGAACTCCCCGTCACCCAGCAGGGCGATGTAGTTGTCGAGCCCCACGAAGTCGAAGCGCGATCCCCAATTCCAGTTGAACAGGCTGAGGGAGAGCGAGTAGACGATCGGCACGATCGAGGTCATTCCCAGCAGGACGATCATCGGTACCAGGTAGAGCGACGCTCCCCTGCCGGATGCCGGCCGTCGGGGTGCCTCGCGTCGGGGCGCAGCCCCGGGGCGCAAGCCGCCCCGGGTGCTGTCGGCCGTGACGAGGAGCTCGGTGGAGGTCATTCGAGCGCCGATTTCATCTGCTCGTTCGCGCGCTCGAAGGTCTGCTCCGGATCGTCGCCGTTCGCGACCGCCAGGATGCCGTCGACGATCACCAGCACGCCCGGCTTCCAGTTGGCACGGAGCACCGCCGTCGTTCGGGCGGTCGCGGCGACATCCGTCGTCACGTCGATGAACTCCGGATTCAGGGATTCCAGATACGCGGCGTCGGATGCCGAGGACTGACGCGGCGCACCACCCGTGTACGCACCGAGCTTCGCGGTCATCTCCTTGTTCGTCGCCCACTGCAGGAACATCCAGCTGGCGCCCTTGTTCTCGGCGTTCTTCGCCATCGCGAGCCCCCAGGACCACACGCCGGCACTTCCCTCGACATCGCCGGCAGGAATCGCCGCGTAGCCGACCTCGCCGCTCACGGTCGAGGTCTCCGGGTCTTCGAACCCGGGACCGAACACGCTCGCGTCGATGAAGAAGGCGGCCTTCCCCTGCGCGAAGAGGCTGGTGGCGTCCGGCCAGTCGAGGTTGAAGCGGTTGCTCGGGCCGGCGGCGATGAGGGAGGCGTAGTCCGAGAGCCCCTTCACGATCGAGGGATCCGTGAGCCGCGGGTCGTCCCACGACCCGTCGAACCAGACGTTGAACGGCGCCTCGATCTCGCGATCGAGCGGCCACTGGTTCAGCACCATGCCGGTGATCGTGTCGCGAAGCCCGTCCGAGCGCACGCCGCGGACCACGGAGCCGAAGACTTCGCCGTCGCCTTCCGCGGTGATCTTCTCCGCCGCGGCGATGAGGTCGTCCATCGTCTCCGGAACCACTCCGCCGAGGTAATCGTCGACGATCTGCTTGTTGTAAAAGAGGATGTACGACTCGGTCGCGATCGGAACCTCGTAGACCTGCGCATCCGCGTCACCGGCCGGGAATCGCCCCGGATCCACGAGGCCCGAGGGGAAGTCGTCGAAGTCGTATTCCTCGCTCGTCAGCGACGAGTTGTCCAGGTACGGCGTCAGCGGCTCGATCAGGTCGGCGTCGTACTGCGTGGCGGCGAAGTCGTCCATCGGCAGCATGTAGACGCCCGGGGCCGAGCCGGACCGGACTGCCTGCTCGACCTTGGCGGTGTAGAGATCCTCGGAGTAGGTGTTGAGGGAGACCTCGATCCCGGTCAGCTCCTCGAACTCCGCGAGGTGCTCCTTGATGCCGGTGGTCCAGGGATGCTCGTTCAGCATCACCGAGATCTCCTGGCCGTCGTAGCGCTTCCAGTCGAACTCTCCGGAGGCATCGGCGACATCGTCGGATCCGGAACCCCCTCCCATCCCCGCGCTGCAGCCGGTGGCGGCGAGAGCGAGTCCGGTGAGGGCTGCGACGGCCTGCAGTGCCCGTCGCCTGTTGGCTGGATACAGCCTGGTGCGTGCGTTCATCGGTGAACTCCTGTTCGGGTCGGGTCGGGTCGGGTCGGGTCGGTGCGGAGTGGATCAGTCAGCGTGCGCGACGGCAGCCGGGGAGATGCCCAGTGCCGCGGCAGCGACGCGGGCGCCGATCATCGCGGTGGGGAGGTTGATGTTGCCGCGCGTGATCGTCGGCATGACCGAGGCGTCGGCGACGAGGAGCCCCGAGACGCCGTGCACCTGACCCGCGCCGTCGACGACGGCCTGAGGGTCGGATGCCGCGCCCATCTTGCAGCTGCCTGCCGGGTGGCAGTAGTTGACGATGCGGTCGAGCGGATCGGTGCCGTCGGTCACTTCCTCGCCCAGCACATCGGCGAGCCCCTCGTGCTCCGCCATCGCGCGCAGCAGGTCGCGCGCCTCGGCGAGCACCTTCCGGTCGTAGCCGTCGGGATCGGTGCCGTAGCGGTGGTCGATGACCGGGTTGACGACGTCGAGGTCGGCCCCGAGGGTGACCACGCCCTCGGATCTGGCGCGCATCGCTCCTCCGTACAGCGAGATGGGCGGCAGACCAGGGTGGCCGCTGTTCTCGCCGGCGACCATGAAGACGTGGATGTCGTAGGGGCCGTCATCGCAGACGCTCGACCGGAAGCGACCGACGGTCTGCTCGTCCGGGTGGAACGGCAGCGCGCGCAGTTCGTCGACGAGCCCCTCGCGTCCGGCGAAGTTCAGCTGCACGCACGAGTGGTCCAGCAGGTGCTTGCCGACGCCGGGGAGGTCGACGACGGTCTCGATGCCGAGGTCGGCGAGCTCCTCGCGCGGCCCGATCCCGGAGCGGAGGAGCAGCGCCGGCGAATGGTACGCGCCGGCGGCGAGCACGACGCGCTTCGCGGTGACCAGCATCCGCTCTCCGTCGACGACGAGCCACGCACCGGTGACCGCGCCGTCCTCGACCACGATCTGCTCGGCCTGCACGCCATCCGCGATCTGCAGGCGGGGGCGCGACCTCACCGCGTCGAGGAAGGCGAAGGCGCCGTTCCACCGGACGCCGTCGACGATGTTGACCGGCATCGGGCCGATCCCCTCGCCCGCGGCGATGTCGTCGAGGTCGTAGTCGAGCGGGAGCCCCGCGGCGATGCCCGCCTCGACGAACGCCCGCTGTGGAGGGGTCAGCTCCTCCATCGTGGTGTGGCTCACCCGGAAGCGATCGCGCACCCACTCGAGCAGCGGCACGACCTCATCGGCGCTCCAGCGCGTGTCATCGGCGAGCCGAGCCCACTCGTCGTACTCGAACGCGGCTCCGATCGAAGCGGTGCATCCGTTGTGGGCGGAGCAGCCGCCGAGGATGCGGGCGCGCGGCAGGTCGATGGCCGGTCGACCGTCGGTCGATGCGGTGTGGAGGTCGTAGTCGTGGGACAGCGGGATGATCAGTGCGTCCAGCATGTCGGCGGGCCACCGCTCATCGGCGAAGGCGCCGTAGTCCGGCCCTGCCTCGACGAGGAGGATCGACTCATCGGAGTGCTGGGCGAGAACTCCGGTGAACGCCGTGCCGCCGGTGCCTCCGCCGATCACGAGGGTGTCGACGGTCGTGGGGAGGATGCGGGAAGCCATCGTCACACCACCGTCGTGATCTTGCTGCCGAACAGGAACTCTCCCGGGACGACGCCGTTGGCCCTGGCCAGATCCACCGCGAGGAGCTGCACGACGACCGAGTCGACCATGAGGGCCGTGAGCCCGTCGCCGCGCTCGACCTCGATGGTCACGGCGCCCGGAACGGAGTCGTCGCCGACCAAGACGACGCGCGACCCGCTCGCCACGAGGTCTTCCGCGAGTCGGCGCAGGCTCGCGTCCGGCTCGGCGGCGCTCGAGCCGAACAGCACGACGGTAAGCCCATCGCCGGCGAGCTCGAACGGCCCGTGGCGGAACTGCCCGCCGATGTATCCCTCGGCGGCGACCTTGGATGATTCCTTCGTGATCAGCGCGGAGTAGAGGGCCGTGGCCGCGTGGTCGCCCCAGCCGACGAAGGCGAGACGACGTCGGGGGTGACCGGCGACGGATGCCGCCAGCTCGGCCGTGTCGACGCGGGAGATCGCCGCGGCGACGAGCTCGGCGGCAAGGAGCAGCTCCGCGCGCACGGCGAGCTGATCCTCGCCGAGCGCTGCCGCGGAGAACAGGCGGTGCACGCCGAGGGTGTTCAGGTAGCTCTTGGTGCTCACGGTGGCCTCTGGTCCGCTGTGCAGCGGGAGGAAGGTGTCGGAGCTCTGCGCGAGCACGCTGTCGGCGGCGTCCGCGATCCCGATCGCCTGATCGAAGCTCACGGCACCCGAGGCCCGACGATCGAGCAGCTCGGCGACCTCGCCGCTGGCGCCCGACTGCGAGGTGGCGACGAGGGTGGTTCCGACGCCGAGGAGGCCGGGAGCATCGAGCAGCTGCCCGGCGTCGACGTTCCACGCCGGGCGACCGGCGGCGACGAGCCGACGCCACGTGGGGATGCCGGCGAAGTGGGACGATCCCATGCCCGTCAGGACGATGCGCTGCTCGGGGCGCTCGACGGCACCGAGCACCTGGGCCGGCAGCGCCGCGGAGGCGGCAAGACGACGCAGCGCCTCGGGCTGTTCCTGGATGTCGTCTTCGAAGGGCGTGCGATCCGCCATGGGGAACTCTTTTCGCTCGAACTGTGTGAACGTCTCGCGTTCAAACACTTGTAATGTTTGAATGATCATAAGTTGTGATCGTTTTGATCGTCAAGAGGGGCACACAACTTTCGTTCGAACTTTTCGAGACGTCCGTGGACGAGAATGGGGGCATGGTGAACGCAAAGGACCTCCGCCATCAGGAGATCATCGCGATGCTCAAGGAGACGGGTTCCCTCTCGGTCGCCGATCTCGGCTCGCGCATCGGCGTCACGGAGATCACGATCCGGCGCGACCTCGAGGCGCTGGAGAACGCGGGGGCGGTCAAGCGCTACCACGGGGGCGCCCAGCTTGCGATCGGCAGCAGCTACGAGCCCCCGATCGCGGTGCGCGAGCAGACGCACGCCGCCGACAAGAAGGCGATCGCCGCACGGGTGGCGAGCCTGATCGACGACGGGACCACGATCGTGCTCGACGGCGGCACGACCGGCATCGCCATCGCGCAGGCCCTGACGGATCGGCAGGTGACCGTGTGCCCGCTCTCGCTCCGCGTCGCGTGGGAGTTCGCCTCCTCCACGTCCGTGAGGTTGCTGATGCCGCCGGGCGTGGTACGCGCGGGCGAGCTCAGCATCAGCGGCTCGGAGAGCGTGGAATACCTGCTGGCGCACCGGTTCGACCTCTACGTGATGACAGCCAGCGGGTTCTCGCTCGACCACGGCTTCTCGGAGTGGAACGTCGAGGACGCCGCCGTGAAACGCACCGCCAGGGCGTCGTCGCAGCGGACGATCGCGGCGATCGACGCCAGCAAGTTCGGGACGACCTGCTTCGTCTCGCTCTGTGCGATCGATGCGCCGGACGTCGTCGTCACCTCAGAGCTGCCGCCTGCCGACCTCGCGACTCTCACCGCCGCAGCGCGCGATGTCGTGATCGCCTGAGAACGGGCTCCCCCGCCGGTTTTCCCCGGCGCACCTTCCGACGCCAGGGCCCCTCCCGAGTTAGGATGTCCTAAGCACCCCGAGGGAAGGATGCGACCGATGGGCTTCATCACGTCCGACGCGTTGGCCGAGACCGGCTACGTCGTCCTCGACGATCACCCCGCCGACATCGACTCCGCCGAGTGGCGCGATCTCGAGTACGTGCGCTGGCGCTCCTCGGGCATCACGCGCTTCGCTCCGCTCACCAGCTACGCCGGCGACGTCGACTGCAACGGCTTCTGGAACCACACGCCGCCCCGCACCGACAAGGACGGCGTCTGGATCGCATCCCAGGTCGCGACGGCGCCGACGCTGCAGCAGCGGGCGCTCGAGCCGGGGGCCGGCATCGGGCGGTGCCGGGTGATCGAATTGCAGCCCAACGAGTACGCCGACGCGATCTACAACCTGCACCAGGACGACAACAACCGCCTCAACGACGACGGAACCGGCTGGGTCGTGCGCGGGTTCTTCAACCTCACCGACGACACGGAATCGATGCTGATCCTCCGCTCCGACCGGTTCGATCCGGCCACCGAGGTGCGGCTGCCGCTGAACGCCGGATCGAGGATCATCGTCGACACGCAGCGGTTCTGGCACGCGGTCTGGCATCGCGGAACCGCACCGCGCTACGCGCTGATCACCTCATGGACGAGCGGCCCCGAGCTCGACGCGTACATCGCTTCGCACCACGGCGACCCGCACCCCGCGACCGTCGAGCTCGACCCGCAGTTCGTCGACGACGCCCAGGTCGAGCTGCACCGCCGCATCGAGGAACGCCGCAAGGCCTTCGAGGCGCAGGGCATCGTGATGGAGCCGCCGACGCCGCTGCACAGCTGAGCATTCGAGGTCTCAGATCGTCCGGCCGCCCTCGAGCCGGATGACGCGATCGACCGTCCTCGCCGGCGGCGCGACGTGCGAGATCAGCAGCACGGACTGCTCCCCTGCCGCGCCCAGCAGGTCGCGCAGCAGAGCGTCGGAGGCATCCGGATCCACGCCCGCTGTCGGCTCATCGAGCACGAGCACCGGGAAGCCGCGGAGCAGCGCCCGCGCGAGAGCGATGCGCTGGGCCTGCCCGCCCGACACGAGAGCGCCGCGGTCGCCGACTCTGGCGTCGAGACCGCCGCGCTCCTGCATCCACTCCCCCAGGCCGACCCGTTCCAGCACGTCGAGCAGCTCCTCGTCGGTCGCGGTGTCGCGCGCGAACAGGAGGTTCTGGCGGATGTCCTCGTCGAACAGCTGCGGACTCTGCTCACACAGGCCGATGGTCCGGCGCAGCGCCGGACCCGACATCGCCGCGGCATCCCGATCATCGATCAGGTACTCGCCCTCGGCGCGGAGGAAACCCACGAGCACCGCGGCGAGAGAGCTCTTTCCCGCTCCGCTCGGGCCCGCGACCAGCACGCGCTCGCCAGGCCGCAGGTCGAGGTCGACGCCACGCAGCGCCGCCGCGCCACCCGGCCAGTCCGCGCGCACGCCGCGCAGACGCAGGGCGGGTGTGCCGGTGATCTCCGTATGGTCGCCGTCGTCCGTCCGCAGCTCCTCGGGCATCCGCTCGGGCAGCACGTCGACGATGCGCTCGGCGCTCGACCGCACGCTCCGCCAGGATGCCGCGGCGATCGGCACCGCTCCGAAGACCTCGAACACCACCATCGGCACCAGCACCGCGACCGCCAGCCACGGCCCGTCGATGACTCCGCTCGCGAGACCGGGGGCAGCTGCGGCGAGCGCCCACACCGACGCCGCGCCGGCGACGGCCGACACCACCCCGGCCGCGATCGCCTGGGCGAGCGAGGCGCGGGCGACCAGCCGGCGGAGGGCGGCGTCCGCCTCCGCGATCCGCGCACGCGCCTGCTCTTCCGCCCCGTAGGCCAGGAGCACGTCGAGACTGCCGAAGTAGTCGACGAGCGCAGCGGAGAGGTCGGCCCGTCGGGCGGACACGAGCGCCTCGGCACGCGAGCCGAAAACCCAGCCCAGGCCGACCGATGCGGCAGCGGCGACCATCAGGCAGACGGCAAGGGTCAGCGCGGCCGGCGGGGAGACGAACGCGAGGAAGCCGACGGCCCCGACCGCGACGAGGCCTGCGACCGCGAGCGGCTGCACCACGCGGAGTGGCAGGTTCTGCAGGTTCTCGACGTCGTCGACGAGCGCGGCGAGCACCCGGCCGCGATCGGTCGAGCCGAGTCCCGCCGGAGACAGCGGGATGAGCCGGCGCACCATGTCGCCGCGCGTGGTCGCGAGCTGCCGCAGGGCGGCGTCGTGCCCGCTCAGCCGCTCGAGGTACCGGGTCACGGCGCGCGACACGGCGAAGAACCGCACCCCGACGACGGCGATCGACAGCGGTACGAGCGAGTCGACGATCGATGCGCTCACGATGAGCCAGCCGCTCACCGCCAGCAGGCTGACGGCGGCGCCCGCCGAGAGCACACCCCAGAGCAGGCCCGGGAGGAACCGTCCGATCGGCGGCTGCGCGAGACGGAGGATGCCGCGCACCCGCTCGGCGCGCGGGAGAGAGGTCATGCGCTCACCCCCAGGGCGACGACCTGATCGGCGATGTCCCGCGCCGACCGACGGTGCGAGACGAGCAGGATCGTCGCCCCGGCATCCGCCCGGTCCCGGAGAGACCGCCACAGCCGCTCCTCCGTGTCGGGGTCGAGCGCGCTCGAGGGTTCGTCGAGCGCGAGCACCCGGGTGGGATCCGCGGCATGCCGGTACAGCGCGCGGGCGACGGCGACGCGCTGCGCCTGTCCGCCCGACAGCCCGCTGCCCTGCACGCCGAGCATCCGCTCCGCATCGAGCGCGTCCGCGCAGGCGGCGTCCAGCGCAGAGCGGATGCCGCCGGCATCGGGCTCCGGGTCGCCGAGAGCCACGTTCTCGGCGACAGTCCCCTGCAGCAGACCCGGCTTCTGCCCGGCCCAGGCCAGCCATACAGCGGGTGAGAGGTCGCGCACGTCTCGTCCCGCGAAAGTCGCGACCCCGTCGAACCCTTCGGCCCCGCGAAGGGCCGCGAGCAGGCTCGACTTCCCGGCTCCGCTCGGACCCTCGATCAGGGTGATGGTGCCCGGTTCGGCCGTGAAGGAGACCGGCGGCAGGTCGCGGACGCGGAGGTCGGAGACGACGAGATTCGCAGCCGGGTGCGCCCCGCCGGCGGTTTGCAGGTCGAATTCACGGATGCAGGCAGCATCCGCGGCATTTCGACCTGCATCTGTGATCTGGACCTGCAAAGTGACGCGGTCCCGGGTCCGCGCCCCGGCCTGGTCGAGCACGTCGAACACGTCCTCGGTCGCCGCCACCCCCTCGGCCGCGGCGTGGAACTGCACCCCGACCTGGCGGATCGGCAGGAACGCCTCGGGCGCGAGCAGCAGCACGAACAGCCCGACCTCGAGCGAGAGGTCACCGGACAGCAGCCGGAACCCGACGGCCACTGCGATCAGCGCCACCGCGAGCGAGGCGAGCAGCTCCATCGCGAAGCCCGAGAGGAACGAGAACCGCAGCACCTTCATCGTCTCGCGCCGGTACTCGTCGGCGGTGACCTCGATGCGGTCGGCCGCACGCCGGTCGCGTCCGAACAGCCGCAGCGTCGAGAGGCCCTGCACCGTGTCGGCGAACCGCGCCGCGAGCCGCTGCAGCGTCTGCCACTGCTTCTTCTGCACGGTGCGCGTCGCGATGCCGATGAGGATCAGGAACAGCGGGATCAGCGGAAGGGTGATGATCGCTGTCAGCCCGCTCGGCCAGTCCTGCCACCACATCACCGCGACGATCACGGGCGTCGCGATCACCGTGAGCACCAGCTGCGGGATGTACCGGGCGAAGTATGCGTCGAGGGCTTCCAGCCCGTGCCCCGCGGTCACCGCCAGTGCTGTCTGGTTCCGCTGCGCCAGCCACCCCGGTCCGAGCCGGCCGACCGCCGCGATGAGCGCCGACCGCAACTGCATCCCCGTCTTCGCGGCGGCGCGCGTCCCGGCGGCATCCGACGCGGCGATGAGGATGCCGCGCAGCAGCGCGGCCGCGAGCAGCCAGAACAGCGACGACGAGACATCCCGCCCCGCGAGCGCGCCGGTGACGGCATCCGTCAGCAGCCACGCGAACGCGACCGTCACGGCCGTCTGCACCACGCCGATCAGCGCGGATGCCGCGAGGAACCCCCTCGCGGCACCCGCGTACCGCAGCAGTCGCGGATCGACGGGTTTCATGGCTCGGTCGTTGAGCGAGCGAAGCGAGACGAAACGCCCCGCACGGAGGACTTGCTCATGCGTGTGCCGGAGCCGCCTCGATCGACGAGCGCGTGACGCGCTTGCGGAAGATCCAGTACGTCCAGGTCTGGTACGCGATGACCAGGGGAAGGGCGATCAGCGCGGTCCAGCTCATGATCTGCAGCGTATACGGCGTGCTCGAGGCGTTGGCGATCGTCAGGCTGTACGCGGGGTCGATCGTCGAGGGCATGACGAACGGGAAGAGGGCGAAGAACAGCATGACGACGGCGAACAGCACGGTCGCAGCTCCCGCGGTGAAGGCCCGGCCGTCGCGCCCGCGCAGCGAGAACAACACGGCGGCGATCAGCGAGACCGCGGCGAGCGCGCCCGCGACGACGACCAGCCAGAGCAGCGGCGCCTCGCGTCCCGCGGCGATCCCGATCGTCCAGAGCACGGTGCCTGCTGCCACGAGGATCGTCGGCACGGCCGCGATCTTCGCCAGGCGCCGCGCGTCGTCGTGCACCTGTCCGTCGGTCTTCAGCGCCACGAACAGCACGCCGTGCAGGAAGAACACCAGCAGCGTCGTGAGGCCCACGAGCAGGGAGTACGGGTTGAGCAGGGCGAAGAACCCGCCGACGTAGATGTGGTCCGCGTCGATCGCGACTCCCTGCACGATGTTGCCGAAGGCGACGCCCCAGAGGAAGGCGGGCACGGCCGAGCCGATCACGATCATCCGGTCGAAGCCGCGCTTCCACGCCGCGCTCTCGCGCTGGTGCCGGTACTCGAACGAGACCCCGCGCAGGATGAGCGCGAGCAGGATCAGCAGCAGCGGCAGATAGAAGCCGCTGAACAGGGTCGCGTACCACTCCGGGAACGACGCGAACAGGCAGGCGCCGGCGACGATGACCCAGGTCTCGTTGAGGTCCCAGATCGGGCCGATCGTGTTGATGACCTGTCGGCGCGACACGTCGTTCCGCCCGAGGAAGGGCAGCGACATCCCGACGCCGAAGTCGAAGCCGTCGAGCACGAAGTAGCCGACGAAGAGGAAGGCGACGATGAAGAACCAGAGCGTTGCGAGATCCATGATGCTCCTTCCTCTCAGTAGACGACCGACGGCAGCTGGGCCGTCTCGTCGTGGGGTTGCTCTTCGGTGTCAGGCCCCTTCTGCGCGGCCCGGATGATGAGGCGGATCTCGACCACGGCGAGGGCGGCGTAGATCGCGGTGAAGGCGATGAGCGAGATCAGCACCTCGACGCCGCTGACGCCCGGCGAGACGCCGTCCTGCGTGGTCATCAGACCGAACACGATCCAGGGCTGCCGGCCCATCTCGGTGAAGACCCAGCCCATGATGTTGGCGGCGAGAGCGAGCGGGAACGACCAGATCGCGAGCTTCCACATCCACTGCGTCGGAGGCTTCTTCGCGCTCTTGCGGGTGAGCCACAGGCCGATGACGGCGACGAGACCGGCGGCCATGCCCAGGCCGATCATCCAGCGGAACGCCCAGTACGTGACCCACAGGATGGGGGCGAACTCGGTCAGCCCGGTGTCGGCGAAGGTCTGGGAGTACTCGGCGTTCAGGTCGTTGATGCCGTGCACGCATTCGTCGAACGAGTGGGTCGACAGCAGGGAGAGCAGGTACGGCACGCGGATCGAGAACAGCTCGGAGCTCCCGTCCGGCGTGCCGAGCGTGAACAGGCTGAACGAGGCGTCGTAGCCGCAGACCGTGTTGAAGGTCGCCTCGGCCGCCGCCATCTTCATCGGCTGCGCCGCGTACATCGCCAGCCCCAGCTGGTCGCCGGTGAGCACGACGCCCGCAGTGGAGAAGATCATCGCCCACAGCCCGAACTTCAGCGAGATGCGCATGGTGTCGAAGTGCTGGCCGCGGGCGAGGTGCCAGGCCGAGACCGAGATCACGACGCCGGCGGCGAACATGAGCGCACCGAAGATCGTGTGCGGGAAGGCCGCGAGCGCGACGGGGTTCGTGAGCAGCGCCCAGAAGTCGGTCAGCTCTGCGCGGTTCGTCTCAGGGTTGAAGACGTAGCCGACCGGGTTCTGCATGAACGCGTTGGCGGCGATGATGAAGTACGCGGAGAGGATGCTGCCGATCGACACGCACCAGATGGTGGCGAGGTGCAGCTTCTGCGGGAGCTTGTCCCATCCGAAGATCCACAGGCCGATGAAGGTGGCCTCGAAGAAGAAGGCGAGCAGGCCCTCGAAGGCGAGCGGAGCTCCGAACACGTCGCCGACGAAGCGGGAGTAGTCCGACCAGTTCATGCCGAACTGGAACTCCTGCACGATGCCGGTGACGACGCCCATCGCGAAGTTGATCAGGAAGATCTTGCCGAAGAAGCGGGTCAGGTGCAGGTACTGGACCTTGCCGGTGCGCACCCACACGGTCTGGAAGATCGCGGCGACCAGCGCCATGCCGATCGTGAGGGGGACGAACAGGTAGTGGTAGACGGTCGTCAGCCCGAACTGCCATCGGGAGAGGACGAGCGGATCAAGCCATTCCATGCGCGACTCCTGTCGTGTCGGTCAGCGGCGCTCTGTCGGTCGGCGGCACTCTTTCGGTCAACTGCACCGTGCAGTCCGTCGGTCCGTCGGCGGCGCGCACGCAGTCGGCGACCAGCGGCCCGCCTGCTTCGTTGAGCACGCCCTGCATCAGCCCCAGGTGCACCTGGCAGAGCATCGGGCGGGCCTCGGGACGGCCGGTCGCGTGCGGGCACGGGCTGAGGTCGACCGTGAGCCGTACGTCGTCGACCACGGGCTCGAAGCCGCTCTCCTCCAGGTGCTCGACGAGCGCGTCGAGCTGGTAGGTGGCCTCCCTGCCCAGCTCGGATGCCGGGGCGGGCAGCATCCGTCGCATCAGATCTCCGCGGCGCGCTGCGGCCTTCGCCTTGTCGCGGGCGACCGGGCTGGACGCGCCCGGCGCTCCGGTCGCGGCCCGGTAGAGCGTGCGCGGACGACCGCGGACGGTCCGGTGCTCGATCGTCGGGATCACGTACCCGCCTTCGATGAGACGCTGCAGGTGCTCGCGCACCGTGTTGGCGTGAAGCCCGGTGGCCTCGCACAGCTCGCCGATCGTGAGCTCGGCCGGTCCGTGCGCGCGACCGGCCTCGAAGAGCAGGTGCAGGAGCTGCACCCGCGAGTAGGTCGAGATCGGCCCGCAGACGGGCCCGCCGTTGCGCATGCCTCCATCATCCCAGCGGCGTCCGTCCCGATCGAGTGGTTCGGCCGTGAATAATGCCCGGTTCCGATAGGGATGTCGGATGCCGGCGATAGCCTGGCTGCATGGCCACCCGAAAACCCGCTCCCCCGGCGTACGTCTGCACAGAGTGCGGGTGGACGACCGCGAAGTGGGTGGGCCGCTGCGGCGAGTGCCAGCAGTGGGGCACCGTGCAGGAGCAGGCCGCACCCACGGGCATCCTGCGCCGGGTGACCGCGCTCGCGCCGACGGCAGAGCGCACCGCGCGACCGATCACGCAGATCACCACACAGGATGCTCCTCGTCGCACGAGCGGCGTCGGCGAATTCGACCGCGTGCTCGGGGGCGGCATCGTCCCCGGTGCCGCGATCCTGCTCAGCGGAGAGCCGGGCGTCGGCAAGTCCACGCTGCTGCTCGAGGTGGCGGCGCAGGCCGCGCGGTCAGGACGCCGCGTGCTCTACGCGAGCGCCGAGGAGTCGCCGGGCCAGGTGCGACTGCGCGCCGAGCGCACCGGCGCCCTGCACGACGAGCTCTACCTCGCGAGCGAGACCGACCTCGCGACGATCCTCGGCCACATCGACGAGGTCAAGCCCGAGCTCGTGATCGTCGATTCGGTGCAGACGGTCTCGTCGTCGCTGACCGACGGTGCGGCCGGCCAGCCGAGCCAGGTGCGCGAGGTCGCCTCCACGCTCATCCGGGTCGCGAAGGACCGCGACCTGCCGATCATCATCGTCGGCCACGTCACGAAAGACGGTCAGGTCGCCGGCCCCCGGGTGCTCGAGCACCTGGTCGACGTCGTCTGCCACTTCGAGGGCGACCGGCAGACCGCGCTCCGCTTCATCCGCGCACTCAAGAACCGCTTCGGCCCGACCGACGAGGTCGGCTGCTTCGAGATGACCGGTGCCGGCATCGCCGAGGTGCCCGATCCGTCCGGGCTGTTCCTGTCGCAGTCGACGGCCGAGGGCACGTGCGTCGCGATCTCGCTCGAAGGGCGTCGAGCGCTCCCCGTCGAGGTGCAGGCGCTGACGGTGCCGTCGAACGCGCCGAATCCGCGGCGCATCGTGCACGGCGTCGACTCCTCGCGTGTGGCGATGGTGCTCGCGATCCTCGAGCGGCGCGCGAACATCAAGACGAGCGACCTCGACGTGTACGTGTCGACCGTCGGCGGCGTGCGGTTCACCGAGCCCGCCGCCGATCTCGCCATCGCCGTCGCGGTCGCCGGGTCCGTGCAGCGCACGTCGGTGCCGCGCACGGTCGCCGCCGTCGGCGAGTTGAGCCTCGCGGGCGAGATCCGCCCCGTCACGCAGGCCGCCCAGCGCCGCTCCGAGGCTGCGCGACTCGGCTACGAGCAGGTGGTCGACGATCGCTCGAAGACCCTGGTCGGCGCGCTGAAAGACATCAAGGCGCGCGATCGCTCTCCGCGCGACCAGCGCGACATCCCGCCGTTCTGACGCACGGGACCCTGAGCTCCTTGGGTCCCTGAGCTCGCGCTCCTTGGGTCCCTGAGCTTGTCGAAGGGCCCCAACACGAGGCTTCGACAGGCTCAGCCACCCAGTAACCCTGACCGCGCGCGCCCTGGGTCCCTGAGCTTGTCGAAGGGCCCTCACGAGGCTTCGACAGGCTCAGCCACCCTCAGCCGAGGGAGCTACGCGTCGAGCGCCTTGAGCAGCTCGACCGGATCGGCCTGCATGGGGTGGGGCCCGGCGATGTCGAGGAACACCGTGGTGATGGGGTGCGCGGCAAGGAACTTCCGCAGCCAGTCCGCGGTGTAGATGCCCACGCCCGGCGGCAGGTTGGCCGGCTTGTTCTTCGCGTCGCTGAACAGCAGCAGAGCCAGGTCGCCGGTCTTCGGGTCGCGGTACGTCCAGACCTCGCCGCTGTCGAGCGGGTTGTCCCTCGCGCCCGGCTTGATCAGAGGGACGATGGTGGTTCCGTGGCGGAGGGCCAGGGCGACCGCGGCGACGTCCTGCTTCTCGAGGGCCTGGGCCAGCGCATCGGATCGGAAGTCCTCCGGTGCGGGCTTGTTCTTCGAGGCCTTCGCCTTCTTCGCTGCCATGCACCCAGCCTATTCGCGGTCGACGGCGCAGAGCGCGGCATCCGACGCCGGCCGAGACCGACCGCGGAGACGATTGGGGCCCTCTCGAGTCCCACATTGGGGACTGGGGTACTCGAGAGGGCCCTCGGACTCTCGAAGCGGCGATGTCGAAGCGCTGGGGACGCTGTAGTTCGACGCCACTGGGGATGGCATGTGCCGCTGGTGCGGAGAGTCACCTAATGGTATCCCAGAGACGAGCCCGTGTCTGCACTCCGTGTAGAAAACCTCTGACGTCGAGGTATTCCGAATGCGCCACCCGGATCGACGAGCAATTTCGAAGTTCACGGGCGGGAATCGCTTCGAACCTCGGCGATCCGCCGTACGAGGAAGCGGCGCTCGGGATCGGACGGCGCGAGCTCGAGCGCGCGCTCGTAGTGCGGAAGTGCCTCAGCGGGGCGTCCGGCGCGACGCAGCAGGTCGGCACGGGCGGCCGGCAGCAGGTGATAGCCGTCGAGACGCGCGTCGTCGAGCTCGTCGAGCAGGGCGATCCCGGCGAGCGGCCCCTCCGCGAGACCGACGGCGACAGCCCGATTCAGCTCCACGACCGGCGAGGGCGCCACGCGCGCGAGCCTGGCGTACAGCTCGGCCACGCGCGCGAAGTCGGTCGATTCGGCCGACGGGGCGGTCGCGTGATGCCGGGCGATCTCGGCCTGCAGCCGGTACGGCCCGGCCACGCCGTCGATGCGTCGGCGTGCGGACTCCGACGCTGCCAGCGCGGCCACGCCCTCGCCGATCATCGCGGCGTCCCACCGCGCGCGATCCTGGTCCTCCAGCAGGACCAGGTCGCCCTTCTCGTCGAGACGTGTCGCCGCGCGCGAGTGCTGGAACAGCATCAGTGCCAGCAGGGCGAGCACCTCCGGCTGCGGCGGCGCGTCCACGAGGAGAGTCGAGAGCAGCCGCGCGAGCCGGATCGCCTCCTCGGCCACGGGCACCCGCACGAGCGCGGATCCGCCCGCGTACCCCTCGGTGAAGAGCAGGTACAGGACGGCGAGCACGCCCTGCCCGCGCTCGGGCAGCGCCTCGGCAGACGGGACCCGGTACGGGATCCCGGCGTCGCGGATCCGGGCGCGCGCCCGCACCAGCCGCTTCTGCATCGTCGCCTCCGACACGAGGAACGCCCGCGCGATCTCGCCGACCTCGAGCCCGGCGACGGTGCGCAGGGTCAGCGCGACGCGCGCCTCCATGGGCAGCGCGGGGTGGCAGCACGTGAAGATCAGTCGCAGCCGATCGTCGTCGACCACCCCGAGAGCGTCGACATCCGGCGCGGAGCCGAGCGCCTGATCCTCCCGGTCGACAGCCGCCTCGATGGCCGCACGACCCGCGGTCCTGCGTTCGGACGCTGCGCGTCGGAGCATGTCGACGGCCGCATTCCGGGCGGCTGTGGTGAGCCAGGCGGCCGGGTTGTCGGGGATCCCCCGCGTCGGCCAGGCGGTCAGGGCGCGGGTCATCGCATCCTGCACGGCATCCTCGGCGAGCTCCCAATCTCCGGTGCGACGGATGAGCGACGCCACGATCCGCAGACGCTCGGCGGCGACCGTCGCGGCGAGCGCCTCGCGCACCGCGTCGGTCGCCGTCCGCTCGCTCACGCGATCACTCCATCGGCCAGACCGGACGCACCTCGACGCGCCCGAACCGGGCCATCGGATGCTTCGCCGCGATCTCGATCGCCTCATCGAGGTCGGCGACGTCGATCAGATCGAAGCCGGCGATCCACTCCTTCGTCTCGGTGAACGGGCCGTCGGTGAGGATGGTCCGGCCGTCGCGGACCGTCACCGTGGTCGCATCGGACGGCGGTCGCAGCCGATTCCCGGTACGCGAGACGTTGCGGCGCTCGACATCCGCCGCCCACTCCTCGATGTTGTCCTCTTCCGGGATGTACTCCGGGGCGGCCGGGTCGCTGACGATGAACAGCAGATACTCCATGTGCTCTCTCCTTCTCGGGTCGATTCTTCGTCATGACGACGAAGACGGCGAGGCCTGGAGGACAGATCGGAGAAGAAATCCGGTCGTTCGGGGATCAGTAGAGCAGGATCTGCGTGGTGCTCGCGCTCGTGAACCCGCCGATCGACACCTCGACGTGGTACGAGGATCCTCCGCCCGGCGCGCGCTGCCGGTTCTCGTCGGCGCAGGTCTCGACGCTCGATCGCGTGCGGTCCCATACCACCGGATCCTTGCTGGTGACGGTCGTGCCCGCCGCGAGCGTCGCGATCATGCTGCTCGGATTCTCCTGGCAGTCGGTCGAGCGCCACCAGACGTCGGATCCGCTCGAGACCGTGAAGACCTGGGTGGTGGAGCCCACATCGATCGTGCAGTCCGTCGAGCCCTTGTTCGTGAGCGAGATGGAGAGCTGCGGCGTGACGCCGGCCTGATACGAGTCCGAGTCGGTGACCGCGGTCACCTCGACGTCCTTCGCCGCGCAGGCGACGATGGCCGGCGTCTGCTCGGCCGACGGCGACGGCACGGGTGAGCCGGTGCCGTCGGTCGGCGTCGTCGAGGGAGTGGTCGTCGCCGAGCTGGTCGGGGCGGGCCCGGCCTCGCCGCCGGCCCACGGGCGCGCGACCAGCAGCCAGGTCGAGACGCCGATCACGGCGACCGCGAGGATCAGGCCGATCAGGAGCACGAGCCGCCGACGACGATAGACGGCGGCGGAGTGGCGTGGCATGTCTCCAGGCTAAGCGATCGGCCCGGGGATCGACCGTGCGACCGACCCGTGGATCACCCAGGAATACCGATACGACGCTCGCCGGACCGCAGCTGCTGGATCACGACCGCGATCACGAGGAGCGCTCCCTGAGCGACGTTCTGCCAGAACGTGTTCACACCGAGGATGGTCATGCCGTTGGTGAGCACGCCGAGCAGGATCACGGCGAGGATGGTTCCGGAGATCGTCCCCTTGCCGCCCTTCAGCGCCGCGCCACCCAGGGCAGCGGCGGTGATGGCCTGCAGCTCCAGGCCCTCCGAGCCGGAGATCGGCTGCCCCGAGCCGGTGCGGGCGGTGATGAGGATTCCCGCGATCGCCGCGATCGCGCCGGTGACCATGTAGACGCCGATGATGTACCGGTTGATGTTGATGCCCGCGAGCCGGGAGGCGATGTTGTTGCCGCCGACCGCGTAGATGTTGCGGCCCCACGACGTGTATCGCAGCACGATGTGCGCGAGCAGCGCCACGATCAGCAGCACCAGGATGAGGGTCGGGATGCCGGCGACGCCGCCGCGGGCGAGGAAGACGAAGAACGGGTCCGCTCCGGTGTAGCCCTGCGCCCGTCCGTCCGAGATCAGCTGCGCGACGCCCTTGAAGGCGGCGAGGGTCGCCAGCGTCGCGATCACGGGATTGACCCGTCCGAAGACGATGATGCAGCCGTTGACCAGACCGCAGAGGATGCCGATGCCCACCGCGCCGACGACGCCGACGGCGGGGCCGGCGGCGGTGAACAGCATCGCCGATGTCACCGACGTGAGACCGGCGATCGATCCGACGGAGATGTCGAGGGCGCCGAGGATGATGACGATCGTCTGCACGACGGCCAGGAGCCCCATGATGGCGATGGCCGTGCCGATCACCTTGAGGTTGCCGACGCTGAAGAACAGCGGATTCTGGAAGCCGATCACCGCGACCACCAGCACGATCGCGATGATGAGCGAGATGTTCTGCGCTCCGACCCCGCTGATCAGCCGCGCGACGGGCGATGCCCCCTTGGCCGGTGCGGCCGCTCCGACCGGTGCCGGCGCCGTCTTCACAGTGTTGTCGCTCATGCGGCGACCTCCTCGTCCATCGCGAGCGCGAGAATGCTCTCTTCGGTTGCCTCGGCACGCGGGAGCTCTCCCGTGATGCGCCCGTGGGCCATGACATAGATGCGGTCCGAGACGCCGAGCACCTCGGGAAGTTCGCTGGAGACGACGATGACCGCGACGCCCTCGTGTGCGAGGCGGTCGATGATCGCGTAGATCTCCGCCTTCGCTCCGACGTCGATGCCTCGCGTCGGCTCGTCCAGCAGCAGCAGCTTCGGCTTGGTGGCGAGCCACCGCGCGAGCACCACCTTCTGCTGGTTGCCGCCGGAGAGGCGCCCGACCAGCTGCTCGGGACTCGGTGTGCGTATGCGCAGCGAGTCGATGTAGCTCTTCGTGAGCGCCGACTCCGCGGCATCCTTCACGAAGATCCATCGGGAGAGCGACTTCAGCACCGCGAGGGCGGTGTTGTCGCGGACGCTGCGGTCCAGGAGCAGCGCCTCAGCCTTCCGCTCCTCCGGCGCGAAGCCGATGCCGGCCTGGATGCTGTCCTGGGGGCTGCGGAACCGCCGTGCGGCGCCGTGCATCTTGATCTGTCCCTCGGTGACCAGCAGGTCGCCGGCGATCGTCTTCATGAGCTCGCTCCGCCCGGCGCCGACGAGGCCGGCGACACCGACGACCTCACCCGCGCGCACGGTGAGGGAGATGTCGTGGACGATGTCGTTCGACACGTGCTCGAGCTCGAGGACGACGTCGCCGAGGGCCGCGGGCTCGCGATGGAAGAACTGGGTGAGGTCGCGGCCCACCATCATGCGAACGAGTTCGTCGTGGTCGGTCTCGCCGACGGCCTTCGTGCCCACGTAGGCGCCGTCGCGCAGGACCGTGATGCGATCGGCGAGCTGGAAGATCTCTCCCATCCGATGCGACACGTAGCCGATGGCGACCCCGTCGGCCTTCAGCCGGCGGATCAGCGCGAACAGCAGCGCGACCTCCTCGTCGCCGAGGGAGGAGGTGGGCTCGTCGAAGCAGATGACCCGGGGCTGCGCGATCACCGCGCGCATGATCTCGACGATCTGCCGCTGCGCGGGAGAGAGGTCGGCTCCGAGCGTGCGGGCGTCGATCACGCGGTCGAAGCCCCAGCGGCGGAGTTCTTCGGTCGCCGTGCGTTCGAGCTGGCTCCGACGGAACCCCACAGAGCCCAGGGCGCCGATGTAGATGTTCTCCGCGACGGAGACCCAGGGCACGATCTCCGGTTCCTGGGCGATGACCCGCAGCCCGGCGTCACGGGCATCCGCGGGGCCGGAGAAGTCCATCGCCTCGCCCGCCAGCAGCAGTTCGCCGCCATCAGGGCGGTAGTCGCCACCGAGGATCTTGAGGAGCGTGGACTTCCCCGCGCCGTTCTCGCCCATCAGGGCGGTCACCTCTCCGGCGCGGAGCTCGAGGTCCACGCCGCGCAGGGCGTGGACGGGGCCGAACGACTTCGTGATCGCGTGCGCCCGCAGTGCGGCTGCCTGCTCCGTCATGCTTTCCTCTTCTGATCTGGTGGCGGTGGCCGGACCCGGCCCGAGGGGGGACGACCGCCGGCGCGGCCGCCCCCGAGGAAGGCGTCAGGTGCAGACGACGCCCTTCTCCTCCCAGTTGGAGGCGTCGACGATCTCGGTGTTGGCCACGGTCTTCGGCGGCAGCTCCGTGCCGTTGCGCAGCAGGTCGACCATCGACGTGACGGCGGCCTTGCCGACCTCGACACCCGAGATGAACAGGGCGGACTTGTTGCCCGTCTCCTGGCCGGCGTTCCAGTCCTTGCAGGTCAGGTACGCGCCGAGACCCACGCCGATGATGTCGGCGGGCGCGACGCCCGAGTTCTGCAGCGCCGTGACGACACCCGTCTCGTTCTCGTCGTTGCAGCCCCAGACCACCCAGTGCTTCACGCCGGCGTTGGCCGTGATGATGGCACCGGCCTTGTCCTGCGCATCGGTGGCCGAATTGTCGGTGCCGACCTCGATCACCTCAGGGCCGTCGGGGACGGCCTCGGAGAAGGCGGCGACCGCACCGTCGACGCGCTCGACGCAGTTGGGCTGGTCCTGCTTGTAGGCGGAGAGGATGCGGGTGTCCGCGGCATCCCATCCCTCCTCCTGGTACAGACGGGCGGCGTCGGCGCCGACCTTCTCACCCATCGACGTGCCGTCGAAGCCGGTGAAGGCCGCGGCAGCGCCCTTGGCGTCGACGATCGGATCGTCGGCCGCCATGATCGGGATGCCGGCGTCGGTCGCGAGCTGGATCACCTGCGGGCCGATCTGCGTGTCGGGCACGACGATGATGATCCCGTCGACGCCCTGCGCGATGGCGGCCTCGACCTCGGAGATCGCCTTGTTCGAGTCGGTGCTGACGTCGACGACGTTGATCGTGACGTCGCCGTCGGCCTTCGCGGCCTCCTTCGCGCCGTCGGCCTCGTCGATGAAGTACTGCTGGTCTCCCTGCTTCTGGATCAGGGCGATCGTGAGCGGACCGTCGGATGTGCCCCCGCCCTCGGCGGCGGGCTCCGCCGTCTCCATCCCGGACGAGCAGGCGGTGAGCGCGGCGAGAGCCAGAACGGCGACCCCGCCCGCGGCAGTGCGCGCCCAGAGGCGGCTGCGTGTGGCGAACATTGAGACTCCTTCGTCTTCGTGCGATGACCGGCCGTGATGACCGGATGCTGTGTGGAACAGATCGAACGTACATCGATCGCGCCACGTCGCTTGAGGACGATCTCACGGAACATATGGACTTTTCTCCGGCTCCGCGCAAGAGGACGGGAATCATCCGTTTGACTGGGTGCACCGGCCAGCGGCTAGCCTGGCAGGATCGGTCTGCACGCATCGCCGCCGACAACCGCGACACTTCTGCGAGGCCTCATGGACGAGACGCCTATCCTGCTCGAACCGCACTATCGGATGGAGGGGTTCGAGCACCAGCGCCTGTGCGTGCTTCCCCGCCCGCAGGTCGAGGCCGCGCTGGGCGCCGCGGGTACCCGGCGCCTGCTCGTCACCGACGCCGGCTACTTCCCCACGGCGCGGGGCCACCGCCGGGTCCGCCCGCGCGGCTGCGCCGAGACGGTCCTGCTGCTCTGCGTCGCCGGGCGCGGCACCGTGACGATCGCCGGCGAGGTCCATCCGCTCACAGCCGCCACCTCGATCGCGATCAGTGCGGGAACGCCGCACTCGTACGAGGCATCGGAAGACGATCCCTGGACGATCTGGTGGCTGCATGTCCGGGGGACGGACGCGGCCGAGCTCGCGGCCCAGACCCTGGGGCGCCAGAGCCCCGTGACCCGGCTCCGCTCGATGGACCGCGTCGTCGCCCTGTTCGACGAGCTCGTCACGCTGCTGGAGCGTCGGCTCTCCCCACCGCAGCTGCTGATCGCCTCCGGGGTCGCATGGAACCTCCTCACCCGGATCGCGGCCGACAGCATCCTTCCGAGCGAGGGGTCGGCTCTGGAGCGCGCCATGCGCTATCTCGAGACGCGGGTCGACGGGAACATCCAGGTCAGCGAGCTCGCCGCTCTCGTCGGGATGTCGCCGTCGCACCTGAGCGCGCTGTTCCGCCAGGCCACCGGCAGCGGGCCCGCCGCTTTCCACACCTCGCTGCGGATGACGCACGCGAGGAATCTGCTCGACACGACCTCGCTCTCGGTCCGGGAGATCGCCACAGCTGTCGGCTACGCGGATCCGCTGTACTTCTCCCGGCACTTCCGGCGATTGCACGGCCTCAACCCGACGGCCTATCGGGCGCAGCACAAAGGCTGACGGATCAGCGGACTCGTCGGATCATCCAGCCCGCACCGACCGACTCCCCGGCCTCGACGATCAGGAGGTCGCGCCGGGAGTTGAACGCGTCCGGCGGGCAGGTCATCGGCTCGATCGCGACGCCGCTGCGGAACTCCGCGCCGTCGCCGTGATCGGTCGTGTAGATCTGCACCCACGGGCAGCGGTCGTCCCACTCGACCTCGACCCCTGCGCCCGCGTCATCCAGGAGCCGGGCGCGCGCCCGTCCGTTCCGGCGCGCGAGATCGGTGAAGCCGTGGTTGAGCGCGGTCGACCCGATGCGCCGCGGCTCCCGGAAGTCGCGCTCCCCGGCGAGCGGGTCGGACACGGGCACGCTGCGCTCTGGCAGCATCCGGTCCGGAGAGACGAGCAGGATCTCTCGGGCGTCGAGCTGGAGGGTCAGATCATCGATGCCGCGCTCCCGCGGGCTCCCGACCACGAGGTACGGATGCCCGCCCAGGCCGACCGGGGCGGCGGTCGCGCTCTCGTTCGATGCCGTCACCTCCTGCGTGAGCCCGTCCGGGCCGAGGCGGAACTCCGCATCGATGCGCACCCGCCACGGATACCCGGGCTGCGCGGCGATCATGCCGGTGAGCACCAGGTGATCCGAGGCCACCGTCGTCGCCGTGAAGTCCGTCCACGCGATCAGTCCGTGGGCCGCAGTGCGGGTCTCCGGCTCGTTCTGCACGAGCCGGTGGACGACCCCGTCGAACTCGTATGCGCCGTCGGCGATGCGGTTCGGCCACGGTGCGAGCAGCGCGCCGCGCATCGACGGTCTGATCTCGTCCGCTCCGAACGGCACGATGAGGTCGACGCCGTCGCACCGGAGCGATCGCACGGTGGCACCGACGCTCGCGATCCGCGCCTCGTACGGTCCCGAGCGCAGCACGAACGCGTTCCCCGACAGCGGCACCGTCACAGTCCGTCGTCCTCGCCCTCCTGGTTGAACAGCAGCAGTTCCGGATGGCTGGTGGCGAAGTAGTCGGTCACCCCGTCGTCCCGCACGGCCGCCGGCGCGACATACGCCGCGCGGGCCTCGCCGAGCGTGGCGGGCGGGTCGGTCAGCGGCAGGCCGAGTGCCTCGAGCGTGAGATCCCACGTGGCGATCGCCTGCCCCTCCCCTCCCTCCCACGGGTGGAACGGGCGGGTGAGGAGGATGCTGTGCGCCTCGGCGGCCGCCCCCTCGGCGACGAGCAGACGCGCGTACTCGATCGCGAAGTCGTCGCGGGTGAGCACCAGGTCCTCGACCGGCCGCAGAGCGGCGAGGCGCTGAGCGGTCGTGTGCCCGAGTCGGGCCGCGAGCTGATCCTGCTCGTAGCGGATGCGCGCATCCGTCGAAGCGCTCTCGACGGCCTGCGCGTACAGCCGCCAGGCCTTCTCCTCGTCGCGCTCGACGTTGTAGGCGGCGAGGGCCGCGTTGCGAAACAGCACCGGATCGCGGTGGCCGCTCTCGATCGCGCGATTCCAGGCCGCCGCCGCCTCACGGCGCCGCCCGACGGCATAGAGCAGCATCCCGAGCAGCGAGAGGGCGGTCGCGTCGTCGGGTCCGGCATCGATCGCGAGCTCGAGGGCCTGCAGCGCATCGAGGCCCGAGGGGAACGCCCAGCGCTGCTCGGCCGCTCGCGCGAGCGATCGCTCGTACGCTGCGGCCTGCCGGTCGCCGCGACTCTCCCGGATCTCGGCGGCGAGGTAGTGCGCGAGCGGTCTCACGTTGCCGGAGCGACGGATGGGCGCGGCGATCGCGGCGTCGAGGAGGCGCACGGCGTCATCGGCGGCGCCGGCGAGCTTCAGATCGAGAGCGACGTCGAGCAGCAGTCCGGCATCCGCGTCGACCTCCTCCCCGGCGAGCACGCGCAGCGTCGCGTCGAGCGGGTCGGCGACGAGCGCTGCCCGTGCGACGGCGACGCTCCCCGCTTCCTCGCCGCGTGCCCGCAGAATGATCGCGCGGAGGGCGGTGCGGCGGGTGTCGTGCCCGGCGACGTCGTCGATCGTGTCGAGCACCCGCAATGCGGCGCGCTGCTGACCGGTGCGCAACAGCGACCGGACGAGCTCGACACCGGATGCCGCCGCCCAGGTCCCGTCCCACCCGGCCTTGCCGAACATCTGCTGCGCCTCGGCCTCACGGCCGAGACGGGCGAGGACGAGTCCCGCGAGGTAGTACGCCTCGGTATCGGTCGGGTTCGCGTTGCGCCGCGTCAGGCGGGTGATCGCCGTCTGCGCATGCGTGAGCGCGCTGTCGAAGCGCCCCGAACGGTACGCGCGATCCGCGAGCGCGAGGTTCGTCCGCGCGTCACCGGCGTCGCGCGCGAGCGCCGCCCGCCAGTAGGGCATCGGGGAGCGGGTGGGATGGCGGTTCTGCTGCAGGTGGAGGCCCGTGAGGTAGAGCTCCTCGACGCTGTCGATCTCGTCCGGCAGCGGCGGCTCGTCGGCGACCCACGGCTCTTCGTCCGCGGCATCCGTCGGCGTCCACCGAACGAGAAGACCGCCGTCGGAATCGAGGAGCTCGGCGGTGATCGCATCCGACGGTGCGACATCCGACTCGAGCGTCACCGGCACCCCGGGGACCAGGTCGGCCGCGGTGCTCGCGACGACGGCACCCCCGTCGAGGATCCGCAGCGTCACACCGTCGCGGCGGCTCGTGACCGCGAAGCTCGCCGACACCCGCTCCCCGCGCTCGACGTGCACGGCGGCATCCGTCGTCGCCTGGTGCGCCGCGCCGATCGCGGGGATCGGATACCAGTACTGCGAGAAAACCTTGGTCTCGCCGGGCAGCAGCCAGGAGAAGTCCGGCTGGTTGTCGGTGTAGACGCCCGCCATCAGTTCGACGTACGGACCGTCGCCATCGGTGAGCTGGTCGTCCCAGGCGTGGCCGAACGGCGCATCGCCCCACGTCCACTGCTTCTTGCCCGGCGCGAGTCGACGCTCGGCCCAGTGCACGAACCCTGCTCCGGCGGCGTGGTCGTAGCCGCCGAAGAAGTCCTGCTGCGAGTCGACGATCATGTACGACGTCGGCACGGGGATATTGCGGTAGAAATCGATGCGGTCGGCACCCTCGTGCTCCGCCGCCAGTGCCGGGTAGTCGACGCCGTAGTACGGGCGATCGGCCTCGGGAAACGCGGTGAGCGCCCGACGGGCGTGGTCGGCGACATAGCGGACGTCTTCGGGAAAGAAGGACTGGTAGTCGTCGTGCACCCGGGCGGCGACGTTCGCCCACCAGAGGAAGGACTGCCGCTCGCTGGTGCGGTTGTGCAGCCGCACCACCAGTTCGACGACGGAGCTTCCCTGGCGCAGTCGGATGCCGTGCTGCGCCGACATCCGGGTGAACGGGTCGTGGTCGTGGCACCACACCGTAACCGAGCCGTCGACGTCGTTCTCGATCGTCGTCTCGACGGGGAGGTAGGTTCCCGGACGGTGGTGCTGCGGCCAGTTGAACTCGACCCCGCCGCTGATCCAGGGGCCTGCGAGACCGACGAGAGCCGGCTTGATGACGTTGTTGCGGTAGAAGAAGTCGTAGCCGGTGGTCTTGTCGTACCCGATGTGGATGCGCCCGCCGAGCTCCGGGAGGACCACGAGCCGCACGTACTCGTTCTCGAGATGGACGGCCTGCCATTCGCGGACCACGCCATCGTCGGCGATCTGCTCGGTGAACGGGATCGGATACACCGTGCCGCTCGATCCCTGGTAGACCCGGTGGTCGAGGTACATCGGGTGGATGCTCGGCTCCGCGGCCTCGTACGTGAGGATGCTCAGCGGCTCGCTCCAGGCGATCGCATCGCCGCGATCGAGGGCGGCACGCAGAGGCCCGGCAGCTTCCGGCAGGACGATCCGCTCGTTCTGCCGACGCTCCGCGTCGACGCCCATGGTCGATCCGACGTCGACGCGATCGTTGTTCATCCGTTGAACCTCCGTGCAGGTGCGTGCCGACGACACACTGCAGCCGACGACAGGACGCGTGGTCCTGCGACGAAGCTATCGTCGGCCCGCGCGGAGCCCCATGGCGTGAACGGGGAAGAACATGGACGATTCGATGGACCGTCCGGTCCGGCGACTCCGTCGGTCAGAGCACCTTGAGCATGCGCGTGTTGCCGAGCGTGTTCGGCTTCACGTGCGCGAGGTCGAGGAACTCCTCGACACCCGCGTCACCGCTGCGCAGCAGCTGCGAGTACACGTCGGGGTCGACGACCTGCTCGCCGATCGGGGTGTAGCCGCGGCGTCCGAAAAACGAGACCTCGAAGGTGAGGCAGAACAGTCGCGAGAGGCCGAGCGCGCGGGCGGTCTCCTCGAGGCGGTCGACGATCCCGCGGCCGACGCCGTGGTGCAGCCAGTCCTCGCGCACGAGGAGCGTGCGCACCTCGCCGAGGTCCTCCCAGATCACGTGCAGCGCGCCGCATCCGATCAGCTCGCCGTCGGCCTCGGCGACGACGAACTCCTGCACGGCACCGTAGAGCACCGCCAGGTCCTTCCCGAGCAGGATGCGCTGCTCCACGAGCGGCTGCAGCAGGTTCCGGATGCCGACGATGTCGGCGCTGCGCGCCGGTCGGACGATGTACTCGCTCACCCGTCCAGCCTAGACACCTGCAGGCTGTGCACTCTGTGAACGACTCCGTCCATGCACAACTTCGGATCCGGGGAGGCGCCGCGCCGCTCGCCACCGCCTCCCCGCGGCATTTCGCCGCTGACCTCCGAAGTCGTGCGCTGGGGCGGGGCCCGGTATGCCCCGGGAACAGAGAAGGGGCGGATGCCGCAGCATCCGCCCCTTCCACGATTCGGCTGGGTCACTCCCCGCTGGCGACCGCCAGGTCGGGGGTGCCGGAGATCCCGGCGCCGCCGGTGTTGATGCCGACCGCCACCTTCTCTCCGCGCGGACCGTGCTCGAACAGGAACTCGCCGTTCGCGGCATCCACCTTGACGTGGTCGCCGGAGTTGAGCTCGCCGTGCAGGATCTTCTCGGACAGACGGTCCTCGACCTCGTGCTGCATCGCGCGACGCAGCGGACGGGCGCCGAGAGCCGGGTCGAAGCCGATCTCGATGAGACGCTCCTTCGCCGCCTGCGACAGCTCGATCGTCATGTCGCGGTCCAGCAGACGCTCGCCGAGGCGCTTGGTGAACAGATCCACGATCTGCACCAGCTCGCTCTTGGAGAGCTGCGGGAACACGATGATGTCGTCGACACGGTTGAGGAACTCGGGCTTGAAGTGCCGCTTGAGCTCTTCGTTCACCTTGCCCTTCATCCGGTCGTAGCTGGTCGAGTCGTTGCCCTCGATCTGGAAGCCCACCGGGCCGCCGGCGATGTCGCGCGCACCGAGGTTGGTGGTCATGATGATGACCGTGTTCTTGAAGTCCACGATCCGACCCTGACCGTCGGTGAGACGACCCTCTTCCAGGATCTGCAGCAGCGAGTTGAAGATGTCCGGGTGGGCCTTCTCGATCTCGTCGAAGAGCACCACGCTGAACGGCTTGCGGCGCACCTTCTCGGTGAGCTGGCCACCCTCTTCGAATCCGACGAATCCGGGAGGGGCACCGAACAGACGCGAGACGGTGTGCTTCTCGCCGAACTCGCTCATGTCGAGCGAGATCAGCGCGGCCTCGTCGTCGAACAGGAACTCCGCGAGGGCCTTCGCGAGCTCGGTCTTTCCGACGCCCGTGGGGCCGGCGAAGATGAACGAGCCCGAGGGACGCTTCGGGTCCTTGAGTCCGGCGCGCTGGCGACGGATCGTCTTGGAGAGGGCGGCGATCGCCTCCTCCTGACCGATGACGCGCTGGTGCAGGGCCTTCTCCATGAAGACGAGCCGCGAGGACTCCTCTTCCGTGAGCTTGAACACCGGGATGCCGGTGGCCTGCGCGAGGACCTCGGCGATCAGACCCTCGTCGACGACCGCGGAGGTCGCGACGTCGCCCGCACGCCACTGCTTCTCGAGACGCAGTCGCTCGGCGAGGAGGCTCTTCTCCTCATCGCGGAGGGACGCGGCCTTCTCGAAGTCCTGCTCCTCGGAGGCGACTTCCTTCTGCTCGCGGACCTTGGCGATCTTCTCGTCGAATTCGCGGAGCTCGGGCGGGCTCGACAGGATGCTGAGGCGCAGACGCGCACCGGCCTCGTCGATCAGGTCGATCGCCTTGTCCGGCAGGAACCGGTCGGAGACGTAGCGGTCGGCGAGGTTCGCCGCGGCGACGATGGCGCCGTCGGTGATCTGCACCTTGTGGTGCGCCTCGTAGCGGTCGCGCAGCCCCTTGAGGATGTTGATCGCGTGCGGCAGCGTCGGCTCGTTCACCTGCACCGGCTGGAAGCGGCGCTCGAGCGCGGCATCCTTCTCGAAGTGCTTGCGGTACTCGTCGAGCGTGGTCGCACCGATCGTCTGGAGCTCACCGCGGGCGAGCAGCGGCTTCAGGATGCTGGCCGCGTCGATCGCACCCTCGGCGGCACCCGCACCCACGAGCGTGTGGATCTCGTCGATGAAGACGATGATGTCGCCGCGCGTGCGGATCTCCTTGGTGACCTTCTTCAGGCGCTCCTCGAAGTCACCGCGGTAGCGGGAGCCGGCGATGAGCGAGCCGAGGTCGAGCGAGTAGAGCTGCTTGTCCTTCAGCGTCTCGGGGACATCGCCCTTGACGATGGCCTGAGCGAGACCTTCGACGACGGCGGTCTTGCCGACGCCGGGCTCTCCGATCAGGACGGGGTTGTTCTTGGAGCGGCGGGAGAGGATCTGCATGACCCGCTCCGCCTCCTTCTCGCGACCGATGACCGGGTCGAGCTTGTTGTCGCGCGCGGCCTGGGTCAGGTTGCGACCGAACTGGTCGAGGACCTGCGATCCGCCCTGCGCGCTCGGGGTGTCGTTGGTCTGCGCGCCGACGGATGCCGGCTCGCGGCCGGGGGCACCGGAAAGGAGCTGGATGACCTGCTGGCGCACCTTGTTGAGGTCGGCGCCGAGCTTGACGAGCACCTGGGCGGCGACGCCCTCGCCCTCGCGGATGAGGCCGAGGAGGATGTGCTCGGTGCCGATGTAGTTGTGGCCGAGCTGCAGGGCCTCGCGGAGGCTCAACTCGAGCACCTTCTTGGCGCGGGGCGTGAACGGGATGTGGCCGGTCGGCTGCTGCTGACCCTGGCCGATGATGTCCTGCACCTGCTCGCGCACCGCGTCGAGGGAGATGCCGAGACTTTCGAGCGCCTTGGCGGCGACGCCCTCGCCCTCGTGGATGAGGCCGAGCAGGATGTGCTCGGTGCCGATGTAGTTGTGGTTGAGCATCTTCGCCTCTTCTTGGGCGAGGACGACCACTCGACGGGCTCGGTCCGTGAATCTCTCGAACATGCTGTGACTCCTTATTCGCACTGGGGCGAAGCGCTACGTCAAAGACGGCGATCTGCGCTTGTACATCGAGAGTAACCACCGCTCAGGCGCTGTATGCCCGTGTTCGCCGTGGGCATAGCCCGTCGCTCCCGTGGCACGTGCGGCGGGTGCGACGGCCGAGCTCCCGCCGTTTCTGCCACGGGAACGCACGCCGGGGTTGACGGATGTATCGACAGTCGATAACTTAACGTTTATCGACAACAACGACTATCGATAAGGAGTGGGGATGATGAACGTGGAGAAGCAGGGATCGAAGCAGGGCGAGCTGTCCCGGGGGGACAAGGGGAGCCTCATCGCCTTCTGCATCGCCGGCGCCGCGATCGCGGCATACATCGCCGTCCACTCGATCATCCGCATCATCGGGCTCGGCTCCGGCACCGCAGTCCCCGTGATGCTCGAGTTCGTCGACCAGCCCGTCGACGTGCCGCTCGGTGCCGGCGGGGCGGACCTCACCCTCGACCTCGATCGCGCATCCGTCACCGCCGCGGACCTGCCGCCGTTCGCGGTCGTGCCCGGCATCATCGGCCAGGTGCTGCAGATCCTCACGATCGTCGTCGTGATCGGATGCCTGCTGCTGCTCGCCCGCAGCATCCTCGGCGGCACGGTGTTCAGCCGCCGGAACACCGCCCTCGTGATGACCGCCGGGATCACCGGTCTCTTCGGCTTCGCGGCCGTGCGGTTCTTCGACAACATGCTCGCCAACGCGACCGTCAGCGCGGTCACGGACAATGCCTTCGATACGGCGGTGATGAGCGTCGAGCCGTTCACCTTCATCCTCGGCGCCTTCATCCTCGCGGTGATCGGCACGGCCTTCTCGGTCGGCGATCGACTGCAGCGCGAGACGGAGGGCCTGGTGTGAGCCCCGCCGAGAACGACGAGGAGTTCACCGGCATCCACTGCCGACTCGACGAGCTGCTGGCCGAACGCGGCATGACGCTCACCGAGCTGAGCGGGCTGGTCGGCGTCAGCATCGTCAACCTGTCGGTGCTGAAGAACGACCGCGCTCGCGCGATCCGCTATTCGACCCTGCGGGCGATCTGCGATGCCCTCGGGTGCGAGGTCGGCGAGCTGCTGGTGCTGGCGCCGCGCTGACGCTCGGCCTCGATGCCGTTCCGGTCGCACTTCCTCATGGATTCGAGGGTCGGGAGCGGTACAGACTGCGACGCGAGCGTCGTCGGGCGATTCAGACGGCGGGCGGCGGAGTTTGCGGCGACGTCGGAGCAGCGGATGCCGGTGGCGCCGGCTGCCCGATCGGCTCGACCACCACGGCAGTCCCGTACCCGCACACCTCGCTGAAGTTGCCGATGGACCCGGTGTCGAAGCGCATCGCGACGATCGCGTTCGCGCCGCGCTGCTGGGCCTCCGCCCACATCCGGCCCATCACCACTTGGCGGCTCTCGTACATGACCTGCGTGTACTCGGGGATCTCGCCGCCACCCAGCGAACGGAATCCGGCGGTGAAGCTCTGCCCGAAGTCGGTCGAGCGGACCGTGAGGCCCATGACCTCGCCGAGCACCTGGGTGATGCGGTATCCGGGAACGTCGTTCGTGGTCACGATGAACATGAGGACATCGTGGCAGAAGCATCCGCTCCTGACACGGGCAATTGTGCCCATGCAAGCCCCTCTATGAATCGGCTGTGAAGCAGTAGCGTTGGCCCCATGAAGATCAACGACCGGAACCTGCGCACCCCCAGCCGCCTCCTCCTCGCCCTGCCGATCGCCGCGCTCGCGTTCTCGCTCGCCGCGTGCGGCGGACCGAGCCGCCCGTCCGAAGCCGATGTCGCGAAGGGACTCGCCGAGTTCTTCGACAGCCAGGGCATGGGCGACCAGATCGACGCCGACGCCGCCGAATGCCTGGCGGAGTACCTCGTCGACTCCGAGCTGAGCAACGAGACCCTCACGTTCCTCGCGAACGGCGAGGACAAGCAGAAGAACGAGGCCGACAAGGCTCTCACCACGCAGATCATCTCGGACAACGTCCAGGAGTGCATCGCCGACTGATTCCGGCGGCGCGAGGCGCAGCGGATGACGGGTGCCCGCGGCATCCGTCATCCTTCGTCATATCGGGCCGGGGAATGACGGGGCGCTCCTAGCGTTGAGCGTTATGGCGTGCATTCGGCCCGCCGCGATTTCCTGGAGTTCCCCACACACCATGAGCACTACCGCACGCGCCCAGAAGGCGCCTGACACCCGCGGTCCGGTCCGGAAGCTGCTGACCTCGTTCGGCTTCCAGATCCTCGCCGCCCTCGTCCTCGGCATCGCCGCCGGCCTGATCGCCCGCCAGCTCGGCGCGACCTCGGAGAGCCCCAACGGACTGTCCGCGACCCTCGACACGATCGGCAGCTCGTACGTGACGCTGCTGCGCGCCGCCGTCGTCCCGCTGATCTTCACGGCCATCGTCGCGAGCATCTCGAACCTGCGACGCGTGCAGAACGCCGCGCGCCTCGCCGGCCAGACGCTGCTGTGGTTCGCGATCACCGCGTTCATCGCCGTGACCATCGGCATCGTCCTCGGCCTCGTCATCCAGCCGGGCTCGAAGGCCGGCGAGGGCCTCACGCCTGGTGAGCCGTACACGGTCGGCACGTGGTGGAACTTCCTCCTCGGCCTGATCCCGCAGAACTTCCTCGGACTCGGTGCGAGCACGCAGGTCGACCTCGAGACCGGCAGCGCCACCTCCAGCATCAGCTTCAACATCCTGCAGGTCATCGTCGTGGCCGCGGCCGTGGGCATCGCCGCCCTCAAGGCCGGCAAGAAGGCCGAGCCGTTCCTCGCGTTCACCGAGTCGCTGCTCAAGGTCATCCAGCGCGTGCTGTGGTGGATCATCCGAATCGCACCGCTCGGCACGTTCGGCCTGATCGGCGCCGCGGTGGTCGAGTACGGCTGGGAGAAGCTGGCCTCGCTCGCGTGGTTCGCCGCAGCGATCTACATCGGCCTCGCGCTCGTGCTCTTCGTCGTCTATCCGATCCTGGTGAAGACGCACGGCCTGTCGATCAAGCAGTACTTCTCGGGCGTCTGGCCTGCCGTGCAGCTCGCCTTCGTCAGCCGCTCGTCGATCGGCACCCTGCCGCTGACCGAGCGCGTCACCGAGCGGAACCTCGGCGTGCCCCGCTCGTACGCCTCGTTCGCCGTGCCGTTCGGTGCGACCACCAAGATGGACGGCTGCGCCGCGATCTACCCGGCCATCGCCGCGATCTTCGTCGCGCAGTTCTTCGGCATCGAGCTGAACTTCGTGCAGTACCTGCTGATCGTGATCGTCTCGGTCGTCGGCTCCGCGGCCACCGCGGGCACGACCGGCGCGACCGTCATGCTCACGCTCACGCTGTCGACCCTGGGACTCCCGCTCGAGGGCGTCGGCCTGCTGCTCGCGATCGACCCGATCCTCGACATGGGCCGCACCGCGGTCAACGTCGCCGGTCAGGCGCTCGTGCCGACGATCGTGGCCAAGCGCGAGGGCATCCTCGACGAGGAGCTCTACAACGCGCCGCGCGAGGGCCTTCCCTTCGCCGACGACAGCGACGCCGACGCCGACGACGCACCGGAGACGGATGCCGCCAGCGACAAGGAGCCGGTCGGCGCGCGCTGACCCCTGCTTCGCGGAAGCGCCCCGTCCCCTCGTGGGGCGGGGCGCTTCCGCGTACGCGGGCTGACGTTTCGGGGGCAGACGCGACGGATGCCGAAACCGGCGTTCTAGGCGCGGCCCTGCTCGCGCGTGGCGCCGCGGGTGTCGAGCGCGAGCTCCTCGGCATCCATCGCGGTCAGCAGCTCGCGCATCACCTCCTCGTCGAGGTTGCCGGCGTCGCGCTCCGCCAGGAGGATGTCGCGCCGCACCTGCAGCCATCCCCGCGACAGCGCGACCAGATCCTCGTACGAGGGCTGGTTCGCGGAATCCCCGACGCGCTGCGCCTCGTCGGTGTCCTTCTCGACCCGGGTCATCCGCTTCGTGAAGGCGTCGAAGAGGGGCATGTCGACCTGCCCGTGCGTCGCCTCCCACTCGAGGCGCTTCTCGGCGAGGAACGCCTTGCCGGCGGCACGGCTCTTCTCCTTCACGTCGGCCAGGGCCTTCTCGTCCTCGACCGCGTCGATGTCGCTCGCGATGCCGAGCCCGCGGATGAGCATCGGCAGCGTCAGCCCCTGCAGCAGCAGCGTCGCGACCGTCACGATGAACGCCACGACCACGATCGCGTGCGAGGCGTCCGAGTCGAGGGCCGCGAGATCGGCGGCGGCGAGCGCGGTCGCGAGCGTCACGACGCCGCGCATCCCGGCCCACGAGATGACCGCGTTGTCCTTCCACGTGAGCTGGAGTCCCGCCATCCGCTCACGCACGATCTGCGACCGCAGCTCCTCGGCGCTGTACTGCCCCCAGCGGCGGGACTGCTCACGGCGCTTGTCGAACTCCCCCGAGGCGATGCCGCGATCCATGCGGGCGAGGCGTCGGCGGTCCTGGAAGTTCGACCAGGCGCTGGTCGGGTAGACGTAGAGCGGGCGCACCACGAGCACGACCAGCAGCACCGCACCGGAGAGCAGCAGGATGTGCCCGACCGACTCGCTGCCGAGATCGCGGAGCACGCGCGGGAACTGCAGTCCGATGTAGGCGAACACGAAGCTCTCCAGCAGCAGGTCGGCCGAGAGCCACAGCGGCTTCTCCTGCTGCCGGGTGGTGTAGTCGGTGCGCGGAGCGTTGAAGCCGACGTAGAGTCCCATCGCGACGACCGCGAGCACGCCGGATCCGAGCAGGTGCTCCGCGATCGCGTACGCGCCGAACGGCGCCAGCAGCCCGAAGGTGCCGATCACGACGGGGTCGCTGATCCGCATGCGCAGCTGGTGCAGCACGACGCCGAAGACGAGGCCGACCACGACGCCGACCACGACCGCGAGCAGGAACTGCCAGATGCCGTCCCACACCGTCAGCGTCGCTCCGGCGAGGATCGCGGCGAACACCCGGTACAACGTCAGCGAGGTCGCGTCGTTGATCAGGCTCTCCCCCGACAGCACCGTCATGATGCGGCGCGGGAGCCCGAGCTTGCGGCCGATCGCCGCCGCCGAGACGGCATCCGGCGGAGCGACGATCGCGCCGAGCAGCAGCGCGCCGGGGAGGGTCAGCGCCGGGAAGATCCACCAGGCCACGAAGCCGACCGCGAGCGCGGTGAGCAGCACGAGCGTGATGCCGAGCCTGCGGATCTGCGGCAGGCTGCGTTTGAAGCCGACGAACGACACGTCCAACGCCGCCGAGTACAGCAGCGGCGGCAGCACGAGGTTCAGCAGCAGGTGCCCGTCGATGTCGACCTCGGGCACGAACGGCAGGAATGACGCGGCGAGCGCGACGATCGTGACGAGCAGCGGCGCAGGCCACCCGCGCCATCTCGCGATGGCGGCCACGGCGACGGCCCCGACGATCACGTAGAAGATCTCGGCATCCATGTGCCAACGCTAGCGGGGGAATGCGCGGGGAGGGAGCGCGGGGTCACCAGTGGACGACATGGTTGTAGAGATGATCGTTGCGGGTGTCCGACGAGGCGCTGCGCAGGAACCTCGGCAGCATCGCGTCGCGGAGGGCGATGCCGAGCCGGGACTTCGTGACCCGCTTGTTCCGGTTGACGGCTCGCGCGTACTTCACGACCTCTTCTGCTCGTGGCCGCCGGTCGCGCTCGTAGGCGGCGAAGGCCTGCTCGTGGTCGGCGGCGTCGCGCAGGTGCCTGGCGAGCACGATCGCGTCCTCCAGCGCGAGGGACGCGCCCTGTCCTGCACTGGGCGAGGTCGCGTGCACGGCATCACCCACGAGGACCAGTCGCCCTCGATGCCAGTGCGGGACGTGGGTGAGATCGGAGAGCGGATAGGCGCCGATCTCGCCCTCCACGTGCTCGAGGATCTGAGGCACGGGATACGGGTCGTCGGCATGCAGGTCGCGCAGTCGCGTCAACCAGTCCGTGTCCGTCATCGCGCGGGTCTCCGCGCGCCCGAGCGCCGGCGCCGTCACGTTGGCGAACCAGTAGGCGGTGCCGTCTTCGCGGACCAGGTAGCCGAAGAAGGACTTCGCCCCGAACACCATGTACTGCTCGCCGGGAGTCGGCGCGAGACCCGGCACCCGGGAGAATCCGCCGACGCTGATCAGCCCGCTCGGAGCGGGGGCCGGCGCCTGCGGATCGATGGCCATCCGCACGATCGATCCCACACCGTCGGCGCCGATGAGCACGTCGCCGCGGACGCTGCGACCGTCGGCGAAGTGCGCGACCACGGCATCCGGCGTCTCCTCGATGCGGTCCAGCCGTGCATCGAACGCGAGCGGGATGCCGGCATCCGTGATCGCCTCGCGCAGCACCTCGTGCAGCCAGGCGCGTCGCACGACGACGCTGCCGCGCTCCGGATCGCCGGCGGGCCCGTTCGGGACCACGCCGAGTCGCGCTCCCCGCCCGCTGAGCATCACCATGTGCGGGCTGAGGTGCCCGTCCGACACGAGCCGGTCGCGCAGCCCGAGCTCGTCGAGCACCGCGAGGCCGTTGGTGGCCACATTGAGGAAGAGCCCGCCGTACGGTGCCGGCGCGCTCCGCGCCTCGAAGAGCTCCACCTCCCATCCGGCACGGTGGAGGAAGAGGGCCGTGGCGGGTCCGGCGACGCCGCCCCCGATGATGAGCGCCTTGGGCATGCGTGGTTCCTTCGATAGTCTGAGAGCAGATGAGAGAGACTCTAAAAGAGAGTCTCTCGAATATAGAGAGATTAGCGGATGCCGGAGAAAGCGTCAACGCGCGATGCCGCGATCGCCCGTCAGGGCGAGGTGATGCGCGAGTTCATGGCCAGGTCGGTGCTGTTCCAGGAGGCCGTGGCGCGCTCGGGCGGCCTCAACGGCACCGATCTCCAGGCGGTGGGCCTGCTGCTGAGCGAGGGCCCGGCGACCCCCGGGGAACTCGCCGCGCGCTCGGGCCTGACCGCCGGAGGCGCGGTCACCGCCATGATCGACCGTCTCGAGCGGGCGGGCTTCGTCACCCGCACCCGCGACGAGACCGATCGCCGCCGCGTGATCGTCTCCGCGGTCCCCGAGACCGTGATGGCACGGGTCGGGCACATCTATGGGCGGGTCGCGGAACGCTGGAACGACTATCTCGACACCCTGACCGACGAGCAGATCGAGTTCGCGAACGAGCTGCTCGATCGCGCGGCGACCATCAACCGCGAGGAGATCGAGACCCTCCGCGATGAGACGCGCGGACCGTCCTCTCGCGCACCGCGGACCTGAATCCGGGGAATGCGCGGTGGCGTCTCGTGGTTTGCCCTGAGGATGTCTGAAATCGCTCTCTCCGTCCTCGACCTCGTCCCGGTGCGCACCGGCCAGACCAGCGCCGAGGCCATCGCCTCCTCGCTCTCGCTGGCGGAGACCGCCGACCGGCTCGGCTACCGCCGCTACTGGTTCGCCGAGCACCACAACATGCCGGCGGTCGCCTCCACGACGCCCCCGGTGCTGATCGCGGCGGCTGCGACCCGCACTTCGCAGCTGCGCCTCGGATCCGGCGGCGTCATGCTCCCGAACCACGCTCCGCTGATCGTCGCCGAGCAGTTCGCGGCTCTCGAGGCCATCGCCCCCGGACGCATCGACCTCGGTCTCGGGCGCGCTCCGGGCAGCGACCCTGTGATCACCCAGCTGCTCCGCGGGTCCGGCACCACGAGCGACGTCGAGCAGTTCCCGCGTCATGTGCAGGACATCGCGGCGCTCGTCTCCGGCGAGGGGGCGACCGTCCGCTTCACATCCGGCGGCGAGTACACGGTCCGTGCGACGCCCGCCGCGACCGGTGCACCCGAGGTCTGGCTCCTCGGGTCGAGCGACTACTCCGCCCAGCTCGCGGCCGCCCAGGGCCTGCCCTACGTGTTCGCGAACCACTTCTCGGGTCAGGGTCTCGAGCGTGCGCTCGATCTCTACCGCACCGGCTACCAGCCCAGCGAGGAGCACCCGACCCCGCGCACGTTCCTCACGGTCAACGTCGTCGCCGCACCGACCGCCGAAGAGGCGGAGGCGCGCGCGCTGCCGCAGCTGCGCATGATGGCGCGCCTGCGCCTGAACCAGCCGCTTGTCGCGCTGGAGACCGTCGAGGAGGCCGTCGCCGCCGAGACGGATGCCGCCACCGACCAGGTCATCCAGGCGGCGCGCTCGCGCTGGTTCGTCGGGACGGGCGCGTCGGTCGCCGCCGAGGTCCGCGCGTTCGCCGAGACCTACGGCGTCGACGAGGTCATGTTGTCGCCCGTCGCGGCTTCGTACGAGTCGGAGCCGCGGACGACCTCTCCCGGGCGTGCGCAGACGCTCGAGCTGATCGCCGCCGCGCTCTGATCGCCGCCGCGCCCTGATCCCACGCCGCTCTCCCTGCGCGGGAAATGTGCCGAAACATGGCGCACGAACCGCCGGGACGGGCGGCGACCCGGGCGTACGCTGAGTCCATGCGCGCCGCCTCTCCCCCGTCCGGCGCGCGCGCGATGCGCCGCACCGTGGAGGAGCACCTCGAGGTCGTCCTGTCCGCCGTCGCCCTTCTGCCCGCCGTGACCGTGTCGCTCGACGATGCCGTGGGACGCACGCTCGCTGCCCCCGTGCTCGCCCGCGTCGACGTGCCGCTGTTCGACAACTCGGCCATGGACGGCTACGCCGCCCGTCTCGAGGACGTCGCCGCCGCAGACGCCGAGCACCCGGTGACGGTGCGCATCGTCGCCGACATCCCGGCGGGCTCGCCCGTCGATCCGCCCCTCGCTGCGGGTGAGGTCGCCAGGATCATGACCGGCGCTCCCGTTCCCTCGGCGGCGACCGTGGTGATCCCCGTGGAGGACACCCACGGCGGATTCGCGCAATCGCCGATCACCGCGATCGTGACCGGCGCGCCGCGGAGCGAGGGCGCGCACATCCGGCGACGCGGTGAAGACGTGCGAGCCGGCGACGAGGTCGCTCCTGCCGGCATCGTCGTGGGCGCCCTGCAGGCGACCGCCTTCGCGGCATCCGGTGTGGATCGGGTCGACGTGCGGCGGCGTCCGCGCGTCGCCGTCATCTCCACCGGCAGCGAGCTCGCCCCGCCCGGCGGCGTCTTCGCCCGCGGGCAGATCCCCGAGTCCAACTCGATCCTGCTCGCGGCCTCGTGCCGGGAGGCCGGCGCCGACCTCGTCTCGGTGACGACGGTGACCGACGAGGATGCCGCGTTCGACGCGGCCTTCGCGCATGCCGTCGACGACCTCGGCGCCGACCTCGTCGTGACGTCCGGCGGGGTCAGCGCCGGCGCGTACGAGGTCGTCCGCAGCGTGCTGAGCGACCGGATCGCCTTCGTCTCCGTGGCCATGCAGCCGGGCGAGCCGCAGGCGTTCGGACGGGTCGGCGATGCGCTCGTGTTCGGCCTTCCCGGAAACCCGGTGAGCGTCGCGATGTCGTTCGAGGCGTTCGTGCGCCCTGCCCTGCTTGCGCTGCAGGGCAGGGCGGAGGTGCAGCGACCCACGATGCGGCTGCCCGTCGCGGCCGGATGGCGCACGAAGCAGGGGCGTCGACAGTTCGTTCCTGCGCGCATCGACCGGGATCCGACGGGATGGACGGTGCGACCGGCGACCGCGGGCGGATCCGGCTCGCACCTGGCGGCCGGACTGGCGCAGGCGGAGGCCTACGTGGTGGTTCCGGAGGATGTCGCGACCGTGAGCGCCGGCGACCTGGTCGACGTGGTGCTGCTCTCATGACCGCTCCCGCCCTTCCGCACGCCACCGGCGGCGTCGCCGCGATCATCCTCGCCGGCGGGCGCGCCTCCCGTCTGGGCGGAGCCGACAAGCCGCAGCTCGTCGTGGACGGCGAGACCCTGCTCGATCATGCGCTGCGCGCGGTGTCGTGGTGCGATCCCCTCATCGCGGTCGGACCGCCAGCATCCGTGCGCGCAGAGGTCGTCTGGACCCGGGAGACGCCCGCGTTCGGCGGCCCGGTGGCCGCGATCGCCGCCGGCCTCGCGCATGTCGACCGGGAGGAAGTCTGCGTCCTCGCTGCCGACACCCCGCGCGCCGTGGAGGCGGTCGCGCTGCTCCGCGCGCATCCGACGGGTGACGCCGACGGGACCTGTCTCGCGGATGCCGACGGCGTGCAGTGGCTGATCGGGCGGTACCGCACCGCCACGCTGCGCCGTGCTGTCGAGGCGCTTCCCGACGGCGGCCGCGACGCCTCGATCCGCTCCCTCGTCTCGGGGCTGCGCCTGGACCTGGTGAACGCCGGCGACCTGGCGGCGGACGTCGACACATGGGACGATCTGGAGCGTGCGAGAGCGCGAGCCGCTCAGGCCGCTCAGGCCGCTCAGGCCGCTCAGGTACGAGGACGCACGGATCAGGAGGCGACATGACAGACCAGCCGCGGCATCTCCCCGTCGACGCCCTGGAGGACTGGACCGCGGCGGTGTGCACCCGCCTGGGTCTGGATCGCTCCGACGTCGACGCGGCGCTCATCCTCGACCTGGCTCGCGACGTCGCGCACGGCGTCGCCCGCCCCGCCGCGCCGCTGAGCGCGTTCCTCGCCGGACTGGCGGCCGGCCGTGCCGGAGGAAGCCCGACCGACGCCGCGGACGCCGCGGCCACGATCAGCGAGCTCGCCGCCGGCTGGCGCACCGCGGACGATCACGGCTGAACGACCCCGCCGATCGCGAAGACCTCTCATCGGCCTCCTCGCCCGTGTGATGCAAAAGTAATCATCCGGAAATCGCCGAAGAGCAGTCGGGAAATACGTGACCCCTAGGTTCGGAGCATTCTTCCTCTCGAACTCCAGGAGCCGCGATGTCTCAGACGCTCGGAAACACCAGGGTCGACTCGGCCACCACCCTCACCCGCCGCGACGGTCGCTGGATCGACGGCTGGAACCCGGAGGACGCCGTCTTCTGGGCCGCGGAGGGCCGCGCGATCGCCCGCCGCAACCTCGGCTGGTCGATCTTCGCCGAGTTCCTCGGCTTCATCGTCTGGCAGCTGTGGAGCATCGTGGTCGTGCTGCTGCCGAACGCCGGCTTCACGCTCACCACCACGGAGTCGTTCTGGCTCATCTCGCTGCCGAGCCTCGTCGGCGCCACCCTGCGTTTCCCGTACACGTTCCTCGTCGCACGGTTCGGGGGCCGCAACTGGACCATCGTCTCCGCCCTGCTGCTGCTGATCCCAGCCGGCCTCCTCGGCGTCGTGGTGCAGAATCCCGAGACGCCGTTCGGCATCCTGCTGCTCGTCGCAGCCCTCGCCGGGTTCGGCGGCGGCAACTTCGCGAGCTCGATGTCGAACATCACCTACTTCTTCCCGCAGAAGGAGAAGGGATGGGCGCTCGGTCTGAACGCCGCCGGCGGCAACCTCGGCACCGCGGTCGCCCAGCTCGCCGTGCCGATCGTCGTGTCGCTCACCGCCGCCCTGACCTTCAACCTGTCGTTCGCCGGATGGATGTGGATCCCGCTCATCCTCCTCGCCGCCTGGGGAGCCTGGCGCTACATGGACAACCTGTCCTCCGCGAAGGCCGACTTCGCGGGTGCCGCCGCGGCCCTGCGCGAACCGCACCTGTGGGTGCTGGCCCTGCTCTACATCGGCACGTTCGGATCCTTCATCGGGTTCTCCAGCGTGTTCCCCAAGCTGATCGCCGACACCTTCCCGGAGTACTCGTCGTTCCAGGTCGGCACCGCCTCGCTCTCGCTCGCGTTCCTCGGCGCGCTGGTCGGATCGCTCGCCCGCCCCTACGGTGGCAAGCTCGCCGACCGCTTCGGCGGGGCGCGCATGACGATCGCCGCATTCGGCCTGATGATCGCCGGCGCTCTCTCACTGCTGCTCACGCTCGAGATGAACAGCTTCGCGCTCTTCCTCGGATGCTTCCTGTTGCTGTTCGTCGCCGCCGGCCTCGGCAACGGCGCGACCTACCGGATGATCCCGAACGTGTTCGCCGCCCGGGGCGCCGCCACCGCGGGCGACCCGCTGACGGTGAGCACGCAGCGCAAGGCCGCCGCGGCACTCGGGCTGATCTCGGCGATCGGCGCATACGGCGGGTTCGTCATCCCGCAGGTGCTGGCCGCCGCGAAGAACGCGAGCGGCTCCTACGCTCCGGCCTTCGCGGGCTTCGTCGGCGCCTACGTCGTGCTGCTCGTGATCACCGTCCTCGTCTACGCGATCCCGCGCGCCTCGCTCGCCGGACACCGGATCTGATCGTGCGGATCGTCGTCGTCGGCGCAGGTCCCGTCGGAATCCGGTTCGCGGAGGAGCTCCTGCCGCTCGTCTCCGCCGGCCGTGCGACGGTCACGGTGGTCGGCGCCGAGACGGCAGATCCGTACAACCGCGTGCTGATCGGCGAGTACGCCGTCGGGGAGGTCGCGGCATCCGAGCTCACGCTCACCACGGCGGCCGGCCTGCCGGGGATCGATCTGCGGCTCGGCGCCCGCGCCGAGCGCATCGACCGTGACGCGCAGCGGGTCGTCCTCGGCGACGGGTCCGCCGTCTCCTACGACCGGCTCGTGCTCGCCACGGGTGCCCGGCCGATCATCCCGACGCTGGACGGGCTGCACACCGTGGGCCCGGACGACAGCGGCCTCGACGCACGCCTGACGACGGGCGTGTGCGTGCTGCGCGACCTGTCGGATGCCGCCCAGGTGCGCGAGGTCGTGGAGCGCGGCGGGCGCGTGGTCGTCCTCGGCGCCGGCGTGCTCGGCATCGAGCTGGCCATGCTCCTCGCGGATGCGGGCGCGACACCGGCCGTGGCGCACTTCGGACCGATCCCGATGCCGCGGCAGCTCGATCGCGGCTCGGCCTCGGTCCTGTCCTCCGCCCTGGCGTCCGCGGGCGTCGCGCTGGTGCCGCACACCCGCGCCGAGGGCGTGATCGTCCGCGAGGACGAGAACGGAGAGCGCCGCTTCCGCGCACTCGTCAGCTCCGACGCCAAGCACATCGAGGGCGACCTGCTCGTGCTCTCGTGCGGCGTACGGGCGCGGACAGAGCTCGCCGAGGACGCCGGGCTCCGCGTCGGGAACGGCGTGCTGGTCGACAGCGACCTGCGGTCGTGGACAGACCAGCGCATCCACGCGATCGGCGACTGCGCCCACATCGCCGATCCGGAGCTCCACCTGCACGAGAAGCGCGTGCCCGGCGGTCCGAACGGCCTCGTCGGACCGGGCTGGCGCCAGGCCTCCTGGCTGGCCGCCCGCATCACCGCCGAGCTCGATGCCGCTCTCGACACCGGTCTCGACACCGCAGAGGATCACGCTCCGTTCCGCGAGGATCAGCCCGGTGTCGTGGTCCTCAAGGGCGAGCTCGTCGATCTCGTCTCGGCCGGCGACGTCTCGGCCGATCCGTTCGCGCCCGTCCCGGCCGGCGAGGACGCCCCGGGCATCGCGGTGTGGGCCGACCCGGAGCACGGCACCTACGTGAAGATGGCGACCCGCAGCGGGGTCCTGACCGGATTCGTCTCCGTGGGGATGCCGCGCACCGCGGCCGAGCTGAGCGTGCTGTACCTGCGCGGTGGCGAGCTGCCCGCCGATCGCTCGCTGCTGCTCCGCCTCGACGACGCCGACGAGGTCGAGACGGCGAGCGGCCGCGACGCCACCCTCTGCATCTGCAACGACGTGACGGTCGGACAGGTCGAGGACGCGATCGACGACGGCTGCGGCACGGTGGCCGAGGTCGGAGGCTGCACGCGTGCCGGCACCGGATGCGGCGGATGCCGCGCCCGCATCGCCGAACTCGTCCACGCGCACGCGGCGGCGACGGCATGACCGACACCCACTGCCCCTACTGCGCGCTGCAGTGCGCGATGACTCTCACCCCGGCGCCCGACGGCCCCCTCCCGGTCAGCGTCGCCGGACGCGATTTCCCCACCAACCGCGGAGGCCTCTGCAAGAAGGGCTGGACATCGGCCGAGCTTCTCGGCGACGCCGGCCGGCTGACGACCCCGCTGATGCGCGGGGACGACGGCGAACTGCATCCCGCGGACTGGGATGCCGTCCTCGACCTGCTCGCCGCACGACTGCAGGGCATCGCGGCGGAGCACGGACGCGACGCGATCGGGGTGTTCGGCGGGGGCGGCCTCACGAACGAGAAGGCCTATCAGCTGGGCAAGTTCGCGCGCATCGCGCTCGGCACGTCACGGATCGACTACAACGGACGCTTCTGCATGTCGTCGGCCGCCGCGGCCGCGAACCGCTCGTTCGGCATCGATCGGGGTCTCCCGTTCCCGCTGACCGATCTCGACACGGCCGAGACGATCCTGATGCTCGGGTCGAACGTGGGCGACACGATGCCGCCCTTCGTCTCGCACCTGCAGGGCGCCAGGGCGCGCGGCGGTCTCATCGTCGTCGATCCCCGACGCAGCTCGACGGCCCGCCTCTGCGCCGACGGCGGCGGCATCCATCTCCAGCCCGTGCCCGGCACCGACCTGCCCCTTCTGCTGGCCCTCATCCACGTGGTCATCGCGGAGCGGCTGTGCGACGCGGGATACGTGGCGCAGCGGACCTCCGGGCTCGAGCAGCTGCAGCAGTCCGTGTCGACGTGGTGGCCGGAACGGGCGGAGACGATCACGGGTGTGCCGGCGTCGCGCATCCGCGAGATCGCCCGCGCGCTCGCCCGCTCAGGCTCCGCCTACATCCTCACCGGCCGCGGCGTCGAGCAGCACGTCGACGGCACCGACACCGCGACCGCCGCGATCAACCTCGCCCTGCTGCTCGGGCTCCCCGGCACCCCGGGCTCCGGGTACGGCACTCTCACCGGGCAGGGCAACGGGCAGGGCGGCCGCGAGCACGGCCAGAAGGCCGACCAGCTGCCGGGATACCGCAAGATCACCGACCCCGCAGCCCGCGCGCACGTCGCCGCGGTGTGGGGTGTGGATCCCGATGACATCCCCGGGCCGGGCGTTCCGGCCGTGGAGCTGCTGCAGGGCGCGGGCCTCCCCGGCGGAGTGCGGGCGCTGCTCGTGCACGGCTCGAACGTCGTGGTCTCCTCGCCGAACGTCGCGACGGTCCGTGCGTCTCTGGGGCGCCTCGACCTGCTCGTGGTGTCGGACTTCTTCCTCTCCGAGACGGCGCGGATGGCCGACATCGTCCTCCCGGTGCTGCAGTGGGCCGAGGAGGAGGGCACCATGACCAACCTCGAGGGGCGCGTGCTCCGGCGCCGGCGGGCCATCGCAGCGCCGGCGGGCGCGCGCAGCGAGCTGTGGATCATGGCCGAGCTCGCCCGGCGCCTCGACGCTCCCGGCGAGTGGAGTCTCGAACCGTCCGAGGTCTTCGACGAGCTCGCCCGCGCCTCCGCCGGCGGCCCCGCGGACTACTCCGGCCTCAGCCATGCCCTGCTCGACCTCGGGGTCGAGGCGCACTGGCCCTTCCCGGTCGGCAGCCTCGGCACACCGCGTCTCTTCGCCGACCGCTTCGCCCACCCCGACGGCCGCGCGCGGCTGGTCGCGGTGCGGGCCCGCGAGCACGAGGCGGCGGACGGAGGCCGGCTCAACCTCGTCACGGGGCGACTGCTCGAGCAGTATCAGAGCGGCACGCAGACCCGCCGCGTCACCGAGCTCACCGCCAAGCGCGCGGCGCTCATCGCGCAGCTGCATCCCGCCACGGCCCGGCAGCACGGCATCGGCGAGGGCGACGGCCTCCGCATCGCGAACCACCGCGGCAGCGTCACCGCGCGTGCCGAGCTGACGCGCGACATCCGTCCGGACACCGTGTTCCTGCCCTTCCACTACCCGGATGCCGGCAGCGCGAACCTGCTGACCGACGACCGCGTCGACCCCCATTCGGCCATGCCCGAGTTCAAGCGCGCGCTGGTGAGCATCTCCCCGGAGTGACTCGGAGTGCCCCGGAGCGCCCTGTCAAGGCCTGGTGCTCGGCGTGCGCGAGGCGTAGCGTCACGAGCACGGTCACCGGCCGTGTCATGGCAGTGGAAGGAGTTCCGACGATGAGCAGCACCAAGACCCTCGCCCTCTGGGTCGCCTACGGATCGAACGGAGTGGTCGGCAGCATCCGCCACGACGAAGACGGCTACGTCGTCACGATGACGGGATCGGATGCCGCGACGGGCACGTACCCGAGCCTCGCATCCGCCAAGGGCGCCCTGCACTCCCACATGGCGCCGGGCAGCGACTGGCCGCGCTTCCAGGAGCACTGACCCGGCGCCCGCCCGGGCGTGAGGGTCAGGCCTCGGGCTCGCCCGAGAGGATGCCGCGCAGCCAGTCGCGCGCTTCGACGAACACATCGTCGGCGTAGCGATCGGGGTACTGCACGATCTGCCGATCCGCGCGGGGGTAGGAGCCGAGGAAGACGACGCGCGGGCTGAATCGGCGGATGCCGAGCAGTGCGTCCGCCATCCGCTCATGCTCGATGTGGCCGTCGGCATCGATCACGAACCGGTAGCGGCCGAGTTCGTCGCCGATCGGCCGCGACTCGATCAGCGACAGGTTGATGCCGCGCGTCGAGAACTGCTCGAGCATCTCGAGGAGCGATCCGGGGTGGTCGTGCGGGAGCTCGACGATGAGCGAGGTCTTGTCGGCACCGGTCGGCTCGGGCGGCGTCGTGGTGCGGGTGACGAGCACGAAGCGCGTCACGGCCTGCGCGTTGTCGCCGATGCCCTCGGCCAGCACGTCGACGTCGTAGTGCTTCACGATGCCGGGCGCCGCGATGGCGGCCTGCGCCGGAAGCGTGCCGTCGAGCACGCCGATCGCGGACGCCACGTTGCTGGCCGCCGGCACGTGCGAGTGCGACGGCACGTGCGCGCCGAGCCAGCCGTGGCACTGCGCGTAGGCGACCGGGTGCGCCGCGATGACCTCGACCTGGTCGAGCGTGGTGCCGCGCGGGGCGACGAGCACGAAGTTCACGCGCACGAGGTACTCGCCGATGATCCGCAGACCCGGCAGCGTCGCGAGAGCGTCCTGCGTGGTGGAGACGCCGCCCTCGATCGAGTTCTCGATCGCGATCATCGCGGCGTCGCTGCGCCCCTCGAGCACGTCGTCGAGCGCTTCCCCGACGTTGTGCACGGGGCGCCAGTCCTGCCCTCGCGCCTCGGCGACCTGGTCGAGTGCCGCCTCCGTGAAGGTTCCGGCGGGGCCGAGGTAGCTGTAGGTGCGGCGTTCAGTCACGCGTCTCACCTTATCCCTCGCGTGCGGAGGTCAATTCCGTACAATCGCGCACCGGGCGAAGCCGCCTAGTCTTCGGACATGGAAGTGGATGCTGCGACGCAGACGATGATCGACAATCTCCCCGCGCGCACCGGGCGGGAGCTCCCCGACTGGTTCGCGGAGCTCGACGCCGCGGCGATCGACCGGCATGCGGCGGCCGTCGCGTTCCTGAAGACCGAGCACGGGGTGACGCACGGCTTCGCCAACCTCATCGTGAAGCTGCACCGGTCACAGGGGGCCGACGTCTCGGCGGACGGCCTCGTCGACGCGCAGTACGAGGGCCGGAAGGCCGCGCTGCGCCCGGTGTACGAGCGCCTCGTCGCCGCGGCATCCGCCTTCGGAGATGACGTCGAGGTGTCGCCCAAGAAGACCGGGGTCTCGCTGCGCCGAAGCAAGCAGTTCGCGCTGATCGAGGCGCCCAGCGCCACGCGGATCAGCGTCGGCCTCAACCTGCGCGGAGCCGCTCCTACCGGTCGCCTGCGCGCAGCCACGGGGATGTGCACGCACCGGGTGGACCTGACCTCGGTCGACGAGGTGGATGCCGAGCTGACCGGCTGGCTGCACGACGCCTACGACCGCGCCTGAGCCGAATCGGGGATCTCGTCGAGCGGCACGAAGTAGGCGGCATCCGGTCCGAACTCGGCGATCCGCCGGTGGTACTCGGTGGGCGTCCATCCGCAGAACCGGCGGAAGGCGCGGATGACGTGAGGCTGGTCGTAGTACGCCGACGCCCCGGCGAGCGCCGTCCAGTCGGGAGCGGCGACGGGCCCCGGCGCAGCCTCTTCGGCAGCGGCGTCCGCGATCGCCGCTCCGAGGAAGCGATGGAACCGGTCGACCTGCGCGTACTCCTTGGGCGTCAGGCCGGTGACGCTGCGGAATCGGGAGATGAGCGTGCGGTGCGAGACGCCGGCGGCACGCGCGAGATCGCCGATGAGGCGCTCCGGCTCCTCGCGCAGCGAGGCGAGCGCGTGCCGCACCACCTCGTCGGGGCGCCAGTCGACCGCTCGCTCCACGAGGAAGTCCTGGAGCACGTTCAGCGCGGCCTCCGCAGACGCCTCGCCGCGCAGCGCCGCGACCAGCCGGTCGCTGCCCGGCACGACGGCGGTCGCATCCTGCACACGCCGCGCGACCTGCGCACCCGGCGTGCGCGTCAGGATGCTCAGCCCCTCGGGCCGCAGCTCGACCCCCACGTGCCGGATGATCGGCGGCGATTCGATCACGAGATACTCCGTCTGGATGCCGGAGAGGAATGCGGCGGAGACCACGGTCCCCCGACCGTCGCGGTCGTACAGCGCATAGGGGTCGGAGAGGTTGACGATGAAGTGGACGAACGGGAGCGGCAGGATCTTCTCGTAGCGACGCTCCCGCGGCGCCTCGAGGAACCAGAGGCGCGAGACCGCCTGCTCCAGTCCTGCGGGAATCGCCCGCTCCTCGTAGATCACGAGGCCACAGTAACGTGACGCCCGTATCGCGACCAGGCGTGTCAACGGGGATGCACTCCGGCCGCCCAGAGGGCAGACTGTGGGGATGACGAGCCGTGCCGGCCTCCCCGCGGAGGACACTGACCTGATCGACGTCGACGAGCTGATCGCCGCCTACTACGACCGCGTGCCGAACCCGGAGGTCGCCGCCGAACGGGTCGTCTTCGGCACCAGCGGCCACCGCGGCTCTTCGCTGTCGAACAGCTTCAACGAGACGCACATCCTCGCCACCACGCAGGCGATCGTCGACTACCGCGCCTCGCAGGGCATCACCGGCCCGCTGTTCCTCGGTCGCGACACCCACGCCCTGTCGCTGCCCGCCGAGCGCAGCGCGATCGAGGTGCTGCTCGCCAACGGCGTCGACGTGCGCGTCGACTCGCGCGACGCGTGGGTTCCGACTCCGGCGCTCAGCCACGCGATCCTCACGTACAACCGGGTCCTCGGACCGGCCGAGGGCAATGCGGGCCGCGCCGACGGCATCGTGGTGACGCCGTCGCACAACCCGCCGCGCGACGGCGGCTTCAAGTACAACCCGCCGCACGGCGGCCCCGCCGACACGGATGCCACGGGCTGGATCGCCGACCGTGCCAACGAGCTGATCGCGAACGGACTCGAGGGCGTGAAGCGCGAGCGCTTCGCCGACGTCGACTGGGACGCGATCACCGGCTACGACTTCCGCGACGCGTACGTGCGCGACCTTCCCTCGATCATCGACATCGACGCGATCCGCCGCGCGGGTGTGCGCATCGGCGCCGATCCGCTCGGCGGAGCATCCGTCGAGTACTGGGCGCTGATCGCCGAGGTCCATGACCTCGACCTCACGGTCGTCAACCCCGAGGTCGACCCGACCTGGCGATTCATGACGCTCGACTGGGACGAGAAGATCCGGATGGATCCGTCGTCGCCGTCGGCGATGGCGTCGCTGGTCGCCAAGAAGGGCGATTACGACGTGCTCACGGGTAACGACGCCGACGCCGACCGGCACGGCATCGTCACCCCGGATGCGGGTCTGATGAACCCGAACCATTACCTCGCGGTCGCGATCGACTACCTGTTCTCGCACCGGAACGAGTGGCCGCGGGATGCGGCCATCGGCAAGACCCTCGTGTCGTCGATGATCATCGACCGCGTCGCGGAGTCGCTCGGCCGGCGCCTGCTGGAGGTGCCCGTCGGGTTCAAGTGGTTCGTGCCGGGTCTGCTCGACGGCTCCGTCGCGTTCGGCGGCGAGGAGTCCGCGGGGGCGTCGTTCCTCCGCAAGGACGGCTCCGTCTGGTCGACCGACAAGGACGGCATCCTGCTCTGCCTGCTCGCGGCCGAGATCATCGCCGTGACGGGCAAGACCCCCTCGGAGCGCTACGCCGAGCTCGAGCAGGCCTTCGGCTCCTCGGCCTATCAGCGCGTCGACGCCCCCGCGACCCCCGACCAGAAGGCGACGCTGTCGAAGCTGGCGCCGGATGCCGTGACCGCGACGTCGCTCGCCGGCGAGGAGATCACCGCGAAGCTGTCGCACGCGCCGGGCAACGGTGCGGCGATCGGCGGTCTCAAGGTGCAGACCGAGCACGCCTGGTTCGCGGCGCGCCCGTCGGGCACGGAAGACGTGTACAAGCTGTACGCCGAGAGCCTGCGCGGCCCCGAGCACCTCGCCGAGGTGCAGGCCGAAGCCCGTGCGGTCGTGTCGGCGGCACTCGGCGGCTAGCTCCTGCGGGCGAGGGCCGCGCCGGCCTCGCGCAGCCAGCGGGCGGGCTCGGCGAGGGCGGCATCCGAGGATCCCGCCAGGTCGGTGAGCGAAGCGGATGCCGTGAACAGGCTGGTGTCGGAATCGGCGGTGATGCGTCCCGCGGCGAGCATCGCCCTGGCACCGGCCTCCGCGGCGAGCGAGGCGATGAACGACGGGACCTTGCCGTCGCCGGACTGACCGTCGTACGAGCCCTCGCCGGTGATGACCACGTCGGCGTCGGCGATCGCATCGGCGAGGCCGATGAGCTCCGCCACCTCGGCGGCTCCGGGGGCGAGCACGCCTCCCCAGACGACGAGCGCCCCTCCGGTGCCGCCGGCCGCGCCCGTGCCCGGCAGATCCGCGTCGAGCCCGAGGAGTGCCGCGAGCTGTCCGAGCCCACGGTCGGCGAGAGTGATGTCGGCGACGGAGTTCAGCCCCTTCTGCGGGCCGAAGACGGCGGACGCGCCACGCGGGCCGACCAGGGGGTTGGTGACGTCGGTGAGCACGAGCACGTCGGGCGCGGCGCGCAGACCCGACAGATCGATCGAGGCGATGTCGGCGAGCCCACGGGCACCGCGCGCGACGGGGGCGCCCGCGGCATCGAGGAATCGGGCGCCGAGAGCTGCGAGCATCCCGGTCCCGCCGTCCGTCGAGCCGCTGGACCCGATGCCGACGACGACCCGCGAGACGCCGTGGTCGAGAGCGGCGGCGATCGCCTGCCCGAAGCCGGTCGTGTCGGCATCCCAGGGGCGGAGCGTGTCGAGCAGCTCGATGCCCGACGTCGAGGCGAGATCGATCACGGCGGTCCCGCCTGCCGCGTCGGCGGTCGGCGGCAGAAGCAGCCACGACGTGTCGATCTCCGCGCCGGTGGGCCCCTCGACCGTGACGGGCATGCGCCGGGAGCCGGGAACCGCCGCCTCGAAGGCCGCGATCGTTCCTTCGCCACCGTCCGCCATCGGACGGTGCACGAACTCCGCGCCGGGGTCGACCTCGGTCCATCCGGCCTGCAGGGCGACCGCGGCATCCACCGCCGTGATCGTCCCCTTGAAGCTGTCCGGAGCCAGCACGATCCGGGTCATGCCATCGCCTCCGGGGTGCTCGCGCGAACGACGACCTCGAGCGGCAGCGGCGGCTGCTGCCAGTCCGGATCGACCGTCGCGCGGAAGGCCTGATAGCCGACCTCCGTCAGAGGCACCCGCACGGTCGTGAGGGCCGGGGTGACGTCGCTGCTGGACGGCACGTCATCGAAGCCGCAGACGGCGATGTCGGCGCCGACCTGCCTGCCGGCGTCGCGGATCGCGGACATCGCGCCGATCGCCACCACATCGCTGATCCCGAACACGAGCGTCCCTTTCTGCACACCCTCGGCGAGGGCCTCGCTCATCGCGGCGGACCCGGATTCCCGTCGGAAGTCGCCGCGCAGCACGCGTTCGACGGTTCCCCCCGCGGCCTCGAAGCCCGCGCGGAAGCCGTCGAGGCGCTCATCCGAGGTGCGCACGCCCTCTGCCGCGCCGATCACGACGGCCGTGCGGTATCCGAGCTCCGCCATGCGGCGCCCGAGGGCCTCGGCGCCTGCCCTGTTGTCGATCTCCACTCGGCGCTCGCCGAGACCGTCCGGTCCGAACGTGACCGTGCGGCCGCCCAGCCTGGTGTATTCGCCGAGCTCGCGTGCGGTCTCCGCTTCCATCGGCTCCTCGGTGCGCGATGCCGCGAGGATCAGCCCCTGAGGTCGTTGTCCGCGGAGCGCGCGGACGATCCTGGCCTCCCGCGCGGCGTCGCGCTCGGTGATCGCGATCGTCACGACCAGGCCGTGCTCATCCGCGCCGCGGGCGACGCCGGAGGCGATCAACCCGAAGTAGGGGTCGGCGATGTCGGCGACGAGCAGCGCGATCACGGGCGATGTCCCGCGGGCGGTGGCCTGCGCCGAGACGTTGGCGGTGTAGCCGAGGTCTGCCGCTGCCGCCTCCACCCGCGCGCGGAACGACTCGGCGACCTTGCGCTCCGACCCGTTCAGGACCCGCGAGGCCGTGGCGAGAGAGACACCCGCCGCTCGGGCGACGTCGTGCAGCGTCGCCGCGGCTCCTCGAGCGGACCGTCCCGCGCGCGAGGCGGACGCAGGACCCGGGGGCGGCGGAGACGCGCTCATGATCGAGAGCCTACTGGGAGGAGCACGCTCACCCGAGCCGTCCGACGTAGGCGCGCAGCGCGGCGGCTTCCCCGAGGAGCATCTCCGGATCATCACCCGGCACGAACTCGATCAGCGCGTCGCGGGGTGGGTCTGCGACACCCTTCGCCTCGGCGAAGAACCGGGTCCAGAGCGAGTCGCGCGCACGGAGCGGCAGCCGCTCGGTCGCCGGCCACCAGGAGAAGACATGGACGGCGCTGGTGCGGTCGGCGAGCGCCCGATACTCGTCGATCGCGGTGTCGACCGATGCGTCGACGGTCGGCTGCCAGTAGGTGCTCAGGCCCGGATCGGCGACGTCGTCCAGCAGACGCAGGGTGGTGGGCGCCGTGTCGGCGAGCGTGCCGGAGTGGAACTCGAGGGCGAGACCGATCCCTCTCGCGCTGGCTTCGGATGCCGCGGCCTGCAGCCGCTCGACCACCGCCGCCCGGTCGCCCGCCGTGGCCTCGCCGGAACCGACCGAGCCCGCCCAGATCCGGATGCGATCGGCACCGAGCGCCTCGGCGCTGTCGAGGACCGGGGTGAGAGGCTCATCGGCTCCGGCGCGGAAGTAGGAGCCGTACGAGGCGACCGCCAGCCCGGCATCCGTCGTCGCCTTCGCCACCTGCGTCGCGCGGGCGATGTCGCCCGGAGGCACGTGCACGTCGCCGCCCCACTCGATCGCGTCGAGCCCGGCATCCGCCACCAGCGCGATGATCCGCTCCGGCGTCAGGCCGCGGAACGTCACCGAGCACAGTCCCGGCCTGATCACGGTCATGCGTTCATCCTCTCGTGATTCCCTGGGTCCCTGAGCCTGTCGAAGGGCCGACCCGAGGACGCTTCGACAAGCTCAGCGACCCAACTCAGCGCAGGTGCGGGGAGACCGCCGCGGCGAAGGTCTCCGCCGTCCGGCGCACGACGTCCTCCGGCGCATCCGCCCAGATGTCGGCGTTGAAGAGCTCGACCTCGATGTCGCGGTCGTACCCGGTCTCGATCACCGCGCGGGTCAGCGAGCCGAAGTCGATCACGCCCTCCCCGGTGTAGTGCCGCGACAGCAGCACGTCCGCGGCGAGCGGCGTCCTCCAGTCGCACACCTGGTACGTCGCGATGCGCCCCTCGCGGCCCGCACGGGCGATCTGCTCGAGCACCTGCGGATCCCACCAGATGTGGAACGTGTCGACGGCGACGGCTGCGACCTCCGGGTCGAAGTCGGCGGCGATGTCGAGCGCCTGTCCGAGCGTCGAGACGACGGCCCGGTCGGACGCGTACATCGGATGCAGCGGCTCGATCGCGAGCGTCACTCCCGCAGCCTCGGCGTCGGGGGCCAGTGCGCCGATCGCGTCGCGCACCCGTTCGCGCGCGCCGATCAGATCGCGCGACCCCTCGGGAAGTCCGCCGGCGACGAGCACGAGCACAGCGGTCGATCCGTCGGCGCCGGCGGCGGCGAGCGCCGCGGTCTCCTCGATCACCCGGCGATTGTCGTCGAGCGCGGCGTCGCGGGCCGGGCCGGCCGGGAGGGTGAAGAAGCCACCCCGGCAGTGCGTCGTGAAACGCAGGCCGGAGTCCGCCAGCATCCGGGCGGCGACGTCGAGCCCGACCTCGTTCACCGGCTCGCGCCAGAGGCCGATGGCCTGGATGCCGGCATCAGCGGTGACCCGCAGCGCCGTCGCCAGATCGGCGTGCTTGATGGTGGCCTGGTTGATCGAGAGGCGGGGGTCGGGGCCGGTCATACGTCCACTCCGTCCAGTCGCAGCATCCCGTGCCAGCGCTCGCGGGCGAGCTCCGGGTCCTCGAGAGCGAGGGAGGCGTTCGCGAGCTCGACGATGCGGCTCAGGTGCGGCAGGCTCCGCGCCGAGTGCAGGCCGCCGACCATCTGGAACGCGGGCTGGTGGCCGTTGAGCCAGGACAGGAAGGCGACACCCGTCTTGTAGTAGAACGTCGGCGCGGCGAAGACCTGCCGACTGAGCTCCTCCGTCGGGCCGAGGATGCGCAGGTACGACTCGTGGTCGCCGGCGTCGAGCGCCTGGATCGCCGCGGACGCCACCGGCGTGATCGCCGCGAACGCGCCGAGCAGAGCGTCGGAATAGATGCGTGCAGGACGTTCCGTCGCGCTCGCTTCGCTCCCGCGTTCGACGACCGACGAGCCGCCGATGAGGCTCACGTAGTTGAAGTCGTCGCCGGTGAACATGCGCACGCCCTCCGGGAGGCGCTCGCGCACCGCGATCTCGGACTCCGCATTCAGCAGGCTCATCTTGACGCCCGCGACCTTGCCCGGGTTCTCGCCGATCACCTCGAGCAGGACCTCGGATGCCGTCTGCCAGTCCTCCGCCCCGAAATATCCCGCCAGCTCCGGGTCGAATGCCGTGCCGAGCCAGTGCAGCACCACGGGGACCGTCGCCGACTCGAGCACCGACCGGTACACGCGCCGGTAGTCGTCGGCACCCGTCGCGATCCGCGCGAGGTGACGCGAGGCCATCAGCACGGGGCCGGCGCCCTGCTCCTCGGTGAAGTGCAGCTGCTCCTTGTAGGCATCGATGACCTGCTCGAGCGAGACGTGCGTCTCAGCGAGATGGTCGGTGTTGACGCCGACCACGACGGAGCCGCCCTCTTCCCGGGCGACCTCGGCGCTGCGCGCGATCAGCTCGCGGGTCGCCGCGGCATCCAGACCCATGTTCCGCTGGGCGGTGTCCATGGCGTCGGCGACGCCGAGCCCCCACGAGTACACGTTCCGCCGGAAGGCGAGCGTCGAATCCCAGTCGATGTCGGCGGGCTGCCCCGGAGTGTTGTCGGCATGGGTCTTCGGCACGACGTGCGCGGCCGCGTAGGCCACGCGGCTCTGCAGAGCGGATGCCGGGCGGGCGAAGGCGCCGCCCGCGTTCAGCTCAGCATCCGTCACCGAGCCGTCGGCCGCGAGGAGTCGGAGAGTGCTCATCGGGTCAGTCCAGGCTCAGGGTCGACAGCGCGATCTTGCGACCCTCGGCACTCGAGGTCAGGCCGGCCTCGGCGAACTGCACCCCGCGTGCGCCCGCGAGCAGGTCGAACGGGTAGTCGGTGCCCTCCACGAAGGAGACCAGGTACTCCTCCCACTGCTGGCGGAAGCCGTTCAGGAACACCTCGTTCGTCGGCACGGTCTGCCAGTCGGCGTCGTAGTCGCGGGTGTCCTCCAGGTCGGGGTTCCACACCGGCTTGGGCGTGGCGTTGCGCGGCTGGATCTTGGCGCCGAAGAGGCCGACCACCGCGGATCCGTGCGTGCCGTCGACCTGGAACTCGACGAGCTCGTCGCGGTTCACGCGCACGGTCCACGAGGAGTTGATCTCGGCGATGATGCCGCCCTCGATCTCGAAGATGCCGTACGCGGCGTCCTCGGCGGTGGCCGTATAGTGCTCGCCCTTCTCGTCCCAGCGATCGGCGATGTGCACCGCCGCCTGCGCGTAGACGCTCTTCACCTCGCCGAACAGGTTCTCGAGCACGTAGTTCCAGTGCGGGAACATGTCGCTGATGATGCCGCCGCCGTCTTCGGTGCGGTAGTTCCAGCTCGGGCGCTGGGCGGGCTGCCAGTCGCCCTCGAAGACCCAGTAGCCGAACTCGCCGCGGACCGAGAGGATGCGTCCGAAGAACCCGGAGTCGATCAGGCGCTTGAGCTTCTGCAGACCGGGGAGGTAGAGCTTGTCGTGCACGACACCCGTCTTGACGCCCGCGCTCTCGGCGAGGCGGGCGAGCTCGAGCGCCTCGTCGAGCGACTCGGCGGTCGGCTTCTCGGTGTAGATCGCCTTGCCGGCGGCGATGGCCTTGCGGATCGCCGTGGCACGCGCCTTGGTCACGAGGAAGTCGGCATAGATCTCCCACTGCGGGTCGGCGAGGGCGGCGTCGAGGTCGGTCGTCCAGTCCTCGATGCCGTGCTTCGCGGCGAGCTCGGCGAGCTTGGCCTCGCTGCGTCCCACGAGGATCGGCTTCACCGTGATGCGGGAGCCGTCGGGCAGCTCGATGCCGCCTTCTTCGCGGATGGCGAGGATCGAGCGCACCAGGTGCTGCCGGTAGCCCATGCGCCCGGAGACGCCGTTCATGATGATCCCGATCTCGCGGGTGGGGGTCTGCGTCATGGTGATGGTCCGTTCTCTGGAAGTGGGTGCGCCCCGAGATGGGTAAGCGCTTTCCGAGATCATGGCATGAACCGTCGGATGCCGCAACCCGCCCGCCGATCTCGCTACGCTGGATCTGATGTCGATCGAATCGTTGTCGCCCCCGCAGAGACGGCGGCGGCGGCGTGCTCGATGGCTGATCGCGATCGCCGTGGTCGTCCTCGTCGCTCTCGTCCTGTTCACGATGGGCCAGAGGTCGTGGCTCACGACCAACGTGACGATCTCGCTGAGCTACGTCGCCGACGACGGGCAGACATACTCCTGCACGTACGACTACCGCACGTCGGAACGCCTGCCGATGCCCGCCGACATTGCCGAGAGCATGAACGAACGGGACTGGTCCCAGACCGGTCAGCTCATCTACGAACGGGCAAAGGACCACCCGGCCGAGCACTGGACGACAGACGATGAGCTGCCCGCGGACGACCCCGGGTCGACACGGGCGGAGGCATCGTGGTCCCTCGCGATGGACGAGTATGTCAAGTTCCCCCCGTGGCACATCGACACGGAGGACGGGCGCGAGCACGAGCTGTGGTCGGAAGCGCGACCAGGGAGCAACTGCGAGGACGGCCTGCGATAGGCCCTTCACCGACTGTCCGGCGTCAGCGGGGGTCGGCGCGATCCGTGGTGAAGAGCTCGGTGACCATGTCATATCCGGCGCCGCGCGCGAAGACGTCGCTGTCGGCCGCCACGGTCACGAGCCCGGGAGCGGTGCCGTCGCCGTAGACGTACTCGCCGACGAGCGCCTGCTCGCAGCTCTCCTGGAAGGCCGGGACCCGTACCTCGGGCGAGAGCACCAGCACGATGCGTTCGGGGCCGAACATCTTCCCGGCATTGGCGAGCGCGATGCCGAGCTGGCGGCCGCCTTCGGCCAGCACGTCCTGCGCCACCTTCTCGGTGAGATCGGCCGCACCCCCGCGCCGCTCGGATTCGCGCTGCATGCCCCACACACTGCTCCAGGTCTCCAGGCACCCGGAGCCGCCGCAGTGACACGGCCGACCGCCGTCCCGATCGCCGAGGGCGGAGTGCGCGAATCCGCCGGCCGATCCCCCGAACCCGCGGTGGATGCGCCCGTGGACCAGCATCGATGCCCCGAGGCTCACCCCCACGCTGACGACGATCACGTCGCGCTCCGCGAGATCCGCGTCGAGGAGGACGAGCCCCGCGGTGAAGCTGTTCACCAGGCTGTCGATCACCACGCGCCCGGAGCTGCGGTCCTCGACCATCCGCGCGAACGGCACATCCTGCCAGCCGAGCGCGCCGCTGTGGCGGACGATCCCGCGCGGGCGATCCACGATCCCGGACAGCGCGATGCTGATGCCGCGGAGTGCGGATGCCGGATGCTCTGCCGCGACGGCATCCACGATCGCGACGACCGCATCGGCGGCGGACTCCGGATCGGTCGCGGTCAACGGGGCCGTGCGCGTGGAGACGACGTCGCCCCTCAGGTCGACCAGGGCGACCTCGACGCCGTCCGGCGAGAGACGGACGCCCGCCGCGACCACCGCATCGCGCCCGAGCTCGATGAGCCGAGCGGGGCGCCCTCCCGTCCCCCGCAGCATCTCGCTCTCGATCAGCAGTCCATCGCGGACGAGCTGGCTGGTGATCCCCGTCACCGTCGCGGGGCTGAGGCCGGTGACGCTCGTGACCTCGGCGCGCGAGGTCGTGCCGCTGCGACGGACCACATCCAGCACGAGGGCCTCATTGATCTCGCGGATGAGAGCCTTGCTCCCCACGCGCGCCAGTAGCCGGACATCCATGACCCCGTGCACCATCGCCGCTCCTCATCGTTCAGCCGATGCTCTCATTCTATTATTTTTGTCATTGACAAAACGAATCACGGCTGATTGACTTCCTGGCATGTCGAACGATGATGTCCGGGCGGACCCGTACCCGCAGAGCCGCGTGTCGAGGCTGCTGCTGAGCGTCGGGAGCGCCGAGCGTGCGGCGTTCTTCCCGGCAGGGGCGCTCGAAGACCTCTCGATCCACGCGGCCGGCATCGACATCGTCGAGCCGGAAGACGCGCGCAGCTCCGATGCCGTCTCGCTCGCCGAGATCGCGGTCGTGGCCTGGGGCTTCCCCCGACTCGACGCCGACATGCTCGCCCGGATGCCGCGGCTGCGGCTCGTCGTGAACGCGGCCTCGTCGGTGCGGGGCATCGTGAGCGACGAGTTCTGGGCCTCCGGCATCCCGATCTCGCAGGCGGGCGCCGCGATGTCACCCGCCGTGGCCGAGATGTCGCTCACCCTGACCCTCTCCCTCCTGCGCCGTGTGCACCGCATGGACCATGCCCTGCGCAACGGCATCCCGTGGGCCGCGGCCCGTGACATCACCCGCGCCAGGGAGATCAGCGGATGCCGCATCGCGGTGATCGGCGCGTCGCGCACCGGCCGCGAATACATCAGGATGTGCACGGCGCTCGGCGCCGACGTCCAGGTCTTCGACCCGTACCTGCGGGAAGACGATCCGCTCAGCACGCTGGCGGCACCCCTCCTCGAGCTCCTGTCGTCCAGCGACGTCGTCGCGATCCACGCCCCCGCCACGGCGGAGACCGCGGGGATGATCGGATGCCGTGAGCTCGCGGCGATGCCGGACGGTGCGGCACTCGTCAACACGGCGCGCGCGTCGCTCGTCGACATGGACGCGCTGTTCGACGAGGTCACCTCCGGCCGGCTCGACGCCGCCCTCGACGTGTTCGAGAGCGAGCCGCTCCCGGACGACGACCGCTGGCGCTCGCTGCCCAACGCCCTGCTCACCGGTCACGTCTCCGGAGCGACCAGGGAGTCGCGTGCGCGTGCAGGACGGATCGTGATCGACGAGATCGCCCGCTTCCTCGCCGACGAGGACCTGCAGCACCGGGTGACCGCCGACGCACTCGAGAGGATGGGCTGAGCATGGCGCGCAGCATCCTGCTCCTGCACTGCCACGACCTCGGCCGCTTCCTCGGGGCCTACGGCGTGACCACGGTGACGACACCGCACCTCGACGCGCTCGCTGCCGAGTCGACGGTGTTCGATGCGGCGTTCGCCACGTCCCCGCACTGCAGCCCGGCACGCGCATCGCTCTTCACCGGCGCGTACCCGCAGCGCCACGGCGTGCTCGGCCTCACGCATGAGCCCTTCGGCTGGGACCTCGTCGATCCGACCACCCACATCGCGCATCGGCTCAACCGCACCGGCTACCGCACCGAGCTGATCGGCGTGCATCACGAATCGCGTGCGCTCCCCGACGAGGAGCTCGCCGCACGACTCGGCTTCGACCGGGTGCGCACGGGAGGCGACCGCGACGTCGTCGTCGAGCGCGCCATCGACGCGCTGCAGCGCGCCTCGGCATCCGACCGGCCGTTCTATCTCCAGGTGGGATTCCACGAGCCCCACCGCAGCCCCTCCGCCCGCGACCGCGCAGGGATCATGGGCTTCCTCGGCGATCGCGTCGAGCCGGACTCGGCGAACGGGGTCTCCGTCCCGTCGTACCTGAGCGACACCGCCGACGCCCAGGAGGAGATCGCCGAGCTGCAGGGCGCCGTCCGCCACATGGACGAGGGCGTCGGCGCGATCCTCTCCGAGCTGGAGCGTCTCGGCCTCGCGGACGACACGATCGTGGTCTTCACGACCGACCACGGCCTGGCCCTCCCCCGGGCGAAGTGCACGCTCTATGACGCGGGCGTGGGCGTCGCCCTCTTCCTGCGTGTGCCCGGCCGACCCGCCTGGACGGCGCGGCGCATCACCGGGCTCGTGAGCCACGTCGACGTCGTGCCCACGCTCCTGGAGCTCACGGCATCCGCCCCCTCCGCCGACGTCGCCGGGACGAGCCTGGTGAGCCTGGTCGAGCAGGATGCGCCCGCCCGACCCTTCACCTACGGGCAGCTGAGCTATCACACCTACTTCGACCCGAAGCGCTCCGTCCGCTCCGCCGATGCGAAGCTGATCCTGAACCTGTCCAACGCGCCGCGCGCGATGGACCCGACCCAGTCGTGGATGCACCGCAGCATCCCCGTCGATCTGACGGGACCGACCATCGGGACGAGCGCGGTCATGGAGTTCTACGATCTCGCCGCCGACCCCGACGAGCTCGTCAACCTCATCGACGACCCCGCCTGGAGGGAACGGGTCGCCGCGTTCGCCGACGCCCTGTGGACCTGGATGCGCGACACCGAGGATCCTCTGCTGTCCCGCCCGGCCTCCCCCCGCCATGCCCTCGCCCTGACCACCCTCGAGCAGATCGCGCGCACGCACTCCGCGGCGTCTATCGGCGCTCGCACCTGACCCCCACCCGAGAGAGAGATCACTGCAATGAAGCACCGCATCGCCCGAGCGGCGGCCGTCACCGCCGTCGCCGCACTCGCCCTCACCGCCTGCTCCGCCCCCGCTGCCGACACCGACGCCGGCGGCGACGACGCAGCCCTGAAGGGCGAGGTCACCCTCTGGATGTACCCGGTGATCCGCGACGAGGCCGCCAGCAAGGACTTCTGGGAGACCGCCGAGGCCGACTACGAGACGGAGTTCCCCGACGTCGACCTCACCATCGAGCTGCAGACCTTCGACAAGCGCGACGAGCAGATCTCTGCCGCGCTCGCCGCGAACTCCGGTCCGGACATCGTCCTGATCACCCCCGATCAGGCGGCCACCTACCTCAACGTGGGTGGCCTGCTCCCCGTCGACGACGCCATCGAAGACGAGCGCGACGCGTTCTTCCCTGCCACGTTGGAGGCCGCGACGTTCGAGGACGAGCTGTACGGCGTCCCGCTGTTCCAGAACGTCTTCACGACCGCCTACAACAAGACGGTGTTCGATGAGGCGGGTCTCGAACTGCCGACGACCTGGGACGAGATCCGCGAGGCGGCCCCCGTCCTCGCCGACAGCGGCATCGCTGTGATGGACTACCTGGGCACGCCGGAGCAGACGCTGAACCTCAGCTTCTACCCGTTCCTCTGGCAGGCGGGCGGCACGGTGTTCTCCGACGACGGGACCGAGATCGCCTTCGACTCGAAGGAGGGCGTCGAGGCGCTCGAGTTCCTCGTCGAGCTGCAGAAGGAGGGCGGCCTCCCCGCGGACGCCGCCACCCAGTCGGTCGGCATCGAGGGCTCGCCGCTCGCGGCCGGCACCGTCGGCATCCGCCCCACCACGCAGCCGTCGGAGCTGGCGCAGATGCGTGCGGCCCTCGGCGAGGAGAACGTCGTGGTGGGCCCGCCTCTGGAGGGCGAGACGCAGGCCACGTACGGCAACCCCGGCCTGCTGTCCCTCACGTCGATCAACAAGAGCGAGAACAGGGCGGCCGCGTCGTCCGTGCTCGCCTTCCTGACCTCGAAGGACTTCCAGACCGAGCTCAACGCCGCGGCGGGCAACTTCCCGTCCCGGACAGACGTCGAGATCGCCGGCCCCGAGGCGGACAGGGCGGCATACGAAGCGGCTCTGAAGGTCGCGAACCCCGGCGAGCCCAACCCGGCCGCCCGCCAGGTGATGGCCGTGCTCGCCCCGTACATCCAGTCGGCTCTGCGCGGTGACCTCTCCGCGAAGGATGCTCTCGAGAAGGCCGCCGAAGAGGCGCAGGCCGTCCTCGACCGCTCCTGACCCTTCCCACCGCCCCGTGCGGGGGCTGCGGCCCCCGCACACCCACCCGAGAGGACGCCATGTCCGTCACCACCGCACCGCGCCGCACCACCGGCACCCGTGCCGCTGCGGGCCGCACCGCTCGCCGCCGCGAGGCGCTGGCCGGCATCCTGTTCGTCCTGCCCACCCTCGCGATCTTCGCCCTGTTCAAGTTCCTCCCGATCGCGGGAGCCGGGGCGATGAGCCTGACCCGGTACCGGCTCAACGGCGACATCGAGTTCCTCGGCGTCGACAACTACACGCGGCTGTTCGCCGATCCGCACTTCTGGCAGAGCCTGTGGGTCACGCTGCTCTACGTCGTCTTCTTCGTGCCGCTGATCATCGTGGTCTCGCTCGCCGGGGCCGTGCTGCTGAACCGGCTGCTGCGACTGAGCGGGCTGTTCCGCGCCCTGCTCTTCGTTCCCTACCTGAGCTCCTTCGTGCTCGCCGGGATCGTCTGGAAGTGGATCTTCGCCTCCGACGGCCCGCTGAACACCGTGATCACCTCGGTCGGACTGGAGCCGGTGCCGTTCCTCACCGGCGACCAGTGGCTCGTGCTGGCGAGCCTCGCGCTCGTCGCCGTCTGGAAGGGCTTCGGGTACTCCATGCTCATCTTCCTCGCGGGCCTCAAGGCGCAGCCCGCCGAGGTGCACGAGGCGGCGACCATCGACGGAGCGGGACCGTGGAAGTCGTTCTGGCACATCACGCTCCCCCTCCTCAAGCCGGTGCTCTTCTTCGTCCTCGTGATCGAGACGATCGTCGGATTCCAGGTGTTCGACACGATCTACGTGATGACCGGCGGCGGTCCCGCCCGGGCGAGCTACAGCCTCATCTACTTCCTGTACGACCAGGGCTTCAAGTTCTTCGACTTCGGATACGCGGCGGCGGTCGGCATCGTGCTGTTCGTCATCGTGCTCGTCCTCTCGCTCATCCAGCGGGGATTCTTCGAAAGGAAGGAGCGGTCATGACCTCGACCGCCATGACTCCCGCCGCCGTCCCGGACAGCATCCGTCCGTCCTCGCCCGTGCCGGGCACCAAGCGTCCGCGCCGACGGCGCCGCACGGGCCAGACGTGGACCCTGGTCGCGCTCATCGTGATCTCGCTCTTCACCGTGGCCCCGCTGATCGCGGTCGTGATCCTCGCGCTGTCACCGGCGGACGCACCGACGATCCCGCATGCGATCCCCGAGGCGCTCACCTTCGACAACATCATCCGGATCTTCCGCGTCGGCGAGTTCCCGCTCTGGGTGTGGAACTCCGTCGTGTACTCGGTCGTCTCGGTCGTCATCGTGCTCTTCACCGCGGCGATGGCCGCGTACGCCCTCGCCCGCAAGCGGTTCCCGGGGCGCAACGCCCTGCTGTGGTCGATCATCGCGACCCTCATGGTCCCGATGCAGGCGACGCTGATCCCGACGTTCATCCTCGTCGCCGGAGCGGGAGGCGTGAACACCCTGTGGGGCCTGATCCTGCCGACGCTCGCGAACGCGCAGGCCGTGTTCCTGATCCGGCAGTTCGTGATGGACATGCCGGACGAGCTCTTCGACGCGGCCCGCATCGACGGAGCCGGCGAGTGGCGCACCTTCGTCTCGATCGTCCTGCCGCTGATCAAGCCGGTGCTCGCGACCCTCGCGATCTTCGTGTTCCTCTGGCACTGGAACGACCTGCTCTGGCCGCTCGTCGTCGGCCAGTCCGACGAGGCGCGGACGCTCACGGTGGGGCTCGCGACGCTCAACACCGAGACGGTCTCGACCTCGAACATCATGGCGGCGGCGCTGATCAGCTTCGTGCCCTGCTTCCTGATCTTCATCTTCCTGCAGCGCCACATCGTCGAGAGCATCACGGCGAGCGGGATCAAGGGATGACCGGGCCGCAGCCGATCCGATTCGGTCTGATCGGCGTCGACTCCTCGCACGCGCGCCAGTTCACCCGCCTGTTCGGCGACGGCCGCTCCGGACGCGTGCACGACGGGACGGTGACGGCAGCCTGGCAGGCGCCGACCTCTGCGGACTTCCCGCCCAGTCGGGACCGCAACGACGAGAACGCGAGTGCTCTCTCCGACGCCGGCGTGCCGCTGCTGGACTCACCGGAGGCGGTGGCCGAAGCATCCGACGCCCTGCTGCTGGTGTCCTCCGACGTGCGCACGCGGCGGGAGCAGTTCGCCCGCATCGCCCCCTCCGGCAAGCCCGTGTACGTCGACACCCGGTTCGCGGCCGACGCGCAGGATGCCAGCGAGATGCTGCAGCTCGCCGCAGACTCCGGATGCCTGGTGCTCAGCGGCTCCCCGAAGCGGTTCACCCCCGAGTTCCTCGCGCTTCCGGCGGCGGAGATCGAGTCGATCGAGCTCCGCGGGCCCCTGGTCGTGCAACCCGGCCATCCGGGTCTCTCCTGGTACGGCGTGCACCTCGTCGACCTGGCCGTGGCGCTCTTCGGGCCGGGGTGCGCGCTCGTCGAGCCGCGCGGCACCGGCGTGCGCCTGGTCTGGCCGGATGGCCGGAGCGCGACGCTCAGCGGTCCGGCGGAGTGGGATCCGTGGACTCGCGGGCGAGCTCGGACGGCGTCCGGTGAGGTCGGTTTCACGATCGAGTCGGACGAGGACATGCTGACCGGCCTCCTCGATTCCGTCGTGCGATCGTGCCGCAGCGGCGAGCCGAACATCGACCCCGCCGAGATCGTCGCGATCTCTCGGATCGTGGCCGCCGGCTCCGAGACTCTCGCGACCCGCCTGCCCCTCGCTCTGCCGAAGCGGGCGCCGGACGCCGACGAACGCTGACAGCGCGATGAGGACGGAGGACGGAGGACGGAGCGAGATGACCTCGGCGGATGACGCCGGCTGCGGACCGTCCTGCACCTGCGGAACTCCGTCCCGGAGCACTCTGCTCACGATCGGCGCCGCGGCCCCCGCCTCTCGTCTCGGTGCTCCGCCCCTCGCCGGCGGCACCGGACGGCACGCCGTGCCGCAGGCGATCATCCCGGCCGGACGATTCCTCATGGGCGACGCGAACGGAGACGCCAACCGCGGCGACGGCGAGGAGCCACGGCATCCCGTGACCCTCGACGGGTTCTCGATCGACGCCACCGCCGTGACGAACGACGACTTCGCGCGCTTCGCGGCAGACACCGGATACCGCACGGAAGCCGAGACCTTCGGCTACTCCGCGGTCTTCCACCTGGCGGTCGCCGCGCGCGCGAGCGACATCATGGGCCCGGCGGCGACGGCGCCGTGGTGGATCGGCGTCCGCGGTGCCGACTGGCGTCATCCGGGCGGGCGACTCTCGGATGCCGTGGGCGACGGCCTCGGCCGCCACCCGGTCGTGCACGTGAGCTGGAACGACGCGGCGGCCTACGCCGAGTGGAGCGGACGCCGCCTGCCGAGCGAAGCCGAGTGGGAGTACGCCGCCCGCGGCGGGATCGACGGCGCTCGGTACCCCTGGGGCGACGAGGCCGTCGACGCCGGCGGCTGGCGAGCGAACATCTGGCAGGGGCGGTTCCCCACCGAGAACACGATCGAGGACGGACACCTGACCACCGCTCCCGCCGACGCGTTCGCGCCCAACGGCTACGGATTGCACCAGACGGTCGGGAACGTCTGGGAGTGGTGCCGGGACTGGTACTCGGCGAGCGCCTACGCGGATGCCGCGACGTCGTCGCCGACCGGCCCCGCGCACGGCACCGAGCGCGTCCTGCGCGGAGGGAGCTACCTGTGCCACGATTCGTACTGCAACCGGTACCGGAACTCCGCGCGCTCGCGCAACACGCCGGATTCCTCGATGGGGAACGCGGGCTTCCGCACGGTGAGCGGATGAGGAACAGGTTCCCGGCATCCGTCTATCGACGCGGTCACGAGGCGGACGCGAGGTTCACCCTCGCGAACGAGCGCACCTTCCTCGCCTGGGTGCGCACCGGCCTCGCGCTGATCGCCGGCGGGGTGGCGCTCGAGCTGCTCGGCCTCGACCTCCACCCGGGTCTGCGGCTCGCCGCGTCGCTCGTGCTCGTCGTCGCCGGCACGGTCATCCCCGCTCTGGCCTGGATCGGATGGTGCCGCACCGAACGGGCGCTGCGTGAGGACACGGCACTGCCCGGCTCGGCGCTGAGCGCACTGCTCGCGGCCGTGGTCGCGGTTGCCGGAGCACTGGTGCTCCTGTCGATGGTTCTGCGATGACAGCGCCGCCGTTCGATCGCGGCCTGCAGCCCGAGCGTTCGGAACTCGCATGGCGGCGCACCTGCCTGACGTTCGGAATCACGTCGATCGTCGCGCTGCGCCTGCTTCCCGCGGTGTTCGACGATGCCCGCTGGGTCGTCGTCGGCGTGGTCGGCGTGCTGCTCTCGACCGTCCTGTGGACGCTCTCGCGACGACGAGGCCGGCGCACGTCCGAGGCGCTCCGGGCGCAGGGCCTTCGCGCACGGCTGCCCGGAGGAGGCCTGATCCTCGCCGTCTCGCTGGGGCTGAGCGTGGTCGGGGCCGCCGGGATGGCTGTCGTGATCGCCGCCGCGAACTCCCGCGGGTGAGCCGCAGGTATGGGCAGGTCTAGCCGGCTCAGCGCGGAGCGGTGCTGGCGCGTTCGACGAGCCGTGTCGGGATGACGGATGCCGCCTCGCCGACGGCATCCTCGCGCTCGGCGCCCTCCCCCTCGATCTCCGCGACCAGGGCGCCGACGGTGCGCTGGGCGAGAGCGGTGAAGTCCTGCCGGATCGTGGTCAGCGGCGGTCGGTAGTTCGCGGCGTCCGGCACGTCGTCGAAGCCGATCACACTGACGTCCTCGGGCACTCGACGGCCGGCTTCGGCGAGAGCCCGCAGCAGACCGAGGGCCATCTGGTCGTTGGCGCAGAACACAGCGGATGCCCCGGCCAGGGCGGCGCCGGCGGAGAACCCGGTGTCTGCGCTCCAGTCGCCGCGCACGACGGCAGGCGCAGAGATGCCCGCACTCGTGAGCGTCTCGCGCCACCCGCGCTCGCGCTCGGCGGCGGCGTAGGAGTCGGCGGGACCCGCGAGGTGATGCACGGTCTGGTGCCCGAGCGCGAGCAGCCGCGCCGTCGCGGCCGCCGCTCCGCCGTGGTGGTCGCTGTGCACGGTCGCGAATCCCGCCTCGGTCGGGGCGTCGACCACGACGAGGCGCAGTCCCGCGGGGCGCTCGTCCGCCGAGACCTGCGCCGAGGCCTCGTTCAGCACGATCGCGCCGTCGACCTCCTGCTCGGCCAGGCGCTCGAAAGCCGAGCCGACCCCGTCGGCCGCGGTCACGACCGTGAGGGCGTAGCCGCGTTCCGCCGCCGCCTCGGACGTCGCTTGCAGCATGCGCGAGTTGCCGACCGTCGCGAGGGTCGTGACCACGAGCCCGATGGTCTGCGACCTTCCGGTGCGCAGGGCTCGCGCGGCGCGATGGGGGCGGTAGCCGAGCTCGGCCATGGCCTTCTCGACACGTGCCCTGGTGTCCGGGTCGACACGAGGACTGTCGTTGACCACGCGCGAGACGGTCTGCCCGGAGACACCGGCGCGGGCGGCGACCATGGCCATCGAGACGCGTCCGGACGACGGGCGGCGCGAGCGAGGCTTCGACGCGAAGGAGTCGACATCGCTGTGGGTCACCGGCATCCTCCGTTCACAACTCAGGCGTGTTGACGTTATCACGGCGATGTGCGTACCATGTTTACGTGAACACGGAAAATCTTGCTGAGTTGCGCACGGAAGACCTCGGCGCCGGCGTCGTCAAGCGCGCCACCACGCTGGCCGACGGTCGCGACCTCATCTACTACGACGACCCCGGCACGACGCTCGGGGCCGAGCGCGCCGTCGACGCGCGCACGCTGGACCCCCGGCCCGAGACCGCGACGATGCGCCTCGACGTGCTCACCGGCGACTGGATCACCGTGGCCGCGAACCGGCAGAACCGTGTCATGATGCCGAGCGCCTCGGCCGACCCGCTCGCGCCCCAGACGCCCGACAACCCGTCCGAGGTGCCGTCCCGCTACGACGTCGCGGTGTTCGAGAACCGCTCTCCTGCCTTCGGCCCCGCGCTGGCCGAAGCCCTCGGCACGGCACCCGCCGCCACCAACCCTGCGCGCGGCCTCGACGACCTCGGAGCCCTCGGCCTCGGTCGCACCCGCACCTCGGTCGGCCGCTGCGAGGTCGTCTGCTTCAGCCCCGAGCACTCCGGGTCGTTCGGCACGCAGACCGTGACGCGCGCGCGCACCGTGATCGAGGCCTGGGCCGACCGCACGGCCGCCCTCTCGAAGCTCCCCGGCATCGAGCAGATCTTCCCGTTCGAGAACCGCGGCGAGGCGATCGGCGTCACGCTCCCGCATCCGCACGGCCAGATCTACGCCTACCCCTACGTGACGCCGCGCACCACGCGCCTGCTCGACTCGATCGACCGGACGGCCCCCGATCTGTTCCAGCACATCCTCGAGTTCGAGCAGGCATCCGAGCGCATGGTCTTCCGCGGGGAGCACTGGACGGCGTTCGTGCCGTTCGCCGCCCGCTGGCCGCTGGAGGTCCACCTGATGCCGCATCGTCACGTTCCGGACTTCGCCGAGACGACGGATGCCGAGCGCGACGAGCTCGCACCCCTCTACCTGCGCCTGCTGCGCGGTGTCGATGCCCTCTATGACTCCCCGACGCCGTACATCGCCGCGTGGCATCAGGCTCCGGTGAACGTCGGGCGCGAAAGCGTGCGCCTGCACCTGCAGCTCACGAGTCCCCGCCGCGCCGCCGACAAGCTGAAGTTCCTCGCCGGGTCCGAGGCCGCGATGTGGGCCTGGGCCGCCGAGGTCACCCCCGAGCAGGGTGCCGCGCGCATCCGCGAGGCGATCGAACGCGCAGCGACCGACGAGTCGTCGAGCCGGTCGACGGATGGCGAGGTGTCGGCATGACCTTCTCCGAGACCCACGAGACCGAGACGCAGGATGCTGCGCGCACGCTGTTCGTCGAGCTGACCGGCCGCGAGCCCGACGGGCTCTGGTCGGCCCCGGGACGGGTGAACCTCATCGGCGAGCACACCGACTACAACGACGGCTTCGTCCTCCCGTTCGCGATCCCGCACCGCACGGTCGCGGCCGTGGGGCTCCGTGACGACGATCGCGGCCGCGTGCGGGTCGCGTCGACGTTCGCGGCAGAGCCGGTCGAGGTCGCGCTCGACGAGCTCGACGAGATCTTCCCGACCCTTCGACCGGCTCAGGGACCCGGCTCAGATCGCCGACCCGCCGTGCCGGAGTGGGCGGCGTACCCGCTCGGCGTCGCGTGGGCTCTGCGCCAGGCGCTCACGACCGACGGCGCCGAACGCTCGTTCCGCGGGATGGACATCGCGATCGCCTCCGACGTGCCGGTCGGTGCCGGGCTCTCGTCCTCGGCGGCGATCGAGGGGGCCGCGGCATCCGCCCTGAACGACCTCTGGGACGCCGGGCTCGACCGCACCGCCCTCGCTCGCGTCGGCCGTCGCGCCGAGAACGAGGCGGTCGGCGCCCCGACCGGGATCATGGACCAGATGGCGTCGATGCTCGGTGAGCCGGACGCCGCGATCTTCCTCGACTGCCGCTCGCTCGAGGCGCAGCTCGTGCCGCTCGGTGTCGCCGAGGCCGGGCTCGCGATCCTCGTGATCGACACGCGCGTCAAGCACGCGCACTCCACCGGTGGATACGGCGAGCGCCGCGCGTCGTGTGAGCTCGGCGCCGAGATCATGGGCGTCCCCGCTCTGCGCGACGTGTCCGTCGACGATCTCCCGCGGGCCGCGGAGCTGATGGACGACGTGACCTTCCGCCGCGTGCGCCACATCGTGACCGAGAACCAGCGCGTGCTCGACACCGTGCGCGTGCTGCGCGAAGTCGGGGCGCGCGCGATCGGCGACCTGCTCGTCGCCTCGCACGTCTCGATGCGCGACGACTTCGAGATCTCCGTCCCCGAGCTGGACACCGCGGTCGACGCGGCACTGGCCGCGGGTGCGCTCGGCGCGCGGATGACCGGCGGAGGCTTCGGCGGAGCAGCGATCGCGCTGATCGAACGGGATGCCGTGGAGTCCGTGTCGGAAGCCGTGACCGCGGCGTTCGCGGCATCCGGTTTCACCGCCCCGGTGCTGTTCACGGTCACGCCGTCCGCCGGCGCGCACCGCGACGCCTGACAGAATGAGTGATCGAGCCGCGACGAGCCTGCGGCAGGAGAGGAACGCAATGTCCTGGATCGTCACCGGCGGCGCCGGCTACATCGGAGCCCACGTCGTCCGCGCCCTCGCGGATGCCGGACTGACCCCCGTCGTGCTCGACGACCTGTCCAGCGGAGTCCCGTCGTTCGTGCCGGAGGGCGTGCCGTTCGTGCAGGGCAGCATCCTCGATCGCGAGCTCGTCGAGAAGGCACTCCGCGATCACGACGCGGACGGCGTGATCCACGTCGCCGGCTTCAAGTACGCCGGCGTCTCGGTGCAGCGCCCGCTGCACACGTACGCGCAGAACGTCGAAGGCACGCGCGTGATCCTCGAGGCCATGGAGGCCGCGGGCGTCGCGAACATCGTGTTCTCCTCGTCGGCGGCCGTGTTCGGCACGCCCGATGTCGCCCTCGTCGAAGAGGACACCGCGAAGAAGCCGGCCAGCCCCTACGGCGAGTCCAAGCTCATCGGCGAATGGCTGCTGCGCGACCAGGCCGTCGCGACGGCCGACTCCGCGCACCCGCTGCGCCACACCTCGCTGCGCTACTTCAACGTGGTCGGATCCGCCGACCCGACGGTCTACGACGTCAGCCCGCACAACCTCTTCCCGATCGTCTTCGAAGCGCTGATCGCCGGGAAGACGCCGAAGATCTTCGGCGACGACTACGCCACCGAAGACGGCACCAATGTGCGCGACTACGTGCACGTCGGCGACATCGCCGCCGCGCACGTCGAGGCGGCGAAGCGCCTCTCGGGCGGACAGCCGATCGAGGCCGCCTACAACCTCGGCTCCGGCGACGGCCTCAGCGTGAAGCAGATCATGGATGCCGTCGCCCGCGTCACGGGCATCGACTTCACCCCCGAGATCGGCCCGCGTCGCCCCGGCGACCCCGACCGCATCGTCGCCACCGGAGAGCTCGCGGCGCGCGACCTCGACTGGAAGATGCGGTACTCGGTGGACGAGATGGTGCGGACGGGTTGGGAAGCTCGGCGCCTCTCCGGTTCTTAGGCCGATCGTCGAGCGAGCGCGGCGACCCGAAGTGACGAGACACCCCGGCTGTCTCAGACGTCGCGGGTGCGGATGGGGTAGAGCCAGAAGCAGAGCCACGCGAGGGCGGTGAACCCGAGCGGGACCACCGCGAGCATCAGGCGGATGCCGCCGTCGACGGACTCCGGCTGGGCATCCTCGAGGGCGGCGTCGAAACCCGATGCCGTCAGCACCCACGCCGCGACCACCGCCTGCAGCACCACGGAGCCGCGCACCACGAAGCCGTTCACCCCGAAGTAGGCGCCCTCGCGCCGGTGACCGGTGCGCACGGCATCCGCGTCGATGATCTGCGCGAGCATCACCTCGAGCAGCTGCAGCAGCCCGCCCACGCCGATGCCGACGGCCACGCCGACGAGCGCCGCGCCGAGCACGTTCGACGGAGCGAGGTAGCCGAGCACCGCGACACCGAAGACCGCCACGCTCCACAGCAGAGCCGTCCGGGGACTCGTGCGGCGCACGACCGCACTCCACAGCAGGATCGAGGGGATCGCGGTCACGAAGATCGCGCCGAGCAGGATGCTCCCTTCCCCCTCGTCCGCACCGAGCGAGTAGCGCACGTAGAACGGGATCGCGGCGAGGATCACGGCGACCGCGGTCTGCACGAAGAGGGAGCCGAGCACATAGGGGACGAACGCGCGATTGCGGAACGTGTAGCTCAACTGTTCGCGCCAGCGCATCTCCGCGGCGGCCGTCGCGCCGCCCGGCTCGGGTGCGCGACGCTCGATCATGCCGCCGAGGAAGGACCAGACGAGCAGCACGAGGCAGACGCCGCCCAGCACCATGGCCATACCCGGCCAGCCGATCGCACCGTAGAGGGCGGGTGCGCCGGCGGTTCCCAGCACCATGCCGAGGATCGCGAAGATCTGCCGCGGGACATTGCCCCTGGCCCGTTCCTCCGTGGTGCGGAAGATCTCGGGGAACAGGGCCGAGATGTTGAGGACGACCACCACGAACGCGATGTCGTAGACCGCGACGACGACGAGGAACCAGACGATGAGGCCCGCGACGGGCAGGTCGGGCGGCATCCACACCAGGGCGAACGCGACGACGAGCGGCACGATGCCGAGGCCGATCCAGGGGACGCGGCGACCCCACGGGGTGCGCAGCCGGTCGGAGAGCGCGCCGACGACCGGATTCAGCACTGCGTTGAGGACGCCGTGGGCGATCATCGACACCGCCACCCACCCGGCGGGCACGGCGAGCTGCGAGACGTAGAAGTAGACGACGAAGGCCGAGAAGGTCTGCGCCATGAGCTGGGTGGGGAACCCGGAGGCCCCGAACGCGATCGACTGCGCCCGCGTCGGCGCGGCATCCAACCGCCGTTCACGCAGTCGTCCGCCCAGTGACGTCATCGGATGCGGCTCCGCTGCAGGTCTCGCAGGTCTCGCCAGCCCACCCGGACGAGCGCTTCGTCCTCGATCGCCTGCAGGACCACCGGGTCGCTGAGGAGCCTGTGCTCGTAGCCGCGTTTCGCGGCCCCGTAGTCGACCGCGGCACGCAGCTCGTCGTCGTCGATCATCGGGTGCAGGTAGATCTCGGTGAGCCCGGCCGGCACCGCGCGCAGCAGGGCGACGAAGCCGTCGCGCACCTGCTCGTAGGTCTCCTCCTCGCTCGTGCCCTCACCGAGGAGTCCGAACGGATGGCTCCACAGCCGATCGATGATCTCGACTCCTGCCGCATCGGCCGCGGCTGCCGCCTCGTCGAGCTTCTTCTGCAGCGCGGCATCCGCTCCGACGCCGTCCATGCTGCGCGGCAGGCGGAAGGGAAGGCCGTGCCGGGCCGCGAGCGCGAAGACCGGTCGGAGGAAGTCGCGTCCGGTGAGGAGCCCGTAGACCGAGCCCATGTGGTTGTCGAGGTGGGTCACGTCGACGCCCGCGTCGAGGGCGGCCTGGAGCTGTGCCGCGAGCTCGGCGGCGACCTCCTCGTCGGTGGCCTCCTGCTCCACGGCGGCGACGTCGGCGGGGAAGAAGCCGTCGGCGTCGACGAGGGTCGTCGCAGTGCCGGTGAGCGGGCGCCAGCGGTAGCGGCTCCATTCGCTGGTCAGCACGAGGTGCACGCCGATGTCGAGGTCGGTGCGAGATGCCGCGAAGGCCAGCGCCTCCGGCGACCACGCGCACGGCACCATCAGCGTCGTCGAGTCGATCCTTGCGGTGGTGAGCAGGTCGACGATCGCGGTGTTGGCGGCATGGCACATACCGAAGTCGTCGGCGTTGAGGATGATCGCGCGCGCGCCCGGGGCGAGTCCGAGTCGATCGGCGAGGTCGGACGGAGCGGTCATCGGCGGATCCTGTCGGGACGGTCAGCGGCTGATCTTGGCGGACGGTGTGAGGATGCGGGTGAACAGCGCGACCCGAAGAGCAGATGCCGCCTCGCCGACGGCGCCGACCAGCGGCGCCTCCGGGCCGAACGAGGAGACGAGGAAGCGCAGCGGCAGCTGGGCCGCGTACTCGGCGGCGGTGCGTGCGACGGCGTCGACGAGCATCGGATGCACCGCATCGCCGCCGAGGATGAAGGCCTCGGGGTCGAGGACGAGTCCGACGGTGCCGGCGACGAGCACGATACGCCGGCCGATCTCGGCGACGAGCTTCTGCGCGACCTCGTCACCGCGGGCTGCGGCTTCGAGGTGCTGGAGGAGCGTGGCGTCGACGTCGAGCCCGAGGCCCAGCGCGAGATCTCCGACGACGGCGTCGTTGACGATCGGTGCGCCGATGGGCAGCGGGGTCTGCGGGAGGTACGCGACCTCTCCGGCGACCCCGGAGAATCCGCGGTGCAGAACTCCGTCGAGCACCATGCCTGCGCCGAGGCCGTCGTCGAGGTGGAGCAGCGCGAAGCTGGCGAGTTCGCCGCCCGACCCGGCGGTGAGCTCTGCGAGAGCCGCGAGGTTCACGTCGTTCTCGACGCGGACCGGGCAGCCGAGCGTCTCGGAGAGGGCGCTGCGGAAGGCTCCGCCGTCGGGTCCGAGGTCGTCGCGGATCCCTCCTTCGGGGGTGACGATACCCGGGACCCCGACGACCGCGAGATGCACGGGCCCCTTGAGGGCGCTGCGGCATCGCTCGATGAGCTCGACGATGCGCCCGACGCGGTCGCCGCTGAGGAAGGCGGCATGCTGCTCGGCTCGCACGGCTCCGGTCGCGTCGACGAGGACGACGTGGGCGGCATGATGGTCGACGTGCACGGCGGCGGCGAAGCCGAGGCGCGGGTGCAGTCCGACGCGGCCGGCCGCGGGTCCGCGGGTGTCGCGGTCGACGCCGGCAGCGGCGACGGCGCCGGCTCCGTCGAGCATGCGGAGCACCTGGGTCACGGCCGTGCGGGAGAGTCCGGTGGTGGCCATCAGCTCGGCGCGGGTCTGCGGGCCGCTGCGCGCCAGTGCCTCGAGGATCGCGCGGCCGTTGAGTGTGCGAAGCAGGCTCTGCGGTCCCGCGAGTGGTCTCGACATGTCATCCCTGGGTCGGCGTCCCGCCCACTATGCCACATCGGGTTGCACCCGTCGATGGGAGATTCGAGGCTCGGGATCTACGGTGGAATCGTGGATCATGACGAGCTGGTGCGTCTCCGTGGCTCTCTCACTCCACTGACCGAGGTCGATGCCGCAATCCCCGACCCCTGCAGCAATCTGTGGCTGCGAAAGAGCGGAGCGGATCCCTGGGAGTACGACGTGATGCTCATGGACACCTCCGAGGGATTCTGGACGTACAAGCGCGATGCGCGGGTGAATCTGCCATCGGACGAGATCCTCTGGGAGCGCGACGGGATTCGCTACCTCCGTCCAGACGCGATTCACTGGCTTCGATCGGCGTTGACCACCGCGCATCCCAGACATCCGTGGATCACCCTGCTCGACAGGTGACGCACAGTCGGTCAGCCGGCGCGCCCGTGGATGCCCTGGAGCAGGTGACTGGGCATACGCCAGCGCCGTTCGAGGTCCCACCACGCCGGGCCCCGCACCTGCGGGATGCCGTTCTGCACGCGGATCTCCCACCCACTCGTGTCGAGGGTGCGGTGGTGGTGCCAGCAGAGGGTGACGCCGTTGTCGGTGTGTGTGGGTCCGCCCCTGGCGTGTTCGGTGACGTGATGGATCTCGCACCAGGATGCCGGAACGTGGCATCCCGGTATGAGGCATTCCTTGTCGCGGAGGGTGATCGCGCGGCGTTGATGGACGGTGAAGATCCGTTCCGTGGTCCCGATGCCGATGATGCGCCCTTCGGGATCGAACAGCACCCGTTGGATGTTCCCTCCACACGCCGCGTGCCGGGCGGCGGCCATGCTCGTGGGGGTGTCTGTCCCGTCGATGTGCGCCCATCCGCGGCCGGTCGCATAGTCCCGGGCGGTGACCGACACGACGACGGTCGGAGCGGCACCTCCGAGGCGGGGCATCTCTTCGTGGCGGGCAGCGATCCCGAGCGCGGCGGCGAGAGCATCGTGCTGCTTCTGCGCCCGGGTGCGGGTGTCGACCATCCCGGTGGAGTCGCCACCGGGCAGAGTGTCGCCCTCGGCGTGCGGGTCCTCTGGAGTTTCGATCGTGTCGGCGCAGATCGTGTCGGCGTCGAGGTCTTCGGTGGGCCGGAAGCTCACACCCGGAAGGGGTGGGCCGTCGACCTTGGGGTTGAGGTAGGCGTCCCAGATGCGTTGCAGCTGCCCGGCCACTTCGGGGAGGAGGTCGCCACGGAGCGGGATGAGGCCGTTCTTCGCCCGGCCGAGGAGCACACCGCGCCCGCGCTGGGCGATGTCCTCCGCGGGTTCGGCGCCGTCGGGGTCGAGGTAGGTCACGATCACCTTCGCGAGAAGCCGCAGATCCTCCGGCGTCGCCGGCGGCGCCGCATCCGCATCGTCCGCATCCGCATCGGCATCGGCATCCGCATCCGCATCCGTATCCGCAGCGAACCCGCGTGCGAACGCCGCGAGTTCGGCATCCGCCCGCAACCGGTCTTCGGGACCGATGCGCCGCCCCGCCTGCTCCACCGGCACCGTGGCCGCCAACAGTCCCGCGACCCCGACGACCCCGTCGAGCAGTGCTTCCCGCATCTGCGGCCACAGCGCCGGAAGCGGCGCCCCCGACGTGAACTCGGTCTCGCGGTGCACGGCCTTCGCCGCCCGCACCACCCGCCCGGCCCCTGCCGCGTCCGTGCGCAGGGCCCGCTGCAGAAGCTCATTCATCGACGCGCACCCGAACGACCGGGCGAAATCGACATCGGTCGATGCGATGGTCTCCACGACCAGCGCTTCGACAACCCGCCGCACGTCACCCGCCACGCGAAGCAGCTCCATCTTCTCGGCATCCGACAGCACCCGAACGGCATCCGCACGCAGCACTCCGCGGACGTCGGGCACGACCCGATCGAAGATCTCCGCGGTGCTGTTCATACCCCCATTCAACCGAGGGCCACCGACATTCAAGACCCCAAATATCCCAGTTCAGGCGAATATTCCAATACTCTCGCGACAGCCAGTCCTCCTCCACAGAGCACCCACCAAGACGGCTCGCCCACACTCCCGCGGCCTCACTAGGCTGGCCCGATGACACCACCCCTCGAAGTCCGCGACGGCCGTGCCGACGACGCCGACGAGGTCGCCCGGATCCACGTGCGATCCTGGCAGGCCGCATACCGCGGGCTCATGGATCAGGAGGTCCTGGACTCCCTCTCGATCCCGGATCGCGCCGCCAACTGGCGGAGGTTCATCGCCGAACCGCTGCCCACGGGCCTCGGCATCCTGGTCGCCGTCCGCGACGACCGGATCCTCGGCTGGGCGTCGTTCGGCTCGGGGCGCGACGAAGACGGAGCGGCCGACGGCGAGATCTACGGCATCTACGCAGACCCCGATGCGTGGTCGACCGGAGTCGGCCACGCGCTCCTCACGAGCGCAGCGGAGCGGATCACGAATGCCGGCCACACCCGCGCCTACCTGTGGGTGCTCGACGGCAACGACCGCGCCGACGCCTTCTATGAGCGCCACGGATGGGAGCTCGACGGTGCCACGAAGGTGGACGAGCGGCCGAATCTCACGCTGAAGGAGCACCGGCGGGTCAAGGTACTCGTCGGCTGACGCCCGCTCGCCGCACGGCGCCCCAGCTCGCGCTCGATTTGACCCAGCGCGACACAGCGCATAAATTACGAATCGGTAACGGTGGCATCCGGGGGATCGACCGCCGAGTACATCCGCCTCCGGAAGGACCCGTCACGAACTCCCTGCCAACCGAGCCCGCTCAGGGTGCCTCGGAACCAGCCACCGACATCTCCCACCCGCAGCGCCCGCTGTTGCGCCGTGATCTTCGGCGCACCGCATCCGCGAGTGCACAGAGCCCCCGCCGAGCGAACGAGCCTGCGTCTGCACCCGATGCACCGATGTCGGTGCCGCTGTCACCCCAGCTGCCCCCGACGATCGCCCCTCGGCCGACCTCGAAGACGACGCGGCCGGTCGCACCGATCTCCCGGGTGCAGTCCCGCCGGACGAAGCGCCACTGGGCGAAGGTCAAGGCGCTCGGCGCCACGCTCGCCATCGGCGTGATGATGACCGGAGCAGCATTTCCCGGGCTCAACCCGCTGAGCGATCAGACCGCCGCGGCCAGCGCCGCAGCCGCCGTCTCCACCACCGCAGACGCCGACTCCCAGTCCTACACGGCGACGGACGAGATCCGCGCGGAGATCGCTCCGCGCGGGGCTTTCGCCGCGACGACGCCCGAGGAGATCAAGGAGACGCGCTCCCGTGCCGTCGCTGCCGCGGTCGCCGCCGGCATGCCGCTCAGCAGTGCGATGGAGATCCCGCTCGCCGACCGCATCGTGATGCCGATGGCCGATGGGACGTACTCGTTCACCGATGGCTTCGGCGCCTCACGACCCGGGCGGTCCCATCTCGGCCAGGACTTCGCCGCTCCGCTCGGCACGCCGATCAATGCGGCCATGAAGGGCTGCGTCTCCCGGTCGACCGAGAGCTTCGAGGGCTACGGCGTGACGATCCAGATCGAGAGCATCGTCGACGGGAAGGCCGTGAGCACCGTCTACTCGCACATGACGTACGGGAGTCGCGCGGTCGAGGTCGGCGACTGCGTCGAGGCAGGGCAGTACATCGGCGACGTCGGATCGACCGGATACGTGTTCGGCTCGTGCCTGCACTTCGAGGTGCACCTCAACGCCACCCCCGTCGACCCCCTGCCCTGGCTCACGGAGAACGTGACCTGACCCGGACACCCGCGCGGGGACCAGCGTTCAGCCGGCCCCGCGCAGGGCATCAGTCCAGCGCCGTCATCACGTGCTTGATGCGCGTGTAGTCGTCGAAACCGTACTGCGAGAGATCCTTGCCGTACCCGGAGTGCTTGAATCCGCCGTGCGGCATGTCCGACACGAACGGGATGTGGGTGTTGATCCACACGCAGCCGAAGTCGAGGTCGCGCGAGAACCGCATCGCCCGCGCGTGATCGGTCGTCCACACCGAGGAGGCCAGCGCGTAAGGCACGTCGTTCGCCATCTCCAGCGCCTCCTCCTCCGATTCGAAGGCCTGCACCGTGAGCACGGGACCGAAGATCTCGCCCTGCACGGCCTCGTCGTCCTGCCGCAGCCCCGACACGATCGTCGCCTCGAAGAAGTACCCGTGATCGCCCTGACGACGGCCTCCGGTCTCGATCGTCGCGTGCGCGGGAAGCCGCTCGACGAACCCCGACACCTGCGCGAGCTGCGCGGCGCTGCTCAACGGTCCGTACAGCACGCCCTCTTCGCGCGGCCCGCCCGTCCGCGCATCCGTCCGGGTCCGCTCGACGAGCGCCGCCACGAGCTCGTCATGGATCGACGAGTGCACGAGCACCCTGGTGGCCGCCGTGCAGTCCTGACCGGCGTTGAAGAAGGCGGCGTTGACGATCCCGGCCGCGGCCTTCTCGATCGACGCGTCCGGGAACACGATCGCGGGAGCCTTGCCGCCGAGCTCGAGGTGGACGCGCTTGACGTCGCTCGCGGCCGATCGTGCCACCGCCATGCCCGCGCGCACCGACCCCGTGATCGCGACCATCTGCGGAGTCGGATGCTCCACCAGTGCCACGCCCGTGTCGCGGTCGCCCAGCACGACGTTGAGCACGCCGGCGGGTGTGTGCAGCGCGACGATCTCTGCCAGCAGCAGCGTCGTGAGCGGGGTCGACTCGGCGGGCTTGAGCACGACCGTGTTGCCGGCGGCGAGCGCGGGCGCGATCTTCCACACCGCCATGTTCAGCGGGTAGTTCCACGGCGTCACCTGACCGATCACGCCGACCGGCTCCCTGCGCACGAACGAGGTGTGCCCGGCGAGGTACTCCCCCGCTGCGCGCCCCTCGAGACTGCGTGCGGCGCCGGCGAAGAAGCGGAGCTGGTCGATCGACTGCAGGATCTCGTCGGCGACGAGGCTCGCGCGGGGCTTGCCCGTGTCCTGCGACTCCAGGTCGGCGAACTCCTCGGCCCGCTCCTGCATCTCGTCGGCGATGCGGAACAGGGCGAGCTGCCGGTCGGCGGGAGTCGTGTCGCGCCACAGCGGGAAGGCAGCGGATGCCGCGGCGTAGGCCGCATCCACGTCACCGGCATCCGACACCGGGATCTCGCCGTAGGTCGCCTCGGTCGCCGGGTCGAGCAGCGGCATCCGTCCGGCACCGTTCGCGGGCACGTAGCGGCCGCCGATGAAGTTCTGCAGCGGGGCGGAGTTCTTCAGGAGATCACGGAGCATGGCGCCAGCGTAGTGGCTCTGCCACGAAATCAAAAGGTCTGATCACCTTGAAACAACTGAATCAGTTGCTATCCACATTCGAGCCTGACAATATCGACCCATGAGCACGAAGACCAAGCAGCTGGCACTCGACGACATCTCGAAGCGGATCGTCGAGCTCCTGCAGGAGGACGGCCGGCGGCCCTATGCCGAGATCGGGCGCGAGGTGGGACTCAGCGAAGCAGCCGCCCGCCAGCGCGTGCAGCGCATGACCGAGGCGGGCATCATCCAGATCGTCGCCGTCACCGACCCCATGCAGCTGGGCTTCCACCGCATGTCGATGATCGGCATCCGCGTCTCCGGCGATCCTCGAGAGATCGCGGAAGAGCTGACGAAGATCCGCGAGCTGGCCTACGTCGTGGTCACCCTCGGCACCTTCGACATCCTCGTCGAGGCCGTGTGTGAGGACGACGAGCACCTCATCGACCTCATCGCGACCCGCATCCGCACGATCCCGGGCGTCGCGCACACCGAGAGCCTGCTCTACGCCGGCCTCTACAAGGACCTTTACAACTGGGGCACGCGCTGACGCGCACCCCACCGCATCCGCGCCCGAATCCGCACGACCAGGAGTGATCATGGGAACCACCGTCTTCGAACGCCGCCTGCCCGCCCCCGTCGCAGTCGCCGGGTCCCTGCGCGACACCGCGTTCGGGGTGTTCTGGCTCGATGACGTGACGCGCACCGCGCACCCGACCCTCACCGGGCACGTCACGGCCGACCTCGCGATCGTGGGTGGCGGCTATGCCGGGCTGTGGACGGCCGTGCGCGCCAAGGAGCGCGATCCCGAGCGACGCGTCGTGCTGCTCGAGGCGTCGCGCATCGCGTGGGCGGCATCCGGTCGCAACGGCGGATTCTGCGAGGCGAGCCTCACCCACGGTCATGAGAACGGCCTGACCCGCTGGCCCGAGGAGATCGACCGCCTCGAGGAGATGGGACTCGAGAACCTCGACGGCATCGAGCAGACGGTGGCCCGCTACGACATGGACGTCGACTTCGAGCGCACGGGGCAGCTGGCCGTCGCCGTCGAGCCGCACCAGGTCGAGTGGTACCGCGACGAGCCCGGATTCCTCGACCAGGAGGCCGTGCAGGCCGAGGTGCACTCCCCCACGTTCCTCGGCGGCGCCTGGGAGCGCGAGGCCTGCGCGATGGTGCACCCGGCGAAGCTCGGCATGGAGCTGGCGCGCGTCGCGGCCGACCTCGGCGTCGAGATCTACGAGCACAGCCTGGTGAAGCGCGTCGAGGGCGACGGCTCTGGGCCGATCACGCTCGTGACGGCGAACGGACGGGTGACGGCGGATGCCGTGGCTCTCGGCACGAACGTCTTCCCCTCGCTCCTCAAGCGCAACCGGCTGATGACCGTGCCGGTGTACGACTACGTGCTGATGACCGAGCCGCTCTCGACGGAGCAGCTGGCGTCGATCGGCTGGTCGAACCGCCAGGGCCTGGCCGACAGCGCCAACCAGTTCCACTACTACCGACTCACCGCCGACAACCGCATCCTCTTCGGCGGGTACGACGCGATCTACCACTACGGCGGCAAGGTGCGCCCCGAGTACGAGGACCGCATGGAGAGCCACCGCAAGCTCGCCTCGCACTTCTTCACGACGTTCCCGCAGCTCGAGGGCCTGAGGTTCACCCACCGCTGGGCCGGGGCCATCGACTCGTCGAGCCGCTTCTGCGCTTTCTTCGGCACGGCACGAAAGGGCCGCGTGGCCTATGCGACCGGGTTCACCGGGCTCGGCGTCGGGGCGGCGCGCTTCGCCGCCGACGTCATGCTCGACAAGCTGTCGGGCGAGGTGACGGAGCGCACGGATCTGCGGATGGTGCGCGAGAAGCCGATCCCGTTCCCGCCCGAGCCCGCCGCCTCGATCGGCGTGAACCTCGTGCGCGCCGCGATGAACCAGGCCGACCACAACGGGGGCAAGCGCAACCTGTTCCTCAAGACGCTGGATGCCGTCGGCATGGGGTTCGACTCGTGAGCGAACTGCGTCCCGGAGCCGGCGTGGATGCTGCCGCGCTGCTCCTCGTCCACACCCCTCTTCCGGTCGAAGAAGTGCAGGAGGGGTCTCCGACCGCGGCGAGCGCCGCCCTCGCCACACTCGGTGACACCGAGATCGGCGTCTGGGAGATGACCCCGGGCACGGCATCCGACACCGAGGTCGACGAGGTCTTCGTCGTCATCGCGGGTCGCGCGACCATCGCGTTCGACGACCCCGACCTGCCCGACCTCGAGGTCGGTCCGGGCTCGGTGGTACGTCTCGCCGACGGCCAGCGCACGATCTGGACCGTCAGCGAGACGCTGCGGAAGATCTACATCGCCTGAGGCGCGGTCGTTCGAGACGCTTTGCAGGTTCGTTTCACAGTTGCAGGTCGAGATCGCCGATCTCGACCTGCAACTGTGCGATCAACCTGCGTTGCGAGGCCGGATGCGGCGAACGAACCACACCCGCCGCTCGTGATCGCGACCCAGCCACGGCAGGAACGCCCACCACAGCAGCACGGCGACCGCGGCGCCGCCGATCAGCCCCGCACAGGTGTCGGTGAACCAGTGCGCGTTGATCAGCGTGCGCTGCCACACCATCCCGGCCGCCAACAGCACGCCGATCACGATCCAGATCCGTCGCGCCCATACGGCGGATGCCGGGATGAGGGCGAGCACGGTGATGATGATCGCCGCCATGCTCACCGAATGCCCGGAGGGGAAGGAGCCGTGGTCGACCTGCACGAGGGGACCGAACAACCCGGCCACCGTGTCCTCGGCGGGGCGCGGCCTGTCGACGAGGTTCTTGGTGAGCTGCGACAGGAGCCCGGGTCCCGCCAGCTGCACGGCGATCACGAAGAGCGCCGAACGCCACCGTCCCACGAGCACGAGGACCAGCGGCAGAAGGATCATCATCAGCACCGCGCCGGGGAGCTGGCCGAGATGCTGGAACAGCTGGGCGAGCGCGAACGCCGGCACCCACGAGTCGGGCCCGACGCCGACGGCCCCGCGCCACAGGTCGTCGAGGGCTTGAGTCCACGGGGCATCCGGCGCGGCGAGCACGCCGAGCGCGAGCGCGACGAACGCGACCAGCAGTCCGAGCGCCGTCCACAGCATCCACCGCGGGCGCGCGACCGTCACCGGCCGGGTCGAGGACCCGGCCGTCTCCACGGCGGTCACGACGCGGCACCCAGCAGCGGACGCACCGATGCGTAAGCGTCGGCGATGTCACGCGTGGGCGTGTCGTACACCCGTGCGATCCCGCCTGTCCCGTCGTGTCTCGGCCATCCCGGGTCGCCGCTCGTGATGAACGCGACCGCGGCGCCGTGCAGCTCGTCCGCGAGCTCCTGCGGCGGCTTCGGTCCCGCCAGCGGCTCCAACGCCGGGCCGTCGAGGCAGTCGAAGAAGAACGGCACGTCGAGGCAGTGCTCCGCGAATCCGAACTGGCCCGACGGCCAGGAGAACCGATACAGCCAGGTCGGGGCCGACCCCCGATCCTCGACAACGCGCAGCAGCGCCGCGCGGAACATCCGATCGGTGAGCAGCCGACCGGCGAGACGCGCCTTGCCCCGTCGCGCGACATCGACGTTCGCGTCGAGATAAGCCTGCCGCGCGCTCTTCGGAAGGCCGAGCCTGGCGAGCAGGAAGCTCTGCGGCACCCAGCGCAGCGCCCGTTCCGCAGCACCCGTGAATGCCATGGTGAACTCGTCGTCGGTCGCGCCGAGCACGAGCGGCTTGTCAGCTCCGACTCCCGCGCGCAGCGACTCCCTCGTCGACCGCGGCAGCAGGTCGCCGTCGATCGACGGCCCCAGCGGCAGCCCCTCGTCGACGATGGCTCCGAGCGACGACGGGCCGAGCTGCGTGGCCTTCTTCTGCAGCGCCAGCACGCGTTCCTGGGCGAGCGACGAGAATCCCGCGACCGTCGGCTCGACGCCTGCGGTCGCGGCGAGACCCCGGCCGAACGCCTCCGCACGCTCCGCCGACACATCCGCGAGGGCGCCCGAGACCGCGTAGACACCGTGGAACAGATGCTGCGCCTTCTCCATCCCGAGCAGCGTCAGCACCGCGCCACCGCCGGCGGACTGGCCGGCGATCGTCACGCGCGACGGGTCGCCGCCGAACGCCGCGATGTTCTGCTGCACCCACTCGAGCGCCAGCAGCCAGTCGCGCACGCCACGGTTCGACGGGGCATCCTCGATCCAGCCGAAGCCGTCGAAGCCGAGACGGTACGAGATCGACACGGTCACGACGCCGTCGCGGTTGAAGTTGCGGCCGTCGTACCAGGGGCTCGCCGGGGAGCCGGCGAAGTAGCCGCCGCCGTGGATCCAGACGAGCACCGGCAGCCCGGCATCCGGTCCCTCACCGCTGGGCCACTGAGCCTCATCACTGGGTCCCTGAGCCTCACCACTGGGCCCCTGAGCTCGTCGAAGGGCAGGCGTGAACACGTTGACGTTCAGCGTCGACTCCCCATCGACGCTCGGCTCCGGGATGAGCGTCACGCCGGGGTCGCCCCGCTGCGCGGTCGGCCCGAACTCGAGAGCGTCCCTCACCCCGGCCCAGGGCGCCTTCGGCACCGGCGCCTGGAAACGCAACGCGCCCACCGGCGGTTCCGCGAACGGGATGCCGAGGAATGCCGCAGACCGCGGATTCCCCCGCCCACCCGTGGTCGGACGCCAGCGACCTCGCACGCGCCCTGCGGCGGTGGCCACCTCGACGAACTCGGTGTCGGTGTCGGTCATCACAGCATTCTCCTGTTCGTTGCTGAGCATCAGCGCACTCCCTTGATCGGCGCGGTGGCGATCGCGGCGAGGATGACGAAGACGATCGCGAACACGAAGAGCGTCGCGTAGCCCCCCAGCGCCGTGATGATCACTCCGCCGATCGCCGGGCTCAGCGCCTGCGGCACGTTGGTCGCGACGTTGAGGATGCCGAGGTCCTTGCCCGCCGAGACCCCCTCGTTCGGCAGCACCTCGGTCATCAGCGCGGCATCCACCGACATGTACAGCCCGAAGCCGATGCCGTTGATGATGCTCATCAGGATCATGCCGGTCATGTTCGGCTGCAGCAGCGGCATCGCGAGCCCCGCGACCATGACGACGGATGCCGCATAGATGAACACCTTGCGGCGGCCGACCTTGTCGCTCCACCAGCCCGAGAGCGCGATCGCGACGAGGGTCGGCACGAAGGCCACGAGCGTGAGCGTGACCACGGCCCCCTGGGCCTCGGCGAGCGGAAGGCCGATGTAGTCCGTCAGCATGTACAGCTGATAGGCGCTCACGACGAAGTACCCGAGGATGAGCAGGAAGCGGGCGGCGAAGGCCCAGGCGAAGTCCGGGTGGCGGCGCGGGTCGATCCAGAATCCACGGAAGAACGCACCCCAGCGGAACGCATCGACCGCGGCATCCTTCGACGACCAGTCCCGGTTCACGAGGGCGAACAGCAGGGCGGCGACGATCACCGCACCGCCGAAGACGGAGTACCCGATGCCGATCTGCGCGGCGAAGGCGCCGGCCAGCATGATCCCCACCGTCATGCCGAGCTGGGTCCCGAGACCGATCATGGCACTCGCCCCGCCGCGCTTGGCGCGCGGGAAGCGATCGGCGGTGATGGCGGTCAGCGGCGCCTGGAAGAAGTTGAGGGCGACCTGGATGACGACCCAGAACACCGTGATCCAGAGGATGTCGCTGAGCGAGCCGAGACCGAAGAGGAAGATGCCGCCGACGATCGCGCCGATCACCATCCACGGCACCCGACGACCGAAGCGCGAGCGGGTGCGGTCGCTCAGCGCGCCGACGATCGGCTGCGCGAACAGCGTGAAGACGAACGAGATGGTGGTGACCAGGCCGAGGTTGGCGACCTTGTTCGCCTCGTCGATGAGCAGCACCTGACTCGGCAGCAGGATCGCGATGAGCCCGCCGTACGTGGCGAACAGGGTGAGCGAGGCGATCAGCAGACTGGGCAGCAGCCTGCGGTTCGCGGGCGGACTGGCGGCGGGTTCGCCCGCCGACGGCGGCGCCGACCGGATGGTCCCGGTCGGTGCGAGTTCGGCGGCGGGGTCGAGCGGGGACACGGACATGTCGGCTCCTCGTTGAGCGGATGCGGAATGAATCCCAAACGTTGTTTGGTATTCATCGGACATGGTGACAGACGCGTCCTCGCGAGCGCAAGTGATTCACGAACGTTGTTTGATTTTCGTGATCGAGTCGTGACGGATACCCTGGAGCCATGGCGACTCGAGGGGCATACGCGAAGGGCGTCGCCAAGCGCGAGGAGATCCTCGAAGCGGCCCTCGCCGTCGTCGCCGAGCACGGGTATCGCAAGGCCTCGGTGCGGGAGATCGCGGATGCCGCGGGCCTCAGCCCCGCCGGCCTCCTGCACTACTTCGGCACCAAGGAGGAGCTCTTCGTCGCGATCCTCCAGGCGCGCGACGACCGCGACGAGCAGGAGTACGCCGGCGAAGACGTGATCGCGGCCTTCCTCGCGGTGACCCGGCACAACGCCTCTGTCCCCGGACTCGTGCAGCTCTACGCGCAGCTCGCCGCCGAGGCCGGCGACCCCGAGCATCCGGCGCACGACTACTTCCGCGACCGAACCGCGCGCGTCGAGAGCTTCACGCTGGCGCAGGTCGCGGCTGATCAGCAGTCGGGCCTGCTGCGCGACGACCTCGATCCGGCCTGGATCGTGCGGACGATGCACGCCCTCGCCGACGGCCTGCAGTCCGCCTGGATGCTCGACCCGACGCTCGACATGGCCGCTGAGATCGAGCAGTTCCTCGTGCTGCTGCGCCCGGTCTGACCCGCCTGGCCTCCATCTGCAGGCTCATCTCACGCCTGCAGGTCGAAACCGTCGATCTCGACCTGCACGTGTGCGATCAACCGACGGATGCGGGTGTGGGCGGCGCGGCGTTTCGTCTCGCCGCGCTCGCTCAACGACCGGAGGACGAGATGACCTCGGCGTGCGGCATCCGCTCGGTCATCACGCGGACGGCCTCGGGGTTGTCGTCGACGAGCACCGCATCGCGGCCGAGCACCGACGCGACCGCCCCGGTCGTGCCGCTGCCGGCGAAGAGGTCGAGGACGCGGTCGCCGGGACGACTCGACGCCGTGACGATGCGGCGCAGGATGCCCTCGGGCTTCTGCGTCGGATACCCGGTCTTCTCGCGCCCGGTCGTCGGCACGATCGTGTGCCACCAGACATCGGTGGGGAGCTTGCCCCGGGCCGCCTTCTCCGCCGTCACAAGCCCCGGCGCCATGTACGGCTCACGGTCGACATCCTCGGAGTTGAAGACGTAGTCGCGCGGGTTCTTCACGTAGACGAGGATCGTGTCGTGCTTGGTCGGCCAGCGGCGCCGGGACTTCGCTCCGTAGTCGTAGGCCCAGATCAGCTCGTTGAGGAAGCAGTCCCGCCCGAACACCGCATCGAGCATGACCTTCGCGTAGTGCGCCTCGCGGTAGTCGAGGTGCAGGTAGAGGGTGCCGTCGTCGGCGAGGAGCCGCCACGCCTCCTCGAGCCGCGGCATGAGGAACGCCCCGTAGTCGTCGAAGCTGTCGTCGTACGCGCGCAGCATCCCGCGCACCCGCTCGTAGGCGTGCCCGTGGAACCCGTGCCGCACCTCGGTCGCGGCATCCGCGTGTTCGGTATTCAGCAAGACCGGCGCAGAATCGGCCGGCGAGACCCCGTCAGCGGCCGGTTCCCCGGATTCTGACTGAGTTGTGAACGCGCGTCGCGCGGTGACCACCTGCCGCTCCTGCGCGCGACCCGTGTTGAACGGCGGGTCGAGATAGACGAGGGTGAAGGATGCCGCGGGCAGAGACGCCGCGGCGACGAGGTTGTCGCCCTCGATGATCGTGACGGAGCCCTTCGACGCCGGGGCCCCCGAGCCCGTCGAAGGGTCGGTCACGGCACCCGATGCAGCCACGCCTCGGTGGCGAACTTCGACTCCACGAGGGCTTCGGCTGCGGCGTACTCGTCGGGGGCGATCGTGCCCGTCTCGGCATCCGTCAGCGAGCGGAAGGTGTCCTTGAAGCGCTCGATGATCTCGGCGCGGGTCAGCCCGGTCTGGCTGCGCAGCGGGTCCACGCGCTTCGCCGCAGAGGTCGTGCCCTTGTCGCTCAGCTTCTCGCGGCCGATGCGCAGCACCTCGGTCATGGTCTGACCGTCGATGTCGTACGAGAGCGTGGCATGGTGCAGCACCCCGCCGTTCGCGAGGCGCTTCTGCGCGGCGCCGCCGATCTTGCCGGTCGGGCTCGCGATGTCGTTGAGCGGCTGGTACACCGCGTCGATCCCGAGCGACCGCAGCGCCTGCAGCACCCAGTCGTCGAGGAACGCATAGGAGTCGGCGAACGTCATGCCCGCGACGAGGGATGCCGGAACGTACAGCGAGTACGTGATGATCTGTCCCGCGGCCATGAGCATGGCCCCGCCGCCGGAGATTCGGCGCACGACGTCGAAGCCGTGCCGGGCCGCGCCCTCGGGGTCGACCTCGTTGCGGTACGACTGGAACGAGCCGATGACGACGGCGGACTCGTCCCACTCCCAGATGCGCAGCGTCGGCCGGCGGCGCCCTTCGCCGACGCGCGAGGTGAGCACCTCGTCGAGGGCCAGGTTCATCCGCGGCGAGACGGCCTTGTCGTGCACGATCTCCCAGTCGAAGTCGCGCCAGCCCGGTGCGGTCACCAGTGCGCGGCGCACGGCCGTGCCGACGGCTTCGGGCGTGAAGCCGAGCAGTTGGGCCCCGTCGGGCAGAGCCTCGCGCACCGCGGCGGCGATGACCGTCGCATCCGACTCCACCGCCAGGCCGTTCACGGCGGCGTTGATATCGTCGAGCGCCGTGTCGGGCTCGAGGAAGAAGTCGCCGGCGAGTCGGAAACGCGCGATCCTGTCGTCTTCGACGTCGAGGTCGACGACGACCAGCTTTCCTCCTGGAACCTTGTATTCACCGTGCACGGTTCCAGCTTAAGGCGCGCCGGGGGCCCGCGGCGGGTCAGCCGCCGAGCACGACGACGCGTTCGCCCGCCCGGATCGGCGTCGAGTAGCGGTTGCCCGGCAGCGGAAGCGGGCAGACGAACTGATCCGAGAACGCACAGGGCGGGAGGTAGGCGCGGTTGAAGTCGATGATCGCGGAACCGTCATCGGCGGGCTCCTCGACCGGGAGGAAGCGGAACCGGTAGGTCTCGAGTCCGTTGGTGCCGTCGGCGAAGACGGCGCTCAGGGTCCCCTGCGAGCTCCGCGTCACGGTCAGCGTGTGCGGCGCACCCGCGAGCTCGAAGTGCAGACGTCCCGCGACAGGAGACTCCCGCTCCTCGCCGTCGACCGCGGTGATCACGACCCGCTCGTCGGGCGTCTGCTCGAACCGCGCCGGCAGGCGCCAGCGCTCGTCGGGCGCATAGGCGTCGATCGCCGTGAACCATTCGCGCTGCGGACGGGACGGGTTCAGCACCCGCAGAGCCAGCGTTCCGTGACGGTCGAAGACGCGCAGCTCCCGCCGCCCGAGCCGGAAGCTCTCGGCACCCCGCAGCGTCACGCTCGCACCGGACTGCCCGAGCTCGCTGCCGCGGATGCCGCCGTCGCCGGTCAGCGCCCAGAGGCCCGGGATGCCGTCGACGGCCGCCGGCATCTCGATGAGCCAGTTCGTCGACTCCAGGGCCGAGGGACCGTACTCCGATCCCGCGAGCCGCTCACGCGCCGCGTGCCAATCGCGCCATTCGCTGACGAAGCTCATCCGACCGCCCTCTCGCGTTCCCGCGGAATGATGGTCCGAATGTAGAACGACGGCGGCAGCGGCCGCCCGGATGACGTCACGCACCTTCACCGTGCGTAATGTCGCGACTCCGAAGGGAATGCGCGAGCGCTGTGCCGGGTTGCCGCGCGGGTCAGCCGTCCGCGCGCGACGGGAAGCGGCTGTCCAGCCAGGCGAGCACGTCGGCGCGCACCTCGTCCTGCTGCAGCTCGTTGAAGATCTCGTGACGGGCATCGGGGTAGACCAGCGTCGTGACGTCGGCGAGACCGGAACGCGAGCGGTACTCGTCGGCGAGCTTGTGCACGCTGCGCGGTCCGCCCACCGGATCGTCGCGACCGACGAGCAGCAGCATCGGGATGTCGTGGCCCGCCTTCGAGACGAGGCCCTTCGCCGGGCGGCCGTAGAGCTTGGCGGCCTCGATCGGGCCGAAGAGCTTGAGCAGCGGGACGTCGGTGGTGAGCGGGTCCTCATCGAACGCCTCCCACACGGCGGGATCGCGGCTGAGCCACTCGAGGCCGGTCGCACCCTCGTCCTTCGCCCAGCGCGCGTTGAGCGGCGCGGCGTTGAGCGACCCCGGAGTCAGCAAGGCCGATCCGGAGAGGATGACGGCGTCCCAGGCCTCGGGGTGGTGATTGACGAGCTTCTGCGCCAGGAACGATCCCCACGAGTGCCCGAGGAGCACGAGCGGCAGATCGGGGTTCTCGTCGCGGATGATGCCGGTGAGCTGCCAGATCGCGTCTTCGGCCGCGCGGAGTCCGCCCGCGCCGAGACGCCCCAGCCGCGCGGGTCCGCCGTGCTGACGGATGCCGGTGCGGCCGTGGCCGCGATGATCGTCGGCGTACACGACGAATCCGGCATCGGTGAGGGCCTTCGCCAGCACGCCGTATCGGCCGGCGTGCTCGCCGACGCCGTGCAGGAGCTGAACCACTCCTCGGGGCGTCGTGGTGGCCGGATGGACGTCGTAGACGATGGCGATGCCATGGGCGTCGGTGAACTCGCGGGTATCCGTCACGGGGGAGAGCCTACCGACCGCGGGTCGCCGCCGGTTACCGGCCGAGTGCGGCGCAGACCGCGAGAGCCGTGTCGAGGTCGGTGACCTCGTAGCCGCCGACGCCGTCCGCGGCGGAGCCCATGCGCACTCCCCCGACCTCGCGCACCGCCCGCTTCGCGGAGAAGTGGATGGCGTCAACGCCGCTCGCGGCGAGCGCCGGAGCGCTGGCCGCGTCGACCCCGCTGCCGGCCATGACCTCGATCCCGCCCTCGGCGGCGGCGACGAGCATCCGCAGCGTGTCGATGCCGTCGATCGCGACGGATGCCCCGCCGGAGGTGAGCACGCGACGGAGTCCGAGGTCCCTGGCCGTGAGCAGGGTCGCGACCGGATCGGGCGTCACGTCGATCGCGCGGTGGAGGGTGACGGATGCTCCGCCGGCGGCGTCGCGCAGACGCGCCATGGCGTCGACGTCGAGAGAGCCGTCGGCGTCGAGGGCGCCGATCACGACGCCGGCCGCACCGGCGCCGATGGCGCGGCGGACGTCGCGCTCCGAGACAAGGAGCTCGTCCTCGGTGTAGTGGAATCCGCCGGCGCGCGGCCGGATCAGGACGTGCACCTCGGGCCCTCCGGCCCCCGCCGTCTCGACGGCGAGCTCGAGCGTCGCGGGAGACGGCGTGAGCCCACCGAGGGCGAGGGCACTCGCGAGCTCGACGCGCGTCGCGCCGACCTCCGCGGCGATGCGCACTCCGGCGGGGTCCTGCACGGCGATCTCGAGGGCGAGGGTTCGGGTCATCCGACCATTCTGCCGGGTCGCCCTTCCCCTCCTCCAGAAGGTTAGATAGGCTAACTAAGTAATGTCTGCGTCTGATGAATCCCTCCACCTCACCGCCACAGACCTTCGCATGGCCACGTTCCGGCTCGCCCGCCGCCTGCGCTGCGCCCGCGCCGCCGACTCGATGAGCGATGCGCAGCTCGCGGTGCTCGCCGATCTGCGCGTGAACGGGCGCCGCACGATCTCGACGCTCGCCGAGCGCGAACGGGTGACCGCGCCCTCGATGACCAGCATCGTGAACGGCCTCGAGGAGCAGGGCTTCGTCGCCAGGACCCCGGATGAAGACGATCGCCGCCGCGTGCAGGTCGACATCACCGACGCGGGGATCGAGATCGTCGTCGAGACCATCCGCCGCCGCGACGAGCTGCTGGCCGACATGCTCCGCGAGGTCGACTACACCGAGGCGGAGCTGGCCACGCTCCGAGAAGCCAGCGCGCTGATGCGACGGGCGGTCGAGCGATGAGCGCCATGTTCCGCTCGTTCGCGAACATCAACTACCGCATCTGGTTCGCGGGGGCCCTCGTCTCGAACATCGGCGGCTGGATGCAGGCCACGGCGCAGGACTGGGTCGTCCTCACCGAGCTGACCGACAACGACGCGACGGCGATGGGCATCACGATGGCCCTGCAGTTCGGCCCTCCTCTTCTACTGGTGAGTCAGACCGGCTGGGTCGCCGATCGCTTCGACCGACGCCACATCCTGCTGTGCACGCAGACCGCGCTGCTGGGGCTGGCCGTCGCCGTCGGCATCCTGCTGCTCAGCGGCGTCATGACCCTGCCGATGATGTTCTGCTTCGCTCTCGGATTCGGAATCGTGAACGCCTTCGATGCGCCGGCTCGGCAGGCCTTCGTGTCCGACATGGTCACCGCCGGCGACACGTCGAACGCGGTCGCCCTGAACTCGGCATCCTTCAACCTCGCCCGCATGATCGGCCCGGCGGTCGGGGGTCTCCTGATCGTGGCGATCGGCTCCGGCTGGGTGTTCATCGTGAACGCCGCCACGTTCCTCGCGATGATCCTCGCGCTGCTGATGCTGCGGAAGAGCCTGCTCGCCGCGCGCCCGAAGACGCGCAACAGAGGCGGCCTCCTCGCCGGATTCCGGTACGTGTGGGGGCGCAGCGATCTGCGGGTCGTGTTCGTGACCGTGTTCCTCATCGGCGCCTTCGGCATGAACTTCCCGATCTTCGCCTCGACCATGGCGATCGAGTTCGGATCGGGAGCAGACGGCTACGGCGTGCTCAGCTCGATCCTCGCGATCGGCTCCCTCGCGGGTGCCCTGCTCGCGGCCCGGCGCGACCGGGCGCGCGTGCGCGTCGTCATTCTGGCGGCGGGCGGATTCGGCGTCGCCGCGTTCGTCTCCTCGGCCATGCCGACGTACGCGTCGTACGCGGTGACGCTGATGTTCACGGGCTTCATGATCGTGACGCTGCTGACCACGGCGAACGGCTACGTGCAGATGACGACCGACCCCTCGCTGCGCGGACGGGTGCTGGCGCTCTACATGGCGGTGATCATGGGCTCGACGCCGGTCGGCGCGCCCATCGCCGGCTGGGTCGCCGACGCCTTCGGTCCGCGCACGGCGATCATGCTCGGCGGGACGGCCGGATTCGTCGCCTGCGCGATCGGCGCGATCTGGGTGTTCACGTCCGGACGTCTGCACCGCGACGAGAACCGTCGTTTCCTGCTCACTCTCGACGAGACTCGTCCGCTCAGCGTCATCGAGCGGGCCGACCCGATCGAGTTCAGCGACGAGGCCGCCGCGACCACGCCGATCCGCACGGCGACGAAGAACGACTGAACCGTCCTCGCGCGAGGGCCCGTTGTCAACACCCTTCGCGCCTGTCTTCGCCGAACGTAGGGTCGGCGCATGGACCACAACAGCGAAAGCACCCCGCACCCGCAGGATCCGGCCGAAGGCGCCACCGGCGTGGACGGCACGACCGAGAACGAAGGCCACGAGGGCGGCGACGACGGCGCCATCCAGGGCGATGCCGCGCGCGGCGAATCCACCGGCGGCGCGATCCAGGGCAGCGCAGGGCCCGATCATGACGGCTCCGACAGCGGCGACGGCGGCGCGATCCAGGGCGACAGCTCCCGTGGCGAGTCCACGGGCGGCGCGATCCAGGGCAGCGCAGGACCCGGGCACGGGGCACCGCTCGGCGGCGACGAGACGACCGAGGATCAGCTCCAGGCCGACAACGCCGCCGAAGAGGACACCCTGAAGACGCTCGACCCGGATTCCCCGCCGGCCTGAGCCTCCTCTGCCGAGGTGGAGTGACGCGAGTCAGGCCCCGAGAACGAGCTTGAGCTGCTCCACCGCCCAGTCGAGTTCGGTCGCGCGGATCACGAGCGGCGGGGCGATGCGGATCGTCTGGCCGTGCGTGTCCTTCACGAGCACACCGCGGGCGAGCAGCTTCTCGGCGATCTCGCGCCCGGTGCCCTTGGCGGGGTCGATGTCGACGCCCGCCCACAGGCCTGCGATACGGACGGCTGTCACGCCGTGTCCGATCAGGGGCTGCAGCGCCTGATCGAGGTGGGCGCCGAGCGCACGAGCACGCTCCTGGAACTCCCCCGACTCGAGCATCTCGACCACACGGAGGCCGACGGCCGCAGCCAGCGGGTTGCCGCCGAACGTCGAGCCGTGCTCCCCCGGCTGGATGACGCCGAGCACATCGGCGTTGCCGACCACGGCGGAGACGGGCAGGATGCCGCCGCCGAGGGCCTTGCCGAGCAGGTACAGGTCCGGGACGACGCCCTCGCGGTCGCACGCGAACGTCTCTCCGACGCGTCCGAGACCGGACTGGATCTCGTCGGCGATGAACAGCACGTTCTTCTCGTCGCAGATCTCGCGGATGCGACGCAGGTAGCCCTCGGGCGGGATCACGACCCCGGCCTCACCCTGGATCGGCTCCACGAGCACGGCCGCCGTGTCATCCGTGATGGCGGCCGCGATGGCATCCGCATCCCCGTACGGCACCACGTCGAATCCGGGCGTGTACGGGCCGAACCCGTCGCGCGCCGACTCGTCGTCGCTGAAGCTGACGATGGTGGTGGTGCGGCCGTGGAAGTTGCCGGCGGCGACGATGATGCGCGCACGGCCCTCCGCGATGCCCTTCACCCGGTAGCCCCAGGCGCGGGCGACCTTGATCCCGGTCTCGACGGCCTCGGCGCCGGTGTTCATCGGCAGGACCATGTCCTTGCCGGCGAGCTCGGCGAGCGCCGCCGCGAACGGCTCCAGCCGATCGCTCTGGAACGCGCGGCTGATGAGCGTCACGCGCCCCAGCTGCTCGGTGAGAGCTGCGACCAGAGCCGGATGCCGGTGGCCGAAGTTCACGGCGGAATACGCGGCGAGCAGGTCGAGGTAGCGCTTGCCCTCGACATCCGTCAGCCAGGCCCCCTCACCGCGGGCGATGTTCACCGGGAGCGGGTGGTAGTTGTGCGCGACGTGCGGCTCGGTCGCCGCCTCCACCTGGGTCCCTGAGCCTGCCACCTGGGTCCCTGAGCCTGTCGAAGGGCCCGTCACTTGGCACCGCGCAGCTCGAGCGTGCAGCACTTGATGCCACCGCCGCCGAGCAGGAGCTCGGACAGGTCGATCATGATCGGGTTGTAGCCGCGCTCGCGCAGCTGCTGCTCGAAGCCCTTGGCCCGCGGCGAGATGACCACGTTGTAGCCGTCGCTCGCGGCGTTCAGGCCGAAGACCGAGCCGTCCTCGTCCGACACGAGGATCGCGTCGGGGAAGCGCTCCTCGAGGATCGCGCGGCTGGCGTCGTCGAAGGCGCCGGGGAGGTAGGCGATGTTGGCGCGCTCGGGCCCGCCGTTCTCGGTGCCCTGCACCGGGTCGAGCACGGCGATCGCGGTGTCGAGGTGGTAGAAGCGCGGATCCACGAGGTTCAGCGACACGACCTCACGACCGAACACCTCGCCGACCTCCCGGTGGCTGTCGCCGGTCGAACGGAAGCCGGTGCCCGCCAGGATCACGTCGCCGACGAGCAGGAAGTCGCCCTCGCCCTCGTTGACCTCCTCCGGGATGACGGTGTCGTAGCCGGCCGCGCGGAACCAGTCGGCGAAGGCCGGGGACTCGCCCTGGCGCTCCACGAACCGGAACTTCGGCACATAGGCGCGGCCGTCGATGAGGAAGCCTCCGTTGGCCGTGTAGACCATGTCGGGGAATCCGGCGAGCGGCTCGATGAGCTCGACCTCGTGGCCGAGCTCGAGGTAGAGGTCGTGCAGCTGCTGCCACTGCTCGACGGCCTTCGCCGTGTCGGTCGGGTTGGCCGGCTCCATCCACGGGTTGATCTTGTAGCTGACGGTGAAGTGCGACGGCTTGCACATCAGGTAGTGACGGTGGTGCGCGGTGCGGGTGGGCACAGCGGTCGCGGTGGTCTCAGGCGTCGACAGCGTGTTTTCGAAAGACAAGATGCTCCTCGGAACGATACGCGGCGGACTCTGTCCAGGGGCCCGGCGGTCCTTCGACCCGCTTCTCGTCAGAGGGGTTGCGGGGAAGATGCGACTCGAGCACGCCAGCTCCCATTCTGTCATCCACCCCCTGTACGTCGCCAGAGCGCGCCGGGATGCCGAGCGCGTCAGCCGGCGCGCACGACGAGCTTGCCGACCGTGTGCCCGGCTTCGATGTGGGCGAGCGCGGCGGATGCCTCGGCGAAGGGGTACTCGCGCTCGATCACCGGGGAGATGCGCCCCTCGGCGACGAGCTCCAGCAGCTTGGCCAGCACCTCGGGGCGCGGCGAGGCCGCGAGAGGACGGATGCGGCGGGATCCGATCGAGAGGAAGGCCGCCTTGATCATGCGCGGCACCGGACCCATGATGTGCCCGCCGTCGCCGGTCACCAGCACCACCGTGCCGCCGGGCGCGACGAGGCGCTGCAGTTCGCGCAGCGGCATCCCTCCGGCGATGTCGATCACCGCGTCGAAGTGCTCGGCCGGCAGCTCGCTCAGCGGCGAGGTGCGGTGGTCGAGGGTGCGGGTGGCGCCGAGGTACTCGACGAGCGGCGCGTTGCGGGTGCGGCAGGTGGCCCAGACCTCGGCGCCGCGCAGGGCGGCGAGCTGCACCGCGAAGGTGCCCACCCCGCCGGATGCCCCGATGATGAGCACGCGTGGCGCGCTGCCGGCGCGCAGCCCGACCTCCGCGAGATCGAGCGCCTGCCAGGCGGTCCCGCCGGCGACGGGAAGGCACGCGGCGATCGCGGGGTCGACGTCGGGCGGGACCGGCACGAGCCGGGCTGCGGGGACGCGCACGTAGGTCGCGAGCCCGCCTCCCCCGACGAGCTCTCCCACCACGTGCTCGTCGAGCTCGGCGCCCACGACGTCGGGGCCGACCGCGACCACGGTTCCGGCGACCTCGATGCCGCGCACCGGGTACTTCGGCTTCGTCATGCCGAAGATCGGCCGCACGAGCAGGGGATCTCCGAGCATGAGGCGGACGTCGCCGGCGTTGAGGGCCGTGGCGCTCACGCGGAGGACCACCTCGCCGCGACCGGGGACCGGCACGGGGATCTCCTGCAGTGTCGTCCCGGAGGCGGGGCCGTAGGTGTCGCGGCGCCAGGCGGTCATGGTCGGGGTTTCAGACGTGTTGTCCATGTCACTGCTCCGGGTACTGGAAGAGGGCGTCGATCCCCACGCCGAAGGCGCGGGCGATCTGGAAGGCGAGCTCGAGCGTGGGCGAGTACTTCTCCTGCTCGATCGCGATGAGCGTCTGCCGGGTCACGCCGATCGTGCGGGCGAGGTCGGCCTGGGTCATCCCCGCCGACTCCCGGTGGGCGCGGATGCTGTTGGAGACGCGGGTCGGCTTGACCATCAGATCAGCCCCCGGCGGTACGCGATGACGCGGGCGACGCTGCCGATGGCGGCGGCGACCCAGAAGCCGGCGAACATCGTGTTCGCGATCCAGAAGACGTCGGCCCCGACCGCGCAGAGGGCGATCACGCCGAGTCCCGCGATCACGACGAAGGCCTGCTCGACGCGTCCGCCCAGGCGGCTGATGTCGCGATCGCGGATGTCGGCCTGGCCGATGCCGCCGGCATCCTTCACTCCGGCGATCATGCCCCAGACGATGCTGAGGATGATCACGGCGAGGATGCTGCCGCCGATCACCCACAGCATGAGCGGGAACCAGTCGACGTCGGTGAGCGGACCGCCCGCGGCCTGCTGCACGATGAGGATGACGTAGACGATCATCGTGATCGGGCTCACGATCAACCCCGCCCAGGCGTTGCGCTCCTCGTAGACCATGATGCCTCCCATGTAAAAGATTCTTGACACGAGAGTACGCCTCAGCGCTCCCTCGTGTCAAGAATCTTTTACATCGGCTCCGGTCGCCGAGGCCTCAGTCCGAGACCTGCGTGAGGAACGTCAGCGCGAGCGGCTCGGCGAGCAGGTCGTCGGCCTGTGCCGCGAAAGCCACGTAGTGGGCGGTCTGCTGGTGCTCGCCGAGAGCGCCCATCGACGCGAACGCCTCGCGCATGACGAACGTGCCCGGCGCCTCGGTCTTCTCGAACAGGACGTAGTCGAGGTTTCCCGGCTCTGCCCTGGTCGGCTCGATGAGCGGCAGCAGCGCGCGCCGCAGGTCGTCACGCCGCCCCTCGCGCGCGACCAGCGTCGCCAGCGAGACGACGACCTCGCCCGCCGAGCTCACGCCGACGCTCCGATGGCCGCTGCCGCTGTGACAGCGATCGCGTGGTCCTGCTCGGCCGTGCCGCCGCCGACGCCGACGGCGCCGATGATCTCTCCCTGTGTGTCTCGGACGGGTACTGCTCCTCCGAGGAAGGCGAGCGGCGCGGCGACGGCGTGCTCGAACCCGAACAGCGGTCCCCCGGGAGCGGTCGCGCCGGCGAGGTCGGCCGTCGCGGTGCCGCCGAAGTACAGCGTCGTGCGGGCCTTGCTCAGGCTCGCGTCGATCGCCGCGATCGGCGCCCCGTCCTGTCGGACGACCAGCACGGGCTGCACCCCGGCATCGACGATGGTGATGACGACGGCGACGCCGTGCTGCCGAGCCGCGTCCTGGGCGGCGGCGGCGGCGCGGGACGCGGTTTCGATGGTGAGAGCGGTCATGGTTCTTCCTGTCTGTCCGGACGCCCGGTGCGGCGTCTGAGGGATGGAACACACCGCCCTCGATCCCCATACCCCACATGCGATGCAAGAAAGCGCTGATATCCATACACTCAAGACATGGATGTGACCGAGCGGCAGCTCCGCGCCTTCATCGCCGTGTGCGACGAGGGCTCGATCACGCGCGCCGCTGCGCGTCTCTTCGTCAGTCAGCCGACCCTGTCCCGCCAGCTCGTCGCGCTCGAACAGGCCCTCGGCGTCGCCCTGGTCGAGCGCCTCCCTCGGTCCACGCGTCCGACCACCGCCGGGCGCACCCTGCTCGACACGGCGCGGGCGGTGGTCGCCGCCCACGATGACCTCGTCCGGACGGCGCGCACCGTGACCAGCGGCGCGGTCGGAGAGCTGCGGGTCGGCACCCTGTACTCCCTCAGCCTGGGCATCCTCCCGGCGATCCTCGCGGACTGGCGATCGCAGCATCCGCGCGTGCAGGCCGAGCTCCACGAGTTCCGCCATCAGGAGGAGCTGGTGGTCGGCCTCCTCGCCGGGGCGTTCGATCTCGCGATCGGCCCGGTCCCCGAGGGCTGGACGGGCGGTCGGAGCCGACTGGTCGAGGAGGAGTTCGTCGTGGTGCTCTCCGGCGCCGATCGACGGACTCCCGACGGCCCGCTCGACCTCGCCGATCTGCGGGACGACGACTGGGTGCACTTCACGCCGGGCAACGGATTGGGGGAACTGCTCGACGCGGCCTGCGCGCGTGCCGGGTTCATCCCGCGTGCCGCCCTGCGCACCGAGCAGGCCCGGGCCGCGGTCGAGTACGCCCTGCACGGGCTCGGCCATACCCTGGTGCCACGAAACATCGTGCCTCCGCAGGTCGCGGCGCACGCGCTGCGGGAACCCGTGCGCCGCGACATCTCGGTCTACTGGCGCGGTGCCACGGACCCGCTGATCCGCTCGCTTCTCGCCAGCGTGACCACGAGCGGACGCTGAGACGCGCCGATCCGCTCAGATGACCTCGCTGAAGCGGCGGTCGACGTTCCCGTAGCGATGCGCGGTGATGCTGATGGACTGCTCGTGCACGAAGGGCAGCAGCTCGATGCGCGCGGCCGCCGTCACCTCGCCGTCGTACACCGCGAGGTCGGGATCACCGCTCGACGCCACGGCCAGCGACGCATGGGCAGCGGCGACCGTGTCACGTCCGCCGACCAGACGCACGCGGTTGCGGGCCGCGGTCGGGCGACGATCGCCCTCGGCGGGCTCGTCGTGGCGCAGCATCCGCTCGATCCACTCCGCCTCGGTCTCGAGGAAGACGACGGCGTCCAGATCCCCCAGCGCCCGGCGCACCTCGGCCGGCAGGCCGGTCGGGCTGGAGAGCACGAAGCGGGCACCGGCGCGCACACCGGCGATCACGACGCGCAGCAGATCCTGCAGGGCCGCGTCGTCCGTCGCGCGGATCTCGACGGGCACCGGCCGGTAGCGGAAGAGGTTGCGCTCGACACCGAGTCGGGACACGTCGCGCACCTGCCCGAACTCGCGATCCCAGGCGAGCGCGTCCGACAGGGCAGAGCGTCGCAGCCACTCGAACGGCTCGTAGGCGAGCGATGGCTGCGCCGCTTCGATGAGGGCGGTGATCCGGGAGTCGAGACCGCGAAGGTGCAGGGTGCTGGATGCCGGCCCGCCGGGGTGCGAGCGCCACGACCCGAGTCCGATCAGGTAGTTCGGCCCGCCGGCCTTGGCGCCGGGGCCGACCGATGAGCGCTTCCAGCCGCCGAACGGCTGCCGCTGCACGATGGCACCGGTGATGCCCCGGTTGACGTAGAGGTTCCCCGCCTGCACGCGGTCGAGCCACTGCGCGAGATCGTCGGGATCCTGGGTGTGCAGGCCGGCCGTGAGGCCGTAGGCGACCGCGTTCTGCAGCTCGATCGCCCGCTCGAGCGTGGGAGCGTGCATCACGCCGAGCACGGGACCGAAGAACTCCTCGGTGTGGAAGCGCGATCCGGCCTGCACGCCGACCCGGATGCCGGGGCGCCAGAGCCGTCCGCTGCCGTCGTCGTCCGCCGCGAGCTCCGGCCGGATGAGCCACTGCTCGTCGCCCTCCAGCTCGGTCAGTGCCCAGGCGAGCTTGCCCTGCGGCTTCTCGATCACCGGACCGACCTCGGCGAGCGGATCCGTGGGCCAGCCGACGTGCAGGGAGCGGACGGCATCCGCCAGCTGCCGGGCGAAGCGCGGAGAGCGTCCGACCGGTCCGACCAGGATCGCCAGCGAGGCCGCCGAGCACTTCTGACCGGCGTGGCCGAAGGCGCTCTTGACGAGGTCGGCGACGGCGAGATCGAGGTCGGCGGACGGCATGACGATCATCGCGTTCTTGCCGCTCGTCTCGGCGAGCAGAGGCAGATCGGGTCGCCAGGAGCGGAACAGCGCCGCCGTGTCCCAGGCGCCGGTGAGGATCACGCGATCGACCGCGTCGTGACCGATGAGCGCGCGACCGAGGTCGCCCTCCTCGATGTCGACGAGAGCGAGCACGTCGCGCGGGACACCGGCCTGCCAGAGGGACTCCGCGACCACGGCCGCCGAGCGGCGCGCCTGCGGGGCGGGCTTGAACACCACGCCCGAACCTGCGGCGAGCGCCGCGAGCACGCCGCCCGCCGGGATCGCGACGGGGAAGTTCCAGGGCGGCGTCACCACGGTCACCTTCGCGGGGAGGAAGGTCGCTCCCGCGATCGCATCGAGCTCGCGGGCCTTGGCCGCGTAGTAGCGGGCGAAGTCGACCGCCTCGCTGACCTCGACGTCGGCCTCGGCGAAGACCTTGCCGGTCTCGGATGCTGCGACCTCGATCAGCTCGCCGCGACGCGACTCGAGCGCGGCGGCGGCGCGGAGCAGCACTTCGGCACGCTCGGCGGCCGGGCGGGAACCCCAGGCGGGAGCCGCGTCGCGCACCCGCTGCGCGGTGTCGTCGAGGGCAGCGGGATCGTCGATCAGCGCGGCATCGAGCGTGGTGCGGCCGGCCGTCGAACCGCGGATGCCGTCGCGCACGGAGCGCGCCCAGTCGCGGTTGGCCGGAAGCGAGGGATCGCTGTCCGCGGTGTTCGAGAATCCGGGAGCGCCGCCGGCGTCCTCCGGCGCTTCCCGCGCCGAGTAGACGGCGGTCTCGAGGAAGGCCTCGCCGTCGCCGTCATCCGATCCGCGCGAGATGCCGAGCACGGCCTTCGTGAGGTCGACCTCGGGGGTCGGGGCCGCGAGCGCCGGGCGCACCGACTCGTGCACGGGGGCGAGCCGGTCCTGCGTGCGACGGGGACCGATGCGCAGCGTCGGGTCGGTGGAGCGGTCGAGGGCGTCGAGGAAGCGATCCTGCTCGCGCACGAACAGGGCCTCGTCCTCGTCGAGCCGGAACGCTGCGGAGAGGAAATTGTCGGCCGACGCGTTCTCCTCGAGCCGGCGCACCAGGTAGCTGATGGCGACGTCGAACTCGGCCGGCTCCACGACCGGCACGTACAGGAGCACGGCGCCGACCTCGCGGGAGACGGCCTGCACCTGCCCCTGCGCCATCCCCAGCAGCATCTCGAACTCGATCGGCGGTTGCCCCGCACCCGGAACCTGGGTCCCTGAGCTCGTCGAAGGGCGGACTCCGCGTTCCCCGGCCAGCAGCCAGGCGTACGCGATGCCGAAGAGATTGTGCCCGGCGATGCCCAGCTTCACCGCGGCGGTGCGCTCGGGGGTCAGCGCCCAGTCGAGACAGCGGAGGTAGTTCGCGTCGGTGTCGAGCTTCGTGTCGTAGGTCGCCGGGGTCCAGCCGTGCAGCCGCGCCTCGACGTTCTCCATCGCGAGGTTCGCGCCCTTCACGAGGCGCACCTTGATCGGGGCTCCGCCGTGCGCGACCCGGTCCTGCGCCCACGCGGTGAGCTCCTGCAGGGCGGGGAGGGCATCGGGCAGATAGGCCTGCAGCACGATGCCCGCTTCGAGGTGCTGCAGTCGCGGGTCCTCGAGGATACGCGTGTAGACCGCGATCGTGAGATCGAGGTCGCGATACTCCTCCATGTCGAGGTTGATGAAGGTCTGGGTCCCTGAGCCCATCCCCTCCTGGGTCCCTGAGCCTGTCGAAGGGCCCGCCGCCGTCAGATAGAGCGGCATCAGCCGCTCGACCACCTGGTCGACGACCTCGTCGAACGCCCACATCGAGATGTGACTGATGATCGCCGACACCTTCACCGAGACGTAGTCGACGTCGGGGCGGCGGATCAGCTCGTGGATGCCATCGAGCCGACGCTTCGCCTCGGCTTCGCCCAGCACGGCCTCGCCGAGGAGGTTGAGGTTGACGCGCGCGGCGGTTCCGGTGGTCGTCGAGGGCGTGCGGATCTTCTCCAGCGCCGGTCCGAGCTTCGCGGGGCGGGCGTCGACGACGAGGTGCCCCACCATGTCGCGGAGCACCCGCCGGGCGATCGGCACGACCGGGGACGGCAGCACCTGCGCCATGCCCCCGCCGAGGCGCACGGCGGAGCGCAGGTACCACGGCAGGAACTCGGGCACGATCGGAGCGATCCGGTGCAGCTGGGATGCGGCCGCGGCCAGGCTCTCCGGACGCATCACGCCGTCGACGAAACCGAGGGTGAAGGGGAGCCCGTTCGCATCCTGCAGCACGCCGGCGAGCCGCTCCGCCGCGGGGTCGACCTCGGCCGCCGCGGCCTCGGTCACCCAGCGGCGCGCGAGCTCGACGGCACGATCCGCGAGAGGAGCGGATGCCACGGCATCCGCGGAGGATGACGACGACTCTGCCATGGTCTCCACATTAGGTCTGGATGCCGCTCGAGCAGCGGACGCCACCCGGTCGACGCCGCCACCTGTTCGCAATCGCGTCCACCGACGTGCGCCCGGCAAGGAGAAGTGCGCTCCACAAGGTTGAATCCGCGGGATCCGTCCTTGCCAAGCGCACTTCTCCTACGCGGGCGCACGCCGCTACAGTGCCGCGATGATGTCCTCCACCTTCTGCTTCGCGTCGCCGAACAGCATCGAGGCGTTGTCGCGGAAGAACAGCGGGTTCTGCACGCCCGCGTATCCGGCGGCCATCGACCGCTTGAACACGATGACGTTCTCGGCCTCCCACACCTTGAGCACCGGCATCCCGGCGATCGGGCTCGACGGGTCCTCAGCCGCGGCCGGGTTGACCGTGTCGTTGGCGCCGATCACGAGCACGACCGAGGTCGATGCCAGGTCGTCGTTGATCTCGTCCATGCTGAGCACGATGTCGTACGGCACCTTCGCCTCGGCCAGCAGCACGTTCATGTGCCCCGGCAGTCGTCCGGCGACGGGATGGATGCCGAAACGCACGTCCACCCCCCTCTCACGCAGCCGGCGCACGAGGTCGGCGACCGGGTACTGCGCCTGCGCGACGGCCATGCCGTAGCCGGGGGTGATCACGACCGACTTCGCCTCGGTGAGCATCTCGGCCGCGCTCTCGGCGGTGATCTCGCGGTGCTCGCCGTACTCCTCGTCGGTGGCCGTCGGTGCGGCGATGCCGAATCCGCCGGCGATCACCGAAAGGAACGAGCGGTTCATCGCCTTGCACATCACATAGGAGAGGTACGCACCCGACGAGCCGACGAGCGCACCCGTCACGATCAGCAGGTCGTTGTTCAGCAGGAAGCCCGCCGCCGCCGCGGCCCATCCGGAGTAGCTGTTCAGCATCGAGACGACGACGGGCATGTCGCCGCCGCCGATCGAGGCGACCAGGTGCCATCCGAGCGCGAACGCCAGCACCGTGACGCCGATCAGGAGGGCGAGCTGCTGGTCGTTCACGAACCAGACGGTGAGCGCGACGAAGGCGACGAGCGCTCCGACGTTCAGCACGTTCTTGCCCGGCAGCATGAGCGGCTTCGACGACATCTTCGCCGAGAGCTTCAGGTAGGCCACGATCGATCCGGTGAACGTCACGCCGCCGATGAAGATGCCGATGAAGACCTCGGCGTTGTGAATGCCCTCGAGCTGCGGAGCGATCTCCGGGTGGGCGAGGTAGCCGTTCCAGCCGACGAGCACGGCGGCGAGGCCGACGAAGCTGTGCAGCAGCGCGATGAGCTCGGGCATGCCGGTCATCTCGACCGAGCGCGCCCGCCACAGGCCGATGGCCGCGCCGACGGCGACCGCGGCGACGAGCAGGCCGAGCCCGAGGAAGGCGCCCGTGGTCCAGGCATCCGCCATGGTGAGGGCGACGGTCGCGAGCAGCGCGATGGTCATGCCGGAGATGCCGTAGACCACGCCGGAACGGGCGGACTCGTGGCGACTGAGTCCCGCGAGACTCAGGATGAACAGCAGGGCGGCGACGATGTAGGCCGCTCCCGCGAGGGCGTCGACGGTCACTTGTGGCCGCCCTTCGTGAACATCGCGAGCATTCGGCGGGTGACCGCAAATCCTCCGAAGATGTTGATGGATGCGAGCAGCACGGCGATCGCGGCGAGCACCTGCACGACCGGGATCGAGGAGGTGACCTGCAGCATCGCGCCGACCACGATGACGCCGGAGATGGCGTTCGTCACCGACATGAGCGGCGTGTGCAGGGCGTGGTGCACCTTGCCGATCACGTAGAAGCCGATCACGACCGAGAGCACGAGCACGGTGAAGTGCTGCGGCAGCGGAGCGGGCGCGAACGCGTTCACGGCGAACAGCGCGGCGATGCCGAGCACGATGAGGGCGACCTTGCGGCCGGTCGACATCGTCGCCGGCGTCGCGATCTCGGCCGGTGCCTCTACCGCTTTCGCGGCGGGGGCGGCCGCGACCTGCACGGCAGGCGGCGGCCAGGTCACGGCTCCGTCGCGGACGACGGTGACCGAGCGCTGCACGACGTCGTCGAAGTCGATCACCAGCTGCCCGTCCTTCGCGGGCGTCAGGAGCGCCACGAGGTTGGCGAGGTTCGTGCCGTACAGCTGCGAGGCCTGCGCGGCGAGGCGCGAGGCGAGGTCGGTGTACCCCAGGATGATGACGCCGTTGTCGGTCACGGTGCGCTCTCCGGCGACCGAGCCCTCGACGTTTCCGCCCTGGCCCGCGGCCATGTCGACGATCACGCTGCCCGGCTTCATCAGGGCGACGTCGGATGCCGTGATCAGACGCGGCGCCGCGCGACCGGGGATCAGCGCGGTCGTGATGATGATGTCGACGTCGGCGGCCTGCTCGGTGTAGATCTCCGCCGCACGCCGGTTGTAGTCCTCGCTGGTCGCCTTCGCATAGCCGTCGGAGGATGCCGCGACCGCGACGTCGACCGGCAGATACGAGCCGCCGATCGACGTGACCTGGTCGGCGACCTCGGGGCGCGGATCGGTGGCGCGGACGATCGCGCCCAGGCTCGACGCGGCACCGATCGCCGCGAGACCGGCGACACCGGCTCCGGCGACCAGGACCTTGGCGGGCGGCACCTTGCCGGCAGCGGTGACCTGCCCGGTGAAGAAGCGTCCGAACTCGTGCGCGGCCTCGACGACAGCGCGGTAGCCGGCGATGTTCGCCATCGAGCTGAGCACGTCCATCGACTGCGCGCGCGAGATGCGCGGCACCGCGTCGAGGGCGAGCGCGGTGATCCCCCGCTGGGCGAGCGACTCGACGAGGTCAGGACGGAGTGCCGGCGAAAGCAGGGCGATGAGCGTCGCCCCATCGGCGAGGAGTGCGATCGCCGCGGCATCCGGTGCGGTGATCGCGAGGACGATCTCGCTCCCCCATGCCCCTGCACGGTCGACGAGCGTCGCACCGGCCGCCTCGTACTCCGAATCCGGGTAGGACGCTGCCGCGCCCGCTCCCCGCTCCACGCTGACCGTGTGGCCCAGCTTCCGCAGCGACGCGATCGTCGCCGGGGTGGCCGAGACCCGTGCTTCGCCCGCAGGCTCCCGCACGATGCCGATGACTGCCACTTGCTCCTCCTCCGCCCGTCTGCTCCGACGGGGTCTTGCGGGCTACCGTGCCCGTATGTTCCGCTCACAGTACTGAGAGGAGACGGCAGCGCCCTGCCCTTCTGGTCACATTACGAGAAAAGAATTCCATTTCTTGCGGAATACGTATGCCGCGCACCGGGCACCGCTCCCCACCGCGCAAGCGCGCCCGCGGCTCTATGCTGTTTCCGTGAACGCGACACCGCCGGGCGAGCCGGGAGCGCAGCCCGATGCCCGCGGCGTCGCATCCGCGAACGCGGGGGCGCGTGCCAAGGTGCTCGGATGGGCACGGCGGAGCATCGATCTCATCCCGACCTCGTGGCTGATCACCGGTGCCGGCGCTGTGCTGCTCGGTGCCACCGCGATCTTCGGCGGCCTGGAGGCCGCGGCGGTCGACCCGACACCCACCGTCGCAGTCGGCGAGACGTTCGCGGGATCCGACCTCGAGATGACGATCGTCGGCGTCGAGCTGCGCGAGGAGCCTGGCAACGCCGCCCTCTATCCGGACGAGGAGAAGGACGAGCGCGTACTCGTGGTCGTGGTCGACGTCGTCAACACGTTCGACACACCTCGAAGCTCGTACAGCGGCGACAAGATGTCGCCGGTGGTCAACGGAATCCACCTCGAGGGGATCGATGAGAAGCCCTCTGTTTCGCGCGCCGATGACGGAGCGGGCAGTCCGATGCTGCAGCCCGACGTGCCCGTCCGCCTCCTCCTGGCCTGGATCGTCGGCCCCGACGACTACCGCGACGGCGACGAAGTCCAGCTCACACTCCCCGATTCGACCCATTACGTCGGCAAGAGCGTGATGCGGGGCGACTACTGGACTGACGCCCGCGTCGGAGCCACGGTGACCGCCGAGGTCGTCGAGGTACCGGCCGAGGTCGACGAGGAGCCCGTGCCGTGAAGCAGAAGATCCTGGTGTGGGCTCTCACGCTCGTGCTGCTCGCCGGGGCGTGGGGCGTGTCCAAGGCGACGCTGCCCGACGACGCCTCGACCGCGGCGTTCCCGACCGTCGCCGCGCTCGACGAGCCGGTCTCTGTGCGCAACCTCGAGGTCACGGTCACCGATGTGCACGCCGCCAGCCGCGTGACGGATGCCGACGGCTGGTCTGCCGAGGGCACCTGGGTCGTCGTCGATCTGGAGGCCGCCTCGGTCGTCACCCAGGAGGCCGCCATCCTCGGTCTCGCCGAGCTGGTCGTCGGCGATCGCACCTTCAGCGCCACCGACCGCGGAACGACTTTCGCCAAGCAGCGGCTCGTCACCGGCGTCGCGCGCGCCGGAAGCCTCGCGTTCGAGCTCCCCGCCGACGCCCTGGTCGGCACTGCCACTCTCCGGCTGGGCGTGCCGAACGGATCGCCGAACGAGGTGCTGCTCGACGGTCTCATCGAGCTTCCGATCGTGCTCGACGATCTCCCGGTCGAGGTCGAGGTGCTCCTGGACGAGAACGGATGGGCGCGATGACGATCCCCCCTCCCCCGATCCGCGAGCAGCCGCAGCCGGAGCCGGAGCCCACGCGGTCGCCGTCGTGGTGGCGGCGCAATCGCCTCGCCCTGATCGCCCTGGTCGTGCTCATCCCGGGGACGGCCATCGGCATCGGATGGCACGAGTGGCACCAGTACTACGGGTTCGAGGCCCGTCCGTTCCAGCCGATCGTCGTCGAGGAAGACGCGTCGGCCGAGCTCGTCGGAGCGACCTGGGGCCCCGTGCGCGGAGGCGAGATCGATGACCTCAGCGGATTCGATGTCCCCGACGGCGCGAAGGTGATCGCGGTCGGCGTTCCCGTCGACGCCGGGACGGACGGCGTCACGTGCACGGCGCCGGTCCTCGTGCATCAGGCGAGCGGTCGCGAATGGCAGACGGCGCGGTCCGAGATGGGTCTGCTCTCCGATTCGGAGGAGCCGGAGACCTGCGTGAGCGACGAGAAGGGTGACTACGAGCTGATCGTCCCCTTCGTCGTCCCGGACGATGTCGAGGGCCCGTTCTGGGTCGACGTCTGGCCTCAGGAGGCGGGCGGATCGTTCCTCAGGTTCACGCTCGAGGACTGACCGCCGACCGCATCCCGCGGCGGTGCCGACACGACCGCGGCGGCGACGGCATCCGCTGAGGCAGGCAGCAGACCGGCGGCGTCGGCGACGGCGCGCATCTCGGTCTCCTCCGACGACACGGTCGCGGAGTCCGCGCGCTCCTGCGGGCGGCGGCGCAGACGCCCCAGTGTCGCGTCGTAGGCACCGCTGATGACGGCGATGCGCAGGGGCTCGGTGAGGAGCAGCGGCACGATCGAGACCACCGGCAGGATGATCGCCCAGGTCAGGAACTCGTGCGGGCCGATCAGCCTCGTGATCCCGAACGAGAGGTACGACTCGAGCGCCTTCACAGCGACGTAGAACAGCGCATACGAGGCAACCAGCAGCGGACCGGCCCGCCACATCAGCAGGATCGCACGCCCGATGGGCCGGAAGCGCGCGCCGAGCTCGTCACCGAGATCCTTCAGCCTCCGCACCACAGGGTTCGGTATCACGGTCGCATGCTGGCGGAATCGGGAGATCAGCTGGTTCTCCACGCGCAGCTTCTCCGCGACGATCGCCTGACCGAACACGACACCGGCGATCGTGAGCCAGGCGAGCGGAGCGAGGAGCACGGGGCCCGCCTCGGTGAGCACCCATCCGATCGCCTCCCACAGCCAGCGCAGCGGCGCGACGGCATCCAGGATCCGCTCCCGCACATCCTCCAGGAACGCCATGGCCGCACGGCTGTCCACCCACGCCTTGATCGCGTCGAAGAGATCGCCCAGCAGGATGACCGAGAAGAAGACCCACACGACCTCGAAGTAGACAGCCACAGGCGCGAGCCAGGTCGAGAGCTTGGCCGACCACTTCGACCACGCCCACCGCCCGGCGAAAGCGATCACGATGATCGCGACCGTCCAGACGTTGAAGGGCAGGTTCAGGACCGTGTCCTGATCGCTCACCGGGCCGTCGCCGTTGACACTGGCGGTGAAGATGATGCCGGAGCGCACCTCCAGGGCACGCGTGGAATAGGCGTTCACATCCTCGCGGAGCAGTCCCTGCGCCCAGTACACGGCGAAGAAGGGCAGGATGCCGGCGAGCAACGCCGAGAGGAAGGTGCGCCGACGCTCGACCGGATCCGCGGGAAGAGGGGCGACCTCCTGCAGGTTGCGCAGGCCATCGCGCAACACGAGGAACATCGCGACGATGCTGATCAGTCGCGCGAGGATGCCGATCGGGAGCACGAGGAAGCCGAGCGTCGCCGAGGAGGCTCCGATGAATCCTGCGACCTGGCCGATCACGTACTGCACGAGCACTCCGGCGAGGTACCACGCCATGAGTGCCGGCCAGTGCCTCATCAGCACGCGTCCGGTCGTGGTCAGGATCCCCAGCACGGCCCTAAACTACCGCGTCGAGCGCCATCCGGAATACCGGCGCTACGACCAGACGCTCGGCGCCTTCGTGCGCACGGGAGGAAGAGCGGATGCCGCGGCCCAGTCGTGCACCCACGGATCGATCTCCGGCACGCCATCGGGCTTGCCGACCGCGGCGAAGAGCTCCTCATTGCTGACGGTGCCGCCGGTGCGGCGCAGCATCCGCGCCCGCACGATCGCGCGTGCGTAGACCTCGCCGTCGACCACGGCCCGGTGCTCCATGAAGAGAGCCTTCTCGTCGTGGCCGATGAACCGCGACTGCACCTCGAAGCGCTGCCACAGCTGCAGCGACTTGCGGAACGTGATGGTCTCGCTCGAGACGACCGCGTACCAGCCGCGCTCCTTCATGGCGTCGAAGAGCCCCGTGCGGATGAGCTGGTCCCAGCGCCCGAGGTCGAACAGCGACAGATACCGGCCGTTGTTCATGTGCCGCAGGATGTCGAGATCGGTGGGGAGGGTCGTGACGCGGACGGTGCCGACGGCCGTCGGGTCGAGCGTCTTTCCCCGACGCACACGGCGACGAGCACGGAGGATCACGAGGAGCGTGCGCCAGATCACATTCACGAAGATCGATCGTAGCCATCGACGAACGATCCGCGAACATCGTTGTACGAATCCTCCATCGGTTTCGATCACTCCGCGCACGGCATCCGTTCGATTTCCTGATCTGGAATGCCGCGCGTAGAGTCGCGGCATGAGCGCCGAAGCCCAGCCTGAAGTCATCGTCCGTCCGGTCCGTGATGTGGACGCGGAGGCTCTCGGTCGCGTGCACGCCCAGTGCTGGCACGAGACCTACGACCACCTGATCAGCAAGGCTGCGCTCGAGCGGGTCTCGCCCCGCCGCATGGCGGAGCTGTGGACGCACTGGGCGGCCCAGGGCCCCGAGTTCACCATGAGGGCCGCGCTGGTCGACGGCGAGATCGTCGGGTTCGTCGGCTCGGGCCCCGCCCGTGACAAGGATGCCCCGGCGTTCCGCGAGCTCTACTTCATCTACCTGCTCGACGCGCTGCACGGCACCGGCATCGGCCAGAAGCTCTTCGACGCCGCCGTGGAGAAGGACGAGCCGCTGTACCTCTGGGTCGCCGAGGACAACCCCCGCGCGCACCGGTTCTACACGCGCAACGGCTTCACGCTCGACGGCGCCACGCACACCGAGCCCTTCCTCGGCGAGACGCTGACCGAGGTCCGCTTCGTCCGCTCCTGAGTCGGGCGCCGCGGGTCTCGCAGACGTGCGTCAGAGGCGCTCGATGATCGTGACGTTGGCGACGCCACCGCCCTCGCACATCGTCTGCAGTCCGTAGCGGCCCCCGGTGCGCTCGAGTTCGGCGAGAAGCGTGGTCATCAGGCGTGTCCCCGTGGCGCCGATCGGGTGACCGAGGGCGATCGCCCCGCCGTTGACGTTGACCTTCTCGTGAGGGACGTCGAGCTCGCGCATCCAGGCGAGCACGACCGAGGCGAACGCCTCGTTGATCTCGAACAGGTCGATGTCGTCGATCGTGAGGCGGGTGCGTTCGAGAGCACGCCGAGTCGCGGGGATAGGTGCCGTGAGCATGAACACGGGGTCGTCACCACGCACGGAGATGTGGTGCACACGAGCACGGGGCACGAGGCCGTGCTCTTTCACCGCCCGCTCGCTCGCGACGAGCACGGCGCTCGACGCATCGCTGATCTGCGACGAGACGGCGGCCGTGATGCGGCCGCCGGGACGCAGCGGCGCGAGGCCCGCCATCCGCTCGAGGGTGGTGTCGCGACGCACGCCCTCGTCGTGGTCGAGGCCGCCCAGCGGGGCGATCTGACGCGCGAAACGGCCCTCGTCCTGGGCGAGCGCCGCCCGGCGGTGGCTCTCGAGCGCGAACTGCTCCATCTGCTCCCGGGTGATGTCCCACTTCTCGGCGATCAGCTCGGCGCCGACGAACTGCGAGATCTCCTGGTCGCCGTAGCGCGCCTGCCATCCGGGCGACTCCGCGTACGGCGTCGTGAATCCGAACCCCTCCCCCACGAGGGCCGACGACGTGAGCGGCACCTGCGACATGTTCTGCAGCCCGCCCGCGATCACGAGGTCGGCCGTGCCGCTCATCACGGCCTGCGCCGCGAAATGCACGGCCTGCTGACTCGACCCGCACTGGCGGTCGATCGTGACGCCCGGAACGTGCTCCGGGAAGCCTGCGACCAGCAGGGCGGTGCGGGCGACGTTGCCGGCCTGCCCGCCGATCGCATCGATCGTGCCGAGGGTGACGTCGTCGATCAGCCCCGGGTCGATGCCGACCCGGTCGACCAGCGCCCGCAGGCTGTGCGCACCGAGATCGGCAGGATGGATGCCGGAGAGCGAGCCGCCGCGCCTGCCGACCGGCGAGCGCACCGCGTCGACGATGTATGCCTCTGCCATGCTCTTCTTCCTCTCCCTCGTCGCGCGCGTGCGCGTTCGCGGGTTCACGCGGCGTGGATCAACCGGAACCTCTCGCACACGACCGGCATGTCCGGCGCATAACCGCGGGCGTTCTCGGAGTGCTCACGCCAATACCGCTCGTGAACTTCGCGCCAGTGCGCGAGGGTACGGTCACCCTCGCCCTCGGCGCTGGCGTGCACCTCGTCGACCTCGTCGAAGGGGATGATCTCGACCGCCGTGGTCTCGATCACCGCTCGGGGTGCACCCGCCCCGTCGAGGATGATGCTCACCTCTCCGACCGCCGGCAGCGGGTCCCCGTTCGCCTCGTAGTCCCACAGGGACGATGCGGTTCCGTCCTTCAGCCCGGCAAGCACCAGCGCGAGGAGCTCATCGGCCTGCCAGGGGGTCGCGCCGAAACCCCACGCCTCGGGCGGAGTCTCCGGCAGCTCCGGCAGCGCCGTTCGCGCATCGCGCCAGTAGTCGGCGATGCGCGCGTCGTCGCTCTCCGGGCTCACCGGCCCGACACCTGGCCGAAGAGCTTCGCGATCGGTGCGAGCACGAGCGGTCGCGCCGCGAACCAGGCGACCGCCAGCGCGACGAGCGAGGCGATGAACACCCAGAAGCCGGTCCAGGTCACGGCATCCTGCGATGCGTACATGTGGTTCAGGTTGCGCAGGAACCCGGTCAGCATCACGAGCGCGACGTGGGCGATGATGAACGCCACGAAGTACAGCATGATCGGGAAGTGCAGCGCCCTGGCCCACTCGACGGGGTAGGCCTTCGACAGCTTCTCGGCCTTCTTCGGCCACAGTCCCGACATCCGGAAGCCGGTCGCGACGGCCAGCGGCGCCGCGATGAACACGGTCGCGAAGTAGGCGAGCTGCTGCAGGCTGTTGTAGTTGTTCCAGCCGTTCTCGTGCGGCCAGTCGAACGACACGTACTGCAGCGCTGCGGAGAGCGCGTTCGGGAAGACCTCCCAGCTCGTCGGCACGATGCGCACCCAGTGCCCGGTGACGAACAGCAGCACCACGAAGATCACGCCGTTGATGATCCACAGCAGGTCGAGCGCCTGGTGGAACCACAGGGTCAGGCTGATCTTGCCCTTCTGGTTGCCGCGCGGCGTCCAGAAGACCGTCGGCCGCTTCTCGCTGCGCACGCGCAGCCCCGACCGGATGATCAGCACGATCAGGAACATGTTGAAGAAGTGCGCCCAGTTGACCCACGGCGCGAAGCCCGGCTCGACCGCGATCGCGGGCTCGTACTCGCCGGGGAAGGCGGCGAGGAAGTCCTGCATGAACGGGAAGCTGAGGAGCGTGCGCACGAACGCGATCGCCGCACCGGCGACGAGGCCCAGAGCGGCGGCGGCGAGGAGCCCGGCGATCGCCTGCGGCCACGTCGGAAGACGACGAGCGGATGCCGGCGCGGCGGCCACATGCCGGGGAGCGCGGCCGTTCCAGACGGTGCGGGTCCACGACAGCGGGGTGTCGAGGTCGGCGGAGAGGATCGCGACCGGCGCGGATGCTTCGGGCTGGACGACGACGAGGGCGCCGACGTCGGACGCCCGGTCGTCGAGGGAGGACGGCGAAGCCGACCGAGACGAAACGTCTCCCGACGCGGGCGCCGTCCCGGCCGGCGGCCACGGCTCGCCGCCGACGACGCGCGGGAGGCCTCGACGGACCGAGGACTCGCCGGGTGCCGGCGTCGCGGCGGCTGCCGCAGCCACGGGCGTCGCCACCGCCTCGGGCGCAGCCGACGCCGCGTCGGGGGTCGACACACCAGATGTCGGACCGGTTGGGGTCGAATGTCCGACATCTGGCATGTCGGCCCCCACGGTGGGCGCGGCGCCACGGTCAGTCGCGGAACCGACCGCAGCCGTGCCGGCGGGTGGCCAGGGCTCGCCGCCGACGACGCGAGGCAGACCGCGACGCATGCGCGCGACCGGACCTTCCGCGACCTGGGTCCCTGAGCTTGTCGAAGGGCCCACGGCGGAAGACGCTTCGACAGGCTCAGCGACCCAACTGGGAGTCACCTCTGCACTGCCCGCAACCTGGGTCCCCGAGCTCGTCGAAGGGCCCGCACCCGCAGACGCTTCGACAGGCGCAGCGACCCATTCGGCCGCGGCATCCGCCGGGGGCCACGGCTCGCCACCCGGCACGCGCGGGAGTCCGCGCCGCATGCTCGCCGGTCCCGGAGCCTGACGAAGGGCCATGTCTACTTCTTCCGCGCCTCGAGCGCGGCGATGACCTGCGGCACGACGGTGAAGAGGTCGCCGACGATGCCGAAGTCGGCCACGTCGAAGATCGGCGCCTCGCCGTCCTTGTTGATCGCGACGATCGTCTTCGAGGTCTGCATGCCGGCGCGGTGCTGGATCGCCCCGGATATGCCGAGAGCGACATACAGCTGCGGAGACACCGAGACGCCGGTCTGTCCGACCTGGTGCGACTGCGGGATGTACCCGGCATCCACTGCCGCGCGCGAGGCGCCGACGGCGGCGCCGAGCGCATCGGCGAGCTCCTCGACGAGCACGAACTTCTCCTTCGATGCGAGGCCGCGTCCGCCGGAGACGACGCGCGTCGCCCCTCGGAGCTCGGGCCGGGAGGACGCGACCTCCACCGCCTCGACCGCACCGGCGGTCGCCGCGACCGCACCGGATGCCGCGACCTGCAGCACCTCGACCTGCGGCGAAGCCACGGCCTCGACACGCGCGTCGACCGCGCCCTGCCGCACAGTGATGACCGGCGCCCCGAAGGTCGCCGCCGCATCGACGAGATACGAGCCGCCGTACACCGAGTGGTGCGCGACGATGCCCTCGTCATCGCGCGAGACGCCGACCGCATCCACAGCGAGAGCCAGTCGAGCCCGCACGGCGAACCGCCCCGCGACGTCGCGGCCCGTGATCGAGTTCGAGACGAGCACGGCATCCGGCTCCACCCGGTCGAAAGCGGCCTGCAGCGCGTCGACGATCGGCACGGTGAGCGCCGTGGCGTCGCCGTCGGCGGTCAGCACGACCGCAGCGCCGGCGACTGCCGCGGCATCCACCGCCGCCTGACTGCCGCCGACCACCAGCGCGATCGGGGCGCCGATCGTCGACGCCGCGCCGATCAGTGCGGCTGTGCTGCTCGCGGCATCGCCCGACGGGTCGACGTCGATGAGGACGAGGATGGGGTTCTCGGGATAGGTCATCTCACACCAGCCTGTTCTGCACGAGGTACTCGACGAGCTTCTCGGCGGCATCGCCCTCGTCGGTGATCTTCACGCCCGCCGCCCGCGGCGGCTTCTCGGCCACCGCGGTCATGATGGTGCGCGGCGCGGCGGCGGGGTCGGCCGAGACCTCGAGGTCGGCGAGCGAGAGCACGTCGAGCGGTTTCTTCTTCGCAGCCATGATCCCCTTGAAGTTCGGGAACCGGGCGTCAGGGAGCGCCTCCGTGATCGAGATCACGGCAGGAAGCGGAGCGGAGATCTGCTGGCCGCCGGCATCCGCGGCGCGCGTGCCGGCGACGGCATCCGCGGTGATCTCGACGGAGCTGAGGGCGGTGGCCTGCGCGAAGCCGAGGTGCTCGGCGAGCATCGCCGGGATCACGCCGCCGGATCCGTCGGTCGACAGGTTCCCGGTGATCACCAGGTCGGGAGCACCGCGGCGGATGGCCGCGGCCAGCACCTCGGCCGTGAGTCCGAGATCCGCGCCCGCCAACTGCTCGTCGGCGATGTGCACGGCTGACCCTGCGCCGATCGCGAGAGCGCGTCGGACGGATGCCGTCGACCCCGCGGGTGCCATCGAGAGGGCGACCACCTCGGTGCCCTCATTCTTGTCGGCGAAGGCCAACGCGACCTCGAGGGCACGCTCCGTGATCTCGTCGAGGACCACATCGCCTGCCGCCCGATCCGCGAGGCCGGTCTCGAGATTCAGCTTGCGATCGCCATAGGTGTCCGGCACCTCTTTGACCAGGACGAAGATCTTCATCGATTGCTCCTCACGACTGCTGCAATTCTAGACCGCGATACTGAGTCCCAGCACCTCTGCGACTGAGACCCAAGGACTCCGACGATGGCGCGTCGCGCGCCGTCCCGACGCACCGGCCTCCCGCCGCTACCGTAGGGATGTGGCCCAATCCCGACCGCTCCCCGTTGATCCGCTCGCCGAGGCGAAGCGGCAATGGCTCGCGCACGGATGGACGGATGCCGCCGACGGCATGACCGTCGTCACCTCGGTCATGCGCGCGCAACAGCTGCTGCTCGCCCGCGTCGACGCCACCCTGAAGCCGTTCGCGCTGAGCTTCGCCCGCTACGAGGTGCTGCGCCTGCTGGCGTTCAGCCGCGCGGGGAGCCTGCCGCTGTCGAGCGTGGTCGCCCGGCTCCAGGTGCATGCGACCACGGTGACGAGCACAGCCGAGCGGCTCGTGCGGGACGGCCTGATCGTGCGTGCGCCGCACCCCTACGACGGCCGCGCCGCGCTCCTCGCCCTGACGGATGCCGGCCGCGAGCTCGTCGAGCGGGCGACCGAGGCCCTCAACGCCGACGTCTTCGCCGATCCGGGTCTCAGCCGCGACGATGCCGCCGAGCTCGTCGCGATCGTGGCGAGGATGCGCAAGGACGCCGGCGACTTCGCCGACCCGCGCCCCCAGCCCGAAGCGCTCTGACGTGGCGCGGTTCGTTCTCGAGACGATCATCGCCGCCCCACCGGCCGAAGTCTTCGGCGCCTCGCTCGATCCGGGCCTGCACGTGCGCTCCATGGCACGGTACGGCGAGACGATGGTCGAGCCTCCGGCGGGCGGGGTGTTCACCGAGGGCTCGACCGTGACCTGGCAGGCGCGCCATCTCGGCATCCGCTTCCGCCTGCGCTCGGTGGTCTTCGACATCGATCCGCCGCGCGGATTCTCCGATCGGCAGATCGCCGGCCCCTTCGGGGCCTTCCTGCACGAGCACCGGTTCGACGAGCATCCGACCGGCACCCTCATGCGCGACACCGTGACCTTCCACTCGCCGTTCGGTCCGCTCGGCCGGCTCGTCGACGCCGTCTTCATGCGCGCGTACATGCGCCGGCTGATCGAGGAACGCAACGCGATCCTCTCCGCGGAAGTCGCGGGACACGGGCGTAATCTGTCGGCATGAGCGAACTGCGCCTGCACACCGTCCTCACCGGCCGTGGTCCCGCCGCGGCGATCCTGCTCAGCGACGAGCAGGTCGCGTCCTTCGGGGCAGGCAAGGCCTTCCCCGTGGCCGTCACGATCGGCGGACGCACGGCGCGACTGCGTGTCGCGCGCATGGGCAGCGAGAACATGATCGGCTTCAGCAAGGCCGTGCGCAGCGATCTCGGCCTCGAGATCGATCAGGAGATCGACGCCGTCATCCGGGTCGACTCCGCCGAGCGGACGGTCGACGTGCCCGACGAACTCGCCACGGCGCTGGATGCCGACCCGGCCGTGCGTGCGGCGTTCGACGCGCTGAGCTATTCGGCCCGCAAGGAGCACGCCCGCACGGTCGCCGACGCGAAGCAGGAGGCGACCCGGGAGCGCAGGATCGCGAAGATCGTCGACGGTCTCCGCAGCTGACCGTTCATGATTCAGCAGGATCATGGCTTCACCGGCTCTGGCGAGTCCTTTCCGGGCACATCCGCCGGATTCTTGCTGAATTGTGAACACCCCGACACCCGTCACCGGTTCTCGAACTGCGGTGCACGCTTCTCCCGGAAGGCCGACATGCCCTCCTTCTGATCGGCGGTGTCGAAGAGCGCGGCGAAAGCCTGCTTCTCATGCGCCAGCCCCTCGGCGAGCGTCGTCTCCATCGCCGCGTCCAGAGCCGCCTTGGCCGCATAGACCGAGGGCAACGACTTCGAGGCGATCGTCTCGGCGAGCTTCCCCGTCTCGGCGAGGAGATCGGATGCCGGGACGACGCGCGACACGAGACCTGAGCGCTCCGCCTCCTCGGCGCCCATGAAGCGTCCGGAGAGCACCAGCTCAGCGGCCTTGTAGTACCCGACGGCGCGGATCAGACGCTGCGTGCCGCCCATGCCCGGAATGACGCCGAGATTGATCTCCGGCTGTCCGAACTTCGCGGTGTCGGCTGCGAGGATGATGTCGCACATCATCGCCAGCTCGCATCCGCCGCCCAGCGCGAAGCCGGAGACGGCAGCGATCACCGGCGTGCGCACCGCCGCGAACTCATGCCAGACGCCGAAGTGGTCGGTCTCGAGCATCTCCGCGGCCGACATGCTCTCCATCTCCTTGATGTCGGCACCCGCCGCGAACGCCTTCTCCGACCCGGTCACGACGATCGCGCCGACACCCTCTTCCTCGTCGAAGGCGACCGCTGCGGCCGTGACCTCTTCCGCGAGCCGGCTGTTGAGGGCGTTCAGCGCCTCCGGCCGGTGCAGGGTGATCCACCCGACGCGTCCGCGCTGCTCGACCAGGATCGTCTCGTACTCGGTCATGTGGCCCTCTCCGTCGTGGTCATCCCAGTATCGCCCTGCGTGCGGTCTCGTCGCTCGACCCGGACCCGCAGTTCCCGGCGCAGTTTGCAGGTCGAAAAGACAGATGCAGGTCTCGATGCGCGGATGCGACCTGCAGATGTATCGCCGACCTGCAAACTGGCGGGCATCGGTCAGTCGGTCGCGTCGCGGATGTCGGTGATGATGCCGGAGAAGTCCCGGCCCGCACCGTCGCCCGCAGCGAACGCGGCGTAGATCTGCTGCGCGAGCCGTCCCATCTGCGCATCCGTCGACGTCTGCTCGATCGCCTGCAGCGCGAGGCCCAGGTCCTTGGCCATCAGCGCGCCGGCGAACCCCGGCTGGTAGTCCCGGTTGGCGGGGCTCGTCGGCACCGGTCCCGGCACCGGGCAGTTGGTCGTGATCGACCAGCACTGACCGGAGGCCTGCGACACCACGTCGAACAGCGCCTGATGCTCGAGGCCCAGACGCTCCCCCAGCACGAACGCTTCGGCGACCGCGATCTGCGACACCGCGAGGACCATGTTGTTGCACACCTTCGCTGCCTGGCCGAGGCCCGGTCCGCCGCAGTGCACGATCCGCTTGCCCATGACCTCGAGCAGCGGAAGGGCAGCGGCGTAGTCCTCGTCAGACCCGCCGACCATGAAGGCCAGGGTGCCGTTCTCGGCCCCGACGACGCCGCCCGACACGGGAGCGTCGACGTTGCGGTGACCGGCGGCGATCGCCAGTGCATGCGCCGCACGGGCTTCGTCGACCGCGATCGTCGATGACTCGATGAACAGGGTGCCGGGGCGCGCGGCGGCGAGCAGCTCGGAGCGGTACGCCTCGATCACGTGCTTCCCCGCGGGGAACATCGTGATGACGACATCCGCGTCGGCCACGGCATCCGCCCCGCTCTGAGCCACCGCGATCCCGGCTTCCCGCGCCGCCTCGATCGCGGCCGGAACCAGGTCGAACCCGTGCACCTCATGGCCCGCGGCGACGAGGTTCTTCGCCATCGGCAGGCCCATGTGACCGAGACCGAGGAAGGCGACGCTGGTCATGATGCGCTCCGCATCGACGACGACCCCGCGGGTCGCAGCATCTCGCGGCCGACGATCAGGCGCATGATCTCGTTCGTCCCCTCGAGGATCTGGTGCACGCGCAGGTCGCGCACGACCTTCTCGATGCCGTAGTCCTGCAGGTAGCCGTATCCGCCGTGCAGCTGGAGCGCGCGGTTCGCGACGTCGAAGCCGGCGTCGGTGGCGAAGCGCTTGGCCATCGCGCAGCGCATGGTCGCGTCGGGTGAGTGCTGGTCGACGGCTTCCGCACCGTCGCGCACCATCAGGCGAGCCGCCTGCAGGTCGGTGCGCATGTCGGCGATCGCGAACATGATCGACTGCTTCTCGGCCAGGGGCTCTCCGAAGGCGACCCGCTCGTGCACGTACTGCACCGCCCTGTCGAGCGCCCACTGCGCCCCGCCGAGCGAGCATGCGGCGATGTTGAGCCGACCGCCGTTGAGAGCCGACATCGCAATCGCGAAGCCGCGACCCTCCTCACCGAGAAGAGCGGATGCCGGAACGCGCACGCCGTCGAGGATCACCTGCCGCGTGGGCTGGGCGTGCCACCCCATCTTCTTCTCCGGCGCTCCGAAGCTGAGTCCCTCCGCGTCGCCGGCGACCAGGAACGCGCTGATGCCGCGGGCGCCCGGCTCTCCGGTGCGCGCCATGACGACGTAGACCGCTGCCTCACCCGCACCGGAGATGAACTGCTTCACGCCGGTGAGCACGTACTCGTCGCCGTCGCGGACCGCACTGGCGGCGATGTTCGCGGCATCCGAGCCGGCACCGGGCTCGGTGAGGCAGTAGCCGCCGAACTCCTGCATCGCGGTGAGCTGCGGCAGCCAGGCACTCCGCTGCGGGTCGTCGCCGTACGTGTCGATCATCCACACGACCATGTTGTGGATCGAGATGTAGGCGGCCACCGCGGGGTCGCCCTTCGCGAGTTCCTCGAAGATCGCCACGGTGTCGGTGCGACTCAGGCCCGTGCCGCCGAATTCCTCGCGGACGTAGATGCCGCCGAGCCCGAGCTCTCCGGCCTTGTTCAGCGACTCCCGCGGGAAGATGTGCTTCTCATCGCGCTCGGCGGCGTACGGCGCGAGCTCGGTCTCCGCGAAGTCGCGGACGGCGTCGAGGATGGCCTCGCGCTCTTCGGCGGTGGTGGTGACGGTGGTCATTGTCATTTTCTCTGGATCCCTGAGCTTGTCGAAGGGTGGGTCAGTGCATGGTCGGGATGACGAAGCTGGCACCGTCCTTGATGCCCGATGGCCAGCGGCTCGTCACGGTCTTGGTCTTCGTGTAGAAGCGGAACGCGTCGGCGCCGTGCTGATTCAGGTCGCCGAAGCCGCTGCGCTTCCAGCCGCCGAACGTGTAGTAGGCGATCGGCACCGGGATCGGCACGTTCACGCCGACCATCCCGACCTGCACCCGGGCCGCGAAGTCGCGGGCGGCATCTCCGTCGCGGGTGAAGATCGCGACGCCGTTTCCGTACTCGTGCTCCGACGCCATCCGCAGGGCCTCCTCGTAGTCGGCCGCCCGTGCGATCACGAGCACCGGTCCGAAGATCTCCTCGCGGTAGATCGCCATGTCGGTCGTGACGTGATCGAACAGCGTCGGGCCGAGGTAGAAGCCCTCCTCGTGGCCGTCCACGGTGAAGCCGCGGCCGTCGGCGAGAAGCGTGGCGCCCTCGTCGATGCCCTGCTGGATGTAACCCTCGACCCGCTCGACCGCGGCGCGGGTCACGAGGGGTCCGTAGTCGACGTCCTTCGCGAGCGACGGGCCGATGCGCAGCTGCCCCACCCGCTCGAGGAGCTTCGCGGCCAGCGCGTCGGCGGTCTCCTGCCCGACCGGGACGGCCACGGAGATCGCCATACAGCGCTCCCCCGCCGAGCCGTAGCCGGAGCCGATGAGCGCGTCGACGGTCTGGTCGAGGTCGGCATCCGGCATCACGATCATGTGGTTCTTCGCGCCGCCGAAGCACTGTGCGCGCTTGCCGTGCGCCGCGGCGGTCGAGTAGATGTACTCGGCGATCGGGGTGGACCCCACGAAGCCGACGGCGCGGATGCGCTCGTCGGTGAGCAGCGTGTCGACGGCTTCCTTGTCGCCGTGCACGACGTTCAGCACGCCGGCGGGAAGACCCGCTTCGAGGAAGAGCTCGGCGATGCGCACGGGCACGGAGGGGTCACGCTCGCTGGGCTTGAGCACCACGGCGTTGCCCGCGGCGAGCGCCGGCCCCGCCTTCCACAGCGGGATCATCGCCGGGAAGTTGAACGGAGTGATCGCGGCGACCACGCCGAGCGGCTGCCGCATCGAGTAGACGTCGATCCCGGCCCCGGCACCGGTCGAGTACTCGCCCTTGAGGAGGTGCGGGGCACCCGCCGAGAACTCGATGACCTCGAGGCCGCGCTGGATGTCGCCCTTGGCGTCGTCGACGGTCTTGCCGTGCTCGCTGGCGAGGAGCTCGGCGAGCGACTGCATCTCGCGCTGCACGAGATCGAGGAAGCGCAGCAGCACGCGGGCGCGCTTCTGCGGGTTCGTCGCGGCCCAGGCGATCTGCGCCGCCTCGGCGTTCGCGATCACCTCGCGCACCTCGTCGGCCGACGCCAGGGGCACACGAGCCTGCACGGCGCCCGAGCTCGGATCGAACACGTCGGCGAAGCGACCGGTGTCCGGGGTGAGAAGCGATCCGCCCACGAAGTGCGGGATAGTACGAGTCATTGTGTGACATCCCTCCGAGCCATCATTGGCACATTGGGAGTTTACTCCGGCATCCGATCATTTACTAGGACATCCTTGTAAATGAGGAACAGCGTCTGCGCGCGGATGTTCGCACCGCGTTCACCGTCCCGTCACCTCGGTCGATTACAACTGCAGATGCGCGGGCAAAGAGACTCAGACCGGATCGGGTAGTCACATCATCCGCGCACTCGGTGAGCACTCTCGCTCCCGTCGCGGTGCCCACGCCGCGAGACCCCCGCCGAATCGGGTCGGCGGGGGTCCTCTCTTTCCCGGGAGCCTCATGCGGACGCGCGAGATCAGGCGATCGCCTGATTCCGCGTGCCCGCCGAGCCGAAATAGAATCGACGTGCGCCCGCACCCCGGCGCAGCCGCTTCGGCAGCCCGTGATCCGGGCTCCCCGTCTTCGAGGACTGCATCGTGTCCGAACCCATCACCGTGTCCATCCGCCGCGAGGTCGACCCCGACCGCATCACCGAGGCGACCGTCTGGGTGCAGACGGGCGTGAACCTCGCGACGAAGTATCCGGGATTCCTCGGCTCCGGCTGGGTCCGCGCCGGCGAGGACTCCCAGATCTGGCACATGCTCTACCGCTTCGCGAACGAGGAATCCCTCGTCGCATGGGAGAAGTCCGGCGAGCGCGAATGGTGGCTCTCGATGGGCGAGGGCTTCATCCGCAGCGAGCGCTCCAAGCGCCGCACGGGCATCGAGGGCTGGTTCGACGAGCCGACCACCGGCAGCATCACCCTGCCGACGCCCGAGGGCGGGACCACCACCGTCACCGTCGCGCCCGCCCCTCCCCGCTGGAAGCAGGCGGTCTCGATCTGGCTGGGCTTCTTCCCCGTGAACCTCGCGTTCACCTACGCCATGAGTCCCATCCCCGGCTGGGATGCCCTGCCGATCTGGCTGCGCGTGCTCGCCACGACCCTGGTGCTCACGCCGATCATGACCTATTGGGTGCTGCCCTTCGTGACCCGTTCGCTGCGGAGCTGGTTCGCGCGCTGAGTCAGAGGTCCGCGACGGCGTCGCGCAGCGCGCGCTCGACCACCGCGACCCCTTCGGCGAGCGGCCCGGGGCGCCGCACGAGGTAGAGGGTGTTGATCGGCGGGTCGTCGGTCTCGCGCAGGACCGTCAGCCGCCCCTCGGCCAGTTCGCCGGCGATCAGATAGGTGGGCAGCACCGTGGCTCCCGCACCCGCCACCGCCGCGGCGACGAGGGCGCGCAGATCGGGAGCGACGAGAGCGGGCGCGCGCTCGAGCCGGATCCCGAACACGTGCCGCCAGTAGCGGCGGAGGATCGGCACATCCGGTGCGAACGCGAGAAGCGGCGTCGACGCCAGCGCATCGGGCCGCAGGTCGACCGACGGCTCGATCCCGAGCGAGGGGGATGCGACGAGGACGAACTCCTCGTCGAAGAGGGCGACGGTCGGGAGCGCGCGACCGCGCGGTCGCACCGCCGAGACCACGAGGTCGAGGCTCCCCGTCGCGATCCGGTCCAGCAGGTCGGCCGCGAGTCCCGGCGTCATGGTGACCCGGAGGCCTCCCGCCACGGCCGAGGCGAGCGCAGGAGCCGCCAGCACCGCGAGGAGATCGCCCGCGCCGCCGAGTCGGACCGGCGGCGCATCGGCGGGCGGAGGCGATCCGAGCGCCGTCGCGAGCGCGTCGAGCGGACCCGCCAGCCGGTTCGCGAGATCGTCGGCCCGAGGGGTGGGACGGATGCCGCGGGCGTGGCGGTCGAACAGCGGCTCGCCGATCCGCGCCTCCAGCGCCTGCATCTGCGCGGTCACGCTCGACTGCGCGAGTCCCAGCATCCGCGCCGCCGCCGACACCGAACCCGATCGATATGCCGCGAGAAACGTCCGCCACAGCGCGACGTCTCTCAGTCCATCGGAATTCCGATCGCTCATATCGTGAATCTATCGGAAGGACGCGCAAAGCCGAACGGTTGTGCTCGATACCGGCATCCGCTCGGCATCCGTCACTCCCTGAAGGAGCATCCATGTCCACCGTCCTCTTCGTCGTCACCGCCGCCCGCACCTGGACCCTCACCGACGGCACCGCGCACCCCACCGGGTTCTGGGCCGAGGAGCTGCTCGCCCCCTACCGACTGCTGACCGAAGCCGGTCACGACATCGTGTTCGCCACTCCGGGAGGGGTGCCCCCGATCGCCGACGCCGCGAGCGTGGCGGACGGCGACGCGGCATCCATCGCGGCGATCTCCGCGCTCGCGACGCCCCTGGTTCTGGCCGACGTCGATCCCGCGGCCTACGACGCCGTCTACTACCCCGGTGGTCACGGTCCGATGCAGGACCTCTCCGAGGATGCCGACTCGGCGGCGCTCATCACGGCGACCCTCGCCGCCGGACGCCCGCTCGCCGCGGTCTGCCACGGGCTCGCGGCCCTCCTTCCCGCACGCACGGCCTCGGGCGAGCCGGTCGTCGCCGGACGCCGGATCACGGGCTTCTCCGACGAGGAGGAGCGTCAGGCCGGCCTCGCCGACCGCGCACCGTTCCTGCTCGAGAGCGCTCTGCGCGCGCTGGGCGCCGACGTCGAGGTCTCCGAGGCCTGGAGCGACCACACGATCGTGGACGGACTGCTCATCACGGGGCAGAACCCTCAGTCCTCGGAGTCGGCGGCGCGGGCGCTGGTGGCAGCCCTCGCCTGATCGGCCGGCGGGCGGGGCTCGTCAGATCACGCCGACGGACGTGAAGGCGAGCTCTGCCGCACCGAGCAGCAGCCGGTCGGCGGCGAGGGATGCCGGGAGGATGCGGAGCCCCTCCGCGTTCTCCGCCATCGCGCGGTCGGCCACGTCGGCGGCGAAGCCTTCGGGGTCGAGCTCCTCCAGCTGGGCGAGGAAGCCACCCAGCACGACCACCGAGGGATCGAGGATGTTCACGGCATCCGCGATCGCCTGCGCCAGCAGCCCGCGCTGACGCGCGCACTCCTCGCGGACGGGGTCGGCATCGGATGCCGCGGCGAGAGACTCCGCGAGCGTCGCATCGTCAGCCGACGCGAGGCCCAGCACGGACAGGAGTCGGGCACGGCTCACGTCATCCTCGAGCACGGCCGAGCGAGCGGGGTCGACCCGGTTCTGCCCGAACTCGCCGGCGTATCCGCCCACTCCGCCGACCGGGGAGCCGTGCACGATGATGCCGCCGCCGATGCCGGACGGGCCGCCGTTGAGGTACACGACGTCGTCGGCACCCTGTGCCGCGCCGAAGAGATGCTCGGCGAGCGCGCCGAGGCTCGCATCGTTCCCCACGGCGGTCGGGAGTCCCGTCGTCTCGGCGATCAGCGCCCGCACCGGGGCATCCGTCCAGCCGAGGTGCGGGGCGTTGCGGACGAGCCCGTCAGCCGCGCGCACGAGGCCGGGCACGGCGACCCCGACCGCGACCAGCCGTGCATCCGCGAGCGGGCCGTCGCGCCAGCGATCGACGACGGCCGCGACGAGATCGGCGACCTCGACGGCGGTGAGCAGCGTCGCGGATTCGATGCGCTCGCGGACCGCGATCGTGCGGGAGAGGTCGATGGCCGCGATCTCGACCGCGTCGATCTCGGGGTTCACCGCGATCACGACCGCCCTCGGCGATGCCGCGACGACAGGCGAGGGCCGCCCCACCCGTCCGACCGGATCGGGATCGCGCTCGACGACCCAGCCCTCGTTCACGAGCTCGGCGACCAGGTCGGCGATCGTCGAGCGGTTCAGGCCGGTCGCGGTCGTCAGCTGCGCCCGCGACTGCGCTCCACCCAGGTGCACCAGCCGCAGGACCCGCGCGAGATTGCGCGCACGCACGCCGTCGCCCGAGTCCTTGAGCGCCGCGGTTCCGCTGCGCCCCGTCGAAGCGTCCGTCACATCGTCCTCGCATTCGGTTCGGCGTCTCAGTCTAGGAGGCTGGACATCCTGCACTCCAGGCTATATGTTGTTGCTCACAACATTTGAGCACGGCGACTTCTGCATGTCGGCGCGCCGCACCATGCGAAGGAGCATCATGAGCCTCACCCCGACCCGCGACGACAAGTTCTCGTTCGGCCTCTGGACCATCGGCTACAACGGCACCGACCCGTTCGGCGGACCCACGCGTCCGGCCCTCGACGTGGTGCACGGTGTCGAGAAGCTCGCCGAGCTGGGCGCGTACGGGCTCACGTTCCACGACGACGACCTGTTCGCGTTCGGCTCCACCGAAGCCGAGCGGCAGACGCAGATCGACCGGCTCAAGGGTGCGCTCGACGACACCGGCCTGATCGTGCCGATGGTCACCACCAACCTCTTCAGCGCCCCGGTCTTCAAGGACGGCGGGGTCACGTCGAACGACCGTCAGGTGCGGCGCTTCGCCCTGCGCAAGGTGTTCCGCCAGCTCGACCTCGGTGCCGAGCTGGGCGCCAAGACGTTCGTCATGTGGGGCGGCCGCGAAGGCGCCGAGTACGACTCCGCCAAGGACATCCGCGCGGCGCTCGAGCGCTACCGCGAAGCGGTGAACCTGCTCGGCGACTACGTGACCGACAAGGGCTACGACATCCGCTTCGCGATCGAGCCGAAGCCCAACGAGCCTCGCGGCGACATCCTGCTGCCGACGCTCGGACATGCGATCGCGTTCATCGACTCCCTCGAGCGCCCGGAGCTGGTGGGCGTGAACCCCGAGGTCGGGCACGAGCAGATGGCGGGTCTGAACTTCACGGCCGGCATCGCTCAGGCGCTGTACCACGGCAAGCTCTTCCACATCGACCTCAACGGTCAGCGCGGCATCAAGTACGACCAGGATCTCGTGTTCGGGCACGGCGACCTGCACAACGCCTTCTCGCTGGTCGACCTGCTCGAGAACGGCGGACCGAACGGCGTCCCGGCGTACGAGGGCCCCCGGCACTTCGACTACAAGCCGAGCCGCACCGAGGACGAGAGCGGGGTCTGGGACTCCGCCGCCGCGAACATGCGCACGTACCTCCTCCTCAAGGAGCGCGCCGCGGCCTTCCGCGCCGACCCCGAGGTGCAGGAGGCGCTGGCTGCCGCCAAGGTCGCCGAGCTGTCCACGCCGACGCTCAACCCCGGCGAGAGCTACGACGACTTCCTCGCCGACCGCAGCGCCTACGAGGACTTCGACGCCGACGCCTACCTCGGCGGTCACGGCTTCGGTTTCGTGCGCCTTCAGCAGCTGGCGACCGAGCACCTGCTCGGCGCGCGCTGAGTCCGCGATGGCCCTCGTCCTCGGCGTCGACTCCTCGACGCAGTCGTGCAAGGTCGTCGTCGTCGACAGCTCGACCGGTGCCGTCGTGCGCACCGGTCGGGCATCGCATCCCGACGGGACCTCGGTCGATCCCGACGCCTGGTGGATCGCGCTGCAGGCGGCCATCGCTGCGGCAGGCGGACTCGACGACATCGCGGCGTGGGCCATCGGCGGGCAGCAGCACGGCATGGTCGCGCTCGACGCCGAGGGCCGGGTCATCCGCGACGCGCTGCTCTGGAACGACACACGGTCGGCCGATGCCGCGACCGCGCTCGTCGCCGAGTTCGGGGCGCGGGAGCTGGCCGACCGCACGGGACTCGTGCCCGTGGCATCCTTCACGATCTCGAAGGTGCGCTGGCTCCGCGATCACGAACCCGACAACGCGGCGCGCGTGGCGGCGATCGCCCTGCCGCACGATTGGCTCACCTGGCGGCTGCGCGGGTACGGCCCGGCGGGGGCGGATGCCGCACCGCTCGGGCCCGACCTCGCCGAGCTGGTCACCGACCGCTCCGACGCCTCCGGCACCGGGTACTGGAGTGCGGCGACCGGCGGATACGATCGCGAGCTGCTGATCGCCGCCCTGGGACATGACGCGGTGCTCCCGCGAGTGCTCGGCGCCGACGAGTGGGTGACCGACGCCGCGGGCCGACGCGTCGCGCCCGGCGCCGGCGACAACGCCGCGGCAGCCCTCGGACTGGGCGCCGGTCCCGGAGATGTCGTCGTCTCGATCGGCACCAGTGGCACGGTCTTCGCCGTGAGCGAGGCGCCGTCGGCCGATGCGACCGGGATCATCGCGGGCTTCGCCTCCGCCGACGGACACTTCCTGCCGCTGGTGTGCACTCTCAACGCGGCCCGGGTGCTCGACGTCACGGCGACGCTGCTGGGTGTCGACCACGACGAGCTCAGCCGCCTGGCCCTCTCGGCGCCGTCGGGTGCCGACGGGCTCTCGCTGGTGCCGTACTTCGAGGGAGAGCGCACCCCGAACCTGCCGGATGCGACGGCCACGCTCAGCGGCATGACGCTGGCCTCGACGACCCGCGAGAACCTGGCGCGAGCCGCGGTCGAGGGGATGCTGTCCGGTCTCGGGGCGGGCCTCGACGCGCTCCGCGAGGAGGGCGTGCCCCTGCATCGGGCCCTGCTGATCGGCGGCGGCGCGCAGTCCGAGGCCGTGCGGGCGATCGCCCCTGAGGTGCTCGGCATCCCGGTCGAGGTGCCGCCGGCCGGCGAGTACGTCGCCCTCGGCGCCGTCCGTCAGGCGGCCGCGGTGCTCGGCGGCTGAGCCTCAGGTCGCAGTTCCCGTCGTCGCCAGGCGTTCCGGTCGCCGTTGCTGCCGGCTCCCGGCGCGTGAGGCGGCACGAACTGCGACCGAGACCGAAGAACCTCGGCTACACCGCCCGGATGCGCCAGTTCGCGGCGTGCTCCGAGCCGGGGGCGAGCGTCACGAGATCCGTGCCGGAGTTGAAGGCATCGGGCGGGCAGGTCATCGGCTCGACCGCGAGGCCGATCCGATGGATGCCGTCGAGTCCTGGATTGTCGGCCGTGTGCACCTGCACCCACGGGCAGCGCTCGTCGAAGGTGATCGCCACGCCGATTCCGGCATCGTTCGTGAGCCGCACCTCGGCCACGCCGTCGGTGCGGGCGAGACCCGTGAAGGCGTGGTCGATGAAGACGTCGCCGATCCGACGGGCTGCGCGGAAATCCCACTCCGGATGCTCCGCCACCGGCTCGACCGCGACCGGGCTCAGGCGATCGGGAGTGACCGCCAGGACCTCGGATGCCGGAAGGAGGAGCGTCCAGTCATCGACCGGAGGTGCCGAGTCGCCTCTCTGGGTCCCTGAGCCTGTCGAAGGGCCCGCCACGAGGTACGGATGCGGTCCGGTGCCCCAGGGCGCGGCATCCGCTCCGATGTTGTGGGCGGTGACGGTCTGGCGCAGGCCGTCCGCGTCGAGGCGGTACTCGACCTCGACCTCGATGCGGAACGGGTAGCCGGACTGCGGTTCGATCACGGCGGCGAGCACGACGCGATCGTCGAGGATGAGCCGGTCGGAGAACTCCACCCAGGCGAGCAGTCCGTGCAGGGCCTGGCCGCGCCCGGGCTCGGTCAGCGGCAGCTGGTGCACGGCGCCGCCGAAGCGGTAGCGGCCGTCGACGATCCGGTTGGGCCACGGAGCGAGGGTCGCACCGCGGTACCCGGGCCGCACCTCGTCGGCGTCGAACGGCACGACGAGGTCGCGCCCCTCGAACGTCAGCATCCGCAGCGAGGCGCCGACGCTCGCGATGATCGCCTCGTAGCCGTGGCCGGCGAGGCGCAGCTGCCGCCCGGATCGCAGCCCCACCGTCATCACAGTCCCTGCGCGAGACGGTAGTAGGCCTGGTTCCAGCGCACCTGCTTCTGGAACTCCGGCAGCGTCGTGCTGTCGTCGATCACGAGCAGCTCGACCTCGGCCATGTCGGCGAAGTCGCGGAACGCCTCGAGACCCACCGCGGTCGACATGACCGTGTGGTGCGCGGCACCCGCGGTGAGCCAGGCGGCCGCGCTGGTGGTGAAGTCGGGCGCCGGCTTCCAGACCGCGCGGCCGACCGGGAGCTTGGGGAGGGAGGCGCGCGGCGGCACGTTCTCGACGACGTTCGCGGTGAGCCGGAAGCGGTCGCGCATGTCGCTCAGCGCGACCACGATCGCCGGACCGGGGTCGGCGGTGAAGACCAGGCGCACCGGGTCGTCCTTGCCGCCGATGCCGAGCGGATGGATCTCCAGCGTCGGCTTCGCGGTGGTCAGCGACGGCGAGACCTCGAGCATGTGAGCCCCGAGGATCAGCTCATCCCCCGGGGTCATGTCGTAGGTGTAGTCCTCCATGAGGCTCGCGCCGCCGGGGAGGCCTGCCCCCATGACGTTCGCGATGCGCACGAGGATCGCCGTCTTCCAGTCGCCCTCGGCGCCGAAGCCGTAGCCCTCGGCCATCAGCCGCTGCACGGCGAGGCCCGGCAGCTGCTTCAGCGCGCCGAGGTCCTCGAACGAGGTCGTGAAGGCGCCGAAGCCGCCCTCCTCGAGGAACGAGCGCAGCCCGATCTCGATCGCGGCGCCGTCGCGCAGGGACTGGTGCCGCTCGCCGCCCTTCCGCAGCTCGGGGACGACCTCGTACAGGTCCTCGTACTCCGCGACGAGCGCGTCGATCTGGGAGTCGGATGCCGCGGCGACGGCATCCGCCAGCTCGTTCACGCCCCAGGTGTTCACCTGCACGCCGAAGCGCAGCTCGGCCTCGGTCTTGTCACCCTCAGTCACGGCGACGAAGCGCATGTTGTCGCCGAAGCGGGCGAGCTTCAGGTCGCGCGACGCGGCGAGCCCCGCGGCGGCGCGCTGCCAGGTGCCGAGCTCGCGGCGCACGCGCGGGTCGGAGGCGTGCCCGACGATGGTCTTGCGCGGCACGCCGAGACGCGTCTGGATGTACCCGAACTCGCGGTCGCCGTGCGCGGCCTGGTTGAGGTTCATGAAGTCGAAGTCGATGTCGGCCCAGGGCAGCTCGACATTCGCCTGCGTGTGCAGGTGCGCGAGTGGCTTGCGCAGCGCGTCCAGGCCCGCGATCCACATCTTCGCGGGGCTGAACGTGTGCATCCAGGCGACGAGTCCGATCACCCGGTCGTCGGCGTTCGCCTCGAGGGCGGTGCGCTTGATGGCGGCGGCATCCGTCAGCACCGGCTTCCAGACGATCTTCACGGGCACGTCGTCTGCGGAGTCGAGCAGGCGCGCGATCTCCTGCGACTGGTCGGCGACCTGGGCGAGCGTCTCGGGGCCGTACAGGTGCTGGCTGCCGGTGAGGAACCAGACCTCGTAGCCGTCGAGCGAGGTGGAGAGCGTCATGGGATGTTGCCTTTCAGGAGGGTTCGGGCACTGAGCGAGCGCAGCGAGACGAAGCGTCAGAGGGATGCGACGGCGGCGGCCTCGACGGCCAGCCCCGCCCGATAGCGGTCGAGGTAGGCGGCGAAGCCCGCGACATCCGCGGGGTCGGGTTCGGTCGTGGAGAGGGATGCCGCGGCGAACACCTGCTGCTCGAGGTAGTCCCCCAGGGACAGCGCGTCGGCATGCGCGAGGTACGAGGCCAGCACCGCGATGCCCCACGCACCACCCTCGGATGCCAGCTCTCCGACGGCGACCGGCGCACCGAGGGCGCCGGCGAGGAACCGCTGCGCGACCCCGGCCGTGCGGAACATGCCACCGTGGGCGAACATCCGGTCCAACTCGACGCCCTCGTCGGCCAGTACCTGCATGCCGAGCGCGAGAGTGCCGAACACACCGTAGAGCTGCGAGCGCATGAAGTTCGCGAGCGTGAACGCGCTGTCGGGCGTGCGCACGAACAGCGGCCGGCCGGCATCGAGCCCGGCGATGGGCTCGCCCGCGAGATGGTTGTAGGCGATCAGACCGCCGGCATCCGCCTCGCCGTCGAGCGACTCGCGGAACAGCGCGTCGAACACGGCGTCATCGTCGAGCGGCTGCCCCGCGGCGGCCGAGAAGCGGGTGAACAGACCCGCCCAGGCCGCGAGCTCGCTCGCGCCGTTGTTGCAGTGCACCATCGCGACGGCGTCGCCCGCGGGGGTGGTCACGAGGTCGAGTTCGTGATGCACCTCGGTCAGCGGACGCTCGAGCACGACCATCGCGAAGATGCTGGTGCCCGCAGAGACGTTGCCGGTGCGCGGCGCGACCGAGTTCGTCGCGACCATGCCGGTGCCCGCGTCGCCCTCGGGCGGGCACAGCCGGATGCCGGGCTGCAGAGCACCGCTCGGGTCGAGCAGCGCCGCTCCCTCGGTCGTGAGGACACCGGCATCCGCACCGGCGGAGAGCGCGGCCGGGAGAATCTCGACGAGCGGGCGAGGCAGACGACCGGCGGCGTGGGCGTCGTAGGCGCGCAGCATCCGTTCGTCGTAGTCGCGGGTGGCCGAGTCGATCGGGAACATGCCCGAGGCGTCGCCGACGCCGAGCACGCGCCGACCGGTGAGCTTGTGGTGCACATAGCCGGCGAGCGTGTTCACGCTCGCGATCCGCGGCACATGCGCCTCGCCGTCGACGACGGCCTGGTGCAGGTGGGCGATCGACCAGCGCAGCGGGATGTTGACTCCCAGCAGCTCGGTCAGCTCGGCGGATGCTGCGCCGGTATTGGTGTTGCGCCAGGTGCGGAACGGCACGAGCAGCTCGCCGGCCTCGTCGAACGCGAGGTAGCCGTGCATCATGGCCGAGACGCCGATCGCTCCGAACGATGAGGGACGGATGCCGTGCTGCTGCTCCGCATCGGCGACCAGTGCGGCGTAGGCGGCCTGCAGTCCCGTCCAGACCTCGTCGATCGCGTAGGTCCAGAGCCCGTCCTCGAGCCGGTTCTCCCACGAGAAGGAGCCGGTGGCGAGAACCTCGGTGGGGTCGGACCCGATCAGGCAGGCCTTGATGCGCGTGGAACCCAGCTCGATGCCGAGGCTCGTCCGGCCGGCGCGGATGTCATCGGCGCCGGACGCCGCGGTCGGAGAGGTCATCGGCGGGCGTCCTGACTCTGGCCGTACACGTTCTGGTAGCGGTCGAAGAGGCTGTCGATCGCCGCCTGCGGGATCGGGACCAGCGGACCGGCCTCGCGGGCGAGGTGCACGGTGCGGGCCACGTCCTCGACCATGACCGCCGCCTTCACGGCATCCTTCGCGTCGACGCCGATCGTGAACGGGCCGTGGTTCTGCATGAGCACCGCCCGCGAGCGGTGTCCGCTGAGGGTCTCGACGATGCCGCGTCCGATCGAGTCGTCGCCGATGATCGCGAAGGGGCCGATCGGGATCGGTCCGCCGAACTCGTCGGCCATGGCGGTGATCACGCAGGGGATCTCCTCGCCGCGGGCGGCCCAGGCGACGGCGTAGGTCGAGTGCGTGTGCACGACGCCGCCGACCGCCGGCATGTTGCGGTACACGTAGGCGTGTGCGGCGGTGTCGCTCGACGGGGAGCGATCGCTGCCGGGGGTGCCGGGGGTGCCGGGGATGACGTTCCCGTCGAGGTCGCAGAGGATCATGTTGTCGGGTGCGAGGTCGTCGTAGGAGACGCCGGACGGCTTGATCACGAACAGATCGGCGCCGGGAACCCGGCCGGAGACGTTGCCGCCGGTCCAGACGACGAGTCCGTAGCGCACCAGCTCGCCGTGCAGTCGGGCGACGTCGGCGCGGACGGTGGCGATGGCCGCTTCGACCTCGTCGGAGAAGGCAGGGGCTTCGTTGCTCACGGGACCTCGAGTGCTCGAACCGGCCACTGTGACCGGTCACAGAAGTGTGACACGGGTCGCGCGGGTCGTCAAGAGGACGGGGCTCGGCGGTCGCCCGTTCACAATTCAGCAAGAACTCCCTGCGCCCCGATCACGGCCCCCGGAATTCCGAGGCAAGGAGCCCCGCGCGTCCGAACTCTTGCTGAATTGCGAACGCCACTCCGGCCGGAACGACGGGCTCGACGAGCCGAGGGTCAGCGCGGCGGGGCGACCGAGTCGCGCGTGATCAGCACCGGGGCGACCGGGGCCAGATCCGCCGCCTCGGCCTCGGCGCCGCCGACCGCCGCAGCGACCGCGCGGCGGGCCAGCTCGTCGAAGTCCTGTCGCACGGTCGTGAGCTTCGGCCAGTAGAACGCCGCGTCCGGGATGTCGTCGAAGCCGACCACGCTGATGTCGGCGGGTACCGCGAGCCCGGCCTCGTGCAGTCCGCTGAGCAGTCCGAGCGCCATCTGGTCGTTCGCGGCGAAGACGGCGGTGGCACCCGCGGCGCGGACCGCGGCGACGGCGGCATACCCCGATCCCGCCGACCAGTCCCCTGCGACCACGGGCCCGGCCGGGAGACCCCGTGCGGCCAGCTCCGCGGCGAAGCCCTCCGCGCGCGACTCCGCTTCGAGCCAGTCGGCGGGACCCGCGAGATGGACGATGCGGGTGTGCCCGGCATCCGCGAGGGCGGCGACGGCCATGCGCGCGCCGGCCGCCTGATCGACGGAGAGTCCGTGAGCGCCGCGCCCGGCGGAATGCAGGGTGACGACGGGAACGCCGATCGAGAGGGCGTCGAGCGCCTCGAGCGTGCGGGCATGCGGAGCGACGACCACGATGCCCTCGACGCCCTGGGTGATGAGGTGGTCGACGGCCGCGACGACCGCAGCGGCGTCTCCCGCATCGGCGAAGGCCGCACTGACCCAGTAGCCCGCCGCCCGAGCGGACGCCTCGAGCGCGGCGATGCTGCGTGAGGGACCGTACTGCAGGGCGTCGGAGGCCAGCACGCCCAGCGTGCGGGACCGGCGGGTGCCCAGCGCGCGAGCGGCGTTGTTCATCCGGTATCCGAGCTCGGCCATGGCCGCCTGCACGCGCAGCTGGGTCTCGGGGGCGACATCGGGGTGATCGTTGAGCACTCGCGAGACGGTCTGCCGGGACACCCCGGCGAGCGCCGCGACGTCGCGGACGCCGACCGTGCGATTCGACGCGCTGGGGGACTCACTCACGCCGACGAGTGTACGACGCCCGACCCGCGCCGCTCGCAGCCGTGCCACTCTGGAGACATGCGCATCGCTCTCACGGGATCATCGGGCAAGCTCGGCCGCGTCGTCGCTCGCGAACTGCGCGCGAACGGCTACGACGTCATCGGGATGGATGTCGCGGGCGTCCGCGGACCCGATTTCGTGCAGGTCGATCTCACCGACTACGGCCAGGTCGTCGACGCCTTCACCGCGGTCGGCGATCGGCACGACGGCATCGACGCGGTCGTGCATCTCGGCGCGATCCCGGCGCCCGGCATCCGCAGCGATGTCGCGACCTTCCACAACAACATGCCGGCCACGTTCAACGTGTTCTGGGCGGCCGTGCGGCTCGGCATCCGTCGTATCGTCTACGCGTCGAGCGAGACGGTTCTCGGCCTGCCGTTCGACGTTCCGCCGCCCTATGTGCCGGTCGACGAGGACTATCCGGCGCGCCCGGAGTCGGTGTACTCGCTGGTGAAGACGCTCGAGGAGCAGCTGGCGACCGAGCTCGTCCGCTGGCACCCCGATCTGTCGATCACGGCGCTGCGGTTCTCGAACGTGATGGACCCCGAGGACTACGCGGCCTTCCCGTCGTTCGACGCCGATGCGCTGCTGCGCAAGTGGAACCTCTGGGGCTACATCGACGCCCGCGACGGGGCGCAGGCCGTGCAGCGCGCGCTCGAGGTCGCCGCTCCCGGATTCGACCGCTTCATCATCGCGGCCGCCGACACGGTCATGACACGACCGAACGCCGAGCTGCTCGCCGAAGTGTTCCCCGACGTGCCGGTCAGGGGCGAGTTCGGGCCGAACGAGACGCTGCTCTCGATCGACAGGGCGCGGCGCGTGCTGGGGTTCGACCCGCAGCACTCCTGGCGCGACCACGTCTGACGGGTGCCTCTCGGCGCCTTCGCCCCCGGGCTACCGCCGGGCGATGGTCGAGCCGCGGATCACCAGGCGCACGGGCAGGTGGTGCGAGCCCTCGCCGATGTCGACGCCGTCGATCGCATCGAACACGCGCTGAGCGGCCTGTCGCCCGAGCTGCTGCAGGTTCGCGTCGATGCTGGTGAGCTCGGGGCGGGCGTTGGTCGCGAGCACCTCCCAGTTGTCGTAGCCGATCACGGCGAGGTCGTCGGGCACCGAGCGTCCGAGGTCGCGCGCCGAGTCGAGCACGCCGCGCGCGATCTGATCGGAGCCGCAGAACACCGCGTCGATGTCGGGATGCCGCTGCAGGAGCATCGCGGCGGCGTCTCTGCCCCAGTGCTCGGTCCACTCCGAGAACATCGGCTCTCCGACGAGCTCGAGTCCGGCCTCGCCGAGCGCGGCCCGTGCGCCCGCGAGACGATCCTGGGCCGCGGCATACGAGGGGTCCCCCGAGATGTGGGCGATGCGCCGGCGCCCGCACGCGAGCAGGTGCTCGATCGCGAGGCGCCCGCCGGCGTAGTTGTCGGGGGTGAGCGACAGATCACGCGGGTCATCCGACGGCGCGTACGCGTAGACGACCGGCACGGGAAGGTCCTGTCCGAGCGACGGGCGCGGGTCGGTCTGGCGTCCGACCACGATGATGCCGTCGACCCTGCGGCTGAGGAGCTCCTTCAGGTGATGCTGCTCGCGGATCGCGTCGCCGCGGGCGTCGCACAGGAACACGTTGATGCGGCCGGCGCCGAAGGCATCCTCCGCCCCCATCAGGATCGGGATCATGAAGCGGCCCTCGAGGTCGCTCGTGAGCAGGCCCACGGTGCCGGTGCGGCCGGCCAGCAGCCCCCGCGCCATCGCGTTCGGCGTGAAGGAGAGCTCGTCGGCGACCGCGAGCACACGGGCTCGCGTCGCCGCGGCGACATCCCCGCGGTCGTTGAGCGCCTTGGATGCCGTCGCGATCGACACGCCAGCGAGACGGGCCACATCGCTGAGCGTCGCCGCCTTGCCCACGGATTCGCCGTTTGCCATCTCGCCCCCTGAACCGCACTGAACCGAACGTTGCTGAAAGGTTATCGGAGCAGTCCTTGACCGCTGCGCCACATTCACGATATACCTTTTCGAAAGCGGTTTCGGAGATTTTCGAACTCGCCCGCCAACGCAAGTCAGCGCCGTCGCCCGACGACAGCATCCGCTCACCGAAGAGTCCTGGAGGCCATCCCATGCACACCACCCGACGCCGTGCGCTCCGACGCACCGTCACCGCCCTCGCGGCGACCGCCCTGCTCGCCGCCCCTCTCGCCGCCTGCGCATCCGGCGGCGAAGCCGCGTCCGACGAGCCGATCACCGCCGAAGGCGTCGACGACGGGTCGACCCTGACCCTCTGGACGCGCGCACCCATCGAGCGGCAGGCCAAGCTGCTCGTCGACGCGTACAACGAGTCGCACGAGAACCAGGTCGAGCTCACGGTCGTCCCGAACGACGACTACGTCGCCAAGGTCGGCGCGGCCGCCGGCTCCGGAGGACTCCCCGACCTCTTCGCCGCCGACATCGTCTACGTGCCCAACTGGGCGCAGCAGGGACTCTTCGCCGACATCTCCGAGCAGATCGACGGCCTCGACTTCAAGGACGACATCAACCAGGGCCACCTCTCCGCCGGCACGGTCGACGACAAGGAGTACGTGCTGCCGTTCGCCCTCGACCTCTCGATGCTGTTCTGGAACAAGGAGCTGTTCGCCGAGGCCGGACTCGACCCCGAGAAGGCTCCGGCCACGCTCGCGGAGTTCTCCGAGGCGGCGCAGGCCGTGCAGGCCCTGAACAAGCCCGACACCTACGGCACCGCCACGGGCCTGAACTGCGGCGGATGCCTCGTCTTCACGTGGTTCCCCTCGGTCTGGGCATCCGGCGAAGAGGTCATGACCGACGACGGCGCCGAGGCGCTGCTCGACGGCGACGCCGCGCAGGCCGTGTACGACACCTGGGCGGAACTCGAGAAGGCCGGAGCCGTGCTGCCCAGCTCCACCGACGAGGCCGGTCCCACCTGGACCGCGGCATTCAGCGAGGGCAAGGTCGGCGTCATGCCGTTCCCGGCCACGCTGCTGCCGTCTCTCGAGTTCGACGCGGGAGTCGCCGGCATCCCCGGTGTCGACGGCGGCGTCTCCACGTTCGTGGGCGGTGACGGCATCGGAATCTCGAAGGACTCGAAGCAGTCCGCGCAGGCCTGGAACTTCCTCAACTGGATGATGTCCGAGGAGGCCCAGGTCGAGGTGCTCGCCAAGGACGGCAACGCCGTCTCCCGCGGCGATCTCGCCGACAACGAGTACGCGGCCGCCGACCCGCGCCTGGTCACGATCAACGAGGTCGCAGCACAGGGCAGCACACCCGTCGCCCTGAACTTCCAGCAGGCGTTCAACGCACCGGGCAGCCCGTGGCTCGCGCTGGTGCGCAACCGGGTCCTGAACGGCGAAGACGCCGTCGAGGCCGACAACGAGGAGATCACCGCGATCCTCTCGCAGTGACCTCCGGTGGGGCGGCGCACGACCGCGCCGCCCCACCGCCCGCTCGCCCCAATCGAAAGAGACTGAGATGACCTCGACCGCATCCCCGCTGCGCCGCCGCCGCGTGCGCACCGGTTTCGGCGGGCCCGTGCAGGGCTGGCTCTACGCCGCACCGACCGCGATCTTCGTGGCCCTGCTGTTCGTGGTGCCGCTGGTGCTCGTGCTGCAGATGTCCGGGTCCGACTGGCCGCTGCTCAGCGGCAACCGCGGCCCGAACTTCCCCGAGAACTACGTGGATGCCGTCAGCCACCGGCTCTTCTGGGACAGCATCCGCTTCACCCTGCTGTACACCCTGATCACGACCGTGATCCTGATCGGCCTGGGCCTCGGACTCGCCCTCCTCGTACAGGAGTCGACCCGGTGGAAGGGCCTCCTGCGCACGGCCTTCCTCATCCCGAGCGCCCTCGGCCTGGCCTCCGCGTCTCTGCTGTTCTACGTGCTCTACTCCCCCATCGCCGGCCCCTTCGCCGGCCTGATGAAGTCGTGGGGCATCACGTTCCTCGGCACCCCCGACGGCGCCCTCTGGTCGACGATCTTCCTCATCGTGTGGCGCTTCGCCGGCTTCTACATGCTGCTGATGCTCGTGGGCCTGCAGGGCATCCCGGACGACATCTACGAAGCAGCGCGCATCGACGGCTCGAGCCGCTGGCAGACGTTCCGCTACATCACGGTGCCCCTCCTCAAGCCGACCTTCGCGCTCACCACCGTCATGTGCGTGACCGGCTCCCTGCTCGCGTTCGAGCAGTTCTACATCCTCACCAAGGGCGGCCCCGACAACAGCACCATGACGGTCGTGCAGCTCATCTACAACGTGGCCTTCCAGGGCCAGAACAGCCTCGGCATCGCCGGCGCCCTCTCGGTGATCGTGCTGCTCGCGCTCATCGTCATCAACGTCTTCCAGTTGCGCGCCTTCCGGCGTCCGGATGAGAGCTGAAGCCATGTCCCAGACACTCACGCGCACGATCGTCGCCCCGAACCATCAGCCCGCCGCTCCGCGGTACCGCTCGAGAGCGGCGCGCATCGTCTTCGGCATCCCCTACTGGGTGTTCACGACCGCCCTCGCGGTGATCTTCCTCTATCCGCTCATCTGGACCGGCGTCTCCTCGCTCAGCCCGGTGGCCGGCACGAGCCAGACCGACGGCTGGGGCTTCGGCAACTACATCGCCCTCGCCGACTACCAGGCGGGCATCTGGGTGTACCTCGGCAACTCGCTGTTCGTCTCGGTGCTCACGGTCGCCCTCACCCTGTTCATCTCGCTGCTGGGCGGCTATGCCTTCGCCCGGTTCTCGTTCCCCGGCAAGAACGCGCTGTTCCTGGTGACGCTCGCGATCCTCATGGTGCCGTATGCGACCCTGCTGATCCCGCTCTACGTGATCCTCAACGCGGTCGGCCTGCAGAACTCGCTCGTGGGCGTCGCGCTCGTGATCACGATGTTCCAGCTGCCGTTCTCGATGTTCATGATGCGGATCTCGTTCGAGTCGATCCCGCGCGAGATGGACGAGGCCGCCATGGTCGACGGATGCTCCAGTTGGGGCGCCCTGTGGCGGGTGCTGCTGCCGGCGGTCAAGCCGGGACTCGTGACCGTCGGACTCTTCGCCTTCCTCACGGCGTGGAACGACTTCATGGCCCCGCTGATCCTCATCAACGACTCCAACCGGATGACGCTGCCGCTCGCGGTCGCGAACCTCCGCGGGCAGGTGCAGGGCGTGGTCGACTACGGCGCGACCGAGGCCGGGGTGGTCGTTCTGGCGCTCCCCTGCATCCTTCTCTTCCTGATCCTCCAACGACACTACGTGCGCGGCTTCATGTCCGGCGCCTTCAAGGGATGACCATGTACGACATCACTGCACCGGCGGCGCCGGTGGTCCCCACGCGCGGTCGCCTGCGCCCGCTCGGCGTCTCCGAGGTGCGCATCACCGGAGGGTTCTGGGGCGAGCGCCAGGAGATCAACGGCGCGGCGACGCTCGACCACATCGCCTCTCGTCTCGAGTCCGAGGGCTGGCTGCCGAACTTCGATCTCGCCGCCGCCGGCACGCTGCCCGCGGGACGTCGGGGCCGGGAGTTCGCCGACTCCGAGGTCTACAAGTACCTCGAGGCGCTCGCCTGGGAGATCGGACGGACGGATGCCGCGCCAGACGCCGCGCTCGAGCAGCGGTTCCGGTCGGTCGTGGCACGCGTCGCGGCCGCGCAGGAGGCCGACGGCTACCTGAACACGCGGTTCGGTCGCCCCGGCCAGGGCGACCGCTGGTCGGACCTGGAGTGGGGGCATGAGCTGTACTGCCTCGGGCACCTCTTCCAGGCGGCGGTCGCCCGGCACCGCACCCGCCCCGACGCCGACGACGGACTGATCGAGATCGCGCGACGCGCGGCAGAGCTGGTCATCCGCGAGTTCGGGCCCGCCGGACGCGACGCGATCTGCGGCCATGCCGAGGTCGAGGTCGGTCTCGCGGAGCTCGGACGGGCGCTCGGCGAGCAGCGCTTCATCGATCAGGCCGCCTTGTTCGTCGAGCGGCACGGACGCGGGACCCTCGCCGAGATCGAGTGGGGGCAGGAGTACTTCCAGGACGACGTGCCGGTGCGCGAGGCCGAGGCGCTGCGCGGGCACGCCGTGCGGGCGAACTACCTCGCCTCCGGGGCGACCGACGTCGCCGTGGAGCTCTCCGACGACGGTCTGCTCGATGCCCTGCGCGCCCAGTGGCACCGCACGACGGAACGCCGCACCTACGTGACCGGGGGACAGGGCTCGCACCACCAGGACGAGGCGTTCGGCGCCGACTGGGAGCTGCCGAGCGATCGCGCCTACTCCGAGACCTGCGCCGGCGTGGGGTCGATCATGTTCTCGTGGCGCCTGCTGCTCGCGACGGGCGGGACGCAGCACGCCGACCTCATCGAGCGCACGCTGTTCAACGTCGTCGCCACCTCGCCCGCTCCCGACGGACGCGCGTTCTACTACGCCAACACGCTCCACCAGCGGATGCCGGGGGTCGAGGCCGATCCCGATGGCACGTCGAAACGGGCATCGTCCTCGCTGCGCGCACCCTGGTTCGAGGTCTCGTGCTGCCCGCCCAACGTGGCGCGCACGTTCGCGAGCCTCGCCGCCTACCTCGCGACCTCAGACGCCGAGGGCGTGCAGCTGCACCAGTACGCGCCGGCATCCGTGCGCACGACGCTCCCCGACGGGAGGGTCGTCGCGCTCGACGTCGAGACGGGCTACCCGGTCGACGGCGGCATCCGCGTGTCGATCGCAGAGGATGCCGAGTTCACCCTGACGCTGCGGGTGCCGGCGTGGGCCGAGGGGGCGACGGTGCGCGTGGAAGCCGACGGCGAGGTCACGGAGGAGGCGGCCGCTCCCGGCACGGTCGAGGTGCGTCGTCCCTTCCGCGCCGGCGACGTCGTCGAGCTGACCCTGCCGCTGGTCGCCCGGGTGAGCAGCGCCGATCCTCGAGTGGATGCCGTGCGCGGATCCGTCGTCGTCGAGCGCGGCCCCGAGGTGCTCGCACTGGAGTCGATCGACTTCGGTGCCGACATCGTCGACGCGGTCGTCGCCGGGGAGCCGGTCGAATCCGGCGGGCAGGTGCGCCTGCCGCTGCGGCACCGCGCGTCCGGCGAGGTCGCGGATGCCGTGCTGGTGCCGTACCACGACTGGGCGCAGCGCGGCCCGTCGACCATGCGGGTCTGGATCCCGACGAGCTGAGTCGGCACCCCTGGGTCCCTGAGCTTCCACACCCCTGGGTCCCTGAGCCTCCGCACCTCTGGGTCCCTGAGCCTGTCGAAGGGCCGACCTACAGTCCGAGGCGCTCCAGGTACGGGTTCACCAGCCGACGATCGGGGTCGAAGCGCGCGGCGAGCGCCGCGAAGTCGTCGAAGCGCGGGTACCGCGAGCGCACCTCGGCGCCGTCGAACTCGAACACCTTGCCCCAGTGCGGACGGGCCGTCGGCGGCAGCGCCGCCTCGATCGTCGGGAGGAGCGCCCGGACCGCGGCCTCCTCGGGCTTCCACGTGAAGTGGATGCCCACGGCATCCGTCTCGTACGACGAGCTCAGCCAGAGGCTGTCGGCCCGCACCGTGCGGATCTCGTTGACCAGCAGCAGCGGGGCGATCTGGCCGGCGAGCGTGCGCACGGCCTGGATCGCGGCGACGGCGTCGGCGCGCGGCACGAGGTACTCGCTCTGGATCTCGGCCCCGGCCGAGGGCGTGAACTCGAGCTTGAAGTGGGCCAGCCGTTCGGACCAGGGCCCGGGAACGCCCAGCTGGTCGGTGCAGGCGACCGGGTCCACACCGAGGATGGGATGCCGCTTGCTCACGGCGGCCGCGGAGCCGAGACGCTCGAACAGCGACTCGCGCGCAGCCTCGTGCGCCTCGGGCAGCCGCTGCTTCACCCAGATCTGGTCGGCGATGTCGGTCCGCTGCCAGGTCGAGAAGATGCTCACGCTGGTGCCGGCGCCGGTCACGTCGTCGAGGTCGGCGAGGATCGCGTCCCAGTCCGGATGCTCGAACACGTGCTGAGCGACCTCGTAGGTCGGCTCGACGTCGAGGGTCAGGTCGACGACCGCTCCGAGCGCGCCGAGATTCACCACCGCGCCGTCGAAGTCGTCGTCGCCGCGGCGGAGCGTGCGGATCTCCCCCGTCGGCGTGATGATCGTGAGCGCACGCACCGCGCTCGCGAGCGAGCCGATCGCGTCGCCCGAGCCGTGCGTGCCGGTGATGACCGCGCCCGCCACCGAGATGTGCGGGAGCGAGGCGAGGTTCGCGAGCGCGAGCCCCTCCGCCAGCAGACGCGGGGCGATGTCGCCGTAGCGCAGCCCACCCGAGACGCGGACGGCGTCGCGCGCCTGGTTCACCTCGAACACCGCGGGCAGCGCGTCGAGGGCCACGAGCAGGCCGTCGGTGTCGGCGAGGTCGTTGAAGCTGTGGCGTGATCCCAGCATCCGCACCGGACCGCCTTGCGCGAGAAGCGCGGCCAGCTCATCCGTCGACGACGGGTGCTCCACGCGTGATGCGCGATACGTGAGGTTGCCCGCCCAGTTGCGTTCGATGCCCATGGCGCCATGATAGCCACGAACGGCTCGGCTACATCGTTGTACTCCCTCGCCGGAGGCGGTCCCCACTAGGCTGACCGGATGACAGCGACGCCACCGCCACGCGCGACGATGAGAGACGTCGCCGCCCTCGCCGGGGTGTCGATCAAGACCGTCTCCAACGTCGTCACCGGCACCGTGGCCGTGCGCGAGGAGACGCGCGCCAAGGTCGAATCCGCGATGACGCAGCTCGACTTCGTCCCGAACCTCAGCGCACGCGGGCTCCGCAAGGGGCGGTCCGGCATCATCGCCGTCGCCCTCCCCGATCTCGCGACCGCGTTCTCGGCCGAGCTGCTGCACCGCATCGTCGAGGCCGCACACGATCGCGGCCTGGCCGTGCAGATCGAGGAGACCGCGTCGGTGCCCGAGCGCGAGAAGGAGCTCGTCTCGCGCGCCAGGGCGCACCTCGTCGACGGGCTGATCCTCAACCCCATCCGCCTCGAGGACAGCGTCATCAAGTACTCCGATCGTCTGCCGCCCCTCGTCGTGATCGGCGAGGTCGAGCAGAACAGGACCGACCACGTGCGCATCGACAGCCGGATGGCGGCCGCGGATGCCACGCGACACGTGCTCTCGCGCGGCGCCAGGCGGATCGCGGTGGTCGGCGCCGACGACGACCCGTCCGTCGCGACGGCGACGAGTCGACTGCGCCTCGAGGGCGTGCACGACGCGCTGCGCGAAGCCGGCATCCCGCGGGACCCGGCGCTCGAGGTCAACCGGCTGCCCTGGTCGATGTCGGGTGGAGCGGATGCCGCGCGCACGCTGCTCGCCCGCGGAGTCGCGTTCGACGCGATCGTGGCCTTCACCGACTCCCTCGCCCTCGGGGCGCTGCACACCCTGCACGATCACGGCATCCGCGTTCCCGACGACGTGATCGTCACGGGCTTCGACGACGTCGAGTTCTCGAAGTACACGTCGCCGGCGCTCACCTCGGTGGCCTTCGACCGTCGCGCGTTCGCCGAGGCCGCGCTCGGTCTGCTCGAGTCGCGCATGGACGACCGCAGCACGCCGCCGCGATCCCTGACGCTGTCGCACCATCTGCTCGAGCGCGCGAGCACCGCCGGACGCCCCGCGGGCTACCGCCCCTGACTCCCGCGTGCGAATCGTCCGAACTGCTTCTTGCGCGTCGATTACATCGATGTAATGATGAGTCGTCCACCCACCGGTCACGAAGGAGTGACGATGACGCCCCCACTCGATCTGTCCCGCAGGCAGTTCCTGACCGCCGCCTCGGTGGCCGCCGGCACGGCTCTGCTCGCCGGCTGCGCACCCGGCGCGGTCCCCGGCTCGGGAACCCAGACCCTGCAGTTCTGGCACCTGCTCTCCGGAGGCGACGGTGTCACCATGTCGCAGCTGCTCGATGACGTGAACGGCGCGCAGAGCGCGTTCCGCATCCGCCCCACCGTGCTCGCCTGGGGCACGCCGTACTACACGAAGCTCGCGATGGCGGGAGCCGGCGGTCGCGCACCCGACGTCGCGATCATGCACGCCACCCGCACCGTCGGCTGGGCGCCGGGCGGGCTACTCGACCGCTGGGATGTCGACAAGCTCGCCTCTCTCGGCATCGACAGCTCGACCTTCCCGAAGCCGATCTGGGAGAAGGGCTTCGTCGGCGAGGGCATGTACAGCATCGCGCTCGACGCCCACCCGTTCGTGATGATGTTCAACACCGAGATCTGCGATGCGGCCGGAGTGCTCGACAGCGACGGGAAGCTCCAGGAGACCTCCTCGCCCGAGGAGTTCCTCGACCAGCTGCGCGAAGTGGGCGGCCAGGCCGAGGGCCACGCGCTGTCCTACGGCTACCTCGGCGACGGCGCGCAGATGTGGCGCCTGTTCTACACGTTCTACTCGCAGCACGGCGGCGCCATCGAGCTCCCGCCCGGCGGCCCTGCCGTGATCGACAAAGACGTCGCCGTCGAGTCGCTGTCACTGATGCGCACCCTCCTCGACGGCGAGATCGCCCTCGCGCAGGCCGACTACGGCAGCGCGGTCGCCGAGTTCGCGACCGGCAAGAGCGGCATGCTCTTCACCGGCGTCTGGGAGCTGCGCACCATGCAGGCGGCGTCGCTGCCCTTCGACGCGACCATGATCCCCACCCTGTTCGGCACTCCGGCCGTCTACGCCGACTCGCACTCCTTCGTGCTCCCGCATCAGACGAACGCCGACCCCGTCCGCCGCGACCTGACCTATCAGTTCGTCGCCGACATGCTGAAGGGATCCTTCGGGTGGGCCGAGGCCGGGCACATCCCGGCCTTCCTGCCGGTCACGGAGTCCCCCGACTACGACGACCTCATCCCGCAGGCGCACTACGCCGAGGCCGCGCAGCACGTCGTCTACGACCCGACCGCGTGGTTCACCGGATCCGGATCGAACTTCCAGTCCGAGTTCGGCGCCGCCGTGCAGGGTGTGCTCCTCTCGGGCGACGACCCCGCTGCCGCGATCGACCGCTTCGAGGCACGGGTGAACACCCTGCTCCGACAGCCCAACCCGGCTGACCCCGAAGGGACGTTCGGATCATGACGACCGCAACCGATTCCACCCGCACCATCGTCACCGGATCGAAGACCGGAACCCCGCCGCGTCGCGCCGGAGCCCGCAACCGCGAGCAGCTCATCAGCTGGGCGTTCCTCGCCCCGTTCCTGGTCGCGTTCGTCCTGTTCCTCGCCTGGCCCATCGTGCACGGCATCATCCTCAGCTTCACCGACCAGTCCCTCACCGGGGCCGGCGGAGCCTTCGTCGGCTTCGCCAACTACGTCGAGGCGCTCGGCGACCCGAAGATGTGGCAGTCGATGGGGAACACGGTGTGGTTCACGCTGCTCTCCACCGTGCCGCTCGTCGTGATCGCCCTGGTCATGGCGGCACTCGTCGACCGCGGCATCCCCGGCCAATGGCTCTGGCGGCTGTCGTTCTTCATGCCGTTCCTGCTGGCCTCGACCGTGATCTCGCAGATCTGGGTCTGGATCTTCAACCCGCAGGTCGGCGCGGCCAACAACATCCTGGAGTTCTTCGGACTCGAGCCGCTCGCCTGGCTGCAGAACCCCGACACGAACATGCTGTCGATCGTGATCGCCACCGTGTGGTGGACGGTCGGCTTCAACTTCCTGCTGTACCTGGCGGCGATGCAGAACATCCCGCCGCAGCAGTACGAGGCCGCATCCCTCGACGGCGCCGGCGCGTGGCGGCAGTTCTGGTCGATCACGCTCCCCCAGCTGGGACCGGCGACCGTGCTGATCCTGATCCTGCAGATCCTGGCCTCGCTGAAGCTTTTCGATCAGGCGTACCAGATGCTCGGCGGGGTCGCGAGCGACACCACCCGCTCGATCGTCCAGTACATCTACGAGGCCGGATTCGTCAGCTACCGGTTCGGCTACTCGGCCGCCATCTCCTACGTGTTCTTCGCTCTCATCGTCATCCTCGGCGTCGTGCAGGCCCTCATCACGCGCCGCCGGAAGGAGCAGTTCTGATGTCCACCGCCACCGTCACCGCCACCCGTACCGAGGCGATCACCACCGCCGAGACGCGGAAGCCCCGCCGCGCGCACCTGCCCGGCCAGAAGCCGTTCGGGCCGCTGCGCATCACCGCCTTCGTCGTGCTGCTGCTCCTCGCGATCGGCTGGCTGCTGCCCTTCCTGTGGGCGGTCGCCACCGCGTTCAAGACCGAGACGGATGCCGCATCCGGCGACCCCGGCTGGATCGGAGCCGCCGGCCCCACGATCGACGCGTTCACCGCGATCCTGTCGCAGGGCAACGTCTACACCTGGGCGTTCAACAGCCTCTGGACCTCGGTCGCGATCACCCTGATCACGCTGACGATCTCGGCACTGGCCGCGTACGCCTTCTCACGGCTGGACTTCACCGGACGCAAGTGGCTGTTCGTCGTCATCATCGCCTCGATCGTCGTGCCGCCGCAGGTGCTGATCATCCCGCTGTTCTACGAGATGCTCGCGTTCAACCTGATCGACACGTACTGGGGTCTGATCCTGCCGCAGGTCGTGGCCCCCGCGATGGTGTCCATCCTGAAGCGGTTCTTCGACGCGATCCCGATCGAGCTCGAAGACGCCGCCCGCGTCGACGGCGCCGGGCGCCTGCGCATCTTCTGGTCGATCGTGCTGCCGCTGTCGCGTCCGATCATGGCATCCGTCGGCATCTTCGTCTTCATCGCCGCGTGGAACAACTTCCTCTGGCCGTTCCTCGTCATCAACGACACCACGCTGATGACGCTGCCGGTCGGCCTGCAGACCGTGATCAGCGCCTACGGCGTGCAGTACGCCCAGGTCATGGCGCAGGCCGTGCTCGCCGCGCTGCCGTTGATCGTCGTGTTCCTCATCTTCCAGAAGCAGATCGTCAAGGGAGTCGCGACGAGCGGCTTCGGCGGTCAGTAGTCCCCCACCCGGCCACAGAGCCAGACACAAGGAGAGCAATGTCTCAGGCCCGCATCACCATCGACCGCGACTTCACGATCGCCGACGTCCCCCGGAGGCTCTTCGGCTCGTTCGTCGAGCACATGGGGCGCTGCGTCTACACCGGCATCTACGAGCCCGGCCACCCCCAGGCCGACGAGCGCGGATTCCGCCAGGACGTGCTGGCGCTGGTCAAGGAGATGGGACCGACCGTCATCCGCTACCCCGGCGGCAACTTCGTCTCCGGGTACCGGTGGGAAGACGGCGTCGGCCCCGTCGAGGACCGCCCCGTGCGCATCGACGGGGCGTGGCACACGATCGAGACCAACGCGTTCGGCCTGCACGAGTTCATGGACTGGGCGAAGGAGGCCGACGTCGAGGTCATGGAGGCCATCAACCTCGGTACGCGCGGCGTGGAGGAGGCTCGCGCACTCGTCGAGTACGCGAACCACCCCGGTGGCACCTACTGGTCGGACCTGCGCCGGAAGAACGGTGCGGAGCAGCCCTTCGACATCAAGCTCTGGTGCCTCGGCAACGAGCTCGACGGGCCGTGGCAGATCGGCGGCAAGACCGCGACCGAGTACGGCCGCCTCGCCCAGGAGGCGGCGAAGGCCATGCGCCTCGTGGACCCGTCCATCGAGCTCGTCGCGGTCGGCTCGTCGGGCCGCTCGATGCCGACGTTCGGCACCTGGGAGCACACCGTGCTGAGCCACGCGTACGACGAGGTCGACTTCGTCTCGATGCACGCGTACTACCAGGAGCACGACGGCGACGCCGAGTCGTTCCTGGCGGAGTCGGTCGACATGGATGCCTTCATCGAGGGCGTCATCGCGACGGTCGACGCGGTCAAGGCCGCCGGCAAGCACACCAAGCAGGTCGACATCTCGTTCGACGAGTGGAACGTGTGGGACCAGGTCAAGTACAACGACGTCGAAGCCGGGGAGATCGCGAAGGCCGGATGGAAGCAGCATCCGCGCCTGATCGAGGACACGTACAACGTGACGGATGCCGTCGTCGTCGGCACCCTGCTCAACAGCCTGCTGCGGCACGGCGACCGGGTGAAGATCGCCAACCAGGCGCAGCTCGTGAACGTGATCGCCCCGATCCGGTCGGAGGAGGGCGGTGCCGCATGGCGGCAGACGAGCTTCTGGCCGTTCGAGCGCATGGCGCGCCTCGCCAAGGGCCGCATCCTGCGTCTCGCGGTGTCGGCGCCGCAGATCGAGACCACGCGCTACGGCGGAGTCGACGCGGTAGACGCGGCCGCGACCTGGGACGAGACGACCGGACGCCTGGTCGTCTTCGTCGCGAACCGCTCGCTCGATGAGGAGAGCGACCTCACGATCGACCTGCACGGACTCGGCGACCTGCACGTGCGCCAGGCCGAGACCCTCACGATCCCCGAGGGCGGCGACCGCCACACGGCGAACCTCGAGACCGCACCCGACACGGTGCACATGGTTCCGCTCGCACGCGCCGAGGTCGTCGACGGGGCCGTGCGCACGGCTCTCCCGCCGCTGTCCTGGTCGGTCATCGAGCTGGACGTGACCCGCGCCTGACCCCTCCTCGAGAACGAAGAAGCCCGGTATCCTCCGATACCGGGCTTCTTCGTTCTCCGACGACGACCGAGGTCGTGTCGGATCAGGTTCCGATCAGTGCGGTCAGGCCTCGATCGTCCGACGACGACGTGCCATCAGCAGCAGCCCGCCCGAGAGCAGCGCGAGCGCGACGGCCGCGGCACCCATCGGGACGAGTGCGTCCGCACCCGTCGCGGCGAGGTTGCCGTCGCCCGTTCCGCCGCCGCCGCCCGGAGCGACCGCGCCGCCACCCGGTGCCGGCACGCCGAGAACCGAGAACGAGACCAGCGTCGCCGAAGAGACGAAGCCGGAGACGCTCTGCCGCGCGGAGACCGTGTACGAACCGGTCATCAGGACCTCGGGGAAGGTCACGGTCCACGTGCCGCCTGCGACGGTCGTGGTGTAGACGCCGCTCAGCGCCGCGAGGGCACCGGCATCCGCCTTCGCCGCGGGCGCGTCGACGCCGGTGAGCACCACGGTGACCGTGGCTCCGTCGATCCCCGTGCCGGAGAGAGCCGAGGGCCCGCCGTCATGCGGGAAGGCCGAGCCGCCCGCGATCGACGTCACACCCGGGGCGACCGGCACGACCGAGAAGGAGGCCGTGGCCTCCGGGGAGACCTCACCTGCGCTGGCCTGCGTCACGACGACCGTGTGAGCCCCATACCCGAGGTTCAGCCCGTCGACGGTCCAGGTGCCGGTCCCGCCGACCACTGCCGTGCCGAGCGTGTTGCCCTCGCCGTCGACGACCGTGATGTCCGCGGTCGGGAGACCCGTGCCGCTGATCGCCGTGACGGCCGCGGTGAGCGTCGTGCCGCTGGTCGGCGAGGTGATGATCGGCGCGGCGAGCGGAGCAGCCTCCACCTCGACGGCGATGGTCGTCGTGTCCGAGCGGCTGAAGCCGTTCGCCGAGGTCACCGAGATCGAGGCGGCGCCGAGCGCGACCGGACCCGCGAAGGAGAACGCGCCGTTCGAGACCGGGACCTCCTGGTCGCCGCCACCCAGGTTCACGATGACAGAGGTGGCGCCAGGGGCGGTGCCGCTGACGGTCTGGCCGGGGGTGACGCTGGCGCCGTTGGCCGGGCTCGCGATCGCGGGGGCGTCGAGGTCGAGCGCGACCTCGTAGCCACCGGTCTTCGGAAGAGCGGTGGTGAGCGACGCCGCCCAGGTCCACTGCTCGATGCCGGCTCCCGGGTCGGCTTCGGTACCGCCGCTGATGAGGCCCACTGCCGTGGTGCCCTGGATGACCGAGCCGCCGGAGTCTCCGGGGCCGGCGACGGTGTTGCTGGAGAAGCCCTGCACGAAGCGGCCGTCGATGTTCGCCCAGCCGTCGATGATGTCGTCGCCGTCGATCGTGCCGGTCGTGAATCCGGTCGTACGACCGCTCTTCGAGACGGAGCCGGGAACCGCAGAGCCCACGGCCTTGACCGGGAAGGTGCTCGCGGCGAGCGAGTCGAGAGCGGGGCCGGCGGTCGTCCAGTCGGTCACGGAGGGAAGGGGGTTCCAGCCGTTGGCCTCGACGACATCGATCACCGAGATGTCGGTGGCGTTGGTGTCGCCGTTGGAACCTGCGGCGTTGCCCGTGCTGCCGAACTGCGCGAACCCGAAGGTGCCGAGCAGAACGGGAGGGTTCGGCACTTCGAAGCCGGGGCCGCCGACGGCGGGCTCCTGGTTCGGGATGCTCAGCGTCGTGGCCGAGAGCTTGGCGCCCTGGGCGTTGAACGCGCAGTGACCGGCGCTCAGGAAGGCGTCCGATCCGTCGGGTGCGAAGGCAGCGAAGCCGACGGAGCAGGCGGAGACGTTGTCGTCGGGGTGCACGACGAGGTAGCCCTGGCCGCCGACGAAGTCGCCGTCCGCCCAGGCGGTGGGAGCGGCGTCCACCTTCGCGACGACGTCGACCGGGAGGCTCTTCGAGTCGGCGAAGTCCTGGATCTCCTGGTCGCTCGCGGTCGTGGCCTCGGTGACGAGGAACACCCACTCGTCGTTGGCGTTCTGGCCGTAGGCGACCGCGTCGATGTCACTCGCGGCCGCAGCCTCGAAGGTCTCGACGAGCTCGGCCGGCGGCTCCTCCGCGGCAGGCGGCTGCTCTTCCGCAGGAGCCTCGGTCGCGGGCGCCTCGGTCGCGGGGGCCTCCGGCGCCGCGGTCTCCGACGTCGTCGCCGACGGGTCGGCGGGCAGGTCAGCCCCGTCTTCGGCGAAGGCCGGTGCGCTGATGAAGAGCCCCGACAGGGCGATCGTCGCTGCGGCGGTCAACGCCAGTGGGCGCCGTCCTGTCCCTCTGTGCTTCATGTGATGTATGTCCTTGCTGGTCGCGGATCGTCATTCACTCTGGACTGCGGCCTCGTGCTCACGCACGGCCGGTCTGCGTCCCGGACGGGGCGCGAAGTGCGACGCTGGTCCCCCGAGCAGCAGAGTCCCTCGCCGTCATGGCGAGGGATAACCGAAATACTACTCAGCGAACACACAGGAAACCGGCTGCGTTCATGAGGAATTCATAAGGTGGGCGAAAGTGTGCGCGCTTTGTTCCAATGACTGGAGATATCGGCGGGTTCGACGAGGAGGCGGCTAGCATGACGGGCATGAGCCGAACCCGAACACGTTCCCTGGTCGGCCTCGCGGCGCTCGGCCTCCTCGCGCTGGTCGGCACCGGATGCACGTCCGGCGAGTCCGCCGCGCCCACTTCGACCCCGACCGATGCGGCAGCACCGGATGCCGTCGCCTCCGAGGTCGTCGGACTCTGGGGTCAGGACGCGTCGGGTGAGCCGCACCTGGAGTTCACGGCGGACGGCGAGGTGCACGGCAGCGACGGGTGCAACGGCATCACGACGACGTACACGGTCGACGGCGGCCGCATCTCCCTGGCGCCCTTCGCGTCGACCCTGAAGGCGTGCGAGGGAGTCGACGACTGGCTGCGCAGCGTGCGCTCCGCCGAGATCGACGGCGATGTGCTGGTCGCGATGAACGCGGCAGGCACGAGGGTCGGCGAGCTCACCCGCGCGGACTGAGAGCCTCGCTTCGACAGGGTCAGCCGGCGGCTTCCTCCGGACGCTCGAGCACGTCGATCGCCGCGGTGTCGGGCACGTACTCCTCGATGTGGCGCTCATCCGGGCCGTCGTAGGCCGACAGCGGACGGATCAGCGCGTTCGACGACTGCTGCTCGATGATGTGCGCGGTCCAGCCGGTGATGCGAGCGGCGACGAAGAGCGGCGTGAACGTCAGGGTGTCGAACCCGATGAGGTTGTACGCGGGACCCGAGGGGTAGTCGAGGTTCGGGTAGATGCCCTTGCGGGAGACGAACTCGCTCTCCAGCGTCTCGTACAGCTCGGCGACATCCGGCCGGTCGTAGTGCGCGACGAGGGAGTCGAGCGCCGCCTTCATGGTCGGCACCCGCGAGTCGCCGCGCTTGTACACGCGGTGCCCGAAGCCCATGATCTTGCGCTTCTCGGCCAGCGCGGCGTCGAGCCACCCCCCGACCCGGTCGGCGGTGCCGATCTCGTCGAAGATGTGCATGACCGCCTCGTTCGCCCCGCCGTGCAGCGGCCCCTTGAGCGCGCCGATGGCGCCGACGACCGCGGAGTACAGGTCGCTCAGCGTGGAGGTGATCACCCGTGCCGTGAACGTGGAGGCGTTGAAGGAGTGCTCCGCGTAGAGGATCATCGAGCGGTTGAACGCGTCGACGACGGCCGGCTCGGGCTCTTCGCCGAACGTGAGCCAGAGGAAGTTCGCCGCGTAGTCGAGGTCATCGCGCGGTTCGAGCGGCTCCAGGCCCCGGCGACGACGCTGACCGTACGACACGATCGCGGGAAGCGCGGCGAACAGGGTCAGGCTGCGCTCCAGGTTCTCCTCCGGAGTTCCGACCGCGTCGAGGACGTTGGCGATGCCCGCGGTCTCGATGGCGCCGATGACGCTCACCGCCGTGCGCACCTCGTCCATCGGATGCGAGTCCAGCGGCAGCCGGTCGATCGCGTCCTTGACCACCGGCGAGAGCGCGCGGTTCGAGCGCTCGGTGACGCGGAACGCCGCCAGCTCCTCGGCCGTGGGCAGCTCCCCGTTCCAGAGCAGGTACGCGACCGCCTCGAAGGGCTGCGTCGCGGCCAGCTCCTGCACCGGGTATCCCCGGTAGAGCAGGCTGTTCGTCTCGGGATTGACCTTCGAGATCGCGGTCGTGTCGACCACGACCCCCGCGAGGCCCTTCTTGATGTCCGGCTCGGTCATGTCACTCCTTCGTGTGCTTCGACTCGTCGCTTCGCTGCTCGCTCGGCGACCGGGTCGGATGTCCGCTTCGCTTTGCTCAGCGACCGGTGTTGTCGACTGTGAAGTTGAAGACGCCCGAGTCGAAGTGGTTGTACGACTCGTAGTCGATGAGGTCGTAGAGATCGGCGCGGTGCTGCATCTCGCCGAGCTTCGAGGTCAGATGCCCCTCGTCGTTCAGAGTATCCAGTGCACGCCCGGATGCCCCCATCGAGATGCGAAGGAGCGACACAGGCCAGATGACGAGGGCGACCCCGGCGTCGCGCAGCTGGTCCGTGGAGAACAGCTCGCTCTTGCCGAACTCGGTCATGTTCGCGAGGATCGGCACGTCCAGCGCGTTCGCCATCGCCTCGAACTCCGCGAGGGTCCGCATCGCCTCGGGGAACACGGCATCCGCTCCGGCATCCACCAGCGCCTTGGCGCGGTCGATCGCGGCATCCAGTCCCTCGATCGCGCGGATGTCGGTGCGCGCCATGATGAGGAAGTTCTCATCGCGACGCGCGTCCGCGGCGGCGCGGATGCGCTTGATCGCCGTGCTCTCGTCGACGACGCTCTTCCCGTCGAGGTGACCGCAGCGCTTCGGGTTGATCTGGTCCTCGATGTGCGTGCCGGCGAGTCCGGCATCCTCGAGCTCCTGGATCGTGCGGGCGACGTTCATCGGCTCGCCGAATCCGGTGTCGGCATCGACGATCGCGGGGAGCTCCGTCATGCGGGCGATCTGCTTCGCCCGACCGGCGACCTCGGTGAGCGTCGTGAGGCCGATGTCGGGGAGCCCGAGATCGGCGGCGAGCACCGCACCGGAGATGTACACCCCGTCGAAGCCCTTCTGCTCGATGAGCCGGGCGCTCAGCGGGTTGAAGGCTCCCGGGAAGCGAAGCAGTTCGCCGGAGCGGAGCCGCTCCCGGAACAGCCGCCGCTTCTCGGCCGGGGTGGTCGTGGAGTACAGCATCAGAACCTCCGATCACGTGCGCGGGTGGGGTGCTTCGACAGGCTCAGCAACCCACCCTGGGTCCCTGAGCTTGTCGAAGGGTCCGAGGACAGCATCAGAACAGCCCCTTCGGCGCGTCGGCGCCGTCGAGCAGCCCGGCCTTCGCGACGATCGAGAGCTCGCCGACCTCGGCGGCGGCGAGCTCGGGAAGGCGCTGCACGAGCTCGAGGAAGCGCTCGATCTCGGCGGGCTCGAGCACGGGCTCGGCGAGCAGGCGGAACTTCGCGATGTAGTTGTCGCGGGCGAACGGACGGGCGCCGAGCGGGTGCGCGTCGGCGACCGCAATCTCGTCGACCACGGTCGTGCCGTCGGTCAGCTGGAACTCGACGCGTCCGCCGAACGCCTTCACGTCGGGGTCTTCAGAGTGGTACCGGCGGGTCCACTCGGCATCCTCGGCCGTGGTGATCTTGTGCCACAGCTCGACGGTGTCCTCCCGGCCGGCGCGAGACGGGGCGTAGGAGTCGACGTGGTGCCAGCCGCCGTCCTGCAGTGCCACCGCGAAGATGTACGGGATCGAGTGGTCGAGCGTCTCGCGGGACGCCGTCGGGTCGTACTTCTGCGGGTCGTTCGCACCCGAGCCGATCACGTAGTGCGTGTGGTGGCTGGTGTGCAGCACGATCGAGGCGATGTTCGCGGGGTCGCGCAGCGCCGGGTTCTCGGTGCCGAGCTTGCGGGCCAGGTCTATCCACGCCTGCGCCTGGTACTCGGCCGAGTGCTCCTTCGTGTACGAGTCGAGGATCGCGCGCTTCGACTCGCCGGCGGCGGGCAGCGGCACCTCGTACGCGGCATCCTTGCCGTCGAGCATCCAGGCGATCACGCCGTCCTCGCCCTCGTAGATCGGGGCGGGGCTCGTCTGCCCGCGCATCGCCCGGTCGACCGCCTCGACGGCCATCTTGCCCGCGAAGGCCGGGGCGTGCGCCTTCCAGGTCGAGATCTCGCCCTTGCGGCTCTGCCGGGTGGCGGTGGTGGTGTGCAGCCCCTGCCCGACGGCCTGGTAGATCGTCTCGACGTCGAGGCCGAGCAGCGTGCCGATGCCGGCCGCGGCCGACGGGCCGAGGTGGGCGACGTGATCGATCTTGTGCTTGTGCAGGCAGATCGCGCGCACGAGGTCCATCTGGATCTCGTATCCGGTCGCGATGCCGCGCACGAGCGCCCGGCCGTCCTTGCCGGCGTGCTGCGCGACGGCGAGGATCGGCGGTATGTTGTCGCCGGGGTGCGAGTACTCCGCTGCGAGGAACGTGTCGTGGTAGTCGAGCTCGCGCACGGCCACGCCATTGGCCCACGCCGCCCACTCGGGGCTCGTGCGACGGTCGAGGGCGGCACCGAAGAGGTTCGCGCCCACTCCTCCGGTCGAGACCGGGTGGCTGAACGCCTGCGCGCGTGCCGCGTTGATCGGCGCACGGGTGAGGGATGCCGCGGCGACCGACGCGTTGTCGATGATGCGGTTGATGATCATGTCGACGACGTCCTGCTCGACCTCGACCGGGTCGGCCGCGACCTCGGCGATCTTCCAGGCGAGCTGGTCCTCGCGCGCGAGGTTCTCGTCACTGCGGTGGACACGGACGTGGTGGGTGACGGTCATTTCTGTCCTTCGTTCAGGGTCTCGAGGATGCCGGTGAGCGCGTTGTGCAGGTGGACGTGCGTGGCGTGGGCGGCGAGGTCGCCGTCGCGCGCGGCGAGGGCCTCGGCGATCGTCCGGTGCTCGGAGGCGGATGCCGCGAGTCGCGCCGGGTTGTCGCGCGCCATCCGCCGCACCCGCACGAGGTGCGTGCGCACGGTGCGCAGTGCCGAGGCGATGTAGTCGTTGGCGACGGCCGCATCGAGGGCGGCGTCGAAGCGGGCGATGAGGGCGTAGTAGGCGTCGCGCCCCTCGGCGGCGGCGAGGTCGACGTGGGCGAACTCGTCGGCGAGGGCGGCGAAGAGCCGCGCGTCTCCTCTGGTCGCCGCGAGCCGGGCGGAGGTCTCCTCCAGAGCACGGCGGATCTCGAAGAGCGAGCGGATGTCGTCGGCATCCAGGTCCGCGACGACGGTGACCCGCGGCGACTGCTGCACGACGAGGCCGTCGGCGATCAGGCGGCGCAGCGCTTCGCGCATCGGGGTGCGGCTCACGCCGAGGCGCTCCGCCTGCTCGACCTCGCCCAGGACGACGCCCGCTGCGAGGGCTCCGGACTGGATGCCGTCGAGCAGAGCCGCATACGCGCGATCGCTCGCGGACGTGCGCTCGACGGAGAGGGTCATGCCCTCAGTGTATACATAAACGAGCTACTCCCGGGCGCATCTCCCCATTCATGCACCTCTCGTATACATTCGTCTCACTGTCGCGCCGTCGAGAACGCCTGTCGAGCCACCCTCTCGGCGGGGAAGCAGTCAGCGACGCGGCTCCGGCACGGGCTCGACGAACTCCGCCGGCACCGGCTCCCCGAGCTTCACGATCACGACACCCGCCAGCACGAGCACGCCGCCGAGGGCCTGGAGAAGATCGGGCAGCTGTCCGAGCAGGAGCCAGCCGAAGAGCAGCGCAGCCACGACCTCGGCCAGTGCGACGAACGAGGCGAGTCGCGAGCCCAGCATCCGCGTCGAGGCGATGCCGAGCAGATAGGCCAGCGCCGTCGCGAGCACGCCCATCGCCAGCACCGGCACGAACCACGGAACCGTGCCGAAGCGGTAGGCGATGTCGTCGGTGCTCCACGCGATGGGCAGGACGCCGACGGCGCCGGCGACGGTCAGACCGAGCGCCCCGAGCAGCAGGCCGCTCCCGGCGAGCGCGACCGGCGGCAGACCCGTGTCGGCCTTGGCCGAGAGAAGGAAGTAGGTCGCGGCACCGACCATGGCGCCGAGCGCCCACAGGATGCCGGCAGCCTTCACCTCGGCACCGGTCACGATGTCGAGCATGAGCACGAGGCCGACGAACGCGATCAGCGCACCGAGGATGCTGCGTCGGCTCGGCCGCTCCCCGCGGCGGAGCCACAGCCAGAGGATGACGGCGATCGGCGCCGTGTACTCGATGAGCAGCGCGATGCCGACATCCATCACGGCAACAGCCTGGAAGTAGAAGAGCTGCGTGGCCGCCACCGCGAGCAGGCCGTACGCCGCGATCATGCCGAGATTGCGTCGGAGCAGACTCCATCGTCCTCGCAGGGACAGGACCGTCGGGATGAGCAGCACCAGCGCGGCGATCCAGATGCGTGCCGTCACCGCGGCACCGGGCGTCCACCCGGCATCCATGAGACCGCGCGCCCAGCCGCCGGACATGCCGAAGGCGAACGCGGCGCCGATCGCCAGCGGCAGGCCGAGACGCACGCCGGACACGGTCGTGCCGACGCTGTCATTCGCCATAGTGCTCATGGGATGTGACGTTACGCGTCCCCGATGTAAGATGTCAACATGCTCTTCACGAATGACACGGCCGAGGCGCTCCGCTCGGCGGTCTGGCTCGTGAACTCGGCGGAGGACCCGGAGACCCTCGCCGATCTCGACGACTACGCGGCGTTCCTGCGGGAGTTCCCCTACACCGGGCGGCTCGATCTCGACGACGCGGAACTCGCGTCGCTGCAGCAGCTTCGACCGCGTCTGCGCTCGATGCTGCTGGCCCCGCGCGACGACATGGTCGAGCGGGTGAACGCCGCCCTCGACGAGAGCACGCTCACGCCGCACCTCGTGCGGCACGACGGCACCGACTGGCACCTGCACGCCGTCGATGACGAACGACCGCTCGCCGAGCGCGTGCTCATCGAGACGGCGATGGCCCTGATCGACGTCATCCGCACCGACGAGGGGTCGCGCATCACGGTCTGCGACGACGACACCTGCGAGGCTCTCGCCCTCGACCTCTCGCGCAACCGCTCGAAGCGCTACTGCTCGGCGACCTGCGCCAACCGCAACGCCGTCGCCGCGTACCGCGCCCGCCGCGCCGACGCCTGACCCCGCTGACCCGCCTCCCGTCGCGATATGTCAGCCATCCCGGCCGCGGATCCATGAGATATCGCGACCGGAGCTGACAGAGCGGCCACCAGCGCGCGCCGAGACCTGCGCGGATGAGCGATGTGTCCTGGACGCGAACCTGTCATCACAGGTACACTCAACTTGTCATTACAGGTTGCGCAGCGCCGCAGCATCCTCGCAAGGAGCACCGATGCCCGAGTTCCACACCCCGCCGATCTCCCCGATGGCGATCGCCTTCGATGCCGAGAAGCTGACTCTCTCGCCGGAAGGTCCGACGCTCACCCGGCGGATGTCGGACCTCGAAGGGCTCTTCCTCGACGCCGACGCCTGGGCCGCGGCATCCGCTGGCGACGACCCTGTCGTCTACACCGTCGTCAGCTCTCCTGTCCCCGAGATCGACCGCGAGCTCCCCCAGTCGATCACCACGATCATGCCCGGCGACACGTCCGGCGAGCTGTGGATGACCAAGGGGCACCAGCATCCGAACCACCAGGGCGAGATCTACCTCGCGCTGAAGGGACGCGGCGGACTGCTCATGTTCGACGGCGAGCGCACCGAATGGCTCGACATGCTCCCCGGTACCATCGGCTACATCCCGCCGGGGTGGGCGCATCGCTCGGTCAACACCGGCGACGAGCCCTACGCGTTCCTCGCCGTGTATCCGGGCGGCGCCGGCCACGACTACGGCTGGGTGCTCGAGCACGGCATGGGCTCGCGCGCCTACCGTGCGGCCGACGGCGTCGACCTGCGTCCCTACGCGGGATAGGCCGCGGCCATGCTCATCGCGCACGACCTGGGGACCACGGGGAACAAGGCGTCCCTGCATCACGACGACGGCCGACTGGTCGCCGCGGTCACCGTGCCCTACCCGGCGCACTTCGCCGCGGGTGGCATCGCCGAGCAGGAACCGGCCGACTGGTGGAACGCGGTCGTCGCCGCGACCCGCGATCTGCTCGCCCGCACCGAGACGGCCCCTGCCGACATCGCCGGCCTCGTCGTGAGCGGGCAGATGATGGGCGCCGTGCTTCTCGACGCCGACGGAGAGCCGGCGCGTCCGGCGATCATCTGGGCCGACACCCGTGCGGGGGCGCAGCAGCGCGAGCTCGAAGCCGCCCTCGGCGCCGAGCACGCCTACGCGATCCTCGGTCATCGCCTCAACCCGACCTACTCCCTCGAGAAGGTCATGTGGGTGCGCGACCACGAGCCCGAGATCTGGTCGCGCGTGCGCCGCGTCTGCGTCGCCAAGGACTTCATCGTGCTGCGCCTCACCGGGCGCCTGGCGACCGACCGCTCCGATGCCTCGGGAACGAACGCGTACGACCAGCGCACCGGCACCTGGTCCGACGAGGTGCTGCAGGCTGCGCGCCTCGACCCCGCCCTGTTCCCCGAGATCCTCGACTCGACCGCGATCGCCGGCGGACTGACGGATGCCGCGGCCCAGGCGCTCGGCCTGCCTGCCGGCGTCCCCGTGGTCATGGGCGGCGGAGACGGCCCGATGGCCGCCGTCGGCTCCGGCGTGGTCGCACCCGAGGACGGCGCGTACGTCTGCCTCGGCACGTCGTCGTGGATCTCGTTCGCCGCGGATCAGCCGCTGCACGATCCGGCGATGCGCACCTTCACGTTCGACAACGTCGTGCCGGGGTCGTTCGTCCCGACCGCGACGATGCAGGCCGGCGGAGCATCCGTGCAGTGGATCGCCGAAGCCCTCTCCCCCGATGCCGCGCACCCGCAGACCGGTCGGCTCATCGCCGAGGCCTCCGGCGACGTCGACACCGACGACCTCTACTTCCTCCCGTACCTCCTCGGTGAGCGCTCCCCGCTCTGGGACCCCGATGCCCGTGGCGCCTTCGTCGGACTCGCCCGCCATCATCAGCGCGCCCACCTCATGCGCGCGGTGCTCGAGGGCACCGCCTTCAACCTGCTCACGTGCATCCAGGCGTTCCGGGATTCGGGCGCCGTGATCGACCGCATCGATGCGGTCGGCGGCGGAGCGCAGAGCGACGTGTACCTGTCCGTCCTCGCCGATGTCTGGGGTGTGCCGGTGCGCCGACGCACGATCGTCGAAGAGGCGAACAGCCTCGGCGCCGCGGTCACGGGCGCGGTCGGTCTCGGCCTCGCCGACTTCGCCGCGGCGCGCGCGCTGAGCGAGGTGACCGCCGAGTTCACCCCGGATGCCGGGCGTCACGCGGTCTATGTCGAGCGCCACGCCCGCTTCGCCGAGGCCTACTCGGCTCTCGCGCCTTGGTTCGCAGGACGGCCGAGCTGATGGGCGTGATCCTCGTCACCAGCCGCTCGTTCTCGGACGGCGACCTCGACCTCGTCGGTCGGGCGGCACAGGCCGGTCACCGCATCCTGCGCGGTCCCGCCCACCACGACCTCGACGAGCTGCGTCCGCTGCTGCATGGCGCGGATGCCTGGATCGCCGGCACGGGTGCCGTCACCGACGAGCACTTCGACGCGGGGCCGCGCCTCAAGGTCATCGCCCGCTACGGCGTCGGCACGGAGGCCGTCGATCTGGAGGCGGCCCGTCGCCGCGGCATCCCCGTCACCAACACCCCCGGCGCCAATGCGGATGCCGTCGCCGACCACGCCACAGGTCTCATGCTGGCCGCGCTGCGGTCCGTGCCGGACGGCGACCGCCGGGTGCGCGAGGGCGACTGGAGCGTGCGACGCGGACGCGAGCTGGGGGCGGCCGTCGTGGGGATCGTCGGCTTCGGCCGCATCGGCCAGGGCGTGGCGAGGCGCCTGAGCGGCTTCGGGCCGCGCGTCGTCGCCGCCGACCCCTTCCTGTCCGCCGACCTGATCCAGGCGAACGGCGCCGAGCCGATCGACCTCGACGAGCTGTTCCGCGTCGCCGACGTGATCACGCTGCACGCCCCGGGCGGTCAGCTGCTCGTCGACGCCGGACGGCTCGCCCATATGCGACGAGGCACCGTGCTGGTGAACACGGCGCGCGGCGACCTCGTCGACGAGACCGCCGTCGCCGAGGCGCTGCGCGACGGCATCCTGTCCGCCTACGCCGCCGACACGCTCGACGGCGACACCGCCGCCCAGGCCAGCCCTCTGCTCGATCCGGCCCTCGCGGACCGGGTGATCGTGACTCCTCATCTCGGGGCGCAGACCACCCAGGCCGTAGACAACATGGGCTCGATCTCGCTCGACGACGTCCTCGCCGTGCTCAGGGGCGCAGAGCCCGCCCACCCCGTGACCGCCCGCTAGGAGCCTCCGATGACCTCGTCCCTCACCACCGATCCGGAGACGATCGAGACCGTGCCGTCGAACTACATGGGCTTCGTCGGCGTGACGACGGCGTCGTCGTCGATCATGAAGGTGTTCCCGCTCTGGGCCGACATCCTGGGCCTCCCGACCCGCACGCTGATCGGCCACGACCTGCCGATGGATGCCGATCCGGCGCAGTACCGGGCGATGGTCGAGCAGATCCGCGACGACCCGCACCACCGCGGCGCCCTCGTCACCACGCACAAGATGAACGTGTACGCCGCGGCATCCGATCTGTTCGACGAGCTCGATCCGTTCGCGGTGTCGTGCGCCGAGATCTCGAGCATCTCCAAGCGCGGCGCGCTGCTGTCGGGCCGCGCGAAGGATCCGATCACGGTCGACCTGGCGCTGAACGACTTCCTCCCCGCCGACCACTTCGCCCGCACCGGAGCGGAGGTCGTGATCCTCGGAGCCGGCGGCTCGGGCACGGCGCTCAGCTGGGCGCTCGCGGAGCGCGCCGATGCTCCCGCTCGCGTCACGGTGACGGCCCGCTCGCAGGACAAGCTCGACCATCTCCGCGAGGTGCACCGCCAGCACGGCACCCGCGACGGGCTGATCGACTACATCGTCACGGCCACCCCCGACGAGGCCGACGCGGTCGTGGCCGCCGCTCCCCCGGGATCGGTGATCGCGAACGCCACGGGACTCGGCAAGGATCGCCCCGGCTCTCCGCTGACCGACGCGGTCGTGTTCCCCGAGGGCGCGTACGCGTGGGAGTTCAACTACCGCGGCTCGCTCGAGTTCCTGCACCAGGCCCACGCGCAGGAGACCGCCCGGTCGCTGCACGTGGTCGACGGCTGGCGCTACTTCATCCACGGCTGGTCGCAGGTCGTGGCCGACGTGTTCGAGCTCGACCTCACCCCCGAGACCGTCGAGCGGCTCGCCGAGGCGGCGGAGTCGGTGCGCTGATGCCGGTCGTCCGGACGGTGCTCGGCGATGTCGAACCGGCCGCGCTCGGGCGCGTGGACTATCACGAGCATCTGTTCCAGGTGTCGCCTCTGCTGCCGGGTGATGAGCTCGACGACGAGCGCGCGTCGGGCGCGGAAGCGGGGCTGCTGAAGGCGAGCGGCTTCGAGTCGATGGTCGATGCGACCCCGTTCGGCCTCGCCCGCGACCCCGCGGCGCTGGCGCGGATCAGTGCGACGACCGGCCTGCACATCATCGCGACCACCGGTCGGCACCGCGAGGCGCACTACGGAGCGGACCATCCGATGCAGGTCTGGACGGTCGACCGCCTGGCCGCGCTGTTCCGCTCCGACCTCACCCGCGGGATGCCGGATGCCGACACCGCGGTGTTCGAGACGCCGGAGGTCCCACTCGCCGCGACCACCCACGGCGAGCCGGTGCGCGCCGGGCTGCTGAAGGCCGGCATCGACTACTGGCGCATCAGCCCCTTCGAACGCACGAGCCTCCTCGCCGTCGCCGCCGCGCACCGCGAGACCGGTGCGCCGGTGATGGTGCACCTGGAGTTCTGCACCGCAGCCCATGAGGTCCTCGATCTGCTCGCGGCCGAGGGCGTGGCATCCGATCGTGTGGTGCTCGCGCACGCCGACCGCGATCCGGATCCGGGGCTGCACGTCTCCCTCACCGAACGCGGCGCCTACCTCGGGTACGACGGATTCGCGCGACCGCGCACGCGGTCCGATGCCGAGTTGCTGGCGCTGACCGCATCCGTCGTCGAGCGTGGAGCGGGCGATCGTGTGGTGCTCGGCGGAGACGTCGCGCGACGCACCCGCTACCTCGCCTACGGCGGCATGCCGGGCCTCGGCTACCTCGGCGAGCGCTACGTCCCGCGTCTCCGCGCGCTGATCGGCGATGACGCCGTGGACCGGATGCTGATCGCCAACCCCGCGCGCCTGCTCACGCTCTCGGCGTGAGTCGCGGCGCTGCGTCATCTGACAGCTGTTCGGGCGGAGTTCTCCGCGACGGGAGGAGTCTGAGGCTCAGATCCAACTCCCGAACGTGAGATCTCCGCCCGACCAGGCGCCTCAGTTCGCGAGCCGCGGATCCTGCAACGATGTCATCGCCTCGACCAGGCTCTCGTGGATATACTCGAGCTGCGGAGAGGTGAAGCTGGACCAGTCCTCGGCGTCGGCATCGGTCGTTCCGGCGTCCACAGCCGGCGCGGCATCCCAGGCCGCTTCCTGCGGCTCGTGCCGATACACCCACCACAGGTTGCCGGACGGATCGGTGAAGCGCGAGAACGTGTCGCCGAAGAAGTCCGTCGGGCGGGTCACGATGCGCGCACCGAGCGCGACCGCGCGTTCCAGCGTCGCCTCGACGTCGTCGACGTAGACCTGGAGGAAGCCGGGCGTGAACGGCCAGTCCGGCTTGCGATCCGCCACCGTGATCAGGGAGTCTCCGATGCGCAGCTCGGAGTGCAGGATCAGCCCGTCGGTGTCGAGCGTCCGCGCCTCGGGCACGTCGATCGCGCCGAAGACGCGCGTGAGGAAGTCGATGATCCGTGCGGCGTCGTCGGTCATGAGGAAGGGGTTGACGGTGTTGGAGCCGTCAGGTCGCGCGGGGGTGGTGGTCATGGTGCATCCTTTCGTCGATCACATCGTGACATTCGCCGCGGACGGATCCTGTCCTCATTCGCCGGGCGCACGAAGAAGCCCCCCACCCGAAGGTGAGGGGCTCCCGTGGATCCGCCGAGGTCACTCGTAGAGGACTGCGGCGATCTTCGGGTCTTCGATGTTGGTCTTGTCGTACCAGTAGGAACCGGTGTCGTAGAACTCGTCGACCTCCTTGCCGTTGGCCGCGTCGTAGGCGGCCTGCACGACCTGCTCGCCGATGCCGATCGGGTCCTGCGTGATGGCGCCGGCCATGGTGCCGTCCTTGATGGCGTTGATCTGCGCCGCTCCGGAGTCGAAGCCGACGATCGTGATCTTGCCCTTCTCCAGGCCGAGCTCGTTCACGGCGTTCACGACGCCGATGGCCGAGCCCTCGTTGGTGCCGTAGATGCCCTTGAGGTCGGGGTGCGCCGCGATCAGCGTCTTCGCGATGTCGGCCGACTTCAGGTGGTCGCCGTCGCCGTACTGGATGTCGACGATCTCGATGTCGGGGTAGTCGGCCTCGATCTTCTCGACGAAGCCGTCACGACGCTCGACACCGGTCGAGTTGATCTGCGAGTGGCCCACGATCGCGACCTGGCCCTCACCGCCGATCAGCTCGGCCATGTGCTCTGCGGCGAGCGCGCCCGCGACCTTGCTGTCGGTCGCCGACAGGCTGAGCCCGACGTCGCCGTTGCAGGGAGCGTCGAAGTAGACGACAGGGATGTCCTTCGACTTCGCCTGCTCGAGCGGGGCGACACAGGCCTCGGGGTCCAGCGCCGCGTAGGCGATGGCATCCGGGTTCTTGTCGATCGCGGCGGTCAGCATCTCGAGCTGGCCCGCGATCTCGGTCTCAGCCGCGGGGCCTTCGAACGTGATCTTGACGCCGAGCTCTTCCGCCTTCTGCTCCGCGCCCTTCTTCACGGCCTGCCAGAACTGGTGCTGGAAGCCCTTCGAGACGAGGGCGATGTACATCTCGCCGTCGCCTGAGCCACTGCCTCCGCCGCTGCCTTCTTCGATCACGTCTCCGCCGCCGGCGCAGCCGGCGAACACCAGCGCGGATGCTGCCACGAGTGCCGCGAATGCGGTCTTCTTGCCGAATTTCATGGAAACTCCATTGTTCTCTGTGATTGCCGGCCGGGGCCGACGGTGGACTGCGTGGTGCTATTCAGTTGAGTCGGGTCGAACTGCTTCAGGTCCGCTGGCGGTTGCGCAGCGAGTCGAGGAACACGGCCAGCAGCACGACGACGCCGACGACGATGTTCTGCCATTCGGGCTGGATCGACAGGATGCGCAGGCCGTTGACGAGCACGCTCATGATGAGCGCGCCGATCACGGTGCCGAGGATGGATCCGCGGCCGCCGAGCAGCGAGGTGCCGCCGATGATGACCGCGGCGATCGCCTGCAGCTCGTACCCCATGCCGATCTGCGGCTGGGCCGAGTCGAGGCGAGCGGCGATCACGATGCCCGCGATGCCGGTGAAGGCGCCGGCGAACATGTAGATGAGGATCGTCCAGCGACGGGTGTTGACACCCGAGAGACGCGTGGCCTCCTCGTTGGAGCCGATCGCGAAGGTGTAGCGGCCGAGGAGCGTCTTCGACAGCACCAGCCACGCGATGATCGCGACGACGGCCGTGATGAGCACGGCGTTCGGGATGCCGGGGATGATCACGCCGAGCGCGATCTTCTTGAAGTCCGGCGCCGAGGTGGAGAAGTAGATCGGCGAGACGTTGGAGATGACGAGGGCGAGACCGCCCGCGATCATCATCATCGCGAGCGTGGCGATGAACGGAGGAAGCCGGAGGAACGTGATGTTCACGCCGTTCACCAGGCCCATCAGCACACCGGTCAGCACGCCGCCGATCACGCCGACCCAGACCGGGAGGCCCATGTTGGTCACGAACACACCGGTCATCACGGCGCAGAGCGCCATGCCGGTGCCGATCGACAGGTCGATGCCGCCGGTGATGATGACGAACGTCGTGCCGAGGGCGAGGATGCCGATGACCGCGGTCGAGAGGAGGACCGTGGCGATGTTGCTGAAGGTGAAGAAGTTCGGGCTGGCGATCGTGAAGAAGATCACCAGGACGATGAGGGTGCCGAATGCCAGCGACTGCTGGAGCTGGCGCTTCAGGAACGCTCCGACGTCGCGCTTGTCGGTGTTCTCGTTCACCGCCGTCTGGATGACCGTCGTCGTCGACGATCCGGGCTGCTGTGGGGTGCTCATCAGTCTTCCTCCCCGTGGGCTGCGAGTTGCATGATCTTCTCCTGGCTGGCTTCCTCGTTGCGGAGCGTCCCGGTGATGCGACCGTTCGCGAAGACCGCGATGCGGTTCGCGACGCGGAGGATCTCGGGGAGCTCCGATGAGATGACGATGATGGACTTGCCCTGGTCAGCGAGCTGCTGCATGAGGCGGTAGATCTCCTCCTTCGCGCCGACGTCGATCCCTCGGGTCGGCTCGTCGAAGATGAGGATGTCGCAGTCGCGCATCAGCCACCGGGCGATGACGACCTTCTGCTGGTTCCCTCCGGAGAGGAGCTTGACGACCTGGTTGACCGAGGGCGTCTTCACCCGCAGCTGCTGCACGTACTCCTTGGTGCGGTTCTTCGCCTTGCTGTCGCCCATCCAGCCGATGCCGTTGGCGTACGAGCCGAGCGAGGCGAGCACCGTGTTGAACGTGACGTCCTGCTCGAGCATGAGTCCGAGCAGCTTCCGGTCCTCGGAGAGGTAGCCGAGGCCGTGCTTCACGGCATCCGCCGGCTGGCCGATGCGCACCGGACGTCCGCTGATCGAGATCGTGCCGCCGTCGCGGTGGTCGGCGCCGATGACGGCGCGCGCGGTCTCGGTGCGGCCGGCGCCCATGAGCCCGGCGAAGCCGAGGATCTCGCCCTTGTGCAGCTGGAACGACACGTCCTTGAGCAGGTTCCTCGTCGAGAGGCCCTGCACGTCGAGGACGATCGGATCGTTGATGTGCTCGCGCGCCTGGGGCCGGGTGCCCTCGTCGATCACGCGGCCAACCATCATCTCGATGATCGTCGGGATCGTGACGTCGGCCCGGTCGAGTGATCCGATGTATGTGCCGTCGCGCAGCACGGTCACCCGATCGGCGAGTCGGCGGAGCTCGTCCATGCGGTGCGAGATGTAGACGATGCCGGTGCCGCTGGCCTTGAGCTGCTCGATCAGCACGAACAGCGTCTCGACCTCGGTGTCGGTGAGGGCCGATGTCGGCTCGTCCATGATCAGGACCTTGGCGTTGAACGACAGGGCCTTGGCGATCTCGACCATCTGCTGCTCGGCGACCGTCAGCTCGCCGACGAGCTGGCGCGGGTCGAGGCGGATCTCGAGCCGCTTGAGCAGCTCAGCGGTCTGCGTGTTGAGCTTCCTCTCGGAGAGGAAGGGGCCGGAAGTCGGCTCACGGCCTACGAAGATGTTCTGCGCGACAGTCAGATCGGGCATCAGGTTGAGCTCCTGATGGATGATCGTGATGCCGAGCTCCTGGGCCTGCAGCGGGCTGGTGAGCTCGACCTCCTGACCCTCGAACGTGATGGTGCCCTCGTCCTTGGTGTAGATCCCGGAGAGGATCTTCATCAGCGTCGACTTGCCGGCGCCGTTCTCTCCCACCAGCACCAGCACCTCGCCGGCACGCACCTCCAGGTGCACGTCTTTCAGCGCCTGCACACCGGGGAATCCCTTGCTGATCCCCTCCACTCTGAGAATGGGCTCACTCATGTGCTCACCTGCTTCCTTGAAGGTCATGTTGCGAGTCCGGCGATGCGGGCCGCAGTAAACATCGGATCAATTCTGCGGCCTGCGCCTCTTCCGCGCAAGTTGTATCTGAATGTATCTAACGAAGCACGGATGGGGAAGGCCTGTAATAACATCTTGATCTTCCCGCCGCCGGATCCGGCTGCCCGCCTCAGTGCAGGCGGATCGATTCGACCGCCACGAGCTTGTCGCGGATGTACGCGTTGGCGTGGGCGCCCAGTTCGTCGTTGTCGGTCCAGAGGTTCCGCCAGATGCCCAGCATCCGGCTGAGATCAGGAGCGACCACGGCCGACGAGAACGACTCGAAGACGATCGGACCGTCGTACCCGATGCGGCCGAGCGCCTTGAAGAAGGTGTCGAAGTCGACCGTCCCGGTGCCGAGGTAGCCCCGATGGCTCTCGCCGATGTGCACGTAGCGCAGGGCAGGAGCGGCGTCGAGGACCGGCGCGAACATATCCGACTCCTCGATGTTCATGTGGTACGTGTCGAGGTGGATCCCGACATTGGGCCGGTCGACCTCCGCCAGGTAGCCGAGCGCCTGACGTGCCGTGTTCAGCACGTTGGTCTCGTAGCGGTTGACCACCTCGAGCGACACCGACACCCCGCGCTCGGCGGCGTGGTCGGCGACCCGCGCGATGGCGGCGCGACTGCTCGCGAGTCCTTCGGGCGTCACGGGCTCCATGTACTTCTTCATGGCGCTGTAGATCACCCCGCAGAAGTGCTCGCCGCCCAGCTCGGCGAGCACGTCGACCGCGCGGATCAGCAGCGCCTCGCCCGCCGCGACGATCGCGGGGTCGGAGCTCGTGACGTCCGTCGCCTCGGACAGCCCGAGCGATGCGCTCACCGCGAGGTCGTGCTCCTCGAGCGCGTCCTTCGCGGCCGCCACGTCGAACGAGAACGGATCCATGAGGGGGAACTCGATGAGATCGAATCCCGCCGCTTTCGTCTTCTCCACAGCGAGACGGATGCCGTCGGCATCGAAGTTCCCGGTCCAGACGAGCCCGTGGCAGCCGATGTTCATGAGGCCTCTCGCAGGCGGGTGTCCGGCACCGTCGCCTCGCCGGTTGGCACGTGCCAATCCCGGCGTTCGAGTCACGCTACGGCGGTGGCGCAGCGAAGTCAAGACATTTCTTGGCACGTGCCAACTCCTCCGCTACGCTGAGGGTCGCCGCCCCGCCCGCTGCCGTGATCGGGGCACGACAACGAGGAGTATCCATGCCCGCGAGCGTCAAGGACGTCGCCGCTCTCGCCGGGGTCTCATCCTCCACGGTCTCGAACTACCTCAATCACCCGCACGTGCTCGGCGCGTCGAGCCGGGAGCGCGTCCGGGACGCGATCGAGCAGCTCGGGTTCGTGCCCAACGAGTCGGCGCGGCAGCTGCGCGCAGGGTCGAGCAAGGCGCTCGCGCTGATCCTGCTCGACGCGTGGCTGCCCTACTTCAACGAGCTGTCCCGCGGGGTCGAGGACGTGACCCGCGAGGGCGGCTGGTCGCTCTTCTTCAGCAACAGCAACCGCGACGGCGCGCAGGAGCGCCGCAACATCGACATGTTCGAGGCGCACCGGGTGCAGGGCATCGTGATCTATCCGCTCGGCGATGTCGTGCCGCGTCTGGAGCTCCTGGCCGAACGGGGCATCCGCTCGGTGGTCGTCGGCCCCATCCGCTCATCCGACACCGTCGCGTCCGTGCTCTTCGACGATCGAGGCGGGGGCAGGCTCGCGGGCGAGCATCTGCTTTCGCTCGGCCGCAGCCGCATCCTCTTCCTCGGGAATCCCGCGGTCAGCCAGTCGAACGACCGCCTGGCCGGCCTCCAGGACGCGGTCGCGGGCACCGCTGCGACCATCACGGTCGTCGACGTGCCGCATCTCGCGACCGAAGACGGGTTGCGGGCCGCCGAGCAGCTCATCGCCCTCCCTGCCGCCGAGCGCCCGGATGCCGTCTTCGCCGCGAACGACATGGTGGCGCTGGGTGTGCTCACGCAGCTGCTGCGGCGCGGCATCCGCGTTCCCGAGGAGATCGCGCTCGTCGGTTTCGACGACGTCGATCAGGCGCACCAGGGGGTCGTGCCGCTGACGAGCGTGCGGCAGCCGGGCTACGAGATCGGCCGTGCGGCAGGCGCAGCGCTGCTCCAGCAGCTGGCCGACCCCGGCGCTCCGCCACCCGCCACGACCCCGTTCCCCGCCGAACTCATCGTGCGCGAGTCGACGATCGGACGCTGAGGCGGTCTCGTCTCGCTGCGTCGGCGTTCACGATTCAGCAAATCCGTCGTGTTCCCTGAGGATTCGGACGCGATCCGGGCGATCTCCGTACGTTCTTGCTGAGATGTGAACACGCGGCGTGCACCGCCCGCGCTCACGCCGGGATGAGGCCGTCGGCCGCCAGGTTCTCCCAGAGCTCCTCGGGGATCGGCCGGGCCGCATACTCCGCGTTCTGGCGCAGCTGCTCGGGGCGACTCCCGCCCACGACCACCGAGCGCACGCCCGACGCCTGCAGCGGGAACTGCACGGCGGCTGCAGGCAGCGGCACGTCGTGGTCGGCGCAGACCGCGGCGATCCGCAGCAGCCGCTCCCACAGCTCGTCCGGCAGCTGTCCGTACTCGTAGCGCCCGTCGCGGCGCGGCTCGCTCGAGGCGAGCAGGCCGGAGTTGAAGACGGATGCCGCGACGATCCCGGTCCCCCGCTCCCGACAGGCCGGGAGCACGTCGACGGCGGCGGGCTGCTCGAGCAGCGTGTACCGACCGGCGATCATGATCAGGTCGAGGTCGGCGCTGCGGACGGCGGCGGCCAGTGCATCCGAGACCATCGATCCGATGCCGATCGCCGCGACCTCACCCTCGGCACGCAGCTGCTCGAGGGCGGGGAAGGCCTCGGCGAGCGCGAGATCCAGGTCGTTGCGCTCCGGGTCGTGCAGGTAGAGCAGGTCGATGCGCTCGATGCCGAGGCGTTCGCGCGATTCGTCGAGGCTCCGACGGATGCCCTCTGCCGAGAAGTCCCACACCCGCTGCAGGTCGTCGGGCACGTGGAAGTCGTTCGCCGTGTCGAGGCCGCCGGAGAACTCGGGGTTCGGGCGCAGCAGCCGCCCGGCCTTCGTCGACAGCACGTACTCGTCGCGCGGCTTCGTCTGGAGGAACGCGCCGAGGCGACGCTCGGACAGGCCGAGTCCGTAGTGCGGCGCGGTGTCGTAGTACCGGATGCCGCTCTCCCACGCGGCATCCAGCACGGCCCACGCATCGTCGTCGGAGAGCGCGCGGAACAGGTTCCCGACGTTCGCGGCGCCGTAGCCGAGGGCGGGGATGTCGGTGAGGGCGTGCCCGCGCTCCCCGGTGTCCGCCGACGTGGAAACCCGCCGCTCAGGCCCCGACATGCGCACCCGTCCAGGTGTAGGTCGCGATGCTGTCGGCCTTCATCTCCATGCCGGCACCGGGAGCGGTCGGCGCCATGTACGAACCGCCCTGGATGTCGGTCGGCACCACGAAGTGCTCGTGCAGGTGATCGACGAACTCGATCATGCGGCCCTCGCGCGTGCCCGTGACGGCCACGAAGTCGAACATCGACAGGTGCTGCACGGCCTCGCAGAGGCCCACGCCGCCGGCATGCGGGCAGACCGGCACCCCGAACTTCGCGGCGAGGAGAAGGTTGGCGATGTTCTCGTTCACGCCGGCGACCCGCACCGCGTCGATCTGCATGACCGAGATCGCCTCGGCCTGCAGCAGCTGCTTGAAGATCACGCGGTTCTGCGCGTGCTCGCCGGTCGCGACGCGGATGGGCGCCACCCCCCGCGCGATCTCGGCGTGACCGAGCACGTCGTCGGGGCTGGTCGGCTCCTCGATCCAGGCCGGGTGGAACTCGGCGAGCGCGTTCACCCACTCGATCGCCTCGGACACCTCCCAGCGCTGGTTCGCGTCGATCGCGATCGGGAAGTCGGGTCCGCACACCTCGCGCGCCTTGCGGAACCGGCGGATGTCGTCGTCGAGGTCGGCGCCGACCTTGAGCTTGATCTGGGTGAAGCCGTCGGCCATGGCCTCACGGGCCAGGCGCTCGAGCTTCTCGTCGGAGTAGCCGAGCCAGCCGGGGCTCGTGGTGTAGCCCGGATAGCCGGTGGCGAGCAGCTGCTGCTCCCGCTCGGCGCGACCGGGCTCGGCGGCGCGCAGGATCTCGAGCGCGTCCTCGCGGGTGAGGGCGTTGGTGAGGTAGCGGAAGTCGACGAGGTCGACGAGCTCCTCGGGCGTCATCCTTGCCAGCAGCTGCCAGAGCGGGAGCCCGGCGCGCTTGGCCTTGATGTCCCACAGCGCGTTGATGACCGCGCCGATCGCCATGTGCATGACCCCCTTCTCGGGGCCGAGCCAGCGCAGCTGCGAGTCGCCGATGATCGCGCGGAACGTGCCGCCCATGTCATCGAGGAGCGGCTCGAGCTCGCGCCCGACCAGGTGTCCGGCGAGCGCATCGATCGCCGCGACCTGCACGTCGTTGCCGCGGCCGATCGTGAACACGAAGGCGTGACCCTCGATGTCGTCGTCGGCATCCGTCCGCACGATCACGTAGGCAGCCGAGTAGTCGGGGTCGGGATTCATCGCATCCGAGCCGTCGAGGCTGAGCGACGTGGGGAAGCGGATGTCGGTGGTGTCGAGGGCGACGATGCGGCTCACAGGGTTTCCTCTCCATGCGCGAGCGGTTTTCTTCGCGCGGATCTCTTGGAGTGTAAACATCGGATGTCTATACTGTCAACGAGACCGGCCGCACCGACGCGGCCCACCGACCGATCAGGAGAATCATGAAGTTCGCGCGGCTTGGCGCCCCAGGGAGCGAGATCCCCGTCCTCGTGGAGGGCGACCGCTACCTCGACCTCCGTCCCGTGACATCCGATGTGAACGGTGATTTCCTCGCCGGCGACTTCCGCGCCCGCGTCGCCGCGGCGCGTGATGCCGGTGAGCTCCCCGAGCTGACGGATGCCGCGTCCCTCCGCATCGGCGCCCCGATCGCCCGGCCCAGCGCCGTGATCTGCGTCGGCATGAATTACGCCGCCCACGCGGCCGAGTCGGGCTCGCAGCCGCCGACCATCCCGATCATCTTCCTGAAGACCCCGAACACCGTGGTCGGCCCGAACGACACCGTCACGATCCCCCGCGGCAGCGAGAAGACCGACTGGGAGGTCGAGCTCGGCATCGTCATCGGCGCCCGCACCGCCTATCTCGACTCCCCCGAGGAGTCGATGGCGCACGTCGCCGGCTTCGTGACGGCGAACGACGTCTCCGAGCGCTCGTTCCAGATCGAGGTGTCCGGCGGCCAGTGGTCGAAGGGCAAGATCGCTCCGGGCTTCAACCCGACCGGTCCGTGGCTGGTCACCCCCGACGAGGTCGATCACCATGCCCTCGGACTGCGCAGCTTCGTCAACGGCGAGCCGCGCCAGGATTCGAACACCAGCGACATGATCTTCTCGGTCGAGCACATCGTGCACCACCTGTCGCAGTACGTGACCCTCGAGCCGGGCGACCTGATCCTCACCGGCACCCCGCAGGGCGTCGCGCTCTCAGGCAACTTCCCGTACCTCGCCGCCGGCGACGTCGTCGAGATCGAGATCGACGGCCTGGGCCGACAGCGTCAGGAGTTCGTGGCATGGGAGGCGCAGAAGTGACCCTTCGACAGGCTCAGGGACCCACCGCACTGGACGGACTGGTCGCGATCGTCACCGGCGGAGCATCCGGCATCGGCGCGGCGATCGCGCAGCGCCTGCACGCCGACGGGGCGCAGATCGCCGTGCTCGATCGCGACACCTCCGCCGCAGATCCTGCCTTCGCGGCCTTCACGGCCGACGTGTCGGATCGCGCGAGCGTCGACGCGGCGGTCGCCGCGGTCGCCGAGCAGTTCGGCCGCATCGACATCGTGGTGAACAACGCCGGGATCGGCGCGACGGGCGACATCACCGCGAACGACGACGACGAGTGGGCCCGCGTGCTGTCGATCAACGTCACCGGCATCGCCCGCGTGACCTCGGCCGCGCTCCCCTGGCTGCGGAAGTCGCCGTCGGCGGCGGTCTGCAACACGGCATCCATCGCCTCGACGACCGGCCTGCAGCAGCGCGCGCTCTACACCGCGTCGAAGGGTGCGGTCGCCGCGCTCACCCGCGCCATGGCTGCAGATCATCTGCGCGAGGGCATCCGCGTGAACGCCGTCAACCCCGGCACCGCCGACACCCCGTGGGTCAGTCGGCTGCTGGACTCGGCATCCGACCCCGCCGCCGAGCGCGCGGCTCTCGAGGCGCGGCAGCCGCACGGCCGACTGGTGAGCGCCGACGAGGTCGCCGCAGCCGTCGCCTACCTGGTCGGCCCGTCCGCCGGTTCGACGACCGGCACGGCGATCGAGGTCGACGGCGGCATGGCGCAGCTGCGTCTGCGCACCGAGTAGCCCCGGTCAGCGTTCCGGTCGCGAAAAGGCACCGATCCCGAGCGGGGATCGGTGCCTTTCTGCGACGGGAGCTTCCTACTCCCCGCGCAGCCAGCCGAGGATGCCGCGGCGCGGAGACTCCGGCGCCTCCGGCTGCCGCGCGTCCCCCACCCCGTAGAAGCGCTCGGCATTGGACCAGAGGATCGCGTCGACGTCGTGGCCGCGCGCCTCGGCCCAGGCCACGACGACCTCGAGCCAGCGTGTGCGCGCGGTCGCCTGGTAGGTCGCGGAGCCGTCTTCCGGGGCATGCGGGTCGCCCGACTCCGCCGGTCCGATCGCCGAGACGGGCCAGTCGCTGCCCCACATCAGACGCTCCTCGCCGAACGCGTCGGCGGCGACGTCCAGGAACGGCTCGAGCTGCTCTCTGCTCCAGTTCCCCGCCGACTCCGCCGGCAGGCCCGACAGCTTGCAGAAGACGTTCGGATGCCGTGCCAGCTCGTCGAGATCGCGCACCCACTCCACCGACGGCGTCCGCGGTGCATCCGCCGTGCCGACCTCGGGCTTGCCGAGGTGGTCGAGCACCATGCGCAGCTCCGGGATCGCACCGGCGAGACGGGCGATGTCGGGCAGCTGGTTCGCGCGGACGCAGGCGTCGAAGGTCCATCCGCGCGCCGCGACCTCGCGCGCTCCCGTCACGAACGCCGTCGACACCGCGAGGCCGTCCGGCTCGTTCTGCAGGTTGTGCCGCACGCCGACCACGAGCGTCTGCGCGGCGAGCTCGTCGAGGTGCGTGGTCGTGTCGACTCCGTGGTCGAGGCGCACGCCCGCCACGATGCCGATCACCCCGACGCGCTCGGCGAGGCTCTCGACCCAGCGCACCTCGTCGAGGAAGCGGTCGTCGGCGGTCTCGGCCTGCACGAACACCGCCTTCTCGTCCGCCGCGGCGCCCAGCCGCGCGTGCTCCAGCTCGATCTCGGCGAACCGGAAATCGTACGGCCCCTCGAGCCAGGTGTACTCGAGCAGCTCCGGATCCCACAGGTGCAGATGTGAATCGATGACGCGCATGCCCCCATCCTGCCCCAGACATCCGATCAATCGCTAGGATGACGCCATGGCTGTCACGGATGAGGCGATCGAGAAGATCAAGGCGATGATCGTGTCGGGCGAGCTGTCCCCCGGCGATCGACTCCCTCCCGAGAAGGAGCTGTCCGAACGCCTCGGCCTGTCCCGCAACTCGATGCGCGAGGCGGTCAAGGCACTCGAGGTCATCCGCGTGCTCGATGTGCGCCGCGGCGACGGCACCTATGTGACGAGCCTCGAACCGCATCTCCTGCTCGAGGCCATCTCGTTCGTCGTCGACATGCACGACGACGACTCGATGCTCGAGATCTTCGCGGTGCGGCGGATGCTGGAGTCGCAGGCGACCGGCCTCGCCGCGAACCTGGGCACCGACGAGGCGATCGCCGAGCTGGCGGCCGAGATCGACGGGATCGACGCCTCCGTGACGATCGAGGAGCTGGTGGAGCACGACATCCGCTTCCACCGCGACATCGTCCGGATGGCGGGCAACGCGTACCTCGCGAGCCTGATCGACCACCTCAGCAGCCAGACCGTGCGCGCGCGCGTGTGGCGCGGTCTCACCGAGGGCGGCGCGGTCGAGCGCACGCTCTCCGAGCACCGCGCGATCGCCGAGGCCATCGCGCAGCACGATTCCGCTCTCGCGACCTCGCTGACCACGGCGCACATCGCCGGCGTCGAACGGTGGCTGCGCCAGGCGGCATCCGCCTGATCCCGACGCGCAGCGTGCGCAGAAGCTGCAGCCCGAATCGACCCGGGTCAGGCCCCGAGTCGCTCCATGGCCGCGTCGAACTCCACAGCCGAGCTGTCGCTCACGTCATGGAGGAGCATCCGCTCGATCACGTCCGGGGCGGCGGTGAAGTAGGGCACGCCCAGCATCCGCAGACCGACGATGTCCTCCGGCGAGCGCAGCGACGCCGCCAGAACATCGGTGCCGCTGCCGACGCAGACCTCCTGCATGCGGGCGATGACGTCTTCTGCGCCGGGCCCGGAGAAGCCGGTCTCGGCGGCGGCATCCCGCATCCGTCCGAGGTACGGGGCGATGTACCGCACGCCGATGCTCGCGGCCACGAGTGCCTGCGCCACGGAGTACACGGCCGTCACGAGCACGGTCGCGCCGTCGCGGACGAGAGCGGATGCCGCGGCGAAGCCGTCGGCCGTGGCCGGCACCTTCACGACCACGCGGTCGCCCAGAGCGCGGATGCCCTCGGCGTTTCGCAGGAAGGACGCCGTGTCACCTCCCCACGTCTGGAAGAAGATCTCCTGCGCACCCTCGCCCGCCCACCGCGCATACAGCTCCGGGATGTCCGCGGCCGTCCTGTCGCCGCGCTCGAGGATGGTCGGATTGGTCGTCACGCCGTGCACGACGCCGGCGGCGAGCAGCCGGGAGACGCGGTCGACGTCGGCGCTGTCGACGTAGAGGCGGGGGGCGATCGCAGTCATCGGAGCTCCAGACAGAGGAACCTGTCGTTACAGGTTCGGATTCGGCTAATGTAATGACAGCCGCCGACGTCTGTCAAAGACGCCGACGCGGCCGAGCGTGCTGTCGAAGAGGATCAGGAGCGAGATGTCCCCCGCACTTCCCGGCGATCGCTCCGGCGTCGTCATCGTCGGCAGCGTGACCGCCGATGTGACCACCTTCTCACGGCGCCTCCCCGCCCGGGGCGAGACGATCCTCGGCGACGAGTTCACGCTCATGCTCGGCGGCAAGGGCGCCAACCAGGCGGTCGCCGCCGGGCGCTCCGGCGCCCGCACCAGCTTCGTGGGCTGCGTCGGCGACGACCTGTTCCACGACCTCGTCGTCGACGGACTCGGCGACGCGGGAGTCGACCTCACGCACCTGCGCACGGTCCCGGGCCCGACCGGCATCGCGCACATCCGCGTCGACGCCTCCGCGCAGAACGACATCGTGATGGTCCCGCTCGCCAACGCCGCCCTGAGCACCGAGCAGATCGACGCCGCGCTCGGTGCGCTGGCGTCGACGACATCCGTCCTCCTGACCCAGCTCGAGACGCCGTCCGCGCTCACCGCCCACATCACGGCACGCGGGCGCGAGCACGGGATGACCGTGATCCTCGATCCGGCGCCCGCTGCCGAGCTCCCGGCCGAGATCTGGCGGAGCGTCGACATCGTCACCCCCAACGAGACCGAGGCCTCGCTGATCAGCGGGATCGAGGTGACGGATGCCGCGTCGGCGGAGCGCGCCGGCCTCTGGTTCCTCCAGCAGGGCGTGGGCGCCGCGGTCATCACGCTCGCGGGGCAGGGGTCCTGCGTCGTGACGGCGGACGGCGCGACGATCGTCCCGCCGTTCCCGGTCGAGGCGGTCGACACGACCGCGGCCGGCGACGCCTACGCCGGCTACCTCGGCGCCGCCCTCGCGAACGGCAGCACGCTGAGCGAAGCCGTGCGCCTGGCCACGGCGGCCGGAGCGCTGACCGTGACCACGCAGGGCGCGTCGCCGAGCCTGCCGCACCGTGCCGATGTCGATGCCTTCCTCGAGGCGCGGGAATCCGCGACCGCGACGAACTGAGGAGAACCCCCATGCGCAAGTCAGCGACCACGATCAACCCCGCGCTCTCACGGGTGATCAGCGAGACCGGGCACACCGACCTGCTCGTCGTGACCGATGCCGGCCTGCCGATCCCGCTCGGCTCGGAGCGCATCGACCTGGCGTATCGACCCGGAGCACCGGCCTTCCTCGATGTGCTCGACACCGTGCTGGCCGAGCTCGTGGTGGAGGGCGCGACGGTGTCCGCCGAGGTCGCCGAGAAGAGCCCGCAGGTGCTCGACGCCCTGCGCGAGCGCTTCACCGGGATGGGGTTCGAGATCGAGCTCGTGCCGCACGTCGAGTTCAAGAAGCTCACGCAGGGCGCGCGGGCGTTCGTGCGCTCCGGCGAGTTCACGCCCTATGCGAACGTCATCCTGCACGCGGGGGTCGCGTACTGACATGACCGGCACCGTTGCGGACACGATCGACCGGCACTCCGCCGCTCCGATGTACGACCAGCTGCGCCAGCTGATCATCGACGGCATCGCGCGAGACGGCCTGCAGCCCGGCGATCCGCTGCCCGGGGAGCACCGCCTGTGCGAGCGCTACGGCATCTCGCGCACCGTCGTGCGACAGGCTCTCGCCCAGCTGGAGCACGAAGGGCTGGTCGAGCGGGTCAAGGGCAAGGGCACGTTCGTGTCGCGACCGCGCACGAGCGAGAGCCTCGTGCACACGCTCGTCGGCCTGTACGACGACGTGGAGCGTCGCGGCGGCCACGTGCACAGCGATGTGCTGCGGCACGAACGGACGACTGCCGATGAGGAGGTCGCGCTCGCCCTGGAGATCCCCGTCGGGTCACCGGTCGTCGCCCTCGAGCGACTGCGTCATGTGGACGGCGAGCCGTGGTCGCTCTCCACGACCTGGATGCCGGATGCCGTCGGCGCCGTCACCCTCGACGCCGATCTGACCGAGGCGTCGCTGTACCGTCTCCTCGCCGACAACGGCGTCGTCGCGACGCACGGCGTCCGCTCAGCGGAGGCCACGGTCGCGACCCACGAGCAGGCGCAGCTCCTCGGCGTCAGTGCGGGCTCGGCTCTGCTGCGGCTGCGCAGCGTGAGCCGCAGCGCCGACGGCGCCCCCATGGAGTACTTCATCGCCTACCACCGCGGCGATCGGTCGCGCTTCGAGTTCCAGCTGCAGCAGGAGCAGTCGCAGGCGTCTCTCCTGCACGTCGACGGCGATGGCGGTGCCTCTCGCGCGGGCACGGTCGGCTGAAGAGGGCCTGACGCGGTCATCCCGAGTACCGACGAACCGCGCGACAAGACGACGCCGCAGGAGAGCAATCAGCAGGAACCCTGGGCCCCGAGCGGCCCGCGCACGACTGACGATCTCTCCTGCACGTCGCGGATGGTGGCGAAGATTCTCCCCACAGCATGACCACCTGAGCAGATCTGCCCGCACGGTCGATGACGGAAACGACTACCTTTCGGAGAGGGCATCCGGCAGGGGCCGTCGATCCAGGGGAGAACGATGACAGACGAGCAGACAGGGGCCGGAACAGACGACGTCATTCCGCCTCCACCTGTGGACGAAGGCGGCAGCGCTCCGAGTTTCCCGCCCGTCGTCCCGCTCGCGCCACCGGTGAGCGCTCCCGTTCCTCCCGGACCCTCCGCCGCACCTCTGCCGCCCTACGCGACCGCGGGCGGCCACCCGGCATCCGCTCCCGCACCCGCGTACCCGGCACCTGCCCCGGCGAAGTCCTCGAACGCCCTCGGCATCGTGCTGGCCGTGGTCGGCGGTCTCGTCATCTTCGCGGTCGTCGGCGTCGCCGTGCTCGTCGGGTTCCTCGTCCGCGGGTCGGACGAGGCTTCCCCGCCGGTCCCGGTCCCGGTACCGAGCCCGAGCGCGTTCGCCGAAGAGCCGGATGCCCCCTCCGACGACCAGCCGTCCGACGACGAGCCTGCCGGCCCTGACGCCGACGCCTCGGGGATCGCGGACCGGCTCGCGGCGAAGATCGATGAGTACAAGCGCCTGCGCGACTCCGGCGCGCTCTGGCAGACGATCCCCGACACCGAGTACAACCGCACCGCCGTCTCGGCGTTCCTGTATCTGATGACCGACATGAAGGTCGCGACGATCTGGGGGATCGACGAACAGCAGGCGCAGGAGTACGACGAACGCATGGCAATGCTCGAGGAGCGCCTGCTCGCGCAGCAGCCGCTCGGCGACGATATAAAGATCACCCTCGAGGACAAGGTCTTCACCTATGACGGCGAGACCGGCGAAGGCGGCTACACCGACAAGTGAGCGGGCGCGTTACGCTCGATCCGTGACCTCCTGGACCAGCACCGCGATCGCCCTGCTGGAAGCCGATGCCAATCGCAGCGCCGACACGCACCTGCATCTGTTCCCGCTGCCGCCGGAGTGGGGCATCGACCTGTACCTGAAGGACGAGTCGGTGCATCCGACCGGTTCCCTCAAGCACCGCCTGGCCCGCTCGCTCCTGCTCTACGGGCTCGTCAACGGACGCATCCACGAGAACACGACGCTCGTCGAGTCGTCGAGCGGGTCGACCGCGGTCTCGGAGGCGTACTTCGCGCGGATGCTGGGACTGCCGTTCGTCACCGTCGTGCCGCGTTCCACCAGCCAGGAGAAGATCGACCTCATCGAGTTCTACGGCGGACGGTGCCACTTCGTCGACCGCGCGGAGGACATGTCGCCCGAAGCTCAGCGTCTCGCCTCGGACTGCCACGGCCACTACCTCGACCAGTTCACGTTCGCCGAGCGGGCGACCGACTGGCGCGGCAACAACAACATCGCGGAGAGCGTGTTCAGCCAGCTCTCCCAGGAGAGGCATCCGATCCCCCGCTGGATCGTCGTGGGCGCCGGCACCGGCGGCACGAGCGCGACCTTCGGACGGTACGTGAAGTACCGACGGCACGAGACGCAGATCGCCGTGGTCGACCCGGAGGGCTCGGCGTTCTACGACGGCTGGGCCGGCACCGTCGACGCCCCCGCCGGACGACCGAGCCGCATCGAGGGCATCGGACGGCCCCGCGTCGAGCCGTCGTTCGTGCCGAGTGTGATCGACGAGATGATCCGGGTGCCGGATGCGGGTTCGATCGCCGCGATCCGGATGCTGCGCGCACGCACCCTGCACTGGGCGGGCGGGTCGACGGGCACCAACCTCTACGGCGCGTTCCAGCTCATCGCCCGGATGCGGGCGGCCGGCGAGACCGGCAGCGTCGTGACACTCATCTGCGACAGCGGCATCCGCTACGCCGGCACCTACTACTCCGACGAGTGGGTCGCCGCCCAGGGCTGGGACCTCGCCCCGCATCGCGCACGTCTGGACGCCTTCCTCGAGACGGGCGTCTGGGCCGACTGACCCGCACCCCCGGCTCCCCGGCTCCCGCACCCCTGGGGCCATGACTCCCGCACCCCTGGGTCCCTGAGCTTGTCGAAGGGCCCGAGCAGGCTCAGCGACCCAGCCCTTCGGCGATGGCCGATCGGGCTACGCTGGCGGCATGACCACTCTGATCCTCACCGTCGCGGGTGCAGACCGTCCGGGCCTCGTGGCCGCTGTCGCCGATGTCGTCGATGCGCACGGCGGCAACTGGGAGAACAGCTCGCTGGCAGAACTCGCCGGCACGTTCGCGGGCGTGATCGAGGTGTCCGTCCCCGAAGACCGCGCGCCCGAGCTCCAGACCGCGCTGCGCTCGCTGCAGGGCCAGGGCCTGTTGACCCTCGCCGTGCTCACGGGCACCCCCGCCGTCGATCTCGACGACGAGCAGCTCCTGACGATCCAGGTGCTCGGCAACGACCGCCACGGCATCGTCCGCGAGATCTCGACGGTGCTGAGTCAGCACGCCCTGAGCATCGAGGAGCTGGCGACCGAGACCCGGGATGCCGCGATGGCCGGCGGTCGCCTGTTCGAGGCGTCCGTCACCGCGCGCGTTCCGGCGACGGTCGATCTCGACGCGCTGCGCGCCGACCTCGAGCGCATCGCCGCCGAGATCCAGGTCGACATCACCCTCGCCTGACCGCCTGCGTCCCGATCTGCTGACCGTGACCCGATCAGCTCACGGATCGGTCAGAATCCTCCGCAGATCGGGACGACATCCGCAGATCGGGACGTCGACTGTCTCAGTCAGCCTGCTCGTCCACCTCGGTGTACTTGCGCACCCAGTACTCGGTGTACGCGACATGCGAAGACGCGGCCGCCGAGGCCGCCACCGGATCGGCCGCGGCGAGACCGCGGAGGATCGCGCGGTGCCCGGCATCCGAATGCAGCTTGAGCTCGGCCGCATCGTGCACATCGTGGATCCGATAGGCGCGCGAGCGCGACCGGAGCACGTCGATCAGGCTGGTGAGGGCGTCGTTGCCGGCGACCTTCGAGATCGTCATGTGGAACTCGTGGTCGAGCCGCGAGTGATCCTCGAAGTCGTCGCTGACCTCGATCTCGCCGAGGAGCGCGTCGAGCTTCTCCACGGTCTCTTCATCGATACGCGCCGCGGCGAGCGCAGCAGCGTGCGGTTCGAGCACGCGCCGCAGCTCGGTGAGCTCGAGTACTCCCGCCATGGGCAGAAGCCCCACGGTGAGCGACAGGCTGCCGATGAGGTCGGCGGCGCGCAGCTCGCTGACGTAGCTGCCGGACCCGTGCCGGGTCTCCAGCACGCCGAGGGCGCCGAGCGTGCGGATCGCCTCGCGGAGTGATCCGCGAGAGACGCCGAGCCGTTCGCAGAGCTCGCCCTCGCTGGGCAGTCTGTCCCCCGGCCGCAGGGCACCGTCGGCGATGAGCGCCCGCAGCCCGTGCAGCGCTTTGTCCAACGCGCTCATCGTGTTCCTCTCTGGCACCCGGATCTCCTGTGAGTCTGTCGGATGCCGATCGCGCAACCAACTTGTATGACGACTTTATTAAATTGTGCGTGATTTCTGGTGATCTATCGACCTGTGTGGCAAAGTTGTGCAACAACTCCCCCCGACGTGTTGAAGAGGACCCATGCAGGCCACCGGTTTCCCCGCCCCGCTCCGACTGAGGTCGTTCGACCGTGCGCGGGATGCCTGGCCCCTGGATCCGGCGATCATCCACCTCAACCACGGCTCGTTCGGCGCCGTCCCCACCGCCGTCGTCGAGCAGCAGGACGCGCTGCGCCGCAAGGCGGATCTGAGCCCGGTCGAGTGGTTCCCCCGCATCGCCGAGCGCGTGCGCGCCGCCCGGGAGCTGACCGCCCCGTTCGTGGGCGCTCGCCCCGAGGACAGTGCCTTCGTGCCGAACGCCTCTGCCGCTGCCACCGTCGTCTACAACGCGCTCCGCCTCGATAGCGGAGACGAGATCCTCGTCACCGATCAGGGCTACGGCGCGATCACGATGGGGGCGCAGCGCCTCGCCCGCCGCTTCGGCGCGACCGTGCGGGTCGTCGAGCTCCCGCTGCTGGGCTCCGACGACGAGATCGTCGAGCTGTTCGCCGCTGCCCTCACCCCGCGCACGAAGCTCATCGTCGTCGATCAGATCACCTCCCCGACCGCCCGGCTGCTGCCGACCCGACGCATCGCCGAACTCGCAGCCGACCGCGGAGTGCGCACGCTCGTCGACGGCGCCCACGCCCCCGGCCTCGTCGCGGATGCCGCAGCCGTCGCCGGCGGCGACTGGTGGTTCGGCAACCTGCACAAGTGGCCCTGCGCTCCGCGCGGCTCGGCGCTGCTCGTGACAGAGACGCACGACCGCGAAGAGCTCTGGCCCCTGATCGACTCGTGGGCGGCGCAGGAGTCGTACCCGACGCGCTTCGACACGCAGGGCACGATCGACGCGACGACCTACCTCGCCACCCCCGCCGCCATCGACTTCATCGAGAGCGAGTACGGCTGGCAGCGTGCGCGCGAGACGATGGCGGTGCTCGCGGATGCCGGCGCTGAGATCATCGCCGAGGGCTTCCGCCCCTACGCCGACGAGGAGCCCCTCACCCCGCTCCCCTCGCCCGTTCCGTCGATGCGACTCGTCCGCCTCCCCCTCGGCCTCGGCGCCACGCGGGAGGAGGCCGACGCCCTGCGCATGGACCTGCTCGACGAGACCGGGGTCGAGACCGCGTTCACCAGCTTCCGCGGCATCGGCTACTTCCGCCTGTCGGCGCACCTCTACTCCGAGGCATCCGACTTCGAGGCTTTCGTGGAGCGCTGCATCCCGCAGATCCTCCAGCGTGCCGGCATCCGGCCCGCGGCATCCGTCATCATCCCCTGACCCCCACCCGAAACACCAACTGAGAGGCACATCGTGAAGAACAAGATCTTGACGACAGCGGCGGGAGTCGGCACCGTCGCCGTCCTCGCGCTCACCGGCTGCTCCGCCGGCGGCGGCCCGTCCGCCGACGGGACCGTCACCCTGCAGATGGTCGAGAGCCTGACCAACCCGGCGCGCACCGACCTCATCCGCGGACTCCTCGACGAGTTCGAGAAGGAGAACCCGAAGATCAAGGTCAACCTGGTCTCGCCGCCCACCGAGCAGGCCGACCAGAAGATCCAGCAGATGCTGCAGTCCGGCAAGGGCGTCGACCTCCTCGAGGTGCGCGACATCACGGTCGGACCGTTCGCCAACAACGGCTGGCTGTACGACCTCGGCGACGACCTGGAGAAGTGGGACGGCTGGGACGCCTTGACCGACAACGCCAAGTCCGCGTCGGTCGCAGAAGACGGCAACAGCTACTTCGTCCCGTACGGCTTCTACGGCCTGTCGCTGTTCTACCGCACCGACCTCGTCGAGAAGGCCGGCTTCGACGGTCCGCCGAAGAGCTGGGAAGACCTGCTCGAGCAGGCGAGCGCGATCCAGGACCCGTCGAACAACGTCTACGGCTACGCCTTCCGCGGCGGCCCGAACGCGAACAGCAACGTGGTCGCCGCCATCGAGGCGTACACGATCGACGATCTGAACGTCGACGACGCCTTCCTGATGAAGGACGGCTCGACGATCTTCGCGGCGCCCGAGGCGCAGGATGCCGTCGACGACTACTTCGCCCTCTTCGAGAAGGCATCGCCGCCCTCGGCCGTGTCGTGGGGCTACCCCGAGATGGTCGCCGGATTCACGAACGGCACCACGGCGTTCCTGCTGCAGGACCCCGAGGTCATCGCGACGGTCCAGGACTCGAACCTCACCGAGGACCAGTGGGACACCGCTCCGCTCCTCGTGGGCCCGTCGGGCAAGGCCGCGCAGCCGCTGGCCGTGGCCGGATGGGGCGTCGCCGAGGCGAGCGAGAACAAGGAGGCGGCGGTGAAGCTCGTCGAGTTCCTCTCGTCCGCCGAGCCCGCGACCGAGTTCGCGCAGGCGAACAGCCTCGTGCCGATCATCACCGAAGCGGCGGACGACGACTTCTACTCCACCGGCCCGTGGACGAGCTACGTCACCATGACGGAAGACCCGGACACCTACGTCAACGTGCGCCAGCCGCGCGGCGTCAGCTGGTGGACCGAGTGGATCCAGAAGTCCGACCAGGATGTGCAGAACGTGCTGCTCGGCAACATGTCGACGAGCGATCTGCTGGCATCCTGGGACGCCTTCTGGACGGAGAAGTACGCCGCGGAGAAGGGCTGACCCGTGGCCCTGACCGCTCGCGAGGGAGGTTCCGTCGGCACGGCTTCGAAAGAAGCCGCCGGCGGGGCCTCCCCCGGCCCCCGGCGCCGGCCGTTCCGCGGCCGGCACGCGCTGACGCTCCTGGCCTTCATGGCCCCGGCGATCGTCTTCGTGTGCTGGTTCACATACTGGCCGATGCTGCAGGGCGCCCGCATGGCCTTCCACGACTGGAACCTCTGGGACCTCACGTCGACCCCGTTCGTCGGCTTCGACAACTTCGTCGCGGTGTTCCAGGATCCGGCGTTCCCCGTCGTGGCGTGGAACTCGATCCTCTGGGTGGTCGGCTCCCTCGTCCCGCAGCTGGTGATCGGCTTCCTGATCGCCCTCGCCCTGCGCAAGCGGTTCCGCTTCCGCGGGCTCTACCAGGCCCTCGTGTTCTTCCCCTGGGCGGTGTCGGGCTTCCTGATCGGGATGCTGTTCCGCTGGATGTTCAACGCCGAGTTCGGCGTCGTCAACGACCTGCTCATGAAGGCCGGTCTGATCGACGCCCCGCTGCCCTGGCTCGCCGACCCGAAGCTCGCGATGATCGCCGTGATCGTCGCCAACATCTGGTACGGCGTGACGTTCTTCGCGATCATGATCCTGGCCGCGCTCCAGTCCGTCCCGGACGAGATGCTGGAGGCCGCGAGCCTCGACGGCGCCGGCAAGGTGCGACAGCTGTTCTCGATCATCATCCCGTACATCGCGGTGACGCTGCTGCTCACGATCCTGCTGCGCGTGATCTGGATCTTCAACTTCCCGGACATCATCTACGCCATGACCAACGGCGGGCCCGCGAACCAGACCCACATCATCACGACCTGGATGATCAACTACACCCAGCAGGGCAACTACGGCATCGCGAGCGCGATCGGCCTCATCGTCGTCGCGTTCCTGTTCGTGTTCTGCGCGTTCTATCTGATGGCGATGCGGAGGGCCCAGCGATGACCATCACCGGTACCACCATGACGGAGACCAGGCGGCTCACCGTCCCCGACCCGGCCAGGGCTCCGCGTCCGAAGCGCCGGGTGACGCCGGGCGGCGTTGTGCGCGTCGTCGGCCTCGGGCTCTGGCTGGTGATCACGCTCTTCCCGCTCTACTGGATCGCGCTGACGTCGATCAAGTCGCCGGGCACGATCAACCGGTTCCCGATCGAGTACTGGCCCAGCGAGCCCTCGTTCGAGAACTACGTGAACCTGTTCCAGCAGAGCTCGTTCGCGGTGTTCCTCGGCAACTCGGCCCTGGTGGCGATCGTCGCCGGCGCGGTGGCCACGCTGATCGCATTGCTCTCCGCCTACGTGATCGCCCGCTTCGAGTTCCGCGGGAAGGGCGCGGTGCTGATCGCGTTCCTGCTCACCCAGATGATCCCGGCGTTCATCGCCCTGGGACCGCTGTACTCGATGATGACCGACCTGGGTCTGGTCGACACCAAGCCCGGCCTCATCCTCGTCTACATCGCGATCTGCATCCCGTTCTCGACCGTCATGCTGCGGGGCTTCTTCGAGAACGTGCCGGATGCGCTGGAGGAGGCGGCGATGATCGACGGATGCTCCCGCCTCGGCGCCCTGTTCCGGGTGCTCGTGCCGGTCATGACGCCCGGCATCATCGCGGCGTTCATCTTCAACTTCGTGAACTGCTGGAACGAGCTGTTCCTGTCGGTCGTGCTGATGAACACCGACGAGAACCGCACGGTCCCCTCGGCGCTGAACGGCTTCATCTCGACGTTCAACATCGACTGGGGCTCGATGAGCGCCGCAGCGGTCCTGACGATCCTGCCGACCATGGCGATGTTCGCGCTCGCGAGCCGCTGGATCGTGCAGGGCCTGACGGCCGGCGCCGTGAAGGAGTAATCGAGCCGGTTCCGGTCGCAGAAACGGCTCCATCCGACATGCGGATGGAGCCGTTTTCGCGACCGGAACGCGAGGCTCAGGTCAGGCGGTGCTTCGGCGAGACCGAGTAGGTGTGCTCGGCGTCGCGGTTGACCGCATCGCCGAGTGCCGTGTCGATCGCCGCGAGCGTGTCGGCGTCGAGCTTCACGCCCGAGGCCTTGACCGTCTCGGCGAGCTGCTCCGGACGGGATGCTCCGACCAGCGCCGCGGCGATGTTCGGGTTCTGCAGCACCCACGCGATCGCGAGCTGCGGCATCGAGAGGCCCGCCTCGTCGGCGATCGGCTTGAGCCGCTGCACGGCGGTGAGGATGTCGTCCTGCAGGAAGCTCTTGATGAAGTCGGCACCGCTGTGCGGGTCGGTCGCGCGCGATCCCTCGGGCACCGGCTGACCGGGGAGGTACTTGCCGCTGAGCACCCCCTGCGCCATCGGCGACCAGACGATCTGCGAGATGCCGAGCTCTTCGGATGCCGGGACGACCTTGCCCTCGATGACCCGCCACAGCATCGAGTACTGGGGCTGGTTCGAGATGAGCTGAACGCCGAGCTGCTTCGCGATCGCGTGGCCCTCGCGCAGCTGCTCGGCGGTCCACTCCGAGACGCCGATGTACAGCGCCTTGCCCTGACGCACGACGTCGGCGAAGGCCTGGAAGGTCTCCTCGAGCGGCGTCTCGTAGTCGAAGCGGTGCGCCTGGTACAGGTCGACGTAGTCGGTTCCGAGGCGCTTCAGCGAGCCGTTGATCGACTCGAGGATGTGCTTGCGGCTCAGGCCGGTGTCGTTCGGACCCTTCGGGCCGGTCGGGAAGTAGACCTTCGTGAAGATCTCCAGCCCTTCGCGGCGCTGTCCTTCCAGAGCCTTGCCGAGCACGACCTCGGCGGCGGTGTTGGCATAGGTGTCTGCGGTGTCGAATGTGGTGATGCCGGCGTCGAGCGCCGCGTGGACCGTCTTCACGGCGGCGTCATCGCCGACCTGCGATGCGTGGGTGACCCAGTTGCCGTAGGTGATCTCCGAGACCTTGAGACCGCTGTTTCCGAGATAGCGATAGTTGACCATGTTCCCACGCTAGTCGCTGCCGAGCGGGCCGAGGGCGGGATTCCGTGACCGGTCTCAGGCGGACATCGTCATCCTAGGAAGCACGCCCGAGAGTCTCCCGATACTCGCGCCACGCCGCGCCGAGCCGGCGGATGCCCTCCGTGAGCACGTCGTCGGGTGCGGTGAACGGGATCCGGATGTGGTCGTCGGAGGAGACGGATGCCGCGAACGCGGCACTCCCGGCGATCGAGACGCCGTGGGTGGCCGCGATCCGGGCGAGGGCGTCGGCGGATCCCGCGGGCAGCGCGACCCAGAGCGACAGGCCACCACGCGGCGGGTCGACCTGCCAGTCGGGCAGGTGCTCGGCCATCAGGCGCTGGAGGAGCCCGAGGCGCTCCTGGTGGATGCGGCTGTTCGCACGCCGCAGCTCCTCAGCGTGCGCGATGAGGTCGAGCGCGATGAGCTGCCCCGGCACACTGGTGGACTGGTCGGCGAGCTGCCGTGCGCCGCGCAGCCGCCGCACGAGCACCGGCTCGGCGCGCAGCCAGCCGATCCGCAGCCCCGCCCACGCCCACTTCGAGACGGACTCGACGACGATGATCGGCGCATCGGCCCGCTCTGCCGCGAGGGTGGGCGGCACGACGCCGTCGAAGGAGATGCCTGCGACGACGCGGTCCTCGATCACGGGCACGCCGTAGACCGCGGCGAGCTCCGCGACGCGGCGCCGGGCGGCGACGGGCAGACGCGTCCCGGTCGGGTTCTGGTGGTGCGGGTTGAGCGCGACGAGTGCGGGCCGCAGCCGCGCAAGCGCCTGCTCGAGCGCGTCGACGTCGAGCCCGTCCGGCCCCATCGGGATGCCGTGCACCGTGCCGCCGCGCAGCCCCACCGAGTCGGTGACCCCCGGCCAGGTGATCTCCTCCGCGAGCACCACGTCGCCGGGGCCGACGAGCGCGTTCACGACGAGGCTGATCGCCTGCTGCGCTCCGTGCGTCACGAGGATCTGCTCGGGAGTGGTCGGCGTGCCCTCGGCGCGGTACATCTCCGCGATGAGCTGGCGCAGGACGGGGAGTCCAGCGGGGTCCGTCTCGGGCAGGAGCGCGAGGTCGAGCCGTGGCTGATGGTCGCGGATCAGCTGCACGGCGAGCTCGGGGATCTGCGGGACGGTCCGCAGCAGGTCGATCGCGTTCGGCAGGGCGGAGAACAGCGCTTCGCCGCGACCCGGTCGCTGCACGGGGGCGACGGATGCCGCGGAGCCCGCGATGCGCGTTCCGCTCCCCTGCCGCCGCTCGACGAGCCCGCTCTCGGCGAGGTCGGCATAGGCCGCGACGACGGTGCCCCGAGACACCGAGCTGGCGGCGGCGAGCGCGCGTTCGGCGGGGAGGCGGTCACCGGGACGCAGCTCGCCGGTCTCGATGAGGCCCGCGATTCCGCGCGCGAGCCGGCCCGCGAGAGTGCCGTCGCCGTGGGTCCAGCGCCCCAGTCGCCCGGAGAGCCCCTCGGACGACACCTCGCCGGCCCGAACGAGCACGGTCGATGATCCTGTGTCCGATCCGTGGTCCACTGGCGCCGGATTGGCCCTGTGATCGATGCTCATGAGACCCGATTCTGGACCAATGGACACGTTCTTCGCCAGCACTTCACCCGATCTCGGTCCAATCGACCCAGATTGGACCATCGGCGCGCTCGTCGAGTGGCTCAGCGAGGACTCCCGTCAGCACGACCCGGCGCTCCGGGGCCCGCTCGCCCGGATCGACGCGGAGCTCGCCGGTGCGCGCTGGACGCACAGCCCGTCGACCGTCGCCCTGATCCGATCCATCGCGGACGCGGTGATCGGCGATCCGGCGATCCGCCGCATCCGCATCCGCGATCTCGGCAGCCCCGATCCGACCTCCACGAGCACGTCCACGCCGGAGCGGCTTCTCCAGCTCGCCTGAGAGCCCGCTCGCCTGCGGTTCCTGTGCTCCCGACGCGGCTGAGCCGCCTTCGCCGGCTCAGCCGACTGTCGGACGGACCAGCTGCTCCTGCTCGTCGAGGGTCTGCGCCTGCGCGCGCTTCTCGGCCCGTTCGCGCTCCTGCGCCTCGGCCGCCTCGGCCGCCTCGCGGCGCTCGGCGCGGGTCTGCGGTTCACCGGAGCCGGCGGCATCCGCCTGCATCCCCTGCGACTGTGTCGTCACGATCTCGGCGCGGTCGCGGAAGCCCTCGGCCGTCACCTTGTCGAGCGCGACCTGCTTGCGGATGGCCGCGGCCTTCTCATAGAGGTTCGGGTCCCCGTAGCTCGTGAGGACCTTCACCAGCACGGGCAGCAGCTCGATCATGAAGAACAGCGCCGCGATCAGGATGTGCGCCCACAGGATCGTCGGCTCCTTCTCGCTCAGCCGGTTGAGTCCGCTGATCTGGCTCAGCAGTCCGACAGCTCCCGCGTTGCCCTGCGCCACGGCATCCGCGCGCGCGTTGTATGCCGCGAGAGCCTGGTCGTAGGTGTCGCGCGCCCCCGGCAGCTGCGACTGCGCCTGCTCGCGGTTCTGCGACTCCGACGCCGAGGTGTTCTCCTTGGCGGACGTGCCGGCGGCGGCGAGCTCGTCGTTCGCCGTGCGCAGCTGCGCAGCCAGCGCGTCGTAGGTCTGCTGCGCCTCGGCGAGCTGCGCCTCGGCGGCATCCGAGCTCGCGCCCTCGCCGTTGACTCCGGTGCAGCCGGGGACCGTGCCCGCGCCTTCGCCGGTGAGCTCGCACTGGTACAGCAGGCGGGCCTGATCGATGACCGCCTGCTGCGCGGTCATCTTGGCGGTGAGGTCGTCGACCGTCGCCTGCGCGGCGGACTCGGTCGCCGAGGACGAATCCGTGCCGGCGACGATTCCGGTCGCGGCCTGGTTCTCCAGCTCGGCCACGCGGTCGGATGCCGCGTCCAGAGCGATCTTCTCCGGCCCCGACTCGAGGGCCTCCTGGTCGGACTGCGACTGCGTGATGTTGGTCGAGGCGACCTCGCGTGCGATGTCGTTGTGGAAGATCTGCAGCACCAGCGGCTCGGCGACCACGAAGCCGATGATCGCGGCCATGATCACTCGCGGGATCGCGAGGCCGATGAGCTTCCAGACGTTCCGGGTCGACGCCATGGTCGACGTCAGGAACCGGTCGAGGTTGAAGATGATGAGCGCCCACACGAGTGCCAGCGGCACGGCCAGCCACATCGCCGCCTGAACGCCGGTGGTCAAGGCGAACAGCATGGAGATCGCCGAGACCAGTGCGGTCCCGGCGAGCACGAAGAACATCTGCACGAAGCGCGGGGTCTCGCCGGGGACGCGGTCGAGGATCTCGCCCTCCGCACCACCGAGGATCGCCAGAGTCCTGGCGCGGGAACCGGGCGTGCGCGCGCGACGCGGCTTGCGGACCCGGGGCTTGCGCGCCGGCTTCGGAGCGGGTGACGGCTGCTCCGTCGTCTCCTCTGTAGGCGCGGTGACGGGCACTTCGCGGGTCACGTCGTCGGTGCCGGTGGGCTCGAACTCGCGCAGGAAGTCGAAGTCGTCGGTCTCGGCGTTCGGGTCGCTGTCGAGGACGATCCGACCCTGCGAGTCGTAGCGACCCGGTCGATGGGCGGAATAGGGCATCCCGACAATCTACGAAAGGTCGCCTGTGCATCCCGTGGAAGAAGGCTTTGAACGACTCACAGGTTCGACTCTCCGAGGAGCCGGTCGACGGTCGCGGCATGCGCGACGATGGCGTGGTCGAGCGTGAAGTGGCCGGCGGCGGCGAGGGTGCCCAGCCCGTGGATCAGCCCCCACAGCGCCAGTCCATCGGCCGGGGTATCGAGCCCTGCCGCGGTGGCCGACTCGGCCAGCACGTCTTCGAGACCCTGGATGAGCGGCGCCATGGTGGCGGTCGGCGATCCGGGGACGCAGACCGTCGGATCGTAGACGGCGTCGAAGGCGTGCGGATGCTCGACCGCGAAGCGGATGTACGCCGATCCACCCTCGATGAGCCGTTCTCGGGGGGTGCCTGCCGCGACCGAGGCGACCCGCACCTGCTCCAGCAGGTCGGCCATGCTGCGCTCGGCGATGGCCTTCAGCAGTCCGAGCCGATCGGCGAAGTGGTGATACGGAGCGTTGTGGCTGACGTTCGCCGCGCGAGCGACCTCGCGAAGGCTGATCTCCGCGGCCGGCATCCGCTCCAGCAGCTGCATCGCGGCATCCTCGAGCGCGCGGGCGAGATCGCCGTGGTGGTAGCCGTCCTTCGAACTTGACATGAGCAACATTGTCTCCTATCTTGACAGTGTCCACCAGCTTGACACTGTCCAGATAGGAACGCAGCCATGCCCGCTCTCGTGATCGACGGCCACCCCGACGCCCGCTCTCTGACCGCCGCGCTCGCGCAGCGCTATGCCGCAGGGCACGGCGACGCCCGCGTGCTCGCGCTGCGCGACCTCGACTTCGATCCGCATCTGCGTTTCGGATACCGCGAGCGGATGACGCTCGAGCCGGACCTCGTCGAGGCCAAGCGAGCGCTGAGCGAGGCGCACACCGTGGTTGTGACCACGCCCCTGTGGTGGGGGTCGGTGCCCGCCGTGCTGAAGGGCTTCTTCGACCGGGCTCTTCTTCCGCAGCAGGAGTACCGCTACACGAAGCTCGGACTCCCCGAGGGCCTGCTGCCCGCACGTCGCGGGCGCCTGCTCCTGCTCGCCGACACCCCGTGGTTCGCGGCGCCGCTGACCGGTCTCCCCGCGCAGACGCACGTCGCGCGCAACACGATGCGCCTGTGCGGCATCCGCTCGGTGCGCACCCACCGGATGCTCGGCGTCAAGGACGCGAAGGAGGCGACCGTCACCCGCTGGCTCGACCGCGCCGAGCAGCTCGGCGCCCGCGACGCCCGCCGGTCGGCGGAACCGCGTCGGGCAGGTCAGGCCATCGCGGCCGAGGCGGCCTCGTCCTCCGTCGTCGCGACCAGCTGACCGCAGGCGCCGTCGATCTCCTTGCCGCGGGTATCGCGGAGGGTGGTCGGGATGCCGGCGTCGTTCAGGCGCCGCACGAACTCGTTCTGCACCGAGGTCTCCGACGAGGTCCAGATCGATCCCGGCGTCGGGTTCAGCGGGATCGGGTTCACGTGCACCCAGCCGCGGCCGCGCTGGTTGAGCTTCTCGGCGAGGAGGTCGGCGCGCCAGGCGTGGTCGTTCATGTCCTTGATCAGCGCGTACTCGATCGAGACGCGGCGACCGGTCTTCGCGTAGTAGTCGTACGCGGCGTCGAGCGCCTCGTCGACCTTCCACCGGGAGTTCACCGGGATGAGCTCGTCGCGCAGGTGGTCGTCGGGCGCGTGCAGCGACAGCGCGAAGGTGACGGGGATGCCCTCGTCGGCGAGCTTCTTGATCGCCGGCACGAGCCCGACCGTCGACACCGTGATGCCGCGAGCGCTCATGCCCAGGCCGTCGGGCTGCGGGGCCACCATCGACCGCACGGCATCCATGACCCGCTTGTAGTTGGCGAGCGGCTCACCCATGCCCATGAAGACGATGTTCGAGACGCGCTCCATGCTGTGGTCATCGGCCTTCTTGCCGCCGAGGCCGCCCTCGGCGATCAGGCGGTTCGCGCGCACGATCTGCTCGATGATCTCCGCGGTCGACATATTGCGGGTCAGGCCCGCCTGCCCGGTCGCGCAGAACGGGCAGTTCATGCCGCAACCGGCCTGGCTCGACACGCAGAGCGTGATGCGGCCGGGGTAGCGCATGAGCACCGACTCGACGAGCGCACCGTCATGCAGGCGCCAGAGGAACTTGATCGTGTCGCCGCGGTCGGTCTCGAGCCGGCGCACCTCGGTGAGCAGCGGCGGCAGCATCCCGGAGACGAGATCCTCGCGGATGCCGGCGGGGAGGTCGGTCATCTCGGCGGGATCCGACGTGTAGTGCCGGAAGTAGTGCGTGGAGAGCTGCTTCGCCCGGAAGCCGGGGAGCCCGAGCTCCTTGACCTTCTCGGCCCGCTCGGCCGGGGTGAGGTCGGCGAGGTGCACGGGGGGCTTCCCCCGCTTCGGGCTCGCGAACTGCAGGAGCGGACGCCCCTCGGCATCCTTCTGCTGCGTCCAGCCCTCGGTTGCCGGACGCACCTGGGCGGGCTTCGTGGAGCGGACCTTGCCCTGGGCGGGTCGACCCTCCGGGGCGGACGCGGATGCTGCGGGGCGCGTCTCGCGCGTGCGGGGAGTGTCGGTCATACGTACAAGGGTACGCGGTGGCGGGTGGGAAGGCCCTGGGGCGCGGAACGGGGCGTCCCTAGACTGACCCCATGGACACCATCGTCTGGATCATCGGGATCGTCGTCGGCCTCGTCGTCGTCGTGGTGATCCTGTCCGCCGCGCTCCGAGGGATGCGACCGAAGCTCCCCGAACCCCAGGCGTTCACGCCCTCGCCGACGACCGCACGCTCGCTGCCCGCGTCGTCCGCGGCCACGACCGCCTCGGGTCTCACCCCGCAGGTCGTCGCCGAGATCGACCGGCTCATCGCGGCAGGGCAGAAGATCCACGCCATCAAGCTGTTCCGCGACGTCACGGGCGTCGGCCTGAAGGAAGCGAAGGACCGCGTCGAGCACTGGTCCATCAGCACGACGGCTCCGCACCTCGCTGCCCGATCGAACGCCACCGCCGCGTACTCCTCGATCACTCCGGCGGCGCACACGCCCGCCTCGGTGCGCGCGTCGCTGCCGGCACCCGTCGCCTCCGACATCGACAAGCTGGTCGCCGGTGATCAGCGGATCGTCGCGATCAAGGTGCTTCGCGAGCACACCGGCCTCGGGCTCAAGGAGTCCAAGCTCCTGATCGACGCCTGGGTTCCCGGCCGCACGCACTGAGACAACTTGTCATTACAGGTTGTGTTCCGCGAGAATGGGGGCACCCCACCCCGAGGAGAACCGATGTCCGACCGTCTCGCCCGCGCCCGCACCACCGGCATCCTCGCCGTGCTCCGCGCTCCCTCGCCCGAACTCGCTCTGGAGGCGTCCGAGGCGATCATCCGCGGCGGCGTCACGGGCATCGAGGTCACGTTCTCGACGCCCGATGCCCCGGCTGTGATCCGCGAGCTGATCGCCCGGCACGGGGATGCCGCCTACGTCGGCGCCGGCACCGTGACCACTCCGGAGCAGGCGGCGCTCGCCGCCGACGCCGGGGCCGAGTTCCTCGTGAGTCCGGGCACGCTCCCCGACCTGACCCGCACCATGCTCGACACCGGCCGTGTCGTGATGACCGGCGCGATGACCCCGACCGAGGTCATGAGCGCACTCGCGCTGGGCGTCGACGTCGTCAAGATCTTCCCGGCGTCCCTCGGCGGCCCCTCCTACCTCGGCGCGCTGCGCGGACCGTTCCCCGACGCTCCCCTCATGCCCACCGGCGGCGTCAGCCCCGACAACCTCGCGGCATGGTTCGCCGCGGGTGCGGTGGCGGTCGGAGCCGGCGGCGATCTGGCGAACGGCGCGTCGATCGCGGCATCCGACTGGACGGACATCGAGCAGCGCGCGGCACGGTTCGCGGCAGCGCTGTCCGCCGTCCGCGGCTGACGCGCTCCGCCGCCGTCACTCTGCGACGCATTCGGTCACGTTCAGCTTGGTTTGGTATACCAGAACGATGAGAGCGAGACGGATGCTGCTCGCTGCGACCATCGCGGCGAGCACAGCCCTGGCCGCCACGGCGTGCACCGCCTCCGCCGAAACGCCGCCGCCGTCTGAGGAGTCCTCCGTGTCCGAAGCCACCCGTGACCTGCTCGATGCCGTCGGCACGGGCGATGCCGACGCCGTCGCGAAGGCGCTCGACGCCGGCGCCGACATCGAGGCACGGGGTGAGGGCGGGATGACGGCGCTCGTGATCGCGACCAAGGCGAACAGCGTCGATGCCGCGAGCGTGCTCATCGAAGCGGGCGCCGACGTGAACGCGAAGGACGACATCCAGGACTCGGCCTACCTCTACGCGGGGGCCCGCGGTCACGACGAGATCCTGCGCCTCACCCTCGACAACGGCGCCGACCTGACGAGCACGAACCGCTTCGGCGGCACGGCGCTGATCCCGGCATCCGAGCGCGGCCTGCTCGCCACCGTGCGGATCCTGCTGGAGGCGGGCGTCGATCCGAACCACGTGAACGACCTCAACTGGACGGCGCTGCACGAGGCGATCGTGCTCGGCGACGGGTCCGGCGCCTACGTCGACGTGGTGCGCGCACTGATCGACGGCGGTGCCGACGTGACGATCCCCGACGGCGACGGCGTCCTGCCCCGCGAACTCGCCGCGAGCCGCGGCTATGACGCGATCGTCGCCGAGATCGACCGATGATCGGCCTCGAGCCGTGGGCATGGGCGGCCCTCGGCGTCGCCGCGATCACGATCGGCATCTCGAAGACCGCGATCCCCGGCGGCAACATCCTCGCGATCGCCCTGTTCGCGGCGGTGCTGCCCGCCCGCACCTCGACGGCGGCGATGCTGCTCCTGCTCATGGTCGGCGACATCTTCGCGCTGATCGCCTACCGCCGCCACGCGCACTGGCCGACGCTGCTGCGCCTCGCGCCGGCCGTCGTCGCAGGGCTGTTGGTCGGCTTCGCGTTCCTCGCGCTCGCCGGCGACGGCATCGTGCGGCGCGCGATCGGCGTGATCCTGCTCCTCATGATCGCCGTGACGCTGTGGCGCCGCTGGCGGCAGGACAGAGCGGATGCCGCGGCGCCCGCCCCCGGCGGCATCCTGCTGTCCGGCGTCTACGGCACGCTCGGCGGCTTCACCACGATGGTCGCCAACGCAGGCGGACCGGTGATGTCGACGTACTTCCTCGCGACGCGGACGCCCGTGCAGGTGTTCCTCGGCACCTCGGCCTGGTTCTTCGCCATCATCAACCTGGTCAAGGTGCCGTTCCTCGCAGGACTCGGCCTGTTCCACGTGCCCGTGCTGCTGATGGACGCGGTACTCGCCCCGCTGGTGGTGATCGGCGCCCTCGCCGGCATCCGTCTCGCGAAGCGCATGGACCAGCGGCTGTTCGACCGCATCGTGATCGTGCTCACCGTCGTGGGTGCGGTCTACCTGCTGTTCTGAGCCCGCTCAGTCGAGGAAGATGTCCGGGAACAGCGCCGAGTCGGGCGTCCCGGGGATCGCGGCGTAGCCGGAGAAGTCCGTCACGCCGTCGGCCTCGAGCACGTCCTCGACGATGAGCGTCTGGCCCGTGTAGCTCGCGGCGGGCTTGAGCAGCACCGCGTAGGCGGCATCCGCGTAGACGTCGGCCGTGCGGCTCGCCGCCATGACCTTGTCGCCGCCGAGGAGGTTCTGCACCGCCGCGGTGGCGATCGTCGTCCGCGGCCAGAGCGTGTTCGCGGCGATGCCGTCACGGGCGAACTCCGCGGCCAGGCCGAGCGTCACCATCGTCATGCCGAACTTCGCCAGCGTGTACCCGGTGTGCGCGCCGAGCCACTTCGGCGTCGGGTTCAGGGGCGGCGACAGCGACAGGATGTGCGGGTTCTCGGCATCCTTGAGGATCGGGACCGCGGCGCGCGACAGCATGAACGTTCCGCGCACATTGACGTCCTGCATGAGGTCGTATTTCTTGGCGCCGAGCTCGAGCGAGCGCGACAGGTCGATCACACTGGCGTTGTTGATCACGATGTCGATGCCGCCGAACTCGCCCTGCGTCTTCAGGACGGCCTCGGTGATGTCGTCGTCGTCGCGGACGTCGCCGACGATCGGCAGCGCCTGCCCTCCCGCGGCGCGGATCTGCTCGGCCGCGCTGTGCACCGTGCCCTCGAGCTTCGGATGCGGGGTGTCGGTCTTCGCCAGCATCGCGATGTTCGCGCCGTCTCGTGCCGCACGCAGCGCGATCGCGAGGCCGATGCCGCGGCTTCCGCCGGACATCAGGATGGTCTTGCCTGCCAGTGACATGGGTGCTCCTCTGATCTGCCGGACGGGTTACTTCGACGCCATGCGGATGGCGCCGTCGAGACGGATGGTCTCGCCGTTGAGGTAGCCGTTGTCGACGATGTGCTCGACCAGCGCGGCGTACTCGTCGGGGCGGCCGAGGCGCGACGGGAACGGCACCTGCTGGCCGAGCGAGTCCTGCGCGGCCTGCGGCAGCCCCATCAGCATCGGCGTCTCCATGATGCCGGGGGCGATGGTGCACACGCGGATGCCGTGGCGGGCGAGCTCGCGGGCCACCGGCAGGGTCATCGCGTGCACGCCGCCCTTGGACGCGGAGTAGGCGGGCTGGCCGATCTGCCCGTCGAAGGCCGCGACGCTCGCGGTGTTCACGATCACGCCGCGATCGCCGCTCTCGGTGGGCTCGTTCTTCGCGATGACGGCAGCGGCCTGCGAGGTCACGTTGAACGTGCCGACGAGGTTGATGCGGACCACGCGCTCGAAGTCGACGAGCACGGCGGGGTTCCCGTCGCGGTCGAGCACCTTGGCGGGCGGAGCGATCCCCGCGCAGTTCACGACGACGCGCAGCGGCGCGGCCGCCTGGGCCGCGGCGACGGCATCGCGCACCTCGTCGGCGCTGGTGACGTCGGCGGGCACGAACAGTCCGCCGAGCTCTTCGGCGATCTCCGCGCCCTTCGACGAGGCGAGGTCGACGATGGTGACGTGCGCGCCCGCCTTCGTGAGTCGTCGTGCTGTGGCGAGCCCGAGCCCGGACGCCCCTCCCGTGATGAGAGCACCCTGTCCGCTGACCTGCATCTGTTCTCCTTCGAACGTGTGCGACTGCTGCTTCTGAAACGCAGTCTCAGCCTACGTGGTTCTCCGTGCAGTCACGAAGCCGGGCCCGGGTATCGCACCGTGCGTCAGGATGGAGGCATGACGATTCCCACGGAACCGGTCGCCGTCCCCGAGAAGGTCCGCCGCCTCGCGCGTGGTGCGGACCTGGTCTGCGTCTGGGACAACGACTACGGCGGGCTCACCTTCCGAGCGACAGGTGCGGGCGATCCGTTCTACATCAAGTGGGGACCGCGGAACCTCGAGTTCAGCCTGCAGGACGAGGCCGAGCGGATGGCCTGGGCCTCCCGCTGGATCGCCGTGCCGACGGTGATCGAGCAGGGGCAGGATGACACGCACGAGTGGCTCGTGACCGCGGCGATCGACGGCCTCAGCGCCGTGGACCCGCGCTGGGTCGCCGAACCCGCGACCGCTGTGCGTGCGGTCGGCGAGGCCCTGCGGGCGATGCACGACGCGCTCCCCGTCGAGGAGTGCCCGTGGGAGTGGAGCATCGCCTCGCGCATCGCGAACGCCGAAGGGCGCGGCATCGAGGTGCCGGACGCGCTGCGCACCGCCCCGCCCATCGATCGCCTCGTCGTCAGCCACGGCGACGCCTGCTGCCCGAACACGCTCGTCGGCGACGACGGGCGCTGGATCGCCCACGTCGACCTCGCGCTGCTCGGGACCGCCGACCGCTGGGCCGACCTGGCCGTCGCCTCCATGAGCACGGAGTGGAACTACGGCCCCGGCTGGGAGGACGCACTCATCGAGGCCTACGGTCTCGAACCCGATCGCGAGCGCCTCGCCTACTACCGGGACCTCTGGAACGCGACCTGACGATCGCCTCGACTCGGACTCAGCTCCAGACGAAGCGGAACGTGCCGAGGGCCACGGCGGCGGCGAGCGCCAGCGCCATGATCGCGACGCCGCCGAGCACGGCGACGGCATCCCGCGGATGCAGCCGCGATGGCCGCGACCAGGTGCGCGGGATGCCGGACCCGAAGCCCCGCGCCTCCATCGCCAGCGCGAGCTTCGACCCTCGACGCACGGCGAACACGAGCAGCACGAACGCCATCGAGAAGAACCGCCGCAGCGCTCCGCGGTCGCCGACGCCGCGCGCCCGGCGGGCGAGGCCCATGGTGCGCCAGTCGTCGAGGAACAGTCCGAGCATCCGCGTGCCGGCGAGGATGCCGAGCACGAAACGGCTCGGCAGCTTCGCGACCTGCGACAGTGCGTCCGCGAGCTGCGTGGGGTCCGTGCCGCCGAACAGGAGGATGGTCGGCAGGCCGAGGGCGATCACGCGCAGACTCACCGCGATCGCGAGGACGATCGAGCCCTCGCTGATGGTCGCGAAGCCGAAGGTCCAGTAGACGCGACCGGCAGGCTCCGCGTAGAGCAGCATGCTGATCCCGGCGATCGGCGCGAAGATCATGATCGGCAGCAGCCGTTTCAGCACCGTGGCGAGGCGCAGGCCCGTCAGCGGCAGGCACAGCAGCTGCAGCCCGATCGCGACCAGGGCGCTCGTGACGTCGATCGATGCGAAGAGCGGCACCGAGAGCAGCAGCGCGAGCAGCAGCTTGGTCACCGGGTTGACGCCGTCGAGCCACGCCGCCCTGACGGTCTCGGTCGTGGTCATGATGCCGCCCCCAGCTCGATGCGGTGACCGCCGAGGTGCCGGATCACGGCATCGTCGTGGGTGACCGCGACGATCGAGCGACCGCGAGCGATCTCCTCCTGCAGCAGCGCGACCAGGGAGATCCATCCGCGGCGGTCCTGCCCGAAGGTCGGCTCGTCGAGCACGATCACCTCGGGTGCGCCCGCGAGCACGGTCGCCACCGAGAGGCGCCTCTTCTGTCCACCCGAGAGCGAGAACGGATTGGCGAGCGCGAGAGGCGCGAGGCCCAGCCGCTCGAGCAGCTCGTCGACGACGGCATCCGTCTTCGCCTGGGTCCACCCGAGAGCGCGCGGTCCGACGGCGAGCTCGTCGCGCAGGGTCTGCGCGAGGAACTGGTGCTCGGGCTCCTGGAACACCATGCCGATGCGGGTGAGCAGCTCGCGAGAGGTCCAGCGGATGGGACGGACCCCCCGTCGCCCGGCGAGCTCGGGCGCGGAGCGCACCTCGCCGTCGTGTTCGGGGATGAGGCCGGCGAGAGTGAGCGCGAGCGTCGACTTCCCCGCGCCGTTCGGCCCGGTGATCACGGTCGCGTTCGCCCGCGGGACACGCAGGTCGAGCCCCGCCTGCACGACCACGCCGGGTTCCCTGGCGACCGCGAGCCCGGACGCCGTGAGGGCGTCGGATGCCGGCACCTGCTGCAGCACCGGGAGCTCGATGCCGCGATCGGGCACCCACACCCCGGCGTCGGCGAGCGTGGCCCCGTGCTCGGCGAACACCCGATGGGGCGGGCCGTCCGCCAGCAGGCCTCCGTCGGCGGCGAGCACGATCACCCGCGTCATCAGGTCGATCCAGACAGGCGTGCGGTGCTCGACGACGATCAGCGTCGCACCGGTCGCGGCGACAGCACGCTCGACGCTGGCCCGCACCTCGTGCACGCCGTCGGGGTCGAGGTTGGCCGTCGGCTCATCGAGCAGGAGGAGCCCTGGCCGCATGGCCAGCACGCCGGCGAGCACGAGTCGCTGCTTCTGCCCTCCCGACAGCGCCTTGGTCGCGCGGTGGAGCGGTACGTCGAGGCCCACGGCATCCATCGCCTCGGCGACCCGGCCAGGGATCTCGGATGCCGCGACGCCCAGGTTCTCGCACCCGAAGGCGATGTCGTCACCCACTTTGGACAGCACGATCCCGGCATCCGGATCCTGGAGCACCAGACCGACCTGTCCGCGCCGAGACTCCGGGGCGGCCCCGTCGACGAGCAGCGAGCCGTGACGGTCGCCTTCATCGGCGTCTCCGAGCACGCCCGCGAGGCCGGCGAGCAGCGTGGACTTGCCGGCACCGGAGGCGCCGAGGAGCAGCACGCGCTCCCCGGGCTCGATCGTGAAGCTCACATCGGTGACCGCCGGGCGCTTTCGACCGGCGTACCGCCACCCCCAGCCCGCGGCCTGCACGCGGGCCGGGGCGGCGACACTCACGCTCAGACCTCGCGCACGTGCTCTCGCCCGACGGCGAAGCGGCTCAGTGCGCCCGTGACCGCCAGAGCGCGCACGAGCAGCCAGCCGAGGACGCCGGCCAGGATCGCTCCGGAGACGACGACGCTGACCAGGTAGATCGTGTTGAACTCGAGCGACTTCAGGATGTTCGGCGAGCTGCCGTAGAAGAGCTCGAACACCCACGCGGCAGCTGCCGCACCCATACCGGCCAGTGCGGCGACGACGATGCCGAAGCGGCGGTAGAAGAACAGCGCGAAGATGATCTCCGCACCGAGTCCCTGGACGAGTCCGGAGAGCACCGTGGAGACCCCCCAGACGTTGCCGATCAGCATCGAGACGATCGCCGCGACGAGCTCGACGACCAGCGCGGCGCCGGGCTTGCGGATCACGAGTCCGCCGACGACGCCACCGAGCAGCCAGATGCCGACGGCGATGCCGCCGAGACCGGGGGTCAGGGCATCGGCCGCGCCGAACCAGGCGTAGCCGATCGTGTTCCAGCCCCAGAAGACCAGGCCGATCGCGACGCCGAGCACTGCGGCGACGACGATGTCGACGACGCGCCAGCGGAAGAGGCCTGCGGCGGGTGTCTGACCCTGCGTCGTGGTGGACGCGGATGTGGACGTGGACGTACTCATCTGAACTCCTCCCTGCGCTGGCATGACCCAGATCAGGTTCGACGGTCGAAGCGCGATTCGCTCCCTCTCAGCCCGGCTCGCCGGACTCCCGTGGTTGTGCTGACGATCCTACCGCGTCCCGACACTCTGTGACCTCGGGGTGACTCCGCCGCGATCACGGCCGGGATTCGGTACCGTAAACGAGTGACCCCTTCTGATCCCGCCGACGAGGCGACGGGCGTCCTGGGCGACGGTGCTCCTTCGGACACCTCCCCCGACGCCGATCGCGCCGCGTTCCCGTTCGGGACGGATGCCGCCACGCGCACGCCGGACCAGGCTTCTGCCTTCGCGACCGACGCCCTGTTCGCGGGCGATGCGCCGCCGCCGTCCTCGACCCACGTGCCCGCCCTCGCGGTCTCGGCCGTCGCCGTCGACGCGCTGTTCACCTCGGACCCGCCGCGTCCGGAGGCCGGCGAGGTCACGGCGGTCGAGAGCGTCCCGACCGAAACGGTCCCGACCGAGAGCGTCCCCACTGAGACGGTCCCGACCGAGAGCGTCCCGACTGAGACGGTCCCGACCGAGCAGACCCTGTCCGACACCGCCTCGACCGCGACGGTCGCTGCGGGAAGCGTCCCGACCGAGGCCCCCACCGACGTCGTGGAGCCGCCTCTCTTCAAGCCGCGCGCCGATGCGCCGACGGCGACGCTCCCTCCCGAATCGTCCGCCGCGACGTCTGACGAGACCGACGGCGGGGCCGCGGCCCTGCAGGCGCCTCCCGCGCAGTGGGCCGACGAGGCCGTCACCGCGACCGCCCTGACCTGGGTCGACCCCGCGGCCGTCGCGCACCACACGTCCGTGGCGACGCTCGATGACGTCGCCGACGCCGAGCAGGCCGACGGCCTGATGCGCGATGCGCACCTGCGGCCGGCGATCACGCGTCCGGGTCTGCTGGTCCCGCTGGGCGTGCTCGCCGGGCTGGTCGCGGCCTATGCAGGCACGACGCTGCTCTGGCCGCTGCACGAGGTTCCTCCGACCGTGCAGACGATCGAGTTCGACACGATCCCCGCACCGGCAGCGACCCTCACCTGGCCGGCGCAGGGCAGCGCGGCCGTCGGGATCGCCGGCGTGAGCACGGCCGCCTCCACGCCGGACGCCGCGAGCATCGCCAGCATCACCAAGGTCGTGAGCACTCTGATGGTGCTCGACCGGATGCCGCTGGCCCTCGGCGAGCAGGGCCCGGAGTTCTCGTTCGACAGCGACGACGAGGATGAGTACTGGGAGTACCGGAGGTCGGACCAATCGGCCCTGGACGTGCCGGTCGACGGCGTGCTGACGGAGTATCAGCTGCTGCAGGGCACGCTGATGGGCTCGGCGAACAACTACATCGACCGGCTGGCCTCGGAGATCTGGGGGTCCGACGAGCAGTTCGCGGACGCCGCTGCCGTGTGGTTGCGGGAGCGCGGGCTCGGCGGCATCACCGTCGTCACGCCGTCCGGTTTCGACGAGGGCAACGTGGCGACCCCGGAGGCGCTGATCACGCTCGGCGAATGGGCGATGAAGAACCCGGTCTTCGCCGAGATCGTCGGAACCCCGGTGGTCGATCTGCCCGGAGCGGGCACAGTGGTCAACACGAACGGGATGCTCGTCGACCCGGGCGTCGTGGGCATCAAGACCGGATCACTGGTCGGGTGGAACCTGCTGACGGCGAAGGACCTCGCAGTCGGCGACACCACCGTGCGGCTCTACGCCGCGGTGCTGAACCAGGCGGATGACGAGCAGCGCCTCGCCGCGACGCGCGCGCTCTTCGCCGAGACCGAGGCCGCGCTGCAGGCGCAGGCCCCCGCCGTCGAGAAGGGCACGGTCGTCGGAGAGGTCACGACGCTCTGGGGCGAGAAGGTCGAGATCATCACCGCTGACGACGCGAACGTCGTGCTCTGGAACGGGTCGACCGCGACCACGACGACGGACTTCGCCTTGGGCGACCAGCGCGAGCAGAAGGGCACGGTGGGCACACTGACCACGGCGGGCCCGCTCGACTCCGTGACGACACCGCTCGTGCTCGCGGAGGACGTCGAGGGGCCGAGTCCCTGGTGGCGGCTGACGCACCCGCTGCAGCTGCTCGGCATCCATTCCGACGAGTCCTGACCGGCTTCGACAACAGCACGACGCCCCACCCCGGAGAACGGGATGGGGCGTCGTGCTGTGCAGGTGATCAGGCCCGGCGACCGGAGTCGTCGGCACCGTCCTCCACCAGGCGCTGCCCGGCCGCCGCCTCTGCCGTCGGCGACTGCGCACCGACCGACGCGCCGGCTGCGGCGTCATCCGCCTCGGCCTGAGCGCTGTCGTCGGCGTCGCCGGTGACGACGACCGGGGTCGTCCCGGTGAGCGCTTCTTCGGCATCGAGGTCGGTGGCCGCCTGCTCGAACTGCGACTGGTACAGGCGCCAGTAGGCGCCCTGCGCGGCGATGAGCTCGTCGTGCGTGCCCTTCTCCACGATGTCACCGTGCTCCATCACGAGGATGAGGTCGGCGTCGCGGATGGTCGACAGACGGTGCGCGATCACGAACGACGTACGGCCCTCACGGAGTGCCGCCATGGCGTGCTGCAGCAGCAGCTCGGTGCGGGTGTCGACCGCCGACGTGGCCTCATCGAGGATGAGGATCGACGGCTGCGCGACGAACGCGCGGGCGATGGTGATGAGCTGGCGCTCACCCGCCGAGACGTTCGAGGCGTCCTCGTCGAGGACCGTGTCGTAGCCCTCGGGGAGAGCGTGCACGAATCGGTCGACGTACGTCGCCTTGGCCGCCTCGAGAACCTCGTCGTCGGTCGCCGTGGAGCGGCCGTACCGGATGTTCTCGCGGATGCTGCCCGCGAACAGCCACGGATCCTGCAGCACCATGCCGGTGCGGGAGCGCAGATCGTCGCGGGTGATCTCGGCGATGTCCTGACCGTCGAGCATGATCCGGCCGCCGCTGAGCTCGTAGAACCGCATGATCAGGTTGACCAGCGTGGTCTTGCCCGCACCGGTCGGTCCGACGATCGCGACGGTCTGTCCCGGTTCCACTCGGAAGGACAGGTCCTGGATGAGCGGGCGCTCGGGCGTGTAGGAGAACGCGACGTTCTCGAACTCGATGACGCCCTTGCCGTCGGCGAGCTCCGGAGCATCGGCGTCGTCCGCCTCCTGCTCGTCGGCGTCCAGCAGCTGGAAGACGCGCTCGGCCGACGCGGTGCCGGACTGCACGACCGCGGCCATGCCGCCCAGCTCGGACAGCGGCTGCGTGAACTGCTGCGAGTACTGGATGAACGCCTGCACGTCGCCGAGACGGAGCTGACCGTTCGCGACCATCAGCCCGCCGAGCACCGCGATGCCCACGTAGCTGAGGCTGCCGACGAACATCATCGCCGGCATGATGATGCCGGAGAGGAACTGCGCCTTGAAGCTCGCCTGGAACAGCTCTTCGTTCTCGACCTGGAACTTGTCGAGCGCGTCGTTCTCGCGTCCGAACACCTTGACGAGGGCGTGGCCCGAGAAGGCCTCCTCGACGCGGGCGTTCAGTCGGCCGACCTTGCGCCACTGAGCGCCGAACGCCTTCTGCGAACGCGGACCGATGACACCGAAGATCACGGCCATCAGCGGCAGCGTGATGAGCGCGACGAGCGCCAGCTGCCACGAGATCGAGAACATCATGAACAGCACGCCGATCACGGTGAGCACCGAGGTGAGCGCTCCGGACAGCGACTGCTGCATCGTCTGCGTGATGTTGTCGATGTCGTTCGTGACCCGCGAGATCAGCTCACCGCGCTGCACCTTGTCGAAGTACGACAGGGGCAGACGGTTGATCTTCGCCTCGACCGATTCCCGGAGGCGCCACATCGTGCGCACCATGATCACGTTGATGACGTAGCCCTGGATCCAGGTGAGGAACGCCGCCGCGACGTAGATCGCGAGAACCGCGGCGATGATCCACCGCAGCGCCTCGAAGTCGACGCCCTGTCCGACCGTGAAGTCGCCGAGCGCGCCGACCTGGTTCGCGAAGTCGTCCTGCCCCGCGCTGCGCAGGGCCTCGACGACGACGTCCTGCGAGGTGCCGGCGGGGAACCCGGGGAAGTCGCCGTTGGGCTGCCCGAGCTGGATGGAGATGAAGCCCTTGTAGACGAGGTTCGTCGCCTCGCCGAGCACCTTGGGTGCCGCGACCGTGAGGACGACGCCGAGGGCGCCGAGGATCGACACGAAGACGAACCACACCGCCGAGGGCTTCAGCAGGCCGATCATGCGCGCGAAGCTCGGACCGAAGTTGTCGGCCTTGCCCGGTGCGACGCTGTCCCAGTCGCCCGAGTTCTGGCGCGCCTGCTCGGCGAGCTCGGCCTCGTACTTCTCCTCCTCGGTCAGCTCGGGCTCGGCGACCGCTGCCTTGCCGCGGCCTCGCTTGGTGTTGTCGCTCATGCGTCCACCCCCAGCTGCGATTCGACGATCTCTCGATAGGTCTCGCTCGTCTCGAGCAGTTCCTCATGGGTTCCGACGCCGACCATGGTGCCGCCTTCGAGGACGACGATGCGGTCGGCATCCGTGATCGACGAGACGCGCTGCGCGACCACGATCTTCGTGACGTGCGGGAGCTCCCGCCACAGCGCCTGCCTCAAGCGGGCATCCGTCGTCAGGTCGAGAGCCGAGAACGAGTCGTCGAACACGAGTACCTGCGGCTGATGCACGATCGCACGGGCGATCGCAAGGCGCTGACGCTGTCCGCCGGAGACGTTCGTGCCGCCCTGCGCGATGCGCGACTCGAGGCCCTGCGGCATCTCCTCGACGAAGTCGCGGCCCTGCGCGATCTCGAGCGCGTGCCAGAGCTCTTCGTCCGTGGCCTCCTCGCGCCCGTAGCGAAGGTTCGACGCGACCGTGCCGGTGAAGAGGAACGGACGCTGCGGCACGAGGCCGATGCTGTCCCACAGCGCCTCCACGTCGGCGTCGCGCACATCGGTGCCGCCGACGTGCACGGCTCCTCCCGAGACGTCGAAGAGGCGCGGGATGAGCGAGACGAGCGTCGTCTTGCCCGATCCGGTGGAACCGACGATCGCGACCGTCTCTCCGGGCTGCGCGCCGAAGCTGATGCCCGAGAGCACGGGGGCATCGGCGCCGGGGTAGGTGAACTCGACGTCGTCGAACGCCACGGCACCGGGTGCGGGGAACGCGGTGACGCCGTTCTCCGGGCGGATCATGGAGGACTCCGAGTCGAGCACCTCGCCGATGCGCTCGGCCGAGACCGCGGCGCGCGGGATCATCATCGCCATGAAGCTGGCCATGATGACGCCGCCCATGATCTGGCCGATGTACTGCATGAAGGCGAAGAGCGTGCCGACCTGCACCGTGCCGTTGTTGACCTCGATGCCGCCGAACCAGATGACCGAGACGACGGTGACGTTGAGGATCAGCATGAACAGCGGGAACAGCAGCACGAACAGCGAGCCGACCTTGCGGCCGACGACCATGATGTCGGTGTTGGCTCCGCGGAAACGCTCCTCTTCGATGCCCTCGCGCACGAATGCGCGCACGACACGGACACCCGTGAGCTGCTCGCGCATGATGCGGTTGACGTTGTCGAGCTTGCCCTGGTAGCTGCGGAACAGCGGCACCATGCGCCCGATGACCAGGGCCGCGAGGATGAGGAGGGCCGGCACCGAGACGGCGATGAGCCAGCTGAGGCCGACGTTGGTCTGGACGGCGAAGATGATGCCGCCGATCGCGAGCAGAGGAGCGGTGACGAGCATGGTCGCGCCCATCATCGCGAGCATCTGCACCTGCTGCACGTCGTTCGTGTTGCGCGTGATGAGCGAGCCGGCGCCGAAGACGGAGACCTCGCGCTCGGAGAAGCCGCTGACCTTGCCGAAGACGTCGGCGCGGATGTCACGACCGGCGCCCATCGCGGCGCGGGCGGCGAAGTAGGTGGCGGTGACCGAGGCGATGATCTGGCCCAGCGAGACGGCGAGCATGAACAGCCCGGTGCTCCAGATGTAGCCGGTGTCTCCCTGCGCGACGCCCTTGTCGATGATGTCGGCGTTCAGGCGCGGGAGGTAGAGGGTCGCGGCGGCGCTGGCGAGCTGGAAGACCAGCACGCCGAGCAGGAGCCACCTATAGCGAGACAGATAGCGGACGAGGATTTTTCCCAGCACAGGCGGACTTTCTAGGAAGGATGGAGCGACAGGTTTCTCGGCAGACGGGTGCCGACCGACAACCGGCCACAAGACAGAGTGCCACGAACCGCGGACATTCGTATCCCCCTTTCGGAGGACCTTCGCTGACAGCGAACCTTTTCAACCGCGGCCTGCGGTTTCTGAACCCGGGCGAAGAACGGGGGGCGTGTATTCGCGCGAATGGAGACCTCTTCTTCGCGCACAGCGAGACTCAGAAGAGCGGACGCTCCGGTGCGTAGTCGCGCGCGCCGGCACCGGCATCCGGTGCCAGCTCGGCGAGCGTCGGGGGCTGCCATTTCGGATCGCGGTCCTTGTCGACGAGCTGCGCGCGGATGCCCTCGACGAGGTCGGGGTGCTCGTTCACGAACCACAGGACACGGCGGTACTCGCCTTCCAACGCCGCACGCAGGTTCGGGAAACCACGCGCTTCGCGCACGGCGTCGAGGGTGACGACGAGCGCCGTCGGTGCGAGCTCCTCCAGGAGGTCGGCGGTGGCGGCGGCATCCGTCGTCCCCTGACTCCGCAGGCGCTCGACGATCTCGACGACCGTCGGCGCGGAGAACGCCTCGTCGATCCATGTGCGCGATGCGGGGAGCTGCGACGGGTCGGGCGTCTCGTCGAAGAGCAGCACGATCTCACTCGGCCCCGTGGGGTCGGCGCGGTAGGCCAGCGCCTCGCGCAGGGCGTCGAGCCGGTCGGAGGGGACGAAGTGGTCGGCGAATCCGAGCAGCACGGCATCCGCTCCGTCCATGGTCGAGCCGGTGAGCGCGAAGTACTCGCCGAAGCGGCCGGGAGCGCGCCCGAGCAGCCAGGTGCCGCCGACGTCGGGAGTGAACCCGATGCGGGTCTCGGGCATCGCCAGCCTCGACCGCTCGGTGACGATGCGGATCGCGGCGTGGCCGGCCAGGCCGATGCCGCCGCCCATCGTGATGCCGTCCGCTATCGCGACCACGGGCTTCGGGTACTCGGCGATCAGCGCGTTCAGCGCGTACTCGGCGCGGAAGAACTCGGCGGTCCGCTCTGCGTGACCGGAGACGATCTGGCCGTGCAGGGCACGCACATCGCCACCCGCGCACATCCCCCGCTCCCCGGCGCCGTCGATCAGCACGATCTGCACGTCGGTGTCGTCGATCCAGGCGGTGAGAGCCTGCGTGAGCAGCTCGATCATGCCGAGGTCGAGGGCGTTGATCGCCTCGGGGCGGTTGAGGGTGAGCCGGCCGAGCGCTCCTTCCTTGCTCGCGAGGACGCGGGGCGCAGCGATGGTGTCGGTCACGCGTGCCAGGCTACTCCGTCGGCGCGGGGTCGGAATCCGCACGAAATACGCGATCCGGGCGCTTTTCCGGCAGGATAGGGGGAACTGTTCATTGCAACGAGAGGTCGCGGATGCCCGACGGACAGGTGCTCGAGTTCACGAATGTGACGAAGCGCTTCAATGAGGTGACCGCTGTCTCCGATTTCTCGGCACGAGTCGAGCCCGGCGCCGTCACCGCCTTCCTCGGCCCGAACGGGGCAGGCAAGACCACCACTCTTCGTATTCTGCTCGGTCAGATCCGAGCCACCTCCGGCACCGCCACGATCGGCGGGACCACCTTCGCGGAGCTGCGTCAGCCGCTGCGCACGATCGGCTCCGTGCTCGAGGAGACGGTCTACCGTCCGCGCCGGACCGCGAGCCGGCAGCTGACCATCGCCGCGAAGGCGAACGGCATCCCGCTCGCGCGCGTCGACGAGGTCCTCGCGATGGTGGGTCTCGAGGGTGAAGGCGATTCCCGCATCGGCGGATTCTCGCTCGGCATGCGCCAGCGGCTGAGCATCGCGAACGCCCTCCTGGGCGACCCTGGAGCCCTCGTCTTCGACGAGCCCGCGAACGGTCTCGACCCCGAGGGCATCCGCTGGATGCGCCTCCTGATGCGACGCCTGGCCGACGAGGGCCGCACGGTGCTCGTCTCGTCGCACCTCCTCAGCGAGGTCGAGCAGGTCGCCGACAACGTGCTCGTCCTGTCGAAGGGTCAGCTGGTGCTGGCCAGCGGCATCGAGACGCTCGCCGACCCGAAGAACGGCTCGGTGGTCGTGGACGCCGCCGATCGCGCCGCCCTCACGGCGGCCCTGTCCGGTGCAGGATTCGACGTCGAGGTGCTGCGCTCCGGACTCACCGTGCGCGGCGGAGACGCCGGTACCGTCGGCGCCGTCGCCGCGGACGCGGGGATCGCGCTGAGCACGCTCGTGCAGCGCGGCCCGACCCTGGAAGACGTCTTCATCGAGCATGTGCGCGGCGGGAAGTTCAGCCCGCGCGCCGAGGCCGCCGCGCCGCAGCTCGTCGCCCCGCAGAGCGCGGAGGCACCCGGCGCAGGAATCGCCGCCGGCGCTGTCGCGGCGGGAGTTGCCGGTGTCGCGGGGGTTGCCGGTGTCGCGGGTGTCGCTGCTCTCGGCGACGCTGACGAAGCGACGGCGGCCGAGGACGAGGCTGCCGAGGCTTCGGAGGCTTCGGAGGCTGCGGAGGTTTCGGAGGCAGCTGAGGATTCGGAGGCTTCGGAGGATTCGGAGGCTGCGGTCGAGGAGAGTGCTGCCGAAGCGCTCGTCGCCGACGACGCGGCCGATGCGGGTTTCGCCGCCGAAGAGAGCTCCGTCGAGGAGACCTCCGTCGAGGAGACCTCCGTCGAGGAGACCTCCGTCGAGGAGACCTCCGTCGAGGAGAGCTCCGTCGAGGAGAGCTCCGTTGAGGAGAGCTCGGTCGAGGAGAGGTCCGTTGAGGAGACCTCGGCCGAGAACAGCACGGTCGAGGACAGCACGGTCGAGCAGCACGATGCTGACGACGCTACGTCCGACGATGCACCTCAGGACGATGCGTCTCACGATGGCGCATCCGAGGAGGATGCCGCGCCGACGCGCTCCTTCGACGAGATCCTGTTCGGCACGTCGGCTCCCGCCGTATCCGAGGCGACGGAATCCGACGACGCGGCACAGGACGGCACGGACCAGCCGGGCGACGACGCGCACGCCGGCGTCGAGTTCTTCACGGAGCTCGGCGCGACGGATGACACGGCGGACGAGGCGTCCGACTCGGCCGACGTCGCTTCCGAGGCGACCGACGCCGCCTCCGACGCGACGGACGCGGACAGCGAAGCGGAGTCGGACGATGAGTCCGTGAACGCGGACGCCGGGTCCGCGCAGGACGAGGCGCAGCCCGACGCCGCTGAGGCCCCCGACTCCGACTCCACGGACGACGACGACCCCCGATCGGCTGCCGTCAGCTCCATGCTCGCGGCTGCCGCACGTGCGTACTACGAGGACGAGCCGAAGGACTATCCGCAGGATGCGTCCTCCGACGAGGGAACGCACTGGGCGGTCGCGTCCACGGGTGTGATCGACACCGTCCCGCTCGCGGGCGAGCCGGCCCCCGACAGCGAAGCGGATGCCGGGGAGCAGGGCGAGACCCACGACGAGGACGCCGGGGACTCGGACGGCTCCGAGAACCACGACGAGAACGCCGAGCACTCCGAGGGCTCCGAGAGCTCCGAGAGCTCCGAGGGCTCCGAGGACAACGGCGAGCAGGGCGAGCAGGGCGAGCATCACGAGCACCACGAGCACCACGGCGACGAGAACTCCGAGCACCATCACGGCTGAGACCGCCCGCTGACACGAGAAAGCCCTCCGCGCCGAAAGGTGCGGAGGGCTTTCCCGATGAACGGGCGGGTCAGGCGGGTCGCGGACGGATGACCGGTCGGCGGCTGCCCTTCGAGACGGGGGTCGGCGCGGTCGCGACGATCTCCTCCACGTCTGCGGGTTCGGTCGACACGTCGAGACGGAGCGCCTGCGTGAGCGCGAGACCGTGACGCGTGCTCAGGATCAGCCGACGGTACTGCTCGTCACCCTCGAGGTCAATCACGACACCGGGTCGACGACGACGGATGAGCACGAAGTCGAGGCTGCCCGCAGCCTTCCAGCTGCCGGCGGCGAGCACGCCGGGGATGTGGGTTCCGGGGTTCGGCACGCCGCGCAGCCAGGTCCAGGCGTCTTCCGTGAGCTGCACCTTGGTGATGGTGTCGCGGACGACGCGGAGGTTGCTCCGGTGGAAGGTGGCGGCACGCTCGATCGGCGAGAGCACGACCTCCAGTTGCGTCTGGTCCAGCAGCAACGTCACCATGACCCCAGTCTGCCAGCGCGGCCCTCTCAGTTGTCTGGAAGTTGCTCACAGGAACGCAACGATCCGTTGTGGGATCGCACCAGTCGCCCCGAATCACCTCTTGCACTTTCGAACATATGTTCTATACTAGAGGCATGAACTCCTCTCCGACAAGCGACATCGAGCAGCGTCAGCGGTTGCTCGACGCATGGGTGGAGAAGCGCCGGCAGATCGCCGTGAACGAGGCCGAGGCGGCCTCGTTCCTCGCCGACCGGATGCGCATCCTCGACCAAGATGTGAAGGATCATCCGCACCACCGCGACGCGATCCACCGCTCCATGATCGCGGAGTACTCCGCGGCGGGACGCCTGGCCCGAGGCAGCGTCGAGTACGCGTTCTCGGATGCCTGTCTGCTCGACTCCGAGCATCCGGCTGTGCAGGAGTCCTTCCGGCGGGGAGACATCACGGCGGCCCACGTGCGCGAGATCGTCCGTGCGGGAATGATCGTGCGACTGGCCGTGCGGGAGGGACGGGTGGATGCCGAGACGCTGGGTCTCTACGACGCCGCGGCCCTCGAGATCGCCGAACACGACTCCCCCGGCCGCACGCGGGCCATGGTGCGGCAGATCGCCGCGTCGCTGGCCGGAGAGACCCTGGTCGAGCGTCACCGACGCGCGCGCGGCGAGCGCGCGGTGACGATGCGCTCGCTCGACGACGGCCTCGCACTGCTCCAGGTGGTGCTGCCCGAGCACCTCGCCGCGGCGATCCTCGATCGGCTGACGCGGCTCGCTCGGCAGGTGATCACCACCCGCGACGAGCAGGATCCTGTCCTCTCCTCCGACGCGCTCGACTCCGGAGACGACGCCGTGTTCGTGCGCGATCTCGCCGCCGACGATCCGCACCGGGACGATCCTGCGCTCAACGAACACCGCATCGATCACGACCCGCTCGACGCGCACTCCATCGTCAGCGGAGACACCTACACGACCGACCCGTGGATCGAGCACGTGCCGGCCGACGACCGCACACTCGATCAGGTGCGCTCCGATCTGCTCACGGACCTGCTGCTCGCGAGCGATCCTGTCGCAGCCAGCGGCACAGGGCTCGATGGAATCCACGCCCAGATCCAGGTCACCATCGCGGCCTCCACCCTCGCCGGAGCCGATGACCGTCCGGCAGAGTTCGACGGATTCGGTCCGCTGCACCCCGACATCGCGCGAGACCTCGCTGCGCGCGCGGGCGGATGGTCCCGCCTGTTCCTCGACCGCACCGGGATGGTGACGGCGACCGACGCGTACTCGCCGACCGAGGCGATGCGTCGGCATCTGCGGGCACGAGACCAGCACTGCCGGTTCCCCGGCTGTCGCATGCCGACGCAGCGCTGCCAGATCGATCACAACCACGACCACGCCAGAGGCGGGCCGACGGCGAACGACAACCTCTCCCACTTGTGTCTGGGGCACCACGCGCTCAAGCATCCTGATATCGACGGCCGCTATCGATGGACCGCCCGACAGCGTCCCGGTGGAGACATCGAATGGACGAGTCCGCTCGGGCGCACCTACACCGACATGGCACCGCGACGCGTCATGTTCGTCTGAGCGGCGAATCCCCTGACCAGCTCCTCCAGGCCAGCTCCTCCAAGCCCGCTCCTGCCGGGCCAGCTCATGCCGGCGTCCTGGCGTGCTGGCGACCCCGACTAGGCCCGAGCGGATGCCGCGGCCGCGGCGGCGGCGGGGAGCGCGGCTTCGATGAGCTCCAACTCCTCGTCGCCGTGCGCGGCCGTGAGGAACCAGGCCTCGAAGACGCTCGGCGGCAGTGCCACGCCCTGCTCGCGCATGGAGTGGAAGAACGGGGCGTAGCGGAACGACTCCTGCGCCTGCGCCTCGGCGTAGTCCCGCGGGGCAGTCGCGCGGAAGGACGCATTGAACAGGCTGCCCGCCGTGGCCACGGCGTGCGTGACCCCGGCATCCGCGAGCGCGGCGTCGAGCGCGGCAGCAAGGCGGACGGATGCCGCGTCCACGGTCGCGTACACCTCCGGCGTGGCCAGGTGCAGAGTGGCCAGGCCCGCGGCGACCGAGAGCGGATTGCCCGAGAGCGTGCCCGCCTGGTAGACCGGCCCGAGCGGAGCGAGGAGATCCATGACCTCAGCGCGTCCGCCGAGCGCGGCCAGCGGCATCCCTCCGCCGACGACCTTGCCGAACGTGATGATGTCCGGCAGGTAGTCCTCGCCGGCGGCGGCCTGCAGACCCCAGTAGCCGGCCGGGTGCACACGGAATCCGGTGAGCACCTCGTCGAGGATCATCAGCGCGCCGTGAGCATGAGCGGTCTCCGCGATGAGGCGGTTGAACCCCGGGAGAGGAGCGACGACACCCATGTTCGCCGCGGCGGCCTCGACGATGACGGCCGCGATGCGCGGGCCGTGCTCGGCGAACACGGCCGCCAGGGCCTCCGGGTCGTTGTATCCGATCACCAGCGTCTGGGCGGCGATCGGAGCCGGAACACCGGCCGAACCGGGGAGAGCGAGGGTCGCGACACCCGAGCCCGCCTCGGCGAGCAGCCCGTCAGAGTGCCCGTGATAGTTGCCGGCGAACTTCACGAGCAGATCGCGACCCGTGGCCCCGCGAGCCAGCCGGATCGCGGTCATGGTGGCCTCGGTACCTGTCGACACCAGACGCACGCGTTCGACCGGACGGATGTCGCCGAAGCGCACGCGGTCGGCGATCAGCGCAGCCAGCTCCACCTCGCCCTCGGTCGGAGCGCCGAACGACAGCCCGCGAGTGGCAGCCTCCTGCACGGCGGCGACGACCTCGGGGTGCGCGTGCCCGAGCAGCGCCGGCCCCCAGGAGGCAACGAGATCGACGTAGGCGCGACCTGCGGCATCCGTGACCCTTGCCCCCGCCGCAGAGGCGAGGAAGCGCGGCGTGCCGCCGACCGAGCCGTACGCGCGCACGGGCGAGTTGACCCCACCGGGGATCACCGCGCGGGCAGCGGAGAACAGGTCGTCATTGCGGTCGGTCATCAGGGCCCTTCGAGAGAATGCGCCGGATCCTCAGGCGCGCAGCCAGCGGGCGGCTTCCGTCGCCCAGTAGGTCAGAACAGCGTCGGCACCCGCGCGGCGGATGGAGAGCAGCGACTCCAGCACGGCGGCGCGACGGTCGATCCATCCGTTCGCGGACGCGGCCTCGATCATGGCGTACTCACCGGACACCTGGTATGCCCACACCGGAATATGCACGGCGTCGCGGACCTCCCGCAGCACGTCGAGGAACGCCATCGCCGGCTTGACCATGACGATGTCCGCACCCTCGGCCTCGTCGACGACGGCCTCGCGCACGCCCTCGCGACGGTTGCCGGGATCGAGCTGGTACGTGCGACGGTCGCCCGTCAGCTGCGAGTCCACCGCCTCACGGAACGGTCCGTAGAACGCGCTCGCGTACTTCGCGGCGTAGGCCAGCAGCAGGGTGTCGGAGAAGCCCTCGGCGTCGAGCGCCGCACGGATCACGGCAACCTGGCCGTCCATCATCCCGGACAGGCCGAGCAGCTGCGATCCGGCCCGCGCCTGAGCGAGCGCCATCGAGGCGTAGCGCTCCAGCGTCGCATCGTTGTCGACCGCACCGTCGGCGTCGAGGACACCGCAGTGCCCGTGATCGGTGAACTCGTCGAGGCAGAGATCCGTCTGCACGACGAGGGCATCGCCGACCTCGGCCGCCAGAGCCTCGGTCGCGACGTTCAGGATGCCCTGCGGGTCGTCGGCACCAGAACCACGGGCATCGCGCACCGCGGGAACGCCGAACAGCATCACACCGCCGACGCCCGCCTCCGCGGCTTCGACGGCTGCCGCACGGAGAGAGTCGAGCGAATGCTGCGCCACACCCGGCATCGAGCCGATCGCCACGGGCTCCGAGAGGCCTTCGCGCACGAACAGGGGGAGCACGAGCTGACGCGGCTCCAGCGACGTCTCACGGACCAGATCGCGCACGGCGCGCGACTGACGCAGCCGCCTCAGGCGGACCTCGGGGAAGCTCACGGCGCGAACTCGTCGGCCGCGTGCGGAAGCGTGAAGTGCGAGACGGCATCGATGAGCGCGTCGACCGTCTGGCGGTCGGCGACCACAGACACCGGCAGGCCGGCCTTCTGAGCATCGCGTGCGGTGCGCGGGCCGATTGCTGCGAGCAGCGTCTCGTCGGGGATCTCGGGGAACTGCTCGCGCACCTGTTCGGCAACCGAGCCGCTCGTCACGAGGATCGCGTTGATCCGGCCGTTCTCGACGTCCCGGCGGATCCGCTCCGTGACCGGGACCCCGACCGTGCGGTAGGCGACGACGCTCGCGACATCGTGTCCGGCGTTCGAGAGCAGAGTGCTGAGCACCGGCTTCGCGATCTCGCTGCGCAGGGCGAGGATGCGGCGGGGCTCCGTCTCGAGGGCGATCAGCTGCTCGGCCATCCCCTCGGCGGAGTTGTCCTGCGCCGGAACCAGGGTCACCTCGTAGCCGACAGCCTGCAGAGCCGCCGCCGTGGTCTCGCCGACCGCGGCGATCCTCGTCGTCCGCGGCACCACCGCGCGGTGGGCGAACAGCACGTCGACGGTCGTGGCACTCGTGATCGTCAGCCAGTCGAAGGCGCCGGCTGCCAGCTGCTCCAACGCGACGTCGAGCGCGGCCTGGTCATTGGTCGGGGCGAAGTTGATGAGGGGTGCGACGACCGGCACCGCGCCCTGGGCGCGGAGGCTGGCGGCGACGCCGTCGCCCCACGGCCCGCCACGGGGCACGAGAATGCGCCAGCCGTACAGCGGTAGGTCCTGCTTCGAATCGGATGTCATAGGGATTGCTCTCGGGAAACGAGGCCAGCCGCCCCTTGATCGAGCAGCCGACGGGCAACAGTGAACCCGAGCTCGCGCGCTGCGTGCATCGGGTCTGCACCATCGGCAGCATCCGCTCCATTGCCACTGCCGTTCCGACGAATATACTCCCCGTTCAGGGCTTCCGTGACGTCGAGGCCGATCCGACGGCCCCCGTCGGGGGCGTAGACGACCGTCCTGACTCGGATCGCGGACCCTTCGACCACCGCATGAGCGGCCATCGGAGCCTGACATCCGGCATCCAGTCCCTCCAGCACAGCGCGCTCCACGGTGGTGGCGAGACGGGTCTCCTCGTCGTCCAGGGCAGCGAGTGCGGCAAGCAGCTCGGCCGGAGCGTCCGTCCGCGTCTCGACGGCCAGCGATCCCTGCCCCGGTGCGGTCGGCCACTCGGCGAGGCCGAGCTCCTCCCGCCGGAGGCGCGACTCCGCGCCGAGCCGGGAGAGTCCCGCTGCGGCGAGGATCACGGCGTCCAGCTCGCCGGACGCGACCCGCGCGAGGCGGGAGTCGACGTTCCCGCGGATGTCGACGACCTCGGCGTGCGGCGCCCGGCGGTGCACCTGGGCGATCCGTCGCGGCGACCCCGTGCCGACGGTGCTTCCCGACCGCAGTTCGTGCAGCGGGATCCCGAGGCGGGTGAGCACGACATCGCGCGCGTCCTCGCGCTTCGGCGTCGCCGCGATCATGAGGCCGTCGGGGATGGCGGTCGGCAGGTCCTTCAGCGAATGCACGAGGAAGTCGCACTCCCCCGCGAACAGCGCCTCGCGCAGACGCGTGGCGAAGATGCCCTGGCCGCCGATCTCGGAGAGCGACGCACGGTTCGTGTCGCCCTCGCTCGTGATCGGGACGAGCTCGACCGGACGCCCGGAGACCTTCTCGAGGGCGGCGGCGACATGACCGGACTGCGCCTGCGCGAGCGCGCTGCGCCGGGTTCCCAGGCGGATCGGGGTGCTCATCGGGCGGCCTACTGCAGCACGTCCGCGATCTCGTCGAAGCGCAGACGGCGCCCCGTGTAGAAGGGCACCTCCTCCTTCACGTAGAGACGCGCGTCGGTGTAGCGGAGATCGCGCATGAGGTCGACGAGCTCCGTGACGTCATCGGCCTCGAGCGGCAGCAGCCACTCGTAGTCGCCCAGGGCGAACGCGGCGACCGTGTTCGCGATGACGCCCGTGAACGCAGCGCCCTTGCGACCGTGATCGGCGAGCATCTTGCGACGCTCCTCCTCGGGAGCCAGGTACCACTCGGGGGTGCGCACGAACGGGTACAGGCAGAGCCAGTCCTTCGGCTCGACGCCGCGGAGGAACCCCGGCACGTGTGCGCGGTTGAACTCGGCGTCGCGGTGCACGCCCATGACGTTCCAGACCGGGAGGAGGGAGCGCAGCAGCTCGGTGCGGCGCAGACGACGGAGCGCCTTCTGCAGCTCTTCGGCCGTCTCGCCGTGCAGCCACACCATGAGGTCGGCGTCGGCCTTCAGCCCCGAGACGTCGTAGAAGCCGCGTACGGTGACGCCGGAGTCCTCGACGTACGAGACGATCGTCTCGAGTTCGGTCGAGTCGGACTCCGTGACGGGGACGTCGGGATTGCGTCGCCACACGGCCCAGAGGGTGAATCCGGACGGGTTCTCTTCGAGCGCTTCGGACATGTCTCCAGTCTGCCCCCTTTGCGGAGGTGCCGCGAACGCGGGGTCTCAGCGAGAGATCGCGCGGGCGACGACCCAGACGAACCCGCCCACCGCCGCCGCGATCCCGATCACGGCCGCAGCCGCGCCGATCGGGTTGCGGTCGGCGAAGGAGCGCGCCTTCGCGATGCCGCGCGTCGACGCCTTCTCGATGCGCCGGGGGATGTTGCCCTTGACCTCGATGGCGGCGAGCGCCGCCTTCAGCTCGGCGCGCGCGGAGTCCCGCGGATCGACGATGCCGGCGGGAACGACGGTGCGCGGTACGAGCGACTCAGAATTCGTCATCGCCGGCCTCCTTCACGATTCGGATGTCCTCCGCGACCGCCTGGGCGGGATTCTGACGCCGGAGGACCTTGCGGAACTTCAGGATGCCGAGCAGCGCGAACAGCAGCACGGCGACGATCAGGATGCCGAGGACCGCCAGAGCCGAGAGCCACACCGGCCACCACGACGAGAGTCCGGCGATCGCGAAGACGAGGATGACCGGCACGGCCCAGAAGAGGAAGAACAGCGCGACGAGGAACCAGACGGAACCGATCCCGGCGTCCTTCGCGGTCTTCGAGATCCACGCCTTGGCCGAGTCGACCTCGGCTTTGACGAGATTCGTGACGAGTTCGGGCAGGTCGCCGAGCAGCGTCAGCAGACTGTCATCGGCGCGGTCCCGGTATCCGCGAGGCATCTCAGGCGCCGGGCTTCTTCGGAGCAGGCTTCTTCGTCGCCGGCTTCGCGGCGGAGGTGTTCGCCTTCGCCTTCACTTCGTCCACGGCGTCGTCGGCGGCCTCGGCCACCTCTTCCGCGGCCTCCTTGCCGGAGGCGATCACGGCGTCGAGCTTCTGCCCGGGGGTGCCGTTGCTCTTGACGGACTTGACGACCTTCACGGCCCCCGTCCAGAGCGCGCCGGGAACGGCCGCAGCCTTGTCACCGACGAAATCCTTGACCTTCTCGACCTGCTCCTGCACGGGGTCCAGGTGGTAGAGCTTCAGCCACTGCGTCTTGATCTGCTCATAGCGCTCGCGCCCGGCACGTGTGCCGAGGACGTAGCCGACGCCGAGTCCTACGACGAGTCCGATCTTCCCCTTCATGGGGTCTCCTCACGTTGTTCGAGTCCTGCGGGTCAGGTACTCAGCGTAACCCCGTATGCCGATTTCGGCATCTAGAGGGCCGAGGGGTTGACACATGGGGATTCATCAGTCCCACAACAGGGCTCGGCGCAGGCGATCCGCCTCGTCCTTCGCGTCCGGGATGACCTGTGCGAGGCCGGTGCCGGCGAGCCAGGCGCCCACGACCGCGACACCCGGAACGGCCTGCACGGCGGCGCGTGCGGCCGCGCGCCGCTCGCCCGAGCCGATGATCGACGCGGGCTGCGACTGCACATAGCGAGCCCGGTGCGCGGCGAGGAGGTTCGCGGGAGCGAGGGGCACGCCGAGGAGAGCGGATGCCTCGCGCAGTGCGAGCAGCGCGGCGTCGTCGTCATTCAGATCCGCGGTCGCCGCGGGTTCGCCCTGCGCGCCGAACGAGACGCGCACGATCTCCCGATCGCCGGCGGCATCGCGCAGCCAGCCCCACTTGGCGGTGGAGTGCGTGAGAGCCTTCGCGATGTGGCTGCCCGGCACGGTCAGGACTCCCGTTCCGCGCGGGGCGGCGCGCAGGCCCGACGCGTCGAGCAGCAGCGTCACGATCTCGATCTCCGGCGACGACGACGGCGCGGCGTCTGCGAGTGCGGGGGCCCCGGAGGTGAGGAGCGAGCGCGCGGCCTCCTCCGACGTGGCGACGATGACGGCATCCGCATCGAGCGAGAGCCCTTCCGTCGGCACCTCGTCCTCGGCGGCCTCCGCCTCGGCATCCGGCTCGATCTCGGCGTCGATCGTCCACGTCGCAGCTGCCCTGCGAAGACTCCGCACGCGCACGCCGGTGCGCACCTCGGCGCCGAGCCGCTCCAGGTCCTCCACCAGCGCATCGACGAGCACACCCATGCCTCCGGTCAGCCCCTCGACCGCGGCACCCGGAGCCTTCGCGGCACCGGCGGCGCCTTCGCGGAGCGCCTGCACGGCGCCGGAGAGGGAGCCGACCCGCGTGAGCGCGGCGTTGAGACCCGGGGCGGCGACGTCGACATCGACGTCGTCGGGCGACGCGGAGTAGACGCCGGTGGTCACGGGCGCGACGAGGCGGTCGCGGACCTTGGCGCCCATGCGCGACGCGACGAGCTTGCCGAGGCTGAGCTGGTGCCCGATCGTCAGCGGTGGGCGCACGCGATCGAGGTAGGCGCGCCACGCACCGGACCAGCCGATGACGCGACGCACGTCGTCCTGGAACGGATTCGCGGGGACGCCCAGGATGCCGCCGACGGGCAGCGGTGCCGCACCGACGCCGGGGATGCCGGCGAGCCAGGCGCTCCCGGCCTCGGGCGCGACGATGCGATCGGTCAGCCCGAGCTCCTGCAGCAGGGCGCGCACGTGACCGCCCCGAGTCGCGAAGCTCTCGGCCCCGGCATCCACCACGACGCCGCCGAGCTCGGCTCGACGGATCGCCCCGCCGACAGCATCCGCCTCTTCGAGCAGCGTGACGCGCATGCCGACCTTCGCGCACTCGCGCGCCGCGATCAGACCGCCGACGCCGCCGCCGATGACGACGACGTGCTTCTCTGCGGCGCGAGCGGCGAGGTCGGCGGGTTCACTCGAGGAGTCGACGGTCATGCCGTCAATTCTCGCATCGGCGCCGATCAGGCCTCGACGGGCGTCACGGTGCCGCGCCCTCGCTTGCGGACCTCGCGCAGCACGATCTGCTCGGGGCACACGGTGGAGAGGAAGTCGCCGACGGAGAGCGCCAGCCGCTCGCCGACGAGCGAGTAGAGGATGCGGTTGCCGTCGCGCCGCTCACTCACGAGCCCGGCCTGACGGAGCACGCTCAGGTGCCGGGAGATGGTCGGCCCGCTCGCCGAGAACCGCGAGGCGATCTCTCCGGCCGCGAGCTCGCCGGCCTTGAGATCCTGCAGGATCTGCCGCCGGGTGGGATGCGCCAGCGCTGCGAAGATGTCGGACGCGCTATCTGCCATGTTTGCAATATAGCATCTTCGCTAGATACTCTTTAGCTGCATAGCTAATAAGCGAAGGAGCGACATCATGAGAGTTGCGATCACCGGCGGCACCGGATTCGTCGGACGGCACCTGGCCGAGCGCCTCGACGACGCGGTCGTGATCTCCCGGCGCAGCGGAGTGGAGATCACCGACGTCGACGCCCTCGCCGCCGCCTTCGAGGGATGCGACACGGTGGCGCACTGCGCCGGCATCAACCGCGAGATCGGGGATCAGACGTTCCGGCGCGTGCACGTCGAGGGGACGAGGGCCGTCGTCGAGGCCGCGCGCCGTGCCGGTGTCCGGCGGATCGTGATGGTCAGCTTCCTGCGTGCACGCCCCGACTGCGGCTCCGGCTACCACGAGTCCAAGTGGGAGGCCGAGGAGATCGTGCGCGGTTCCGGCATCCCGCACACGATCCTCAAGTCCGGCATGATCTACGGCCCCGGCGACCACATGGTCGATCACGTCACGCGCGCCGTGCGGACCCTGCCCATGTTCTGGACCGTCGGCTACCGCGAGCGCACCGCCCGCCCCGTGCCGATCGACGACGCTGTCGATGTGCTGGTCGCGGCTCTCGAGGGGCGCATCCCCGACCCGACGGTCGCCGTGATGGGTGTCGACGAGGTGACGCTGGGCGAGGCCATCCGCCGCATCGCCCGGGTCGCCGGGCGTCGTCCCGCGTTCCTCCCCGTGCCCGTGTGGACCGTCCGGGTGCTCGCGCAGCTCACGGAATGGGCCATGGTCGTCCCGCTGGTCGCGAAGGCTCAGGCGCGGATGCTGGCCGAGGGAGTGAGCGAAGCCGCGCCGCCCGCGCCGGAGGTGCCCGTCGGCCTCCGGCCATCACGCCCGTTCAGCGACGAGCGCATCCGCGCTGCGCTCCCCGAGGGGCGTTTCGGGCTGTCCGATCTGCGGATCGCGCGCGGGCGTCAGCGCTGGCCGTGGACCAGTTCGACGATGCGCGTGAGCTGATCGGGGTCGGTCTCGGGCGGCACGCCGTGACCGAGGTTGAGGATGTGGCCGCGTGCGGCGCGACCGCGCTCGAGCACGTCGCGCACATGCGCCTCCAGCACCGACCAGGGCGCGGAGAGCAGCGCGGGATCGATGTTGCCCTGCACCGTGACATCCGGTCCGAGGATCGCGGCGGCCTCGTCGAGCGGCTGGCGCCAGTCGACGCCGACGCCGTCGGCCACACCGTCGAGGCGCATGTCGGCGAGGAACGGTCCGGTCCCCACGCCGAAGTGGATGGTCGGGATGCCGATGCCCTGCAGCGCCGCGTGCGAGTGCGGGGCGACGAACGCGCGGTAGTCGGCCGGGCTGAGCGAACCCGCCCAGCTGTCGAAGAGCTGCACGACGGATGCTCCGGCGTCGCGCTGCGTCTCGAGGAACCGGCGCGAGACCCGGGCGAGCCAGCCGGCGAGGCGGTTCCACGACTCCGGATCGGCGTGCATCATGGCCCGTGCGCGCAGGTGCTCCTTCGACGGCCCGCCCTCGACGAGGTAGGCGGCGAGCGTGAACGGCGCGCCGGCGAAGCCGATCAGCGGGGTGTCTCCGAGCTCGGCGGTGACGAGGCGGACGGCCTCGGCGATCGCGGTCCCGTCGAGCGACTCCGGATCGATGGCCGTGATCCGGTCGACATCGGATGCCGTGCGCACGGGGTTCGCGAACACCGGCCCGCGCCCGGGCTCGATCTCGACCTCGACACCCGCGAGACGCAGCGGGATCACGATGTCGCTGAAGAACACGGCAGCGTCGACGCCGTGCCGGCGGACGGGCTGCAGGGTGATCTCGGCCGCCAGGTCGGGCGTGAGGCAGGCGTCCAGCATCCGCGTGCCGACCCGCAGCTCGCGGTACTCGGGCAGCGACCGGCCGGCCTGACGCATGAACCACACCGGGGTGTGAGCGGGGCGGGAGCCTGCGAGGGCGCGCAGCAGCGGAGCGTCGGAGAGGGCCATGCCTCCATCCTCCCATCCGGTCGTTATGAGTCCGCGGAGACCCCGGGCCGTGCGCTCAGGTAGAATCGTCGGGTGCTGCTGTGTGTGACGGCGAGTCACAAGACCGCCTCCTTCGAATTGCTCGAACGCCTGAGCCGCACCCCCGACGACGTCGCCTCCACCCTCGTGGACATGACACCGTGCGTGCAGGGTGCGGTCGTTCTGGCGACCTGCAATCGTTTCGAGGCGTACGTCGAGATGGACGAGCCTGTCACGGCTGCCGGCGCGATCGGCGTCGAGGCCGTGCTCGAGGCGGTCGAGGCCACGACCGGTGTCGCAGCCGCCGAGTTCGACGGCGCCTATGCCGTGCACTCCGGTCGCCGCGTCGCCGAGCACCTGTTCTCCGTGGCATCCGGTCTCGAATCCGTGGTCTCCGGCGAGGGCGAGATCGCCGGCCAGGTGCGCCGCGCACTGAAGTCCGCACGCAAGGACGGCACCACCTCCCCCGAGCTCGAACGGCTGTTCCAGCGCGCGAGCCAGGCGCAGCGCAAGGTCAAGAACGTCACCGCCCTCGGCCGCGCCGGCCGCTCCCTCGTGCGCCTCGCCCTCGAGCTCGCCGACAGCCGCATCGCCGACTGGTCCGCTGAGCGCGTGCTGCTCGTCGGAACAGGCGCCTACGCCGCCGTCACCCTCGCCACGCTGCGCGAACGCGGCGCCGTCGACATCTCGGTGTACTCGCCTTCCGGCCGCGCCGAGGTGTTCGCCGCGAAGCACGGCATCCGCCCTATCTCCGCCGCCGAGTACGCCCGCACCGCCGCGCACTCGAGCCTGTTGATCACCTGCACGACCGCGACAGAGCCCGTGCTCGGCCCGGAGCATCTGCAGCACCCGGTCGGCGTCGCCGCCACGGGATGCCCCGTGGGCCCGCACACCCAGCTCGTCGTCGACCTCGGCATGCCGCGCAACGTCGACCCTGCCGTCGGCACTCTCGACGGCGTGGCACTGCTCGACCTCGAGACCATCCGTCTGCACGCCCCGCTCGAAGAGCTGCAGGCGACGGATGCCGCGCGCAGCGTGGTGCGCGAGGCCGCCGACACGTTCCACGTCGTCGGCGCCCGGCAGAGCGTCACCCCGTCGGTCGTCGCCCTGCGCACGCACATGTTCTCTCTCCTCGAGTCCGAGATCGCCCGCGCTCGCGCCCGCGGCGACGAGGACGGCCGTGTGGAGCAGGCGCTCCGCCACCTCACCGGCGTCCTCCTGCACACGCCGACCACGCGCGCGCACGAGTTGGCCGCCGCCGGGCGCGCGGACGACTTCGCCGCGGCGCTCGGCGCGCTCTACGGCATCGACCCCGTCGAGCCGGCCGCCGAGCAGGGGCCCGAGTCCTCGATCGCGTGACGCCGGACTCGGTGGGAGACTGGAGGCATGGCCCTTCACATCACCGGAGACACCGCCGCCGACGAACTGCTGACCGATAACCCGCTGGCTCTGCTGGTCGGGATGCTGCTGGACCAGCAGGTCCCGATGGAGACCGCGTTCGCCGGTCCGCTCAAGATCGAGCAGCGCACGGGCGCGACGGATGCCGCCGCGATCGCCGGCATGGCGCCGGACGAGTTCCTCGAGGCCTTCCAGCAGACTCCCGCCGTGCATCGTTTCCCCGGATCGATGGCGACGCGCGTGCAGACGCTGTGCCAGACGCTCGTCGACGACTGGGGCGGGGATGCCAGCGCACTCTGGACGCGCCCTTCGACGGGCTCAGGGACCCAGCCGTCTGGCGCCGAGGTGCTGAAGCGCCTCAAGTCCCTCCCCGGCTTCGGCGAGCAGAAGGCGAAGATCTTCCTGGCGCTGCTCGGCAAGCAGTACGGCTTCACCGGCGCGGGCTGGCGCGAGGCCGCCGGCGTCTACGGCGAGGAGGGCTCGTACCGCAGCGTCGCCGACATCGTCTCGCCCGAGTCGCTGACGAAGGTGCGCGAGCACAAGAAGGCGATGAAACTCGCGGCGAAGGAAGCGAAGGCCTGACATGGAGCCGACCGGGAGCGATGTCGGCGGCCTCATCGCCCGCGCGACCCCCGCGATCCGCCGGCGCGATGCCGAGACGCTGACCGCGCTGATGCAGGAGATCTCGGGCCGTGAGCCCGCGACCTGGGGCACGATCATCGGATTCGGCTCGTGCCACTACCGCTACCCGACCGGCACAGAGGGCGACACCGGACTCCTCGGCTTCGCTCCGCGCAAGACATCCACGACGATCTACCTGCTCGACGGCACAGACGCCCACGCCGAGGCGCTCGCGCAGCTCGGGCCGCACACGACCGGTGTCAGCTGCGTCTACATCAAGGACCTCGAGCAGATCGACCTCGACGCGCTCCGCGGCATCCTCGAACGCTCGCTCGCGTGGGCGGAATCCGGCGGCACGGACGAGGTGCGGATCGAGGTCACGAGCTGAGCGCCGTCACGGTGCGCGAAGCCACCGGTGACGACTGGCCGCAGATCTGGACGATCGTCCGCGAGGTCATCCGCGAGCAGACGACCTTCGCCTACGACCCCGGCATGGGCGAGGCCGACGCACGCCAGATGTGGATGCTGGGCGCTCCGGCGCGGACCGTCGTCGCGGTGTCCGGCGAGCGGGTGCTCGGCACGGCGAACATGTACCCCAATCGTCCGGGGCCGGGGTCGCATGTGGCATCCGCGAGCTTCATGGTGGACGTCGCCGCGAGGGGGCGTCGCGTGGGACGGACCCTCGTGGAGGACATGATCGGCTGGGCGCGGCGCGAGGGCTTCGCGGCAGTGCAGTTCAACGCGGTGGTCGAGACGAACGCGTCCGCCGTCCACCTGTACGAGGATCTCGGCTTCCGCACGATCGGCATCGCACCCGGTGCATTCCGGCATCCGATCGAAGGCGATGTGGGCCTGCGCATCATGTGGCTCGACCTGCACGACGAGACCCCGCCCGGCTGAGATCAGCGGGGCGGGGTCTCGGGGCGGTCGCGCTCAGCGCAGCCCGGCGAAGAACGCGCGGATGTCGCCGGCGACGAGATCCGGACGCTCGAGGGCCGCGAAGTGGCCGCCCTCGTCGAAGCGACTCCAGTGCACGATGTTCGAGTTGTCGCGCTCGGCGAAGACCCGGATCGTCTGGAAGTCGTCCTTGAACACCGCGACCCCGGTCGGCGCGGCGTTGATCTGCGGTGCCGCGTCCTCCCCGCCGTCGGCGCGGGCGTTCTCCAGGTAGCTGCGGCTCATGCCGGAGGCCGCGTTGGCGAACCAGTTCACGCTGACCTCGAGCAGGATCTGCTCGAGCGTCACGAGCGAGGTGCCGTTGCCGAACGAGTTGAACAGCTCGCTGTAGGCGAGCAGTCCGATCGGGGAGTCGCTGATGCCCACCGAGACGGTCTGAGGCCGCGAGGAGTTCATCGTGTTGTACCCGCCGACGGACTGGAACCACTGCATGTGCTCCAGGCCGGCGTAGTCCTGCGGCTCCAGCCGCTCGAACTCGGACGGGTCGCCCGACGGGAACGAGAACAGCTGCAGCACGTGCAGGCCGAGGAATCCCTCGGGGTTGAGCAGCCCGAGCTCACGCGCGACCATCGCGCCGTTGTCGGAGCCGTGGATGCCGTAGCTGTCGTAGCCGAGGCCGCGCATCAGCTGGTCGTAGGCCGCGGCGACCTTCGCCGTGGTCCAGCCGGCCGAGGCCAGCGGCTGCGAGAAGCCGTAGCCGGGAGCATCCGGGATCACGACGTCGAAGGCGTCCTCGGCGCGGCCGCCGTGCGCCACCGGGTCGACGAGCCGGTCGATCACGTCGAGATAGTCGACGGCCGAGCCGGGGTACGTGTGGGCGAGCAGGAGCGGCGTCGCACCCTCGTGAGCGGAGCGGACGTGGATGAAGTGGATCGTCTGTCCGTCGATCTCGGTGGTGAAGTGCGGGACGGCGTTGATCCGCTCCTGGGCGGCGGCCCAGTCGAACGAGCGCCATGCTTCGATGGCCTCACGGAGGTAGGAGTTGGGGGTGCCGGCATCCCAGTCGTCGGTGGGAGAGGGCTGGGGCAACCGGGTGCGGGCGAGACGATCCTGCAGATCGGCGATCTCGGCGGCGGAGACCGAGACGGTGAACGGGCGGATGCTGAGGGGAGCGGTTGTGTTGTTCATGTCTTCGACGATATTTCCTCATTAGGTAGGATATGTTCCTAATAAAAGAACTTCCTCGAAGGGATTCTCATGGCCGATCCCACCGCCCGGCTCCTGGCCCTCCTCTCGCTGCTGCAGACGGGCCCGGAGCGCTCCGGCCGAGACCTGGCCGAGCGCCTGGGAGTCTCCTCGCGCACGATCCGCCACGACGTCGATCGTCTGCGGGAACTCGGCTATCCGGTCGACGCGACACGCGGAGCCGTCGGCGGCTACCGCCTCGGCTCCGGCGGCAAGCTTCCCCCTCTTCTGCTCGACGACGAGGAGGCCGTGGCTGTCACGGTGGGGCTGCGCGCCGCGGCGGGCATCGCCGGCGTCGAGGAGTCCGGCGCGCGGGCCCTCGCCAAGCTCGAGCAGGTGCTGCCGTCGCACCTGCGCCCAGTGGTCGATGCACTGAAGACGACGATCGACCGTGCGCCCGAGAACAACGACACCGACGCACCCGACCCCGTGGTCGACGCGACCGTCCTGCGCGAGATCGCGGGCGCGATCCGCAACGAGGAGTGGCTGCGGTTCGATTACCAGGAAGCGCCCGTGCTGGTGGAGCCCTACCGACTGCTCACCTGGCATCGCCGGTGGTACCTGGTCGGACGAGACCCGCAGAGCGGCGGATGGCACACGTACCGCGTCGACTGGATGGAGCTGCGGATGCCGACGCGACGGCGCTTCGACCCGCAGCCGCTGCCCGGTGGTGACTACACCGCGTTCATGATGCGCACGATCGCCGAGAGCGGCTGGAACGTGCACGCGCGTCTGCTCATCGATGCGCCGACGCAGCAGGTACTCGACCGCATCCATCCGGCGGTCGGCGCCGTCGAGCCGATCGACGAGGACCACTGCGTGCTGGTGACCGGCGCCGACAGCCTCGACACGGTCGCCGCCTACATCGGGATGCTGATGATGGACTTCACGGTGGAATCGCCCCCGGAGCTCATCCCCCGCCTGCAGGTGCTCTCGGAGCGCTATGCGCGGGCGGTCGCCGGGTCCCCGGCCTCCTGAGCCGGCATCCGCTCAGCGCAGCACTTCGACCAGCGCGACCCACGACACCACGATCGCGGACACGATCGCCAGCAGGCATCCGGCCGCGGCGAGATAGAGGCCCGCCGGATGCCCGATCAGGACGAGCACGCCGGCGACGAGGTAGGCGAGGAGCGGGAGGAAGCCCACGATGTACTTGAGCGGTCGCGCCCGGTCGGCGGGGTCGGGGTCGGTCGCGATGAGCCGCGTCGCGTGCACCTGGAAGATCGCCGCCAGGAGCGACGCGAAGACGGTCACCACTCCGAACCAGACGCGGTCGATCCCGGGCACGAGGCTGATCGCCGACACCGCGAGGGCGAGCACGAGCGCCGCGATCCCGGCCAGCAGCCGCGCCGTGAGCGTGCGCGACTTGATGATCTCGCCGATGTTCACGCTGGATGCGACGATCACGAGGCCGACCAGAGCGGCGGTGGCCCCGGCCATGGCCACGTTGAACTCGCTCCACTCCTCGATCATGCCGTCAGCATAGCGGCGGTGAGGCCGGGCGCTCAGGCGCCCTTGAGACGCTCCGCGAGGTAGGCGTGCAGGCCGTCGATCGAGACGCGCTCCTGCGCCATCGTGTCGCGGTCGCGCACGGTGACAGCACGGTCGTCGAGCGAGTCGAAGTCGACCGTGACGCAGAACGGGGTGCCGATCTCGTCCTGGCGACGGTAGCGCCGGCCGATCGCGCCGGCGTCGTCGAAGTCGACCGCCCAGGAGCTCCGGAGCGTGTCGGCGACCTCGCGGGCGAGGGGCGAGAGCCGCTCGTTGCGCGACAGCGGCAGCACTGCGGCCTTGACCGGGGCGAGACGCGGGTCGAGCTTCAGCACCGTGCGCACGTCGGAGCCGCCCTTGGCGTTCGGGACCTCCTCCTCGCGATACGCGTCGACGAGGAACGCCATCATGGCGCGGGTGAGACCGAACGACGGCTCGATCACGTAGGGGGTGTAGCGCTCGCCCGTGGCCTGGTCGAAGTACGTCAGGCTCTGGCCGGATGCCTCGCTGTGGCTCGACAGGTCGTAGTCGGTGCGGTTGGCGACGCCCATGAGCTCGCCCCACTCCTTGCCCGCGAAGCCGAACTTGTACTCGACGTCGATGGTGCCGGCGGAGTAGTGCGCGCGATCGTCTTCCGGCACGTCGAACTGACGCATGTTCTCGGGGTCGATGCCGAGATCGATGAACCAGTTCCAGCACGCCTCCACCCAGTGCTCGAACCACTGCGGCGCCTCGGCGGGCGGCGTGAAGAACTCGATCTCCATCTGCTCGAACTCGCGGGTGCGGAAGATGAAGTTACCCGGGGTGATCTCGTTGCGGAACGCCTTGCCGACCTGGCCGATGCCGAACGGCGGCTTCTTGCGGCTCGCGGTGAGCACGTTCGAGAAGTTCACGAAGATGCCCTGCGCCGTCTCGGGGCGCAGGTAGTAGAGGCCCGACTCGTCGTCGACGACGCCGAGGTACGTCTTCACCAGGCCGGAGAACGCCTTCGGCTCGGTGTACTGGCCCTTGGTGCCGCAGTTGGGGCAGGGGATGTCGGCGAGGCCGTTCTCGGCCTTGCGGCCCTTGCGCGCCTCGAAGTCCTCGATGAGGTTGTCGGCACGGAAGCGCTTGTGGCACTGCAGGCACTCGACCAGCGGGTCGGTGAAGGTCGCGACGTGACCCGATGCCTCCCACACGCGCTTGGGGAGGATGATCGAGGAGTCGAGGCCGACCATGTCGCCACGGCCGCGCACGAACGTCTGCCACCACTGCCGACGGATATTCTCCTTGAGCTCGGTGCCGAGGGGGCCGTAGTCCCATGCCGAACGCGAACCGCCGTAGATCTCACCGGCCTGGAACACGAACCCGCGGTGGCGGGCGAGGGCGATGACCTTGTCGAGGCGGGACTGTTCGGCCATGGTGGCTCCAATGGTCGGAAGCGGGAGAACCCGTGAGCACGGGCACCCCCATTCTATCCGTCGCGAAACGGGGTCACTGAGCCTGCCGAAGGGTACCGTCGTGGGATGAGCACTGCGCAGCCGACCGGTCGGACCCGCGACGATGACACACGATTCTTCGGACAGCCGTGGTCGCTGGTCCACATCTTCGGCGTGGAGATGTGGGAGCGATTCAGCTTCTACGGCATGCAGGGGATCCTGCTCATCTACCTGTACTACTCGGCCACCCAGGGCGGGCTCGGGATCCCCGAGGCGGTGGCGGGCGGCATCGTCGGCGCCTACGGCGGATCCGTCTACCTCGCCACCATCCTCGGCGCCTGGCTCGCGGACCGACTGTTCGGGTCGGAGCGTGTCCTGTTCGTCAGCGCCATCGTGATCGTCGCGGGGCACATCGCGCTGGCCCTCATCCCCGGCGTGCTCGGCGTGGGCGTCGGTCTCGTCCTGGTCGCGCTCGGATCGGGTGGCCTCAAGGCGAACGCGACCTCGGTCGTCGGAACGCTCTACGCGCCGGACGACACCCGGCGCGACGCCGGCTTCTCGCTCTTCTACCTCGGGATCAACCTCGGCGGCTTCCTCGGCCCCATCCTGACCGGCATCCTGCAGTCGACCCTGGGCTTCCACTGGGGCTTCGGTCTGGCGGCTGTCGGAATGACCCTCGGCCTGGTGCAGTACTCGTTCGGCCGCCGATCCCTGCCCGCAGCCGCACGCGTGGTGCCGAACCCGCTGCCCTCGTCGCGCTACCGTCTGGTCGTCGTGATCGCGGTCACCGCCGTCGTGCTCATCGCGGTGCTCGTGCTGCTCGGAGTCATCCGCGCCGACAACCTCGCCCCCATCGTCATCGGCGTCACGGTCGTCGCAGCGATCGCCTACTTCACGGTGATCCTGCGCAGTCCCCGCATCGACGCGACCGAGCGGTCGCGCGTGTGGGGCTTCCTGCCGCTGTTCATCACCAGCGTCGCGTTCTGGTCGCTGTATCAGCAGCAGTTCACGGTGCTGACGATCTACTCCGACAAGCGCCTGGACCGCTCGCTCTTCGGCTGGGAGATGCCGGTCTCGTGGGTGCAGTCGATCAACCCGGTCTTCATCATCATCCTGTCGGGTGTCTTCGCCGCCCTCTGGACGAAACTCGGCAGACGCCAGCCCTCCACCCCGGTGAAGTTCGGACTCGCCGCGATCATCATGGGATCCGCGTTCCTGCTGTTCCTCCCGTTCGCAGGCGGAGGGGAGAACACCACGCCGGTGCTGGCGATCGTGGGCATCCTGTTCGTGTTCACCGTCGCCGAGCTGCTGCTGTCGCCCGTCGGGCTGTCGGCGAGCACGAAGCTCGCCCCGGCCGTGTTCCAGACGCAGATGGTGGCGCTGTTCTTCCTGTCGGTCGCGCTGGGCACCGCGATCTCGGGGCAGCTCGTGGCCTTCTACGACCCCGAGAACGAGGTGCCGTTCTTCTCGATCCTCGGCGCCATCGCGATCGTCGTCGGGATCGGACTGCTGCTCTCGGTCAAGCCCGTGCTGAAGCTCATGCGCGGGGTACGGTGACGGCCGGCGTCACTCCGTGAAGAGGTAGCCCCGCTCGACGTCGAACCCGGCGACCCGGAGGCCGCGTCCGAGGAGCTCCTCCATCTCGCCACGCAGGCGCATACGCCACTCGTGGGCGGCGTCGGGGTCGGAGACACGCAGCGACTCGATGTCGGCGGGGATCTCGAGGGTCTGGACGACCGTGTCGGATGCCGGGGGCTTCGCGATGTCGGCGAGAGCCCACTCGACGTCGAGCCGGTCGCTCTCGTCGCCGGCGTCTCCGCCGCCGAAGATGCCGTAGCGGTTCACCGAGTACCCGGTGGCCCTGGCGCCCAGCACCGAGAAGAAGAAGTGCGCGTTGCGCGCCACGAGCGGGTCGAACGTCCAGGTGATGCGGCCGACGTCGCGCGAGAACGCCCACTGGCGCTGGTGCTCCTTGAGCTCGCGGCCCCACCCGCGGCCGCGGTACTCGGGCAGCAGCGCGGTGATGTGCGAGTGCATCGCACGGCGTGCCGGCTCTCCGAAGAACGCGATCGACGCGCCGACCATGCGCTCGTCGTCGCCCTCGCCGTCGAAGAAGCCGACGACGTAGTTGCCCGATTGCTGCAGGGCGCGCAGAGTGCCGGCATCCACGACGCGCTGCGGACCCCTGATGGAGTCGAGCAGACCCTGCGCGTCGAGGATGAGTTCAACGGTGTCGAGATCGCGGATGGTTCGCACGAACCCAGTCTGCCCCTCCTCGGCCGGTTCGAGGAATCGGCATCCGGATCAGACGGCGCGCAGGGCGTCCCGATCCAGCTGCGACACCGACGTCAGGCCCGCCAGGCCGACGGTGATGTCGAGCTCGGCGAGCACGTTGCGGATCACCTCGCGCACCCCCGCCTCCCCCGCGATGCCGAGACCGTACGCGTAGGGACGCCCGAGCGCCACGACGGTGGCGCCCAGAGCGAGGGCGATCGCGGCATCCGCTCCTCCGCGCACGCCGGAGTCGAACACGATCGGCACCCGGCCGGCCACGCGGTCGGCGATCTCGGGCAGCACGGCGAGCGTGGGCACGGACTGGTCGATCTGGCGGCCGCCGTGGTTCGAGATCCAGATCCCGTCCATCCCGGCGTCCAGGGCGCTCTGCGCATCGTCGGGGTGCACGATCCCCTTGAGGATGATCGGCAGGGTCGTCCACTCCCGCGCCTTGGCGAGGTCGCCCCAGGTCAGCGCCGGGGTGGAGAACACATCGAGGAACGTCTCGACCGCGGCCCTCGGCAGGGGTGAGCGCAGATTGTCGCGCAGCGAGCCGCCTCCTGTGAGAGGCGCGCCCTTCCTCGCGATCGTCAATGCCGCCCGGACGGCCTGGGCCGTGACCTTCACGGCCGCGGCATCCGTCTTCGGAGCGCTCACCCGTTCGCGCACGAGCTGCTGGAAGACCGGATCGCTCGTGTACTGCGCGATGCCCATGCCCCGAGTGAACGGCAGATACGCCAGATCGAGATCCCGCGTCCGCCAGCCCAGCAGATGAGTGTCGAGCGTGACGACGATCGCCTCGCAGCCGGACGCCTCGGCGCGGGCGAGCAGCGAGCGGTTCAGGTCGTCCGACGCCGACCAGTAGAGCTGGAACAGGCGGGACCCCTGCGGCGCGGCATCCGCCACCTGCTCCATCGGGAACGACGCCTGGTTCGAGAGCGTGTACGGCACGCCGACGGATGCCGCGGCTCTGGCCACCGCGAGGTCGGCATCCGCGTGCGCCATCTCCATCACCCCGAGCGGAGCGAGCAGCAGCGGAGTCGGACGGCGCGTGCCGAGGAAGTCGACGCCGAGGTCGCGCGCGGAGACATCGCGCAGCGGACGCGGCCACACCTGCCAGCGTCCGAACGCCGCGCGGTTGGCCGCCACGGTTCGCTCGGCGCCCGCACCTCCGGCGATGTAGGCGAACGCCTCGGCGCTCAGCGCCTTGCGCGCCGCCGCCTTCAGCCCCGCGGAGTCGATCGGCACCGTGGGCTTCGTCCCGCTGATGCCGGCGCGGTAGATGTCGGACTGGGCGCGCCGGGAGATGCCGCGACTGGCGGCCGGATCGTCCGGAGCGACGCTGCTCGTGACCATGTCCACATGTTAGTCAGAGCCGTTCGACCCTCGGGTGTCGGGAGCGCCGATAGCCTTGGTCGGTGGGTGCGAACGAGGACAAGGCCAGGAGACGTCTCTCGAGAACCCCACCGAAATGGGCGATCGTCGCGGTTCTCGCGTTCGCGGGGCTGTGCTCGTCGTTCATGTTCACGCTGGTGGTGCCGCTGCAGGCGGAGCTCCCGCAGCTCCTGAACGCCTCACGCGAGGACACCACCTGGGTCGTCACGATCACACTGCTCGTGGCCGCCGTCGCCACCCCGATCTCCGGACGCCTGGGCGACATGTACGGCAAGCGCCGCGTCGTGATCGTGCTGCTGGCGCTCCTCGTCGCCGGTTCCCTCATCGCCGCACTCTCCGGATCGATCGTGGGCGTCATCATCGGCCGCGCCCTGCAGGGTGCCGTCACGGGTGTCGTCCCGCTCGGCATCGCGATCATGCGCGACGTCCTGCCACCCGAGCGCCTGGGAACCGCTGTCGCCCTGATGAGCGCCACCATGGGCGTGGGCGGAGCGATCGGACTCCCGGTCGCCGCTCTTCTCGCCGAGCACGCCGACTGGCACATGCTCTTCTGGCTCGCCGCCGCGCTCGGAGCCGTCGGCCTCGCGCTCGTGCTGCTCGTCGTGCCGGAAGACGTCCTGCGCTCCCCCGGCCGCCTCGACGTGATCGGCGCGATCGGGCTCGCGATCGGGCTCACCGGCATCCTGCTCTTCGTGTCCCGAGGTGCGGAGTGGGGCTGGGCGGCGCCTCTCACGCTCACGAGCATCATCGGCGGCGTCATCGTGCTGCTCGTCTGGGGCTGGTACCAGCTGCGCACGAAAGACCCGCTGCTCGACCTGCGCGTCGCCGCGCGTCCCGCCGTGCTCTTCACGAACATCGCCGCGATCGGCATGGGCTTCGCCCTGTTCGGATCCAACATCACGTTCCCGCAGCTGCTCGAGATGCCCGTCGCGAGCTCGGGGTTCGGCCTCGACATGGTCGGCGCCGCGCTCGTCGTCATGCCGGCCGGACTGGTGATGATGGTCATCTCACCGCTGTCCGGACGGCTCGAGCGCACCGTCGGCCCACGCCCGCTCTTCACGATCGGCGCTGCCGCGATCGTGCTCGCCTATCTGTTCGTGCTGCTGTGGTCGAGCGAGGTGTGGCACATCCTCGCCGCGAACATCCTCATCGGCGTGGGCATCGGTTTCACCTTCGCGGCCATGCCGATGATCATCATGCGCTCCGTCCCGGCGAACGAGACCGGAGCATCCAACGGCCTGAACGCCCTGTTCCGCTCGGTCGGCACGTCCAGCGCCTCCGCCGTCATGGGCGGGATCCTCGCGGCGATGAGCACCGACGCCGACGGCGTGGCGATGCCGACGCGCGCCGCGTTCGACGTGTGCTTCTGGCTGGCGATCGCCGCGGGCATCGTCGCCGTCGTGCTGTCGCTGTTCATCCCCCGCCAGCGCAGCGCCGAGCAGCATCCATCGCTGCCGGGCTGACGCTTCGGCCGAGAGCGACGGCTCTCAGTGCGTGTACTCCATGAGCTCCACACCGAGCACGCGGAACGCGTCGTGCGCGCGCAGACGGTGGGTGATCGAGAGGTCGTCGAAGCAGACGATGAGCGAGTAGGCGATGCCGGCGCGGGGCCCGGCGAGCACGCCGGCCTCGGCACGCACGCCGCGATCGCGGCCCGTCTTGTTGATGAAGAGCAGCCCGTGGGCGTCGTGATCGTGCGAGAACGGATCGAGACCCGTGGATGCCGCCACCAGGCTCAGATCCTGATTGAGGCTGAGCCACTCCGACACCTGGGCGCTGACCGCGGCGTCGACGACCTGCGAGTTCACGAGCGCCGAGAAGAGGCCGGCGAGCTCGCGGGCCGATCCCACCGCGACCTGCGGTGCGTCGTCGGGACCGCGCTGGTCGCGGAAGCGGTCGAGCAGTGCTGTGCGACGCAGCCCGAGCGACTCGATGCGCTCGCGCACTCGATCGTGCCCGACCCGCTGCAGCAGAGCGTTCACCGCGATCGGGTCACCGGCGGTGGCAGCCAGCACCGCGAGATCTTCGAGCGGCAGCGCGGGGGCGTGCAGGTTCCGCCACAGCCCCGAGGTCTCCACCGCCTCCACGACCGTGCGGTCGACGATCTCCAGGGGATCCAGCGTGCCGTTCTCGAAACCCGCCGCCACCTCGATCAGCAGCGGCACGACGCCGAGCCCCGCGACCGGCATCGTGACGTGGTCATCGCCCGAGAGCACGTGCACGTGGCTGTCGAGGTCGACGACGTGCACGGAGACCTGCGCACCGGCGTCCGCCAGCTCCTCCAGCGACCGCAGGGTCGAGGTGAACGACCGGCGTCCGACGGCGGCTCGTCGCGGGAGGCGTCTGCTGGCGCGCTGCGACCGACGTCCGCCGGCAGAGGCCGGGGCCTGCGAGTTGCGGAACCCTTCGAAAGGCTCGGGAGCGCCCACGCGTGATCCTTAGGGGGGATGGGGATTGCGGGATACCGAGAGGATGCGCTCCCCAGCGGCAGGGATATCGTAACCCCGCCGCCGGGGAGATCGTCACAGACTGCGGTGATCGGTCACCAGATGGTCACCCGGGACTCCTGCGGCAGCCACAGCGCATCGTCCTCGCTCACGTCGAACGCGGCGTAGAAGGCGTCGATGTTGCGCACGATCTGGTTGCAGCGGAACTCGTTCGGCGAGTGCGGGTCGATCGTGAGGAGCCGCAGGGTCTCGGCGTCGCGGCTCTTCTGCTGCCAGACCTGGGCCCAGGAGAGCAGCAGGCGCTGGACTCCCGTGTAGCCGTCGATGACAGGATCCGCGGCGCCGGCGAGCGACAGCTCGTAGGCCTTCAGCGCGATGCCCAGGCCGCCGAGGTCGCCGATGTTCTCGCCAATCGTCAGGGCGCCGTTGACGTGATGCTCCGCGTCCAGCCCTTCGGGGACGAGCTCGTCGTACTGCGCGATGAGTGCCTTGGTGCGCTCCTCGAAGGCGGCGCGATCGGCGTCGGTCCACCAGTCCTGGAGCCGGCCGTCTCCGTCGTAGCGGCTGCCCTGATCGTCGAATCCGTGGCCGATCTCGTGGCCGATGACCGCGCCGATGCCGCCGTAGTTCGCGGCGGCATCTCGTGCGGCGTCGAAGAACGGGTACTGCAGGATCGCCGCGGGGAACACGATCTCGTTCATCGACGGGTTGTAGTAGGCGTTCACCATCTGCGGCGGCATGTGCCACTCGTCGCGGTCGATCGGCTTGCCGACCTTGTCGACGTGGCGGTCGTGCTCGACGATCGCGGCATGGCGGATGTTGCCGAACAGGTCGGCCCGGTCGATCGTGAGGCTCGAGTAATCGCGCCACACGGTCGGGTGGCCGATCTTGGGGGTGAAGGAGTCGAGCTTGGCCAGCGCGCGCTCGCGCGTCTCGGCCGTCATCCACTCGAGGTCCGTGATGCTCCGGCGGTACGCCTCGATGAGGTTCGCGACGAGCTCGTCCATCGCCGCCTTCGCCGTCGGCGGGTAGTGGCGCTCGACGTAGACCTTGCCGATCGCCTCGCTCAGTGCGCCCTCGGTCACCGAGACGCCGCGCTTCCAGCGCTCGCGGATCGTCGGGACGCCGGTGAGCTCGGTCCCGTAGAACGAGAAGTTCTCCTGCACGAAGTCGTCGGTCAGGTACGGCGCCGCCGCGTGCACGACCTGCGCGCGCAGCCAGGCCTTCCAGTCGTCGAGGCGCTCGGCGGTGAGAAGCGCGCCGAGGCCCTCGAGGAAGCTCGGCTGCGAGACGACGGCCTCGTCGAAAGCACGCGGGTTCGACGGGGCGACCGCTTCGCGCCAGGGGGCGAGGTCCACGCCGGCGAGCTCCTGGATCTCGGTCCAGTTCTTCAGGTTGTAGGTCGCGACCGCGTCGCGGCTCTTCACGTTGTCCCAGTGGTGGCCGGCCAGCTCGGTCTCGAGCGTGATCGCCCGGTCGGCCTGGGCGGCGGCATCCGCGATTCCGGCGAGCGCGAGCAGACGCTCGAGGTGCGCGCGGTACTTGGCCCTCGTCTCCTCGAACGTGTCGAGCCGGAAGTAGCTCTCGTCGGGCAGCGAGAGCCCCGACTGCACGATGACCGGCACGTAGCGCTCCGGGTCGCCCGGGTCGCCGTCGACGTAGAACCCGATCAGGTGCGCGCGGCCGTCGCGGTCATAGGCGCCGACCGTGCGCAGGAACGACGGGATGCTGTCGATCGCGTCGATCTCGGCCAGGGTGTCGGCGAGCGGAGCCGTGCCGGCCGCTTCGATGCGCGCGGTGTCCATGAAGCTCGCGAACAGGTCGCCGATCTTGCGGGCGAGGGTGCCGTCCTCGGCATCCTGCGACTCCTCGATGATCGTCCTGACGTCTTTCTCGGCCTGCTCCGCGAGCAGGTGGAACGAGCCCCAGCGCGCCTTGTCGCCCGGGATCTCGGTGCGAGCGAGCCAGGCGCCGTTCACGTGGCGGTACAGGTCGTCCTGCGGGCGGATGTCGGAGCTGAACTCATCAAGGGCGAGGCCCACGGGAAGAACGTCAGTCATGCGAACAGCCTATGACGCGCCTCCGTCATTCGGTCTTGCGGATCCCCCAGCGACGGCGGCGACGCTCCGGCTCGGGAGCGGATGCCGCGGGCCGGGCCGCACGGCGCTCGCGCCAGGCTGCCACCGAGGCCTCGACGTCCCTGGTCGCGGTGACCACCGGAGGGCCTCCCTGGAGCTGACGACGCGCCTCGATCACGCGCCGGTTGAAGTCGTCCAGCACATCGCGCACGTCGGCCTCCCGGCCGAGGAGGTCGAGCTGATCGTCGAGCTCGCGGTCCTCGTTGCGCAGCAGGATGGCGGGCGGGCCGAGCCCGGTGAGGTTCTCGGTCTCGATCTTGCGGCGGATCCACCAGTCCGGATCGTGGTGCGTGCCCAGACCCTCCAGCGGCTTGCCCGCACCGGGCAGGTCGTCGAACTCGCCACGCCGGATCGCCACCTGGATCGCTGTCTCGATGAAGGCCGCCCGATCGACGGCGGCCGCGACGCCCGGGGCGATGCCCTCCTCGTCGTCGCCCGTCGAGCCCTGCTGCTGCCGCGCCCGATATCGCGCAGCGCTCTCCCGTGGATCCGTCATGATGCACCTCCGCAGCATCCGAGTTCCCTCCCCACCCTAAGCTCGGAAGATGACCGCGCGCCGCTCCCTCAATCGAGAGATCCTGCGGCTCGCCGTTCCCGCGCTGGGCGCTCTGATCGCGGAGCCCGCCTTCCTCATCGTCGACGCGGCCCTGGTCGGGCATCTGGGCACCACGCCGCTCGCCGGGCTTGGCATCGCCGGGGCCGTGCTGCAGACGATCGTCGGCCTGATGGTCTTCCTCGCGTACTCGACCACCCCGGCGGTCGCTCGTCGCTTCGGCGCCGGCCGACCCGGCGAAGCCGTGACCGTGGGAGTGAACGGGATGTGGCTGGCTCTCGCGCTGGGCGCGGCGCTCGCTGTCGTCGGCACCGTCGCATCGCCGTGGCTCGTCTCGCTGTTCGGTGCGGGGGAAGCCGTCGCCGAACAGGCGAACGCCTACCTCGTCATCTCGATGTGGGGGCTGCCGGCGATGCTGATCGTGTTCGCCGCGACCGGCCTGCTGCGCGGGATGCAGGACACGGTGACGCCGCTGTGGATCGCCGGCCTCGGATTCGGCGCCAACGCGCTGCTCAACTGGCTCTTCATCTACGGGTTCGGGTGGGGCATCGCCGGATCCGCCGCGGGCACCGTCGCCGCGCAGTGGGGCATGGTCGCCGCGTACGTGCTGGTCGTGCGCCGGCTCGCCACCCGGCACAGCGCTTCGCTCCGTGCACAGCGGGCGGGCATGCGCAGCACCGCCGCCTCCGGCGGCTGGCTGTTCCTGCGCACCGTGAGCCTGCGCGTCGCCCTCCTCGTGACGGTCGCCGTCGCCACGGGCATCGGGACCGAGGAGCTCGCAGGCTGGCAGATCGTCTTCACCATCTTCTCCGCCGCGGCCTTCGCGCTCGACGCGCTGGCGATCGCCGCGCAGGCGCTGATCGGCAAGGAGCTCGGAGCCGGCGACGAGAAGCAGGTGCACCGAGTGCTCGGCCGCACCGTGGCCTGGGGTGCGTGGTTCGGTCTCGCGGTCGGTGCGCTGATCGCCGCGAGCTCGGGGGTGCTCGGCCTCGTCTTCACCGGCGACCCGGAGATCGCGGCGCTCGTGCAGCCGGCGCTGATCCTGCTGGCCGCCGCGCAACCCGTCGCCGGCATCGTGTTCGTGCTCGACGGGGTGCTGATGGGGGCGAACGACGCGCGGTACCTCGCGATCGCCGGTGCCCTGAACCTCGTGCCGTTCCTGCCCGTGCTGTGGATCATCGCCGCGGTCGGCGTCGACGGCAGTACCGGCCTCGTCTGGCTCGCGCTCGCGTTCTTCGGCGTCTATCTGCTGGCACGTCTGGCGACGCTGGGCTGGCGCGTGCGGTCAGGACGCTGGCTCGCCGCCGCCGTCTGACGCCGTCCCGAGCAAGAGACCCCGGAGCGGCTCAGACGTCGCCGTCGTCGAACACGCCCGCGTGCTCAGGGCACAGCGCGGTGACGGAGGGCACGAAGAATGCGGCGATCATGTCGTCGTTGAAACGACTCTGCCGAAATCCGGCCTCGAGGTCGCCGAGAGTGATCCCGGCGTCGAGGTTCTGACAGATCTGCCTGCTGATCTCGATGATCGAGCGGTCCGATACGCGGTTGAGATCGTCGATGGCGGCCTCTCGAATCTGAACCGCCAGTGCGATCTCCGCCTCGGAGAGCTCGGGCAGCGGTGCCTCAGGAGCGGGCGTCCACTGTGTGACCGAGGGTCGCGGAGACGGTGAATCCACGGCCTGCGGAGACGTCGGCTCGCTCGTCGTCGGCGAGCAGCCCACGAGTGCGATGGCCAGTAGGACCAGGGCGAGTGCTCGGCGCAACGATGCTCCTTCGTCGGGAAAGTGGCATCAGGCTACAGCCATCTCGAGCTCCGCGATCACGATCTTCTTCATGTGCATGAGCGCCTGGATCTGCTCCGGGCGCTGCTGCAGCAGATCGAGGCCGGCGGGGACCACCTGCCAGCTGACGCCGAACCGGTCCTTGCACCACCCGCACGCCTCCGCCTCCGGAACCGCGGAGAGCGCCTGCCAGTAGTGGTCGATCTCGGCCTGGTCGGCGCACTCGATCACGAACGACACGGCCTCGTTGAACGTGAACGCCGGTCCCCCGTCGATGCAGCCGAACCGCGTGCCGTTCAGCGTGAACTCGCCGTTGATGACCTTGCCGCCCATGCCCTCGAAGTGCTCGCTGAGGTTCTCATCCGGGTAGAGCGTCACCTGGTCGATCGACGAGTTCGGGAACACGGAGACGTAGTACTCCATCGCCTCCTGGGCGGAGTCGTGGAACCAGAGATAGGGACGGATGGGCGTAGGGCCTGCCATGTCGACCTCCTCGATCGGCACTCACGCTACGCCCGCGGGCACCGCCTGTCGAGGGGGTTCCTCGGCACGATCAGCCGGCGTATCTGCGGCACCACTCGTACATGATCACGGCTGCCGCCGCGCTGGCGTTGATCGAGCGGGTCGAGCCGTACTGCGTGATCTCGATATGGGCGGATGCCGCGGCGAGAGCCTCCGCCGACAGCCCGGGACCCTCCTGACCGAACAGCAGCACGCAGGTCTGCGGAAGGTCGGCGCGATCCACGGGCACCGCGCCGTCGACGTTGTCGACCGCGATGATCGGGATGCCCTCGGCGGCCGCCCACGCCGCGAACGTCTCGACGTCCTCGTGATGCACGACGTGCTGGTAGCGGTCCGTCACCATCGCACCGCGCTTGTTCCAGCGGCGGCGCCCGATGATGTGCACGGTGTCGGCGAGGAACGCATTGGCGCTGCGCACGATCGAGCCGATGTTCATGTCGTGCTGCCAGTTTTCGATTGCGACGTGGAACGGATGCCGCTGGGTGTCGAGATCCGCGACGATCGCCTCCATGCGCCAGTAGCGGTAGCGGTCGATGACGTTGCGGGTGTCCCCCGCCGCCAGGAGCTCCGGGTCGTAGCGGTCGCCGTCGGGCCAGGCATCCTCACCACCCGGCCACGGGCCGACGCCGTACCCGGGCTGCGCCACCGAACCGGTGTGCCCGTCGGGCGTCTGCTCATCCATCACGCCAGGCTATCCGGCGGCACAGATGTCGGCCGACACGTGAACCCAGGCAGGCACCATTCCCACTTTTAGGCGCACCGAAAACACGCTATGGTTTCGGTGTGCCTAAAAATTCTCCGTCGGTGCTGACGCCGTCCCCCCGTACCGCTCCCCGCACCACCGCGCAGCGCAGCCTGTGGCTCCTCGGACCCGCTCTCGTCGCGGGTGTCGCCTATCTCGACCCCGGCAACGTCGCGAGCAACATGACGGCGGGAGCCCAGTACGGCTACCTGCTGGTGTGGGTCGTGCTCGCCGGGAACGTGATGGCCTGGCTGATCCAGTACCTCTCGGCGAAGCTCGGTGTCGTCACGGGCCAGAGCCTGCCCGAGGTGCTGGGCTCCCGGCTGCGGCGGCCATGGGCACGTCGCGCGTACTGGCTGCAGGCCGAGCTGGTCGCGATGGCGACCGATCTCGCCGAGGTCATCGGCGGCGCGGTCGCCCTGTACCTGCTGTTCGACATCCCGCTGCTGCTCGGCGGCCTCATCACCGGAGCGGTGTCGATGATCCTGCTGGCGGTGCAGAGCCGTCGCGGCGCACGCCCGTTCGAGTTCGTCATCATCGGCCTCATGGTCATCATCACCGTGGGCTTCGTGGCGGGCGTGTTCGTGGCTCCGCCGGACCCCGCGGGCGTCGTCGGCGGCCTCGTGCCCCGATTCGAGGGGACAGGATCGGTGCTGCTCGCGGCATCCATCCTGGGTGCGACGATCATGCCGCACGCCATCTACGCGCACTCCTCGCTCGCCCGCGACCGTTTCGGCGCCACGACCGCCCACGCGGGCGACGAAGCGGTGCGCACCGAGACCTCGCGCATCCGCCGTCTCCTCACCGCGACCCGCTGGGACGTCTCGATCGCGATGGTCATCGCGGGCTCGGTGAACCTCGGCATCCTGCTGCTGGCCGCGGCAAACCTCGCCGGCGTCGAGGGCACCGATTCGCTGGAGGGCGCGCACGCGGCCCTCGCCGCCGGTCTCGGTCCCGTCGTCGCCACGTTCTTCGCCGTCGGCCTGCTCGCCTCCGGCCTGGCGTCGACCTCGGTCGGCGCCTACGCGGGCGCCGAGATCATGCACGGCCTGCTGCACGTGCGCGTCCCTCTGCTCGCGCGCCGCCTGGTGACCCTGATTCCGGCGCTCGTGATCCTCGGGATCGGCGTGGACCCGACCCTCGCCCTGGTCCTCAGCCAGGTCGTGCTGTCGTTCGGCATCCCGTTCGCGCTCATCCCCCTGGTGGCGCTCACCGCGCAGCGCCGCACCCTCGGCGCCTGGACCAACCGGGTGTGGACGACGGCAGCCGGGATCGTGGCATCCGTGCTGCTGATCGCGCTCAACGGGGCGCTGCTCTGGCTGGTGCTCACCGGTGCCTGAGACCGGAGGCAGCGGGACGAGAGGGGTCTGAGGCGCGGATAGGCTCGATGTCATGTCCGCCGACACCGCCCGCCGCAACGTCCGCCTCCTCAGCTGGAGCGGACTCGCTGCCGGCGTGATCGGCGCCCTGCTGATCGCATTCCCGCAGGTGCTGCCGGTCGGCGGGCCGTGGGTGCAGCTCGCGCTCGGCATCGCGACGCTCGTACTGTCGTTCCGCGCCCGCCGGATCGGCATCGCCCAGGTCTCCGACTACGACGGACGTCTGTCGCTGGCGGCGGCGCTCCTCGGCTTCCTCGTCATCTTCTTCGCGGGGCAGGTCGCCTGGGGCGTGCTGGTCGCGGTCGCGAACTGACCCCTGATTTAGACTGACTCCCGTGGCTTCCCCCGCAGCAGACGACTACCTGAAGACCGTCTACGCCCACACCGAATGGCAGGACGCCCCGATCACCCCGTCGGTCCTCGCGGGGAAGCTCGGCATCGCCCCCTCCTCGGTCACCGAGATGGTGAAGAAGCTCGCGGCCGCAGGTCTCGTCTCGCACGTCCCGTACGGCGCCGTGCGGCTGACGGATGCCGGAACGCAGCGCGCCCTCGCGATGGTGCGCCGCCACCGCCTGATCGAGACGTGGCTCGTGCGCGAGTTCGACTACGGCTGGGACGAGGTGCACGACGAGGCCGAGGTGCTCGAGCACACCATCAGCGACCGGCTGCTCGAGGGCATCGACGAACGTCTGGGCCGCCCGCGGTTCGACCCGCACGGCGACGCGATCCCCGATGCCTCCGGAGCGGTCGAGCGCGAGCCCTTCGTCCTGCTGGCGGATGCGGAGATCGGGCACGTCGGCCGCGTGCTCCGGGTGGACGACCGCGATCCGGACCTGCTGCGCGCACTGGAGGGTGCGGGCGTCGAGATCGGCGCCACCCTCGACGTGACCGTCGCCGGCGTGCGCCTGGACGGCGCGGACACCGCGCTTCCGGACGGCAGCGCCGACGTGGTCTGGCTCTCGGCCTGACGAACGCCGGCGGCCGGCCGCGCTCAGGCTCCGATCACGCCGACGATGAGGTACATCACGAACGACAGGCCCGCCGCGATGCCCGCGTACGGCAAGATCGCGAGCATGAGGTTGTGCGGCTTGATGCCGATCGAGCGCGACGCGAGGATGATGCCGTCGCCGTAGAGGCAGGTCGTGCTGCCCAGCGCCGCCCCGGAGAACACGGCGGCGCCCGCGAGGATCGGGTCGGCGCCGAGCGCGATCGCCAGCGGGAGCACGACCGGGGTGATCACGGCGGCGAGATCCCAGAAGGAACCGGTCGCATAGGCGTAGATGCCGCAGACGGCGAACACGATCGCGGGAAGCAGCGCCGGTGTGAGCACGGGCTCCGTGACGGCGATGACCCAATCGGCGAGGTGCAGCGAGAGGTTCATCTCCTGCACCATGAAGGCGAGCACCGTGAGCACCGCGACGAACAGCATGCTCTCGATGCCGGCGAGCGCTGATTCCAGCACCTCGCGGATGCGCAGGCGCCGCTGGATGAGCGTGATCACGATCGTGACGACCAGGGCGGCCGCCGTGCCCTTCACGACGTTCGCCTCGGTCAGGATCGTGACCCCGACGAGGGTGACCATCGCCAGCAGGAAGGGCCAGGCCTGCGGCCGCTTGACGGCGGCTTCGGTCTCGAGCGCCACCGCGACGCGCTGAGCGGTCGAGCCGTCGGCATCCGTCGCCCGGATCTCCTGAAGGAGGACGGCACCCTCGGCCTCGCGCTCCTCCGCGGTCGTGCCGAGCGGGAACACGTCGCCGTCGCGCTCGGCACGCACGGCGTCGCGCTTGATCGCGCCGATCCGGGGAAGCCACCCTGCGCTCATCAGGAACGCCACCACGATCGCGATCCAGCCGAAGAAGATGTACGGGATCGCCTGCAGATAGGCGCCGAAGCCGGATCCCCCGACGGTCACGCCCTGTGCCTCGAAGAGGCCGGAGAAGAACAGCGCCCAGGTCGAGAACGGCACGATCACGGCGATCGGCGCTGCGGTCATCTTCATGATCGACCCCAGCTGCGTGCGGGGCACGGCGTAGCGGTCGGTGAGGGACTTCAGCGATGTGCCGACGGTGAGGACGTTCAGGTAGTCGTCGACGAAGAGCACCACCGAGAGGAAGAACGTCAGCAGGGTGGACTTCCGCCGCGAGTTCACGAACCGCTCTGTCCACCGCGCGAAGTCCGAGACGATCCCGGAGCGCTCGAACAGTGTGATCAGGATGCCGAACAGCACCACGATCAGCAGGAGCCACTGGGCCGTCTCGTTCGCGAGCGACTTGCCGAAGTACTCGACCCAGGTGTCGAAGGCGCCCCAGCCGGTCAGCAGCACTGCTCCGACGAGGGTGCCGCAGAACAGCGCGAAGAGCGTCCGGCGCGTCAGCACGGCGACGAGCAGGATGACCAGGATGGGAAGCAGCACGAAGCCGCCGACGGCCGGGAGTGTTGTCGCCTCAGCGAACATGTTCACCTCGTTGTGATCAGGAGACGACGAGGCCGCCGACGGCGGTCTCGGACACGGGAACGTCGACGAGTTCGTCGGCGGAGACCTGGAGCGGATCGGCATCCCACACCGCGTAGTCGGCGCGGTACCCCGGGGCGAGCCGACCGAGATCGACGTCGCCCTGGGCGCGCGCCGCGCCGACGGTGTAGCCGTGCAGCGCCCGGTAGGCCGTGAGGCGCTGCTCCGGTTCGAACACCGGAGCATCGGGAGCTCCGGGCCGCCGACGCAGCATCGCCCAGGCGAGGCCGATCCTCGCGTCGTTCTGCGCGATCGGCCAGTCCGAGCCGAGGGCGACCGCGGCACCGGCATCCCAGAAGTCGCGAACCCGCCACGCCCGCGCCGCACGCTCGGGGCCCAGGCGGTGCGCCCAGTCGTCCCCGGCGTCGGCCTTTCGCCACTGCAGGTGCAGGGGCTGCATCGAAGCCGTGATGCCGGCGGCGGCGATGCGCGCGACATCGCGATCGGCCGTGGTCTCGAGGTGCTCGATGCGGTGCGGGGCCCCGTTCACGGCTCGCGGCCCGGCCTGCAGATACGCGTCGACGGCGCTGCCGATGGCGCGGTCGCCGATCGCGTGCGTCGCCACCTGGAATCCGGCCCTGGCGTACTCGCCGACGGTGCGCGCGTAGGCCGCGTGGTCCTTCCAGAACGGCTCGAGGCCCGCTCCCGCGGTGTCCGGCTCGTAGAGCCAGGCGGTGCCGGTCTCGACGACGCCGTCGGCGTAGAGCTTGACGAGTCCCCCGCGCCAGTGCGCTCCGCCCAGGTCGCGCACCGCGAGGTTCGCCGCCATCCGCTCGGCATCGAACGACGGCTCGTGGTCGACGGCCGACACGATGCGGATGGGGAGGCGCGCGCTCTCATCGAGCTCGCGCAGCAGGTCGAGGGTGTCGAAGGATCCGTCCATGATGCATCCGCCGGTGAGACCGGACGAGCCGAGACCGCGCAGCAGCCGATGCGTCGCGTCGAGCGTCTGCTCGCGGCTGAGCGCGGGGGCGGCGAGGCGCACGGGCTCGTAGGCCGACATCTCCCGCAGCTCACCCGTGGGCGCGCCGTGCGCGTCGACCACGATGACCGAGTTGTCGGAGAAGTCGCGCGCGCCGGTGATCCCGCCGCGGATCAGACCCGCGGAGCTCGCGAGAGCCGTGTGCCCGTCGTACATCACCAGGAGCGCGGGCAGGCCGCGCACCGCGTCGTCGATCGCGGCCGCCGTGCAGGGCAGCGCATGGAACACGTCGTAGTCGAGATTCCAGCCGCGCACCCAGGGGTCCGCGTCCTCGGCCAGCGCGCGGTCCGCCTCGGCGCGGAGGGCGGCGAGGAGGGCGCGGGCCTCGGTGATCCCGCCGAGATCGGCTCCGACCGTGAGCTCGAGCCCCTGGATCGGATGCAGGTGCGCGTCGATGAGTCCGGGCGTCAGGGTCTTCCCCCGATGGTCCCGGACCTCGGTAGCCGCCCCGCGGAGTTCGGCGACGGTCGTGTGGTCGCCCACGGCGAGGATGCGGCCGTCTCGCACGGCGAGCGCGGAGGCGACCGGGCGACGCGGATCCATGGTGATGATGCGCGCGCCCGTGATGATCACGTCTGCAGTGACAATGGTCATGGCGGGAGCTCCCGACAGGGGTTTAATTGAATGAGTTTCAATAAAGTAGCAGAGAACGGGTCCATGACAAAGCAGCAGCGCAGCGCCGGTCGCCCGAGCGCCACCGTCCTGTCCGAGGAGAAGATCCTCAAGGCGGCGTTCCGCGTGGCGGGATCACGTGGACCCGCGCAGTTCACCATGACCGCGCTCGCCGCAGCGCTCGGCGTGCGGACGTCGGCGCTGTACCACCACTACGCGAACCGCGATGCGGTGATCCGCGGGATGCGGGCGCGCATCGGCCGGCTCACCGATCTCGCGCCGCTGCGCGAGGCGGATGCCGCGGACGCACTGTTCGGATGGGGCGCCAGCTATCGCGAGGCGCTGCTCACCGCACCGGGGGCGATCGTCCTCCTGGCGACCCTCCCCATCGACGCGGATCGGGAGTCCTTCGTGCAGTACGAGGCCGTCACCGATCGACTGCTCGCAGCCGGCTGGCCTGCCGCACGGACCCTCGACACGATCGTCGCCCTCGAGTCGTTCATCATCGGCTCCGCGCTCGACGCGCTCGCCCCCGGGGACAACATGTCCCCGGGGGAGCTGGCCGACGAGTTCCCCCGCTACGCCGAGTCCGAGCGCCTCCGCGCGGGGGCCGGCGATGACCCCGCCGCGGCGACCTTCCGCATCGGCCTGCGGGCCCTCATCACCGGCCTCGCCGCCTGGGCCGTCCCGTCCGCGGACATCAGACCTCCGGCGGTCACCCCCTCCCTCTAGGCTGGGCACATGGCCCAACGAGACGACATCGAATGCTGGCTCACCGACATGGACGGCGTGCTCGTCCATGAGAACGACGCCATCCCCGGAGCATCCGAGCTGCTCGCCGGCTGGGAGAGCGCCGGCATCCCGTACCTGGTGCTCACGAACAACTCGATCTTCACCGCCCGCGACCTCTCCGCCCGCCTCCGCACGAGCGGACTGCATGTGCCGGAGGAACGGATCTGGACCTCGGCCCTCGCGACCGCGTCGTTCCTGCAGCAGCAGCTCCCCGGCGGCTCGGCGTTCGTGATCGGCGAGGCCGGCATCCTCACCGCCCTGCACGACGCCGGCTTCATCATGACCGAGACGAACCCCGACTTCGTCGTCGTCGGCGAGACGCGCAACTACTCGTTCGAGGCCATCACGAAGGCCATCCGTCTCATCATCGGCGGCGCGCGCTTCATCGTCACGAACCCGGATGCCACGGGCCCGAGCGCCGACGGCCCGCTGCCGGCGACGGGTGCGATCGCCGCCCTCATCACGAAGGCCACGGGCAAGGAGCCGTATGTCGTCGGCAAGCCGAACCCGATGATGTTCCGCTCCGCTCTGAACAAGATCGGCGCGCACTCGAAGCGCACCGGCATGATCGGCGACCGCATGGACACCGACGTGGTCGCCGGCATCGAGGCGGGCCTGCACACCGTGCTGGTGCTCACCGGCATCAGCGACCAGGCCGAGATCGAGAAGTATCCGTTCCGCCCCGACGAGATCGTGCAGTCGGTCGCCGACCTGCTGCCGCGGATCACTGACACGATCACGACGGTCAAGACGAAGAAGTGACCCGTGGGCGCGCTTGACGAGGGCGAACGGATCCGCGCGGCGGATGCCGCCGCGTGGCGCGCCTGGCTCGAGGAGAACCACGAACGCGCGGCCGGCGTCTGGCTCCTGAGCGTGCGTGGCACGGACTCCGGCGGCGTCGGCTACGAGGATGCCGTGCGGCAGGCGCTCTGCTTCGGATGGATCGACGGCCCGGTGCGCGTCTTCGACGAGGGAGGCGACGACCGCGCCAACGGGCAGTGGTTCTCGCCGCGCCGCCCCGGCAGCGGATGGGCGGCGACCAACAAGGCGCGCATCGCCCTGCTCGAAGCGGAGGGGCTGCTCGCGCCGGCCGGCATCCGCGTCCTGGAGGTCGCGAAGGCGAACGGGTCCTGGACGGTGCTCGACGGGCCGGAGGCCGGGATCGAGCCCGACGAGTTCGCGGCAGCGCTCGACGCCGTGCCCGCGGCGCGCGAGAACTGGGACGCGTTCCCGAAGTCGGTCAAGAAGTTCGGCCTCACCCACATCGCGATGGCGAAGCGGCCCGAGACGCGGTCCGCCCGGATCGCGAAGATCGTGGCGGATGCCGCGGAGAGGAAGCGTCCATGAACCAGAGCGACGTGCTGTTCCTCGTCGTCTTCCTGATCCTGCTCAGCTCGCTGACGGTGATCATCGTGCAGTTCGTGCGCTCCCGTCGCCGCGGCGGGTCGGACGAGGGCGGGGGCGGCAACTGGTGGGAAGGCCCCTGGGACGAGGACGACCGGAAGCGCTGACCGCAGCGCTCAGGAGGCGAGCGAGGCCCCCGGGATCGCCGCCAGCAGCTCCTTCGTGTACGGATGCTGCGGATCGTCGAAGATGCGCTCCGGCGTTCCGCTCTCCACGACGACGCCGCGCTGCATGACGTGCACCTCGTCGGAGATCATCCGCACGACCGCGAGGTCATGGCTGATGAACAGGTAGCTGAGCCCGAGGCGGCGCTGCAGGTCGGCGAGCAGGTCGAGGATCTGCGCCTGAACGAGCACGTCGAGGGCCGACACCGCCTCGTCGAGGACCACGAGCTCCGGCTCGAGAGCGAGCGCCCGGGCGATGGCCACGCGCTGCCGCTGTCCGCCGGACAGCTCGTGCGGCAGGCGCTCGGCCATGGCCGCGGGAAGGGCGACCTGCTCCAGGAGCTCGAGCACGCGGGCGTGCCGGGTGGCCGCGGTGCCGATGCGGTGCACGCGCAGCGGTTCCGCGATCGACTGCTCGACCGTGTACCGCGGGTCGAGCGACGCGTAGGGGTTCTGGAACACCGGCTGGACGCGCCGCCGCAGGGCGAAGAGCTCCTTGCGCCGCAGACCGGTCAGGTCGAGACCGTCGAACAGGATCGATCCCGAAGTGACGTCCTCGAGTCCCAGCACCATGTTCGCGGTCGTCGACTTGCCCGAGCCCGACTCCCCCACGATCGACACGGTCGTGCCGCGGCGGATCGAGAAGCTCACGCCGTCGACGGCGGTGAAGGTCTGCGGCTCCCCCGGCTTCGGCGAGCGCAGCGCGAACTCCTTGCGGAGGTCGCGCACCTCGACGAACGGCGTCTCCGACGCGACCGTCTCGCGGAGCGGGAGCGGATCGCGGCGCGACGCGAGGCTGGGGGCTGCGGCGAGGAGCTGCCGGGTGTACTCGTGCTGCGGGTTGCCGAGCACCTCCGCGGAGGTGCCCTCTTCGACGATCTTCCCGCGGAACATCACGACGATGCGGTCCGCCCGCTCGGCGGCGAGCGCCAGGTCGTGCGTGATGAGGAAGACGGCCGTGCCGAGCTCGTCGGTCAGCTCGTCGAGCTGATCGAGGATGCGGCGCTGCACCGTGACGTCCAACGCGGAGGTCGGCTCGTCGGCGATGAGCAGCCGGGGCGTGCAGGCGAGCCCCATGGCGATCAGCACGCGCTGGCGCATGCCGCCGGAGAACTCGTGCGGGTACTGGCGCGCGCGGTTCGCGGCATCCGCGATCCCCACCATCTCGAGCAGCTCGACGACGCGGGCCGTCGTGGCGTCGCCCGTGGTGCGGCCGTGCACCTCGAGAGCCTCGCCGATCTGATCTCCGACCCGCATGAGCGGGTCGAGGTTCGACATCGGGTCCTGCGGGACGAGGCCGATCCCCGCGCCGCGCAGCGAGATCATCGCGTTCTCGCCCAGCTCGGTGAGCTCGCGCCCGTCGAAGCGGATGCTGCCGGCGGTGATCACCCCGTTGTCCGGGAGGAGCCGGTTGACGGCCGCGGCCGTCGTGGACTTCCCGGATCCGGATTCGCCCACCACGGCGACCGTCTCTCCCGCGGCGACGTCGATGCTGACGTCGCTGATCGCGGTGACCAGCTCGGAGCCGGTCCGGAAGGCGACCGCGAGGCCCTTGATGCTCAGCACGGGCTCGGTGTTGCTCATGGTGTTCTCGTTCCTTCGGTTTCACGGGAAGTCGCGGTGTCACGGGATGCCTGGTCGCCCAGGAGTGCGGGGAGAGCCGATCGCCACAGGGTCTCTGTCGTGGCAGGCTCGGCCGCGAGGAGGCGGTTGCCGAGCATCACGACGGCGGTCGATGCGCCGGGGATGATGCCGAGGGCGCAGCCGGTGAAGCCGGGGTGCCACAGCATCCGCTGCTCGTGGCCGTCGACCCGCACCGTGTCGCTGCGCCAGCCGAGCGCCTGGCCGGGGTCGGGTCCGTCGCGGAACAGGTCGGCGACGGCATCCGGATTCCACAGGTCGGCGTGCTGCTCGGGATCGGCGAGGGCGGCGCCGAAGGCGAGCAGGTCGTCCGCGGTGCTGAACAGTCCCGCGTGCCCGGCGATCCCGCCGAAGGCGTGGAAGCAGTTGCCGTCGTTCGCCGCACCGGTGATCTCCTCCTCGCGCCAGGCAAAGTGGCGACGCGAGGTGAGGATCGGGTAGGGCTCGCCCGTGGCCACCATACGGCGCTCCGCGAGGTCGCCGACGGCGGTCGAGGCGACGGGCGATGCGACCGGGCCGTATCCGGTGCGGTCGAGCCCGAGCGGCGCGGTCACGAGCTCGCGGACCGCGGCGTCGAGCGGCATGCCCGTGACGGCGGCGACGATGCGGCCGAGCAGCAGGAAGCCGAGATCGGAGTAGTGGCGCCCCTCGTCGAGTTCGTAGCGCAGGGGCAGGGCATCCATGGCGGCGACCGGGTCCCGCCGGTCCAGGTAGAGCGGCTGCCATTCCCAGAGACCGGCACGATGCTGCAGCAGGTGGCGGAGCGTCGTCTGCGGCGCGCACGCGGTGCCCGGGAGGAACCGCGAGACGAGGTCGTCGAACCGGAGCTCGCCGCGGCCGACCAGCCCGAGAAGAGCCGTCGTGGTCGCGGCCACCTTGGTGACGGAGGCGATGTCGAAGGCGGTCTCCACCGTCATCGGCGTTCCCGCGAGGTCGGCACGACCGCCCGCGGCCACGTCGCGTCCAGCGGGCGACGTGATGCCGACCACGACCCCGGCCGGAGCGGAGCGCTCTGCCATCACGGCCTCGACGGCCTGCGCGGCGCTCATGCGCACACCCCCTGGTGGACCCGGATGTCGGCGAGCACATCGGCGTCGGCGTCGGACGCGAGCGCGTCGATGCCGAGACCGCACCCGTCTCCGAGCATGAGCACGTCAGCCTCGGAACGGATGCCGCCCGTGACGGGCGACCGCTGGAGCCAGAGCGCCGCGTCGAGATCGTGCACGACCTCGGGGGCCAGGGCCGCGGCGAGGTGCGCGGTGGCGGTGACGCCGACCGGAGACTCCATCATGCAGCCGAACACGACGCCGAGTCCGTGCTCCCGAGCGGCGCGGACCGCGGCGACGGCCTCGGCCGGCCCGCCGGTCTTCGCCAGCTTGATGTTGACCAGGTCGGCGGCGCCGCGTTCGGCGATCACCCGGACATCACTCTCGGTGCGCACCGCCTCATCGGCCATGATCGGGGTGCCGACCGCGGCCGTGACCCCCGCAAGGCCCTCGATGTCGGGCGCAGCGACCGGCTGCTCGACCAGCTCGATGCCGAGTCCCTCGTCTTCGCAGGTGCGGATGATGCGGATCGCGGTCGCGACGTCCCACGCCTGGTTCGCGTCGATCCGCAGCGACACCTCAGCCCCGACGGCCGCCCGGACCGCCCGCAGCCCCGCCACGGTGTCGTGATCGGCCGAGGCCTTGATCTTGAGGCAGCCGAACCCCGCCGCGACGTGCGCGATCGCCTGCTCCGCCAGTTCCGCGGGGGCGGCGGTCGACAGCGTCATGTCCGTGCGGAGGCGCGACGGCGCCGTCGCGCCGTTCCCCAGAAGCGCCTCCGCGACGGACAGCCCCCGCTGCCGCGCGGCGAGATCCGCGACCGCGCAGGCGACCGCGCTGCGAGCGGCCGCATTCCCCCAGATCGCCCGCGCGAGGTCGTCGGCCAACGCGGGGTCCCCTGCTCCCCGTCCGCCGACGATGTCACCGAGCGGACCGGCGACGGCGGCGGCGACGCTCTGCGGGCTCTCCCCCGTGACCCGCCAGCTCACCGCCGCCTCGCCCCAGCCGACGCGGCCGTCCGCATCGGTCGCCTCGACGAGCACGACGTCGAGGCGATCCGTGCGGCGCACCGCCGTGACGAAGGGCCGCACCAGCGGCGACGACACCCGCAGCACGCGCATCCGCTCCACGACGCTCATGCCCACTCCCTGCGCATCCGCTGCTCCGGCTCGCCGAAGTCGGACTGGGTGCGGGTCGCTCCGTCGGCATGCCAGCCGCGGGACTCGTAGAAGCCGATGGAGGGTGCGTTCGCCGCGAAGACCCAGAGGGTGGCGGCATCCGCTCCGGCCGCGCGGAGCGCCTCGCCGGCGGCCGACAGCAGCGCGGTGCCGACCCCGCCGCCGTGCGTGCGCGGCGAGACGTACAGGGAGTGCACCGCCGCCTCGCCGTCACTCACGGCGTAGCGGGTCAGACCGACGACCTCGCCGTCGCGCTCGGCCACCAGCACCTCGCCGACCGAATCGGCCAGCACCCGTCGCCACAGCGCCTCCGCGCGCTCATCGGTCATGGCGTCGATCGCGGATGCCGGCAGGATGCCGCGGTAGCTCTCTCGCCAGCATCCCAGGAACACGCCGAGCACCCCGGACAGGTCGTCCGGGGTCGCAGGGCGCACCTCGACGTTCACGATGCCGCGGCCTCCGCGAGGCTCAGGGAGTCGATGCCGGAGACCGGCTGCGGCATCACGAGCGGGCCGGCGCCCGGGGTGATCGTGCCGAGGATGCGCGGCTCCCTGGCCCCGGTCCCGCCGGGGACGATGGCCGAGACGCCGTGCATCGTGCACCAGCCGATCAGCGCGAGGAGGATCGCCTCCTTGCTGTCGGCCGGGGCGCCGAGTTCGTCCGCGAGGACGACCCGCGTGCCCGGCAGAGCGGCGCGGAGTCCGTCGAGGATCAGCGGATTGCGGCATCCGCCGCCCGACACCGCGAGGAACTCGATGCCGGCCGCGGCCACGTCGCGGGCGACGGTCTGCACCGTGAGCTCGGTGAGGGTGCGCACGACGTCTTCGACCGCGATCTCGCGCCCCTGCGCCGCGAGGTGCTCGAGCACGTAGCCGAGGTGGAAGTGCTCCTTGCCCGTGCTCTTCGGCGGAGTCAGCGCGTAGTACGGGTCGGCGAGCAGCGCCGCGAGCAGGGCGTCGTCCACGCGGCCCGTGCGCGCGATCCGGGCGTCGTCGTCGTAGCCGAGCGGGTTGAGCCCGTGCTCCACGATGACCGCGTCGACGAGCGCGTTCGCCGGACCGATGTCGTACGCGACGAGGCCGTCGGGGCGCACCACGGTCATGTTCGAGATGCCGCCCAGGTTCAGGGCGGCCGAGACGCCGGCGTGTGTGCGCAGCAGCAGCTCGTCGAGGAAGGAGACCAGCGGAGCGCCGTGGCCGCCGGCCGTGATGTCGCGGATGCGGATGTCGGAGACGACGGGTACGCCCACCCGCTCGGCGATCCAGGCGGGCTGTCCGATCTGCAGCGTTCCGAGCGCATGCGCGCCGTCGACCCAGTGGTACACGGTCTGTCCGTGCGAGCAGATCGCGTCGACGCCGCCGACCTCGGCGGAGATGTCGGCGGCGACCTCGGCGAACGCCTGCCCGATGAGCGTGTCGAGCTCGGCCACCTCGGCGAGCGTGGTCTGCGCGGGCGGAAGCGCCGCGATCAGCCGGGCGCGCAGCTCGGGGGTGTACGGGACGCTCCTCGAGGCGAGCACGCTCCCGCGGAGGTGGACGCCCCGGGTCGACGACCCATCGCCGTCGATCGTGAAGTCCACGACCGATGCATCGATCCCGTCGTGCGAGGTGCCGGAGATGAGTCCCAGGACGCGCATCAGTTCTCCTCCAGTGCTGTCCGCAGCCGACCGTCGGCGGCGATGATCCGTGCGGTGGCCGCGGCGAGGTCCTCGCCCCGGCGGAGCATGATCGACGCGATCTTCACGTCGTAGCCCGCCGTCTCGAGCGCGCCGACCGCGGCATCCCGATCGACGCCCGCGATCGACTGCACCATGCGGATGGCGCGCTCGCGGAGCTTGTGGTTGGTCGCCTTCAGATCGACCATGAGGTTGCCGTAGGCCTTGCCGTTCCGCACCATGACGATGGTCGAGAACATGTTGAGCACGAGCTTCTGCGCGGTGCCCGACTTGAGGCGCGTCGACCCGGAGAGCACCTCGGGGCCGACCTCGACCTCGATGCCGTGCTCCGCCGCCGCACTGAGCACGGTGCCGGTGTTGCAGGACAGCCCGACGGTCAGTGCGCCGCGCTCCCGCGCGCGCCGGATCGCGGCCACCACGTAGGGCGTGCGTCCGCTGGAGGCGATGCCGATCACGGTGTCGAGCGGGCCGATACCCGCCTCGTCGATCGCGGCGCTGCCGGCGTCGGCGTCGTCCTCCGCGCCCTCGACCGGGTTCACGATGGCTCCCGGTCCGCCTGCCATGATCGCGAAGACGAGCTCCGGCGGCGTGCTGAACGTCGGCGGGCACTCCGAGGCGTCCACGACGCCGATGCGGCCCGGCGTGCCGGCGCCCACGTAGACGAGCCGACCGCCGCGAGCCATGCGCTCGGCGGTCGCCTCGATGGCCGGCACGATCTGCGGGAGTGCCCGCTGCACGGCGCCCGGAACCGTCGCATCCGCGTCGTTCATGGTCTGCGCGAGCTGGGCGACGCTCATCCGGTCGAGTTCCGCGTACCGGGGGTCGCTCGCCTCGGTGGCGAGTCCGCCGAGATCCTCCAGGGTCATCGCTTCCCCCTGTTCCGCGGGTCGAGGCTGTCGCGCAGTCCGTCGCCGAGCAGGTTCAGTCCGACGACGAGCAGGACCACGATCACACCCGGGGCGATCATCGTCCAGGGGGCGATCGTCACGAGCGTGCGCGCCTCGAAGATCATCGACCCGAGCGACGGCGCCGGCGGCGGGGTGCCCAGGCCGAGGAAGCTCAGCGACGCCTCGGTGAGCACGGCCCACGAGAGCGAGAGCGTCACCTGCACGATGATGATCGACGTGATGTTCGGAAGCACGTGACGGAACATCGTGGCCATCCGGCTCTGCCCGGTGCTCTTGGCGGCCTTGACGTACTCGACCTCGCGGAGCGACAGCACGGGACCGCGGGTCACGCGGATGAAGATCGGCACGTAGACGATCGCGATGGCGACGGCGATCGTGAACCAGTTGCGCTCGAAGACCGAGGCCAGCGAGAGGGCGAGCAGCAGCGGCGGGAACGCGAAGAGCACGTTCGTGACCGCCGTGATCGCGCCGTCGGAGAAGCCGCGGTAGAAGCCCGCGATGAGACCGCACACCGTGCCGACGACCGTGGCGAAGGCGACGGCGACGAGGGAGATGAGGGCGGAGTTCGCGACGCCGGCGGCGACGCGGGAGAACACGTCGCGGCCGAACTGATCGGTGCCGAACCAGTGCACGCCCGAGGGCGGCTGCAGCCGCGACGGCGGGTCCTGCGCGAGCGGGTCGAACGGCAGCAGTCCGAATGCCGAGACGATGCTGAGCACACCGAGGAGGACGACGATGATGAGCCCGGTGAGACCGCTCCTGCTGCGCAGCAGCAGCCGGACGCGCTCCATCGTGCGCCCGCCACCGGGAGCGAGGGCGGGGGTCTGAGAGATGTCGGTCATGCGGCACGCACCCGAGGATCGATGACCCGGTAGAGCAGGTCGGTGAGCAGGTTGACGATGACGAACGCGAGCGCGATCACCAGCACGGTGCTCTGCACGAGCGCGTACTCCTTCTGCTGGATGCCGAGGAGCACCTGGCGGCCGATGCCGGGAAGCGAGAAGATCTGCTCGACCACGACGGCACCTCCGAGGAGGTAGCCGAACTGCAGGCCCGTCATGGTGACGATGGGGACGAGCGCGTTGCGCAGCACGTGCCGGATCTGCAGGCGACGCGGCGGCACGCCCTTCGCCCGGGCGGTGCGGATGAAGTCGTTGGCGCGGATCTCCAGCACCGCGGTTCGCGTGGTCCGCATGATCGGGGCGGCGATGCCGAAGCCGAGGACGATCGACGGGAGCAGCATCTGCTGGAGGTTCAGCAGCGGGTCCTGGAACAGCGTGACGAAGCCCTGACCGTTGGGGTTGAACCCGAACGAGGAGGCCAGGATCGCGAGGAGCGCGGTGCCGAGCAGGAAAGCGGGGATCGAGAGCCCGGCGAGCCCGACGACCTGGCCGAAGCCGTCGCGGACCGAGTCGGGCTTCGAGGCGGAGAGCATGCCCAGCGGGATGCCGATGGCGAGGGCGATCACGATCGAGAAGATCGCGAGCTCGAAGGTCACCGGCAGGGCGGCGAGCGTGAGGTCGAGCACGCTGGTCTGCGCCCGCGACGAGAAGCCGAGGTTGCCGGTGAAGATGTTGCCGAGCCACGAGAAGAACTGCACGAACAGCGGCTGGTCGAGACCGTAGTAGGCCTCGAGCGCGGCGCGCTGCGCGGGTGTGAGGGCGGCGGCCTCGGTGCCGAGGCCCGAGCTGATCTGGTCGCCGGGGATGGCGCGCAGCATCAGGAAGACGAAGACGGCCACGCCGAGGAGCGTGCCGAGGGCTGCGAGGATGCGGCGCAGCACGGTGTTGCGGAGGATCTGTCTGAACATGCGAGTGTGAGGCTGCCTGTCGTCGGGGAGGAGGCGGCGGCGGCTGGTCGTACGCCGGCGCCGCCTCCGTCCGCTACTTGATGGAGGTCGTCCGCAGGTACTGCAGCGAGCCGTTCACCATCGGAACGAAGCCGTCGACGGACGACGCCGTCGCGGTGTAGGTGTAGCTGGTGAACAGCCAGATCCACGCGGCGTTGTCCTCGAGGTTCTCGGAGACCTGCGCGTAGATCTCCTTGCGCTCGTCGGCATCCGCCGTCTGACGGCCCTCGGCGAACAGCGCGTCGAGCTCGGGCGAGGAGTAGCCGGCGACCTTGTTCAGGTTCCCGGTGCTGGTGAAGTACCGGCCGTACATGCCGTCGGGGTCGGGGCGTCCGCCGTTGAGGGCGACGGCGGCGTCGAAGTCCGCGGCGATCCAGCGGTCGACGAACGCACCGGATTCGAGGACCTCGATCTCGAGGGTGATGTCGGCGTCGGCGAGCTGGGCCTTGAGGTTCTGCGCCTCGTTCACCGAGGTGGCGTACTCGCCCTGCGAGACGATCGCGTTGATCGTGACGCCGTCCTCCTTGCCCGCCTTCTTCAGGTACTCCGCCGCCTTGTCGAGGTCGCGCTCCGGGCAGGGGCGCGCGTCGGGGTCGGACTTGTACGCGGGAGAGGTGATCGGCCCCGTGACCTCGCCCTCGCCGAGGGCGGCGGTGTCGAGGACTTCCTGGCGGTCGATCGCGCACTGGATCGCGAGACGCACGTTGACGTCGGCGAGGTCGCCGCGCGTCGCGTTCAGCTGCAGGGCGTGGTAGCTCAGCTGCGGCGTGGTCGCGACCTCGACGTTCGCGCCCTCGGCAGTCTGAGCGACCAGCGGGTCGTCGAACACGGCGAGCTGGACGTTGCCGGACTGCATCGCCGAGACGATCGAGGACTCGTCCGGGATGACGCGGAACTCGACGGTGTCGAGCAGCGCGGCGTCGCCCCAGTAGTCGTCGTTCTTCGCGAGCGTGAGCGACTGGCTCGGCGCACGGTCTTCGAGGACGAAGGGCCCGGTGCCGTTCGGCGTGGTGTTCAGCGCCTCCTCGGTGTCGTCCGAGGACAGCATCGCCATGTTGATCACGGCGAGGTTGGCGGGGAGCGCGGCGTCGGGTGCGCTGAGCGTGAGGGTGACGGTCGTCTCATCGGTCGCCTCGACGGCCGTGACCGAGGCCAGCGAGCTGCGCGCCACGGCGGCGGTGGCCTCGAGGGCGATCGCGTCGAGCGAGTACTTCACGTCCTCGGATCCGAAGGTGCTGCCGTCGGCGAAGGTCACGCCCTCACGGAGCTTGAGTGTGACGGTGAGCCCGTCCTCCGAGACGTCCCAGGACTCGGCGAGCCCGGGGACGACGTTGAGCTCCTCGTCGAACTCGGTGAGCGTGCCGTAGAGGTTCTGCAGGACGTTGACGGCCTGGAACTGCGTGGCCTTCCAGGGGAACAGGGTGTCCGGGTCGCTGGTGACGCCGATGACGAGATCGCCGCCGGCTGCGCCCTCGGAGGGGGACGGATCGGATGCCGGGGCGGAGCACCCGGTCATGACGAGGGCGAGGATGGCTCCCGTCGCGGTGAGAGCGCCCAGTGACGCCCGCCGTGCTGTGCTCATTGCTGATTCCTCCTGCTGGCTGGGACGCGTCGCCGTGGCGTCGGGGAGGCGCTTGCGCCTGCTCGCCCGCGAACATCGTCGGTCTTGGTGGTACCAAAAGTACACGAAAGTCACTTCTTATGTAACAGAAGTTCCTCTAGTGTTATGAAACATCGATCGGAGACCTCCATGCCCCATCACGCCGCCCTCGACGACGCCGGCGGGCACCCTGTTCTCGTGCGCATGCGCGCGATCCGCCCCGAGCTGCGCCCCAGCGAGCAGCGGATCGCCGACCTCTTCCTCGCGAGCCCCGCCGAGACGGCAGGGCTCTCCATCGCCGAGCTGGCGCAGCGCTGCGACACCTCGACCACCTCGGTCGTGCGCTTCTGCAAGCGGCTCGGCTACGACCATGTGCGCGAGCTGCGCAACCACGTGCTGCGCGACGTCGAGCGCGAGACCTTCGACACGGCGGCCCTGCCCGACGTCTCCGGCGACATCGACCGCAACGACACCCTCGCCGACATCGTCGCGAAGGTCTCGCTCGCCGAGACGCTGTCTCTGGCCGACACCGCCAAGGTGCTCGACACCGACGCGCTGCGCGCGGCCGTCGACGCGATCACCTCCGCGTCGAGGGTCGACATCTTCGGTGTCGGCGCGAGCTCGATCGTCGGGCTCGACCTGCAGCGCAAGCTCACCCGCATCGGCCGGACCGCCCTGGACTGGTCCGACCCGCATGCCGCGTGGACATCGGCCGCCACCCTCGGTCCCGGCAACGTCGCGATCGCGGTCTCGCACAGCGGCTCGACGACCGACACGATCGAGTTCCTCCTGCTCGCCCGCCGCGCGGGAGCGACGACGATCGCGATCACGAACCACGCCGGAGCCCCCCTCGCCGACCAGGCCGACATCGTGCTCACCACGGCGGCCAGGGAGACCGGGTTCCGCTCCGGGGCCCTCGGCAGCCGGATCGCCCAGCTCATGGTCGTCGACTGCATCTTCATCGGCGTCGCCCAGTCGAATTACGACCGCTCGATGGAGGCGCTCCGCGACACCTACGCCGCCGTGCACCGCATCAGAGCGGGCGGCGCGTGACGAGCAGCCGCGACCGCACGGGTCTCTTCGCCGCCTTCGCGGGCCTCGGCGTCACGGCGTCCTTCGTCCCCGCGGTGCTGCCGGCGGCCGAGCGGGCGATCGGGACGGCGCTCAGCGTCGCCGTACCCGTGCTCTTCGCCGGGCTCCTCGTCGGCGTGCTTCTCTCGGGCCCCCTGCTCGTGCGGCGCCCTCCGCGGACCGCACTCATCCTCGGCAGCGCGCTCCAGGCCGGCGCGATCGTCGCCGCGGCGTGGGCGGGCCACCCCGCGGTCTTCATCGCTGCGGCAGCCCTGGCCGGACTCGGGTTCGGTCTGGTCGAAGCGGCCGGTTCCGTCGCGGCGAAGGCCGCAGCAACCGGCAGCGCCACCGGGCTGCTGAGCGCACTCATGGGGACCGTGGCCGTCTGCGCCGCCGTCACCCCTCTCGCCGTGGCCGCCGGAACCGGGGCTCTGTCCGCGCTGAGCATCCTCGCCGTCGTCCCTCTCATGACGATCGTCCTGCTCGCCGGAGGGCGCGCGCCGTCGACACCCGCCTCGGACACCCCGACGCGTCGAGACCTGCGCGGGCTGACGGCGCTGCTCCCGTTCGCGGTCGCCCTGCCGCTGTACGTCGGCGTCGAGACCGTGCTGTCCGGATGGTCGGCGGTGATCCCCGAGCGGGCTCTGGCGCTCGAACCCGCGGCCGCGGCCCTCGGCACGTCCGCCTTCTGGGCGCTGATGGCACTGGGCCGCTTCGTCGCGGCAGCCCTCCGCCGCGCTTCCGTTCCACCGGTCGCGATCCTCGCCACCGGCACGATCGGGGCCGCGGGCCTGATGGCCACGGCCGGAGTGCTCGTCGGCGACACCCCCGTCGGCGCACTCGTCGCCCTCGCGGCATCCGTCGTCCTGCTCGCGCCGAGCTACGGCCTCATCCTCGGGCTCGCGCTCGATCGGCTCGATGCGGTGCGCAGCGCCGCGGTGACGGGCGCCCTGGTGGCATGCGGCGCGGTCGGCGGCACGTTCGTGCCGAGCCTCGTGCTGCTGATCGGCCGCGACCCGGCATCGAGCACGACCCTGATCATCTCGGCCGCGCTGTGCGCCGTCGTCCCGGTGCTGGTTCTGATCGCCGCACGGGCACAGCAGAGGACCTCCGCGACGAACTGAGCGGCGGGACTTTTCCTCCACAGCGAGGCAGATTCGTCACGTCGTCCACCATCGCTGAGCCTGCATTTTTCCTGGTCGCAGAGAATATCGGTTTCTTCGATAACCTGCTGGCACATCCCGAACCTGAGCCGCAGAATGGAGCCGTGTACGTGTCCGTGGAGACCTTGACGATCGTCATCAGCGCGATCGGCATCGTGCTGACCCTCGGGGCGAGCCTGTTCGCCGGTTTCGCCTGGATGGTGCGCCGCATCGACGCGGTCGACACGAAGCTCACGACCCGCATCAACGCCGTCGACGAGAAACTCACCGCACGAATCGACGCCGTCGACGAGAAGCTCACCGCACGAATCGACGCCGTCGAGGAGAAGCTCACCGCACGCATCGACGCCCTGGCCGACGAGGTCACCGGAGTGAAGATCGCGATCGCGAGGCTCGAAGGACCGCCCCGCCACCTCGTCACAGCGAGCACCTAGCGCAGCACGAGCGCCGCAGCGCCGATGAGCGGACCCTCGTCGCCCAGTCCCGAGCGCACCACGCGCGCCTTGCGCGAGTACTCGTGCGCGGCACTTGCGGTGAGCGCCTGCTGGACGAGGTCGATGTAGTCGTCGGACACGCGGGAGAAGCCTCCCCCGATGGCGACCGTGTCGAGGTCGACGAGGGTCGCGGCATCCGCCAACGCCTCACCGACAGCCTTCGCCGAGCGCTCGATCGCGGCACGCGCGATGGCGACTCCCGCCGCGGCGTCCCGAGCGAGGTCCTCGCCGGTCGCGCCGCTCCAGCCCTGCTGCTGCGCCCAGGCGGCACTCGCGGGCCCGGAGGCGATCTCCTCGAGCGTCAGCCCGCCCTCACGGCGCACCTGCCCGAGGTGGCCGGCGTTGCCGGTGGCGCCGGGGATGTAGGACCCGTTGACCACGAACCCGCCGCCGACGCCGGTGGACACGACGATCGAGAGCGAGGAACGGGCATCCTTCGTCGCACCGAGCCAGGACTCGGCGAGCGCGAGCGCTCCGCCGTCATGGCCGAAGACCGTCGGCAGCTCCCGGCCGAGGAGGCCGGAGGCGGCTGTGCGCACCGCCTCGGCGAGACCGTATCCGCGGGCCGCAGGCATGTTCACCGGGAGGATCTGGCCGACGTTCCGGTCGATCGGCCCCGCGCTGCCGATACCGGCGCCGACGAGTTCGGCGTCGTCGGGGAGACGGGAGAGAGCGTGGGCGATCACGGTCGCGATCGCGTCGTCGAGCGACGCGGGAGTGGCATCCCTGCCGGTCGCCCGGCGGCTGCGGCTTCCGCGCACGAGCACGCCGTCTTCGCCGACGAGCGCGGCTTCCATCTTCGTGCCGCCCACATCGACGGCCAGGGCGTAGCGCGTCACTGGGGGTCGAGCCCGAGGTCGTCGAGGTCGAAGGCGGCGCGCCACTCGAGGCCCTCGGCTTCGATCGCCGCCTGGGCGCCGGTCTTGCGGTCGACGATCACGGCGACGGCGACGATCTCGGCACCCTCGCGGCGCAGCGCCTCGACGGCTTTGAGAGCGGACTGCCCCGTGGTGGAGGTGTCCTCCAGCACGACGACGCGCTTGCCCTTGACGTCGGCGCCTTCGATCTGACGGCCGCGGCCGTGGTCCTTCGGCTCCTTGCGCACCACGAACGCGTCGAGCGGGCGACTCGCTGCGACCGAGGCGTGCAGCACGGAGTTCGCGATCGGGTCGGCGCCGAGCGTGAGGCCGCCGACGGCGACGATGTCGAGGTCGCCGATGAGGTCGAGCATGATGCGGCCGATCGCCGGAGCCGCGCGGTGGTCGAGGGTCAGCTTGCGCATGTCGACGTAGTACGTCGCCTTCTTGCCACTGGAGAGGGTGAAGTCGCCGTGGAACACCGCCTCGTCCTTGATCAGGTCGAGAAGGGTCTGGCGGTCTGCGTCGAGTGCGGTCACGGCATCCAGTGTAGAAGGCGCGGTTGAATCGGCGACGCTCGATGACATAGGATTCCGTCATGCGAAAGTTAACATTCGCAGTGTGAATAGTTGAGATCGAGAAGAGGAGACGTCATGTCTACCCACCGCCAGATCGCCGCGATCAACTACGAGACGGCCGTCCGCGCCGTCGCCATCGCGATGGAGGTGGGCGAGAGCCACGGCGTGAAGACCGTCGTCGCCGTCGCCGATCCCTCGATGACGCTCATCGCCTACGGCATGTCCGACGGGGCCACACCGCACAGCGCAGAGACCAGCCGTCGCAAGGCCGCGACGTCGGCATCCACTCGTCGGCGCACCGGGCTGATCCCCGAAGCACTCAGCACCACGCTGCCCCTGGGCACCGGCGGCGCCCTCACGACGATCGACGGAGGCGTGCCGATCTTCTTCGGCGACGACCACGTCGGCGGACTGGGTGTCGCCGGCGGAACTCCCGTCCAGGATGCGGAGATCGCCCTGGAGACCCTGCAGCGCCTCGGCGCCCGAAGAGAAGGAATGCCCACATGACCTCGTATCTCACCCGAGCAGACCTCTCGGTGGCCGCGCCGATCGTGGAGTTCGCCGAGACGTCGCTCGCCGCTTCAGGACGCGACTCCGAGGCCTTCTGGCGCGAGGCGAGTGCGCTCATCCATGATCTGGGCCCGCGGAATGCGGAGCTGCTGCAGAGACGCGCCGAGCTCCAGCAGCGCATCGACGACTTCCACCGCGCGAACCCCGGAGCGCCGGATCCCGCCGCGTACCGGGCGCTGCTCACCGATGTCGGCTATCTCGTCCCGGTTCCGGATGCCGTGTCTGTGACGACGGAGGATGTCGACCCGGAGATCGCGACGATGGCCGGGCCGCAGCTGGTCGTGCCGCTGCTGAACGCCCGGTTCGCACTGAACGCCGCCAACGCCCGATGGGGCTCCCTGTACGACGCGCTCTACGGCACCGACGCCGTGGACCAGACCGGCGATCTGGCACCGGGATCTCAGCACAACCCGGTGCGCGCCGCCGCGGTCGTCGCTCGCGGGCGCGAGTTCCTCGACCAGATCGCTCCGCTCGCCGAGGGCTCGCACCGCGATGCGACCGGTTACCTCGTCGACGCGGACGGCCTCGTGATCCGGACGCCCGGGGGCGACCGACGCCTCGCCGCACCCGAGGGTCTCGTCGGCTTCACCGGAGAGGCCGACGCCCCGACCGCCGTGCTGCTGCGGCACCACGGCCTGCACGCCGAGATCGTGATCGACCACGAGGGCGCGATCGGGCGCACCGAGGAGGCGGGGGTGCAGGACATCGTGCTCGAGTCCGCGCTCACCGCGATCCTCGACCTGGAGGACTCGGTCGCCGCCGTCGACGCCGACGACAAGGCCCTCGGCTACCGCAACTGGCGCGGGTTCATGGACGGCACGCTCACCGAGTCGGTGACCAAGGCCGGGCGCACGTTCCTCCGCGAGCTCGCACCCGACCGCACCTACCGCGCGGTCGACGGCGGCGAGCTGACGCTGCCGGGACGAGCGGTCCTCTTCGTCCGCAACGTGGGTCACCTCATGCGCACCGACGCGGTGCTCGATCGCCACGGCGAGCAGACCTTCGAGGGGATGCTCGACGCGATCATGACCGCCCTCGGCGCCCTCCCCGAACTCGAGGGGCCGCACCGCGGACGCAACTCGCGCAGCGGCTCGATGTACATCGTCAAGCCGAAGATGCACGGCCCGGACGAGGTCGCGTTCACGGCCGAGCTCTTCGGTCGCGTGGAGCAGCTGCTCGGGCTGCCCGCGCGCACCATGAAGATCGGGATCATGGACGAGGAGCGCCGCACGTCGGTGAACCTCCTGGCCGGCATCGCCGCGGCATCCGATCGCGTCGTGTTCATCAACACCGGATTCCTCGACCGCACGGGCGACGAGATCCACACGTCGCTGCACGCGGGGCCCTTCCTGCCGAAGGCGGGGATCAAGGCGCAGCCGTTCATGGCGGCCTACGAGGCCCGCAACGTCGCGATCGGGCTGGCCGCCGGACTCGGCGGTCGCGCGCAGATCGGCAAGGGCATGTGGGCCGAGCCCGACCTCATGCGCGACATGCTCGAGAAGAAAATCGCGCACGTGCGATCCGGGGCCTCGACCGCGTGGGTCCCCTCGCCGACCGCGGCGACCCTGCACGCGCTGCACTACCACCAGGTCGACGCGTTCGCGGTGCGGGAGACACTGCCCGCCCTCGACGAGGCCTCGCTCGACGTGCTGCTCACGCCTCCGCTCGCCGGAGAGGGAGACCTCACGCCCGAGATCGTCGCCGATGAGATCGACAACAACGTGCAGTCGATCCTCGGCTACGTCGTGCGCTGGATCGATCAGGGCATCGGCGTCTCGAAGGTGCCGGACATCCACGGCACAGGCCTCATGGAAGACCGTGCCACGCTGCGCATCTCGAGCCAGCTACTGGCCAACTGGCTCGCGCACGGCGTGATCACCGAGGCGCAGATCGACGACAGCCTGCGGCGCCTGGCACCGGTCGTCGATGCGCAGAACGCCGGCGACGCCGCGTACGAGCCACTGGCGTTCGCCGAGGGTGAGGAGCCCGGAATCGCCTACACCGCGGCCCGGCGACTGATCGTCGAGGGCGCGGCGCAGCCGAGCGGATACACCGAGCCGCTGCTGCACGGCCTGCGCCGCGAGAAGAAGGCGCAGCAGGCGACCGCTGTCGGAGGCCGCAACTAGGCTGGACGCATGCGCTTGGCCACCTGGAACGTCAACTCCATCCGCACCCGCGTCACCCGCACCGTCGAATTCGCCGTGCGCGAAGACATCGACGTGCTGGCGATGCAGGAGATCAAGTGCAAGCCGGAGCAGTTCCCGTACGGTCCGTTCGAAGAGGCCGGGTACCACGTCGAGGTGCACGGCCTGAACCAGTGGAACGGCGTCGCGATCGCGAGCCGCCTGCCGATCACCGACGTGCGCACCGCGTTCGAGGGGATGCCCGGCTTCGCGAAGGGGCATGAGGGTCCGGATGCTCCGCTCGAGGCCCGCGCGCTGGGCGTGCTGGTCGACGGCGTGCGGGTGTGGAGCCTGTACGTGCCCAACGGTCGTTCGCTCGACGATCCGCATCTCGCCTACAAGCTGCACTGGCTCGAGGCGCTGCGCGACTCCACGGCGGCCGAGCTCGCGGCGAACCCCGAGCTGCCGCTCGCGCTGGTCGGCGACTTCAACATCATCCCCTTCGACCATGACAACGGCGACCCCGACATCGTCGTCGGCCGGTCCACCCACGTCTCGCCGCCCGAGCGCGCCGCCTTCTTCGCGTTCGAAGACGCCGGAGTGACCGATGTCGTGCGCCCGCTCCTCCCCGAGGGGTACACGTACTGGGACTATCAGAGGCTGAAGTTCCCCCGCAACGAGGGCATCCGCATCGACTTCGTGCTCGGTTCGCGCACCTTCGCCGATGCCGTCACCGGCGCCTCGATCCACCGCAACGAGCGCAAGGGCGAGCAGCCCAGCGACCACGTGCCCGTGGTCGTCGACCTCGATCTCGGCGGCGCCGAGGACGACGACGACCTGCCGATGATCTTCTCCTGACACTTCGACAGGCTCAGGGACACATCCGATGCGCCTGATCGCCACCGATCTCGACGGCACGCTTCTCGACTCCTCATCGCACGTCTCCCCGCGCACGCGTACGGCGCTGGATGCCGCTCGTGAGCGCGGCATCCACGTCGTCCCGGTGACCGCCCGCCAGCCGATCGGCCTGCGCGCGATCGCGGCAGATGCGGCGTTCCACGGTTGGGCGCTGTGCAGCAACGGGGCGTATGCCGTGCACCTGACCGACGAACGGATGCTGTTCGCCGAGGAACTCCCCGCCGACACGATCCGCACGCTCGCCGAGGCGCTGCGCGCCAGCATCCCCGGGCTGCTGTTCGCGAGCGTGCGCGACGCCGGCGAGACGTTCGTGGCGCAGGAAGGGTATGCGGCGATCGCGGACCTGACCGATCACAAGCGAGCCCCGGAGACGATGGGCGGCGTCGCTTTCGACGACGTCGTGTCCGCACCGAGTGTTAAGTTCGTGATCCGGCATCCCGAGCTCGCCGCCGCCGCACTCTTCGATACCCTGCGTTCGCTCGGCCTCACCGGTTTCGAGGCCACTCTGTCGGGCGCGCCGTTCGTCGAGGTCATGGCCGAGGGGGTCACGAAGGCCACGGGGCTCGCACGCCTGTGCGCGCACCTCGGCATCGACCGCGCCGACGTCGTCGCGTTCGGCGACGCGCTCAACGACGTCGAGATGCTCCGCTGGGCCGGGCGCGGCGTCGCCATGGCCGGCGCGGAGGCCGTCGTGCAGGATGCCGCCGACGAGACGACCGCGTCGAACGACGATGACGGGGTGGCGCAGGTGATCGAGCGGATGCTCGGAATCTCCGCCTAGAGCATTTCTCGTGCCGACGAGAGGAGCCACTCCATTGCCTCCACCGGAACGTCAGGCTCGAAAACGGTCACCGTCCGCGCCCGGGTGGAGTCGTCTTCATAGACCTCAGCGATGATCACGCCACCAGCTCTGGTCAGCTCGAGGGCCATTCCATCACGCACGCCGACAGAGCTGGCCAGCACGAGAGAGTATCCGTCGATCATGATTCCGGTGCGGAGTCGACTGCGTGTGTATGCGTCTCCAAGAGTTCTTTGAGCTCCTGGTCGATGACCAGGATCAGGAACGATTCCGCGTCGTAGATCGAGTGGATGACGGCTCGCGCCTCGCGTACCAGCAGCTCGATGTCCGATTCGGACAGTGGACCACTTGGGGGGCGAAAGGCGTGACCACCTTGAGCACCGCAGATGAAGGCATTCAGCGGATACCCCGACGCTCCGGTCCGTAGGAGGCGCGTCAGGCGGTCGGGGGCCGACTGCAGGTCATTCCAACGAATGACTCGGTCATCGATGAATGAGACGTCGTCGAGTCCCGGGTCACCGCGGCGCGCAAGATCGTCGTCGACCACGAGGATGCTGTCCGAGATTGCGGAGAGACTCCGAAGGAATCTCCCCAGAAGGAGATCGGCATCGCCGAGCTGCGCAGATCGCGCGAAATCTGCCACATCGGCGCCGGCCCGATCACGAGGCATGATCGCAAAGGCGTGGACTTGTTCGTGGTCGAGCCTGGCGGCCATCTGTGCGGAGATACCGGACCCCTGGTCGAGGGATTCCCTTGACCAGGCCATCGCTTGGCCACGCGAAATCGGTACCCACGCCCCATGAATGTGCATGGCCGCGTGGCTCCTCCTCAGACCTGCACCCGACGGCGCCGCCGCACGAGGGTCAGACCCGCGAGCAGCAGCAGCAGAGCGGTCGCAGCTGCGGCGACCGGCGCATCCGAGCCCGTGTTCGCGAGAGCACCTCCGGTTCCGCCGGTGGTGGCCCCTCCCGAACCGGTGCTCCCTGCGGCTGTGACGTTCAACGCCGCGGTCGCGACCACGGTCGCGCCGGAAAACGCGACCAGCGTGTGGGCGCCGGCCGGAGCACTGGCCGGAATCGTGAACGAGCCCTTCAGCACACCTCCCGCGTCTGCCGTCAGCGTGCCGAGCACGATCGGGTCGGAGTGCAGTTCGAACGTGATCTCGGCACTCGGCGCGAAGCCGGTTCCCGAGACCGTGATGTCGCCTCCGGCCTGCGCGGCGCCGGACGAAAGCACGAGAGTCGGCTCTGGCTCCGTGTCGGCCGTGAGCAGGAAGTCGATCCCCTGCACGATGTCACCCGGGGAGAGGGAGAGCGGCGTCGCCTCGGCAGCCGTCTCGACCCCGTCGAAGAACTGCGAGATCGTGGCCGTCGCGCCATCCGTGAACGTGGCCGTTGCCTTCAGGATGTATGTCCCCTTCTGGAGAAGCATCGAGTAGGCGCCCGTGGCCGGGTCGGCATACTTGTTCGCGACCTGGATGCCGTCGCTCCAGGCTTCCACGAGGATCTCCGACGCTGCGCCGGCGTCGACCGTCACCGTGCCGGTGACGGTCGCGATCTCGTCGAGCACAGCGTCGACGCTCTCGACTTCGTCGCCCGCAGAGACGGTGACGGCGGTCGCAGCGTCCCAGACTGGCGCATCGTTCCACCACTCCTCCGCCAGGCCGGAAGAACGGAAGAGCACCTTGTAGGTTCCCGCAGGAACTGCGACGCGGTAGCCGCCGTCGACCTCCGTATAGCTGAACTCGAAGTCGAACCGCTCATCGACGTCGTAGACCAGCACCGAGGAGAACAGCGGCTGCCCGTCGGCCCCACTGGTCACCGTGCCGCTGATGTACCCCGCGGCGGCGAGAGCCGCATCCACGCCCGCGGTCGTCTGCCCGCTGACGACAGCGATGACGGTCCCGGAATCCCCCCGGTACTGGTTCTCCCAGAACTCGGACAGCAGCTCCGGATCCGGAGAGCCGAAGCGCAGCCGGTACGAACCATCGGGGAGACCGCCGAGGTGGTACCCACCCGTCGCATCCGTCCGGGCCATTCCGACGATCTCGTTGTGCGCATCGAGAGCGGATACCGAGACGTTCTCGAGCGGGGAGCTGTCGTCCTCGCGGGTGACGACACCCGTGATCGTGCCTCCCACGCTCAGCGCGGCGTCGATGCCCGCGACGACGGTGCCGTCGCCGATGACGATCGGAGTCGCAGAATCCCATCGCTCGGCGTTCTCCCAGTACTCCGACTTCAGATCGGTGCCTTCGGGGGTGAAGGAGACCAGGTGGGAACCGGGCGCCAGACCGGTCAGCGAGTAGGCTCCCGTCTCGTCCGTCTGCGTCGATACCCAGGCCGCCCCCTCCCCGCCGGCCGAGACCGTGACGCCCTCGAGCGGAGTGCCGTCGTCCTCGCGCGTGACCACCCCGCTGATGAAGCCCGACCCTGCGGCGTCCTCCGGTCCGGCGGCAGCCGCCGTCGTCGCACCGCCCAAGGCGAGCGCGAACGCCGCCATCCCGCCGAGCATCGCCCGCATCATCCCGCGTCGTCGCGTCATCGCGTCATCGTCCCACCCTGTGAAGGAGGTCGTGCGCGCAACCCTCACGCTGTCCCGCTCGGCCCTCGAACCTCTGCCGAAAATGCGGCAACGGATCGAATCTAGAGGATGCCTGCACAGGAAGGAAATAGTCGATTCTACGGATGAACCGGAACGAAACCTCTCACTCGTATGTCCCGAACCTCGGCGCCTGTCCGTGCACCGGAATCCCCGATTCCGACGGGTGGCATGGTGCTTGAGCCTCACTGCTCACCATCGCGGGCAACCACCGATCAGTCGGAACTGCGCCTCGGCACGCATATCAAGAGAAAGAAAGAAGTCGCGCCCGTTACTGAACCCGCGGCTAGAGGGAAACCACCGACTTGCGCCAACGAGAACCAAGTTAGCGCGTAGACCAGCAACCCCGAGATGCTCGCCGCGACGATCTTTCCCCCGAGCGAGGCGCGGACTCGGAAGGCGACACCAGGAGCAATCGAGGCGACGAGGAGTACGACAAACATTGCTGCGCTCGCAGAAAAAGCGTCGCGAATACGCGCCGCAGGGCCGCGATCGAGAACTACTTGACCGAGAAACAAGAATCGATACGAAAACCCGAGCACGACCGCGAGCGCTGCGATGACAGGAAGACACCAAAGCACGAATCTGGCTAACCTGACCTTCTCCGCGTCACTCACTGGCGAAGCATCCGTTTCAAATTCGCGGCCTGCATGTCCGGAGCCCCTTGACGGCATTCTGGGCGAGAGTGGCCACCCGTCCCGTTCGTTACGGTCTGCACGTCCACCGTCCCCTCCAGATTCGAGAACAACCACGTCAACGTCGTCCCCGTGGTCCCGGTCTTCGCCGACTTCTCCGCAATCGGCTTACCCTCCGCACCACTGTACGTCCGCACACCCGCCACCACAGAAGAACCCGCAGCCTGCGACAACACCGTATCTCCCACGAACAACGACGCACCCTCCGTCGTGTTCGTGCGCAAGAGGATGCTGCCATCCACGTCGTACACCGTGTCCTGCGTCACCGAACCGGCAACGACCTTCGACACCTTCCCGACATCGTTGAACGTGATGGTCTGCCCCGGACGGCCCGTCATGTTCCCCGCCGCGTCATACGAATATGACCCCGGACCCACACCAGCCGGCCCCGTCACCGAGTTCACCGAATGCGGACGATCCCCCACCCGCCGCCGGATACGTGTACGCCGCCGTCGACACCGTGCCCAACGTCGAACGCTTCACCAGACCCGTAGAGATATCGCAAGGTCATCGATTGGGCCTGCTTCTCCACTGCCGCGCCGCCAGTAGCGACCTCGCACCCGTCAACGTGGGTTTGCCGGAGCCAAGATCATAAATACTCCAAATGCGATGAACGCACACCCGACTATGATGATGTGTTTCCAAGTTGAATTCGGTCTCACTGCGTCATCAGCCATTGGTTCGCCATAAAATAGACGCAACACGAAGTGGATAAGTCTTGGAATCTGTCGGTTCAAAATGATCACTAAGACACCTACGCAGACGACAATCACGCCTACTACTGCTTGGGCTGACATCGCGACCTCCAATCTAGAAGCTCCACTTGACACCGACCGAACATCCCCGCCGCCACCGTATCTGATCCCACCTGATGAGGTTGTGGCGAGCCGAATTCCGCCCGGAGAGTCTTGCTTCTCAGCAACACCCAAACCCACCTGAGCCGCCGCCCCGACGACGGCCGTCGCTGAGCATTCGCCAATGACATGGAAGGGAGCTGGTTCTTGCATCGAAACCCCCGTATTGAAACTTACTTCTCCTCTTGGGCCCAGCATCACAGACCCACTAAACCCGCTACTCGGAGCCCATTCGATTCCGCCGCAAAGCACGAAACATAATTGTCCCCCGACGCCAAACTCAGGCTGGGGCCATTGGTAGTTCGGAACTGTCCCGACGAGCGGTCCCCATCCTGGCTGCAAAGGCTTTTTGTTCGATGCAGTGGATTTCGGCAGGGTCCCCGCTATGGCACGGTCTATGAGTGACGTACGGTTTAGCTCGAGCGTCGTGGGGCCCCAGATCGAGCTCGTGACAGGACGCGGTTTGTAGTCGGGGTTCCGGCGCAGTTGGTTGATGGTCGTTCCATTCGACAGCTCCTGCACCGGCACGCTTATCCAATAGCTTGGCGGCGGGGGCGACGCGGGCTTCTTAGTGCAGCTCTTTCCCCAGCCGCATCCCGGATCCAACCTCAGCCCCGTCGGGTCCATATAGGTGGTGGGGTTGTTGCCGGAGTACGTCTACCCGGTGTTCTGTTGAGGGAGGTTCGTGTCGATCACGGGATCCACGGACAGGAACTTCCCCAACACCGGGTCATACGTACGGGCACCGACCGTCGTCAGACCCGTCGACGCCGTCGCCGGCTTATTCATGTACCCGGTACCGCTCGACCACACCCCGTTTGACCCACCGATCGGCGCACCATACGGATCACGAAGAATCCGGGTCGTCACACCCGTCGCATTCGCTACCGTCTGCACGTCCACCGTCCCCTCCAGATTCGAGAACAACCACGTCAACGTCGTCCCCGTGGTCCCGGTCTTCGCCGACTTCTCCGCAATCGGCTTACCCTCCGCACCACTGTACGTCCGCACACCCGCCACCACAGAAGAACCCGCAGCCTGCGACAACCCGCGAGACAACTAGGTCGTATTCGGACAAGGCTGAGAAGACACGTCTCCCTCCGGCGTCACCCACTCACCCGCCGAGAGTCCTTCCTCCGGAATCATGAACAGCGCGGAAGTGACCTGCCCTTTCTCCTCGTTCATGTCCAAGAAGTACCGCACGCCCGGCTCGATAGTTGGCTGCAGGCTGACGCCATCGACCAGACCGGCATTTTCACCACCGACGACGAGAACCTCTCCAGCCGCGATGGTGCGGTCGCCGGAGGCCTCCCATACGTGCCGGCGCCCTTCGACGCCGGGAAGGTCTGGCCGTTCTTCCACATAAACCGTGGTGATCGTCCGAGATTCGCAGGCCGCGATCAGGAGGTTCTCGCCATCAGTTCCGAGCGCATATGGACCGTACTGGTAGTAGGTCTCGCATCCGGTCAGGACAAGCACCACGCTCGTCAAGAACGCAAGTGCAATCGCGTGCCGCGAGCTCGATCTTTTCAGCCGCACCGTTCGTAGCCTCCTCCGGGCGGCGCACATCACTCGTATGTGCCGACCTCCGGCACCTTCTCCGTCCGCCCGTAGCGCAGCAGCGTCACGCCACCGTCGTCGGTCTTCGCCGGCTCGAGGAGCGTCAGGACGGCGGGCAGTGCGTCGTCGTCGAACACCTTCTTGCCGGCGCCGAGGAGGATCGGGTACACCCAGAGGTTCAGCTCGTCGAACAGCCCCTCGGCGAGCAGGGTGTGCACGAAGTCGACGCTGCCGATGACATGCACCTCGCGGTGGTTCTCGCGCATCGCGGCGATCTCGGCCGCGAGGTCGTCGCCGACGCGGGTGCTGCCCTCCCAGTCGAGCGTGAAGTCGGCATCCCGCGTCGCCACGTACTTGGGCACGCTGTTGAAGAGTGTGCCGATCGCGCCGGATTCACCCTCGGTGTGGTGCGGCCAGTACGCCGCGAAGATGTCGTAGGTGCGACGGCCGAGCAGCAGGGCATCGAGCTGCTGCATGCCCTTCTCGACCTCGGGTCCGACACCCGACGAGGGGTGCCCTGCCTGCCAGCCGCTGAAGCGGAAGCCGCCCGAGGTGTCCTCGTCGGTGCCGCCCGGCCCCTGCGCGACGCCGTCGAGGGTCATGAAGAGGTCGATCAGGATGCGACCGGATGCCGCCGTGCTCGAATCAAGAGTGCTCATGTCCTGCTCCTTGCTGTCGGTGCGACGAATCGGGATTGCGAGATGAACGCTACGCAACCTCGATCGCGCTGTCGATGGGGCGACCGGGTCCGCCGCGTGGGGGATGCCCTGGCATCCGCTCCCCCATACGGTGGGAGGATGCCCGCCGTCCCGTTCACCCGCACGCCGACCGCCCGAGAGCAGCGCAGCGACCTGCTGCTCGCCGCCGTGCTGTTCGTCGGCGCCGTCCTGAGCGCCGGGCTCTCCTCGATCGCGCAGATGTACGGCGACGAGCAGGCCGACCTGTGGACCGCCGTCGTCTACGCCGTGGTCGTCACCGCGCCGCTGGCCTTCCGCCGCCGATGGCCCGGCATCGTCGCCGTCGTCACGGCCACGGCCTACTTCGTCGCCGTGACGCTCAAGATCCCTGAGGTCTACGTCGGCAACATCGCGATGTTCATCGGACTGTACTCGGTGGGCGCATGGATGAACCACCGCCGTCGCGCCATGATCGTGCGCATCGCGATCATCGTCGGCATGTTCGCCTGGCTGCTGATCACGATGTACTACGAGGCGATCACGCAGGCCGATGAGGCCGAGGTCGTCGCGGGCGCCTTCTCGCCCTACGTCGCCTTCATGATGATCCAGATCCTGTTGAACGCGCTCTACTTCGGCGGCGCGTACTACTTCGGCGAGCGCGCCTGGCACTCGGCCGCGGAACGCGAGGTCCTCGAGCAGCGCACGAGCGAACTGGAGCGCGAGCGCGAGGTCACTGCGGCGCAGGCGGTCGCGCTCGACAGGGTCCGCATCGCCCGCGAGCTTCATGACGTCGTCGCTCACCACGTCTCGGTCATGGGGGTGCAGGCGGGAGCCGCCCGGCTCATGATCGACCAGGATCCGGCGCAGTCGACCCGCATCCTCGCCGGGATCGAGGACTCGGCGCGCGACGCCATCAGCGAGCTGCGGCAGCTGCTCGAGACGCTGCGCACCCCCGGGGGCGACACCGCCGAGCCGGCATCCACTCTCACCCTCGACGACATAGCCGAGCTCGTGGCCGCCTCGACCGACGCCGGCCTTCCGACCGACTACGCCGTGATCGGGGAGCCCGTCGCCGTCCCTTCGCTCATCGCCGTGAACCTGTACCGCATCGCGCAGGAGTCGCTCACGAACGCCCGCCGCCACGCGGGCGTCGGAGCGACGGCCGACGTGCGCGTGCGCTACGACGACGACGGCGTGGAGGTCGAGATCGTGAACACCGGACGCACGGTCGCCCAGCTGCGACCGGGCCTCGGTCAGCTCGGCATGCGCGAGCGCGCCGCAGCGTCCGGCGGCACCCTCGAGGTGACGCCCCGGCCCCTCGGCGGTCTGCGCGTGCGCGCCCGCGTCCCCCTGCCGGTGACCGCCGAGGCGAGGAGCACCCGATGACAGACCCGCAGATCCGCGTCCTCATCGTCGACGACCACTCGATGCTGCGCGCGGGATTCCGCACGATCCTCGACATCCAGCCCGACATCACGGTGGTCGGCGAAGCGGCGACGGGAGCCGAGGCTGTGGCCCAGGCATCCGCTCTCCTCCCCGACGTCATCACGATGGACGTGCAGATGCCCGACATGGACGGCATCGAGGCGACCAGACGGATCGTCGCCGATCCCGCCGTCGGAGCGGCGATCGCGATCGTCACCACGTTCGACCAGGACGACTACCTCTATCAGGCGCTGGATGTCGGAGCCAGTGGCTTCCTGCTCAAGAACGCCGGCGCCGAAGACCTGATCGCCGCCGTGCGCGCCCTGGCCGCCGGCGACGGGATGCTGGCGCCCGAGGTCACGCGCCGGGTGCTGGCGCGGTTCGCCGGAGCATCCGCTCCTGCGCCCGCTGCCGTCCCGCCGCCGAACCCGACCGTTCTGGCCGAGCCGCTCACCGACCGCGAGGCCGAGGTTCTGACGCTGCTCGCCGATGCGCGCAGCAACGCCGAGATCGCGACCGCGCTCTTCATCGGCGAGGCCACCGTGAAGACGCACGTCTCGCGCATCCTGCAGAAGCTGGGAGCGCGCGACCGAGTGCAGGCCGTGGTCCTGGCGCATCGGATGGGTCTCGCCTGAGGCGACCGTGGTCGAGTACTGGAATCACAACAGCGCCTACCACCCGTGGATCATCGGGATCGTGTCCGGCATGCGTGCTCCCGATGTGCTCGATGTGGGATGCGGCGAGGGGCTGCTGCTGCAGCGGCTCGCCCCTCTGAGCGCCACGGTGACGGGCGTCGAGCCCGACCCGGGGGCGGCCGCGCGAGCGGGTGCCCGTCTGCTCCGCACGCCGAACGCATCCGTCACGACATCGGACTTCGCGGCCTTCGACGCGGGCGACCGCCTCTTCGACGTCATCACCTTCGTCGCCGCACTCCATCACATGGACACGCGTTCGTCGTTGGCGAAGGCCGAGACGCTCCTGCGCCCCGGCGGGAAGCTGCTCGTCGTCGGGTTGGCCGCCAACCGGACGTTCGCGGACTGGGCCGTCTCGGGCATCGCGCTGCCCTGGGTGCGGCTCGGATCGATGCTCCACCGGGAGTCGCGCGACATCGGCGTCCCCACCGCCGAGGCCACGGAGAACGTGGCAGAGATCCGAGCCATCGCTCACGAAGAACTCCCCGGCGCTCGGCTCAGACGCGGCCTCTACTACCGCTACCTGCTGTCCTGGACGAAGCCGACCGACGACGTCGATGGCGCTGTCACCGACCCTCCGCGATAGCCTCGTACCCATGCCCGGCGCTGCTCCCCTGTCCCGCCCGATCCTGGCGGGAGTGGTCACCGCGCTGGTCGGCTTCACGAGCTCCTTCGCGGTGGTGCTCACGGGTCTCGATGCCGTCGGCGCGACGCCGGCCCAGGCGGCCAGCGGACTGCTCGCGGTCAGTCTCACCATGGGGCTCGCCTGCATCGTGCTGGCCTGGCGATACCGGATGCCGATCACCGTCGCGTGGTCGACTCCCGGGGCGGCGCTGCTCGCGGCGACCGGTGCGGTCGACGGCGGCTGGCCGGCGGCGGTCGGCGCGTTCCTCGTGACCGCGGCGCTCATCCTCCTCACAGCCCTGTGGCCGGCGCTGGGCGCGCTGATCGCCCGCATCCCGCCGTCGATCGCGCAGGCGATGCTGGCCGGGGTCCTCCTCCCGCTCTGCCTGGCGCCGATCAGCGGCCTCGTGGCGAACCCCTGGGGCGTGGTCCCCGTCGTGCTCACGTGGCTGGTGTTCGCGCGCCTCGCGCCGCGCTGGGCCGTACCGCTCGCTTTCGTCGCGGCGGCCGTCGTCGTCGCGGTCTCGCTCGTCCACACCGGCACGGCGTTCGATCCGGCTCTCCTGCTCCCGCGCGTGGAGCTGACCACGCCGACGTTCACGGTCGGCGCGCTCGTCGGCCTCGCCCTGCCGCTGTTCATCGTGACCATGGCGTCGCAGAACGTGCCGGGCATCGCGATCATGCGCAGCTTCGGATACGAGGTGCCCTGGCGTCCTGCGATGCTCGTGACCGGACTCGGCACCGCGCTCGGCGCCACCGCGGGCGGTCATGCGATCAACCTCGCCGCCATCAGCGCGGCTCTCGCCGCGTCTCCGGATGCCGACCCCGACCCGAAGCGCCGCTGGGTCGCCGGCGTCTCGACGGGCGGGTCGTACCTCGTCCTCGGCGCCTGCTCGGCCGCGTTCGCCGCGCTCGTGACTCTCGCACCAGAGGCCGTGATCCCCGCCGTCGCCGGCCTCGCGCTGTTCGCCGCCTTCGGCGCCGCCGTGCACCAGGCCATCGACGACCCGGGCGAGCGGATCCCCGCCGTCGTGACCTTCCTCGTCGCGGCATCCGGCATCTCGGTGCTCGGCGTCAGCGCGGCGTTCTGGGCGCTCGTCGCGGGACTCGTGGTGCGTGCTGTCCTGACCCTTCGACAGGCTCAGGACCCCAGAGCGCGGGGCTGACGCGATCCGCCGTCGGGATGACATTCGCCTGTCCGCCGCGCGGGGGATGTCGCAGCTCCCGGCTCTCCGTAACGTGAAGGGCATGCGATGTGCGGAGCGAACGAAGGAGTCGACATGACGACAGGCAGGCTCGAACTCACGGGCATCACCAAGAGCTACGGCTCGCGGCGGGTGCTCGATGACGTGTCCTTCACGGTCTCGCCGGGGCGGCTGACGGGATTCGTCGGCGGCAATGGCGCCGGCAAGACCACCACCATGCGGATCGTCCTCGGGCTGCTCTCGTCCGACGGCGGCACCGTCGACCTCGATGGCGCGCCTCTGACGGCCGCCGACCGCCGCCGCTTCGGCTACATGCCGGAGGAGCGCGGGCTCTACCCGAAGATGAAGGTGCGGGAGCAGATCGTGTACCTCGCCCGCCTGCACGGCTTCGGCAAGGCGGAGGCCACGAGCAGGGCGACCGAGCTGCTCACCGAGCTGGGACTGGGCGAGCGGCTGAACGACACGATCGAGTCGCTCTCGCTCGGCAACCAGCAGCGCGCGCAGATCGCGGCCTCGCTCGTGCACGACCCCGAAGTGCTGATCCTCGACGAGCCGTTCTCCGGGCTCGACCCTCTCGCGGTCGACGTGGTCGCCGGCGTTCTGCAGTCGAGCGCCGCGAAGGGCGCATCGATCCTCTTCTCCTCGCATCAGCTCGACGTGGTCGAGCGGCTGTGCGACGACCTGGTGATCCTCGCCGGCGGCACGGTCCGCGCATCCGGTTCGCGTGACGGGCTGCGCGCCGAGCACGCCCGCGACCGCTACGAGCTCGTCTCCACCGGCGACGCCGGCTGGCTGCGCACCGAACCGGGTGTCACGGTCGTCGACTTCGAGGGCGGCTACGCGCTCTTCGACGCCGATGGCCCCGAGACCGCGCAGCGGGTGCTGCGCTCCGCCGTGGAGCGCGGTGACGTCGCGAGCTTCGCCCCCAAGCATCCGTCTCTCGCACAGATCTTCAAGGAGGTCATCCAGTGAGCGCTTCGACCCCCACCACCGCGAACGGCATCTGGCTCGTCGCGGAGCGCGAGATCGGCTCCAAGCTCCGCAGCAAGGCCTTCCTCATCTCCACGGGCATCCTGCTGCTGATCGCCCTCGCCGGCATCGTCATCGGCGGATTCGCGAGCAAGAACACCGCGACCGAGACCATGCCCGTCGCCGTCACGTCCCAGACCTCCGCCGCCGTCTCGGCGCTGCCGAACGTCACGGTCACCGAGGTCTCCGATCAGGCGGAGGCCGAGCAGCTGGTCCGCGACGAGAAGGTCGACGCCGCAGTGCTTCCCGGCTCCGGCGCCTCCGACTTCACGATCGTCGCACTGAAGGATGCCCCCAGCTCGCTGGTCTCCGGTCTGTCGAAGGCGCCGGAGATCACGATCCTGGAACCGGCGACGACCACCTGGATCCTGCGCTACTTCATCGCGATCGGCTTCGGGCTGGTCTTCATGATGGCGGCGGCGACCTTCGGCGGGACGATCGCGCAGAGCGTCGTGGAGGAGAAGCAGACGCGCGTCGTCGAGGTGCTGCTGTCGGCCATCCCGGCGCGCACGCTGCTGGCGGGCAAGGTCGTCGGCAACACGATCCTCGCGATGGGCCAGATCATCGCTCTCGCTGCGATCGCGACGATCGGGCTGATCGTCACCGGCCAGCGCGACGTGCTCTCGATGCTCGGCGCGCCGATCATCTGGTTCGCGGTGTTCTTCCTGTTCGGGTTCATCCTGCTCGCCGCTCTGTTCGCGGCGGCGGCTTCGATGGTCTCGCGCCAGGAGGACATCGGCTCGACGACGACCCCGATCACGATGCTCGTGATGGCGCCGTACGTTCTGGTGATCATCTTCAACGACAACCCGCTCGTGCTGACGATCATGTCGTATGTGCCGTTCTCGGCCCCGGTCGGGATGCCGATGCGGCTGTTCGTCGGCGAGGCGCAGTGGTGGGAGCCGCTGCTGAGCCTGGTGATCCTGCTCGCGAGCTGCGTGGCCGCGATCGTCGTGGGCGCGAAGATCTACGAGAACTCGCTCCTGAAGATGGGATCCCGCGTCAAGCTCGGAGAGGCGCTGCGCGGCTGACGCCCCAACCCACGAACCCCCTGTCGCGCGTCGCGGCAGGGGGTTCGTCGTTGCGCGGCCTGTTCTCAGATGACGCCGTCGGTGAGGGTCGTCGGGTTGCCGAAGCGGTGGTTCGTGATCGACACCGCCTGCTCGTGGACGAACGGCAGGATCTCGACCCGACCCGCGCCGGTCACGGCGTGCGACCAGACGGCGACATCCGGGCTGCCGCCGAGGGCGTCGAACAGGGCCGATGCATCGCCGCCGACGAGCCGCAGGCGCTGCCAGGACCGCTGCGCCTTCGCGTAGCGCTTCGTCCATGCGGCATCCGTCTCGTGCTTCACGGTCACGCCGTGCGCACGCATCGCCTTCTCGACGCGCGAGGGCAGCGCCGGTGCCGACACCGTGAACGGGCTTCCGCTGCGGAGCGCTGCGGCGAGCACGCGGATGCCGTCGACCAGAGGCGCGTGCTCCGCGATGCGCACGTCGACCGCGACCGGACGGTACCGGAAGAGATTGCGCTCGACCCCGAGGCCCGACCTGTCGGACACGGCGCCGAACTCGTCGACCCAGGCCCGCTCGTCGGATGCCGCGGCGCGGTGCACCCAGGCGGACTCGACCGGGTCGAGGTCCGGGGTGGCGGCCGCGAGGAGGGCGTCGACCGCCGGAAGCACGGCGGCGTCCGCCGCGGCCGCCGGGAGCTCCGCCGGCACCCACTCGCCCAGGCCGAAGAGGTAGTTCGGTCCACCGGCCTTGGCGCCGGCACCGACCGCCGAGCGCTTCCAGCCCCCGAACGGCTGGCGCTGCACGATCGCGCCGGTGATGCCGCGGTTGACGTAGAGGTTTCCCGCCTCGACGCGGTCGAGCCAGGTCGAGACCTCGTGCGAGTCGAGCGAGTGGAGTCCGGCCGTGAGACCGTAGTCCACCGCGTTCTGGAGACGGATCGCCTCGTCGAGGTCCTTCGCGCGCATCACGCCGAGGACGGGTCCGAAGAACTCGGTGAGGTGGAAGTACGAGCCCTCGCCGACGCCGGTCTTCACACCCGGGGTCCACTGCTTGCCCTCGGAATCGAGCCTGCGCGGCTCGACGAGCCAGCGCTCGCCCTTCTCCAGCTTCGTGAGCGCTGTCAGCAGCTTGCCGGAGGCGGGCTCGATGATCGGGCCCATCTGCGTGGCGGGGTCATCGGGCAGGCCCACCCGCATCGAGGTCACGGCATCCACGAGCTGGCGCTCGAACCTCTTCGACTCGGCGACCGATCCGACGAGGATGACGAGGGACGCCGCGGAGCACTTCTGGCCCGCGTGGCCGAAGGCGCTGCGCGCGACGTCGGCGGCGGCCAGATCGAGGTCTGCCGACGGTGTGACGATGATCGCGTTCTTGCCGCTGGTCTCGGCGAGCAGCGGGAGGTCGGAGCGGAACGAGCGGAACAACTGCGCGGTCTCGTAGGCCCCCGTGAGGATCACCCGGTCGACGGCGGGGCTCGCGACCAGACGCGTGCCGAGGTCGCGCGAGGCGAGGTCGACGAGCGCGAGCAGGTCGCGCGGCACGCCCGCTGCCCACAGGGCCTCGACCATGACGGCGCCGCAGCGCTGGGTGAGCTTCGCCGGCTTGATGATGACGCCGGAGCCGGATGCGAGGCCGGCGAGCACGCCACCCGCCGGGATCGCGACCGGGAAGTTCCACGGCGGGGTGACGACGGTGACCTTCGAGGGCACGAACTCGGCACCGGAGACGGCCTCGAGATCGAGCGCTCGCTCGGCGTAGTAGTGCGCGAAGTCGATCGCCTCGCTGATCTCCGGGTCGGCCTCCGCGATCGTCTTGCCGGCCTCATGAGCCATGATCTCGATCAGCTCACTGCGGCGCGCCGCGAGCTCGTCACCGGCGCGGTGCAGCACGGCCGCCCGCTCGGCGGCGGGCCGGGCCGCCCAGCTCGCGGCGGCGGCGGTGGCGGCGGCGAAGACCGCGTCGAGCTCGGCATCCGTTTCGATGCGCGCGGCGGCGATCGCGTCCGTGCCGAGCGTCGTGCCGACCGAACGGCCCAGGATCTCGCGCCCCCAGGTGCGGTTGGCGGCGAGGGCGGGGTCGGTGTCGGGCTGGTTCTCGAAGCCGGTGGTACCGGCCGCTGCCGCGTCCTCGGTCTGCCGGTTCTGCACGCGGTGGGATGCCGGAACCGAGCGGTCCGCCTCGAGACCGGCCAGCGAGCGCTCGAACCGCTCCCGTTCGCGCGTCAGGAGCGTGGGGTTCGAGGCGAGCTCGAACACGGCCGACATGAAGTTCTCCGGGCTCGCGTTCTCTTCGAGTCGGCGCACCAGGTAGGCGATCGCGACGTCGAACTCGGCCGGGTTCACGACCGGTGTGTAGAGCAGCAGCTGACCGACGTCCTTGCGGACCGCGGCGGCCTGGCCGGTCGCCATGCCGAGCAGCATCTCGTACTCCACCTGGGCCCCTGCGCCTGTCGACGGGCCGGCCACGCCCCGTGCCTGCGCGAGCAGCCAGGTGTAGGCGATGTCGAAGAGGTTGTGTCCCGCGACGCCGATGCGCACGGCATCCAGGCGCTCCGGCGTCATCGCCCAGTCGAGCACGCGCTTGTAGTTGGTGTCGGAGTCCTGCTTCGTGCCGTAGGTCGCGAGCGGCCAGCCGTGGATCGCGGCGTCGACCTCTTCCATGGCGAGGTTGGCGCCCTTCACGACGCGCACCTTGATCGGCGCTCCGCCCTTGGCGCGGCGGGCGGCGGCCCACTCCTGCAGGTGCTGCATCGCGCCGAGCGCGTCGGGCAGGTAGGCCTGCAGCACGATCCCGGCCTCGAGGTTCTCCAGCCCCGGCTGGTCGAGGATGCTCGTGAACGCCGCGATCGTCAGGTCGAGGTCGCGGTACTCCTCCATGTCGAGGTTGATGAACTTGGCCTTGCCCGCCGCCTCCGCACGCGCGGCGAGCTCGTACAGCGGGGTGAGCTTGGCGACGACATCCGCCACGGCCTCGTCGAACGACCACATCGACAGCTGGCTGACGACGCTCGAGACCTTGATCGACACGTAGTCGACGTCGTCGCGGGCGAGGAAGTCGCTGGTGCCCTGCAGGCGTCGGCCGGCCTCGCGCTCGCCCAGCACGGCTTCGCCGAGAAGGTTGAGGTTCAGTCGGTTGCCGGTCTTGCGCAGCTTCGCGATCGCCGGGCCGAGCTTCGAGGGGGTCGCGTCGAGGACGAGGTGCCCGACCATCGCCCGCAGCACCCGGCGCGAGATCGGCACGACGACGCCGGGCAGCTTCGGCGCCCAGAATCCGCCGGTCTTGATGGCGGCGCGGAGGTAGCCCGGCAGCAGGGTCGGGGTGATGTCCGAGATCTCGGCGAGCTTGCGGCCGGCCACACGCAGGTCCTCCGGACGCATCACCCCGTCGACGAAGCCGACCGTGAACGCCAGACCGTTCGGGTCCTTGAGCACCTCCGACAGGCGCTGGGCGGCGGGTTCGACGGGGTACGACTCGCTCTCGGCGAGCCAGCGCTGCACGAGGGCGGCGACCTGATCGGTACGGGGAGTGGTGTCGACGTCGACAGACATGGGCGGTGCCTTCCGGAGAGATCGCACACCCGGGGTCGTGTGCGGCTGGATCATTGTCCGTCCGGTCGGTAGGCTCCGTCTATCAACCGAATTGCGTGAATTCTGTTCACTCAGACTGAACGAACGGATCGCCGTGCTCGACGTCAATCGCCTGCGGATGCTGGTGGAGCTCTCCCGCCGCGGCACGCTCTCCGCCGTCGCCGACGCGCTGTCGTACAGCAAGGCCTCGGTGTCGCAGCAGCTGAGCGCGCTGGAGCGCGACGTCGGCGTCCCGCTGCTGCGACGCGTCGGTCGCGGCGTGCAGTTCACTCCACAGGGGAATGTTCTCGTCGCACAGGCCATCGGCATCCTCGATCAGCTGGAGCATGCCGAGGTCGCCGTCGCGGAATCGCTCACCGAGGTGACCGGCACGGTGCACATCGCCGTGTTCCAGTCCACCGCGCACTCGCTGCTGCCCCGCGCCCTCGAGGCGCTCAAGGACCGGCATCCGGCGCTGCGCGTGCAGGTGACCGAGTGCGATCCCGAGACCGGCCTGGTCGGGGTCTCGAGTCGTGACTTCGATCTGATCCTCGCCGAGCAGTACCCCGGGCGCACGCGCCCGATCCACGCCGACCTCGACCGCGTGATGCTGGCTCACGACGCGATCGCCCTGGCCCGGAGACCGGGAACGGCCGATCAGACGGATGCCGTCGCCGCGCTGTGGTCCACCCGTGACGAGCCGTGGGTGCTCGAACCCGAGGGAACGGCATCGCGCGCGTGGGCCGAGCAGCTCTGCCGCACCGCGGGCTTCGAGCCCGACGTGCGCTTCGAGATCGCCGACCTCACCGCGCACGTGCGCCTGATCCACGCCGGCCTCGCGGTCGGCCTGCTGCCCGAGCTCGTCTGGGCCGGCGACACTCCGACAGTCGATCTCACACCGCTGCCCGATGATCCGCGGCGCGAGATCTTCTCCTCGGCGCGGCGGGTGTCGGCGGCGGCGCCCTCGATCCGAGCCGTTCGCAGCGCCCTCGCGGATGCGGCGTCGCACAACCTGCCGGAGTAGCCGAGCCGCGCTCCTCGATCCTCGGCAGGGACACAGCCGACGCACAGTCCCCGCCACAGGACCAGGCCTATCGTTGCTCGAGATGTTCCGCTCCTCGCCCCGTCTCCCTCCCGCTCGGCACTTCGCCCTGACGTGGGGACTCGCCGACCAGCACGGCGGGATGACCAGCGCCATGCTGCGCCGCTCGCGCTCCTTCCGCCTGATCGGCGGGGTGGATGTCGACATCCTCACGCTGGACGACCGCCCGGACTACTCGGAGTACGCCGCGCGCCTCCACGCGTCGGGAGAGCTGATCGAGGGCCTCCGGATCCGCAACCTCTGGGATGAGCTGCGGGAGAAGCTGCCCGCCCCGCGCGGAACCGCGCCCGAGAGGCCGGAGCTACTGCGGCCCGAGGACGGCGACGTCGTGGCGATGCACGGCGGCACGGTGCTGAGCCGCGTGCGGCGCGGAGCCGACGGCCGGCTGCTCGCCGTGGACCGGTTCCGTCGCGACGGCTCGCTCCTCGCCACGGAGCGCCCGGACTCCGACAGGAAGATCGTGCTCTACGCGGGCGACGGCACCCCGATCCGGTCGTGGAAGACGAGCTGGGGACTGTACCGCTGGTGGTTCGATCGGGTGACCGGGGGCAAGCCGAGCTTCCTCCTGGTCGACTCGAAGACGGCGGCGCGATCGGTCGCCGGCTACCGCCGGGACAACGTCACCACGGTCCACATCGTCCATGCCTCTCACCGGCAGGGCGGACGGGCGGGCGAGCTGCGGGCGACGCGCCAGTACGTGCTGCGCCGCGCAGGCGAGTTCGACGCGATCGTCGTCCTGACCACCCGCCAGCAGGCCGATCTCGCCGAGGACCTCGCCGCCGTCGGTGTCGAGGCGACGATCTGGACGATCCCCAACGGCGTGGACCTGCCGGAGGAGAACGTGATCGCCCGCGAGGCCGGGCACGGGGTCGTCGTGGCGTCCTTGAACACCCGGAAGCGCCTCACCCACGCCGTGGAGGCGATCGCCGCCGCACGCGCCGCCGGTGCGCGGGTCGAGGCCGACATCTTCGGCGAGGGCCCGCGCGAAGCCGTGATCCGCCGGCGCATCCGCCGTCTCGGCGTCGAGGACCGCATCCGCCTGCGCGGACACGATCCGGCCGCACGCCTGGCGTTCCGGACGGCGAGTTTCAGCCTGCTCACGTCCACCTCGGAGGGCCTCCCCCTCGTGCTCGTGGAGAGCATGGCCGCCGGCTGCATCCCGATCGCCTACGACATCCGCTACGGTCCGGCCGACATGATCCGCGACGGCGTCGACGGCTTCCTGATCCCCGAGGGCGACGTCGATGCCATGGCGCGGCGGATCGTCGAGCTGCAGTCGATCCCGACGGCGCAGATCGAGGCGATGCGCCGGCGCGCGATCGCACGGGCGGCCGAGTTCTCGGATGCGACGGTGACGCGACGCTGGTCGCGTGAGCTGCGTGCCGCGTACGACGCCAAGCTGCTCGCCGCCGCTAAGGACCAGCCCCTCGCGGTGCGGCTGCGGCGACGTGCCGGCGTGCTGCGCCGGAAGGTGCTGTGGGCGCTCGGGCGCTGAGGAATATACATGCGCATACATGCGTTCTGACCCCCTGTAAGCCGGACGACGGAGTCCGATCCACTCCTTCCGAAAGGCTTCATCGTGAGCACTCCTGTCATCGATCGCACCGCACCGACCGAGCACCCCGTCCTCGACGTCCTCGCCGGGCGCTGGAGCCCCCGCGCCTACGACGCGCAGAACGCGATCGACGAGGTCAAGCTCGCCACCGCCCTCGAGGCCGCCCGCTGGAGCCCCTCCGCGAACAACACCCAGCCCTGGCGCTTCATCGTCGCCCGCCGCGGCACCGCCCTGCACGCCCAGGTCGTGAACGCGCTGATGGGCTTCAACCAGACATGGGCCGGCAACGCGGCCGTCCTCGTCGTGGCCATCGCCGAGACCGCGGCCGCTGACGGCACCCCGATCACCCACGCCGTGTACGACCTCGGACAGGCCGTCGCGCACTTCTCGGTGCAGGCCCACCACGACGGACTCGTCGTGCACCAGATGAGCGGCTTCGACCCCGAGGCCGTGCGCGAGTTCGCCGACCTCGAGCCCCGTTTCACCCCCGTCACGGTCTTCGCCGTCGGCGAGTTCGGCGACGTCGAGAGCCTTCCCGAGGTCCTGCAGCAGCGCGAGGTCGCCCCGCGCGTGCGCCGGCCGATCGACGAGACGGTCGTCCTCAGCGCCTGATCGCCCCGTCATCGAGGCCCCCGGACGGATGTCCGGGGGCCTCGTTAGCGTGAGGTGATGGACTCCTTCCTCCGCATCACCGGAGCGCGGACCAACAATCTGCGCGACGTCTCGCTCGACGTCCCGAAGAAGCTGATGACCGTCTTCACCGGCGTCTCCGGATCCGGCAAGTCATCGCTCGTGCTCGACACGATCGCCGCCGAGGCGCAACGGCTCGTTAACGACTCGTACTCGACGTTCATCCGCGCCCGGCTGCCGCAGATGCCGGCGCCGGATGTGCAGACGATGGACGGCCTGACCTTCACGGTGCTCATCGACCAGCGACGGTTCACCGGGAACGCCCGGTCGACGGTCGCGACCGCGACCGACCTCGCCTCCCTGGTGCGGCTGGTCTTCTCGCGCGTCGGCTCGCCCTCGGCCGGGTACTCGCCTTCCTACTCGTTCAACGACCCCTCCGGCATGTGCCCGACCTGCGAAGGGCTCGGCACGGTCTACGACATCGACCTCGACGCGCTCATCGACACCGAGAAGAGCATCGACGAGGGGCCGGTGCGCTTCAGCCTCTTCCGGCCCGGCGTCTACCGCTGGAAGCGCTTCGCCTACTGCGGCCTGTTCGACCGGCAGAAGCCGCTGAAGGAGTACACCGCCGAGGAGATGGACCTCTTCCTGTACGCGGATCAGCTCAAGCTGACCGACCCCGACCCGCGCTTCCCGCAGAGCGCACGGTTCGACGGCGTGATCACCCGCATGCGCGCGGTCTTCCTGAAGCAGCGCCCGACCAAGATGTCCGCGCAGGTGCGCGAGGAGCTCGACCGCCTGGTGACCCACCATGCCTGTCCCGACTGCCAGGGCGCCCGCGTGAACGACGCCGCGCGGGCGAGCCTCATCGACGGGCGATCGATCGTCGACTGGATGCGGATGCCGGTGGCCGAGCTGCGCGTGCTGCTCGACGACCTCGCCGACGCCAGGGTCGCCCCGGCGGTCGACGGCATCCGACACGTCCTCGATGCCCTCCTCTCCGTCGGGCTCGGCTACCTCACGCTCGACCGCGAATCGTCGACGCTGTCCGGCGGCGAGGCCCAGCGGGTCAAGATCGTGCGGCACCTCGGGAGCGCCCTGACCGATGTGACCTACGTGTTCGACGAGCCCAGCACCGGGCTGCACCCCGCTGACATCCAGCGCCTGGTCGCGCTGCTGCAGCGCCTGCGCGACGCCGGCAACACGATCCTCGTGGTGGAGCACCATCCGCAGGTGATCGCCGTCGCGGACCACGTGGTCGACCTCGGTCCCGGCGCCGGCTCCGCAGGCGGCCTGGTGCAGTTCGAGGGCACGCCCGACGCGCTGCGTCGGAGCCGCACCCTGACCGGACGACTGCTCGCAGAGCCGCTGCGCGCAGCAGAGACGAGTCGAGCGCCGCGCGGTCAGGTCACCGTCCGCGACGCACGGTCGCACAACCTGCAGGGTTTCGACGTCGACGTGCCCGTGGGGGTGCTCACGGCGATCACCGGTGTGGCAGGCTCCGGCAAGAGCTCGTTCGCGACGGTGGAGCTTCCGCGGCAGCATCCGGAGTTCACCGTCGTCGGGCAGGACCCGTTGCGCGGCGGCATCCGCTCGACCACGCTGAGCATCCTGCGCATCGCCGACACCGTGCGGGAGGTGTTCGCCGCGGCATCGGGTCTCGACCCGTCGTGGTTCAGCTTCAACGGCAAGGGCGCGTGCCCGACGTGCCGCGGACGCGGGCACATCACGACCGAGCTCGCGTTCCTCGACGACGTCTCGCTGCCCTGCGAAGCGTGCGGGGGTCTGCGATTCAACGACACGGCGCTCGAGGTCCGCGTCGGCGGTGCGACGATCGCCGATGTCCTCGCCTCGACTCCGAGCGAGGTCAGCGGGCTGCTGTCCGACCACTCCGACGTCGTGGCGGCCCTCGACTGGGTGCAGCGGACCGGACTGGGCTACATCCCGGTCGGCCGCTCGCTCGACACCCTCTCCGGGGGCGAGAAGCAGCGCCTGCTGCTCGCGCGCCACCTCAGCGACCCGCAGCGCGATCCCGCCGACCGGATCATCCTCGACGAACCGACCTCCGGGCTCCACCCGAACGACGTCGACACGATCAATCGCCTGTTCGACGACCTGCTCGACGACGGCGCGACACTGGTCGTGGTGGAGCACAACATGCGTGTCGTCGCACGCGCCGATCACGTGATCGACATCGGTCCAGGTGCAGGGTCCGACGGGGGTCGGCTGATGTTCGCGGGGACCCCGGCTGAGCTCGCGGCCGACGGGGACTCGCTGACCGGAGCGGCGCTGGCGGCATCCGCCGGCGACGGATCGGGAGCCCGCGTCAGCGGGTGAGCGCGCGACGACGGGCGGCGTCGAGGAGCTCCAGATCGATCTCGACGTGGCGCTGCGCGATCCGCCCGGCATCATCGACACGGCCGTCGATGATCGCCGCGACCAGTTCGCCGTGCTCACGTCCGGCGCGCTCCTCCATCGCAGGCCGGCTCGCCGAATCGCCCCACGGGTGGGCGGGGGCGATGATCGTGAACCGGCGTTCGTGGTCGAGCACGATCGCGGAGAGCGTCTCGTTGTGCGCGGCGGCGATGATCGCCAGGTGCAGGAGACTGTCGGCGTGCTGACGAGCGGCTCCGCTCTCGGCCTGCCGGAAGTCGTCGAGGCAGCTCTCGAGGCACTCGATGTCGTCGTCCGTGCGGTTGCTCGCCGCGAGGCGAGCGACCGCACCGTGGAGGTGCGTCCCGGCGATGGCGGCATCGACGAGCTGCGGCCACTGCTCTTCGAACCATCGGGCGACGGCGGCGACCTCGGAGGTCGGCCATTCCTCCCTGACGAATGATCCCCCCGACCTCCCCCGCTGCTTCTCCAGGATGCCCCTGCCGACCAGACGCTCCAAGGCGGCTCGTGTCGTGGTGCGCCCGACACCGAGCGAGCGAGCGAGATCGCGTTCAGCCGGCAAACGGGCCCCAGGGAGGAATTCGCCGATCGCCACGGCGGTGATCAGCCGGTCGGTGATGCGATCGATCAGGGTCTCATCGGTCTCCGTCATGGCCCTCCCAGTGTTTCATCAACGTTAACTTGTCGCCAAATGGTTTACTCGCGGACCTTTTATCGCCAACATGTGTTCATGCACGTTCACGAGTCCTCCGTCCCTTTCCGCGACGGCTTCACCTGGTTCCGCGTCACGACGCCCGACGAGAGCCGCGACCTCGCTCCGGTCTTCGTGCTCCACGGCGGCCCGGGCATGGCGCACGACTACGTGCAGAACATCGCCCGCCTCGCCGATCTCACAGGGCGAACGGTCGTCCATTACGACCAGATCGGCTGCGGCCGGAGCTCCCACCACCCCGACGCCCCCGTCGAGCGGTGGACGCCCGCCTTCTTCGACGAGGAGTTCCACTCGCTGCGCGCACATCTCGGCATAGACGAGTATCACGTGCTCGGGCAGTCGTGGGGCGGCATGCTCGGCGCCGAGATCGCCGTTCGGCAGCCCGACGGCCTGCTCGGGCTGATGATCTGCAACTCCCCCGCCTCGATGCCGCTCTGGGTGAGCGAGGCGGCGCGGCTGCGCGACGCGCTCCCGGATGCCGCGCGCGACGCGCTCACGGAGCACGAAGCGGCCGGGATGCTGGATCACCCCGACTACGTCGCCGCCACACAGCTGTTCTACGAGCGGCACGTCTGCCGGGTCGCGCCGATGCCGCAGGATTTCGTCGACAGCGAGCAGCAGATGCTCGCCGACCCGACCGTGTACCACACGATGAACGGGCCCAACGAGTTCCATGTGATCGGCACGCTTCGCGATTGGTCCGTGATCGACCGCCTCCCGCTCGTGCAGGTGCCGACGCTCGTCGTCGCCGGCGAGCACGACGAGGCGACGCCCGCGACCTGGCAGCCGTTCCTCGATCGCATCCCCGATGCGACCGGACACGTGTTCCCCGGCGCGAGCCACTGCGTGCACCTGGAACAGCCTCAGATCTTCCTCGACGTGATCGCCGACTTCCTCGCTCAGCATCCCTGACACCCACCCTGGAGACATCATGACCGCCACCGCCGCCTCCGACGGCCAGCCTCGGCTGGAATCGTTCGGCTACAAGCAGGAGCTCAAGCGCTCCGTCTCGACCTTCGACCTCGTCGTGTACGGCCTGGTCTTCATGGTGCCGATCGCCCCGTGGGCGATCTTCGGCGTCGTGTTCAACGAGTCCAAGGGGATGGTCCCGCTCGTCTACCTCGTGGGCCTCGTCGCGATGATCTTCACCGCCCTCGGGTACGCGCAGATGGCCAAGTCCTTTCCGCTCGCCGGATCCGTCTTCTCCTATGTCGGCCGCGGCACGCATCCCGTCGCCGGCTTCTTCGCGGGCTGGGCGATCCTCCTGGACTACCTGCTCGTGCCGACGCTTCTCTACGTCTTCGCCGCCTCCTCGATGCGGGGGATCTTCCCCGAGTCGCCGGAATGGCTGTGGGCGATCCTCTGCGTGGCGGTCAACACGATCATCAACGTGCTCGGCATCGGTTCGATCACCGTGGCGAACCGCGTCTTCCTCGCCATCGAGCTCGTGTTCGTGGTCATCTTCGTCGTCATCGCCGTGTCCGCCCTGACCGGCCAGACGATCGAGGGATCCTCCTTCTCCCTCGCACAGCTCTGGGACCCCGCGAAGGTCGACCCCGCCCTGATCGCATCCGCGCTCTCGATCGCCGTGCTGAGCTTCCTCGGCTTCGACGGGATCTCGACGCTCTCGGAGGAGACGACCGGCAAGAAGAACCCGGCGGGGCGGGCCATGATCATCGCCCTGTTCATCGTCGCGACGCTGTTCATCCTGCAGACCTGGCTCGCGAGCGCACTCGCCGCCGGCACCGTTTCCTTCCCCGAGGACGAGGTCAACAACGCGTTCTTCTCGATCGTCGCTCAGGCGGCCGGCAGCGGATGGGCCACGGCGTTCCTCGCGGTCAACGTCATCGCCGTCGGCATCGCGAACGCGGTGGCGGCGCAGGCGGCGACCTCGCGCCTGCTCTACTCGATGAGCCGTGACCGGCGCCTCCCGGCGTTCTTCTCGAAGATCAACGCGCGGCAGGTCCCGGTGTACGCGATCCTGTTCGTCAGCGCACTGAGCACGGTGCTCGTGCTGTTCTTCGTCGGGCAGATCGATCTGATCTCGTCGCTGGTGAACTTCGGCGCACTCTTCGGGTTCCTCCTGCTGCACGTCGCCGTGTTCTGGCACTACATCGTGCGCCAGCGGTCGCGGAACTGGCTGCTGCACCTCGTGGTGCCGCTGTGCGGATTCCTCATCATCGGCTACGTGCTCTTCAACGCCTCCGACCTGGCCAAGATCGGCGGAGTTGTCTGGCTCGTGATCGGGGTGATCGTGTTCGTCATCTTCCGCATCCGCAACGGCGCGAACCCCGAGCTGCTGTCCGAGCATGCCGCTTCCGGCGAGGAGAGGTCCGCATGAACGGCATGGACCACTTCCTGGGCAAGGAGCTCGGTCGTCCCGGCTTCCGGGCCGACGTGGAACCCGTGCTGCGCATCCGGCCCGGCACGGGTGAGCGCATCGGCTTCGAAACCGACGACGCCGTCTACCGCGAGCTCCACGACCACGGCGACCTCGCCGCCCTCAAGGCACCGATCAACCCGGTCACGGGTCCGGTCTGGATCGACGGCGCCCGGCCGGGCGACACGCTCGCCGTGACGATCCACGAGATCCGCCTGAAGGACTGCGGATGGTCGCAGAGCCTGCCCGGTGTCGGCGCCCTGCGCCATCGGATGGGCGAGACGGTCGCGTCCAGGCGCATCTCGATCGACGAAGAGGGCGTGCACCTCACCGACAGGCACGTCGTCGCGCCGCGACCCATGATCGGCTGCATCGGCACCGCCCCGGCTGTCGGCGTGAACTCGACCGTCATGCCCACCACCGCTCTCGGCGGCAACATGGACGTCACCGAGGCACGACCGGGCTCGATCGTGTACCTGCCGGTCGAGGTGGAGGGAGCGCTGCTCTCCATCGGCGACATCCACGCGATCATGAGCGAGGGCGAGTCTTCGTTCGTCGCGATCGAGGCCGAGGGGGTCGCGATCGTGAGCATCGACCTCGTGCCGGGCCTCTCGCTGCGCGCACCCCGCATCGAGACCGAGGACGCCTGGGTCTTCGTCGGACTCGGCGACCCGGTGCAGGAGAGCATCACCCGCGGGTACGAGGACGCGTTCGACTTCCTCGTGACCGGGCACGGGTGGGACCCGATGGACGCGTTCGCCGTGATGAGCGCGCTGGTCGACTCCGCCCTCGGCGGCCCGACCGGGTCGGGCGACCCCGATCCGCTGCATCCGTTCGCCGCGATCGGTGCGGTGACTCTGCACCGGCTCCCGAAGTCGGTGCTGTAGCCGGGAGCACGTCCTTCTAGACTCGTCCGCATGGCGATTCAGCGAAGGATCAAGTCCGTCGAGCAGTCGATGGCCGAGACCCACGACGAGAAGCGGTCGCTGAAGCGATCGCTCGGCGTGTGGGATCTGGCCGTGATGGGTGTCGCCGTGGCGGTCGGCGCCGGCATCTTCTCGGTCGGCGCCGAGGCCTCGGCGCGCCACGCCGGCCCCGCGGTGATCATCTCGTTCATCATCGCGGCGACCGTCTGCGCGCTCGCGATCCTCTGCTACGCCGAGTTCGCCTCGTCGATCCCTGTCGCGGGCTCCGCCTACACGTTCACCTACTCGACGCTGGGCGAGTTCCTCGCCTGGATCATCGGCTGGGACCTGATCCTCGAGATGCTGATGGCGTCGGCCGTGATCGCGAAGTATTGGGGCGTGTACCTCGGCGACGCGGTCTCGCTGTTCGACCTCGACATCCCGATGACGATCGTGATCGGACCGCTGTCCTTCGACTGGGGTCCCGTCGTCATCGTCGCGATCTTCACGACGCTGCTCGCTCTCGGCACCCGGCTGTCGAGCCGGGTGAACAGCGTCTTCACGGTGATCAAGGTCGCCATCGTGCTCTTCGTCATCGTGGTCGGGCTCTTCTTCATCAACGGCGCCAACTACACGCCCTTCGTCCCGCCCGCCGAGGCCGGCGCAGCATCCGAGAGCGCCTGGACCCAGTCGCTGTTCTCGCTGATGACCGGAGCCGACCCGACGATGTACGGCGTCTTCGGCATCCTCAGCGGCGCCGCGCTGGTCTTCTTCGCCTTCATCGGCTTCGACGTGGTCGCCACGAGCGCCGAGGAGACGAAGGACCCGAAGCGCACCGTGCCCCGCGGCATCATGCTCGGCCTCGTGATCGTCACGGTGCTCTACGTGCTGGTCGCCATCGTGATCACCGGCATGGTCTCGTACACCGAGCTCGCGAAGCTCGACGAGCCTTCACTGGCGAGCGCGTTCGAGCTCGTCGGCGCGACCTGGGCCGCGCAGGTGATCGCGATCGGCAGCCTCGTCGGTCTCACGACCGTCGTCATGGTGCTGCTCATGGGCCTCGCCCGTGTCGTCTTCGCGATGAGCCGCGACGGCCTGCTCCCCCGTTCCCTGAGCGTGACGGATGCCAAGCGCGGCACGCCCGTGCGCATCCAGGTGATCGTCGGCGTCGTGATCGCGATCATCGCCGGCTTCACCGACGTGCAGGTGCTGGGCGACATGATCAACATCGGCACCCTGTCGGCCTTCGTCCTGGTGAGCATCGGGGTGCCGATCCTGCGCAAGAGCCGGCCCGACCTCGAGCGGCCGTTCACCGTGCCGTTCTCCCCCTGGCTGCCGTGGATCTCGGCGATCGCCTGCTTCTGGCTGATGCTGAACCTGAGCTCGGAGACCTGGCTGCGTTTCGCGGTCTGGCTGGCGCTCGGCCTGGTGATCTACTTCGCCTACTCCCGTCGGCACTCGATCATCGGACAGGAGCTCGCGGCCGACGCGATCGCCGGCCGCGGCACCCGTCCGCTGCGCTAGCGGGGTCAGTGGTCGGGGCGCTGGACCTCGACCTCTCTGCCGTCGCGGTCGACGATCTTGCCGTCGACGATCGAATCCCCGTCCTCGAAGGCATCGAGATAGGCGATCGGGATGCTCCGAGTGGGAGCGGCGGCGAGCACGGACGCATCCTTGCCCGACGGCTTCCCGAGATGGTTGAACAGCAGGTTCAGCAGGATCGCCGCCACGGCGGCCGAGCTGATTCCGGAGTGGAAGATCGTGACGAACCACGCGGGCATCTGGTCGTAGATCGTGGGGGCGGCGATCGGCAGCATGCCGATCCCGATCGAGGAGGCCACGATGACGAGGTTCATGTTGCCCCGGTAGTCGACCTTCGCGAGCGTGCGGATGCCGCTCGCCGCCACGCTTCCGAACAGCACGATCCCCGCGCCGCCGAGCACGGGTGCCGGCACCGCCGCGACGACGCGTCCGAGCACCGGGAGCAGGCCGAGGATGACGAGCACGACGCCGCCCGCGGTGACCACGAACCGGCTCTTGACCCCGGTGATCGCGACGAGGCCGACGTTCTGCGCGAAGGCGGACTGCGTGAACGAGCCGAACACGGGCGAGACGGCGCTCGAGAGCATGTCGGCACGGAGCCCCGCCGCGATCCGCTTGGAGTCGACCTTGGTGCCGACGATCTCGCCCACGGCCAGGATGTCGGCCGTCGTCTCGGTGAGCGTCACCAGGATCACGATGAACATCGAGATGATCCCGGCGATCTCGAACGTGGGCATCCCGAACCCGAACACGCTGGGCAGGGCGAAGATCGGACCGTCCCCGACGGCGCCGAAGTCGACGCGTCCGAGGATGACCGCGAGGATCGTGCCGAGCACGATGGCGAGCAGGATCGCCAGGCGGGAGATCGCACCGATCCGCACCTTGCTGAGCACCAGCACGATGACGAACGTGATCGCCGCGAGCAGCAGGTTCTGCGGATCGCCGAAGTCCTCGGCCTGGCTGTTGCCGCCCATGGCCCAGCCCGCGGCCACCGGCAGCAGGGTCAACCCGATCGTGGTGATGACCACGCCCGTCACGACGGGTGGGAAGAACCGGATGATGGTGGCGAACACGGGGGCGATCAACAGGCCGATGATCGAGGCGACGATCACCGCGCCGAACACCGCGGGCAATCCGCCGCCGCTCGTCACGATCGCTCCCATCGTCGCGACACCGGCGAAGGAGACGCCCTGCACGAGGGGCAGCTGCGATCCGAAGAACGGGATCCCGACTGTCTGGAGGATCGTGGCGAGACCTCCCATGAAGAGGCACGCCGTGATCAGCACGCCGATCTCGGCGCCGTCGAGGCCCGCCATCGAGCCGATGATGAGCGGCGGCGCGATGATGCCGCCGTACATCGTGAGCACGTGCTGGATGCCGTAGGCGATGGTGCTGCCGAGCGGCATCCGCTCGTCTTCCGGTCGCCGTGCGACCGTCTTCTGCTTGTTCATGTCGACCTCTTCGTCGGTTTTCGGGGCGTGCGTCGTATCGGGGGGCTGCGTTTCAGGAGTGTCGGGCGAGGAGGCCGCGGGCCGCCTCGCTGTGGTGGGCGATGAGCTGGGGTACGTCGAGGCCTGCGATCTGACCGTCGAGCACGCGCCAGCGCCCGCCGACCATGACGCGGTCGGCTCGATCCGCGCCGCACAGCAGCAGGGCGGCGACCGGATCATGGCCTCCGGAGAACCGCAGCTCGTCGAGGGTGAACATCGCGAGGTCCGCCTGCTTCCCGGGGGCGAGCACGCCGACGTCGGAGCGTCCGAGGGCCCGCGCCGATCCCGCCGTCGCCCAGCCGAGCGCGCGCTCGGGTGTGACGGCGGCGGCGCCGTAGCGCAGGCGCTGCAGGTACAGCGCCTGCCGCACCTCCTGGATCATGTTCGAGCCGTCGTTGGACGCCGAGCCGTCGACGCCGAGGCCCACCGGCGCGCCGGCCTGCTCGAGCTCGATCGCACGGGCGATGCCGGAGGCGAGACGCATGTTGGATGTCGCGCAGTGCGACACGGCGGTACCGGCCGCTCCCAGCCGCGCGATCTCGGCATCGTCGAAGTGGATGCCGTGTGCGAGCCAGGTGCGATCCGACAGCCAGCCGACGCTCTCGAGGTAGTCGACCGTGCGCAGACCGAACATCTCGCGGCAGAAGTCCTCCTCGTCGAGCGTCTCGGCGAGGTGGGTGTGCAGCCGCACGTCGAGTCGTTCGGCGAGGGCGGCGGTGTCGCGCATCACGCCGGTCGTCACGGAGAACGGCGAGCACGGCGCGAGTCCGATCTGCACGAACGCGCCGTCGCCGCGCTCGTGGTGGGCGCTGATGAGCCGTTCGCTGTCGGCGAGGATCGTGTCGGCATCCTGCACCGTCCGCTGCGGAGGCAGGCCGCCGTCCTCCTCGCCGAGCGACATCGACCCGCGGGTCAGGGTCGCCCGCATGCCGAGCTTCTTCACGACGTCGACCTGCACGTCGATCGCATCCTCGAGCCCGTTCGGGAACAGGTAATGGTGGTCGGCGGCCGTGGTGCATCCGGAGAGCAGCAGCTCGGCGAGCGCCGCCGTCGTGGCGAGTTCGAGATCGCGGGGCGTGAGCCCTGCCCACACTCCGTAGAGGCCCTTGAGCCAGGGGAACAGCTCGGCGCTCACCACGGGCGTCCAGGCGCGGGTGAGCGTCTGGTAGAAGTGGTGGTGCGTGTTGATGAGGCCGGGGATGATCACGTGCCGCGAGGCATCGAAGACCTCGTCGACCGGCACCGACGGCGCGCCGCCGGCGGGGACGACCTCGAGGACCCGCGAGCCCTCGATGACGATGCCGCCGGCAGCGTCGGCGTCGCCTCCGGTGTAGATGCCGAGCGGGCTCTTCAACCACACGCTCGTGGGGTGCTGTGACATAGCAGACTCCGTCCATCGGGGTGGAGTCGAACGGCTGACCCCACCAGGGGGTCAGCTCAGTTTTTCCCTGTCTGCTGATCCAGGTGCTCCGACTTTGGAACACTCCAGATCTATCACGGGCGCGCGAACGCGGTCAAGGATTTTTCCGAATCTCGGATTGACACTTCCAAGATGTGGAATCTAGGACGTGCGCGGATCGCCTTCCGTCGGGCTCTGAGCGGTGAGCACGAGTCCCGATCCGTCAGCCGCGACATCGACTCGGACGGTGTCGCCGTCGCGCACCCCGCCGGACAGCAGGGCGGTCGCCAGCTTGTTCTGCACCTCGGACTGGATGAGGCGGCGTAGCGGCCGCGCACCGAACATCGGGTCGTACCCGCGCTCGGCGAGCCACGAGCGCGCATCCGGGGTGACGGCGAGCGTGAGCCGGCGGTCGTGGAGCCGGTCGTGCAGCTGGTCGACGGAGAGCTCGACGATCTGCGCGAGGTCGTCTTCGGTGAGCGCGGCGAACATCACGATGTCGTCGAGGCGGTTCAGGAACTCGGGTCGGAACGCCTGGCGCACGAGCGCCATCACCTGCTCGCGCTTCTCGTCGGGTGGGAGCACGGGGTCGATGAGGATCGGCGAACCGAGGTTCGAGGTGAGGATCAGGATCACGTTCGAGAAGTCGACCGTGCGGCCCTGGCCGTCGGTGAGGCGTCCGTCGTCGAGCACCTGCAGGAGCACGTCGAACACCTCGGGGTGCGCCTTCTCGACCTCGTCGAGCAGGATCACGCTGTATGGCCGACGACGCACGGCCTCGGTGAGCTGACCGCCCTGCTCGTAGCCGACGTACCCCGGAGGGGCGCCGACGAGGCGGGAGACCGAGTGCTTCTCGCCGTACTCCGACATGTCGATGCGCACCATGGCGTGCTCGTCGTCGAAGAGGAACTCCGCGAGCGCCTTCGCGAGCTCGGTCTTGCCGACACCGGTGGGGCCGAGGAACAGGAACGAGCCGGTCGGGCGCCCGGGATCGCTGATGCCCGCGCGCGAGCGGCGCACGGCATCCGACACCGCTTTCACGGCCTCCTTCTGCCCGATCAGCCGCTTGCCGAGCTCGCTCTCGAGGTGCAGCAGCCGCTCGGACTCGCCCTGCAGGAGCTTTCCGACCGGGATGCCGGTCCACGCGGCGATCACGCCGGCGATGTCCTCATCGGTGACCTGCTCGTTGACCATGCGGCCCTCGGACGACGTGGCGGCCTCCGCCTGCTCGGCCTCGGCGATGTCGCGCTCCAGGCGCTTGATGGTCTCGTACTCGAGCTTGGAAGCGCGCGTGTAGTCGGCCTCGCGCATGGCGAGATCGCGCTGCGTGACGGCGTCGTCGAGCTGCTTCTTCAGGTCGCCGACGCGGTTGAGGCCCTGACGCTCACGCGCCCAGCGCTCCTCGAGCGCTGCGAGCTCCTTCTCGAGCCCGGCGAGCTGCTCGCGGAGCGTGCCCAGCCGCTCCTTGGACGCGGCATCCTTCTCCTTCTTGAGCGCGAGTTCCTCGAGCTTCATGCGGTCGACCTGGCGCTTCAGCTGGTCGATCTCGACCGGCGAGGAGTCGATCTCCATCTTCAGCCGGGACATGGCCTCGTCGATGAGGTCGATGGCCTTGTCGGGCAGCTGGCGGGAGGGGAGGTAGCGGTTCGACAGCGCGGCGGCCGCTACGAGAGCACTGTCGGCGATGGTCACTCCGTGGTGCGCCTCGTACCGCCCCTTGAGCCCGCGGAGGATCGCGATGGTGTCTTCGACCGTGGGCTCGCCCACATAGACCTGCTGGAAGCGCCGCTCGAGCGCGGCATCCTTCTCGATGAACTCGCGGTACTCGTTGAGCGTCGTCGCGCCGATCAGGCGCAGCTCTCCACGGGCCAGCATGGGCTTGAGCATGTTGGATGCCGCGACCGACCCCTCGCCGCCACCGGCACCCATGAGCACATGCAGCTCGTCGATGAACGTGATGACCTTGCCCTCGGACTCGGTGATCTCCTTGAGGACCTGCTTCAGTCGCTCCTCGAACTGGCCGCGGTACATGGCGCCGGCCACGAGGGCTGCGATGTCGAGGGTGATCAGCTCCTTGTCCTTCAGAGACTCGGCGACGTCACCCGCCACGATCCGCTGTGCGAGACCCTCGACGACGGCGGTCTTGCCGACGCCGGGCTCACCGATCAGCACCGGGTTGTTCTTGGTGCGTCGGGTCAGCACCTGGCTGACGCGGCGGATCTCACCGTCCCGCCCGATCACGGGGTCGAGCTTGCCCTGGCGGGCGCGGTCAGTGAGGTTGATGCCGAACTGCTCGAGAGCAGACTGCTGGTCCTGGTTCTGCGGGCCGGTCTGGGGGTTGGACACGTATCCCTCCGAAGTAAAGTTGAGTTATCCTGACTCAACTTTACTCCGGGCGAAGATCACGCGTCAATCGGTCATGCCCCGGCGCAGCAGCCGTCCGCGCGGCGTCTCGAAGTCGATCACCTCGCCGTGCAGCCACGTCTTGCGCACCACACCCGCCAGAGGCTTGCCGTGGTAGGGCGTGAGCGGGTTCTTGTGGTGCAGCTTGTTCACGTCGACGACATAGGCGTCGTCGGCGGCGAACACCGAGAAGTCGGCGTCGTAGCCCGGCGCGATGCGCCCCTTGCCGGTGAGCCCGGCGAACTGCGCGGGGCGCTCGCTCATCCACGACACCACGGTCTCGAGCGTCAGCCCGCGCTGACGGGCCTCGGTCCAGATCAGCGAGAGGCCGAGCTGCAGCGACGCGACCCCGCCCCAGGCGACCGCGAAGTCGCCGTTGTCGAGGTCCTTGAGATCGAGCGTCGACGGCGAGTGGTCCGAGACGATGAAGTCGATCGTGCCGTCTTCGAGCCCCTCCCAGAGCAGCTCGCGGTTGCCGGCCTCTCGGATCGGCGGGCAGCACTTGAACTGCGTGGCCCCGAGCGGGATCTCCTCCGCGGTGAGGGTCAGGTAGTGGGGGCACGTCTCGACCGTGAGCCGGAGGCCGTCGTGCTTCGCGCTGCGGATCATCGCCAGGGCGTCGGACGACGACAGGTGCAGGATGTGCGCCCGGGCGCCCGTCCAGCGCGCCCGCTCGATGACCTCGGCGATCGCGAGGTTCTCGGCACCACGGGGACGCGATGCCAGGAACTTGCCGTAGTCGTCTCCCTCGGGTGAGGGGGCGCGGTCGATCGCGCGGGAGTCCTCGGCGTGCACGATCATCACGGAGTCGAACGACGCGAGCTCGCGCATGTCCTTCTCCATCTCGTCGGCGTCGAGCGGCGGGAACTCGTCAACGCCGGAGTGCAGCAGGAAGCACTTGAAGCCGAAGACGCCGGCATCGTGCAGACCGCGCAGCTCCGCGGTGTTGCCGGGGATCGCCCCGCCCCAGAAGCCCACGTCGACATGCGTCTGGCCCTGCGCGACGTCGCGCTTGATGTTCAGCGCCTCGACGTCGACGGTCGCCGGGATGCTGTTCAGCGGCATGTCGACGATGGTCGTCACACCACCGGCCGCGGCGGCCCGGGTGGCGGAGGCGAACCCCTCCCACTCCGTGCGACCCGGCTCGTTCACGTGCACGTGGGTGTCGACGAGGCCGGGGATGAGCGTCTCGTCGTCGGCGAGCTCGATGACCTCCGCGCCGTCGAGGTTGTTGCCCAACGGCTGCATGGCGACGATCCTGCCGTCGCGCACCCCGACCTCCCGCGGGCTGATGCCCGCGGACGTCAGCACCCGCTGCCCCCGGATCACGAGGTCGTACCGCTCACCCGTCGGGTCGAGCGACGCTCCGGCATCCGCCATTTCCTGCTCCTGCGACATGTCGCCCTTCCCTTCTGCCGGCTGCACGCCGACCGGCTGACACCTGCTCAGCCCATACTGGACCACGATCCCGCCAGGGATCGCGGGATGATCTCGGTGGCGATCCGCCGGCCCACCTGCGCGAGCAGCGCGGTCGCGTTCGCCATGCTCGCCGCAGGGTCCGGCTCGAGCGCGCTGAGCGGCAGCACCGCGACGAAGCCGGCATCGGCGGCTTCCTCCGCAGTCAGCGTCGAACGGCCGCACACCGCCACGACGGGAACGCCCGCCGCGCGCGCGGCCGCCGCCACACCCAGCGGCGTCTTGCCGCCGAGGCTCTGGTCGTCGAGGCTGCCCTCTCCCGTGATGACGAGGTCGGCACCGTCGATGCGCTCACCGAGTCCGGTCAGACGCTGGATGACGTCGACGCCCGGCTCTCGGCTCGCTCCGAGCACCGCCAGGGCCGCGTAGCCCACTCCCCCGGCGGCTCCCGCACCGGGAAGATCCTTCGACGGGCGCACCCCCGCCTGCGCCTCGAGCAGCGAGGCGAAGCGGGAGAGGCCCGTCTCGAGGGCGGCGACATCGTCGGCGCTCGCCCCCTTCTGCGGTGCGAACACCGCAGACGCCCCCCGGTCTCCCAGGAGAGGATTGTCGACGTCGCTGGCGAGCACGATCGTCGCCGCGGCGATGCGCGGGTCGAGACCCGTCACGTCGACGGCGGTCAGGCCGGCGAGCGCCGCACCGCCGGAAGGAGCATCGCCCTCCGCTGTGCGGAGCGAGACGCCCAGCGCCTGCAGCATCCCCGCACCGCCGTCGGTGTTGGCGCTTCCGCCCACACCGAGCACGATCGTCGTGCATCCGCGATCCAGCGCCGCCCGGATGAGGTCACCGGTCCCCCGGCTCGTCGCCGTGAGCGGGGCCTTCGCGCCGCCCGGCAGCACGTCGAGACCGCTCGCCGCGGCCATCTCGATGATCGCCTGCGTTCCGCGCATCGCGAACCGGGCCGGCACCGGCTGCCCGGTCGGCCCGGTCACCTGCGCCGTGACCGCCTCGAACCCGCTCGCGAGAGCGGCCTCGACCGTGCCCTCGCCGCCGTCGGCGACGGGCACCGCGTCGACCTCGGCATCCGGGATGATCTCCCGGATGCCGAGGGCGAGCGCCTCCGCGACCTCGGCCCCGGTGGCGGAGCCCTTGAACTTGTCCGAGGCGATGAGGATGCGCATACGGTGGGTCAGTCGAGCAGGGCGTAGACGGCCTCGGGAGCGTCGGCGGGCGACGTCGCGAGGTCTTCGAACTCGTTCATCGTGTCGAGGTCGGCGCCCATCGCGATGTTGGTGACGCGCTCGAGGATGACCTCGACGACCACCGGCACCTGGAACTCGTCCTTCAGACGCGCAGCCTCCGCGAAGCCGGCCGCGAGGTCTTCCGGACGCTCGACGCGGATCGCCTTGCAGCCCAGGCCCTCGGCCACCTTGACGTGGTCGACGCCGTAGCCCACCGCGACGCTGGACGAGTCCTGCGGGGTGTTGATGTTGTCGAAGGCGAGCGAGACCTCGTAGTCCATCTCGAACGGACGCTGCGACTGACGGATCAGGCCGAGGTAGCTGTTGTTGACCACGACGTGGATGTACGGCAGCTTGTGCTGCGCGCCGACGGCGAGCTCCTCGATCATGAACTGGAAGTCGTAGTCGCCGCTGAGTGCGACCACCGGGTGGCCCGGCTTTCCGCGCACGACGCCGAGTGCGGCGGGCAGCGTCCAGCCGAGAGGCCCGGCCTGGCCGGCGTTGATCCACTGACGCGGACCGTACACGTGCAGCAGCTGCGCGCCGGCGATCTGCGACAGGCCGATCGTGGTGACGTAGGTGGTGTCGTGGCCGAAGGCCGACAGCATCTCCTGGTACACGCGGTGCGGCTTCATCGGCACGTTGTCGAAGTTCGTCTTGCGCTGCAGCTTCGCCTTGCGGCTGCGGCAGTCCTCGGCCCAGCCGAGGTAGTCGGGCAGCGCCTCGACGCGGTCGCGGGCCGCTTCGAGCAGCGCGTCGATGAAGGCGCCGGCGTCGGAGACCACGCCGTAGTCGGGCGCGAACACGCGGCCGATCTGCGTCGGCTCGATGTCGACGTGCACGAAGGTGCGCCCCTTGCGGTAGGTGTCGAGACCGCCGGTGTGGCGGTTCGCCCAGCGGTTGCCGATGCCGAGCACGAAGTCGGACTCGAGGAAGCTCGCGTTGCCGTAGCGCTGCGAGGTCTGGATGCCGACCAGGCCCGCCGCCAGCGGGTGGTCGTCGGCGATCGCGCCCCAGCCCATCAGCGTCGGGACGACGGGCACGCCCAGGGTCTCGGCCAGCTCGACGAGCTTGGCGGAGGCGCCGGAGTTCACAATGCCGCCGCCGGCGACGATCAGCGGGTGAGCGGATGCCGTCAGCATGTCGAGCACCTTCTCGGCCTGCGCGCGGGTGGCGACCGGCTTCGCCACCGGCAGAGGCTCGTAGGTGTCGATGTCGAACTCGATCTCGCCCATCTGCACGTCGAACGGCAGGTCGATGAGCACCGGGCCCGGACGGCCCGAGCGCATGATCTGGAACGCCGTCTGGAAGGCGCCCGGAACCTGGGCCGCCTCGAGCACGGTCTTGGCGAACTTCGTGACCGGCTTCGCGATCGACGCGATGTCGACGGCCTGGAAGTCCTCCTTGTCGAGCTTGGCCACCGGCGCCTGCCCGGTGATGCACAGCATCGGGATGGAGTCGGCGATCGCGGCGTAGAGCCCCGTGATCATGTCGGTGCCGGCGGGGCCGGAGGTGCCGACGCAGATGCCGATGCGCCCGTCGCCGGTGCGGCTGTAGCCGTCGGCCATATGCGAGGCGCCCTCGACGTGACGGGCGAGGGTGTGCCGGATGCCGCCGTTGGCACGCATCGCGGCGTAGAAGGGGTTGATCGCCGCTCCCGGCAGGCCGAACGCCTCGGTGGCGCCCTCCTTCACCAGGATCTGGCAGATCGCGTCGACTGCACGCATTCGAGTCATGAGAAGTCCTTGTTCTTTCGGTCGTTGAGCGAGCGAAGCGAGACGAAACGTCAGCCGCGGCCGGAGAGTTCGTTGGTGAGTGTGAAGAGACCGGAGTGGTCGAGGCCGCCGTCGCCACGGGCGACGAGGGCGTTCACGAGCTGTGCGACAGCGGCGCCGAGGGGGACGGTGACCCCCGCCGAGCGTGCCGCTGCGGTGACGATGCCCAGATCCTTGTTGTGGAGGGCGAGACGGAAGCCGGGGGTGAAGTCGCGGTCGAGCATCTTCTGCCCCTTCTGGTCGAGGACCTTGGAGCCGGCGAGTCCGCCGCCGAGAACCTTGAGCGCCGCGTCGGTGTCGACACCGAACGCCTCGAGGAAGACCACGGCCTCGCTGAGCGCCTGGATGTTCACGGCGACGATCAGCTGGTTGGCCGCCTTGACGGTCTGGCCGGCACCGGCGGGACCCACGTGCACGATGGTCTTGCCGATCGCGTTGAGGACGGGCTCCGCGGCCGCGAAGTGCTCAGGGGCTCCGCCGACCATGATCGACAGCACTCCGTCGATCGCACCCTGCTCTCCGCCGGAGACGGGGGCGTCGACCGCACCGAAGCCGGCGGCGATCGCCTCCTCGGCGAGGGCCTTGGCGACGTCGGGGCGGATCGAGGAGTTGTCGATCCACAGTGCGCCCGGCTTGGCGTGGGCGAAGACGCCGTCCTCGCCGCGCACGACCCCCTCGACGTCCGGAGAGTCGGGGACCATGGTGAGGATGACGTCGGCATTCTTCACGGCATCCGCGATGCTGGTCGCTCCCGTGCCTCCGGCCTCGACGAGCGCATCGATCGGCTCCTGGCTGCGGTTGAATCCGGTCACCTCGTAGCCGGCCTTGACGAGGTTCTTGGCCATGGGGAGGCCCATGATGCCGAGGCCGACGATGGCGATGCTGGTCATGAGTTCGCTCCTTCGCGGTTGAGCCAGGCGAAGGCATCCGCCTGGGTGGCTTTGTACTCGAGGCCGATGACCCCGGTGTATCCGCCGGCGCGGGCGGCGTCGATCCAGTCGGTCAGCGGCAGGTCGCCGGTGCCGGGCTCGCCGCGCCCGGGGGCATCGGCGATCTGGATGTGACCGAACTCTCCGGCGTGGTCGGCGATGACCGCGGCGACGTCGTCGCCGTTCACGGCCAGGTGGTAGAAGTCGGCGAGCAGGCGGATGTTGTCGACGCCGTGCTCGTCACGGACCCGGCCGATGATGGCCAGGGCGTCGGCCGCGGTCTTCAGCGGGTACGCGTCCATTCCGGACACCGGCTCGAGCAGCACGATGCCGCCGATCTTCGCGACCGCTGCGCCAGCGATCGCGAGGTTCTGCACCGCCAGGTCGTCCTGCGCCTGCGCGTCGGCGCCCTCGATGCGGTTGCCGTAGAGGGCGTTGAAGGCCTTCGTGCCGAGACGCTCGCCGATCCCGACGACGACGTCGACGTTGGCGCGGAACTCGTCTTCGCGACCGATCCAGGAGACGATGCCCCGGTCGCCCGCGGGCATGTCGCCGGCGAAGAAGTTGAGGCCGGTGAGCTGCACGCCCGCATCCTGGATCGCGGCGACGAACGCGTCGACCTCCTCCTGCGCGGGAACGGCGGAGGTGAACGGCCACCAGAACTCCACGGCGTCGAAGCCCGCAGCCTCGGCCGCCGCCGGGCGCTCCAGGATCGGCAGCTCGGTCAGCAGGATCGAGGCGTTCACGGTGTAGCTCATGGGATCATCCTTGATTTCGTAATGTGGAAGTTAAATTCCTGTTAGTGAAAAGAGTACGCTGAACCCCGCGGCGATGTCAACGGCATCCCCGCGGGGCGCACCCGCGTCAGGTCAGCCGGATCTGGCGGTTCATGTCCTTGTACAGCAGGTAGCGGAAGTCCTCGGGGCCCCCGGCGTAGCAGGCCTGCGGGCAGAAGGCGCGCAGCAGCATGTAGTCGCCCGCCTCGACCTCGACCCAGTCGTCGTTGAGGCGGTAGACGGCCTTGCCCTGCAGCACGAACAGACCGTGCTCCATGACGTGCGTCTCGGCGAACGGGATCGTGCCGCCCGGCTTGAAGGTCACGATGTTCACCTGCATGTCATGCGCCAGGTCGCTCGCGTCCGAGAAGCGGGTGGTCGCCCACACGTCGTCGGTGTCGGGCATGGACGTCGGCTCGATGTCCTTGTCGCTGGTGACGAAGGATGCCGGTGCGTCGACGCCGTCGAGCCACTCGTAGGCCTTGCGGATCCAGTGGAAGCTCGTGAGCTGGTCGCCCTCGTTGGCGAGCGACCAGGTGGCGCCAGGAGCGAGGAAGGCGTACCCGCCCTCTTCGAGCACGTGCCGCTCACCGTCGAGCGTCAGCGTCAGGGACCCGGTCGTGACGAACACCACGCCCTCCACTCCGGATTCGACCTCGGGCTTGGCCGCCCCACCGCCGGGGCCGATCTCGACGATCAGCTGCGAGAACGTCGTCGCCGAGCTCGGCGTCGGTCGGGCGATGATCCACGCGCGGGTGTTCGTGAAGCCGGGGAGGCTGCTGGTGACGATGTCGCGCAGCACGCCCTTCGGGATGACGGTGTACGCGAGCTTCACCACGGCCCGGTCGGTCAGCAGGGCGGACTGGCCGGGAAGACCGCCGGCGGGCGTGTAGTAGGTGCGTTCGTGAGCGCTCATGAGGTCTCCTCCTCGGATACGGCGAGCTTCGGATGCGCGAGCTTGGTCAGCTCCGCAGGAGTGGCGGCCGCGGCATCCCGCACCTCCGCCTCGGTGACAGCACCGCACTCCAGGCCGCGCACGACGAAGCGCGCGAGAGCCCGGGCGGTGGCCGGCTCGTCCATGATGGTCGCGTCGCTGCCGTGCAGGTAGTTGTCGAGGCGGCGCGCGGCGGCGGCGAAGCCCTCGCGGTAGAACGCGTAGGTCGCGAGGTAGCGGGTCGGCAGCTGGGCGGCGTGCAGATCCCAGCCCTGGTAGTAGCCGCGCTCGAGTGAGCGCCGCACCAGGCGGGCGTGCAGCTGCCACGCTGCGCGCACGTGGTCGGCGTCGCCGACGGGGATGACGTTGGTCGAGCCGTCGGAAAGCCGCACGCCGGTCTCGGCGACGGCGACCTGCATGACCTGCTTCGCGTAGTCGGCGGCCGGATGCTCCATCGACTGGTGCGCGGCGGCGATCTGCAGCGAGGCGCTGTAGTCGTAGGTCCCGTAGTGCAGCGCCGTGACGCGGCCCTTCGCGCGGTGCAGCAGGGTCGCGACCGGCACCGATCCGTCGGCGGCGACGATCAGCTGCGGCGTCTCCATCTGCACCTCGAAGCGCAGACGTCCGGGAGCCAGACCCAGCCGGTCCTCGAAGCGCTCGCAGAGCACGACCATCGCCTCGACCTGCGCCACCGTGGTCACCTTGGGCAGGGTCAGGACGAGCCCGTCCGGCAGCGGGCCGGCGGCGGCGAGGGTGGTCAGGAATCGATCGAGGGTGCGGATGCCGCGGCGCCGGGTCGGCGCCTCGAAGCACTTGAAGCGGATGCCGATGAAGGGCGGCGCGGTTCCCGCAGCGACGGCCGCGGCCACGCGCTCGGCCGCGAGCACGGCATCCGCATCCTCTTCCGCATCCGGCCGTGCGCCGTAGCCGTCCTCGAAGTCCAGGCGGAGGTCCTCGATCGGCTCGCTGCGCAGCTTGGCGTCGACGAGCGGCGCGAGCTCCTCGGCGAGGTGCCCGAGCCCGACGGCATCGGCGAGCGCCGCCGTGCCGCCGAACGCGACGACGGCCGCGGCGGCCTCCGCACCGAAGCGCGCGGGCAGCTCGGGGTCGAAGCGGTCGGCGGGCACATAGAGCGTGTGCACCGGCTGGCGGCTGCCGTCGTCCCCGGGATACGAGGTCGCGAGCAGCGCGTCGGTGTCGGCGAGCCGGGCGTCGATGTCGGCGAAGTCGTCCTCGCCCAGGGTGGTGCTGCGGGGATCGACGCTGACGGGCACGGTGCTCACTCCTTGCTCGAGACGGTGGAGGCGACGCGGACGATGGCCTCGGCCACGGCGCCGGCCACCAGGGGATCGAACACGCTGGGGATGATGAAGCTCGCATTGAGCTCGTCGTCTCCCACGCGCGAGGCGATCGCCTCGGCGGCTGCGACCAGCATAGGCGCGGTGATGTCGGACACGCCCGCGTCGAGCAGGCCGCGGAAGACACCGGGGAACGCCAGCACGTTGTTGATCTGGTTCGGGAAGTCGCTGCGACCGGTCGCCACGACGGCGGCGTGCTTCGACGCGACGATCGGGTCGACTTCGGGCGTGGGATTGGCCATCGCGAACACGATCGCGTCGTCCGCCATGGCCGCGATGTCCTCCTCGCCGAGGATGTTCGGAGCGCTCACGCCGATGAAGACGTCGGCATCGACCATGGCCTCCTTCAGCGTGCCCTGGAAGCCGCGCGGGTTGGTGGTCGACGCGATCTCGGTGCGGTGCGCGTCGGTGTACTCGACGTCCGGGTGGATCGCGCCGTCCCGGCCGCAGGCCACGATGTCGCGGGCGCCCTCGGCGAGCAGCAGCTGGATGATCGCGTTGCCGGCGGCGCCGACCCCGGACACGACGATGCGGACGTCTTCGATCTTCTTGGCGACCACCTTGAGCGCATTGCCGAGCGCGGCGAGCGTCACGATGGCGGTGCCGTGCTGGTCGTCGTGGAAGACCGGGATGTCGAGCTCTTCGCGCAGGCGCGCCTCGATCTCGAAACAGCGCGGCGCCGCGATGTCCTCGAGGTTCACGCCGCCGTAGACGGGGGCGATCGCCTTGACGATCGAGATGATCTCCTCGGTGTCCTTGGTGTCGAGGCAGACCGGCCACGCGTCGACGTTCGCGAACTGCTTGAACAGCGCGGCCTTGCCCTCCATGACCGGGAGGGCGGCTTCGGGGCCGATGTCTCCGAGGCCGAGCACGGCGGTGCCGTCGGTGACGACAGCGATCGTGTTGCGCTTGACGGTGAGCTGTCGCGCCTTGCTCTTGTCCTCGGCGATCGCCAGGCAGACGCGGGCGACTCCCGGCGTGTACGCGCGGGACAGGTCGTCGCGGTTGCGCAGCGGCACGCGCGGCACGACCTCGAGCTTTCCGCCGAGGTGCATCAGGAAGGTGCGGTCGCTGACGAGTCGGACCGTGACGCCCTCGAGCGCGTCGATCGCGGCGCGCACGCGGTCGGCGTGCTCCTCTCCCGCGGTGTTGCAGGTCAGATCGACGACGATCGTCGCGGGATGCGACTCGACGACGTCGAGCGCGGTCACCGCTGCCCCGGCATCGGCCGCCGCCACGGCGAGCTCGCTGGTGACGCTGAAGTTCGAGGGAGCGTCGATCCGCAGTGTGATGGAGTTCCCGGGTCCCGGATTCGCCATGTTTCCTCCGTCTAAGTTTTCGTATCGTGGATTCTATCGTCTACTCTATGGAACTTTGAAGCAAGCACGGTAATCTTTGTGCGCGTCTGTTTCGACATGCCTCTCTCGCATGATGGAATGATCCAGACCCCGACGGAGGATCCGATGACCGATATCAAGCCCGCGAAGAGCGCCGGATCCGGCGTGCAGTCGGTCGAGCGCGTCTTCGAGCTCATCGAGCTGGTGACCGATGCCGGAGGTGACGTCACGCTGAGCGAGCTCGCGGCATCCACCGACCTCCCGCTCCCGACGATCCACCGCCTGCTGCGCACGCTCGTCTCGCTCGGCTACGCACGGCAGCTGCCGAACCGCCGCTACGCGCTCGGCCCCAAGCTCATCCGCATCGGCGAGGGAGCCTCCCGGCAGTTCGGCGCCCTCGCGCGCCCGCAGCTCAAGCGCCTCGTCGACGAGCTCGGCGAGAGCGCCAACATGGCGGTGCTCGACGGCGACATGGTCGTCTATGTCGCCCAGGTGCCGTCGCTGCACTCGATGCGCATGTTCACCGAGGTCGGCCGCCGGGCGAACCTGCACGACACCGGCGTCGGCAAGGCGATCCTCGCCCAGCTCCCCGACGAGACCGTGCGGGGCATCGTGGGGCGCGCCGGGATGCCGACGCCCACCGAGTTCAGCCTCGGCACGATCGACGACCTGCTCGCCGAGCTCGATCGCATCCGCGAACGCGGCTACGCGATCGACGACCAGGAGCAGGAGATCGGCGTCCGCTGCTTCTCGATGGCCGTCCCCGACGCCCCCACCCCGACCGCCGTGTCCGTCTCGGGTCCGATCTCCCGCGTCGACGAGGCGTTCGGCGGCCGGGCTGTCCCCCTGCTGCGCCGGGCGGCGGAGGAGATCAGCGCCGAGCTGACCGCCTGACACCGGCTACTCGGCATCCGAACCGCTCGTGCCGGCGTTCACGTCGTGCAGGCGATAGCGCTCGGCGGCCTGCGCGGGCGCTGAGGCATCCACCTCTGCGCGTGCGGCGAGCAGCTGCAGGGTGCGAACGACGATCGACGCGCTGTCGATCTTGAAGAACCGCCGCGCCGCGGCTCGCGTGTCCGAGAACCCGAAGCCGTCGGCGCCGAGCGTCGCCCAGTCGTTCTTCACGAACGGGCGCACCTGATCGGGCAGGTCCTTCGCGTAGTCGCTGACGGCGACGATCGGCCCCTCGGCGCCGGCGAGCTGCGTCTGCAGGAACGGGGTGCGGGTGTCGCGCTCCGGGTGCAGGAACGCCTCCTCCTCTGCCGCGACGGCGTCGCGGCGCAACTCCGTCCAGGAGGTCACCGACCACACGTCGGCCGCGACACCCCAGTCGTCACGCAGCAGCCGCTGCGCCTCCAGCGCCCATGTCACGCCGATACCCGACGCCAGCAGATGGGTGCGCGGCGACTCCACCGGTGAGATGCGATGGATGCCGCCGAGGATGCCGGCGACATCGACGCCTTCGGGCTCGGCGGGCTGCACGATCGGCTCGTTGTAGACCATGAGGTTGTAGATGCGGTTGCGGTCGGTCGAGTCCGGTCCGTACATCCGCTCGATGCCGGCGCGCATGATGTGGCCGATCTCGTACCCGAATGCCGGGTCGTACGTGACGACCGCCGGGTTCGTCGCGGCGAGCAGCGGCGAGTGGCCGTCGGCGTGCTGCAGCCCCTCCCCGGTCAGCGTCGTGCGTCCCGCCGTGGCGGAGATCAGGAAGCCGCGGGTCATCTGGTCGGCCGCGGCCCAGATCGAGTCACCGGTGCGCTGGAAGCCGAACATCGAGTAGAACACGTACACCGGGATCAGCGGCACGCCGTGGGTCGCATAGGCCGTTCCCGCCGCCGTGAACGCGGCGATGGATCCCGCCTCGTTGATGCCGACGTGAAGGATCTGCCCCGACGTCGACTCCTTGTAGGACAGCACGATGTCACGATCGACCGCCAGGTAGTTCTGACCCTTCGGGTTGTAGATCTTCGCGGTCGGGAAGAACGCGTCCATGCCGAAGGTCCGGGCCTCATCGGGGATGATCGGCACGATCCGCTGACCGAACCCGGGGTCGCGCATCAGGTCCTTCAGCACCCGGACGAAGGCCATGGTCGTCGCCGCCTGCTGCGTGCCCGAGCCGCGAGCCGCGACCTCGTACGCCTTCGGGTCGGGCAGTGCGATCGGCTCGTGCGCCGAGCGGCGCTCCGGCAGGAAGCCGCCGAGTGCGCGACGGCGTTCGCGCAGGTACGCGATCTCCGGAGCATCCGCTCCCGGGTGGAAGTACGGCGGCAGGTACGGGTCGGCCTCGAGTTGCGCGTCGGTGATCGGAACGCGGAGATGATCGCGGAAGTCCTTGAGATCCTGCAGCGTCAGTTTCTTCATCTGGTGCGTCGCGTTGCGCGCCTCGAAGCGCGGGCCGAGGCCGTACCCCTTGACCGTCTTCACCAGGATGACCGTGGGACGGCCGTTGTGCGCGAGCGCCTGCTGGTACGCCGCGTACACCTTGCGGTAGTCGTGGCCGCCCCGCCGGAGGCGCCAGATTTCGTCGTCGGCGAGGCCGTCGACCAGGGCACGCGCCCGAGGGTCGCGACCGAAGAAGTTCTCCCGGATGAACGCCCCCGACTCCGCCTTGTAGGTCTGGTAGTCCCCGTCGAGGGTGCTGTTCATGATGTCGACCAGGGCGCCGTCCTCGTCGCGCGCGAGCAGGTCGTCCCACTCCCGCCCCCAGATGACCTTGATGACGTTCCACCCGGCGCCGCGGAAGGACCCCTCCAGCTCCTGGATGATCTTGCCGTTGCCGCGGACTGGGCCGTCCAGCCGCTGCAGATTGCAGTTCACGACGAACGTGAGGTTGTCGAGGCCTTCGTTCGCGGCGAGCTGCAGGAGCCCGCGGGATTCCGGCTCGTCCATCTCGCCGTCGCCGAGGAACGCCCAGACGTGCTGGTCGGATGTGTCCGTGAGCCCGCGGCCCTGCAGGTACCTGTTCGACTGCGCCTGGTAGATCGCGTTCATCGGGCCGATGCCCATCGACACGGTCGGGAACTCCCAGAACTCCGGCATCAGGCGCGGGTGCGGGTACGACGACAGTGCGTGCCCCTCGCGCGACTTCTCCTGGCGGAAGCCGTCGAGGTCCTCCTCGCCGAGGCGCCCCTCGAGGAAGGCGCGGGCGTACATGCCGGGCGAGGCGTGACCCTGGAAGTAGATCTGATCGCCGCCGCCCGGGTGGTCCTTGCCGCGGAAGAAGTGGTTGAAGCCCACCTCGTACAGGGTCGCCGCCCCGGCATAGGTGGAGATGTGCCCGCCGACCCCGATGCCCGGACGCTGCGCGCGATGCACCATGACCGCGGCGTTCCAGCGCATCCAGGCGCGGTAGCGCCGCTCCAGCTCCTCGTCACCGGGGTACTCGGGCTCATCGGCGGCGGCGATCGTGTTCACGTAGTCGGTCGTCACGGTCGGCTCGCTCGCCACGGTCGGCTGGGAGCGGAGGCCGGCGCGATCGACGAGGGTGCGCACGATGTGGTCGCCGCGCTCGGCGCCGCGTTCGCTGATGAGCGCATCGAGGGATTCGAGCCACTCCGCGGTCTCCTCGGGATCGAGGTCGGCAGCGTCGAGGTCGGCGGATGTGACGGCGGAGGCGCGATTGTCAGTCACGGTACGGCCCTTCTTGTTAGATGGAGGGGTCTGCCACACCGGCAAGCGGAGTGGGCAGCGGATCAGATTCTGGAGGTGTCGGCATGAGCGGACGCATCGCCGTCGTGACAGGTGCGGGTTCGGGTATCGGCCGCGCGGTCTCCCGCGCCCTGCTCGAGGCAGGCTTCCGGGTGGCGCTCGCAGGACGTCGCGAGGACGCCCTGCACGAGACGGCCGACGGCCACCCCGGCGCGCTCGTCGTGCCCACCGACGTCACCGTCGAGGCCGAGGTCGAGACCCTCTTCGCCCGTACCGTGGCGGAGTGGGGGCGGGTGGACGTGCTGTTCAACAACGCCGGAGCCTTCGGGCCGACGGCATCCGCCGCGGAGATCTCGCTCGACGACTGGCAGCGCACCCTCGACGTGAACCTCACGGGGTCGCTGCTCTGCGCGCGGGCCGCGATGCGCGCGATGATCGCGCAGCAGCCCTCCGGCGGCCGCATCATCAACAACGGATCGATCTCGGCGCACGTGCCGCGGCCGCTGTCTGTCGCGTACACGGTGAGCAAGCATGCGATCAACGGTCTGACGAAGTCGATCGATCTCGACGGCCGGGCTCACGGCATCTCGTGCGGACAGATCGACATCGGCAACGCCCGCACGTCGATCATGAGCGATCTCGGCGTCGGTTCCGGCGCACTCCAGCCCGACGGGTCGCGACGCGTGGAGCCGACGTTCGATGTGGCGGATGCCGCGCGCGCCGTGCTGTTCATGGCGCAGCTGCCGGCCGAGTCGAACATCTCGACCCTCACCGTCGCGGCGGCCGGCATGCCCTTCGGCGGGCGCGGCTGACATCCTGTTCAGCGCCGTCGCCCGTCGCGGAGCACGCGGATGACGTCGGTCTTCACCGCCCGCACGGGACTCGCCGCGAACACCGACGGGTCCTCAGGGGTGCCTTTGCTGAAGTGGTTGAACACGAGGTTCAGCACGATCGCCATGATCGCGGCCGAGCTGATGCCCGAGCCGAAGATGACCTGGAACCACGTCGGGAAGTTCGAGTAGATGTCGTGGTTCACCTCGGGCAGCACGCCGAACGACAGTGACGCGGCGACGATGATGAGGTTCATGTTGCCGTCGTACTTCACCTTGGAGAGAGTGCGGATGCCGCTGGCGGTGACGGTCCCGAACAGCACGAGACCGGCGCCGCCGAGCACGGCGGTGGGCACGGCCGCGACCACCCGGCCGAGGATCGGGGTCAACCCGAGGATGATGAGGATCACGCCGCCCGCGGCCACGGCGTAGCGGCTCTTGATCTTCGTCACGGCGACCAGGCCGACGTTCTGCGCGAAGGCGCTCTGCGTGAAGGAGTTGAAGATCGGGGAGATCGCGCTCGACACCATGTCGGCGCGCAGGCCCGCGGCGATGCGCTTGCGGTCGACCTTCGATCCCGTGATCTCGGCGACGGCGATGATGTCGGCCGTGGTCTCGGTGAGGATCACCAGCACGACGATCGTCATCGACACGATCGCGGCGAGGTCGAACGTCGGCACGCCGAAGGCGAACGGCGTCGGGAAGGCGAAGACCGGTCCCTCGAGCACCTTCGAGAAGTCGGCCCTGCCGATGAGGGCAGCGAAGATCGTGCCGACGACCATCGCGATCAGGATCGACAGGCGCGAGATGGTGGCATTGCCGAGCTTGCTCAGCAGCATGATCACGAACAGCGTGAACCCGGCGATGCCGACGAACACCGGATCGGCGTAGGTCGGCGCATCGGGGTTCGCACCGGTGATCCAGCGGGCCGCGACCGGCACGAGCGACAGCCCGATCATGGTGATGACGGTGCCCGTCACGACCGGCGGGAAGAACCGCACGATCTGCGCGAAGAACGGCGCGATGACCAGTCCGATCAGGGACGCGACGATCACCGCGCCGAACACGGCGGGCAGGCCGCTGCCCTGATTGACGATCGCGAGCATGGTCGCGACACCGGCGAACGAGACGCCCTGCACGAGCGGCAGCTGCGAACCGAAGAACGGGATGCCGAGGGTCTGCAGCAGCGTCGCGAGCCCGCCCATGAAGAGGCAGGCGGCGACGAGCACTCCGACCTCTGCGGGTGTGAGCCCGGCTGCGGCACCGATGATGAGCGGCGGCGCGATGATGCCGCCGTACATCGTCAGCACGTGCTGGAGCCCGAAGGTGAAGGCGGTGCCGGCGCCGAGGCGCTCGTCCTCCGGTCGGTTCGTCTCGTTCGTGTTCCTCTTCTTCTTGGAGCTGCGTACTTCAGACATCGGGGACCTCCTTGTCCGGGACCCGCTCTTCGGGGTGGGCGTGCGGTTGATGGGCATGACGAACGTCGGGGTGAGCCCGGTGCGTCGGGAACGGGCTCACCCCTGTTCGGGATCTCTCGGGGTTCGGCTCAGCAGAAGCCGGCGACGCCGTCCCACACGCGGTGGTCGGCATCCGCTCCTTCGCGGAGGAACGACGCCTCGATCAGGCCGTACGGGCGGTCGGCGGCGTAGAACACCTCGTTCGGGTTCTCCAGACCGAAGGGCGACAGGTCCACGACGAAGTGGTGGCTGTTCGGCGTGGAGAAGCGGATCTCGTCGATCTCGGGGTGCGCTTCGAGAACAGCTTCGGCCATGTCGTGCAGCGTGTTCTGCAGCGCGTACGAGTAGTTGGCCGAGAAGCCCTCGAGCAGCAGGCGGCGGACGTCGGCGAAGACCTCGTTGTAGTCGATGTCGGCGCGGTTGTACCGCCACTTGGCGGTGACCGAGGTCGCGAGGATGCGGTCGGTCGTCTCCTTCAGCGTCGTGTACCGGTCCTTCGGGTAGCCGACGAAGCCGCTCTCGGTGGACTTGAGGACCTTGAGGTCCGTCAGGCCGGCGATGACCGTGGTCTGCTCTCCGTCGATCTCGACGAGGGCGGTCCTGGTCTCCGTGCCGCCGCGCACGAACGAGTGGTCGTGGCCCTGACCGTCGACGGGGATGCGCTCCCACGTGTACTGCTCCGCCTCCCAGCGACCGCCGGTCACCCAGTCGAACTCGCCGGTGAAGTGACGGCCGAGACGCAGCAGGTACTCCTCGGGGCTGCCGATGCCGTCCTTGGCGAAGGCGTAGACCGTGTTCTTCTGCGTGTCCGTCGCGACGACGTTCGTGTTGTCGCCGGTGAAGTGGGCGTCGGCGAAGTCGCCGCGCAGCTGCGAGGTGACGTTGAGGTCCTCGATCTCGTGGCGGGCGGTGTCGCGCGTGACCCGCACGACGCGGACCTCGGCCTTGCCGTACTGGTTCTTGCCCAGGGTGATGGTCGTCATGTTCTTCTCAGCTTCCTCGGTAAGTGGAATAGGCGAACGGGCTGAGCAGCAGCGGCACGTGGTAGTGCGCCTGCGCAGTGTCGACCAGGAAGGTCAGCACCACCTCCGGGAAGAAGGTGTCCGTTTCGATGCCGGCGAAGTAGGTCCCCGTGTCGAACCGGAGGCGGTAGGCACCGCTCTCCAGCCGCTCGGGGCCCAGGTCTTTCACCCGTCCGTCGGCATCGGTGAGGCCCGTACCGATCCCGACCCATCCGTCGCCTTCTCGGGCCTCGAGTACGACGGCGACGCCGGGCGCGGGGCGCCCGATCGATGTGTCCAGGATGTGGGTGGTCACGTGAGAGACGCTCATGCGCGTGCTCCTTCTGTCTCGATGGCCCCGGCCAGGCGCAGGGCCGCGATCTCGCGCAGCTGCTGGTCGATGACCGCCAGCTCCTGTTCGGCGGTGTTGCCGAGCCGCTGTTGCAGCAGGGCGAGGATGTCGTCGGCCGACCGGCCGGCTGCCCGCACCAGGAAGACGCGATCGAACGTCTCCTCGTAGGCGCGGTTGCCGTCGGCCAGCGCCGCGGCGGCCGCGGCGTCGACGCCGGACTGCTCCTTGCGGGCGAGGGCCGCCTCGGCGCTCTCGCCCTGGGCGCGTTCGCCGATGCGCGGATGGTGTGCGAGCGCCCCGTCGATCTCGGCGGTGGTGAGCGGTGCCGCGACCTGTGCGGCGGCTTCCGTCAGCTCCGCGACCGACGCGTACGGCCGACCGGCGATGAGCGCGTCATACCAGCGGGGAATGTCCAAGGCGGGCTTCACGACACGGACGGCGACGTCGTGCGTGCAGGAGTTGAACTCCGTGAGCAACATCTTTGATCCTCAGCACATGCTGGCATCCGGCGCGTAGGACTATACGGACGACTCTTCTCCAGGAGAAGCACTACTTTCCGTATGCCGGAACTGTTATTTCAGCATGTGTAACAAGTCTGCGTACTCGTCGCGCGCTTGTCAACCCTCTTCATACACCGAGTTCGGCGCGAAGGCGAGCGACGTGCCCCGTCGGGTCGACACCGTACTCGGCGCGCTGCACGATGCCGTCGGCATCCAGCACGAAGGTCGAGCGGATGACGCCCTCGAACGTCCGATCCCCCACCGTCTTCTCGCCCCATGCACCCCAGGCGCGGGCCGTGGCGGCGTCCGTGTCGGCCAGGAGGGGGAAGGTCAGTGCTTCGGCGTCGGCGAAGGCGCGGATGTCCGCGACCTCGTCGGGCGAGATCCCGAGCACCGTGTAGCCGGCGGCGGCCAGCGAGGAGAGGCTGTCACGGAAGTCGCAGGCCTCGGTCGTGCAGCCCGGCGTCGCGGCCTTCGGGTAGAAGTAGACGACCACGTTCCGGCCGCGGTGATCGGCGAGCGACGTCGGGAGGCCGTCGGCGTCGGAAAGAGTGAAGGCGGGTGCGGCGTCACCGGGGACGAGTCGTTCGGTCATGATCTCTCCATTCAGGATCCCGCATCGTCAATTTCGTATTGCGGAAATCAGTTTCTATCTGACGAAAGTGTACCGCGCACGGCATCCCAGACGGCCGCAGCGACGGCCCGCTTCGTCCCTGAAGCCTCCCCGGCGATCACGCCGGCCGCCCCGAGGATGTGCACGGCATTGTCGGCACTCTCGAAGCCGCGCTCCCAGCCCACCTCGTTCACGACCAGCAGATCGACTCCCTTGCGCTGCTGCTTGCGCCGCGCGCGGGCGATGAGCTCGTCCTGGTCCTCCGGCGTCTCCGCGGCGAACCCGACGACGAGCTGGCCCGGGCGACGGCCCGCGACCAGCGACGCGACGATGTCGGGGTTCTCGACGAGCTCGATGGACGGGATGCCGCCGCCCTCCTTGGTGAGCTTGCGGTCCGACACCGCGACGGGACGGAAATCGGCGACAGCCGCCGCCATGATCAACACGTCAGCGTCCGCCGCGGCATCCGCCATGGCGTCAGCGAGCTCGGCGGCGGAACCCGCCGTCACGATCCGGACCGACGGATGCCGGGCGTCGGCGAGCACGTCACCGGCGATGTTGACCGCGACGAGGAGCACCGAGGCTCCGCGCGCCGCTGCCTCCGCGGCGAGCGCCACTCCCTGCCGGCCGCTCGATCGGTTTCCGAGGTAGCGGACCGGATCGATCGGCTCCCTCGTGCCGCCGGCCGACACGACCACCCGCAGACCCTCCAGGTCCCGCGGGGCGAGCAGTGCCTGGGCCGCGGCGAAGATCTCCTCCGGCTCCGACATCCGCCCGGGTCCGCTGTCTCCGCCGGCGAGCTCGCCGTCCGCCGGACCGACGATGTGCACGCCGCGACCGCGGAGGGTCTCGATGTTCGCCCTCGTCGCGGGGTGGCGCCACATCTCGGCGTGCATCGCGGGCGCGATCAGCACCGGGGCCTCGGTCGCGAGCAGTGTCGTGCCGAACAGGTCGTCCGCCAGGCCGGCCGTCATCTTCGCGATCGAGTTCGCGGTCGCCGGCGCGACGATCACGAGATCGGCCGCCTGGCCGAGAGCGACGTGGCGCACCCTGGCGACGTCGTCGTGCACGCTCGTGGTGACCGGGTGCCGACTGATCGCCTCCCAGGTGGGAGTGCCGACGAAGCGCAGCGCGTCTTCCGTCGGGACCACCGTCACATCGTGACCGGCCTTCGTGAGCAGGCGCACCAGGTGCACCGTCTTGTACGCGGCGATGCCGCCCGTTACCGATACGACGATGTTCACACGTCTGATTCTGCCCCAGCATCCGCGCCCCAGGGGCACGACCTAGACTGACGTGCGTGTGCACGGTCGTGATCGATGTGGCGGAGGCCGGAAGCGCGCGACTGCTCGCGGTGCGCGACGAAGACCCGGAGCGGGACTGGGATGCGCTGGGTCCGTGGTGGCCCGAACGGTATCCCGGCGTGATCGGCATCCGCGATCGTCGAGCCGGCGGCGCCTGGCTGGCGGTCGATCCGGAACGGCGTCGACTCGCCGTGCTGCTGAACCGCGAGGACGTGGGCGGCCTACCGCTGGATCGCGCGGTCTCGCGCGGCACGCTCGCCCTCGAGTCCGTCGCCGGGCGGTCGCCGTCAGCCCCGCTCCTGATGCACGGGTTCAACCTGCTCGAGGTAGCACCGGAGGGGGCGCGCGTGCTCAGCTGGGACGGGGCCGCCCTGCGCACGACCCCCATCGAGCCGGGAACCCACATGATCGCGCACGACGATCTCGACGACCCGTCCACCCCTCGCATCTCGACCTGGCTGCCGGAGTTCCGTGCGCTCGGCCCGGCGGCGGCCGACGCCGACTGGGTCGACACCTGGGTCGGACTGCTCGCCGCATCCGCTCGTCTTTCCCCGGAAGATGACCGCGCGATCATCCGCGACAACCGGCCGCACGGCTACCCGACGCAGTCGCTGCTGTACTGCACGGCATCCGTCACACCGGCCGGCGTCGAGGTGCACGACCGCACCCTCCCCCGCCCGGGTCACTGGTCCTGAGGCGAAGCCGCACCACCGCACCTCTTGACGCGATGTGACGCTCGTCCTATTCTTTTCATAAAGTAGAACTTTGTTTCCGTATTATGAAATGCGAGAGCCCGCTCGAGAAGGACCGAGGTGACCACCATGCTGACTCCCGAGATCGCACCCGCAGCGGACGACGCGACCGACGAGCGGTCGATCGTCCACATCGATCCCGACTTCTACGTCCCCTCCCACGGCGACCGGGGGAACAGCTACGTCCGCGCGTTCCGCATCCTCTTCCCGAAGGCGACCTGACTCTGAGTCAGAGCGATAGCTGCGCCTCACGCACGAACTTGCGCTGCCACGGAGTCTCGACCGCGTGACGTCGGTAAGCCGCACGCACCCACGTCACGGCCTCATCGGCCGGCACGCCGTCGTATCGAGCGAGGATGGCGAGTGCGGTTCCCGTTCGCCCGGCGCCTCCCCCGCAGGCGATCTCCACTCTTTCGATCGAGGACCGCTGGTGCACCTGGCGCAGGACGGATAGTGCGCTCGATGGCACTCTGGGCAGACCGAAGTCCGGCCACGCCACCCACTGCGACTGCCAGCTCTCCTGGTGCGGTCGCGAGGTGAGGTAGAGCCCGAAGTCCGGTACATCATCGTCGTCGACGGAGCCGCTCCTGAGCCCCCGACCCCGCACGAGCCGCCCGCTCGGCAGTCTCACGACGCCGGCGAGCTCAGCAGCCCACGGTTCCATACGAATATCGTCGCACCGACCATCGGTTTCGTCTCGCTCGGTGCGCTCCAGTGGCGGCGAGAGAAACTTCAGCTCCCCGCACCCTCTTCCGGCGCGGCCTCCTCGATCAGCTGCAGCAGCCGCGCGGCGACGCTGACGGCGATCACGGCGGGCTGCTTGCCCGCCACCTCGGGGATGCCGATCGGCGTCACGACCCGCGCCAGGTCGCTCTCGGTCTGGCCGAGCTCGGTGAGCTTCTTGCGGAACCGCGCCCACTTCGACGCCGAGCCGATCAGGCCGATCGGGGCGAGATCGGGAGTGCGTAGAGACATGTCGACGACCGCGAGGTCCTCGACATGGTCATGCGTCATCACCAAGACGTGGGAACCGGCCGGAAGGCCGGCCAGCACGGCTTCGGGCACGGGGGCAAGCGTCGCATGAACCCGCGCGACGCTGTCGGCAAAGACCCCCGACTCACCGGGCACCCCGACCCGCTCCACGGCGAGCATCTCCGGCCGCGAGTCGACCAGGTGCAGCTCGACCTCGTGCCGGGCGAGGATGCGCGCGAGCTCGAGTCCCACGTGCCCCATCCCGAAGATCGCGATGCTGGGCGTGACGCGCACCGGTTCGAGCATGATCGTGACCTCTCCTCCGCAGCACTGCACGCCGTACTCGGTGACGGCCTTGTCGCTCAGCGTGAGCACCAGCAGCTCGGGCTCCGCCGCGCCCGCGCGGAGCATCCCTCTGGCGCGCTCGATCGCCGTGGCCTCGAGGTTGCCACCCCCGACCGTTCCGAACACGGCGTCGGGCGACACGACCATCTTCGCCCCGCCGTTGCGAGGCGCGTGCCCGCGCACCAGCGCGAGCGTCACGATCACCGCGGGCGTGCGCGTGGAGCGCAATGCCTGCAGCGCATCGACCCAGTCCATGTCGTGTCCGGGTCAGATCGAGGCGACGAGTTCCGGCTCGGGGGCCTCTACGGCTCCCGCCGCCTGCTGCGCGCGGCGCACGGCCCAGAAGACCGCCTCCGGCGTCGCGGGAGAACCCAGCTCGACCATGTGGCCCTCCGGCCCGAATTCGCCGACGGCCTGACGGATGGCCTCCCGCGCGCTGAACGCCAGCATGAACGGGGGCTCGCCGACGGCCTTCGAGCCGTACACGGCCCCGTCCTCGCGGGCGTTCTCGAACAGGCGCACATGGAACTGCTCCGGCATCTCCGAGAAGCTCGGCAGCTTGTACGTGGATGCCGACTGGGTCTGCAGCCGGCCGCGGTTCGGCCCGTCGCTCTCATCCCAGCGCAGCTCCTCCAGCGTCAGCCAGCCGACGCCCTGCACATAGGCGCCCTCGATCTGCCCGATGTCGAGCATGGGAGAGAGCGAGTCGCCGACGTCATGGATGATGTCGACCCGGCGCACGCTGTAGAGCCCCGTGAACTCGTCGACCTCGACCTCGGTCGCGGCCGCGCCGTAGGAGAAGTACTTGAAGGGCGAGCCCTGCATGATCTCCGGGTTCCAGTGCAGGCCCTCGGTGCGGTAGTACCCCGCGGCGAACAGCTGCACGCGCTGGAGGTACGCGGCGTTCGCCACCTCGGCGAAGGTGAGCCGCTGCGACAGGTTGCCGAGGGCGGTGACGTACCCTCCCTCGAACAGCACATCGCGCTCGTCGGCGTTCAGCAGGCGACCGGCGACAGCCGCCATCCGCCCGCGGATCTGCTCGCACGCGTTCTTGACCGCACCGCCGTTGAGGTCGGTGCCCGACGACGCCGCCGTGGCCGACGTGTTCGGCACCTTGTCGGTGCGGGTCGGCGCCAGGCGCACCTGATGCAGCTCGAGCCCGAGCGCCGTGGCGGCCACCTGCATCATCTTGGTGTGCAGGCCCTGCCCCATCTCGGTGCCGCCGTGGTTGATCAGGACGGACCCGTCCTTGTAGACGTGCACGAGCGCACCGGCCTGGTTGAAGGCCGCGAAGTTGAACGAGATGCCGAACTTGATGGGCGTGAGCGCCAGGGCGCGCTTGATGTGCGGGCTGCGGGCGTTGAACGCGGCGATCTCCGCTCGACGCTCGTCGACCTCGGCCTCGCCGCGGAGCTCGCTCCAGATCGCGCCCATGCGCGGCGCGTCCTTCACGAGCTGGCCGTAGGGGGTGCTCTGGCCCGGCTGGTAGAAGTTCTTCTCGCGGAGCTCGAGAGGGTCGATGCCGAGCGCCGGGGCGACGCGACCGAGGATGTCCTCGATCAGGAAGACACCCTGCGGCCCGCCGAATCCGCGGAAGGCCGTGTTCGAGGCCTTGTTCGTCTTCGCGATGCGGCCGTAGGCGTGCACGTTGGGGATCCAGTAGGCGTTGTCCAGGTGACAGAGAGCGCGGCCGAGCACCGGCTCGGACAGGTCGAGACTCCATCCGCCGTCGCAGGTGAGAGTGGCATCCAGCCCCTGCAGCATCCCGTCGGCGTCGAAGCCGACCTTCCACGAGATGTGGAACGGATGCCGCTTGCCGGTCATCGTGATGTCCTGGGTGCGGTTCAGGCGCAGGCGCACCGGACGACCCGTGAGCTTCGCGCCGAGAGCAGCGATCGCGGCGAGGCCGTGCGGCTGCATCTCCTTGCCGCCGAACGCCCCACCCATCCGCAGCGACTGCACGGTCACCTCGCTGGACGTGATCCCGAGCACATGCGCGATGATCTCCTGCGTCTCGGACGGATGCTGGGTCGAGCACTGCACGAAGTACTGACCCTCGGAGTCCCGGATCGCGAGCGACGCGTGGGTCTCGAGGTAGAAGTGCTCCTGGCCGCCGAACTCGGTGACGCCTTCGAACACGTGAGCCGCGGATGCGAGAGCGGATGCCGCGTCGCCCCGCTGCACGGTGCGGGCGATGCCCTGGTACGACTCCGCGTCGATCGCGTCCTGCACGGTGATGAGCGACGGCAGCGGCTCGTACTCGACAGTGACGCGCTCGGCGCCGAGGCGCGCGGCCTCCTGCGTCTCGCCGAGCACCCACACGAGGGCGTGCCCGTAGAACATCGCCTCGCTGGGGAACAGCGGCTCGTCGTGCTTGATGCCCGCGTCGTTGATGCCGGGAACATCCTCGGCGGTGAGCACGCGCACGACGCCGGGCACCTCGTAGGCACCGGAGACGTCGACGGTGACCTTCGCGTGCGCGTTCGTGGACTGCACGGGCCACGCCGTCAGGACGCCTGCGGTGTGGGCGGCGAGGTCGTCGGTGTACATGGCGGCGCCGGTGACGTGGAGAGCCGCACTCTCGTGCACGGCCCGATGCCCCACGACGGGGTTGGCCGGTCGGTCGGCGAGAGCACTCATGCCGACACCTCCTTCGAGCTGATGACCGTCGCGCTGTACAGCTTGAGCAGCGCGGTGTTGAGCATGAGCGAGCGGTAGTCCGCGCTCGCGCGGTGGTCCGACATCGGCGTGCCCTCGGCTCCGAGGATCTCGGATGCCGCCCGCACCGTGGCGATGTTCCACGGCCGGCCGATCAGAGCCTCTTCCGCGGCGTAGGCGCGAAGGGGCGTGGCCGCGACACCGCCGAGACCGATCCGCGCTGCCGTGACGATCCCGTCCTCGATGTCGAGCGCGAAGGCGATCGCGACGCTGGAGATGTCATCGAAGCGTCGCTTCGCGATCTTGTGGAACGCGGTCACCGACGCGAGCGGGAGCGGGATGCGCACCGCGCGGATGAGCTCGTCAGGACGACGGATCGTCTGCCGGTAGCCGGTGAAGTACTCCGCGAGCTCGACCTCGCGCTCTCCGTCGACCGATGCCAGGACGAGGCGGGCGCCGAGCGCGAGGAGCGCGGGCGGAGTGTCGCCGATCGGGGAGCCGGTGCCCAGATTGCCGCCGAACGTGGCGCGGTTGCGGATCAGGCGGGAGGCGAACTGCGGGAAGAGCTTCGCGAGCAGCGGCACCGCGCCGCCGAGACGCTTCTCGACCTCGGAGAGCGGGAGCGCCGCACCGATCTCGAGCACGTCATCGTCGTGATGGAGGGTCCGCAGCTCGTCGAGCTGCTCGATCGCGATGACGAGCGGCGCGCGACGACCGCGGATGTTCACCTCGACACCCCAGTCGGTGGAGCCCGCCACGAGCAGCGCCTCCGGCTCCTCGCGGAGCAGACGCAGGGCTTCGGCGAGGGAGGCCGGACGGATGAACCGCGACCCGTCGACCTCGGCGACCGTGGGGACTGCCGCGGGAGCGGGAGCCGCGAGCCGCTGCTGCAGGGGATCGTCCGCCTCGGGGTCACCCAGCGTGTAGGCGGCGTCGCGGATCGGCCGATACCCGGTGCAGCGGCAGAGGTTGCCGCTGAGCGCGTGCAGATCGAATCCGTTCGGGCCGTGCTCCGCGTCGTGCGAGGGGATGCCGTCGTCGTGACCGGTGCCCCCTTCGGCCGGCGTGGTCTCGGCGGGAGTGCGCTCGGACCGGTAGTACTCCCCCGCCATGCTGCAGGCGAAGCCGGGGGTGCAGTAGCCGCACTGCGATCCCCCCGCCTCGGCCAGCTTCTCCTGCACCGGGTGCAGGGCATCCGGGGAGCCGAGACCCTCGGCGGTCACGATCTCCTGACCGTTCAGCGCGTACACGGGAACCAGGCAGGCGTTGACCGGCGTCCAGGCGGTACCGCCCTCGGGCGTCGGGGTCGCGAGCAGCATCGCGCACGCTCCGCACTCCCCCTCCGCGCAGCCTTCCTTGCTGCCCGACAATCCGGTGTCGCGCAGCCAGTCGAGTGCGGTCGTGTGGGCGGCGACGCCGTCGAGCGAGCGGACCCGCCCGTTGACGTTGACGGCGGTTCCTGTGACAGCGGTCTCTGTGACGGCGATGTCGTTCATGGTCGATCTCCTCAGTACAGCTGTGGTGCTGCCGCTCAGCCGGCGAGCAGCACCTCGATCGGGCCCCGCACGAAGTACAGCGCGAAGCCGACGGCCACGACCCACATCAGCCAGTGCACCTTGCGCGCACGGCCGGAGAGCGTGTTCACCAGGGTCCAGGCGATGAAGCCGACGCCGATGCCGTTGGCGATCGAGTACGTCAGGGGCATCGTGACGATGGTGAGGAACGCGGGGAGCGCCACGGCGAAGTTCGTGAACTTGATCTCCTTGATCTGCGCCATCATCATCGCGCCGACGACGACCAGCGCGGCGGATCCCACCTCGATCGGAACCACCAGCGTGAGCGGCGTGAAGAACATCGAGAGCAGGAAGAGCACGCCGACCACGACCGAGGCGAGTCCCGTGCGGGCCCCCTCGCCGATGCCGGAGGCGCTGTCCACGAACACGGTGTTGGACGAGGTCGAGGTGGCGCCGCCGGCGACGGCGCCCAGGCCCTCGACGACGAACGCGGAGCGCAGACGCGGGAACGTGCCGTCCTTGTAGGCGAGCCCGGCGTTCTTCGCGAGACCGGTCATCGTGCCCATCGCGTCGAAGAAGTTCGAGAACACCAGGGTGAACACCAGCATCGTGGCCGCCAGGGCGCCGATGCGGCTGAACGAGCCGAACAGGTCGAACTGGCCGATGAGCCCGAAGTCGGGGATCGTCACGAACGAGGCCGGGATCTCGGGGATGGTCATGTGCCAGCCGCCCGGCTCCTCGAAGCTCGGGCCGAGCTTGAGGAACGCCTGCGCGATGATCGCGATCACCGTCGCCGCGACGATGCCGATCAGGATGCCGCCCGGCACCTTGCGCGCCACGAGCACGCCGATGATGAGCAGGCCGAGCAGGAAGATGAGCGTCGGGACCGAGGTGATCGATCCGCCGTCACCCAGCTGCACGGGCGGACCGCCCGGGGTGCGGTTGACGAATCCGGAGTCGACGAAGCCGATGAAGGCGATGAACAGGCCGATGCCGACGGTGATCGCCGCCTTGAGCGGAGCGGGCACTGCGTTGAAGATCGCCGTGCGGATGCCGGTGGCCCCGAAGAGCACGATGAGCACGCCGTTGATCACGACCAGCCCCATGGCCTCCGGCCAGGTCACCTGGCCGACGACCGAGACGGCGAGGAACGAGTTGATGCCGAGGCCTGCGGCGAGGGCGAAGGGCAGCCGAGCGATCAGACCGAACAGGATCGTCATGACGCCGGCGGTCAGGCCGGTGGCTGCGCCGATCTGCGCGGCCTGCAGGGCGTTACCGGTGACGTCGTCGACGCCGCCGAGGATGAGGGGGTTGAGGATGACGATGTACGCCATCGTCACGAACGTGACGATACCGCCGCGGATCTCGCGCCCGAAGGTCGACCCGCGCTGGGTGATCTCGAAGAAGCGGTCGAGCCCGTTACGGGGTTCGGCGTCGACGGTCGTGGTTGCCCCGGTGGGCAGCGGCGGGTGCACCGCCGCGGGAGTGGCCCCGGTCTCGGGCTCGTCCGGCAGGAAAACGGATGAAGACATCTTCGGCTCCAATCGTCGTTCGGGTCAGTAGTCGACTCGGGTGGACGTGGTGCTCCACTCCGTGAACGGAGCGATGCGCGCGGTGGGCGGCAGAGGCTCCTGCGCGACCGGCATGATCGCTCTGTCCTCCTCACCGCCTTCGAAGTAGCGGTAGAACACGGCGTCGTCGAATCCGGCGTCGGCCGCGTCGTTCCGATCGGCGGCGAAGTAGACGCGGTCGACGCGTGCCCACAGCGAGGTGGCGAGGCACATCGGGCACGGCTCGCAGCTGCTGTAGAGCACGGCGCCGGTGAGGTCGAAGGTGCCGAGACCCTGGCAGGCGGCGCGGATCGCGGTGACCTCGGCGTGCGCCGAGGGGTCGAGGTTCGCGGTGACGCGGTTCACGCCTTCGAAGACGCGGCCATCGGCCGTGACGACGATGGCGCCGAACGGGCCGCCCTGGTTGCGGACGTTGTCGGTCGCGATGGCGACGGCGCGGGCGAGATACTCGGCCGGAGTCGATCGCAGGCCGGTTTCGGGCATAGCGGTGCTGGTCATGACGGAGAGCTTCCTTGCTGTCGTCGCAGTGATACGGCTTATCTGGTCGGGCCTTGATCAGGCCGTTCCGCGAGATATACGTCGAACCGCTAGGTTGTGCTGCTTCCTGTCCACAGGCCTCTGTTGAGGTGCGGGCTGGGAACGACTGTAACACCGGATTCGCTGCGCGTCCAGCCTTTCGGAATCTCTCTTCCACCATGCGAAATGATGGAGCAGCGGTTCAGGCCGCCGGAGCCTCCTCGTCGTCCGCGCAGGAGAAGCGCGCCCGGTAAGCCGTCGGGGTCAGGCCGAGCACCCGAGCGAAGTTCTGCCGCAGCACGGCCGCCGAGCCGAATCCGCACTCCTCGGCGATCTGCTCGAGAGGCAGATCGGTGCGCTCCAGCATCCGCTGCGCGTGGATGATGCGCTGGCGCGCGAGCCAGGCCGCAGGCGTCGCACCGTACTCGGCCTTGAACCGCCGGGCGAACGTGCGCGGCGACATCAGCGCCTTGGCTGCGAGCTGATCGACGCCGAGCTCGTCGCGCAGATGCTCGACGGCCCAGTCGGCGACAGCGGCCAGCGAGTCGCTGGCGACGACGGGGATCGGACGGTCGATGAACTGGGCCTGACCGCCGTCGCGCTGCGGCGGCACGACCATGCGTCGGGCGATGCGGTTGGTGAGATCGGCGCCCAGCTCCTGACGCAGCAGGTGCAGGCACGCGTCGATGCCGGCGGCGGTGCCGGCACTGGTGATGATCTTGCCGTCCTGGACGAACAGCACGTCGGGGTCGATGTCGATCTGCGGATACATCTCGGCCATCACGTGCGAGTACATCCAGTGCGTGGTCGCGCGTCGCCCGTCGAGGACACCGGCGGCGGCCAGGATGAACGACCCGCTGCACACGCTCATCACCCACGCGCCGCGGTCGACCGCGTGGCGCGCGAGGTCGAGGAGCAGCGGATCGATGGCAGACCAATGCGTGCGGGGAAGCGGGCAGAACACGACGAGGTCGGCCTCGTAGGCGAAGGAGAGGTCGTTCTCGACGTTGACGGAGAACCCGATCTTCGACTGGACGACACCGGCCCGCGGCGCGACGATGCGGAAATCGAAGTTCGGCACACCGTCGTCGGAGCGGTCGAGGCCGAAGGCCTCGCAGGCGACACCGAACTCGAAGGGCGCGAACCCGTCCTGGATGACGCAGGCGACCGTCTTCATCGACTCTCCTTGTTTGGCAGTTTTCGAACGTTCTTAGTCTATTCTGCCACTCGTGGCGGTTTACCGCCGAGCGTAGCGTTTCTGCCATGGTACTCCTCATCGCAGTTCTCGCCCTCGCCCTCTGGGCCGCCGTCGCCTCCGTCGTCGAACTGCGCCGCGACGGTTACCGCCAGACCCCCACGGACTGGAGTCGCGTCGCCGGTCGCGACGTCGCACAGCACGCCGAGACCGGACACACCTACCGTTGAGCCGGAAGTAGCGCGCCACGGTATCGTCGGCTCATGATCCCGTTCGACAGCCTGCTCGCCTTCACCATCGCGTCTGTCGTGATCATCGTCATCCCCGGCCCGAGCGTGCTCTTCGTGATCGGCCGGTCGCTTTCGCTGGGCCGTCGCGCAGGAGCGCTCAGCGTCGTCGGCAACGCCCTCGGCACCGTGCCCGCGGTCCTGGCCGTCGCATTCGGCGTCGGCGCCATCGTCGCGTCGTCGGTCGTCGCCTTCACCGTCATCAAGATCATCGGCGCCGCGTACCTCGTGTGGCTCGGCATCCAGGCCATCCGCCACCGCCACGATCACGTCGCTGACGCGGGACGCACCCCGGCGTCTGCGGGGAAGCCGCTGCGCCAGGGCTTCATCGTGGGAGCGACCAATCCCAAGACCATCGCCTTCTTCGTCGCGGTGCTGCCCCAGTTCGTGGCTCCGTCGGGGGGTCCGGTGTGGGCGCAGCTGCTGATCCTCGGGCTCACCTTCCAGACGCTCGCGCTCATGTGCGACAGCGTCTGGGTTCTGGCAGCGGGAACGGCGCGCACCTGGTTCGCCCGCTCCCCGCGCCGCATGTCGACCCTCTCCGGCACCGGCGGAGTCATGATGATCGGCCTCGGCGGCACACTCGCGCTGACCGGCGCCAAGAGCTGACCGTCGGCGGCCGCGAAAGCGATCCTGACGCGAACGCGCGCCCGCGACTACGCTCGAACCATGAGCGAGCCGCAGCAGCCTCCTGTTCCGCCGTCCGCACAGCCGAACCCCGCCTTTCCGCCGGCGCCGCCGCATCTTCCCGCCGCACCGCAGTACCCGGCGGCCCCGCAGGCGCCCGCGGCAGTGCAGTACCCGGCCGGTCCGCAGTACCCGCCGACTCCGCAGAACGCAGGCGCGCAGCCCGGTTATCCCGCCTACCCCACGGCTCCGAAGCCGACGGGGCCGGGCAACCCGCTCGGCCGGATCGCCTTCGTGATCGCCGTCGTCACCGCCGGTCTCAGCCTGCTCGTGACGCTGTTCACGCCGTTCCTCTACATGTCGACCGGTGGTTTCGAGACCACGACCGTCATCTCCGGCATCCTCGGCGTCATCAGTCTCCTCGGCTACGCCGCGGCACTGGTGCTCGCGCTCATCGCCGCGAAGCGTCCGGGCTCGCAGCTGCTCGTCGGCATCGCGATCGGGATCGCCGGGGTGGGGCTGCTCGGTCTCGTGATCAGCTTCGCGTCGTCGACCTTCTACCGCTTCTTCTGAGCGGAGGGGGTCGGCCTCAGCGGCCGGCGAGCACGCGCTCGTAGACGCGGATCATCGCCGCGGTCCGCGAGGACTGCCGAAACGCTTCCGCGACCTCCGGGACAGGGGTCGGTGCGGTGCCGGCGACGATGTCGGATGCCGCGCGCCGCAGCGTCTCGGCGAGTGCTTCCGCGCGCTGCGCCTCTCGCTCACGACCGGTCGCCGGGGCATCGGCATCCGGCACCGCCCACAGCCCGCCGCCGAGCTCCGCGGCGATGTCGGGGTCGCAGATGACCGACGGCGTGCCGAGGGTCGCCGCCTCGAACGGCGTCATGCCCTGCGTCTCGAAGCCGATCGACGTCTGCACGAGCGCGTCCGCCGCGGCGATGTGCGCGAGCGTCTGCGCGTAGGTGAGCCGCCCCGCGAAGCGCACACCCGCGCGGCCCTCGACGATCTTCTCCGCGGCTGCACGCTGCGCGCCGCCGCCGATGATCTCGAGCTCGGCATCCACTCCGGAGGCCACGAACGCCTCGAGGAAGGGCAGCAGGCGCTTCTCCGGGCTCATCCGCCCCAGCCAGACGAAGCGCGGCTTGCCGGGCGCGCGGTGCTCCGGCGCTGCGGCGACCGTGGCGTCGCGCAGGTCGTCGTCGATGCCGTTCCAGACGACGTCGACCGTGTCGAACACGCCGTGCTGCTCGAGGCGGCGGGCGAAGTGGGTCGACGGTGCCGTCACGGCCGAGGCGCCGGCGGCGAGCCCGCGGAGGAAGGCCCACCCATCGCTGCCCGCGACCGCATCGCCCACGCCGCGCAGCGCGCCGCGCCGCCAGGCGTTGAGGATCCGGAGCACGGGACGGTGCAGCGGCGTGACCGCGGCGAGTCCGACATCGACGCGGTTGTGCATCGTGTGGACGACCGGGATGCCGTGACGCGCGGCGTAGCGGTGGCCGATGAAGGCGCCCCAGAAGTCGGCCTGCACGTGCACCAGGTCGACCGCAGGACGGCGGGTCATCGCGCGATCGAGGAAGCGGTCGGTTCCGCGTCCCGGCCAGCTCATGGAGTACTCGCGGTCGAGCGTGATCGGCACAGACGGCAGGTCGACGTAGGCCGGGTTCGGAGCTTGGGTCGCTGAGCCTGTCCGCCCTTGGGTCGCTGAGCCTGTCCGCCCTTGGGTCGCTGAGCCTGTCGAAGCGTGCATCCGCGGCGCGACGACGGTCACCGTGTGCCCGGCGCGTTCGAGGAACTCGCGCTGCAGCCGCATCGAGACCTGCGCTCCGCCGAGGGAGTCGAGGTGCTGATCGCCGAAGAAGACGATGTGCATGTCGAGGCCCGCCTATTCGGGCAGCGGCTCGTCGCGGTACAGCGCTTCGAAGGTGTCGAGGGTGCGGTTGATGTCGTGGATCGCGACGCCGTCGAGCGATGCGCGCTGCATCCGCTCGTACTCCGCCGGCGACGCGGTGAGCACGTCGGTCAGGCGCGCGGCGAGCTCTTCGACGTTGCCCGGCTCGAACAGATGGCCGTTCTCTCCGTCGTGCACGAGATGCGGGAGCGCGACGGCATCCGCAGCGACGATCGGCAGCGCCGAGGCCATCGCCTCCATGGTCGCGATGGACTGCAGCTCGGCGATCGAGGCGATCACGAAGAGGCTGGCCCGTGACAGCAGCGCACGCAGGTCTTCATCCGTCGTACGGCCGTGGAAGGTGACGCGGTCGGAGAGCCCGAGCTGTGCGGTGAGGCTCTCCAGCTGCTTGCGCTGGTCGCCGCCGCCGACGATGTCGAACGTGGTCTCGAGCGCGGGATCGAGCTTGGTCATCGCCTGCAGGATGACCTCGACCTGCTTCTCGGCGGTGAGGCGGCCGACGAAGACGATGCGGTTCTTTTCGCGCGGCGCGATCACCGGCGTGTACTGGGTGCGGTCGATGCCGCAGCTGACCGGGATGACGCCCTGCACGGCGACGGTCTTCTCGAGGAAGTCGGCGGCGCGGCGGGTCGGAGTGGTGATCGCGCGGGTCAGGTCGAAGGTGCGCTTGGCGTCGGCCCAGGCGAACTTCAGCACCAGATCGTCGATGAACTTCGGCATCGTCGTGTGATCGAGGATGTTCTCGGCCATGACGTGGTTGGTCGCGATGACCGGGATGCCGCGCTCGTGCGCGACGTGGGCCAGCCCGCGACCGATCACGATGTGCGACTGGATGTGGACGACGTCGGGCTGGACGCGATCGAGCACGGTGCGCGCGTAGTGCTTCGAGCGCCACGGCCAGACGAAGCGCAGCCAGTCGTGCGGCGCCCACCGCACGGAGGGAAGGCGGTGCAGCGTCATCGGCTCGCCCTCGATCACCTCGGTGCGGGGCTCCGCGCGACGGTACGCCTGATTGGGGGCGGAGACGTGCACGTCATGCCCGCGCTGGACCAGCCCCGCGGCGAGACGCTCGGCGAAGCGGGCGGCGCCGTTGATGTCGGGGGCGAACGTGTCGCACCCGATCAGGATCTTCAGCGGACGGGGCGGGGTCCCCGCAGCGTTCGTCGGATCGGAGGGAGAGGAAGACATTCTGCCTTACGGTACGGCGGCCAAGGGAGCCCGATCGGGCGCTGGCCACTCTACCTGAGGGCCCTGACCGCGCCGCCGAGGCGTACCGGCATCCCCCAGGGTCACCCGTTAGCGTGGGGCCATGCGACTGACTGCCGACGCCGATCCCCGGCTGTGGATCCCCGTGACGGACTCGCTCGGCTGGCGCGGTCGGCGCCACCGCAAGGCGGCGATCCGGATGCTGCTGGGGCAGGTCAACGCGGCGGTCGGGGCGACCGAGCGCCCGGGATCCCGCTTCGGCGCCTGGGCCATGAGCCAGGCCGCGCCGATGCTCATGAAGCGCGCCGACGGCCGGGTGCTGGTGTGGACTTGGAAGGCCGAGCCCGAGCTGATCGTGGCGATGGCCACGGCGCAGCAGCTCACGCCGGACGTGCGCATCGCGCGGGCATCGATGCCGATGGAGTACGACGACACACAGTCGTTCCCGACGCGCCTCGGCGTGGGAGAGAAGCTGCTCGTACCCCTGCCGTCGTCCGAGGCCACGCCCCCGTTCGCCACCTACACGTGGGACACCGGAACCCACCTGGTCACTCTGACCGCGGTGTGCAGCGACCGCGAGCGCTTCGGCACCCTGACCGCGGCGCTCGACGACCTGGCGCGCAGCATCCGCATCGCCGACGATCTCGAGGGCGGGGAGTCGCCCGAGGTGCTCCGGCTCGATCCGGCCTGACCCGGCCTGACCCTGCCTGACCCTGGCCGATGCTGGATCGATAATGCTGCCGGCGGCGGGGCGGGAACGGCATTCCTGATCCATCACGACTCGACTCACACCGGTCCGGCGTAGCGGGCGGCGACCGCTATCGCGCGAGCGCGCAGCGCCTCGCGGAGCTCGACGGGTTCGAGCGCCTCAGCGCCGGTGTCGAGCTGCCAGAGCGCCCACACCGCGTGCCGGAGGTCTTGGAAGGACACGGTCATCCGCAGCTCGCCGTCCGTATCGATCGTCTCCTCGAGAACCGTGACGGCCGTGGATGCGACCTCTTCTCGACGCGAAGGGGCCAGGCGCAAGACGACCTCCAGCGGATCCTCCCCCTCCCGGAACCGCGCGCTGCGCTGCTGCCACAGCTCGGCCAGGTCGACCGCGCCGTCGCGCTGCGCGGGTTCGTGGAGCGCCTCGGCGGCGAGGATGCGCGAGAGGCGGTAGGTGCGATCGCCGCCGTCGACGGTCGCAAGGAGGTAGCCCTTGTCGCGCACCGTGACGAGGCCGATCGGATCGAGCGTGCGCCAGACCGGCTCACGGGCCTCGGCCGCGTAGCGGATGCGCAGCCGATGGCCGACGAGCACGGCGCGGCGCACCTCGCTCATGATCGGCTCCGGGATGATCTCGGCGATCCGACGCCGCGAGAGGAGGTCGGCTTCGGGGTCGACGAGGATGCGACGGGCAGCATCCGCCGCCGTGATCTGGTGACCCTCGGGCAGCGCATCGACGATCTTCCGCATCGCGGATGACAGCGCGGCGCTGAGCCCGAACACCTCTTTCGCCCCGGCGCCGCCGGCGGTGAGCAGCGCGAGCGCCTCGTCGTGATTGAGACCGGTGAGCTCGGTGCGGAACCCGGGCAGGAGCGTGAAGCCGCCGTGACGGCCGCGATCGGCGTAGACGGGGACGCCCGCCGTCGAGAGCGCCTCGATGTCGCGCAGCACCGTGCGCGTCGAGACCTCGAGCTCTTCGGCGAGCGCCGTCGCGGACAGGCGGCCGCGTTGCCGGAGCAGCAGCACGAGGGAGACCAGCCGATCTGCGCGCATGGGAGATTGTCTCAGGAATACATGACAGAAGGTGTCGGGATTCGTTGGAAGGCTGGATCCATCGCTTCGTCCCGAGGCGGAATCGCACGACGAAAGGACCAGGAAATGACAATCGAACGCACAGCGGTGAACCCGGTGACGTGGTCGCAGGAGCTGGGTTTCCACCAGGGCGAGGTCGTCTCCGGCGAGACCCGCACGCTGTACATCTCGGGCCAGACCGCGATGAGCGCGGAGGGTCGGCCCGAGCATGACGGGGATATCGCGGCGCAGCTCGCGCTGAGTGCGGACAACCTCGAGGCGGTGCTCGCTGCGGCCGGCATGTCGCTGGCCGACCTCGTGCGCCTGAACGTCTACACGACCGATGTCGACGCGCTCTTCCCGCACTACGGCGTGCTCGCCGGGCGCCTGGGTGCCGCCGGCGTCGCCCCCACGACGACGATGCTCCAGGTCACGCGACTGGCCATCCCCGGCCAGCTTGTCGAGCTCGAAGCCACGGCCGTCGCCTGATCGAGCCACTCCCGTGGCAGTTGTGGCGGGTGTTCTGCCGTTCCACTCGCCACAACTGCCACGGGAGCGACATCCAAATCGTGAAGTGAGGTAACTATGTAGTAGGCTCACGGATATGGACATCCTGCTGCTCGACCGGTTGCTGCTGATCGGCGAGCTCTTCCAGAGAGACATGGCACGCGCCTTCGACGGCACAGGACTCACGACCGCCCGCGTGCACCTGCTCTGGGTGCTGCAGCATGCCGGCCCGTCGACCCAGCGCGACCTCGCCCGACTCTGCGACGTCACGCCGCGCAACATCACCGGCCTTGTCGACGGCCTCGAGGAGTCGGGCCACGTCCGCCGGACGCCGCATCCGACCGACCGGCGCGCCGTCCTCGTCGAACTGACCGCCTCGGCGACCGAGACCATGACGCGGATGCAGCAGGAGCACACCGAGCTCAACGACATGCTCCTCGCCGCGGTCGCTCCGTCGGACCGTGCGGCACTCGAACGCGGCATCGCCGCGATCGCATCCCACCTCGAGACCCTCGTGACAGAGGCGGCGAGCGCCGACGCCGAACGGGCTGCATCATGACCACGGGCACGAGGACGTCCCCGTCAGACGCACCATCGCGAGTCGCCCGCGCGCTGAACTTCCTCCACCGCGCGTGGACCGCCGAGCTGCGCGTCTACGCGAGCATCGGCCGAGCCATCGCCCGCCGTCCCGCCGTCCCACCGGGCGGCACCGGCGTCGCGTATCACCAGCCGGTGCTGACGATCCTCATCATCTTCATCGTGCTCTCGGCGGTCGAGATCCCGATCCTCGACCTGATCGTGCACCCCTGGCCCGCCGTGCGGATCCCCATCCTCATCCTCGGCATCTGGGGTCTGACGTGGATGATCGGGCTCCTCTGCGCGATGCTCATGCGGCCGCACGCGGTCGCGCCCGACGGCATCCGCGTCCGCAGCGGACTCGAGATCGACATCCCGATCGCCTGGGACGACATCGCCTCCATCGCCATCTCGAAGCGCGTCGATGAGCCGAAGCTGCCACGGATCACCCCGACCGAACAGGGTGCCGAGTACGCCGAGCGGATGCAGGACGAGACCAACATCGAGATCGAGCTGGAGCGGCCCGTCGGCATCCGCCTCCCCGGCCTCCTGCCCAAGGGCGGAAGGCACGAGATCACCCGCATCCGCCTCTGGGCCGATGACCCGCGCGCGTTCCTCGCCGCCGCCCGCCCGTTCCTGACCGCGACGGACTGATCGCCGCGGCGTCACCCGAACGCAGGGAGCGTCAACCGGTCCCGCTCCGGATCGAACACCTCGACGAGTTCGAGGAGCTCACCGCGCGAGACGTTCGCCCCGAAGGCCCCCGCGCCCGGCTGCAGGCGGATGCCGTCGGCCAGCGCTCCGGCAGGAAGCGGGTCGAACCCCAGATCGTCGATCAGCCGCGCGACCCGGGCGAGAGCATCCTCATGATCCCCGGCGAGCGCGATCGCCTTGCGGTCGGCAGCACCGGAGGGCCGGGAGTCCGCCTCCATGTCGTGATACCCCATGTGATTGAAGGCCTTCACCACGAGGGAGTCGGGCAGGAAATCCTGCACGATCTCGCTCGTCGACCCCGTGAACTCCTCGCGGATGCCGTCGGTCTCCCACCAGTAGTTCATGGCGTCGACCACCACTTTTCCACGCAGCGCCGCCACCGGGAGCGACCGGTGCTTGCCGAGCGGCAGCGCGAGGATCACGATGTCTGCCTGCTCGGCCGCGACTGCCGCCGTCGCCACCTCGGCGCCGGGAGCCAGCACCTCGACGGTCAGGGCGATCCTCCCCGGATCGCCGGAGCCGGCGATGAGCACCCGATACCCCGCTGCCACAGCCAGTCGGGCGAGGACGGTGCCGACCTTGCCGGCACCGAGGATGCCGAGCGTGGCCCCATCCGTCGCCCCGCTCACGCCGCGACCTCGTTCTCGGCGCGCTGCGCGGCGAGCAGCTCGCGCACGCGCGGGATGACGACCGACCCGTACAGCTCGACCGCGCGCATCCGCGCCGCGGCCGGCAGGAACCCCATCGTGTAGATGAGGTCGAAGCGGCCGACGTCGAGCGCGCCGAGAGTGCGGGCGATCTTCTGCGCCACGGTCTCGGGCGAGCCGACGTACATGGAGCCGTGCTCGATCTCCTGGTCGAACTCCTCCCTGCGGATCGGCGGCCAGCCGCGGAGCGCGCCGATCCGGTCGCGGATCACCTTGTATCGCGGCCAGAGCAGCTCGCGGGCCTCTTCGTCGGTGTCGGCGATGAAGCCGGGCGAGTGCATGCCGACCGGATACGCGGTGGTGCCGAACTGCGCGGCCGCGCGTCGGTAGAGATCGATGTAACCCGCGAACCGTTCCGGCGCCCCGCCGATGATTGCGAGCATGAGCGGGAAGCCGTAGTGGGCGGTGCGGATCACCGACTGCGGCGAACCGCCGACCCCGACCCAGGTGCTGAGCCCGCTCTCGGTCTTGGGGAAGACGTCCGCGTCGACGAGCGCGGGGCGCTGGGTGCCCGACCACGTCACCGGCTCCTCCTTCAGGAGCTCGGCGAACAGGTCGATCTTCTCGTCGAAGAGCACCTCGTAGTCGGCGAGGTCGTGCCCGAACAGGGGAAAGGACTCCGTGAACGATCCGCGTCCGAGGATGACCTCGGCACGGCCGTTCGACAGGGCGTCGACGGTGGCGAAGCGCTGGAACACGCGCACGGGATCGTCCGAGCTGAGCACGGTGACCCCGGATCCGAGGCGGATGCGAGAGGTGCGGGGCGCGATGCCCGCCAGCACGGTCTCGGGACTCGAGATCGCATACTCCGGCCGGTGGTGCTCGCCCACGAGGAACACGTCGACGCCGAGCTGATCGGCGAGCACCGCCTCGTCGACGGTCTGACGGATGGCCGCCGCATGGCTGGAGAGCACGCCGTTCTCGTCTTCGGTGAGGTCGCCGAAGGTGTCGAGGCCGAATTCGATGTCGTTCATGACTGCTTTCTTCCCTGGGGTGGAGGTGTTCACGCGGCGCGTTCGAGGGAGAGGAGATCGCGCACGCGCGGGGCGACCTCGCGGCCGAGCAGCTCGATGGTGCGGGCCCGCGCCTCGGCGGGGAGATGCATGATGTCGTACTTGAGGTCGAAACGGTCGAGCTGCAGGTCACGGGCCGAGCGGACGATCTTCTGCGCGACCGTCTCGGGCGAGCCGACGAACAGGGCGCCCTCGGAGATCTCGTGCTCGTAGCGGGCGCGGGTCGGCGCGTAGAAGCCGCGCTCTTTCGCGAGGTCGGTGACGACCGGCTCCCAGTACCGCCACCATGTCTCCCTCGCCTCTTCGTCGGTGTCGGCCACGAGTCCGAGCGAGTGCATCCCGACCGGCTGGGGCGGATTCCCCGCCTGGGCGAGCGCTCGATGGTAGAGATCGACGTGACCGGCGAAGCGCTGCGGGTTGCCGCCGATGATGGCGAGCATGAGCGGCAGGCCGTGGTGCGCGGCCCGGATCACCGAGTTCGGGCTGCCGCCGACGCCGATCCAGGTCGGGATGCCGCCCGGCCGCATCCGCGGCTGCGCGACGTGCTCGCGCAGCGGGGCCCGAGTGGTGCCCGACCAGGTGACCGCCTCCTCCCGCTGCAGGCGCAGGAAGAGGTCGAGCTTCTCCTCGAACAGGTCCTCGTAGTCGGCGAGGTCGTAGCCGAACAGCGGGAACGACTCCGTGGCCGACGCACGCCCGAGGACGAGCTGCGCGCGACCGTTCGAGACCGCGTCGAGCGTCGAGAACTCGTGATACAGCCGCACCGGATCGTTGGTGCTGAGCACGGTGACGCTGGTTCCGAGCGCGATCCGCTCCGTGGCCGTGGCCATGGCGGCGAGCAGCACGGGGGTCGCCGAGTCGTTGTGCCCCGGTCGATAGTGCTCGCCGACGCTGAACACGTCGATCCCGGCATCCTCGGCGCGACGCGCCTCGTCCACCAGCAGGCGCAGAGTCTCTGCGCCGCTCAGGTCTCGCCCGCCCGACGACGCGGTGTCGCCGAACGAGTTGAGGCCGATCTCGAATCCCTGCGGGTTCACGACTCTGTCCTGCTCTCTCTTTTGTTGATACGTCAACCACTTGTGATTCCGTTGTACTCCGATATGATGGACATGTCAACTAAAAGGAGGCGATCATGGCTGCACGGAGCACGCCCACCGCGCCGCAGCTGCGCGTCTGGCGGGACTTCATCGAGACCGTCGCCACGCTGCAGGGCGAGCTGGGTCGACGACTTCAGGACGATTCCGACCTCTCCGCAGCGGACTACTCCGTCCTCCTCGCACTCAGCGACCAGGGCGACCACGAGCTGCGATCGAGCGAACTCGCCCGCACGATCGGCTGGGAGCGCAGCCGCCTCTCCCACCACCTCGGGCGCATGGAGCGTCGCGGGCTGATCCGGCGCGACGACTGCGCGACCGACAACCGCGGCGCGGTGGTGGTGCTCACCGAAGAGGGTTCCGGCGCCTTCCGCCGAGCCAACGTCCCGCATCTGCGTGCGATCCGCGAGCTCTTCATCGATCGCCTCGACGACGAGCAGCTGCAGATGGTCGACGGAATCACGAAGGCGCTGAGGACGAGCGCCTAGGGCGAGGTCACTCCAGTCCGCGATCCGCCAGCCACTGCTTCGCGACGCGAGCCGGCGCGCGCACGAGCCAGGCATCGTCGATGATCTCCGCCAGCCGATCGCGGTCGATCACGTCGAGGCGCACGAGCAGCCCGGGGTACCCGTCGAAATGGGGGATCGTGAAGAGCGCCTCGGGCTCGGCCGCGAGCAGAGCGTCCTTCTCCTCGAGGCTGCCGACCCGCACGCCGAGCACCGGCCCGTCGGGCCACTCGCGCCCGAGATCGGCGAGCTGCCGCAGGTCCGTGCCGCTCGGGCCGCGGAGCCAGGCGACCTGGCCGCTCTTCAGCCGCCAGGCCGCCTCTCCGGTGTGTCCGCCCGTCGTCTCCTCCACACCCGGAAGAGCGAGCGCGATCTCACGGACGTCGTCGACGGTGGCCATGCCGTCAGGATCTCAGACGTTCACGTCTCCCACCAGGTTGACCTTGATGCCCATGCCCGCGAACATCGCGGCCTTCGCGATCAGCGCCTTGTCGGCGGTCTCGGCGTCGGGCGCGTAGACGAGCTGTGCGTGGTTGGCCTTGTGGCGGGCCATGAACTGGTCACGCGAGATGCCGTGCAGCACGACGTGCGCGATGGGCCACTCCGGGTTCGTGGCGTCCTTGCGGCGCTGCGTCTCCTCGGCGGGCAGTTCGACGACGGAGGCCCGGAAGATGTCGGCCTGCAGGATGCCCTCGGCGATGAAGACGCGCGAGAGCACGATCTCCCCCGGCTTCGAGACGCCGTTGATCGTGGCGCCTCCCGCCGGGAAGAACACATGCCCCTGACGCCAGCCCTCCGCGTTCTGCCATCCACCGAGGTGCGAGGCCGGGACCGAGCCCGAGATCTCGTAGACCCAGACGAACTGGTCGTCGAAGTCCTCGCCCCAGCGCACGTCGTGCAGCGTGTTGTCGGGAACGAGGCCCATCGCACGCCACACCCGGTCGGTCACGAGCGCGTCGACCGCGACGCCCTCGTCGGCCTCGTTGAAGTGCGGGAACGCGCGACCCTCGTGCAGCACGCGCGAGCCGTCGCGAGAGGTCACGGGCGGACGCTCGGTGGAGTTCAGGATGCCCTCGGCCAGGTCGGATGCCGGCACCAGGTCCTTGAGTCCCTGCTGGTACTGGATGCCGACCGCATCGAGGCCGAAGTCATCGGCGATGCGCAGGGCGGCGATGTACATCTTCAGCTGCCACTGCACCTGCTCACGGGTGAGCTCGGTGGCGGCATCCTCGCCGTACTGGAAGGTCATGCCGGCATCGATCAGCCAGTCGTAGGCAGCGTTCGCCTCGTCCTCCGAGACCTTGAGCATCTCGGCGTACAGGGCCGACTGCGACAGGCGCTCCTTGTAGATGCCCGTCCTGTTGAGCAGCTCGTCGTCGAAGATCGCGTTGTACATGCCCATGCAGCCCTCGTCGAAGACGCCGATGATGGCCTTCTCGGCGAGCAGCTGGGCGGCGAGCGCCTCGCCCAGTTGCTTCTCCGGGCTGTCCGGCAGCTCGGGCAGGGCGCGCACGTGCGAGGCGTCGTGAGTGATGGAGCCCGTCTCGGTCCACTCCTTGATGCCGGCCTTGAACCAGTCGTCGCTGAAGTCGACCGACCAGATCGAGGCGTAGGGCTTGTCCATCTTGGTGAGGCCGGCGTTCAGGCCGAGCAGGCCGACGAGTCCCGGCCAGTCGCCGGCGAAGTTCGCGACCGTGAGGATCGGCCCCTCGTGCGACCGCAGACCGGCGAGCACGTGGTGCGAGTACTGCCACACGGCCTCGGCGACGATGAGCGGAGCATCCGTCGGGATGTTCTTGAACACCTCGAGCCCCATGCGCTGGCTGGAGATGAAGCCGTGCCCGGTCGCGGGATCGACCTCGTTCGCGCGGATGACCGTCCAGCCGAGATCCTCGAAGACCCCGGTGACGCCGGCCTCCAGCTCGACCTGCACGGGCCAGCCGCCCGTGTTGGCGGATTCGCGCAGGTCGCCGGAGGCGATCAGGTATGCGGTCTTGGGAGCGGATGCCGGGCGGGAGGCCGGCGTCGGCAGGGTGTAGGTGGTCATGATGCCTCCGGTGTTGGGGTCGTGGTGAGCGGGAACCTCTGGGTGGCTGAGGCCGGCGAAGTGCCCGCTCGGAGTCGGATGCCGCGGCCGACGCTCCGGCCGTGCAGCTGCAGATCGGCGACGTCGAGCGCGCCGCCGTCGAGGTGCAGGGTCAGGGCGTCATCGTCGATCTCGACGCGCCCCCACCCCGTGCCCGTGGTGAAGAGGAACGAGCCGCCCGCTCCGACGGGCGCGAACGACAGCGTCCCGTTCGGCGCATCCCACTGCGCACCCGTGGCACCGAGCAGCAGAGCCCAGGACGCCAGCGAGCGCGCGTAATGGTTGCCGCACTCGATCTCGTTCCACGGACTGCGGTGGCCGCCGTCGTAGCGCGCGCGCAACGTCCGCTCGATCAGCAGCGCGTCGTCGTAGCGACCGGCGAACAGCAGGGAGGCCGCGACCTGGTGCTCGATCCCCGTCCACACCTCGTCCGAGTACACGAACGGGATCGCGGGTCGTCCGCCGCGCGGCCACGAGGCGAGCAGCAGTCCGCCCTCGTCGTTCAGGGCATAGACGCGTTGCGTGCTCTCGTGCGCAGACAGGTCGGTGCGGTGGTTGTGGGCGACGATCGCGGCGAGCGCGGACTCCACGCGCTCAGGCGGCAGGATGTGCCCGAGCCCGTTCACGGAGGCGTGGAACTGGCCGAGCAGCTGATCCGAGAGCACGCCCTCGCCGTACTGGTAGCGGTGCGCGTCGGCATCGTCGATCACCTGCCGGTAGTACTCGCCGTTCCAGAGCGTCTCGTCCATCGCCGCGGCGACGTGGTCGGCGCGAGCCGTCCACGCACGCGCCCGCTCGGCTTCGCCGAGGTGTTCGGCCATACGGGCTCCCGCACGGAGCGCCGCCAGGTACACGCCGTTCGCGAGCGGCTCGGCACCATGGAACTCGATGTCGTAGGTGTTGTGCATCTCGCCGTCGAGCAGGCCGTCACCGTCGCGATCCCACTCGCGGATCGCGTAGTCGAGAGTGCGGGATGCCGCAGGCCACAGTTCCCGCAGGAACGCGTCGTCGCCGCTGAAGCGCCACTCGCGGTGCAGACGCAGCAGGGTGCCGAGCTGCCCGTCGACGGCGGGGGCCATGAACCACGACGGCCCGCCGAAGATGCGGTTGCCGCGGAACTTCTGCGCGCCCTCGTCGTCGGACTCCAGCAGGTACTCGACGCGCCGGGCGCTGCGCTCGAGCGAGGGGAACAACCAGGCGAGGGTCTGCGCGTAGGACCAGACGTGCGTGCAGGTGCCCTCGCACGACCCGCCGTGATCGAAGGATCCCTCCCAGGCCGCGAACACCGGCCCCTCCCCCAGCTCGGGGTTCGGGGACTCGAGCACGAAACCGGTCGTCGACCGCGCGGCGGCGATGTTCGCACCGATCGCGTCGACGAGCACGGGGTCGAGGGTGCTGCCGTACAGGGCCTCGACGAAGGCATCCGTCGCCCCTTCCAGAGCCGGCAGCTCGCGGTGCAGATGCTCTGCAGCGGCCCAGGCGTCGGGCCAGAGGGTCGCGTAGTGGTTGCGGACCGTGGGCGACAGCGGGCTGTCTCCCGGTGGGTCGTCCAAGACGATGTGCCCGTGCCAGCCGCGACGCCGGTTCGGGAAGCTCCAGGAGAGCACGAACTCGAAGTCGCGGCTCTCTCCCGGGGCGAGCGCGTGCACGATGCCGAGCGATCCGGTGCGCAGCCGAGGGAGCTTCGCGAGCATCTGCTCCTCGGTGAGCGGAGCAGCATCCGGGTCGACGTCGAGCTCGGCGAACAGCCCACGCGGGCGGTCCTCGAGCGTGAGCCGCGGCTCGGGCGCGAGGAGCCCGTCGTCCGTCAGGTCGTTCCAGAACAGGCGCGCCCCGTCCGGCCAGTAGCTCGTGACCCACTGCGGTTTCGCCGTGGTGGCGGCATCCGTCGTCGTCAGGCTCAGCGTGCCGTAGCCCGGGTCGTCCTCGGGGAGATCGATGCCGAAGTCGATCCCGCGGACGTCGCCCTCCTCGCGCCACCGCACGCTCTGCATCGCGCGCATTCCCCACGGGGCGTCGGGTCCCGGCGTACCGCGGCCGGCCGTGTGCGAGACGCTGCCGACGACCGTGACGTCGACGGGCACCTGGCCGGGGTTGCTCACGCGGTAGCGCAGCACCGCGGCCGGGATCCCCGAGGCATCGGCATCGAGCGGGATCAGTGGGGTGAACGCGTGGAGGGAGACTTCGACCGGAACGACCGCGTCGGTGAAGTCGACATCGACCACGGGGTATTCGCCGTGCAGGGTCGCGCCGTCGAGGCGCGGGAGACCGGCGAGCTGGTCGAAGGCGTACCCGGCGTCGGCGTCGTGCCGCCCGGTGATCTTCGCCTCGAGCACCCGGGTCACGGGAACGCCGCCCTCGGGCCGCGCGTGGATCGCGAAGAACGAGTGCGGGTTGCGCCGCCCCTTGTCCGGCAGGTTCTCGAACTCCCAGTCGCGCAGCTCGCCGCGGGCGCCGATCGAGACGTTGCCGGTGCCGATGCCGCCGAGGGGGAACGCCGTCGCCTCGGAGGTGTGCGGGATGCCCCGGGCACGCCGGGTCATGCGGATGCTCCGCGCTGCGCGGCGGCGAGCTCGTGCACGACGCCCTTCGAGCCCTCGTACAGCCGCGTGTAGCGGTCGAACAGCGAGTCGTAGAAGGCGCGGACCGCCGCATCCGGGTGGACGGTCTCGGCGACCGGATTCCAGTCGGCGATGAGCGGGGCTGCGCCGGTGCCGGCGGTCGCCGTCGCGGCCAGGAAGGCCGCGCCGTAGCTCGCGCCGATGGTCGTCTCCGGCACCTCCTGGTCGAGTCCGGTGACATCGGAGATCACCTGCAGCCAGAGGCGCCCCTGCGTGCCGCCGCCGACGGCGACGATCCGCCGGATGTCGGCTCCCGCCGCGCGCATGGTCTCGACGTTGTGCCGTACGCCGAGCGCCGTCGCCTCGAGGGCGGCGCGGTAGAGGTCGCCGCGTTCGTGCTCGAGCGTGAGGCCGGCGATCACGCCGCGGGCATCCGGATCCTGGATCGGCGTGCGCTCGCCTGCGAAATAGGGCAGCACGAGCAGGCCGCGGGCGCCGGGCCCCGACCTCTCGGCATCCGCCAGCAGTTCCGGATAGTCGGCGCCGGTGAGGTCCTTCAGCCACGCGGTGAGCGCGCCCGACGTGGAGAGCCCTCCGGCGAGATTGCGGGTGCCCGCGAACGCGCCGGCCGTCGTCCACATCGAGGGCGTGCGCAGCGTCTCCTCGCCGGTCGCCACGAGGAACATCGTCGTGCCGTACATGAGCATCAGGTCGCCGACCTCGTGCGCGCCGACGCTCACCGCCTCGGTCCAGGCGTCGATCGTGCCGGTGATGACGGGGGTCCTCGCGGGGATGCCGGTGGCGGATGCCGCTTCCGCGGTCACCTCGCCGGCGATGTCGCCCGCCCAGGCGAGCGCGGGCTGCGCGATGCCGTCGGCGTACCGCTCCCACGACGGGTCATGCCAGCGCTCGTTCTCGATGTCGTAGAGCGGCGAGACCTGACTCGCCGACTGGTGGTCGAGCACGTAGGCACCGGTGAGCTTGCGCACGAGCCAGGATGCCGGCATGAAGAGTCGGCGAGCGCGCGCCCACGCGTCGGGCTCCTCATCCGCGACCCAGACCAGCTTCGGTCCACCGGCCTGCGAGGTGAGCGTCGAGCCCCCGATCCGGGTGATCTCGTCGACGCCCAGCTCCGCCGTCATCCGCTCGATCTGTGCGCCGGAGCGGGTGTCGACGCCGTACAGGATCGCGGGGCGCACGGGCTCATCCCCGTCGTCCGTGAGCAGGATGCAGGGCCCCATGCCGCTCACGCCGACACCCGCGATCTCGGCATCCGGCGCAGCGGCGAGCATCTCGCGCGCGATCGCGACGAACTCGTCCCACCACACGCGCCCGTCCATCTCCACCCAGCCGGTGCGCGGACGGCTGACGTCGTGAGACCGCGTCGCGGTCGCGAGGATCCTGCCGTCGCCATCGACCAGCACGCCTTTGCTGCTGGATGTGCCGATGTCCACCCCGAGGGTGCAGCGCATGGCGTCCTCCTTGAAACCTGAGCGGCAGAATCTGAAACCTGTTCGTCACTGTACGCGAAATCGATTTCAAGTCGCAAGGCGGCGGCGACTCTTGCTGCACCGAACCTGCACGATTCGGCTTGTCCACAGCGCGTGGGATATGGGCGGTCGGCATCCGGAATACCGTGACAATCTGGTGTTTCGTTCGCAGAATGGAGCCATGGAGATGACCGAGCCGCAGGTGTGGACACTGATCGGCGTGTTCGCCGCCGTGATGATCGGCGCGGTCTCCCTGCTGCTGCGGCAGAACGACCGGACGCTGACGGCACTCACCGGCCAGAGCCAGAACACGCTCGCGGTCCTGACCGGGCAGAACGAGAACACGCTCGCCTCGCTCTCCCGACAGAACGAGAACACGCTCGCCTCGCTCTCCCGCCAGAACGAGAACACGCTCGCCTCGCTCTCCCGACAGAACGAGAACGCGGTAGCCGGGCTCCGCAACGAGATGATCGCGCGCTTCGACGGCTTCCAGATGCAGTTCGATGCCAGGTTCGATCTGCTCGAGAACAAGTTCGACACCCTCGAGGACAAGGTCGACACCCGCCTCGGGTCGATCGACCGGCGACTCGAAGAGCTCGACAAAGAGGTCGCGAATCTGGCGACCCGCTTCTGGGGCTCCTCCTGAGCGAAGGCCGCTCAGGACCGAGGGTTCGCGGGCTGCACCTCGTTGCGCAGCACGACCGTGCGCGCCGGCTGCTTGTCGCCCTTGATGCGCTCGAGCAGCATCCGCGCCGCGGTCACGCCCATGTGGCGGGCGGGCAGTCGCACGACGGTCACGGCACTGGGCGACAGCGTCGTGAACGGCAGCGAGCCGATGACGGCGACCCCCACGTGGGGCGGCGTGAGCCCGTGCTCGGTGAGCACCTGGATCGCGCCGACGCCGATGAGGTTGTTCCCGGCGACGACGGCATCCGGCGGTTCCGGCAGCGAGAGGAGATCCTCCATGGCGGCACGGCCGCCGTCGACGCGGAACGTCTCGAACCGCTGTAGCGCGTCGAGGTCGAGGTCCGGATACGCGGCACCGAGCGCCGTACGCCACCCCGCGGCGCGCTCGGCCGCCGTGTCGATGTGCTCGGGGCCGCCGATGTAGGCGATGCGCCGATACCCCGCGTCGATCAGATCCTTGGTCGCCGACGTCCCGGCGGCGCGGTTCGCCATGACGACCCCGTCGATGTCGTAGGTCGTGCTGCGGTCGACGGCGACGACGGGTCGCCCGGTCGCCAGGATCGTGTCGAGCTTGGTGCCCTCGTCCGCCGTCGCGATGATCACGCCGGACATGTGCTCGGCGATCGCGATCCGGAGGTACGTGGCCTCCTTCTCCATCTGGGCATCGGAGTTGCAGAGCACGACCGAATAGCCGGCTTCGGATGCCACGTCCTCGACGCCGCGGGCCATCTCGGTGAAGTAGGGGTTCTCGATGTCGGGGATCACCAGAGCGATCACCTCGGAGCTCTGGCGGCGCAGGGTGCGTGCCGTGCGATTCGGTGTGAAGCTCAGCTTCTCGGCGGCATCCCGGACCGCGGCGACCTTCTCCTCCGACACGCTCGTGCCGTTGAAGACGCGCGAGACCGTCGCGGGAGAGACTCCCGCGAGTTCTGCGACGTCGTAGATCGTGGCCATGCACCCTCACTGCCTGCCCGGTCGAGCCGGACGTGAAGCAACAGTATCGCGCGCGCAGGCGATCTCTGGAGTTCTGCGCTGAAATCGATTACATTGGCGCCCATGACTTCTGCTTCCTCTGACCTGGCATCCCTCGCAGCGCTGCGATCCGTGCAGACGCGTTCGATCTCGCCGGAGAACTTCGACGGTTCCGCTGGGGGCGGAGGCCGGGCGACCGAGGGCACGGGCGCGGGGAACGCGCGTGACCTCGGCCCCGGCTGGAAGATCTCCCCGAGCATCGACATCAAGGCCGGCGAGACATTCGAGCTCGCGAACATCGAGGGTGCCGGGAAGATCACGCACATCTGGATCACGACGCACACCGACAACTGGCGCACACTGCTGCTGCGTGCCTACTGGGACGGATCCGAGGAGCCGGCGGTCGAGGTGCCGTACGGCGACTTCTTCTGCAACGGCTGGGGCATGTTCGCCCAGGTGAACTCGCAGACGATCGCCGCGAACCCGCACGGCGGCTTCAACTCGTACTGGCCGATGCCGTTCAAGGACGGCGCGCGCCTGACGGTCGAGAACACCTCGGTCGTCGACGTGCGCGTGTACTACCAGGTGACGTACGAGATCGGCGGCGACCACTCGAACGACGCGTACTTCCATGCCCAGTGGCGTCGGTCGAACCCCCTCGAGGACCTCACGCCGCACGTCATCCTCGAGGGGATCGAGGGCCAGGGCCAGTACGTCGGCACGTACATCGCCTGGGGAGTGAACTCCAACGGCTGGTGGGGCGAGGGCGAGATCAAGTTCTACCTCGACGACGACACCGAGTATCCGACGATCTGCGGCACCGGCACCGAGGACTACTTCGGCGGCGCCTGGAACTTCGACATCCCCGGCAGTGGCTACACCGAGTTCTCCACCCCGTATCTCGGGATGCCGCAGGTGATCAGACCGGACGGCCTCTATGTGAGCCAGCAGCGCTTCGGCATGTACCGCTGGCACCTGCTCGATCCGATCCACTTCGCGACCGGCATCCCGAAGGTCGACATCCAGGCCCTCGGCTGGCGGAGCGGCTGGCGCTACCTCCCCTTGCGCGACGACATCGCCTCGACCGCCGTGTTCTACCTCGACCGACCGACCGCGCGGCGTCCGAAGACGCCGACGGCCGACGACCTGGAGGTCCACCTAGGGAGCGCTCCGGTTCCCGACATCGGCGCGACCCCGCCGCGGGCGCCGCAGGACTGACGGCGTCCGGGATGCTCGCGATCGATCCTCAGGCGATCCAGGCCGGGACGCGTCCGCGCAGGAGAGCTGCGTCGAGCGAGAACCGCCCGGCGCCCGTGAAGGCGAGCGCGAGCGCGGCGACGCCGAGCACGGCCACGAACTCGTAGCCGCCCTCGCCGACCCAGAGTCCGGCCGGAAGGTGCACCGCGACGAGGGCGACGGCCATGTCGATCGCGAGGAGGATGCCGACCGGGCGGGTGAAGAACCCGGCGATCAACAGGAGGCCGCCGACGAGCTCGATGAAGGCGACGACCGGTGCCGCGATCTCGGGCAGGGGGATCCCCATGCCCGCGAAGCTGCCGATGGTGCCGGGCAGGGTGTACTCGAAGATCTTCTGCGCACCGTGGGCGGCGAAGACGGATCCGACGACGACGCGGAGGACGAGGAGTCCCAGCGAGGCGGAGGCAGAGGGGCGGGTGGTGTTCGTCATGAGGAGTTCTTCCTTCGTGGCAGGACACGCGCGCGCCAGGCGCGGAGCAGGGGCATTCCCTCCCTCGACGGTATGAAGACGAGCTTTCCGTCTGCTGAGTGCGAGTGCGGGCGCGCCCGTCAGCCCGCTATCCTCCAGACATGCAGCGTGGATTCCGACAGGTCGACGTGTTCGGCGACACCCCCGGCACGGGCAACCCCGTCGCCGTCGTGCTCGATGCCGACGGCCTCGACGACGATGATCTGCGACGGTTCTCGGTGTGGACGAACCTCTCCGAGTGCACCTTCGTGCTGCCGCCGACCGATACCGGCGCGGATTACCGCGTGCGCATCTTCAGCCTGAGCACCGAACTCCCCTTCGCGGGGCATCCGACGCTCGGAACGGCGAGGGCGTGGCTGGATGCCGGCGGCGCGCCGTCGACCCCCGGCACGGTGATCCAGCAGTGCGCCGCGGGCTTGATCCCGGTGCGGGTCGACGGGGAGACGCTCGCCTTCGCCGCGCCGCCCCGGACCCGGTCCGGCCCCGTCGAGCCGGAGCTCGTCGCGGAGCTGGTCGAGATCCTCGGGATCCGCCGCGATCAGGTGGCGGATGCCGAGTGGCTCGACAACGGCCCGGGGTGGGTGGGCCTGCTGCTCGACAGCGCCGAGACCGTCCTCGGCATCCGTCCGGACGCTTCAGGCCATCCCGGGCGCTGGGACATCGGCGTGATCGGCCCGCACGCGGATGGCGCCGACACCGCGTTCGAGCTGCGGGCGTTCTTCACCGACGGCGACGGGCCGCTGCGGGAAGACCCGGTGACGGGCAGCCTGAACGCCGGGGCGGCCGAGTGGCTGCTCGCGACAGGGCGCGCCCACGCCCCCTACCTCGCCGCACAGGGCACGGCCATCGGACGCCGCGGACGGATCCGGATCAGCCGGGAGGCCGATCAGCTCTGGGTCGGCGGACGTGCCGACGTGGTCGTCTCGGGGCTCGTGGAGCTCTGAGCGCTGCCCTCTCCTCTACTTGAGACCTGCCATCTTGATGTTGCCGATGATCTGGCGCTGGAAGATCAGGAACAGGATGATCACCGGTGCCGCCGCCAGCACGGACCCCGCCATGAGCAGCCCCAGCTCGGTGCTGCGCTCCGAGCGGAAGGTCGCCAGGTACTGCTGCAGGACGAACCGCTCGGGCGAGGTGATGGTCAGGATCGGCCAGACATAGGAGTTCCAGTACGCGAGGAACGCCGTGATGCCCATGACCACGAACGGGGGCTTCGACAGCGGCAGGAAGATGCGCACGAAGATGCCGAACCGGCCGCAGCCGTCGAGCATCGCCGCCTCTTCGAGGCTCTTCGGGATGTTCAGGTAGAACTGCCGGATGAAGAACACCATCCCGGCGCTGGCGAGCCCGGGGATCACCAGCACGCCGAGGGTGTCGAGCATGGACAGGCGCGTCACGACGATGAAGCTCGTGAGCAGGATGGTCATGCCCGGGATGAACATCGTCGTGATGACGATCGCCCAGATCGTCCCCTTGAACCGGAAGTCGAGGCGCGCGAAGGCGTAGGCGGCGAGGGAGTTGACCGCCAGGCTGCCGACCGTGAAGAGCACGGCTCCGAAGAACGTCCACAGCAGTGTGCGCAGGAACGTCGGGTCAGCGAGGATCTGCGCGTAGTTCTGCCACAGCCACACCTCGGGGAAGAACTGGAACGGGGTCTCGACGACCTCGGTCTTCGACTTGAATCCCGCGATCACCATCCAGGCGAGCGGGAACAGCGAGGCGACGACGAAGAGCGCGCCGAGGATCACCTTGCCGAGGACGATCAGCCAGCCGCCGGCCGTGCGCGGCGCTCTGCGCTGTGCGCGCGGCTCCTTGCCTGCGAGGACGATGCGGGTGGTCTCCTGCATGACGGCCATCTCAGTCCACCAGCCTCTCGGAGTTGACGAACTTGAACACGAGAGCCGAGATGGTTCCCAGCACCACGAACAGCAGCAGCGCAGCCGCGATCGAATAGCCGACGTTCACGTCGTTGCGGAAGTGGTTGAAGATGAAGAGGTTCGGCAGGGTCGTCGAGTCGAGCGGACCGCCCTGCGTCATGACGAGAGGAAGCTCGAACTGCTGGATCGCCGCGACGAAGCCGGTGATGAGCAGATAGAGCACCACGTTCTTCATCTGCGGGATCGTGATGTACGCGGTCTTCTGCCCCCAGTTCGCGCCCTCCATCGCGGCGGCCTCGTAGTACTCGGTGGGGATGTCGACCATCGCTGCGACCATGATCAGCGAGGTGAGCCCCATGCCGAGCCAGATGGCGGGGACGGCGACCGCGAGCAGCGCCCACTTCGGGTCGCCGATCCACGCGATCGGGTCGACACCGAAGATCCCCAGGAACGCGTTCAGCAGACCGCCCGAGTAGTTGTAGATCAGCACGAAGATGATCGACGTGATCACGGCGGAGATGATGGTCGGGATGTAGATGCTGACCTTGAGGACGCTCGCCGCCCGTCGTGACACCGCCACGACGAGGCTCGCGAACAGGAACGCCAGGATCAGCATCGCGGGCACGGTCATCAGCACGAAGAGGAAGCCGCGCCCGATCGTGGCGATGAACAGCGGGTCCTTCAGGACGTTCGCGTAGTTGCGGATGCCGACGAACTCGGGGTCCTTGTAGAAGCTCCAGTCCTGGAAGGACAGGTATCCGGCGTAGATGGCGGGCCAGATCACGAAGATCCCGAGCAGCACCACCAGCGGCACCAGGAACCAGTAGGCGGTCCGGTTGTCGCGGTACTTGTACCGGTTCTGTCTCTGCCGGATCTCCCGGCGTTCCTGCACAGCCTGACTGGCCATATCCACCTCGTCGCGATCTCAGGGCCGACGCTGTCCGGGGACCGGGACCGCCGGCCCCCGAACAGCGGGCGATGTCAGTTCTTGGGCGCCTTGTCGGGCAGCCCGTCACGGTCGATGACCGTCTGGATCGCGGCGTTGGCCGTGTTGATCGCGTCGTCCGCCGAGGCGGAGCCCTTCATCACGGATTCCATGGCGGTGCCCACGGCGAGGTTCACGTCCCACGGGTAGGTCGCGCCGGCGATCGCATCGGGTGCGATCTCGTCGACGATGATGCTCGACCACGGGGCGTCCGCGGCCTCCTGGCTCGCGGCGACGGCATCCTGCACCGACTGACGGACGGGAACCTTGGTGAACTGGGTGTCGACGAAGAACGGCACGAGGTTCTCCGGGTCTCCGGCGATGGCCCACTCGAGGAACTTCCCGGCGGCCTCGGCGTTCTTGCTCTTGGCATCGACCACCCAGGTGAAGTTGCCCATGGTGGTGGCGGTGCGGCCGTCGGCACCCGGCGCGCTCGGGAACGCGCCGACTCCCGTCTTGGCGAGCAGGTCGGCGTAGTCCGAGCCGATCTCCGACATCATCCACGAACCGGAGACCTTGAAGGCCACCTTCTGCTGACCGAAGTCCTCACCGCCGACGTACGCGGCGAGCGGCTGCTTGGGCATGTATCCCTTGTCCCACAGCTCCTTGTACTGCGCCATGAGCCCGCGATAGCCGTCGTTGTCGATGTCGGGCGCGGCCCAGTCGTCGGTGAGCGCGAGGTGCCCGGCGAAGTTGTACTGCTGTCCGACGGTGGACCAGGCCATGGTCACCGCGTCCTGCGCGGGCGAGATGCAGTACTGGCCGTCCGTGAGCGTCGGCTGGATCTTCGCGCAGGCCGCGAGCAGGTCATCCCAGGTCTCGGGGGCCGCGGAGGAGTCGACGCCGGCGGCGTCGAGCATGTCGGTGTTCCAGAAGAGCACGGTCTGCGGTTCGAGCAGCAGCGGGTAGGCGTAGTGGGTGCCCTCGACCTCGGAGATCGAGGTGGCGGTGTCCATGATCTCGCCGAGCGCGTCTTCGGAGACGATCGAGTCGAGCTCGTGCACCGAGCCGGCGTTGACGAGGTCGAGCAGGTTGGCCGAGCTCGTGTAGACGTCGGGCGCCTTGCCCGCGGCCTGCGCGGCCTTCATCTTCTGATCCCAGGCATCGGCGGGGACCTCGGTGTCGACGACCTTGATGTCGCTCTGCGACTTGTTGAACTGCTTGACGATGTCGGCGTACCACTCGTTCTCGACCGGCGTGAAGCTCCGGTGCCAGAACTGGACCGTGGTGACGCCGTCTTCGCCGCCGTCGCCTCCCGCCGTTCCACCGGGGGTGCCCGCGCCGCAGGCGGCGAGCAGGGAGCCGACCGTCAGCGCGCCGAGAGCGGCGATCGCTGTGCGTCGGGTGCGGGTGGTGATTCTCATCTTGTTCCTCCTCAGGGAACGGACTCCTCATCGAGTCGCTGCTGTGCAGGCCGATCGATCCTCAGTGACCGGGTAGCGCCAGAGTAGGCGAAATCGATTTCATGCGCAAGGGAGATCAACCTTGCGATATTTCAGTCGGCGCGGTCGAGGTCGGCCGAGAACCAGAACACGTTGTACGGGTCCCAGAGCGAGAGCGTGAAGTGGATGCGGCGGCCGTCCTCCGTGACGTAGCGGGGATTCAGGTACGGGGAATACAGCCCCGGATACTCGGATCCGGGCACGAGCTCGATCGCCTCGCCCCACGGCCCCCAGGGCGTGATCCCCTCACGGATGTAGGCGCTGCCGGCATCCGAATACGTCATGATCCACCGCTCCAGGTAGGTCGACCACATCACCGACAGCTCGCCGATCGTGCCCTCGACGATCGTCTCGGCATCCGTCATCTCGTCGCTCCACTGCGGCGCTTCGCCGTCGAGCCCGGCGAAGTACGAGTACGACGACTGGTCCTCGACCGCGGCCTCCGTGGCGCGCACGCGCATCAACTGGACGCCGCCGAACCGGCCGGAGGGGATGGACCAGAAGTAGATCCAGTCCTCACCGCCCTCCGTGACCTGCGCGGTCGCGAACTGGATGAAGTTCGAGTCGCCAGGCCACTCGACGCCGTCGACCGGCGACCAGGTTGTGCCGTCATCCCGCGAGACGATGAGCGCGGAGCGGTTCGCATCCCAGGCGCCCGGCTCGCCCCAGAACTTCACGGACATGTACGAGACGTAGATCGTGTCGCCGATCGCGAAGCCGTAGGTGGGGATCTTCGTCACCTCGCCGCCGGCCCCGTTGGCATCGTGATCGCCTTCGATGAGCGGCCCGGCGAGCCCGATGTCGTCTTCCACCCACCCCTCGAAGTCGATGCCGTCCGTGGGATCGTCGTCGGTGGTCCAGGCGGCGACGTTCGATCTCCAGAAGCCGCCCTGGCCGCCGATGGACTCCGGATCACGCTCGCCGAACGTGTCGCCGAAGAGGAAGAAGGTCTTGTCCCCGACGTTCACCATGGAGCCGAGATCCGTGCCGGCGACCGAGACGGATGCCGTGTCGTTCATGGCATCCGGACCGGTGAGCTGCGCGATCTCGGTGAGCCCCGAGATCCCCTCCAGGACGAAGGGCTTGTCCGGGTCCGGATCCACGCTCGGGGCGCGTCCGCCGGCGCAGCCGGCCAACCCGACGGCGAGAACGACGGATGCCGCGACGACGGTTCGACGGACGACGACTCGAAGGGGTCTTCTGCGACGATGCATGCCACGAATCTAGCGAAATCGATTTCAGATCACTAGGGTCTTCGACATGCCCCTCTCCCCCGAACACGGGTGGCTCCGGCCGTCCGGCGCACCCGATGCCGAGCCCCGCTGGGGCCACCCGGACGGCATCCAGATCGGCATCCCGCCGATCCCCGGCCCCCGAGGCCTGCTCCGTGTCTTCGCCCCTCACCTCGACCATCCGCCCGAGCGGCTCGTCAACTTCATCGCTGTCGAGCCGATCCCCGCAGGCGAGACCCACCGCGGGTTCTCCGAGCTCGAACCCAGCGCCCTCGACCCCGGCGAACGCGGCAAGCGTCTCTGGTCGGCCGAGGAAGCGGATGCCGTCGAGCAGGCCGCCGGGGATCCTCCCGCACGCGGCGTCGTCGAGACCGCCGATGGCATCGAGACCCTGACGGTCTGGATCGGCGTCGAGCGCTTCGACAACGGGGCGGACGTCCGCGTGCGCGTGCGGTTCTTCGCCGACCGTCCGCACGAGGTCGAGGTCGCAGGCTACGCGAACGCGGCATCCGTCCCGCTGTCCCACCTGATCCTCACGGCGACGATGGGCAACTGGGCGCGACTGCGACGGCTGCACCTCGCCGATCGCATCGTGACCGCGGCCGAGCTGTGGCCGGATTTCTCCGGCACGGCCTTCGCCGAGCATGCGCGGTTCCCGTTGTCCGCGCTCGCCCGCGACGGAGAAGCGGCGGTCGTGAGCGCAACCGGTGACGAGGAGGACCCGTGGTCGGTCGAGTACTCCGCCGACACCGCCGAGCACTGGCGCTTCCTCGGCCGCCGCGCCGTGCAGAGCTGGCGGGTCGATGACCCGCACCCCGAGCTCGAGGCCGTCGTGAACGCCCGCTGGTCGTACTGGGCGAGCGCGTCGCCGATCCCCGGCGGTCCGGCCTACGAGAACTTCGAGATCATCGAGCCGTTCCGCCAGGGCGCGGCGTTCCGGTTCTCGGTCGACGAGATCTGACCCGTTCCCTCCTAGGATGAAGGTGACCGTGGAGGGCGGCAGATGTTCGACGAGCGAAGAAGACAGGAAGCGCTCGAGGAACTGGGGATCCTCGACACACCGCGCGATGAGCGCGTTGATCGAGTGGCACGATTGGCCAAGGAGATGTTCGGCGTGCCCATGGTCAGCGTCTCGCTGCTGGACCGCGACCGGCAGTGGCGGAAGTCCGAGATCGGGCTCGGCGGTTCCGAGGCCCCACGCCAGGACTCGTTCTGCGACTACACGGTCAGCCAGGACCGCACCGTCATCGTCGAGGATGCCAGCGCCACCGACCTCTTCGCCGACAACCCGTTCGTCGTCGGCGACCCGCATCTGCGCTTCTACGCCGGTCACCCGCTGCACGCCCCCGGCGGCGAACCGATCGGCACCCTGTGCGTGCTCGACACCGTTCCGCACACCCTGAGCGAGGCGCAACAGGGCCTGCTCCGCGACCTCGCCTTCTGGGTGCAGTCGGAACTCGCGAACGACGCCGAGCTCGACCATGCGGCGGTCATCCAGCGCGCGCTCCGTCCGCAGGAGCACCCCGATGTCCCCGGCTACACGATCGCGGGCGGTGCGGTCTCGCGCGGTCGCATCGCGGGCGACTTCTACGACCTCCGCATGCACCGCGGATCACTGCGCATCACGCTGGCGGATGCCATGGGCAAGGGCACCGGCCCGGCACTCGTGGCGGCCAGCGTGCGCGCGTCGCTGCGCACGGCTCCCGACCGCAGCATCGCCGAGGCGATCGCCGACGCCGACCGGCTGCTGGAGGAGGACCTCGCAGACACGTCGATGTTCGTCACCGCGGTGCACGCCGAGCTGCAGCCGGAGACGGGAGAGCTGCAGGTGATCGATGCCGGACACAGCCTCGCCTTCATCCTGCGCGCCGACGGCTCGTGGGAGCACCTGCGATCGACCAGCCTGCCTCTCGGCATGGGCATGGGCCTCCAGCCGCCCGAGGAGAGGGAGCCGCGCACGACGCGCCTCGACAAGGGCGACTCGTTCGTCTGCTGCAGCGACGGCCTGCTCGACGTGCTCGACCCCGACGACCCGTACGCGCACGTGTACCGCGTGCTGACGACGCTCGGGCCGGACGGCGCGATCCGGGAGGCGCTCCGGCTGTCCTCCGACGAACGGGCCACGGATGACATCACCGTGGTGGTCGTGAGGCGCGAGCCGTGACCGCGCGCTTCGCGACGATCCGCATCCTCGCCCTGCTGTCGGTCCTGCTCGGGGTGAACTACGTCGCCTGGCGCTGGCTCGAGTCGGTGAACTGGTCGGCGTGGTGGATCGCCGTGCCGCTCGTGATCGCCGAGACCTACAGTCTGATCGACACGTTCCTGTTCTGCCTGACGATGTGGAGGGCCCGAGAGCGCCCCGCGCCCGTCTCGCCTCCGCAGGGGACGGTCGACGTGTTCATCACGACGTATGACGAGCCCATCGAGCTCGTCATGACCACCGCCCGCGCCGCGAAGCGGATCGCCTACCCGCACACCACCTGGGTGCTCGACGACGGGTCCCGCCCCGAGCTCGAGGCGGCTGCGCGCGAGGCGGGCCTGGGCTACCTCACGCGCTCGGACGACTGGACCGGCAAACCCCGCCACGCCAAGGCCGGGAACCTCAACAGCGCCCTGTTCCAGACCGATGGGGAGTTCCTGCTCATCCTGGATGCCGATCAGATCCCCGACCCGCTGATCCTGCACCGCACCCTGGGCTACTTCGCCGACGACCCCGAGGTCGCGCTCGTGCAGACGCCGCAGTGGTTCATGAACGTGGACGAGGCCGATCCGCTCGGCAGCCAGGCACCGCTGTTCTACGGGCCGATCCAGCAGGGCAAGGACGGCTGGAACGCCGCCTTCTTCTGCGGGTCGAATGCCGTGCTGCGCCGGGAGGCGCTCATGCAGCTCGGCATCATCGGCTACGTGCGCGAGGTGACCGACTCCGCGGCGAGAGCGCTCCGCACCTCGGAGCAGATGATCGAGAAGGAGATGCGGTCGGCATCCGACCCGCGACTCCGTCGGGAGCTCTCCGCCCTGCAGATCGCGATCCGCCGGGGAAGCCGCAACCTGGCCGACGGCGCCCCCGTCTCCGAGGTCGCGGACGGCGTCAGGGAGGCCGTCGACAACGCCTCGCGGATCCTCATCGCCGACGACCTCGCCGGCATCCGCGCCGACCTCGAGGAACTCGGCGCGCTGCCGATCGCCCATGATGCGCAGCTCGACGCCGTGATCGTCGACGAGGCAGGGCTCGCTGCACTGGCGGCATCCGATCTGTCCCCGATCACGGCGCTCGACACCGTGCGGGCGCTGCTCGACGCTCTGCGACTCGATCGCGGCGACGAGGCGCAGCCGATCCTCCCGCTCGCCACGATCTCGGTGACCGAGGACATGGCGACGGCCATGCAGCTGCATGCGATCGGCTGGCGCAGCGTCTACCACCACGAGATCCTCGCCAAGGGTCTCGCCCCGGAAGACCTGCGCACCATGCTGACCCAGCGACTGCGCTGGGCGCAGGGGACGCTCCAGGTGATGCTGAGGGACAACCCGCTCGCCAAGCGCGGACTGTCGGTCGGCCAGCGTCTCATGTACTTCGCGACGATGTGGAGCTACCTGTCCGGCTTCGCGGCGATCGTGTACCTCACCGCGCCCGTCGTGTACCTCGTCTTCGGCGTGCTGCCCGTGACCGCCTGGTCGGTCGACTTCTTCGCCCGCTTCCTGCCCTACTTCCTCGTGAACCAGCTGCTGTTCCTGTTCGTCGCGAGAGGCGTCAAGACCTGGCGCGGGCAGCAGTACTCGCTCGCGCTGTTCCCGGTGTGGATCCGCGCGTGCACGACCGCCTTCGCCAACGTGGTGCTGGGCCGACCGCTGTCGTTCGCCGTGACGCGCAAGGACGGCCGCGATCCTCGCGGCGTGCCCTGGGGCGAGATCTGGCCGCAGCTCACCGCGATCGTCGTCCTCAGCATCGCACTCGTGATCGGCATCGTCCGGGTGTTCATCGGCACCGCCGACGGGACCGGCACTCTCGTCAACACCGCCTGGGTCCTCTACGACCTCGTCGTCCTCAGCGTCATCATCCAGGCCGCACGGTACCGCGGCCCCGCCGCTCTGATCCTCGAGAAGGAGTCCCATGGATCTCAACAGTGAAGCCCGCGACGGATACGCCGTCATCGCACTCGGCGGTCGACTCACGGCGACCGGAGCTCCCCTGCTCCGCAACGCGGTCGGCGATCTGATCACCGCCGGTGAATCGCGGATCGTCATCGACATGGTCGACCTGCAGTTCGTCGACTCTTCGGGCCTCGGAGCCCTCGTCGGCGGGCTCAAGAGCGCGCGCGTCGCCGGAGGCGATCTGCGGATCGCCGCGGTTCCGGATGCCGTGCGCACGGTGCTGCGCCTGACGAACCTCGACCGTGTCCTGCGCGACTACCCCACGCCGGAATCGGCGTTCGATGGACGCTGACGCCCACGTCATCCGACTCGACGGGCCGGCGCGGCTCGCCCTCGTCGATGGCGTGCTCGATGCGCTCGACGCCGCGTGGGCGGCGGCATCGCATGTCCCGGACCTGGACCGCACCCTGTTCACGCTGGCCGTGAGCGAGGTGGCCACGAACATGGTGCAGCACAGCGACGGGCCGACCGACGTGCAGCTGCGCGTCGACATCCGCATCGCCGCAGACGATCTCACCGCGACCCTGGTCGACACGGCCCCTCCGGCATCGATCGACTGGCACGACGTCGCCATGCCCGACGCGGAGAGCGAGAGCGGGCGCGGGCTCGCGCTCGCGCAGACCGTGCTCGACGAGTTCGTGCACACCTACGATGACGGCGGCAACACCTGGGTCCTCCGGCGTCTGCTCGGCACCCCGGACTGAATCGGCTCGCCGTCACCCGGCCCGGTCGGAGCTCATCGCGAGGGCCGCGGGACCACCAGCGGAGAGCCCGTGTGCGGGTCGGGGATGATGGTGCACGGCAGCCCGAAGACCTCCTCGATCAGCTGCTCGGTCATCACCTCATCCGGGGCTCCCGCGGCGATCACGCGCCCCTCGCGCATCACGATCAGATGGTCGGCGTAGCGCGCCGCCTGATTCAGGTCGTGCAGCACGGCCACGAGGGTGCGATCGCCCTCGTCGTGCAGACGTCGCAGCAGCTCGAGCAGCTCGTACTGATGCGCGATGTCGAGGAACGTGGTCGGCTCGTCGAGCAGCAGCAGCGGCGTCTCCTGCGCGAGCACCATGGCCACCCACACCCTCTGGCGCTGTCCCCCGGAGAGCTCCTCGACCTGCCGTGCGGCGAGGTCGGCGGTGTTGGTCGCAGCCAGAGCCTGGGCAACGGCGTTCTCGTCGCTCGTCGTCCACTGCCGGAACACTCCCTGATGCGGATGCCGCCCTCGCGCCACGAGATCGGCGACCGTGATGCCCTCGGGGGCGATCGAGCTCTGGGGCAGCAGCCCCAGTCGACGGGCGACCTCCTTCGCCGGCAACTCGGCTATCTCCCGGCCGTCGAGCAGGATGGAGCCCGCAGACGGCTTCATCACCCGGGCGAGCGCGCGCAGGAGGGTCGACTTGCCGCACGCATTCGGCCCGATGACCACAGTGAACGATCCGGTCGGGATGTCGACCGTCAGTCCGTCGGCGATCACACGTCGGTCGTAGCCGAGAGTGACGTCCTTCGCGGACAGTCGCGGGTCGGACCCGCGCTCCACGCCCACCAGGGGCACAGCGGTGTCGGTCATCGTCTTCTCGCCTCCGAGATCAGCAGCCAGATGAGGTACGCGCCGCCGAGGGCGACGGTGATCACGCCGACCGGGAGCTGCGACGGCGCGAAGATCCGCTGGGCGATCAGATCGCTCACGACGAGCAGCAGCGCTCCCATCGCCGCCGAGGCCGACAGCGTGACGCCGGCGGAGCGGGTCAGCCGCCGCGCCAGCTGCGGGGCGGCGAGCGACACGAAGGCGATCGGTCCGGCTGCCGCGGTGGCCGTCGCCGTGAAGGCGACGCCCAGCACCACCAGCCGGAGCCGCACGCGCCCGGTGCGCACGCCGAACGCGACCGCCGCGTCATCCCCGACCTCGAGCGCATGCATGCCGCGCGACAGCATGGCGGCGACGATCCACAGCACGACGAGGACTGCGACGGCGGGTGCCGCCTGCGGCCACCCGACCACGTTGAGCGATCCGCTCCCCCACGCCGATGCGGCGAGAGCGATGTTCAGGTCGGTGTCGAGGATGACCCAGGTGCTGACGGAGGCGAGCATCGCGGAGACGGCGATGCCCACGATGATCAACCGGAATCCCTGGAACCCGCGTCGGTAGGCCAGCACGTACACGAGCAGCGCGGTGACGAGTCCGCCGGCGAGCGCCCCGCCCGCGACAGCGAGGTATCCGGTGCCGACGGTCGTGATGATCAGCAGGGCGCCGACGTACGCACCCGAATCGAAGCCGATGATGTCGGGGCTGCCGAGCGGATTGCGGGTCAGCGACTGGAAGATCGCTCCGGCGGTGCCGAGTGCGGCGCCCAGCGCGAGGGCGAGCAGCACGCGCGGCATCCGCCATCCCCAGACCACCAGCTGCGAGCGGGAGTCGCCGAAGCCGAAGACGGTGGCGACGACGTCGGGGATCGGCACGACGTAGTCGCCGACGCCGAGGCTCACGACGGCGACCGCCGCCGCAGCGAGGACCAGTGCTGTCACGACCACCACGGGGCGACGTCGGACGAGGATGCTGACGCCGCCGTTCCTCGATCGGAGCAGCCAGGTGCGGTACCCGCGCTCGACGTGCACGCTCACAGGGCGCTCGCCCCTCGGCGGCGGACGAGCATGATCAGCACCGGCGCCCCGACGAAGGCGGTGACGATGCCGACAGGCAGTTCGCCGCTGCGCAGCACGACGCGGCCGACGATGTCGCTCGCGAGCACGAGCACGGGTGCGGCGATCAGGCTCCCGGCGAAGATCCAGCGCTGGTCCGGCCCGGTGAACCAGCGCACGGCGTGCGGCACCATGAGACCGACGAAGCCGATCGGCCCGGCGACAGCGGTCGCGGCGGCGCACAGCAGCGTCGCCGCGATGATCGCGAGCACGCGGGTGCGCACGATCCGCGACCCCAGCGACACGGCGAGGTCGTCGCCCAGCGCGACCGCGTTCAACGGCCGCGCCACCGCGAAGGCGAGCACGAACCCGACGAGCAGGAACGGCAGCACCCATCCGATCTGCTCGGACGGCACGCTGGCGATGCTCCCGGCGTTCCAGCCGCGCATGCGGTCGAAGACCTCCGGGAGCAGGAGCGTGATGCCCGAGGTGATGCCGCTGAGGAACGCCCCGATCGCGACGCCGGCGAGGGTGATCCGCAGCGGGTCGACGCCGCGACGGCCGGAGGCGCCGATCGCCCACACCGCGAACGTCGTGGCGACCGCACCGAGGAGCGCGAACCAGATCGTGCCCGACAGGGTGGTGATGCCGAAGGCCGCCGCACCCGCGGCCACGGCGAACGCCGCGCCCGCGTTCACCCCGAGGATGCCGGGGTCGGCCAGCGGGTTCCGCGTGAATGCCTGCATCAGGGCGCCGGCGATGCCGAGCGCGGCACCGACGAGGATGCCGAGCGCTGTCCGTGGTCCGCGAAGGTCACGGATGATCGTCCACGCCTCGGTGTCGGTGCCCTGGAGAGCAGCGACGATCTGCTCGATCGAGAGCCGCTGGGAGCCGATCGTGAAGCTCAGCAGGATGCAGACGGCGAGCGCGCCGACCGCGAGCGCGAAGCCCAGCATCCGCCGCCGGCGCGAGACCGAGATCGCGGCCCGCGCACTGTCGACGGCCTCGCTCGTCAGCACAGCGGGCGCGGCGACCGCCGCCGCCGGCGCGAGCTCAGAGGCCGTGAGCCTCAAGAGTGGCCTCGTACTCGTCTTCGACCTCTTCGACATCGCGCGTCTCGTCGTCCCACATCGCGCTGAGCTGCTTCCGGACCGTGTCGGGGAGCGCCTCGAAGCGCTCGCTCCACTGCTCCGAGTTCGCGGTCCAGTACCCGACGACCTTGTACGCCGTCGACGGCAGCCTCAGCTCGTGCCGCAGGTGCTTGCGCACCCCGCGGGTCACACGCGTCTCTCCCGCGACCCAGACGTAGCCCGGCTCGCGCGGGAATTCGCTCGCGCGCACGATGTCCTCGACGCGGCTCGGACCATGGCCGTTGCCGCCGTGCACCCAGGTGAGCTCGACGTCGGCGGGCAGATCGACGTGCTGCTCGTCGGCCGGCTCGCCGACCTCCAGCACCACTCGCGTGCGCACGCCCGCCGGCGCCTGCTCGGCCAGGCGCAGTGCGGCGGGGAGCCCCGTCGCGTCGGCGACGAGCAGCTGCCAGCGGATGCCCTCGGGCGGGTCGTACAGACCGCGCGGGGTGTTCACTCCGACGATGTGGCCCGGCCGGGCACCCAGTGCCCAGGTCGCGGCGATCCCACCCTCGTGCACGACGAAGTCGATCACGAGACGACCGAACACGGCATCCCACGACCTCACCGTGTAGGTGCGCACCTCGGTGGAGTCGACGCCGTCGGGGAACTCCCAGTAGCCGTCCTCGGTCGGCGAGGGGAGCACGGGCTCCTCGTGGCCGGTCTTCGGCAGGAACAGCCGCAGATACTCGTCGCCGACACCCGAGGAGAGGAAGCCCTCGAGCCCGTCGCCGGCGAAGACGATGCGGACCATCCCTGGCGTCAGACGCTCGACCTCGACGACTTCGACGCGATGGACGCGGTTCACCTCGGGGCGGCTCACGGGAGCAGCGCCTTGCGCACGACCTCGAGCAGACCGTCCTGGCCGCTCGGCGAGCCGTAGCTCATCTCGTAGTTGTAGGCGTGGACCTCGCCGTTCACGATCGCGGGGAGCGCGGTCCAGAGCGGGTTCGCCTGCAGGGCCTCCTCGTCGGTGATCAGACCGGAGCCGTCTTCACTCACCCCGGTGAAGATGACATCGATGTCGGCGAGCTGTCCCACCTGCTCCATGCTGAGGGACGTGCCGTCGCTGTCGGGCTTTCCGTCGCCGTCGCCGTCGGCGAGCGGGCTGATCTCGAGGCCGAGATCGGCGAAGACCAGGCAGGAGATGCTGTAGCAGCCGACGTTGATCTGACCTTCCCAGAACGAGATGTCGGCGACGACCGGGGCGACGCCCGCGGCGTCGAGCTGCTCCTTGACCTCGGCGACGCGCGCCGCGTAGTCGTCGAGCCAGGCCTGGGCCTGCTTCTCGCGGCCGAGGTCCGCGGCCAGAGCCTCGAACTTGTCGCGCCAGTCGCCGCCGTCGAAGGCGTTGTACGTGTAGGTGGGGGCGATCGGCGTGAGCTTGTCGTGCAGATCGGTCTCGTAGCCGATGCCGTTGAGGATGAAGTCCGGACCGACCTCGAGGATGTGCTCGAGGTTGAACTCCGGGTAGTTGTGGAACCCCTTGATGCCCTCGAGCTCCTCCTGCGGGAAGTAGCTCGGGAACGCGTCCCAGTCGTCGCGGATCGGCTGCTCGGCGGCCAGCGGGTATCCGAGGGTGATCAGGATGTCGACGTCGGTCGTGTAGAAGCCGAGCGCCGCCTGGGGTTCGGTCGGCACGGTGACCTCTCCGAACTCGGTGTCGATGGTGAGGGTCTCGCCGCCCGCTTCACCGGCCTGTGCGGACGCGCACGAGGTGAGCAGGAACACGGCACCGGTCGCGAGAGCGACGGCGCGGAGACGACGGGTGCGGGAGGGCGTCATGAACGGACTTTCGATTCGGGGAGGGGATTAGCTGAGGCTTACCTAAGTGCCTCATCGATCATCCCTCTTGTCCATGTCGCGAAACTGTCAGGGAATGTCGCGAGAGAGACGAATCAGAGCGCGGACACCGCGAATGCTCCCGGCGTCGTCCCCAATTCCCGACGGAACGCCTGCACGAAGGCGCTCGACCGCGCGTACCCGACACGTCTCCCGACCATGGCGACCGGAAGCCCCTCGGCCAGCATCACGATCGCCGCGAGCATCCGCGCCCGGGTGCGCCACTCGGCGAAGGAGAGGCCGGAATCGCGGCGGAACAAGCGTGCGAGATGCCGCTCGCTTGCGCCGACGACGGCGCCCCATTCCTGCAGCGTGCGCGCATCGGCCGGATCCTGCTGCACCGCCTCCGCGATCCGCCTCGCCCGATCGTCGTCGGGCAGGGTCAGGGTGAGATGAAGCAGCTCCGCGCGATGGAGCAGGCGGGGCACGAGCTGCTCCGCAAGCCGACGCGTCTCGTCGGCCATGTCCTGTGTCGCGAGCTCATCGAGGAGCGCACGGGCGGCCATCGGGATGCCGACGCCGCCGACCCCCTCTCGCGGCGGGGAGCCGATGCCCGGTGCGAGGAACGTGCACGAGAACTCCGTGCCCTTCGACGCAGTCACACGATGCGGTTCGCCTGCCGGGATCCAGAGGCCGACGGTCCACGGGACGGCGTGGAAGCCGACGGCTGTCTCGACGACGAGAGACCCGCGTGCCGACCACAGCAGCTCATCGGCGTCGTGCCGGTGCCAGTCCCATTCCTCGGCCGCAGTGATCGCGAAGGGGCTCGTGCTGATCCCGGTCACGCCGACCGGGACGTCGAGCGCGTCGCTCAGTTCCCGCGCGGGTTCCACAGCATGACCTCTGTGGAACGGCGGATGCGGCGGCCGGAGGGCATCGGCACCACGCCGGTGGAGCCCGCGGCGAACACGCGCACGCCGGGACGGCTCTCGCGCTCGGCGCGCAGCGCCGCGTCGAGCTGGGCGACTCGGGCGCGCAGCATCCGATTCTCATCCTCGAGGTCGAGGAGGCGCGCGATCGCGGGGAGGCTGACACCCTGGGAGGAGAGCTCGGCCACTTCGCGGAGCTGCTCGATGTTGCGGGTCGAGTACCGGCGTGAACCGCCGGAGGTGCGGCCGGGCACCACGAGGCCGATGCGGTCGTACTGCCGCAGCGTCTGCGGGTGCATGCCCGCGAGCTCGGCGGCGACGGCGATCGCGAACACCGGGGTGTCGGCGTCCATGCCACGTTCAGCCATGGATGCTCACCTCCCCGGTGCTCGCGGACGTCATCGCTTCGCCTTCGCCATCAGCTCGGCGCGCGGATTCTCCGTCGGCTCGAGCTCCTGGAACTTCTCCAGCGCCGCACGAGCGGCTTCGTCGAGGTGCGTCGGCACCGCGACCTGGAGTTCGGCGAGCAGGTCGCCGCTGCCCTTCGACGTCGTGACGCCGCGGCCCTTGACGCGCAGCACCCGACCGGAGGGGGTGCCCGGTGCGACGCGGAGCTTGACCACGTCGCCGCCGAGCGTCGGCACCTCGATGGTCGCGCCGAGGGTCGCCTCGGTGAACGTCACCGGCACGATGACGCGCAGGTTCAGTCCGTCACGCGTGAACACCGGATGCGGGCGCACCGTGATCTGCACCACGATGTCGCCGCGCTCCCCGCCATCGGGCGAGGGGCGACCGCGACCCCGCAGTCGGATCTTCTGCCCGTCGGCCACGCCGGCGGGGATCTTCACCTTGAACGGCTTGCCGTCTTCTCCCTGCAGGGAGATGGTCTCGCCCTGCACGGCCGTGATGAAGTCGATCGTCGTCCGCGCCGTGACGTCGGCACCCCGCTGCGGCCCGCCGAAGCCGCGATACCCGCCGCTCGTCTGCCCGAAGCGGCCGTTGCCGAACGAACCGCCCTGCCCCTGGTTGAACATCGCGAAGATGTCCTCGAAGTCGGCGGACTGGCCGCGCCCCTGCTGGCCGAAGCGGCTGAACACGTCTTCGAAGCCGCCCGCGCCCGCGCCGCCCGCCGTGAAGCGCGCGCCCGATCCCATGGCACGGATCTCGTCGTACTCCTTGCGCTGATCGGCGTCGGAGAGCACCGAGTACGCCTCGCTGATCTCTTTGAACTTCGCCTCTGCCGCCGCATCACCCTGATTGGAATCGGGGTGATACTTGCGCGCCAGCTTGCGGTACGTCTTCTTGAGATCGGCGTCGCTGACGTCCTTCGAGACCCCGAGGGTCTTGTAGAAGTCCTTGTCGAACCAATCCTGGCTAGCCATCGATCACCTACTCGGCAGGGACAGCGACGACGACCTTCGCGGGACGCAGCTCGATGTCACCGAGGCGGTATCCCACCTCGACGACTTCGAGCACCGTGGTCTTGGTGGCGCCCGGAGTGGGCTGCTGGAAGATCGCCTCGTGGCGCTGCGGGTCGAATTCCTCGCCCTTCTCGCCGTAGGAGACGACACCGAGGCGCTCGACCACCACGCGCACCTTGTCGGCGATCACGGCGAAGGGCGTGCCCTCGACGAGGTCGCCGTGCTGGGCCGCGCGGTCGAGATCGTCGAGCACCGGGATGAGGCCCTTGGCGGCCTCGCCCTTCGCTCGCTCGCTCTCGATCTGACGCTGCTCCTCGGTGCGGCGGCGGTAGTTGGCGTACTCGGCCTGCAGACGCTTGAGGTCGTTCAGCAGGGTGGACTCGAGGTCGGCGAGGACGGCGTCCTCCGCCGCGGCCTCACCGGTCTGCGTCGCGCCGAGGATGTCGTCGACCGTGAGGTCGTCGTCGGAGCCCTCGGCCGCTGCGGCCTCGGTGGAGTCGGGGTTCTGCGGCTGGGGGCCGGACGCGTTCGCGTCCGACCCCTCTTCCGGAACCCCGGCGTTGTCGTCGAAGTTCTTGTCCGTCATGATTACTTCTTGTCTTCCTCGTCGTCGACGACCTCGGCGTCGATGACGTCCTCGTCGGAGGAGCTGTCATCGGCGGGAGCGTCGCCCTCAGGGGCGGCGCCGGCCGCGGCATCCGCCTGGGACGTGGCGTAGATCGCTTCGCCGAGCTTGCCCTGCGACTCGTTCAGCTTGTCGAATGCGGTCTTCACGGCGTCGTCGTCCTCGCCCGCGAGTGCGGTCTTGAGGGCGTCGACGTCGGCCTGGACCGACTCCTTGACGTCGGCGGGGAGCTTGTCCTCGTTGTCCTTGATCAGCTTGTCGATCGAGTAGGCGAGGGTCTCGGCCTGGTTGCGGACCTCGGCGGCCTCGCGGCGCTTCTTGTCTTCGGCCGCGTTCTCCTCGGCCTCGCGCACCATGCGGTCGATGTCTTCCTTGGACAGCGACGAGCCGCCCGTGATCGTCATCGACTGCTCCTTGCCGGTGCCCTTGTCCTTGGCGGACACGTGCACGATGCCGTTGGCGTCGATGTCGAAGGTGACCTCGATCTGCGGGATGCCGCGGGGAGCCGGGGCGATGCCGGTCAGCTCGAACGTGCCGAGCGGCTTGTTGTCGCGCGTGAAGTCACGCTCGCCCTGGAAGACCTGGATCGCGACGGACGGCTGGTTGTCGTCTGCCGTGGTGAAGGTCTCGCTGCGCTTGGTCGGGATGGCCGTGTTGCGCTCGATGAGCTTGGTCATCATGCCGCCCTTGGTCTCGATTCCGAGGCTCAGGGGGGTGACGTCGATGAGCAGCACGTCCTTGCGCTCACCCTTGAGGACTCCGGCCTGCAGGGCGGCGCCGACGGCGACGACCTCGTCCGGGTTGACGCCCTTGTTCGCTTCCTTGCCGGCCTCGCGCTTGACGAGCTCGGCGACGGCGGGCATACGCGTCGATCCACCGACGAGCACGACGTGAGCGATGTCGGCGACCTTGATGCCGGCCTCGCGGATGACGTCCTCGAACGGCTTCTTGGTGCGGTCGAGCAGATCCTTGGTGAGGTCCTCGAACTTCGCGCGGGTGATGGTCTCGCTCAGCGACACCGGGCCGGACTCCGTCAGCGACAGGTACGGGAGGTTGATGCTGGTCGAGGTCGAGGAGGAGAGCTCCTTCTTCGCCTGCTCGGCAGCCTCCTTGAGGCGCTGGAGGGCGATCTTGTCACCCGAGACGTCGACGCCCGTGGTCTCCTTGAACTGCTTGATGAGGAAGTCGACGAGACGCTGGTCCCAGTCGTCTCCACCGAGGCGGTTGTCACCGGCGGTCGAGCGCACCTGGATGGTCGAGAAGTCGTCGTCCTTGCCCACCTCGAGGAGGGAGACGTCGAACGTTCCGCCACCGAGGTCGAAGACGAGGATGAGCTCGTCTTCCTTGCCGCGGTCGAGACCGTACGCGAGGGCGGCGGCGGTCGGCTCGTTGATGATGCGCAGGACGTTGAGGCCCGCGATCTCACCGGCCTCCTTCGTGGCCTGGCGCTCGGCGTCGTTGAAGTACGCGGGGACCGTGATGACGGCATCCGTCACCGTGTCGCCCAGGTACGACTCGGCGTCGCGCTTGAGCTTCATGAGGATGCGCGCGGAGATCTCCTGCGGCGTCCACTTCTTGCCGTCGACGTCGAAGCTCCAGTCGGTGCCCATGTGGCGCTTGACCGACGAGATCGTGCGGTCGACGTTGGTGACGGCCTGGCGCTTGGCGGTCTCGCCGACCAGCACCTCTCCGTCTTTGGTGAAGGCGACCACCGAGGGGGTGGTGCGGAAGCCCTCGGCGTTGGCGATGACCTTGGGCTCGCCGCCCTCGAGGACGCTGACGACGGAGTTGGTGGTTCCGAGGTCGATACCGACAGCACGTGCCATGTGTTTTCTCCTTTGTTGGAAGTTCTTGTGGTTCGGAAATCTGCGGCGATCAGGGAAACCTGAGTCGCGATGACTCAACTGTACTCCGAGGTGCCGATGGTGTCAAACAAAGTTGATACGAGAAGGCTCAAGTTTGGGTGTCGGCAGTTATCCACAGGCGTGGATCGGCGGATGCGGCGACTGCCTAGGCTCCCGCAGCATGACTCGACGAATTCATCGCACCACCCTCCGCATCCCTGCCGCCATCGCCGTGGCTGCCTTCTTGGCCGTCGCGAGCGGGTGCGCCGCACCCCCGATCTCGCGCGAGGCGAGGAGTACGGACCCGAGCCGGGCATCCGGCACGAGCCCGACATCCGATGCGGGGATCGGGTCGGTTTCGGAGGATGTGACCTTCGCCGCAGGGGCGGCCCTGACGGCGGATTCGGACATCCGGTGGGGCGACGGGCTGATCGAGGACGAGGGGTGGGCGGCGCTGCCGTCCGATCAGCCGGGACGATGGTCGTACCGGAACGCCAGCGGCTCCTGCACGGCCGCGTTCCGGGGCGGCGTGCTCGGTGACGCGGGCGGCATGGACGACAGGGAGGCCACCGACGCCCTGATCGAGCATCAGTCCGGTGGCGATTTCCTCGGGCAGGACTGGCTCACCGACGGAGAGTTCCTGCGCTACGGAGGCGAGGGCTCCGGCGTGGAGCACCGCCAGTTCAGCTACACGTTCAACGAGGTCGGATACTTCATGGCCGCGCGAGCCTTCGTGGAAGCCGACTACTCGGTGTGGGTCACCGTCACGTGCGAGGGAGAGCCTGTCAGCCCCGTCGTGCAGGAGGTGCTGTCGAAGAACTTCATCGCGGTCGACGAGTAGCGTGAGCCGTCGAATCAGAACGGCGGGCTCGAATCGTCGTCGGTGAAGGTGATCGTGTGCGGGGGCGGCGGCTTGTCGATGTAGGTGCGGCCGGTGGGGCTGGTCCAGGCGTAGGTGCCGTCGCCGAGGGGTTCGACGTGCCATGGCGAGTGGTGCTTGAGGACGTGGTGTCGTCGGCAGAGGTGGCCGAGGTTCTCCACCGTGGTCGCACCGCCGTGGGCGGCGTCGTGGTGGTGGTCGATGTCGCAGTCCGATGGTGGGTACCCGCAGGTGGGGAATCGGCAACGCTGGTCCCGGGCCCGGAGGTGTCGTTTCAGCTCCGCACTGGGTCGGTAGCGGTCGACAGTGAGGAGCGCCCCGGTGATGGGGTCGGTGAGGATGCGATCCCACCCGGATGCCGCCCCCGCGAGGCGTCTCGCCGTATCGGGATCGATCGGGGTGCAACCGTTCAGTTCCGCGGGGGTCGTGCCGTGCCCCATGAGGGTCGTGACCGGGACCGTGACCGACACGCTTGCCGTGATCGCTCCGAGGAGCCCGGCGGGGGTGTCGTGCCCTGCCGGGGCACCGGTGAGGAGGAGGTCGAGGGCGATGTCGGCGCGGATCTGTCCGAGAGTGCGCGGGTCTTTGGCGACCGTGTCACCGGGCTTCTTGTTGGCGGCCGGACCGAACGCACTCTCTCGCGCGTCGGTGGCAGCGGTCTGCTCGTGCACGGTCTTTCCCATGGCGGTGATCCGGTCGAACGCGCCATGCACCAGCGCGGCCGGCCCGAGCATGCCGAGCTCTGCCATCCCGTCGGGGAGGTCTCTCACCCACACAGCCCGCTTCTTCCGCGCATCCTTGTGCCGGTCACTGATCGGGCGGGACTGGTACCGTTCCGCGACCCGCCGCGCCCGCCGCGCGACCCGGTTCGCGGACTCCGTCTCCGCGAACCCGATCATCTCCGCCGAATACGCCTCCCGGTCCGCGGGATCGTCCAGGTGCTCGCCGGCGTCGCAGATCACCCGCGCATGCGCGGCACTGATCCGCCCCGACCCCAGTGCCCGCCACACCGACGGGAACCGCTCCACCAGGAACGACGCGTCCGTCATCCGCCGCTGCACCGTCCGGTCCGACACCCGCAGCGCGGCCGCGAACTCCGCCGCGACCGTCCGCAACGCCAGCTCCGCCTCGTCCCGTGACGCGGCCTGCTGGGCGATGTCGACCGCCAACCGGGACCCGACCGCAAGAAACCCGTCCCGGACGGCCTGCATGCTGCTGATCGTGCGCTCGACCTCGACGAGCATCTCGGTGACCGCACCCAGCGCGTTCACCTGCTCGATCGTCGCGTCCGCCACTGCTGTCATACCCCTAGTGAAACAGGGGCCACCGACATTGAAACCCCCAGATCACGCCCACAAACCGATACACCAGCATCCTGTCCCCAGACAACGGAACACCGCCGAAATGCACGGCGCCCGACCACCGAATCCGCCAGGCTCAGCGCCCGGAAAGCGCCCTCGCCCACACGCCCTGATGTTCCCGCACGTAGTCGACAGCCCTCGCCCAGTGCGCACCGTGGCCGTCCTCGTGCATCGACGCCCATGGTTCCTCCGCCGTCGCCGCCGCACCCTCCAGTAGGGCCAGCATCGCCGCCGTCCGCTCCGCCATCGCGCCGGGCAACTCGCCTCGCATCCGCTCGTCCGCTCCGTAGCCGTCGACCAGTGCTGCCAGATCGCCGGCCGCAAGCGCGGGTTCCCGTCCGCTGTCGGAGAGAGTGAACGCCTGCGCGGCATACGCCAGATCCCAGAGGCGAGTGCTCGGCGCGGCGGCATCCCAATCGATGAACACCCATCGCTCTCCGATGACGAGATTCCACGGAGCCAGGTCGTTGTGACACACGAGTCCTGCCGCCGGTGCGGGGATCGCGGTGCGCCACGCCGCATCCGACGGAGGCACGTAGACCTCGCTCGCGTCGTGGATGTCGCGGATCATCGATCCGACCCGACGCAGATCGTCCGCCGCCAGCCGACCACCGTCGATCGCCAGATCTCCCGGCACGAACTCGATGATCTGCCGCCCCTGCCCGTCCCGGCCCAGGGGTTCGGGGACATCCACCCCCTTCCCCCGCAGGAACGTCACGAAGTCCGCGATGCTCTCCGTCGCATCCGTCCAGGGCTTGCGCACCGTGCCCCCGACACGCACGACAGCACCGCTCGCGTTCCCGCCTGCCAGCGGCTCCTCGTCCATCCGACGACGCTACTCCGAAGAAGCCTCCGCAGACGCCGGCCGCACCAGCAGCCGCCGCACACCCCCGCGCGCCAGCATGAGCACGACGATGAGCAGCGTGACAAGGAAGAACCCGCCGAGATACACGGCGTCGCCGAACACCAGGTCGACCAGCTCCAGCACGAGGAATTTGCTGCCCGGCATCACGAGCAGCAGCACGACCACGCCGACCGCCCGTCTCGCGCCGCTGCCCTCGGAGCGGATGCGCGCGAGCGCCTTCGTCTTCACCCACACGACGGCCTCGAGCACGACCTTCAGCAGGACCGCCGTCAGCAGCGACAGCAGGAAGCTCTCGGAGATCACCGCCGGGAACAGTTGAGTGAAGGTGCCGAGGACGACCAGATACACGAGGACGTCGACCAGATCGATGGCACGGAGCCGCATGGCCCGAGTCTAGAGGTTCGCACCCCCGCGATACCGCGCAGCGGGATGCCGTTCCGGGAGGCGCGGCCCCTCGCCGAAGATCCGCTCGCGCAGTGTCTCCCCCGGCACGTACGCCTCGCGCATCCGTCCCCGCCGACGCAGCTCCGGAACCACGAGCTCACCGAAGTCCCTGGCCGTGTCGAACGAGTGGTACTGGCGCAGGTTGATCCCGTCGATGCCGTCGGCGTCGAGCCACCGCTCGATCGTGTCGGCCACCTGCTCAGGACTGCCGACCGCGAGGAAGCGCGAATCCCACGCCTCGTCGACCGCTCCCGCGAACTGGCCGACGGTCAGATGCAGCGGGAGCGCGCCCGCGTCGACCACGTCCTGCCGTCCCTCGCGCTCCAGCGCCTCACGCACCGTGATGTCGGCCGGATGCTGCAGGGGATGGAACGGCACGCTCATGTGGATGAACGCTCCCTCGGGGTCGCGGAACGACCGGTACTCCTCGTACTTCGCCCGCGCCTCCTCCTCGGTGGGCGCGACGATGACGGTGGCCATCACGACGTACCGCGTGTCCTCCGGCCGCCGACCGTGGCGCACGCTCTCGTCGCGGATCGCGGCGATGTTGCGCTCGAGCGCTCCGGGCGGACGGTCGGCCGTGAACAGCACCTCTGCGTGCTGCGCGGCGAACGCGATGCCGGCCTTGGACGCCGACGCCTGGAACAGCAACGGCACGCGCTGCCGCGACGGCTCGGACAGGTGAGGCCCGGCGACGCGGAAGTGCGTGCCGACATGATCGATCGCGCGCACGGCGCCGGCGCGGCTGTACGTTCCGCCGTCCTTGTCGGCGACGACCGCGTCGTCGTCCCACGAGCCCTCCCACAGCTTGTAGAGGACGTCGATGTACTCCGCCGCGATCTCGTATCGGGTGTCGTGCGGGATCTGATCGTCGAGACCGAAGTTGCGCGCCGCGTTCGGCAGGTACGAGGTGACGATGTTCCATCCCACCCGTCCGCGGGTCAGGTGATCGAGCGTCGCCATGCGCCGCGCGAAGGCGAACGGCGGCTCGTAGGTCGTCGAGAAGGTCACGCCGAAGCCGATGTGCTCGGTGACGGCCGCCATCGCGGCGACGAGCAGCAGCGGATCGATGTTGGGGATCTGCAGCCCGCGCTCGAGCGCGGGCTCGAAGCTGTCGTCGTAGACGTCGTACGCACCCACGACGTCGGCCAGGAAGATCGCGTCGAAACCGGCCGCCTCGGCGACCTGCGCCAGCTCGGTCCAGTAGGAGATGTCGGCGTAGCGCTCGCGCTGGTTGTCCGGCTGACGCCACAGCCCATGGGTGATGTGCCCCGGCGTCGCCATCTCGAACAGGTTGACGATGAGCTGCTTGGTCATCGCGCCTCCTTCCTCGGCCCTCGCAGAACCCTAGTGAAGTCGGCATCCTCGCGGCGAGACGGGGGACGCGGAACGTCACCCGGCGGCGCACCCCGTGAGGTCGTGCACGGTGATGCCCCGGTGGTAGATCTGCAGGTCGGGCTGCGCCGGATACCCTCCGGTGCGCCACGAGGACCGGTAGATGCCGGTCTGGAAGTACGGCGGCCACTGCTGGTGGTAGTTGTTGTCGCCGGAGATGTCGAGCACCGTCGTTCCGCCGTGGGTGACGATCACGCGGCCGGGAGTGGAGGGCGTCGACCAGGTGATGTCCACGGTCCAGTCGTTCCAGCGGCCGTACTGCACCGGTACCGGGAGCGTATGCCTGGTCAGCTGCGTCGTGAGGTCGGGCTGGAGCCGGTAGACGTGCAGCTCCCACACGGGCGTCGGGGTGCCGTTGAGCAGGAGCGCGAGCGGCGGGTTCGTCGCCCGGCCGTCGGGCAGCGTGTAGCCGTGCCACTGCGCGAGGATCGTGCCGTACCGGAAGGGCACGTAGTCGGTCGGGATGTAGTGCGAGACTCCGTAGCGGTACCGGCCGAGGGTGAACTGGCGGCGCGCGATCTCGGCCCGATACGAGACCTGGTCGGCCGGCACCGTGAAGCGCATCACCGGCTGCCCTGAGCCTGCCGGATCGGGCACGATCGCGTAGCGCGCGGGCGGGAAGAGCGTCTGGTCGCCCCAGACGTCACCGGCGCCGACCGGACTGCTGGCGCCGTCGAAGATGCGCGCGGTCCAGTTGCCGGCGGAGGGAGTGGCGAATCCGTCCTGATGGACGAGCGCCTCGCAGGCGGCGCTGGCGGATGCCGGGCGTCCGGCGACCGCGAAGGTCGTGGCCAGTGCCGCGGCGCCGGAGGCGCGGAGCAGCGTGCGCCGATCGAGCAGGAGGCGTCCGAGGGCGGTCCGGTGGGTCTGAGAAACATCGTCGTTCGTCATCCCCGACACGGTAGGGGCGCGGAGCGGGGCGGCCAAGCGATACAACAGAAGCTAACAATCGCGACACATCTCCGTCATACGCACCTCCTAGGCTGACCGCATGGCTCGACCCACCCTGCTCGCCGTCTCGCACGGCACGTCCGACGCCGCCGGGGCGCGCGCGATCGCCGACCTCGTCGAGGCGGTCGCCGCCCGGCTCCCCGACGTCGAGGTGCGTGCCGCCTTCGTCGACGTGCAGGAGCCCGACGCCGTCGACGCCCTCGCGGCGATCGACGGCCCCGTCGTGGTCGTCCCCCTGCTGCTGTCGAGCGGATTCCACGTGCATCACGACCTGCACGGGATGGTCGCCGACCGGGCGGATGCCGTGGTGGCGGCGCCTCTGGGCCCCGACGCCCGGCTCGCCGCCGTGCTCGCGGAGCGGATGCCGGCGGCATCCGCTCTCCCGGTGATCCTCGCGGTCGCGGGGTCGCGTGATCCGCGGTCGCTGACGGATGCCGAGGGCATGGCCGCCGTCCTGCGCGAGCATCTCGGCCGCCGCGTGGAGCTCACGTACCTCGCCGCGCGCGAGCCCGATCTGCCGACGGCACTCGCGGCGCATCCGGACGCCGTCGTCTCGACCTACCTCCTGGCTCGCGGTTACTTCTTCGACCTCGCGGAGCGGCAGGCGGCCGGACGCGTGCTCACGCTGCCGCTGCTCGACGGCGGCGCGGTGCCCGAGCCGCTGATCGACATCGTGATCTCGCGATACGAGGAGACCGTCCCGCAGATCGGCTGATCCGGACCGACAGGCCCTCTGTCAATACTCCGGCCGCCGTGTGTCTCTCTGTGACGCCCCCTGACGCCCCGTGTCATCGAGGTTCTTGCACCGAGTCCAAGCTCCTACCTTGATGCGAAGCCATCCCAGGGAGCAGGTCATGACCATCGAGCAGCCGACGCCGATCCGTGGTGCCCGCACGCGCACCACGCGGACGCCGACCAAGCCGCACGGACAGTGGGCGGTCGACGGCCGCGAACCCCTGAACGCGAACGAGGAGTTCAAGCTCGCGGACGACGGGCTCAACGTTCGGGAGCGCATCGAGACGATCTACGCGAAGGGCGGATTCGCATCGATCGATCCGACCGACCTGCACGGACGCTTCCGCTGGTGGGGGCTGTACACCCAGCGCAAGCCGGGCATCGACGGCGGCCGCACCGCCCAGCTCGAGCCGCACGAGCTCGAGGACGAGTACTTCATGCTGCGCGTGCGCATCGACGGCGGTCAGCTGACCACGCAGCAGCTCCGGGTGATCGGCGAGATCTCGACCGAGTTCGCCCGCGACTCCGCCGACCTCACCGATCGCCAGAACGTGCAGCTGCACTGGGTGCAGGTCGAAGACGTCCCGGAGATCTGGCGGCGCCTGGAAGAGGTCGGACTCAGCACCACGGAGGCCTGCGGCGATGTGCCGCGGGTCATCCTCGGGTCGCCCGTGGCCGGAATCGCCGCCGACGAGATCATCGACCCGACTCCGCAGATCCAGGAGATCGCGGAGCGCTTCATCGGCGACGCGACGCTCGCGAATCTCCCGCGCAAGTTCAAGACGGCCATCACCGGTCACCCCAGCCAGGATGTCGTCCACGAGATCAACGACTGCGCCTTCGTCGCCGTCGAGCATCCCGAGCTCGGGATCGGATACGACCTGTGGGTCGGCGGCGCGCTCTCGGTGGTTCCGCGTCTCGGCGAGCGCCTCGGCGTCTTCGTGGCGCCCGACCGGGTCGCCGACGTGTGGCACGGGGTCACGCAGATCTTCCGCGACTACGGCTATCGCCGTCTCCGCAACAAGGCCCGCCTGAAGTTCCTCCTCGCCGACTGGGGCGTGGAGCGCTTCCGCGAGGTGCTCGAGACCGAGTATCTCGACACGCCTCTCCCCGACGGCCCCGCAGCCCCCAAGCCCACGAGCCTCGGCGACCATGTCGGTGTGCACGCGCAGAAGGACGGCAGATTCTTCGTCGGCGCTGCCCCTCTCGTCGGACGCGTGTCCGGCTCGACGCTCACGGCTCTCGCCGATCTCGTGGAGGTGCACGGGTCGCAGCGCGTCCGCACCACCCCGCACCAGAAGCTCATCGTGCTCGACGTGCCGGAGCCCGAGGTCGAGAGCCTCATCGCCGGCCTCGATGCGATCGGCCTGTCCGCCCGTCCCAGCCTGTTCCGGCGCGGCACGATCGCCTGCACGGGCATCGAGTACTGCAAGCTCGCGATCGTCGAGACGAAGGCCAACGCCGCCGAGGCGATCACGCAGCTCGAGCGGCGTCTCGGCGAGCTCGAGCCCGAGATCGGCCGCCCGATCACCCTCCACGTGAACGGATGCCCGAACTCGTGCGCCCGCATCCAGATCGCGGACATCGGGCTGAAGGGCCAGCTCGTGTCGATCGACGGCGAGCAGGTGCCCGGCTATCAGGTGCACCTCGGCGGCGGCCTCGCGAACGTCGACCGCGAGGAGGCCGGCCTCGGCCGCACCGTCCGCGGCCTGAAGGTGGCCGCCGACGGCATCGCCGACTACGCCGAGCGGGTGATCCGCCGCTACCTCGCCGACCGGGAGGTCGACGAGACCTTCGCCGTCTGGGCGCACCGCGCCGACGAGGAGGCGCTGCAATGAGCCCTATCGAGGCTGGGTCCCTGAGCCGGTCGAAGGGCCAGCAGGTCGTCATACGTCCGGCCCGCCGCTCGGCGGACGAGCTGCGCGCCCTCGCCGAGCGCGGCGCGGTCGAGCTTCGCAGCCGTCAGGCCGATGAGGCGAGCCCCGCCGAGGTCGTCGCCTGGGTCGCCGAGAACTTCGCCGTCAGCCAGGCCACCGTCGCCTGCTCGATGGCGGATGCCGCGCTGCCGCACCTGGTCGCGCAGAGCCTCCCCGGCGTCGACGTGCTGTTCCTCGACACCGGCTACCACTTCGCCGAGACGACCGTCACGCGCAACGAGGTCGAGCGAGAGCTCGACGTGCGCATCGTCGACGTCAAGCCCGTGCAGTCGGTGCGCGAGCAGGATGCCGCCCACGGCGAGGACCTCTTCGCCCGCGACCCGGGCCTGTGCTGCGCGCTGCGCAAGGTCGAGCCGCTGCAGCGCGCGCTCGGCGACTACGAGCTGTGGTTCACCGGCGTGCGTCGTGAGGAGGCGCCCACCCGCGCCGAGACTCCGCTGATCGTGTGGGACGAGCGCAACGGACTGGTCAAGGTGAACCCGGTCGCCGCCTGGAGCTTCGACGACCTCATCGACTACGCGACCGTCAACGAGGTGCCGGTGAACCCGCTGATCGCGAACGGCTACCCCTCGATCGGCTGCGCACCGTGCACGAAGCCCGTCGCCGCCGGCGAAGACCCTCGATCCGGCCGCTGGGCCGGCCTGTCCAAGACCGAATGCGGGCTGCACCTATGACTCTCGATACGCAGGACGCTTCGACAGGCTCAGCGACCCAGCACCATGGGCCCCTGAGCTCGTCGAAGGGTCGGCTCTCCGCGCTCGACCTGCTCGAGGCGGAGGGCATCCACATCATCCGCGAGGTCGTCGCCGAGTTCGAGCGCCCCGTGCTGCTGTTCTCCGGCGGCAAGGACTCGGTGGTGGTGCTGCACCTCGCGGCCAAGGCCTTCGCCCCCGGACGCGTGCCCTTCCCCGTGCTGCATGTCGACACCGGCCACAACTTCCCCGAGGTGATCGCCTTCCGCGACGAGACCGTGGCGCGGCTCGGCATCCGTCTCGAGGTCGCGAGCGTGCAGTCGTACATCGACGACGGCCGCCTCGCCGAGCGCCCCGATGGCACGCGCAACCCGCTGCAGACGCAGCCGCTGCTCGACGCCATCGCCGCGGGGAAGCACGATGCCGTGTTCGGCGGTGCCCGCCGCGACGAGGACAAGGCGCGCGCCAAGGAGCGCATCATCTCGCTGCGCGACGAGTTCGGCCAGTGGGACCCGCGCAACCAGCGGCCCGAGCTCTGGAGCCTCTACAACGGCCGCCACCTGCCCGGCCAGCATGTGCGTGCGTTCCCGATCTCGAACTGGACCGAGCTCGACGTGTGGCGCTACATCGAGCGCGAGGGCATCGCCCTGCCTCCGCTGTACTACGCGCACGAGCGCGAGGTGTTCCGCCGCGACGGCATGTGGTGGGCGATCGGCGAGTTCTCGCAGCCACGCACCGGCGAGGAGACCGAGCGCCGCGTGGTCCGCTACCGCACGGTGGGCGACATGAGCTGCACGGGAGCGGTGGAATCGGATGCCGCGGACACGGCATCCGTCGTCGCCGAAGTCGGCCGCTCGACGCTCACCGAGCGCGGCGCCACCCGGGCCGACGACCGCATCAGCGAGGCGGCCATGGAAGACCGCAAGAAGGACGGGTACTTCTGATGAGCGCGATTGAAGCTGGGTCCCTGAGCCTGTCGAAGGGCCCCCGGAGCGACGCTTCGACAAGCTCAGCGACCCAAGCACCGGACGCCACGCTGTTCCGCTTCGCCACGGCGGGGTCCGTCGACGACGGCAAGTCCACGCTCGTCGGGCGCCTGCTGCACGACGCGAAGGCGATCCTCGCCGACCAGCTCGAGCAGGTCGCGACGACCTCCCGGCAGCGCGGCTTCGCGCACGGCGACTTCGACTTCGCGCTGCTCACCGACGGCCTGCGCGCCGAACGCGAGCAGGGCATCACGATCGACGTCGCCTACCGGTACTTCGCCACCGCTCGGCGGAGCTTCATCCTCGCCGACTGCCCCGGGCACGTGCAGTACACGCGCAACATGGTCACCGGCTCGGCCACGGCCGATGCGGTGATCGTGCTGGTCGACGCCCGCAAGGGGATCGTCGAGCAGACGCGCCGTCACCTCGCCGTCGTGTCGCTGCTGCGCGTCGCGCACGTGATCATCGCGGTGAACAAGATCGACCTGACCGGCTTCGACGAGAACGTCTTCGTCGAGATCGAGCTCGAGGCGGCGCGCGTCGCGGAGCAGCTGGGCCTGCACGGCATCCATGTCCTGCCGGTCTCGGCCCTGGAGGGCGACAACATCGTCGACCGGTCCGCGCGCACCCCGTGGTACTCCGGCCCGACGCTGATCGAGCTGCTCGAGGAGCTGCCCCGTCAGGACGAGGAGGACGCCGCGGCATCCTCCTTCCGGCTTTCGGTGCAGCTCGTGCTGCGCCCGCAGGGCGGGCTCTCCCCCGACATCGACGATCCCGAGCAGTACCGCGACTTCCGCGGCTTCGCCGGGCGCATCGCCTCGGGCGTCGTGCAGGTGGGGGACCGCGTCGACGTCTTCCCCGGCGGGCACGAGACGACCGTCACCGGCATCCACGTGGCCGGGGAGCCGGCGGATGCCGCCACCGCGCCCCAGTCCGTGACGCTGACCCTCGCCGACGAGATCGACGCCGCCCGCGGCGCGCTGATCGCCGCCGCCGGCACCGCTCCGACGGGAAGCCGCGAGGCCGTGGTCGAGCTCTTCCAGCTGGACGCGCGCCCGGTCGTCGCGGGCGCGAAGGTGCTCGTCAAGCACGGTACCGCCACGGTGCAGGCGCTCGTCGCCGAGGTGCTGTCGCGCCGTGACCTCGAGACGCTCGCGCACGAGGACGCGCCGTCGCTCGCCGCGAACGAGATCGGCCGGGTGCGGCTGCGCTTCGCCGCCGACCTGCCGATCGAGCCATATGCGCGGGATCGCTCCGGCGGCTCGCTCCTGCTGATCCACCCCGCCGACGGCGCGACGCTCGCCGCCGCGACCGTGATCGACGAACCCTGAGACCTGCACCACCGAACCTGCACCACCGAACCTGCACCACCCCACCTGCACCACCGACCGCTGAGGAGGCGAAACCGTGAAGATCACCCGCACCACCACGACACTCACTGCCCTGGGACTCGCTGCGATGATGCTCGCCGGCTGCGCCTCCGCATCCGCGACCGACGACGCCGCGAAGGGCGAGACGAAGGCACCCGACGAGGTCCGCCTCGGGTACTTCGCCAACGTGACGCACGCCCCGGCGCTCGTGGGGCTCTCCGAGGGACTGTTCGAGGACGCGCTCGGCGACATCGATCTGAAGACAGAGGTCTTCAACGCCGGCCCCGCAGCGATCGAGGCGCTGTCCGCCGGCGCCATCGACGCCACGTACATCGGACCGAACCCCTCGATCAACACCTTCATCCAGTCCGGAGGCGAGTCCGCGCACATCATCGCCGGCGCGACCTCGGGTGGCGCCGCCCTCGTGGTGCGCGAGGGGATCGACAGCCCCGACGATCTCGCCGGTGCGAACATCGCGACCCCGCAGCTCGGCAACACGCAGGATGTGGCGCTGCGCAGCTGGCTGGCCGAGGAGGGGTTCGAGACCTCGACCGCCGGAGGCGGCGACGTCACGATCACCCCGACCGAGAACGCGCAGACCCTCACGCTGTTCCAGCAGGGCGAGCTCGACGGAGCCTGGCTGCCGGAGCCGTGGGTGTCGCGGCTCGTGGTCGAGGCAGGTGCGCACGTGCTCGTCGACGAGGCCGACCTCTGGAAGGACGGGGCGTTCCCGACCACCGTGCTGCTGGTGCGCGCGGAGTTCGCGGAGGAGCACCCCGACGTCGTCGAGGACCTGCTCGAAGGGCACGTGGCCTCGGTCGCCTGGCTCGACGAGCACGCCGACGAGGCTCCCGGCGTCATCAACGACGCCCTGGAGGAGGCCACCGGCAAGCGTCTCTCGGACGACGTGCTCGCGCGCGCCCTCGAGAACGTCACGTTCACGGTCGATCCGCACGCGGAGACCTTCGAGACGCTGGTCGAGAACGGACTGGCCGCCGGCACGCAGAAGAAGGGCTCGATCGACGGGCTGTTCGACCTGCGCGCGCTGAACGCGCTGCTGAAGAAGGACGGCGAGGAGCCCGTCTCCGCCGCCGGCCTCGGGGAGGAATGATGAGTGCGCCCGCGGGGTCGTCAGGAGCCGGGGCCCTGAGCCTGTCTGAGGGCACCCCGGCTGTGTCCGTGGCCGCGCTGACGCCGAGCTTCGACGGTGTCACGCCGCCCGCGGCGCCGGCCGCGCCGGTCGACCCCGCGGTGCGCCTCTCCCACGTCACGAAGCGCTTCGGTGCGGGACCGCTCGTGCTCGACGACGTGACGCTCGACATCGCGCCCGGTGAGTTCGTGTGCCTGCTGGGCGCCTCCGGATGCGGCAAGTCCACCCTGCTCAACCTCATCGCCGGGCTGGAGCCGCTCACGTCGGGTGAGATCCTGACCACCACGGGGTCGCTGAGCCCGTCGAGGGGCGGCGCGGCGGTGATGTTCCAGGAATCGGCGCTGATGCCGTGGCTGACAGCGCGCAAGAACGTCGAGCTCGCGCTCCGGCTGCGCGGCGTCCCCCGCGGCGAGCGCCGCGCGGAGGCGCAGCGGCTGCTGGCGACCGTGAATCTCGCCGAGGCAGGTGACAAGCGGCCCCATGAGCTGTCCGGCGGCATGCGGCAGCGCGTCGCGCTCGCCCGCGCGCTCGCCCAGGACCGCCCCGTCCTGCTGATGGACGAGCCGTTCGCCGCGCTCGATGCCATCACCCGCGACCTGCTGCACGAGGAGCTCGAGCGGGTGTGGCGCGCCACCGGCCGCACGATCGTCTTCGTCACGCACAACGTGCGCGAGGCGGCGCGGCTCGGACAGCGCGTGATCCTGCTCTCCAGCCGCCCGGGTCGGGTCGCCGGGGAGTGGAAGGTCGCCACGACCACCGGCCGGCGCATCGAGTCGCCGGAGGTCGCCGCCCTCGCCACCGAGATCACCGCCGAGCTGCGGAAGGAGATCCGCCGCAATGCCGCTTGACACCGCATCCCCTCGGCTTTCGAGCGACCGCAGCGAGACGAAGGACGACGAGCTGCGCACGCTCTCCGCGGGCCTCGACCGCCTGCAGAGCGCGCAGGGAGACCTCCGCCCCCGATGGCGCACGGCACTGTCGAAGGTGCTGCCGCCCATCGTCCTGCTGCTCGCGCTCCTCGCCGCCTGGCAGCTGTACGTCGTCATCGCCGACCCGCGCCCCGACATCGCCCCCGGTCCGCTCCAGGTGGCGGGTGCGCTCGGCGAGGCCTGGCAGACGGGACGCCTGCAGGAGGCCGTGCTCACCAGCCTCGAGCGCGGGGTCGTCGGCTTCCTCATCGCGATCGCCGTCGGCACCCCGCTCGGTCTGCTCCTGGCCGAATGGAAGCCGCTGCGCCGCGCCGCCGGCCCCCTGATCTCCGGCCTCACCGTGCTGCCCTCCGTCGCCTGGGTGCCGGCCGCCATCATCTGGTTCGGCCTCTCCGACGCGACGGTGTACTTCGTGATCCTGATGGGCGCTATCCCCTCGATCGTGAACGGCCTGCTCTCCGGCATCGACCAGGTGCCGCCGCAGCTGCGCCGGGTCGGGACGGTGCTCGGAGCGAGCCGCTGGCAGCTCGCCACCGCGGTGATCCTTCCGGCCGCGCTCCCCGGGTACGTCGCCGGGCTCAAGCAGGGCTGGGCGTTCTCGTGGCGTTCGCTCATGGCCGCGGAGATCATCGCCGTGGGCGGCTCGATCGGCTTCGGGCTCGGCTCGATGCTGCAGCAGTCGCGCGAACTCGCCGATCTCGCCGGCGTGCTCGGCACGATCCTGCTGATCCTCGCGATCGGCATCCTCATCGAGCTCGCGATCTTCGGACCGCTGGAGCGACGGATGCTGCAGAGCCGCGGCCTCGCGCTGGGAGGCGACCGATGACCGGGATCGTCACCCTCGTGGGGGCAGGGCCCGGCGACGCCGGCCTGCTCACCGTCCGCGGCCTCCGTGCGCTGCAGGAGGCCGACGTGATCGTCGCCGACCGCCTCGGCGCCCGCGCGGTCCTCGAGCAGCTGGCCGCCGAAGGAGTGGAGATCACCGCTGAGGTCATCGACGTCGGCAAGCTCCCCGGACGCCATCCGGTGCCGCAGGACGGCATCAACGACCTGCTCGTGCGGCTCGCCTCGGAGGGGCGCCGCGTCGTGCGGCTGAAGGGCGGCGACCCGTTCGTGTTCGGCCGCGGGCGCGAGGAACAGCAGCACTGCGAAGCCGCCGGCATCCCCGTCGACGTCGTCCCCGGTGTCACGAGCGCCGTGTCCGTCCCCGCCGTCGCGGGCATCCCGCTGACCCACCGCGGGGTGGCGGCATCCTTCACCGTGCTGAGCGGCCACGACCAGATCGAGCCGGGCGGGCCCCTGAGCCTGTCGAAGGGCGATCACACGGTCGTGCTGCTGATGGGTGTGAACACCCTCGGACATTCCGCGCACGTGCTCAGCTCCGGCCCTCGCGGGGTCGACTGCCCGGTCGCGATCATCGAGGACGGTTACGGCGAGCGCGAGCGCGTCACCGTGGGCACGCTCGGCACGATCGCGCAGCTCGCCGCGAGCCGTCAGGTGCGGTCGCCTGCCGTCGTCGTGGTCGGCGACGTGGTGGCTCTGAGCCCGCACGCGGCTCTGATCGTCACCTCGTCCGTCTCCGAGCCGCGCGCACCTCGACCCAAGCCGCACTGGGCGGATGCCCTCGACGCCGGCCTCGCGGTCGACACCGGTCTCATCCAGGCGGTCGACGCCCTGGATCCGGCATCCGCTCGTCGCTCTCCCCTCGCCTCCCTGTTCTCTCGCTCGCGCTGAACGCGCCCCCGAAAGGCTCTGTCATGACCTCCTTCCCCCCTGCCCTGCGCGTCGCGATCGTCGGCGCCGGTCCCGCCGGGATCTACGCCGGCAACCTCCTCGCCACCGCCGTCCTTCGACGGGCTCAGGAACCGGGCGGGCTGCCGGACGCCGATGTCGAGATCGACCTGTTCGAGTCGCTCCCCGCCCCCTACGGGCTGATCCGGTACGGCGTCGCCCCCGATCACCCCCGCATCAAGGGGATCGTGAACTCGCTGCACGAGATGCTCGACGCGTCGACCTCGTCGTCCCGCCGCACGATCCGCTTCATCGGCAACGTCGAGGTCGGTCGCGACATCGCCCTCGACGAGCTGCGTGAGCGCTACCACGCGGTGATCCTCGCGACCGGCGCGATCCGCGACGCCGTGCTCGACATCCCGGGCGTCGACCTGCCCGGCTCGTACGGCGCCGCCGACTTCGTGGCCTGGTTCGACGGCCACCCCGACGTCGCCCGCACCTGGCCTCTCGACGCCTCGTCGGTCGCCGTGATCGGCAACGGCAACGTCGCGCTCGACGTCGCGCGCGTGCTCGCCAAGCACGCAGTCGACCTGCGCACGACCGAGGTGCCGGACAACGTGCTCGAAGGCCTCGAGTCCTCGGCTGTGACCGACGTGCACGTGTTCGGCCGCCGCGGCCCCGCCGACATCAAGTTCACGCCGATCGAGCTGCGCGAGCTCGGCGAGGTGCGCGACGTCGACATCGTCCTGTACGACGAGGACTTCGAGGGCGTCGATCCGGCCGCAGCCCCGAACAACCAGCTCAAGGTCATGCTCCGCACGCTGAACGGCTGGCGCGAGCGCCCCGCCGGCACGGCATCCCGCCGACTGCATCTGCACTTCTGGCACGCGCCCGTGGAGATCACCGGCGACGGGAAGGTCGAGGGCATCCGGTTCGAGCGCACGCGTCTCGTGACCGACGGGACGGATGCCGCGCCGCGGCTGACCGGCACCGGCGAGTTCCGCGACTACGCCGTGCAGTCGGTCTACCGCGCGGTGGGCTACTACGGCACGCGCGTGGTCGACGCCCCGTTCGACGAAGTACGCGGCGTCGTGCCGAACGACGGCGGTCGCGTCGACGGCGAGGCGGGCCTGTACGCGACAGGCTGGATCAAGCGCGGACCCGTCGGCCTCATCGGTCACACCAAGTCCGATGCGCTCGAGACGATCACGCACCTGGTCGCGGATGCCGAGGCGGGCCTGCTGACGGATGCCTCTGGGTCCCTGAGCCCGTCGAAGGGCGAGGGCGACGTGCTCGACCTGCTCGACGCCCGCGAGACGGCGTACACGACGTGGGACGGCTGGCTCGCCCTCGATGCCCACGAGCGCCACCTCGGCGAGACGCACGCCCACGCCCGCGAGCGGGTCAAGGTCGTGCCGCGCAAGGAGCAGGTCGCGGTGTCGCGCGACGATGCCTACGTCCGATGACCTACGTCATCGCGCTGCCGTGCGTGGATGTGAAGGACCGGGCCTGCATCGACGAATGCCCGGTGGACTGCATCTACGAGGGCGAGCGCTCGCTCTACATCCATCCCGACGAGTGCGTCGACTGCGGCGCATGCGAACCCGTGTGCCCCGTCGAGGCGATCTACTACGAGGACGACCTGCCGGAGGAGTGGCAGGATTACTACAAGGCGAATGTCGACTTCTTCTCGGAGATCGGATCGCCCGGCGGCGCCGCCAAGGTCGGCGTCTACGCGTTCGACCATCCGGTGGTCGCCGCCCTTCCCCCACAGGAGGGTGGGCATGACTGAGACGGCTCCGTACGACGTGCTGATCATCGGCGGCGGCCCCGCCGGCCTCTCGGCCGCCCTCAACCTCGGCCGCTCGCTCGTGCGCGTGCTCGTGGTCGATGCGGACCGGCCGCGCAACGCCGCCACGCTGAACTCCCACGGCTTCCTCACCCGGGACGGCGTGCCGCCGCACGAGCTGCGTCGCATCGCCCGCGAGGAGCTCGCGGCCTACCCGAACGTCGAGATCCGCTCGCGCGTGCGCGTCGCGGCGCTCCGGTCGACGGATGCCGAAGCGGACGGGGTGCGCTTCGACGCCGAGATCGGACGACGCGAGCCTGAGACGACGGTCTCGGCGCGGTCGGTGCTGCTCGCCACCGGGCTCCGCGAGACGCTCCCCGACGTTCCGAACCTCCGCGGCTTCTACGGCATGAGCCTGTTCAGCTGCGCCGCGTGCGACGCCTGGGAGCTGCAGGGGCGGCGTCTCGCGCTCATCGGGGAGTCCGCCGACCTCGCCGCCCGCGCACGCCTGATCGGCCGCTGGACCGAGACGCTCACGGTCTTCACGAACGGCGCCGACGTCGTGAGCACGGCAGAGGAGGCAGAGCTCGCCGCTGCCGGCGTCGCCGTGCGACGGCATCCGATCGTCGAGCTCGTGGGCGACCGCGGCCGGCTAGAGGCGATCCGCCTGGCCGACGGGACGACGATCGCCGTGGACGGCGGGTTCGTGCGGCCCGAGTGGGAGACCGAGCTGTCGTTCCTCGACGGCATCGCCCCGACGCTCGACGAGGCCGGGCACCTGGTCACCGATCGCTCCGGACGCACCGATGTGCCCGGTCTCTACGCGGCGGGCGATGCGGCCACCCCCGGCCCGCAGCAGCTCATCGTCGCGGCCGGGGCCGGAGCCCGCGTGGCGGCGGTCATCGTGCACGACACGATCGGCGTCGCGACCGCGCACTGAGCAGGGCTGCCCATCGTCCGCGCCCGCGCACGGGTCTAGGCTGACCGCCATGACGCGCACCTCGCAGCTCTCACCGCTCCTCCGTCTGGCCGCCGCGGCGGTGGTCGTGACGGCGGCGCTTCCGCTCAGCGGATGCCTCTTCGCGCAGATCCCGACGACCGGGCCATCCGAGAGCGCCCCCTCGAGCAGTCCCGAGGCGACCGACGAGCCCGCCGAGGAGCCGTCGGGCGGATCGACGCTGACCTTCGCCGAGGGCCAGGAGCTCTCGAGCAGCGCCTACATCGAATGGGGCGACGGCTTCCTGACAGACGACGCCTGGAAGACGGTCACGCCCGACGACGGCAACGGCGGCTGGACGTACGGCACGGTCGATGACACGTGCACCGCGCAGTTCTGGCAGGGCCGCACCTCCGACGTGGCCGTGGTCGCCGGTGACGACAGCGCCTCGTCCGACGCGATCCTCGGCGTTCTCCTGCAGACCGCGACCGCCGACATCACCGCGGTGGCGACGACCGGCGAGTTCAGCTACCTGGTCGGCGGCGCGGGCGGCGTCGAGACCCGCCAGGTCGTCGGCACCGACGGCGACCGCACCTGGACGATGGCCGCTCGCGCGTTCACGACGACGGGCGTCGGCCTGTACGTGATCGTCGACTGCACCGGCGGCATCGGCGCCGAGGCGACCATGGACCTCGTGAACGAGGCCAACGCGGTGGTCGTCACCCCCTGATCGGCTTCCGGCGAGCGCGAGACCTCACTTGCCGCCGGGAGGACCGACCAGCAGCAGGATCACGTAGAGCGCGACGATCCCGACCGCGAGCAGGAGCACCAGCACCAGGGGCCGACGCAGGAACCAGCGCATCAGCCGGTCGTACCAGCGGCGGTCACGGGGATCGTCGGTCGCATCGAGGCGCCAGGCGCCGTCGAGCCGGCCCGTGCGGTGCAGCCAGATCTCGGTGGGGATGGTGGCGTAGGGCACGATCGCGCTGACGACCGCCAGCACGCCGACCCCGAGGTGCCAGCGCTGGTTGAGCGCGACGAGCACCGCAGTGGCCGCGTAGGCGAGGAACACGAAGCCGTGGATGCCTCCGCCGACCGTCACCACCACGCCGGGTGCGCCGACCGCACGGGCGATGATCGCGGCGATCAGGATCGTCCAGGTGATCGCCTCCGCGATCGCGAGGACTCGGAACAGGCGGTCGGGGGTGCGGAACACGGGACTCCTCGGGTGGCGTCCTCCCAGCGTATCCGGGCGCAGCGGAATACCCGATCGCGCACGGGCGTTGCCGAAGGCATGGTGACAGTGGATGCGGACGCACTCTCGCAGGTGCTCGGCACCGTCGATCTGCGCGTCGGCGTGGCTCGGCGCACCTCCCTTCCCGCGGGAGCGCTGCTGCCGATCCCCCACGACGTGATCACCCTCGTCTACATCGCCGAGGGCAGCGTGCACGGGCATCCGCCGCTGGGAGACGGATGCCGTCTCGACGTCGATCCCGGTTCGCGCCGTCTCACGATCGACCCGCAGGGCACCCGTGATCGGCTCGTCGCCGGCGACGCCTTCCTGATGCTGGGCGGATCGCCGTTCGCGCTCGAGGCCGAAGATGCCGCGAGCCTCATGGTCGTCGACCTCGAACTCGCGGATGCCGCGTCGCAGCTGCGCGCTGTGCTGCCCGAGTTCATCACCGTGACGGGTTTCGACGCCCTCGAACCCGCGGCCGCCGCTCTGGCCGAGAACATGGGCCTCGTCGACCCGGACGCGTGCCCCGTGCGCCAGGGCGATCCGCTGATCTGCCGCATGATGGCGACGACCGTGCTGCTCTCCCTCATCCGCGCCTGGGCGGCGAACGGCTGCGCACCGCAGGGCTGGCCCTCGCTGTCGAACGATCCCTTCCTCGACCGTGTCGTCGAGGCGATTCACGAGGAGCCCGGTCGCGACTGGACCGTCGAGCGCCTCGCCGGGGTCAGCGCGATGTCACGATCGACGTTCGCCGAGCGCTTCCGCACCGCCGTCGGCCGCTCCCCCGCCGACTACGTCACCGAGGTGCGCGTCGACGCGGCGAAGCGGATGCTCGACGCCGGACGAGCCGTCTCCGAGATCTCGCGGGAGCTCGGCTACGCCTCGGACGAGGGCTTCAGCCGCGCGTTCCGCCGCCGCACCGGCATGACACCGTCATCCTGGCGCATGGCCCACCGCGCGCCCGTCCCCGCGTAGCCCCCGGCATCCGGCATCCGGCATCCGGCATCCGGCATCCGGCATCCGGCATCCGGCATCCGGCATCCGGCATCCGGCACCGATTGCGGGCACGACTTCGGAGTTCCGCGCGCGACACGCCGCGGGGCTCCGAAGCCGCGGCGTGTCGGCCGTGATCTCCGAAGCTGTGCGCTGTCGGCCGGGCCCGCCGCGGCGGGTCGGGCGTGCCGCGATCCCGCTCAGGCCTTGATGCGGTTGGAGGCGCCGAAGAGCACGGCTCCGACGAGCAGGATCGCCGCCCCGACCGCGTACACGAGCTCGATGCTCATGGTGTCGACGAGGAATCCGCCCACGCCCGCCGCGATCATGATGGCGCCCTGGAACCCGACGACGACCAGGCTGCCGCCCGCCTCGAGGCGGTCCGGCATCCGGTGACCGACCCAGGTGTTCACGACGATGAGCCAGGAGGCGAAGAACAGGCCCCAGACGAACACGACGATGCCGATCCCGAGCACGGTGCCCGAGAGCAGGATCATCGAGGCGACTGCCACGGCGATGACGACGGGGGCGAACACGGCGAAGAAGGCGAAGGAGCGGTCGATCACGAGGCCGATCACGAGGTTGCCGATCAGGCCGCCCGCACCGAACAGGGCGAGCAGCACCACGATGGTGGAGGCGTCGATATCCGGGATGCGCTCCAGCGCGAGGCGCACGTAGGTGTACGCGAGGAAGTGGCCGAGGACGATCAGCACGTGTCCGATCATGCCGAGGCTGATGCCCGGACGACGCACCGTGTCGACCAGGAGACGGAGGCTGGATGCCTGAGCGGCCGGCACCGAGGGCAGGAGCGTCCGCAGCGCGATCGCGAGGAGTCCGGTGACGACCCCCGCCAGGGCGAAGACCACGCGCCAGTCGATGAGCTCGCTGAGCATCACCCCGATCGGCACGCCGGCGACCGTGGCGAGCGAGGTCCCCGCGGCCGTGAACATGACCGCACGGCCGAGGCGCTCGGGTCCGGCGATGCGCGCGGCGACCGTGATGGACATCGACCAGAACGCGCTGATCGCCGCCCCGAGCAGGAACCGGGCGAGCAGCACGATGATGAGGTTCGGCGAGATCGCGACGATGAGGTTCGACACGGCCGCGGCGAGCGCCATCCACACGAGCAGCGATCGGCGATCGAGGCGGGGGAAGATCAGGCCGATCGTCGGTGCCACCACCAGGCCGACGAGCGCGGTGACCGTGACGGTCTGCCCCGCCTGTCCCGGGGTGACGCCCAGCGACGCCGCCATCTCGGTGAGCACGCCGTTGGGGAGGAACTCCGCCGTCACCAGCAGGAAGCTCATCAGCATCACGACGATGAGGCCGCCGTACGGCATCCGCCCTGCTCGAGAAGGGGATGCGGTCGTCGGGATCGGCGCTGTCGTGGTCATGGTTCCACGCTCTCAGGTTCCGCGGGTCGACGCCCGACCGGTCGTCCACGGCATCCGACCATTCGTCCGGCGCGCGAGCGCAAGATCGTCCCGCGGGTGGACAGGCACGGGCCCGCGGGAGGACGCGGTGCGGACGTCGCGATCGTTAGCGTGGCGACGCCAGACCAACCGATGACTCCTGCGAAAGGCTCTGATGAAGACCCCTGCCCTCTTGACGACGGCCGCCGTGACGGTCGCGCTCCTCGCGCTGACCGCGTGCACGGCGGGCGGCACCGACACCGCCGAGCCCGACTGGAAGCCGAAGCCGGTGACCTGGAGCGAGTGCTCTCCCGACGATCCCGCCGTGACCATCGAGCCCGGCCTCGAGTGCGCCACGCTGAAGGTCCCCCTCGACTACTCCGACCCCGAGGCCGGCATGACCGAGATCGCGCTGTCGAAGCTCTCCGCGACCGAGAGCGCCGAGAATGCCGAGACGGTCCTGATGAACCCGGGTGGGCCCGGGGCCGGCGGCCGCTCCCTGCCCTTCCTCGGCACGGCGAACCTCGCCGACCTCGCCACCGACCACGACCTGGTCGGATTCGATCCGCGCGGGACCGGCGCGAGCGCCCCACTCGACTGCCTCGAGCAGGCCACCACCCTGACCGGCTTCGAGCCGACGGAGGAGGCGATGACGGCCGCGATCGACGCCCAGACGAAGGATCGAGCCGCCTGCATCTCGGAGAACGAGGAGTACATCGCCTCGATGAACGCGGCGACCACCGCGCGTGACATGGACGCGATCCGCGTCGCGCTCGGCCTGAAGAAGGTCGACTATCTCGGCTACTCGTGGGGCACCTACCTGGGCGCGGTCTACCGCTCGCTCTTCCCGGAGAGCATCGATGAGATCGTGCTCGACTCCATCGCGCCGCCCGACATCGATCTGGCTGCGATCCAGCCCGGCGTCGCCGAGCTCGGCGAACCGGCCCTGCAGGCATTCGCCGAGTTCGTCGCCGCGAGCCCCGAGGGGGCGACGCTCGGGACGACTCCCGACGAGGTGAAGACCTCGCTGACGGAGCTCTCGGACACCATGCTGGGCAAGCAGGTGACCGTGCCGGAGGACGACGGCTTCGGCGGCACCCTCGGCGCCGCCGCCCTGTCGGACGCGGTGTTCGGGGTCAAGGCGACCTGGCCGATCATGCTGGCGCAGATCGTGCAGATGGATGCCGCGCTCGGCACGCTCGCCGACGTCGAGCCCGGCACCGACATCGTCGCCAGCGGCACCGAAGCCGCGTATCTGTGCAACGACTCGACCACCGAGCAGTCTGCGGCATCGGCGTGGAAGAGCATCTCGAAGCTCCGCGCCGACTTCCCCCAGACGTGGACGGCGACGCAGGCCTACTACTACGGATTCTGCGTGGACTGGCCGGCCGACCTGTCGCCGGACCCCGTCGCGCTCGAGGACACCGGACGCCCCCTGCTGCTCGCCGCCCACACAGACGAGCTGGTGACGCCGGAGTCCCTCGCGCCCGACATGCAGGGTGCGATCGGCGGCTCCATCCTCACCATGGAGGACGACGTCCACGGAAGCACCGGTAACGCGTCGGCGTGCGGCGCGGCCGCGGTGACCGAGTTCCTGCGGACGGGGAAGACGGAGACCACCACCTGCGAGTACGACATCCCGGCACCCTGACGCATCGCCGTCGCGAGACGCACCCATCCGTGATCGGGTGGGTGCGTCTCCGCGTCCGGGGGAACACGCGGTCTGGACAGCCCCCGCACGCAGGCCCTAGGCTCGTCGACGCACCGGGACGAGCCCGGAAGGCCGAGCGGAAGGAGCTGAGGACATGAACACCGTCTTCGTCGCGCTCTCCGCCGACATCCTTCCCTTCGAGGCCGCCCGCTCCTGATCCCTGGTGTGGCCTCCTCTTCCGGAGCCACATCTTGTCTGATCCTTTCGAAACAGAACTCTTCTTCGCCGACGTCGAACCCGGCGAGAACCAGCGCTGGACCACCTGGCCGGCCGTCACCCCTTCCGAACGCGGCCCCGAGCCCCGGCCCTCGTGGGTCGTGACCTCCGCCGGCGCGCTCGACACCGAGCTCGGCATCCTCAAGACCGGAAAGGAGGCCGACGTGTTCCTGCTGGAGCGCGCCGTGCCGGATGATCCGACGCAGCACACGCTGCTGGCGGCGAAGCGCTACCGCTCTGCCGAGCACAGCAGCTTCCACCGCTCGGCCGTCTACACCGAGGGTCGCAGCACCCGGAACACCCGCGACACCCGCGCCCTCGCGAAGAAGTCGAGCCATGGGCGCGAGGTCGCCGCCGCACAGTGGTCATTCGCGGAGTTCGAGGCGCTGTGCCGGATGTGGGAGCGGGGCGCGCCCGTCCCCTACCCGGTGCAGGTCAACGGCACCGAGGTGCTGATGGAGTTCCTCGGCGACGCGCACGGCACGGCCGCGCCGCGACTGGCCCAGGTGCGCAGCGACCGCGCCGAGCTCGCCGACTTCTTCACGCAGATCGTCGACCTCATGCGCACGTTCGCCGCCGCCGGCTTCGCGCACGGCGACCTGTCGGCGTACAACCTGCTCGTGCACGAGGGGCGGGTGCGGGTGATCGATCTGCCGCAGATCGTCGACATCATCGCGAACCCGCAGGGTCTCGACCTGCTGCACCGCGACTGCGTCAACATCTGCGACTGGTTCCGCCGGCGACGGGTCGAGTGCGACGCGGAGGAGCTGTTCGCCGAGCTGCTCGCCGCGTCGTACGCGTGAGCCCTTCGTCTCAGGGCCGCGCGACCTGTGCCGCCAGCAGGCTCACGAGCTCGTACACGACGTGGCTCGCGGCGATGCCGGTGATCTGGGCGTGGTCGTATGCCGGGGAGACCTCGACGACGTCGGCGCCGACGATGTCCTGCGCGCCGAGCGCCCGCAGGATGCGCAGCAGCTCGCGGCTCGTCAGACCGCCGGCCTCGGGCGTGCCGGTGCCGGGGGCGTGTGCGGGGTCGAGCACGTCGATGTCGATCGAGACGTACAGCGGCTTGTCGCCGATGCGCTGCAGGATCCGCGCGATCGCGGCCTCGACGCCGTGCTCCTCGATGTACTCGCTCGACACGATCGAGAAGCCGAGGCGCTCGTCGTCCTCGAGGTCCTGCTTGGAGTACAGGGGGCCGCGGGTGCCGACGTGGCAGCTCGCGGTGAGGTCGATCAGCCCCTCCTCACTCGCGCGGCGGAACGGGGTGCCGTGCGTGATCGGCGCGCCGAAGTACGTGTCCCAGGTGTCGAGGTGCGCATCGAAGTGCAGCACCGCGACCGGGCCGTGCTTCGCTGCGACCGCGCGCAGCAGCGGGAGCGCGACCGTGTGGTCGCCGCCGATCGTGACGATGCGCTGCACCTGCTCGCCGAGCGCGATCGCGGCGGTCTCGACCTCGCTCACCGCGGCGGTCAGGTCGAACGGGTTCACCGGGATGTCGCCGGCATCCACCACCTGCGCGATCGCGAAGGGCGACACGTCCTGCGCCGGGTTGTACGGGCGCAGCAGGCGCGAGGACTCGCGCACGTGCGACGGTCCGAAGCGCGTGCCGGGACGGTAGCTCACGCCGGAGTCGAACGGGATGCCGACGACGGCGATGTCGGCGCGCGGCACATCCTCGATCCGGGGCAGCCGCGCGAAGGTCGCGATCCCGGAGTACCGGGGGTTCACGGAGGCGTCGATGGGGCCGATGTTCTCGGTCATGGTCAGTCCTGTCTTCCGGTGGGGATGTGGACGAGCTGCACGCCGCCCTCGGCGATGGCCTCACGGATGCTGTGCGCGATGTCTTCGGCCCTGTCGACGCGGCGACCGGTGGCCCCGAACGCCGTGGCGAGAGCTGCCCAGTCCGGCTGCACGAGGTCGACGCCCACGGGAGCCATCCCGCGATCGATCTCGTTCTGACGGATCTCGGCGTAGCCGCCGTTGTCGACGCACACGATCGTGACGTCGAGGCGCTGCTCGACCGCGGTCACGAGCTCGTTGACGCAGAACATCAGCGCACCGTCGCCGATCACGGTGACGACCGGCCGCTCCTCCTGAGCGACCCGTGCGCCGATCGCGGCGGGCAGGCCGTAGCCGAGCGTCGCGTAGGTGGGCGTGTACAGCAGCGAGTGCGGATGCCGTGCCTGCAGCACGCTGCCCAGCGCCATGTAGACGATCTGCGAGGAGTCGCCGGCGACGATCGCGTCGGCGGGCAGGGCGTCGGCGATGATCTCGGCGAGCGCGACGGCCTCGGGTGCGGTCGCGCGCATCTCGGCATCGATCGCCGCCCGCTCGGCCGTCAGATCGGGCGCGGGTCGCGGCTCCGACGGGAGCGCCGCGAGCAGTGCGCTGCCGACGGTCGCCGCGTCTCCGGTGATCCCGACGGTCGCGGCCAGGTTCTTGTCGCGCTGCGCGGGCGAGATGTCGACGCGCACGACGGCGCCGCGCGCCTCCAGCCGCGGAGCCCACAGCTCGGCCTCGCCCAGCTTCGAGCCGATCACGAGCAGCGCGTCGGCGTCTTCCGCCACGGCACGGGCCGCCGCGAGCCGCAGGTTCGATCCGAGGGAGAGCGGATGCCCTTCATCGACGACGCCCTTGCCGTTGAGCGTCGTGAGCACCGGAGCCCCCAGGCGCTCGGCGAGCGCGGTGACCTCGGCGGCAGCATCCGTCGCGCCGCCGCCGGCGACGATCACCGGGGTGCGGGCGGAAGCCAGCAGGCGCGCGGCATCCGCCACAGAGGAGGGGTCGCCCGCGGCGGGATCGGGCGCGGGGCGCGCTTTTCGATCCGCGAGGGGGACACGCGCGGGGGCTTCGAGAACATCGAGGGGGATCTCGATATGCACGGGCCGCGGGCGACCGGTTCGGAAGAGGGTGAAGGCGTCGTGCACGGCCTCGACGGCCTCGGCAGCCGAACGCACCCGGCGCGACCACTCGGCGATGGCGCCGACCATGGCCGTGGCATCCTTCGTCTCGTGGAGGGTGCCGACGTCGGCGAACTCGGCACCCAGCGGAACGCCGGGTGAGAGCACGATCATCGGACGCGACTCGCAGAACGCCGTGCCGATCGCGCTCATGGCGTTCTGCAGTCCCGGTCCGGAGGTCGTGATGACGACACCCGGGAGGCCGGTCTGCTGCGCCCAGCCGTCGGCGCCGTAGCCGGATCCCTGCTCGTGACGGTTCGTCACCGCGCGGATGCCGAGGTCGGCGAGCGGCCGATACAGCTCGAGGTTGTGGGTGCCCGGGATCCCGAAGATCGCGGTCACCCCGTAGGCGCGGATGGTCTCGAGGACCGCGCGGCCCGCGGTGTCGGCGTACGTCTCGTCGGAATCAGGCACGGTACCGACGCTCCCCATCGACCCAGGTCTCACGCACCGTGATCGCGGCGATGTCCTCCCCGGCGACCGCGAGCGGATCATCGGAGAGCACGGCGAAGTCGGCGTACTTGCCGACCTCGAGCGAGCCCAGGTCGTCTTCGCGGCCGATCGAGATCGCGCCCTCGATCGTGTGGGCGCGGAGGGCGGCGAGCGCGGTCACCCGCAGGTCGTCGGGGCCGAGCTTGTGCCCGCGACGCGTCACTCGCGTGACGGCGGTCTGGACGGCCTCGAGCGGGATCGGCTCGGCGACCGGGGCATCCGAGGAGATCGTGAACGGCACGCCGGCGCGCTCGAACTCGCCGAGCGGGTTGAAGCGCTCGCCCGGAGTGCCGATCGCCTCTTCGACGCCCTCACCCCAGTTGAAGTAGTGCTGCGTCTGGTTCACCGGACGGATGCCGGAGACGGCCATCCGCTCGATCTGCTCGGGCGTCGGCAGCCCGCAGTGCTCGATGCGGTGCCGGGCATCGGCATCCGGACGCTCGGCGAGCGCGGCCTCGATCGCGGAGACCACCATCTCGATCGCGGTGGGTGACTGCGCATGCGTCGCGGTCTGGAGACCCGCGGCGTGGGCCCTGCTGATGAGGGCGGTGTACTCGGCGGGCTCGTGGTACAGCTGGCCCGTGCGGCACGGGTCGCCCACATAGCCGTCGGGGAAGTACGCGGTCCAGCCGCCGAGCGTGCCGTCGGCGTAGAGCTTGATGCCCGCGAAGCTGAGGTGGGCGTTGCCGAACTGGCCGACGAGTCCCATCTCGAGCGCCTCGTCGAGCAGATGCGAGAGCAGGTACATCGACACGCGCAGCTCGAGGCGCCCGGCCTCGGCGAGACGCAGGTACATGTCGAACTCGCGGCGCGTGACCTGCGCGTCTCCGATCGAGGTGACGCCGCCGGCGAGGAACCGCTGGGTCGCGGCATCCAGTTGGCGGAGGTGCTCCTCGGGCTCGTCGGCGAGGTGGAAGTTCGGGCCGTGGTGGCCGATCTTCACGCCGTGCACCCCGGTGAGGATGTTGCACGCGGCATCCGACAGCTCGCCCGTCAGCTCGCCGTCGGCGTCGCGGAAGAACTCGCCGCCGTCGGGGTTCGGGGTGTCGCGGTCGACGCCGTTCACGGTGAGCGTGTGCGAGTTGACGACGCCGCCGTGACCGGACGCGTTCATCAGGTACACCTCGCGGTCGGCCGCGACCTCGTCGAGCTCGAAGCGAGTCGGATGCCGCTTCTCGGCGAGGTTGCGCTGCTCGTAGCCGTAGCCGCGCACCGGCCGTCCCGCGGGGGTCTCGGCGGCGGCCGCCTGCAGCAGCGCCACGATCTCCGGGATGCTGCCGGCCTTCTCCGGCCCGCAGTCGACCCAGGTCATCAGCTGGCCGTACATCAGGGGGTGCGCGTGCGCGTCGACGAAGCCGGGGACGACGACCGCGTCGCCGAGGTCGACCCGTTCGGGGGCGAGGCCGGCGCGGTCCGCGGCGGCCTCGCACTCCTCCACGCTGCCGACCGCGAGGATCCGCCCGCGGTCGGTCAGCATGGCCGTGGCCGCGGTGGCGGCGGCATCCGCGGTGTGGATCGCCCGTGCCGTGAGGAGTCGCGGCGCGGTCTGAGCCGAGCGGTCGAAGGGGGTGAGCTTTCTCATGGGAGCCTGTTCGCGATCGTGTCGGTGCGGGCGGGGAAGGAGTCGGCGCCGATCAGGGCAGCCGGTTGGCCGTGGTGTCGGTGCGGGCGGTGAACGATGCCGTGACCGGAGCCTCATCCGAGTGCTGCGGCGCGAGACGCGTGCAGATGCCGGCGATGACGGCCATGCCGATGAACATCGCGATGACCGACCAGACGCTGCCGGTCCAGGCGATGAGCTGCGTCGCGAACCAGGGCGAGAAGCCCGCCCAGAGCGCGGCGCCGACGCCGTAGGACAGCGCGAGCGAGGTGTACCGGGCCTGAGGACGGAACATCTGCGCGAGCAGGGCTGCGATCGGCGCGTAGGTCGCGCTCATGGCGATGCGCACCAGCGAGGCGAAGAGGAAGATCAGAGGTTCGACCCGGCCCGGCATGATCAGCAGGAACGGCACGAACGTGAGCACCGAGGTGACCAGACCGATGTACATGACGTTCTTGCGACCCCACTTGTCGCCCAGCCAGGCGACCGGGAGCGTCACGACGAACTCCACGAACGAGGCGATCGTCATCGCGTCGAGGATGACCTGCTCGCTGATCGCGATGGGCTCGCCCGTGGCGTAGGCCGTGGCGAACGTGGTCGCGAGGTAGTAGCCGCCGGTCGAGATCGGCAGGATGCCGATGCCGAGCAGGATCGGGCGCCAGTTCGTCCGCAGTGCGAAGGCCAGCGGCATCGACTGCTTGCGACCCTCGACCTTCGCCTCGAAGACGGGCGTCTCCTCGACGCGGTAGCGGACCCAGAACCCGACGCCCACCAGCACGATCGACAGCAGGAACGGGATGCGCCATCCGCAGTCCATGATGAAGTCCGGGCTCACGCGCGACATGATCGCGAAGATGCCCGAGGCGAGGAGCGCACCGGCCGGGTTGCCGAGCTGCGTGAAGCCGCCGTAGAACGTCTTCGACTTCTCGGGGGCGTGCTCGACGCTCATGAGCACCGCGCCGCCCCACTCGCCGCCGACCGCGAGGCCCTGGAGGGCGCGGAGCAGGATCAGGAGGATGGGCGCGAGGATGCCGACGTTCTCGTAGGTGGGGAGGCAGCCGACCAGGACGGTCGCCGCCCCCATCAGCAGCAGGGTGATGACGAGCGAGGTGCGGCGGCCGAGCTTGTCGCCGATGTGGCCGAAGATGATGCCGCCGAGGGGGCGGACGAGGAAGGCGACGGCGAAGGTGGCGAAGGCGGCGGCCGTCTCGGCGAGCCGGTCGCCGCTCGGGAAGAACAACGGGCCGAAGACGAGGGCGGCGGCCGTCGCGTAGACGTAGAAGTCGTACCACTCGATGGTGGTGCCGACGAAGGCGGCGACGCCTGCGCGTCGCGCCTTGCTGTGCGTGGAAGTCATGGGGTAACCGCTCCTTTGCGGAAGATGTCGGATATCGGAGGATGCTACGGGCGCATGGAGCCGGCGACAAGGCCAGAACTCCAGCGATAGGAGCCATTCACTGGAGAAATGATCGGCTGATGAAGCAAGTATCGCCTTCCCGCCGGTAGAGCGACCTCCTATGCTGATGATGTGCTCGCGTCCGCGAGCGATCCCGGGAAAGTGACGAATCGAGGGAGATCCATGGATTTCGACGCCGAGCTCATCCGGGCGCTCCAGGAAGACGGACGCGCCAGCATCCGCTCGCTGTCCGTGCGTCTCGGGCAGTCCCGGGCTGCCGTCGCGGCACGGTTGAAGGCCATGCTCGAAGATCGCACCGTGCGGGTGGTCGCCGCGGTCGATCCCGTCTTCCTCGGTCAGCACGTCCTCGCACACGTCTCGATCCGCACCGACGGCGCCGTCGAGGTCGTCGCGGAGCACCTGCGGGACCTCGACGAGACGGTGCTGGTCTCGGCGGTCGGCGGAGCGCACGACGTCGTGACCGAGATCCGCGTCGGCTCGATGTCGGAGCTGCACGACCTGCTCGCCCAGATCCGCGCCATCACGGGCGTGCTCGACATCAGCACCATCATCTACTCCACCGTCGTGAAGGGGTTCTTCGTCTCGGAGTACCACGGCGGGGTGACGCTCGACGCGATCGACGAGGCGCTGATCGAGCAGCTGCAGACGGATGGGCGCCGGAGCTTCCGCGCGCTGGGTGAGCAGGTGCGGCTCTCGCCTTCCGCTGTGGCCACCCGCGTGCAGCGGCTCATCGACGCGGGAGTCATCAAGATCAGCGCGGTCGAGGCGCGCGGTCTCGCGCACCGACAGCTGTCGATGGGCGTCGGCATGATCCTCGGCGACGACGACGAGGCCGTGATCGACGAACTCCGGCGCGGCCGCGGAGTCGACTTCGCCGCGCGCACGCTGGGGCGTTTCGATGCGGTCGCGACCCTCGTCGAGCCCTCGGCGGGCGCGCTGTACGCGAGCCTCGAGCGCCTGCGCGCTCTGCCCGGCGTCACACGCATCGAGGCGTGGCTGCACCTCGCCGTGCTGAAGGAGGACTACGCCCGCACGCTGCGGCCGCTGCGCACGGAGTGATCCGCTCAGTCCGGCATCCACGTGCGGCGCGCCGTCACCGCCCGTTCACCGGGCAGCGCCAGACTTCGAGCATGAGCGAACCTGACGCGCGTCCTGGCGTTCCGGAGCCTGCCGCCACCGCGAACAGCGGCGCCGTCGGCGTGATCGGCTTGGACCTGCGCGGCGAGACACCCGCCCCGAGGAAGCAGGTCTACTCGTGGGCGCTGTGGGACTGGGCGACGCAGCCCTTCAACACCGTGATCCTCACGTTCGTGTTCACGGCGCTGTACCTGGTCGGCGAGGGCTTCCTCCCCGCCGACATCGCCGCGCTCGACTCGTCCGACCCGGCCCGCATGGCCGCCGAGGCCGACCTCGCGTCGGGGCTCGGACTGGGGTCGACGATCGCGGCGTTCGGCATCCTGCTGCTCGCTCCCGTGCTCGGCCAGCGAGCGGATGCCGCAGGCCGGCAGAAGCTGTGGCTGGGGATCGGCACCGGTGCCCTGGTCTTCTGCATGCTCGGCCTGTGGTTCGTCGAACCGACCCCCAGCCTGTTCTGGCTCGGCGTCGCGCTGATCTCGGCGGGGTCGGTGTTCGGCGAGATCGCGGCGGTGAACTCCAACGCGATGCTCATCGGCATCGCGACCCCGAAGAACGTCGGTCGCATCTCGGGCCTCGGCTGGGGTTTCGGGTACATCGGCGGCATCCTCGCGCTCGTCATCGTGGTCGTGCTCGACACCTTCGACTGGTTCGGGATGTCGACCGACAACGGCCTCGCCTACCGGCTGATCGCGGTCGGATGCGCGGTCTGGACGATCATCTTCAGCATCCCGATCTTCCTGAACGTGCCGGAGCCCTCGCTCGGCCGCCCCGAGCGCAAGGTGGGCTTCTTCCAGTCCTACGCGCTTCTGGTGAAGGACGTCGCCGGTCTCTACCGCGACCCCGAGACCCGGCCGACCTTCTGGTACCTGCTCTCGAGCGCCGTCTTCCGCGATGGGCTCGGCGGCGTCTTCGCGTTCGGCGCCATCATCGGCACCGCGGTGTTCGGTTTCGAGACGCAGGCGATCATCATCTTCGGCATCGCGGCGAACCTCATCGCCGGCGTCTCGACGATCCTCGCCGGACGCCTCGACGATCGCCTCGGACCGAAGCGCATCATCCTCGCCTCGATCGGATCGATGGTCGTCGCGGGCCTCGCGGTGTTCTTCCTGCGCGACGGCGGCGCGATGGTGTTCTGGGTCGGCGGGTTGATCCTCTGCGCATTCGTCGGGCCCGCGCAGGCGGCGGCTCGCTCGTTCCTCGCACGCGTCACGCCGGCGGGCCGCGAGGGCGAGATCTTCGGGCTCTACGCCACGACCGGCCGCGCGGCCAGCTGGATCGCCTCGGGCGCCTGGACGGTGCTCATCGTGGCGACGAGCCAGACGGCGTACGGCATCCTCGGGATCGTGCTCGTCCTGATCCTGGGGTTCGTGCTGCTGCTCCCGGTCAAGGCGCCGCGCTGACCTGTCGCCGGACTCGTGTTCAGAGGAGCGTCTCGCGGACGTCGGCGAGAAGCATGTACAGCGTGCGCTCCTCACCGGGGAAACGAGTGAACCCGTATCGCTCGTAGAACGGCACCACGCCCTCGGTCATGGCATGCACGAGGATCGCGCGGATGCCGATCGCCTCGGCGGCCTCGACGGCCCGGACGGTGGCATGCTGCAAGAGTGACGCGCCGAGCCCCTGGCCGGCGAACGCCTCATCGACCGCAAGCCGACCGAGCAGCACCACCGGTACCGGATCGGGCTGCTGACGGGAAAGCTCCGCCGGCACGGCGTCGCGGACGATCGCGCTTGATGACAGACAGTAGTAGCCGGCGACCCGGCCGTCACGCAGGACCGAGACCATCGTCCGTGAGGCGCCGGATCGTTCGTTGCCTCGCGCTCGCGCGCGCAGCCACGCGTCGAGCTGCTCCTCGCCGCACCGGAAGTCGCTGACACGATCGCCGGCGGCTATCGGTCTCGGTCGCAGGAACTCAGTCAACGAAGACGGAACCACGGGTCAGGAGCGAGCGGAGTCCGTCCAGGTTCTGAGCGGGACGATCGAGCACCTCGAGGAACGCATCGAACCGGATCGCGTCGACTCGCAGCTGACGATCGCGCTGGATGACCTCGTCGGCCCGAGCCACCAGCGTCTCGGCCGAGAAGTCGGTGACCGATCGCCCCTGCAGGGCCGCGGCCTCCTCGATCGCCGCCTTCTGCGCAGAGGTCACACGCAGTTCGATCCGCCGATCCTTGAGGGGAGATGCCATGCCGTCGATTGTACGGCAATCTTCCGTACGAGGGACGGTCCTGTCCACACGTCGCGACGGGAGTAGCCTGACCGCGTGACCGTGATCATCGCCTTCCTCGCCAACGTCCTGGTCGCGATCGCCAAGACCGTCGCCGCGATCCTCACGTCGTCGGCGTCCATGGTCGCCGAGGCGGCGCACTCGTGGGCGGATGCCGGCAACGAGATCTTCCTCCTCATCGCGGACCGCCGCGGTGCACGCACGAAGGACGCGCGGCATCCGCTCGGCTACGGACGGAACGCGTTCGTCTGGTCGCTCGTCGCGGCGTTCGGGATCTTCACCGCCGGGTCGATCGCGTCGATCATGCACGGCATCCAGGAGCTGTCCGTCGGCGGGCCGGTCGAGAGTCCGGTCATCGCCTATGTCGTGCTCGGCGTCTCGTTCGTGCTCGAAGGCGCCTCGTTCACGCAGGCGATGGTGAAGTCACGCCGACTGGCGAAGGAGCGCGGCTCCTCGACCTGGGACTTCGTGCTCTCGACGAGTGACACCACCCTGCGTGCGGTGTTCTTCGAGGACTCGGCCGCCCTGATCGGACTGGTGCTGGCGGGCGGCTCGATCCTCCTCCATCAGGTGACGGGCATCGCCGCCTGGGACGCCGTGGGGTCGATCCTCATCGGGATCCTGCTGGGTGTGGTCGCGATCATCCTGATCGGACGCAACATCGAGTTCCTGGTGGGCACCACGGCGTCGCCGAAGCTGCGGACGCGCGTCGGCACCGCACTCCTCGCCCTGCCGCAGATCGAGCGCGTGACGTATCTGCACATCGAGTACGTGGGGCCGAACCGGTTCTTCCTCGTCGCGGAGGTCGATCTGGCCGGCGACGAGCAGGAGCACGACGTGGCCCGGCGCCTGCGCGACGTGGAGCGGCAGATCGAGGCGCACGACGCGATCGAGACCGTGGTGCTGTCGCTCTCGGTCGACGACGAGCCATCGCTGGAGTTCGCGGTCACGTAGGACGACTGCTCAGCGCTGCCAGTTGTCGGCGAGCTTGTTCAGCAGCCGAGCGAGCTCGGTGCGTTCCTCCTCGGTGAACGCCGCCAGGGCGCCGGAGAGCATCTCCCGACGCTCGCCCCGCATGCCGCGCGCGAGCCTTCGGCCCTCGTCGGTGAGCGCGATGCGGGTGCGGCGCGCGTCGTCGGGATCGGCCTCGCGGCGCACGAAGCCTCGCTCGACCCCCTGCTGCACGAGACGCGAGGCCCGCGGCTGATCGACGCCGATCGCCTCTCCGAGAGCGCTGACGCTGAGCGGAGCGGATGCCGCGGCGAGCGCCTCCAGCATCCGGACGCGCGCAGGCCCGCCCATGCGTCCCGAGGGGTCGGCCATCCAGGGCGGCATGCCGGGGTGCCCGCGGTGGTGGTCGGCGTGCTCACCGCGCGGGCCGCCGTGCCAGCCGTGCGGGCCACCGCGCCCTCGTTCTCCGGCGCCTCGCTCTCCCGGCCCCCGCTCTCCGGGACGGCGACCGCGCAGACGGGAGAGCGCCTGGGCGATGGCTTCGGCGGGATCGTTCGGGTCGGTGGTCACGTATCGATTTTACATGCGACTTGACATGGATCATTACTGCATGTCACACTACATATACATGACATGTGACAAGCACATGCACACTGACATCCAAGGACTGCTCATGAACACCGATACACAGAACCCCCAGAACACCTCCCGCCCCTTCGGCTACTGGCTGAAGGCCGCCGACCGCCTCATGGCGGCCGAGTTCGCCACGGCCTTCGAGTCGGAGCAGGCAACCCGCCGCGACTGGCGGATCCTCAACGTCATCGACGGGACCGTCCCCGCGCGGCGCCCGCTGAACGACCACAAGCTGCATCGCCTCGTCGAGCGCGGCTGGGTCGCCGCAGACGGCGACGGTTGGACGCTCACCGACGAGGGCCGCGCGGCGAAGGAGCGCCTCGGCGCCATCGTCGACGGCATCCGTGCGAAGGTCCAAGGCGCCGTCTCCGACGAGGAGATGGCGACCACCCTCGCGTCGCTCGAGAAGATCGCCCGCACCTTCGGCTGGGACGAGGAGACCCCGCTTCCGCGTGGCCGTCGCCACGGCTTCGGCGGGCGCGGCGAAGGTCGCGGATTCCCGGGCCGATCCGGTCGACCCTTCGGCCGCGGGTTCGGTCCGGGCTTCGGTCCGGGGCGCGGCTTCGGTCGCGGCTTCGGCCCCGACGCCGACCGGCGTGACGACGAGTGCCGCCACGGCGAGCGCGGGCACGGCCACCACGGCCACCCGGGCTTCCGCGAGGGCGAGCACGGTGAGCGCGGAGACCACGGTCACCGCGGTCACGGCCTGCACCGTGCCGCGCGGTTCGCGCAGCACGCGTACGAGCGCGGCTTCGACGCGGGCTACAGCCGCGGTCGCGACGCCTGAGCTCCAGGCTCATGAACGAGGGAACGCCCCACTCGACACACCAGTCGGGTGGGGCGTTTCGTCACAGTCGGAGCAGCGCGACCGCGTCTTCATCAGCACCGGCCGCGCGCAGGCGTCCGCGCATGGCCGCGGCAGCCAGGGCGTACGGACGCTCGTCGCGCATGAGCAGCGAACGCGAGTTCGCCTGATCGTCCAGGGCGATCAACTCGAAGGCGAGCACCTCGACGTCATCGACCTCGATCTCGCCGGCGTCGACCGCGTAGCGGATCTGCACCCCGACATAGGCGTACCAGTCGGACAGCCCCGCGCGCACGGCATCGCTCACCGGGCCCGGCTTCGAGTCGACATCTGCCGCGGTCGCGGCGAAGAAGCACCCGCCGGTGAACACGCGATCGCGCGAGTAGACGAGACCGTTCCGCATCAGCGCCGCCAGGCGGCGGACTCCTCGAGGCTCCACCCGAGCGGGCTCGACGATCTGCGCGACGAAGATCTCGCGCGCCGCCGCGACGGTCGCGAGCTGCAGACCCTCTTTGCTCTGGAACAGGGTCGCGATGCTGCTCTTGCTGTAGCCCGATGCTTCGGCGAGCCGCCCGATGGTCAGACCGTCGAGCCCGTCGACCGACGCCAGATCGGTCGCGCTCTGCAGCACGACCCGACGCGAGGCGTCTCCGCGGGCCCTCCGCCCGTCCAGCACAGCGTGATCCGACATCCCCCTAGTATACGAACGATCGTTCGCCTACTATACGTATGATCGTTCGTATTGTTTCGGCGAAGGAGAGAACCCATGTCGTCCCTGCCTGCACTCATCGCCCGCGGTATCCGCACCACCGCCGCGGTATCCCCCGTGCTCGCCGGCGGACTCGCCCTGCGGGCGTTCTTCGCGACCGCACCGCGGATGCGCGTTCGGGAGTGGGATGCCACCACCCATGGTGAGGCTCGGTACCGCCGCCTCACCGCCCGCGGCATCGAGGTCGTCGGCTACGAGTGGGGAACAGGTCCGCGTACCGTGCTGGTGCTCCATGGCTGGCATGGCAGAGCCTCGCAGTTCGCGCCGCTCGTGCGGGAACTCGTGTCCGAGGGCTTCCGCGTCGTCTCGTTCGACGCCCCCGCGCACGGCGCATCGAAGGGCCGCCGCACCGACGTGCGCGACTGGGTCGCCCTGGCCGAGGAGCTGCAGGCGATCCACGGGCCCTTCGCGGCGATCGTCGGGCACTCCTTCGGCGCCCTCGCCGCACTGGCGGCCGCGCGGTCGACCGTGCCGACGCCGGCCGTGGTCGCCATCGCCGGCGGCGCAGGCCCCGACGCCTTCATCGACGAGTTCGTGCGCGAGTTCCGACTGGACCGAGCGACAGCAGACGACATGAAGGCCCGCTTCCGCCGACGGTTCGGCGCGGAGGAGACCACGACCGGAGCGTTGTCCGACGCGGCGACGCACCCCCTCCCCGACGACACGTCACTGCTCGTCGTGCACGATCGCGGCGACCGTCGGATGCCGGATGCCGACTCGCTGCGCCTGCGCACCGCACATGGTGAGCGCTCGCGACTGCTCCGCACCGACGATTGCGGGCACACCAGGGTGCTGTCGGCCGATGCCACCCTCGACGCGGTGGTGGCATTCGTGGCCGGCGGGCTTGCGGCCGTCGACGCGCTCGGCACGACCACCGGGCAGGCTCAGCCGAAATCGACGGATGCCGCGGTCAGGACCCCGGCGTGAGACGCGAGGCAGACGCCGACATCAGCTGAGGCCGACTCCGTCGCTCGCGCCTTCGTACCTCGCAAGGTAGCGCTTCGCAAACTTGTGTATGAAGCCGCTCGGCGAGTCCAGGAGTGGTCGCACCTGTGCGGCGTACGCCCCGGCCCGCATCTTTATGAGAGTACTGAGGGCTTGCCCCTCCACGTCCGGGTCGCCGAGTTGCGAGGCGATCTGCGGCGCATATGCCGCGAACTTCACGGAGCCGCACGCGAGGATGAACGATTGGCGACCACGCAGAGCGGCTGGATTCGTCACGATGGCGATGATCTGCTCGCACAAGTCGTCGTCGTCGCGCAGTGCGGGGTGCTCGGTGAGCAAGCCCCAGATGTCTGAGCCGTGCCTCCACACCACGTGTTCGAAGCTGTGCCACCCGGGGATGTAGACCCCTTCGCCATTCACCGCCCCGGGAAGCTCCGCTGGTCGCTCGCTCGGAACGAGCTCGCGCGCTTCGTCGAGCAGCGCCAGTATCGCCTCGCGAGCCTGCGCCCTCGTGAGCGTCTTGCCATCAACCATCAAACCCTCCGCGTTGCCGACGCAACGAATCGCTACGAGCGACCGAGCAGAAGAACCTCAAGGCGCCGGCGGGTCTTCAGAGTAGCGTCATGAACGCAGACGTTGCGGCCCCAGCGTCGGAGGTCGCGAACGGGAAGCTCCCGGAGCTCAGCAGGAACACGAGCAGCACGACCGCGGCGGCGAGCAGCACGAAGAGGAAGCCGTAGATCGCGACGGTGAGCCCACGGTAGCCGCCCGAGGTCGGGACCTCGGGCGCGACCGAGGGCTTGGCCCAGTCGTCCGCCACGGCAGCCGGCTGGTCGCCGTCGAGGATCGCGGGACGCGGACGCTCGGACGAGCGAAGACGAGCCTCGGGAGGCGGCGGGGGGATCACCGCCTCGGGAACCGCGGTCTCCGACGGCGGCGGGGTGAGGAGTCCCTCCGGGATCGGGATCTCGGGGGGAGGCGGCGGGATGACGGCATCCGCGGGCGCGATCACCGGTTCCTCCGGGGTGACCGGTTCTTCCGGAGTCGTGCCGCTGCCGTCGCTCATGTCAGCCCCCTGCTGCTCCGACGTCGGTCACGCCGACATCCGTCCGATGGAAGTTCTGGAAGGAGCGAGAGGCCGTCGGCCCCCGCTGGCCCTGGTACCGGTTGCCGTAGGGGCCGGAGCCGTAGGGGTTATCCGCCGGAGACGTGAGACGGAAGAAGCACAGCTGGCCGATCTTCATCCCGGGCCAGAGCTTGATCGGCAGGGTCGCGACGTTCGCGAGCTCGAGAGTCACGTGCCCGGTGAACCCCGGGTCGATGAATCCGGCGGTCGAGTGCGTGATCAGGCCGAGGCGGCCGAGCGACGACTTGCCCTCGAGGCGCGCGGCGACGTCGTCGGGGAGGCTGACCTGCTCGAACGTCGCCCCCAGCGCGAACTCCCCCGGGTGGAGGATGAACGGCTCGTCCGGCTTCACCTCGATGAGACGGGTGAGCTCGGGCTGATCCTCGGCCGGATCGATGAACGGGTACTTGTGGTTGTCGAACAGCCGGAAGTACCGGTCGAGGCGCACGTCGATGCTCGACGGCTGGATCATCTCCGGCTCGTGCGGTTCCAGGCCGACGCGGCCCGATGCGAGTTCTGCCCTGATGTCGCGATCGCTGAGAAGCACGGGTTCAGCCTAGTTGTCCCCTGCGCTCTTGTCGGAAGCATCGTCATCCGCTAGATTGTGTTGACGTCGACATGTTGACGTCAACACATATCGGAATGGACAAGGATGTCTGAAAGAAGAGTGACCTCACCCCGGCGCGCGCTCGCCATGGCCGCAGTCCTCGCGGCGACAGCGAGCGGTCTCGCCGCCCTCCCTCAGGCGGCCAGCGCCGCTGAACCCGATCTCACCCTCACACCGAATCCGGCATACGCCGGCGGGCCCTTCCAGGGGTGGGGATCGAGTCTCGTCTGGATGGCGAATGCCACCGGCTCCTACCCGGAAGGGCTGCGCGACGAGCTCATCGACAAGGTGTTCGGTGACGACGGCCTGAACCTCAACATCGCGCGCTACAACATCGGCGGCGGCAACGCCTCCGATGTGCCCGACTACCTGCGCCCCGGAGGCGCGGTGCCCGGTTGGTGGAACTCCGACGCTCCCCTGTCGGACGAGAACGGCGAGATCACCTCGACCTACGCCGACCGCGACCGCTTCCGCGCCGCGTGGACGGGCGAGAACGCGAGCGACTACGACTTCTCAGCGGATGCCGCGCAGCTCGCCTGGGTGTCGGCGATCAAGGACCAGGTCGACACCTGGGAGGCCTTCAGCAACTCGCCGCCTTACTTCCTGACCGAGAGCGGATTCGTCAGCGGCGGCACCGACGCCTGGGCCGACCAGATCCGCCAGGACTCGCTCGGCACCTTCGCGACCTACGTCAAGACGGTCGTCCAGCACGTCGAAGAGACCCAGGGCATCTCCTTCGACACGATCAACCCCCTGAACGAGCCGAACACCAACTACTGGGGCACGACTCTCGGCGACGACGGCTGGCCCACGAGCGCGAGCCGTCAGGAAGGCGCGCACGCCGGACCCGCTCTGCAGGCCGAGGTGCTCAAGGCCCTCGCCGCCGAACTCGCCGAGCCCGACACCACGACAGATGCCGCGATCTCCGGCCCCGACGAGACCAACCCCGACCGCTTCGTCGAGGACTGGAACGGATGGGACGCCGAGGCGCGCGACGTGGTCGCCCAGCTCAACGTGCACACCTACGGCACGGGCGGCCGGCACCTCGCCCGCGACATCGCGAAGAGCGCAGACAAGCCGCTGTGGATGAGCGAGGTCGAGGGCAACTGGGGCGGCGACAGCTGGAACCCGGATGCCATCGAGAACGGTCTCGGCATCGCCCAGCTGGTCAGCGACGACCTGCGCGAACTCGAGTCGGACGCCTGGGTGCTCTGGCAGCCGGTCGAAGACCTCTACAACATGGAGAAGGTCGAGAAGAAGAACTGGGGGTCGATCTTCATCGACTTCGACTGCAACGCCGACGGCGATTCCGCCCGCCGGATCGCCGACGGCGACGCAGACCCTTCCTGCGGCATCCGCACGAACGCGAAGTACAACACGCTGCGCAACTTCACGCACTACATCGAGCCGGGCGACCATCTCGTCAGCGCCGGCGATGACGACACCACGGCGGCGATCGACGGCGACGGCTCGGGCGCGACGCTCGTGCACACGAACACGAGCGACCAGGAGCGCACGATCACGATCGACCTGTCGCTCTTCGGCGACATCGACCAGGGTGCGACCGTGACCCCGATCGTGACGACCGAGTCCCCGGCATCCGACCCCGAGGCGAACGCGCTCCGCACCGGCAGCGAGGTGCCCGTGGCCGCCGACGGGACGGCGACGCTGACGGTGCCCGCGAAGTCGGTGACCACGTTCGTGGTCGCCGGTGTCGAGGGTGTCGCCGACGAGGCACCGGCCCTGCGCGACGGCGAGTCCTACACCCTCACCGGGGTGCAGAGCGGGCACGCGCTCACCGTGGTCGCCGACAGCATCCAGCTCGGCAGCGCCCGCGAACCCGAGCTGATCGACGCGCAGACCTGGACGGCGACGCTCATCGACGACCAGCCCGGCACGTCGCGCGACCGCTTCGCCCTGCGCGCCGCCGACGGTCGCACGCTCGTCGCCGACGGCGACAGCACGGTCCTCCGCGACGTCGACGATGCCACGGCATCCGCCGACCCCTCGGCGCTGTGGATGATGACGACGACGAACGGCACGACGTTCAGCCTGCTCAACGCCGGCCGCGGGAAGGTGCTCGACGTCGGAGGCTCTTCGACATCCGTCGGCGCCTCCGTCGGCGTCTGGCAGTCGAACTGGGGCGCCAACCAGCAGTGGCGACTCGACGAGGCGCGCGATGAGATCGCTCCGTACGCGAGCTTCCGCCCCGGCCAGGAGTGGCTCGACACGAACGGCGAGGTCATCCAGGCCCACGGCGGTCAGGTGGTCCCCTCGACGGACGACGGCGGCCGCACGATCTACTACCTGTACGGCGAGGACCGCACCAACGGCTACCACTCGGCACCGGGCGTGCACGTCTACAGCTCGTACGACCTCTACAACTGGGAGGACCGCGGCGTCGCGCTGCGCGCCCTGGCATCGGAGGAGCAGTTCGACGAGCCGTACTTCGACGCCCTGTACGGCGACTACTCGCAGGAGCAGAAGGATGCCGTGTACCGCGACCTCGGCACCGTGCCGGTCGATGGCGTGACCCCGCCGATCATCGAGCGTCCGAAGGTCATCTACAACGAGAGCACCGGCAAGTGGGTGATGTGGGCCCACATGGACGGTCCCTCCGCGACCTCGTCGGCGCAGTACGCGAAGGCCAACGCGGGTGTCGCCGTGGCGGATTCGCCCTTCGGGCCCTTCCGCTACATCGACAGCTACCGGCTGAACTACGCGCCGGCGGATGCCGATCCGCCGAACAACGCCCCGAACAACCGCGGCATGGCGCGCGACATGAACCTGTTCGTCGATGACGACGGGACCGGGTACATCATCTACTCGAGCGAGGAGAACGCCACCATGTTCATCTCGAAGCTCAACGACGAGTACACCGACCTCGCGACTCCCGCGGACGAGGCCGTGCTCGGGGTGGACTACAACCGCATCTTCGTGAACCAGTCCCGGGAATCCCCGGCGATCTTCCAACACGACGAGCGGTACTTCCTGATCACGTCCGGGACGACGGGGTGGAGCCCCAACCCGTCGCGGTGGGCGACGTCGACCGACCTCATGGGCGCGTGGACCGAGATGGGCGATCCGTTCCCGTGGTGGGCGCAGAGCAATTCGTGGAACTCGCAGCCCTCCTCGGTGATCCCGGTCGATCCCGATCACGGGAAGTACATCTACATGGGCGACCGCTGGAACGGCGGCACCGATCTGAAGAACGCGCAGATGGTGTGGCTGCCGATCAGCATGGGCGAGGGCGGAGACTCCCTCTCGGTCGAGGTGCACGACGAGTGGACTCTCGATCAGCTCGACCAGTGGTCGGCGTGGGATGTCTCGGCGGTTCCGGAGACGATCCCGGTCGGCGGCAGCTTCGATGTGCCGGTCGTGAACGTGACCCGGAATGGCGTCGCGACCGAGCAGCCGGTCACCTGGAGCTTCTCCGGTTCGTTCGACGTGCCCGGCATCGTGACAGCGACGGGCACTCTCCCGGAGTTCGGCGGGCGCACCTTCACCCGCACGATCGCCGTCGTGCCCGACGGGCTCCGCTACGCGGTGAACGCCGGCGGTCAGGAGACGGCGGACTGGCTGGCGCTGCGGGAAGCCGCGGGCGTGAGCGACATGCAGAACACCGGTGCGGACCAGGCGTTCGGCGAGGACGCCGAGACCGGCGCATCCTGGGGCTACATCAGCGAAGGCAGCAAGACGTCGGGGTCCGCGGACGGCACCATGTTCTCCACCTTGCGCTACGCCGTCGAGGGGCGCGACATCGCGTACCGCTTCGGCGACCTCGAGCCCGGGAGCTACAGCGTGCACGTCGGCTACGCGGATCCGTGGGATCAGTGGGACGACCGCGGCGCGCGGGTGAGCGTCAACGGCACCGTCGTCGAGGAGGACCACGACTACGTCGCGGCCGACGAGACGCGCAGCTACGGCGACATCACCGTGGACGATGCCGGCGAGATCGAGCTGGTGCTCTCACCGACGCGCGACGCCGACGTGCAGGTGAGCTGGATCATGGTGACGCGCGACGAGCCGACGACCCCGGCGGATCCCGAGATCGCGATCTCCGCGGATGCCGTCACCGCCGGCGACCGCATCACCGTCGAGGTCGCCGGACTCGAGCCGGAGGAGGACGTGTCGTTCGCGCTGCACTCCGACCCGGTGGACATGGGCACGGTGACGGCCGACGCGGCCGGAGCAGCGTCGCTGACGTGGAGTGTGCCGACGAGCGTTCCGGCGGGCCAGCACCACGTCGTGATGACACGGGCCGACGGCTCGGAGTTCCGCGCCGCACTGACCGTGCGGGCGGCGGACCCCGGCACCGGACCGGGAACCGGGCAGCCGGGAACCGGCACCGGCGGAAACGGCGGAGCCTCCAGCGGCACGAGCGGCGGAGGCGGACTCGCGGCGACCGGGCTGGACGGCAACGCGCTCACCGTGACTCTGGCCCTGGCGGCCCTCCTGCTCGTCGGCGGCGGACTCGCCTTCGCCGAACGGCGACGCTGGCGCCGCTGACTCATCGACGCACGGGGCCATCGTGGAACAGCATCCGCGGTGGCCCCATGCTTTTGCCATCCGGCGGCGGGCAGGTAGGCTTGCGTTCACCCGCTCCTCGGAACGGGTTCGGGACTGTAGTTCAATGGCAGAACTTCTGCTTCCCAAGCAGATAGCGCGGGTTCGATTCCCGTCAGTCCCTCCATGTGAGTCCTTTCCGCACCGGGCGAATCCGTCCGAAGTGCCGATGACAGATAGGTCTCTGGTACGACGCGCTCCCGGATCATGATCGATACGGTGGGATCGTCCGCTGCACGCCCGAGGAGTCCGTCCATGCCCCGCATCGATGTCTGCCTCGCAGCGGCGGTGTGGCTGGCGGGCGTCTGCACCGTGATCGGGCAGGCGCAGTCCGGGGCCGAGTGGGTGATTGTCACGGCTTTCGCGGCCGCGTGCAGCGCCCCGCTGCTGTGGCGCAGCGTCGCTCCGCTTCGGGTCGTCGCGGTGATCGGCGCCGTGGGACTCATCGGCCAGCTGCTCCCGACCTCATCGCTGCTCGACGGACCTTTCCTCCTCGCCTTCGCGCTCGCGATCGGCACGGCGGGTTCCTCTGCCGACGGCTGGCGCCCCGTGCTCGTGGTCACCGCAGCGATCCTGCCTTCACTCATCGTCGGAGCGTGGCAGGCGGAGGACGTGGGCGGGTCCGTGCTCACCGTCGGCTGGCTGGCGCTCGCCTTCACGATCGGTCGTGCGATCGGGCTGCGCCGCTCGTACCTGGCGGTTCGCGCGGCGAACCTGCGGCTCGAGCGCGCGCGGGAGATCGAACGCGAACTCGCGGCCGAACGACTGGCGATCGCACGCGATCTTCACGACGTGATCGCGCAGTCGGTCGAGACGGTCTCGATGCAGGCGACCATCGGTGCGCACCTCTTCGACAGCGACCCGGGCGCGGCGCGCGACGCGCTGCTGCGGATCCGGAGCGCCAGCACGAGCACCTCGCGCAGCATCCGCGAGATGCTCGGAGTCATGCGTGCGTCCGATCAGCCGAGCGACCGCCTGGCGGGCCTCGAGGACCTCGCGGACCTCGTCTCGGCAGCCCGGAGCGAGACGTGCGCGGCCTCGTTCGCGATCAGCGGCGAGCCCCGCGTCGTCGATTCGTCGATCGGCCCGGCGCTGTACCGGGTCGTTCAGGAGGCCCTGACGAACGTGCGTCGGCACGCGCGGGCCTCCCTCGTCACCGTCGAGCTCGCGTGGCAGCCGGCCGAGATCGCGGTGACGGTCGCAGATGACGGCGTGGGCGCATCCGATGACCTCGCGGAGGGCTACGGTCTGCGCGGCATGCGCGAGCGGCTGGCCCTGATCGGCGGCCGACTCGAGATCGACACCGAGGCTCAGCGCGGCTTCCGCGTGCGCGCGAGCGTCCCGACCGAGGCGGTTCCATGATCACGGTGCTGATCGTCGACGACCATCAGCTGGCCAGAGCGGGCCTGCGGGCGCTGATCGATTCCGAGCACGATCTGCGCGTCGTCGGCGAGGCGGGAGACGGTCCGAGCGCCGTGACGAAGAGCCGTGAGCTGCGACCCGACGTGGTGCTCATGGACATCAGGATGCCCGGCGGAGACGGTCTCTCGGCCACGCGCGCCATCACCGCCGACCCGGAGCTGGTGCACACCAGGATCGTTGTGCTGACGAGCTACGACTCCGACGACTCGGTATCGACCGCTCTCAAGCACGGCGCGAGCGGCTACCTGCTGAAGGACTTCGAGGCCCCGGCGCTCGTGCAGGCCATCCGCACCGTGGTCGCCGGCGACGCGCTGCTGGCCCCGGCGATCGCTCGCCGGATCGCCGAGACATGGTCGCCCGCTGACACCCGACCCGATCCGGCGACGGAACCCCGGTTGGCGGATCTGACAGAACGCGAGCGCGACGTGCTGCTGCTCGTCGCGCAGGGCCGGAACAATGCCGAGATCGCCGCCGAGCTCCACATCAGCCACGGCACGGTCAAGACTCATGTCAGTCGAGCCCTGACCAAGCTGGGCGCCCGAGATCGAGCGCAGCTGGTGATCATCGCCTACGAGACCGGGATGGCGGGGCCGCCTCGCCCTGTCGTCCGCGATCAGCGTGACGGGTCCTCCTCTCCGTCATAGCCGCGGAGCTGGTCGCCCGCGAGGAACCCCAGGATCGCCTCCAGGTATGCGGGGCCGGCCTGATCGGTGATGCCGTGCCCGGCGCCGGGCAGGTAGACCAGCGTCGAGGCCGGCAGAGCATCCCGGTAGTCCCGGGTATCGACCCACGGCACGTAGTCGCATTCCGCCCGGAGGACCAGGGCGGGGGTGTCCAGGTTCCGCAGAGCCGGGCGCGGATCGGGCACCGTCTCGAAGTCGGCGTTCGTCATCTGGTTCGTGTAGAAGCCCTGCGGGTTCTGGTGGACCTCGCCGTCGCCGGGCGGCCCTCCGGGGCAGCTCGCCAGATGGCGTCCGGTGACGGCGATCTCGTGCAACCGCGAATCGGCCTCCGCATCGCCGATCAGAGAATGCGAAGCCTGAGGGTTGTTCTCCAGCAGGACCGACTGCAGCAGGAATCGCGGATCCGAGGTGAGCTCGTCGTACCGCTCGCGGTCGGCCCCGGTGAGCTCGCCCCACGGATCCACATCCGTGTCGGGGTGCGCGGCCGGCCAGATCTCGCCCGGCGAGGTGAAGACGACCTTGTCCACCCGATCCGGATGCGCGGCCAGGTACTGCGCCGCCAAGGAGCCGCCCCAGGACTGCCCGATCACGATCAGCCGTTCGGCGCCGATCAGCTCTCGCACCGCTTCGAGATCGGCGACGTTGCGTTCGACCGTGTAGCCGGTGACGTCGCTCAGCCTGGTGGAGCGACCCGCGCCGATCTGGTCGTAGCTATACACGTCGTAGCCCGCCGCGTTCAGTTCGGCGGTGCCGTAGGGCAGGCCCTCGCTGGGGGTGCCGGGGCCGCCGTGCAGGAAGACGACCGGCACCGGCTTCGTCGGACCGGTCGCGGGGCTCGTGGTGTACGCCAGTCGACTGCCGTCGGGCAGTTCCCAGAACGCCACACCTGCGGGAATCGGCGCCGATGGCTGCACGGGGAACGGCTGCAGGAAGGTGAGGCCGAAGAGAAGCGCCAGAGCGGCCGACCATGCGACGCTCACGATCAGAGCCGGCCGCCACCCGCGCCCTGCGACGGCTGATCCTGCGCGACCGATCAGCAGGGCGACGACGAAGGCGACCACGAGCCCGGCCCCGAGGAAGAGCACGGCGGACGGGAGCTCGGCGGCCACGAGCAGGATCGCGAACGCGCCGGCGACCACCGCGACCAGGCACCCGATCGCGACGATCAGGACGCCGAAGAATCTTCGGGCGATGCGGACGGAGGGGCGTGTGCGGTGGTGTTCAGAGGTGGTCACGTCGATCGACGCTACGAGAGCCGCAGATCGCACGCGTCCGGCGGGAGGTCGAACCCGCGTCTGTCTCCGGTCGCACGGCCGAGTCCGTCTGGCGGGTGATTCGCTCGCTCCGCGCACCGTGTTTCAATCGAGGGCATGACGAAGCCTCTGCTCTCTGTTCTCGAAGACCATGTCTCGCGCGGTACGGCCCCGGGAATCGTCGTCGTTCGCGGCAGCGCCGACGGACCGGACGAGGTCTTCACGGCGGGTGATCTGCCGGCCGATGCGATCGTGCGCATCCAGTCGATGACGAAGCCGGTCCTGGCGGTCGCCGCACTGCGCCTCGTGCAGGACGGGCGCCTCGGTCTCGACGACCCGATCGAGCGATGGCTCCCGGAGTTCGCGGATCGTCAAGTGCTGCGCACGCCCGATTCGCCACTCGATGATGTCGAGCCGGCGGAGTCGCCGATCATGGTGCGGGATCTGCTGACGAACATGTCGGGGTACGGCATGATGACGGCGCCGTGCCCGTTGCAGGATGCGATGATCGCCAACCGGACACAGGCCGGTCAGGAACCCGTCGCCCTCGGTGCGCAGGAATGGTTGGACGCCCTCGCCGCCCTGCCGCTCGCCTTCCAGCCGGGGACCGGATGGCGCTACCACCACTCCTTCGGGATCCTCGGCATCCTGCTCTCCCGCCTGGTCGACGGGTCACTCGAGGATCACCTTCGCGCCGACCTGTTCGCGCCGCTCGGCATGGTCGACACCGGGTACACCGTGCCGATCGAGCAGGCGCATCGGCTGCCTGCCGCGTATCGCCACGACGAGAGCGGCGCGCTGGTGGAGATCGAACCCGCGGCCGGCGGGTTCTCCGTCGCCCCGGCCCCGTTCGACCTGAGCCATTCGGAGCTCGTGTCCACGGCATCCGACTATGCAGCATTCGCGCGGATGCTCGCCGCCGGCGGTGTCCACGGCGGTGAGGTGTTCCTCGAGCCGCAGCTGCTCGAGCTGCTGCGCACGGATCAGGTGCCCGACGCGGCGAAGGCGGAGGACAGCTTCTTCCCCGGGTTCTGGAACGCGACCGGCTGGGGCTTCGGCGTCGCCGTCGTCACGGAGGGCGATCACGCCGGACGCTACGGCTGGTCCGGCGGCCAGGGCACCGACTTCTCCATCGACCCCGACGGGTCCTTCCAGATCGTGCTCACACAGGTCGAGATGGGCGAAGCCGTCATGGAGCTGTTCGCAGACACCCTCTGACGAGGGGTCACTCAGGCGGCAGCACCGGTCTCCCACCGCGGTGACGGCAGATGGATCAGCACCAGCCCGATGGCCGCGATCACGGCGTTCCGGAAGGCGGGATCGAGACCGTTCCAGGCAGTCGAGCGCCACATCTGGAACCACTCTCCGCCGATCGAGATGAAGCCGCCGACGAACAGCAGGATGATCATGACCAGTCCGACGGACGACCACACCCGCGCGGCATGGAACCCGTGGCCGAAGAATCCGCGGACGAAGAACACGACCGCGGTGATCAGGACGATGGCACTGGCCGACTCCCAGACGATCACGCCGATGTACGCGATGTTCCACACCACCGGGTCGGTGATGGCCCGCCACATCACATCGGGATCCAGGCCCTTGCCGGCATCCTGCCCGAAGTTGGTGGTGTCCATGGCCAGGACGTGCTGCACGAAATCGAAGTTCGTGCCGTAGTCGGTGATGTTGCCCAGGGCGACGAGGAAGATGTAGAGCCCGTTCACGAGAACGAGTGCGGCGGCCGCGAACGGAAGCGAGCCGAGAACGTGCCAGCGGGGTTCGACCCCGGTGCGAGCGTCGGTCATGGCCACAAGATAGTGGACGAGGGCGATGCGGTGCCAGGCTTTCGCGCAGGGGGACCTCTCGTCAAACCCGCGGCCGGAAGGAGATCGCGATCGGCGTCGCTGCATCCTCCGTCTCGACCAGGATGGCACCGTCGACCCGCATCGCGCTCACCGGCGACTCGCCGATCCGGGCCGTCGCCTCGTCGACTACGCCGTCCGGGTCCGGCAGCCGGATGCGGCCCCGCTGATCGGTCACCGCGTGGATCTCCTCTCCGGAGCGGGTCCATCGCAGCCACGGAGCATCCGACGGCCGCAGACGCTCTTCGGGGTGCGCACCGAAAACGGCATGGCCGTGCCGGCTGTTCCACTCCCCGATCCCCTCGAGCGTCCGCCGCTGCAGGTCGGGTATGCGACCGGATGCTTCGAGTCCGATGTTGAGCAGGAGGTTGCCGCCGCGCGAGACGACGTCGACCAGCAGCCGCACGGCGTCGTCGGCCGAGAGCATGTGCCCACTCGTCTCGTTGCGGTTATGCCCGAAGGACAGTCCGATGCCGCGGCAGTTCTCCCAGGCCTCGCCGACCTCGACGGCCGTGCCGTGCACGTACTCGCTCGTGCGGAAGTCCCAGTGCGATTCCCCCCATCGGTCGTTGACGACGCCGTGGGGCACCGCGTCGTAGAACGTGCGGAAGGCGTGGGCGAGGCTCTTCGGCCCCGGCTCGATCCCCGCCGCCGGCCAGCGGACGTCGCCCCACAGGACATCGGGGCTGTACCGCTCGATCAGGTCGATCACGTGATCATGCGCGTACTCGGCGTAGGCGAGATCGTCCGGGGCCGGATCGTCATCGTGCTCGATGGGCGGCAGATCGGAGAAGCGCCAGTCGAGCCCGCCGGAGTAGTAGACCCCGAAGCGGAGGCCCGCGGCGCGCGTCGCCGCGGCGAAGGCGCCGACAAGGTCCCGCCGCGGGCCGCGAGCGACCGTGTTGCGACCCTCGGTCCCCGGCGCATCCCAGAGCGTCACGCCGTCGTGGTGCTTCGTGGTCGGGATGAAGTACCCGGCGCCCGTCGCCGCGACCACGGCCAGCACCTCGTCGGGGTCGAACTCCTCGGCCTTCCATTCGTCGAGGAAGTGGTCGTACGGCGCACCGCCGTGCACGGTCTGCTGATGCTCGTGCGCCGGCGAACCCTCGATGCGGATCGTGTTCGCGTACCACTCCGCGTAGGGATTGTGCGAGTACCACTGCTCCCGAGGCACCGCTCCGAGCTCCCCCGTCGGCTCCGCCCACGCAGGAACGGAGTACGGCCCCCAATGCACGAAGATCCCGAGCGCCGCACCGCGGAACCACTCCGGCAGCGGACGCTCGAACCCGCGGTACGCCTCTGGCCTCACAGCATCCGGTTTGAACATCGCCATTCTCGGCTCCTTCCGTCACACCCTTGTGGGTCGGATCGTCTATCACGTATCCTATAGGAAATACGACCCTCAAAGGAGAGAGTTTTCATGACCGACGCATCGTTCCTCCGTGCGACCGAGCGAATCCCCGGCGGTGAATGGTTCAGCGGCGCGGGCTTCGGCATCTTCGTGCACTGGGACCAGGCCTCGCAGCAGGGCATCGAGATCTCCTGGCCGCTGGTCGGGCGCTCGATCATCCCCGGCGTGGACGACGTCGACGACGCGGTCACCGTCGCCGGCTATCAGTCCACTGCCCCGACGTTCAACCCGACCGAATGGGATGCTGCCGACCTCGCCCGCCGCGTCAAGGCGGCCGGCGCGACCTATGTCGTCTTCACCGCGCGCCACCACGCCGGCTACAACATGTTCTTCACGGAGCAGTCCGACTTCGGCATCGAGCACGGCCCGTTCGGGCGCGACATCACCCGCGAGATCGTCGACGCCGTGCGCGCCGAGGGACTGAAGGTCGGTATCTACTACAGCCTCCCCGACTGGAACCACCCCGACTATCCCGCTTTCCGCGACGAGGACCTGCCCTACAAGCTCGAGCACTGGCCCGCTGCCGGGCTCGCCGAGTTCGCGGACACCCCCGACGCCACCGACCGGCACCGCCGCTCGAGCCCCGAGGAATGGTCGCGCTACCTCGAGTACGTCCGCGCCCAGCTGCGCGAACTGCTCACGAACTACGGCACGGTCGACCTGCTCTGGTTCGACGGCGACTGGGAGCGCTCGGCCGCCGAATGGACCGCACCGGGACTGCGCCGCCTCATCAAGGAACTGCAGCCGGATGTCGTGATCAACGACCGCCTCCCCGGCCAGGGCGACTATCGCACCCCGGAGCAGGGCTTCCCGCTCACCGTCCCGACCGGTCCGTGGGAGCTGTGCCTCACGATCGGCGACCACTGGGCGTGGCGCCGGGGCCCCGACAACGAGAAGTCCGCGCGGTCCCTGCTCGCGACCCTGATCGACGTGGTCGCCCGCGGTGGCAACCTGCTGCTCAACGTGGGCCCCGGTCCGGACGGCACGCTGCCGGCGATCGAGAACGAGCGCCTGCATGAGTTCGCCGACTGGATGGCGGCGCACGCCGAATCGGTGATCGGCGTCGAGCCCACGCAGGGCGTCGACTTCCACGGCCCCAGCACCGCCCGAGAGGAACGCCTGTACCTGCACCTCACCGCGCTCCCGGTCGACGAGGTCATCGTGCGCGGCCTGCCGGTACGGCGGATCACCCGCGTGCACCGCCTCGCCGACGGCCTCGAACTGCAGCATGACGCCAACTTCGAGGTGCACGAGTCCTCCACAGCGGGCGACGAATCCGGCGAGCTGCGCATCGTCGCCCCCGCGCCCAGCGGCGCCCTGATCGACGTGATCGCCATCGACTTCTCCGACGACTGACCCGAGCAGTACCCACCCACGCATCTGATGAAGCATCCAATGAAGGAGGCAGACAGTATGAATGCAGTCTCGAAGCGGCGCGCGAAGCGCCTCATCCTCACCGGCGTCGCCGGTCTCACGGCCATGACCCTCGCGGGCTGCGCGAGCAGCAGCGGCGGTGGCGGCGAAGCCGGTGGAGCCCTCGTGCTCTACACATGGGCCGCGAGCGAAGGAGACCAGGCCCAGTGGGCCGACTTCATCTCCGGCGCGCAGGCCGAGGACCCCGATCTCGACATCAGTGTCGAGGGCCCGAGCTTCAACGACTACTGGACGAAGGTCAAGACACGGCTCTCCGGCTCCAACCCGCCGTGCCTGCTCACGACCCAGGCCGCCCGTGCGCAGGAACTCGGCGAACTGCTGATGCCCCTCGACGACCTGATCGAGAAGAGCGGCTTCGACATCGACAACATCGACGCGTCGATGCTCAGCGGCATGACCGTCGACGGGTCCATCCGCGCCATCCCCTACGACGCCGAGCCGATCGTGCTGTTCTACAACGTCGAGGCCTTCCAGGCCGCCGGCCTCGAGCTCCCGGGCGCCGAGTACACCCGCGACCAGTTCATCGCCGACGCGAAGGCCCTGACCGACGGCGAGAACAAGGGACTCGCGCTCGCACCCGGCATCTTCATCCCGAACGCCTGGTCGCTGGCCGACGGCGTTCCCGCGGTCACCGAAGACGGCGAGCTCGACCTGACCAACGCCGACTTCGTCGAGCAGATGCAGAGCTTCTTCGACCTGGTGTCGGTCGAGGGCGTCGCGAAGGCCCCCGAGGCCGCCGACGGCTCGGAGGTCTCGCAGCAGGCCTTCACGAGTGGCGCGGTGCCGATGCTCATCGAGGGACCGTGGATGTACGGCAGCTTCGCCGACACCGCCGACTTCACCCTCGGCGTCACGATCGTCCCCTCGACCAGCGGCGAAGCCGCCGCCATGACCGCGGGCTCCGGCTTCGGCATCGCCGCGAACTGCGAGCGCCCCGACGAGGCGTTCGCCGCGATCGAGGCGCTCACCTCGCTGTCGGTGCAGGAGAAGCAGGCCGAGGCCCGCGGCATCGTGCCCGCGCGCATCGAGGCGCTGCCCGCCTGGGCCGAGGGCAAGACCGAGGGCGCCTCCGAGGTCGTCGAGGCCCTGCTCTCGAACGCGACCCCGCAGCGCACCACCCCGACCTGGAACCAGGTCGAGACCCTGATGACGCAGTACGGCGTGCAGGGCTACCGGGGTGAGCTGACCGCCGAGGAGATCATGGACACGATCCAGAACTCGGTGCAGGGCTGAGCGGATGGCGATCATGAGCGAACGGAGCGAGGCCGCGGCCTCCTCTGCGCTGCCCGGCGGGGCGGGGGTGCCGACCGGCGCCCCCGCCCCGCGGGTTCCGCGTCTGCCCCGCGGGCGAGGCCAGGGATGGGTCGCGGTGGCGTTCCTCGCACCCGGGATGATCGGCTTCGTCCTCTTCATCCTGACGCCGCTGTTCGGGTCGGCCTTCATCAGCCTGTTCGACTGGAAGCTGTTCGGCAGCCCGGACTTCATCGGCATCGAGAACTATCTCAAGCTGTTCCGCGACCCGACGTTCTACACGGTGCTGTGGAACACGGTGATCTTCGCGGTCGTCTACACGGCACTGAACCTCTTCGTCGCGCTGGTCATCTCGTTGTGGCTCAACACGCGGATGAAGGCGGCCGGCGCGTGGCGGGTCATCTTCTTCCTTCCCGTCATCACGCCCATGGTCGCCAACGCGCTCGTGTGGCGGCTGCTGCTCTCGCAGGACGGGCTCGTGAACTCGATGCTCGCGACCGTCGGCATCGACGGACCCAACTGGCTCTCCGACTCGGCCTGGGCGCTCCCCTCCGTGATCGCGATGTCGGTCTGGCAGTCCTTCGGCTACAACGTCATCGTGCTGTCGGCCGGCCTCAGCGCCATCCCGAAGGAGCTTCTCGAAGCCTCCCGCATCGACGGCACGAGCGCCTGGCAGCGTCTGCGCTACATCATCCTGCCGCTGCTCTCGCCGTCGCTCTTCTTCTGCTCGACGATGACGATGATCGGGGCCTTCCAGGTGTTCGTGCAGCCGCTGTTCCTCACACAGGGCGGACCGGGCGAGAGCACCAACACGTTCGTGCTGTACCTGTACCGCAATGGATTCGTCTTCGATCGGCTCGGCTATGCATCCGCCCTCGCGTGGATCCTGTTCCTCGTGGTGATGCTCATCACGGCCCTGCAGTTCGTCGGCCAGCGCAGGTGGGTGAACTATGAGTGATGTCCGAGTGAGTCTTCCCCGGCGAGCGCATCAGCGCCGCGAATCCGTGAAGGTGTGGCTCAACACCGCCGCGATCGCAGTCGTCGCGCTGATCTTCGCGTTCCCCTTCATCTGGATGTTCCTCACGGCGCTCAAGCCCGAGGACGAGGTCTTCACCGCCACACCGCAGATCTTCGGCTCCGAGATCCGCTGGGCGAACTTCGTCGAGGCGTGGACCGTCGTGCCCTTCGGGCGCTTCATCCTCAACGGCCTCTTCGTCGCCATCGCCGGCGCCGCGCTGTCGGTCGTGGTCGCGGTGCTGTCGGCCTACGCCTTCTCGCGCCTGCGCTTCCGGTTCCGCGACAAGCTGTTCCTGCTGTTCGTGCTGACGCTGGTGCTGCCGCAGGAGGTGCTGGTCGTGCCGCTGTTCATCATGGTCAACAGCTGGGGCTGGAACGACAGCTACGGCGCCCTGATCATCCCGTTCGCGTTCACGGCCTTCGGCACGTTCCTCATGCGGCAGTTCTTCCTGACGATCCCGATCGAGTACGAGGAGGCCGCCCTGATCGACGGCGCCTCGCGACTGCGCACCCTGTGGTCGGTGCTGATGCCCCAGCTGATCGCACCGCTGAGCGTGCTCGCCGTGTTCTCGTTCATCGGATACTGGAACTCGTACCTCTGGCCGCTGATCATCATCAACACGCAGGAGATGGCGACCGTGCCTCTCGGACTCGGCATGTTCACGGGACAGTTCGGCACGCAGTGGTCGTTGCTGATGGCGGCATCGACGCTCGCCGTCGTCCCCTCGCTGATCCTCGTGCTGCTGCTGCAGAGACAACTGATCAAAGGGGTCACCCTGGGCGGACTCGGAGGACGATGATGAACGCGACACAGCACACGGCGGATGCCACGAGCGGCAGTTGCATCGTGCACGTCGAGGCGCAGCTGTGCGACCTGCCGGTCGAGACGGAGCGCACCGACGCCCTGCAGACCTTCGTCAAGCAGGAGACGATCTTCGTGCGGCTGCGGACCGCCGACGGCACCGAGGGCGTGGGCTACAGCTACACGATCGGCACCGGCGGCGGAGCCGTGCTGAGCCTGCTGCGCGAGACGCTGCTGCCCGCGCTGCTCGGCCTCGAGGCCGAGCGGCCCGAAGCCGTCTGGCTCGCCCTGTTCGGCATCACCCGGGCGACGACGGTCGGGCCCATCACAGCGCTGGCACTCGCCGCGGTCGACACGGCGGTCTGGGACGCGAAGACCCGGCGCGCGGGGCTCCCGCTCTGGGTCGCGGCCGGCGGGGCATCGCCCTCGATTCCGATGTACGACACCGAGGGCGGCTGGCTGCACTTCGGCACGGAGGAGCTCGTGGCGCACGCGGTGGCCGCGAAGGAGCGCGGTATGGGCGGGGTCAAGATCAAGGTCGGGATGCCGCGTGGCCACCAGGACCTCGAACGGCTGCGCGCGGTGCGCGACGCGGTCGGGCCGGGCATGGACATCATGGTTGACGCGAACCAGTCCTTCACCGTCTCGGAGGCGGTGCGCCGGGCGCGGCTGTTCGAGCAGGTCGACGTGTTCTGGTTCGAGGAGCCCCTGCCCGCGGAGGACATCGAGGGGCACCGCCAGCTCGCTCGATCGACCTCGGTGCCCATCGCCGTCGGCGAGAGCATGTACTCCCTCGGGCATTTCCGCGAGCACCTGCAGCGCGGCGGCGCGTCCATCGTGCAGCCGGATGTCGCGCGGGTCGGCGGCATCACGCCCTGGCTCAAGATCGCCCACCTTGCGGAGTCGTTCAACGCCCCGGTCGCCCCGCACTTCCTCATGGAGCTGCACGTATCGCTCGTCTGCGCGATCCCGAACGCGCTGTACCTTGAGCACATCCCACAGCTCCGTGCCGTGACGACCGAGGAGCTCCGCATCGAGGACGGCCGCGGCTGGGCGCCGACCTCACCGGGACTGGGCATCACGTGGGACGACGCCGCCCTCGACGGGGTGAGCGTCGGATGACGGTAGCCGCTCGGGTGCCCCTCGGCCGCGGCGGCCTCTCCACTCCGCCCCTCGGGTACGGCGCCGCCGCGCTCGGGAACCTCTACCGGGCGCTCGCCGAGGAGGAGTGGCCCGAGATCGTTCCGGCGGCCTGGGCCGGCGGCATCCGCTACTTCGACGTCGCTCCGCACTACGGTCTGGGTCTCGCGGAGAAGCGGCTGGGTGAGAGCCTGCGGATGCTGCCGCGCGACGAGTACATCGTCTCGACGAAGGTCGGCAGGCTCCTCGTGCCGCAGGACCCCGCCGGACGCACCGACATCGACAACCTCTTCGCGGTACCGGCTGCCCATCGGCGTGTGCGCGACTACTCCCGCGACGGGGTGCTGCGCTCGATCGAGGACTCGCTGATCCGGCTCGGCCTCGACCGCATCGACCTCGTGCTCGTGCACGACCCGGACGAGCACGAGCGCGAGGCGCTCGACGGTGCGTTCCCCGCGCTGAGCGAGCTGCGCGACCAGGGGGTGATCACCTCGTTCGGCGCCGGGATGAACCAGACCGCGATGCTCGCGCGCTTCCTCACCGAGACCGACGCCGACGTCATGATGGTCGCCGGACGCTGGACCCTCCTCGACCACTCCGCCGCCGACGAGCTGCTGCCGCTCGCGCTCGAGCGCGATGTGTCGGTCATCGCCGCAGCCGTGTTCAACTCCGGCATCCTCGCCACGGATGCGCCGGCCGCCGGCGACACGTTCGACTACGGACCGGCCGGCTCCGACGTGGTCGAGCGCGCGCGTGCGATCGCCGCCGTCGCGCACCGCCACGGCAGCACCCTGCCGGAGCTCGCCGTGCAGTTCCCGCTCCGGCACCCCGCCGTGGCCGCTGTGGTGACGGGCGGGGCGAGCGCGGAGCAGGCATCCCGCAACAGCGCCCTCGCGAGCCGTCCGGCGTCCGACGCGCTCTGGGGCGAGCTGCGCGACCGCTCGCTGATCGGGGCTCCAGCCCTCCGCCCGCGCGGGGCCCGAGTGCTCGACGGGCAACCCGTACGATGAGTTTCATGTTCAGCGACGACGTGGCTCGCGGCCCCCGGCCGCTCCCCGCCCGGCGCGCCCTCGTCGACGACGTGTACGACGCCGTGCTCGCGCTCCTGATGGACCGGGCGATCGAGCCGGGTGCACGGGTGAACATCGACGCCGTCGCGCGCGATCTCGATGTCTCGCCGACACCCGTGCGCGAAGCGCTCACCCGGCTGGAGTCGGAGGGGCTGGTCGCGAAGCGCGCGCTGAAGGGCTACGTCGCGGCGCCTCTGCTCGACGCCGCCGGACTGCGCGACCTCTACGACATGCGCGAGCTGCTCGAACCGGAGGCGGCGCGACGCGCATCGGCGAACTTCGACGACGCGACCGCGACGGCTTTGTCCGACTCGGTCGGGCAGATGCGCACGGCATCCACGCCCGATGACGACGAGCACTTCCAGAACTACCGTCGCTTCATCGAGGAAGATCTCCGCTTCCACCATCTGATCGCCGACCGTGCGCTCAGCCCGCTGCTGTCGGACGCGATCGTGCGCCTGCGCTCGCACATGCACCTGTACCGGCTGAACTTCCGCCACGACTTCGAAGACGACACGGTCAGCGAGCACGAGCAGATCCTCGACGCGCTCCGTCGCCGTGATCCGGATGCCGCGGCATCGGCGATGCGCCGGCACATCGAGAACTCGTACCACCGTCTCGGCCCCATCCTCGCGCACCGGGGCGAGGATCAGATCGAACGCTGAGCCGGCCCGGGTTGCGGTGCGTCCGGCGAACCCGGATGATTAATTCATGACGTCAAGTATCAGCCTCCCCCGCATCGATGCGGTCGGGAATCCCGCCATCGCGCACCTCCGTCGCGGAGGCGTCAGCGCGGTGTTCGCGACGGACGCGTTCGGAGCGCCGGCACTCGTGCACTGGGGTCGGGCGCTCGACGACACCGACGTCGCCGGCCTGCTCGCCACCGCGACCCCCGCGGTGATGAACGCCTCGATCGACATCCCGCGGTCGTTCTCGATCGCCGCCGGCCGCGCGCACGGCTGGTCCGGAACACCCGCGATCGAGGCGGACGCCGGGGATGCCGTGATCGACGGCTTCGCGCTGATCGACACGGATGCCGACGGATCGCGGGTGCGCTTCACGCTCCGCGACGCCTCCTCGCTCGCCGAAGCCGTGTTCTCGTACGAGCTGGACGCGTCCGGCATCCTCCACGCCGGGATCGAGATCCGTAACGTCACGGCCGACACGCCCCTCGACATCCGCACCGCTCGCGCGCTCCTCCCCCTGCCCGCCCGCGCCGCAGAGGTGCTCGACTTCTCGGGTCGCTGGACGAACGAACGCCTCCCGCAGCGCTCGACGATCCACGACGGCACTTGGCTGCGCTCGTCGCGCCGTGGCCGACCCGGTCATGACGCGTCGATGCTCACCCTGGTCGGCACCCCGGGATTCCGCTTCCGCGACGGGGAGATCTGGGCGACGCACCTCGCGTGGAGCGGCAACCAGGAGACCATCGTGGAGCGCCTCCCCGAGGGAGCCGGCGTGCACCGCTCGGTCCTCGGCTCCGGTGAGCTGGTCGACGCCGGAGAGGTGCGCCTCGAACCCGGCGAGACCTACCGATCACCCGACACCCTGTTCGTCTGGAGCGACGAGGGCATCGACGGCGTCACCGCCCGTCTGCACGCCTCGATCCGCTCGCGCGCCGGCCACCCGCTCTCGCCGCGCCCGCTGCTGCTGAACACCTGGGAGGCGGTCTATTTCGACCACGACCTCGAGAAGCTGTCCGCTCTCGCCGCCTCGGCCGCCGAGTTGGGCGTCGAGCGGTTCGTCCTGGACGACGGCTGGTTCCGCGCCCGCCGCGACGACCACGCGGGTCTCGGAGACTGGTTCATCGATGCGGACGTCTGGCCGGCGGGTCTGCGACCGCTGTCCGACAGGGTGCACGAGCTGGGCATGCAGTTCGGCCTCTGGTTCGAGCCCGAGATGGTGAACCCCGACTCCGACCTCGCCCGTGCGCATCCGGACTGGCTCCTCGGCGAATCGCGGCTGCTGGAGTCCCGCCATCAGTTCGTGCTCGACTTCTCCCGCGACGAGGTCGCCGCGTACGTGCTCGAACGTCTCGACGAGGTCATCACCGACGCCGCCGTCGACTTCGTGAAATGGGACCACAACCGCGATCTGCACGCCTCGCTCGGCGCCGGCGGCGAGCGCCGGGTCCGGGCGCACACGCAGGGCGTGTACCGCGTGCTGGACGAGCTGCGCCGACGGCATCCGCAGCTCGAGATCGAGTCGTGCGCGAGCGGCGGCGGTCGCGTCGACCTCGGCATCCTCGCGCGCACCGATCGCGTGTGGGCGTCGGACTGCAACGACCCGATCGAGCGGCAGAGCATCCAGCGCTGGACGCAGACCCTGCTGCCCCCCGAGCTGATCGGCTCCCATGTCGGACCGACCGAGTCGCACACCACGCACCGCCACGCGTCGTTCTCATTCCGCGCGGTCACCGCGCTCTTCGGCCACGCCGGCATCGAATGGGACATCGACGAGGCATCGCCGGACGAGCGTCAGGCGATCGCCGCGTGGGCCGCGCTGTACAAGGAGGTGCGCGGCCTGATCCACACCGGCGTCACGGTGCGCGCCGACGCGGTCGACGACGGCACGATCCTGCACGGCGTCGTCGGGCACGATCGCCGCGAGGCGCTGTTCGCCTGGGTGCGCACGGCGACGAACGGCGTGGCGCACACGGCGCGCGTGCCGATCCCCGGGCTCGATCCGCGCACCCTCTACCGGGTGCGGGTGCGCGAAGAGGTCGGGGCCGCGAGTCGACACGAGGTCGACGATCCGGCCTGGCTCCGCGCCGACGACGACCTCCTCTGCACCGGCGCGGTGCTGGAGCAGGGCCTGCCGCTGCCCGTGCTCAACCCCAGCCAGGGGATGCTGCTGCACCTCCAGGCCGTCGAGGCCTGAGCCTCGCCTGGATGGGTTGCGCTCGGCTCCAGGCAGAGTTATATTACGATGTAAAGTAATCCACCCGAGAGGTAGCCATGACGCTCAGTGTCGAGCATGACCTCTCCGCCGAGACGGCGGAGACGCCGGCCCCGGCTCCCCGACGGCGCTCCCGCTTCGTCCGGAGCCTGCGCCGCTACTGGCAGCTGTACCTGCTGCTGCTGATCCCGATCATCTGGTTCATCATCTTCCGGTACGTGCCGATGGCCAACGCGGTGATCGCGTTCAAGAACTACAACCCGATCGACGGCGTCTGGGGCAGCACCTGGGTCGGCTTCGACAACTTCGCGAACCTGTTCCGCAACCCGGTCTTCCCGCGGCTCGTCGGCAACACCTTCCTGCTCGCGGGCTACACCCTGATCGCGAGCTTCCCGCTGCCGATCATCCTCGCGCTGGCCCTCAACGAGGTGCGGCTGCGGTTCTTCACCCGCACGGTGCAGCTCGTCACCTACGCCCCGTACTTCATCTCGACCGTCGTGGTCGTGTCGATGACGATCCTGCTGCTCTCCCCGCGGGTGGGTCTCCTCGGCCGCACCCTCAGCTTCTTCGGGGCGGGCCAGGTCGACCTGCTCGCCGACGCCGACTTCTTCCGCCACATCTACGTCGCGACCGACATCTGGACGACGACCGGCTACTCGGCGGTCATCTACCTCGCCGCTCTCGCCTCGGTCGACACCTCGCTCTACGAGGCCGCGAAGATCGACGGGGCATCGCGCCTGCAGAAGATCTGGAACGTCGACATCCCCGCCCTCCTGCCGACCGCGACCATCATCCTCATCCTCGGGGTCGGCAACATCATGGCGATCGGGTTCGAGAAGGCCTTCCTCCTGCAGAACGCCCTCAATCTGTCGACATCCGAGATCATCCCGACGTACGTCTACAAGACCGGCATCCTGAACGCGAACTTCAGTCTGGGAGCGACGATCGGGCTCTTCAACGCCCTGATCAGCCTCGTGCTGCTGCTGGTGGTCAACGGCGTCTCCAAGCGAGTGACGGGAAACGGACTGTGGTGACCACGATCAACACCGAGGCCCTCCTCACCGAGGAGATCGTCGTCGCGAAGAACAAGAAGCCGCGTCGCCGGCGCGACCCGCTCGCCCGCGGCGTCAAGGTCAAGGAGACCAGGGCCGACCGCGTCTTCATCGTCGCGGCCTACATCCTGCTCTCGGTCTTCCTGTTGGTCGTGCTGCTGCCCCTGCTCAACATCGTCGCGAGCTCGCTGTCGAGTCCACAGGCCGTGTCCTCCGGGCGGGTGCTGTTCTGGCCCGTCGACATCACCTTCCGCGGCTACGAGGAAGCGCTGCGCAACCCCGCGATCCTCCGCGGCTTCGGCAACTCGATCTTCTACACCGTGGTCGGCACCGCGATCAGCGTGATCGGCACCGTCGCGATCGCCTATCCCCTGTCGCGCATGCAGCTCGTCGGACGCAAGATCATCACCGGCGGCGTCGTCTTCACGATGCTGTTCAGCGGCGGCGTCATCCCGATGTACCTGGTCGTGCAGTCGCTCGGACTGCTCGACACCCGCTGGTCGATGCTGCTGCCCAACGCGATCGGCGTCTGGCAGGTCATCATCGCGATCGTCTACTTCCGCTCCGCCGTTCCCGACGAGGTCTACGAGGCCGCGCAGCTGGACGGCGCGAGCGAACTGCGCATCCTCTGGACCGTGGTGCTCCCCCTCGCCAAGCCGCTGATCGCCGTGATCGCCCTGATGTACGCGATCATGCAGTGGAACTCCTACTTCGACGCCCTGCTGTACCTGCGCGACGCCGATCTGCAGCCGCTGCAGCTCGTGCTGCGCGGCCTGCTCATCCTGAACGATGCGGGCGGCGGCGGCGATGTCGCCGAGCAGCTGCGTCGACGCGAGCTGGCCGATCTGCTCCGCTACTCCACGGTCGTGATCGCGACCATCCCGATGCTCGTGGCGTACCCGTTCGTCGCGAAGTACTTCAACAAGGGCATCATGGTCGGCGCCGTCAAGGGCTGACCCCGCACAGACCCACCACATCACCCATTAACCGGGCAAAGGAGATTCCGGCAATGAGACACAGCATCATCCGAGGGGTGGCCGCCGCAGGCGTGCTGGCCCTGGCGACGGCGGCGCTGGCCGCCTGCACGTCGCCGAGTGACGACAACGGCCAGCTGGTCGCGTTCGGCCCGCAGGGCGACAACGGTTCGCTCAAGGACAACGCGTTCACCCAGCTGGTCGAGAAGAAGTTCGACATCGACTTCGACTGGCAGACCACGACCTACGACGGCAGCGTCGCGGGAGAGAAGCGACAGGTCTCGCTCGCGAGCGGCGACTACCCCGACGTGTACTTCCTCGTGCCGTGGGTCGACGCCTTCTCGCGCAGCGAGGTGCTCAAGTACGGGCAGCAGGGCGTGCTCGTGCCGCTCGAGGACCTCATCGACGAGTATGCGCCGAACCTCAAGAAGCGCTTCGAGGAGAAGCCCGACTGGGAGCAGTCGGTCACCGCACCCGACGGGCACATCTACGCGATCACGCAGTTCACCGAGTGCTTCCACTGCACCTACCCGTCGAAGCTGTGGATGAACACCACCTGGCTCGACAAGCTCGGCCTGGAGCAGCCGACGACCACGGAAGAGCTCCGTGAGGTGCTGCGGGCGTTCAAGAACGACGACCCCAACGGCAACGGACAGGCCGATGAGGTCGCGCTCAGCGCCTCGGCATCCGAGCCGGTGATCAACTACTTCATGAACGCGTTCGCCTACGCGCCCTACGGCAGCCCGTCGAGCCCTCCGCCCATGGTGATGGACGACGGCAAGGTCCAGCTCTCGGCGACGTCCGACGGCTGGCGCGCGGGACTGCAGTACATCGCATCCCTCGCCGAGGAAGGGCTGATCGACACGGCATCCTTCACGCAGAACGGCGATGCGCTGCGTGCGCTCGGTGACAATGCGGATGCCGAGATCCTCGGCGCCGCCGCCGTGCTGCACCCGTACGAGATCGTCACGGCGGACTCGCCCGACGGACGCGACAAGCACTACGACGCGGTCGCCCCGGTGAAGGGCCCCGACGGCACCCAGTACGCCACCTACCGGGAGCAGGTGAGCCCGCTCGGCATGTTCGCCCTCACGAACAAGTCGACCGAGGACGAGCGCATCAAGGCGATCAAGCTCATCGACTACCTGGTCACCGACGAGGGCGACCGGCTCGGCGCGATGGGGCCGGAAGGCGACGCCTGGGTCCCGGCCGAGGACGGCGACGTCGCCCTCGACCCCGAGCTGGAGCCGACCTTCAAGCCGCTCACCTACGACGAGACGTCGAACGCCTCGTGGCGCTCGATGGGCCAGTACTGGGACTCGCTCGAGTACCGCAACTCGCAGGTCGTGCCGGAGGACGTCTACTCGCCCGACGGCTACGAGCGCCGTCTGCTCGAGGCGTCGCAGCTGTACGAGCCGTTCGCACCCGACGAGGACCTCCTGTTCCCGGACGGCAAGCTGTGGCCCGACCCCGACACCTCGGCGGAGATCGCCGAGCTCCAGACGAACATCGCGACCTACATCACGCAGGCGCAGGCGGAGTTCGCCACCGGTCAGCGCGACATCGACGACGACGGCGCCTGGCAGGCCTACATCGACGACCTGAACGGTCTCGGCGTCGAGCGCTACCTCGAGCTGCAGCAGAAGCTGTACGACGCGCTCTGATCACGAGAGCGGTGACTGCCCGGCGGGATGACCCCGCCGGGCAGTTCTGTGTCCGGGACGGATGCCGGGACTTCGGTCCCCGGACGCTGCGGATGCTGCGCGTCAGAGCACGAGGGACTGGATCGCGGCCGCGGCAGCGCCGCGGGCCCAGTCCTCGAAGGTGTGCGGGCGCACCACGATGCGGCAACGCGCGGCCGCCCCGAACGCGTGCGCATCGAAGGCGCTGCGCAGGGTGGCGTCGTACAGGTCGAAGTTGGACACTCCCTCGCCGCCGATGATGACCAGTTCCGGTCCGGTCAGGTTCACGAGCGTCGCGATCGCGGTTCCGATGATCGCGGAGGCCTCCTGGAAGGCGGCCTCGGCAGCCCGATCGCCGCTGTGCGCGAGCTTGACCGCCTCGTCGATCGCGATGGGACGACCGTGCGCGGCCGACACCGCGGCCTCGATCGCGGCGGTCGATGCGACGGCCTCGACGCAGCCCTGTCGTCCGCACGGGCAGATCCGCTGCGGGTCGGCGAGCGGGAGATGGCCGATCTCGCCAGCGACGCCGTACGCACCCGTGACGACCTGACCGTTCAGGTGCAGACCGCTGCCGATGCCGCGCCCGATCGTGACGATCGCGAACGACGCCGTGCCGAGGCCGACCCCGAACCAGTGCTCGCCGACTGTCAACGCGTGCACGTCGTTCTCGAGGGTCACAGGCCTGCCGAGCCGCTCCTGCAGACGTGCGCCGAACGGCTCGTCCCGCCAGCCCATGATCGCCGATTCGCGCACGACTCCGGCCTGGGTGTCGACATCGCCGGAGACCGAGACGCCGAGACCGGCGATCGCGGCGGAGCGATCGCCGAGGGCGGCTTCGAGCACGCCGACGACGTCGACGATCGCCTCGAGCACGGCATCCGGATCGTGCTGCGGGAGCCGCCGGCGCTCGACCGCCAGCACGGCGGTGCCGAGGTCGGTCGCGACGGCGATGATCTCGTCGACGTTCACCTTCACGCCGAGCATGATCATCGCCTCGGAGACGATCGAGACGGGGGCGACCGGGCGTCCGGGATTCCCGTCGCGGTGCGCGGCCGGGGGCGCGTCGACGAGGCCGGCGGCGACGAGCGGCGAGACCGCCTTGGTCACGGCGGCCTGCGAGAGCCCGGTGTGCCGCGCGATGTCGATGCGGCTGATCGGGCTGCGCGTGAGGATCGTCGCGAACACCTTCGACCCGGCATCCGAGGCGGAGCGTATCAGGGAGGTGCGTGCGGCGGTGTCGTGGTCCATCGAATTCCTCAGTCGTTATCGGCTACGGTAGCGAATCCTCAGGCCCGCCGTGCGGAGGACGAGCCCCCGGGTGCCAGGTGCGTCGCCGCGAACTCCAGTGCGTTCTCCTCGTCGAGGTCGCCGCCGGCCTCGTGGCCGTTGTAGGGCCAGAGCACGATCTGCTTCTCACCGGCGTACGCCGTGAAGGCGGGGAGGACGGATGCCGGGGGCGTGATGCCGTCGCGCAGACCGGTGCTGAGGATCGCCGGGGCGGTCGCGCGCTTGGCGTGGTTGACCCCGTCGAAGTAGCGCAGGGTGTCAAGGGCCGTCGCGGTGTCGAGGCGTCGGTCGGCGAAGTACTGCGTGAGGAGCGCGTACGGCTCTTCGGTGCTCAGGTCGGCCGCGCGGTTGAGTTCGCAGAGGAACGGCGCCTGGATGATCGCGACCGCGAGATCCGGCACCAGCCCGGCGATCGCGAGGGCGATGCCGCCGCCCTGGCTCGCCCCGACGACGCCGACGCGCGCGGCATCGACCGGCTCCAGCGACCGCAGGGCCTCGAGGGCGCGGACGGCGTCGGCGTAGACCCGCCGGTAGTAGTACTCACGCGGCGAGCGCAGACCCCGGGTGAGGAAGCCGCCGGCGGACGGTCCGCCCTCGGGGTGGTCGTCGTCGGTGTCTCCGTGCCCCTGGCCACGCGCGTCCACCACGAGATGGGCGTATCCGGCGGCGGCCCAGCGCAGGTCGCGCAGTGCGTGACCTCGTCCGTTGCCGTAGCCGAAGAGCTGCACGAGTCCCGGCAGGGGTTCCGTCGCACCGTGGGGCAAGCGGAGCCAGGCGCGGATGCGCGTCCCGCCGAATCCGCGGAACGTCACCTCGAACACGTCGATCACCGTCAGCCGCGTCTCGCGCGGCTCGATCGTGACGTCGAGCGGAAAGCGCCGGGTCTCGGCGAGCGTCTCGGCCCAGAAGTCATCGAAGTCGCTCGGCTCGGTCTGGGTCGTCGGCATGTCGACGGTCGTCGTCTCACCGCGCATCGGCGGATCCTCCCACCACGGCGCCGGCGAGGTCGCCCACGGGCACGTCGAACACCCCGCCCGCAGCGATGGTCACCGACACTCGGACGCCGTCGTGCTCGATCACCACGTCGCGGTCTTCGTCGAGCCGGTTGCGCAGCTGCGCCTCGCTCAGGCGCCCGTCGCTCCACGCCAGGTCGACCTCGAGGCCGGTGCGCGCCCGGATGCCCTGCACGTCGCCCTCGCGCCACTCCGACGGGAGCGCGGGCAGCAGCCGCACGACGCCGCCATGGCTCTGCACCAGCAGCTCGGTGATCGACGCCGGGAACCCGAGGTTCGCATCGATCTGGAACGGCGGATGCGTGCTGAACAGGTTCGGCAGCAGCCCGCCCCACTCCGAACCGTCGACCGGGCCGTGCCGCATGGCATCGCCGTCGAACGCCGTGAGTGCCTCGTCCAGCAGCGACGCGGCGGTCTCGCCGTCTCGCATCCGCGCGCGCAGCGCGATCTTCCACGCCCAGGACCAGCCCATGGCGCCGGGACCGCGGGCGTCGAGCAGGCGGATGCCGGCGTCGAAGAGCTCGGGCGTGCGCTCGCGCGTGGTCACATCGAGCGGGTGGATGCCGATCAGCGGCGTCATGTGGCGGTGGAGCGGTTCGACCTCGACGACATCCTCCGACCATTCGCCGATCCGGCCGTCGGCGCGGACGATCACCGGGGCGAGGTGCGCGAGCGCCTCGTCGAGCTCGGCGCGCAGCGCGTCGTCGTCGATCTGCAGCACGTCGATCGCAGTCCGCGCACGTTCGAAAAGGCTCTGCAGGAGCAGGAGATCGGATGCCGACGTGAGACCGACCGCGGTCCCCTCGCCGTCGGGGGCGAAGAAGGAGTTCTCCGGAGAGGTCGACGGCGACGTGCGCAGTCGCCCCTCGGCATCCGGCACGAGCCAGTCGAGACCGAACTCGGCGGCACCGCGCAGCAGCGGCCAGATGCGGGTGCGCAGCAGTTCGCGGTCGCCGCCGAACTCGTACGCGTCCCACAGGCTGTGCGTGAGCCAGACGCCACCCATCATCCAGATCGCCCAGCTCGGTGCACCGTGGCCCCCGCCGACCGGCAGAGCCCAGCCCCAAAGGTCGGAGTTGTGATGCCCGACCCATCCGCGGGCGCCGTACAGGCCGCGGGCGACGTCGGCGCCGTTGCGAGCGAGCTTCTCGACCATGCCGAGCAGCGGCTCGAACGCGTCGTCCATGCCGAGCACGGGAGCGGCCCAGTAGTTCATCTCGGTGTTGATGTTGATCGTGTAGTTCGAGGACCAGGCGGGCTGGAGCTCGTCGTTCCAGATGCCCTGCAGGTTCGCCGCCGGGGCGCCGCTCCGCGAGCAGGAGGCGAGCAGGTAGGCGCCGAACTCCGCGATCACGGTGGCCTTGAGCGGCAGGTCTGGTCCGTGCAGGATGTCGCGGTCGACGTCCCACGTGCCTTCCCGCCGGCCGCCGATCGCGAACCTCGCCGGAGTCGCGCGCCGTCGATCGGCGACGTGCTCCTCGAACAGCGTCGATGCGCCGCGGTGGACCGCGGCATCCGCCTGTTCCGTGGCGTGGTTCCGGATCGTCTCACGCGAGACGGTCCGCCCCTCCTCGTCCTTGCCGGCCCACCACGACGCGGCGCGGGACGATGTGGAGAGGGCGATCAGCAGCCGACGGGCTCCACGGAGGGTGACACCCTCGGGCGTCCGCTCCGCGAGTCCATCGGTGCTCCAGGCGACGGCGACGGCCGCGAAGGCGTCGAACGCCTCGGAGTCGTCGCCGGCGTAGGTCAGGGGCGGGTCGACCGCCGTCTCATGCAGCGGGGCGCCGTCGATCGGCGCCACGATGTCGAGCGTCATCCCGGCGAGGCCCGGCAGGACAGCCGACCCCGCATCGTGCAGGGGCGTGCGCAGAGCGACGGATGCCGTGAACGGGGCATCCGCGGTGATCTCCACGATCAGAGCCCGGGCCGGCGCCGAGATCCAGGACCGCCGCCGCACGGTACCACCGGGAATCGTGAGCGTCTCGGCTATCGCCGCATCGTCGAGGTCGAGCACCCGGGCGGGCGTGACCGCCTCGGCATCCTCGATGCGAACGTCGAGGTCGGCGAGCGGCAGGAACTCCTGCGAGTACGGGCCCTCGAAGGCCATCAGCAGGTCCTCGGCCTCGCGGGTGCGACCCTCGTCGAGAGCGGCCCGGATGCGGGCGAGACGCTCGGGCCCGGCACCGGCGGCGAGCACATCGCGCAGGGCGTCGGCAGGCCCGTCGGGCGTGCCCGACCACACGGTCGCGTCGTTGAGCGCATAGCGTCCGGACGCGCCACCGAACAGCATCGCGCCGATGCGGCCGTTGCCCAGCGGCGTGGCCTCGTTCCAGTTCGATGCGGGGCGATTCCACGCCAGGCGCAGCGTTCCTGCGGGACGAAAACGGGACTCGGGAGTGGGGAGCGGCATGGTCTTCCTTGACGAGATGGCTGCTTGCAATACGAGCCTAATCGTGATTAATTACCGACGTCAAGTAATTTGCGGCGGCTCCGATGCTGGACGGAGTAGCCGCTGCCGAACCTTCTGGGGGCTGCGCGAAGACGCGCGGGGTTCACCGTCGAACCGCCATGAGAGGAAGACATGATCCACAACGATCGCCCGACCACGAGGCTGCGATGGCCGGCCGTTCTGGCCGCCGCCACCCTGGCGCTCGGCCTGGGCACGGCCTCGGCTCAGGCCGCCGAAACTCCGGCGGCATCCGCACCGTCCGCGGCGTCCGCCGCCACGACGGTCGCCGCCACCACGTCGACTGACGAGCCACTGGGCTCGCGGCCGTACATGGGCTGGAGCAGCTACAGCATGCAGGTCTACGCCGGGAACGGCCAGGCCTGGATCAGCGCCGACCAGATCATCGCGCAGTCCGACGCCATGCACGAGAAGCTGCAGCAGCACGGGTACGAGTACATCAACATCGACGCCGGCTGGAACGGCGGTGTGGATGAGAACGGCCGCCCGGTACCGAGCACGACTCTCTATCCCGATGGTCTGCAGGCCGTCATCGACCACGTCCACGCCAACGGCCAGAAGATCGGGCTGTACTTCATCCCTGGCATCTCGGCCGAGGTGTACGAGGCGGAGCTGCCGATCGCCGGCGCCCCCGAGTGCACGACCGGCGACGTCGTGAAGCGCCCCCTCCAGCAGGCCGACTACTGGGGCATCGGGCATCGCATCGACTTCTCGACCCCTTGCGGACAGGCCTACATCGACTCGATCGCCGGCATGCTCGGCGAATGGGGCATCGACTTCGTCAAGTTCGACAGCGTCACCCCGGGCTCCGGGATCGGCGACCTGTCGATCGACGCCCGTGACGACGTCGCGGCCTGGTCGCAGGCGCTCGAGCGCAACGACATCTGGTTCGAACTCTCGTGGGCCCTCGACATCCGCTACGCCGACTACTGGAAGGAGCATGCGAACGGTTGGCGCGTCGACTGGGACGTCGAGTGCTACTGCGAGAACGACGCGCTCACCACGTGGGACAACATCTCGCGCCTGTTCCCGAAGGCCGCCGAGTGGTGGCGGCACGCCGGCCCCGGCACGGGATGGAACGACTTCGACTCGCTCAACGTCGGCAACGGCTCGATGGACGGCCTGACCAAGGACGAGCGCCGCACCGCTGCGACGTTCTGGGCCGTGGGAGCTGCGCCGATGTATGTCGGCAACGACATGACGAACCTCGACGAGTACGGACTGGAGCTGCTGACCAACGACGAGGTCATCGCGGTGAACCAGGCGGGGCGTCCCGCACACCCGGTCTCGACGGCGACGCAGCGACAGACCTGGTACGCGGTGAATTCCGACGGATCGGTGACCGTGGCCGTGTTCAACCTCGGTCGCACCGACGCAGACATCACGATCCCGTTCGCCGACATCGGCATCGACGGCTCTGCGAAGATCCGCGATCTGTGGCGCAAGAAGAACCTCGGCAGCGCAACCGGCGAGTTCGTCGCCGAGGACGTGCCGATCCACGGCACGCGCCTGTTCACCTTCACGCCCGCGAAGAAGAGCACGATCACCCTCAACGACGACGACGCGCGGCTGCTCTACGACGGCGATTGGGGCCGCAACGGCGGCTATGAGGTCCCGGCACGTTCGCAGGCGCTGACGGTGTCGGTCTTCGACTCCGCGCAGGGCGGCGAGGCACCCGAGACCGGCGCATCGAACGTGGTCAGCGTCAACAACGACGGCCCGGGCATCGTGTACGGCGGCACCTGGAGCCGAAGCGCCGGTCGGGGCATGGGCGACTACCAGGACGACGTGCAGTACAGCGAGGCCGACGGATCGTCGTTCGAGTACTCCTTCGTCGGCACCGGCATCGACTGGGTGACCGAGACTCACTCCTCGCAGGGTGAGGCGGATGTCTATCTCGACGGCCAGCTCGTCGACACGGTCGACACGTTCCTGGCCGAAGGTCGCGGCGTGCAGCAGGTCGTCTACAGCGTGCGCGATCTGCCGAACGGCAGTCACACTCTCCGGGTGGTGAAGAAGTCCGGACAGTTCATGCTTCTCGACAAGCTCGACGTCATCCAGGAGGGCGTGCTCGACGTCGACCACGTGGCGTTCGACCGCGCGGAGCCGGCGGATGCCGTGGTGACACTTGGGCGCGACCCGGGCGAGCTGCTCGGTGTGTTCCGAGACGGCACCGCCCTCGTGGCGGGAGCCGACTACACGGTCGACGGCCGCGAGGTGGCCATCGGTGCCGCACTGATGGGTTCGTTCGCCGACGGCGACACGGCGTTGGAGTTCCGCTTCCGCGGCGATCTCCGCGACGACGTGCACTGGTCGAGCGTCGACGGCGCGTCCGTCTCGCTCGGCTTCACCGGTTCGAAGGTCACGCTCACGGGTGCGATCGGACCCGACCAGGGCACCGCCGAGGTCTACATCGACGGCGAGCTGGTCGACACGATCGATCTGCACGGCGATGCGCGGCTCACCCGTCAGGAGCTGTTCACGAGCGGCGACCTGCGCAAGGGCGAGCACACGATCAAGATCGTCAAGACGTCGGGTGACGTCCTGACGATCGACGGACTGTCGTACGTGACCCGCTGAGAGAACGACGGCCGACAGGAGAATGCCGGGGTGGGCAGGGTCTCCCCCGCCCACCCCGGCACTCAGGTCGCCGTGATCACTTCTTGAAGGCGTCCTTGATGTTCTCGCCGGCCTGCTTGACGTCGGACTTGGCCTGGTCGGCCTTGCCCTCGGCGACGAGCTTGTCGTTGTCGGTCGCGTTGCCGATCGCCTCCTTCGCCTTGCCGGCGATGTCCTGAGCGGCGTTCTTGATCTTGTCATCGAGTCCCATGGGGGGCTCCTTTCCTTGTGGTGATCATGACGTCGGGATGATCCCCCGACGCCTCATCGACGTGCCGCGCAGCGACCGGCGATAAGTCTGGGTGGAGGCGACTCAGGAGAGCCGACGCTGATCGTGCGCGAGACGCGCGCGGAGACCGGTGTGGATCGAGACGTAGGTCTCCGTCTCGCGTCCGGTCAGGGCGGCGAGGTTGGTGAGCAGACGATCGAGGTGATCGACGACCTCGCGGGGATCCGTGTTCTGCCGCGGCGTGACGGCCACGTGCAGCACGGGCCGGCTCTTGATGTCATTGGCCGTGACGCTGGACGACAGGATCTCGTCGCGTGACGCCAGCGAGTTCTTCACGGCATCCGATACGAACGACTCGGTGACGGTGACCCGACCGAGCGGATTCTGCGCACCCGACGAGCGGAAGACGGTCTTCGAGCGGCGACCCGCGATGCTCGTGAGCGCGAGGATCAGCAGCACGACGACGACGAGGACCGCGGCGACCGCGGCGACCGCGACCCACGAGAGGGAGCCGCCCGCGATGACGGATGCCGCGATCGCCTGGTCGAGCCAGGAGCGCGCGTCCTCTCCGGCGGCCGTCCAGACGTCGGCCGCAGTGGGCCAGCTCATGATCGCGATGCCGACCGCCCCGAGCGCGAGGAACAGCAGTCCGATGATCAGCAGCAGCGTGCGGTTGAGTGCACGATTCGTGGCGTTCACAGCGAGTCCTCCTTCTCGTCCGGACGCTCGATGCGGATCCGCGTGCGAACGTTCCTGGTCAGCCGGTATGTCTGCAGCTCCGCCTCGGCGGCCGACTGCACGGCGCTCTTCTCGAGCGGGACGCCGGCGCCGGGGCGCAGGGTCACGTCGACGCTGCGGTGGCCGACGCCGACGGTGATGTTCTCGCGAGCGAGGCCCGTCTCCTCCGACAGGTGCTGAGCCAGGGCGCTCGCGATGACGCCGTTGTCGACGACGACCGCGCGGTCGCCCGCGTCGATGGTGTGCTTCGACAGACGCCCGGGGGCGACGGCGAGCCACACGAAGACCACGCCGATGAGGGCGAGGATCACGCTGCCCGCGACCACCGCTCCGGCGGGCTGAGCGGTCGGAAGTCCGACCAGCCATCCGCCCGCGGCGGCGGGACCGAGGAGGAGCGCGGGCTGGGCAGCGAGGCTCAGCACGATCTCCAGCCCGATGTACGCGAGGGCCAGGATCAGCAGGATGACGGCGACGAACGTCGCGACGGTGCGCGGCGAGTGCGTCTCGCGTCGGACGACGCGGCGCAGGACCGGGGTGCTCATCGCACTCGTCTCCTTTCGGGGATGGCGGCACCGGTGATGGTGAGGGTGATGCGCGTCACCTCACGGCCGAGGATGCCCGAGAGCCGCTCCTGCAGCTGCTCCTGGAGATGACGTGCCCGGTCGAGCACGGGCATCCCTTCGGCGATCGCGGCGGTGTCGTCGAGATCGGGCACGGGGAGCGGCGTCGCGATGCGGACGGCGATCCCCGCGGGGTGTTCGGCGACATCGACCTTCACGTCACCGCGGGGCACGCCGATGAGGGTCGCGGACGCCTGCTCGGTGACCGTGCGGTACACGCGCTCTCTCACGTCGATGCGGCCTCGGACGGCGTCCCCTCCGGTGGCGACCCCCGCGGGACCGCCACCGGGGGCGAGGTGCTGGTCGACGCGCATCAGGAGGTGCGCCGCCCTGTGAAGGCGTCCGCGAGTCCGCGGACGTCGATCTTGCCGGAGGCGATCCGGCCGACGATCGCACCGATGCCGGCGAACAGGGCCATGAGGAGGAATCCCCAGAACCCGAACAGCAGCGCCGCGAGAGCGAGGAGAGCGCCGATCAGGGCGCCGGTGACGGTGGGACTCATGAGACTCGCGACTCCTCGTTCTCCTGGTTGTCGGTTCCGGGCACGTGCACGTCGTTGACCTCGACGTTGACCTCGACGACCTCGAGGCCGACGAGTCGGCTGATGGCGCCGGCGACGGCGGCCCGCACGTTGCTCGCGACCTCCTGGATCGGGGCGGGGTACTCGACGACGATGGTCAGGTCTGCGGCGGCCTGTGTCTCGCCGACCTCGACCTTGACGCCCTGGGCGAGGTCGGTCGCGTTGATCACGTCGCGGATCGCACCGAAGGCGCGCGCTCCGCCGCCACCGAGCGCGAACACGCCGGGGACCTCACGAGCGGCGATGCCGGCGACCTTGGCGACCACGCCGTCGGCGATGACCGTCTTTCCTGCGGCATCCGCGTCGGCGGGGATCCGGGACGTCGAGAAGCTCGAGGACCGATCCACGCGTGAGGCGGAGGTGGCGGGCTTCTCGGCGGGGGCGGCGGTGTTCTGGTCCTGGTTTGCCATGACGGGTCCTGTCTCGATCTGTGTGCCGGCCACCGGCCCCTGGGGGGCTTCGACCGGGAGCGATTTCCTCGCTCACAGGTAAGACGGGCGGTCCCGCCGATTCGTCACGAATCAGTCCGACGACGTCGGGGAAACCGGCCGGCGTCAGCCGTCCAGCGGGAGCGAGCGGTCGTCGACGACCGAGCGCATCACCATTGTCGTGTTCAGCCGCTGCACCCCGGGAAGCGCGCTCAGCCGCTCGTCGTAGATCTGCTGGAAGTGGTCGAGATCCCGCGCGACGACGCGAAGGAGATAGTCCGGCTCTCCGAACAGCCTGTCGGCATCGAGGATGTACGGGATCGCCGCAACGGCTTCTTCGAACGTGGCGATGACGTCTCGGGTGGACTCCCGCATGGTGACGAACACGAGCGACTGGAAGCCGAAACCGACCGACGCCGGGTCCACGTCGGCACGGTAGCCGACGATCACGCCGTCGCGCTCGAGTTCGCGCAGCCGACGATGACAGGGAGACATCGTCAGCTGCACGCGCTCGGCGAGTTCGGTGAGGGTCTGCCGGCCGTCACGCTGGAGTTCGGAAAGAATCTTCCTATCGATGGCATCCATACGATGATCCTTCCACGATAAGCCCCCGCAGGGAAGGAATTTGGAAGCACCTTCGCCCTCATCGCCAATAGCCTTTCCCCATGAGTTTCGCCGCACTGCTGGCCTTCTGGGGCGTCTCCGCACTCTTCGTCATCACCCCCGGAGCGGACTGGGCCTACGCCATCACCGCGGGGCTGAACCGCCGGGTGCTGCCCGCCGTTGTCGGGCTGCTCACCGGCCACCTCGTCGCCACCCTGATCGTGGCCGCCGGTGTCGGCGCGATCGTGATGAGCATTCCGGGCGCCCTGACCGTGCTCACGATCGTCGGCTCCCTCTATCTCATCTGGCTCGGCATCAGCACCCTGCGGCATCCCTCCGTCGTGCGTCCCAGCGACGATGCGGCTTCCGGCTCGGCCTGGCGCTGGTGGCTCAAGGGCTTCGGTGTGAGCGGGTTGAACCCGAAGGTTTTCCTGCTCTTCCTGGCGGTGCTCCCGCCGTTCACCGACGCCGATGCTCCCTGGCCCCTGGCGGTGCAGATCACCGTCCTCGGGTTAGTCCACATCGTGAGCTGCGCGGCGATGTACCTGGCGGTCGGGTACGGTGCGAATCGGATACTTCACTCCCGGCCCACCGCAGCGCGTGTCGTCAGTCGGGTGTCCGGCGTCGCCATGATAGCCATCGGTCTGTTCCTCGTCATCGAGAGGCTCCTCCACCCATGACCTCCGTCGAAACCCCCCTCGTGACTCCGGCCTACTTCGAGCCGATCGATCCGATCACCTTCCGCGCGACCTCCGGGGTGCAGGGCGCATGGAACACCGCGGAGCAGCACATCGCTCCCGCACTGGGGCTGCTCACCCATGTCCTCGAGACCGACCACCGCGCGCGTCATGGCTCCCCCCTCTCGCTCGCTCGCATCTCCTTCGACATCCTCGGCACGCTGGCCATCGACGCGGTCGAGACGCGGACGCACGTCATCCGTCGCGGGCGCACGATCGAACTGTCCGAGGCGGTGCTCAGCCAGGACGGCCGCGCGGCCGTCATCGCCCGCGGCTGGTTCCTCGCGGACTCCGACACCGAGGACGTGTCGGCATCCGCCCTGTCGCCGATCCCCTCCCGCGCGGACATGGCGCCGTGGGATGCGTCCGAGATCTGGCCGGGAGAGTATGTCACGACCGTCGACGTCCGGCGGGATGAGGAACGGCCGGGGCGCGCCCGATTCTGGATGCGGCCGAAGATCTCCCTGATCGCCGGCACGGCGGTCAGCACCACCGCGCGGATGCTGGGACTGGTCGACATCGCGAACGGCGTCACCCCGCTGATCGCACCGACCGTGATGGCGTTCCCGAACGTCGACCTCACCGCTCATCTGTTCCGCGCCCCGGTGAGCGACTGGATCGGCTTCGACACCACCGTCAGCTTCGGGCCCCGCGGTCACGGTCTCACGCATACCGTGCTGCACGACGACGTCGGGCCGATCGGCACGGTCCAGCAGTCGCTCACGCTGCGCGTGAATTCCCTCTGAACCTTTCGCCCACCCGTATCGTCTCTTCCTCGGAGGGTGCGTTTCCGCGCACCGGAGACGGGGGATGACATGGGGAAGCGGACGGTCGCGATGACTCGCAGAACCGCGGAAAGACGGCTCGAGGTGCGCGCGCACCGATGAACGACTTCCCAGCACCGACGGATGCCGATCGGCTGCTGCGAACCGCTCACGACCGTTATTCCGGAATGCTACGTGGCTTCGTGATCTCGCTCCCCTACGACGCCGCCCTCGCCGACGACGTCGTTCAGGAGACGCTCCTGCGCGCGTGGCAGAACCCCGAGATACTGACCAGGCCCGAGCCCGTGATCCGGGCATGGCTGTGCAGGGTCGCGCGCAATCTCGTCACCGACGATCTGCGCAGCGCCCGCCGGCGGCGGGAGGTCGTGGTGGAAGCCCTCCCCGAGGGGGCGCACGACGACGACACCGACCGCCTCTTCGAGCGCTGGGTCATCGCCGAGGCCCTGTCGACCCTTCCCGCCGACCACCAGGCCGTCATCAGCGGCGCCTATCACGGAGGCAAGAGCGTCGCCCAGCTCGCTGACGACTTCGGCATCCCCGCCGGAACCGTGAAGTCACGTCTGCACTACGGCATGCGGGCGCTCCGCCTCGCCCTGCAGGAGAGAGGCGTCGTGTCATGACCGACGATGAGTACACCGAGTGGGATGCCGCGTACGTGCTCGGAGCGTTGAGCGTGACCGAGCGCCGGCAGTTCGAACGACACGTCTCCGGATGCCGTTCGTGCCGGCAGTCGGTGAGCGAACTCGCTCCCCTGCCCGCGCTGCTCGCCGCCGCCCCCGCGCCGGCCGTCCGAGCGGCGGCGCCCGCGGATGCCGCGGCATCCGATCTCCCCTCGTTCGCCGCGCTGGCCGATCGCGTACGCGACGGGAGGCGGAAGAGCCGGATGCTGCTCGCCGCGGCCGCCGTCGGACTGATCCTCCTCGGCGGAGCGGCCGGCTACGGCGTCACCCTGGGCCTCCGCACTCCCGCGGTCGTCGCGGTCGGAGAATCCGTGCGCCTCGACCCGGTCGGGAACAGCGGCGTGCGCGCCGACCTGTCGCTCACGGGGGAACCGTGGGGCACGCGACTCGACTGGTCGTGCTCCTACCCGCCCGGCATCGCGCCCGACCACGACTACGACGACGCCGACCGGGACTACGAGCTCGCGGTCGTCGACGCCACCGGCATCCGCACAGTGGTCGCGACCTGGAAGAGCGACGGCGGGCCCCGCACGACCGGGCTCTCCGCGGCGACCTCGACCCCGCTCGACGAGATCTCCCGGATCGAGCTGTCGGCAGCATCCGGCATCCTGCTCGCCGTCGCCCCGCGCTGACCCACGACCACAACGCCATCACCACCGGAGGAAGAACATGTCCACTCGCTCTGAGATCGCCCACGCCGCCCCCGCACGCTCCGCGCTCGACGCCCCTTCGGCACGCGTCTTCGGCGGCCTCACCCGGATCGCGCTCGGATTCGTCTACCTGTGGGCGTTCATCGACAAGCTCTTCGGCCTCGGTGTCGCCACGCCGCCGGAGGGATCCGTGCTGGCGGGGCAATCGCCGAGCGCCGGATACCTGGGCCACACCGAGGGTGCACTCGCGGGTGTCTTCCGTTCCATGGCCGGCAACCCGGTCGTCGATGTGCTGTTCATGCTCGGCCTCGGCGCCGTGGGCGTCGCGCTCGTCGCCGGCGTGTGCCTGCGTCTCGCCGCCGTCGGCGGCACGCTCGTGATGGGCGGCATCTACCTCAGCGCGCTGCCCCTCTCGAACAACCCGATCGTCGACGAGCACCTCGTGTACATCCTCGTCGGCTGGCTCCTCGCCGAGATCGGCGCCGGATCGATGATCGGTCTCGGTGCCTGGTGGCAGTCGCAGCCGTTCGTGCGGGGCCGCCGCTGGCTGTCCTGACGTCCCATCCGTCGAGCGCTCGGCGACGAACAAGAGGCATGCGCCGTCTCCGATCGCTCGCATCCGTCGTCGCCCTCACCCTGGGCCTCTCGGCCTGCAGCACCGTGCCCGTGCCGACACCCGATGCCTCGCCGACCTCCGGGAGCGGACCGCTCGTCGCCTTCTACGGAGACTCGTACACACTGGGCACGGGCGCGAGCGATCCGTCGCTGCGCTGGTCGACGATCATCAGCGCCGACCGCGGGTGGAGCGAGTTCAACCCGAGCGTCAACGGGCTCGGCTTCGTCAACCACCGCCTGGACTTCGACGAGGACGACCTCCCCGAACTCGTCATCGAAGCGCAGCCCGACATCGTCTTCGTGACGATGGGCCTGAACGACACCTTCAGCTTCGATCGGCGCGCCGACCTGATCCGCGACACCATCACCGACGACCTCACCCGCATCCGCGATGCTCTGCCGGAGGCGCGGATCGTGGTCGTCGAGCCGTTCTGGTACACCGAGGAGCGCCCCGAGTCCCTCGAGACCATCATCGGCTGGGTCGAGGCAGCGGCCGCAGCCATCGACGCCGACCGGATCCCGGGCGCGAGCCACTGGCTCGACGGACACCACGCCGGGTCCGAGGACAGCTGGATGGCGTCCGACGGGCTGCATCCGTCCGACGTCGGGTATGCCCACCTGGCCGAGCAGATGGATGCCGCCCTGGAGAAGCTCGATCCGCCGCTCTGATCAGAGAGCGGTCGCCGCCACCACCTCGTTCACGGTGCGCAGCACCGGGGACGACCCCAGCGCCTCCGCATCGAGCGGCTTCGGCGAGGTGATGGTGATCCGGATCGGCTCTCCGGGGATCACGTCGATGTCGGCGTCGTCGGTCCACGCCTCGGCCACCAGCCGATCGGGGAACAGGCAGAGACCGCGGACGAACTCCCCCGCCGCGATGTCGACCGTCTGCTGACCGTCACGCCATTCTCCGACCTCGACGCGAAGGACCGCGTCCTGCAGCGCGAGCTCCTTGTCCTCGACGAACACGTGGCTCGTCGCTCGCGCACCCGAGACCTCGACGCGCACGACCTCGCGTCGCGGGTCGTCGGGCGTGGCCACATCGGCATCGAGCGGCTCCCCCACGCTGTCCAGCGCGGGAACCGTGAGCGAGACCGCCTGCTCGGCGAGCACGGTGCCGTCGAACGCGAGGCGACGGATGCTGCCCGCCACCGTCCAGTCCTCGATCGAGTCGTTGACCGCGACGAGCATCAGGGTCCCGTCGGGCATCGGCTGCACGGTGACGATGCGCTCGGCGTTCGACCGGCGCAGGCCGTGCCAGAGCGGCTTGCGGCGCCCGTCGCCGTCGACCGCGGCCCAGGACGTCACGGGCCAGCAGTCGTTGAGCTGCCAGACGATCGTGCCCATGCAGTGCGGACGCTGCGAGCGGTAGCGCTCGATCGCGAAGACGATGGCGCGCGTCTGGTTCAGCTGCGTGAGGTAGTGCCAGTCCTCCATCGACTGCGGCTCGGGCAGGTGCGGCTCCATGCCGCGGGCGAGCTTCTCGTTGCCGTCCGCAGCCTTCTGGTGCAGCAGCATCCCGGGCGACTCCGGCGTGAGGGGCTGGTCGTGAATCGAGCGCGTGAGCGTCGACCACGTCGGCGGCCCCTGGAAGCCGAACTCCGAGACGAAGCGCGGCTCGTAGTCGGCGTAGGTCGTGTAGTCGACGCGGTTCCAGACGTCCCAGATGTGCACGTTGCCGCGGTCGAAGTCGTTCGGGTGGAACTCCATCGACCCCGAGAACGGGCTGCCCGGCCAGTAGGGCGTCATCGGGGCGAGCTCGGCGACGATCGGGGGAAGGATCTCGGTGTAGTAGCCGAGGCCCCAGGTGCGGTCGCCGACCTCGTCCTGCCAGTTCCAGTCGAACCAGCCCCAGATGTTCTCGTTGCAGCCGTTCCAGAGCACCAGGCTCGGGTGCGTCGAGAGGCGCAGCACGTTGTCGTGCGCCTCGGCGACGACCTCGCTGCGGATCGGCTCCTCCTCGGGGTACGCGGCGCACGCGAAGAGGAAATCCTGCCAGGTCAGCACCCCGAGCTCGTCGCAGATGTCGAAGAACTCGTCGCGTTCATAGATGCCGCCGCCCCACACGCGCAGCAGGTTGAGATTGGCGCCGATGGCCTGGTCGATGCGGGCGCGATAGCGCTCCTCGGTCAGACGCGAGGGGAAGCAGTCGTCGGGGATCCAGTTGGCGCCGCGGATGAACAGCGGGATGCCGTTGATGATGAAGGTGAACTTGGAGCCCGACTCGTCGTCCGACGTGTCGAGCTCGACCGTGCGGAAGCCGACCCGGCGGGTCCAGGAGTCACGGGCGGTCTCGCCGTCGTGCAGCGACACCTCGAGCTCGTACAACGGCTGCTCGCCCATGCCGCGCGGCCACCAGACGGCGGCATCCGGCACGCGCACCTCGGCGTCGACGGATTCACCGCTGACGGGCACCTCGACCTGCTGACCGCCGATCGAGACCGTGATCACGCGACCCGTGGCGTCGGCATCCGTCGTCTCCAGCAGCGCGGTCACGCGCACGACGCCCTCGTCGCCGTCGAGGGTGAGCACGGGGCGCACCTCGGCGAGCCGCGCGCCCGACCACGACTCGAGCCGCGCGTCCTTCCAGATGCCGGCCGTGACGAGTTGGGGTCCCCAGTCCCACCCGAAGTTCGCGGCCATCTTGCGGATGAACCCGAACGGCGTCGGGTACGCATTCGGCAGGTCGCCGAGCTCGGCGATCACGCCCTCCGCATACTCCCACGCGGAATCGAAGACGACTTCGAGCTCGTTCGCTCCCGCGTGCAGTCGATCAGTGACGTCGAAGCGGTAGGTGCGGTGCTGGTTGAACGTGCGCCCGACCTCTTCGCCGTTCAGCGTCACGGTCGCGACGGTGTCGAGGCCGTCGAAGACCAGCTCGGTGCGCTCCTCACCGGCATCCGCCCACTCGATGGTCGTGCGGTACGCCCAGCGTGTGTGACCGATCCACTCGTCCTTCAGCTCGTTCAGGTCGAGGTACGGATCGTCGATCAGTCCGGCCGCGAGGAGGTCGGTGTGCACGGTTCCGGGGACGGTCGCGGGGATCGAATCCGGCAGCGCGGCCGCGGGGGTGCCGGCATCCGGGGCGACGGCGCGGAGCGTCCATCCGTGAGTGAGGGAGGAGACCAGAGGCACGACGGACCTGCTTTCTGTGGGGGATGCCGTCATTCTTCCAGGTGCGTCCCGCGAGGGAGTGTCGTGCACCTCGTCGGTGACGTCGACGACCTCACAGAGCACGATCGGTCCGGCAGGTGGTCGACTCCGAGGCCTCGACCGGGGAATACCCTGAGTGCGATTGTGTTGGATACCCTAGGGGGGTATTCTTCCGGCACGAACGAGTACGTCGACGAACAGCCGGGCCTGACCCACCGTCCGTCCCAGCCCGGCTCGACCCGGGCGCATCCGAGCAGGGGTTTCCGATGAGCCAGCACGATGAGCACATCCATCACACGACACACGAAGATCACCGCACCGCGCCGACGGCGCATCATGACCACGCGGCGGTGAGCCACGACAGCGGCGACGCTCGTCACGATCACGCCGGCCACGGCGATCACGAGGGCCACGGTGGCCACGGTGGCCACGGTGAACACGTGGGCCGGTTCCGGCGGTTGTTCTGGATCATGCTGGTCATCGCGGTACCCGTTGTCGGGTTCTCGACGATGTTCTCGATGCTGCTCGGGTACACCTTGCCGGAGGCCGCGTGGATCGGCTGGGTGTCCCCGGTTCTCGGGACCGTCATGTACGTGTGGGGCGGGGCCCCGTTCCTCACCGGCGCGGTGAGTGAGCTTCGGGCGCGCAAGCCCGGAATGATGTTGCTGATCACCCTCGCGATCACGGTCGCGTTCCTCGCGTCCTGGGGCGCGAGCCTCGGGGTGCTCCATCATGAGCTGGACTTCTGGTGGGAGCTGGCGCTGCTGATCGTGATCATGCTGCTCGGTCACTGGATCGAGATGCGCTCCCTCGCCCAGACGACCTCAGCGTTGGATTCCCTGGCTGCGTTGCTGCCCGACGAGGCCGAGAGGATCGAGGGGGACACGACCGTCACGGTAACCCCGTCTGATCTGCAGGTGGGTGACGTGGTGGTGGTACGCCCCGGTGGGCGGGTGCCTGCGGATGGGCGGATTGTGCAGGGATCGGCCAGCATGGACGAGTCGATGATCACCGGAGAGTCCCGGCCCGTGCGCCGGAGTGACGGCGACCCGGTCATCGCCGGGACCGTCGCGACCGACTCGGGCGTGCGGGTCGAGATCACCGCGATCGGTGAGGACACCGCTCTCGCGGGGATCCGGAAGCTGGTGACCGAGGCGCAGAGCTCGTCTTCGCGCGCGCAGCGCCTCGCGGACAAGGCCGCGGGGTGGTTGTTCTGGTTCGCGCTCGGCGCTGCCGCGATCACCGCGATCGTCTGGACGGTCGTCGGGCTGCCGGACGCCGCGGTGATCCGCACGATCACCGTGCTGGTGATCGCCTGCCCGCACGCTCTCGGCCTGGCGATCCCGCTCGTCGTGTCGATCGCGACAGAGCGTGCCGCCCGTGGTGGCGTGCTGATCAAGGACCGCCTCGCGTTGGAGAGCATGCGCACCGTCGATACCGTCCTGTTCGACAAGACCGGCACCCTCACCAAGGGCACCCCTGCCGTGACGGCGATCAGCCCCGCCTCCGGGACCGATTCCGACCAGCTGCTGGCCTGGGCCGCGGCCGCGGAAGCCGACTCCGAGCACCCGCTCGCTCGCGCGATCGTGAGCGCGGCGAAGGAGAGGTCTCTCGCTCTCCCTGCCTCGTCCGACTTCGAATCCTCCCCCGCGGTGGGGGTCCGTGCACGGGTGGATGGACGCGTCGTGCAGGTCGGTGGCCCCTCCATGCTCGAACAGGGGCACGCCTCCGAGCTCGCGGTTGCCGACGAGTGGCGTGGTCAGGGTGCGATCATCCTCCACGTGCTCGTCGACGGTCAGGTCGCGGGCGCGCTGCGCTTGGCGGATGAGATCCGTTCCGAGTCGCGTCACGCGGTCGAAGCCCTCCATGAACGCGGCGTGCAGGTGGTCATGATCACCGGTGACGCCGACGCGGTAGCCGCCTCCGTCGCGGGCGCGCTCGGCATCGACCGATACTTCGCCGGGGTGCGACCGGAGGACAAGGTATCGAAGGTGAAGGCGCTTCAGGGCGAAGGGCGCAAGGTCGCGATGGTCGGAGACGGTGTCAACGACGCCCCTGCGCTCGCGCAGGCCGACGTCGGTATCGCGATCGGGGCGGGAACGGATGTCGCGATCGCCTCCGCGGGCGTCATCCTCGCCAGCGACGACCCCCGATCGGTGCTGTCGGTGATCGAACTGTCACGGGCCAGCTACCGGAAGATGAAGCAGAACCTCTGGTGGGCCGCCGGCTACAACCTGCTCTCCGTCCCGCTCGCGGCCGGAGCGCTCGCCCCCATCGGGTTCGTACTGCCGATGTCTGTGGGCGCGGTGCTGATGTCGCTGTCGACCATCGTCGTCGCGCTCAACGCGCAGCTGCTGCGCCGCCTGGATCTGCGGCCGGACGCCATCGCGGGCAGGTAGCAGAAGACCTGTCAGACACGAGACGTAGGCTGAGACGAACGGGAGGTGGGCATGTCTCTGATCGACGCAGGGCAACGAGTGCGGGGACAGCGCACGCTGACACACACCGTCCTGGCCGTCCTCGCGGTCGCCGTGGGGATCATCGCCGGACTGCTGGCGATGCACTCCTTCAACTCGCACGCGACGACTGTCGGCCACCACGACACCGTCGCCGTCAGCACCGATGCGGGAGTGTCCGAACGTCACCACGACACGTCCACAGCCGCCCAGCTGCCGGGCACGCCGACATCGGATGCGGGATGCGCGACGTGTGAAAGCGGGGACTCGATGACCTGGATGGCGTGCGTGCTCGCACTCCTGGTCGCCACCATCCTTCTCGGACGGAGCGGGCTCGGCTGGCGGCACACTCCGTTGGTCGCGATTCTCGCGTCCGTGACGACACGCTGGCCCGCCCGCGCTCACGCCCTCCCGCCACCGCCCTCTCTCACCGTTCTCTGCATCAGTCGCACGTGATGACGCCTTGCTCCGCTCTCGCGGGCAACGCACTCCCTGGCACCGGCACCAGCCGGGCCTCATCACCGACCCTTGGAGAACACTCATGAACACCCGACACACGGCGATCGCCGCACTCACCCTCACGGCCCTCCTCGCCCTCACCGGTTGCGCCGGCACCGCCGGCTCCGGCGACGGCATGCCGGGCATGGACCACGGCAGCAACCCCTCTGCATCCGCAGACGCAGCCGACGCGAACGACGCCGACATCATGTTCGCCAGCATGATGAAGGAGCACCACGCTCAGGCCATCGAGATGTCCGACATCCTTCTCAGCAAGGACGGCGTCGACGACCGCGTCCTCTCCCTCGCCGAAGAGATCAAGGCCGCTCAGGAGCCTGAGATCCGCAAGATGGACCAGTGGCTCGACGACTGGGGCGCCGACGTGGACAACATGGGCGGCATGGATCATGGCAACGGCATGATGTCGGACGAGGACATGCAGGCCCTCGAGGATGCGACGGGCGCTGAGGCCGGCCGCCTGTTCCTCGAGCAGATGATCCAGCACCACGAAGGTGCTGTCGACATGGCGCAGGACGAAGTCGACAACGGTCAGAACAGTGACGCCGTCGCACTCGCCGAGACGATCATCGAGTCGCAGACCACGGAGATCACGACGATGAAGGAGATCCTCGCCACTCTGTGATCCAGGAGGTGGGGTGCGGGACCCCCGCACCCCACCTCCTCGGCCTGTTGCGCGACACGACCTGCCATCGGCCTGAAGACGCCTTCGAGTCCGAGCTACGCCCGGTCCCACTCCGGCAACGGGTACTCGCTGACAGGCGGCGGCGTGGCCAGCACTGCGGCCAGCGGCCCCAGCACGAGGACCGCACTCAGCCCGACGACGACCCACACCGTGGCACGCCGGGCGCGCGTCGGGCGGTCGCCACCCAGCCCCACAAGCGCGGCGGACAGCAGGAGAACGAGCCACACCAGGAGCGAGACGACGCCCATCCCGATACCGATCGACCGCTCGGCGTCGTCCGCATCGGAGTACTCGATGACCGAGAGGCCTGGACCTGCCAAGGTGAGGCCGGAGAGCCCGAGCATGAAATCGCCGAAGAGTCCGACAAGCGTCGCTGCGATCGCGAGAAGGACAGTGCCGACGATCCGCACGGCCCCTCCTACTCCACGATCAGGCCGGCTTCGCGGCCAGCGGCTCGAGGCGGGCGATCTCTTCGTCGGTGAGCGGGGCGCCGTCGAGCGCGCGGAGCGAATCCTCCAGCTGGCGGACGCTCGAGGCCCCGATGAGGGCGCTCGTCACGGCCGGGTCGCGCAGCACCCACTGGATCGCGAGCTGGGCGAGCGTCTGACCGCGCGAGACGGCGATCTCGTTCAGGGCCTTCGCCCGATCGAGGTACGCCTCCGAGATGTTCGACTCGGTCATCCATCGTCCCGTCGCCGCGCGCGAGTCGCTCGGGATGCCCTTCAGGTAGCGATCCGTGAGCAGCCCCTGATCCAGCGGCGAGAACGCGATCGCACCGGCACCCAGTTCGGTCAGGGTGTCGAGCAGACCCAGCTCCTCGATGCGGCGGTCGAACATGTTGTACCGCGGCTGGTGGATCGTCAACGGCACACCCTCGGCGCGAAGTGCTGCGGCGGCCGCTCTGGTCTCCTCCGGCGTGTAGTAGTTCGAGATGCCGGCATACAGCGCCTTGCCCTGACGCACCGCGGTCGCGAGCGCGCCCATGGTCTCCTCGATCGGCGTCTCGGGATCGGGCCGGTGGGAGTAGTAGATGTCGACGTAGTCGAGTCCGAGTCGCTGCAGGGACTGATCCAGTGACGCGACCATGGTCTTGCGCGAGCCCCACTCGCCGAACGGCCCGTCCCACATCTGGTAGCCGGCCTTCGTCGAGATGATGAGCTCATCGCGGTAGGGCCGGAAGTCGAGCTGGTGGATGCGGCCGTAGTTCTGCTCCGCGCTCCCCGCCGGCGGGCCGTAGTTGTTGGCCAGGTCGAAGTGGAACACGCCCAGATCGAAGGCGCGGCGCAGGATCGCGCGCTGCGTCTCGAACGTGCGGTCCTCGCCGAAGTTGTTCCACAGGCCCAGCGACACGCGCGGCAGGATCAGACCGCTCCGCCCGGATCGCGCCGTCGTGATCGAGTCGTACCTGGTCGGCTCAGCGGTGTACGTCATCGTCCTGCTTTCTGGGGGAAGGATACGAGTCCACTATTCCAGTCTCAGCGCCTCGCCAGCGCGTCGGCCATGCGATCGACGGCCTGCTCGATGATCGGACGCGGGGTGGCGAAGACGAAGCGCATGAAGCCGACGCCGGCGGCACCCGTGGCGGAGCCGTCGGTGAGGGCGACGCCCGCGTTCTCGCGGAAGAACTCCGCGGGCTGCGCACCGAGATCGAGTGCTCTCGCGTCGAGCCACCCGATGTACGTGCCCTCGGGCTCTCGGTAGGCGATCTCAGGGATCCGCGCGGCGAGCGCCTCCCCGAGGAACCGCCGGTTTCCGTCGAGGTAGGTCGTGACGTCGGCGAGCCAGGCGCGATCGTCACGATACGCGGCCGTGTTCGCGATGACGCCCAGGTTGCTCGCGCCGTGCGAGGCCATCATCCCGATCGGCTCCCAGATCGCGCGGTCCTCGTCGTTGGTGAGGATGATCTGCGCGGTCTTGAGCCCCGGAAGGTTCCAGGCCTTGGACGCCGACGTCGCGGTCACGGTGTGAGCGGCGGCGGCATCCGAGATCGACGCATACGGGGTGTGCGCCGCGGGGGCGTAGACGAGCGGCGCGTGGATCTCGTCGGAGAACACCCGTCCGCCGTGACGCTCGACGACCTCGCTCACGGCGAGCAGCTCCTCACGGTCGAACACACGCCCGACCGGGTTGTAGGGATTGCAGAGGACGAGCAGATTCGCTCCGGCGCGGAACGCCGCGTCGATGCCGTCGAGATCGAGCGTGTAGCGGCCGTCGGTCACCGTCATCGGCACCTGGATCACCTCGCGCCCGGCCGCCGGCGGCACCGAGAGGAACGGCATGTAGGCCGGTGTCGGAACGATCACCGGAGAGCCGGGGCGCGAGAAGTGCTCCATCGCGAGCGCGAGGCCCTGGATCACGTCGGCGATCGGATGGACGTCGGATGCCGGCACGGCCCAGCCGTACATGTCACGCAGCCAATCCGACGCGGCCGCCGACATCTCATCGGAGAGGGAGGCCGGCAGGTAGCCGAACAGGCCCTGATCGACAGCCGCGTGCAGCGCACGGGAGATGCCCGGAGCGACGCCGAAGTCCATCTCGGCGACGAAGGCACCGACCGCGTCGGGGAACATCGACCACTTGAGCCCGCCGATGCGTCGAAGGTGCTCGACCTCGATCGAGTCGAAGGCGGAGGCGAGGGACATGCGGGCTCCTTGTGGTTGCGGTCGCAGAGGGGGTCCCTCCATCTTCGCCCGGTTCTCAGGAGGTGGGCTCGGCCGCGATCATCTCGTCGTACCCCTCGACGTACGTCGGGTAGTCGAGACTGCCGAGCACGGAGAGGAGCAGCGAGCCGTCATGCACCAGGCCGGTCGGCTCTGCGGACGGGTCGTCCGGCGGAGCGTCGACTCCGAGCCGGAGCGCGATGTGAGCGACGACGTCTCCCAGCGGCGCCGGAGCCTGATCGACAGCGTGCACGAGCGCCGGAGGCTCCGGCATCCGCACGAGCAGGTCGAGCGCGCGCACCAGATCCACCTCGTGGATGCGGTTCGTGCGACGGCGGTGGTTCAGCGTCTTGTGCTCTCGCACCTGCCGGAGCAGGAAGCCTCGGCCCGGACCGTAGATCCCGCTCGGCCGCACGACGACCGCCGAGAACAGCTCGATCGCCGCGCGCTCCCCGTCGTACAGTCCACGGGAGCGATCGGATGCCGGCACGGGCTCGTCCTGCTCTGTGATCGGGTGCTCGGATGCCGTCGCCTCGAAGACCCCTGTCGACGATACGAAGACGGTGCGTGCGGGAACGGCGGGCAGCGCGGCGCGGAGATGGCTCAGGGCTCTTCGGTAGCTGTCGACGCTGCCACCCGGCGGGAGGGTGATGACCATCGCGTCGACCGTCGGCAGCGGCTCGGTCAGGGGCGCGGAGAGGTCCGCCCGGATGCCGGACACGCCCTCCGGCAGCTCGCCTTCGCTGCGTCGCAGCGCGATCACCTCACCGCCGTCGGCGACGAGCCGGAGCGCGAGACGCCGCCCGAGCTTGCCGAAGCCGACGAGGAGAGTGCGGCGGGGAGGCGCGAGCAAGGCGGGAGAGGTCACAAACTCAATCTGTCACACCATCGTCAGGACGAGCACAGCCGACGCGGCTCCGTAGTTCCACCGATGTGCGCGCTTCCCGGTCGGGGAAGACTGACGGCCGGACCCCTCCTCGCACGCGCGCGGGGAGGGCATGACCGAGAGGAACAGACCATGAAGAACATCAAGAAGCGTGCCGCGGGCGCTGGCGCCGTCGTCGCACTCGCCGCCGCGCTCCTCCTCGTGCCCGCCGGAGCCGCCAACGCGGCGAACAGCTACGTCTACCAGGGCTCCTGCGGCGCGGGCTGCTTCAAGTACAGCAACGGCTCCCAGAACGCCTACATGGACAGATGGATGGGAATGACCTTCCACCTGACCAGTCAGGTGCCGTACTAGACCGCGGCGCTGTCGATCGCGTCGTCGCAGAACTCGCTCAGCTCCGCGCGACGCTCCTGAACCCGCGCAGGCGCAGGCTGTTGCCGACGACGAAGACACTGGAGAGCGCCATCGCCGCGCCCGCGAGCATCGGGTTCAGCATCCCGAGGGCCGCGACGGGGATCGCCGCGACGTTGTACGCGAACGCCCAGAACAGGTTGGTCTTGATGGTTCCGAGCGTCTTCCGGGACAGGCGGATCGCGTCGACGGCGCTGCGCAGGTCACCCCGCACGAGCGTGATGTCGGATGCCTCGATCGCGACATCCGCCCCGGTTCCCATCGCCAGGCCGAGGTCGGCCTGCGCGAGGGCGGGGCCGTCATTGACACCGTCGCCGATCATCGCGACGACCTTGCCCTCGCTCTGAAGGCGGCGGACGACGTCGACCTTGTCGGCAGGGAGCACCTCGGCGATGACCTCGTCGATGCCCACCTCGGTGGCGATCTGCCGCGCGACCGCCTCGTTGTCTCCGGTGAGCAGGACCGGGGTCAGACCCAGTTCCTTGAACCTCGCGATCGCCTCGGCACTGGTCGGCTTCACGGTGTCGGCAACGACGAGGATGCCGCGAGCCTGGCCGTCCCACCCCACGGCCACGACGGTCTTGCCCTGGCTCTCGGCATCCGCCTTCGCCTGCGCGATCTCCGGGCTCAGGTGCTGCGACCACTCCGCCAGCAGGGACGCCCTCCCCACGAGCACCGCGTGCCCGTCGACGACTCCCTGCACACCCTTGCCCTCGATGTTCGCGAAGTCCTCGGGTGCTGCCAGCGCCCCGACCTCCTGGGTCGCGGCCTTGGCGATGGCCTGCGCGATGGGGTGCTCCGAGGCATCCTCCAGGGCGCCGGCCAACCGCAGCAGCTCGGCGCGGTCCACGCCCGTCTCGACGACGACATCGACCATCGTCATCTTCCCGCTGGTGACGGTCCCCGTCTTGTCGAGCACGACGGTGTCGACCATGCGAGTGGATTCCAGAACCTCCGGGCCCTTGATGAGGATGCCCATCTGCGCGCCGCGACCGGTTCCGACCAGCAGCGCCGTCGGCGTCGCCAGCCCCAGGGCGCACGGGCACGCGATCACGAGCACGGCGACCGCTGCGGTGAACGCCGCCGTCACCGGGAAGCCGGCTCCCAACCAGCCCCCGAGTGCCGCGACCGCGATGACGATCACGATCGGCACGAAGATCCCGGAGATCCGGTCGGCGAGGCGCTGCACCTCGGCCTTGCCGGTCTGCGCGTCTTCGACGAGCCGGGCCATCTGCGCCAGCTGCGTGTCGGACCCGATCCGTGTCGCCCGCACCACGAGCCGTCCCCCGACGTTCGTGGTGGCACCGGTGACCGCGTCCCCCGACGCGACCTCGACGGGAACGGACTCCCCGGTGAGCATGGAGGCGTCGACAGCCGAGGTGCCGGACACCACGACGCCGTCGGTGGCGATCTTCTCGCCGGGACGCACGATGAACTCATCGCCGACGCGGAGGTCCTCGACGGGGATCCTGCCCTCGATCCCGTCGCGCACGATCGAGACGTCCTTGGCGCCGAGCTCGAGCAGCGCGCGCAGCGCGGCCCCCGCCTGCTTCTTCGAGCGCTTCTCGAAGTAGCGCCCGGCGAGGATGAACATCGTCACGCCCGCGCCGACCTCGAGGTAGATGTTCGCGGCGCCGTCCGATGGCGCCAGCGCGAACTCGAACGGGTGCGTCATCCCCGGGGTTCCCGCCGTGCCGAAGAACAGCGCGTACAGCGACCAGAGGAACGCGGCCGAGGTGCCCATCGAGATGAGCGTGTCCATCGTCGCCGCACCATGGCGCAGGTTCATCCATGCGGCGCGGTGGAACGGCCATGCTGCCCAGACGATCACCGGTGCGGCGAGCGCGAGCGACGCCCACTGCCAATAGGTGAACTGCAGAGCGGGGATCATCGCCATCGCGATGACCGGCACCGTCAGCACGATCGACCCGATCAGTCGGTTGCGCAGCGAGCGCAGCTCCGGGTCCGAGTCATCGACGTCGCCGGCCGTCTTCCTCTCACCCTTGGGCGCGGGCAGGACGGCCGTGTAGCCGGTCTTCTCGACCTCGGCGATCAGGGCGGCGGGGTCGTACCCCTCCGGCACCGTGACCTTCGCCTTCTCGGTCGCGTAGTTCACGGTCGCCGTGACGCCGTCGAGCTTGTTGAGCTTCTTCTCGATCCGCATCGCGCAGGAGGCGCACGTCATCCCGCCGATCTCCAACTCGACGCCGGATCCGGCCGCCTGCGGCACTGAGGTGCTCATCGTGCGCTTTCCTTCTTCTCGATACGGATGCTGATGCGGGTGCGACGTCAGTGCGAGTCGCCGGTGTGGGACTCGCCATCGCCGTGCGCCGCGTCGACGACGAACTCGGCCGTGCGGACGACACCGTCGACCTGGAAGTCCAGGTACAGCAGATAGCGTCCCGCGGTCGGGGCCTCGGCGAAGAACACGATCTCAGGTCCCGCGGTGTCGCCGGCCGCGGGCTCGTCGCCCTCGGCGTGCACGTGCAGGAAGGCGAGGTCGCCCTCGCGCAGGGCGACGAGGTGGCCGAACGCTCCCAGATACGGCTCCAAGGTCGTGACGGGCTCGCCGTCACGCGCGATGGTGATGGTCAGTTCGCTCGCGGACCCTGCGACCACGTCTCCTTCGAGGGAGACGGTGAAGCCGTCGACCTCGGAGACCAGGCTCGGCTGCGTCTCGACGGGAACGAACTCGCCCGCCACCTGGACGGTGCGCGAGAGTGTGAGGTTCGCCGCGTCCGCGCCGCCCGGCGTGAAGTCGGCGAACACGCGATAGGTTCCTGCGGCCGCCCACTCCCACGGGAGCGACCACGTGCCCGTGGCCTCGTCGAGCACCGGGTGCACATGCTGGAACCCGCTGCCGTCCGATCGGGCGACGATCAGGTGCAGGTCCTTGTCGTGCGCGGTCGTGTACGCCGTCACGGGTTCGCCGGCGGCATCCTGGATCCGGAAGCTCAGCTCCCCGGCCTCGCCGACGACCGCCGGCGCTTCGATCGGCGACAGCACGTAGCCGTCGATGCTGAGCGCGAGGCCCTTCAGAGCCGTGGCGACGGCCGTCGATGCCGATGCCGTCTCCCCGGACTCGTGTCCCTCGTCATGCCCGTTCATCTCGCTTCCCTTCTGCCATCCGGCGACCACGTCGTCGGGAACCACCGCTGCGGCGATGCCGAAGGCACCGCCGAAGGCGGCGATCAGTCCGAGCCCGTACAGGGCGAGACGTGCGCCGGTCTTCATGACGCCCGTACCGCCGAGTAGCCGGCCTCCTTGACCGCCGCGAGGATCTGCGCGTCGTCGATCGCGTCCGAGGCGGTGACCTCCAGCAACCCGGTCTTCGCGCTCACCTGGATGCCCTCGACGCCCGCGATCTGTCCGACCTCTTCGCGCACCGACATCTCGCAGTGCCCGCACGTCATGCCCGTCACCTGGTACTCGTTCGTCGCCATGTCCTCATCCTCATCTCGTCGGGATACCCCACCGGGGTATTGGGAACAACTGTATACCCCTCATGGGTATTCCCGAAACCCCTGCAGAGCGCGCGGATGCGCCTAGCGACGAGAGCGCGTCCAGCGCCCGCTCCGCGCCGGCGCGGTGCGCTGACGCTCGGGCCCGCGTCAGATGCGACGCGGCCCCGGCCCGTCGACGCCGAGCGCGTCCTCCGGGTTGAGCAGCCGGCACGCCTTGAGCGAGAGGCACCCGCACCCGATGCAGCCGGTGAGCTCGCGCTGCAGATGGTCGAGCTGCGTGCGCCGCAGCTCGAGCTGCGTGCGCCAGAGCTTCGCGACCCGCTGCCAGTCGCGCTGCGAGGGCGGGTCGTCGAGCGGCAGGCTCTCGAAGACGTCCTGCACATCGCTCAGCGGGATGCCGAGCCGCTTCGCCACGACGATCAGAGAGACGCGCCGCAGCATGTGGCGGCGATACCGGCGCTGATTCCCCGGGGTGCGCGTCGAGGCGATGAGGCCGAGCTGCTCGTAGAAGTGCAGAGCGGATGCCGGCACGCCGGTGCGCTGCGTGACCTCGCCGATCGCGAGCAGATCATCGGGTTCCAGAGACATCTCGACCTCCCCTTGACCTCAACCTTACTTGAGGTCATACGGTGACGAAGGGTCGCCGGCAATCGGCGCCGCGGAGGCCCATCGCCTCCCTCCGACGCCGAGAAGGAACGATCGATGACGCAGACCTCAGACAAGACCGCGGCCGGCGGCACCTGGCGCGAGCTGCTCGGCAGCCGCTACGCCCCCGTCGCCTCCGTGCTCGCCGGTGGAGTGCTGCTCGAGGCGAGCAACGTGTACCTCACGACGAGCCTCCTCCCCACGATCGTCGGCGACATCGGCGGAGCCGAGTTCTACGCGTGGACCATGATGACCTTCCTGCTGGCCTCGGTGGTCAGCTCGATGCTGGTGAGCAGGATCCTCACACAGCAGGGCGCCGTACGGGCCTACCTGCTGGCGCTGGGACTGTTCGCGCTCGGTTCGCTGCTGTGCGCGGCGAGCCCGTGGATGTCGGCGCTGCTCTTCGGTCGCGCGGTGCAGGGTCTCGGCGGCGGACTGCTGGCCGGCCTCGGCTATGCCCTCATCCAGCGGGCACTGCCCGAGCGCCTGTGGGCACGGGGGGCCGCCCTGGTGTCGGCGATGTGGGGCGTCGGCAACATCGTCGGCCCGGTGGTCGGGGGTGTCTTCGCGCAGCTGGATGCCTGGCGCGTCACCTTCATCGGGCTCGCCGTCGTCGCCGCACTCATCGGGATCGTCGTGGTCCGTGCACTGCCGAGGACGGCGCGGGCCCGCTCCAGCGAGTCGATCCCCTGGCTCTCGCTCGTCCTCCTGTCCGGCGGGGTCGCCGCAGTCGGGATCGCGAGCGTGGTCCCGGCCGGTCTCGCCACGGCAGCCGCCCTCGTCGTCGGTGTGGTCCTCGGCCTGTGGTTCCTGCGCCACGAGAAGCGCGGCAGCCGCGGCATCCTCCCCCGCGTGACGTTCGCCCACGGCTCCTCGCTCGGCTGGGTCTACCTCACCGTCGCCGTGCTGGCCTTCGCGATCGGCACTGAGGCGTTCATCCCGCTGTTCGGCCAGGAGATCGGCGGGCTGGCGCCGTTCGTCGCCGGCTTCCTGGGCGCGGCTCTCTCGCTCGGCTGGTCGATCACGCAGATCTTCACGTCCAACGCGTCCGGCATCCGATCCCGGCGCGCGCTCATCGTCCTCGGCCCGCTGGTGGTCGCGATCGGCCTCGCGGCCTACGGTCTGCTCCAGCACGAGGGACCGTCGACCCTCGTCATCGTGCTGTGGTTCCTGACGCTGTTCGTCGCGGGCGCCGGAATCGGTCTGGGCTTCCCGCATCTGACGGTCGCAGCGCTCGGCAGCACGTCGGGCGAGGAGGAGGGCGCCAAGGCGGCGGCCGCGGTGAACACCGTGTTCATCATCGCGAGCGCGTTCAGCGCGGCGATGGCCGGAGTGCTCGTCAACCTCGCCATGCCCGACATCGTCGGATCGGCGCGGCTGCTCATGCTGGCGTTCGCCGGCGTCACCGTGATCGGGGTCTTCATCGCGCGCGGCGCGAGCTGGGGCATCGGGCTGAGGTCCGACGACGAGCAGTCGACCGACGCGACCACGAACTGAGGGAGAACGACATCATGACGACGAACAGCCAGGTCACGGTGATCGGTCTCGGCAACATGGGGTCCGCGATCGCGAGGGCCCTCCTCGATCGCGGGTACCGCACGACGGTCTGGAACCGCACGGCGAGCAGGGCCGACCCCCTGGCCGCGGCGGGTGCCGCGGTGGCGAAGACCCCGTCGGATGCCGTCACAGCGAGCCCGCTCGTCATCCTGTGCCTGCTCGACAGCACCGCCGTCGATGCGGTGCGGGAGACGATCGCGGGCGCCGTCGCAGGGCGCGTGCTCGTGAACGTCACCAGCGGCTCACCCGCTCAGGCGCGCAGCATCGCGGAGTGGGCGCACGGACAGGGCGCGACGTACGTCGACGGCGGGCTCATGGGCGACCCGCCGTACATCGGCACCCCGACCATGTTGCTCTCGTTCAGCGGCGACCGCGACGCCTGGGAGGCGCACCGACCGATGCTGGAGCAGCTCGGCACCGTCGCCTACTACGGCGAGGACCCGGGGCTCGCCGGGGTGGAGTTCATGGCGCAGGTGGCGGTCGGCTACGAGTTCCTCATCGGGCTCCTGCACACCTTCGACCTCGTGCGAGCGGAAGGCGTCGACGTCGCCGCCTTCGCAGAGAGAGTCGCCGGCTCGATCGGCGGCTACGCACCGCTCGTGAACGCCTTCGGCGCCGCGGTCGCGAGCGGCGAGTACGGACCGGACCTCGGCTCCCTCGACGTGCAGGCCGCCCTGATGGACGATCTGATCAGCCATCGCGACTCCCTCGGCGTCGACGCCGTGCGGATGCGGGAGGTCAAGCGGCTGATGGATCGGCGCATCGCCGACGGCCACGGCGATCAGGGCTTCTCGAGCCTGTTCGAGGTGCTCGGAGAGGAGAGGGCGGAATGACTCACGCCATCACGACGGGATGCTCATGGCAGCCAGCATCCCGAGCATCATCAGGAGGCACGACCAGAAGCCGAACCGCCCCGCGCGGTCCGCCCTCGCCGCACCCGCGCGCAGCGCCGTCCAGCCGGCGACGATGAGCAGGCCGATGACCGCCACCGCCACGGTTCCGGTCGAGCCGACGTCGGCACCCGTACCGTGCGCGTGCCCGCCGAAGCCGAGTGCGAGGTACGGGACGGCCATCATCAGCCCCATCGCGAACGGGTCCCCGACCGCCCCTCCGCATGGCCCCACCCGATTCCGGCGACGAGCGTGGACGGCGGCGACCGTCGCCCACGCGAAGAACGCGAGCGTCACACCGATGCCTGCCAGCGAGGCGTGACCGAGCAGCAGCGCGGGCGCCATCAGGGCGAGCATCCCCGCCCCTGCCGCCAGATGCCGGGCGGCGCCGGTGCGCGAAGACGCACCGACGGACGCCGCCGCGGACGCCGACAGCGTCAGGCCGTCCACACCGTCTTCGCGTTCACGAACTCGCGGATGCCGAACGAGCCGAGCTCGCGTCCGTACCCCGAGTCCTTCACACCGCCGAACGGCAGGCCGAAGAACGAGGCGGAGTTGCCGTTGGCGAAGACACTGCCGAACTCCAGCTCGCGCTGCAGTCGGGCGATCTCATCGGCGTCTGCCGACCAGACACCGGCCGCCAGCCCGAAGTCGGAGTCGTTCGCCGCAGTGATCGCCTCATCGATCGAAGCCACCTTGTACACGCAGGCCACGGGGCCGAAGCACTCCTCGCGGAAGATGCGCATCTCGGGCGTCACCTCGGTCAGCACAGTCGCCGGATAGAACCAGCCCGGACCCTCGGGCAGCTCACCGCCCGTCCGGACCGTCACACCCTGGGCGACGGCATCCGCCACCAGCTCGTGCGCATCGGCCCGCACCTGCGCGGTCGCCATCGGGCCGAAGCCGGTGCCCTCCTCCCGCGGGTCGCCGAAGGTCGTCGCGCTCATCTCGCCCACGAACGCCTCGAGCCACTCGTCGTAGACGTCGGCGTGCACGAAGAACCGCTTGGCGCAGATGCACGACTGCCCGCTGTTCTGCGTGCGCGAGGCCGCGCCCATCCTGGCGGAGCGCGCGATGTCGGCCGACGGCATGACGACGAAGGCATCCGTCCCGCCGAGCTCCAGCACGCTCTTCTTGATGTTGCGTCCCGCGGCCGCGGCCACTGCCGCACCGGCGCCGACCGACCCCGTCAGCGTCACCGCACGGATGCGACGATCGTCGAGCAGAGCGGATGCCGCAGCCCCTTCGATCAGCAGCGTCTGGAAGGCTCCGGCCGGGAATCCCGCCCGCGCGAAAAGCTCACCCAGGTACAGCGCGGTCTGCGGCACGCTCGACGCGTGCTTGAGCAGCCCGGTGTTGCCGGCCATCAGCGCCGGGGCGGCGAAGCGGATGACCTGCCAGAAGGGATAGTTCCACGGCATCACCGCGAGCACGGTGCCCAGCGGCTGGAACTCGACGCGCGCCGCCGACGCCCCGACGGATGCCGCGGGCACGGGCTCCTCCGCGGCGAGGTACTCCTCCGCGTGGTCGGCGTACCAGCGCATGCCGTTCGCCGACTTGGTCACCTCGTACTTCGCCGTGCCGAGGGTCTTGCCCATCTCGAGGACCGCGAGGCCCGCGGCGTGCTCCAGGTCGGCGTCGAGCAGATCTGCGGCACGTCGCATCCACTCCGCGCGCTCGGCGAAGGTCGAGCGCGCCATGAGCGCGTTCGCGGCATCCGCCCTCGACAGGATCTCCTCCACCTGCGCCGCGGTGTGCGCCGGGAACTCCTGCACCAGCTCGCCGGTGCTCGGGTCGATGGTCGCGATGGTCATGGTGAGACTCCTTCAGATCGGACGGGACGGCTCACTTGCCGTAGCCCTTGGTCAGGCCGGCGATGTACTGCCGGGAGAAGACGGCGAAGAGGATGACGAGCGGCACGGCGCCGAGCGTCAGCGAGGCGAGCAGAGCCGGGTAGTCGTTCTGGAACTGCCCGACGAACTGCTGCACCCCGAGCGTCACGGTCTGGTTCTCCTTGCTCGGCGCGAGGATCAGCGGGAACCACAGGTCGTTCCAGACCGGCAGCATCGTGATGGATGCGACGGCGGCGATGCCCACCCGGACGATCGGCAGCGTGATCGAGAGCGTGCGCCACTCGCCCGCCCCGTCGATGCGAGCCGCCTCCTTGAGCTCGGTCGGCACGGCGCGGAAATAGGTGGTCATCAGTGCGATCGCGAGCGGCAGCTGCATGGCCGTGTAGACGAGGATCAGGGCGGTGAGCGTGTCCATCAGCGCCCACGACGTCATGATCTTGATCAGCGGCACGGTGCCCAGGCGGATCGGCAGCATGATGCCGACCACGAAGAATCCGGCGAGGACCGGGGTGATGGGCACCTTGTACTCCACGAGCGCCCAGGCGGCCAGGGTGCCCAGCACGATGGTCAGCACGATGGTGGCGATCGTGACGATCAGGCTGTTCTGGTAGTTGAGCAGGAAGTTCCCGCGGGTGAACACGTTGATGTAGCCCTGCAGGTTGAACGTCTCGGCATCCGGCAGGGCGAACGGCGAGCCGAAGATGCCCTGCGTCGTCTTGAACGAGTTCATCAGCACGATGAGGATCGGCACGATCGAGAAGACCGCCATCACGATCAGCAGCAGGTGCACCCCTCCCCCGGCGAACACGTCGGCGGCTCGGCGGGGCCGCCTGCGCGCGACGACGGGCGCCGGCTCGGAGGCGGCCGGAGGGGCGGTGAGAGTGTCGGTGGCCATCTTGCGCTCCTAGAGCTCGTAGGACTTCAGCCGGCGCTGCACGGCCCAGAAGTAGAGGGCCGTGGTCGCGAGGATGAGGAGGAAGATCACCGACGCGACGGTCGCGCCGAGGTCGAGGTCGGCGACCTGGCCGCTGGATCCGAAGAACGAGCGGTAGAAGAAGGTGCCGAGGATGTCGGTCGAGTAGTTCGGCCCGGGGGCGGACCCGTTCAGGGCGTAGACGATGTCGAACCCGTTGAACGTCCAGATGTAGGTGAGGATCACGATCAGTCCGAACTGCGGGGCGATCAGCGGGAACTTGATCCGCCAGAACGCCGTCCAGGCGCCCGCGCCGTCGATCCGCGATGCCTCGATCACGTCGTCGGGGATGGCGAGGAGAGCGGTGTAGAGGAAGATCATCGGGATGCCGATGTACTGCCAGACCGACATCAGCGAGATCGTCGGCAGCGCGGTGGCCTCGAGCCCGAGCAGCGGGACCTCGACGACACCCCAGAGCGGGTTGATGATGAGCCGCCAGATGAAGCCGACGATCACGACCGAGAGCGTCGCGGGCACGAACAGCAGTGTGCGGTAGACCCCGACCGAGCGCCGGATCCTGCCCGACGTGAGGAGCGCCGCCATGAGCAGGCCGACGGGCAGCTCGACGAGCAGGTGGATGAGGAAGAACTCGACGTTGTTGCCGAGGGCGTTCCAGAACCGGGCGCTGGTGGTCGGGTTCGTGAACAGGTCGACATAGTTGGCGACGCCCACGAACGCGCTCGTCTGCCCGCTGGACTCGAAGAAGCTCAGGAAGACCGAGCTCAGCAGGGGGTAGACCGCGAAGGCCACGTAGACCACGAGGGCCGGCAGCACGAACATCGCCAGCAGGCGATAGCGGGCGGGTGTGCGGATCATTCGGGGTGCTTTCCGTCGACGGAACAGGGGATGCCGGGGGTGGAGGCTCCACCCCCGGCAGGGCCTCACGGAGTGGGCGTGTACCAGGACTCGAGGCTCTTCTGGAGTTCGGCCGTGGCCTCCTCAGGCGAGAGCCCGCTGTTGTACATGAGCTGGGCGACCCGCCAGATCTCGTCGTCCAGCGGCGGCTGGCCGGCGCTCAGACGGTCGAGGGCGAGGCGCGAGGTGAGCTCGGCCCCCTCCTTCAGGTCGGCGAAGTCCTGCGCCAGGGCGTTGTCGTACTTCACCGGCTCGGATCCCATCGAGAAGAAGCCCGGCAGCTTGTTCACGTAGAGCTGCTGGAACTCGCTCGTGCCGAGCCACTCGACGAACTCGGTCGCGGCCTCCTTGTTCTTGCCGGAGGCGTTCAGGCCGAAGGCCATGTCGGCCATCTCCTGCTGGTAGCGCTGGCCGCCCTCCTCGGCAGGCGGAGCGCCGAAGACGCCGACGTCCAACCCGGTCGAGGTGACCTGCGAGATCTGCCAGGAGCCGTCGGGCAGGATCGCCGCCTGACCGAGCGTGAACAGCTGGGTCATGTCCTCGTAGGAGATGGCCTCGTAGCCGCTGGGGAGGTAGTCCTTGAACGCGTCGAACACACGGAAGCCCTCGACGAACTCGGGGTCGGTGAGCTTCTTCGACCCGTCGATGAGTCCGAGGCGCCCCTCCTCGCCCTTCCAGGCGTTCGGGCCGACCTGGTAGAGCATGTTGTAGGCCAGCTGCCAGCCGTCGGCGCTGCCCAGCGCGAGCGGCGCGTAGGTGCCGTCCTCCTTGATCGCGTCGAGCACCTCGAGGAACTCGTCCTGCGTCTTCGGCACCTCGAGTCCCAGCTCGTCGAAGATCGCGGTGTTGTAGTAGAAGCCGGCGAGGACGGATGCCACGGGCACGCAGTACGGGTTTCCGTCGTCGCCCTCCCATGCGGCGAGCGCCGACTCCGGGAAGGAGCCGATCGCGTCGAGACCGTCGAGCGGTTCGAAGTATCCCTTCTCGATCCACGAGCGGTTCACGTCGAACGGACGGCACATGATGACGTCGGGTCCGGTGCCGCCGTCGATCTGCGACTGGATCGCGGCGTTGTAGTCGTTCGTGTCGATCGGGGCGTACTCGACCTTGATGCCGGGGTGGCTCTCCTCGAACGCGGGGATGATGTCGTTCTCCCACATCGTGGCGTCCTCGGTGCGCCACGTGCCGAGGGTGAGCGTGACGGAATCCCCGTCTTCGCCGCCACTTCCGGTCGCACACCCGGCGAGGCCGAGGACGAGCGTGGTGACAGCGAGGGCGGCGAGCGGTGCAGTGGCTGAGCGCATCATGACCTTCTCTCTGAAGTGACGCGCGGTCTTCGGGGACCTGCCACACCTTTGCGGCGGCGCGTGGTGCTGGTCAGCATATATAGGTCTGTATGCGGTAGCAAGAGGTATGGAAAAATAGTAGACAGATTCAAGACAAGTGGTATCTTGTGGACAACAGCCCTTGAAGGAGGTCTCCCAGTGATTCGTGTCGGCATCCTCGGCTCCGGGTTCATCGCAGACTCGTACGCCGATTCCCTGCTCGACGTCCGCGACGGCATCCTCGTCGCCAACTTCTCGCGCAACCCCGAGCGTGCAGCGGACTTCGCCGCCCGATGGAGCAGCCCGAGCAGCTACACCGACATCGCCGAGCTGTGCGCGAATCCCGAGATCGACGTCGTCGTCGTGGCACTGCCGAACGAGGCCCACGTCGAGGCCGTGCGCATCGCGGCCGCGGCGGGCAAGGGCATCATCTGCACCAAGCCGCTGGCCCGCACCGGCGCGGAGGCCGCCGAGATCCTCCGGATCGTCGAGGAGGCCGGCGTCTGGCACGGCTACGCCGAGAGCTCGGTCTTCTCCCCCAATGTGCAGAAGGCGCACGAGATGGCCCAGGCAGGCGGCATCGGCGACCTGCTCACGATGCGCGCCCGCGAGGCGCACTCCGGCCCGCACGCCGCGCACTTCTGGGACGCCGAGACCGCCGGAGGCGGCGCCCTGCTCGACATGGGCTGCCACACGGTCGAATCGGCCCGGCACTTCTTCGGCAAGGACAACGCGGTCACCGAGGTCTTCGCGTGGGGGTCGACCCTGGTCCACTCCGACAAGACCACCGGAGAGGACACCGCGGTCGCGCTCCTCAAGTTCGCCGGCGGCCAGCTGGCGATCATCGAGTCGTCGTGGGCGGAGAAGGGCGGCATGCAGCTGCGCCATGAGTTCACCGGCACGGCCGGGCGCCTGGTCACCGATACCTCCGTCACACCGGTCTGGGGCTTCATCGGAAATCCGGTCGGCTACCTCGTCGAGAAGGCGGATGCCGAGACCGGCTGGGTGCACCCCGTCCCGGAGGAGACGCGCGCCTACGGCTTCTCGCAGCAGATGCGCCACTTCATCGATCACTACGCCGCGGGCACCGTGCCCATGGAGACCTTCGAGGACGGCTGGATCGTGAACTGCATCCTCGACGCCTGCTACCGCGCCATGCGCTCCGGCACCTGGGAGCCGGTGCTCCTCGAGCGCTGAGCACCGACCGACCAGACCAGACCAGACAGGGAGACACCCGAGAATGACGAACACACTGCCCGCCGGTGCGCACGCGCTGCTCGCGACGCTGACCGCCGAGGAGATCGTCGCCAACCGCGCGGTCCTCGAGGCGGCGGGTATCGCGAACCCGAACACGCACTACTCCTACGTCGGACTGACGGCGCCGGACAAACGCCGACTGCTGGCCGGTGAGAGTCTGCCGCGTCAGGTGCGCAGCTTCCTGATCGACATGGTCACGGGGCGCTCGCACGACGTCGTCGTCGACCCCGCCGCAGGCGCCGTCGTCTCGGAGCGCGAGCTCGACCCCGAGGTCGACGGTGCGGTCCCGGTGGTGATCCGCGAGTTCGGCTACGTCGAAGAGGTCGTGCATCAGGACGAGCGGTGGCTCGCCGCGATGGCGAAGCGCGGTCTGACCGACGTCTCGAAGCTGCGCGTGAACCCGCTGTCGGGCGGCGTCCTCGCGGACGGCGAGCGCGGCCGCCGCATCCAGCGCTGCTTCACCTTCGTGCAGAACACGCCGGACGATCTCGGCTGGGCGCACCCCGTCGACGGCGTGACCGTCATGGTCGACGTCGTCACCGGCGAGGTGCTCGACGTGATCGACTACGTCGACCTCCCGGTGCCGCAGGAGGACGGGAACTACCACCTGGCCTCGTGGCGCGGCCCGGATCGCGCCGGTCTGAAGCCGATCGAGATCTCGCAGCCGGAGGGACCGAGCTTCACGATCGACGAGAACGGCGTGCTCGACTGGGCGGGATGGCGCCTGCAGGTCGGCTTCGACCAGCGCGAGGGCCTCGTGCTGCATGACGTCTCGATCGCCGACGGCGAGGCGCAGCGCTCGGTGCTCTATCGTGCGTCGATCGCCGAGATGGTCGTGCCCTACGGCGACCCGAGCCCGCAGCGCTGGTTCCAGAACTTCTTCGACGGCGGCGAGTACCTGTTCGGCGGGTTCGCGAACTCGCTCGAGCTCGGCTGCGACTGCGTCGGCGACATCACCTACCTCGACGCGGTGGTCGCGGGCAACGACGGCGACGCGCGCATCGTGCGTCAGGCCATCTGCATCCACGAGGAGGATGCCGGAGTGCTCTGGAAGCACTCCGACAACTGGAACGGCTCATCCGAGACGCGTCGCAACCGCCGCCTCGTGGTCAGCTTCTTCATGACGGTCGGCAACTACGACTACGGCTTCTACTGGTACTTCGGCCTCGACGGCACGATCGAGTTCGAGGTGAAGGCCACCGGGATCGTCTTCACCTCGGCGCACCCCGGGAAGGGCTATCCGTTCGCGACCGAGGTCGCGCCGGGCCTCGGCGCCCCGAACCACCAGCACCTGTTCAGCGCGCGACTCGACGTGGCCGTCGACGGACTCGCGAACGCGGTCGACGAGATCGAGGCGGTGGCTGTTCCGCGCGGTGAGCAGAACCCGCACGGCACCGGCTTCACGCAGAGCGTCACGCGCCTGCGCACCGAGTCGGAGGCGCAGCGCATCGCCGACAATCTCACCGGGCGCGTCTGGTTCATCGGCAACACCGAGGTGCAGAACCGCCTCGGCGAGCCCGTGGGCTGGGTGCTCTACCCCGAGGGCAAGCCGCTGCTGCTCGCCGACAGCGAGTCTGACATCCACAAGCGCGCGACCTTCACGACCAAGCACCTCTGGGTCACCGCCTACGAGCCCGACCAGATCTATCCCGCGGGTGACTTCGTCAACCTGCACCCCGGCGGCGCGGGCCTCCCGCAGTGGGTGGTCGCGGACCGGCCGGTCGACGGCACCGACATCGTGCTCTGGCACACGTTCGGTCTCACGCACTTCCCCCGCGTCGAGGACTGGCCGATCATGTCGGTCGACACGTGCGGATTCGTGCTCAAGCCGCACGGCTTCTTCGGCCGCAACCCCGCTCTCGACATCCCCGCCGCCGCAGACCACTGCGCGCCGGGCCACCACGACCACCACGCCGGACACTGACCGGACGAGCACGAGGAACGACATGAACGGTTACATCAGCTACGCGGAGGCCACCGCAGGTCAGGCCGACGCCCTCGCGGCGGCGATCCCGCACATCGAGAGCCAGGTCGAGGCTCTCGCCGCGGAGGGCGCACTCGGTGAGGTCGGCCCGCTCTTCCTGGGCATCGGCGCCAGCCTCGCCGCCGCCGCGCCCGCGGTCTGGCATCTGCGCGAACGCGGCATCACCGCCTGGCGCCTGGATGCCGGTGACACGCCGCTGCCGCTCGCCACGGGCGACCACCCGGTCATCGCCGTGTCGCAGAGCGGTCGCAGCAGCGAGACCATCGCCGCACTGGACACCATTCCCGCGTCGCTCCGCTACGGCGTCGTCAACACCGCGCCCTCTCCCATCGCCGACATCGCGAACCACCTGGTGGGTTTGGGGTCGATCCCCGACAGCTACGCCTCGACCATCGGCTACACCGCGACGGTGGTCGCCGTGAGCATGCTCTCGGAAGCGTGGGCCGGCGGGAAGATCGACCCGGCGTGGCATGACTTCGCGGCGCTCTTCCGCGAGACTGAGACCATGCTCGCCCCGCAGATCGACCGTGCCGCCGAGCTCATCGCCACCGCGCCGAGTCTCGACTTCGTCGGCGCCGGGCCCTCGACGGGTTCGGCCGAGGCCGGCGCGCTGCTGTTCCGCGAGGTCGCCCGCATCCCCGCCAGTGCCATGGGCACGCGGCGGTACCTGCACGGCGCCATGGAATCGGCCGGCGAGGGCGCGCACGTGCTGTTCGGCGGTGAACGGGAGAGCCGGGTCGCGCACACACTGAGCGAAGCCGGTCACCGGGTCGTGCTGGTCACGACCGACGACGTGGAGAGCTCTGACCACCTCGAGGTCGTGCGTCTGCCGCAGGCCTCGTCGAACGCCCTCGCCGTGCTCGAGGCGCTGTTCCTGCAGGGCCTCGTGGCGCATGTCGCGGACGCCCGAGGAGTGGCGATCGAGGAGTTCGTGTTCCACAACGACGACATCAAGGTGGAATCCGGAGCGGCGCAGTGACTCCACCCGATGACTCCTTCCCGCACGAGGGGCTCATCGTGGGCATGGACGTGGGCGGGACGAAGGCGGCCGTGCGTGCGACGACACGCGACGGCGTGCGTGTCGCCGACGTCGTGATGAGCTCGGCCGAGTGGGATGCCGAACCGGCGGATGCCGCGGCGGCCTGGCTCGCCGATGTGCTGCTCCGCGCCCTGCCGACCGGGTCGACGATCGGCGCCCTGGTGGTCGGCGCACAGGGTTTGGACAATCCCGACGTCGCGCGTGACCTCGAGCAGGCTCTGGTGCAGCGGGGGCATCATCAGGTGCGCTGCGTGAACGATGCGGCGCTGCTCGTGCCTGCCGCCGGACTCGATCAGGGACTCGGCCTCATCGCCGGCACAGGAGCGATCGGCACGGGGACGGATGCGGCAGAACGCTCCTTCGTCACCGGCGGCTGGGGCTGGGTCATCGGCGACGAAGCGGGCGCCGCCGGGCTCGTCCGTGAGGCCACGAAGGCTGCGCTGCTCGCGCACGATGACGGCGAGCCCGACGACGGACTCCTCCAGGCTCTGCTGGCGGACTTCGGCGTCGCGGATGCCGAGCGTCTCGCCCGCGCCGTGAACGACGACCCCACCATGGCGAACTGGGCACCGCACGCCGCCGCGGTGTTCCGCGCGGCCGACCGGGGCTCTGCTCTCGCCGCCGAGGTGATCCGTGCGGGTGCGGCGCACCTCGTGCGCCTGATCGATCAGCTGCGCCGGCGCGGCGCGGTGGGTGACGCCGTCGTCGCTGCGGGAGGCGTGATCACCGCGCAGCCGAGACTCGCGGACGGCGTGCGCGAACTGCTCGCCGAACGGCATCCGGATCTGCGATTCGTGCTCCTGGACCAGCCGCCGGTCGCCGGCGCGTGGTTCCTCGCGAACCGACTGTAGGCACGTCGAATCGCTCAGGCGCCGGGAGCCCCGTACCGTGCGGTGAGGGCCGCGCCGATGGCCGCGAGGTGGTTTCGCACGCCGGCGGGCTCCGTGATGTCGAGCCACTCGACGAGCCCCGAGAGGAGTCCCGCGAGCCCGTACTCGCTGGGACCGCGGATCACGATGGAGATGCGTCCGTCGGCGGTCACGCCCCCGGTCTCGAGATTGTCGGCGACCGCGATCCGGAGGTGGTCGAGGCCCTCGGGCGCGCAGGTCCCGTGGATCTCGACGGGTTTCGTGCGCCGTCGGTCGATGTCGTCGGATATCTCCCGCCAGCTCTCCGAGAGATCGACCGCACCCGGGAGAGCGACGGGTTCATCGGTCGGGGCGGCGGACAGGACCCGGTCGACCCGGAAGGTGCGCCGACCGCTCTCGGTGTAGGCGACGAGATACCAGGACGGCCCTTTGGCGACGATGCCCAGCGGGTGGACGATCCGCTCGGACTCGGCGCCCTCGCTGTCGACGTACCCGAGGCGCACCTGCACGCCCTGGATCACGGCATCCTGAAGGGCGTCGAGAAAACGGGGCGGCTCGACCGCTCGGGGCGAGCCCCAGTTCCGCGGGTCGAGGATCAGCGATGTCGCCGCGGCCTCGGCCTCGTCGCGGAACGGCTCGGGGAGCGCGCGCACGAGCTTGCGGAGCCCAGACCTCACGGCCGGGGTCGCGGTCGACGCCGGACCCGCGACGAGGAACAGAGCGCGGGTCTCGCTCGCGGTCAGCCCCGACAGGTCGGTGCGGCCGCCGCCGAGCAGCCGCCAGCCGCCGGCTCTGCCCTGGATCGAGTAGACCGGGACGCCGCTCTGGGCCAGCGCGTCGAGGTCGCGCCGCGCGGTGCGCTCCGACACCTCGAGCTCGGCGGCGACCTCGGCGGCGGTCACCTGCTCGCGGCGCTGCAGCATGAGGAGGATGGCGACGAGGCGGTCACTGCGCATAGGACAACATTCGCAGAAAAACCGGTCATCAGGTGACCGGTATACCTCCCTACCGTGAAGAGCATGAACACACTGACACACCCCATCCCCTTTCCCGAGCCGACCACGATCGCCGTCGACGGAGTGACGCTCGAGGTCTTCGAAGCCGGCCGGGAGAACGCCGGGCGACCTATCGTGCTCTGCCACGGCTGGCCGGATCTCGCCTACACCTGGCGTCATCAGGTGCCCGCTCTGGTCGCCGCGGGCTACCACGTGATCGCCCCCAACCAGCGCGGCTTCGGCAACTCCTCACGCCCGGCCGAGGTCACCGCCTACGACGTCGCGCAGCTGTCCGGCGATCTCGTCGCGCTCCTCGACCACTACGGATACGCGGACGCGACCTTCGTCGGTCACGACTGGGGCGCGATGGTCGTGTGGAGCCTCACCCAGCTGCATCCGACCAGGGTGAACAAGGTGATCTGCCTGAGCCTGCCCTACCCCGCGCGCGGCGAGCGTCCGTGGCTCGAGTTCATGGAGGAGGTGCTCGGCAGCGATTACTACTTCGTGCACTTCAATCGGCAGCCCGGCGTCGCCGATGCGGTCCTGGATGCGAATGCCGAGCGGTTCATCCGCAACCTGTATCGCAGAGACGAGCCGCTCCGGGCGCCGCAGCCCGGCAACGCGATGATCGAGCTCGCGCTGTCCGACGACCCTCACGGAGAGCCTCTGTTGAGCGCCGACGAGCTCGCCGTCTATGTCGCCGCCTTCGAGAAGACCGGCTTCACCGGCGGCATCAACTGGTACCGCAACTTCGACCGGGATTGGCACCTGCTCGGCGAGGTCGATCCGATCATCCACCAGCCGACGCTGATGCTGTCCGGCGCACGCGATACGGTGGCGCCGTCGCCGAATCTCGCCGAGTTCGTGCCGAACGTCGAGGAGATCACCTTCGACAGCGGCCACTGGATCCAGCAGGAGCGACCCGAGGAGACCACCCGCGCGATCCTGGAGTGGCTGAAGCGGCACGACGGCGCTCGGGCCTGACATCGGCCTCCCGACCCTGCGCGCGGCGGTGGATCGTCAGCGCGCGGGGCCGGTGCCGCGGGTGAAGACCGTGCGCAGCCGGTAGCGCTCGCCCACGTAGCGGATGGTCGACAGTGCGACGACGCGGCCGTCGAGGCCGTGCGCGACCTGACGCATCACGAGCAGGGGGCTGCCGACCGGGACGCCGAGAGCCTCGGCGGCCTGAGCATCGGCTTCTCGTGCCTCGACGGTGCTGTCGGCGCGCTGGGGTCCGGCGCCGGACTCGTCGAGCAGGTCGTACAGCGAGTCGACGGCGAAGTCGGTCTTCGAGACATCGGGCAGCAGAGCCGCGGGCACGACAGAGGCGTCGAGGGCGATCGGCACGGCGTCGAGCAGACGGATGCGGTCGAGGCGGAAGATCGGCGTTCCCGGCGCGACTCCGATGGCCTCGGCCTCGTCGAGGCTCGCATGCCCGGTCTCGGCGCGGAGCACGATCGACGTCGACTCGAGGCCCATCCGCCGTGCGGTCTCGCTGAAGGACTCGAGGCTGTTCGGCCATTCCTTGGCGACGGGCGCCGAAGCCACGTACCAGCCGCGGCCGTGCGAAGAGCTCAGCACGCCCTCGTCGACCAGCTGCAGCAGGGCCTTGCGCAGGGTCACCCGACTGATGCCCAGCTGGGTGCAGAGTTCGCGCTCAGGAGGCAGCCGCGATCCTTCCGCGAGTCGGCCGGACGAGATCTCGACCTTGATGAGATTCACGGCCTGGATCCACAGCGGCTCAGGATAGTCCGCGCGGATCGGCGATTCACTGATGCTCGTCATCCCTGCCCCCTCGGAGGTGTCGTTCCACTCAGCACGGTACAGTTCCGAGCCGTACAGCGCGCCTGTGCACCATACCAGTAACGACCATTCTAAGTCCTCAGCGTTACCGTCAGAGAGGCGGCGCGCCTGCGCCCCACTGCGGATGCAGGGCGTCCACGGGGTCGAAGTCGCTGGCCACCGCGATCGGCCCGCCCGCGTCGATGGACTCCTCGATGGCCAGCAGCGCGTCGAGCACGTGGAACGCCAGGGCCCCGCTGGCGCGCGGATCCCGGCCGGCGCGGATCGCCTCCGCCATCTCGACGACGCCGATGCCGCGCGCCCGGTCGGCACCCGAGGGCACGAGCTCGACCGACTCCGGCCGCGGCTGCCCCGCCGGCACGAGAACGCTCGGCCCGTCGAACCCGCTCACCGGCACGGTCAGAGTTCCGCCGGAGCCGGTGACCTCGAACAGCTGCCGCCGCACGGGCGAATCGAAGCTGTAGATCGAGGTGCCGACCACGCCCGACCGGAATCGGGTGAGCACGCTCACGTGCGTCCAGACCTCGACCGGGATGCGGTTGCCCGCGCGTTCGCCGTACGGCACGGTGCGCACGTCGAAAGCCCGGTGGCCCATCGCCTGCACGGTATCGATCGGACCGAACAGCAGCGCGAGCGTCGTGAGGTAGTACGGGCCGATGTCGAACAGGGGGCCTGCTCCCCGCGCGAACAGGAAGTCCGGGCGCGGATGCCACGCGTCGGGACCCGGCCCCTGCATGAGAGTGAGCACGGTCTGGGGTGTGCCGATCCGGCCCTCGGCGATCAGCTGCTGCGAGTGCTGGATGCCGCGTCCGAGCACGGTGTCCGGCGCATTGCCGACGCGCACCCCCGCCGCCGCCGCGGCATCGAGCACGGTCCGGGCGGAGGCGCGATCGAGCGTGAGCGGCTTCTCGCCCCACACGTGCTTGCCCGCCGCGATCGCCGCGAGGGCGACCTGAGCGTGCACCGCGGGGATGGTCAGGTTCACGACGAGCTCGAGTTCCGGCAGGGCGAGGAGTCCGGCGGTGCTGCCGGAGAAGGGCACACTGTACTTCGCCGCCTGCGCGGCAGCGCGCTCCTCGTCGAGATCGGCGACCCCGATCACCTCGACGCCGGGAGCGGCGGTGAGGGTGGTGAGGTATTCGTCCGAGATGTTGCCCGCCCCGATGACGCCGACGCGGACCGGCCCGCCGGTCACGCGAGCGCCCCCTGGAAGACGCGGGTGTTGCGCTCCACCGCGGGGAGCGGGTCGCCGTCGACGACGACCTCGACCACCACGAGCTCGACGCTGCGCGCGGCGAGGACCGTGACCTCGCTCATCCGTCCCACGACCGGGACGCCGAGCGTGGGCGGGTCGTCGGGCTCCGGCTCCTCGTCGTTCACATGCACGAACCGGATGCGGGAGGCCAGGCGGGGAAGCAGCTCGAACACATCGGCTCCACCGACGCTCGCCCAGTAGGTGTCGACCTGGAGGACGACGCGCTCGTCGAGCAGCTCCACGAGGATCTCCCACGCGGCCCGTCCGTCGATCAGCGTAGAGAACTCGAAGTCGTGGTTGTGGTACCCGACGCGCCGCCCTTCGGCCGCGGCACTCTCGGCGGCGGCGTTGATCCGCGCGGCGAGCGATTCGACGCCCGCCCGGTCCGCGAACAGCGCAGGATCGGCCCAGGGCACGATCAGCGTCTCGACGCCCACGGTCTTCGCCGCGGCGAGCGCCTCGTCGATCGGTACATCGAGCAGCTTCACGTGCGCGGTCGGCGCCTCGAGACCCGCGGCGGCGAGGTCGCGCGCCAAGTTCTCCGGGTCGCTGAGGATGTCGTAGGGTTCGACCCGCCTGTAGCCGAGCTCCGCGAGCCGCCGCAGGGTCGCGGGCCGCTTCCGCCCGAGCTCCGTGCGGACGCTGTACAGCTGGATCGAGAGCATCGTGTCTGTCATGTCATCCGTTCCGGATCAGGCGGTCGAACGCGGCTGAGAGGTCGTCGTCGAAGGCCCGCCGCGCGGCATCCGCCTCATGCCAGGCGACGATGCGGCGAGCGCCTTCCGAGAACGAGACCTGCGGGTGGTACCCGGGCACGAGGCGCCGCAACTTGGTGGTGTCGAAGAGGATCGAGTGCCGGAAGTCCTCCTGGAGCACCTCTGCCCAGCCAGGGATCTCCCGGCCGATCGATTCGCTGGAGAAGTGCGCGAGCCGCGGATCGCGGACACCGGCGGCCCGGGCGAGCGCCGTGTGGATCTGGTCCCAGGTGAGGACGTCGCCGCTCACCAGGTTCACGCTCTCCCCGATCGCATGATCGTTGCCGAGCAGCGGTACGAGTGCGCGCGCGACGTCGCTCGAGTGCGTGAGCGTCCAGAGCGAGGTGCCGTCGCCGTGCACGACCGACGCCTCGCCCCGCCGCATCCGCTCGATCGCCGTCCAGCTGACCGGGAAGATCATGGTCGTCTCGTCGTAGGTGTGCATGGGCCGCACGATCGTCAACGGCAGACCGCGCTCGCGGTAGGCGTCTTCGAGGGCGACCTCTGAGGCCAGCTTCTCGCGGGCGTATCCGAAGACCGGATGCCGCCGCGGGCTGGATTCCGTGATCGGCAGCTGGGGCACCGGGCGTCCGAAGACGGAGCAGGTGCTGACGAACACGTACTGGCCGGTGCGGCCGGCGAAACGGTCGACGTCGGGCAGCACGTCCGCCGGCGCGAAGCCGACCCAGTTCACGACGACGTCGTACTCGGCGTCGCCGAGCGCATCGTCGAGTGCCGCCGCATCACGAACGTCGGCGCGGATGCCGCGCACCTCCGGGGGCAGCGCGCGCCGGTGCTCGCCGCGGGTCACGACCGTGAGATCGATCCCCTGCTGCACCGCCTCGCGCGCGACCGCGGAGCCGATCATGCCGGCGCCGCCAAGGAACAGCACACGCAGGGCGCTCATCGGGCACCCGCCGTCACGCCGTGCCCGGTGAGGTAGCGATACGACTCGGCCAGGGCGTCGAACGGGTCGAGGTCGAGCTTCTCCAGCTCGACGATGTGCCACTCGAGCGTCGACGGCTCGCGCAGCGCGCCCAGCACGTCGACCGTTCCCTGCCCGATCGGCACGAGCGTGTCGCCGCCGTAGGTCAGGGCCGGGCCGTCCTTGACGTGCACGTATCTCAATCGGGGGCCGATCGACCGCACGACCTCCGCCGGCGACGCCCCGCCGACCGCCGCCCAGTACATGTCGAACTCGACCCGGGCGTCGGGATGCAGGTGTTCGAGCAGCAGGTCGTAGGCGCTCCGACCGTCGATCACGTTCCGGAACTCGGCGTGATGATTGTGATACGCGACGGTCATGCCGTAGGCCCTCGCCGACTCGACGCCGCCGTTGACGCGTTCGAGGCCCCGCTCGATGAGGTCGAGGCTGTCGAACTCCTCGGCCTCCATGCTCCAGGCGAGGTTGGGGGCACCCAGCTCGGCGTATTCGTCGAGGATGCGCGGGGCTTCCGGCCCGAAGGGGAACGGCGCGTGCGAGCTCACGACGGCGAGACCCGTGCGATCCAGCATCCGCTTCACGTCTGCGGCCGAGCGACCATGCAGGCCGTAGGTCTCGACGCCCTGATAGCCGAGGGCGGCGATGCGCTCGAGCACGCCCTCGAAGTCGTCGTCGAGCAGTGCGTCGACGGTGTACAGCATGACGGCGGCGCCGGGCAGTGCGGCGCTCATGCGCGTCCCGCCCAGCGGATCGCCTGAGTGACGAGCCGGCGGAACGGCGGCTCACCCCACGCGCGCATGTCGTGCCCGAGGGCGAGATAGACCACGCGCCCTTCGCCGACCTCCCGCACGTACAGGACGGGGATCCGCACCCCGTCCTCCCTGGTGCGCTCGGCGAGCACGAGATGATCCTCATCGGCGAACGCGAACTCGTAGTACTCGTCGAAGAGCTCGAAGTCCTCGACGCCGTCCGTGATCGGATGCTGCGCCACGATCTCGATCCGATGCCGGCCCTCGTGGTGTCCGGGGCCGTGCGACAGGTAGTGGTTGCCGAGCAGCTCGAAGAACGCCCGATCGGTACCCTGCGGGTCGCTCATCACGTTCGACATGTGCAGGGCGACGAGTCCCTTGCCCGCCGCGACCGCCGCGGCGAGCGCGGCCTGCTGCGCGCCGGGGAACGAGGCGCCGGAGTCGTAGAGCACGTAGACGTCGGCATCCGCCGTCTCGGGCCGGGCGTTCGCGAAACGCTGCATGCCGACAGCCGGTGCCGTGGCGAACCCGGCTCCGGCACCGATGCGGGTGAGGACGTCGGCAGCGCCCAGGAGGTCGTGGTGGGTGTCGTCGCCGCCGACGACGACGAGGGCGCGGGTGGACATGGGTTCTCCTCGGGTTGGTGAGTGGGCCGTTCGACGGGCTCAGGAACCGTGCGGTCCTGAGCCCGTCGAAGGTCTACTCGGTCACTTGGGCTGGAGCTCCAGCGCGACGACCGGGTTGACGAAAGCGCCCCAGTACGGGTCGTTCTCCTCGGGCCAGCCGGTGGCTTTCTTCTCGCTCCACCCGGCGTAGGCCTGGTAGTACGAGAGGACGAGCCATGGCATCTCCTCGATGAACTGCTCCTCCAGACCCGTGACGGCGGCGGTGCGCTCGTCGTCGGTGGTCGCGGCGAAGTAGTCGGCGAAGTACTGCGCGATCTCCGGGTCCTCGGTGCGCTGGATGTTCTGGTACGTCGGGATGGCCTCGCCGATCGGCAGCGAGTAGGCGGGGTTCATCCACGAGTCGTACAGGTTCACCGCGAGGATCTGCGTCGCGATCGGGTAGCCGATCGTGGCCTGGAACTCGCCCTTGCTGGTGATGCCGTTGATCGCCTCGACGGCGACGCCGTTGACGTCGACCTTGAAGCCGGCCTCCTTGAGGTTCGACTGGATGATCTGGGCGGCCGCGACCTGCTCGGTGAACGCCTGCGGGATCGTGATCTCGAAGGCCAGCTGCTGGCCGTCGCGCTCGTAGTACCCGTCGGAGCCCATCGTGAAGCCGAGCCCCTCGAGGATCTTCTTCGCACCGTCGACGTCGTACTCGTACACCTCGTCCTCGAGGCCGGGCGCGATGGCATCCTCGAACACGGGCAGCGGGAGGCCGCCCTTCCAGGTCGCCGCCGGTCGGTTGGCGACGTCGGCCACCTGCTGGCGGTCGATCGCAAGGCTGGCGGCCTCGCGGATCTCGCGCTCGTTGAACGGGAAGCTCTGGTTGTTCGTGATGAGACCGTCGGCGCCGACGACCGACCACAGGATGTGGAAGTCGTCGCTGCGGGAGAGGAACGTCTCCTCGACGTTCGCCATGTAGCAGCTGCACCAGTCGACGTCGCCCTGCACCATGGCCTGCGAGACCGCCGTGTTGTCCTTGTACGGGACGAAGCGCAGGCCGTCGATCGCGGGCTTGCCCTTCTGCCAGTAGTCGGGGTTCTTCGTGAGCGTGTAGCTCTCCGGCGTGAACGTGTCGAGCATGAACGGACCCGTGCCGACCGGCTTGTCGTCGGCGTACCCGGCGACGTCGTCGACCTCGCCGTACACGTGCTCGGGCACGATGCTCAGGTAGATGATCTTGTCGAAGAAGTTCGCCGACGGGGTGGCGAACGTCAGCACGACGGAGTGCTCATCGGGCGCGGTGATCGTGTCGAACTGGATGCCGGTGAGGTTCAGCTCCGGGTGGTCCTTGATGAGCTGGTAGCTGTAGACCACATCCTCACTCGTGAAGTCCTCGCCGTCTGTCCATTTCACGCCGTCGCGGAGCTGGAGCGAGAGCTCGGTGCCCTCGGTGTTCCACTCCCACTCGGTCGCCAGCCACGGCTTGAAGTCACCGGCCTTGGTGGTGTTGACCTGCACGAGGGGCTCGTAGATCATGCCCTCGGAACCGAGCTGGTACGCGGTGGTGGGCAGGTAGGGGTTGAAGACCTGCTGCACGGAGGCGGACGAGCGGCCGACCGTGAGGATCGTGTCGCCTCCCCCGGAGTTCGATGCGCCGCTGGGGGCGCAGGCGGCGAGGCCGGTGATGAGGGCGGCGACCGCCAGGGTGGCGATGGCCGCTCGTTTCGACGTGCGCATGGGCATGCCGACTTCCTTTCATTGAGACTGCGAGGACACTGCGGGGGACATGAAGGAACTGCGGAGGTGCTCGTCAGAGCACGCCTGTGCCCTCCTTCCCCTCGATGCGGTTCTCGGTGAGGAGCCGGGCGACGCTCTCGTCGTCGTCCCACTCCCGGGCCCAGTGGATGCCGTCCGCGGCATCCGCCACCGTCGGGTCGGTCTCGCTCACGAGCACCTCCGGGTGGCGAAGTCGCCGGTCGACGTCGACGACGAACGGCTCCGACCGCGGGTCGGGCGCGGCTCGGACCAGGAGCTGCGTGTACGGGTGGATCGGCGCCGCGATCACGTCGCCGCTCGGCCCGCGCTCGACGACGCGCCCGTTGCGCATGACGACGATCTGACCGGAGAAGTGCCGCGCCGTCGCGAGGTCGTGCGTGATGTAGAGGACCGCGAGGTTGCGCTCGAGCTTGAGGGCGTCGAGCAGTTCGAGGATCTCCATCCGGATCGACACGTCGAGCATCGAGACCGGCTCGTCGGCGATGAGCACCTCGGGGCGGGGCGCGAGCGCCCTGGCGATGGCCACGCGCTGACGCTGACCGCCCGAGAGCTCGTGCGGGAACTTGTCGAGGTACTCCGACGACAGGTTCACCGAGTCGAGGAGCCGCTCGAGCTCGGTCTGCTCCTCCTTCGCGCCGCGCACGATGCGGTGCACCCGCAGCGGGCGGCGCAGGTGGTGTCGCACGGTGCGCAGCGGGTTGAGTGAGGCGAACGGATCCTGGAACACCATCTGCACACGGGAGCGATAGGCGCGGACGCCCTGCTGCCCGCGCGGGACGACCTCGTCGTCGAGCCGGAGCTCTCCCGACGAGGGGTCGGTGATGCGCAGGATCATCTTCGCCATGGTCGACTTGCCGCTTCCGGACTCGCCGACCAGCGCCACGGTCTCGCCAGGACGAACGGTGAGCGATACCCCGTCCACCGCGCGCAGCGTGCTGCCGCGACGACCGAGGTGGTAGTCCTTGGTGAGGTTCACCGCATGCAGGGTGGTCATCGTGCTCCCACTTCCTCGGAGGCGGTCTCGCCGTCCTCCGCGATGTAACGACCGCCTCCCGAAACCGGCGCGTCGCCGCGGAGGCTGGGGAACGACCGCAGCAGGTGTCGGGTGTAGTCGTGCTCGGCGTTCGCGAGCAGCTCCTCGGGAGTGTTCTCCTCGACCAGGCGCCCCTTGCGCATCACGCCGACGCGGTCGCTGATCTCGAGCAGCAGGCCCAGGTCGTGCGTGATGAACAGCACCGCGAAGCCGAAATCGTGGCGCAGGCGCGCGATCTCGTCGATGATGCTGCGCTGCACGATCACGTCGAGCGCCGTCGTGGGCTCGTCCATGATGATGACGCGCGGCTTGAGTGAGAGTGCCATCGCGATCATCACGCGCTGCCGCATGCCGCCGCTGAGCTGATGCGGATAGCTGGCGAGCCGGATCGGGTCAATGCCGACCGTGCGCAGCAGATCGCCCGCGCGCCGGCGGCGCTCCTCCCGGCTCAGGCCCAGATCGTGGTCGATGAAGATGTCCTCGATCTGGTCGCCGACCGAGATGACCGGGTTGAGCGCGTTCATCGCGGACTGCAGCACCATAGCGATCTCGGACCACCGGAACGCCTTCAGCTCCCGGTCGTCGAGACCGAGCACGTCGATCTGCTCGCCGTCGCGGCCGGTGTACATGATCTCGCCGCCCGCGATGATGGCCGGCGGGCGCAGCAGACGTGTCACGGCGTAGGCGAGGGTCGTCTTGCCCGATCCCGACTCGCCCGCGAGACCGACGATCTCGCCGCGGTGCAGGGTCAGGCTGACGTCGTCGACGGCACGGAAGGCCCCGTCGCGCGTCTGGTACTCGACCGACAGATGGGAGATCTGCAGCACGGCCTCGCCCGCGACGAAGGCGATGTCCTCGTCGAGGTCGCGACGCGGCTTGCGGAGGTTCAGCAGCGGCTGACGGGGACGCTTGAACTGCGTCTTGGTTCCGGCCTTCGTGCCGAGGCCCGCCGCCCGCAGACGCGGGTTGACGAACTCATCGATGCCGAAGTTCACCAGGGCGAGAGCGGTTCCGACGACGGCGATCGCGAGCCCCGGGGGCACGAACCACCACCACGCGCCGAACAGGAGCGCCGAGCTGTTCTGCGCCCAGTAGAGGATGCCGCCCCACGACCATTCGGTCACGTCCGTCATGCCGAGGAAGGCGAGACCCGCCTGGGTCAGGATGCCGCCGGTCACGGTCGCGAGGAACGACGACGCCACGATCGCGAGCATGTTCGGAAGGATCTCGCTCCAGATGATGCGGAAGGTGCGGTCGCCGGCGACGCGCGCGGCCTCGACGAAGTCACGGTTGCGGAGCGACAGCGTCTGCGCCCGCAGCACGCGGGCACCCCAGGCCCAGCCGGTGATCGAGATCACGATGATGATGCCGATCGAGCCCGTGCTCGGCAGATATCCGGCGAGGATGACCACCAGCGGCAGGCCCGGGATCACGAGGAAGATGTTCGAGAGCACCGAGAGCAGCTCGTCGCCGAGCCCGCCCACGTACCCCGCTGTGAGGCCGACGATGAGCGACAGCGCCGTGGCGAAGAAGGCGGAGACCACACCGACGAACATCGAGATGCGGGTGCCGTAGACCATCTGCGCGAACAGATCCTGACCGGTGTGCGTCGTGCCGAGCCAGTGCTCGGGCGACGGCGGCAGCAGCACCTCGGTGCTGACGGCGCTCGGGTCGGTCGTGACGACCATCGGCCCGAAGATCGCGACGAGCACGAAAAGCAGGAAGACGGTGCCGCCGACGACGATCTTGGCGGAGCGGAGTCCGTGCAGCCAGTCGAGGTTGCGCCCCTTCTTGGGAGCGGGCTGAGGCGCGGCGAGGGTGGCGGTGAGCGGGGTCGTCATCGGCGGGCCTCCTGACGGGTGCGGGGATCGAGCATCACGTAGGCGAAGTCCGCGACGAGGTTCGCCACCAGCACGGTGATGGTGATCACGAGGAAGATGCCCTGCATCAGCGGGTAGTCCTGCTGCTGGACCGCCTGGAACAGCGTGTAGCCGAGTCCCGGGTAGTTGAAGACGACCTCGGTGACGATCGATCCGCCGACGAGGAAGCCGAGCGACATCGCGAAGCTCGCGAGCGAGGGCAGCACCGCGTTGCGTCCGGCGTAGGTGCTCATCACCCGCCGGGTCTTGAGACCCTTGGCCTGCGCGAGGAGCACGTAGTCCTCGCTGAGGGTGGTGACCATCATGTTGCGCATCCCGAGGAGCCAGCCGCCGATCGACGACACGATGATCGTGATCGCCGGCAGCATCCCGTAGGAGATGACGCTCCCGATGAACTCCAGGTTGAACCCCGGCATCAGCCCTGGCTCATATCCGCCCGACAGCGGGAACCATCGCAGCAGCACGGCGAAGACGTAGACCATGATCAGCCCGAACCAGAAGTAGGGGATCGACGAGATGAAGGTGGTGGCCGGCACGAGACCGTCCATCCACGAGCCGCGGCGCCAGCCGACGAGCATGCCGAGCCCGACGCCGATCACGAAGCTCAGCACGGTGCAGATGCCGATGAGCGACAGCGTCCAGGGCAGCCCCTGCAGGATCATCGTCGACACGGGCGCGGGGTACGCGCTGATCGACACCCCGAGGTTGCCGGTGAAGATGTTGCCCCAGTACTCCCAGTACTGGTTCCACAGGTTGGCGTCCCCCTGGCCGAACAGCTGCCGGAGCGCGTACACCGCCTCGGGGCTCAGCTTTCCCTGGAACCGCGTGAGCATCCGCTCGATCGGGTCGCCCGGCATCATTCGGGGGAGGAAGAAGTTGATCGTGATCGCCGCGAAGGCGGTGATCAGATAGAACAGTCCTCGCCGCAGGAGCACTCTCATGCCACGGCCTCTCTCATCGCTTCCATCTCTCTCACGTCAGTAGGTCGAAACGATCTCGCCGGCGGGCGTCCAGAGTCCCTGGTCGAGCCCGCGCTGGAGCGGGTTGTCGAACACGTCCAGCGGCAGCCGCACGGTGCCGCGGCGCACGCTCGACTCGTAGGCGGCGAAGATGATCTCCGCAGCAGCGAGTCCGTGGTGGGCGTGCAGCACGGGCTCTTCGCCCGTCGTCAGACAGCGGGCGAGGTCGGCGAGAGCGAGGGCGGTCTGCTCGATGATCGCGGTGTCGACGCCGCCGAGCTCGATCGCGAAGGCGGGGTCGACGGATTCCGCGATCTCGCGGGGCTCGCGGCCGTCGGCGTGCACGAGCGCGCGCCCGCCGAAGATGTCGACGCGTCCCCGCGTGCCCTGCAGCACGATCCCGTTGTCGCCGAGCGCATGCAGGCGCTCATCGCGTCCGGTCGTGATGATCGCATCGATGCCGCTGTCGAAGCGCACCTTGACGATGCCGGCCGTCTCGGTCAGCGCCCCGTAGACGCGCTTGCGTGCGGCGACGTCGATCTGCGCGAGCACCGAGACCGCCCGCGGGTCCCCGAGGTGCAGCCGGATCAGGTCGAGCGTGTGCGATCCCCAGTCGAAGAGGTTCGCGCAGTAGCCCTGCGCGCCGGTGAGCTCTCCGATAACGCCGTCCTGCACGAGTTCCCGCACCTCGCGGTGCATGCGGTCGAAGCGTCGCTGGTGGTTGACGGTCAGGGCGACGCCCGCGTCCGCGGTCGCCGCGACCAGATGGCGTGCGTCGCCGTACGTGAGGGCCATCGGCTTCTCGCAGTGGATCGCGCGCACCCCGTGCGCGATCGCGGCGTCGACGACGGCGCGGTGCACGGCAGCCGGCGCGCAGATGCTCAGCAGGTCCACGCGGTGGTCGGCCAGCAGGGCTGCGAGATCGGTGTACGCCCGGGCGTCGTGGCGGGCCGCGAGAGACGCGGCGGCATCCGGATCGACGTCGCTGATCGCGACGATGCGCATCCCGGGGATGCGGGAGAGGCCGAAGGCGTGAACTGCTCCCTGCGCACCCGCGCCGAGAACGGCAGCGGTGAGGGCCGCCGTCATCGCGGCCCGTCCGTCAGGGGGAACTGGTACACTATGGCCTCTCCTTCGAGCGTTTGTAGTAGTCCATTGAAATACCACTGAGGGCCAAGCTAATACGCTTCTATGATGAGTGCAACCACTTGCTGTCCAATTGAGACAAGCCGGTGAGTGGTCCGCAGTCACCCGTCGGAGGAGAATTCCATGCTCATCAGCCAGGTAGTCGGTCCGCGCCGGTCCGAGATCGTCGAGGCGCCCGATCCGATCCCGACGCCCTCCCAGGTGGTGATCGACGTGCTGGCATGCGGCGTCTGCACGTCCGATCGCACGCCATGGCGCGAGCACGGAACGCCGGAGAAGCCGGTACGGCTCGGCCACGAGACCGTCGGCCGGATCAGCGCGGTCGGCGACCCCGCCGGACGCTGGCAGGTGGGCGAGGTCGTGACCGGTCTCGGCGGCGACGGCTTCGCCACCCGGGTCGCGCTCGACGCCGATTCGATCCTGCGCGTGCCGGCGGGGTTCGCGCCGCAGCATGTGATCGGAGAGCCACTCGCCGACCTCGAGGAGGCGCTCTCCCGCAGCGGCATCCGTCCGGGTGATCGCGTCGCGGTCGTGGGGCTCGGCTTCATGGGCCTCGGCCTCGTCCAACTGGCCGCGACCCGCCTGCCGGGACTGCTGGTGGCCGTCGACCCGAATCCGGCCGCGCGCGCACGCGCCCTGGCGCTCGGCGCGCATGAGGCCTATCACCCCGATGACCTGCCGGGTGAGTTCGTCTCATCATCCGGCCGGCGCGAGCAGCGCATGGACGTCGTCGTCGAGGCCACGGGGGTGACCGCCGCGCTGCGGACCACGTCCTCGCTCGTGCGCCCGTACGGCACCGTGTGCATCGTCGGGTACCACCACACTGGCGACGCGCCGATGGACATGGAGCTCTGGTACAAGGGCGCGACGATCGTGAACGGCTTCTCCCCCGAGCGCCCGCGCACGGTGCGTGCGATGCGCGAGGGCCTCGCGATGATCGCCGACGGCCGCTTCAGCTACCTGCCGCTCATCACCCACACCTTCGCCCTCGAAGACGTGGATCGGGCGTATGAGCTGATGGAGGAGCGTCCTGCCGACTTCGTGAAGGGCGTCGTCGTATTTAGTTAGAGGTCTTTTACATACCAGTATTGACCACTTAGAGTCCGAGACACTACCATTCAGGGAATCGCCGGTATCCGACCGGCCGACAAGGAGGTCTCCCGTGCAGAAGCGCGTGTCCATCCCCCTGGCCGGAGCCAGTGCCGTCGTGCTCGCCGTGAGCCTCGGGGCCTGCGCGAGCAGCCAGCCCGCCAGCGACCCGAACCAGATCGTCGTCCAGACGAACTGGACGGCGAGCCAGGCGCAGAACAAGCCCCTGTTCGCCGCCTTCGAGGCGTTCACCGAGGAGACCGGCATCGAGGTCAAGGTGCTCGAATCCGGCGACAACCTGAACCAGGTCTACGAGACCTCGCTCCTCGCCGGCGAAGAGGCCGACGTGCTGCTGGTCGGGCTCCTCGAGAAGCAGCTCGACTGGGCGATCAACGGCGCCGTGGTGCCCGTGAACGACTACATCGAGGAATGGGGCATCGCCGACCGGATCCCCGAGGACGCGCTCGTGGACTGGACGGATGCCGAGGACAACGTCCGCGCCTTCCCGTACTCCGGGTTCACGTGGCCGTGGTGGTACAACACCGACCTGTTGACTCAGGCCGGTGTCGAAAGCGTCCCCACCACGACCGACGAACTCATCGACGCGACGAAGAAGCTGCGCGCCGCCGGCATCGCCCCGGTCGCGCTGGGCGGTATCGACTGGTCAGGGCAGAAGATCTTCCTGCAGTTCCTCGAGATGTACATGTCGACCGACGAGGCCAAGCAGGTCTACGCGGAGGGCGGCACGTGTGACAACCCCGAGGCCATGAAGGGCATCGAACTGCTCGTCGAGCTCCGCGACGCGGGCGTCTTCGTCGACGGCGTCGAGGGATACACGGCAGACCAGGCGCAGGCCGCGTACATGGACGGACAGGCCGCCATCGCTCCGATCGGGTCGTGGGCGTATCCGTCCGCCTCGGACGAGCTCGCCGCTGCCACGGTGCTCGGCGGACTCCCGGTCGCCGACGGCGCGCCGTTCGACAAGCCCCTCGCCTACCGCGGCTCGACGTCCGCCGGGTGGTGGATCAGCCCCAACGGCGAGGAGAAGATCGACGCGGTCGAGCAGCTCATCACCTACATGTACGGCAACGACGTGCTCAAGGGCATCCTCGACGAGGGCGGCGTGATCCCGGTGGCCGACTTCGGCGGCGACACGTCCGGCGTCACCTCTCCACTGCTCGCCCAGTCTCTGACCGAGCTGCCCGAGGCCGTGGACTTCCCCGTGATGCCCGACATCTACGTGCCGGCCGACGTCTCCAACCCCATGTACCGCGCGACCTCGGTCGCCTTCACCCCCGGCACGGATGCCGCGACGATCTGCCAGACCGTCGACGACATCTACGCCGCCGCGAAGTAAGACCGCCGGGGCGGTCCGGCGCATCCGCCGGACCGCCCTCCCGACTGCTGGAGCATCCATGACCGCCCTGTCCCCCGACGTCGTCGCGCTTCGGCGCCGCAGATCCCGCCGACGGAGCGAGATGCTGCAGCTGTCGGCAACGCTCCCCGCGCTGCTGTGGTTCCTCGTCTTCACGATCGGACCCCTCGTCAGTCTCTTCTACTTCTCCACCGTCAACTGGCGAGGGCTCATCGCCCCGCGCACCCCCGCCGGATTCGAGAACTTCGTCCGCCTGGCCGGCGACCCGGTCGTGTGGCTGGCGACCGGCAACACGATCCTCCAGCTCGTCGTCACCCTGCCGATCGTGGTCGTGGGTGCGTTCATGATCGCGTACTACCTGAACCTGAAGCCCCGCGGCCACCGGTTCGTCCGCGCCCTCATGTTCACGCCCGTGCTGCTCTCGGCATCCGCCCTCGCCATGGTGTTCATCGGCGTCTTCGCGCCGAAGGGCATGATCAACGGCTTCCTCGAGATCCTCGGTCTCGAGCAGTTCGCCCGCCCGTGGCTCGCGAACGGCGACAGCGCGATGCTGTCGATCATCATCGTCACCATCTGGTGCAGCATGTCGGTGTCCGCGATCATGCTCGCCGCGCGACTCAACTCCATCGACGCCTCGGTCTTCGAAGCCGCCGAGATCGACGGGTGCGGCCACTTCCGCCGCATGTGGAGCATCGCCTGGCCGATGTGCCGGGAGTTCGTCGGCGTCGTCACGATGCTGCAGTTCCTCTGGACACTGTTCTCCTCCGCCGCCGTCGTGCTGCTGCTCACCAAGGGCGGCCCCGGCAACGCCACCGCCACCCTGTCGTTCCTCGTCTACGACTTCGCCTTCAACCAGTCGAAGGTCGGATACAGCCAGGCCGTCGCCGTGGTGCTGTTCGTCGTCGGCGTCGTCGGCATCCTCGTGATCCGCCGCGCGTTCCGGCAGAAGTACTGAAGGGATCCGACGCCATGACCACCACACTCGAAGCCCCCGCTCCCTCCCGCACCACGGCATCCGCCCCTCGCTCCACCCCGCGTCGTCGCACGCGCGGCGGCGCTCTGGCCCGCACCGGTCCCTCGAAGTACTTCGCGCACGCCGGCGTCTGGCTGTACGTGATCCTGCTCGCCGCTCCGCTCTACTACCTGCTGATCTCGGCGTTCAAGCGCAACACCGACATCTTCAACCAGCCGTTCTCGCCTTTCACCCCGCTGACGCTCGACAACTTCGGGCTGGCGTTCTCGCAGGCGTCGCTCGGCACGGCCCTGCTGAACTCGGCGTACATCACGATCGGTGCGGAGGTCCTGACGCTCGCCCTCGCAGTGCCGGCGGCGTTCGCGCTGGCGCGCGCGAAGGGCTCGCTCGGACAGATGGTGGAGCGGATCTTCGCGCTCGGATTCCTCATCCCCGGTTTCGCGGCGCTCGTGCCGACCGTGCTGCTGTCGATCGCGATGCATCTGTTCCACACCCGCGAGTTCCTCATCCTCTTCCTCCCCGCGTCGGCGATGCCGTTGACGGTGATCCTGCTGACGCAGGCGATGCGCGCGGTGCCCGCCGAGCTCGAGGAGTCGGCCGTGCTCGACGGCGCCGGCCCCCTGCGGGTGCTGTGGTCGGTCTACGTTCCGCTCGCCGTGCCGACTCTCACCGTCGTCGCGATCCTCAACTTCCTCTCCTTCTGGAACGAGTACTTCTTCTCGCTCGTGATCATCGGGCCGGAGGCGACGCTGCGCACCGCGCAGGTGGCGCTGCCCACACTCTCGATCGCGAACGCCGCGCAGTACGGTGTTCTTGCCGCCGGCATCCTCATCACCCTGATCCCCGCCTACCTCGTCTACGCGGTGTTCGCCGAGAAGATGGAGAACGCGGTCCTCGCCGGAGCACTCAAGGGCTGACATGCGCATCCTCATCGATCACCTCGGCTACGACACCGGGGCACCCAAGTCCGCACTCATCGAGCTCGCCGAGCTCGGGTCGACGCCGCACGTGGAGCTGCTGTCCCTCGACGACGGCTCCCGCATCCGGCTGGAGGCGACACCGGTGGCGGCGGTGGACGCCTGGCGAACGGGCGCATACTCGCGCGTGGACTTCGACGCCGTCGATTCACCCGGACGCTACGTCCTCGCGGCGGCGGTCGATGACGAGGCCGTCTCGTCGGAGCCGTTCACGATCGGCGAGGAGCGGCTCGCCGCCGGCACGCTCTCGGACATCCTCTTCGCCTTCAAGGCAGGGCGCTCCAGCGGTGAGATCGAACGGAAGGATGCCGCCGCCCTGCGGTACGGCGACGACTCCGGCTTCACGGTGGATGCCCGCGGCGGGTGGCTCGACGCGAGCGGCGACACGAGCAAGTTCCTCAGCCACCTGACGTACTCGCCGACCATGAGCCCGCAGCAGATCCCCCTGTGCACGTGGGCGTTCCTCGAGGCGCGCGACCAGCTGGCGACACGGCATCCGCGGTTCCATCGGGCACTCGGAGCGCGGCTGCGTGACGAGGCCCTGTTCGGCGCCGACTTCCTGGTGCGCTTCCGCACCCCGGAAGGCGCGTTCTACAGCGGCATCTTCGACGCCCTGACCAAGCAGCTCGACGAGCGGGTGATCAACGCGCCGCTGCCGGAATGCGTGCGCACCGACCGGTACCGGGCGTCGTACCGCGGCGGCGGCGGGCTCGCGATCGCCGCGCTGGCGCGGGCGTCGCGGGAGAGCGCGCACGGCGACTTCACGTCTGCGGAGTACCTGGCCGCTGCCGTCGGGGCCTTCGACGACCTCGAGATGCACAACGACGACTACCTGTTCGGGCTCGATCTCGAGACCGGGGAGCTGACCGAGAGTGCGGAGTCGATCGTCGACGACCACTGCGCGCTGCTCGCGGCATCCGAGCTCGTGGCGGCTGTCGGACCCGATGAGCGCACGCGATTCGCCGCCGCGGCGGACCGCCGCGCCCTCTCGCTGATCGAGCGCTATCGCGCCGGAGCCGACGGCGCGGCCGGATGGTTCGAGGCCTGGCACGACGGACGCCCGTACTTCTCGGCGGTCGAGGCCGGACTCCCGGCGATCGCCCTGCTCCGCTACGCGGCGCTCGTGCCGGCCGGCGCCCACGTCGGGCGGGCGCGCGCCCTCGCCGTGCAGCTCGCGAAGGACCTGGTGGATCGGACGGACGCCGTCGCCAATCCGTTCGGCTACCCCCGGCAGCGCGTGCAGCCGCGCGGTGGTGCGCCGAAGGACGCGTTCTTCTTCCCTCACGACAACGACACCGGCTACTGGTGGCAGGGCGAGAACGCGAACCTCGCCTCGCTCTCGTTCGCAGCCGCGATCGTCGCAGATCTCCCGGAGTGCGATGCCGATCTTGCGGCGCGACTGCGTCGCTTCGCCGCCGATCAGGTGCACTGGGTGCTCGGCCGGAACCCCTTCGACGCCTGCATGCTCCAGGGGCGCGGCCGGAACAACGTCGAGTACACCCCGGACTTCCCGAACCTGCCCGGCGGCATCGTGAACGGCATCACCAGCCACCCCGACGACGAGCAGGGCATCGCCTTCCTGACATCGGACACCGCCGAGGGCCCCGACTCCTGGCGATGGGCGGAGCAGTGGATCCCGCACTCGGCCTGGTTCCTGCTCGCCGTCAGCGCCGGGTGAGCAGGGGATCCTCCTAGGCTGTCCCCATGACCCTCGCACCGACGGATGCCGCGTCGAGACGCGTCGTGTTCCACCGGTTCGGGGGCCCCGAGGTGCTCGAGATCGAGCATCGGGCGGTCCCCCGTCCCGCCGCGGGTGAGGTTCTGGTGCGGGTGGCCGCGGCCGGTGTGAACCCCGTCGACTGGAAGCTGTTCAGCGGCGAGCCGATGCACGATCCGTACGAGCGGAGCCTGCCATCCGGCAACGGGTACGACTTCTCGGGCACCATCGAAGCTGTCGGAGACGACGTCACCGGATGGCGCACGGGCGAAGAGGTGTTCGGCGGGCTCCGGTACCACGCGCAGGCCGACCACCTCGTGATCGACCCCGCGCTGCTCGTCCGCGTGCCGGAGGGGCTCCCGCTCGTCGTCGCGGGAGCGCTCAACGTCGTCGGCCGCACGGCCGTGGCGAGCGTCGAGTCCCAGCGGATCGGCGCGGGCGACGTGGTCCTGGTGAGCGGCGCGGCCGGTGGCGTCGGCATCCTCACGGCGCAGCTCTGCGTCCTTCGGGGTGCCCGGGTCATCGGGACGGCCGGTCCGCGCAACCACGCGCTGCTGCGGCGCCTCGGCGTCCATCCGCTCGCCTACGGCGACGACCTCGCCGACGCGGTGCGGGCGGCGGCGCCCGGCGGGATCACTGCGGTGCTCGACACCGTCGGTCACGGCACGGTCGACCTCGCTCTGGCCATGGGTGTGCCCGCGGATCGCATCAACACCGTGGCCGACTACGAGGCGCGCTCTCGGCATCCGGTCCGCGGCATCGGCGGGGCGAAGGCCGGCGCGCGGGAGCTCACGATGGTCGCTCAGCTGATCGCCGACGGCAGCGTCGAGCTGCCGATCGACTCGGTGCATCCGCTCGAAGACGTGCGTATCGCGTATGCGCGATCGATCGCCGGACACGCCTCCGGCAAGATCGTGATCTCCCTGACGCCCAGCGTCGGGATCACCCCGACCGGTGAGTTCGCAGCGCCTCAGCGGGTGACGAGCGCGGGGAGCGCGACGCCGTTCAGAGCCTCGACCACGGGAGCGAGCTCCGGCTGAGCAGCCGCATCGTCCAGAGCGCGGCGGAGCGTGGCGTCGTGGATCGGGTGGGCGCGCTCGTAGAGCTCCCGACCGGATGCCGTCAGCTCGGTGTAGATGCCACGACGGTCGTCGGCGCACAGCACACGCGTGAGCAGCGCGCGGTCCTCGAGACGGTTCACGAGCCGCGTCGTGGCACTGGGGCTCAGGGCGGTCGCCCTGGCCAGCTGCTGCATGCGCATGTGCCAGCCGTCCTGACGCTCGAGCGCGTCGAGCACGGTGTACTCCACGACCGACAGGCCGACCGCGTCGGCGAGGGCGCGCTCGAGTTCTGCTTCGATCAGGCCGTGCAGCGCAGCCAACGTCCGCCACCCCTGGGCGCGCACTTCGACGGCGTCGTCTGCGATTCCCATCCGCACTCCTCAGATAGTTGCTTGCGCTTTATAGTTGCGTGTGCAAGCATTGTGCTTCGACGCGCAATATCCGGCGTCTGCAATCAAATCACTTTATCAGGAGAATCGTCATGCCAGTAGGACTGATCGCCCTCGCCATCGGGGCGTTCGGCATCGGACTCACCGAGTTCGTCATCATGGGCTTGCTGCCGGAAGTCGCGACCGAATACGGCGTCACCGAATCCGCGGCCGGCTGGCTCATCTCCGGGTACGCGCTGGCCGTCGTCGTCGGCGCCCTGCTGCTGACCGCCGCGACCACGCGCCTGCCCCGCAAGCCCGTGCTGCTCGGCCTCCTCGTGCTCTTCATCCTGGGCAACGCGCTCACGGCTCTCGCTCCCGACTACGGCACCGCCATGATCGGCCGGATCATCGCCGCCCTCTGCCACGGAGCGTTCTTCGGCATCGGCTCCGTCGTCGCGGCGGGCCTGGTCGCCCCGGAGAAGAAGGCCGGAGCCATCGCGATCATGTTCACGGGCCTCACCGCCGCGAACGTCTTCGGCGTGCCGTTCGGCACGTTCCTCGGCCAGGAGTTCGGTTGGCGCTCGACGTTCTGGACGATCTCCGCGATCGGCGTGCTGGCCTTCATCGGCATCGCCGCACTCGTGCCTGCCCTCCCGCGGCCCGACCAGAGCATCAGCCTGCGCCAGGAGCTGCGAGCGTTCCGATCCGGCCAGGTGTGGTTCTCGCTGGTCGTCACGATCCTCGCCTTCGGCGGAATGTTCGGTGCGTTCACGTACATCGCGTACACGCTCACGGAAGTCAGCGGCTTCGCCTCCTCGGCCGTGCCGTGGCTGCTGGTGCTGTTCGGCGGCGGACTCGTGCTCGGCAACTGGCTCGGCGGCCGTCTCGCCGACCGCGCCATCGACCGCACCCTGATCGTCTTCATCGCCGCGCTGGTCGTGGTGCTCGCTCTGTTCGCGTTCTTCGCATCGTCCGGGATCGCGACGATCGTCGCGCTCTTCCTGATGGGCGGGTTCGGATTCGGCACCGTGCCGGGCCTGCAGAGCAGGGTGATGCAGTACGCGGGCGGCGCGCCCACGCTCGCCTCCGGCGCCAACATCGGCGCGTTCAACGTCGGCAACGCCCTCGGCGCCTGGGCAGGAGGCGTGGGCATCTCCGCCGGCCTCGGATACACCTCGCCGATCTGGCTGGGCGCGATCATCACCGCGGTCGCGCTGGTGGTCATGCTGATCGCCGCCGCGCGCACTCGCGTCCCCGCGGAGTCCGATCGGCACGCGACGGCCGCCGCCGTGGCGTCCTGACGCCGCGGTGATCAGCCGGTCGTGGTCGCCACGATGACCGGTGTCATCGCGGCCATCAGCGCCGCGGCGATCGCCGTGTTCACGGCCTTCGTGACGGCATCACCGGCCGCCGAGCCCGCGACCAGCTGCTCGATCCGCTTCTTGAGCTGACCCGCCGACGCCCCGGTCGCCTCGTTCTTGAGGATCGGATGCGCCGCGTTCATCCCCTGCAGGATGGCGAGGATCGTCACGTCGGCCAGGGTGGGCGCGGCCGATCCCGACAGCACGGCCGCGAGGCGGGAGCGGATCAGCATCTCCGGCCCGGGGTCCGACTCGGGCGTGCGCAGCGAGCCCCACCCGAAGAAGCCCCGCTCGCCGCGCACGAGAACGCCCTGTGCGACGAGCGATTCGACGACCTGGTCCAGCGGATCGAGCCTCGAGCGCATGAGGAGCGACTGCAGGCGCTTGCCGCTCAGGGGAGCGAGGCGCGCGAGCGCCGTGTCGAGGACCGGGTCGCCGATCGGATCGGCGGAGACGACCTGCACGGCCGGGTTCTTCTCCTCCGTCACCACGACGCGGTCGTGGAGGGAGAGGTCGACGATGACGGCGGCGATCGCGCCGAACAGACGGTGCACGCTCGCTGCGCTCTCGACTCGGCCGTCGGGCCGGGTGAGCAGCAGATGGAGCTCCTCGACGATCAGCATGGCTTCACGGTACGTCGCCGCGTCGGTGCCCGCATCCCCCGCGTGGCGGACATCGCTCGACGGAGAGGCCCGCACGCAGAAGCGCCGCGCCCTCGCAGAGGACGCGGCGCTTCATGGCAGCGGGTTACTCGCCGGCGATCTTCTTGGCGTCGTCCGCGTTGAGCACGCGGAACAGGATCGCGGCGATCACGGCGCCGACGACCGGGGCGACGATGTAGAGCCACAGCGAGCTCCAGGCGAAGTAGCCGCCCACCGAGAGACCGAGGGCCACGGCCGGGTTGAAGCCGCCGCCCGAGATCGAGCCGACGGTCGCGGCACCGACGAACACCGTGGCACCGATCGCGAGGCCGTAGAAGGAGTTGCCCTCGGTGCCCTTCGCGGTGGCGGTGTTGAGGACCACCCAGACGAGGATCAGCGTGAACAGCGCCTCGACGAGGAAGGCGGGGCCGATCTCGATGACCACGGCCTTTCCGCCCGCGGGCCAGACCGCGAGGCTGGCCAGTGCGGCCAGCGCGCCGCCGATGAACTGAGCGATGAGGTAGGCGATGAAGTCCACGACGCTCAGGCCGCCGCGCAGGAAGACACCGACCGAGACGGCCGGGTTCAGGTGCGCGCCCGAGATGTGGCCCGTCGAGTAGACGAGGACCATGAGGGTGAAGCCGATCGCGAGCGGCGTCAGCGGGCTTTCGCTGTTCACCGCGGCGATGATGGCGAGGACGAAGAGGAAAGTCGCGAGCCCTTCGGCGAGCGCCTTCCGTGCGGTACCGGTCATGAGAGAACCCGTTTCTTGTGTCAGGTCGTGAAGCGATCCCCTCGATCGCCCCTGCCGGAGGCCGGCGTACCGTCCTTCGTGCGACGACAATATATCGGTGCCGGGCGAACGGATGACCGCGCCGCGCGGTGTTTCTGTGAGAATCCTGAGTGCGCATCCGGACCCCGCTGTCAACCCCATCGCCGCGGGGCACGGTCGGAACATAGCTTTCGACGATGACGACCGAGGAGAGCCATGAGCACGCCTGATCACCCATCCGCAGACGACGAGACGTTCGAGGAGAAGCGCCACGACCAGCTGACCGCGGCGCCCGATGCCACCGAGGCCGATGCTGCGCCGCGCATCGAGGTGAGCGAGCACGACGGGAACACCCGGATCGACATCGCCCCGGATGCCCCGGTACGACCTGGTCCCGGACCGGGCGTCGAGACCGGCGACGAGGGGGACTGAGCCGCTCCGCTCAGGCGACGGCGCTCGCTCCGATCCTCGTCTTCGTGTCGGTGATCGTGGCGAATCCGCGGGCCGAGAGGATGCTCTCGGTGCGGCGCATGATGTCGTCGCCCGACACTGCGGCGAGCGCACCCCGGCTCGGGATGGCCGAGGTCGTCGTCGCGTCGGTGACGAACTCGACGTCGAATCCGAGGTCGGCGGCCACGCGCGCCGTCGTCTCGCAGCACTGCTCGGTGCGGATGCCGCAGATCACGACCCGACGGATGCCGGTGCCTTCGAGCCGCTCCTGGAGATCGGTCGACGTGAAGGCATTGATCGTGGTCTTCGTGACCGCTGCCTCCTCGTCTCTCGGGCCGAGCTCCGAGATCACGCGCACGAACCCGAGCGCGGGATCGAAGACTCCCCCGGTCCCTGGTTCGGAGTGGGTGATCCACACGACCGGGTCGCCGACGGTCCTGGCGTGCTCGACGAGGTGGGCGATGTTGTCGAGCACCGCCGGGTTCGCGGTGGCCGCCCAATCGTCGGCTCTCTGGCGGAAGGACTCCTGGGCGTCGATGACGAGAAGGGCGGTGTCGGAGGATGCGGTCATCCGTTCAGCCTCGGTCCGCCCGCCGCATCCGGCAAGACGCGGAACGGTCAACGAAGGGAGGGATCCCGCCAGTCCTCGCGCTCAGACCCCGGTACCGGGCTCACGCCCGAGACGGGTGATCATGTCGAGGAACGCGTCGCGCTCCTCCTCGGCCAGTGGCGCCAGGAACAGGGCCTGCGCCCGTTCGACGACGGCGTCGAGCCGCGCGAGCTCGTCGCGCCCTCGCGCGGTGAGGGAGACGAGATTCCGGCGCCGGTCGGTGGGGTGCGCGGCGCGCACGATGAGCGCGCCCTCTTCCAGCGCACTCAACGCGACCGAGACATCGCTGCGATCGAGACCGGTCACGCGCCCGAGCTCGGCTTGGCTCACGGCGCCTGCCTCTTCGAGCGCTGCGAGCAGGCGGTAGTGATACGCGCGCGCTCCCGCATCGGCGAACAGCTCCTGCAGAAGGGAGTGTGCACGAAGGTGCGCGCGGCTCACCTGCCACGTCGCCCGACCGTCGAGACGTCCCATGCCACCACACTACTCGTTGGCCCCACCTACGATCTGATATCGTTGGCGTCACCAACTATTAGGAGGAATCATGCTCCCTTTCGGCTCACAGCTCATCGGACAGACGGAGAAGGCCCTGACCGCCCTCCTGCGAACGGTGCTGATCGACCGGCAGCTCTCCGAGCGCGAGTGGGTCACCCTGCGCCTCACCTCGCAGTTCGACGGACCTGACGCTCTTGCCGAGACGATCAGGGACAGAGGGCAGTTCGCGGACGCGGCCGACCTCCTGTCGGGCCTCGAGAGGCGCGGCCTGATCGTCGACGACGCGCTCAGCGTCGCCGGAGCGGACCTGGTCGACGAGATCGGCCGCGAGATCAGAGCCCTGACCGAGCCGATCTGGGCGGGCATCGACGCGGCCGATGCCGAGGCCGCCGCGCGAGCACTCCGCAGTGTGCTGGCGCAGACGACGGTGCTCCTGCGCGGCTAGAGCCACCCCTTGCGCTTGAAGGCCGCGTACAGCCCGATCCCCATGGCGAGCATCAGGCCGATCGCCATCGGATAGCCGAGCACCCAGTGCAGCTCGGGCATGTGGTCGAAGTTCATGCCGTAGATCGTGCCGACCAGCGTCGGCGCGAACAGGATCGCAGCCCATCCGGAGATCTTCTTGACCTCGTCGTTCTGACGGATGCTCAGCTCGGTCATCCGCCGCATCTCCTCGTTCTGCCGGCGTGCGACGATGGTCGACTCGACCGTCAGCGCGTTGTCCAGCACCGTGCGGAACGTGGTCGCGCGATCCGTGACGCGCAGCGTGTGGTCGAGGACATCGCGCAGGTACTTCTGGAGCTCCTCGCTCACCCGGTACTTGTCGGATCCGCGCAGCAGCGCCTCCAGCATCCCCGACAGCGGCTGCGTCGCACGCTGGAAGTCGATGACCTCCCTGCCGAGGTCGTAGATGCGCTGGGTCGCGTCGACATCCTCCTCGAACAGCTGACTCTCGATCTCGTCGATGTCGTTCTCGAGCCCCGCCAGCACCGGCGTGTACTCGTCGACGACCTCGTCGAGGATGGCGTAGAGCACCGCCTCGGGCCCGTGGCCGAGCAGCGTCGGATCGCTCTCCAGGCGCCTGCGCACCCTCCCGAGATCGGGAGACTCGGCGTGCCGGATGGTCACCACGAAATCAGGGCCGACGAGCACGTGCACCTCGCCGAACTCGACCTCCTCCGAGGCATCGAGATAGCGCGCCGGTCGCAGCACCATGAACAGCACGTCACCGTAGCGCTCCAGCTTCGAGCGCTGATGGCCCGCGAGCGCGTCCTCGACCACGAGGGCATGGATGCCGAACTCGTCGGCGACCTCGCGGATCTCCTCCTCGCTGGGACGGTACAGGCCGATCCAGCTCATCCCGCCGCGCTCGCGCATCCGCTCGAACGTCTCGCTGAGGCTCTGCAGATTCTCGGTGCGGACGCCGTTCACATAGATCGCGTTGTCGATGATCGCCATCGTCGCCGCCCCTCGCTCGCTCTGCCGGATGCGCCGCAGATCACTCCACGGGCGGGTCGACGCAGACGAGCGCGGCGTCGATGATGGCCTGGTGGTACTGACCGGCCGTGAACGGCAGGCCGAACTCCGGAGCGGTCTCCCCGGAGGCCGCCGGCGCCTTGGACGCGATCGCCGCGAGCTCCCACGAGAGGTACTGCGCGAAGAGCGGGCCCGCCGTGGAGTCGTTGAGCACGACCGCCACCGTGAAGCCGGTCGCCGGGTCGGAGTACGCCGCCGTCGCGTAACCCGGGGTCCAGCCGTGCTGGCCGACCAGCGAGCCGACGAGATAGGCACCCCCCGTCGCCTGGTACCAGGAGGGGGCGTCCGCGGCTACCGGGAGCGGTGCACCGAAGCGCGCCGGCTTGTCCTTCGTGCGGAGCACCTGAGCCGCTTCCGCCTGTGCGTAGCGGCCGAGGTCGGTGATCGTCGAGACGACACCGGAGTCGGTGAAGCCCGAGCTCGACGAGAGCTCGGTGATGTCGACCGGTGCGGCGCAGCCGTATCCGCCTTCGACGACGTTGATGAAGTGCCCGTTCATCGACGGCCCCGCGGACGGCGGAGCGGCGGTGGGGCCGGGAAGCGACGTGCTCGGGAGGCCGAGGGGCTCGGTGACGTACTCGGCGATCAGCTCGGATGCCGTCATGCCCGAGGCGCGTTCGAGCGCCAGGCCGAGCAGCAGGTAGCCCGAGTCCGAGTCGCGGTAGGTGGTGTGCGCAGCGACTCGCGGACGCCCCAGCCCGAACCCGGCGAGCTCCAGGGGAGCCCAGACGCGGTCGGGGGTGTTCAGCCAGGCGTTCTTCACGGTGGCCTCGGACGATCCGGCGCCGCTGGTGCCGTTGCAGAGGTCGAGCAGGGTGATGTCCTGCATGTCGGCGACGCCCGACACATACTTCGGGACCTTCGCGTCGAGCTTGACCGTCCCCTCGTCGGCGAGGGCGTAGAGCACGTCGCAGGTCATCAGCCGCGTCACGTCGGCGATGCGGAAGGACATCTCGGTATCGAGCGGCGTCTCACCGCTGCGCTCCTGCGTGCCGCTCGCCGTGACCCAGCTGCCGCTCCAGGGCACCCACACCCCGACGATGGCGCCGGAGGCGCCCGAGGCCGCGATCGCGCTGTCGACCGCTTCCTGCATCGCGGCGACCGTGTCGTCGGGCAGTGCGCCGTCGACCTGCGCGGGTGGCGTGTAGGTGAAGGTCTCACCGGAGGAACAGCCGGTGAGGACAAGACCGAGCACGGCCGCAGTGGCCGCGACGGCGCGCCACCGGCGCGACGAGAGATGCTGCATGGAAAGTACCCCCGAAGACGTGTCTCCCGAGTCTAGAACGCGGATGCTGAAATTCTGCACCGGCGGCCCCTCCGGCGGGCGTCCTAAGGTGTGAATGTGCCCCATGCCTTCGATGCCGATGTGATCTCCGCCGTCCTCCGACACATGAACGGAGACCACACCGACGACAATCTCCTCATCGCCCGCGCGTTCGCCGAACCGGCCGATGCGACGATCACGGATGCCGTGATGGTCGGCTTCGACGGAGACGGCGGGGTGTGGGAGATCACCCGTGACGCCGCGGTGTCCGAGCTCCGCGTGCCGTGGCCGGGCGGCCCGATCGATGACCGGCCGGCCGTGCGCCGCGAGGTCGTCGCGCTCTACGATGCCGCGTGCGCACGCCTCGGGGTCGAGCCGCGTCCGCACGCCTGATGCCACATATCCGACTTCCGCAGGAGGTTAGGTAAGCCTTACACTGATCCCATGTCCGAGATCCTCTCCTTCTCCGCCGCCTTGCGCGAACGATCCTCCGGGTCGCATTCCCGCAGCGAGGGCGCCGGCTTCATGTCCGACCTGCTGAAGGGCGAGGGCTCGCGCGAGGACTACATCTCGCTGGTCTCGCAGCACTACTTCATCTACGAGGCGCTCGAGGGCGCCGGCGAGCGGATGCGGCAGGACCCCGTGGCATCCGTCTTCCTCAGCGACAAGCTGACCCGCCTGCCCGCGCTCGAGGCCGATCTCGAGTTCCTGCTCGGGGCCGACTGGCGCGAGCGCATCGCGCCGCTTCCCACCACCGAGCGCTACGTCGAGCGCATCCGTCAGGTCGGCGCGACCTGGGCCGGCGGATTCGTCGCCCACCACTACACGCGCTACCTCGGCGATCTCTCCGGCGGCATCTTCATCGGCCGCGTGATGGCGCGGCGCTTCGGGTTCGAGACGAACGGCATCGGCTTCTATCTGTTCGACGACATCGCCGACCCGGCGGCCTTCAAGGACGTCTACCGCGAGCAGCTCGATGCCGCCCCCTGGGATGACGCCGAGCGGGAGCGCGTGATAGACGAGGTCCTGCTCGCCTACCGCTTCAACACCGAGCTGTTCGAAGACCTCGACCGCGCGCGCGTCGCCGCCTGAGGTCAGGCCGTCGGCAGCTCCGGCGTCGACTTCGCGAGCCATGCCTCGCGCATGAACCGCCGCACGTCCTCGTCGACCCGGATGTCGGTGGGGCGCAGCGCCCGCGAAAGGTACAGGCCGTCCAGCGACGTCAGACGACTGAGCGCGACATAGGTCTGGCCGGGAGCGAACGCTCCGGAACCCAGGTCGATGATCGCGCGCTCGTAGGTCTTCCCCTGCGACTTGTGGATCGTGACGGCCCACGCGAGGCGCAGCGGGAACTGCGTGAACTCGGCCACCACGTCACGGGACAGCTTCTTGGTGCTCTGGTCGTACGCGTAGCGGAATCGCTCCCAGACCGCGGGCTCGACGTCGACCTCCTCGCCGTCGATGTCGACGCGCACGGCACCGCCGAGGATGCGGATCACCGTGCCGATCGTGCCGTTCACCCACCGCGGGGGCTCGCCGGACATCGCCGTGTCGTTGCGGAGGAACATCACCTGCGCGCCGACCTTGAGCTTCAGCTCCGACTCCGCCGGCAGCGAGGCCTCGCCCCGGCCGAAGTCGCCGCTGACCTCGGCGCGCGCCGTCTGCTCCTTCCCGGGCAGGGCGTTCAGGTGCTGACTGTTGATCTTGTTCACGATGTCGTTGCGGGTCGCGAGCGTGATCATCGGCACCTCGCCGGGCTCGGGATCCGGCGGCGTGCGGGCCCCCTGGGCGTTGAGCACTCCGGCGATCTCGGCCGTCACCCGCCCGTACCGCACCGCGTTGAGCATCGCCTTGAATCCGTCATCGGACTGCCGATGGATCTGCACCAGCTCGCGCACGTGCAGCTCGGCTCTGGTGTCGACCTCGAACAGGCCGGCCTGGTCCGACGAACCGTAGCCGTGCGCCTCGGCCCGCGTGCCCGAAGCGGTCCACGGCCCCGCCCAGACCTTCGCGTCGAAGAACCAGAACGAACGGTAGTGATCCTGCACATAGCGGGCCTCGTCACCGCGCGGCGGCACCGGAGCCAGCTGGTAGGGGTCGCCGAACATCACCACCTGCACGCCGCCGAAGGGCTCACCGCGCCGACCCCGCGCCTGACGCAGCGAACGGTCGATCGCATCCATCAGATCGGCGTTGACCATCGATATCTCATCGATCACCAGGGTCTCGATGGCGTTGAGGATGCGGCGCGTGGCATCGTTCTGGTCGATGTCGGCGTCGCCGATGAGCCCGATCGGCAGGCGGAAGAGGGAGTGGATCGTCTGCCCCTCCACGTTCAGCGCGGCGACGCCGGTCGGGGCGCAGATCGCGATCTGCTTCTTCGTGTTCCAGGCGAAGTGCTGCAGGAGCGTCGACTTCCCGGTGCCGGCGCGGCCGGTGATGAAGACGTGCTCGCCGGTGTCCTCGATGAGCCGGAACAGCTCTTGCTGCTCCTCGGACAGGGCGGGAAGGGACACGGTTCTCACAGGGGCAGCGGACGGACACGGGGCGCCCACCCATGCTACGTCCCGGCATCCGCCCGGAGTCGCCGACGCTCGGCGTCGTCCCAGGACGCCCTTCTAGACTGACGCCATGCAGCAGGTCGACACCGCGGTGCCCCGGCGCGCCCGTCTCGGTGCCGATCTGACGATGCTCGCGCTCGTCGGCGTGCTTCTCCTCGCCGCCCTCGGCGCCGGCGGCGCGACGCTCTACCAGCAGTTCTACGGCCCCTCGGCGTTCGTGACCCGCTACCTCGACCTCCTCGCCGCCGGTCGCGCCGCGGACGCCCTGCGCATCCCCGGCGTCGCCGTCGACCGCGAGACGCTCGATGCGGCGGGCATCGACGCCGCGGCATCCGAGGCGATGCTCCGTCATGCCGCGCTCGCACCGCTGACCGATGTCGAGATCGAGTCGGAGGAGCCCGCCGACGGCAAGACGGCCGTGACCGTCAGCTACAAGGCCGGCGGCCATGCGGGCACCACCACGTTCCTCGTCGAGCAGGACGGCTGGGCAGGAGTCACCCCCGACTGGCGCTTCACCACCAGCCCGCTGGCTGTCGTGGACCTCACGGTCCTGGGAGCCGACCGCTTCGCGGTGAACGGCTTCGAGGTCGATCGCCGTCAGGTGTCGGCCGCCGGAGCGGACGCGACCGCGATCGACCCGCTGCCCCTCCTGGTCTTCACGCCCGGCCTGTACTCGGTCACGGTCGACACCCCCATCGCGCAGGCCTCCGGCACCGGGGTGCTGGCCGACACGCCTCTGGCGATCACGCCGCTCGACGTGCAGACGACGCCGACCGAGGAGTTCGTCGGCGTCGTGCAGCAGCGCGTCGAGGAGTTCCTGACACAGTGCACGACGCAGCAGGTGCTGATGCCGGCCGCGTGCCCGTTCGGCCTGGAGGTCCGCGACCGCATCGCCTCCCCGCCGCAGTGGTCGATCAGCGCCCAGCCGCAGGTCACGGTCGCACCGGACGGCGGCAACTGGCAGATCCCGACGACGGATGCCGTGGCCCACGTCGAGGTCGAGATCCAGTCGCTGTTCGACGGTTCCATCGAGCCGGTGTCCGAGGACGTGCCCTTCCAGGTCAACGGCACGATCACGATCCTGCCGGACGGGTCCGCGTCGATCCGGGTCGGCTCCCCGGGCGAACCCATCGCCGACTGAGCGGGCCTATCGGCGCTCGCGCTCCGCGTCCCGCAGGTCGCGCTCGGCGAGGGCGGCGAGCTTGGCGTTGTACTCCTCGAGCTCGGCGTCGCCGGTGCGGTCGGCATGCCGATCGTTCCGGCGCTGCAGCTTCGTGTCGCTGCGGCTCCACTGGATCGCGACCGTGATGGCGAGGATCAGCGTGGGGATCTCGCCGATGGACCAAGCGATGCCGCCGCCGACGTACTGATCGGCCAGCGGGTCGACGCCCCAGTCGCGGCCCATCGAACCGAACCAGTCGGCGACCATGAGCCCCTCCTGCATCATGATCGCGATGCCGAAGAACGCGTGCATGGCCATGACGGCGATGAGCGTGATGAGGCGTCCGGGGTACGGCAGCCGGTACGGCACGGGATCGGCGCCGATCAGGCTCATCACGAAGAGGTAGCCGGACAGGAGGAAGTGGATGACCATCCACTCGTGTCCGAGATGCTCGTACATCGACCAGCGCACGAGGTCGGTGAAGTAGAACGCCCACAGCGACAGGATGAAGATCGCCGCCGCGACGAACGGATGGGTGACCACCCGGGCGAAGGGCGAATGCACGGCCCACATGATCCACTCGCGGCCGCCGCGGGTGCCGTCGTCGCGCTTGCGCACGGCACGCAGCGCCAGCGTGATCGGGGCGCCGGAGACGAGCAGCAGGGGGATCGCCATCGACAGCATCATGTGCCCGAGCATGTGCACGCTGAAGAGGTACTCCTGGTAGGCGTTGATCGGTCCGCCCGTGACCCAGACGAGCATCAGCATGCCGAGCACCCAGAACACGGTCCGGTAGATCGGCCAGCGATCGCCGCGGCGGTGCAGGCGGATCACACCCGCGAGGTAGAGGAACAGGCCGAATCCTGCGGCGACCAGCCAGAGCACGTCGATGTTCCACGCGGTGAACCAGCGCTCGAGGGTGAGCTCCGGCGGGAGCTTGGCGCCTGTCAGGATCTCGGCCGGCGTCTGGGCGAACGCGGCGGTCTCCCCGGTCGGCGGCGGCGTGCGCGCGAGCGCGGCTGCGGCACCGGAGGCCAGCCCCATCAGCGCGACCTCGCCGAGCACCAGCATCCAGAACCAGCGCGTGGCGCGCTCCCCCTCGAGCTTCGGGATGAGGCGCGTGCGATACCAGGCGCCGAGCAGCCCCATGCCGACGAGCAGCGCGACCTTCGCGAGCACGATCGCGCCGTAGGGAGTGGCCCACAGGGCGTCCCAGCTGCCGACGGCGACGATCGAGCGGGTGACACCCGACACGGCGACGACGGCGAACGCGGCGATCGCGAGCGAGGAGTACCGCGCCACCAGCTGTGGGGTGTCGACGTCGGTGCGTCCGCGCAGCAGCACGAGCAGCAGCAGCCCGCCGAGCCAGACCGCCGCGGCGATCATGTGCAGCAGGATCGAGTTCACCGCGACGTTGTGGCCGGCGAGATCTCCCGCGTGGCCCTGCGTCGCGAGCGGCAGGAAGGATGCCGCGGCGAGGAGCGCCGTGATGAGCGTCGGCGTCCAGGTGCGCCAGGCGAACGCGAGCACCGTGATGACCGCACCGAAGATCGTGGTGATCAACCATGACTGCCCGAGCGGCAGGTCGAGAAGGAACCGGCCGAGCTGCGCGCCGAACTCGCGTTCGATGCTGAGCTTGGGGTTGAACGCCGCCATGAACGCGAGGAATCCGGCCAGCCCCGATGCGACAGTGAAGACCGCGGCGCCGATCGAGGCGATGTTCAGCGCGGCGTCGAAGGCCCGCTCCCCCGCCCGCAGCGCGAAGAGCGCGAGCACCAGAGACCCGAGCATCGCGGCACCGGCGATGTTCATCACGAGCTTGGCGATCGGCGTGCCCCAGAGCACGAAGGGCCCGGGGTCCTGCAGCAGCGGAGGTTTCGCTCCGCCGCCGAGCGCGAGGGCGATCACCGTGGCGATGACGGCTGCGACGAGGAGGATCGCGATCCCGGCGAGTCGATACGCCGAGGACCGGGTGGTCGTCTCGGTGCCGGAAGTCACCCCTCCAGCCTAAGCCGCGGCATCCGTCCTGGCTGACCGCCGTCGGCAGACGCAGAAGGCCGCCACCCGAGTGGGGCGGCGGCCTTCGTGAAGGTGCGTCGAATTACTTGACGGCAGCCTTGAGCTTGGAGCCAGCGGTCACCTTGACGCGCTTACCGGCCGGGATCTTGATCTCGGCGCCGGTCTGCGGGTTGCGGCCCGTGCGTGCGGCCGTGTCGACCTGCTCGAACGAGATCCAGCCCGGGATCGAGACCTTGCTGCCCTTGGCAACGGCGTCGGAGACCGTGGCGAACAGCGAGTCGAGGACACCGGAGACGGTGGCCTGGCTCTGGCCCGTGGCGCTTGCGATGCTCGCGACGAGCTCGGTCTTGGTGATGGACTTGTCAGCCATGTCACTCCTCCAGCGACGAGATCCCGTCGCATCGTTGTGGGTTCGGAGCGGATGCTCCTGGTCTTGCGACCGCCTCGAATGTATCAACGACCGCCCACATTTCCGCGTCATTTCGCGGGTTTTGGGCAATTACTGGGCGTGTCGCACCACTTTGGTCACTCCAGTCACACGTTTCAGGCCGTTCACGCCCGCCGGTGCGCGTCGATCACCGACCGCGCGGTGCGCTCGAACGCCGGCGTCACGCGGTCGTCGCCGTCGAGATAGCCGCCGACGAGGGCGGCATCCCGCAGCAGGACGAGCGATGCGGCGACGTCGGCCGGACGCGTGAGACCCGCCCCCTCGGCCACGGCCTGGAGCGTCGCCCGGAACCACTCCCGGTGCTCGCCGATGAGCCGGCGCACGGCGCCCGCGGCATCGGGGTACTCGGCTGCCGCGTTGATGAACGGGCATCCGCGCGTGTGGCGGTGGCGGATGTCGGCGGCGATGCCGTCGATCACGGCGGTCAGCAGGTCATCGGGATCGGCGACGGCCGCTCCGGCATCCGCGAACATGCTTCGGAGCGCCTCGTCCTCGCCCGCGAGGTACGCGAGCACGAGATTCTCCTTGCCGCCGAACTGCTTGTAGAGGGTGGCGCGCGTCACCGCGGCCTCCTCGATCACGCGATCGACGCCCACCGCATGGATGCCCTCCTCGTAGAAGAGGCGGGTGGCGGCGTCGATCAATCGGGCGCGGGCGGGACTGGGGCGCTTCGTGGTGGTGTTCATGATCTCTCTCCTCTCATCGTCGCATCCGATCCACCGCATCCGCCCCTCGAATCCGATCGCGGAAAAGAAGTTTGTCCAAGGGGTTGCGGTAGATAGAACGTTCGGTCTACTATCACTGTACAGCCACCGCAGAGGGCGGGGCCGCAGACAGGAGAAGAAATCATGAACAGCACCGACAAGACCCCGATCGTCCTGATCCACGGACTGTGGATGACGCCGAAGAGCTGGGACACCTGGGCAGAGCGCTTCCGCGCGAAGGGCCACGAGGTCATCGTTCCCGGGTGGCCCGGCATCGACGACCGCACGGTCGAGGACATCCGTCGCAACCCGGCAGCTCTCAAGGGCATCGGCCTGAAGCAGATCGCCGACCACTACGAGCGCATCATCCGCGCCCTCCCGGCCAAGCCGATCATCATGGGCCACTTGTTCGGCGGAGTGATCACCCAGATGCTCGCCGATCGCGGACTCGGCGTCGCGTACGTCGGCGTCGCACCGGGGCAGACGGCCGGCGTCACGGCGCTCCCCCTCTCCACTCTGTGGACCGGCACGCCGATCCTCTCGAACCCCTTCGGACGCAACGGCGCGAAGCCGCTGTCGAAGCGCCACTTCCACTTCACGTTCGGCAACGACCTGCCCCGCGCGGCATCCGACGCCCTGTGGGAGGAGTACGCGGTGAACTCGTACAACCGGGTCTTCTTCGAGGGCGTCACCTCGGTGCTCAACGAGAAGGGCGGCGTGACCCACGTCGACTACAGCCGCGCCGACCGCGCCCCGCTGCTCCTGATCGCCGGAGAGATCGACCACGTCGTGCCGCCGGCCATCGTACGGGCGATCGAGAAGAAGTACCTCTCCACCGGCAGCGCAGCGATCGTCGAGCGCAAGGAGTACGCCGGCCGCACGCACCGGCTCGTCAGCCAGGACGGCTGGGAGCAGATCGCCGACGAGGCCCTCGCCTGGGCCGAGGCGCACGCGACGGCATCCGTCGCCTGATGCCCGGGCGCTGCGCGCCGCGCGCTTCCCGCACCTTGTCGGGCGGAGATCTCATCGATGGGCGGAGGTTTGCGAATGCATCCTCCGCCCATCGGCGAGATCTCCGCCCGACTGTGTGTGAGGCGCTCGCGAACGCATCAGGCTGCACGGTGAAGCCGCTGCCCGATGGCGGCGAGGATGGTCCGCTGCACCCACGGCCACTGATTCATGAGCTGGTCGTAGCCGATGCGGATCACGTGATAACCATGCAGCGTCAACAGAGCATCGTGCGCGATGTCACTGGAGCGCTGCGCGCCGACGTGATGACCTCCGTCGACCTGGACTATGAGGCGCTCGCCGATCAGGAAGTCCACCCGGTGTCCCAGAATCCACACCTGCGGGGTGATCGCCAGGTCGAGCCAGGCGAGCCGCGTGAGGAAGATCGTCTCGGTGCCCGAGTCGGCGAACGGTCGCGCTTCCTCGACCAGCCGACGGGCGATGGGCGGCAACGGGGCTCGCTCGAGCTCCGCTGGATCGACCAGCCTCTGCCTGAAGGCCGACTCCCATGTCGCCAAGGCGCTCTCGTACGGTTGGCACCGGGCAAGGATCACCAACGCGTTCTCGAGCGAGTCCTCGCAGGAATCCGGATCGCGAGGGAAGGTCGGCGTGTTCCAATGGATGACTCCGCGCGCAGCCGACGCGTGGCCTGACCGCGGTGGCGCCGCGAGATGGGGCTGCGAATCGTCGAGCACCCACAGCCCCTTGCGAGCGGCGAGCGTCACGCAGCTGAGCACGACCCCCCGTCGTGCCGCGGCCACCAGCATCCCATCGGCTCCGCGCAACGCGACCCAGCCCCGGCACACCGAGAAGATCACCCCTCGTTCTCGCGCTCGACGCAGATCGTGATCGCTGACGCCGACTCGCCGAAGCGTTCTGACTCTCGCTACCCCATCGCGCGCCCGCAGCGCAGATATCGGATCCATGAGTGCCGATATTGCCCGGCGTGCGCATCTCCTGCGGAGCTTCGCCCGTCGCTCCGCGGAGCATGTGCAGAGCTGAGTGACAGCGCCCACTGTGGACGAGAAGTCGGAGGCTCACCGTCGGGAGGAAGACACCGCGTCAGGCGGAACCTGCCGCCTCGATCTTCAGCCCGAGGTTGCGAAGTCAGCCCGACACCGCGCCGCTGCGCGCGGATGCGGATGCGGATGCCGCAGGGGCCTGACCCCGGACGCGCGAAAAGGGGCGAGGATCCGAAGATCCTCGCCCCTTTTCAGCGGGTGCTTACCAGCTCGACTTGGTCACGCCGGGCAGCTCGCCACGGTGTGCCATGTCACGGAAGCGGACACGCGAGATGCCGAACTTCGTGAGGACACCGCGGGGGCGGCCGTCGATGACGTCGCGCGAACGCACGCGAGCAGGCGACGCGTTGCGCGGCAGCTTCTGCAGGCCGACGCGTGCGGCCTCGCGGGCCTCGTCGGTGGCGTTCGGGTCGACCAGGGTCTTCTTCAGCTCGGCGCGACGCTCGGCGTAACGCTCCACGATGACCTTGCGCTGCTCGTTGCGAGCGATCTTGCTCTTCTTAGCCATTGATCAACGCTCCTCTCGGAATTCGACGTGCTTGCGGACGACCGGGTCGTACTTCTTCAGCACGAGGCGGTCGGGGGTGTTGCGGCGGTTCTTCTTGGTCACGTACGTGTAACCCGTACCCGCCGTCGAACGCAGCTTGATGATCGGACGGACGTCCTGAGCCTTCTTGGCCATTAGAGCTTCACACCCTTCGCCTGGAGGTCCTTGACCACGTTCTCGATGCCGCGGACGTCGATCACCTTGATGCCCTTGGCGGACACGTTGAGCGTGATCTTACGGCCGAGCGACGGCACGAAATAGGTCTTCTTCTGCACGTTCGGGTCGAAGCGGCGCTTCGTCCGGCGGTGCGAGTGCGAGACGTTGTGACCGAAACCGGGAACAGCTCCGGTCACCTGGCACACTGCTGCCATGATGGTGACTCCTTCTCTACCGTGGGGCCGGACGGCCCCACCCAAGATCCCTTGTCTGCACGCCGCGGGCCCTTCGACTCCTTCGACAAGCTCAGGAACCGAGAAAACCCAACCGGCACGCGAACTGCGCACAGGAGTGTGCGCAGACAAAGAGTCAGTCTAGCACGCCGGAAGAGGCCGCCTGCGCCCCGCGTCCCCAGCGGAACGGCGACACCGTCGGATCCCCGTCGAGCCAGAACCGCCACGGGAAGGCGTCCGTTCCGGCGACGCCGGCCACGCCGACACGAGGGCCGGTGGCGATGTTGGTGCGGCGCTCCGCGAGCCACAGCTCCGCCCGCGCGCCGTGCTGTTCCTCGCCCGTGATCGCGTCGATCCCGTCATGCAGCGGATGCCGAAGGCCCACGGCCTGCCCGAGCCGACCGGGTCCTCGCGCGAGATCGCGCAGCGCCGTGCGTCCGAGCGGCAGTGTCGCGCCACGGCGCCGGGCTGCGGCATCCGTCCCGAAGACGACCTCGCCGGCGCGGAGCAGCACCCCGTCGCCCTGCCCCTCGGGACCGGCGACGACGTTGACGCAGGAATGGATGCCGTGACTCAGGTACACGTACAGATGCCCGGGTTCGCCCCACATCGTGGCGTTGCGCGCCGTCCGCCCCATCCGGGCATGGGATCCCGGGTCCGCGAAGTCGCCCGTGCCCTGCCCGTGATAGGCCTCGACCTCGGTGATGCGCAGCCGCACCTCGACGGGGCCGGCATCGGGTGCCGTGAGCACCGTGCGCAGCTCCGCGTCGAGCAGACGAGGCGCGACATCGACCGCCGAGCCGCTCAGCTCCGCGCGCGTGGCGCGACGCCGCGCATCGTGGTCGGTCATCTCAGAGCCGCGAGCCCATCTCAGAACCGCGGGGCCGTCTGGCACCAGGAGGCGTCGAAGCCCGTGAGAGCGACGAGCTCCTTGCCGGAATCCATGTCGATGAGGTGCGTCTCGACGTTCTCGGGCAGCGGCAGGAGCATCCCGTCGTACGGGTTGTTCGCCATGTCGGCGGCGAGGGCCACCGCGGCGTACTGTCCGCTCGGCGATGCGCAGGCCTGGAGGATCCGGTCGGACGAGCCGACCTCGACCAGCGGCGTCGCCGTGCCGTCCTCGTCCACGCGGATGACCGCCTGCCCCACCGGGATGCCGTTCGCGTCGCGCTGCACGACATGGCGGAGAGTGCCGCCGGGGAAGGGGGTGATCGAGGTCGCCGTGCCGTAGTCGGGATCGGATGCCGCGAGCGGCGCCTCCGACCCGTCGGCGAGGTTGATCTCCACCACGGAGCCGTCGACGCGCTCCACGATCGCGGTGTACGTTCCGCGGGAGATCCCCTGGATCGTGGACGCGAGTCCCAGCGACTGCACTCCCGCGTCGGTCGAACGGTCGACGAGCGACAGCGCACCGTCGAAGTCGATGAACAGCACGGCGGCGCTGTCGGGGACGAACTGCCAGACGAAGACGCTCGCCTCGGCGTCGCCGACCTCGATGATCTGCGGATCGTCGTCCCCGCTCAGCGACTGGGTGACGAGCACGCTGGCACGACCCTCGGTGTCGCTGAGCTCGCGGTCCGAGTAGCTGTAGCCGACGAGCCCGCCGCGCTCGGAGACCTGGATCGCCCCGACGAATCCCACGCCGGGGAGTTTCAGCTCGCGCTCGTCCGTGCCGTCGCGGTCCATCACGAGCAGCCGGGAGCCGTCGTCTTCCGCGACGGAGACGACCAGCTGGGTCGACGTCGCCCGGAAGTCGTTGATCTCCTCGTGCGAGAACACGGGCACCGCGTTCTCGCCGCTGAGGTCGGTGCGGAAGATGGTGTCATCGCCGGAGGCGTCGCGCCGGAGCAGGAAGATGTTCGAGGCCGGGGTCGTGAACGTCGTGCGGAGGTCGGTCGACGGCCCGCCGCCCCTTCCCGCGACATCGGCGACGCGCACCGTGTACTTCGTCGACTCGTCGAGCGGCACGGTGAAGCGGATGCCGACTCCGCGGCCGGACGCGTCGACCGTGAACGGCACCGCGGGCTCGACCGTGACCTGTTCGGGGTCGATGTCGGCGAGCGCCTGGTTCGCGGTGATGATGACTCGACTGCCCGAGGACTCGATCGCCTGCGCCGGATCGACCTGCACCTCGGAGATGCGCGGTCCCTGCAGGAGGCTGACGATGCCGAGGCCGGTTCCGACCAGCACCAGCACGCCGAGGACGGCGCCGAGGGCGATGAGGAAGCGGCGCGGGTTCCGCACGGGCCCGCGAGGGACCGACGTCGCGGTGTCGACCGGCGTCAGCCCGGCCAGCACCGACTCGGGGGCGACGGGAACCGCGGAAACCGCATCCCTCTCGAGCCCTTCACCGAGGTCGGCCGCGACAGCCGCCTCGACATCCTCCCGAGCAGCCGCCTCGACATCCTCCCGAGCCGCGGCTTCGAAGGCGGCCATCTTCCGGGCAGCGGCTTCCTGCTCGGCGATCTCGCGCTCACCGGCCAGGCGAACAGCCTCACGGGCAGCCGCCTCCCGGGCAGCCGCTTCTCGAACAGCCGCCTCGTCCGCGCCGGCATCCGGCTGGTCGGCGCTCCGTTCGGTCTGCTCCGCGGGCGCGGCCGCGCGAGTGATCCGCTCCGCCTCCGCGGCCTCTGCGGCCTCGCGGGCGGCGCGCATCTCCGCGCGCGTGCGCGGGACGGCGGGGATCTCCGGCCGCTCGTCCTCAGTACTCATACGGATCCCCCGGCTCATCGATCGCGACGACGTCGGTCGGCTCGATGTGGAGGTCGCCGTCGGCATCCGCTCTGACGGTTCCGGTGATCTCGACCCACTGGCCGGTGGGGTACTCGTCGGGGTCGACCGAGACCGGCAGGGTGGCGGTCTGCGCGTCGATCACGCAGTGCGTGATGACCAGACGGGTGAGGTTCACGCCGTCGTCGCCCGAAGCACCGGGCGTGACGAAGCCGGTGAGGGTGACCGCGGCCCCGTCGTACGCGGTCGTGTTCGTCGCGGTGGCGAAGACGCTCGCCCAGTCGCCGATGCCGAAGGTCGTGGTGTCCGCGACGCCGAGAGCGACGGTGTCGGCCCCGGCGAAGAGTGCGGTTTGCTCCCCCGCGCGCGACATCGCCAGTTCCACCGACAACGACGCCGGCGGCAGCACGAGGGCGGCGGCGACCACGCCCGTGGCGACGACTCCGCCGGTGACCGCGCCGACGGCGGCGAGGGTTCTCCGGGGCGAGGCCGCCGGTCGCGGCGCGTCATGCGCGTCGTCTGCGGCATCCGCTCCGTGCCCGTGATCGTGGCCGTGCCCGTGGTCGTGGTCGCCCTCCTCGCCGAGGGGAAGCGCGAACGACCAGAGCGCTCCGGCCAGGGTCACGACGGCCGCGGCGCACGCGAACCACACCGATTCGGGGCTGATGTAGAGGGTCAGCCGTCCGGTGATGCCGAGACCGAGCGTGACGACGGCGATGACCGCGGCCAGGCCGACGCCGAGCCAGCGCGTGCCGAGGGCCCGCGCACGAGAAACCGTCTGCTCAGACAAGGACGTTCACCCCGATCCCGATCGCGAAGGCCGCCGCCACCACGACGCCGACGATGCCGGCCAGTGTGCGTCCGGTGAACGTGGTGCGCATGAGCGCGAGCATCTTGATGTCGACGAGCGGCCCGACCAGCAGGAACGCGACCAGCGCGCCGGACGAGAACGTCGACGCGAAGGACAGGGCGAAGAACGCATCGACGTTCGAGCAGATGGCGACGGTCATCGCGAGCACCATCATCGCGACGATCGAGAGCACCGGATTCGATCCGATCGCGAGGAGCATGTCGCGCGGGATGAGCACCTGCACGGCTCCGGCGAGCGCGGATCCGATCACGAGCGCGGGCATGACGGCACGCAGCTCGACGAGGAACTGCGTGAGGCTGCGGCGCACCGGCGTGCCCGGCTCGTGCGTGACACGGTCGCACGTGTCGACGAAGCGCTGCGTCAGCAGGGAGTCGGGCGACGGATGCCGGCTGTAGATCCAGCCGATGAGATTGGCGATCAGGTACCCGCCGACGAGGCGGGCGATGAGGATGCCGCCGTCCCACCCGAATGCCGCATGGGTGGTGAGGATCACGATCGGATTGACGATCGGCGCGGCGATGAGGAACGTCAGCGCCTCGGCCGGAGCGAGCCCGCGCATCATGAGGCCGCGCGCGAACGGCACGTTGCCGCACTCGCAGACCGGGATCAGCATCCCGAGCAGCGACAGCACCGCACGACGTGCCCAGGCGCGCTTCGGCAGCCACCGGTGGATGACGTCGGCCGGGAGCCAGACCTGCACCACGATCGAGAGCAGAACGCCGAGGACCACGAACGGCAGAGCCTCGATGAGCACGCTGAGGGCGAGCGTGAGCCCGTCCTGCGCGCGGGTCGGCAGCGACGCGGGGAAGAGGGACGGCAGGAATCGGTCGACGAGGAAGAGCGCCGCGATGATCGCGACGCCGAGGCCGAGGCCTACCCACGCGGAACGCGGCGAGCGTGTCGGGCGGTGCGCGTGCGTATGCCCCGGGCGGGTCGCCGTGCCTGCCGAGGGGCTCACGCGTTCGCTGCCCGTTCGGCGTCGCGCTTGTTCGTGCAGGGCGTGCACAGTCCGAAGATGTCGACCACGTGCGCGGCTTCGGTGAACCCGTGGAGAGCGGCGGTGCGGTGCGCCCACTGCTCGACGTCCTTCGCCTCGATCTCGACCGTCAGACCGCAGGAACGGCAGATGAGGTGGTGGTGGTGGGCCTGGGTGGTGCAGGCGCGATAGAGCGCCTCGCCCTCCGGGCTCTGCAGCGAGTCCGCGTCGCCGGATGCGGCGAGTCCGGCGAGCGCGCGGTACACGGTCGCGAGTCCGATCCCGGTGTTGTCGTCACGCAGCGCGGCGTGCAGGTTCTGCGCGCTCACGAAACCGCGCGCGTCGGCGAGCGCTTCGCGCACGCGTTCGCGCTGCCAGGTGTTCCGTTGAGCCATGGGACAAGTCTAGGCGGCGGGGGTTGGCGAGGGCTGGGAGCGTCTCGTATTACGCACCCGTCTGGGTGATGGCGCACCGCGCCGGTATCGTGGCGGCATCCGAGACGAGGGAGTCCCGATGACCGGCTGGCGACTGCGCGAGTTCCACAACGACGATCTGGGCGGCATCCTCCATCTCTGGGAGGAGCTGAAGCGCTCGGGTTCCGAGCCGGTGTACGACCTCAGCGAGGTCGTCGCCTCCTGCCAGAAGGATCACGCGATCGTCGCGGTCCACGGCGACGAGGTGATCGCGGCCGTGGTGGGACGTGCGGCCCACGATCAGGGCTGGGTGGTGTTCTTCGCCATCGACGACGCCTGGCGCGATCGCGGGATCGGATCGGCGCTGCTCGCCGCGCTCGAGAAGAGCATGGCCCCGTACGGCCTGACCAAGCTGTCTGCTCTGATGCCCGAGGTCGAGACGCGTCTGGCGGCGTTCGACGCCCGGGGATTCGAGCAGAAGCATCACCTCCGCTACTTCGAGCGCCGCATCCCCGTGCAGCGGCAGGAGCTCACCTCGCTCGCCGAGCTGGGCGGCCGGCAGATGCCGCGCGACCTGTGGGAGTCGGTGTCGGGTATGCGTCGCGAGAAGGACATCCTCGAGCAGAGACTCGTGCTGCCTCTCGCCGAGCAGGATCTCGCCGAGAGCTTCGGCGTCGTGCCCCCGCGCGCGGTGGTGCTGTTCGGCCCTCCCGGCACCGGCAAGACCACGTTCGCCAAGGCCATCGCCTCGCGGCTCGAATGGTCGTTCGTCGAGGTGTTCCCCTCGCGCCTCGCGGCCGACCCGAAGGGGCTGGCGGGGGCGCTGCGCGAGACCTTCACCAAGATCTCGGAGCTCGAGCACGCGGTGGTCTTCATCGACGAGGTCGAGGAGATCGCGGCCCAGCGCTCAGGGGAGCCGCCGTCGCCGCTGCAGGGCGTGACGAACGAGCTGCTGAAGATCATCCCGGCGTTCCGCGAGCAGCCCGGCCGCCTGCTGGTGTGCGCGACGAACTTCATCCGCGCCCTCGACAGCGCGTTCCTGCGCCACGGCCGGTTCGACTACGTGATCCCGATCGGGCTGCCCGACCGTGCCGCGCGTGCCGCCATCTGGAGCCGCTACATCCCCGACATCACCCGCGATGCCGTCGACATCGACGTGCTCGTCCAGCGCACCGACGGATTCTCGCCGGCCGACATCGAGTTCGCCGCCCGCAGCGCCTCGCAGCGGGCATTCGAGGCGGCTGTCGGGTCACGGACGCCGGGCATCGCGGACGCGGCAGCGGATGCCGTCGGCCCGAGCACGCAGGACTACCTCGACGCGATCGCCGGCACGCGCACGACGGTGTCGCCGGAGACCGCCGCCCAGTTCCTCGAGGACATCGAGGCGCTCGCCCGGGTGTGAGTCGCGGCATCCGCTCCCGACCCGACGATTCGCTTTCACAACCACCACACGAAGGACGGCTCACCGCTCGACGAAGGCGGCGTCGCCGCAAAGGCGATCAGGGCCAGCCTCAGACCTTCGAGCCCATGCCGGTTTCGAGGGAAGCGCCTGTGGTGGCTGAAGACGACTCCGCCGTGCCCAGGGATGCGATGCATGGCGAGCGCAAAGGTATTCACATCCTCGGTGATCACGAGCCGATGCTCATCGGTGGCGACCTGGAGGACGGTCGTGTCGGGGGCGCCGACAAGGTCCTCCCGCTCGACGACGGCTTCTGCGTCGATGCCTCCGTCGCGAAGCGCGTCGGCCAGCCACGCCGGGTAATGCTCGTCGAGGAGAAATCGGACGTCAGGCGGCGTCAATCGCGCGGCGCCTCTCCCAGGCCGCGAGCGCCTCGTCTTGGGCAGCGCGATGCCGCTCGATCACGCCGTCGATCTCAGCGCGAAAGTCCGCCCAGTAGCTCAGAGCAGCCTCGATCGACCGCTCCGGCAACCCGAGAACGTCCACCAGCTCCGGAACCCTGCGACTCTCCGGTTCGTGCGCCAGCCATGCTTCCGCGATGGTCCATACCTCGGGTCCGTCGACAAGTCGCGCGCGCCTCTCACCGGTCTCGATCGTGACGAACCGGATGCCGGTGTGCACCTGCATCCTCAACCACTCTTCGACGGCACTGTTGATGACCCCGGACTTCGTCTGACCGGTGAGGTGCACGTATCGGGTCAGGGCCTCATGGACGGGCTCACTGAAGCGAACGTTCGTGGGAGCTACCATGCACTACAGTGTAGCAACCCGCCACACGTGTAGCGATATTCCCGCCATGCGCATGCCCGCAGCGGTCAGGCCACGCGGCGCACGCGGGCCCGGACGCGCTGCACGATCCAGCACACGACGTAGATCGTGAACGACAGGGTCGTGATGTACGGGCTCACGGGGAGCGTGCCGGCGAGGGCGAGCAGGATGCCGCCGACGGCCGAGACGAAGCCGAACAGCGCGGCGAGCAGCGGCACCGCGACGGGCCCCGCCGTGATGCGCATCGCGGCAGCGGCCGGTGTCACGAGCAGCGCCATGACGAGCAGCGCGCCGATGATGTGCACGCTGACCGCGACGATGAGTCCGAGCAGCACCATGAAGATCAGGCTGACGGCGCGGGTGGGCACTCCTCGCGCGGCGGCCGACTCCGGGTCGAGCGAGTCGAAGCGCAGCGGGTTCCACATCACGAGCAGCCCGAGCAGCACGACGATGCTGATGCCGATCAGCCAGCCGAGGTCGGGGCTCGAGACCGAGACGATCTGTCCGGTCAACAGGCTGAAGCGGTTGGCGCTGCGCCCGTCGTACAGCGAGAGGAACAGGATGCCGAGGCCGAGGCCGAACGGCATGAGCACGCCGACGATCGAGTTGCGGTCTCTCGCCTTCGCCCCGAGCACGCCGATGAGGATCGCTGCCACGAGTGCTCCGCCGAGCGATCCGGCGACGACGCTGCCGCCGAACAGGAGGGCGGCGGCCGCACCCGCGAACGACAGCTCGCTCACCCCGTGCACCGCGAACGCGAGGTCCCGCTGCATGACGAAGACGCCGATGAGGCCGCCGACGATGCCGAGCACGGCGCCGGCGATGATCGAGTTGGCGAGCAGGGCCACGAGCTCGCCGTAGTCCTGGAAGGAGAAGACGTCGCTCCAGTCGACCATCGGCACGAGGCCCGCCGACGCGATCATGCGTCTGCTCCGTGCTCGTGGTCGCCGTGGTCGTGGTGCGGCTCGGCATCCGGTACTCCGACGACGACCAGGCGATCCCCGGCGCGGAGCACGAAGACGGGTGTCCCGTAGAGGTCGGTGAGCACGCGCGTCTGCAGCACCTCTTCCGGGGTGCCGAGGAGGAAGCGCCCGCCCGCGATGTACAGGATCCGGTCGACGCGGTTGAGGATCGGGTTGATGTCGTGCGTGACGAAGAGCACCGCGGCGCCGCGCTCGCGGCGCTGCCGGTCGATGATGTCGGTCACGCCGAGCTGGTTCGCCAGGTCGAGGTTCGACAGCGGCTCGTCGCACAGGAGCAGCGACGGCTCGTCGGCGAGCGCCTGGCCGACGCGCAGCCGCTGCTGCTCGCCGCCGGAGAGCAGGCCGACGCGACGATCGGCGAAGTGCGCGGCGCCCACCGCCTCGAGGAGGCCATCGACCTTGGCCCGGTCGCCGCGGTGCGGGATCGGGAATCCGAAGCGGCTCCCCTGCACGCCGAGCGCCACCAGGTCGCGCGCCCGCATGCTCGTGTCGGGCGCGAGCGAGCGCTGCTGCGGGATGTAGCCGATGCGCGCGTTGCCGCGGTGCACGGGCTGACCCGCGACCGTGATCGTCCCCGACGACAGAGGCTGAAGACCCAGGATGCTGCGCAGCAGCGTGGTCTTGCCGGATCCCGACGGGCCGAGCACGGCGATGAACTCGCCCGGCTCCACCCTCAGGTCGAGCCCCGACCACAGCTCACGGTCCCCGCGGTGGAGGGCGGCGCCGGAGATCTCCAGCACCGGGCGGTCGCCCGAGTCGGGCCCCTGACCCTCTCGACCGGGCGCCGTCACGGCTGGACGGCGGCGGCGAGGCTCTTGATCGCGTCACGCATCCACTCAGAGTACGACGATCCGTCCTCCAGGAGCTCGGTGAAGGCCACGACCGGGATGCCGGCGTCGTTCGCGGCCGTCTCCACGCGGTCCGTCTCGGCACCGCCGGTCTGCGCGTTGGTGAGCAGCGCGGTGACCTCGCCGCTGTCGATCACGTTCAGCGCGTCCAGCAGCACGGCAGGGGCGACATCCGTGCCCTCCTCGACGGCCTCGGCGAAGCCCTCAGGGGTGACGTCGGTCAGTCCGGCGGCTGCGGCGATGTAGCCGGGGAGCGGCTCGGTCATGAAGACCTTCGCGCCGGCGGCCTCCGTCTTGATCGTCTCGAGGTCGGTCTCGAACCCCTCCAGCTCGGCGACGATCGCGTCGGCCGCGGCAGTGAAGTCGGCCTTGCCCTCGGGGTCGAGCTCCGCCAGGTCGGCCGCGATGTCCTCCACGACGTGGATCATCGTGTGCGGGTCGAACCACACGTGCTCGTTGAAGCCCTCGATGTGGTTGTGGCCCTCGTGACCCTCTTCGCCCTCGGCGTGCTCGTGGTCGTGCTCCTCCGCGTCAGCGTCGCCCTCTTCGTGGCCTTCGTTGCCGGGGAAGTCGTGCGAGAACTCGACGGCCGTGAGCACCTCGGCATCCGATCCGTCGAGCAGGTCGTCGATGAACGCGTCGTAGCCGCCGCCGTTCTCGATCACGAGGTCGGCCTTCTGCACGGTCAGGCGATCGCGGGCGGTCGCCTCGTAGGAGTGCGGGTCCTGCGTCACGGAGGTGATGATCGAGGTCACGTCGACGCGGTCGCCGCCGATCTGCGCGGCGAGCGAGCCGTAGACGTTGGTGCTCGCCACGACCTGGACCTTGCCGTCTTCGCTCCCGCCCGCGGCGGGGGTGGAGCATCCGGCGAGCGCGAGAGCGGCGACGGATGCGAGGGCGAGAGCGGCGAAGGGCTTGTGCATGCTCTCACTCTACGTGCTAATGAGAACCATTATCAACTCGGGACGGCGGTGCCGTTCACAGCCGGTCGGAGTGACGTGGAAGCCGCCTCACTAGGCTCGGGCCTTTCTCACCCCAGCCGACCTTTCGGAGTTCAGATGACCATCCCTCCCCGCACCCGCCGCTCCCCCGCCCTGCCGCTCCCCCTCGAAGGGCGTGCCCTCCGACCCACGGCGCCCCTCGCAACGGTCTATGTGCTGGTGTGGCTCATCGCCCCACTCGTCCTGCTCCTCGCGATGCCGTTCGGGGGGAAGCCTCCCGAGCCCAATGCGAGCGACGTCTTCGGGCTGCTCACCGATCAGAGGGCGCTTGCCGACTACTTCTTCGACGGCCCCGCGTACGAGGTCCTCGTGATCGTGGCGATCATCACCGTCGCCGGATGGTGGCGGGTGCTGCAGTTCGAGCCGACACCGCTGCGCCCGCGTGCGTTCGCCATCGTTCCGTGGGCGACCGCGTGCGCATTCGCCCTGACGGCGATCCTCGGCATCGCCGCGACACCGGAACCTTCGGGTTCTCTCATCGTCCTGCAGGTGATCGCCATGGGCGGCATCGTCTTCCAGGAGGAGATCGGGTGGCGCGGAGTGGTGCTCGTCGGGTTGCGCGGCTCACGCGTGCCGGAATGGGCCGTGTGGCTGATCACGTCGGCGGGATTCGCGGCGATGCACCTGCTGAACCTGATCTCGGGGGCTGACCTGCCGTCGACGCTCAGCCAGCTGCTGTTCACGTTCGTGCTCGGCACCGCCTGCTACCTCGCACGACGGGCCGGGGGTCTCTGGCTCGCGATCGCCGTGCACTTCACGAACAACTTCCTCCAGATGGCCGCGCAGGGCAGTGCCGGATCGCCGCTCTTCGGAGTGCTGAACGCCTTCGCCGCCATCGGACAGATCCTGCTCTTCCTGTCGGTGCCGGCGACGATCATCGTCCTGATCCTCGAGGCCCGACGCGCGCGCCGTGCCGCGCCGGCCGCTGTGCCAGAGGCGTGAAGGAGGGGGAGCGACTCATCACGAGCCGCTCCCCCTCTCGCGCGATCAGCCGACGAGACCCGCCGGCGCGATCCAGACCGTCGTCTCTCCCGGAACGGCCCCGTCGACGACCTCGCCCAGTACGACGTCAGCGGCATCCGCCCCGAGGTCGAACGGCTCGACGCCGAAGTTCGTCACGACCTGCCACCCGTTGGGGCGGGCGAAGCGCAGCACGTCATCGCGTCCGGTCTCGATCCACTCCAGACGTTCCTCAGCCTGCAGCACATGCCGCAGGCGCAGCGCCTCTCGGTAGAGGGAGAGCGTCGATGTCGGGTCGGCCGCCTCGACGTCGACCGCGTACTCCGCGAACCAGGAGGGCTGCGGGAGGTGCGCGTCACCCGAGCCGAAACCGAAGGAAGAGCCGGATGCCGTCCACGGCAGCGGCACGCGGCATCCGTCTCGCCCGAGTCCGTCGAACGCCTCCTCGCGCAGGAACGCCGGGTCCTGGCGCTGCTCGGGCGCGATCTGCGCGACCTCGTGCAGCCCGAGCTCCTCGCCCTGGTAGAGGTAGGTGCTGCCGGGAAGGCCGAGCAGCATCAGGGTCGCGGCGTGCGCACGGCGCAGCCCGCCCTCGCGGTCGAGCTGGTCCGACGGGCCACCCGCGGCGACCCACTCCGTGCCCTGCTTGACCGCGCGGCCGCGCAGCGACGGCAGCCCATAGCGGGTGGCGTGCCGGGTCACGTCGTGGTTCGACAGCACCCAGGTCGTCGACGAACCGCTCGCCTGCGCCTGCTCGAGGTTCTCGGTGATGACGTCGCGGAAGTCCTCGGCGACGAACTCGGCGACGAGCAGGTCGAAGTTGAACGCCTGCCCGAGCCCTTCGGCCGAGGCGTAGCGGGCGCGGCGCTCCGGGGTCTCGACCCAGGCCTCGGCGACCGCGGTGCGCGGCGGATCGTACTCGTCGAACACCGCACGCCACTCGGCGTAGATCTCGTGCACCTCGTCGCGATCGAGGAGCGGATGCCGGCCCGACGTGCGATCCATCGCATCGAGCTCGGCCTGACTCGGCAGCGGCTCGGTGAGGTCCTTCGTGAGCATGTGGGCGACGTCGATGCGGAAGCCGTCGACTCCGCGGTCCGACCAGAAGCGCAGCGTCTCGAGGAAGTCGGCGCGCACCTCCGGGTGATCCCAGTTCAGATCGGGCTGCTCCACCGCGAAGCTGTGCAGGTACCACTGCCCGTCCTCGACACGCTCCCAGGCGCTGCCGCCGAACGCCGCGCCCCAGTCCGTCGGCGGCTCGGATCCCTCGGGACCTGCCCCCTCGCGGAAGATGTAGCGCTCGCGCGCCGCCGAACCGCGGCCCGCGACGAGCGCCTCCTGGAACCACACGTGCAGATCGGAGCTGTGGTTCGGCACGATGTCGACCACGACCCGGATGCCGCGGGCATGCAGCGCCTCGACCATCGCGTCGAAGTCGTCGAGCGTTCCGAGGCGGGGATCGACGTTCCGGTAGTCGGCCACGTCGTAGCCGCCGTCGGCGAGCGCCGAGGGGTAGAACGGGCTCAGCCACACCGCGTCGATGCCGAGGTCTCTGAGGTAGTCGGCGCGGGAGACGATGCCGGGGATGTCACCCAGCCCGTCGCCGTTCGCGTCGGCGAAGCTCCGCGGATAGATCTGGTACACGGCGGCCTGCCGCCACCAGGCGGCGGAATCGGCCTTGCGGGTCTCGACGAGAAGCGCGTCGGTCATGAGGGGAGAACTCCTTCTTTCTTGTTGCGGTCGGTGGCCCTTCGACGGGCTCAGGGACCCATGGGTCGTCAGCCCTTGACGGCGCCCTGCGTGACGCCCTCCATGACGAAGCGCTGCGTGAACAGGTACGCCAGGATCGCGGGGGCCATCGCCATCAGGTACGAGGCGAAGGCGACGTTGTAGTTGTTGCTGAACTGGTTCTGGAACAGGTTCTGCCGCACCGGGAGCGTCTGCATCGCGGGGTCCGAGATGATCAGCGACGGCATCATGAAGTCGTTCCAGGCGTAGAGGAACGCGAAGATGCCGACCGTCGCACTCATCGGAGCCAGCAGCGGGAAGATCAGCCGCCAGAACGTCTGCCAGGTCGTGGCGCCGTCGATCCGCGCGCTCTCCTCGAGCTCGATCGGGATCGACCGCAGGAACGCGGTGAACAGCAGCACGCTGAAGCTCAGCTGGAACATCGTGGCCAGGATGATCACGCCGAACGGATTGTCGAGCCCGACGCGTCCCGTGAGCTGGATCTGCGGCAGCGCCACGACCGGGAACGGGATGAACATCGCCGCGAGCAGGTAGAAGAACGACCAGCGGAACAGCCTGCGGTCCCAGTTGCGCACGATCGCATAGGACGCGAACGCCGCGAGGATGATGGTCGCCGCGACCGTGCCCGCGGTGACCAGCAGCGAGATGCCGGCGCCGACCGGGAACTTCGTCAGGTTCCACGCCTCGACGAACCCGTCGATGCTGAACGGCGCGGGGAGCGAGAAGGCGTTGCCGTCGACGGCCTGCCCTGTCGTCTTGAACGCCATCGAGATGGTGACGTAGAGCGGGAGGAGAACGGTGACCGTGCACAGGATCAGGATGATCGTGCCCGACCAGTTGGGCCGCTCCATCTTGATGCGGGGCTTCTTGCCCGCGGTCTGGGTGGTGATCGTCTGCGTCGACATCAGAGTGCGTTCCTTCCGCGCGTCAGCGACAGCTGGAGGAGGGAGATGAGCACGGCGACGATGAAGAAGATGGTCGCGTTGGCCATCTGGTAGGCGTAGTCGCCGCCGTTGAAGCCCGCGATGATCGTCATGGCGACGCTGCGGGTCGAGGTGCCGGGGCCGCCGTTGGTGAGCCCGACGATGATGTCGTAGGCGTTGAGGAAGCCCTTGAAGCCGAGGATCACGTTGATCACCACGTAGCCGGCGACGAGCGGGAGCGTGATGCGCAGAAGCTGCTGCCTCTTGTTCGCGCCGTCGATGCTCGCGGCCTCGTACACCTCGCCGGGCACCGACAGGAGTCCGGCGATGTAGATCAGCAGCGTGCCGGGAACCGCCTGCCAGGCGGTCACGATCACGATCGCGATCCAGGCGAGATCCGGGTTCGCGAGCAGGCTGGTCTGCAGCCACGGGATGCCGGTGACGGCACCTGCGGCCGGGATCGAATTCGAGAACAGGAAGTTGAAGACGTAGGCGATGATGATGCCCGAGATCACCATCGGGATCACGAAGATCGTCCGCAGGCCGGTCTTGAAGCGTATGCGCGAGGTCAGGCCGACCGCGAGCAGGAAGGCGACCACGTTGACCACGATCACGGTGGCGATCGAGAAGCCGAAGGTGAACAGATAGCTCTGCAGGATCGCCGGGTCGCTGAACATCGCGATGTAGTTGGTGAGCCCGTTGAAGCTCCACTCGCCGATGCCGATCGAGTCGGTGAAGCTGAAGAAGATGCCCACCACGCCCGGCACGGTGATCGCGAGTGTGAAGAGCGCCAGGGTCGGAAGCAGGAACAGGTAGTAGATCGGCTCGACGCGCTTGGTGCGGCGACGCAGCCCGCGCGCGCCGCCGGTGATGACCGACGTCGTGTCGGTCGACGGGGCCGGAGGCTTGGTGATGCTCGGGACTGCCGGGTTCGGCAGAGCGGTGTTCGTCATGGCGTCGACTCCTCTGTCTCGCCGGATGAGGATGTCTCGCCGGATGCGGAATCCTGAGTGGTGGGTATCGGTGCGCGGAAGGCGATCCGCGCCCAGTCGGCGTCCATCGTGCGCAGCGTCGACTCGGGCGATGCGCCGAGGACCATGGCCTGCGCGTAGTTGAACATCGGGAGCGTCTTGGGCACGAGCACCGAAGGCCCCTGGTAGATCTGGCCGTTGTCGTAGTACTCGATCATCCCCTCGACCCGCGGATCGTCCGGCGCCGGTGCACCGGTCGTCGGCGTGAATCCGAGCTGCGAGGCGTTGTAGGCCTCGATGTTCTCGGGGAGGTAGAGGTACTCGAGGAAGTCCCGCGCGGCCTCCTGGTGACGAGACTCCTCGGGGATCATCGCGGCGAGGTCCATGTTGACCCGCACGCCCAGGTCCGCGGGGTCGTCGGTCATCGGCAGCGGGAAGGTGCCGAGGTCGAGGTCCGGCGCGGTCTTCTCGATCTCGCTGAAGGCCCATGGGCCCTGCAGATACATCGCCGCCTCGCCCTTGCCGAACGCGAGGTTGCCGTCGCCGTAGCCGCGGCTCGCGGCATCCGTGTTCGTGTACTCGCTCGCGAGCTGCATCATCCGGTCCATGGGCTCGGCGAAGTCCTGCTGGAAGGACACCGGGGAGTCGGGGCCGACCTCCGTGCCCTCTTCGGCGAGCGCGTCGAAGAAGTCGATCACGTCGACCGAGCCGCCGGCCGTGTAGTCGTACCAGCCCTGTGCGACGGTCCAGTCGTCCTTGAAGGTGGCGTAGAACGGGTCGATGCCCGCCTGCTTCAGCTGGTCGCACACGGCGAGCAGCTCGTCCCAGGTCTGCGGGACGTCGAGACCCTGCGCGTCGAAGATCTCCTTGTTGTAGATGACGGATGCCGCCATCACGGAGTACGGGAGTGCGCTGGTGCGGCCCTCGCAGGAGCCGTACTGGTCCATCAGAGGCTGCAGGTCGTCGCGGATGCCGGCGGCGGCATCGGTGTCGGAGAGATCGGTGAGGGCGCAGCGCTGCACGAACCGGGCGATCTCGTAGTTGTAGTTGGCGAGCATGATGTCGGGCGGGTTGCCCCGCACGAAGCTGGCGGAGACGACGTCGACACCCGAGGTGTCGATCTCGACCTTCACGTCGTCCTGCGAGGAGTTGTACTCCGCGACGAGCTCGGTCATGAACTCGATGGCCTCGCGCTTGCTGAAGGTGAAGCGGATGGTCTCCGCCCCCGAGCCGGCCGCACAGCTCGTGAGTGCGGCTCCGACCAGGGTGAGCCCGAGGGCTCCCGCGATCGTCCGCAGTGCGCGTGTTCGTTTCTCAGACACCATCGTCCTCTCGGTCCCCGTATATCCGCGTACTAAATCTAGTGAGCGAATTTACTCTGTCGAGAGGTACTCTCTCATTGGCACGACAGAAAGGTCAAGGGGCGTGACAGAAGTCTCGGCGGATCTCGGCACCGGGCGCGCAAGCGTCGGAGCGGTGCTCGACTTCGCCTGGGCGGCCGGCGAGTTCACGGCGACCGAGGTCATGGCGGGCACGTCGTTGACCCGGTCCACCGCGATCGACGCGATGGACACGCTGCTCGACGCCGAGGTGCTGCGCGAGCTCCCCAACGCCCGCGCGGTCGGCAGCTACCGCTCCGGCCGCCCCGCTCGCCGCTTCTCCCTCTCCCCCGACCTCGGCGTCGTCGTCGGCATCGACGCGGGCGACACGCATCTCGCGGTGACCGTCGCCGATCCGCTCGAGACGTCGCTCGTGCACCATCGCATCGAGGTCGACCCGACCCACTCCGCCGAAGAGCGGCGCGCGACGATCATCGAGAGTCTGCGCGCGGCGCTCGCGGAAGCCGGAGTGACCCGCGAGCAGGTCCTGGCCCTGTGCGTCGGGGTCGCCGCTCCCGTCGACCGCAACGGCATCTCACCGCCGCACCCCGACGGCTTCTGGGAGCGCACCAACCCGGGACTCGCCGATGCCCTGCGCGACTGGGCGCCGGTCGTCGAGATCAAGAACGACGCCCAGCTCGCCGCGATCGCCGAGGGCGCGGTCGGAGCCGCGATCGGATGCCGGGACTACGTCGCTCTGCTCGCCAGCGAGCGCTTCGGCGGCGGAGTCGTCGTCGACGGCCACGTCCTGCACGGGGCGCACGGCGGTGTCGGCGAGGGTGTCGTGTTCGACCACATCATCGGCGTCGGCTCGGCGTTCGGGCTCTCGTACGCCGTGCGCAACCACGCGCAGGCGGCCGTCGACGCCGGTGAGATCGATCGTGACAGCGCGGTCGGGCGCCTCGTCGCGGCGGAGCGCATCGACCCCCGACTGGTCCTGACCCTCGCCGCGTCAGGCGACGAGGACGCGATGCTCATCACCGACCGCGTCGGCGGCACGGTCGCCCGCGTCGTCGGTGTGCTCGGCAGCATGTACGACCCGGCGCGCGTCATCGTGTGCGGCGCCGTCGCCGAGAGCGTCGAGCCCGTGCTGGCCGCGGCGCGCCGCGTGCTCCCCGGGGAGCTGCACCTGCCGGCACCCGAGATCCTCGCCTCCCAGCTCGGCGCCGAGGTCGTGTCGGTCGGCGCCGTCGCGACCGCCCGCCGGGCCGCGCGCGAGCAGGCGGTGCCGAGGCTCGCGGAGCAGCGTCTCCGCATGCGCGCCTAGCCTCGGCCTCCGGCTTCCTCTACTTCCAGCCGCGGAGGACCTTCTCCTCGAGGGAGATGTTCCCACCCCCGCGCCCCTGGTCCGGGTAGGCGCCGCCGCCGGCGACCTGCTCGAGCTGCTCTTCGGTCAGCTCTGCCGCTGCCGTCTCTTCGGGGGCGGGGGCTTCCGCAGCGATCTTCTTCTCGTCGGACATGTCGTCTCCTCACGCAGGCGAGGCCTTGTGCACTCGCAGAACAAGTGTGTTCCGCCGGCGAAGCCGCCTCCATAGACGCAGGTCGCCTCCTCGGCCGCGTCGGCGCGCTAATTCCCGCCGCGGAGGGCCTTCTCGATCTCGGCTTTGTCCATGTGCCGCCCCGGAATCGGATGGCCGTTGCCGCCGGCGACCTCGGCGAGCTGCTCGTCGGTCAGTTCGGCGGACGCTGTCGCGCCGGCGCCGGCGTCGGCAGGGATCTTCTTCTCGTCGGACATGTCGTCTCCTCACGCAGGCGACGCCTCGTGCGCTCGCCGTCCCCAGTGTGATCCGCTGCCGAGGCGCTCTCCATAGACGCAGGTCGCCACCTCCGTCTGGTTTCCGCGACTCGGGGCGCGAGCCGTCAGCGCACCGCGCGGCAGGCGAGATGCAGCGCCAACCGCACCTCGGGATCGCTCATGTCCACGCCGAGCAGCTCCTGTGCGCGATGGATGCGACTGGCGACGGTGTTCCGGTGGAGACCGAGGGCGGCCGCGGTCGGAGCGAGGGCCGACTCATGATCCAGGTACGCCGACAGGGTCGTCAACAACTCGCCGCGTCCCTCCTGCAACGGCGCGAGGAGCGACTGCGCCGCCGGGACGAACGTGTCGTTGCCGGTCCATGCGAGCAGGAGCCGTTCGAGCCCGAGTCCGTCGACACGCACGAACCAGCCGGTGGCCGAGCGGTTCACGGCGATCTTCGAAGCATCGGACGCCTCGCTCAACGATGTCGTGAGCCCCGCGGAGCCGTTCGCCACCGACCCGACCCCGGTCGCGACGTTGAACGAGCGTCGGGCGGCGACGTGGAGCTCCCGCAGGGCCGCCACGCACTGCTCGATCTGCGGCGGCGCCGGCGGCTCGGTGAAGGTCAGCCAGCCGGTCACGCCGCGACCACCCGTGGTCGCGTGCGAATCGACGGAGATGCGACCGAGCTCGCCGATCACGAAGCGGAGGAGCTGGAGCGCGTCCACACGGGTGCGCCCGATGAGCCGGAAGCCGAGGTGGTATCCGCTCGTCCGCCATCCGCGCTCGAGCATGCGGCGCTCCACGTCGAGATCCGGTGTGCCGCGCAGATCGACGAAATCCCGCAGCACTCCCGACGACACCGAGGCGTCGTTGACCTCCTCCACCTCGTCGATCAGGATCCGGGCGGCGACGGCGGGCATCGCCACCTCGGCGGCGACCGCGAGCGCGGTGACCTGGCGCTCGTCGAGGCCTTCGCCGAAGAACGCCAGTCGCAGACCCTCTCTGCTCGGACTGTCGACACGCACGGAGGCCGCGGAGCCGCCCGGCGCACGCACGATGTCGAGCCACGGGGCGAAATCGATCGACGCGTGCACGTCCGGGGCCAGTGCTCCTCCGGATTCGAGCAGCACGCCCTCGGCATCGAGCAGAGCGACGCCGTGCCGCACGCTCGTGGAGAGGTGGCGGAGCAGGTCGGCAAGGCTGTCCGCGTGGTACTCGATCGACTGCGCGACCTTCCGCACGTAGTGCAGGGCGAGCGCATCGCGCGCTTCGACCAGCTGCCAGCAGGCCTTCGCCAGCAGGATCGGTCGATCGACGTGCAGCACGGTGAACCCGAGCCGCGCGGCGAGCGCGCGGGTACCCGGGCCGAACCCCTCGGCACGGGGCACCGCGAGGGCTCGGAAGCCGCGATCGCGCGTGCGGCGGATGAGCGCGTCCTGCTGCCAGGAGCGGTCGGGCGGCGACTCGGTGAGGATGACCAGGCGCCCGGCACCGTCCGACGGCAGCAGGGTCTCGTCCGACTCCACGACGACGCCGGTCCACTCGACATCCTCCGGTCCGGCGATCGCACGGACGCCGCCGTTCTCGGGATGGGCGAGCAGGGCGCTCAGCAGAAGGGCGTCGCTCATGAGAGGCCGTCCAATTCATCCAGCCCGTAGACCGAGGGGACCACATGGCGAAGGCGCTCGGTGGAGTGCGACCACCACGCCGGTCCATCCAGCTGCATCACGGCGACGTACCGGCCCATCGACAGACTGGGGACCTCGAGGATGTCGCGCGAGATCGCGTCGAGCACGACCACCAGATCCGGGGCCGCGGCTTCGAGCCTTCCGTCGGTCATCAGCGCGAGGCTCTCGGAGCGGGCCACGAGTCTGTGCACCTCGCCCGCGCTCCCCTCGATGCCGAAGACGGTGACGTGCGGATCCCGCTCGTCGATCTCGATCGCGGTGATGCGCCCCTCCGCGAGCAGCCGCCCGCCCAGCGTCCCGGCGAGATGATCGAGCGGCCCGGTCTCGGCGGCGAGGAACGCCTTTCCCAGCCGGAGCGCATGCGCGGCATTGCCGACGATCGCGTGCTCGCGCAGGGACCCGACGGTGAAGCCCGCGAAGACCATGCCGCCGGCACCGCCCGCCTGGACCGTCGCCGCCCTCACGATGCGTTCGATGTCGAGCGCGCGGTCGGTCTCGACGAGGGCGACTCCGCCGGCACCCGTGTCGCACGTGACGATGATGTTCGGGACGCCGTCGACCAGGAGCGACATCTGGTCGAGCGCCGGAACGGCCCGGCCGGTCAGATCGGCGTCGACGATGATCCGCTCGCCGGCCAGCGTGAACGACGCGAGGCCGTTGAGTCCGCCGCCCTCGAGCGAGCAGACCACCGGAACGCGATATCCCAACCAGCGCTCCGCCGCGGCGATGAGCCGAGCAAAGGGGGCGGTTCCCGGGAGCCGCTCGCCCAGGAGGATGGTCGACCCGACGAATGCGGCCCCGAGGACCGGGAGGTCGGGATCCAGCTCGTCGACGTCATGCAGGGTGATCGGCCAGTCCGGGGAGTCCCGCAGCACGAGCTCGAGCATGGTCGTCCCGCCGCCACCGCCCGAGCCGAGCAGCGCGAACCCCGTTGCCAGCGCGGGGAGGCTGTCGAGATCGAGGGTGACCGGCATGGGCTCAGCCTAGGCTCGCCACCTCCGCTGCCTCCACCGGCGAGAAGGGCTCGGTCAACCCGAACGCCCCGGGCCCGAATGCCTGCAGAGCCTCCGGCGTGCGCATCATCTCCGGCGTCGAGATGCCGAGCACGCGCACGCGCTGCCCGTAGCGCAGCCCCTCCGTCGTGATCGGCTCCGCGGACTCGTGGTCCACCACGCAGATCAGGTCGGGCACGATGGCGACCACCTCGCCGTTGCGGCGCGCGATGAGGTTCTCGTTCTGGAAGGAGATCTCCAGACGGTCGTCACTCGACGGATCGGATGCCGAGACGATCGCGGTACCGCGCGCGAACCCCTCGGTCGTGCGGCGCTCCACGTCGGTCACCTTCCCGACGAACAGCTCACGCACGTGCGGGTAGAGCGTCGTGGACAGCGTCGCCGCGATCGCCTCGAACGGGGATCGATGCGCCTCTCGCGCCTCCCGGATCGTCCGCCCCAGCGCGAGCGCCATCGAGATGGTGCGCGGGACCGCCGTACGCTTCACATCCGCGCCCGACATCGCGTACTCCGCGATGTGACCGACGCCGCCGAGGCGGATGGTGATCCCGCGCGCCAGCCACTCCATCTGCCGGTCGTCGTCCCCGGTGTCGATGATCACGCGCTCGCCCCGTTCGCCCGCCAGAGCGAGCGGAGAGCCGTGCACACCGTAGACCGCGAAGGTCTCCATCGACAGCTCGGGGAACGCGCGCCCCATCCCGTCCGCATCGACGACCGGAAGGCCGGTCTCGGCGGCGACCATGAGGGGGATCATCGAGTTGATGCCGCCGCACTCGATCGGCATCGTCGCATCCGCCGTCCGCCCGAGGTGCTCCTCGAGCGTGCGCAGGGCGAGCGTGGCCTCGAAGCCGGCCGGGATCTTCTCGATCATCACGGTCGGCGCTCCCATCTGCGCCGTCGGGATCACGAACATGTCGTCGGTCAGATCCTCGGGGTCGAGGATCGTGATGGACCGATCGCCGAGGACCTGTTCGACCAGCATCTTGCCGATGTACGGGTCCCCTCCACCGCCGGTTCCGAGCAGCGTGGCGCCGCGAGCGAGGTCGGAAAGATCCGCACCGGTCAGCTGCCAGCTCACGCGGCATCCTCCTCGACGAGGGTCTCGACCCGGCCGTCGAATCGATGGGAGGGCAGGTCGTACCCGAAGTAGCCGGGCCCGACCATCGCCAGCGCGGCGGCGCCGTGCCAGCGCTCATCGCTCGGTGCGGCGATCACGCGGACCCGCTGCCCGTAGCGCAGTCCCTCCGTCGTGATCGGCTCACCCGAGTCGTGGTCGAGCACGATGATGAGGTCCGGTGTCGTCACGAGGGTCTGTCCGTCGAGCGTCGCGATGAGGTGCTCGTTCTGGAACGAGAGCTCCAGTGCCGAGTCCGCACCCTCGATCCTCGCCCTGCCGCGGGCGAAGCCCGTGGTGGTCGCGCGCTCCACGTCGACGACCTTCCCCTCGAACAGCTCCCGTCCGCCGAGAAGAGCCACCACCCGCGCGACGGGATCCGTCTTGGCCTCCCGCGCAGAGTCGATGCCCTCGCCGATCTCGCGGCACAGCGACAGGGAGTCGGCGACGAGCGCCTCGCGCGCCTGCGCCCCCGACATCCGGAAGCCGGAGATCATCACGGAACAGCCCATCTCCACGCAGGCGACGCGGGCGATGCGCTCGGTCCAGCTGTTGTCGACGGTGTTCAGCACGCCCACGTTGCCCTTCTCATCGCTGAACGCGAGCGGCGACGCATCGATGCCGTACAGCGTCGGCAGCACCATCTGGAGCTCGGGGAACGCGCGGCCCATCCCGTCGCCGTCGATGAGCGGCAGACCGAGCGCGGCGGCCGCGGCGATCGGGATCGTCGAGTTGACGCCGCCGACCTCCGCGCAGGCGATGTGCGTGACAGCTCGTCCGAGTGCGGCTCCCAGTGCCCGCACGGGGGCGGTGACCTCGTCGAGACTCGGCAGCTTCTCGACCATGACCGTGGGCGCACCCATCATCGCCACGGTCAGCACGAGCGCGTCGTCCGGCACCTCGTCGAGCGACACGACCGTGACATCGCCGTGCAGGCGCAGGGCCTGCGAGGCGAGCAGGGCACCGATGTACGGGTCGCCGCCGCCGCCCGTGCCGAGCACGGCGGCACCGCGGGCGAGCCCGGGGATCAGGTCGCGGGTGATCGTCCAGCTCATCGCACACCGCCCATGTCGAGGTCGCCCACGGCCTTGACCCGGATGCGGGTGGCGTTGCCGGGGAGATACGGGATCGGAACCTCGTCGAAGTCGACGATGTCGACCGAGGCGGGGAAGGCGCCGGCGGCGATGGCCTTGTCGACGGCTTCCGCGCGCACTGCGGCGATGGCCTCCTCTCGGCGACCGGGCTCGATCGCGTAGACCTTGTCGATCTCGCCGCCGACCTGGGCGATGGAGGCGCCGATCGCGTTCGCGACCGCGTAGTTCTCGGGCCGCTGCACGGCACCGAAGATCGGCAGCTCGCCGGAGACGAGGATCGATCCGCCACCGACGGCGACCACCGGGATCGGCTCGGGCGAGGTCCGCATGCGGTCCACCGCCTCGGCGACCCGTTCGCCGATCCGCTCGAGCACCCGCTCGACGAACGCGCGATCGAGGTGCGCGACCTTCGAGGCGTCGCCGATGTCGGCCCGACCGGCTGCGACGGCGATGTCGGTCGCGGTGAGCGTCGACCCGCCGAAGACGAGCGCCTCGGTCGTGAGCCGGTAGCCCACGGATTCCGGCCCCACCTCGCCGGTCTCCTCGTCGACGATGGATCCGCCGCCGATTCCGATCGACAGCACGTCCGGCATCCGGAAGTTGGTGCGGATGCCGGCCACCTTCACCTCGTTCGCCGTCTCGCGGGGGAACCCGTTGATGAGCAGTCCGATATCGGTGGTCGTTCCTCCGATGTCCACCACGGCGCAGGTCGCGAGACCGCTGGTCAGGGCGGCGCCTCGCATCGAGTTCGTCGGCCCCGACGCGAAGGTCGCCACCGGATACAGGCGCACGTAGTCCTCGTCCATCAGCGTGCCGTCGTTCTGGCTGAGGAAGATCGGGGCCTCGATCCCCTGCCGGCGCACCGCGGCCGTGAGGCCGTCGACGATCTCCGACGCGAGCTCGCGCAGGGCGGCGTTGATGATCGTGGCGTTCTCCCGCTCGAGGAGCCCGATCCGTCCGATCTCATGAGAGAGCGAGATGGCGACGTCATCGCCGAGCTCCTCGGCGATGATCTGCGCCGCCTCGACCTCCAGGTCGTGATTGACCGGGCTGAAGACTGAAGAGATGGCGACGGAGCGGATGCCGTTGGCGCGCATGTCCGCGGCGTGCGCGCGGAGTTCGTCCGGGTCGAGCGGGGAGATGGGCCGCCCGTCGAACTCGTAGCCGCCGTGGGCGAGGTAGCTCCGGCCCTGGATCGCCTCGACGAGTCCGGCGGGCCAGTCCACGAGCGGCGGAAGGGCCTTCGTGGCGGGGAGGCCCAGCCGGAGCGCCGCGGTCGGCGCGAGCCGCTTGGCCTCCACGAGCGCGTTGATGAAGTGCGTCGTGCCGATCATCACGGCGGAGATGTGGTCCCCGTCGAAGTGGTGCCCGGACCGCAGGGCGTCGATCGCCTGGACGATGCCGCTCGTGACATCCTCCGTCGTGGCGTGCTTCACCGCCGCCAGGGTGAGGGTGCCGTCCATGAGCACGGCATCGGTATTGGTTCCGCCGACATCGATTCCGATGTGCATGAGGGTGGTTCTCTTTCTGTTGCTTCTGCTGCGTGTGTTGCTTCTCTTGCGGTGGGTCAGTTGGTGGCGCCGAGACCGGGGACCGCGTCGGGGGCGGCATCCGTCTCGAGCTCCGGCTGCGCCGTGCGGGCGGTGCCGATGCCGCGCACCCAGCCGAGCTTGCCCGCGATCACGTACAGGACCATCGAGAGGAGCAGCGACAGCACGGGCGGGATGCCCCACGTGACGACGTAGCCGACGACGGCCGACACCAGCCAGATCACGAGCGTGGCCGGCACGATGCGCGGTGCCGTGTCGGGGAGGCGTCCGGTCTCCCTGCTCGCGTCCAGCTCGGGACGCCAGCGGCGCACGATGAAGTACTCGGCGACCATGATGCCCGCGATCGGCGGGAAGGCGACGCCGAGGATGATGAGGAAGCCCGAGAACTGGCCGAGGATGCCGACGGCGGCGAGCACCGAGCCGACGACGCCGAGGACGATCGTCGTGGTGACGCGGTGGAGGTTCTTGCTGAACGCGGTCGAGATGAAGTTGACCAGTCCGAGCGTCGACGAGTACAGGTTCCAGTCGTTGATCTTGAGCGTGCCCGTGATCACGATGATCAGACCCACGAAGCCGATCGACGAGGTGACGATGGCCACGATGTTGCCCGAGGCCGCGGCGTGCGCCAGGAGCACTCCCGCGAGCCCGATGACGAACTCGCCGAGCGAGACGCCGACCACCGTCTGCTTGATCACGTCGGCACGGGACCGGTTGAAGCGCGTCATGTCGGCGGTGATGATCGCGCCGACGATGAGCCCTCCGGCGACGATGCCCGTGCCGGCGAAGACGCTCATCGTGGGGCCGGGAGCGGGTCCGGTGATCAGCTCGCCGAGATCGTGGTCGACGAGTTCGCTGATGATCGACCACCCGACGAGGATCAGGAAGAGCGGTACCGTGATGTTCGCGAGCCACTGCATGCCCTTGAATCCGAAGGCGACGATCGCCGTGACCGCGAGGCCGAAGAGCAGGCTCCAGGCCCAGATCGGCATGACGCCGGGCAGCAGCGCATCGAGCGACTCGGCGGAGATCGCGCTCTGGATGCCGAACCACCCGATCAGGCTGATGCCGATGGCGAGGCCGACGAGGGAGGCGCCGACCTCTCCGAATCCGGTCCATCGTGCCAACAGGGCCGTGTTGAGCCCTTCCTTCTGGCCGATGATGCCGACGATGCACATGATCACCTCGAGGATGATCGAACCGAGGAGGAGGGCGAGGAAGGCCTCGCCGAACGTCATGCTGTAGCCGAGCGTGGCGCCCAGCAGGAACTGCGAGAGGGCGGAGACCTGACCGAATCGCTGGACCGCGATCCCGAACCAGGGCTTCTGCGCTTCCGGACGGACGCGACTGAGGGCGAAATCGTCGGCGTGTGCCGTGGTGGCCATGGTGTTCTCCAGAGTCATGTGGACGGGTTGCGGCCACGGTATCCGTGCAGCCATCGCACAGGAACGTGCAGAGTGCACTGATTCTCGTGACGGATGTGCACACCGCATATTCGCGCGTCGATGAAGGCGTCGCAGAATGGATGCATGTCCCTCTCCACAGACCCCCTCGACGCACGCCTCCGCGATCGGACGGTCGTCCTCATCGGGGGCGGCTCCGGAATCGGCCTCGAGGTCGCACGGCGATCCATCGCCCTCGGAGCCGAGGTCGTGCTCGGCGGCCGCACGCCGAGCCGTCTCGAGGCGGCCGTCGCCGAACTCGGCCCGCGGGCGCGGTGGAACACGGTCGATACCTCCGACGACGAGTCGGTCACCCGCTTCTTCGCCGACATCCCGACCGTCGACGGGATCTTCACCACCGCGGCCGACTATGTCGTCGGGTCGATGCGGGACCTGGATCCGCAGGCGGCCGCTTCCCCCTTCGAGTCGAAGTTCTGGGGTCAGTACCGGGTCGTGCGCGCCGCCCTGGACCTGCTCTCCCCCGATGCCTCGATCGTGCTGATGTCCGGGGCGGCGAGCGTGCGCCCTCCCGCTGCGGCGCCCGCGTACGTCGCCGCGAATGCGGCGATCGAAGGGCTCGCTCGCGGTCTGGCCGTGGAACTCGCCCCGGTGCGCGTCAATGCCGTGTCACCCGGGACGATCGACGGGAACCTCTGGGCGAACCGCGACGAGGCGGCGCGCGCGGCTGCGTTCGCGCAGTTCAGCGCCGACACGCTGCTCCGCCGCCCCGGCACCGAGGGCGAAGTGGCGGATGCCGTCATCCACCTGCTCGTGAACGGCTACACGACCGGCTCGACGCTCTACGTCGACGGCGGGTACTCGCTGCGCTGAAGGTTGCGCAGCGTGCGCCCTGGCACGAACCGCCCCGGGATGCTGTCCTGCGTCGCCGTCGCCGGACCTCCCGTCAGACGAGCGAGTAGCAATGCGGTGGCGGTGGCGGCCAGGTCCCTCACCGGCTGCTTCATCGTCGTCAGTCCGAACAGAGGCGACTGCAGTACACCGACGCCATCGAAACCCGTCACAGAGATCTCCTCCGGACACCGGACACCTCGCTCCGCCAGGATCTCGAGAATGTGCAGCGCCGTGAGATCGTCGCCGGCCATGATCGCCGTCACCCCCTGTCGCAGCGCTCGATCCACCTGCTCGGTGAGTCCCGCTTGTCCATCACCGACTTCCAGGGCGAGAACACGGGCCTCACCGAGACGCAACGTCTCCTCGTACCGCTCCGACCGGCGTTGGAGCACTGCTGTCCCTGCCACCAGGGACCTCGTCACCGCCACACGCCTATGGCCGGCCTCGAGAACGGCACGAGCCATCTGCGCCTCGCTTTCCCCGCTGATGACGACCGAAGCGATGCCTTCCACCGAGGAGACGGCGCCGACGAGAACGGTGGGGACGGATGCCGCGGCCTTCTCGATCGCTTCCGGCGCTGCGCGGCCAGAAGCGAAGACGATGCCCGCCACACGGTGCCCGACCAAAGTCTCGATCGCTCGCGACTGCGAGCTCCGGTCGTCTCCGCCGTTGGCGATCAGCAGGTCGATGCCGTGAGAGTCGACCTCCGACTGCATCTGCGCGGCGATGGCGCCGTAGAAGGAGAGCTCAGCGCTGCGCAGGAGCAGTCCCACAGCCGCGGGCGTGTGACTTCGCAGGTTCACCGCCCTCTTGTCGGGGACGTATCCGAGGCGAGCGGCCGTCTCGCGCACCAGAGCAACCGTCTCCTGGCTGACCCGGTCCGCCCCGCGCAGTGCTCGACTCGCGGTGGCCACCGAGACCCCGGCGGCCTTCGCGACGTCAGTGAGCCCGACAGCGGGGCGAAAATTCACCGGACATGCTCCTGCTCTTGTGCGAGACGCGACGGAGGAAGTCTATCGCCGAGCGGCCAGCGCTCCAGCACGTCGAAGGAGAACCTGCCCTCGCGCGGAGCCTGCGTGACCGAGACGAGTGAGACCTCAGCGACGCGCATGCGCGTGCGCGTCGCGGTGGGCTTCAGCGCACTCTCGACGGGTTCGTCCGATCGGTCCTCAGTGCAGTAGGCCAAAGAGTAGTGCGGAACGAGCGGCGGCGGCACGAGAACGCCGTCCGGAAGGTGCGCGAGCACCATCTGCCTGATGTCGGCTATCAGCCTCGCCCAGTGGACGCCGCCCTCCGCGACCGCCTCCACCGCGTGACTCATCGCGCGTGGCTTCTCGAACGCCAGCTCGAACGTCCGCCGATGAGACAGCACGGACGGTGCCGCCGCGAGGAGCTTCCGCCATGCCGGGGCACGGAGGTCCTCCTCGTAGGCATCGAGTCGCTGCAAAGTCACGTGAACGAACTCCGGGGGCTGGACCTCGATGCCCTGAATCTCCCGGAGCGCTGCGATCGCTTCATCCGATGCGCTGAGCAGCTCACTCGATGGCTCGGGGATCGCGTAGAGGTGCAGACAACGGTCCATGCGACGCCACTGCGCATGCGGGAGGTCGAAGAATCGCTGCACGCCTCCTACCTCCGCCCGCCCGACGACCCGCCGCCGAGGCGCGTCACTCGCGTTCCCCCACGACCCATGCGTCCGACGGGTCATAGACGCATCGCACGGACGCGCCGAGACCGATCGGCGTCTCCGTTCCGGGGGCCTGGCCGTGGAGGACTCCCTGGAGCGTGTCGACCGTGTATCTGGTGATGGATCCGTCAAAAGAGGTCGAGCGGATCGTCCCTGGGAAGGCGTGCCCACCGGCGCTCGCCTCAGGCGAGATGATGTGCAGGTTCTCGGAGCGGATGAGAACCTTTGTGCTCTCGCCCGCCACGACGTCGTCGGCGCAGGGCACGATGACGGTCTGGCTGCCGATGGACATGGTCGCAAAGCTCGCGCCGTCGACCTCCTCCACGTTGTCGATGACGGCGTCGAGGAAGTTCGCCGTCCCGAGGAAGGAAGCGACGAACGTGTCGGCCGGACGGTGATAGATGTCCTGCGGCGTTCCGACTTGCCTGATCCGCCCATCCTTCATGACCACGACGATGTCGGACATCGTCATCGCCTCGGACTGGTCGTGCGTCACGAACACCGAGGTGATGCCGAGACGCTGCTGCAGTCCTCGGATCTCCTCGCGCATCCGCACTCTCAGCTTCGCGTCGAGATTCGACAGCGGCTCGTCGAACAGGAGAATGCTCGGCTCCATCACCACGGCCCTGGCAAGTGCCACCCGCTGTTGCTGTCCGCCGGACAGCTCATGCGGGTATCGCACAGCGTACTGAGCGATACCCATCAGTTCCATGACGGCATCCACGCGCCGCTTCCGTTCGATCTTGCTCGCATGCCGGGCGGTGAGTCCGAATCCGACGTTGTCCTGAACGTTGAGGTGGGGGAAGAGCGCATATGACTGGAACACCATCGACATGGGGCGTTTGTTCGGCGCGACCGAGACGACGGAACGACCGTCGATGAGGATGTCGCCCCCGGTCGGCGTCTCGAAGCCGGCGATCATTCGCAGCGTCGTGGTCTTGCCGCAGCCGGACGGGCCGAGGAGCGTCACGAACTGCCCCGGCTCCACCGAGAGGCTGAATCCGTCGACGGCCTTACCCGCGGCGCGGCGGGTCGAGTAGGTCTTGTCGACATCACGGAGTTCGAGGGCACCGAGCGCTCTGGCTTCCTTCTCGCTGCTGCCGTCGTTCGTCGTGGTCTGCTCTGTGCGTGTCATTGCTTCGTTCTCTTTGATCGGTTGAGCCTGCGAAGGAGGAGCGTCGTCAGCGTCAGGATGACCAGGACCATCGCGATGAGGACGGTGCAGTACGCGAACGCGTTGCCGAATCGCCCGGCGTCGACCTCATCGAGGATCTGGGAGGTCATCACCTTCGTCTGCGGCGTGGTGATGAAGATGATGGCCGTGATCGTCGTCATCGACTTGGTGATCGCATAGGTCACGGCCGTGACGATCGCCGGAGTGATCAGCGGCAGCGAGACCCGCACGAAAGTGGCGAGCTGGCCCGCCCCGAGAGAGATCGCGGCCTCATCCACTTGCGGATTGATCTGTTTCAGTCCCGAGATGGAGGCCTGTTGTCCGGTGGGGATCCCTCGAGCGATGAACACCATGATGATCGCGGCAGAACCTCCGCCCACGGCGAGACCACCGGCGAGTGCCGGGAGGACGGTCGCGCCGAGGAAGTAGGTGGGCTGCGAGTAGGCGAGTGCGAACCCGAGCCCGAGAACGGTCCCGGGGATCGCGGAGCCGAGCATTCCGACGAAATCGAGCACGCGACCGAAGCGTTGAAAGTGTCGGACGACAAGCCAGGCGATGAGGACCGCGAGCGCGGCGGCGATGGGCGCGGCCACGAGCGTCATGAGCAACGTGGTCTGCATGGCATCGGCTCCGAGGCGCCACACGAATTCGTAGTGGTCCAGGGTGAAGGTGTTGTTGACGCCGAGGATGGACACGAATCCGCCGACGAGGATGGTGCCGAAGACGATGACCACGAGCGCCATCCAGAGACTCGCGAGGATCAGCACCGGCATCCGCACGGACCGGCTGCGGATCGGCCGGAACGCTCCCGCCGGCTTGCCCGAGACCGTGATCACGGACTTCTTCCCCGCCCAGTACTTCTGGATCACGAAGACGAGGAGCGAGGGAACGAGGAGCACCACTGCAAGCCCGGCCGCCTTGGCGATGTCACCGCTTCCGGCGATCGCGAAGTAGATCTGGCTGGCGAGCACTCGGAAGTCTCCGCCGATGACCAGGGGGTTGGCCAAGTCGGCGAGAGCTTCGACGAAGAGGATCAGAAACGAGGTCAGCAGAGCGGGCACGACCATGGGGATCGTGACACGGAAGAGCGTACGGAGCTCGGAGAGGCCGAGTGAGGCGGCGGCCTCGAACATCGACGGATCGAGGTTCTCCATCATGCCGCGGATGTTCATGTACGCGAGCGGGGTGAACGTCATCGCGATCACGATGATCAGTCCCGGGAGCCCGTAGATGTCGAGCTCGATTCCGAACAGCTGGTAGGAGATGAGCCCACGTCTACCGAACAGCGTGATGATCGCGGTCGCCGCCGCGAACGGCGGCGAGATCAGTGGAAGCAGAGTGAGCCAGTGCAGGAGACGTTTGCCGGGAAACTCCAGGAACACCTGCGCGTATGCCGTGATGAAGCCGACGGCCGTGCCGATGATGCCGACGCACAGGCCGAGCAGGAGCGAGTTCTGCAGCGCACGCGCGTCACTCCCGACGACGACCGCAGTGATTGCCGCGAGTCCGTCCGCGGACGCACCCGCGAGGAGGAGCTTGCCGACAGGAAGACCGAGCAGAAGAGTCAGGCAGGCGAGCACGATCGCGAGCACGAGCCACACGCCTGCGCTGCGGTGCGCCGTTACGTGGATTCGCCTGCTGCGCCTGGTGCGCACGAGAGTGGCGGTCGCCGTCTCCTGCTGCGGAAGAGGAAGTGAGTTCATGGTGAGTCCCGTGAGTGGGGGCGGACGCAGATCGCTCCGGCATTCGCCCGTGGATTACTGCGCGGTTGCGGACGACGCGATGTCGCTCTCGAAGAGTCCGACGAGAGCGTCGCGGCTGTCGGCGGCATCCTGCAGATCCCAGTCGACCTTGTCGACCTTCTCCTGATCCGGAACCGTCTCGCCTCGTTCGGCGTCCGGCAGCGTCGGTGCCGCGAAGGAGGGCACGTCGGCATAGAGGTCCTGCGCGTCCACCGTCAGAATCCAGTCCATGTAGGCCTGCGCCGCCGCGGCGTTCCGTGCATCCTTCAGGACGGACACGGCACCGACCTCGTATCCGGTGCCTTCCTTCGGGTAGGTGACGACCAGGTCGGAGTATCCGGCCTCCTTGGCCTTCACACAGTCGGAGTCGAGCGAGATCGCGACTGCCGCCTCCCCGCGGCCAGTGAGCTCGGTGCCGGTGGCCGCGGACTTCGAGTACTGCAGGATGTTCTCGTTGAGTTCCTGGAAGTAGTCGACCGTCTCATCGGTGTCGCCATCGTTCAACGTCTCGACGGTGTACATCGCCATGTAGCCGACGCCCGCCGTCGCCGGGTGGGGCATCGAGACGACGCCCTTCAGCGCCGGATCCAGAAGGTCGTCCCAGGATGTGGGAGCGTCGACGCCGAGCTTCTTCAACTCCGCCTTGTTCGAGCAGAAGCCGACGGAGTCCGTGTAGAACCCGGACCAGATCCCGTCCGCATCGTTGTACTGCGCGGGGAGCTTCTCTGCGTTCGGTGAGACGTAGGCCTCGATGAAACCGCGGTCGTCGGCGATGAGGTGGTTCTCGGCTTGTCCACCGGACCAAATATCGAATTCGCCCGGCGTCGTCTCCAGCCGAGCGAGGACCTCGCCGGAGCCGAGGCGCACGTAGGTCGCGTCGATTCCAGTGGCCTCAGAGAAGGCGGCGGTGATGCTCTGGCAGAAATCCTCCTGCTGCGAGCAGGCGATGTTGAGGGGCCCGGTCACCTGCGCCGCGTCCGTAGGAGCGGCAGAGACATCGCCGTCGGACGGCGCCGGGGCGGAGCATCCACTGAGGGTCGCTGCGGCGAGAGCCGTGAGCATTAGTGCGGACAACGTCGTTCGGGTGCGCATCTTTGAGCCTTTCGGAGTTGCGATTCTGCGAGAACGTTCTCGCACCCATGAATCATGAGTCCTGAGGACGGGTTTTGTCAACCCGCGAATGCGGAAGCATGAAACGAAGGGGATCTCACGATGCGAAGGAGCCTGCGCGAACAGCGCTCCTTCAGATCGTGGGATCCCCTTCGCCGGGCGTCGGATGCCGACGCCGCAGAGCCCGCGGATCAGTCGACGAGCAGCGCCGGCTCCTCCAGCACGGATGCCACATCGGCGATGAACCGGCTCATGCCGTCGCCGTCGATCACGCGGTGGTCGAATGAGCCGGCGACCGTCGTCACCCAGCGGGGACGCACCTCGCCGTCGACGACCCACGGCTTCTGGCTGATCGTGCCCATGGCCACGATCCCGGCCTCGCCGGGGTTGATGATCGGGGTGCCGGCATCCATCCCGAACACGCCGATGTTGGTGATTGTGATCGTGCCACCCTGCTGGTCGGCCGGCGAGGTCTTGCCCTCGCGAGCCGTGAGCGTGAGGCGGTTGAGCGCGCGGGCGAGGTCCTTCATGCCGAGGTCCTGCGCGTCCTTGATGTTCGGCACGAGCAGGCCGCGCGGGGTGGCGGCCGCGATGCCGAGATTCACGTAGTGACGCACGGAGATCTCGGCCCCGGCATCCGTCTCGATCCACGCCGCGTTGACCATCGGCGTGCGGCGGGCCGCCCAGATGACGGCGCGCGCCATGATCAGCAGCGGCGAGACGCGGATGTCGGCGTAGTCGGGCGAGGCCTTGAGACGCTTGACGAGCTCCATCGTGCGGCTCGCGTCGATCTCCTTCCAGACCGTCACGTGCGGGGCGGAGTAGGCACTCTGCACCATCGCCGACGACGTCGCCTTGCGCACGCCCTTGACCGGGATGGACTCGGTGCGCCCGTCGTCGCTCGCGCCAGCGGGAGCCTCAGCGGGCGCGAGCCCGCGGGCCAGTCCGGCCGGGGCGCTCTGCGGAGCGGGAACCGTCTCCTCGCGCACCTCGCCCCACTCGGGCGTCTCGATGTTGCGGAACACGCTCGCCTGCGAGGCGTGCTTCACGACGTCGTCACGCGTGACCTCGCCGTCGGCACCGGTGGCGGCGACTGCGGTGAGATCGACGCCGAGGTCGCGGGCGAGCTTGCGAATCGGGGGCTTCGCGATGACGCCGACGGATGACCGCACGGCGCGCTCGGCCGGGCGCTTGCGGCGCGAGGTCGCTCCTCCCCCGGTGCCGTAGCCGACGAGCACGGAACCGCCGCCCTCCTCGGGTGCCGGGGCGACCGCGACCGCGGGCGCTGCAGCGGCATCCGCCGTGGTGAAGGTGATGATCGGCGAGCCGACCTCGACCGTCGTCCCCTCGGCCGCGAGCAGTTCGCCCACGACGCCGGCGTGCGGCGACGGCAGCTCGACGAGCGACTTCGCGGTCTCGATCTCGCAGATCACGTCGTTGATCGCGACGGTGTCGCCCGGGGCGACCTTCCACGACACGATCTCGGCCTCGGTCAGGCCCTCGCCGACATCGGGGAGGTTGAAGTTCTGCGTGCTCATGAGCGAGTTCCTTACTGGTTCGCGGTCGTTGAGCGAGCGAAGCGAGACGAAACGTGCTGGACGCATTTCGTCTCGTCGCTTCGCTCCTCGCTCAATGACCGGGGAAAGGTGACCAAGGAGTACATCAGTAGGCCAGGGAGCGGTCGACGGCTTCGAGGATGCGGTCGGCATCCGGAAGATACACGCCCTCGAGCTTCGCGGGCGGGAACGGGGTGTCGTAGCCGGAGACGCGCAGCACCGGAGCCTCCAGCGCGTAGAACGCGCGCTCCATCACGGTCGCGGCGATCTCGCTGCCGAGGCTCGTGAAGCCCTGCGCCTCCTGCGCGTAGACCATGTGACCGGTCTTGCGCACCGAGTCGAGGATCGGCTCGTAGTCGACCGGCGACAGCGATCGCACGTCGACGACCTCGCAGCTCGTGCCCTCGGCTTCGGCGAGCGCCGCGGCCTGGAGCAGCGTCGTGACCATGGCGCCGTGGCCGACGAGCGTGACGTCGCTGCCGGTGCGCACGACGCGCGAAGCGTGCAGCGGCGCGGCAGAGGCGTCGAGCTCGACCTCGCCCTTGGGCCAGTAGCGACTCTTCGGCTCCATGAAGATCACGGGATCGTTCGAGGCGATCGCCTCCTGGATCATCCAGTAGGCGTCGTTCGGCGTCGACGGCGAGACCACCCGCAGCCCCGGGGTGTGCGTGAAGTACGCCTCCGGGCTCTCCTGGTGGTGCTCGACCGCGCCGATGTGCCCGCCGTACGGGATGCGGATCACGATCGGCAGCGAGAGCTTCCCCTCGTGCCGGTTGGTCAGCTTCGCCAGCTGCGTGGTGATCTGGTCGAACGCGGGGAACACGAACCCGTCGAACTGGATCTCGATGACCGGACGGAAACCGGTCATCGCGAGTCCGATCGCCGTGCCGACGATCCCCGACTCGGCGAGCGGGGTGTCGAGCACCCGCTTCTCCCCGAAGTCGCGCTGCAGGTGCTCGGTGACGCGGAAGACGCCGCCGAGCTTGCCGATGTCCTCCCCCATCAGGATGACCTTCGGGTCGTTCTCCATGGCCTTGCGCAGACCGGCGTTCATGGCCTTGCTCAGGGGCATCGTCTCGAGAGTCACAGTGCTCCTCCCTCGAACGACGCCTCGTACTTCGCCTGCCAGGCCTTCTGCTCCTCGATCAGCGGATGCGGATCGCTGTAGACGTGGTCGAACATCCGGCTCACCGGCGGCGGTCCGAGCTCGACGGTCCGGGCGCGCAGATCCTCCGCGGCATCCGCTCCCTCGGCATCCGCATCGTCGAAGACGGATGCCGCAGCTCCCCGACCCTCGAGGAAGGTGCGCATGCGCACGATCGGGTCGCGGAGCGCCCAGATGTCCTCCTCGTCGGTGTGCCGGTACTTGGTCGGGTCGTCGCTCGTGGTGTGCGCGCCGAGGCGGTAGGTGACCGCCTCGATCGCGCGCGGACCCTGGCCGCTGCGGGCCTCGTCCAGCGCCACGCGCGACACCGCATAGCTGGCGAGCACATCGTTGCCGTCGACCCGGACGCTCGGGATGCCGTAGCCGGCGCTGCGCTGCACCAGCGGCACGCGCGACTGCGTCGTGACCGGAACCGAGATCGCCCAGTGGTTGTTCTGCAGGAAGAAGACCGTGGGGGCCTGGTAGCTCGCGGCGAAGACCATGGCCTCGTGCACGTCGCCCTGGCTCGAGGCGCCGTCGCCGTAGTAGACGATGACGGCCTCGTCGCGATCGGCATCGCCGGTGCCGCTGCGTCCGTCGAAGGACAGGCCCATCGCGTAGCCGGCCGCGTGCAGCACCTGCGAGCCGAGTACCAGCGTGTAGAGACGGGTGTTGCCGTTCTTCGGGTCCGTCGGGTCCCACCCGCCGTGCGAGACACCGCGCATGAGCTTGATGATGTCGAGCGGGTCGACGCCGCGGATCCGCGTCACCGCGTGCTCGCGGTAAGACGGGAAGATCGTGTCCTGCGCGCGCGCGGCACGGCCCGATCCGACCTGTGCCGCCTCCTGGCCGCGGCTCGGCGGCCACAGGGCGAGCTGCCCCTGACGCTGCAGGTTGGTCGCCTGGGTGTCGATGGCGCGGATGACCACCATGTCGCGGTAGAACTGCTCGAGCTCTGCATCGCTGATCGCCTCGATCAACGGCAGATACTGCTCGGCGGCGGGGCTGGGAGCGTAGCGGCCGTCCTGATCGAGGACGCGGACGAGTTCAGTCTCAGACGAGGTCACATCCTCACGGTACCCGCGCCGGCATGCCCGGTCACGCATACCTAGGAGGCCCTCGTATCTCCCGGGAAACCGGAGAATCGGGGCGGAACGACGCGCGACGCGAGCTCAGCGGGCGGCGGCCGCGACCTCGAGGACGCGGGCGATGGAGCCCTCTTCGCCCACGGAGATGCGGATGCCGTCGCCGGGGAACGGCCGCACGACGAGGTCGTTCTCGATGAAGGCGGCGGCCACCTCCTCGGTGCTCTCCCCCGTCGGCAGCCAGACGAAGTTCGCCTGCGAGTCCGGGACGTCCCAGCCCTGCGCGCGGAGGCCCTCCACCAGGCGGGTGCGGCGCTCGACGATCACGGCGACGCGCTCGAGGAGCTCCCCCTCGGCGTCGAGGCTCGCGATCGCAGCGTTCTCGGCGGCGGACGTGACCGAGAGCGGGATGCCGGTGGTGCGCGCGGCATCCAGCACCTTCTCGTGTCCGATCGCGTAACCGACGCGGAGTCCCGCGAGCCCGTAGGCCTTCGAGAAGGTGCGCAGCACCACGACGTTCGGGTGCTGCTCGAAGACGCGCTCGGCGAGGCCGTCGACCGCGTCGGACGCCGTCACGAACTCGGCGTACGCCTCGTCGAGGATGATGAGGACGTCGGCCGGGACCCGCGCGACGAACGCGGCGAACTCCGCGCTCGTGACGATCGGCCCGGTCGGGTTGTTGGGCGTGCAGACGATGATCGCGCGGGTGTGGTCGGTGACGGCATCCGCCATCGCGTCGAGGTCGTGCCGGGAGTCGGCCGTGAGGGGCACCTGCACCCCGGTCGCGCCCGCCACGAGCGGGAGGCTCGGGTACGCCTCGAAGGAGCGCCACGCGTAGATGACCTCGTCGCCCACCGACGCCGTCGCGAGGATCAGCTGGTGCAGGATCGACACGCTGCCGGACGCGACGTGCACCTGGTCGGCCTCGACCCCGTAGCGCTCTCCGAGCCGCGCTCGCAGACGCCCGGCGGTCGCATCCGGGTAGCGGTTGATCGGCGTCGTGCGCTGGAGAGCGTCGAGCACCGACGGCAGCGGTTCGAAGGGGTTCTCGTTGCTGGAGAGCTTGAACGCATCGGGACCCGCCTGCCTGCCCTGCCGATACGGCGCGAGCGCAGCGATGGCGGGGCGGATGCGGGGCAGGATCGGCTCGGTCACATCGCCAGTCTAGAAGTCTCGGGTCCCCGGGCTCCGAGGAAAGCGAGTGATACCATTCTGGTATGGCTATGACCGTGCGACTCCCGGAAGAACTCGATGCCCAGCTCGAGGCGATCGCCCGCGCCCGGCACATGTCGAAGCACGCGGTGATCATCGAAGCGGCGACGCGATTCGCGAACGACACCTCGCGCACCGCACTCGTGAACTCGGCGGTCGACTTCGTCCTCACCAATGACAGTGCACTCCTGGAGCGTCTCGAAGACGCATGACCGAGTACCCCACTCTCGAAGACGGACTCCTCATCGTCGACCGGCTCGGCTTCCACGTGCGCGACGCCGGGCTTCTCGCGTCCGCGCTTGCCCGCCCGGCGGCATCCTTGTTCGGCGATGATGCCTACGGGACGATCGACCGAAAGGCTTCTGCGCTGTTGGAGTCGCTCGCTCGCAACCGTCCCCTTTTCGACGGGAACAAGCGCACGGCGTGGACCACCTTCGTCGCGTTCCTCTGGATCAACGGCTGGAAGCACAACTTCGCGACCGACGATGCGTTCGACCTCGTCGTCGGCGTCGCGTCCGGAGAGATCGACCTCGATGAATCCGAGCGGCGCATCCGAGCGCATCGCATTCCACTGCAAGGGACGTCCGCTTCCTGACAAGCGCGGGCGGGCGTGCGACACTGGACGCACTATGCGCTTCATCATCCGCGTCGTCGTCAACGCCTTCGCCCTCTGGGTGGTCACTCTGATCCCCGCCCTGCAGGTCGTGATCACCGCGTTCCCGCCCGGCGAGACCCTTCAGCTGGTGCTGACGCTGCTCGCGGTCGCCGCGATCTTCGCGATCGTGAACACCATCATCGGCACGGTCGTGAAGATCGTCGCCTTCCCGCTCTACATCCTCACGCTCGGCCTCATCGGGCTCATCATCAACGGCTTCCTGCTGTGGCTCACGGCCTGGATCACGAGCGGGTTCGGCTGGGGCCTGACCGTCGGCGACTTCTGGTGGGGCGTGCTGGCCGCGCTCATCATCTCGGTGATCAACGGCATCTTCGGCTTCATCCTGCGCCCGCAGACGAAGAAGCAGCGCCGCGACTGAGACGGAGTCGGTCAGCCGCCGACCGCGTGCAACCGCAACGGACTGATCTCCGCGAGGAACGCGAACTCGCGATCCCGCTGCAGGAGCGGAACATCGCGACGGATGGCGACGGCGGCGATCAGGCAATCAGCCATCTCTCACCGGGTGCGCTCCGCGTGATACTCGGTGCGCTCGACCGAGACGGCTTCGCCCAACCGCGTCCAGTAGTCGTCGAGTGCGACAGCCCGCGGGTCGTCTGATTCGTCGATCATCTCCGCGGTCTCGAGGTAGGGCTCGAACCTGTGCGGCGCGAGCGCCAGATCCTGGATCCCGGGATTCGGATCGGCCACCCGGGTCGCGATGAAGCTGTCGGGCGATCCGCTGCCCGCGGGCGATCCGCCGCCGGACATGCTGCCCACGACGTCGTCGGTGTGCAGGATCTGCACGGCCAGCAGGTCGTCGCGGAAGGTGCCGACCGTCGGGCTGCCCGCGGTCGCGACGAACTCGACATCGAAAGAGCTCTCCATCGCCATGTGCACCGCGATCATTCCCGCCTGAGAGTGGGCGACGACGCCGATGGTGTCGCCGGATTCCGCGCCCGCGGCATGGAGCGCGTCGATCACCGCCTTGTAGGACGCCGACTTCTCACCCGTGTACAGCTCGGCGTTCGACTTCATGTCCCAGGGCTCGGGCCCGCCAGCCTGCCAGGGCACGAAGTTCTGCGTGCCCTTGAGATACACCATGTACTTCGTCGACCCGTCGTCGAACCGCAGCTTCTCGACGGCCACCTGCGCACTCGCGTCCTTCGGCATCCTCTCGAAGGCCCCGCGAAGGGTCGCCGGAGGCGCATCCGGCGTGGAGGACTTCACGGTGGTGACGGACACCGGCTCGACATCGCCCTTGAGCGTCATGCCCGGCAGCACATGGCCGAGCCGCGCGGTCGTGCCGATGAACGCGCCGATCGTGAAGAACGGCGGGAGGAGCTCACCCATGTCCCACTGCGTGTCGAGCCCCTCGAACCGCTCGTTCTCCCACTGGGCGACGAGCTGGTCCGCCATCGCGCCGATGCGCGCGTCGGCGGTCACCATCCGATCGATCCGGGCCTCGAGCGCGGCAGCGGCAGCGGCGTCGGTGTGCGCCAGCGCCTCGGCCTCGGCGCGCAGTTCGACGATCTCGAATGCATCCGCCATCAGCAGCGTGCCGATGCTGGCCTCGTCCACTTCGGATCGCAGCGCGCCGATGCGATCGCGGCTCGCCTCCAGCGCGCCGACGTCGACCTGCTCGGCGAAGCCCGGTGCGCCGACGATGATCCCGCGAGCCCGCATGACGGCGTCCCGCGCCTCCTCGAGATGGGATGCCAGCGACGTCATACGCCTGCCCACATCGCGCATCGCCTCGGTGTCGACGGCGATCGCACCTCCGTGATCGATCTCCAGGTCGCCGCTCATCCCTGCACCACCGCCTCCAGCTCCCACGCGCGCACCTGCAGTCCGCCGATCTCCGATCCTGTGCCGTCCTGGACGCGACCGAGCAGTTCGTGAAGCGCCCTGACCCCGTCCGACTGCCAGTCGGAATCGTCGACGAGAGCGACCAGCGCGGCCCCCGCCGATTCGAGCGCGGTGATCGCGGCGTCGATCTCTCGCCGCGCGGTCGCCCACGCCCAGAAGGCGTCCGAGGCGAAGGCCTCTGCATGTGTGAAGGAGTGCATGCGCCCAGCATCCGTGATCCACCGCTCCCATCCGACCCGGAACATCCGCAGCGGTGGAGAGCCGGTATGCCGGCGCCCGCTGTGCAGGACAGCCGACGCCAGGCAGAATGGACGGGTGACTTCCCCGGATCCCTTTCGCGTGATCTTCGTCTGCACGGGGAACATCTGCCGGTCTCCCATGGCCGAGGTCGTCTTCCGCGACCTCGCCGAGCGGCAGGGACTCGGGTCCCGCATCATCTCGCGCAGCGCCGGCACGGGTGACTGGCACCTCGGCGAACGCGCCGACCACCGCACGATCGACTCGCTCGCCCGGCGGGGCTACGACGGGTCCCAGCATCGCGCGCGGCAGTTCACCGCGGCGTCCTTCGCCGACAACGACCTCGTCGTCGCGCTCGACCGCACGCACGAGCGCATCCTCCGCGAGTGGGCCCGCGACGAGGACGAGGAGGGCAAGGTCACCCTGCTGCTGGCCTTCGATCCGGATGCCTCGACGCACGACGTCCCCGACCCCTACTACGCGGGCGCCGACATGTTCGATTCGGTGCTCGGTATGATTGAGGCGTCGACACGGGGCCTGTTCCGCCAGCTCGAACCCGCCCTTCGTCTCCCCCGCACGCCCCGGAACTCCGGGGCCTCATCAGGAGGACTCCCCTGACTTTCCAGCCCTCGCTCCCGCCGCAGCCCCTGAGCCCTCTCGACGGCCGCTACCGCGGCGCCGTCACCGGACTCGCCGACTTCCTCTCCGAGGCCGGACTGAACCGCGCACGTGTCGAGGTCGAGGTCGAGTGGCTGATCGCCCTCACCGACCGCTCGCTGTTCGAGACCACACCGCTGTCGGATGCCGACAAGGAGCGTCTGCGCGCGCTGTACCGCGACTTCGGCCAGGCCGAGATCGACTGGCTCGCCGAGAAGGAAGCCGTCACGCAGCACGACGTCAAGGCGATCGAGTACCTGGTGCGCGACCGTCTCTCGACGCTCGGGCTGGATGCGATCGCCGAGCTCACCCACTTCGCCTGCACGAGCGAGGACATCAACTCCGCTTCCTACGCTCTCACGGTCAAGCGCGCGGTCGAAGAGGTCTGGCTGCCCGCTCTCGACACCGTGATCGCCAAGCTCCGCGAGCTCGCGGTCGAGCACGCCGACGCCCCGATGCTCTCCCGCACCCACGGCCAGCCCGCGACGCCGTCGACCATGGGCAAGGAGATCGCCGTGTTCGCGTGGCGCCTCGAGCGCGTGCGCGGCCAGATCGCGGCATCCGACTATCTGGCGAAGTTCTCGGGCGCGACCGGCACCTGGTCGGCGCACCTCGCCGCCGACCCTGACGCCGACTGGCCGACCATCGCCCGCGAGTACATCGAGGGCCTGGGGCTCGGCTTCAACGTGCTCACGACGCAGATCGAGTCGCACGACTGGCAGGTCGAGCTCTACGACCGGGTGCGTCACGCCGGCGGCATCCTGCACAACCTCGCCACCGATATCTGGACGTACATCTCGCTCGGGTACTTCGCTCAGATCCCGGTCGCCGGCGCCACCGGCTCGTCGACGATGCCGCACAAGATCAACCCGATCCGGTTCGAGAACGCCGAGGCGAACCTCGAGATCTCGGGCGCCCTGTTCGCATCGCTCGGACAGACGCTGGTCACCAGCCGTCTGCAGCGCGACCTGACCGACTCGACCACGCAGCGCAACATCGGCGTGGCCTTCGGTCACTCGCAGCTCGCGCTCGACAACCTGCGCCGGGGTCTGAACGCGATCTCGCTGTCGCGCGACGTACTGCTCGCCGACCTCGACGTCAACTGGGAGGTGCTCGCCGAGGCCATCCAGACCGTCATCCGCGCCGAGGTCGTGGCCGGTCGTTCGACGATCAGCGACCCGTACGCCCTGCTCAAGGAGCTCACCCGCGGACACCGCGTCGGCGGCGCCGACCTGGCGGAGTTCGTCGAGGGCCTCGAGATCGGGGACGCCGCGAAGCAGCGCCTGCTCGCTCTGACGCCCGCGACCTACACGGGCATCGCGGAGCAGCTCGCGCGCTGACCAGACCTCCGGCTCAGCGGGGCCGAGCAGACCGCGTTCACAATTCAGCAAGACCGTGGGCGTCGGGACCTGACGTCCCCGTCTTTCCCGGACGAGGTTCCGTCCAGACCTGAGTCCTGACTGAATACCGCACGCCGAGCCGGGCTGCGGATCTAGTCGTCGACCTCGCCGGAGCGCTCCGGCACCGAGTCCTTCGGCATGAAGGCGGCGGCGATCAGCGTGAGCACGGCGGTGACGGCGACCGCGACGAACACCCAGACGGATGCCGAGATGATCGTGTCGGGGTCTCCCGGTCCGCGGCCCTGCGCGATCACGGAGTTCGAGATCGCACCGAACACGGCGACGCCGACGGCGCTGCCCGCCGACCGTGCGAACGCGTTCATCCCGGTGACCGCGCCCCGCTCGCCCCAGCCGACCGAGGCCTGTGCGGCGATGAGGGTGGGGGCGGCGCTCCAGCCCAGACCGAAGCCGAACAGGAACGCCACCCCGGCGATCACGAACGGATTCGGCCACGGTGACACGGCGGCGAGCGCGATGGCCGCGATCGTCGCGATGCTCATCCCGATCAGAGTGGTGCGGCGGAAGCCGATCCGCAGGTAGAGGCGTCCGGCGTTCGCCGCCGAGAGCGGCCAGCCGAGGGTCAGCGCCGCGACCGCGAGTCCGGACAGCAGCGGTGCGATGCCGATGGACCCCTCCAGGTAGGCGGGCGCGAAGCTCGTCACGCCGATCATCAGCGCCCCGACGCCGAGCGAGACGATCGTGGTCGTGAGGATGAGCCGCCTCCGCGCGAGGCGCAGGTCGACGATCGGCTCGGGTGTGCGGCGCTCCACGAGCACGAACGCCGCCAGGGCGAGGATGCCGATGCCGAAGCAGAGAGCACTCTGCACCGAGAGCCACGCCCAGGCGTTGCCGCCCTCGAGCATCCCGAGGATGATGCCGGTCAGCCCGATGGTGAGCAGTACCGCTCCGGCGTAGTCGATCCGGTGCCGCTGCGTCTGCTTCTTCTCGTGGTACTTGCGCAGCAGCATCCATCCGGCGATCAGACAGAGCGGGATGTTGACCCAGAAGATCCACCGCCAGGCGTCCAGCTGCGCGAAGATGCCGCCCAGTGCCGGACCGACGACCGACGAGACGGCCCAGACGCTCGCGACGTAGCCCTGCACCTTGGCGCGCTCGGCGACGGTGTAGATGTCGCCGACGATCGTCATCGACATCGGAGCCACCGCCCCCGCGCCGAGGCCTTGTATGACGCGGAAGACGATGAGGGCGGGCATGCTCCACGCGAACCCGCAGAGGATCGAGCCGAGCAGGAAGAGACCGATGCCCAGGAGGATGATCGGCTTGCGCCCCACCGTGTCGGCGAAGCGCGAGTAGATCGGCACGCTCACCGCCTGCGCGAGCAGGTAGACGGAGAACAGCCACGGGAACTGCTGGTAGCTGCCGAGCTCGCGGACGATGCTGGGCACGGCCGTCGCGAGGATCGTGGCATCGATGGCGATGAGTCCGGTGGCGAGCATCAGCGCACCCAGGACCGGTCCGCGTGCCGAGCGCAGTCCGATGGAGGCGCGGTCGACGGAGGCAGTCACTCTAGGCACAAGCCCCGCGTCTCCGGGAGTATTCCGGATCGGCGTGGCAGGCACGCGGGGTGCCGGCGCCGGGAGAGCCCGGCCGCCGGCACCGTGCGGTCAGTCGGCAGGCCCGAGATCGCGCATCGGCTTGCCGTTCTTGGGGTTGCCCGGCTTGACCTTGCGCCGCTGTCCGTTGACGACCACGATCACGTTGCTCATGTTCGGCGCTCGATCCGCGACGATGTCGTAGGACACGACCTGCCCGTCCCGCCACTCGCAGTCGACCCGATACCCGCCCCGCGCCCGCAGTCCTTCGAACGATCCGGTCGCCGACCAGTCCGCAGGAAGGGCCGGAAGAAGCCGGATGACCTCGCCGTGGCTCTGCAGGAGCATCTCGACCATCGTGCCGACGATGCCGTAGTTCCCGTCGAGCTGGAACGGCGGATGGTTCGCCCACAGGTTCTGCAGGATGTTGTAGGTGAGCAGGCCGCGCACCATGATGCCGGCACGTTCGGCGTCGCCGAGGCGGGCGAAGAGACCTGCTCGCCACGGCCAGGTCCACGAGCGCCGGCTGTCTCCCGACACGGTCGCGGCAGTGAAGGGCACGCCCTCCTTCTCGCCGCAGCGCGCCTTCAGAGACACCAGCGCCGCAGCCGAGAGCTCGGGGGTGTCGGGGGTGATCTGGCGCCCGGGATAGACCGCGAACAGATGCGACGTGTGCCGGTGGATGTCCTCGGGGTCGTCGCGGTCCGTCTGCCACTCCTGCAGCTGCCCCCACCGGCCGATCCTGTTCGGAGCGAGCCGCTCCTGCATGTCGGCGACGGCCTTGCGATACTTCTTGTCGACGTCGAGCGCCTCCGCGCACTCGAGATAGTTCTGGAAGAGGTCCCAGATGATCTGCTGGTCGTGCATGACACCGTCTTCGCGCGGCCCGTGCTCCGGCGACCAGCCCATCGGCGCGACGAGGGTTCCGTCGGGGAGCTCTTTGAGCTGGTCTTCCCAGAACTGGCAGATCTCCTTGATGAGCGGGTAGGCGAGGTCGCGCAGATACTTCTTGTCCTGCGTGAATGCCCAGTGCTCATAGAGGTGCTGGGCGTACCAGGCGCTGGCGATGGTGTTCCACTCCCACGCGTTGCCGCCGAAGATGCTCTGCGAGGTGCGAGCGGTCCACCCGCGCACGTCGGCGCCGAACGCGTTGCGCGTCGCGATCCGGCTCGGCACGGCCACCTCGCGGATGAACGCGGCCAGAGCCTCGTGGGATTCGGGGAGGTCGGCGGACTCCGCTCCCCAGTAGTTCATCTGGATGTTGATGTTCGTGTGGTAGTCGCTCGCCCAGGCCGGCTGGTTGCTGTTGTTCCACAGCCCCTGCAGGTTCGCGGGAAGACCGCCCGGCTTGGAGGAGCTGAGGAGCAGGTAGCGCCCGTAGGCGTACAGGGTCTGCTCGAGAGTCGGATCGGACTCCCCCGCTCCGTAGCGCGCGAGTCGACGGTCGGTCGGCAGGGCCATCACCTCGTCATCGGACTGCCCCCACTGCACTTTCGCCCGCTGCATCAGGCTGGCGACCTGCTCGGTGTGAGCGGCGCGCAGGTCGTCCCAGGACAGCGATGCCGCGGCCGTGAGGGCGTCTTCGATGACCGGCTCGGGAGCCGTGCCGCGCCATCCGTGGGCGGCGCTCAGCCGATAGTCCGTGCGAGCGTCGAGCAGCAGCGTGATCGACGACGCCCCGGCGACGCGCAGTCCGCCGGATTCGGCGGTGATCTCTCCATCGGTGTCGGCGATGCGGACGACGGCCGCGTGCGCGAGCTGATTCGCCATGGTCCCGGAGAAGCTCAGCCGACGTCCGGCGGCATCGGCCGTGGTGGGCACACCCTCCTGCTTCGAGACCATCGTGATGAGGGCGTCGAGGGCAGCGGGCCGATCTGCGGTGAAGCGGACGGCGATGACATCGGCGTCGCGGCTCGCGAAGGCTTCCCGCAGCACTGTCCCCTGCGCCGTCGCGAAATGCGTGCTGTGGGTGCCGTCGGCGATGTCGAGCGCGCGGCGGTAGTCGACGACGGCGCGTGCGCCCGCCGTGCTGTAGCCGTCGCCCGTGAACGCGATGCCCCCCAGACGGAACGCCGAGGGTCCGGAGAAGACGATCCGGTACATCGCGTAGGCGGTGGAGTTGGCGAACGCGAACGCGCGTCCGGTGCCGCGATCGGGGAACGTCTCACCGGACCGGGTGTCGAGCGCGGTCCAGTCCCGCCCGTCGTCGGACCCGGACACCGTCCAGCTCTGCGGGTCCTTCTCCGGCTCATCCGGAGCACTCGCGAGAACGTAGCCGGTCAGCGCGCGCTTCGCGCTCAGCTCGACCTGCCAGATCGCTCCGGACCCGGTGGTCGGGACATCCCACACGGTCGTGGGATCGGCGTCGACGCTGCCGACCAGCGCATCCGCGTGCCCGCTCGGCGAAGAGACGTATACGGCGCTTCCCTGCGCCAGGTCGACGCCGCCCAGGGAGATCTCGGCGACCTGGAAGTGGCTGATACCGGCCTTCGGCGCGAAGACGATCCGGTAGTGGCCGTACACCTCCGTGTTCGCGAAGGCGAAGCTCTTCGTGAGGAATCGCTGCGCGAACGGGGCTTCGGCCCTCGAGTCGAGCGCGACCCACGTCGCTCCGTCGGCGGAGCCCTCGAGCCGCCAGTCCTGGGGGTCGCGATCCGGCACGTCGTTCGCGCTCGTGAGCGAGTACGACGACACGGCGGTCGGCTCGGCCAGGTCCGCCTGCCAGATCACCTCGGCGGGCGGGGCGATCAGGCACCACTTCGTGCCGGAATCCCCGTCATAGGTCTTCTCGACGCTCTCTCCCCCGGACACCTCATACGGTCCGCCGGGGGAGGTCACGGTGTTGCGTGCCCCGAACGCGACCGTCACCTCGCCGAAGTCGCGGAACGAGCCGAATCCGGTCACGCTGGTGTCGTACGCACCGTCGGGCTGCCCGGCGAGCGCGTTGTCGTAGTCGTTGACGCCACCCCAGAAGCTCTGCTCGCTGAACTGGATGACCTCGGCATCCGGGTTTCCGAACAGCTTCGCACCGAGGCGGGCGTTGCCGATCGGAAGCGCCTGCGTCTCCCAGTTCGCCGCAGGCGTGCCGTACCAGAGCGCGTGCGGCGACAGCTCCGGTCGGGGAATCGCCCCGGCGGCGACGGCGCGCAGAGGGACTCCTGCGCCGTGCACGATCGCCGCGGCGGGCCGAGCCGCGAGGAACTGGGGGGCGAAGGGGGCGAGAAGGGCGAGACCGCCCACCTGCAGAACCTGTCGACGGGAAAGGGGGACCATCATCACTGCAACCTCCGGAGCATCATCGTCATCTGGGGCATCGGCAGCTCGCGCAACGGTGCGTCGTGTCTGCCACAAGTCAGTGTGCGACAGCAGACCTCGGATGTCTATGGACGAATGGGTACCTCTTTCGACGAAAGTCCTCCCGGTCGGCGCGTTCAGGGCGGCTTTGATCGGATGTTAGGAGGTCATGGTCTCGGGGAGAGCGCGCTGATATCGGTGCCCGATCGTCGATGACGAGAGGATCGACGTCCGGCCGACCCGCGCTCCGGCGCGGAGAGGAATCCGGTCGTCAGGAGGAAGCGGGGTGGGCCGGCTTGTCGGTGCCGGAGTCCTCGTCGGGCTCCGCGTCGTACAGCACCGGACGGTCGATCGTCTTGGTGACGTCGGCCGGATCGACGGCGAGGATCAGCATCGCGAGGATCAGCAGGGTCGCGATGAACGCGCCGCCGCCGACGACGAGGCCGAGCGCGACCGGCGTCAGGCCGTCGTAGCTGCCGTCCGCGATCGCCGTGTTCACCCGCGCGGTGAAGGCGCCGGTGGAGACCAGGGTGACGACCATCGCGAAGATGCCGCAGCCCAGCGCGATGCCGAGCAGGTGCAGCGGACGCAGGATGTCCCGCCGGGTCGGCTTCTCGTCGCTCATCGCTCTCCTCCGCGCTCGGCCGAGGCTGCGCTCTGATCGGTACCGGATGCCGCGGCGCGGTCAGCACCGGCGGCAGCGGACGCTGCGGCGACGTCGTCGGCGGCGGCATCCGCTCGCTTCGGGGTGAGGCCCGCGATGCCGAGGAAGACCGCGACGATCGCGGCGTAGCCGCCGAACATGCCGACCCCGAGGATGATGCCGGAGAGCAGGAAGGTGCCCGCCTTGTCGATCGTGTACTCCTGCACGAATCCGGCCGGGATCAGCAGGAGGACGACACCGAGGAGGATGCCGAGCGCACCGATGGTGATCGCGTCACGCGCGAGCGGGTCGGCCGTGCGGCGCGCGCGGATGCCGGCGAGGAGTTCGACCCCGCCGGTGACGATGGCCCAGACGGAGACCACCACGAAGAACAGATCATCCGACCGCCAGGCGGGGATGCCGCTCGCCATGCCGGCGATGACGCCGAGCGCCGCGAGCAGGACCTGCGGCCAGCGCGACCCTTCCGGCAGCACCAGCCACGCAGCCAGCACCTGCACGAGCGCCGTGACGAACACGAAGCCGCTGAAGACGGAGAGCCCGACCGGGGCCGAGTGGTCGGAGGAGAACGTGATCATCAGCGCGGCGACGGCGGCGAAGAGCGCGCGCAGCAGTTGCACGTGTCGCATGGTGAATGCGCGGGCAGGGGCAGACATGACGATCCAGAGTCCTCCGGGGTGTTCCTCCCAGTCTACGCGGGGCCGCGAAGCCGCGGAGCCGCGCGCGGGAGCGCACGGGAGGGGTGTTCGTGAAGCCCGGTGGATCTCCCCAGATCGATCACCGGGCTTCACGACGAACGCAGTAAGGGGGCGTCACTGCGTGAGACTGGTCGTACGCAAGGTCGGGCACCCTGCCCTTCGACGACACAGTCGATCGACCCCACTCGCCCACCCGGTCCCCTGAGGTGCGCGTGTGCGGTCGTATGCTCACTTTAGGACGATGGCCTTCACATACCGGAGGGGTGGTGTGATGAGTTTCGAATATGACGATCACGGGTCCTCCTCGGAGGCGTTCGCCGGGGCCCTCCGCAACGCCATCAACGCGAAGGACGTCACTCTCTCCTGGCTGCAGCGGCAGTTGAAGCGTCGGGGGAACCGCGTCTCGATGGCGACGCTCAGCTATTGGCGCTCCGGCGCCCGGCGACCGGAGGGCGCACAGTCCCTGGCGGCGCTGGCCGACATCGAGCAGCTGCTCGGCCTCGACGATGACGCCCTGGCCGGGCTCCTCCCGTCCACCAAGCGGACGGGCCCCCTCGGGCCGAGTCAGTTCCCGATCGACCAGCACGACCTCGAGACGGCGGTGAAAGACGCGTACGCCGCGCTCGGAGCCCCGTATCCCGACCATTCACGCGAGATCACGACGCACTCCGTGACCGACGTCGACGCCGACGGCAACGTGTCGTACTGCATCACGAGGAGCGTCCTCCAGGCGACGTCCGGCACGATGACGGGCACCCCCTTCCTCGAGCTGACGCCCGGCACCCGCACCCCCTCGCCGATCTTCCGCGCGGTGTCGGGAGGACGCATCGCGGGAGAGTACTCGCATGCCGGCGGCGAGGTCCACGGCGTGCTGTTCGAACTCGACGCTCCCCTGTCCGCGCCCGACACGACGATGGTCGAATGGTCGGTCGAGTACCCGCCGGACTATCCGCCGACGCGCGAGACCGGCCACGGCGTGGCCCGGCAGTGCCGCGAACTGCTGGTCTGGGTGCGGTTCCATCCGGATGCGCTGCCGGACTGGTGCGAGGAGCGCGTCGAGACGGCATCCGGGATCACGATCACCCCGGTGACGCCCAACGGCGGCGGGTCGGTGCACCTGGTCCACCGCGCCTTCGGCCCGGGCGCCGTGGAGCTGCTGTGGGGGTACGGCCCCCGCGATGACGCCGGTGATCAGCCGGGCTGATCACCCGTTGCGACCGGACGACCCGGCGTGTTCGACCACTGGCTCCACGACCCGGGGAACACCTTCGCGTCGATGCCGACCTCGCTGAGGATCAGCGCCGTGTGCGCAGCAGTGACGCCGGAGCCGCAGTACGCGGCGACAGGTGTGCCCGGTGCGACTCCGACCCCCGCGAACGTCGCGCGGACGGTCTCCGGATCGAGCAGGCGCCCCTCGGCGTCGAGATGCAGCATCGTCGGGAGGTTGCGTGCGCCGGGGATGTGCCCGGCCTGCGGGTCGAGCGGCTCGGTCTCGCCGCGGTAGCGCTCGGGAGCGCGCACGTCGAGCAGGACACCGGATGCCGGGAACGCGGCCACCTCGTCGATCGAGAGCGCATCACCGCCGATCTCCTCGAGCACGACCTCACCCGTCTCGGGGATCACGTCGTCGGTGGCGATGTCGAACCCGGCGGCCCTCCACGCGCGGAGGCCGCCGTCGAGCACGCGCACGTCGACGCCGGCCTGGCGGAGGAGCCACCAGGCGCGCGACGCAGCCGTGCTCTTGGCGTCGTCGTATGCGACCACGATGTCGCCGTCGTTCACGCCCCAGCGGCGCGCCGCCGCCTGGAGGGTCGCGGTCGACGGCAGCGGATGCCGACCCTCCGACGGCTCGCCGTGCGTCGAGAGCTCCGTGTCGAGCGAGGCGAAGACCGCACCGGGGATGTGCCCGGTCAGATAGTCGTCATGCCCGGCCTCCGGACGATCGAGTCGCCACCGCACGTCGATCAGGCGCACCGGGGCGCCCTGAGACAGGAGGTCATTCACCGCGTTCACGCTCACGAAGCTGCTCATCCTCCGAGGCTATCGAGTCGATCCGGCATCCGGCGCCGGCCCGTCTTCTCGCGTCACCGTCAGGCGGATAGGCTCGATCCGGCAACGTCGAGAAAGGGCAACGATGCCCTCTCGTCTTCGCTGGATGCGCTTCCGCCCGCAGGAAGCCGCCCTCATCGCCATCACCGCAGTATGGGGCAGCACGTTCCTGCTCGTGCACTGGGCCATGCAGCATTCCGGGCCGTGGTTCTTCGTCGGCGCGCGCTTCCTCATCGCCGGACTCATCAGCGTCGTGATCTTCCGGCGCGTCCTGCGCGGCATCCGGTGGCGGGACGTGGGAGCCGGCGTCGCGATCGGCGTGATGATCTACCTCGGCTACGGGCTCCAGACCGTCGGGCTGCAGACGATCGACAGCAGCACCTCCGCGTTCATCACCGCGATGTACGTGCCGCTCGTCCCGTTCGCGCAGTGGGCGGTGTTCCGCAAGCGCCCACCCGCCATGGCCTTCATCGGCGCGGGACTCGCCTTCGTCGGACTGGTGCTCATCGCCGGCCCCGACGCCTTCACGCTCAGCCTCGGCACCGGCGAGATCGCGACGATGATCAGCACCCTCCCGATCGCCGCCGAGATCATCCTCATCAGCGTGTTCGCCGGGAAGATCGACCTCGGACGCATCACCGTCGTGCAGCTGCTGACCGCCGGCGCGCTCGGGCTCCTGACCATGCCGGTCGTCGGCGAGGGGATCCCCGAGTTCTCCTGGATCTGGGTGGGCTGCGCGGTCGGGCTCGGCGCCGCCAGCTGCCTGATCCAGCTCACGATGAACTGGGCGCAGAAGTCCGTGTCGCCGACCCGCGCGACGATCATCTACGCCGGAGAACCGGTGTGGGCCGGGGTCATCGGGCGGATCGCCGGCGAGCGTCTGCCGGTCACCGCACTCATCGGTGGGGCGCTCGTCGTGCTCGGCATCCTCGTCAGCGAGCTGAAGCTGATCCGTCGTCGGCGGGAATAGACGACCCGTCGACGCGTTGCATCTCGCATGATTGAAACTTCAACCGTCGTTCCGGTCGCCACCGAGCGCACGCGGGTACGCGTGCCGCTGCGCTTCGCCGACGGTTTCGCCACGACCGCCGATGTGGTCACGTTCGACGGACTCGTCGACGGCCGTGAGCACCTGCTGCTGGGACTCGGAGACTGGCGCGCGGCGATGGAGCGAGCGGATGCCGGTGGCGACGCACCGCTGGTGCGCCCGCACAGCGAGTGCCTGACCGGCGACGTGTTCGGCTCCGAGCGCTGCGACTGCGGCCCGCAGCTGCGCGAGGCGGTCGAGCGGATCTCGGACGAGGGCGGTTTCCTGCTCTACCTGCGCCAGGAGGGTCGCGGCATCGGCCTCTACGCCAAGCTCGACGCCTACGCCCTGCAGGACTCCGGCCTCGACACCTACGAGGCCAACGTCGCTCTCGGCCATGGCGAGGACGAGCGCGACTACACCGTCGCAGCCCAGATGCTGCGGGCCGCGGGGGTCGACGGCATCCGTCTGCTCAGCAACAACCCCGACAAGGCGGTGCAGCTCGAGGGACTCGGCATCCGGGTCACGGACCGCGTGCCGACCGGGGTGCACCTGTCGGACGCGAACTCGCGCTACCTGCAGGCCAAGCGCGATCACACCGCGCACACCATCGACCTGTCCGCCGCGTGATGGACGAGCGTCGGCTCGACGACGCCGAGATGGCGACGTGGCTGCCGACGATCCGGTTCGTGCAGCTGCTCCCGCAGGTGCTCGACCGCACCCTCAAGGCCGAGACCGGACTCAACCACGCCCACTACGCGATCCTGATCACGCTCGCCGGCCGGGGCGAGAGCACGGTCACGATGACCGAGCTCGCGCAGATCGCCGGGCTCAGCAGGTCGCGCCTCAGCCACGCCCTGGACTCTCTCGAGGAGCGCGGCTGGGTGGCGCGGTCCTCGTGCGGCAGCGACCGGCGAACGCTCTCGGCGACCCTCACCCCCGCCGGACGTGAGCTGCTGCGGTCGGCGGCGCCCGTGCACGTCGCGCAGATCCGCGAGCTGGTCCTGGGTCCGCTCAGCGACGAGGAGCGCGCGCAGCTCGGCACGATCCTCACCAAGCTGCTGCCCGGGGTGACCGCCGCTCTGTAGCGCCCGTGCCTCGGTGGGGTCAGAGAACGCCGCGCGTGAGGGCGACGGTGCAGCTGCTCGCGGAGGCCTCGCCGAGATCGGCGGAGACGGACCAGTCGGCGGATGCTCCCGCATCCACCGCCTCGATCTCCTGCCACGCCGACGCGATCACGGATCCGTCCGTGTCGAGCCAGCTCACGCGCACGAGATAGTCGCCCGCGTCGCCTTCGCTGTTCTGCAATGAACCCGTCGACGTCAGACGTCCGCTCCCCGGCGGGCACTCATCGATCGTCAGATCGTCCACGGCACTCGTCCCCCCGGTGACCGAGGGCGCGGGCGGTCCGTACGGGCTGCATCCGGCGAGGACCGCCGCCGCGGCGAGCGCCGCGACGACGGTCGGGACGGTGGCCCTCACGTCAGGCCGAACGTCGACGGATCAGGATCGCGATCCCCGCGAGCAGCAGCAGGAGGCCCGCCCCGAGGGGGATCCACGGCACGGCACCACCGGTCGTCGGGAGAGCGGTGCCCGCGCCCGCGGCCACCGTCACGGTCACGGTCGCGGTGACCCGCGTGCCGTTCGCGTCCGCCACCGAGTAGGTGATCGACGTGGTCCTGCCGACGAATCCGGGCGCGGGCGTGAACACGATCTTGCCGTCCACCACGGTCCAGACGCCCTCACCGGGGACGGTGAGCTCTGTCACGAGCGCGCCGTCGGCGCCCACGATCCGGAGGGTCGAGCGGTCGAGCGGCACTCCGGTGGTACCCGGAGCGTCGTCGCCGATCACATCGATCACCACCGGGACTCCCGGCGCGGTGGTCGCCGCGTTGTTCCGCGCGATCGGATCGACGCCTGCGACCGTGATGGTCACCGTCGAGCTGGCGGAGTTGCCGAGCGAATCGGTCACGGCGTACGTCACGGGCGTCGCCGCTCCGCGGAACGCGGGAACAGGCGTGAAGGTCACCCGTCCGTCCGATCCGATCTCGTACGTGCCCTCGCCGGGGACGTCGAGCGTCTTGCCGCCTCCGCCGACGGTCGAGCCGACCGGCTGACCCGTCGCGGGGAAGACCAGGGACGCGGGGTCGAGCACACCGTCCGTCCCGTCCGCCTGCTGCCCGGGGCTGTCGTTGCCGAGGATGTCGACGGTCACGGGCACGTTCTGCGGCGTGCTCTCGACATCGGCGTTCGCGTCGGGCCCCGGTCGCACGGTCACGGTGAGCGCCGCGTTCGCGGACGAGCCGTTCTCGTCGAGGATCGTGTAGCGGACCGGGGTCGTCGTGCCGCTGAAACCCTCCGCGGGCGTGAACGTCACCGTCCCGTCGGCGCGCAGCGTGTAGACGCCCTCGCCGGCGACGTCGAGCGTCTTGCCGCCGTCGCGGATCTCGGCCGTGAGGCCGGCGGGGATGCCGGACGCCTCGAAGACCACGGAGGCGAGGTCGAGAGGAACCGCGGGGTCGCCGGGCTCGTCGTTCCCGGCGAGGTCGAACGTCACGGGAGTCGCGAACGGTGTCACGGCCGCGTCGTCGGTCGCGGTCGGGATGACCGGGGTGACCTCGATCACGATGGTCGAGGTGACCCCGTTCCCGATCGCGTCTGTGACGGTGTACGACACCACGGAGGCGAGGCCGGCGAAGGCGGGGAGCGGCGTGAACGTGACCGAGCCGTCGGCGGCCGCGGTGTAGGTGCCCTCCCCGGGCACGACGAGGCGGGTGCCCCCGTCGAGCACCTGGGCGCCGGCCGGCTGGCCCGTGGTCGGGAAGCGCAGAGTGCTCGCATCCCACGCGCCCTCCGAGTCGTCGGCGTTGCGGGACGGGGTGTCGTTGTCGAGCGGCCGCAGGGTCACCGGGACGCCCTGCGGCGTCGAGTCCGTGTCGGGAGCCGCGACCGGTCCGGGCCGGACGGTGATCTGCACGCGGGCGTCGTCGGTCGTGCCGTTGGCGTCGGCGATCCGGTAGATCACGGGGGTCGTCGTTCCGCTGAAGCCATCGGCCGGCGTGAAGACGACGGAGCCCGCGGCGTCGAGCACGTACGTGCCCTGCCCGTCGATCGTGAGCGTCTTTCCGTCGGCGGAGACGGTGACGCCGGACGGCTGTCCCGTGGCCGGGAACACCGTGGCGGCCGGCACCAGCGGCGCCGAGGCGTCGCCGGCGCTGTCGTCGTCGAGCAGGTCGACGGCGACGGGCACTCCGAACGGTGTGGTCGCGCTGTCGTCCTGAGCCTGGGGCGTCACCCCGGTGACGGTGACGGTGATGGTCGATGAGACGGTCGCGCCGTGCGAGTCGGTCGCGCCGTAGACGACGCTCGTCGCGGTTCCGGTGAAGGCCGGTTCCGGGGTGAAGGTGACTCTGCCGGCAGGATCGGCCGAGTACACGCCCTCGCCCGGCACGGTCAGCGTCGTGCCGCCGTCGGTGACGATCGCGCCCACCGGCTGACCCGCCGTCGGGAACATCACGCTCGGCGGGACGAGGATCCCCGTGTCGCACCCGGCCGGCACGTTCGTCTCACCGGGATCGCACGGGCTCCCGAGATCGCTCGCGAAGTCGTTGTCCAGGACGTCGAGGACGACCGGTGTGTTCTGCAGCGTCGTCTCCGCGTCGGGTGCAGCGAGTGCCCCGCTGCCCACGGTGACGATGATCTCGGCCGTGGCGGGGGTGCCGTTCTCATCGACCACGCGATAGACCACCGGCGCGGTCGGACCGGCGAAGCCCGGGACGGGGCTGAAGCGCACCGTGCCGTCGTCCCGCACGACCCAGGTCCCCTCGCCGGGAACGACCAGCGTCTTGCCCCCGTCCGTCGCATCCGGCGAGGTGAAGACGACCGATGAGGGCACGAGCGGCGCCGAGGGAGCGCCCGGCTCGTCGTTGGCGAGGATGTCGATGTCGACGGGAGTCGACCCGGGAGTCTTCGCGGCGTCGCCGATCGCCGTCGGCGTCACCGCGGTGACCGTGACGGAGACCGTCGTCGACGCGTCGTTGCGGAACGAGTCGGTGACGATGTACGTGACCGGCGTCGCAGCGCCCGTGAACAGCGGCTCGGGGTCGAAGGTGACCTCGCCGGTCGCCGGATCGAAGGTGTACACGCCCTCACCGGGAACCGCGAGCACGCGACCGCTGCCGTTCACCGCACTGCCGGCGGGAAGCCCGGGCGTGACGCTGAACCGGAACGAATCACGGTCGAAGGCGCCCGCGCTGCCGTCGGCCGCCGTGCCGGGCACGTCGTTGCCGAGGACCGGGAACGACACGTCGACGTTCTGGGGTGTCGAGGCGCTGTCCGGGTTCGCCGTCGGTCCTGGGCGAACGGTGACCGACACGGTCGCGGTGCTCTGCTGACCGTTCGCATCGGTGATCCGATACGGCGTCGACGCGGTGCCGGTGAAGCCGTCCGCCGGAGTGAACTCGACCTGCCCCTCCGGGGTCACGCGCCAGGTGCCCTCGGGTGTGACCAGAGACGTGCCGCCGTCGGTGGCGGCCGGATCGGTGAAGACCGTCGAGGTGGGGACGATCGCGCCCCCGGGTCCGGGGACGTCGTTGCCGACGACGTCGACGGTCACCGGGGTCGCGTGCGGCGTGGTGGTCGAATCGTTCACGGCCGTCGGCGTCACGGCCGTGACCGTGACCGTGATGGTCGACGCCGCGGGATTGCCCAGGCTGTCTGTGAAGCGGTAGGCGACGGGCGTCGTCGTCGGGCCGTCGAAGGTCGGATCCGGCGCGAAGGTCACGACGCCGGTCGTCTGGTCGATCGTGTAGACGCCCTCGCCCGGCACGTCGAGACGGCGGCCGTCGGAGCTCACGACGGATCCGGCCGGCTGCCCGGTCGTCTCGAAGACGACGGATGCCGGCGGAACGGCCCCCGGAGTGCCGTCCGCGTTCTGGCCGGGTGCATCGTTCCCGAGCACGGGGATCTGCACACTGGTCCCCTGCGTCGTCGCAGCGGTGTCGGCGACGGCCGTGGGACCGGGGCGCACCGTCGCGGTCTCCGTGGCGGTGGATGTCTGCCCGTTGTCGTCGACGATGCGGTACTCGGCGGTGGCGTCGCCGCTGAACCCGGGGGCCGGGGTGAAGGTGATCCCGCCGTCGGTGTCGATCGTCCAGACGCCGTCGGGGGTCTGGAGCCTCTTGCCGCCGTCGGTCGCGGTCGGATCCGTGAACACGGTCTGCTCGGGCAGGATGGTGCCGGTTCCCGGCTGGTCGTTCTTGGCTCCCGGGAGCGGGATAGGGGCGCCGAAGACGCCGATGCCGGCATCCGGGACCGCGACGGGCGGCGGGAGCACGTTGACGAAGGCGCAGACGATGTTCGCGCCGTCCGTGCCGGCCGGCGCGGTGAACGTGGCGCTGTTGCCGGTGCCGCTCGCGACGACGGCACCGGTCGCATCGGTGCACGTCCAGGTCGTCGTGTAGTCGTCGAGGTCCGTGGTGCCGACGGGCTCCTGCCGCATCGTGTAGGTCTCCCCCGGGATGATGAGGCCGGGTTCGCTGGGGTCGCCGTCGGGGCCGGAGTCGCTGTCCGGGAAGTCCGGCGTGGTCCCGTCAGGACCGTACGAGCCGCCCTCGAGCACGACGCGCACCTGATCGGTGGGCTGCGCGCGGGGGCCGTCGAATCCTGTGACGGTCTGAGCGGTGGACGGGTTCGCGCAGGAGCCGAGGTCGGTCGAGGTGGCGCCCGTGAGGGTGAACGTGGTCCCGGTCGGCGCGCCCGTGATCGGGTTCGTCTTCTGCAGCACGGTGAGACCGCCGAGGTAGAGGAAGCCGTCGGATCCGAAGGCGATGCCGTTCGTCGCCGCCGTGGTCGTGCCGCGCGACAGCTCGCGCGAGCTCAGGGTGGTGCCGGTGCCGGAGGTCGGGACCGTGCCGTCGGCGACGTAGAGGGCGGCCTGGTTCGCGCCTCCGGCGACCACGTACAGCCGACCCGTCTTGTCGAACGCGATGTCGCCGTTCAGACCGGGCGGGTTGGTCGTCGTGATCGACACGACGGGCCCCGCCGGCGCGCTGTTCGTCGCCGGGTCGAAGACGTAGAGGTTGACGGTGCTCCCCGAGAATCCGCCGTAGTAGTACAGCCCGGTCGCCGGGTTGATCGCGCCCATCGTCCCCTGGGCGACGCCCGCCGTCTTGGGCGAGGCCGTGACCGTGCCGTCCGCGCTCGCCGCCGGTTCGTACTCGACGACGCTCGTGGTCGTTCCGGTGATCGCGACGGTGCCGTCGGCGCCGATCCCCAGCTGGTTCGTGCTCGTGCCCGCATTCGCCGGGGTCGCGAAGACCGGCGCGGCGGAGGTCGTACCCGTCGAGAGGTCCAGCTGACCGACGTTCCCCGCCGTGCCGTTGCTGAAGTACAGGGTGTTGATGCAGGCCAGGGGGGCCGCCGCTGCCGCCGGAGCGGCCGCTCCGGCGACCGTGAGGCCGGCGGCGACGAGCACGCCGGCGGTGACCGCGGCGATCGGTCGGGACCGAGGCGATCGCCTTTCTCTCGTGCCGATGATGCGGGCGAAGACGGATGACGGTGACACGCAGGGCCCCTTAGCGGTGGTCTGGTCGGAGGATGGCGTCGTCAGACGCTTCGGCGCGACTGCAGGAGGTCGCGGATCTCGATGAGGAGCTCGGCCTCGGTGGGCAGCGGCTCGGGCTCGACGACGGCGGGACGCAGGCGGTCGGCGCGCTCCTTCGCCTTGTTCATCGGAAGGACGAAGACGAAGTAGACGACGGCGGCGACCGCGAGGAAGTTGATGACCGCGCCGATGATCAGGCCGAAGGCGAAGACCGAGGTGCCTCCGCCGAGCGTCGGCACCTCCACCTGCATCGCCTCATCCAGGCTTCCCGCCTGGAAGAACAGGCCGATCAGCGGATTGATGAGCGCCTCGACGAGGACGTTGACGATGGCCGTGAACGCGGCGCCGATGACGACGGCGACCGCCAGCTCGATGACGTTGCCGCGAAGGATGAATTCCTTGAATCCGTTGATCATTGCTCTGTCCGCTCTCTCCGATGGTCACTGCGGGCGTGGGGAGTGAGAGCGGCTCCGGCCGCCTCACTCCCCGCCCTACCCCCATGTCCCCCACAGGGCCGCCGGGGCGACGGTGAATCGTCGTCGTCCCGGCGCGCAGAAAGCTATCAGCCGGCTGTTCACGCGAAATCGGCCTGCTGTGGAAGATGCTGGAATATCGGTTTCGGCTCTTCGTTCTGCTCTGAGCAGAACCGCTCGAACAGCGCGGATGTCTCGGCCTATCGTGAGGCATGGCCGACATCGTCCCGTTCCCCCGCGCCCCTCGTCCTTCCCGCCGCCCGCGGCCGAGCGACCCGGAGCCCCTCTGGCGCCAGCTCCTCGGCGATCAGCTGCGGCGGCGCCGGCACGAACGCGAGGAGACGCTCACCGAGACAGCAGAGAAGGCCGGTGTCTCGCCGCAGTACCTCTCCGAGGTCGAGCGCGGATTGAAGGAGCCGTCCAGCGAGATGATCGCGGCGATCAGCGGAGCACTCGAGACCTCGCTCATCGAGCTCACCAGCGCGGTCGCCGACGACCTCCGGTCGACCGTCGCGCCGGCAACCGCCGTGGTCTCGGCCGGGCGCGCGGTGTTCGCGCTGGCGGCCTGAGCCTGTCGAAGGGCCGTCAGCCTCGCTCGCCGAGCACCGTGTCGATGAGTCCGTAGTCGAGCGCGGCGGATGCCGTGAACACCCGGTCGCGGTCGGTGTCGGCACGGAGCTCCTCGACCGTGCGGCCGCTGTGCCTGGCGAGGATGGCCTCCATGTCGGAGCGGACGCGCACCACCTCGTCGGCCGCGAGGATGAGGTCGGGGATCGCACCGCGCGACTGCCCTGCGGGCTGATGCAGCACGATGCGCGCGTGTGCCAGGGCCGCCCGCTCTCCTGCGGCACCCGCGGCGACCAGCAGCGCGGCCGGTCCGATCGCCTGCCCCACGCAGGTCGTGGCGATGCGCGGACGGATGTGCTGCATGGTGTCGTAGATCGCCAGAGCGGCGCCGGGGTCGCCGCCCTCGCTGTTGATGTAGAACTGGATGCCGCTCTCGGGGCTGTCGGCGTCGAGATGCAGCAGCTGCGCGATCAGCGCGTTCGCGACACCGGCGTCGATGCCGGTGCCGAGGTAGATGACGCGCTCCGCCAGCAGGTGCGAGTAGACGTCCATGATGCGTTCCCCGCGCGGATGCTGCGCGATGACGTTCGGGATCGAGTAGGTGCTCATGCGCTCGTCCCCAGACCGACGCGCGCGCGTCGACGCGGCATGATGTCCGCGAGCGAACCGACGATCTCGTCGATGAATCCGTAGTCCAGCGCCTCGGCGGCCGTGTACCAGCGGTCGTGCAGGGAGTCCTCGAAGATCCGCGTGACCGGCTGGCCCGTGTCGTCGGCGATGAGGCCGAGCACGGTGTCGCGCATGTGCCGCAGATCGTCGGCCTGCGTCTCGAGCTCGCCGGCCGACCCGCCGATGCCCGCCGAGCCCTGGTGCATGAGGATGCGGGCGTGCGGCAGCGCGCGGCGCTTGCCCTTCGTGCCGGCGGAGAGGAGGAACTGCCCGGCGCTGCACGCCAGGCCGAGCGCGAGGGTGGACACGTCGTTGGGCACCAGCTGCATCAGGTCGCGGATCGCCAGCATCGACGGCACCGAGCCGCCCGGCGAGTGGATCCAGAGGGCGATGTCGGTCGTCGCGTCCTCCGCCGACAGCGCGAGCAGCTGCGTCATCAGCAGCGTGCCGTTGTCATCGTCGAGGGCGCCGTCGAGCACGAGCACGCGCTCGTGGAACAGGGCGCGTCGGGCTTCGGGCCCGAACTGCGGGATGGGGTTGTCTTCGCTCATGCCCCCAGCATCCGCCGCTCCCCGCACCGGCGGGCCGGTATCCGCCCCCGGCGGATCCGCCCTGAGCAGACGCGCGCCGCCGCCGACCGGCAGGAGAACGAAAACCGGCCGTAACACCCCCGACTCACGGCGCTCCTACGCTCGGGATCATGGCGAAGCAGACGGCACCGGCATGGCAGTGGTCGGAAGACGGGATCAACTTCCGCACCCGCAAGTGGGTGCGCCCCGAGGACCTCAACGCGAACGGCTCCCTGTTCGGAGGGAGCCTGCTGAAGTGGATCGACGAGGAGGCGGCGATCTACGCGATCGTGCAGCTCGGCAACTACCGCGCCGTCACGAAGCACATCTCCGAGATCAACTTCGAGGCGTCGGCTGTGCAGGGCGACCTGGTCGAGATCGGTCTCACGGCGACGCACTTCGGTCGCACCTCGCTCACCATGAAGGCGATGGCGCGCAACATGATCACGCGCAAGCGGCTCCTCACGATCGAGAAGATCGTGTTCGTGAGCCTCGATGAAGACGGCGCGCCCACTCCGCACGGCTACACCGACATCACCTACGACCGCGACCGCATGCCGACCGAGCGACTCGCGACCGGGACGATCCGACTGCCGAGCTGACGCCGAGCCACCCTCCTATGCGCGAACGGCCCCCGTATGGGCGTCGTTCACGGGGGCGGCCCGCACAGAAGGGGGTGGTTCGGCGGTCGTGGCGGCGTCCGCCGCGAAAGCCTGCGCGAGGTCGGCGATCAGGTCGTCGGCTTCTTCCAGGCCGATCGACAGCCGCAGCACGTCGGCGGCCGGTCGGGCCTCGGGCGGCACCGGACGGTGCGTGAGCGCCGCCGGATGCTGGATCAGCGAGTCCACCCCGCCCAGCGACACCGCGTGCGTGAAGAGCGCCGTCGCCGTCGTGATCGTCGACGCGGCGGTGAAGCCTCCTCGCATCCGCACCGCGATCATCGCGCCGGTGCCGCGCATCTGCCGGTCCAGGATGCCGTGCGGATCGCCGTCGAGCCCCGGGTAGAACACCTCGTCGACCTCCGGACGGTCGATCAGCCACTGCACGACGCGGCGCGCGGTCTCCTGCTGTCGCCGCATCCGCACCGGCAGAGTCGCCAACCCGCGGTGCAGCAGATACGCGCCGAGAGGATGCAGCAGGCCTCCGGTCACCGCACGCACCCGGCGCAGCGCCTCGGCGGTCTCCTCGCTGCAGGCCACGACGCCGGCGATGACGTCTCCGTGACCGCCGAGGTACTTGGTCGCGCTGTGCAGCGACATCGCGGCGCCCAGGTCGATCGGGTTCTGCAGGACGGGCGTCGCGAAGGTGTTGTCGACGACGACCGGCACCTCCCCCGCCTGGCGGACGACGTCAGCGATGTCGGCGATGTCGAGCGTCGGGTTGGCCGGCGTCTCGAGGACGACCAGTCCGGTGTCGGGGCGGATGCTGTCGGCCACCTCGTGCGGGTGGCAGTAGGTCGTCTCGGCACCCAGGAGTCCGGAGCCGAGAAGGTGATCGGTGCCGCCGTAGAGCGGGCGCACCGCGACGACGTGCCCCTTGCCGACGGCGTTCGTGTGAGCGAGGATCACGGCCGTCATCGCCGCCATGCCCGACCCGAACGCGACGGATGCCTCGGCGTGCTCCAGCTCGGCGAGCGCGCCTTCGAAGCGCGCGACCGTCGGGTTCCAGAGACGGGCGTAGACCATGCTGCCACCCTCGGGCGGGCGCCCACCGGTCGCCATCGCCTCGTACGAGTCGCCCCCGCGCTCGATGTCGGGAAGCGGGTTCGTCGTCGACAGGTCGATCGGCAGGGCATGGACCCCGAGACCCTCGAGATCGGAGCGACCGCTGTGGACGGCGACGGTGTCGGGATGCAACGGTGCAGTCATGCTTCCAGGTTGCAGGAAATCCGGATATCTCGGTGAAGATCGACAGCATCCGCCATAGAACATGAGCAATTCGCTATTCTGAGCAACAGACGACCGTGGAGACGAGGCGACTTTGGCGAGAACACAAGGCTCACCGCTCGACGAGGTCGACCTCGCGCTGCTCGCCGCCCTCCTGGACGACGCGGAGGTCACGAACAAGGCCCTCGCGCATCGCCTCGGCCTCGCGGAGTCGACCTGCGCCCATCGGGTCCGAGCGCTCCGGGAACGCGGGGTGATCCGCGACACGCGCATCCGCGTCGACGAGGCGGCGCTCGGCTACCCCCTGCAGGCGATCATCAAGGTGCGCCTCGCCAACCACACCGGCCCCAAGGTCACCGCCCTGTTCGATGCGCTCGCGAGCATCCCCCGCGTGCTGCAGGTGTTCCACGTGGCGGGGGTCGACGACTTCCTCGTGCACGTCGCGGTGCAGGACGCCACGGCGCTCCGCGACATCGTGCTCGAGCACATCACGATCCATCCGGTCGTCCGCGGCACCGAGACCCAGCTCGTGTTCGAGCTGCGCGACGGCAGCGGCCTGCTCTCGCGCTGAGGCGTCAGGAGACGACGGCGATCGCCCCGGTCGAGGCGCTCTGCAGCGCCGGCGCCGGCTTCACGACGGAAGGCGCCGCCTCCTGCTCGCGCGCACGGCGTCGCATCGTCCGACCGAGGTCGGCGGCGCTGACGATCGCGCGGACGACGCCGCCGATCACGAGCATGGCGACCAGCGCGGCGCACGCGGCGAGCAGCGGCAGCCACTGGTTCGCGAAGGATGCCGTGAAGCTCATCAGGGCACCGACGATCCACAGACCCACGGCACCTCCCGTGAGCCCTCCGGCGCCCCGCATGATCGCGATCGCCGCCACGACGGCGCAGACGCCGGCGAATGCGGCCCCCGCGATCCCGATCGGAACCATCACCTCAGCCAGATCGCTGGCCATTCTGAATGTCGTCATGACGACCCCCCGTCAGCGGAATATCCGCTCCTTCGACACTAAGAGAGTGCCAGCGGGAAGCCATCCGTCTCAAGTGCGACTGCGCATCATCCTCGAGAAGGATCTTTTTCCTGCGCGTTCCGTTCTTTTCGGTCAGCGACGGGCGCGTTCGGAGCGGCGCCGGCGCAGCGTGAGCTTCCGCAGCCGCGAGGTGCGGACGGTGGCGATGGGCTGCGTCACGACCGCGTCGACGACCATGGAGCCGTCGGTGGGGCCGACGATCGCGATGGCCGAGGTCTCGGTCGCCTCCGCCGGCTCGACGGGCATCCGGGCCAGCTCGCGGTGTGCGCGGACGTACGCGGGGATCAGCAGCACGATCGCGCCGACCCAGGCGAGCGGGTTGCTCAGCGCGACACCGGCGAAGCCGATCAGAGCGCCGAGCACGACCGCCGCGCCGACCCGCATCACGAGCTCGATCACACCGGTGACCGTCGGCACGAGCGTGTGGCCGAGTCCCTGCAGGGCTCCGCGGAGCACGAAGAGCATGCCGAGGGCCCAGTAGCCGCATCCGTTGATGATGAGCATCTGATGCGCGAGATCCACGACCTCGTCGGACCCGGCGCCGATGAACAGGCGCACCATCGGGGCGCCGAAGGCGATCAGCAGTCCGCCGAGCACGATGCCGGAGACGATCGCCATCCAGGTGGCCTCGACGACGCCGCGACGGATGCGGTCGGGACGGCGACCGCCGTGGTTCTGCGCGGCGTACATCGAGACGGCCAGGCCGAGCGACGACAGCAGCGCCACGGCCAGGCTGTCGACGCGCGAAGCGGTGGTGTAGGCGGCGACAGCGTCGGAGCCGAGGGTGTTCAGCGCGACCTGCACCGTGAGCGTGCCGATCGCGATGATCGACGCCTGGAAGCCCATCGGGAGTCCGAGGCGCAGGTGCTCGGCGACGTCGGCGCGGGTGACGCGCCAGTCCACGCGCCGCAGGTGCAGCATCGGGAGACGACGGCGGACGAACTCGAGGCACAGCAGGACCGAGACCGCCTGCGCGACGACCGTGGCGAGCGCCGCGCCGGCGACGCCCCACTCGAGCGGCCCGACCATGAGCACGACGAGCCCGACGTTCAGCGCGCACGACACCGTGAGGAAGACCAGCGGCGTGCGGGAGTCGCCGATCGCGCGGATGATCGCCGACAGGTAGTTGAAGAACATCGTCGCGCCAGCGCCGAGGAAGCTGATCTGCGTGAAGACCGTCGCCTCGGCCATCAGCTCGGGCGGCGTCTGCAGCAGCGCGAGCAGGGGTGCGGCGATGAGCGGAGCGACGACGGTCAGCAGCACGCTCGTGATGCCGGAGAGCATCACTCCGGTCGCGACCGAGCGACGCACCGCCGCATCGTCACGCGCCCCGAAGGCCTGAGCGATCGGGATGGCGAATCCGCTGGTGAGACCCCACGCGAAGCCGAGCAGCAGGAACAGCAGCGGCCCGGTGGCTCCCACCGCGGCGAGGGAGTCCACACCGAGGTGCCGCCCCACGACGATGGCGTCGGCGAAGTGGTACAGCTGCTGCACGACATTGCCGATGAGGAGCGGGATCGAGAAGGCGAGGATGACACGCCACGGGCGACCCGTGGTGAGAGGAGTGGCCATGAAGAAGCGGCTCGCAGAACTGGGGGGTGATCGGGGGAGGCTCCAGTTTATCGAATCGATTCGGCGCAGCGGAAGACCGGCTCCCAGGAAGTGCAGGGAAAGGAGGCCGGGCCCCGGTGGGGGACGGAGCCGCGCGTCGCGGCATCCGTCCTTCCGGTCAGGACTGGGCCTGCGCCATGGCGGCCGCCTCGGGAGCGGCCGCCTTCGCGACGAGGATCCGCTTGCGGAGCGCCAGGAACAGCAGCACCATGCCGGCGGTGAGCAGCATGTGGCCGGTGCCCGCGATGCCGGCGATCATCTTCGACGACTCCTGACCGAGCACGGTGAGGCAGCCGTGCCAGACGAGCATCGCCGAGGTCAGCACGAGGCCGGCGTTGTAGATCCAGAAGAACCAGCTGAAGAGCCGACTCTCGGAGAGGGTGAACACCTTCTCCAGGAGGAGGACGATGAGGAGGACGACGAAGCCCAGAACCAGCAGGTGCGTGTGCACGAGGCCGAGCTGCGTCGCCTCCCCCTCGGGGAAGCCGTTGATCTTGGTGAACTCTCGATAGAAGAGTCCGGAGGCGACGCCGACGAGCATGTAGGCGAACGCGGCGGAGAAGAGCCTGCGCATGGGTGTTCCTTTCGGGTCGCTTCCAGCCTCGGCGCAGCGGCCGATCCGGGGATCCATCGAACGGTTGAGATGCGGATGGCTCTGGGCTGCGCAGGCCTCAGAGCAGACCGGTGTCCCTGGCGATCGCGAGCGCGCGGGCGCGACTGTCGGCGCCGAGCTTCTCGAAGACGTGCACGAGGTGCGTCTTCACGGTCGCCTCGGTGACGAAGAGGGTCTTCGCGATCTCGCGGTTGGATGCTCCGGTGTCGAGCAGGGCGAGGACCTCCCGCTCGCGCTCTGTGAGTCGCACGCGCGGTGCGCGCATCACCTGCACGACCCGCTCGCTGAGCCCCGGGGCGAGCACGAGCCCTCCGGACGCCGCCTGACGGATCGCGCGCACGATGTCGTCGGGCGCGACGTCCTTGAGCAGGTACCCCGCCGCCCCCGCCTCGATCGCGCCGAGGATCTCGGCGTCGCGATCGAACGTCGTCAGGATGATCACGGCGGGAGCCGGATGCTGCGCGCGCAGGGCGGCGGTGGTGGCCACGCCGTCCATCCCCTCGCCGAGGCGCAGGTCGCAGAGCACGACATCGGGATGCAGGTGCCGGGCGAGACGCACGGCCTCCTCCCCCGACGCCGCCTCTCCGACCACTTCGACGTCGTCGCGATGGTCGAACAGCGAGCGCACCCCCGCACGGACGATGGGGTGATCGTCGACGAGCAGCACCCGCACCACGGTCATCCGTCGCCTCCGGCACCCCGGGCCGGCACAGGGCCGCCGAGCGGGACGTGCGCCGAGAGCGCCGTGCCGTCTCCCGGGGCGCTCTCCACGTCGAGTCCTCCGCCGAGCTCCCGCAGGCGCGCGCGCATGGAACGCAGCCCATAGCCGCCGCCCATCCCGCCCTGGGCGTCCCAGCGGGTCGCGTCGAACCCGATCCCGTCGTCGACGATGTCGAGTCGTATCGCATCGCCCGCATCGGCAAGGGTGACCACCACCCGGGTGGCGTCCGCATGCGAGCGCACGTTCGCGAGAGCGGACTGCGCCGTGCGCAGCAGTGCGACCTCGGCGTCGATGCCGAGCGACGGCAGGTCGTCGTCGACGTGCAGCGTCGTCGCGATCCCGGTCTCCTCGGCGAGACGCACGAGCATCCGCCCGAGGGCGTCGCCGAGTGCTGTGGACTCGAGCTCCGCGGGCATCAGCGCGTTCACGATGCGGCGTGCGTCGGCCAGACCCTCTGCGGCGAGCGCGCCGATCTGCCCGAGCGCGCGGGTGCTCTGCGCGGCGTCATCCGCCTCCAGGGCGGAGCGCGCCAGCATCCCGATCGACGAGACGCTCTGGGCGACGGTGTCGTGGATGTCGCGAGAGACCCTCGTGCGCTCCGCGCTGGCACCCGACTCGCGCTGCGTCCTGGCGAGCTCGTCCTGCAGCGCGGCCATCTCCTGCTGCGTCGCGACGAGCGAGGCGATCAGCCGTCGCCGCTCGCGCCCGTCGCGCACGAGTTCGAGGTAGCCGCGCGAGATGCCGAACGCGAAGACGCCGCCCACGAGCGGACCGATCACGTTCGCATAGCTCGTCGCACCGGTGTGCAGCAGCGGGGCGGCGATGACGACGGCGAGGACCACGGCGCTGAGCAGCAGCGCCCACCGCAGGCGCATCACGAAGCCGGCGAGCAGCCAGAGCGGGAAGGCGAGCCACACGAATTCGGGCGAGACGGCGACCGTGCCGAGCCAGATCAGCGTCAGCCCGAGCAGCCACCAGGTCGCCAGGCGCCGGTCCGCGGTGCGTTCACCGAGCAGCAGACCGCCGCCGTACCAGCCGAGGAACACCAGCGACAGCGCGAGGACCCAGGGAAGCGGGATGCCGTCGGCCGACGCGCGCACGGCCCCGATCACGAGCAGCACGACCGTGATGACCGCCTGGCCGATGCGGATCGACCCGATCAGGTTCGCCCACGTGTGCGCGGGCTCTCGCGGCGGCGGGTCGATGGACGGCATCCTCACATTCTCGCCCCGGACCGCCGCTGACGCCTCCATCGTTCGATCGATCCGCCCGGCAGAGGGGTACCGACAGGCCCTCCCTCGACGGAGGGGCCGCGCGTAACGTCAGTGGCACGGCCGCGCAGGCGGCCGCGACGCTCGGGAAAGGACCACTCATGCACACACGCACGCTCGGACAGGGCCTCGAGGTCTCCGCGGTCGGACTCGGCTGCATGGGCATGTCGCAGAGCTACGGGCCGAACCCCGGCGACCGCGCCGAGATGATCGGCGTGCTGCGCTCCGCCCTCGATCACGGCGTGACGTTCTTCGACACGGCCGAGGTCTACGGCCCCTATGTGAACGAGGAACTGGTGGGCGAGGCCCTCGAGCCCCTCCGCGACGAGGTCGTCATCGCCACCAAGTTCGGCTGGCGCATCGAGGACGGTCGCAGCATCGGCCTCGACAGCAGGCCCGAGCAGATCCGCCGCGTCGCCGAGGAGTCGCTCCGGCGGCTGCGCACCGACGTGCTCGACCTCTTCTACCAGCACCGCGTCGACCCCGAGGTGCCCATCGAAGACGTCGCCGGCACGGTCTCCGAGCTGATCGCCGAAGGCAAGGTGCGCCATTTCGGGCTGTCGGAGGCGTCCGCATCCACCATCCGCCGCGCGCACGCCGTGCAGCCCGTCACCGCTCTGCAGAGCGAGTACTCGCTCTGGACGCGCGATCCCGAAGCCGACATCCTTCCGGTGCTGGGTGAACTGGGGATCGGCTTCGTGCCGTTCAGCCCGCTCGGGAAGGGATTCCTCACCGGGACGGTCGATCAGAACACGTCCTTCGCGGACGGCGACATCCGCGGCACGATCCCGCGCTTCAGCGAGGAGAACCGCGCGGCCAACCAGGCGCTCGTGCGACAGGTCGCCGACCTCGCCACGGCGAAGGACGCCGCTCCGGGCCAGATCGCCCTCGCCTGGCTGCTCGCCCGCGCGGCGTGGATCGCGCCGATCCCCGGAACCCGTCGCACGACGCGGATCGCCGAGAACGCGGCGTCGTCGGCCGTGGCGCTGTCGGCCGACGAGGTCGCCGACCTCGACCGGCTGGCCGACCGGGTCGGCGTCGCGGGCGACCGGTACAACCCGCAGCAGATGAGCTTCGTCGACCGCTGAACCGGGATGGCCGGACCTGCGACCGGAACCCCGTCACCGACGCAATAGCCTGGATGCTGCGGCGGCGGAAGGAGCGCGATGTTCGACAGCCCGCTCTCGGCGTCGGCCTACGAGGTGCTCGGCGTCCCGGCGACCACCGGCGACGACGACCTGCGGCGCGCCTACCGACTGCGGCAGCGGCAGACCCACCCCGACACCGGCGGCGATGCGGCCGTGTTCATCCGGGTGCAGCGCGCGTGGGAGCTGGTCGGCACCCCCGAGGGCCGGGCGGCGTACGACCGCAGCCACGGCATCGGCGTCGAGACGGAGTGGGGCGGATGGCGGGCCCCCACCGCTCGCACCGACACGCGCCCGCGCCCGAAGTCGTATGGCGAGCCCGGTGCGTGGCGGCGCGCCAGGTACGTGGCCCTGCTGCAGGACTGGGCTGGGGAGGAGGTCGCCGACCCGTATGCGCCCACCCTGGTGCGGGCGGCTCCGCGGGAGCTCAAGCGCCTGCTCGCCGACGCCCTCGCCGAGGAGGGGACGGCCCAGGCGGTCGCAGGCCTCGGCATGGGTTTCACGCTCTGGCACGGCGTGGCCGTCTCGGCATTCGCCGATGCAGAGACGACGGATGCCGCGGACCGGCTCGATCACATCGTGCTCGGCCCCTCCGGCCTCTACGGGGTGATGTCGGCCGACTTCGGCGGCGTCGTCGGCTTCCGACGAGGAGAGATCACCGGCCCGAGCCTGGGCCACCGGGCGCCGGTCACGACGCTCCTCGCCCAGATCAACGTCGTCGCCCGCACCGCGCGGGTGCGGTTCAGCGGGGCCGTCGTCGCCCTGCCCGATGACGACCTGTCGCAGGCGGTCACCCCGCTCGGCAGCATCCGCGGCCTGCCGGTGGTCGTGGTGCGGCGCGGCGCGCTCCCCCTGCTGCTGCGAAAGGGCCTGCCGGGGTCCCGCGTGATCGGCGGCAACGAGCTGTTCGACATCCGCACGCGGCTCACCCAGCTGACCCGCTTCGCCTGAGCCGAGGGTTCTGCCCGTCTCCGATCAGGAGTAGCGTGCGCGCATGGCGATCTCGACCGCACTGCGCGACTGGCTGCTCGACTCCGATCCCGTGCTGCGCTGGCAGGTCGAGCGCGACCTCCTCGATGCACCACCCGAGGTCTGGCAGGCGACCAGGGCGCGGGTGGCGACCGAAGGCCTCGGTGCCGCACTGCTGGCTCGACAGGATGCCGATGGGCAGTGGGCCGGCGGCGCGCACTTCCCCGCGGGCTTCTTCGACAGCCCCGAGGCCGAGACGGAGGGTCAGCCCTGGGTGGCGACGAGCTGGTCGCTCAAGGACCTCCGGGAGTGGGGCGCGGATGCCGCTGCTCTCGACGGGACGGTCGAGAAGCTCGCCGCGAACTGCCGCTGGGAATACGAGGACCGCCCGTTCTGGGACGGCGAGGTCGACGTGTGCATCAATGCCTACACGCTGGCGAGCGGTGCCTGGCTCGGTGTCGACATGAGCGAGCTGGCACGGTGGTTCGTGGAGCACCGCCTCGCCGACGGCGGCTGGAACTGCGAGGCCGAGGAGGGACGCTCGACACGGTCGTCGTTCCATTCGACGCTCAACGCCGCGGTCGGGCTGCTGGCCTACGAGCGCCTCACCGGCGACACGACCGTGCGCGACGCCCGTCACGGCGGCGAGGAGTATCTGCTCCGCCGCCGTCTCCTGTACCGGGAGTCCACCGGAGAGGTCGTCGACGGCTTCGTGTCGCGCTTCACGTACCCGCACCGCCATCAGTACAGCGCCCTGACCGCGCTCGACCACTTCCGCGACGCCGCGCTTCTCGAGGGCGCGCGCCCCGATCCCCGGCTGGCGGAGGCCGTCGAACTGGTCCGCGCTGCCCGCCGGCCCGATGGCACCTGGCTGCAGGGCTCGCCGCTCGCGGGCCGCACCTGGTTCGCGGTCGACGCTCCGGAGGGCGAGCCGTCGCGCTGGCTCACCCTGTTCGGAACCCGTGTGCTCGATTGGTGGGATGCCGCCGCCTGACGCGACGTTCCGCCACGGACACCGTTGACAAGGCAACGCAAACCGGTTTACTCTCAATCAAACCGGTTCAACGCTGATGCAGCATGCTCCGGTGCGATTCCACGAGGAGGTGTCATGAGCCGCACGACGATCGCCGATGTCGCCCGCGAGGCCGGCGTGACCAAAGCGACGGTCTCCCACGCGCTCAGCGGCAACCGCCCGATCTCGGAGGAGACCAGGGCGAAGGTCCTCGCCGCAGCCGCGAAGCTCGACTGGGTGCCGAGCCAGAGCGCCAGGGCACTCGCCACCCGCCGCGCCAATGCGGTCGCCGTCGTGCTGGCCCGCGACCCCGAGGTCATCGCGAACGACTCCTTCTTCCCCGCCTTCATCGCCGGCGTCGAATCCGTTCTGGCCGAGACCGAGACCGCGCTCCTGCTCCAGGTCGTGCCGGGGCGTGACGCCGAGGAGCGTGCCTACCGCGCCCTCAGCCATGGCCGCGCAGACGGCGCGCTCCTGCTCGACCTCCGCACCGACGACTGGCGCGTCCCTCTGCTCGACGAGCTCGGGCTTCCCACGGTCCTCGTCGGCGCCTACGACCAGCCGACCACCTTCTCGTGCGTCCGCACCGACGACGCCGCCCCCGTGCACGAGATCATCGCCCACCTCCGCGCCGCCGGGCACGAGCGCATCGCCCACGTCGCAGGCCCCCTGGACTACGTGCACTCGCGCGCACGCGCCGACGCCTACCTCGCCGAGATCGGCACCGACGAGCTGCTCCGCGAGGGCGACTTCACCGCGGCGAGCGGACGCGACCTCACCGAAGAGCTGCTCGCCCTGCCCGAGCGCCCCACCGCCATCCTGTACTCGAACGACACGATGGCGATCGCCGGCCTCTCCTACGCCCGCTCGCAGGGACTCTCGATCCCGCAGGATCTCGCGATCTCCGGATTCGACGACGACCACCTGTCGGCCCATCTCTCTCCGGCGCTGACCAGCGTCTCGTCGGACCCGGCGGCGCGCGGTCGCGCCGCCGCCCGCATCCTGCGGGAAGTCATCCTCGGAGCGCACCCGCGCACCGAGATCGTCGACTGCAACGTCGTGCACTTCCGCGAGAGCACCGCATAGTCGGCATCCGCATCACCCGCATCAGATCCACCACCTGTGTCGAGGAGGACACCATGAAGAAGATCCGTGCAGTCGCGCTCATCGGCGCTGTCGCGCTCATCGCCACCGGATGCTCCGCCGGCGGAGGCGGTGGCGGAGAAGGCGATGCCTCGGGCACCGGCCCCATCGACGTCTGGCTCTCGAACAACGAGCAGGAGGTCGAGTGGGGGCAGGCCGTGGTGAAGGCCTGGAACGACGAGCACCCCGACGAGAAGGTCACCGCGCAGGAGATCCCCGCCGGGTCGTCGTCGGAAGAGGCCATCACCGCCGCGATCACCGCAGGCACCGCGCCCTGCCTCGTCTACAACGTGGCACCCGCAGCCGTCTCGGGATGGGTCAAGCAGGGCGGCCTCGTCGACCTCAGCACGATCGAGGGCGGCAGCGACTACATCACCGAGCGCGGCGGAGACGTCGAGTCGTACTCCAGCGACGGCAGCTACTACCAGCTGCCGTGGAAGTCGAACCCCGTCATGGTCATGTACAACAAGGCGCTGTTCACGGCCGCGGGCATCGATCCCGAGGACCCGCAGATGAACACGTACGACGCGTTCCTCGCCGGCGCGCAGAAGATCGTCGACTCGGGCGTGCAGAGCGCGATCTGGCCGGCGCCGACCAGCGAGTTCTACCAGCCGTGGTTCGACTTCTACCCGCTGTACCTCGCCGAGACCGACGGCACGATGCTCGTCGAAGACGGCAAGGCCACGATCGATTCGGATGCCGGCCGCACCGTCGCCGAGTTCTGGGCGAGCATCTACAAGGACAAGCTGGCGCCGAACGAGGCCGCGACCGATGACGCGATGTCGTCCGGCACGACCGCGATGCAGCTCGCCGGCCCCTGGGCGATCCCCTCGTACGCCGAGACCGTCGACGTCGGGTTCATGCCCGTGCCGACGAGCGATGGCCGCGAGAACCCGGTCACCTTCGCCGACTCGAAGAGCGTCTCGATGTTCACGGCCTGCGAGAACCAGGCCACGGCATGGGAGTTCCTGAAGTTCTCCACCAGCGTCGAGAGCGACGGCCAGTTCCTCGAGGCCACGGGCCAGATGCCGATGCGCACCGACCTGACCGGGACCTTCGCGGACTACTTCGAGGCCAACCCGAACTACGTCGCGTTCGCCGAGCAGGCCGAGGCCACGGCCGACGTGCCCAGCATCCCGAACTCGGTCGAGGCCTGGCAGGCCTTCCGCGACGCATACTCCCCCGCGGTGATCTTCGGCAAGGACTCGATCGACGACTTCCTGAAGAACGCCTCGTCCAAGATCGACGAGCTCGTCGCCGAGTGATCTGATGACCGACAACCGGCGGTTGCGCACCCGATGGCTGGGTGCGCAACCGATCGGCGGCCTGTTCGCGCTGCCGTACTTCGTGTTCGTGATCGCGATCTTCGCGTATCCGCTCGCGTTCGCTGTCTACATCGCCTTCCACGACTACTTCTTCACCGCACCCGGCACCGAGGTCGAGCGGCCCTTCGTGGGCTTCGAGAACTTCGTCACCGTGCTCACCGATCCGCGCGTGCTCGGCTCGTTCCGCAACACGCTGGTGTTCCTGGTGATCAACGTGCCGCTGACCGCGGTGCTCTCGCTCGTCCTGGCGGCCGCCCTGAACTCCGGCATCCGCTGGGTGGCCGCCTACCGGGTGGCCTTCTACGTGCCGTACCTGACGGCGAGCGTCTCGCTCGTCGGCGTCTGGATGCTGCTGTTCTCGGGCAACGGGCTGATCAACTCGATCCTCGGCCCGCTCGCCCCCGATCCGTCCTGGCTCGTGAACAGCGGTCTCGCGATGCCGATGATCGCGCTGTACGTGACGTGGAAGCAGCTGGGCTTCTACATCCTGCTCTACCTCGCGGCACTGCAGAACGTGCCGAAGGAGCTCTACGAATCGGCGGAGACCGACGGCGCCGGCGCGTTCAAGCGCTTCCTGCACGTCACCGTCCCCGGGGTGCGCAGCGCCACCACGCTCGTGCTGATCCTGTCGATCATCACCGGCGCCAACCTCTTCACCGAGCCGTACCTGCTCACCAACGGCGGCGGCCCCGACGGCGCCTCGTCGACCCCGGTGCTGCTCATCTACCAGCTGGGCATCCAGCAGCAGAACCCCGACACGGCCGCAGCGATCGGCATGATCCTCGTGATCCTCGTCGGGATGCTGTCGCTGATGGCCAACCGCGCGACCAGGGAGCGATGATGAGACGCAGAAGCAAGGCCCCACGCATCCTGAGCATCGTCCTGCTCACGGTCGCCGCCATCGGGTTCGCCTTCCCGTTCTACTTCATGCTGGTCGGCGCCTTCCAGGAGAGTCCGACGAACGCGCCGAACGAGCTCTTCCCGACCAGCGGATGGACCGTCGACAACTTCGTCGCGATCGACTCGCGGATCGACCTGGTCGGCTCCCTGCTGAACTCGCTGATCTTCACGGCGGGCGTGCTGCTGGGCACCGTCGTCTTCGGACTCCTGGCGGGCTACGCGATCGCTCGACTCGACTTCCGCGGACGCGGCGTCGTCTGGGTGCTCATGCTGCTCGTGCAGATGGTGCCGTTCCAGCTGCTGATGATCCCGCTGTACGTGCAGATCACCCGCAGCTACGGCCTCGGCGACTCGTATCTGGGCATGATCCTGCCCTTCCTCATCAACACGACCGCGGTGTTCATCTTCGTGCAGTTCTTCAAGGCGCTGCCCGTGGAGATCTTCGAGGCGGCGCGCATCGACGGCGCAGGCGAGATCCGCCTGCTGACATCGGTCGCGATCCCGCTCATCAAGCCCGTGCTGGTGACCGTCGTGCTCGTCACGTTCATCGGTCCGTGGAACGAGTTCCTCTGGCCGTTCCTCATCACGAAGGATGCGACGCTGCAGCCGCTCGCCGTGTCCCTCGCGAACTACATCTCGAACGTGGCGCAGTCCACCGCCAACCCGAACGGGGCGATCCTCGCCGGTGCCACGGCGCTCGCGTTCCCCGTCGTCATCCTGTTCATCGTCTTCCAGCGGTTCTTCCGCGCCACCGACCTCGGCGCAGCCGTCAAGGGCTGACTCCACGCCGTCCAGCAGCCGCCGTCCAGCCAGAAAGGGCATCCACCATGTTCTCCGGAGCCTCCTTCCCCCTCGGTCCGTTCACCCCCTACGAGGGCAACCCGATCCTGCGGCCCCGCGGCGACAGCTGGGAGTCGGCGAACCTCTACAACCCGGCGGCGATCGTCGACGGCGACGAGGTCGTGCTGCTGTATCGGGCACACGCCGACGACATCGTCTCCCACATCGGCCTGGCCCGCTCGAGCGACGGTGTGAACTTCACGCGCGAGGACGCGCCGATCCTGTCCCCATCCGAGGATTACGAGACGTGCGGCTGCGAGGATCCGCGCATCGCGCTGATCGACGGCACGTACTACCTCACCTACACGGGCTGGGATCGCCGGAGCGCCCAGCTGTGCCTCGCGACCTCGACGGACCTCCGCACCTGGACCAAGCACGGCCCGCTGTTCGACGACTTCGACACCTTCAAGACCATGGACCCTCGCGGGTTCAACTGGTCGAAGGCCGGGGTCATCGTGCCGCAGCGGATGCACGGCAAGTGGTGGATGTACTTCGGCGAAGGTGCGATCTACTGGGCGACCAGCGACGACCTCATCCACTGGACCCCCGGCACGGCCGACACCGAGCCGATGTACTCGCCGACCCCCGGCACCTGGGACGAGGCACTCGTCGAGATCGGCACGTCCCCAGTGGTCACCGACAACGGGCTGCTGCTGTTCCTGACGAACGGCGCCACCCGCGTCGTGAACGACGACGGCTCGGTCGACGTCGACTACCGCTGCGGCCAGATCGCGATCGACCCCGACGAGCCGACGAAGGTCATCGCCCGTCTGCAGGAACCCTGGCTGCGCCCGCAGACCTTCGAGGACATGCACGGGCTCGTCTCGAACGTGACCTTCGTGGAGGGTCTCGTGAAGTTCCAGGACAGGTGGTTCGCGTACTACGGCCAGTCCGACACGACGCTGGCGGTCGCGATCCACGACCCGTCTGAGCCGTGGGGCCGTGCGCTGCGCGACGGCACGGAGAGCTGACGCCGGTCTCGATCAGCGGACATGTGCCCGATCTGCCGAGGATTCCCGCAGATGTGTCGGCCGATCGTGACAGGCTCCGCTGATCGTGACAGCCTGACAGTGTGCCCACGATCGATCCGCTGCCCGACCGTCCCGCCCCCGACAACCCCACCGGGAAGCTCGTGCTCCTGCGCCACGGCGAGACGGAGTGGTCGAGAGCAGGTCTGCACACCGGATTGACGGATGTCCCGCTGACCCCTCGCGGGGAGGACCTCGCTCGGGGTGCCGGCGAACTGGTCGCCGACTACGACTTCTCGCTCGTGTTGACCTCGCCGCTGCAGCGAGCCCGGCGCACCGCGGAGCTCGCGGGACTCCACGCCGACGTGGATCCGCTTCTCGTCGAGTGGGATTACGGCGGATATGAAGGCCGCAGCACGAAGGACATCCGCACGGAGCTCGGCTATGACTGGAGCGCCTTCACCCACGGCGTCATCCGGGGCAAGACCCCGGGAGAGACGGTGGAGGAAGTGGCCGCGCGGGCCTCACGAGTGCTGACGCGCGTGCTCCCCGCCCTGGTCGACGGAGATGTGGCGCTGGTCGCGCACGGCCATCTCCTGCGCATCCTGACGGCCGTGTTCCTGCGGCAGGCCCCGCGATTCGGCGCCCAGATCAGCCTGGACGCGGGATCCGTATCGGTCCTCAGCTACTACCGCGAGCAGCCCGCCATCCTCTCGTGGAACTACGGCCGCGAGCTGCCTCTGGCCCCGTCGGAGTCCTGACCCCGGCACGCAGAAGACCCCCGCAGCCGGCGGCTGCGAGGGTCTCGTCGTCGGATGGACTCAGGAGATGCGCGAGCGGTCGTAGGTCGCGGAGCCGAATCCGAGGATCAGGTATCCGATGACCGAGAGCAGCCAGAGCAGGAAGACGGAGAACACCGTGTCCTTGCCGAAGCCCTTGCCCACGCGGAGGGCGACGATGATGTGCAGGACGATGTTGACGATGGGGATGAGGTAGAGCAGTCCCAGCCACATCGAGAAGCCGGCGATCTTGACGAGCACGAAGGCGTTCACGATCGGGATGATCGCGAGCCAGCCGGGCTCGCCGGCCTTCGTGAAGACCTTCCAGAGCGCGATCGCGATGATGACGTAGAGGACGAGGCTGATGACGCCGTAGACGCCATAGAGCGCCGTGAGGTCGGCTTGCGAGGTGATCGAATCCATAGCTGAAAGATAGCCTGAAAGTTTGCTGGGAAGCCAGCACCGATATGCCAGCATCCTTCTTTTGAATCACTCAAAACACCGTGTAGGGTCGAAGACATGGAGACAGCACTCGAGTCGGCACTGCGCGGTGCCGGACTGCGTGCGACCGCGGGCCGCGTCGCCGTTCTCGAGGCACTGGACTCCATGGCTCACACGGATGCGGAGCGGGTCTACCGCGCCGTGTCCGACGTGCTTCCGACCACGTCGATCCAGTCGGTGCACAACATCCTCGCGGACCTGACGACGGCGGGCCTCATCCGCCGGATCGAACCGGCAGGCTCCGCAGCGCTCTACGAGCGGCGCATCGGCGACAACCACCACCACGTCGTCTGCACCGGGTGCGGTGCGATCGGCGACGTGGACTGCGTGGTCGGCGAAGCGCCGTGTCTCACCCCGTCCTCGGCCGGGGGATTCACCGTCCAGACAGCCGAAGTCACCTTCTGGGGCCTCTGCCCCAGTTGCCAGAACGTCGCGCAGTAGTCCGACGCGCCCGCCTGCCCGCCCGGGCAGGGGTACTCGTCGCGCCTGCGCGCAGAAGGAGAAGAAATGACGAATCCGCACATCCCGGCGAAGCCGGCCACCACGACGCAGACCGGCACCCCGGCACCGAGTGACGCCCACTCGCTGACCGTGGGTGCCGACGGGCCCACCGTCCTGCACGACCGCTACCTCGTCGAGAAGCTCGCCTCCTTCAACCGGGAGCGCGTGCCGGAGCGCAACCCGCACGCCAAGGGCGGCGGCGCGTTCGGCACGTTCGAGGTGACCGAAGACGTCTCGGCCTACACGCGGGCGGCGGCCTTCCAGCCGGGCGCCGTGAGTGAGACGCTCCTCCGCTTCTCCTCGGTCGCCGGCGAGCAGGGCTCCCCCGACACGTGGCGCGACGTGCGCGGCTTCGCGCTGCGCTTCTACACGACCGAGGGCAACCTCGACATCGTCGGCAACAACACTCCGACCTTCTTCCTGCGCGACGCCATGAAGTTCCCCGACTTCATCCACTCGCAGAAGCGCCTCGGCGACTCCGGCCTGCGCGACGCCGACATGCAGTGGGACTTCTGGACCCTCTCCCCCGAGACCGCGCACCAGGTCACCTACCTGATGGGCGACCGCGGACTCCCCCGCAGCTGGCGGCACATGAACGGCTACGGCTCGCACACCTACCAGTGGGTCAACGCCGCGGGCGAGCGCTTCTGGGTGCAGTACCACTTCCTGTCGAAGCAGGGTGTCGAGGCGATGGGCGCCGCCGAGGCGCAGGAGCTCGCAGGATCGGATGCCGACTTCTACCGTCGCGACCTGTTCGACGCGATCAACACCGGCGACTACCCGTCGTGGGACGTCTACGTGCAGGTCATGCCGTACGACGAGGCCAAGGAGTACCGCTTCAACCCGTTCGACCTGACCAAGACGTGGTCGAAGAAGGACTACCCGCGCATCAAGGTCGGCACGTTCACGCTGGACCGCAACCCGCAGAACTTCTTCGCCGAGATCGAGCAGGCCGCCTTCTCGCCGGGCAACCAGGTTCCCGGCACGGGCATCTCGCCCGACAAGATGCTCATGGCCCGCGTCTTCGCCTACTCCGACGCGCAGCGCTACCGCATCGGCGCGAACTACAACCAGCTGCCCGTCAACCAGCCGCACGCGGCCGAGGTGCGCAACTACATGCACGAGGGCCAGATGCAGTACAAGCCGAACCCGGCCGAGCACCGCGTCTACACGCCCAACTCGTTCGGCGCTGCCGGCGGGCCCGAGGCCGACCCGGTGGCCGGCGTCGAGGCGAGCTGGGAGTCCGACGGCGAGCTCATGCGCAGTGCCGCGACGCTGCACCTCGACGATGACGACTTCGGTCAGGCAGGCACCCTGTACCGCACGGTCTTCGACGACGAGCAGCGCGCCCGGTTCCTCGAGACCCTGACCGGTCAGGGCCGCGGCATCACGATCGACGAGATCCGCGAGCGGTTCTTCCAGTACTGGACGAACGTGGATGCCGCGCTCGGCGAGGCCCTGCGCCGCGCGGTCTGAGACGGCGCTGCGCGGCGGGGCACAGCCTCGCCGCGCAGCATCCGCGTCTCCTCGCACGGAATGAAGGAGATCTCACGTTCTGCAGGACCGAATCCCACGGATGCTCCTTCAGAACCTGAGATCTCCTTCATCGTGTGAGGCCGTCCCGACGGCATACCGGTATGCCGGCTCCGCCGGAACGCCGCGCAGTACCGTATCGGCATGCCCCTGTTCTCACGGAAGCCCCAGCGCTCCACGCACGCCGTGACCATCCATTTCGCACAGCCGATGTCGCCGCACGTGCGGCATGCGCAGGAGGACGGGATCGTCGGGACGCTGCTGCCCCAGCTCGACGCGTCCGCGGTGATCAACGGCGGCGGTACCGCCCTGTCGGCCGAGGGCGAGCCCGTGGCGGCCGACATCGAGCTCACTGTGACGGCGGTCGACATCGACCGCGTGACCATCGAACTCCTCGGGGTCCTCGAGAGCAACGGCATCGCCCGCGGCTCATGGGTCGCTGTCGACGGGCGGAAGCATCCGGTCGGCTCCACGGAGTACGTGCTGCTGCGCACGCACCTCCACAGCGCGGCATCCGAGGATCTGACGGGTGTGACCATCGCCCTCCAGGCCGCCCTCGGATCCGGGGCGATCGGCTGGCACGACGAGACCTACGCCGGGGCGACCGGTCCGGTCTACGTGTTCAGCGGGTCGTCGGCCGAGAGCATCCTCGCGGCACTCCGCCCGACGCTTCCGCTGCACTCGTCGCTCGGCGCGGCCGAACTCGCCTCCGTCACCGTCGGAGCTGCGGAAGCCGGGTGACGGCCGATCACGTCAGCCCGCCTCGGTCGCGAACATCGAGCGATCAGACGGCGACCGCACGCGTGTGGAGCGAGCGATGACCGAACGCGACCACCGCGACGGTGAGCGCGCCCGCGAGCAGCAGCGGCACGGCCACACCGAAGCGCAGGAGCAGCGCGCCGACGAGCGCCCCGACGAAGATGATCGCGATCGCGGCGAAACGCCGGTTCCACACACCCTTCACCCCGCCGTCGACCAGAGACTCGCTCGCGAGAGAGGTCAGGGTGGAGGTCACGACGACAGTCGTCACGTCGGCGACGGCGAGACTGCGTGCGACCGCCGCCTGCATGCCCATCGCCGCGGCCGTGGTCGAGGAGGCGATGAGCTCGAGCACGTCGGACGCCGCCCAATCGGGGATGAGATACGCCACCCCGAGCAGGGCGAGGACGAAGGCCCCCGTGAGGAGCAGGAGAGACACCCCGCCGCTCCATTCCCTCCGACGGCGACGAAGGACCATCCCGCCGATGTACGCCCCGACGGTGAAGGTCCCCAGCGCGATCGCGGGCCCGAGCACCGGCAGATCGTCCGCCCCCGCGACAGCCATGCCGAGGATCACGATGTTCCCGGTCATGTTGCCCACGAACACTCGATCGAGCCCGAGGAATCCGACCGCGTCGACCAGCCCGGTGACGAACGTCAGCACCATCATCATCCAGAGCGTGACGGTGGGCGCACGCTCCCCCGACCGCGGGGCGATCACCGGTGTCGCCATCAGCGGATCCTCTCGAGACTCGTCCGGGACTCGGCACCGAACCGCAGCACAGCATCGGCGAGAGCACGGATGCCGTGGGCGGCATCTCCGCACTCACGCTCTCATGCGGTGATGGCTGACGCCATCAGGGTTACGGAGAAAGACCGCCCCGACCGCCCTGATCGACACCGGGTGGGGCCAGAATGGATGCCGTGGCTGTCCCTCTCTCCGACCTGACGAGCATGCCCGACCCGCAGCAGGTGTACGCGGCAGACGGCACCCGGCTCGCGACCTACACCTGGGGCGACCTCGATGCGCCGGTGGTCGTGGCCGTGCACGGCTTCGCGTCGAACGCGCGCGACAACTGGGTGCTCACCGGCTGGGTGCGCGAGCTGACGCGTGCCGGCTACCGGGTGCTCGCCCTCGACCAGCGGGGGCACGGGCACAGCGCGAAGCCGCATCAGCCGGAGGACTACGGCATCCGCACCCTCGCGACCGACGTCGAGTCCGTGATGGACGCGTATCTCGTCGACGACGCGTTCTACGTGGGGTACTCGCTCGGCGCCCGCGTCGGCTGGGAGGTCGTGCGCGACCTGCCGCAGCGGATCGGCCGCGCGGTGCTCGGTGGCGTGCCCGACGGCATCCCCCTCGCACGGCTGGATCTCGACCAAGTGCGGGCGTACATCGCCGACGGCACCCCCGTGGCGGATCAGACGACGCAGAACTACATCGCCCTCACCGAGCGGGTGCCGGGCAATGACCTGCAGGCTCTCGTCGCGCTGGCCGAGGGGATGCGGGCATCCGGCACGATCGACCCGGACCCGGCGGATGCGCCCGCCCGCCCGATCCTGTTCGCCACCGGATCGAAGGACGCGATCATCGAAGGTTCGCGCGCCCTGGCATCCGCCGCCCACGACGGGCGGTTCTTCGAGATCCCGAACCGCAACCACTTCAACGCGCCGGGGTCCCGGGACTTCAAGGAGGCCGCGCTGGCCTTCCTCGCGGAGGGCTGACGCCCAAGCCCGGGTCATGCGGCACATCGTCGGGATGAGATCACACGCATGGGCTGAGGATGCGAAGCATCCGCTCCTCCCGACGCGGAGATCTCCTCCCACGTCGCGCGCGGCGGTGGCTCCTACGAGGCCCGGGCACGATGAAGGCCCTCCGCCTTGAGAGACGGAGGGCCCTTCGACAGGCTCAGGGACCCAGCGGACGGGGCTGCTGAGCTTGTCGAAGCACCGTGACGGTCAGACGGTCGCGCTCTCACGCTTCGGCAGCACCCATCCCGCACGCGGGAAGTGGCAGGTGTAGCCGTTCGGGTACTTGATCAGGTAGTCCTGGTGCTCCTCCTCGGCCTGCCAGAACGGACCCTCGGGCTCGATCGTGGTCACGGCCTTGCCCGGCCAGAGACCGGAGGCGTCGACGTCGGCGATCGTGTCGCGCGCGACGGTCTCCTGCTCGGGGCTGAGCGGGAAGATCGCCGAGCGGTAGCTCGAGCCGATGTCGTTGCCCTGACGGTCCTTGGTCGACGGGTCGTGGATCTGGAAGAAGAACGCGAGGATGTCGCGGTAGGTCGTCTTCGACGGGTCGAACACGATCTCCACGGCCTCGGCGTGACCCGGGTGGTTACGGTACGTCGCGTGGTCGTTCGAGCCTCCGGTGTAGCCGACGCGCGTGTCGAGCACGCCGGGCTGGCGGCGGATCAGGTCCTCCATGCCCCAGAAACAGCCACCGGCCAGGACGGCGGTCTCGGTGCCGGGGGTGCGGGTGATGGTTCCGGTGTCGGTCATGACTGCTCCTCAGAGATATCGGTGGTGGTGTCGAAGAGGCGGCTGTAGCGACCGTACCCCTCTTCCTCGAGCCTGTCAGCGGGGATGAACCGGAGAGCGGCGGAGTTCATGCAGTACCGCAATCCTCCCGCGTCGCGCGGTCCGTCGTCGAAGACGTGGCCCAGGTGGCTGTCGGCGCCGGCCGAGCGCGCTTCGGTGCGCTTCATGAACAGCTTGCGGTCGGTGCGCGTGGTCACGGCATCCGCATCGATGGGCTTGGTGAAGCTCGGCCATCCCGTGCCGCTGTCGAACTTGTCGGTGGACGAGAACAGTGGCTCGCCGGAGACGACGTCGACGTAGATGCCGTCGTCATGGGTGTTCCAGTAGGCGTTGCGGAACGGCGGCTCCGTCGCGTCCTGCTGGGTCACCTCGTACTGCAGATGCGTGAGGGCACTGACCGCCTCGGGGGTCCTGCCGTAGTCGTTCGACATGATCTGACTCCTTGTCCGACGTCGCTGGCTGCGCCGTCACTAGAGGAGAACGGATGCCGGTCCCGTTTTGGTCCCGTGGGACTGGGAGCGGGCTGTGAGTTTCACCCGACTCGATAGAGTTGCCCCCTGAACCACAGACCCTGGGGGAACACATGTCCGTTGGACTTCTCGCCGTCGTCGACGACATCCTGAGCGCCGCGATGAAGGCCTCCGCGAAGGCGGCGGGTGTCGTGATCGACGACGCCGCCGTCACACCGCAGTACGTGCAGGGGATCACGCCCGCCCGCGAGCTGCCCGTCGTCGGCAAGATCGCTCTCGGTTCGCTCGCGAACAAGTTCCTCATCATCATCCCGGCGGCGCTGCTGCTCACCGCCTTCGCGCCGTGGGTGCTGCCGTACCTGCTGATCGTCGGCGGTGCGTACCTCTGCTTCGAAGGTGCCGAGAAGGTGCTGGAGTGGTTCGGCGTGCAGCACGGCCACGCCGACGAGGGCGCGCGCGATGAGAAGAAGCTCGTGCTCGGCGCCGTGCGCACCGACCTCATCCTCTCCACCGAGATCATGCTGATCTCGCTCGCGAACCTCGAGGCGGGTCTCGACATCTGGACGACCCTCGCGATCCTCGCCGTGATCGCCCTGCTGATGACCGGCGTCGTCTACGGAGCCGTCGCACTGCTGGTGAAGATCGACGACATCGGCCTGAAGATGGCGAAGAACCCGGTGCAGCGCGTCCGTCACACCGGCACCCGGATCGTGCGATCGATGCCCGCGGTCTTCCGCTTCATCAGCATCCTCGGCACGGTCGCCATGCTCTGGGTCGGCGGCCACCTCGTGCTCGTGAACCTCGGCGAGGTCGGCTGGCACTTCCCGGTCGACGTGCTGCATGCCGTCGAGCACGCGCTCGAGCCGGCCGGCGCGGTCGTCGTCTGGATCGTCGACACCATCATCTCGGCGATCGCCGGCCTCGCGCTCGGCCTGCTGATCGTCGTCATCGTGCTCGGCATCGGACGGATGCTGGGCAAGAAGCCGAGCTTCCACGAGGGCGAGGAATCCCCCGCCGACGTGCACGTCTGACCCGCGAGTAGTCTCATCGCATGTCCGCATCCCCGAGCAACCGGAGCGCGAAGCGCGATGCCGATCGCTGGTTCCGCGAGCAGGGGCTTCCCACCTTCGTCCCGCTGAGGCGCTGGTTCACCGATCTCCCCCGCCGCGTCGCACCGCTGATCGTGGGCGTGGCGATCCTCGTCTACCTGGTCGGCGACGGGATCGAGCTGACCGTCGAGTTCGCCGAGGACTCGACAGCCGGCGAAGCCGCGCTGCTGACCCTCGTCGTCGTCGGCGTCCTCGCGCTCACCGTCGTCGCCACCTGGGGCGGCTACGTCGCGGCCCGCGCCATCCTGCGCCGGCTCTCGGTCGGCATCGGGACGCTCATCGCGCTCGCGCTCATCATCGCGTGTCTCGCCGGGCTCATCGTCTTCGGCTACCAGAACAATCCGCGGGCGACCGTCGGCCCGGTCTTCTGGGCTCTGCTCGTCCTCATCCTCTGCGTGCTCGTCACCGGCATGGGCGGCGGCGCCCTGATCTCCTGGGCATCGCGCCTCGCCGTGCACAACGCCTCGGCGATCGGTCACATGGCGTCGATCGCCCTGCCCGTGATCCTGATGCTCGTCGTGTTCGCGTTCTTCTCGGCCGAGGTGTGGCAGATGGCGTCGGCGCTGCACTGGGGATCGATCGCCCTCGTGGGATTGGTCGTCGCGATCCTCGCGGGCATCGTCGTGCTCCGGGTCAGCGCGTCCGAGATCGACGACGACGCCCAGGCGCCCACCGAGGTCCAACGGAGGGCGATGCTCGCCGACACCCCGGCCGAGCACCTTCCGGCGCCGGCGGAGCACCAGCGTCTCCGTGCACCGCAGCGCTTCAACATCCTGATCGCGATGACCATCGCCCAGCTGCTGCAGGCGCTGTTCTTCGCGCTGCTGCTCGCCGCCCTCCTGATCATCATCGGGAGCATCGCGATCCCGATCGGCGTCGTGGAGATCTGGCTCGGTCCCGGCAGCGAGTCCCAGCCGCTGATCGTCGAGCCGCTCATCGTCGCCGGCGTCGAGCTGCCGCTCACGGTGAACCTGTTGAAGGCCGCCATGCTGCTCTCTCTGATCGCTTCGCTGCCGTTCGTGTTCTCCGCCGTGAGCGAGGCCCGGTACCGCGAGCGGTTCTTCGATCCGATCATGGTCGACATGCGCCGCGCGATCCTCGTGCGGGATGCGCTCCGCGCGAAGGCACCGCACTCGCGCGACGTCTGACCCCCGGCATCCTGCTAGCGTCGGCGATGCGCACCCGAAGCGCAGAAGACGAGAGACCCCGATGACAGCCGTGCAGATCAGGGATGCCGATGAGTCGGACCTCCCCACGATCACCGAGATCCACAACCATGCCGTGGTGCACACCACCTCGATCTGGAACGAGGACGCGGTCGACGTCGCCGACCGCGCCGCCTGGCTCGCCGATCGGAGGACACGCGGGTATCCGGTCATCGTCGCCGTCGACGAGAGCGGTGTGCTCGGATACGCGTCGTTCGCGCAGTGGCGGCCGCACAGCGGCTACCGGCACACCGTCGAGCACTCCGTGTACGTGCGCGGCGATCAGCGCGGCCGCGGCATCGGGAAGACCCTGATGGCCGCGCTCATCGAGCGAGCCCGCGCGGCCGGCATCCACGTCATGATCGGCGGCATCGAGAGCGGGAACGTCGCCTCGATCGTGCTGCACGAGCGGCTCGGCTTCGCCGAGGTCGGACGGATGCCGCAGGTCGGGGCGAAGTTCGGACGCTGGCTCGACCTGAGCATGCTCCAGCTCACGCTCGACGACCGCCCCGCGCCCGACGCGGCGCCCTGACCCCGATGGATCTGCTGCGCTGGCTCGCCGAGGCCTTCAACTCGCAATGGGTGCTGCCGGGCGGGCAGACGCTGCTCATCCGCGAGGTCGTGGGCAACGCCTTCGGCCTCGCGAGCGCGATCGGCGGCATGCGGCGGAAGATCTGGGCGTGGCCGGTCGGGATCATCGGCAACGTGCTGCTGCTCACCGTCTTCCTCGGTTCGATCCTCAGCCCCGACCACTCGCTGCCGCATCTGCTCGGACAGGCCGGCCGGCAGGTCATGTTCATCGCGGTCGCGATCTACGGATGGGTCCGCTGGCGGAACGCCGAGGGCGGCCGGGTGAGTCCCCGGTGGGCGCCGACGAGTGCGCGCATCGGACTGGTGCTCGGAATGGTCATCGGCACGGTGGCGCTCACTCCGCTGTTCCGCGCCCTCGGGTCGTGGGAGCCGGTCTGGGCCGACGCCTGGACCTTCGTCGGCTCACTGCTGGCGACCTACGGCATGGCCAAGGGCTGGACCGAGTTCTGGCTCATCTGGATCGCGGTCGACGTCGTCGGCGTGCCTCTGCTGTTCGGCTCGGGGTACTACGCCACCGGGCTGATGTACGTGTTCTACGGCGCCTTCACGGCCACCGGATTCGTGGTCTGGTGGCGGGCGCAGACTCGAACGCAACCGCCGATGGTGATCCTTCCCCCCGATCCGAGCCCCCATCGCGGCGGCGACCGCACCGCCGAGTGAGCCCCACGCCCGGATCGGGTCGATAAATCCCAGGTCACCACCCACAGGTTAAGTGCAGCGTTATCTCCGACTGAGAACTCGAACTTCCCGCTTATGTCTGCCGTGGACATAATCGATCTGAAGGGTTCAGTTTCACCCCACGCCTTCACAACCCGACGAGCAACGGAGCCGTCGATGGTGACACTCCGTGTTTCGTGACATCTCGATCGATGGTGCCCGCCACCATGGAAGGACTCTGTCATGCCCATTTCACCGCGTCCCGCCCGACACGACCGCCGGACTGCTCACCGCTGGATCGGTGCCGTCGCCTTCGGCGCCGCCTCGATCCTCGTCCTCGCCGGGTGTGGAGGCTCGTCCGACTCCGGCGACGCCGACGGTTCGGATGGTCCGCAGACGCTGACCTTCGGCCTCTCCGCCGAACCGGCCACCCCGATCACCGGCATGCAGCAGGGCGGTGCGGTCAACCAGCTGCTCACGATGGTGCACCGCGGTCTGATGACCTACGACGAGGCGGGAGCCGTGGTTCCCGGTATCGCGGAGTCGGTCGACACCACGGATCCGACGAGCTACGTGTTCACCATCCGCCCCGATCTCACGTTCCATGACGACACCCCGCTCACCGCCGAGAACGTGAAGAACTCGCTGGACTACTACCGCGATCCCGCCAACGGATCGCAGCTCGCCGCCGGCCTCAAGGACGTCACCGAGATCACGGTCGCCGACGACACCGTCACGATCACCCTCGCCCAGCCGAACACGGCGTTCCTGCAGTACCTCGCCCTGCCGTTCGCCGCGATCGTGCCCGACACGTCGCTCAACGCCGACACCCCCAACTGGGTGGGCGCCGGGCCCTTCGAGATGACCGACCTGCAAGAGGGCATCGGCCTCACCGTCGAGAAGAACGAGGACTTCTACGACGCCGACGATGTCGCGCTCGACAGCATCGAGGTGAAGTTCTACCCCGACGGCGAGGCGCGCACCAACGCGCTGCTCAGCGGCGACGTCGACATGATCGAGTACGTCCCGTGGGAGAACTTCCAGCGGGTGGCGGATGCTGGACTCACGGTCGACGCGCAGCAGGGTCCGTTCCAGTACGTGCAGTTCAACGTGACGGAGGGCCCGTTCGCCGATCCGAAGGTGCGCCAGGCCGTGGCCTACGCGCTCAATCGCGAGAACGCCGTGCTCGCCGCGTTCCAGAGCAACGGCGCCCCGCTGGACGGCATCGTGATCCCCGAGGACGACCCCGCATACGACCCGTCTGCCGCCGAGCTGTGGAGCTACGACCCGAAGAAGGCCAAGGAGCTGCTCGCCGAGGCCGGGTACCCCGACGGCTTCGCGGCCACCCTGCTCTCGACCTCGCAGTACACGTTCCTGCAGGACAACGCCCTGTCGGTGCAGGAGGACCTCCGCGCGATCGGCATCGACGTGACACTCGACGCCCCCGACTGGTCCACCCGCGTCAGCAAGGGCAACGCCGGCGAGTACGACCTCGCCGTCTCGGGCGATGCCGGTGTGATCACCGACCCGTCGTACCTGCTCAACTGGGTGGTCGACAGCCGCAACTTCAACGTCGGCTGGGGCTACTCCAACGACACGCTGCGGGGCCTGATCGAAGACGGTCTGCGTGCCGCCGACGACGACGCCGCCAAGAAGGAGATCTACCAGGAGATCGCCGACATCTGGGCCGAGGACGTGCCGTTCGCCTCGATCAACACCCGTGAGCAGGCGTACGCCTACAACGACAAGGTGAGCGGATTCCAGACCCTGCCCGGCTTCCTGGTCTTCTACAGCTCGCTCAACCTGGCGCACGCCTCGGTGAAGTAGGACCCGTGCTCCTCTTCATCGCGAAGCGGCTGGCGATGGGGGTGGGACTGGTCCTGCTGGTCCTCACCCTCATCTTCTCCGCACTCCAACTCGTCCCGGGCGACCCCGCCGTGCTGCTGCTGAGCACCGGTGACGGCGGGGCGCCCAGCCCGGAAGCCGTCGCCGCGCTCCGCGAGCAGCTCGGCCTCGACCAGCCGCTGCTCACGCAGTACCTCTCGTTCCTCAGCGGCGTCTTCACCGGAGACCTCGGCGAATCGTTCCGCACCTCGCAGCCCGTGCTCGAGGCGATCGGCGCCCGCCTCCCCCGCACGCTGAACCTCGTGGTGTTCGCCACACTGCTGTCGATCGTCTTCGGCGTCGCGATGGGCGCGATCGCCGCCCGACGCGGCGGCTGGGTCGACACCCTCGTCACCGCCCTGAGCTCCATCGGCGTCGCCCTTCCGGTGTTCGTGTTCGGCGCGGTGCTGATCCTGGTGTTCTCGATCACGCTCGGACTGTTCCCCGCCGGCGGCTACGTCGATCCGTCGAAGGACTTCCTCGGATCGATCACGAGCCTCACCCTGCCCGCGGTGTCGCTGGCAGTCGGCTTCGCGGCGCAGATCGCGCGCATGACACGGTCGGCCGTCCTCGAGGTGCAGTCCCAGGACTGGGTGCGCACCGCGAAGTCGATCGGGCTGGCGCCGTTCACGGTGTTCCGCCGGCACGTGCTGCGCAACTCGCTGACCCCCGTGGTGACCGTGGTCGGCATCGGCTTCGGCACACTGCTCGGATCGACTGTCCTCGTCGAGAGGGTGTTCAACTACCCCGGCCTGTCGAGCCTGCTCGTCGACGGCGTCACGACGCGCGACTACCCGGTCGTACAGGGCGTCGTGATCGTGATCGCGATGCTGTTCATCGCGATCAACATCGTCGTCGACATCACCTACGGAATCCTCGACCCCCGAGTGAGGCGAGCATGAAACTCAGCCCCCGCGTCCGCCAGGCGATCACGCCTCTGCGGACGGTCATGGTGATCTACCTCCTGGTCATCCTCATCCTGATGGCGTTCGCCCCGCTGCTCGCGCCGTACGACCCCATCGCGCAGAACGTCGCCCTGCGACTGCAGCCGCTGTTCAGCCCCGGTCACCTGCTGGGCACCGACGAGCTCGGCCGCGACATCCTCTCCCGCATCATGTTCGGCGCTCAGGTGGAGCTGTTCATCGCCCTCGGAGCGACTCTGCTCGCGACCGTCCTCGGAACCCTGCTGGGACTGCTCGGCGGCTACTTCAACGGGCTCACCGAGATCGTGACCATGCGGCTCGTGGTCGACGTGATCCTCGCGTTCCCGCCGATCGTGCTCGCCCTGCTGGCCGTGACGCTGTACGGCCCAGGGCCGGTCACGCTCATCATCGCGATCGGGGTGCTCTTCGCGCCCATCTTCGCCCGCATCACCTACGGGCAGGTGCTCTCCACCAAGCGCGAGGAGTACGTGGACGCAGCGCGCACGTTCGGCGCTCCGACGATCGTGATCCTGTTCCGCACCGTGCTCGCGAACGTCTCCGCGCCGATCATCGTCCAGTTCTCGCTCACGATGGCTGCGGCGATCCTGATGGAGTCCGGGCTCAGCTACCTGGGCCTCGGCGTCGTGCCGCCCACCCCGTCCTGGGGCTCCATGGTCGCGCAGGGCCAGCGCTACCTCACCACCGATCCGCATGTGCTGCTCGTGCCCGGAGCCGTGATCGTGCTGACGATCCTCGCCTTCGGCATCCTCGGCGACGCACTGCGGGACCTCCTCGACCCGAAAGCGAAGAAGCGCTCATGACCGAACCGCTGCTGCAGGTCGACGGGCTGTCCGTCGAGTTCGCCACCCCCGATGGGCCGCGTCAGGTCACCTACGACGTGTCGTTCAGCGTCGACCGGCGCCAGACCCTCGCGCTCGTCGGCGAGTCGGGCTCGGGCAAATCCGTCACCGCGATGTCGATCCTCGATCTGCTCCCCCCGAACGCGCGGCGCAGCGGACGCATCCTGTTCGACGGCATCGACCTGGTGCCGATGCGCGACAAGGGGCTGCGCCCGCTGCGGGGCGCCCGCATCGCGACCATCTTCCAGGAGCCGATGACGGCGCTGAATCCCGTCTACACGATCGGGCACCAGCTGGCCGAGGCGCTCACGAGCCACCATGACCTCGACGCCAAGACGGTGCGTGCGCGCGCCGTGCAGCTGCTGCGCGACGTGCACATGCCCTCGCCCGAGGAGAAGGTCGATCACTATCCCCACCAGCTCTCCGGCGGCCAGCGCCAGCGGGCGATGATCGCGATGGCGATCTCCTCGGAGCCTGACCTGCTCATCGCGGACGAGCCGACCACGGCGCTCGACGTCACGGTGCAGGCCGAGATCCTGGACCTGATCGCCGAGATCCAGGAGCGGATGGGCATGGCCGTGCTGATCATCACGCACGACATGGGCGTCGTGGCGGATGTGGCCGATCAGGTCGTCGTGATGAAGGACGGCCGGGTCGTGGAGAGCGCCCCGTCGGCGGAGCTCTTCCGCCACCCGAAGGAGCCGTACACGCAGGCGCTGCTCGCGGCCGTGCCGCACCTGGGCAAGGCGGACGACTTCCTGTCGGCGGCGAGGAACAAGCTGCGCATCGACGGCGTGACCGCCGCCACCCCGTTGCCCGAGACCGTGCTGCGCCTGCAGGATGCCGTCATCCGCTATCCCGGACGCTGGCGGCGGCCCGGGTTCCAGGCCATCAACGGCATCGATCTGAAGGTCGCACGCGGCGAGATCGTCGGTCTCGTCGGCGAGTCGGGCTCTGGCAAGTCCACGATCGGCAAGGCGGCGATCGGGCTGCTGCCCGTGACCGAGGGCCTGCTCGAGGTCCGCGGCGAACGCATCACCGGTCGCCCGGGGCGGGCGCTGCGTCAGCTGCGCCGCCACGTGACGATGGTGTTCCAGGACCCGGCGTCGTCGCTCAACCCTCGGCGCACGATCGGGCAGGCGATCTCCGACCCGCTTCTGTGGCAGGGACTCGTCCGGGATCCCCGCGCACGCCGCACCCGCGCGAAGGAGCTGCTGGAGCAGGTGCAGCTGAACCCCGACTGGTGCGACCGCTACCCGCACGAGCTCTCGGGCGGTCAACGTCAGCGCATCGGCATCGCCCGAGCCATCGCGACCGACCCCGTGCTCATGATCGCCGACGAACCGACCTCGGCGCTCGACGTGTCGGTGCAGGCGCAGGTGCTGGACCTGTTCCTCGCGCTCCAGCGCGAACTCGGGTTCTCGTGTCTGTTCATCAGCCACGACCTCTCGGTGGTCGAGACCCTGTCGAACCGCGTCGTGGTCCTGCGTCATGGCGACGTGATCGAGGAAGGCCCCACGGAGGACGTGCTGCACCATCCGGTCGATGAGTACACCAAGCGTCTGATCGCGGCGGCGCCGGTTCCCGATCCCGAGATCCAGAGGGTGCGTCGCGCCGAGCGGCACGCACTGAGGGGGGCCTAGACATGGAGACGCGACGCCTCGAGCTGTTCGTCACGCTGGTCGACGCCGGCGGTTTCAAGCAGGCCGCCGACAGCCTCTTCATCACCGCGCCCGCACTCTCGCAGCAGATCTCACGGCTGGAGAAGGACGTGGGCGTCGCGTTGATCGACCGCTCCACACGGCCCATCACGCCCACCGAGGCCGGACGCGAGTTCTACTACCGGTGCCGGCGCGTGCTCGAGGCCATGCAGCACATCACGCAGCTGCTCGACGATCAGCGCAGTCATGAGTTCGGGCGGGTGCGGGTCGGGATCGTCCCGGCGATGATGTTCAGCTCCCCTGCGGGAGCCGTACGGCAGTTCATCCGCGCGCATCCGACCGCGACCGTCCAGGTGCGCAGCATCCCCACCTCTCTGCTGGTGGACGAGCTCGAGCAGGGGTCGATCGACGTCGCGATCCTGCTCACCGAGCCCGACCTCAAGGATCTCTCGTCGGCCGCGCTGTTCTCCGAGGACTACCTCGTAGCCCTGCCCGACGACCATCCGCTCGCCGGCGTGGAGGAGGTGGATTTCGCGATGCTGCGCAACGAGCGCATCCTCCAGGGTCCGCGCACCGCCAACCCGACCGGCTACGACGCCGTCGTGACGGCGTGCATGCGCGCCGGGTTCTCCCCGCGCTCGCTCGAGGTCATGGGCTCGTACCTCGACCAGGCCGCCATGGTGTCGGCGGGCATGGGCGTGTGCTTCATCCCGAAATCGCTGTCGGACATCCCGCAGCACAACGTCGTGTACCGCACGCTGGTCAATCCCTCGGTGGGTCTCACCACCTCGATCTCGTGGTTCGAACGCCGACTCGACTCGGTCGGGCGCGCCTTCGTGCAGCACTGCATCACCGTGCTCTCCGATCCGGAGAGCCTCGTCTCGATCAAAGGAGAATCATGAAGTTCGCGATCGGCCAGATGGTCTCGGGCGGCGACAAGTCCGCCAACCTCGAGGAGATCACCCGTCTCACGGAAGAGGCGGCCGCCGCCGGCGCACGCCTGGTGGTGTTCCCCGAGTTCGCCATGTTCGACGTCCCGAACCTCGACGCCGAGTTCGTGAAGCAGGGCGAGGCACTGGATGGTCCGTTCGTGACGGCGCTGGCCGGACTGGCTCGCCGCACGGGAGTCGCGATCGTCGCGGGCATGCTCGAGTCGATCGACGACGAGTCGCGCGGATACAACACGCTCGTGCTGGTGACGCCGGATGACGGCCTCTCCCGGGTGTACCACAAGCTCCACCTGTACGACGCGTTCGGGTTCCTCGAGTCCGAGCACATCCGCCCCGGCGACACCGACGGCCCCGTGACGTTCACGATCGACGACGTCACGATCGGGATGCTGACCTGCTACGACCTGCGCTTCCCCGAGGCCGCGCGCGAGCACGCCGACGCCGGCGTCGACCTGCTGCTCTACCCCGCGGCGTGGATGCCGGGCGCCCGCAAGGAGGACCACTGGAACACGCTCGCCCGCGCCCGCGCGATCGAGAACACCCTGTATGTGGCCGCGGTGTCGCAGGGACCCGGCGTCGGCACCGGCGGCAGCATCATCGTCGATCCCATGGGCATCACGCTCGGCGAGATCGGCGAGAGCAGCGGCATCGCGGTCGCCGACGCCACGCCCGAACGCGTCGCCCAGGTGCGCTCCGTGAACCCCTCGCTCGCCAACCGCCGCTTCACCGTGGTCGCCTCGGCCTGACGCCGTCGGCACCGAAAGAAAGGAACAACATGTCTCATTCGCTCAAGCAGGGAGCCTGGCTGTCGGACGGCAGCAGCGCGATCGGCGAGATCGTCGCCGGTCTCGGATACGACTTCGTGGTGCTCGACATCGAGCACGGCTCGTTCGACCTCTCGATCCTTGAGCGCTTCATCCCGCTGCTCAAGAGCCTCGGGCTCGAGGTGCTGTCGAAGGTGCTGGTCCCCGAGCGCGGCGCGATCCAGCAGGCCCTCGACTTCGGCTCAGACGGTGTGATCATCCCCCACATCGAAGGGCTCGAGCACGCGAAGCTCGTCACCGACTTCGCGAAGTTCCCGCCGCTCGGCTCGCGAAGCCTCGCGGGCGGCCGCACGATGAGCTACCGCGGATACTCGGACGAGTGGATCGCCGCGCAGGACCGCGACATCAAGGTGTTCCCGATGGTCGAGGATCCGCGGGCCCTGCGCGACGTCGAGGCGATCGCGGCGCTGCCCACCGTCGACGGCATCTTCATCGGCCCCGGCGACCTGGCCGCCATGAGCGGCCGCGGCGCGTACCGGCAGACCGAGGCCGACTTCGACGACTTCCGCCGTGTGATCGCGGCGGCGCGCGCGAACGACAAGCCCTGGGTGCTGCCCGCCTGGACGACCATCGAGAAGGAGTTCGCGGTCGCCGAGAACGCCGACTACGTGCTGCTCGCGATGCAGCACGCCGCGATCGCGGAGGGCTACGGCAACGCCCGCTCGCTCATGGACGACCTGATCGCGACCGCATCGGCGCCTGTCTCCTCCTGATCACCCGCCCCCGCCGACGACGCCCGCTGCCTCCCCGGCAGCGGGCGTCGTCCGCTGTTCCGGCTCCCCGCTCCCGTGTGTCCGCGCGTTTCACCGAGGCTGGATTACTGAGGCCCGGTGACGTTTCATGGTCTCCATGACTCGTCAGATCCGCTTCAACGCCTTCGACATGAACTGCGTCGCCCACCAGTCGTCCGGGCTGTGGCGGCATCCGGAGGATCGTTCGCGCCAGTACAACACGATCAGCTACTGGACGGATCTCGCGAAGCTGCTCGAGAGCGCGACGTTCGACGGCATCTTCATCGCCGACGTGCTCGGCACCTACGACGTGTACGGCGGCACGAATGAGGCCGCGATCCGCAACGGCGCGCAGGTGCCCGTGAACGACCCGATCCTGCTCGTGAGCGCGATGGCCGCCGTCACCGAGCACCTGGGCTTCGGCATCACGGCCGGTACCGCCTTCGAGCACCCGTACCCGTTCGCCCGCCGGCTGAGCACGCTCGACCACCTCACCCAGGGCCGCATCGGCTGGAACGTCGTCACCGGCTACCTGCCCAGCGCCGCGCGGAACATGGGCCAGGAGGATCAGCTCGCGCACGACGACCGGTACGACCACGCCGACGAGTACGTCGAGGTGCTCTACAAGCTGTGGGAGGGCTCCTGGGAGGACGACGCCGTCGTCGAGGACCGCGAGCGCGGCATCTTCACGGATCACACGAAGGTGCATCCGATCGGGCACGAGGGCAAGCACTTCAGCGTTCCCGGCATCCACATCTCCGAGCCGTCTCCGCAGCGCACTCCCGTGATCTACCAGGCCGGCGCGAGCCCGCGCGGCGTGCGCTTCGCAGCCGAGAACGCCGAGGCCATCTTCGTCGCCGCTCCTTCGAAGGAGGTGCTCGCGGGAACCGTGAAGCGCATCCGCGACGCCCTCGAAGCCGCCGGCCGCGACCGCTACGACGCGCGCATCTACACGCTGCTCACGGTCATCACCGGCGCGACCAGCGAAGAGGCGACCGCGAAGCACGCCGAGTACCTCACCTACGCGAGCCCCGAGGGAGCGCTGACCTTCATGTCGGGCTGGATGGGCGTCGACCTGTCGCAGTACCGCGAGGACGAGCCCGTCGGCAACGTCGAGTCGAACGCGATCCAGTCGGTGCTGCAGCACCTGAAGGAAGAGGCGGATCTCGGACGCGAGTGGACGGTGGGAGACTTCGGCCGGCACAACGCGATCGGCGGCCTCGGCCCCACGGTCGTCGGCTCCGGCGAGGAGATCGCCGACGAGCTGCAGTCCTGGGTCGACGAGACCGACATCGACGGCTTCAACCTCGCCTACGCGGTCACGCCCGGCACCTGGCAGGACGTCATCGAGCATGTCATCCCGGTGCTCCGCGCCCGCGGCGCCTACCCGGAGGAGTACACGCCGGGGACCCTGCGCCACAAGCTGCAGGGCAAGGGCGACCGGGTGCAGGACACGCACCGCGCGGCCAAGTACCGCATCGGGTCGCGCGTCACCGCCTAGGCCTATGGGCCTCGCGCTCGGGGATCAGCAGTACGACACCGAGCACGAGGCTCACACCCAGGGCGACCATCTCGCCGGTCGCCGACTCGAGCGACATGTGGTCGAGGTGCAGCGCGTGGTACAGGAAGTGCAGCGTTCCGAAAACCGTCCAGGCGATGCCGAGTACCCGGAACACGACCTGATCGCGCCAGAGCAGGCCGCCGATGCTCGCCGCGGCGAGCGCCAGGTACATCGCGCCGACGTCACGGATCAGATGCTCGTTGAAGGGACCGTCGACGGACACCCACGACCCGAGCGCGCCGGGGAACGAGTCGTAGAAGCCCTGGGGCGCGAAGTACGCCCAGCCGCCGACGAACACTCCGAGCGCGGCGGAGAAGGCGAGGGCGAGGGCGAGGATATGGAGTCGTCTCATACCTCTCCGACGAATCACCGGGGATGAGTGTGAGCCTCGCGGCGATCAGGCGAGCAGCGCCCGGACGTTCTCGGCCACGACCTCGCGCCGACGCGCGGCGTCCGGAAGGGGCACGCGATTCATCTCCGGCGTGAGGGTGTGCCACGCCATCGCGAGAGCACGCACCGCCGTGAGCAGCTCGATCGGCGAGCGATCCGTCGGCAGATGGCCTGAACTCTGCGCGCGCTCGATCTGCGCGAGCTTCTCGGCGTGCGCCTTCGTCAGCACATCGAGCGCCGCGTCTCCGCGCTCGAGAATGTGCCAGTTCGTCAGACGGAGCGTGTTCGGGTTCTGCTCGTACAGGTCGAAAGAGCGAGCGGCGTATCCGGGGAGATCCTCCGCATCGAACGCGGTGGCGTCTCCGACCGCGATCACCCGCTGCGAGAACACCTCGTCGAACAGGCCGTCCTTGCTGTCGAAGTAGCGGTAGAGCATGGCCTTGTTCGCCTGCGCGTTCTCAGCGATGCGGTCGACACGCGCGCCGGCGATGCCGTAGCGGGCGAACTCCTCCTCCGCGGCATCCAGGATGCGCTTCTTCGTCGCCTCTGCGTCCCTGACCATGATCACCATCCTAACAAGTAACCAGTTAGTTGACAAAGCCGGTAACACGAGCGATGCTATGCAACGAACCAGTCAGTTACTTAGGAGTTCTCCATGTCCACCGCATCCGTCGACGTCCCCGTCGGCACCCCTCCCGCCTGGCGCAGGACCGTCGTCCTCGCCGTCATCATGGGCTGCCAGCTCATGATGGTGCTCGACACCTCGATCGTGACCACGGCGCTCCCCCACGTCCAGCGCGAACTCGGATTCACCGACACCTCCCTTTCCTGGGTGCAGAACACCTACGCACTCGCCTTCGGCGGCCTGCTGCTGCTCGGGGCGCGCACGGGCGACCTGCTCGGGCGGCGGCGGGTCTTCGCTGCGGGCGTCGGCCTGTTCACCGCCGCTTCCCTCATGGCGGGCCTCGCGCCTTCGGCCGATGTCCTCATCCTCGCTCGTGTGCTCCAGGGCATCGCCTCCGCGTTCGCCATCCCGGCCACGCTCGCCCTCCTGGTGCAGTCCTTCCCGCAGCCGGAGGAGCGGACGCGCGCGATCAGCATCTACAGCGCGGTCATCGGCGCCGGCGGCAGCGCCGGCATCATCGTCGGCGGACTCTTCACCGATCTGCTGTCGTGGCGCTGGGGGATGCTCATCAACGTGCCGATCGGCATCGCGGTGCTGCTGCTCGCCCCCCGCTTCCTGCCCGAGACGCCGCGGGCCGCCGGCCGCGTCGACGTGCCGGGCGCCCTCACGGTGACCTCGGGCATGACCGCACTCGTCTTCGGTCTCGTCAGCGCCGCTGAGTCCGGCTGGACGGCACCCGTCACGATCGCCACCCTCGGTGCGGCATTCGCCCTCCTCGTCGCCTTCGTCCTCATCGAGCGCCGGGCGATCCAGCCGATCACGCCGCTGGGGCTGTTCCGCGACGTCACCCGATCCGGCGCCTACCTCGTGCGGATCCTCATCGTCGGCGCGATGTTCTCGACGTTCTACTTCCTGAGCCAGTACCTGCAGAACGTGCAGGGCTTCAGCGCAGTGGTCGCCGGACTCTCCTACGTCCCGCTCACACTGATGTTCTTCGCGATGGTGTACCTCGTGCGCCCGCTGAGCGCGCGGATCGGCAAGCCGCTTCTCCTCCTGGTCTCGCTCGCGGTGGCCGGTGGCGGGATGCTGTGGCTGAGCGCGATCGACACGGACACGCCGTTCTTCAGCGGCATCCTGCCACCGCTCCTCGTCCTCGGCGTCGGGCAGGGGATCGCGATCATCCTGCTGACCGAGTTCGGCATGACGCGCGTCGCACCGGAGGACAACGGCGCGGCATCCGGTCTCGTCAACACGGCGCACCAGCTCGGCGGAACCATCGGCCTGGCGCTGCTGACCGTCGTCTTCACCGCTGCGGCAGCGAACGCGACGACCAGCGCGGGTGCGCAGGCAGATGCCGGCGCATACGCCGCCGTCTTCCAGTTCGCGACCTGGTTCTACGTCCTCGCCGTGGTCATCGCGGCCGTCATGGTCACGGCGGATCGACGGCGCGGGTGCGCGCTCAGTCGTCGGCGCGGCTGAAGACGCTCCGGATCACGACGAACACCACGACGGCGACCACCGCGACGATCGCCAGCTTGGCGATGAACCACAGCACGGAGAAGAGGGCGCTCACCAGCCACCAGGCGATCACGACGGCCAGGATCACGCCGAGGATGGTCCAGATGTTCTTGGTCATGAGTACAGCCTACGGATGCCGGAGCGCACGAAGCGCCTCACATCTCCCGGGGCTGCGTCGTCGATCCTGGTGGGGGCGCAGACGCGCCCGGAACAAGGAGAGACCACGTGTCCCATGTGAACATCGGCAAGATCTACTCGGCTCCGTACCAGGCGATGCTGGAGTTCGCCGCGAAGGCCGCCGAGGCAGGAGCGGATGCCGGGCTGTCGCCGCTGCTCGTCGAACTGGTCAAGGTGCGCGCCTCACAGCTCAACGGCTGTGCGTTCTGCCTGCGGATGCATTCGGCTGATGCCGTGAAGCACGGCGAGACGGCCGATCGCCTCGCCGTGCTCGCGGGCTGGTGGGAGTCGCAGTACTTCTCCCCCGAGGAGCAGGCGGCGCTGCAGATCGCCGAGCGGGTGACGCTGATCGGCGATCACGGTCGACTTCATGATCGCGGCATCGACGTCGACGGCATCCTGACCGAGAAGCAGATCGCCGCGGTGACCTGGCTGACCGTCGTGATCAACAGCTGGAACCGCATCGCGATCACCAGCCACTACCCCGTGGCTCCCTGAGGTCGGAGCCCTCCCGCGGCGGCTGCGTCGAGAAGGTCGTGAAGCGCGCCGGCGGCCGCGAGGAGGGCGACGCTCCGGCGGGTGAGCTCGAGGAGCCGGTCGGTGAGGATCCGCTGCGCGTCGGCGGTCAGCGCGTGACCGCGCAGCTGGTCGAGGATGCGGGCGATCGGCGGGATGCCGTAGCCGCCGGCGCGAAGCGCTGCGATGACCCGGGCCTCGGTGATCGCCCTCGACCCGTAGGAGCGGGAGCCGGACGAACCGGTGCGCAGCGGATGGAGGATCCCCTCGCGCTCCCAGTGGCGCAGGGCCGAGGTGCGCACGTCGAGGGCCTGCGCGAGCTCGCCGATCGTCATCGCATCCTCGTCGCCGAAGACCTCGGTGGAATCCTGCACGGCGACGTCCAGACCGCGGAGCGCCTCGCGGACGCGGGAGCGCTCACCGGCCAGCGCCGCGTGGAGGTCGTCGATCTGCGCGGCCGCGCCTTCCACGGTGCCGCCTATCAGCACCGGCATCAGCTGCCGAGCCGGCACCGGGCCGATGGCCGCGGCGAGCGCCCGATAGGCCCGGAGCGCCACGAGGTGCTTCTCCTGATAGTGGCGGTACCCGTTGGCTCCGCGGGCGGCAGAGGGGATCACCCCGAGCCGCTCGAGGTCGCGAACCTGCTGCGTCGAATAGCCGAGCAGCCGTCCGACCTGCGCCGTCGTGAGAGAAGCCACTTGAGAGTTGGTCACGGCATCCTCCTGTTTTCTGGCGTTGAAGTCCACACAAGCACTTCAAGCTCATCATTGAAGCATGAAGATGCAGCAGATCATCGAGAACGTCCGAGGGTTCGACGGCGCACTGGTCGTCGCCCCCGAGATCGGAAGCGACTTCCCCGAGCTCTCGTGGGGCGACGCGTACTTCTACCACGCCCCCGACGGCCGGATGCCGGAGCGCACGCAGCCCTACGGGACCATCATCACGAAGGACTACCCCGACGACACGTCGTCCGATCTCGGCACCCCCGGTCGGTTCCGCGTGAACATCCATGTCGGGCGGGAGCGCGCCGACGCCCTCATCGTGACGGAGGCACACACCACCGACGCCGACGTGTTCCAGCGGCATCCGCTCTACGGCACCGCCGGCTGGGTCTGCGTGATCGACCCGGCGGAGAAGACAGCGGATGCCGTGCTCGCCCTGCTCCGCGACGCCCACGAGGCGGCCCGGTCGCGCACGGCTCGTCGGGCGCGGTGAGGGCGGCATGGCCGGAACAGCCTCTCCCCAGTCGCTGAGCGACGCCGAGCGGCGGATCGTCGCCGCCTGGGCCGCCGACTGCGCGGAGCACGTGATGCCGCTGTTCGCGGCGGAGGCTCCGGAAGACGACCGCGCCGCCGACGCCATCGCCCGAGCCCGGGCGTACGCCCGGGGCGAGCTCGACGCCGCGGGTGAGATCCGCCGCCGCTTCGTCGCGGGGCGTGCGGCGGCGAGTGCGCGCACGCCGGCGGGAGTCGCCGCCGCGCGCGCCGCCGCCCAGGCCGCCGGGGTCGCGCACATGGGCGCCCACGCGCTCGGGGCGGCGGCCTATGCGGCGAAGGCCGTCGAACTGGCGCACCCCGAGAGCCCCGGGGTGCGCGGCCGGGAGGTGGCCTGGCAGCTCGATCGCCTCTCCCCCGACGCGGCGGATGCACTCCGCCGGCTGCCGCTCCTCGGTGAGGACACGGCGGGCCCGCTCGGCCCCGGCCTGCTCGCCTCCGGGGTGCTCGGCGCCGTCATCCGCGAGATCCAGGAGCACCTCGGCGAGATCTGACCGTGCACGTCCCTAGAGTGGACGGATGGAGGCGAACCCCTGGCGCGACATCCGTCTCGACGTGTACGAGTCGCACATGAGCGATCAGTCCGTCGGGCAGCTGGACCTGCTGCGCCGGATCACGGCCGATCAGCTGCGCGATCACCCGTCCCGCCGGATCGGCATCCTGGGCATCGCCGGCGGCAACGGCCTGGACGAGGTCGATCCGACCCGGATCGATGCGCTCACCGGGTACGACATCAACCCGGACTATCTGGATGCCTGCCACGCCAGGTACGGCGAGGCGTTCGGTGCGCGGATGCAGCTGCGGGAATGCTCGATCGACCGCTCGCTCACGATCGAACCGACCGATCTGCTGCTCGCCAACCTCATCATCGAGTACGTGGGGCTGCCGGAGTTCGCCGCGTTCGTCGCCGCCAACTCCGCGCGGATCGGCATCCTCTCGTGCGTGACGCAGCAGAACGGCACGGCAGGGCTCGTCAGCAGCACCCGCTACTCTGCGGCCTTCGCGGGACTGGCATCGGTCGCCTCGGAGGTCGACCCGGGCGGGCTCACCGCTGCGCTGACGGCGGTCGGCCTGTCGCTGACGGCGCAGGTCGAGCATCCGCTGCCGAACGGGAAGCTCCTCACCCGGCAGGACTTCGCGACCGCGCGGTGAGACCGCCTCGCCCCGGCTTCAGCCCCGATTCAGCGTGGGACCGCCACACTGGAGGAATGCGGATCCTGGTGGTCGACGACGAGGTGCGCCTGGCCGACGGCGTGCGGCGCGGGCTCGAGGCCGAGGGCTTCGCGGTCGACGTCGCGCACAACGGGGTCGACGGGCTCTGGCGGGCGCGCGAGACCCGGTACGACGCGATCGTGCTCGACCTGATGATGCCGGGGATGAGCGGCTGGAAGGTGTGCGAGGCGCTGCGCGCCGAGGAGAACTGGACGCCGGTTCTCATGCTGACCGCGAAGGACGGCGAATGGGATCAGGTCGAGGCGCTCGAGACCGGTGCCGACGACTACGTCACCAAGCCGTTCTCGTTCGCGATCCTCGTCGCACGCATCCGGGCACTCGTGCGTCGCGGCGCGGTCGCCCGACCGGCGATCCTGGAGGCCGGCGACCTGCGCCTCGACCCCGCCGCCCACCGCGTCTGGCGGGGCGAGACGCCGGTGACCCTGACCGCCCGAGAGTTCTCGGTGCTCGAGTACCTGATGCGTCACCGCGGCCAGGTCGTGACCAAGCGGACCCTGATCGACGGCGTCTGGGATGACGACTTCGACGGCGACCCGAACATCGTCGAGGTGTACGTCGGTCACCTGCGCCGCAAGCTCGACAAGCCGTTCGGGCGCGAGGCGATCGAGACGATCCGCGGTGCCGGATACCGTTTGGCGGCCGACGGTGGCTGACCGTTCGGTGGCCGGTCGCTGGTGGCGTTCCGTGCGCGGCCGCACGACGCTCGGCGCCACCCTGATCGTCGCGGTGGCCCTCGTCATCGGAGCCGTCTCGTTCTACGCCGTGCTGAGCAGCAGTGTGCGCGGCAGCACCGAGCAGGCGGCCCAGCAGCGCGTCGAGCAGCTCGGCGATCGCGAGGGCGCGTCCGACGGCGCCGGCATCGACACCCTCGACGACGAGTTCGTGCAGATCCTCGGAGCGGACGGCACCGTGCGAGCGGCCAGCGAGGATGCCCGCGAGGCACTGGGGTCGACGCCCCTCCCGGTCGCCGACGACGCGCAGACGATGACCGTCGACGGCGAGCCGATGCTCATCGTCTCGGATGACATCGACGACGACCAGACGATCGTCCTCGCGGTGTCGGTCGAGGACGACGCCGAGACCCTGGCGACGGTCGCGACGCTGCTGGCCGTGGCGGTGCCTCTCGTGCTCCTGCTCGTCGCGGGCACCACGTGGTTCGTGACCGGTCGCGCGCTCCGACCCGTGACGCGCATCCGTCAGGAGGTCGAAGGCATCACGGCCGAGCGACTCCACCGGCGCGTGGCGGTGCCTGACTCGGCCGACGAGGTCGCCGCGCTCGCGACGACCATGAACGGCATGCTCGATCGGCTGGATGCCGCGGCGACGGCGCAGCGGAGATTCGTGTCCGACGCGTCGCACGAGCTGCGCTCCCCGCTCGCGACGATCCGACAGCATGCCGAGCTGGCGCAGGCGCACCCGGGCGTGACGAGCATCGGCGAGCTGGCCGAGGTCGTGTCCGAGGAGGGCATCCGGCTGCAGGGGATCGTGGAATCGCTGCTGCTCCTCGCGCGCCTCGACGAGGGCGTCACCCCGCACGACGAACCGGTCGATCTCGACGACCTCGCCCTCGGCGAGGTGCGTCGGCTGCGCGCGGCGGGGCAGGAGGTCGACGGCTCCGGCATCCAGGCCGCCCGCGTCTCCGGTGACCCGCGCCTGCTCGGCCAGCTCCTGCGCAACCTGGCGGACAACGGCGCCCGGCACGCGCGCGGCCGGCTCGCGATCGGGGTGACGCCGGCGGAGCGGCACGTGTTCGTCACGATCGAGGATGACGGCGACGGCGTGCCGGTAGAGGAGCGCGAGCGCATCTTCGAGCGCTTCGTGCGGCTCGACGAGGCCCGCAGCCGCGATGCCGGTGGCAGCGGCCTCGGCCTCGCGATCGCCCGGGGCATCGCGGCAGCCGAAGGCGGGACCGTCGTCGTCGACGACTCCCGCTGGGGCGGCGCCCGGTTCGTCGTCACCCTTCCCCTGAGCTCCTGACGGGTTCCTGAAGAGGTCTTCAGGACGCTTCAGGAAGGCTTCAGTGCCGGCGCGGGAGCATCGTCACATGGACGACAAGACACCCACCCCCGACCAGACTCCCCGCCACGGCGACGACCAGCCCACCGTGCCCGTCACCCCGACGACGGATGCCGCACCTCAGGCTCCGGCCGCCGGTCAGCACCCGGTGGCTCCGCCCGCCGCGTCCGCTCCGGTCGGGACCAAGCCCCGACGCACCCGAGCCCTTCTGATCGGCGGCGGGATCGCGGCAGCCGTGGTGCTCGTGGGAGGCGGCGTCGCCGTCGGCGCCGCGATCGGCGACGAGATCGGCGACGACGACGACGACCGGACCTCGGTATCGGACGGCCCTCGCCACGACGCCGACGACCGCGATGACGACGGCGGATCGACGTCGTCCGCCCAGGGTCCCGTCACCGGGATCGGCACGGATTCGGCCGATGAGCTCATCGAGATCGCGGATGCCGCGCGCGGAGCGGCCGACGGCGAAGTCACCTCGATCGACGCGAAGCGCGACGGCGCGTGGGAGGTGCAGCTGACCACCGCGGCGGGCGACGAGACCGAGGTCCGCGTCGACGAGAAGCTCGCGGCCACCGTCGTCTCGACCGAGGCCGCCGACGGCGATGACACCGGCCCGACGCTGGTGCTCGACGACGAGGCGATCCGCTCGCTGGTCTCCGCGGCGCTGGCCGAAGCCGACGGGTTGATCACCGACCTCGATGTCGACGGCGACGACGTGAGCCCCTACGACGCCTCCGTCCTCACGACGGACAACCGTTCGATCGACATCGACTTCACCGCCGAGTTCGCGGTCGTCGGCACCGACACCGACGACTGAGCCCGTCCTCCGCCTCCACGTTTCACACCTTTTCGGAGATACGTGGAGGCGGTTCTGGTCCACTGGAAGAGCAGCCGTCTCGGGAGGGGTCCCGGGGCGGAAGCGAAAGCGCCGCCCTCCCCTCATCGGGCGGCCGGTGGGCGGGGCTCTCCACTCCCCGCCCACCGCCTCTCCCGGTCATCGGTCGCGAGCAACCGTGTCGCGGCGAACACGGCCCGATCAACGACCGATTCCGAGGAATTCAATTCCTGGGAATATATACGCGGCTCGCACGTTGCATCCTTCATGGACTTCTTCGACGCCCTCGTCCGGTACGAGACCAACCTGTGGAACCACCTCGATGACGCCGTGCGGCACGCCGGAGCACCCGGCCTCGCGACCCTCTCAGCCCTGCGGGTCGTCGATCGATTCGCTCCGGCCGGCCGCGTGCAGGAGCTCCGGGACGAGCTGCGGATCACCGTGGGCGCGGCGAGCAAGCTCGTCGATCGCCTGGAACGCGAGGGGCTGGCGGTGCGACATCCGCATCCCACCGATCGGCGTTCCTCTCTGATCGCGCTGACCGCCGCCGGGGAGACCGTTCTGACTCGTGGCACACAGGCGCTGGCGGATGCTCTCGCCGACCACCTCGCGGGGCAGGATCTCACCGAGGTCACGTCGCTCCTCGCCCGACTCGACCGATCGCTCTCCGGTGCGCCGGTCGTCACCGCGGAGGCGATCCGATGAACGAGTCGATGCGCGCCGTCGTGGTGGAGGCTCCCGGAGGCCCCGAGGTGCTTGCCGTGCGCACAGTGCCGAGGCCGCGAGCCTCGAACGATCAGGTCCTCATCCGCGTGAAGGCCTTCGGCCTCAACCGCTCGGAGCTGCACTTCCGAAACGGCCTGGCCTACAGCGGCAGTTTTCCGCGGATCCCCGGTATCGAGGCGACCGGCGTCGTGGAGGAGGCTCCGGGAGGGCAGTTCCTGCCGGGCCAGCAGGTGATGACCATGATGGGCGGCATGGGTCGCGAGTTCGACGGCGGATACGCCGAGTTCGTGCGGGTGCCCGCAGCGCAGGTCATCCCGTTCCGGAGCGAGCTCCCGTGGGAGGTCGTGGGCGCGGTGCCCGAGATGCTCCAGACCGCGTACGGCTCCCTGGCGATCGGCGTGCGAGCGGGCGACGGCGACAGTCTCCTGATCAGGGGTGGCACGTCATCGGTCGGCCTGGCGCTGGCGGTCCTGGCGAAGCAGCGCGGGATGCAGGTCCTCTCGACGACCCGCAGCGAAAGCCGCCGCCCGCTGCTGGAGAGCGTCGGCGTCGACCACGTGCTGATCGACGACGGAGACATCTCGGAACGAGTCCGTGACATCATCCCGGACGGCGTCGACGGAGCCGTGGAGCTCGTCGGGGTGAACGTGATGCGGGACACACTGCGCAGCGTCCGCTCGGGCGGCGTCGTCTGCTTCACCGGGATGCTGTCGGACCAGTGGACCATCCCCGACTTCTACCCCATGGACTGGCTGCCGAACGGCGTGCGGCTCACCTCGTACTCCGGCGAAGCCGCAGACCTGCCGCCGCGAGTGCTGCAGGAGTTCCTGGACGCGGTCGCCGCGGGCGAGGCGCGGATCCCCGTCGGCAGGACGTACGCCATGGACGACATCGCACAGGCGCACCGCGATCTGGAGGCGAACGTCGTGGGCGGCAAGGGCGTGGTGCTGCCGTGAGCACGCCCATCGACTGGGCCCAGGCGCAGTATCTGCGCCGTCGTGCAGCGCTGCCGCTCGCCGTGCCGGATCGCGACGCCGACTCGGCGGATCGGACCGAGGGAGAGTCCGTCGTGGCGGACGCCCGGCAGCACGTCCTTGTCGCCGAGCACTCGGCGTCGTCGATCATCCCAGATATCGCCCGCTCCTGATCGCGTTCGGTGGCGAGAGTCGATCAGCTCGCCGAAGCCGCGACCTCTGCCCGTCGCCGACGCCGCTCGCTCACGATGAGCACGATCAGCAGGATGAAGCCCGTGACGATGACGATGTACGTGCTCAGCGCGGGCAGGAGGACGAGCGGGTTGCCGCTGGTGGGGAACGCGCCGAAGAGGAAGATCGACGGATCGGTGCTCGCATGCACGAGCATCGGCGCGATCAGCGTGCGCGTCACCCGCAGGATCAGGTACATGCAGATGCCGAACGCGAACGTGTAGACGATCTGCAGGAGCGTGGTCCCCAGCCCCTGGTCCGACGTGAAGAGGTTCGTGAAGTGCAGGGCGGCGAAGATGCCCGCCGAGGCGAGGGCGACGGCGATCTCGCGGTGGCCCCCCTTGCGCATGAGGTTGATCACGAACCCGCGGGTGACGAGCTCCTCGACCAGGCCGACGAAGAGCCCGGCCAGCAGCCAGGTGCCGACCAGGGTGATCCCCGCCTTCGCGTAGTCGATGGTGAGGAACGCACCGACGTTGATGACGAGCACGACGATCAGGGCGATCCACATCCACCGGCGGCCGCCGAGAGTCTGACGCGCGAACAGCTCCTTCAGCCAGCCCACGGATGCCGCGAACGCGAAGAGCAGGATGCTGGTGAGGATGATGGGCAGCGCCGTGGAGAAGAACACGTCCCCGGCGCTCCCCTTCTCGGCGCGGAGACCGCTCCCTTCGGGGACGGCGAGCCCGAGCAGGAAGCCGATCAGCTCATAGACGCCGAGGTAGACCGCGGCGAGCAGGAGCGCACGCCAGAATCCGCCCCTGTTCCAGAACCGCTTCCATGCCGATGACTGCTCGACTGATGTCTGCCCGGCCATGATGCCCTCTCTGAGGTCCCGAGTGGTCGTCGCCTCCCCGTCAGAGGCGGTCGCCGGTGTCTCGATTCGATGATGGCAGAGCGGCCAGCCAGACGTAGCCGAACGGCGCCAGCACGAGTCCGTCGTGATGAACCCCGCTCAGCAGGTCCGTGCCGCTCAGGGACTCCAGCGACACCGCCTCGTCGCTCACGTTCACGACCGCGACGACCTCATCATCGGTTCCCGCCGCGCGACGGACCACGAGCACACGATCGTCGAGGAACGCGATCTCCTGCGCGGCGAACGGCGAGAACGCCGCTGTCCCCCGTCTGACCGCGAGCATCGCGCGGACGCCATCCAGCATGCCGGATCGACGCCCCGGCACCTGCAGCTCGGCGTGCAGGGTGTCGGCGTCGAGCACCTCGCGGTTGATGCGCCGCGCGATGTCGCTGTCCTGCACTCCCTGGTGGTCCTGCTGCGACCCGAGCAGCGAGTGGTGATAGATCGCCGGGACGCCGACGAGGGACAGCAGGATGGCGTGGGCGGCGAGTCCGCGCTGCACCGCGGAGGAATCCGGATCCGGGTCTGCCGGGTCGACCAGCGCCTCGAGGAAGTTGGTGTTGAGCTCGTACACCCCCTCGCTGCCGTCGGGGCGCTTGGCCATCGACACCCGTCCGCCGCGGGCGAGCGTCCGCTCGACGAGCAGTGCGCGATCGGCATCCGTCAGCAGCCCCTCGGTGGGGCGCAGGCCGATGCCGTCGTGGCTCGCGAGGAAGTTGAACCAGGTGGCGGTGTCGCTGACGGGTCCTACGCCGCTCGCCCACTCCGACAGTGCGGTCGCCCGGCCTGTCACGAAGGCGTGCAGCACGAGGGGCGGCAGCGCGAACTGGTAGACCATGTGCGCTTCGTCGCTGCCGTCGCCGAAGTAGGTGATGTTGTCGGCGTGCGGCACGTTCGTCTCGGTGAGGAGGAGGGTGCCCGGCGCGAGCTCGTCGACGAGGATCCGCCAGATCCGGATGATGTCGTGCGTCTGCGGCAGATGGATGCAGGTGGTGCCGGACTGCTTCCACAGGTAGCCGATCGCGTCGAGGCGCACCGTGGTGGCGCCGTGCGCGAGGTAGCCGAGCAGGATGTCGGTGAGGTCGAGGAGCACGGCGGGCGTGCTCGGGTCGACGTCGATCTGGTCGGGCCCGAAGGTGGTCCACGCCCGCGCCGTCGTGCCGTCGGGGCGCGCGTACTCGTGCACGAGCGGAGTGACGCGGGGGCGGACGACGTGCGAGACGTCGAATCCGGGCCCGTTCTCGGGGAAGGGATCGAGGAAGTATCCGTCGTACCGCTCGTCCCGCGCGAGCCAGGACTGGAACCACGGCGACGAGCTGGAGATGTGGTTGGCGACGAAGTCCAGCGCGAGCGCGTACTCGTCGCAGAGGTCGGCGATGTCGTCCCAGGTGCCGAGCGCCGGATTCACCTGGCGGTGGTCGACGACGCCGAATCCGTCGTCCGAGGTCCACGGATAGATCGGCAGCAGATGCACGTCGCTGATGACGTCGCCGATGTGGTCGCGCAGCACTCCGGCGAGCGTGTGCAGCGGCGTCTCCCCCGGCCGGCGGAACGAGTCGCCATAGGTGATGAGATAGGCGGTGCGCTCATCCGGTCCGACATGATCCGCGTCCTGTCGCGGGGAGGCCAGGCGGGCGCGCCAGGTCTCCGCCAGGTTGAGGAGCGCGGCGAGCACGTCGGCCGCGGCATCCGGGTAGAGCTGTGCGACGAGCGGTGCGAGGCGGTCCTGCAGACCGTTCTCCGTGGTCATGCCGATGTCTCCTTCAGAAGCTGACGGACGAGTTCCATCCCGCGCGCGTCGAGACCGTCGATGCGATCCGAGAAGCCGCGGATGCCGGGGGCGGCGAGCACCACGTCAGCCCACTCCTCGCGCAGCGCGAACTCGGGCCGGGCGACCAGGCAGTCGGGGTCGTTGGTCCAGAACCGCCCGTGCTGCCATGCCCGCGCCTCGACCGACATCTGTCCGCGCAGGCCCTGCGAGCCGTCCTCGCCGCCCTCGTGGAACGTGTCGCCGGCGACCCGCATCGCGTCGACGAGACCGACGCTGGGCAGGATCGGCGCGCCGCATCCGAGCAGGAACGCGTCGTCGCCGAGCACCTCGCGGATCAGCTCGAGACCCGAGCGGTAGGCCGAGATGGGTGTGGCATCCGCGTCGTGGCGGCTGCCGGGCAGCGCTCCGGAGTAGAGGAAGTCGAGCTTCACGTAGTCGATGCCCAGATCGCGGATGTCGGAGAAGACGCGGGTCAGGTAATCGCGCACGCCGGGGTGTGTGAGGTCGAGTCCTCGCATGTCGTCGCCCCAGTTGCGTCCGGCGTCGCCGAGCACCCAGTCCGGATGCTCGCGCGCGACCGACGAGGTCGCGCCGACCGAGAAGGGAGCCACCCAGATGCCCGCGCGACGGCCGCTGTCGAGGATGGCGCCGACCGCGGCGGGCAGCGAGCCGAAGCGCGGGTTCGGCGCCGTCCACTCGCCGGTTCCCAGGCTCCATCCGTCGTCGATCTGCACCACGTCGACGTCGAGCCCCGCGGCGTCGATCGCGCGCACGTTCTCGATGACGTCGGACGCGTGCACCTCTTCGAAGTACTGGTACCAGGTGCACCACACGCGCGGCGCGGCCCACCCGAAGCGGGCGCCGGCTGCTGCGCCGAAGCGGTCTCCGAACGATTCCAGTGCGACCTCTCCGGTCGTTGAGCGAGCGAAGCGAGCGCCGTACTGAGCGAGCGAAGCGAGTCGAAGTGACGAAACGTCTTCGCCCGATCCAGCCGTCTCCACCGCCACACGATCGCCGCGCCACGACGCGCGGATGGTCGGCACCTCGCGGCTCGCGTCGAGGGTCCCGAACACGCGTGCGTCGCTCCCGTCGCCGGGGTCGACGACCAACAACCCCTCGCCCTGCAGGGCGTCCTCTGCCACCGGCGTACCAGGGCGGAAGCGCATGGCGTGCTGCCACGGCTCCGCCGGCCGGTGGATCTCCTCCCCGCGAGCGGACCACGTCGTCGGGCTCCAGCTCTGCCAGCCCTCCGCGTACACACGGGCGTCCGGCCCAACCGGGATCTCATCGATGACGGTCACGCTGCTCCACTCCTATCAAGGGCTGTCGTCAGTTCGAGGTCGATCGGTCGCACCGGCATCCCGCCCCGCTCAGCCGACTCGACGGCCGCGATGGTCGTCCGCACGGTCGCCACGACGTGCGCGGCGGCGTTCTCCGGTTCACGGTCTTCGGCGACGGCCGACTGCAGCTCGCCCATGGCACCCGCGAAGCCGTCGGTGAACCACTGACCCTCCAGCGCGAACTCGACGCTCTCGCCATCCCGGTCGAGCGCGAGCCGGTCGGAGCCGAGCAGCACGCTGCCGCGCAGGGTGCCCTCCGTCCCGTGGATCCAGAACGGGCATCCCCCGGCTGACGCCACGGCGCTCCCGACGATGCGGATCGACGCGCTCGCGCCGGACGAGACGTCGACGCGCAGGTGCGCTCCCCACGGGTTGCGCGCCTCCTCGGGCTGCGCGGGAACGCGATGATCGGATGCCGCGACGGCCACGACCGACGTGCCTTCGAGCCAGCAGCGGGTGATGTCGATCCAGTGCACGAGGTAGTCGTTCAGCAGCATGTGCGGCACGTCGTCGAACGGAGTGCCCGCGAGCGGCGGCAGCGGCTTGTCATGGAGGTGGGTGACGCCGACGACATCGCCGATGCGCCCTTCGCGGATCAGCAGCGTCGCGAGTCGCCAGGCCGGTGCCCAGCGCGCGTTCTGGTTGACGGCGACGCGGATGCCCTTCGCTCGGGCCTCGTCGAGCACCTCGGCGAGCCGCGGCAGTTCGGATGGGTCGCTGACCAGGGGCTTCTGCGCGAGCACATGCTTGCCTGCGGCGACGGCCGCCGCGATGAGCTCGAGGCGTCCCGTCGGCCCCGTCGCGAGGTCGACCACCTCGACGCGGGGATCGGCGAGCAGGGTGTCGAGCGAGTCGTGCACGGTCTCGATGCCGAAATCGGCGGCGAGCGCCTCGGCGTCGGCCCGGGTGCGAGAGGTCACGGCGACCACCGGCACATCCCAGGCCCGATAGGCGGGCAGGTGCGCGGAGCGCGCGATGGCCCCGGCGCCGACGAGCCCGACGCCGAGACGGCGGTCCGGAAACGGCGGGCGGTACGAGGGGACGGCGTCGTCGGGGATCTCGGAGCTCACTGCACCTGCTCCGGTGCCGCCTCGAACCGCAGCACGGCCTGCAGGATCTCGGGGTCACCGGCATCCAGGCGCGCGAACACGCCGGCGACATCCTCCGCCGGCACGACATCCGACACGAGCGCGCCCGCGTCGACGTCGCCGGCGAAAACGAGGCCCATGACCGTGCGCACCAGCCGCGCCTGATTCCAGCGGCCCCCGAGCGAGACCGGCACGCCGGAGATCTGGCTCGCGACGATGCGCACGCGGTTGTGGTGGAACTCCTCGCCGAGGCGCAGGTTCGACGCCCCGCCCTGATAGAAGCCGGATGCCGCGACCAGCCCCTCGGTCACGACGGAACGCACGGCCTCGTGCAGCGCCCGATCGGTGCCGGAGAGCTCGATCGCGCTGTCGGCGCCCCCGCCGGTGAGCTCGCGGATCCTCTCCCCCGCGCCGCCTTCCTGCAGCGCATCCACCGCGTGGACGGCCCCGAACGTCGTGGCCATGGCGAGGCGGGCGGCCAGCGTGTCGACGGCGATCACCCGGCCGCCCGAGAGCGACGCGAGCCGGGTGGCGAGGAGTCCGATGACGCCCTGCCCGAAGACCGCGACCTGCTCGCCCAGCCGCACGTCGGCGGCGAGGACGCCGTTGAGCGCGATGGCGCCGACGCGGGCGAAGGTGCCGAGCACCGGGTCGACGCCGTCGGGCACGATGCGCCCGACGACCGCCGCGGCCGGGACGACGGCGTCGCTGCGGTGACCCCAGATGCCGTGGACCACGTCGCCGACGCGCACGTCGGTCACGTCATCCGCGACCTCGACGACCTGACCGACCTCGGAGTAGCCCCAGCCGCTGACCGGGTAGCCGAAGCTCGGCTCGCCAGGCACGAACAGCCGCCGCTCGGCATCCCACGTCGAGGTGAGGTATGGATTGGTCCCGCGATACGCGGTCAGCTCCGTCCCCGCCGAGATGCCGGAGTACCAGGTGGCGATCCGGACCGATCCGGCTGTCAGAGGCTGGGCCTCGATCTCGACCAGCTCGACCTCGCGGACGGCGGAGAACTGCACGACATGGGGCACGGGCTGTGCCTTCCTTCCAGGATCGACGGGTGATTCAGCCCTTCTCCGCACCGGCGGTGAGGCCCCCGACGAGGAGCCGCTCCGATGCGAAGAAGAGCAGGATGATGGGCAGGGTGAGGATGACGGACCCGGCCATCAGCACCGTGGTGGGGACCTCGATGCTGCCGGCGAGCTGGGACAGACCGAGCGACACCGTCCACGAGTCGCGCTTCTCGACGAGGAACAGCAGCGCGAACAGGAACTCGTTCCACGCGATCATGAAGATGAACAGGCCATTCGACACGATGGCGGGCATCGCGAGCGGGATGCTGACCTTGCGCATGATCTGGAACCTGCTGGCCCCGTCGAGCGCCGCCGCCTCCTCCAGCGAGACCGGGATCGTCGCGAAGTAGTTCCGGAGCGTGTAGATCGACACGGCAGCGACCTGCGAGACGTACACGATGAGCAGGCCGACCAACGAGCCGCGCAGCCCGATCTGCGTGAAGAACACGAAGAGCGGCACCGCGAGCAGGATCGCCGGGAAGAAGTACACCGCGAGGAAGAGTCCCGACACCTGACGGCGTCCGAAGAACGCGAGCCGGCTGACCGCATACGAACCCGGGATCGAGACCAGCAGCGTGAGCACGACGGTCGCCAGCGCGACGAGCAGCGAGTTGCGCATGAAGACGATGAAGCCCTGCCCACCGGCATCCACGGGGGCGAGCACGTCGAGATACGTCGAGAAGTCGAGCTCCTCGATCGTGATCCACAGCGCCCCGGGGTTCTGCAGCAGCGAGTCGAGCGACCGGAAGCTCAGCAGCACCATGTAGTAGAACGGCACGACCGCGGCGAGCACCAGGAGCACGATCACGATCGGGCGGAGCACACGGAACAGGCCGTTCTCGAAGCTGTCGCGGGTCAGGCCGCGGCGCGGGGCGCGGGTCGTGGTCTGCGCGCTCATGCCTGCTCCTCCTGCTTGCCGAAGAACTTCAGGTAGATGCCGACGAGCACGGCGAGGATCGCGGCCAGCACGAGCGCCTGCGCGGCGGCCGCACCGATGTCGCCCCGCGCGGTGAGCAGGTCGAACACCCGCACCGAGACGACCTCGGTGCCGGCTCCGCCGCCCGTGAGCAGGTAGATGTCGTCGAAGTTGTTGAACGTCCAGATGAAGCGCAGCACGCAGAGCACGGCGATCGTGGGCAGGAGCTGCGGCAGGAGGATGTGGCGGAAGCGCTGGGTGGGCGTCGCGCCGTCGACGCGCGCGGCCTCGTCGAGCACGCCGGGCACGGCCTCGAGACGGGCCGTGAGGAAGAGGAACGCGAAGGGGAAGGAGCGCCAGGCCTCGAAGAGGATGACGGTGATGAGCGCGATCGGCAGCTCCACCTGCCACCCGAAGATGCTGACCGGCAGGGAGCGGTCGGAGAGGAAGGCGACCGGGTCCTCCCAGCCGAGCACGTTCTGGCCGAACCAGTTCACGATGCCGAACTGCGGGTTGAGCATGGTCGACCACACGAAGGTGGCGGCGACGACCGGGGCGACGTAGGGCAGCAGCAGCGAGGCGCGCACGAGACCGCGGCCCCGGAACGGCTTGCGGAGGGCGACCGCGGCGATGAGGCCGATGCCGATCGCGAGCCCGGTGCCGCACACGGAGTAGACGATGGTCGTCCAGAGGGCGCTGAAGAAGCCGGGCGAGGTGAGCACGTCGATGAAGTTGTCGAGCGTGTACTCGCCGATGATGCCGGTGCCGCGGATGTTGATGAGCCGCACGTCCTGGAACGCCAGCGAGATCGCCCAGATGATCGGCAGCACCACGGCGACGAGGATGATGATGAACGTCGGCGAGATGAGCAGAAGGCCGGCGCGGTTCTCCTCGCGGTTGTGCCGCGAGCGCCGGCGCGGCTTCGTGGTCCCGGGACCGAGGCGCGCGGCCTCGGTCCCGGATCCGTTCTCGAGAGTGGTCACTTGAGCGACTCGCCGATCGAGCGCACCGCCTCGGCGGCCGTCGCTGCGGCCTCGGCCGGGTCTCCGCCCTGCGCGACATCGCTGACGGCGGTCGAGACGGGGAGCTCTCCCTGGAGGGCGCCGAGCAGGCTGCCCTGACCCTGCGTGATGCCCCAGCGTGCGAGATCCTGCGGACCGGCGGCCACAGCCTCGAGCACCTCGGGCGTGTAGAAGTCCGACAGCGGCGCCTTGGTGTCGACTCCGGCGGGAAGCGTGCCCCACAGGTCGGAGAACTTCGTCGGCTCGTCCGGGGTGCCGGTGCGCACCGGCACCTTGCCCTCGGGAGCGATCGCGATCCACGGCTCATAGCCGTCGCCCATCATGTACTCGATGAACGACTGCGAGGCCTCGGCGTTCGCGCCCTCGGTGATGGTCCACGAGGTGATCTCGCCGAACTGCGCCGGTGCGTCGCCGTCGGGACCGGCGATCGAGGTCACCACGCCGGTGTTCTGCGCCAGGAAGGCGGGGTCGGCCACGCACTCGGGGCACGACGGCTTGGCGTCTTCCCGGAGCCCGGCCATCTCGTCGAGGACGAAGCTCGACCAGATGAACATGGCCGCTCCGCCCGCGAAGTAGGTCGCGCGGGTGGTGTCGACGTCCTGCGCACCGGGCACGGAGTAGTTCTCGGTCAGGTCGCCATAGAACTCGAAGGCGCTGACGCACGCGTCGGAGTCGAGCTCCACGTCGCCGTCCTTGTTCACGAGCTCGCAGCCGTTGCCGAGCGCGATCTGCTCGAAGGTCTGCTCCGTGAAGGCGTCGCCCGGCGCCGTGGCACCCACGAATCCGGCGACCTCCGGCGAGTCGAGCTTCTCGGCCGCGGCGAGGATCGACTCGTAGGAGTCGGGGGCCTCGAGGCCTGCCGCCTCGAAGAGGTCGGTGCGGTAGAAGAGCATCTGCGTCCACGACTCGCTCGGCACGGCGAGGGCCGTGTCACCGTCGGAGGTCAGCGTCAGGGCGTTCTCCGAGAACGTGGACGGGTCGAGGGCGTCGATGGTCGCAGCCACGGCGTCCGTGTCGACGAACTCGTTGGCCGACAGCGTGCGCACCTGCGGAAGCGAGATGCCGCCGATCACGTCGGGGAGGTCGCCGGCGGCGGCCGACGACGTCAGGAGCTGGGCGAACTGATCCTCGGCGACCGAGACGAGCTCGACGTCGATGCCGGTCTTCTCGGTGAACGCGTCGACGATCTCCTGCGTCGCGGCGACGCGGTCGGGAAGGTCCTCCTGCAGCCAGAAGGTGATGCCGTCGCCTCCGTCGCCGCCTCCCTCGTCGCCGGAGCTGGTGCATCCGGTGAGGGCGAGCGCGGTCAGGCCGACCACGGCCATTGCTGCTGCTGTCGCACGGGTCTTCACTATGCGCCTCCTTGCGCTGAGGTCCTGCAGGTCTCTTCGGGGCTCGGTCGGAATGTCACGACCATTAAGACTAAAAGCTAGACATAAGTCGCATAGCTGTCAAGCATTATGCTGAGAACGACCCCCATGGAGGTGGAGATGTCCGGTCCCGGCGATGTGCTCGAGCTGATCCGCGAGCGTCGCGCCTTCACGCGCGGCGACGTCCTCGAGGTGACAGGCCTCTCGCGGATGACGGTCGCGACCCGCATCGACGCCCTGCTGGACGCCGGCCTGATCATCGAGTCCGGCACCGAGAGGGTCTCGGCCGGCCGGCCGTCGCGCCGCCTCGAGTTCAACACGGCGCACGCCCACGTGATCGCCGCGAGCGTCGACACCACCCACACCACCGTCGCCCTCACCGACCTGGCCGGCCGGATCACGGTCGAGGAGCGCGTCGAGGTCGCGGTCGCCGACGGTCCCGACCTGACGCTCAACGCCATCGCCGACCGGGCTGCCCACCTTCTCGCGCGCGCCGGGATCGCGCGCGACGACGTCGCGGCCATCGCGCTCAGCATCCCCGGCCCCGTGGATCCCGACACCGACCGGCCCAGCCAGCCGCCGATCATGCCGGGGTGGGACGCCTACCCGATCCCCGACCATCTGAACAGCGCGCTCGGCGTCCCCGTCCTGGTGTCGAACGATGCGGATGCCGCCGCCCTCGGCGAGCAGCGGGCCGCGCATCCGAACTCGCGGTCGCTGTGCTTCCTCAAGGTGTCGTCCGGTATCGGCACGGGGATCGTGCTCGGCGGACGCGTGTATCGCGGCGCCGACGGAGGCGCAGGCGACATCGGGCACGTCAAGATCGCCGGGCACGGCGACCTGCTGTGCCAGTGCGGAGCACGCGGATGCCTCGCCGCCGCGGCATCCGGTCGCGCCGTGGCCCGCTCCCTCACCGCCCTCGGAAAGCCCGCCGCATCGGCATCCGACGTCGGCGCCTACCTCGCCGACGGAGATCCGGATGCCGCCAACCTCACGCAGGAGGCCGGCCGCCTGATCGGCGAGGTCGTGGCCACGGTCGTGTCCCTCCTCAACCCCTCCGAGGTCGTGCTCGGCGGGATGCTCGCCTCCCCGCCCCTGCTGGCGGGCGTGCGCGAGACCCTCTACCCCCGTTCGCTCCCCCGGGCGACCCGGCACCTCAGCATCAGCCAGTCGACGCTCGGCGAGAAGGCGACGGTGGTGGGTCTCGCGGCGATGGTGGTCGAGCGCGAGTACTCGGTGTCCGCGGTCAACGCGGATCTCGCGCGATCCTGACGGGGATCGAAGACGCCTAGCGGTCGGTGAGCGGCGCGGCGGACGACGGCGGGGCGCCGATCGCCTCGACCGGGATGGCAGCGGCCCGCTCCTTCGTCAGTCGCGCACCGACGACACGATCGGTGCGGAACCAGCGGATGCCGTCGGCCAGGCGGCAGTGGCCGACGAAGTACCAGTGCCCGCGGGTGAACGCGAGGAGGATCGGATCGACCTTCCGTGTCGTGGCCGCCCCCTGGTGATCGACGTAGTCGACGGTCACGACCCGCATCTCGTTCAGGGCGTGCTCGAGAGCGCGCTGCACCTTCGGGGTCGCGGGAGCGTCGCTCGTGTCGATCCAGATCCGATCGGTGAGAGACGTCGCGCGGTCGCGGGCCCCGCTGTCCATCACGCCCAGCACCTTGTTCAGCGCGCCGCGCAGGTGCTCGGCGAACGGCTGCTCCCGATGGACCGCCGCGGCGGCGGCGAGGCCGGCGACCTCCGCCTCGGTGAAGTTGACCGGCGGGAGTGTCGCCTCGGCGTCGACGACGTAGCCGCCACCCGGCCCCGGTCGCGCCCAGGCGGGAAAGCCGGAGTGCTGCAGCGTCGAGATGTCGCGCTTGATCGTGCGCGTGCTCACCTCGAAGGTCGCCGCCAGGCGCTCGGCCGTGCGACCGGCCTGACCGGCGCGCCGCAGCTCCTCGCGGATGGCGTAGAGCCGATCGGTGCGATTCACGGATAAATAGTGACATAGGAGTGACATTCAGGCGAGGAAGGATCGGAGGATGATCACTTCATCGGAGACCATCCTGTTCCTCAGCGGCGCGGGGCTCAGCCCCCGGATCTGGGACGGCGTGCGTGATGACCTCGCCGTCGCGTCGGTCGTCGCGCCGCGCCCGACCGCAGGCGCGTCGTCGCTGAGCGACCACGCGGAAGCGGCGATCGCGTCCGTCGACGGCCGCAGCTTCACGATCGTCGCCCACTCGATCGGCGGGGTGATCGCCAGCGAGATCCTCCGGCTCGCCCCGGAGCGGGTCGACGGCCTGCTGGCCGTGTCGGCCGTGATCCCGCGCGCCGGGGAGTCCTTCGTCTCCGCGATGCCGGCGCCGAACCGGTGGATCCTGCCGGTGGCGCTCCGACTCGGCGGGACCCGGCCGCCGGAGTCCGCGATCCGCCGCGGTCTCGGTCACGGACTCGAAGAGACCGAGGTCGACCGGGTCGTCGCCGAGTTCACCCCGGAACCGCAACGGCTCTACCTCGACAGGACGCGCGGCCACGCCTGGACCGGGCGTACCGGGTACCTGACGACCACGCAGGATCGCGAGCTGCCCGCGGCGATGCAGCGGCGCTTCGCCGATCGCCTCGGCGCGGAGGGGAGGGAGGACCTCCCGACGGGCCATCTGCCGATGCTGCAGGAGCCCGCGCAGACGGCATCCGCCATCCGTCGCTTCCTGGGCGCCTGACGACCGACCCGGCGGCTAGCATTCAAGGATGACGAACAACGGCCCGATCGACGACGTCTCCATCGGCGGCGAGATGATCCGTCTCGGGCAGTTCCTGAAGTTCTCGGGTCTGCTCGACTCCGGCGGAGACGCCAAGGAGGTCGTGATCGACGGCTACGTGACGGTCAACGGCGAGGTCGATCGCCGCCGCGGCCGGCAGCTCCACGACGGTGATCTGGTCACGTTCGAGGGACGCACGGTCTGCGTCCGACCCTGAGGCCGATCACCAGCCCAGGAGGGCGAGGAGTCCGGTCGCGGCCGCAGCCACGGCCCCGGTCCACAGCACGATCGCGACGACCTGCCACAGGATGACCCACTCCTTGCGCACGCCCGAGGCGACGAAGAATGCCGCGGTCAGCATCGTCGGCAGGGCGAGGGGCGCGATGATGCTCGCTCCGGGGACGCCGAAGCGCACCAGCCAGCGGCGCAGCTTGTCCCGCCCCTTGGAGGCGTGGGTCGGCTTCGCATCGTCGGCGCCCTCGTTCTCGGCACCGTCGTTCTCGGCGACGACGGTCGCGGTCGCTGCTGTCGCGGCATCCGTCTCGCCGAGACCCGACGACGTCACACCGGCCCCGCCCGGGGCCCCCGTCCGCGCCTGGCGACGCGCGACGACGCCGCCGCGGATGCGAGAGCCGAGCAGGACCACTCCGATCACGCAGAGGATGTTCCCGGCAGCAGCGGCGACCGCCGCGACGATCGGGTTGATGCCGGCGATGATGCCGAACGCCGCCGCGCCCTCCCCCTCGATGTAGGGGATCATGGCGACGACCGCGACCATCAGCGGCTGGAGGATGTCCGGGACCTGGTTGATGAAGTCCTGCAGCCAGGGGTACGGGTTGTCCATGTCTCTTCTCTCTCGATGACGGATGCCGCGGATCGGCATCCGTTTCCCCCACGAAGTGAAGACCGTGTTCTCAGAACAGGGTCAAGTCCCGGCCTGATCGTCACTGCGGTACTTGACCCTGTTCCGGGAACAGGGTCTTGAATGGACCCGAAGAGAGGACGTGACCCCGATGGCTTGGAGCACGAGCGAACTGGCGGACCTCGCCGGGACGACCGTCAACAGCGTGCGGCACTATCACCGCGCAGGCCTGCTCGACGAACCGGAGCGCCTGTCCAACGGATACAAGCAGTACAGCGCCCGGCACCTCGTGCGCCTGCTGCAGATCCGTCGGCTCCGTGAGCTCGGCGTGCCGCTGGCGCAGATCGAGGCCGTCGGATTCGAGAGCGGCGCGAACTCCGGTCAGGCCCTCCTCGCGATCGACGCCGACCTCGCCGCCAGCATCGAACGTCTGCAGCGGGCGCGTGCCGAGATCCGGGCCATCCTCGAGGGCACGACCGGGATCGACGTTCCGCCGGGGTTCGAGGATGTCGCAGGGAAGCTCTCCGGCCCCAATCGGTCGCTCATGCTGGTCTACTCGCAGTTGTACGACGAGTCCGCCATGTCCGACGTGAAGAGGATGGTGCAGGATGAGCCCGACGATCTGAACGATGAGTTCGACACACTCCCGCCCGATGCCGACGAGGCCACTCGCGAGCGCATCGCCGTGGCCTTGGCGCCGCAGCTCGCCCAGCACATCGCGGACTACCCCTGGCTGATGCAGCCCGCCGAGCACCTGTCGAAGGGCATGCGGGTGACGCAGGAGACCTTCATCGCCACGGTGAGAGAGCTGTACAACGAGGCTCAGCTCCACGTCTTGGCGCGCGCCAGCATCCTGGCGACCGAGAAGAGAGCAGCGGATGCCGAGCCGGCATCCGCCCCGGACGACGCCGGCGCCCTAGGCGACGCGAGCGCCCTGGGCGACGCGAATCACGAAGGAGAGAACCATGACCGATGACCTCGAGCCCCAGGCGGCGGCCGCACCGGGCGCAGCCGCCGGGGATGCCGAACGGATCTCCCCGGATCCACTGCTCGTCGAAGACACGCTGCTGCTGCTCTTCCAGCCGGATTCCGGATCGATCGCGGGCGAGAACATCCTCTTCTACGTGCTGGGTGGCGCCGTGCTCGGCGACCTCGCACTCGCCGGGCGCGTCGAGACGGAGAAGCGAGCCCTCTCGACGCGGGTGCAGGCGACAGGAGCGGGAGCCCTGCCGGACGCGCTGCTCGAGCCCGCGTGGTCGTTCCTGGCTCCGAAGCCGCGCGGCGTGCAGACGGCGCTCGCAGCGATCGGGCCGGAATTGCGTGGCCCCGTCCTCGATCGGCTCGTCGCACGAGGCGACCTGAACCGAGAGGAGGGGAAGACCCTCGGCATCTTCCCGACGACGAAGCTCACGCTGGGAAGTGGCCGGCGGGACGCTCTGATGGGGCGCGTGCGTGCGGCGCTCGTCGACGGGGAGGCGCCCGACGCCCGCACGGCGGCGAGCATCGCGCTGCTCTCCGCGAGCGGCACGCTTCCGCAGTTCCACCGCGAGATCCCGTGGAGCGGCGACGTCTACACGCGGGGCAAGGAACTGGAACGCGGCGACTGGGGCGCCGCAGCAGCCTCTTCGGCGGTCACCCGCACGATGGCCACCATCATCGGCAATGCGGTAGTCGCGGCGACAGTGCTGCCGCGGAGCTGAGACGGCCTCCCGCGGGCGGTTGTATGCCGCCATATTAGTACATATGTTCTAATCTGGGGGTATGGCACAGCGGCAGACGGATCTTCACCTCGACCTCGATAAGCGTCGTCGTGTGCTGGAGGCGTGGGTGGAGAAGAAGCGGCAGATCGCGGTGCTGGAGTGCGAGGCGATGGAGGTGATGGTCGAGCAGATCGGGTTCCATGAGGCGGATGTCGCGGGGAACGGGTTCCATCGGGATGCGATCTATCGGTCGATGGTTGCGGAGTTCTCCGCTGCCGCTCGGATCCCTGCCGGGTCTGTGGAGTTTGCGTTCACGGATGCCCTGGTGGTGTCGACGTCCCTGCCGGAGGTGCGGGCGGCGTTCGCGGCCGGGCGGGTGTGTGCGGGGCATGTGCGGGAGATCGTGCGGGAGAGTGCGATCGTGTCGGAGGCGATCCGCAACAAGCGGGTGGATGCCGGCGTGATGGGGTTGTATGAGGCGGCGGTGCTGGTGTTCGCGGAGCGGGAGACCGCGGCGCGGACGAAGGCGCATGCGGCGCAGGTCGCGGCGGCGTTGGTCGGGGAGACGGTCACGGACCGGCACCAGCGGGCGGCCTCGGAGCGGTGTGTGAAGGTGCGTTCCGTCGGCGACGGGCTGGCTTTGTTGACGGCGGTGCTGCCGGAGTGGGTCGCTGTCGCGATCGCGGACCGGCTCCGCCAGATGACCCGGCAGGTGATCCGGAACCGTGCGCATGCCGGCGACGATTCGGACGGTGCGCGCGATGCCGACAGCCGCTCCGGCTCTGGTTTCGGCTCCGGCTCCGGCCCTGCCTGCGACTCCGGAAGCGTGATCTTCAGCGACGACACGTTCGCCACCGACCCCGACACAGACACCGACACAGACACAGGCGCGGATGCCGAGGAAGTCGCCGCGGACACGCGCACCTGGGATCAGGTGCAGGCGGATCTGCTCGCCGATCTGCTGCTCACCGCCGACCCGAGCGCCATCCACGGCGAGGGGCTGGACAACATCCAGGGCCGCATCCAGGTGACGATCGCCGGGACCACCCTCGCCGGCGTGGATGATGGGCCGGCGGACCTCGACGGGCACGGCCCCCTCCACCCCGACATCGCCCGCGACCTCGCCGGACGCAACACGGGCTGGTCGCGCCTGTTCCTCGGCCCCGACGGCATGGTCACCCAGACCGACACATACACCCCGACGGAGCAGATGCGGAGGTTCCTCCGCGCCCGGGACCAGCACTGCCGATTCCCCGGCTGCCGCATGCCGGTACACCGGTGCGACATCGACCACACCCACGACCACGCCCGAGGCGGCAAGACCAGGCTCGACAACCTCGCCCACCTCTGCCGCGCCCACCACACCCTCAAACATCCTGATGTCTCGGACGCGCACCGATGGACAGCCCGACAAGAACGCGACGGCACCATCACCTGGCACAGCCCCCTCGGCCGCACCTACACCGACCGACCCACCCACCGCGTCATGTTCACCTGATGCAAGCGGGCATCCCACGGGCTCGGATCTGTCGTCTGCGGTCCGTGCCAGAGAAGACCGGGCTTCCACCGAAGGTGTGACGGCAGGTTAGGGTTGCGCGCATGGATCACGACGCCGACGTGCCGACGTCCACCCCTCTGGACGGGTGGCTGGCGCAGCTCGGTCAGCCGAACGGGGCGCCCGGCGGGGGCGCGGCGGCGGGGGTGATGCTGGGGATCGCCGCGTCGCTTCTGCGCATGGTCGCGGAGTACACGCCGGATGATCCCCGCGCGACGGAGTGCGCCGACCGGCTCGCCCGCATGCGCGTGGAGGCTCTGGACGCCGCCGAGGCCGACGGCATCCTCTCGGCAAGCTTCGGCGCCGCCCTCGCCCTGCCGGCGGAAGACTCCGAGCGGGACGCTCGCGTGCGGGATGCCGCGATCGAGGCCGCCGAGTCGTCGACGCGGCTCGGCGCCATCGGCATCCGGCTGCTGCCCGAGGTGCGCGTGCTCACCGAGATCGGGAATCCGCACCTGCAGGCGGATCTCGCGGTCGCAGCGGAAGCCCTGCGCGCCGGACTCGCCGGCGCGACGATCAACCTGCGCGCGAACCTGCAGATCGCCCGGAAGCACGATGCCCCGGCGCCGCTCCGGTCAGATCTCGACGCCGAGGGCTCACGCCTGACAGAGGCGCAGAACGCGGTCGCCCGCATCGCCGACGAACTCGCGGCGCGCGCCGGCGAGTGACCGGCAGCTCCTCCACCGGCACGGCGGACTTCTCCACGGATGGCGCTTGAGTCCATGTTCTGAGCGCACTGCGTCTAGGAACGACGGGAGGCAGCGCGTTGAATCGACCGTGTAGCCCGCGAGTACAGAGGAGTGCCGATGAGCATCACGGTCCAGTCAGACGCCTGCGTCGGTGCAGGTCAGTGCGCCCTCGTGGCTCCCGACGTGTTCGACCAGGACGACGACGGCATCGTCATGCTCCTGGAGCCCGATCCGCAGGGCTCCGACCTCGAGGCGGCGACCCGCGCGGTGCGCCTCTGCCCCGCACGCGCCATCTCGTTGGCACCCTGATGCCGGCTCGCGTCGTCGTGGTCGGCGCCTCCATCGGCGGACTGACCGCGGCCGAGACACTCCGCCAGGAGGGTTTCGGCGGCGAGATCCTGCTGCTGGGCGATGAGCCGCACCTGCCGTACACGCGTCCGCCCCTCTCGAAGCAGATCCTCCTCGGGGACTGGGAACCCGACCAGGCCGCGATCCGCACCGCCGCAGAGCTCGACGATCTCGACATCGTCGTGCGCACCGGATGCGCCGCGCACGGCCTCGACGTCGAGGCCCGCGTCCTCCACACCGCGCAGGGCGCGATCCCCTTCGACGAGCTCGTCATCGCGACCGGCACCGAGCCGCGCTCGCATCCGCTCCTCCCCTGGGCGCCGACGCTGCGCACCATGGACGACGCGCAGCGACTACGCGACCGAATGCGCGCAGCGCGGCGCATCGCCGTGATCGGATCGGGCATCCTCGGTTCGGAGATCGCCAGCGCCGCGCGCAAGCACGGCGCCGAGACCCTGCTGATCGGCCGGTCCGGGGCCCTCGGCTTCGGGGGCGTCGGCACGCTCCTCAGCGACGAGCTCAGCCGACTGCACGAAGACAATGACGTCGAGCTCGCGCTGCGCGCCGACATCGCCTCCGCCGTGCCGCTGCCTTCCGGTGCCGCGGAGCTCACCCTCGGCACGGCCGTCCGCCGCGTCGACCTGGCCGTCGTCATGATCGGGGGGATGCCGCGCACGGGGTGGCTCGCCTCGTCGGGCCTCTCCGTCGACGACGGCATCGCCTGCGACAGCAGCGGCACCGCAGCTCCCGGCGTCTCGGCAGTCGGCGACGTCGCCGCATGGGCCGATCCCGTCAGCGGACGCCATGTGCGGGTCGAGCACCAGAGCAACGCGATCGAGCAGGCGGTCGCGGTCGCGGTCCGCATCGCGCGCGGCGAGAACGGCACCCAGCCGGTGCCCCTCTTCTGGTCGGAGATCCACGGCGCCCGCATCCACGCCTACGGCTGGTTCGACCCCGCCACGCCCCTGGTCGAACGGACCACCGACCCGGAGGCGCGAGGCGCGATCTTCGCGAGCAGAGACGAGACCGGTGGCGCGCGCGGCGTCGTCGGCTGGAACGCCTCCCCTCGGGACTTCCGTGCCGCACGCGCCGAGGTGCTCGCCGCCACCCCTGCACTCACCCCGCAACCCTGAAGGAGACGGTCGATGACGATCCCCGCAGAATGCCCGTTCCACGCCCGCGCGCTCCCCGGCGACGGGACCCCGCTGAAGCCGTCGCCGCAACTCGCCGAGTGGCGGGAGCAGGGCGCGTTCGTCCCCCTGGACTTCCAGGACGGCCACGAAGGACTCGTCGCCACGCGATACGAGGCCGCCGTGAGCGTCCTGCAGGATCCGCGGTTCAGCATGCGCCCGAGCCGGATGCCGGTGGGGCCCGGCGATGCCGGCCACGGTGCCCACGGAGATGACCAGGCCGAGAGCGCCGCCGTGCCGCTCGAGGCCCCGGGCGACCTCGATGAGGCCGGGCAGCGCTCCGACGACCTCAACCTGCTGAACCTCGACGGCGAGGTGCACTCCCGGCTGCGCCGCGCGGTCACCGCACGGTTCTCGGTGCGGCAGGCGCGATCGCGCGAGCCGTGGATCCGCACGATGATCGCCGAGCAGATCGCGCAGCTCAAGGCGCGGGGACCCGTCGTCGACCTGTGGCGCGACTACGCGATGCCGATCTCGGCGCGCACGCACTGCCACGTGATCGGCATCCCCGACCATCACTACGACCGCTTCGTCGCGCTGTTCGTCGAGTCCTCGACCGCGCAGCAGAAGTACGACTTCATCCGTGCGCTCCTCGAGGAGCGCCGCGCCTCTCCCGGCGAGGACGTCATCACCGACCTGCTGGGCAACGCCGACCTGGAGCAGGTCGAGATCGAGGGACTGCTCCGGCTGCTCATGGGCGCTGGTCGCGACTCGGTCGCGTACCTCATCGCCACGGCATCCGTCGCTCTGCTCACGAACCCGGCGCAGCTGGCCGTCCTCCGCGACGATCCCGAGAGGATCCGGATGGCGGTGGAGGAGTTCATGCGCGTCGGAGCGATGTTCGTGACCCTGTTCGCGCGCACCGCGACGGAGGACGTGGTCGTCGACGGGATCCCCATCGCGGCCGGCACCTCCGTGGCCGTCTCTCCGGTCGCGGCCAACCGCGATCCCGGCCACTGGGACCGCGCGGAGGAGTTCGACGTCAGCCGCGACGCGTTCGGACATCTCGGATTCGGGCACGGCATCCACGGTTGCATCGGACAGCAGGTCGCCAGGGTGGAGATCCGCGAGGCGCTCACCGCGCTGCTGGAGAGCTTCCCCGACCTGGCGCTCGTCGAGGCGGAGCAGCTGACACCGCAGCCGTTCGCGCATCCCGTCGCCGTCTACGAGGCCGGGACGGTCTCGGTGCATCTGGGCCGCTGAGCGACGCACGGGCTAGCATCGTCGAAGAGAGGCAGGGCCGCGATGGAATCCGACGATGACCCCGTCGTCGTCGGCGCGAACTGGTACCGGTTCACGTCGGGCGAGCGCATCGTCAACCCGCACGTGAAGAGCGTGTCCTTCATCTGGGTCATCAGCGGAGCCGGCGAGATCCGCGCCGGCGGCCAGCGCTTCGCGGTCGACGCGCAGCACGTGATCCGCCTGCCCTGGAGTCATCACGTCGAGTACCGCGCCCAGGAGCGGGGGCCTTTCCACATCGGCACGCTGCACATCGTCCCGCGCCACGACCGGTCGTCCCCGGTCGTCCCCCGGGTCGCGCACCTCCCCGGAGACCCGCTGCTGCAGGACCCGGCGCGCACCGGCGACCCTGCCGCGTTCCGGGTCGGGTTGTCGACCATGCAGAACGGGGCCGCCCGGCGCATCACGGAGTTCGGCACCATCGCGATCGAGCGGTGGGGAGAAGGCGCGTTCGACGAGGAGTACTTCCGCGCGCTCGGACGCATCATCCTCCTCGAGAACGACTCCTGGGCCGATGTGCACGCGGCGCAGACGACGCTCCCCGGCGCGCTCGAGCTGATGATGACGTTCATCCGCCACCACATCGCCGAGCCGCTCACGGTCGCCCGTGTGGCCGAAGCCGCCCGCTGCAGCGAGACCACCGCGCAACGCCTGTTCGCCCGGCACACGGGCGAGTCGCTGCAGTCCTGGGTCCGGCACACGCGCCTCCGCGAGGCCGCCGGGCTGCTCCGGACGACCGGACTGCGCGTGAGCGAGGTGGCCCAGCTCGTCGGATACCCCGATCCGCTCTACTTCTCGCGTGCCTTCCGCCGCGCGTACGGCGTGGCCCCCAGCCGGTTCGCCCGCGCGACGCTGCGCCCCTGATCGCCGGCGGCGAGTGATCGCCCAGTCCATGTTTCCGGGTTCTCACGCACATAACCGCGCGGGGATCGTCCGTAGATTTGACCGCAGGTCGCGCAGCCCCTGCGCCCGAGCGTGAAGGAGCGCACCCGCACATGGCCGTACACCGCCGACCCTTCGGACGCACAGGCTGGGATATCAGCGAGGTCTCCTTCGGAGCATGGCAGCTCGGTGGGCAGTGGGGGCCCGTCGACGACGACGCCTCGGTCCGTGCGCTCCTCGACGCCTACGAGCGGGGCATCGACTTCGTCGACACCGCGGAGATGTACGGCTCGGGGCACAGCGAAGAGGTCGTCGGCCGATCGCTGCGGGAGTGGAACGGCGAACGCATCTACGTCGCCACGAAGATCCAGCCCACCGCGTGGCCGCACCCGTCGGTCGACGACCCCGACATCGCGATCGCCTATCCCCGCGAGTACATCCGCGCCCAGGCCGAGCAGTCGCTGCGTCGCCTCGGTGTGGAGCGCCTCGACCTGCTGCAGCTGCACTGCTGGATGCCGGGCGGCATGCACGACCGCGGCTGGCTCGACGCCCTGCAGGAGCTGCAGGCCGAGGGCAAGGTCGACCGGATCGGGGTCTCGCTGCGGGACTACCGTGCCGACGAGGGTGTCGTTCTCGCAGAGGCGGGTCTCGTGGATTCGATCCAGGTGATCCACAACATCTTCGAGCAGAAGCCCGAGCAGGCGCTCTTGGGGGCAGCAGCGGCATCGGGCACGGCGATCATCGCTCGCGTCGTGCTGGACTCCGGATCGCTGAGCGGCGCCTGGACCGCTGCCTCGTACGACGAGTGGGCCGACGGCTCCGTGCTCAAGACGATGTTCCGCGGCGAGCGCTTCACCGAGACGCTGGCGCGCATCGCCGAGATGAAGAAGGTCACCGAGGAGTACTACGACGGCCTCGACGAGGCGGCCGTGCGGTTCGTCCTCGACCGCCCGGAGGTGTCGACCGCGATCGTCGGAATGACGTCGCAGCGGCGCATCGCGCGCAACCTGTCGTTCGCCGACGGGCAGGGTCTCGTCGCAGGGCTCCGCGACCGCCTGGCACGCTTCGAGTGGGAGAGGAACTTCTACATATGACCAGTCGCCCCGCCGCCGTCGAGCGGCTCAGCCCGCAGGAGATCGACGAGCGCCTGGCCGCGGCATCCGTCGCGTATCTACCGCTCGGCTCGCTGGAGTTCCACGGCCCGCATCTGCCGATCGGCCTCGACGCCCTCACCGCCTACGGACTGTGCCTGCGCGCGGCCGAGGCGAGCGGAGGGGTCGTGCTGCCAGCCGTCTACCAGGCAGTGGGCGGCGAGCACTCCCGGTACCCGTGGACGATCATGAGCGACTCCCCCGCGGCGATCGAGACGCTGCTGACCGAGACGCTGTCGCGCCTGTCCGAGTTCGGCATCCGTCATGCGGTGCTCCTGAGCGGACACTTCGCCGACGAGCAGCGCGACCTCATTACCCGCGTCGCCGAGCAGTGGAACGCGACGGGCGAGCCGCTGCACGTCGTGGCCCGCACGCTCGGCCAGGCACCGCAACCCCCGGTCGCGCCCGACCACGCGGGCCGGTTCGAATCGCTGCTGCTGCACGCTCTCGCGCCGGAGCTCGTGCACGTCGATGCCCTGCCGGACCCGGATGCCTTCCCCGCGCCCGCGGACGAGGACCCGTTCGGGCAGGACCGGCACCGCACCGACCATCCCCTGCACGGGGTCTTCGGCCCCGACCCGCGCCGACTCGACGTCGAGGCCGCCGCCGGCCTGCGTGATCACCTCGTCACCTGGATCGCGGGCCTCGCCACGGCGTGAGCCGCGCGGCATCCGCTGGTCTCTCCCGCACGGATTGCAGGAGATCTCACGTCGTGCAGGAGCCCATCTCCCACAGGCTCCTTCCTGTCGTGAGATCTCCTGCATCGCATGCGCCCAGCCTCCCCGCGAAAGGGGAGAAGAGGCGAAGGAGCCAGGCGGATGCTGCGCGCGAAAGGGCCCGGCCGGATCTCCCCGGCCGGGCCCTTCGCGATCGGATCGGACTCAGAAGTCGAACTCGCCGATGTTCTCCTTGTCGAAGACGTACGGGTCGCCCAGCAGCACGGTGGCGTCAGGGCCGACCGTGAACGAGCCGAGCTCGCCCGCCTCGAAGGTGTCGCCTTCCTTGCCCGTGATGTCGCCCTTGATGAGCGCGGCGGCGGCGAAGGCCGACAGGTAGCCGAGGTCCTCCGGGTTCCACAGCGCGAACGCGGTGACGGTGCCGTCCTCGACGTACTCGCGCATCTGGTTCGGGGTGCCGAGGCCCGTCAGCGCGACCTTCCCCTTGTAGTCCGAGGTGGAGAGGTAGCGCGCCGCAGCCGAGATGCCGATCGTCGTGGGCGAGATGATGCCCTTCAGGTTCGGGTGCGACTGCAGCAGCGCGGCCGTCTTGTCGAAAGAGATCTGCTCGTCGTCATCGCCGTAGACGACGTCGACCAGCGTGATGTCGGGGTGATCCGCGGCGAGCAGCTCCTTCATCTTGTCGATCCAGGCGTTCTGGTTGGTCGCGTTCGCGGTCGCCGAGACGATCGCGATCTCACCGGCATCCCCGATCTGCTCGGCGATGAGGTCGACCTGGATCTTCGCGATGCCATCGGCCGTCGCCTGGTTGATGAACAGGTCGCGGCACTCGGGGTTCGTGTCCGAGTCGAACGTGACGACCTTGACGTTCGCCGCGCGCGCCTCGTCGAGCGCGTCGCAGATCGCCTTCGGATCGTTTGCCGACACGACCAGCGCGCCGACGCCCTGCTGCGTGGCGGTGTTGATGTAGCTCACCTGGGCGTCGGGCCCGGACTCGGCAGGGCCGACCTCGGAGAACGTGCCGCCGAGCTCCTCCACCGCGGCAGCCCCGCCCTTGCTCGACGTGTCGAAGTAGGGGTTGCCGAGGCTCTTGGGCAGGAACGTGATCGCGAGGTTGTCGCTGCCGCCCGAGTCTCCGGACGAGTCGCCTCCGCCGGAGGTGCCGGTGTCGGCGCAGCCGGAGAGGGCGAGGGCGGTGGCGACCGCGATGGCGGCCACCGCGGCCACACGCTTGCGTGCAAACTTCATTGTTTCTTCCTTTCGTGCGGGCGGCCGGGACGGATGTCGTCGGCCGAAGGACGCAGCTGTCGTCAGGCTGTGCTCGCTGCGACGCGTGGGGGTCGGCTGGGACGACGTCGAGATCTCTGGAACCAGGTGAGGACGCTGGCGCTGACGACCGACAGCACCAGCAGCACTCCCGTGATGACGTTGATCACATCGGAGGTGACGTTCGCGAGGCGCAGGGCGCTCGACAGCACGCCGATGAGGAGGACGGCCGCGACGACGCCGTAGAGCTGCCCGCGCCCGCCGAAGACCGAGACTCCGCCGAGGACGACCGCGGCGATGACCTGCAGCTCCAGCCCTGTGGCGTTGTCGCCGCGCGCGCTGCCGAAGCGCAGCGTGTAGTAGATCCCCGCGAACGCCGAGACCACGCCGGCGAGGACGAAGAGGATGAACTTCGTGCGGTCGACGTGCACGCCCGAGAAGCGGGCGGCATCCTTCGACAGACCGATCGCGTAGATCCCCCGACCGAACGGCGTGAACTGCAGCACGATGATGAAGACCACCAGCAGGATCAGGAACGGCACCATGATGTACGGGATCGTCGTGCCCGCGATCTTCGCCTTCGCGAGGGCCGTCCACAGCGCCGGGAAGTCGGTGACCGCTGTCGTGCCCAGCAGTCCGACCGCGAGTCCGCGGAACAGCGCGAGCGTGCCGATCGTGACGGCGAGCGAGGGCAGTCCGACCACCGTCACGAGGAAGCCGTTGAATGCGCCTCCGACAGCCCCGACGAGCAGCGCGAGGAGCGCGGCCACCTCGAACGGCAGCCCGGCCTGCACGCCGGCGCCGGTGACGACGCTCGCGAGCCCGACCATGCTGCCGACCGAGAGGTCGATCTCGCCGGTGATCATGATGAGCGTCATCGGCAGGGCGATGAGCAGGATCGGCGCGACGTCCAGCAGGAGGTAGTTCACGGTGATCGGCTGCCCGAAGCCGCGGACCGCGACCATCGAGTACAGGACGACGACGATCAGCAGACCGACGACGGCCATCTCGCGGCTTACGATGACCCGCCGCCAGAGCGGCTTCTCGAAGTCGCGCGTGACGCGGTTGGTGCTCGTGGTGGTCACGGAGTTCATGACTGGTCCCTCGCTTCGATGAGTCGCTGCCTCTGCCGCACGGCCAGCCAGCGGTCCAGCACGATCGCGCCGATGATGAGCACGCCGACCACGGCCCGCTGCCAGAAGTCCGGGATGCCGAGGATCGGGAGCGCCCGGTTGATGGTCATCAGGAGCATCGCGCCGATGGCCGCTCCCCAGACGGTTCCGACGCCGCCGGTGATGGCGATGCCGCCGATGACGGCCGCGCCGACGGCATCCAGCTCCCAGCCGGCGCCGGCCTGCGAGCTCACCGAGCCGTAGCGCGCGGCGTAGAAGACGCCCGCGAGACCCGCGAGTGCACCCGACAGGATGAACGCGGTGAGCACGCGCCGCACGACTCGGAGGCCGTAGAGCTCGGCGGCTGCCGGGTCGGAGCCGATCGCGTAGTACTCGCGTCCGCCGCGGGTGTTCCGCATGTACCAGGCCGCTGCCGCGAGCACGGCGAGGGCGACGATCGCGAGGATCGGGATGGTGAGGATGTCGCCGGTGCCGATCGCCAGGAAGTCCCGGGGCATGTCCGAGGCGTTGACCCGGGTGGAGCCCGCCCAGATCACGTTGATGCCGCGGTAGGCGTACAGCGTTCCGAGCGTGATCACCATCGCGGGCACGCGGGCGAAGGCGACGAGGGCGCCGTTGATGAGTCCGAGCGCGGCGCCGAACAGGACCGCGCACAGCACGACGATCGGGATCGGGATGCCGGGGAAGTCGATGAACATGCGGCCGGTGAGGTACGCCGAGAGCCCCATCACCGAACCGACTGACAGGTCGACGTTCCGGGTGATGATGACGAACGCCTGTCCGACCGCGACGAGCACGAGGATCGACGGCGTCAGCAGCAGGTCGCGCCAGCCGTCGGGGCTGAAGAGGAACGCGGGGTTCTTCGCGGTGGCCGCGGCGACGACGAGGGCCAGGGCGATCAGGATGCCGAACTCGCGGGCCTTGCCGAGCGTGCCGATGCGCTTGGTCAGGCCCGACACCGGGATGCGGGTGGTGGAGGTGGTGATGGTCACGAGTTCTCTCCCGCCTCGGTGCCGGTGGTGTGCTGCGGCGAAGCGTGGGTCGCGGCGAACATGACGTTCTCGGATGTGGCGTCCGCGCGGGCGAGCTCGGCGGTGATGCGTCCCTCGCGCATGACGAGCACGCGGTCGGCCATGCCCAGCACCTCGGGCAGCTCGGACGAGATCATCAGGATGCCCTTGCCCTCCGCAGCCAGCTGTGACAGCAGACGATGGACCTCGGCTTTCGTGCCGACGTCGATGCCGCGGGTGGGCTCGTCGATGATGAGCACGTCGGGCTGCGTGGCGAGCCACTTCGCCAGCACGACCTTCTGCTGGTTGCCGCCGGACAGCGTGGCGGTGACCGTGTCGAGAGCGTGCGCCTTGACCTCGAGGCGGCTGGCCCACTCGCGGGCGGCGCGGTTCTCCACGCCCGTCGTGATGAGGCCGAAGCGGGAGAGGCGGCGCCGGATGGCGGTCGTGATATTGCGGCCGACCCCCGACTCGATCACGAGCCCCTGCTTGCGACGGTCCTCCGGCACCAGGGCGAGACCGGCGCGCATGGCGTCGGTGGGACGCGACCGGGGAATCCGCCGGCCCTTCATCGTCACCGTCCCCTCGCGGTAGTCGTCGATGCCGAAGACGGCGCGTGCCACTTCGCTCCGGCCGGCGCCGACCAGGCCCGCCAGCCCCAGGATCTCGCCGGAGCGGACCGTGAACGAGATGTCGTGGAAGATGCCGGGGCTGGTGAGGCTCTCGACCTCGAGCAGCGGCTCCCCGATCGTCGTCTCCTGCTTGGGGAAGAGCTCGGTGATGTCGCGGCCGACCATCTGCCGCACGAGCTCGGCGGGGGTGGTCTCCGCGATCGGCGTCGTGGAGACGTAGGTGCCGTCGCGCATCACGGTGACGGTGTCGCACAGTGCGAAGACCTCGTCGAAGCGGTGCGAGATGAAGATCAGACCCCGGCCCTCGTCGCGCAGGCTCCGGGCGATCGCGAACAGCCGCTCGACCTCGACGCCCGACAGCGCTGCAGTCGGCTCGTCCATGACGAGCACCTTCGCGTCGAGCGACACGGCCTTGGCGATCTCGATGACCTGCTGGTCGGCGATCGAGAGACCCTCCGCCGGACGATCGGGGTCGATCGACACGCCGAGTCGGGTGAACAGGCGCTCGACCTCGCGGCGCATCGCCTTGCGATCGATGCGGCCGAGCCGCCCGACCGGCTGCCTGCCCATGAAGATGTTCTCGGTCACCGACAGGTCGGGGAACAGCGTGGGCTCCTGGTAGATCACGGCGATCCCCGCGGCCTTGGACTGCGCGGTCGACGAGAAGTCGACATCCTCGCCGTCGAGCTGGAACGAGCCGCCGTCGCGGTGATACAGGCCGGCGACGATCTTGACGAGCGTCGACTTCCCGGCGCCGTTCTCGCCGATGAGGGCGTGTATCGAACCGGTCGTCAGCCGCAGGCTCCCCGAGCGCAGTGCCACCACTGCGCCGAACGACTTCACGACCTTCGAGAGTTCGAGGACCACAGGTGCGGCATCGATGGGCACTGGTGCCTCCTCGTCGAGGTTGAATATGATGAATCGATTCAAACTCGATTCAGGGATACTGTAAGCACCGCGTCCCCACCGGTCAAGTCACAGTCCGGATTCGACCCCGGACGGTTACCGAGCGGCGAAGATCACCGCAGCGAAGGAGCGCAGATGGTCGTCAGCATCAGAGACGTCGCCCAGAAGGCGGGCGTCTCGGTCGGCACGGTGTCGAACGTGCTCAACCGGCCCGAGACGGTGTCGAGCGATGCATCCGAGCGCGTGCTGAAGGCGATCGAGGACCTGGGCTACGTGCGCAACGACGCTGCTCGCAAGCTGCGCGCCGGCGTGAGCACGACCGTCGGCTTCGTCGTGCTCAACGGGCAGAACCCGTTCTTCAACGACGTCGTGCGGGGAGCGGAGGATGAGGCCTCGCGCCACAACATCGCTGTGCTCTACGGCAACACCGATGAGGACTCCGACCGCGAGCGCATGTACCTCGACCTCTTCGAGGAGCAGCAGGTCCGGGGCGTGCTGATCTCCCCCTACGGCGACATCCTCCCGCGCCTCGAACGACTGCGGGCCCGCGGCATCCGCGCGGTTCTCGTCGACCGCTTCGGCGGCAACAGCCGGTTCAGCTCGGTCTCGGTCGACTCGGTCGCCGGCGGCAGGATGGCGGTCGAGCACCTCATCGAGACGGGCCGACGCCGCATCGCGTTCGTCGGAGGGCCGATGGACATGCGGCAGGTGACCGACCGGCTCGCCGGGGCGCGGGTCGCCGCCGATAACGCGCTCTATCCCGTCGAGCTCGAGGTTCTCGCCACGGACGCGATGACCGTGGAAGAGGGCGTGGCGGTCGGCGCCCGCGTGCTGAGCCGACCGCGGCGCGAGTGGCCCGATGCCATGTTCGCCGCGAACGACCTGATCGCCCTGGGACTGCTGCAGTCGCTCATCGTCGACGGACGGATGCTGGTGCCGCAGGAGATCGCCCTCATCGGCTTCGACGACATCGCGTTCGCGGCGGCCGCCGCCGTGCCGATCACGTCGATCCGACAGCCGAGCGGGATGATCGGCCGCACGGCGCTGCGCGTGCTGCTCGAGGAGTGCGGCGATCCGGAGCTCATCCCCCGGCAGACCGTGTTCCAGCCCGAGCTGGTCGTGCGCCGGTCGACCGCGACCACCCGTGCGAACTGACGAACCGAAGGAGAACCCATGACCGAACGCATCGCGTTCCAACTGCAGATCGCCCCGGGGATGATCGACGAGTACGTCGCCCGGCACACTCCGGTCTGGCCGGAGATGCTCGCGGAGATCGCCGCGTCCGGACGCCGCAACTACTCGATCTTCCTCGGTGAGGGCGGCCGGCTCTTCGGCTACTACGAGACCGACGACGACGAGGCCGCCCGCGCCTACCTCGCGGCATCACCCGTCGCCGCGAAGTGGGAGGCCTCGATGGCCGAGTTCTTCGTCGGACTCGAGGGCCGCGCCGACCAGGCCGCCACCCCGCTCGTCGAGGTGTTCAACCTGCATGATCAGCGGGAGGCATCCGGCGCGTAGACGCACCGCCTCGGGATTCCTAGCATGGGGAGGACACACCGCGACGGCCGGAGGACGACCTATGAACGTGCCCTTCTTCTGGGTGGACGTCTTCGCGACCGCCCCTCTCGCCGGGAACCCTCTCGCGCTCGTCCCGGACGCCGACGCGCTGACGGCCGAGACGATGCAGGCCATCGCTCGCGAGTTCAACCAGTCGGAGACGACCTTCCTCGTGCGTCCGACGCTGCCCGGCGCGGATCATCGCCTGCGGTCCTTCACCCCCGGCCGCTTCGAAGTGCTCGGCGCGGGGCACAACGCGATGGGCGCGTGGCTGTGGCTGGCGGCATCCGGTCGGCTGGATGAGAACGGTGGGCGGTACGTGCAGCAGATCGGCGACGAACTGCTCCCGGTCAGCGTCACGCGCGATGGCGCGGGCCGAGCGGTCGTCACGATGCAGCAGTCGGAGCCTCGATTCCTGACGGCGGTCACCGGCGAGCGACGGGGCGCCCTCGCCGCGGTCCTCGGGCTCGATGCGACCGACCTCAGCGACGATCGCACGGCGCAGGTCGTCTCCACGGGTGCCGAGCATCTGCTCGTCCCCGCGCGGAACCTGGATGCCGTCGATACGGCCCAGCCCGACACCGCGGGCCTGCGCGAGTTCCTGGCCGGCGTCGGCGCCGAAGGCTGCTACCTCTACACGACCGCCGTCGAGCCGGGATCAGGGCTCGACGCCTACGCACGGTTCTTCAATCCGACCGTGGGGATCGTCGAGGACCCCGCGACCGGCACGGCCGCGGGTCCGCTCGCCGCACTCCTCGTGCGCGACGGACTCGCACACGAGGGCACTCCGATCACGGTGGAGCAGGGCACGGCCCTCGGCCGCCCCAGCCGCATCGGCCTGCACGTCGACGGTGCCGTGGTGACGATCTCCGGAACGGGGATCATCGTGGGCGAGGGCGTGCTCCGCCTCTGACCGGGGCGTCCGCTCTCGGCCTGCGCGCGCCTCCGAAGCGAGCACCATCCCGACACCCAGGCCGCAGAGCAGGAAGCCCAGCAGCGTCACGACGGTCAGCGTCTCCCCGAGGACGAAGGCTCCGGCCACCGCCGTGAACGGGGCGATGAGGAACAGCAGCGCGTTGAGCGCCGTGATGCCGATACGGCGCAGCAGCCACCAGTAGAGCCCGTACGCCGCGAGCGTCGGGAACGCCGCGGCGAGCGCGGTCGCCGCCCAGAAGGATGCCGAAGCGGGCGGCAGGAGAGTGCCCGTCGCGGCGGCGAGCACCATGAGCGCGACCGCTGACACCGCGGCGTGGATCGCCAGGGTCGGGAGCACAGCGGTCCTCGGGTCGCGCCGACGCTGGATGATCGTGCCGGCGATCAGGCACGCCATCGCGACGGCGAGAAGGAGGTACACGAGCGGATGCGCGTCGGACTGGCCGAGCTGCGACTGCACGACGAACACGACGCCGACGGCCCCGAGGATCAGTCCGATCCACTGGGTGCCGCGCACGTGCAGGCCGAGGAGAGGACCGACGAGCAAGGCGATCACGAGAGGCTGCACGGCGTCGATCAGGGCGACCGTTCCCGTCGCGATGCCGGCGGCGAGCGCGGCATAGGTCGCCGTGCAGTAGCCGAACTGCGCGAACAGACCGACGGCTCCCTGCCAGCGGAGGTCGGACGCCGTGGTGTCGCGGAAGGCCCCCGTGGCGAAGGCGACGATCAGCAGGATGCCCGCCAGAGGCACGAAGCGCCAGACGAGCAGCGTCACCGGCGCGGCGTCGACGGTCGCGATCGCCGCGATGAGGAACCCGGAGCTCCAGGTGACCACGAAGGCCGTGGCTGCCGCGACCGTGAGGAACGCAGATACTATACCGATCTGTTTACTCATCCCACGACTATACAGGTTGGTATACTCGAGGCATGAAGCAGCCGGTCCCGGAACTCGCCCCGCTGACCCCCGGCGCCCGCCGGGTGCTCGATGCCGCGTCGCACCTCTTCTACGAACGCGGTATCCATGCGGTCGGAGTCGATACGATCGCGGAGGCCGCCGGCGTCACGAAGAAGACCCTGTACGACCGATTCGGCTCGAAGGAGACGCTGGTCGTCGCCTACCTCCAGCACCGCGACGCGCGATGGCGCGACCACGTGGCAGCGAATCTCGCGCGCGTACCGGTACCAGGCGTGGAGCGGATCCTGACGATCTTCGATGCCGCCGAGTCGTGGTCCGATGACAACAGCTCCAAGGGGTGCAGCGCCATCAACGCCCGCGCGGAGATCGGCGACGGGCACGACGGGCACCCGGTCTTCCCCGAGGTGGCGCGCCAGAAGGTGTGGCTGCTCGACGTCTTCGAAGACCTCTGCCAGGAGGCCGGGGTGCCGGATGCTCGAGCGATGGCAGAAGCGCTGATGCTTCTCTACGAGGGCGCCATCGTCACCGTCGGGATGGAGACCTTTCCGAACCCGTTCCCCGCGGCGCGACGGGTGGCGAAGTCGCTGCTCGAGCAGGTGGCGTAGGGCTACTCGGCAGGCGGTGCCGCGTCGATCACGCGGATCTCCCTGGTCGCCGCGTCTCCGAGGGTGCGCAGCGCCTGCTGATAGGCGTCGGAGTGATACGCCGCGACAGCGGCTTCGAGGTCGGGGAACTCGATGATGGTCGTGCGCAGTGCCGACTCGCCCTCGAGCACGGCGAGTGGCTCTCCGCGCGCGATGAAACGCCCTCCCCCGGCGAGCATCGCCGGACCGGCGAGATCGACGTACAGACGGAGACGCTCCGGATCACGGATGCTCGTGAAGGTATTGACCCAGTAGACCGGCATCCGCTCAGTCTGCCACCGGCTCCACGGCGCGGGGCCGGATCAGTCGAGGCGGCGGGCGCGTAGGGTGGGACGTCTGCCGACGAGAGGCTCCGCGATGATCGCACGATACGAAGAGCTGGACTGGCAGAGGACGCGTATGGGCGAGCTCATGCTCCGCCGTCGCGCGGACCCGGCGACCAGCGAGATGATCTACGAGGTCAAGCTCGAGGACGAGTACCTCATGTCGAGCCTCTTCACGGTGGCCGAGGAGGAACTCGCGACGCTGGGGCTCGCCGCCGCGACGGGTGACCACCTGAACGTACTCGTCGGCGGGCTGGGCCTCGGGTACACGGCGGTGACCGCGTTGGCCGATGCCCGGGTGGCGCGACTCGAGGTGATCGACGCGCTCCTCGCGGTGATCGGATGGCACGAGCGGAAGCTGCTGCCGGTGTCGGCGCAGCTCGTGGACGATCCTCGGACGACGCTGACCCACGACGACTTCTTCGCGGTCATGCGCCAGGAGCCGGATGCCGACGCCCGCCGTCACGATGCGATCCTGCTCGACGTCGACCACTCGCCGCGCCACACGCTCGACCCGTCGCACGCCGACCTCTACACCGAGGCGGGGCTCACCGCGCTCGCCCGGCACCTCGCCGACCATGGCGTCTTCGCCCTGTGGTCCGATGATCCGCCCGACGAGGAGTTCCTGAACACGCTGGGCGCGATCTTCGACGACAGCCGCGCGCACGTCGTCGACTTCGACAACCGCCTCACCGGCGGGGTCTCATCGAACACGGTGTACGTGGGCGTGCGGCGCTGACGGCGGACGAGGCGTCAGAGTCCTTCCCGCAGGACCAGGGGAACCGCCACGGTTCTCACCACCGTCTCGAGCAGACGCCAGCCGACGCGGTGACGCCAGGGAAGGTGTCTGGTGTACACGGCGGTGTATTCGAACTCCGGCTCCGCCCCTCGGTTGCGCTTGAACTCGGCCACGCCGCTCGAGTTGTGCAGCTGGACCCCGTTCTCGTGAGCGGTGCGGGCGACCAGGTAGCTGAGCATCCGGTAGAGGCCGAGTTCCTGCGGGAGCGCCGTGTCGTACCCGAGAACAGGAGCGGCGAGGAAGCCATCGGCCGCGCGGAACCCGAAGACCCCGTCGATGCGCACGTCGGCCTCGTGTTCGAGCAGCACGAACTCGAGGAGCCCGCTCTGCTGCGCCGCGCCGATGAACGCGGCGGTGTAGCGGGGGTTGAGACGGGAGTACTTGTCGACGTACAGCTGCGCGTAGAGCTGGGCGATCCGCTCTCGGACGGGCAGCGGCGACATTCCGGTCAGCGGATCGACGACGGCGAGGCGGGCGCGATAGGCCGACTTCTCGTAGACGGAGCGGTCGCGAGTGGTGTCACGGACACGCGCCCATCCGCTCCCCCGGGTGTCGGTGAACAGCACGCTGCGAGCGGGAATGAGGCGATAGCCGCAACGGCGCAGCATCTCGGGCATCAGGCTCCCGCGGCCGTGCACGCTGCGCCAGCCGATCGCCCGTCGGGGATGGGCCGATCGCAGCGTCGCGGTGAGATCGGCGAGATCGTGTTCTGCGACCTGCGGATGAAGATTGGTGGAGACCAAGGCGTTGCCCACGAACACGACGTCGTCGACGCGCGACACAGCCAGTGCCACCCCGAGGGCGCGCAGCAGCCCTCGCGCGGCGAGTCGGGCCGCGCGCGAACGCAGCTCGCCGACCTCCTCGCGGGCGTAGTGCAGGTAGTGCGTGACGGGCGACACGACGTAGCTCGGCGGGTCGGCGGCCGCGCTCTTCCCGCCCGGGCGCGGAGACATGGGTCGGGGAACGGTCATCGGCAGCCGCGCACCGCCGATCTCGACGACCGAGAGCTCGACGTCGACATTGGATGCGACCTCACGCGTGCCACCGGCGTGAGCGACGGCGTCGACGAACGCGTCCGCCCAGGGCTGCGCGCACGCATCCGGCTCGTCCTGTCGCGGCTCGTTCGGCTGCGCCTCGTCGGACGGCAACAGGACGACCTCCCCGTTCCACTCGATGTCATGAGTCGAGGCGCCGAGGAGCGAGACGCGTGATGTGCGGGCGGTGCGCATCTGCACGAGGAGTGACCGGGCGAGCGTGGGCAGCGCCACTCGATCACCCGGTTCCGAAAGGACATCCGGGGCCTTCGTCTGCCGCAGGAAGGCCGCCGCGTCACCCGCCGACCGTACGCCCCTCGGCCCGTACAGGAGATGAGGCACTCCGAGCCGCACCACCTCGCGCGACGCCGTGACGAGGTCGACGACCGTCCGGTCCGGTTCGACGGCGACGGCAGGGCGGAACGCGTCGGCGAGCCGGTCGCCGGGGCCGAAGAGGTGAATGCCGCTGGTCGCTCGAGGGTTGCACTCGAGGATGGTGAGCCCCGCGTCCGTGTGCAGGAGATCGAGCCCGAACTGACCGGTGAGGTCGAGCCCGCCGGCGAGCGTCGCGGCCAGAGAACGTGCGGAGCCGTGGACCGGGTCGCTCTCCTCGATGCGTTGGAACACCACCCCGGCGCCGTGCCCGGCCCGCGACAGCGGTTCGTACAGGACGAACGCCGTGAGCTTTCCCCCGACCGCCACCGCGGAGATGCACAGCTCCCGACCGGTCACCCGTTCCTGCACGAGCCACGGCTGCTCGGCCGTGATGCGGCCCACGTGCGGAAGGGGCTCTCCCTCGGCCAGCACGATCGTGTGGGTGCCGAACCGCGAGAATGCGGGCTTCACGACCCTTTCCCCCCAGAGCCATCCCCCGGGCGTCGCGGGTCGCCGCCTCCATTCGATGGCCGACGAGACCACCTCGGTGCGCGGGTGCGGCAGGCCGAGCTCGTCGAGCAGCGCGGCGAACCGTCCCTTGTGATGCAGCCGCGCGAGCGCCCCGGGCTCCGGGGCGAACAGCCGCCCCCGAAGCAGGGCGAGATCGCGCTGCACGCCGTCACCGGTGGGCGTCCGCCCGTTCGCCTCGAGGGCGTCCCCCGCCTTAAGCACCGCACTGAGCCAGAAGATCTCCTCGCAGGTCGGGACGATGAGATCGGCGCGGTGTCGACGCGCGATCCCGGCGATCGCACGCGCGAACTCCACCGGCCGGAACCGCGCCGACGGCACCCGATAGGCACGACGCACGGCGCGGGAACGCGCTGTCAGATGGGGCTCGCTGTCGGCGACGATCACGCCCCACCCCGCCTCGGCGAAGCGCCGCGCGAGATCGAGAGCGACAGGTGCACGCGCCCCGGTGAGCACCACCGTGCGCGTCGGTGTCACGCCCGCGCGACGCTCATCCCGCACAACCGCCATCTCTCCCCCGACATCCCCGCATCGACGGCGCGAACGCCGACGGACGACTCAGTTGAAGTCGCCGCCCGGGGCCATGTCCATGAAGCGCGAGTAGTGACCCTGGAACGCGACGGTGATCGTGGCGGTCGGACCGTTACGGTGCTTGGCGACGATGAGGTCGGCCTCGCCCGGACGCACGTCCTTGTCGTAGACCGAGTCGCGGTGCAGCAGGATGACCATGTCGGCATCCTGCTCGATCGAGCCGGACTCACGCAGGTCGCTGATCGCGGGCTTCTTGTCCTGACGCTGCTCGGGACCACGGTTCAGTTGCGACAGCGCGATCACGGGGACCTGCAGCTCCTTCGCGATGAGCTTGAGGCTTCGCGAGAACTCGGAGACCTCCTGCTGACGCGACTCGACACGCTTTCCCGACGTCATGAGCTGCAGGTAGTCGATGATGACCATGCGCAGGCCCTCGCGCTGCTTGAGACGACGGCACTTGGCGCGGATCTCGACGAGCGTCATGTTGGGGCTGTCATCGATGTAGAGGGGCGCGTCGTTGATGCGACCACGGGTCGCGGCGACGGTGGTCCAGTCGCGCGGGTCGAGCGTTCCCTTGCGCATGTTCTGCAGCGGGATGCCGCCCTCGGCGCTGAGCAGACGCATCGCGATCTCGCTCTTGCCCATCTCGAGAGAGAAGAAGATCGACGGAAAGTCGTGGCCGATGGATGCCGCGCGGGCGAAGTCGAGCGCGAGCGTCGACTTACCCATGGCGGGACGGGCCGCGACGACGATCATCTGACCACCGTGAAGGCCGTTGGTGAGCTCGTCGAGCTCTTTGAACCCGGTCGGGATGCCGGTCATCGAGCCGTCGCGGCCGTTCGCGGCCTCGATCTCCTCGATCGCCGCATCGACGGCCGTGGTCAGCGGCACGTAGTCTTCGGCCGTCTCGGTTCCGGTGACCGAGTAGATCTCGGCCTGGGCGTTGTTGACGATGTCGGTCGCGTCGCCCTCACCGGCATACCCGAGCTGCACGATGCGCGTGCCCGCGTCGACCAGGCGACGGAGGATGGCTCGTTCGTTGACGATCCCCGCGTAGTACCCGGCGTTCGCCGCGGTCGGGACGATCGAGGTGAGCGTGTGCAGGTAGTCGGCGCCGCCGGCCCGGCCCAGCTCGCCGGTCTTGATGAGCTCATCGGTGACGGCCACGACGTCGGTCGGCTCGCCGTGCGAGTACAGCGACAGGATCGCCTCGAAGATCAGCTCGTGCTTCGGGATGTAGAAGTCGGCGCCCTTGAGGGTCTCGATCACGTCGGCGACGGCGTCTTTCGACAGCAGCATGCCGCCCAGCGCGCTCTGCTCGGCGAGGAGGTCGTGCGGAGGCGTGCGCTCGGGCGGGCGCTGCCCTCCCAGGCGCTCCTCTGAGATGTCCGCGATCGACACGCTTTTCCCTTCGATGCGACGTTTCCGAATGCGCCGCCCCGGAGGGCGGAGCCGTGTCCGTCCGGCCGTTCCGGCCGCCGTGCACAGCGAATCAGGAGCCCCCGACATTCGGTCGCTCGACCACGGTACGAGCGGCATGATTCGGGTGCAACACAGCCTGTGGATAACCCTGTGGAGAGCGTGCGGACAAAGCCGGAGTGTCTGTGTAGAACCGGTGTGGATAACCCGGTGGATGGCATCGCATATCGGTTTTCTTAATCGCCCTGACCTGGGTTTTCTCGATTCCCCAGCCTGTGGATGAGAACCGGGTTCAAGGGTTGATTGAAGGTTTTGCCGTCACGGGACGACATGTGCAGAACCTGGGGAAAGTCAAGCCGAGATTCTGCCGGGCGCGTCATCGCGCGATGAGCGTTCGCGGCTGCGCGAAATAGCCCTGGACAACCGCCTTAAGCGCGAGTATGGTCGCCCCATCGACGCACGTTCGTGTCGATGGTGCGTTGCCTTCAGAGGGGGAGGTTGACGTGAACGTTCGGGCCACCCGACGCGGCATCCCCACCGCCGTCAAATGGGGCGGTCTCGTCGCGCTCGCCTGGGCGACGCTCACCGTCGTCGCCGGCGGAGGCACAGCGCACGCCGACGAGCAGTCCGACGGCCCGCTCGACGGGCTCACGTCGATCGTCAGCGAGACGGTGTCGGCCGTCACGACCCCCGTCCTCTCCGACGTGGTCGTCCCCGTCGTGACCGAGGTCGTCGCCCCCGTCGTCACGACCGTCGTCGCTCCCGTGCAGCAGGAGGCACCCGCCGTCGTGAGCACGGTCACCAGCATCGCCACCGAGGTCCCGCTTCTCGGAGAAATCGCCGCACCGATCGTCCAGGCGGTGTCCCAGACGGCGCAGAACGCGGTCGCACCGGTCACCGACGCTCTCACACGCGCTCCCGTCGCGCAGATCACCGACCCGATCCTGGATGCCGTCACCGGTCTACCGATCGTCGGAGAACTCGTCGACGACGTCGGCGCCGCCGACCTGGTCCGTGACGTCATCGGCATCGTCGACACCGCGACCGGCGTGATCGGCGAGGCGGCGGAGGAGACCGTGCCGCCGATCCTCGTGAGCCTGGACCCGACAGCATCCGTTCCGGCCGAACCCGCGACACCGGGTGCCGGCTCCGCCGCGCAGCTCGTGACTGCCACGGCATCCGCCCGCGCTCTCCCGTCCACGACCCCCGCGCTCGCCTCCGCTTCGCCCGTAGTCCCCGCTACCATCCCCAGGGGCACTGTGAGCGAGCGCGGGGCGTCGGACGCGCCCTCCGGGCCGTCCTCCGGCGCCCCGCCAGGAGGTCCTGGAACGCCTTCTTCCTTCGCCGGTTCCGGCGGAGGGAACAGCAGCGCCCACGCTCGCGTCAGCGACGTCGGCGCGTCTCCGCTCCGTGCCTGGGAGCGGGCTGCCGGTGCATCCGACGACGCCCTGCCGACGTCGCCGGTCTTCGCCACCGACGTCTCTCCTGACTGACTGACAGTCGCGCCGCCCTCACCCCGAGGACGGCAGATGCTGTGCTGCGCGCGCACTTCGCCCGCACCCATCCAGACTCCCCCAGTCCAGTCAGGAGAATCATCATGCGTACCTATCTGAAGCGGGCCCTGTGGGGCACGCTCATCGCCGGGGGCATCACGCTCTGCGGCGCGACGGTCGCCAACGCGGCCGAGACATCCGGAGACGACAGCCTTCTCTCCGGCACACAGGCGGTGGCCGTGGTCACCGCGCCGATCACGATCGTCGACAACGCGATCTCGGTGCTCGGCACCTCTACCGCCGAGGCATCCGCTCCGGCACCCGCCGACGACGCCGCGCCCACTCCTCCGCCTCCTGCCCCCGCACCCGCGGCGGACACGAGCGGCGACTCGGGCGCGGCATCCGGCTCCCAGGCCGTGGTGTCTGTCACCGTCCCCGTCACCGTGACGGACAACGCGGTGAGCGTTCTCGGCACCTCCTCGACCAGCACCCCGGCCGCGGCTTCCCAGAGCGAGGCTCCCCAGGCCTCGACTCCCGCCGCCGGGGTGCCGTCCGTGACGACCAGCGGCATCGACGGCGTGCTCTCGGGCACGCAGGCGGTGCTGCAGGTCGACGTCCCGATCACCGTGTCGGGCAACGCCGTCTCGGTCCTCGGTGAAAGCAGCGCGACGACGCAGGGATCCGCGGCACCGGCCCCCGCAGCGACGACGCCCGTGGCCACCGAGACCGACGGAACGGATGCCGTCGCCGGCGGCACCCAGGTGGTCGCACCGGTCACTGCACCGATCACGGTCGGCGGCAACGCCATCTCCGTGCTCGGGGAGAGCGCGGCCGCCGGATCGTCCTCGGGCGAACCGACGGCGGGCGCCGCACCCGGAGCGGAGGGGACGACGTCGGGAGACGACTCGATCCTCGGAGGCACCCAGGTGGTGGCGCCGGTCAGCGCACCCATCTCCGCCGTCGGCAACGCGATCGCGATCGGTGGCGACAGCACGGTCACGGGTTCGCCGGGCGCAGCGCCCTCCGGCGGTCAGGTGGGCGCTCCCGCCGATGCGGAGACCTCCGGCACCGACGGCATCGCCGGCGGCACGCAGGTCGTGGCACCCGTCACGGCACCCGTCTCGGTGCTCGGCAACGCCATCTCGGTCCTCGGCACCAGCGCGGTGACCGGCGGAGCAGGCGCAGCCCCGGCACCGGCATCCGGCGGTGACGCGTCGACGGGCGGGGATGACTCGCTCGCCGGCGGCACGCAGGTCGTGGCGCCCGTCACGGCGCCGGTCTCGGTGCTCGGCAACGCCGTCTCGGTCCTGGGCACCAGCGCGGTGACCGGTGGAGCAGGCGCAGCACCGGCACCGGCGGTTCCTGCCGTCGGCGGGATCGACACGTCCGGACTGGGAGGGCTTCTCGGCGGCAGCCAGGTCGTGCTCCCGGTGAGCATCCCGATCACCGTCGGCGGCAACGCCATCGCGGTGGTCGGAGAGAGCACCGTCACCGGACCTGGGACGAATCCCGGAACGGACCCGGGAACCGATCCCGGCACTGACCCGGGAACCGACCCTGGAACGGATCCCGGAACCGACCCCGGCACCGACCCCGGAACCGACCCGGGCACGACGCCGGGAAGCGGTCCGGCATCCGGGGCGGCCACGGCCGGTTCGGCAGCCGGCGCAGCGGAAGGCCTCGCCATGACCGGCGGCGCCAGCGCCTCCGGTCTGGTCGAACTCGCCGCACTCCTGCTCCTCCTCGGAGGAGCGGGCCTGCTACGCCGTCGCACGACGGCGTAGCAGCAGACGCCGGCGGTGCGCTCGTCCTCGGGGGAGGAGGCTCCGCACCGCCGGTGCGTCGGCGCGGCCAGTGCGAACGGCTCGCCGTCCGCTCTCGCGCCGGCGCGCGGATGCCCCGTGGCGCAACCACGGGGCATCCGTCATGCCCTCGGGACGGAGGATCTCAGTGAGTCGTGCGTTCGTCGGCGAGATCCACCGCCGGCACGCCCAGGAACGCGGCGAGCCTCCGAGCCTCGGCGAGGAGATCGTCGGCGGCCACCGCCGGCAGGGCCTGATCCGGACGGATCCGGAGCACACCGGCATCCACCCGCCAAGTCCCGCGCAGGAACCCGTCGCTGAGGAAGGTGCCTTCCCTGGCTCCCTTGCCCGGAGGCAGCGGCACGCGCTGCGGCGTGTCGATGATGCGCGCACGATCCCGGTGGGAGAAGAGCACGTTGTCGTACTCCGGGAGGAACCGCGGTGGTGCCGGATGCTCGGCATCGGGGCGCGGTGCATCGGCCACGTCGTACAGCACCTGCCCGCTCTCGGAGACGAAGACCCGCAACTGCGGGGTGAGCCGGTCGAAGACCTCACGGAGTCCCGTGAGCCCCGACCAGGTCTGAGCGTCGTTGACACTCGCCGGTCCGAACGCCGCGAGGTAGCGGAGCACGACGGCATCGATCGACGGCGCGGTGTCCAGCGGACGCCCGACCCACGACTCCAGCAGTGCCAGCTGCGGCGCGCCCTGCGGCCTCCCCCACATGCCTCGCGGCGTCGGCTGCACGGTGGGCACGAGGTAGCTGATGGCATACGCCATCGCATCCGCATCGAGGTGCGGCCAGCGCTCCTGGAACGCACGGCGCAACTCGGTCCGCGTGCGCGCCGCTTCGCGCAGCAGCTCGCGCCCCACCGCGATCACCTCCGACTCCTGCGCGCTCGTGAGCCTCCCGGTGAAGCCGCCACGGAACCCTCGGACGATCGCGGGTTCCACGAGCCGCCTCAGTGCCAGCGCATCATCGACGGTCACCAGATGCACGGTGCCGCGCATCAGTGTCGCGCGCACCACGCGCCGGTCCTCGAGCGCGTCCGCCAGCTCCTCCGCCGCGAAGCCCTCCAACCGCGACCACAGACCGACGTAGGGCGCGAGCGGCGCCTGCCCCTGCATCCCGACCAGCAGACGGACCGTGTCCACCACGGAGTCGTCGGACCGCTCGAGCAGGAGCTGCCGCGCGAGGAGTGCCCGGTTGAGGGCGCGGTCGGTGAGCATCGGTGTCCGCATGATCAGCGGCATCCGTCGAAGAACCGGCGGAGGTCGGCGACCAGGAGCTCCGGCACCTCCATCGCGGGGAAATGCCCGCCGGCATCGTGCTCGGTCCAGGAGTCGAAGGCGGATGCCGGATCGACCGCGCTGCGCACGGAGAGATCCGCAGCGAAGATCGACGCGGCGGCCGGTGGCATCGGGGGCGCCTGCCAGCCACCCGACCCGCCGCTCTCCTCACCCCAGGCGCCATCGCCGGCGTGCTCCTCTGCGCCATCGCCCGCCGCGCCGCCGGCCGCAGCTGCGGCGAAAGCGCGATACACCTGCATGCCCTCGTGGAGTGCATGCGCCGATGACCAGCCCGACTGCGTGAACCAGAAGATGCTCACCGTGGTGAGCAGGCGGTCGATGTCGACGGCATCTCCCGGGAGAGCCGCCGACGGATCGGTCCACTCCTGGAACTTCTCGACGATCCACGCGAGCTGCGCGATCGGAGAGTCGGTGAGCCCGTACGAGATCGTCTGCGGTCGCGTGGCCTGGATGTGCAGGTAGCCGGCGCCGTCCTCCCGGAACGTGTTGAACCGCGTAGCGCGCTCGCGCTCTCCCTCCGGCAGGGCGTCGACGGGGAGGGCCGGCCCGAGCGGGAAGGGGCTGGGACCGTTGACGTGGGTCGCGATGACCCGCCCCGGCGCCGCCATCGGCAGCATCCCGACGATCCCCGAGCCGACGTCAGTGCCCTGGGCCAGGAAACGGTCGTAGCCCAGTCGCGTCATCACCTCGGCCATGGCTCCGGCGATGCGGAAGAGATCGCCCCACCCGGCATCGGCCAGCGGCGAGAACCCGTAGCCGGGGAGCGATGGGATGACGACGTGCACGGCATCCTCCTCGCGCCCTCCGTGCGCCAGCGGGTCGGTGAGCGGTCCGATCACATCGAGGAACTCGACGAAGGAGCTCGGCCAGCCGTGCAGGAGCAGGAGCGGCCGGGCTCCGGGCACGGCCGAGTGGACATGCACGAAGTGGATCTGCTGACCATCGACCTCGGTGACGAACTGCGGCAGCTCGTTCAGTCGGGCCTCCTGCGCTCGCCAGTCGAAGCTGTCACGCCAGTACTCGGCCAGCGGGCGGAGGTAGCTGACCGGGATACCCCGATCCCAGCCGGTGCCATCGAGGTCACGGGGCCAGCGTGCCAGCGTGATCCTCTGGTGGAGATCGTCGAGATCCTGATCGGTGACCTCGATGCGGAAAGGGCGGATGCTGCTCGTGTCGTTCGTCATGAGCTGACATTAGAATCCATTGCGGAACGTTCGCTTCCGCAATCAGGAAGAGACTGAGAACATGTTGAAGACGTCAGAACGACTGCTCCAGATCCTGTCCCTCCTGCAGGTTCGCCCGTTCTGGCCCGGGCGTGTTCTGGCGGAGCGGCTCGAGGTCTCGACCCGCACGATCCGCGCGGACGTCGAGAGGCTCCGCGCGCTCGGCTACCCGATCACGAGCACGCCGGGAGTGGCCGGCGGCTATCAGCTCGGCGCCGGGGCGGCCCTCCCCCCTCTCCTCCTGGAAGACGACGAGGCGATCGCCGTGGCCCTCGGGCTCAGCACGGCAGCGGCCGACGGGTCGATCGCCGACCTCGAGGAGGCCTCTCTCCGCGCACTGGCCAAGATGTACCAGGTGCTGCCCTCGCACCTCCGGCATCGCATCACGACGCTGCAGTCGACGGTCGTCCCGGTTCCCGGCCATGGACCCGCCGTGGACCCTGACGTGCTCCTCACGCTGGCCTCTGCCTGCCGCGACACCGTGCAACTGCGGTTCGACTACCGCACCCACTCCGAGACCGAGTCGCGGCGCATCGTCGAACCGTACCGGCTCGCCCTGCGCGCCGGGCGCTGGTATCTGCTCGCCTTCGACCTCGAGCGCGACGACTGGCGCACCTTCCGCGTCGACCGGCTCACCCCGCGCATCCCTCTGGGGCGACGCTTCACCCCTCGCGAACTGCCGGCAGAAGGCGCAGCCGACCACGTCGATCGCGGCGTGGCCTCCGCCCCCTGGGAGTTCCGTGCCACGGTCGTGATCCACGCGTCGGCAGACGTCGTCGCCGAGCGGCTGCCGAGAGCGGCGGGCGTGGTCACCGCGCGGGATGAGCAGTCGTGCGTGCTCGAGAGCGGGTCCGACGACCCGGCCGCGCTGCTGCGACACCTCAGCATGCTCGACCTGGACTTCTCGGTCGCCGGCACTCCCGCGCTCGCGGCGGAGGCGCGACGGCTGTCCGAGCGCTTCGCGCGCGCAGCCGGGGCGTGAACGGCATCCGCCCTTCCGGCGCGCAGGTCCCGACACGCAGAACGCCCCCTGTCCCGGCAGAAGCCGGAGAACAGGGGGCGCACTTCGACGGGCTCAGTGGCCCACCGGGAACTACTTGGCGGCGACGACCTGCAGCGTGATGACCGCGGTCACGTCGTCGTGCAGACGAACGGTGGCCTCGTGGTCACCCGTCGACTTGATCGGCGAGGTGATCTGCACCTTGCGCTTGTCGATCGTGCCGATGCCGGCAGCCGCGACGGCGTCGGCGACGTGCTCGGTCTTGACGGAGCCGAAGAGACGACCTTCCTTGCCGGCCTTGACCGTGAGGCGCACCTTGGTGCCCTCGAGAGCGTTCTTCAGTGCGACAGCGTCGTCACGATCGTGGATCGCGCGTGCCTGACGCGCGGCCTGGATCGAAGCGACCTGCTTTTCGCCACCGCGGGTCCACGCCGTAGCGAAGCCCTGCGGGATGAGGAAGTTACGGGCGTACCCGTTCTTGACCTCGACGACGTCACCGGCGCTACCCAGACCTGCGACCTCGTTCGTGAGAATCAGCTTTGCCATCTCGATACCCCTTACCGGCCGGCGCCAGCGTAGGGCAGGAGCGCCATTTCGCGCGCGTTCTTGATCGCCGTGGCGATCAGACGCTGCTCCTGCACCGAGACACCGGTGATACGACGGGCGCGGATCTTGCCGCGCTCCGAGACGAACTTGCGGAGGGTGGCGACATCCTTGTAATCGATGACACCGACCCGGATGGACTTCGCGGGAGCGGTGGGCTTGCCACCCTTCCGCGGCTTGCGGCGGTCGCCGCTCGACTTTCCAGCCATTGGTTTTCCTTAATGATGAGCGGCCCTTCGACAAGCTCAGGGGCCCATGGGCCCCGGCTCAGACCGCGGGAGATGAGTTTAGAAGGGAGTGTCGTCGCCGAAGCTGCCGGGAGTGCTCCAGGCATCCGCGCTGGTCGACGAGCCGGGCGTGGACCACGGCTCCTCCGACACCTGCTGCTGCGCGGGACGGGACTGTCCGCCGCCGGCACCACCGGCACCGCCGGTCGACGCCGCACGGGTGACCTGCGCGGTCGCGTACCGGAGCGAGGGGCCGATCTCGTCGACCTCCAGCTCGATCGCGGTGCGCTGGTTGCCCTCGCGGTCCTGGTAGGAGCGCTGACGGAGGCGACCCTGCGCGATGACGCGCATGCCCTTCGTCAGCGAGCCCGCCACGTGCTCGGCGAACTCGCGCCACACGGACGCACGGAGGAACAGCGCATCGCCGTCCTTCCACTCGTTCGCGGCACGGTCGAAGTTCCGAGGCGTCGATGCGATGGTGAAGTTCGCCACCGGCAGCCCGTTCTGCGTGTAGCGCAGCTCGGGGTCGGCCGTGAGGTTTCCCACCACGGTGATGACGGTTTCGCCGGCCATGGCGCTTAGGCCTTCGCAGCCTTGGCGGCCTTGCGGGCAGCCTTCTCTTCGGTGCGCTTGGCCTCGAATGCGACCATCGCCTGAGCCTCTTCCGAACGGAGGACCTTGGTGCGCATGATCTGCTCGTTCAGCTTCAGCTGACGGTCGAGCTCCTGCGTGGCCTCGCTGGTAGCGGTGAAGTTGACGACGGCGTAGATGCCCTCGTTCTTCTTCTGGATCTCGTAGGCCAGACGGCGCTTACCCCAGATGTCGACCTTGTCGATCGAGCCACCATCGTTGGTGATGACCTTCAGGAACTTGTCGAGCGTAGGTGCGACCTGGCGCTCGTCGATCTCGGGGGTCAGAATGACCATGAGTTCGTACTGGTGCGTCACTTACCCACCTCCTTCGGACTAGAACGGCTTCCGCGTATCTCGCGGAAGCAGGAGGGTGTGTGAACGTGTCCGCCAGAAGGCAGACAACCTCGTCAGTCTAGCGGAAGCGCGCGCCCGTCGCGAACGCGTGCTCAGAAGCGCCGCCGGGCCGTGCGCACGACGAGGAAGATGAGGTAGACGCCGCCGAGCACGAGAGTCACCACGCCGACGGGCAGCGCGCGCCCCGGGAAGGCGTTCTGCCCGATGATGTCGGCCAGCGACAGCAGTACCGCTCCCATCAGTGCCGTGGCGACGAGATGGAGTGGGCCGTTCTTCACGATGAGCCTCGCCAGGTGGGGCGCGGCGAGGGCGACGAAGGCGATGGGGCCGATCGCGGCCGTGACGACGGCGCACAGAGCGACCGCGATGGCGACGAGTCCCGCCTTCGTGAGGGCGATCCGTCCGCCGAGGCTCGTGCCGATGTCGTCGCCCAGCTCGATGAGCCAGAGCCCGCGGCGCGACAGCACGAGGACGACGATCAGCGCTGACACGATGATGATCGGAGCGATCGCCTGCGCCCACCCGACGCCGTTGAGCGATCCCGCACCCCAGATGGCGGCGGAGACGGCAACCTCGAGTCTGGCGCGCAGCAGCATCCAGGCGTTCACGGCCGCAAGCACGGCGCTCACCCCGATGCCGACGATGACGATGCGATAGCCGAGGGCGCCTCTGCCGGCGACGAGCGCGGCGACCAGTGCCGCGGTCGCGAAGCCGCCGAGGACCGCGGCGATCGACACGGCGACACCCGACGAGCCGCCGGTGGTCATGACGATGAGGGCGCCGGTGTAGGCGCCGGTGGTGAGCCCGATCACGTCGGGACTGCCGAGCGGGTTGCGGGTGATGGTCTGGAACACGGTGCCCGACAGCGCCAGGGCCGCGCCGAAGAACAGTGCGGCGAGCGCGCGGGGCAGCCGCCAGTCGACGACGACCATGCGCACGCCCCCCTGCGTCTCGAACAGGGCCTCGACGACACGGATCGGAGAGATCACGCGGTCGCCGATCGACAGGCTCGCGAGGAACGAGGCCAGCACGGCGACGACGAGGAGGCCCATCGCCCAGCGCGCGCGTCGATCGAGCGGACGACGGAGGCGACGGATGCCGGGCCGCGACGAGGCGTTCACAGCTGCACCGGGTTCTTCCGGCGGCCGATCCAGATCAGGAACGGCGCGGCGACGAAGGCCATGACGATGCCGACCGGCACCTCCTGCGGCGCGATGACGACGCGCCCGACCACATCGCCGAGCACCACGACGATCGCGCCGATCACGGCGGCGAGAGGCACGATCGCCTTCTGCGAGGAGCCGACGACGCCTCGGGCGATGTGGGGTGCGGCGAGCCCGAGGAACGCGACGGGTCCGGCGACGGCGGTCGCGGTTCCGGCGAGGAGCGTGACCGAGGCCACCGCGCCGGTGCGCAGCGGTCCGATCCTGACTCCGAGGGCAGCGGCCGTGTCGTCGCCCAGGGCGAGCATGTCGAGGCTCCTCGTGATCGCGAGGGCGAGCACGAGTCCCACGGCGATCGTCGGGCCGGCGACCGTCAGGATCGACAGGTCGCGACCGGCGAGGGCGCCGGACTCCCAGCTGCGCATCTGCAGGAACGCGGTCGGGTTGAGCAGCACGAGGGCCGTGGTCACGCCGCCGAGCACCGCCGCGAGGGCGACGCCCGCCAGCACGAGCGTGACCGGGCTGCCGCCGCCCGCCGCTCCCAGCAGGACGACGCCGATGGTGGCGACGAGCGCTCCGGCGAGCGCGGCGGCCATGAGTGCCGGGAAGTCGTCGATCCCGAGCGCCGCGACCGCGACGGCGACCGCGACCGAGGCACCCGCATTGACCCCGAGGATGCCGGGGTCGGCGAGCGCGTTTCGGGTGAGCCCCTGCATCACGGCGCCCGCGGCGCCGAGGGCGAGACCGACGAGGATGCCGAACACCGTGCGCGGGATGCGGGACTCCCGCACCACGAGCTGCAGGTCGCTGCCGTCGAAGCGCACGATCGCATCGATCACGGTGTCGATGCCGACGAGCTTGGTGCCGACGGTGAGGCCGATGCCTGCCGTCACGATGAGCGCGGCGGTGGCGAGCACGACGACGAGCGCGATCCGCCCGGCGGATGACCGGGACGGATCGCGTCGTGTGCGTGCGGGAGAGGTCACTCCGCGGTGCGCGCGGGACCGTTCCCCGCGATGGCGCCTGCGAGAGCCGGCACGAGGGCGTCGATCACGTACGGAAGGCTCAGCGGCGAGGTGAAGTAGATCGCACCGGCCGTCACGCCGTCGGTATAGACCACAGAGCCCCTCTTCATCGCCTCGATCGCCGTCACGAAGGCCTCGCCCTCGAGGGCGGTGATGTCGTCGTCGGACTCGGTACCCCAGATCAGCACGTCGGCCGCGTTCAGCACGTCGAGGTTCTCGACCGGGATGTACGCCTGGCCACCGGACTCGTCCTCCGGCGCGTAGGCGTCGATCTCCGACGGGATCGAGAAGCCGAGGTCGGTGAGGAAGTCGGTGCTGAGACCGTCCTGGTAGGCGATCGCCGCGCCGTCGTAGATCGCGTTCTGCAGGAACACGACCGAGGCGCCGGCGAACTCGGGGTGCGCCTCGGCGGCTTCGGCGAACTGCGCGTCGATGTCGTCGACGAGCTTCTGCGCGTCCTCCGAGCGGCCGACGGCCTTGCCGATCTGCAGCGTCTGCACGTCCCACGGCTCGAAGTACATCGAGTAGTCGCCCGAGTGCGCGATCGTCGGCGCGATGTCGGACAGGCGGTCGAAGTCCTCTTCCGTCATGCCGGCGTTGGTGCCGATGATGAGGTCGGGGTCGAGCAGCGCGATCGCCTCGAAGTCCAGGCCGTCGCTGGTGCCGAGCACCTCGGGCTCGGAGTCGCCGCGGGCCTCGTCCGCCCACGGCCACGAGGCGAAGTCGTATCCGCCGTACCACTCGGTGACGCCGACGGGCTCGATGCCGAGCGCCCAGAGCGTGTCCTGCTCGGTGTAGCCGACCGTGACCACCCGCTGGGGCTGCGCGGAGATCTCGGTCTCGCCGTAGGCGTGCTCGACCGTGACGGGGAAGGCCCCGTCGTCGGCTGCGGGTGCCGTACCGCCGCCGTTCTCGGCGGCGGGCGCGCAGGCGGTGAGGGCCGCCGCGGCGACGGCGACGGCGACGGCGAGGAAGGCGGTGAGCGCCCTCGTGCGTGTGAAGGACATGGCGAACCTGTTCGTCGAAGTAAGGGTTGGCTAAGCTTATCGACGCCCTGCTCTTGGCGCATCCGTCGACCGCCATGGGGAGCAGTACCCGGCCTCGGTGTCCGAGGAGATGCGAAACATTTGGCATGCTGGAAGCCGTGCCTCGATGACCGTCATCGGGGCATACGACCGAAGGGGGGACGCCATGCGCGTCAACAAATTCGGGGTCGGCGTGATTCTCGCCGCCTCGGTCCTGCTCACCGGCTGCGCGGCCGGGGGCTCCGACAAGCCCGCCGATGCGAAGCCCAGCGCGGGAGCTTCGCAGGAAGCCGAAGCCCCGACCTCGGATTGCCCCGAGCTGTCGGATGGCGCGACGGTCGACGGAACGGCCCTCGGCACCTGCATCGCCGACGCCATGTCGGACACCGCCGGATACGCGGCGACGAGCACCGTGATGGGCATGGAGACCCAGGCGAAGTTCAACCCGTCCGAGAAGGCCCTCGAGTCGATCTCGCCCGTCGGATCCGTCATCGCGATCGGCGACGACGTCTGGGTGAAGTCCGGCGATGGAGCATGGCAGGCCGCCGACACCGCGTCGAGCGACCCGATCATCGCCGCGCTCAGCGCCGCCGCCGCCGACGTCTCCGCCCTGGACCCCGCCGCGGCCGCAGCAGCGATCACGGGTGACTTCACGGTCACCGGCACCGGCGAGCGGCTCGGCCAGAAGGTCTTCCTCCTCAGCGGCACCGTCGAGCAGCAGGGCACCGAGGTTCAGGTCGTGTACGAGGTCACCGCCGACTACATCAACCTCGCGTCGACCAGCACCGCCTCGCTCGAGGGCCAGTCGGTCGAGGTCACGATGGAGATCACCGAGTGGGACGTGAAGCAGGACATCGTCGCACCGGTCTGATCCGGAGCTGAGAACAGGCGGGCCGAGGCTGATGCCTCGGCCCGCCGTGTTTCTGGGCGCGCGACGGTGCAGAGCAGCCGTCAGCCCTCGCTGTTGATCGCGGGGGGCGCGTCGACGATCTCGTGCGTGAAGCGTCGGATGGTCGTCGGCGCTCCGTCCTCGACGAGCGGACTCGTGCCTACCGGCACGTCCTGGCCGGCATCGTACGCCTCGGTCAGATGCTGAGACACTTCCAGCAGCTGATCGGTCTCCGTGTCGAAGACGAGTCGACGCAGAGCCCGGTCGTCATCGAGGCGGACAGTGGTGACGGTTCCCACCACCGACTCGATGTGCAGGCCGTCCGAGAGTGCGATCACACCGAGGAGCACCGCGCGGTAGGCGGCCGAGGCGGTGGCGATGTCGCCGGTGACCAGGCTCTCGAAGACCACGGCGATGGCCTTCTCCTCGGTGGTCCCGGCGGGGAGCTCCGCCAGGACGTCGTCGAGGAACTCCTGCGGCTCGGTCGCGAACGTGCCCCAGTCGTCGATTCGAGAGTCGTCGTGGTCGTCGATCACCTGCCACTCCGAGAGATCGTTGCTCCACAGACGCGCATGCGCGACACCATCCATCTGGAACACCGCCGACGGGCGAGGAGTTTCGATGACCTCATCCCAGAGCCCATAGGTCGAGCCGTAGTAGGAGTTCCACGCGTCCTCTACGGCCTGGACGTCGCCGTTCGCCCCGACAGGCTGATACTCGCTCGTCTCCAGGATCGGCGGGACCTCGGGGTCGGACGAGAGGAAGGTCGACGTGATCCACCTCGTCGTCAGAACGCCGGTCGCGTCCTGCAGCACATAGGAGAAGGGTTCCGCCTCCGTCGGCCCGTGGAAGCCCATGACCTGCTCGAACGTCTCGGTCGTCTTCAGGTACTTGCCGGCCGGTATCTCGGACGCCCGGAGCTGTGCGGCAGCACTCAGGACGATCGTCTCCGCTGCCGACGCCGGAGGCGCGACGACAGCGCCGACGGTGAACGTGCCCGCAACGACCGCTGCCACCGCGGAGACGCCGAGGACGCCACCTGCTGTGCCGAATGCGATTCCGAGACCACGGCGACGTCGCCGGCGCCCCTCGCCGGCCATCGCCCGATGAAGCGAGTTCCGCGCACCGACGATGCCGGCGGAGGGGTCTTCCACTCCGAGTTCGCGAACGCTATCCAAGATGTCCATATCCGACCTCCGATGAGTGCAGTGCGTTGATTGATGTCCGGTCGGCCGCGCGCGCCGGCGCGAGCAGCCGACGGACGCGATTGAGGCGCGACTTCACGGTTCCCACCGGAACGCCGAGAGCCTGCGCCGTCTCCTCATAGCTCAGATCCCCCCAGGCGAAGAGGAAGAGGGTGTCGCGGTCCTTCTTCGCCAGTGCCGCGACCCGAGGAGCCAGCTCCCGGAGCGCCGCACTCGCGTCGAGACGGTCCGACAGACCGTCGGAGTCGTCGGGGAGCGCTCGCTCGGGTTGCTGCGCGATCAGGCTCCGCAGCTGCTTGGCCTCGCTCGCGCGGTGTCGGTGGATGACCCGGGTCGCGATGCCGAGCAGCCACGGGCGCGCGGAATCGACGCGGAGATCGAAGCTCGCGCGCCGGCGGAACGCCACGAGGAACGTCTCGCTGAGCACGTCTTCCGCGACATCCGGTCCGACCCGTCGAGAAGCGAAGCCCGCCACGGCGCGGGCGTGCCTCTCGAACAGCTCGCCGAACGCGGCCGCCTCGTGTCTCGATCGTCGAACGATCTCGCTATCAGTAGTCACATCAGATATTCCTCGGCCCGCGCGATCAGGTTCACGCGCCGTCAGCATAGGCCTCCGTCGAGGCGAGGCGGCGCGACAGGAAGGCGCGGCTAGGTTATGAGCATGCGACGACATCGCGCTCCTCTAGTGGTGGTCATTCTGCTGGCAGCGTTGGGTACCTCTGGCTGCATCCAATGGGGCGAGTACGCGATGGGTTCGGAGTGCGAGAGCTTCTCGCAAGAGGTCGAAGAAGCTGTAGACGCCGCCTACGGCGACGCGCCTCAGATCGACAGAATGTGGGCCGGCGAGGCCGAGGTCTGGTGCAGTTTCGACGTGCTCACCGGTCAAGACCTCGCGGTCGACGATCAGACGCGAGTCGATCTGCGAAGCACGCTGCAGGCGCTTCTCGAGGAGACCTTCAGCAGCGGCGTGGAAGTCACGGTCGTCTACGCGGCGGACCAGGACTTCATCCTGTTGGACACTCGGGAGAGCGTCGCTCGAGCGGAATGCACGACGATTTCCCAGCAGGTCGAGAGCCTCGTGGTCGAACTCTACGGTGACGAGGCTTATGTCTTCACCGTCCGAGCGCCGGCGGCCTCACCCGGCGACGCCGAGTGCAGCTTCGACGTGCTCACACAACAGGACATGCCTGCAGGTGAACCCGCACGACTGGAAGCCAGTCGAGCAGTTCAGGCCGTGCTCCCGCCCGATGTCGAAGCCAACCTCGTGTACGCGGACGGCCGCGACCGGGTACTCGATTCTGGTGTGACGACGGAGCTGGCGCCCAGCGATCCGTGAGCCCCGGCCGCCGGTTCCCGCCTCAGTTCAGGACGGGCGGGATCTCCGACCACACCTCGCGGTCGCCCACCGACGGCGCTGCCGGGATGCGTCCGGCGCCGTCGGGCTCCGGGATCGCGGCGAGCAGCGCGCGGGTGTACGGATGCTGCGGCGCCGACCACACCTGATCGGTCGGACCCGACTCCAGCACGCGGCCGGCGAACATCACGAAGGTGCGGTCGGCGATGCGTCGCACCACGGCGAGGTCGTGCGAGATGAAGAGCATCCCCGCTCCGGCCTCTGCCACGAGGTCCCGCATGAGGCCGGCCACGCTGGTCTGCGTCGAGGCGTCGAGCGCCGAGATCGGCTCGTCGGCGACGAGCAGCGAGGGACGCGCCGCGAGCGCACGGGCGATCGCGATGCGCTGCTTCTGCCCGCCGGAGAACTGATGCGGGAACCGCGAGGCGACGTCGGCGGGGAGGCCGACCCGCTCCAGCCACTCGGCCACGGTCGATCCCTCGGCGCCACGAGCGCGAGCGGTCGCGATGCCGTCGGCGATCTGGTCGCCGACGCGGCGACGCGGATTCAGCGAGGTCGAGGGATCCTGGAACACCATCTGGATGCCGGTCAGCGCGGTCGACCGACGGCGGATGCCGAGCGGCGACACGGGGGCGTCGCGGAAGAGCACGGTTCCCGCCGCGGTCTTCTCGATGCCGACGACGGCACGCGCGAGGCTCGACTTGCCGCTGCCGGACTCGCCGACGAGCGCCACGGTCTCGCCGGGCGCGACCTGGAGCGACACCCCGTTCACCGCGATCACGGGCGGGTTGCCCGGGTAGCGCACGACCACGTCCTGCGCGTCGAGGACGGCGACCTCACTCATCTGCATCCCCTTCACCCGTGATCTCGGCATCCGCTCGCTCGACGAGCTCGGCATCCGCGATCTTCGATCCGGGGAGCGCCGCGAGCAGCGTGCGCGTGTACTCGTGCTGGGGGTCGCGGAACAGCGTCTCCCGGTCGGCGAGCTCGACGACCCGGCCGTCCTTCATCACCGCGACCTCATCGGCGATCGCGCTCATGACGCCGAGGTCGTGCGTGACGAGCAGCACCGCGAGGTTCCGCTCGATCGCGAGGTCGCGCAGCAGCTGCAGGATCCCGGCCTGCACGGTGACGTCGAGTGCTGTGGTGGGCTCGTCGGCCAGCAGCACCTCGGGGTCGCATGCCAGGGCGCAGGCGATCGCGATGCGCTGACGCTGTCCGCCGGAGAACTGGTGCGGGTAGCGCCCCAGCGCCTCGGTCGGATTCGGCACCTGCACGGTCTCGAGCAGCTTGATCGCTCGCGCTCGCGCCGCCGCACCCTTGAGCCCGAGGTGCACGCGCATGTGGTCGGTGAGCTGCCGACCGACCGGCAGCTGCGGGTGCAGTGATGCCGACGGGTCCTGGAAGACCATGGCGATGCGCTTGCCTCGCACGCGGTTGAGCGCGCGGCGGCCGAGGCCGACCAGCTCCTCCCCCGCCAGGGTGATCGATCCGCCGGTGCGCGCCTGTCGCGGCAGGAGCCCGAGCACGGCGAGCGAGGTCAGGGTCTTGCCTGATCCCGATTCGCCGGCGAGGCCGTGGATGCGTCCGGGCAGCAGCTCGAGCGAGACGCCGCGCACGAGCGGACGGCCGATGTCGATCGTGAGATCGCGGATGCTGAGCGTCGCGTTCCGGGCCTCGACGGTGCGGGCGGTCATGCGGACACCCCCGCCGAGGCCTTGTGCTCGGCCTGCTTCTCGTGCGTGACCTCGGCGGTCGGGTCGAGCACGTCGCGCATCGCGTCTCCGAGGAAGTTGAACGCCAGCACGACCGTGAGGATCGCGAGGCCGGGGAAGACGCCGAGCCACCAGGCGTCGAAGTTCTGCATCGCGCCCGAGATCATGGAGCCCCACTCCGCCGTGGGCGGCTGGGCGCCGAGGCCGAGGAAGGAGAGTCCGGACAGGAGCAGGATCGCCGCGCCGATGTCGAGCGTCGCGAGCACCAGGACGGGGCCGGCGATGTTCGGGAGGATGTCGACGAAAAGCGTGCGCAGCGGGGAGTGCCCCAGGAGGCGACCGGCGATCACGTAGTTCTGACCGCGCAGGCTGAGCACGATGCTGCGCGTGACGCGCGAGTACTGCGGCCACGAGACGACGATCGCCGCGATCACCGCGTTGAACAGGGACGGGCCGAGGGATGCCGCGACGACCATCGCGAGGATAACCGTCGGGAACGCCATGAACAGGTCGGTGATGCGCATGAGGGTCTCATCGAGCCATCCGCCGAAGTATCCGGCGAGCGCGCCGATCACGGTGCCGATGATCATCGCGGCGATCACGAGCATGAGTGCGAGCGGGAGGCTCACGGTCGCGCCCGTCATGAGCCGCGAGAAGATGTCGCGGCCGTTGCCGTCGGTGCCGAGGAGGGTGTCGATGCCCGGGGGCTGCAGACGCGGCAGCACCTGGGCGTTCGGACCGAAGGGCACCCACCACTGCGCCGTGAAGGCGACGATGATCCAGGCACCTGCGATGACCGTGCCGATGATGCCGAGCGGCGTGCGCCAGGCGCGGGGCCAGCGGAAGCGGAAGCGCCCGGCCGGGGATGCGGCGGCGATGCGGCTCATGCGATCCTCACTCTCGGGTCCAGGACGCCGTAGAGGAGATCGACGACGAAGTTGATGAGGAGGTAGATGACGCCGACCACGAGACCGACGCCCATGATGCCGGGGAGGTCGAGGTTGGCCGCCGAGTTGTAGGCGTAGGTGCCGAGGCCCGGCCAGGCGAACACCGACTCGACGAGGACCGTTCCGGAGAGCAGTGAGCCGAAGGCGACGCCGACGATCGTGAGGATCGGCAGCGAGGCCCCGCGCAGCACGTAGTCGAGGATGACGCGCATGGCCGGAAGGCCCTTGGCCCGTGCGGCGCGCACGTAGTCGCTGCCCAGGACCTCGAGCACCGAGGTGCGGATGAAGCGGGTCAGCAGACCGATCGTGACGAGCGACAGCACCAGCACCGGGAGGGCGAGGTGGGCGAGTGCATCGAAGAAGCCGACGCCGTCGCCGTTCAGGAGGTAGTCGACGGTGTAGAGGCCCGTGATCCGCGGCGGCGGGGTGATCGAGGGCGAGATGCGCCCCGACCCCGGCGCGATGCGCAGCTCGAGGAAGAACACGTAGAAGCTGACGAGCGCCAGCCAGAAGGTCGGCACGCTCAGTCCGACGAGCGTCACGACGCGGATGACCTGGTCGGTCACGAGGCCGCGGCGGTAGGCCGCGAGGGTGCCGAGCACGATGCTGACCGCGAGGCTCAGGATGATCGCGCCGATCGCGATCTCGATCGTCGCCGGCACCGCGGTGGCGAGGTCGCTGGTGACCGGGCGACCGGTCACCAGCGACGTGCCGAGGTCCCCGCGGAGCAGGTTCCCCATATAGATGAAGTACTGCACGAACAGCGGCTGGTCGAGTCCGTTGGCCTTGATGAAGGCCTCGCGAGTCGCCGGGTTCTGCGACGCGCCCTCACCGAGCGCCGCCGAGACCGGGTCTCCCGGCACCAGGTTGGTGAGCGCGAACGTGACGATCGTCACGCCCACCAGCAGGAGCAGGGAGGTTCCGGCCCGCCGCAGCAGGTACCCGACCAGAGGCGATCTGCGCCGCTGCGCCTGCCTCTGCACCGCCACCGTCGTCATGGGGATCCCGCTCAGCCGGCCGGGGTGATCTCGGCGATGTCCATCTCCCAGACGGAGTTGTACACGGCACCGGCCACGTCGCCCGCGGTCGCGATGTTGCGGCCGGGGACGATCAGCGGGACGAACGGGCCCTCGGCCTGCATCGCCTCGGCGAACGAGGTGAAGGCGTCGGCACGCACAGCCTCATCGGTCGCGCTGGCGGCACCCGCGGCGATCCCGGCGATCTCCGGGTTGGCCTCGGCGGCCCAGCCGGCGCGCAGGCCGACCTTGAGACCCGGAGCGAAGGGGAGGAAGTTCGCGGAGTCCGCGTAGTCCGGGCCCCAGAACCAGAGGCCGAAGCCCTCGGTGCCGTTCACGTAGGCGTCGAGCTCGGTGGCGAACGGTGCGGGAGCGAGTTCGACCGTGATGCCGGCCTCCTCGAGCTGCGCCTGGATGCGCTCGGCGAGCGGCGTGAACTCCACGCCGCCGACCGGGTAGTCGTTCGGGAACTGCAGCTTCAGCGTCTGACCCGTGTAGCCGGCCTCGGCGAGCGCGGCCTTGGCCTTGTCGAGGTCCTGCTCCACGCCGGAGTCGAGAGCGCCCTCGAATCCGGGCGGGATGACGCCGGTCGCCTGGACCGCGCCGGCGCCCGCCAGCTCGAGCAGGGCGTCGTAGTCGAGCGAGTACCGGATCGCCTCGGCGATCTTCACGTTCGCGAGCTCACCGGCGACGGCATCCGACTGGTTGAGCAGCAGGAAGATCGTCTGGCCCGAGGGAACGGACTCGACCGTGAGGTCGTCGCCGAGACCGGCGACCTGGTCGCCGTTCAGGTCCATCGCGACCATCGAGTCGCCGCCCTTGAGGTTGGCGAGCTGCGTGGCGCTCTCCGAGACGTTGCGGACGACGACGCGGGAGTAGGCCGACTCCTCGTCGCCGTTGTACTCGTCGTTCTTCGTCAGCACGACCTGCGAGCTGAGGTCGAGGGTGTCGAGCACGAAGGGCCCGGAGCCGGCGGACTCGCCGTCGAGGAAGCCCTGTGCCGTGTCGGCGCCGTCGGTGGTGCCGCCGTTCTCGATCACGACGTCGGAGTTGACGATGCCGAGCGCCGGGTTCGCGAGGATCGCGGGCAGCTGCAGGAGCGGGGTCTCGGAGACGAACGAGATCGTCTTGTCGTCGACCTCGGTGATGGTGAGGCCGCCGAGGAGGAAGTTCGGCTTCGCCTCGGTCATGCCCTGGATGCGCTGCAGCGTGAAGACGACGTCCTTCGCCTCGATCGGCGAGCCGTCGGAGAAGACGCGGTCGCCCTCGAGCGTGAAGGTGAACTCCGTCGCGGCGTCGTTCTGCTCCCAGGAGGCGAGGCCGGGGACGGGGGTGGAGACATCCGAGCCCTCGAAGTCGACGAGGGTCTCGTACAGGGCCTTCGCGATCATGTTGCCGGTCGGGTCGTAGGTGTGCCCCGGGTCGGCGGTCTCGATCGAGAACGCGGTGTCGATGACGAGCGAATCCGAGCCCGAGGACTGGTCGCCGTTGTTGGCGGAGTTACCTCCGGAGCAACCGGCGAGCGCGAGGAGCGCGACCGTTCCGATCGCGATGACTGACGTGCTGCGACGTGACGACATGAGAGCCTCCAGAGGCGAGGAGTACATTCGGGTGTGGTCGACCCAGATGTGGACGACCGGTGATCAGATTCGCATCATATGCGACGATGTGTCCAGCAAGGGTGGGTCGCACCGACACGCTCTGTCCAGAACGTCCCTCGTGAGGAGCAATATGTCCAGCAAGGATGCGGAACAGTCGAAGCATTCTGGACGAAGTGCCGCCCCATTGGACGAGACCGCGTACAGAATCCTCGATGTGCTCCGTGATAACGGTCGCGTCTCGATCGCCGCACTCGCCGACAAGGTGGGCATCTCGAGGGCGAATGCGTACACGCGGGTCGAGTCGCTCGTGCACGACGGGGTCATCACCGGGTTCAGCGCCCGGGTCGATCAGGCCAAGGCCGGACTCTCGATCGGCGCCCTCGTGTTCGTCACGGTCCTCCCCCAGGCCTGGGCGTCGTTCCGCGACCGCGTGCTCGAGATGCCCGATGTCGAGTGGTGCGCGATCACGACGGGCGAGCACGATGCGATGCTGCTGATCCGGGCCGTCGACGTCAGCGGTGTGCACGAGTTCTCCACCGGAGTGATCGCGCAGCTGCCCGAGGTGCGCACGGTCGTCAGCGTCGTCGTGCTCGACGAGGTGATCCGGCGGCCGTACCTGCTGCCTGCGGATCTGCCCGAGCGCAGCCTGGAGGTGCCGCTCGGGATGACCCGCTGGACCCCGGCCTCACCCGGCCGCGACGCGCTGCCCCCGCGCTAGGTCAGTCCGCGATCTCCTCGCACACGCTGAGCTGCGGGAGCCCGTGCATCTCGTAGTGCTCGACGAGGCGGATGCGGCCGTCGTCGGTGAGCTCCAGCTCGCTCTCGCCGTCTCCTGTCACGACGCTGCCGTCCGCGACGAGGACGTGCACGAAGGACACCCAGATGGTGTCGCCCGTGCGGGTTCCGACGAACTTGCCGAACGTGACCGTGTCGCCCTCATACCCGCCCCAGATCGCTCCGTCGCGCTCGAAGTACTCGAAGACGCTCGGCGCATCGGGGTCGACGGCCGAGGTCGTCGACGACACCATCCGGAATTGGCGGCCGTCGAGGGAAGGGAGCGTCGCAGTGGCAGTCACCCCTCGATTATGGGGGATGCCGTCAGGCCGAGGCCGCGCCGCTCCTCCCGCGCCACTCGTCTTCGAGCTGCGCGTAGACGAGCATCGTGGTCCATTCGCCCTTGAACCACTCGCTCTCGACGAGCCGTGCCTCGCGGCGGAATCCGAGCCGTTCGACGACGCCGACGGACGGCGTGTTCCGGTCGTCGATCCGCGCCGCGATGCGATGCAGGCCCAGTCCGTCGAACCCCAGGGCCAGCAGCGCATCGACCGCCTCGGTGGCATATCCACGACCGGCGAACCGGGGGTCGAAGATGTAGCCGACCTCTCCCGCGCGATCCGTCTCGCTGCGCCAGAACAGCACGACGTCGCCGAGCAGGGCGCCGGTCTCCTGCTCCTCGACGGCCAGGCAGACCGCGTCGCCCGGTTCGGCGAAGCGCGTGCGCGACCAGGTGGTCCCGATGCGCTCTTCGACCTCGGCGAGCGACAGCGGCTCGTACGGCACGTAGCGCACGGCATCCGGATCCGACTTGTAGACGTGCATCGCCGCGGCGTCGCCGGGCGCGATCGGTCGAAGCAGCAGCCGTTCGGTGCGCACCGGATAGTCGGGCGCGAGTCCTCGCGCTGTCTCCGCGGTCACTCGAGGTCCAGGGACAGGAGGCCGGGCAGATGCGCGGTCTGCGCCCGCACCGCCTGGAGGAGTTCGGCGTAGTCCGGGGTGATCGCGACGCGCGACGACGAGAGCAGATGGGTGCTGCGCGCGCCGCCCGCACGTTCGAACCGGATCCGTCGGACGGGGTACGCCGGTGGCGTCATCCAGATGCGGGTGAGCTGCGCGTACGGCTGATCGGCATCGTCGAGGCGGATGCCGTGCGGACTCACCGTCACGCGCTCGGGGATCCCGCGCGCGACACGGCGACGCTGCAGCGCACCGATCGTGAAGCCGATCCCGGCGACGGCGGCCATCGGGACGATCAGCACCAGTGCCGACGCCTCGCTCTCGAGGAAGCCGGGCACGGCGGCGAGGAGGCCGAAGCCGAGCGCGACGGCGAAGAAGGCGACAGCGCCGATCGTGAGCCGTGCGGCCAGCCGACGCTCCCCGGTGGCGTCGATCGTGAACGTCGTGGGCAGGTGGGCGCGTGCGCGAGCGGCCTCGACCGGGTCGGCGACGGGAGGCGGCGCGATCGGGTTGAGCTCGGCCATGAGCTCGCTGAATGTCGCCCTCGTGAACCCGGGCAGCTCGATGGTGATCTCCCGGTCGCCGCTGTACACCACGAGCGCCCGTGTCGTGCCGCTGGGCAGGCCGTTCGTGCGGTGTTCGGTGACCTTCGATCGGAAGGCGGTCGTGGCCCGCGGGAACGCCTCGCGGTTTCCCGCGCGACCGATCTCGACGCTGTCGGGACGCACGACGACCCGGATGTTCCGGAACCAGAAGGCACCGACGAAGACCGCCGCGGTCAGGGCGATCGCCACCACGAGCACGATGGTCCCGCGGGTCGAGATGTTCATCGTCCGCGGGAGGAACCGTGGGAGGAGGAAGAGCGTCGCCGCCGACAGCGCCGCGGCGAGCAGCACGGCGCCGAGGAGGATGCGCAGCGGATGCCGCCGGAAGACGCGCTCACCCGGAGCGACCTGAACCTGATTCACCATGCGGGATCTCCCCCGAGATCGTGGACTGTCAGCAGCACGCCTCTTACCGTAACGCCGGGTACCGTGGTCGCATGGAGTGGATCGCAGACACGAGCATCGGAGCATGGCTCCGCGAGCGCCTCGACGACGCCCACTCGACCATGCACGGCGTCGTCCCGCACGGCTTCCCCGCATATGCCCGGGTCTTCCATCCCGCGATCGTGCGGTCGCTGCAGGATCGCCCCGTGCCGTCGCCCGTCGAGTGGGAGGGCCTCCCGGATGCCGAGCGGCAGCGCCTCCTCGAGCAGTTCGTCGACGAGCCCGCGACGTGGGCCGAGACCGCCGCGGCCTTCGGCACGACCCTGCATCCCTTCGCGCAGTGGCGGCGGATCGTCCGCACCCCCGACGGCGGGGACTGGCGCGCCCGCATCTCCCCCGACGGCCGCGAGTTCAGCGCACCGATCGAGGGCGAGCTCGGCGCCGAGATGCTCGCCGCGATCGCCGGGCACCTCGTCGCTCACACGAGCACGCCGGATGCCGGATTCGCCGCGCTCTGGGAGGGCTACGGCGGTCTGCTCGGCTTCTTCGGAGAGACGCCGTCGCAGACGTTCCTCCCCTTCACCGACGATCCGAACCACCAGGCGATGCTGAACCGCAGCACGCGGGATCCGTTCAACAACGTCTTCCGCAAGCCCACCTGGCAGGACGGCATCCTCTCGCGCGAGGTCTCCGAGGGACCGCGTCTCTCGCTGCCCGACCGCGACCATGTGCTGTTCTCCGCGCCGCCGCGCCTGTTCGCCGACTCGGGGTGGGTGCGAGAGGTGCCGTGGCGCGACCCTTCGACAGGCTCAGGGACCGCGGGCGAAGGGGACGGCTTCCCGCCCTCTGCCCTGAGCCCCAGCATCCTCTGGCCGGAGGACCGCGCGTGGGTGATGGTGTCGGAGATCGACTTCGACTCGACGATCGTCGCGGGTCCGGACGCCCTGATCCGCGAGATCTGCGCCTACGACCGTCTCGAAGCGGCGCAGATCCCCGAGGGCACCGACCTGACCTGGGACGCCGACCGGGTGAACCGATGACAGCGCCGCAGCCCCCGATCACGTTCGACGCCCGACCGCTCACCGATCCGGTCGATGCCGCGGCCGTCCGGGCGTTCACCGCCGAGCTGCGGGCGCGGCAGTCGACGACCGTCTCGACGTCGACCATCATCGGCATCGTGGCCGTGTCGGTCGCCGGCGTCGTGGTGCTGCCGATCTTCGTGACGATCATCCTCAGCCTGGCGTCGGCGAGCGGGTTGCCCGGGATCGCGGCGGTCCCCCTGGTGCTCATCGGCCTGGTGCTGATCGCGGTGGTCCTGATGATCTGGCTCGGCGTGCGCAACGGGCAGGCGACGCGGTACCGGCTGAGCCGCTTCGCCCAGGCGAACGGCATGTCGTACGAGGCGAGGATCGCCGATCCCCCGCTGCCCGGCATGATCTTCAGCCTCGGCCGCTCCCGTCAGTCGACCGACCTCGTCCGCGGCACGCACCCCCGTTTCGTCGAGTTCGGCAACTACCAGTACACGGTGCAGTCGGGGAAGAACTCGACGACCTATCGCTGGGGATACGTGGCCGTGAAGCTCGACGTGCCGCTGCCGAACATCGTGCTCGACGCGAACGGCAACAACAGCTTCGGATCGAACCTGCCCGCGTCGTTCCAGAAGGAGCAGCGCCTCTCGCTCGAGGGCGACTTCGACCGCTATTTCACGCTGTACTGCCCCACGGGATACGAGCGCGACGCGCTCTATCTGTTCACGCCCGACATCATGGCGAGGTTCATCGACAACGCCGCCCAGCTCGATGTCGAGATCGTGGACGACTGGCTGTTCCTCTACACGCAGCGCAAGGTGTCGACGCTCGACCCCGCCACCTGGGCGTGGTTGTTCGGTGCGGTCGGCGCGCTGCTGACGAAGTTCGATCAGTGGGCGCGATGGCGTGACGAGCGCCTGCTCGCCGAGAGCGCGGGTCCCGCGGCGACGGCATCCGTCCCTGCTCCGGCGATGAGCGCGCCGCTGCCGTTCGCCCCGCCGGTCGGCCTTCTCACGCCTCCGCCGGGCGTCGCGCCGCAGGGACGCCGGCTGAAGCGCAGCACGACATGGCTGCCGATCGTGGTCGTGATCGGGTTCGCCCTCTTCTGGTTCTGGAGCCGGCTGAACTGAGGCGGCCGGACGCACCGGAGACACGGAGGGGGAGTGTGGGGGTGGGTGTCGGCTGGGGACCGAACTCCCACCCCATCCCCCCTCGGGATCGAAAGAAGATCGACTCTCCCTCCGCATGACGGCTTGCGCCGTCCGCGCCCGCGGTCAGCTGGGGACTGACGCTGCTCGGCGCATACGTGAATGGTATACCGGCGGAGGTTGCAACCGGTTGCGTCCATGCACCCGCATGCGGTCTGCGGATCACGCGTGTCTCTTCCGGCATCAGGGGGTGAGGCCGAAGTACTCCAGCTCCGCCTCGTTCAGCATGCGCGATCGGATGAGGAACCGCATGCCCGTGGGCCCCTCGACGCTGAAGCCGGCACCGCGTCCGGGCACCACATCGATCGTCAGGTGCGTGTACTTCCAGTACTCGAACTGCGATTCCGACATGAACACCTCGACCGGGCCCTCGAGTCCGACGTCGAGGGCACCGAGGAGGACGTCGCCCGGTCCCGTGATGAACATGCCGACGGGGTAGCACATGGGCGACGAGCCGTCGCAGCATCCGCCGGACTGATGGAACATCAGCGGACCGTGCTGCGCGCTGAGCTCGCGCACGAGGGATGCCGCGGCACCCGTCACGTCCACCCGCTGGTACGTGCCGATGGTGACCATGTCCGTGCCTTTCGAGGTCGGTCGTTGAGCGAGCGGAGCGAGACGAAACGCCCCGCTCGCTCAGCGGCCCATCGGATCGAGCTCAGAAGAAGCCCATCGGGCCTTCCGCGTACGAGACGAGGAGGTTCTTCGTCTGCTGGTAGTGGTCGAGCATCATCTTGTGGTTCTCGCGTCCCACGCCCGACTGCTTGTATCCGCCGAACGCGGCGTGCGCCGGGTACTGGTGGTAGGTGTTCGTCCAGACGCGGCCCGCCTCGATCGCGCGGCCGGCGCGATAGGCGGTGTCTCCGCTGCGGCTCCAGACACCGGCGCCCAGACCGTAGAGGGTGTCGTTGGCGATCGAGATCGCATCGTCGAAGTCGTCGAACGAGGTGACCGACAGCACGGGCCCGAAGATCTCCTCCTGGAAGATGCGCATGTCGTTCGTGCCCTCGAACACGGTCGGCGCGACGTAGTAGCCCTCGCTGAGATCGCCGCCGAGATCGACACGCTCGCCGCCGGTGAGCAGACGCGCGCCGCCCTGCTTCCCGATGTCGATGTAGCTGAGGATCTTCTCCAGCTGGTCGTTCGACGCCTGCGCGCCGATCATTGTCGCCGGGTCCAGCGGGTTGCCCTGCACGACCTTCTTCACCCGCTCCAGGCCGTCGGAGAGGAAGCCGTCGTAGATCGACCGCTGGATGAGCGCGCGTGACGGGCAGGTGCAGACCTCGCCCTGGTTCAGCGCGAACATCGTGAACCCCTCGAGCGCCTTGTCGTAGAAGGGGTCGGCGGTCGAGCGCGCGACGTCTTCGAAGAAGACGTTCGGGCTCTTGCCTCCGAGTTCGAGCGTCACCGGGATGAGGTTCTGCGAGGCGTACTGCATGATCAGGCGGCCGGTGGTGGTCTCGCCGGTGAAGGCGACCTTGCGGATGCGCTTGTGCTGCGCGAGCGGGGCGCCCGCCTCGATCCCGAACCCGTTGACGATGTTCACGACGCCGGCCGGAAGCAGGTCGCCGATGATGTCGAAGAGGAAGAGGAGGGATGCCGGAGTCTGCTCGGCCGGCTTGATGACGACGCAGTTGCCCGCGGCGAGCGCAGGTGCGAGCTTCCACACCGCCATGAGGATCGGGAAGTTCCAGGGGATGATCTGGCCGACCACGCCGAGTGGCTCGTGGAAGTGGTACGCCACGGTGTTCTCGTCGAGCTGGCTGATGCCGCCCTCCTGCGCCCGCAGCACTCCGGCGAAGTAGCGGAAGTGGTCGACCGCGAGCGGGATGTCGGCGGCGAGGGTCTCGCGCACCGGCTTGCCGTTCTCCCAGGTCTCGGCGACGGCGATCTCCTCGAGGTGCTGCTCGATGCGGTCGGCGATCCTGTTCAGGATCACGGAGCGCTCGGCCGGGCTGGTCTTGCCCCAGCTCGCGAACGCCTTCCAGGCGACATCGACCGCGCGGTCGATGTCCTCGCTCGTGCCGCGGCCGACCTCGGTGAAGGGCTTGCCGTTGACCGGGCTGACGTTCTCGAAGTACTGGCCCTTGACGGGATCGACGAACTCGCCGCCGATGTAGTGGCCGTAGCGGGCACGGTAGTTCGCGAGGGCGCCCGGTCGTCCCGGGGCCGCGTAGGCGGTGGACACGTCTTCTTCGACGATGGTCATCGTGACTCCTTCGACGGGCCGCGCTTCGGTGCGGCGGCTGTTGTCACGAAGCTACGTCGCAGGACGTTGCACCCCGGTGCGCAACGTTGCAGGGGGTTGCAGTTCCCTCCGACTCCGGCAGGGACCCTGGTGCGCCGCTGCTCCGACGACATAGCATCCTGGGAGATCGCCCGCGATGGAGGAGGCCCTCAATGACGCAGCACACGCTCGAGCTCCCGGATGTCGACCTGGTCTACGACGTCCACGGCCCTCTCCCGGCGACAGACGCTCATCCCCCGCTGCTGATGATCGGCCAGCCCATGGACGCGAGCGGCTTCCGCGACCAGGTGAGGCTGTTCGAGGACCGGACGGTCATCACCTACGATCCTCGTGGTCTGGGCCGGAGCATCCGCAAGGACGGCGGGGTGACGAACGAGCCCGAGACCCAGGCAGAGGACCTCCACGCTCTCATCGAGGCGCTCGGTGCCGGCCCCGTTGACCTGTTCGCGAGCAGCGGCGGGGCGGTGGCCGCCCTGGCCCTCGTCACGGCGTACCCGCACGATGTCGTGACCCTGGTCGCCCACGAACCGCCGATCGACAGCGTGCTGCCGGATGCCGAAGCCGTCCAGCGAGCGCGCGCGGCGTACACCCAGGTGTATCAGGACAAGGGCTGGGGAGCCGGGATGGCCGCGTTCATCGCGATGACCTCGTGGGAGGGCGAGGTCACGGACGAGTACTTCGCGCAGCCGGCGCCGGACCCGGCGGCGTTCGGGATGCCGACCGAGGACGACGGCACCAGGGAGGATCCGCTGCTGTCGAAGCGATCCTGGGCGGTGTGCCTGTACGAGCCGGACATCGAGGCGCTGAAGGCGGCGCCGACCCGGGTCGTCATCGCGGTGGGCGAGGAGTCGAAGAAGGTCTACACCGGCCGCACCGCGATCGCGTTGGCGGAGCAGCTCGGCCAGGAGGCGACGGTCTTCCCGAGCCACCACGGCGGCTTCCTGGGCGGCGAGTTCGGCTACGCCGGTCAGCCCGAGGCCTTCGCCGTCAGGCTCCGCGAAGTGCTCGACCAGGGCTGAGGCCGCGAGGCCCCGACGGCGGTCAGCCGCGGTCGAGGCGCTCGATCCGGGCGACCAGCGCTGCGCGCTTCGGCGAGCGCGCCGGGAGCATCTCGAGCGCGAGCCGCAGCGCCTCGGCGTCGCCCTGCCCTTCGGGGATCTCGGCGTAGGCCAGCAGCACGTCGAGGCTGGCCTCCGAGAGCATGACCTCGCGGAGCGCGCCGCGAACGGACTCGCGGAACTCCTCCACGCCGGGCGACGTCGACTCGGGGAGCACGGGACCGCGATACGCGGTGAGCGCGACCCGGTGCGCGCCGCGGTCGAGCAGCGAGAGCACGTCGTGCGCGTCGGTCTCGAGCGCCACCGGCAGTCGATACGGCCGCGACTCCGGCACCAGATCGGGGGCCGTGCGCTCGAGCACCTTGCGCAGGCGCACCATCTCGGGTCGCAGGGTGTCGGGAGAGACGCCGGGGCCGTACACGAGCTCGCAGAGCCGCTCGGCGGAGAGGCCCTGGCGGTGCACGGCGAGCATGAGCAGGATGGCCGCGTGCCGGGCGCTGAGCTCGATCATCGACTCGTCGTGCTCGGATTCGGTCTCCAGCCGTGCGCGATCCCTTCCCAGCACGTGCAGCGTCGCCCTGGCGGTCTTCAGCGTGCGGGCTCTCACCGGCGTCGGACGCTGCCGGGCGGTCTCGCTGCGCTCCCGGAGGCGAGTGACCATCAGCTCGGATTCGACGGCGCGCGCCGTGGCGTCGACGAGCAGGCGCGCCTGCGGGGAGACGACCTCGGGGCCGCCCGTGATGTCGATCACGCCGAGCACGCGCTGCGTCTCGGGGTCGCGCACCGGAGCGGCCGTGCACGACCACGGATGCACGAGGCGGTTGTAGTGCTCGGCTCCGCGGATCTGCACCGACTGCCCGAGCGCGAGCGCGGTTCCGGGGGCGCTCGTGCCGACGGCATCCTCCGACCAGTTCGCGCCCGCCACGAACCCCATGTCGTCGGTGAGCGACCGCAGCTGCCGGTCGCCCTCGATCCAGAGCAGCCGTCCCGCCTTGTCGCCGATCGCGATGATGACGCCCGAGTCCTCCTCGGTGTCCGGCAGCAGCAGGGCGCGGATCATGTCCATCGCCGAGGCGAGCGGATGCGCGAGCCGGTAGTCCTCGAGCTCCTCGGTGTGCAGGTCGAGAGGCGGCGGGCCTTCCGGCCCCACCCTCCCCCGCCAGGATCTCTCCCAGGACTCCCGCACGAGGGGGCGCACCTCCTGCAGCCGCCGATCGTCGAGGTTCCCCGCCAGCATCTCCTCGTGAGCGCGCTCGATGAGCAGTCGCGATGCGTGGGGCAGCGCATCGCGCGAGACCTGCCACGGTGCAGACACAGCGTTCTCCGATCGTCGAAGATGGTGCGTTTTCCTCAGTGTAGGAGCCGGATGCCGCGGGCGAAACCGGTATATCGGTGTGTCCGTAGCGGGTTCCCGGCCTCCTGGCAATGCCGTTCTCAGAATCGCCGAGCCCTTCTACCGTGAGGAACATCCCGAGTCAGGAGGTCTCATGTCCGTCAGAACCCCCGTCCCCTCCGGCTCCGAAGTGCGCGCCGCGCACGAGCCGGTCCCGTCGAACGAGCAGCAGCGCCCGGCGACGCCCACGGCCGAGCTGTTCGACTTCGACCGCTACGTCGTGAGCCAGGACGGCCCCATCGGCTACGTCGAGGTCGTCTCCCCCGTCTTCGTCTGCTACCTGGGCCACCCCTATGCGCTGGCAGAGGAGATCGCGCAGGTTCTCGACTTCGACCGCGCGGTGCAGATCGTCGCAGAGCGGGCCGCCACGTCGCGGCGGCCTAAGCTCGCCCCATGAGTCACGAGATCTGGCCTGGATCGGCATACCCCCTCGGAGCGACCTTCGACGGACAGGGAACGAACTTCGCGCTGTTCAGCGAGGGCGCGGAGAAAGTGGAGCTGTGCCTCTTCGACGACGACGGCGGCGAGCAGCGTGTGACGCTCACCGAGGTCGACGCCTTCGTCTGGCACGGCTACCTCCCCTCGGTGCAGCCGGGGCAGCTCTACGGGTACCGGGTGCACGGTCCCTTCGCCCCCGCCGAGGGCAAGCGCTTCAACCCGAACAAGCTCCTCCTCGACCCGTACGCCAAGGCCGTCTCCGGCCGGATCGAATGGGGACAGGCCCCCTTCGGATACGACTTCGGCGACCCCGATTCCCGGAATGACGACGACTCGGCGGCATCCATGGTGAAGGGCGTCGTCATCAACCCGTTCTTCGAGTGGGCCGGCGACCGCCTGCCGAAGACGCCCTACGCGCAGACCGTCATCTACGAGGCGCACGTCAAGGGGCTGACCGTCCGGCACCCCGACGTGCCGGAGGAGCTCCGCGGCACCTACGCCGGCATCGCGCACCCCGCGGTCATCGAGCACCTCGGCCGCCTCGGCGTGACCGCACTCGAGCTCATGCCGGTGCATCAGTTCGTCGACGACTCGGTCCTCGAGGACAAGGGGCTGTCGAACTACTGGGGCTACAACACGCTCGGCTTCTTCGCGCCGCACAGCGGCTACTCGTCCAGCGGCGAGCACGGGCAGCAGGTGCAGGAGTTCCGCGCCATGGTCCGCGCCCTGCACGCCGCCGGGATCGAGGTCATCCTCGACGTCGTCTACAACCACACGGCCGAGGGCAACCACCTGGGCCCGACCCTCTCGATGCGCGGCATCGACAACGAGGCGTACTACCGCCTCGAGAAGGACAAGCGCTACTACACGGACTACACGGGCACGGGGAACAGCCTCAACGCGGGCAGCCCGCACGCGTTGCAGCTCCTGATGGACTCGCTCCGCTACTGGGTGACGGAGATGCACGTCGACGGCTTCCGCTTCGACCTCGCCTCGACGCTGGCGCGCGAGTTCTACGACGTGGACCGCCTGTCGACGTTCTTCGAGCTCGTGCAGCAGGATCCGGTGGTCTCGCAGGTCAAGCTCATCGCGGAGCCGTGGGACGTCGGCCCCGGCGGATACCAGGTCGGCAACTTCCCGCCCCAGTGGACGGAGTGGAACGGCAAGTACCGCGACACCGTCCGGGACTTCTGGCGCGGAGAGCCGCAGGCTCTCGGCGAGTTCGCGTCGCGCCTGACCGGTTCGGCCGACCTCTACGAGCACTCGGGGCGCCGCCCGGTCGCGTCGATCAACTTCGTCACCGCGCACGACGGCTTCACCCTGCGCGACCTCGTCTCGTACAACGAGAAGCACAACGAGGCCAACGGCGAGAGCAACAACGACGGCGAGAGCCACAACCGCTCCGACAACATGGGCGTCGAGGGTCCGACGGACGACGAGGCCGTGAACCGTCGACGGGCCCGCCAGCAGCGCAACTTCCTCGCCACGCTGCTGCTGTCCCAGGGCGTGCCGATGATCTCGCACGGCGACGAGCTCGGACGCACCCAGCGGGGCAACAACAACGGCTACGCCCAGGACAACGAGACGACCTGGATCGACTGGGAGTCGGCCGATCTTCCTCTCGTCGAGTTCACGGCCGCCGTCGCCCGCCTCCGCCGCCGGCATCCGACGTTCCGGCGCAGCCGGTTCTTCAACGGCCGTCCGGTGGAACTCGACGACGAGCGCATCGCCGACGTGGTCTGGCTGCGTCCCGACGGCAGCCCGATGGCGCCCGCCGACTGGGACTCCGGCTTCGGCCGCCTGGTGGGCATGTTCCTCAACGGCCAGGGCATCCGCGAGAAGGATCTGCGCGGCCGGGCGGTCACCGACGTCAACTTCATCGTCTACTTCAACAGCGGCGACGAGCCCGTCGACATCGTGCTCCCGGACGAGCGCCACGGCGAGCACTGGCACGTGGCCGTCGACACGGCCGGCGAGATGGCGGACGGATCGGACCATGCGGCCGGCACGCAGCTGACGATCGAGGCGAAGGCACTCCTCGTGCTGCAGGAGGTCGACGGTCCGGAGCCGTCGACGGACGACTCGGTGGACGCGTCCCTCCGGATGCAGAACGATCAGGCGGACGGCGTGGCACCCGCGCCGAGAGCGGAGCAGGCGACCTCATGACACAGCGGCCCCTCTCGACGTATCGACTGCAGATCAGTGATCGGTTCCCGCTCGACGATGCGGCCGCCGTCACCGAGTACCTCGCCGATCTCGGCGCGGGCTGGGCATATCTGTCGCCGCTGCTCGCCGCGGTGCCGGGGTCGAACCACGGGTACGACGTCGTCGACCACTCCCGCGTCGACCCGGATCGCGGCGGGGCCGAGGGGCTGGAGCGCTTCGCCGCCGCCGCCCGCGCCGCAGGGCTCGGCATCCTGGTCGACATCGTGCCGAACCACGTCGGCGTCGCGAAGCCGCGGCTGAACAGCTGGTGGTGGGATGTGCTGCGATTCGGACGCGCATCGCGGCACGCGGTCGCGTTCGACATCGACTGGCCTGCTGGAGGCGGGAGGCTGCTCCTGCCGATCCTGGGCGCCGCGCCCGACGAAGTCGTCGCGAACGGCGAGCTCGTGGTCGACGCCTCCCCCGCCGACGACGCACCGGACGGCACCCTGACGTACTACGACCACGTGCTGCCGCTGGCCCCGGGGTCGGGAGAGCACGCCGACGACCTCCCCGCGCTCCTCGCCGCCCAGCACTACGAGCTGCGGTTCTGGCAGGACCAGAACACCGCGCTCAACTACCGGCGCTTCTTCGCGGTGGTCGAGCTCGCCGGCATCCGGGTGGAGCTGCCCGACGTGTTCGCGGAGTCCCACCGAGAGATCGTGCGGTGGGTGCGCGACGGCCTCGCCGACGGCATCCGCGTGGATCACCCCGACGGACTGGCGGATCCGGGTCGCTACCTCGAGCAGCTGGCGGATGCCACGGGCGGGGTGTACACGCTGGTCGAGAAGATCCTCGAGCCGGGCGAGCCCCTGCCGTCCTGGTGGCGCACCGACGGGACCACCGGGTACGACGCGCTCGCGGAGCTCGACCGGGTGCTCGTCGACCGCGACGGGGTCGAGGCGCTCGATCGGCTCGATGCACGCCTCCGCGCGGAGACCGGGTTGCCCGAGGCGCAGCCGTGGCCGGACCTCATCCACACCACCAAGCGGATGATCGCCGACGAGCTGCTCGCTTCGGAGGTGCATCGCCTGGTCCGCACGCTCCCGCGCGGCGTCGTGCACGCGGAGGATGCTCTCGCCGAGCTGCTCGCCTGCTTCCCGGTCTACCGCTCGTACCTGCCCGACGGCATCGCGCACCTGCAGCATGCGTTCGCGGGGGCCCGACGGCGGCGCCCGGATCTCGCGGAGGCGTTCGACGAGCTGGAGCCGCTGCTCGCGGATCCGTCACTGGAGGTCGCGCAGCGCTTCCCGCAGACGAGCGGGGCGGTCATGGCGAAGGGAGTGGAGGACACGGCCTTCTACCGGTGCACGCGTCTGGGGACGCTGACCGAGGTCGGTGCCGATCCGTCGATCACCGCGCTGTCGGTCGATGACTTCCACGAGGCGCAGGCGGCTCGTCTGGCCGCGTGGCCGCATTCGATGACGACGCTCTCGACGCACGACACGAAGCGCTCGGAGGATGTGCGGGCCAGGCTCACGGTGCTGTCCGAGATCCCCGAGCGCTGGGCCGAGGTGCTCGACGAGCTGCGCGCGGTCGCCGGCACCGGGCATGGTCCGCTCGACGCCCTGATCTGGCAGGCCGCCGTCGGCGCCTGGCCGCTCTCGTCGGAGCGGCTCCTGGAGTACGCCACGAAGGCCGCGCGCGAGGCGTCGGAGTCGACCGCATGGCAGCATCCGGATGCCGCCTTCGAGGAAGGTCTCGCTGTGATCGCGCGGTCGGTCGAGGGCGGCGCCCGCGGAATCCTCGATCGCTTCGTCGCCGAGATCACGGATGCCGGGCGCTCGAACTCGCTGTCCGCCAAGCTGCTGCAGCTCACCGGCCCCGGGGTCCCCGACGTCTATCAGGGCAGCGAGCTGTGGGACCTGTCGCTCGTCGACCCGGACAACCGCCGCCCGGTCGACTTCGCCGCTCGGGCACGACTGCTGAAGGAGGTCGACGCCGACGCGGCGCGCGGCATCCTTCCTCCGGTCGACGACTCGGGCAGGGCGAAGCTGCTCGTCACGTCGCGCGCCCTGCGCCTGCGTCGCGACAACCCCGAGCTCTTCCGCGTCTATCGCTCCGCGGTGATCGAGGGCGCCGCCGCCGAGCACGGCGTCGCCGTCCATCGCGGAGGTGTGACCGCGGTGGCGACGCGCCTCCCGGTCGGGCTGGCCCGGCGCGGCGGCTGGGGCGACACCGTCCTGATGCGCGCCGACGTCCCGGGGACGGACGTGCTGACCGGGCGACGGATCGAGCAGGGACCCGTACGTCTCGCAGACCTCCTGGCGACGTACCCGGTGGCGTTGATCGAGGACGCCCGGTGATCGGACTCGCACGGTGATCGAGGTCTGGGCTCCGCGCGCACGACGGATGCGGGTGCGGCTGCTCGACGGCGACGGCGCGACGATCGAGGAGCGGGAGCTGGATGCCCGGGCGGAAGGCTGGTGGGGCATCGATCTCGCTCTCGCCGACGGCGACCGATACGGCTTCCTGATCGACGACGGCGAGCAGCTGCGCCCCGATCCGCGTTCGCGATGGCAGCCCGAGGGGGTGCACGGCCCGTCAGCGGCATTCGACCCGGCGGACTTCGCCTGGACGGATCACACGTGGACCGGTCGGCAGCTCGCGGGCGGACTGATCTACGAGCTGCATCTCGGCACCTTCACGTCGGAGGGCACGCTCGACGCGGCGATCGGACGCCTCGGTCACCTCGTCGACCTCGGCGTGACGCACGTGGAGCTGCTGCCGGTCAACGCCTTCAACGGCGTCTGGAACTGGGGCTACGACGGCGTGCTCTGGTACGCGGTGCACGAGGGGTACGGCGGTCCGCGGGCGTACCAGCGGTTCGTGGATGCGGCGCATGCGTGCGGACTCGCGGTGATCCAGGACGTGGTCTACAACCATCTGGGCCCGAGCGGGAACTACCTGCCCGAGTTCGGTCCGTATCTCCGGTCGGGCGACAACACCGGCTGGGGCGACTCGGTCGATCTCGACGAGCGGGCCGTGCGCGAGTACATCGTCGACAACGCGCTGATGTGGCTGCGCGACCTCCACGTCGACGGTCTGCGGCTGGATGCCGTGCACGCCCTGCACGACGAACAGCCGGTGCACATCCTGCGCGAGCTCGCGGAGCGCGTCGACGCTCTCTCGGCGCAGCTCGATCGTCCGCTCAGCCTCATCGCGGAGTCGGATCTGAACGACCCGACCCTGATCCTTCCTCGAGAGGCCGGCGGCTACGGACTCACGGCCCAGTGGTCCGACGACTGGCATCACGCCGTGCACGTCGCCCTCACGGGAGAGACCGCCGGGTACTACGCCGACTTCGCCGCGGAGGATGCCGTCGCCAAGGTCTCGGAGGGCGGGTTCTTCCACGACGGCACCTTCTCGTCGTTCCGCGGGCGCCCGCACGGCTCGCCGATACCGCGGGATGTCCCGGCCTGGCGTCTGGTCACGTTCGCGCAGGATCACGACCAGATCGGCAATCGCGCTGCGGGCGACCGCCTGTCGGCGACGCTCTCGGCCGAGCGGCTCGCGATCGCCGCGGTGCTCAGCCTGACCGCGCCCGGTACGCCCATGCTGTTCATGGGCGAGGAATGGGGCGCCTCGACGCCCTGGCAGTTCTTCACCTCGCATCCCGAGCCCGAGCTCGGCAGCGCCGTGTCGGAGGGGCGCAAGGCCGAGTTCGCGAAGATGGACTGGGACGCGGATGCCGTGCCCGACCCGCAGGACCCGGCGACGTTCGAGCGTTCGCACCTCGAGTGGCGCGAGCTCGCGGAACCCGCCCACGCACGGCTGCTCACCCTGTATCGGGGGCTCGCGGCGCTGCGGCGGGAGCGCCCGGAGCTGACGGATCCCGATGCGTCACGCACCGAAGTGTCCGTGCAGGAGTCCGACGGATCCCCTGCGCATCGCGTGTACCGGATCGACCGCGGTGGGCTCGCGGTGCTGGTCAATCTCTCGAACGGGTCGGCGGAGTTCGGACTCGCGGCGGATGCCGCGGTGCTGATCTCGACCGCACCGGTCGTGGCGGATGCCGGAACGCTGCTGCTGCCGCCGGACTCGGCCGCTGTCGTCGGGCCGACGCTGCGGCCCTCGACCTAGTTCCAGAAGACGGGAAGGAACGATGCGGCGAAGCCGATGACGGCTGCTCCGAGCATCACGAACGAGATCGTCATGCAGGCCCGCTCGAAGGGGGACCGGGCTTCGAGGCGCAGACGTTCGGGATCGCGGTCGGCGACGTAGCCGAACGGCTCCGCGGTGTCGGCGAGGTGGCGTGTCTCCGAGGGCGTCAGCGCTCTCGTGTACGTGCGGTCGCCCGCCGACCAGAGCGCCATCGGCCGATCCTCGAGGTCCTCGAGGACGGTGATCCTGATGCGGGTGTGGCCGCCTTGGATGCTGCGCGTCAGCAGAGCGATCAGGAGCAGCGGGAGGCCGACGATGAGGCCGACCCAGCCGATGACCTCACCCACCACGCCGATGCTGTCGATGATCTCCACGGTCAGCCCGACGGCGGGGTCTGCGGCGAAGTGATCACGGAGCCGAGCCTACCCGCGGTGACCCGATGACGGTTCGCAGGAAGGCCGCATGGGTTCCGTGTGGAGGCGTTCCCCGTGCGTCGTCCCGCACCTAAGACAGAGACATGACTCTCACCGAGATCCTGCCCACGATGCGATTGAGCATCCCGTCCCCGCTCGCCGTCGACTCCTGGCCGGTGCACACCCAGGCGACCGTCTCCGACGTCGTCGTCGCGGGCGTCTCGCTCATCAGGCTCGCCGAGGTCAGCGGCACCCCTGCCGTGCTCACCGGGGACCTTCCTCGTCCGGGGCGACCGCGCGAGCGCGCACTCACCGGCGGGACCGACGTGACCGTGCTGGTCTTCCGCATCACGCTGCGCGTGGACACCCAGGAGGACAAGAGGATCGCCCTGACCGACTGCAGGTTCGAGGGCGTCACCGCGCAGTGGAGCGAATGCCGGCTCATCGGACGCGCCTCGTGCAGCAGGAGCGCGCGCATCGAGCTCATCCCCGGCGACGTCGGCGATGCGTCGTGGCCGCACCCGGTCGCGATGCTTCCGGGGGATCTGCGCGAAGGAGACCTCGTCACCGTGCCCTGCCTCGGAGCCGTCGCCCTGCACGATGTGCGCCCGTGATCCTTCCGTCAGACGGCGAGGACCCGGCCGTTGATGACGCCCTCGACAGCGCGCACGTAGGCGGTACCCACCTCGTCGTCCGTCACGGGGCGGTGTCCGGGGAAGGCGGCGTGATAGCCGGGCGAGTTCGCGAGCACGTCGGGCGAGACGGCGTTGATGCGGATGCCGCGCGGCGCCTCGGCGGCCGCCGAGAGCACGAACGACTCGAGGGCCCCGTTCGCCATCGCCGCGGCTGCCCCGGTCGCGATCGGCTCGCGGGCCAGCACTCCGCTCGTCAGCGTGACCGACCCGCCGTCGCGCACGTGCGCGAGGGCCTGCGAGAGGACGTCGATCTGCGCGAGGGTCTTCTTGGTGAACGCGGCGAGATAGTCGTCTCGAGTGAGTTCGGTGAGCGGCTTGAAGCCGACGGAACCGACCGCGACCACCACGGCGTCGAGGTCGTCGAGTCCGGCGAAGAGCTCACGGACGGATGCCGGGTCGGTGACATCGACCGAGGGTTCGGAGTTCCGCGATGCCCGAATGACCTCATGCCCACGGCTCTCGAGAGTGGTCGCGACCACGCCGCCGATGCTGCCTGTCGCGCCGATCACCAATGTGCGCATGTCCGGGTTCCCCTCCGTCGAGCTCCCCGCGCGACGACCGCGCGCGGAATCTCCAACGTACCTCCCGAGGATGTGCGCACGGGTCAGACGGTGCGCGCCGGCATCCGCATCGCGAGCGCAGAGGCCGGCACTGCTACGGCGACGACGACCAGATGCATCAGCATCAGGGCGATCACGGCGGGCGTGGTCGTGCCGGGGATGAACCCGAAGGCGAGGAGCAGCACGTCGGGCACGAACGACAGCACCGTCAGGACCGGCACCAGGACTCGGAGCGTGCGTCGGGGGTCGCGGGCGCGGCGGTGGACGAGCACCCATCCCGCCCACCCGGCGGCGACACCGAGAGTCGTGAAGAGGGCGTAGGCGGGAAGGGTGAGTGGGCCGTAGGTCGATGGTGCGCCCGCAGCGATCGCGACGGCGGCGATGGCCGCGTTCACGGCGACAGCGACGATCACGGCGGTGATGAGGATGACGGCGGTACGGAGCCGAGGTCGCGATGCGACGCGCTCGGCGGTGGGTGATGCGGTCATGGCGTGCTCCTTGGTCGATGAAGATGGACCGAGGAGGTATTACGGTTCTCAACGGTCCCGTTATTGCATTACGGTACCAGCCGGTCCCGGAATGTACAATGGGTGCTCATGGACAGTGGCGAAGAGTCGAGGGCATCGGGTCGTCCGCGCGATCCCGAAGTCGAGCGCGGGATCCTCCTCGCCACGCAGGATCTGCTGGTCGAGAGCGGATATGCGGGAACGACGATCGCCGGCGTCGCTCAGCGGGCCCAGTGCGGCAAGTCGGCGATCTACCGACGGTGGAGCTCGAAGGTCGATCTCGTCGTGGCCGCCGTGCGCGCCCTGCACATCACGACCGAGACCCCCGACACCGGAACCCTGCGCGGGGATCTGATCGCCGCCGCGATGCACTTCGCCCGATCGGACGAGCGCTCGGGACACGTGCTCGCGAGCCTGCTGAGCGAGATCGGACGCGACCCGGAGCTGCGTGACGTGGCATACCGGACCATCGGCGAGCCTCCGGTGGCCGCACTGGTCGCCGTGATCGAGCGGTGGATCGAGCGCGGCACGGTTCCCGCCGACGTGCCGGTGGCGCTCGTCGCCGGCATCGTGCCCACCGCGGCCTTCGGCAGCGTGATGCTCCGTCAGCGCTCCCTCGAGGCCGAAGCGGTCGCGGAGCTCGTCGACTTCGTGCTGCTCCCCGCGCTCCGCGTGCCGGCCGCACGGGCGGTCGAGGAATGAGGATCTCCGAGGCCGCGTCGATCAGCGGCACCAGCCCGCGATCGCTGCGGTACTACGAGGACCAGGGCCTGATCGTGCCCGGTCGCACGGAGGGCGGATACCGCGACTACTGTGCAGGGACCGTGGATCGCGTGCTCACGATCCGCTCTTTGCTCGACTCCGGCCTGCCCGTGCGGCTCATCCGACGGGTGCTGCAGGAGACGCAGGGGCAGCACGTCACCGACGAGGAGCTGCTGCGCGACGTGCAGCGCTATCGCGATCGCCTCTCCACGCGCATCGCCGCGCTTCGGGAGCAGGAGGACGCTCTCGATGCCTACCTCGACGAGTTGGAGAGCCGGGTCGACGGGGGTTGACCTTGCCACTGGTGGCAGGCTCGTAGATTCTCGGCATGCGCGACACTCACACCGACATGCGTGCCCTCGTTCAGCAGACACTCGACGGTCCCGAGGACCTGATCCTCCTGCGGGTGCCCCGACCCCGACCCGCGCCGGGTGAGTATCTGATCCGGGTCGGCGCCGCGGGCGTGAACTTCGCCGACGTCTCGCAGACCCGTGGGATCTACGGCGGCGGTCCGCAGGCGCCGTATCGCGCGGGCTTCGAGGCGGTGGGGGAGATCGTCGAGATCGGCCCTCGCGTCGCGGACCCGCTGCCTCTCGGCACGCGCATCATCGGGAGCGGGCCGGGTGCTTTCGCCGAGTACGCGGCGGTGACGGCGGCGGAATCGATCAGGGTGCCCGCGGGCTGGAGCGACGCGCAGACCCTCGGCATGATCCTCAACTGGGCGACCGCGGCCGCCGCGTTGCGCACCGTGGGCGGTCTCGAACGGGGAGAGACGGTCCTCATCCACGCTGCGGCGGGTGGCGTCGGTCAGGCCGCGGTCCGTCTCGCCCGCCACCACGGTGCGCGCGTCGTGGCATCCGCGGCATCCGCGAAGCACGATGTGCTCCGAACGCTGGGAGCCGACGTGATCCTCGACAGCCGACGGCCCGATCTCGGGGAGACGGTGCTCCACGCGGTCGGACCCGTCGACCTCGTGCTCGAATCCGTCGGACAGGCGACTCTCGGCGTCAGCCTGGCGGTCGCGAAGCCCTTCACCGGACGAGTGGTGATCTTCGGCTCCGCCTCGGGCCCCGCCCTTGTGTCGACGCAGGAGCTGATCTTCGAGCATCACGCACAGCTGCGCGGCCTGCACATCGGCGCGCTGGCAGCCGCAGCGCGCGCCGCGTACCGCGATCTGCTCACGGAGCTCGACGATCTCATCGCGCAGGGCGTCTACACCCCCGGCTCCCCGCAGATGCACGCGCTCGACGAGGGCCCCGCGGTGCTCGCCCGACTCGAAGCCGGGTCGACGATCGGCAAGCACGGCCTCGATCCCTGGCGCTGACATGGCCTCCTCGGCGGCGGCCATGTCCCTCTTCTCTGGGATCGAGGGCGCCGGCGGCGAGCGTCAGTAGATGTTGGACGGCCCCACCGGCTCGTCGCCGCGCATGCTCGCGATCTGCGTGCGGAGCGCGACGTCGTCCCACAGCCGCACCTCCTTCACGATGGCGCCCTGATGCAGGGTGAACTGCGAGATGCCGAGCAGGTCGACGGGCTTTCCCGTGAGAGGCCCGTAGTTCGGCACGCCGGTGTAGTCGCCGACCAACTTCCATGTCACGGCGACGCGCGTGCCGGCGTAGCGGATGTCGTGATGCGCCTGCACGTCGCGCACCTCGAACGTCCCCGCGGGGAAGGACTCGAGCAGTGCGAGCAGGGCGCGGCGATATCCCTCCGGACGGATGATGTGCCGGTTCCCCACGGTGAGGAGAGTCAGGTCCCGGTGGAAGAACCGCTCGACGGCACGAAGGTCGCGGTCGTTCCACACGGTCCCGATCATCTCGAGCACGGTCTCGACGTCGGCACGGTGCTCGTCGGGTCGCACACCGGAGTCGCCCGCAGAGATCGGATCGACCGGCGCGGGGTCGGTCCAGCTCGCCACGTACCCCCGGAACGCGTGATCCCTCGCGACCTCGTCGGGGTCGAGTCCGTCCTGCAGCGCTTCGGCGAGGGTGTCGCGCACGACCCACTCCTCGACCATGCGACCGCGGCGGTAGAGGCAGTTGGCGATCGTGCGGCTCACGCGCGGCGAGAGCAGGTCGCCGACGACCACCAGGTGCGAGCTGAGGAAGGCATCGTCCCCGCGGGGCTCCCAGACGATGTCCTCGGTCTGGCTGACCCGGTCCGGCGACTCGGCGATGCGCATGAGCGTGCCCTCGAGCACCTCCTCGCGCGTCGTCGCCGTGCCGAACCCGCCGTGCACGATCGAGTCGGGCTCGTAGTTCTCACGGATGAAGCTGATCGAACGGTCGACCCAGATGAGGTCGGTCACCTCGCGGATGAAGTCGTCGGGGTCTTGGTAGGGCTGGTACGCGACGGGGTCGAGGGCCACGGGTCACTCCTGGGTTCGTGTGCGGGCGGGATTCAGACGAGGGAATCGGCGACGGACCGCCAGCGATCGGAGAACTCGGAAGCACGGGCATCCGTCCACTGCGGCTCGAAGGTGTGCGACGGCGACCACGCGACGATCGCGTCGTCGAGCGCGAGCTCCGGGTTCATCGCGCAGCGCGCGAGGGCGGCCGCACCGAGCGGCGTCGCGTGCTGCGAGGGATACACGTCCACGGGAATGCGCATCAGGTCGGCGACGGCCTGCATGAGCACACGGCTCTGCGTGAGGCCCCCGTCGACCCGCAGACGCTGCAGCGGCTGACCGAGATCGGATGCCATGGCTCGAGCGAGCTCGGCGACCTGCGCGGCGATCCCCTCCAGGACCGCGCGCACGAGGTGCTCGCTGCCGGTCGACAGGGTCATGCCGGTGAAGGTCGCCGTGGCATCCGGCCGCCACCAGGGAGCCGCGAGTCCGGCGAGCGCCGGCACGCACAGCACGCCATGGGCGTCGTCGGCGGCGACGCGGTCGAGGTCGGCCGCGGTGTCGATGAACGTCAGCTTCTCGAGCCACTGCACAGCGGATGCCGCGGTGTAGACCTGTCCGTCGAAGCAGTAGGTGTTCTGTCCGCCCTGCCGCCACGCGACCGACGACGACAGGTTCGCCGAGGACCGGACCGCGGTGCGACCCGTGTTCGCGAGCAGGAAGGCGCCGGTTCCGAAGGTGCACTTCGCCTCGCCCGGCCGCAGGCAGTTCTGTGCGACGAGCGCGGCCTGCTGGTCCACGATGAGTCCGCCGACCGCGGCGGTGCCGCCGAAGGCGGTGGTGGACCCGGCGATGTCGTCGCAGGCGAGGATCGCCGGCATCCGCTCGTCGCCGAGACCGAAGAGGTCGAGCAGTCCGGCGTCCCACGTCGCGGTGTCGAGGTCCATCACCAGCGAGCGGCTGGCGGTCGAGGCATCCGTCACGAACTCGCCCGTGAGCTGATGCAGCAGCCAGGTGTCGGAGGTCGTGACGACGCCTTCGCGGGTGACGTTGCGCCGGAGCCAGGCCTGCTTCGGAGCGCTGAAGTACGGGTCGAGGACGAGCCCCGTGCGCGTGGCGATGTCGTCGGCGTGGTCGCGCAGCTCCGCGCACACCGACTCGGATCGCCGGTCCTGCCACACGATCATGTTCGACAGCGGCAGGCCGGTGTCGGGATCCCAGGCCAGCACCGTCTCGCCCTGGTTCGCGAGCGTGACGATGTCGATGTCGGCCTTCGCCTGGTTGGCGGCGATCCGTCCGGCGCGCAGCACCGAGTCGAGGACCGCCTGCGGGTCGTGCTCGACGCCGCCGCCGGGCAGATAGGTCGGGCGCACCGACACCTCGCTGAGGGCGAGCACCTCGCCGGCCTCATCGACGACGACGGCCTTGGTGCCGGATGTGCCCTGATCGATCGCCAGAACGGTGGTCATGGTGTTCCTTCGGTGGAGCGTGGAGCGTGGGGCGGAGGCTCGATCCCTCCGCCCCACGGGTTCAGAGGGTGGGGGTGCGGTGGTGGCGCGCGGTGCGGAGCCACCACGGGCCGTCGGATGCCGGTGTCGCCGCAACCGTGGACGGACGCAGTTCGCGGACCTCGATGCCGAGCTCGGGAAGCATCTCCGCCACGTGGTCGGCGATGCCCAGGGAGGCCGTGAGACCCGTCGACCGGATCGCTGCGACGTTGATGAGCCGGTCGTTCTTCTCCGACCGGCCGATCACGTAGTTGCTGCCCCGTCCCGCCGGACGCAGGCCCGCGTAGCTGGCGACGGGCTCGAGGCCGTCGAGTGCGGGATACTGCTGCACGGCCTTCGCGAGGATCTCGTCGCGCGCCTCCGGCCGCACCGACCAGTCGTCCTTGTCGTCGAGGTCCACGGCCGTGGGTCCGGCCACGACCTTGCCGTCGAGGGTCGGGAAGACGAGCACCCCCTTGGTGCGCTTGGTCGGCACGGGCAGGATGATGCGGTCGAGCGTCTGCCCGTCGGGCAGCTCGAACACGAAGAACTCGCCCTTGCGGGGATAGATCTCGAACGAGTCATCGCCCACCAGTCGCGCGACCTCGTCGGCATACAGGCCGGCGGCGTTGATCGCGGCGGCGACCTCGAGGCGTCTGCCGTCCGCGGTCTCCAGCGCCAGGCCGTCGGCGATCGGAGAGATCGCCGTCACGCGCGCCTCGAGCTCGATCCGCGCGCCCGCTGCGACGGCGGACGCGGCGAGCGCGAGCGCGAACGCCACGGGATCGCTGACCGACTCGCCCGGCACGAGCAGCGCGCCGTCGGACCCGCGCACCTCGACCTCCACGCCGTTCGCAGCGGCGTTCTCTGCGAGGGCGCGCACGGTCTCGTGGTCCTCGGCGGAGTGCGGCACGAGCTCAGCGCCGGTGTGGAGCACCGGAACCCCGAGAGCATCGAGCACCGCCGGGCGGATGCGGGCCGCGCGCAGGATCAGCGCGGTCTCGAGCTGCCCGGGAGTCGAGTCGAATCCGGTGTGCAGGACGCCGGAGTTGGTGCCGCTCGCCCCGAGCGCGAGGGCGGATTCGGACTCGAGGAGCACGGCGTCGACCCCCCGGTGCGCGAGCGTGTACAGCAGGGCCGATCCCACGATTCCTCCGCCGATGATGGCGACGGGGCGGGACGGAGAGTGCGACGACATGGTGGTTCTTCCTTCAGTGGTTACGAGCAGTCTTACGCGGTCGGGGTGGCTGTGTCTTCATCGAAGGCGCGGTCGACGTCGGCCATGTCGGGCATGGTCAGCCCCTTCCGGCCGCGCGTGACGAGCAGATAGACGAGGTAGGCGATGCCGATGACGAGCATGATCCCGACGTACAGTCGCGGCTGCTCGAAGGACACGTCCCGGAAGATGAGGAGCTCGTAGACCAGCCAGACGCTGGCGAGGATCAGCACCGGGACCTCCCAGCGACCCAGGGTGAAGCCCTTGCTGGCCGGAAGCGACTTCCTCTTCACGATGTACAGCAGCACGGTGCCCGCGTAGATGATCGCCGGCAGGAGCGTCGCCGCGGAGAACAGGATGAAGAGCGCGTCGGCCGTGCCGCTGAAGAGCGCCAGGATCGCCTGCGTGATGACGAGGTAGCCGAGCGTCGCCGCGACCGGCGTGTGCCGGCTGCGGTGCACGCGCCCCAGGAGCTGCCAGGCGGGGAAGCGCTCATCCCGCGACATCGCCCAGATCAGGCGGGTGCCGCTGAGGGTGATCACGAGTCCGCAGGAGAAGATCGAGATCACCACGAGCACCAGCAGAGCCTTGCCGACGACGGGTCCGAGCACGGAGGTGATGACGGTCGCGACCGGTGTGGCGGACTTCGCGAGCTCGGTGGTGTCCCCCGCGAGAGCGGTCACCGCGATCAGGAACAGCATCCCGAGCACTCCGAGCGCGATGACCGCCTGCACCATGGCGCGCGGGATGACACGCTCGGGGTTCTTCGTCTCCTCGGCGAGGTTGGCGGCCGATTCGAACCCCACGATCGTGAAGGCCCCGAGCAGGAAGGCGAGGGGGAAGGGTCCTGCGTCGGTGAGACCGCCGAAGTCCCAGTAGCCGGCCTCGGCGACCGGTGCGGTGGCGAAGAGCTGCGTGAAGTCGAGGCGGCCGAGCGCAGCGCCGACGGCGAAGAGCAGCACCGTGATGCCGATCATCCCGATGATCTGCACCGTGACCGCGACCTCGTTCACCCGGTTGGTGACCTTGGTGCTGATCGCGACGAGGATGGCCTGGAGGAGCATGACGACGGCGGTGATCACCCAGCAGTTCGCCGGTGTCGGGCTGTAGCCGAAGAGCTCGGGGAGGATCGTTGCCGCGATGGTGTAGTCCACCGCCACCACGACGATCACGAGGAACGCGAACGACACCCATCCGGTCAGCCATCCGAGGATCGGATTCGCGAGGCGCGACACCCACTGGTAGGCATAGCCGCTGATCGGGATGCGCGCGGCGAGGGCGCCGAAGATGAGCGCGACCATGGTCTGGCCGACGACGGCGATGGGCCATGCCCAGATCCCCCGCGGCCCGCTGCTGCCCAGCACCGCACCGTAGGTGGTGAAGATGCCGGTCGCGATCGACACGAAGCCGAAGGCCACGGCGAACGATGCGTAGAGGCCCAGCTCCCGCTTCATGCGGGTCGTGCTCTCACCGGATGCCGGGGTGGATGATGCGGTGGGTTCCATGGCGCGACCTTCTTCGGACGGGTTGGTATAGACCATCTTGGTATATACCAAGAAGCTAGTCCTCTCCCCCGCCTGCTGTCAACAGGCATCTGACGATTGCAGAATCACTACATCCGTTGTAGTTTCATGTACGACAACTGTGGTGAATGGAGAGATCATGCGAGAACTCGTGTACTACGTCGCCGTCACGCTCGACGGCTACATCGCCGGTCCGAACGGCGAGTTCGATGCCTTCCTGGTCGAGGGAGACCACATGGATGCCATCAACGACCGCTTCGCAGACACGCTCCCGACCGACGCGGCCGCCGCACTCGGCATCCGTCAGGAGCGCACCGAGTTCGGCACGGTGCTGATGGGCTGGAACACCTATGCCGTCGGCGGAGTGCCCAGCCCCTATCGCCACCTCCGGCAGATCGTGTTCAGTCGCACGCACACAGCAGACGGCGAGAACCTCGAAGTGACGTCCGAGGATCCGCGCGCCGTGGTCGAGCGGCTCAAGAGCGAGGAGGGCGGAGCGATCTGGCTGTGCGGCGGTGGGGCCCTGGCCGCGACGCTCGCCGACGAGATCGATCGGCTCGTGCTCAAGCGGCAGCCGCTGTTCTTCGGCGACGGCATCCCGCTGTTCGGCGAACGGCCGTACCGTCCGGAGCGGTTCGACCTCGTGGAGACCTCCGCGTTCCGGACGGGAGTCGTCGTGTCGGAACTCGTCCGCCGGCGCGAAGGATGACGGCCAGCGGGTAGCGTGTCAGGCGTGAGCACGGACCCGGACTCCTCCCCCTCGGCGAGAGGCGGCGAGCCGGCGTACCTGCGCATCGCGACCGCACTGCGCGCGCGCATCGAATCGGGCGAGTTCGCTCCGGGCTCTCCCCTGCCACCCGAGCGCGACCTCTGCGTCGAGCTCGGCGTCAGTCGCATGACCCTGCGGCGCGCACTCGGCGTGCTCGAGCAGGACGGCCGGGTGCACCGCGACGCGACCCGCGGCACGTTCGTCTCCGCCCCGCGTGTGCAGCTCCGCCTCGGGTCGTTCTCGCAGGAGGTCGCCCGCGCGGGGCGGAACCCCGGAGCCGAGCTCTTCTGGGCCGAGGAGCGACCGGCCGACACCGAAGTCGCCACCGGCCTCGGTGTCGCGCCCGGGCATCGGGTCTACGCGCTGCAGCGCCTGCGGCGCTCCGATGACGAGCCGCTCGCCGTCGAGACGACCTACTACCGCGCCGACCTGGTTCCCGGCCTGCTGGAGGGAGACCTCAGCGGGTCGCTGTGGGAGGAGATCCGTCGCCGGTTCGATCTCCGGCTCGCCCGGACGTCAGCCGAGCTCGAGGTCGTGGTCCTGGATGCCGAGACGAGCGCGCACCTCGGAGCCCGTCAGGCGGCCGGAGGTTTGCAGCTCACCCGCCGCACGTTCATCGACTCGGGCGAGTGCGTCGAGTACGCCGTCGACGTCTACCGCTCCGACCGCGTCTCCCTGCTCATCGAGCGGGCCGTGGACGACGAGTGATCACGGTCTTCGACCTGGACGGGGTGCTCAGTCGCGCCGACACGATGGCCACGCTGATCATCGCCCGGCTGCGCACCCGGCCGTGGCTGGCTCTCCCGGTGGGCGTCCTCGCTGCGGTCGCGGCGCTGGCGACCGCGGAGGGGGAACTGCGTCCGCGGTGCAATCGGGCGATCGTGCACCTCACGCTGCGAGGGATGTCGGAAGACGAGTACCGACGGCTGGCCCGGCGCACGGCCCGGCGCCTCGCGTCCCGACCGGACAACACCACGGCCGAGATCGTGGACGCCGCACGTGCGGCGAGCGCCGCAGGTGCGTGCCTGGTGACGACGGCCACCGAGAGGTTCCTCGCCGAGCGGTTCCTGGCGGAGATCGGCGTGTCCGGCGCGGAGGTGCACGCGTCGGAGTTCGTGTTCTCGCACGCCGGGCCGAGCTTCCGGTCGCACAACGTCGGGCGTCGGAAGGCTCTCGCTTACCGGGCCGCGCACCCGACCGGACACTTGGGACGCTTCTTCACCGACTCGGCGAGCGATCTGCCGCTGGCTGAGCTCGCGCAGGACGTCGTTCTCGTCGGGCCATCGCGACGTTCGGTGACGGCGTTCGAGTATGCCGGAATACGATTCCGCCGGCTGGGCTGAAGCCCTGTTTCCGCCGGGGCGGATTGCTAGCATTGTGCTGTCAAGGAGGTGCGGCATGGCGACGGTGACGATCCGGAATCTGAGCGATGAGGTGGTCGCCGCGCTCAAAGAGCGCGCGCGACGCAACTCTCGGTCCATGGAGGCCGAAGCCCGCGAAGCGCTCATGCGCATCGCGGAGGGCGAGGACCTCACGAGCGGGGTGGAGGAAAATCTTGCCGCACGAATCCGACCGCGATGGTCTGTCCCGGCGAACGAGCTGATGGCGCGAATCGCTCAGAGCCCCCCACCTCCCGTCGACGCTGAAGCCTGGCTCGCCGACATCCGTGCAGACGGCGATGCCGAAGACTTCCGCGATCCCTGGGACCGGCATGCTGCTTCTTGACACGTCAGTGCTCATCGACGTGGAAAGGGTCAGCCTTCCCGACGAAGCGCTCGCCTTCAGCACAGTGACCTATTCCGAGTTGTTGTTCGGTATCGAGGCAGCGGCGACCGAGACGCTTCGCCGTGAGCGCACGACACGAATGGCATGGCTTCGAGACACCCTCGAAGCGGAGTGGCTGCCTTTCGACACCTTTGCCGCCGAGAGCTGTGCACGGCTCGCGGCACGCGTCGCGCTGCAGAGGCCACGCCATGCGCGGAGCAAGGACATCATGCTTGCGGGGCACGCGGCCGCGCTCGGCGCCCGCATCGCCACTCTCAACCCCAGAGACTTCGAGCTCGTCAGCGATTTCGTCGAGATCGTCGTGCCCGAGCTTCGCTGAGCGCAGGTCAGGCGCGCGCGGCCCACCAGTCGCGCAAGCGCTGCTCCGCGACCTCGGCTCCGAGCACGCCCTCGTCGAGCCGCAGATCGAGCAGGAAGCGATAGGCCTCGCCGACCTCGCGGCCGGGCTTGATGCCCAGGACCTTCTGGATGCGATTGCCGTCGAGCTCGGGGCGGATGGAGTCGAGCTCCTCCTGCTCGCGCAGCGCCGCGATGCGAGACTCGATGTCGTCGTAGGCGCTCGCGAGGCGTCCGGCCTTGCGCTTGTTGCGCGTGGTGACGTCGGCGCGGGTGAGGATGTGCAGCCGCTCGAGCCGCTCACCGGCGTCGCGCACATAGCGGCGCACCGCGGCATCCGTCCACGTTCCCTCGGCGTAGCCGAAGAAGCGCAGGTGCAGCTCGATGAGGGTGGCGACGGCATCCGTCGTCTCGGTGTCGAAACGCAGGGCCTGCAGGCGCTTGCGCGCCATGCGCGAGCCGACGATGTCGTGGTGGTGGAACGTCACCACGCCGCCGTCTTCGAGCTTGCGGGTACGCGGCTTGCCGATGTCGTGCAGCAGGGCGGCGATGCGCAGGGGCACGTCGGGTGCGGCACCGGGATGCCGGGAGTGCTCGAGTTCGATCGTCTGCTTGAGCACGGTGAGCGAATGCTCGTAGACGTCCTTGTGGTGGTGGTGCTCGTCGACTTCGAGACGCAGAGCACTGACCTCGGGCAGGAACTCGTCGATCAGGTCGGTCTCGACCAGCACGCGGATGCCGCGCACCGGGTCGTCGGTCTGCATGAGGCGCACGAGCTCGGACTGGATGCGCTCCGGGCTGACGATCTCGATCGTCTTCCGCAGCTGCGCGATCGCGTCGAAGGTGTCGTCGTCGACGCGGAAGCCGAGCTGAGCGCTGAAGCGCGCGGCGCGCAGCATCCGCAGCGGGTCGTCGCCGAACGAGACGTGCGGATCGGCGGGTGTGCGCAGGATGCCGGCGAGGAGGTCCTCGACCCCGCCGGTCGGATCCACGAGCTTGACGGACGGGACCTGCAGCGCCATCGCGTTGACCGTGAAGTCGCGGCGCACGAGGTCGCCCTCGATCGAGTCGCCGAACTCGACGGTGGGCTTGCGGGTCACGCCGTCGTAGCTGTCGGCGCGGTAGGTCGTGATCTCGACCTGCTCCCCCTGCACGCGTGCGCCGATCGTGCCGAACGCACGGCCGATGTCCCAGTGCGCCGTCGCGATGGGCTTGACGATCTTGAGGATCTCGTCGGGCGACGCGTTCGTGGTGAAGTCGAGGTCGTGCGTCTCGCGACCGAGCAGCGCATCGCGCACCGGTCCGCCGACGACCGCGAGATCGAACCCGGCATCGGCGAACGCCGCAGCGAGGGTGCGGACGACCGGATCCTCGGCGAGCGCGCCGAGACGGAGGAGGCCGTCGGCCATGTTGAGCATGGGTTCCAGCGTACCGGGGCGGGTCAGAACAGCGGATTCTCGCCCTTGGCCTGCGCGATGGCCCGGGTGCGGGCCTGCATCAACCGCACCAGGAACATGCTCAACAGGAACCCGCCGAGCAGTGCGACCGCCACGATGTACCAGATGCCGATCTCGGGATCGATCAGCCCGAACCCGTAGATCACAGCGACGAGGACGGCGAGCACAGCGCCCTCGACGAGCGCGAAGGTGACGAAGAGACGGGTCTGGCGGCGCCCGAAGTCCGCGACGACCTCACGGACGCGGGCATCGATCGAGGAGTCACCGGCGTAGGTCATGAGCCCAGGGTAGCGAGCACGCCGACCGGCCGGGCAGCGTGAGAGGCCGCGCGGATTTATGGATCCCCCGAAACGAACCGCTGGTTTCCCGCGTTCCGGCGGGCCGGCGCCTCTCCCTAGAGTCCTAGACGCGCGGGGTGCCCGCGGCCGTTCCCACACGAACCGAGGTCATCATGACTGCGTCTTCCCCACACCCGAGAGCTTCCCGATCGATCACCGCCGACGTCACGTGGTTCTTCGCGATCGCCGTCCTGCTGTGCTTCGCGCTGTCCGTGCCGATGGTGTTCCGGTTGGTCCCGGAAGACGTCAACAACCTGATCACCCCGCTCCTGCAGCTCACACCCCTGCTCGCCGCGATCATCATGTGGCTCGTCCGGCGTCCCGGGACGTTCCGGCAGACCTTCGCCACGGGCTGGCGCGGCACGCCCCGGTGGATCGGGATCGGCATCGGCATCATCGCCGCGATCGCCGCGATCCAGACCGCGATCGCCCTGACGACGGGGATCTGGCAGCTCAACCCGCTCGAACAGATCGCCGCCGCGACCATCTGGGTCGTCCCGGTCCTGCTCATGCAGTCGATCTTCGCGATCGGCGAGGAGTTCGGCTGGCGCGGGTGGCTCGTGACGCGCGCCGCATCGTGGGGCTTCTGGCCCTTGGCGCTCGTCAGTGGCCTGGTCTGGATCGTCTGGCACCTGCCCGTGCTCGCCGTCATCGGCGAACGACCGTTCTGGGATATCGTCATCTACTTCGCGGGCATGCTGCCCTGGGCGCCGCTGCTGCTCGCGCTGCGCTGGCGGTCGGGGAGCGTCTGGCCGGCAGTTCTGACGCACGGCGCCATCAACAGCATCCGGGTCTACCTACTGCAGTCCGTCCCGAACGCGACGGATCACCTGCTCATCGAGGTGATCGGGTGGGTGCTCACACTCGCGGCGGCCGCGTGGCTGATGCGTCCGAGCAAGGCGCGGTTCGTCGAGGCGAGCTAGACGGCACCGGATGCCGCGGCATCCGCTCTGTTCATGTTCCCGTCGCCTCGACGTCAGCCGGGCGTCATCCGTCTTCGATGGGCTGAGGGGGCCCCGTGCGGCTGAGCACGAACCCCCACCCCACAAAGGACTGACATGACCTCCCCCACCCCTGCGGTGCGGTGGCGGCGTCGCGGACTGACGTCCGTCGCGCTCCTCGCCCTGCTCGGCGGCGCCGTCGTCGCCCCCGCGGCCTTCGCCGCACCGGATGCCGCACCCGAGGTGCCGACCGGATCGCTGATCACCGGCGACACCGCCTGGCACTACCTCGACGACGGCTCGGACCCGTCCCCCGCACCCGCGGCGCTGCGCGACTGGACGCTCCCCGGGTTCGACGACAGCGCCTGGAAGACCGCACCCGGTTCGTTCGGCGCGAAGAACGGCAAGCTCGCCGCGGTCGGCCCCGTCACCCCGAAGACGCTCCTGAACCACTACCTCGACGGCAGCACCGCCCCGACCGTCCCCACCTACTTCTTCCGCAGCACGTTCGAGCTGGAGGCGGGCGTCGCGGAGCAGGTCGCGTCGCTGTCGAGCTCCGTCACGTTCGATGACGCGCTCGTCGTGTGGATCAACGGGGAAGAGGTCGCCCGCTTCGTCGACGGCCGCATCACCGACACCGCGAACGTCGAGTACGCCGGCGACTCGAACGGCGACCCGCTGACGAGCACCATCACGGCGGAGGGCGACGTGCTGCAGGACGGCACGAACACGATCGCGGTCGCGCTGTTCCAGGACCGGGAGACGAGCTCGGACATCTACTTCGACATGTCGTCGCTCACCCTGGTGACGGCATCCGAGCCGGGTACCCCGGTGGTCGCCCCGCCGACCCGCGTCATCCTGACGCCGACCGAGCAGCCCGAGATCTCGCAGTCCTTCTCCTGGCTCGCGGGTGACGCCTCGCACACGATCGGCCAGGTCGAGATCGCCCCGGCCGCCGGTGGCGACACCCGCACGATCGAGGCCTACGACGTCGGCGTCGTCAACGGCAACCCGAACCACCACTTCTCCGCCACGGTCACCGACCTCGCCGCGGCGACCGCCTACCGCTACCGGGTAGGACTCCCGGGCAGCTGGAGCGACTGGTTCGAGTTCACGACGGCCGACCCGAACGCGACCGACTTCCAGTTCGTCTACTACGGCGACGCGCAGATCGGCCTCGACACCACCTGGCCGAGCGTCGTCAAGCAGGCCGAGGCGAACGCGCCCCGGTCGATCGGCTCCGTGCACGCCGGTGACCTGATCAACAAGTCCAACAACGAGGACGAGTGGCTGAACTGGTTCAAGGGCATGGAGGACTCGGCCGTCAGCACGAACGTGATGGCGGCTCCGGGCAACCACGAGTACTCCGGCGACAAGCTGCTCACGGCGTGGAAGGCCGCGTTCGAGTACCCGCACAACAACCCGTCGATGGAATCGATCGGCGAACTGGCCGACCTCGCCAAGGGCGACACCGAGGTCGCGGCGCAGTACCGCTCGCTGTTCGAGCACTGGAGCGCGTTCGCTGCTGAGACGGCGTACTACACGGACTACCAGGACGTGCGCTTCATCACTCTCAATGCGACGCGCGATGCGACCTTCCTGACCCCGCCGGCTCTGCCGTCCTGCACGGGTGCCGACTGCCCGATCAACAAGGGCGAGGAGCTGTGGATCCGATTCCAGGGTGCCTGGCTCGACCTGCTGCTGCAGAACAGCCCGTCGAAGTGGAACGTCGTCACGTTCCACCAGCCGGTGTTCTCGGCATCCGAGGGTCGCGACGAGCCGAAGCTCCGTGCCGACTGGGTGCCGGTCTTCCAGCGCAACGACATCGACCTCGTGCTCATGGGCCACGACCACACCTACGCCCGCGGCTACGTGAACACCGACGCGACCGAGACCCCGGGCCTCACGACCGGCCCGGTCTACGTCGTATCGAACTCGGGCGCGAAGCACTACGAGCTCGAGACCCCCGAGAAGAACGTCTGGACCAACAACGGCGCCACCCAGGTGCTGCGCGGTCAGGGTGTCACGACCTACCAGGTGATCGACGTCTCGCACGACCAGCTCGTCTATCGCTCCTACCTGGCCGAGAAGCAGCCGAACGCCACGACCGACCTTCCCGTCGGCGCCGTCTACGACACCTTCACGGTGACGAAGTCGGATGCCGGTGAGAAGTGGGTCACCGAGGCCGGGGTCACGCCCCCGACCACCGAGCCCGAGGAGCCCGCCAAGATCGAGCTCGGGGCGGCATCCGTCGCGGCCGGCGGCACCGTCACGGTCTCGGGTACCGGATTCGACGCGGATGCCGAGCTGCGGCTCGAGCTGCGCTCCGACCCGGTCGACCTCGGCACGGTCACCGCGGGCGCGGACGGCGCGTTCTCGCGTACCGTCACGATCCCGACGGCCACCCCGGCCGGCGCGCACACCCTCGCGGTGATCCTCGCCGACGGCACCGAGGTCACGACCTCGCTCACCGTCACGGCGGCGACGTCGGGCGGCGGCGCGGTGACTCCGGGGAACGGCGGCGCATCGACCGGCGGCCTCGCCACGACCGGTGCCGACAGCACCCCGTACGTGGTCGCCGCGGTGGTGCTCCTCGCGCTGGGCCTCGGCCTCGTCGCTCTGCGGCGTCGCCGGCAGCGCGCCGAGTAGTCTGCAGCATCCGTCCTCAGGGCGCCGTCGGAGCTTCGGCTCCGGCGGCGCCCTCTGTCTCCGGACCCGACGTTTCGCAGAGTCCGTGACGAATCGCGGACCCTTTCACGGAGAATCCTCCGTGAAACGTCACCTCCTCCGTGAATCGTCACGGCACGCGGTCGTAGGATCGGCCTCGTGACCGAAGACGACTCCCCTCCCGTCCCCTCCCGCCGAGGGTTCCTCAAGATGGGCGGGGCCGCTCTGGCCGGAGCAGTGGTCGGCGGAGCCGGAGGCGCCGCCATCGGGGCGACGATCGCCGGGGGCCACCGCGACGGCTTCGCCTCCGATCCCGATCCCTTCGCCGCTCTGACCCCGCGCAGCGAACCCGGCTTCGACCACCTCGTGGTGGTGATGGGCGAGAACCGCTCGTTCGACAACCTGCTCGGCTACCTCTACTCGAAGGAGAATCTGCCCACAGGCGAGACCTTCGAAGGGCTCGCCTTCGGCGACCACAGCAACACCGCTTCCGACGGGACCGTCGTCGCCTCTCATATCCACCAGGGCGACACCGACAGGATCATGAGCCTTCCCGACCCGGACCCGGGCGAGGAGTACCCGCACGTCAACACGCAGATCTTCGGCACGATCGACCCGAAGACGAACGCCGACCTCTTCGTCGACCAGATGACCGCGCCGTTCAACGCTCCGACCAAGGGCGAGAAGGCCACGATGTCGGGGTTCCTCGAGGACTACATCATCAACTTCCGGCGCCTCCGACGTGGGGTCGAGCCGCGGCCGGAAGAGGCCGCGCACATCATGGGCTCGTTCTCGCCCGAGATGCTGCCCGTGCTGTCGACGCTCGCCGCCGAGTTCGCCGTGTTCGACCACTGGTACGCCGGAGTGCCGTCGCAGACGTTCTGCAACAGGTCGTTCTTCCACGCCTCGACCTCGCACGGCTTCGTCACGAACCAGGGCGACGGCGGGTACCGGAAGTGGCTCGACGCCCCGGCCGCGCCGACGGTCTTCAACCGGCTCGAAGACAAGAAGCTGACCTGGAAGATCTATCTCGACAAGCTCCAGCTCGTCTCTTTCACCGGGATGCTGCATGCGGCCGTGCTCGAGAAGTACTGGCGCACCGAGCACTTCGGCACCATGGAGGACTTCTACGCCGAGGCGAAGGCCGGGAAGCTCCCCGCCTACGCGTTCATCGAGCCGCGGATGGTCTACGACCACAACGACTTCCATCCGCCGTTCGGCGCGGTGCGCGAGAGCACGGTCGACGGCGAGGAGATCTTCGACAGCGCGGTGTCCGACGTGCGTGCGGGCGACCGTCTGATCCACGACATCTACGAGGCGGTGCGCACGAGCGCCTCTCCGGACGGTTCGAACGCCGTCAACACGCTGCTGCTCATCACCTTCGACGAGCACGGCGGATGCTACGACCACGTGCCTCCGCCCGCCGCGACGAAGCCGACAGCAGACACGAAGGCCGGCGAGATGGGCTTCACGTTCGACCGGCTCGGATGCCGTGTCCCGGCGATCGCCGTGTCGGCCTACACGAAGCGCGGCACGATCATCCACGACGAGATGCACCATGGCTCGGTGACGGCGACGCTCTCCCGCCTGCACGGGCTGAAGCCGCTGAACGACCGTGATCAGTCGGCCAACACCCTGCAGAACGTGGTGAACCTCGACAAGCCGCGGCATCCCGCCGACTGGCCGGTCACCACCCCGGCCTATACCCCGCCCAACCCCGAAGAGACGCCGCCGCAGCCGAACGAGGCAGATCAGACCAAGCCGCTCACGCCGCCCGCGCGCGGCCTGCTCGGTCTGCTCATCGCGCGCTACGGCAAGCCAGGTGAGCCCGAGCCGCAGACCTTCGCCGACGCCTACCGGCTGCTCCACGAGCACGGCGAAGAGCTGTTCGGGCCGCCGAAGGGCAGCTGAAGACGATCCTGCTCAGTCCCTGGTCGACCGACGGCGCGAGACGACGAGCAGCGCGACTCCGATGACGAGCACGGCCGCACCTCCCGCCGCCCAGGCGAGCGTCTCGGGGCCGAGGCCCGTGGCCGGGAGCGGCTTTCCACCACCGTTCCCGCCGCTGACGGGCGGATCGGGATCAGGCGACGGAGGTGTGACGACGATCGCCGCGACGACGAAGTCCTGCTCCACCACGGCCTCGCCCGCGGCGGTGATCACGACGGTCCTGGTCGCCGAACCGACGACCGTTGTCCCCGTGGGCGGCACGACGGTGAACGTGTAGGTGCCGGGCGGGAGGCCGCCGAGGCCGAACGATCCGTCGGCATCCGTGATCAGCTGTGCGGGCACGCCCGGACCGGTGACCTGGATGACCGCTCCGGGCACAGGGGCGCCGCCGTCGGTGCGCACCGTACCGTCGACGGCGCCGAGGCGGGCGAGCTCGAAGTCGACGTTCTCGACGTCGACTCCCGCGATCTGCTCGTTCCGCGTGACCGGCGTCACGGCCACGTAGCCGCCGGGCGTCGTGATGGTGACCTCGTAATCACCCGCAGGAAGGCCCGGGAAGGCGTAGCCGCCGCTGCCGTCGGTCACGGTCGTGAGGACCGTGCCGCCGGGGCCGGTCGCCGTGACCGTCACGCCCGCGACGCCGGTGCCGTTCGACGAGACCGCTCCGCTGAGGCTGGGGTTCTCGGCGACCTGGAAGTCGACGTTCTCGATCGGATCCTCGCTCCCGGGCGGGATCGTGAAGGCGGGGGGTGACGTGACGAGCGTGTACCCGTCGGGCGGGGTGATGGTCGCGGTGTGCGTGCCGACCGGGATCGAATCGAACAGGTAGCGCCCGTCCGCATCCGTCGTGGTGGTCTGCCCGTCGATCGTCACGGTGACGCCGGCGACCGGCCCGCCGCCGGCATCGGTCACCTGCCCGGAGACCGCGACCGGGACGATGTCGCGCACGGTGAAGTCCGCGACCGCGTCAGCGGTCGTCAGATCCGCGGCCACCGTCACGGGGCCCGTCGAGATCTTTCCGGCCGGAGGCGCGACGCGCACGAGGTACCCGTCGGTCGCGATGAAGCCCGGGAACGCGTATGTGCCGTCAGCCGCGGTCGTCGTCGTGCCGACCACGGCGCCCGTGCCGTCGATCAGCGTGAGGCCGACGCCCGCGAGGGGTCCGTCCACCACGTCCACGACCGAGCCGGTGATGTCTCTGGCCTGTGACGCGAACCACGTCTGGTAGACGGGGAAGCCCGCGCGACGGGTGAAGAAGAAGGTGAGGGAGGTGATCGGCGCGGCCGGCTCGAACCACGCCGCAGAGCCGCTGGTGTCGGCGGCGGCCGCGTTCCCGGTGAGGGTGAGGGTCGCGGGGTCCCAGCTCGGGATGTCATCGGCCGCGCCGGTGCACGAGGGCTTGCCGACGACCCCGGGTGCGCAGTAGTTGAAGCCGCCCTGGAAGCCGAGCTCCGTGGCGTCGAGCGCCTGTCCGTCTGGTCCGATGGCCTGGATGCGCACGGAGTCCGCGTCGATGTCGCCGAGCGCGAACGCCCACCCGGAGGAGGGCGTCGGCGTCGCGAACGAATACGTCGTGGTCGACGGGCTCGCCGCGTTGTCGGCCTTCGGCCGCAGGTTCAGGTACGCCTGGTCGCGACTCGATCCGTACTTCGCGCCGATGGGCGTGCCTTCGGACAGCCAGGTGGATGCTCCCGAGATCACGCCGGGACCGCCCCCGCGGGAGTCGCTCGTCATGGTGGCCGTGAGCGCGGGCTGGGCGGCGATCTGCACGGTCGTCGTATACGCCCCGGCGCCGCCGGCGAGCGGCTGCCAGGTCGCCCAGGCACTGGTCGTCGCCGCCGCGGCGGGAATGGCCCCGACCAGCACCGCCACCAGTACGATCGCTCCGGCGAGGACTCCACTTCGACGCACACGCATGCGGCCAGCGTACCGATATACCGGAATCCCGTGAAGAGACCTTCGGGCGGATGCCGTGGCATCCGCCCGATCGACCTCAGACCGGATCGCCCTGGACGGGTCCCTCGGTGTTGGGCTTCCACCCGAGCGCCGGAGCCACATGGGTCGCGAACGACTCGAGCACGTGGAGGTTGTAGGCCGGTCCGAGCTGGTTCGGGATCGTCAGCAGCAGGGTGTCGGCACTCATGACGGCCTCGTCGCGCGTGAGCTGCTCGATGAGAACGTCGGGCTCCGCGGCGTACGTCTTCCCGAAGGTCGAGCGGAACCCGTCGATGACGCCGATCTGGTCGCCGTTCTCCTCGCTGCGCAGGCCGAAGTAGGCCCGGTCCATGTCGGAGATCAGCGGGAACACGCTGCGGCTGACCGAGACGCGCGGCTGACCGGTGTGGCCGGCCTCCTTGTACGCGGCGCGGAAGAGCTCGATCTGCTCGCGCTGCAGCTCGTGGAACGGCTGACCGGTGGCCTCGGTGACGAGCGTGGAGCTCATCATGTTCAGGCCCTTCCGGCCGGTCTCCTCGGCCGTGGCACGGGAACCCGACCCCCACCAGATGTGATCGCGGAGCGTCGGCGACTGCGGCTCGATCGCGAGGTACCGTCCCTCTCCGACCATGCGAGGGTCTCCGGCGGCGATCCGCTCGCCCTCGATCGCACGGAGGAAGATGTCGAACTTCTCGCGGGCCAGCACGCTCCCGCGCTCCGGGTCCTCCTCATCGACGTAGCCGAAGGTCTCGTAGCCGCGCAGCGCGGTCTCGGGTGAACCACGGCTCACGCCGAGGGCGATCCGGCCGTCGGCGATCAGGTCGAGTGCGGCTGCCTCCTCGGCGAACTGCAGCGGGTTCTCGTAGCGCATGTCGATCACGCCGGTGCCGACCTCGATGCGCTTCGTGCGCACCGCCATGGCCGACAGCAGCGGCATCGGAGACGCCGCCTGCCGCGCCCAGTGGTGCACGCGCACCGAGGCGCCGTTGACGCCGATCTCGTCTGCGCCCTCGGCGATCTCGATCGTCTGCTTCAGCATGTCGCCCGCCGTGCGGGTCGCCGAGCCGGGCACATCCGCATAGTGCCCGAAGGAGAGGAATCCGAAAGCCTTCATGATCTATTCCAACGCATGGATGCCGACCCTATTCCCCCGGCACCAGGAGGCCGTCGAAGACGAGCGCGCGGATGCGCGGCTCGAGTTCGGACCAGAGATCGGCCAGGGGGACCTCGAAGAGGTCGGAGAGCGCGGCGACGATCTGCCCGACGGTCAGCTCGCCGTCGCAGGCGCCGACGAACGCGGCGAGCGCCGGATCGACGTTCACCGTGCGGGCGAATCCGCTGCCCTGTCGCAGCTCGATGACGCTCGGATCATCGTTGCCCGGCAGCAGATGCCTCGCCTCGGTGACGTCGGCTGCCGTCACGAGCGTCGCCGGCATCCCCTCGGCGAGAAGATCGTGGGCGGCGAGTCCGGTGGCGAGCGCGGCGCCGACGTTCGACACCGGCTGCGACACCTTCTCCACACGACGGATCGGCGCGTATTGGGTCCCTGAGCCCGTCGAAGGGCCCGTCGAGGGGCGTCGGATCAGCACGTAGCCGAAGCCGATCGAGGTGACCCCGCGCGCCGCGAAGTCGTCGAGCCAGGCGGAGAGCAGCGGGGTGAACTCGGGATCCCGCGGCGTCGTCCCTCCGTCGCGGATCCACAGCTCGGCGTATCCGAGAGGCGAGAGCTGCTCCCTCTCGATCACCCAGAGGTCGAGCTCGGCCGGCACCCAGGCGTCGAGACGCGCCAGCCCCGCGACGCCCGCGCGGGACTCCCAGTTGCCGAGCAGCTGCGCGATGCCGCCGACCGTGAGGAACGCCGGGGCCGTCCGCACGAACTGCTCGACCAGCGCATCGCCGACCAGTCCCCCGTCGCGGTACTCGTAGGCGGGCACGTCGTCGCCGCGCGGCGTGATCACGAAGGGCGGGTTCGACACGATCAGGTCGAACGCCTCTCCCTCGACAGGGTCGAACATGCTCCCGAGGCGGAATTCGATGTTGCCCACCCCGTTGAGCCGGGCATTGAGCTCGGCGTAGGCGAGAGCGCGTGCGGAGACGTCGGTCGCGACGACGGTCCGCGCGCGACGGGCGACGAGGAGGGCCTGGATGCCGCACCCGGTGCCGAGGTCCAGGGCGCGATCGACCTCGATCGGCACGATCGTCTCGGCGAGCGTGCGCGAGGCCCCGCCGACGCCGAGCACGTGGTCCGCGGGCAGCGCGCCGTCGAGCGCCACCTCGTCGAGATCGCTGGCGATCCACCACTCCCCGACACCGTCGGCGTCGACGAACGACTGCGGGCGCAGCAGGGCGGTGGGCGTCACGGTCTCGGCATCCGCCGTCGCGAGGCCGAGGGCGATGAGCCCGTCGACGCCCAGGCGCGGCAGGGCGGCACCGACAGCGGCCCTCGGCTGCGGCATCCCGAGCACGAGCAGGCGTCCGAGAGTGGCGAGGACACCGGCGTCACCGGCGATCGCGCGCAGGATCGGCTCGCGCATTCCGCGCGCCAGAGCGTCGTCCGCCTCCTCCCCCCACAGGCGTCGCAACGGCTCCGAACGGAGGTCGGCGGCATCGAGATCGGCGGCGAGGTCGGCGCTGCGCAGCGGCTCGGGAACGGGTGCGGGGGTGTCGGACACGGCCGTCACTCTACGCGTCTTCAGGGTTCTCCTTCCTCGGGCCTCCTAGAATCACAAGGTCAGTACTCACGAGCAGCCCCCGTCCCGGGGCGTTCGAGGAAGACCTTCATGTCCGTGAACACCCCCGAAACCGGCTTCCGTGCGCGCCTGCAGCGGCTCGCACGCAGGACCGTCGTCTTCGCGATCGCACTGACCCTCGGCGGATTCGCGGTTCCGAACGCCGTATCCGCCGCCGAGACGCCGTCGCCCGACGACGAGCAGAGCATCGAGCTCCACGTCTCCGCCGGTCTCCGCGGCACGATCGCCCCCGGCTCATCGACGTCCGCGACCATCACCGTGCGGAACAGGACTGATTCGGAGCTGAGCACCGGGCGCGTCCAGGTAGAGATCGGAAGCACTCCGCTGGCCGACGACGAGGCCGTCACGAACTGGCTCGACGACGAAGAGGCACCGGGTGACTTCACGGCGCTCGGGACCGACAGCACCGCGTCGATCGACGCCGGCGAATCCGCCACCACGACGGTGTTCGCGCCCGAGAGCGCGGTCGGTGAGCTCGCTCCCGGCATCTATCCGCTGCGGGCGGAGCTGACCGGTGCGACCACCGGCGGTCCTGCCGCAGACGACACCGTGGCCAGGGACGCGACGGCGACCAGCGTTCTCGTCGTGACCGCGACGCAGAGCTCCCTGATCGGCGTGCTCGTGCCGATCACGGCGACGCCGGCCGGCGGAGCACTCCTCACCTCCGAAGAGCTCGCGGCCCTCACCGCGCCCGAGGGTGCCTTGACGGCGCAGCTCGACGGCGTCGCGGGAACCACGGCCGTGCTCGCGATCGACCCGTCGATCCCCGCCGCGATCCGTGCCCTCGGCACCGCGGCGCCCGAGCAGGCGACGGCGTGGCTCGCGCGCCTCGACGACCTCCCGAACCAGCGTTTCGCCCTCCAGTTCGGCGACGCCGATGCAGCCGTGCAGGCGCAGGCGCAGCTGTCCGAGCTGCTCCAGCCGACGACGCTCGCGCCTTTCCTCGATCCCGCGAACTTCCCGGTCGCGCGCGTCACCACACCCCCGACCACCGCCGCCGATGAGACGACCGCGCCCACGCCTGCTCCGACCGAGGCCCCGGTCCTCCCCACTGACGAGGAGCTCGCGGCCGTCGACGGCGCGCTGCCCCGCATCCTGTGGCCGCGTGCCGACGTGACAGCGGATGATCTCGCCGCCTTCCAGACCTACCTCGGTGAGGGAACGACCACGATCGTCTCATCCGCCACAGTGGGCGGACAGAGCGCGGCGCACGCGACAGCCGCGGGCCAGGATCTGCTCGTCACCGATGCGGCGGCGTCCTCCGCCCTCTCGGATGCCGCAGCCGAGGCCGACCCCGCCGCCCGCCAGCGTCTTCTCGCCGAGGGGGCCGCGCGACTGTTCCTCGCCGAGGCTCGGGCTCCCGGAGCGCCGCTGCTCATCGGGCTGGACCGTGACGAGACCCGGACGCCTGATGCACTGCGCGAGGTGATCTCGGCGGCGGACTCGATCGGCTTCGAGTTCGGCGCGCTGCGCGACATCCCCGCGGCCGCCGCGGCGCTCTCCGTCGAGACGGGCACTCCGGGGGCGGCGGACGTCATGAGCCTGCTCGCCGACGAGCAGACCCTCGTCGCCTTCTCGTCGATCCTCACCGACCCGCGGGTGCTGCTCGGCCCGGAGCGGATCAGGATCCTGCGCACGCTCGCGGTCGGCACACCGGCGGATGCCTTCGCTGCGACCGTCGCCGCGCACCGGGCGCAGACCACTGCCACGCTCGGTGCGGTGAACATCCCGCCGTCGAGCACCATCCAGCTGCTCTCGGCCAACGCCGACCTGCCGATCCGCGTGCGCAACGATCTGCCCTGGCCGGTGACGGTGCAGCTGACCGCCTCGCCCAGCGATCCTCGCCTCGAGGTGAAGCCGCTCGTCGAGACGGTCGTGCAGGCGAACAACACCGCACGCGTCAAGGTCCCCGTCTCGGCCCGCGTCGGCAGCGGCGAGGTCGACCTGCGCCTGGGCCTCATCAGCCCCACGGGTGTGCAGATCCAGGGCGACCAGACCGTGCGCGTCGCGGTACGCGCGGAATGGGAAGGCATCGGTCTCGGCATCTTCGGCGGACTCGCCGTGCTGCTGATCGGCCTCGGCGTGATCCGCACCGTGCGTCGCAAGCGCCGCGAGGCGGCCGAGGAGGCAGCAGCGGATGCCGCAGCGCTGGAAGCAGCAGAGCCGAAGGACGGACGTGGTGAGTAGCCTCGGGCGCGCGAGCGCCGTCATCGGCGCCGGCACCCTGGTGTCGCGCGTCACGGGACTCCTGCGGAGCATCGTGCTCGTCGGAGTGCTCGGGGCCGTCGGCTCGGAGGCCGCCGACGCGTTCACGTTCGCCAACACCCTGCCGAACAGCGTCTTCGGCCTGATCTCCGTCGGTGTGCTCACGGCCGTGATCGTCCCGCAGATCGTGAAGGCGACGGCGGATGCCGACGGCGGAAACGCCTTCATCTCCAAGCTCTTCACTCTCGGCACCGTCGTGCTCGTCGTCACCACGTTGATCGCGACCATCGCCGCGCCCTGGCTCGTCGTGCTGGTCGCCGGCCAGGCGCCTCCCGAAGCTCAGGCGCTCGCGACGGCCCTCGCGTACTGGTGCCTGCCGCAGATCCTCTTCTACGGGCTCTACGCCCTGCTCGGAGAGGCGCTCAACGCCCGCCGGATCTTCGGGCCCTTCACCTGGGCGCCCGTCGTGAACAACATCGTCTCGATCGTCGGCTTCCTGCTTCTCGGCGCGCTCTTCGCCCCGGTGCCGACGAAGGCCGCGGAGTGGACGCCGGCGATGATCACCACCCTCGGCGCCACGGCGACCCTGGGCATCGCGTTGCAGGCGGTCGTGCTCCTGGTGTTCTGGCGGCGCACCGGGCTCGCGCTCAAGCCCGACTTCCGCTGGCGGGGCGTCGGACTCGGGGCCGTCGGCAAGCTGGCGGGCTGGACGTTCCTGATGGCCTTCGCGAGCCTCGCCGCCGGTGTGCTGCAGGGCAACATCGTGAGTGCGGCCTCGGGAACCGGCGCCTCGGCGACCGTGACCGCCAACGCCTGGCTCATCTTCATGCTCCCGTACTCGGTGATCGTGCTGTCGATCGGGACGCCGTACTTCACCCAGATCAGCGAGCACGCAGCAGCCGGGCGCCACGTCGAGGTCCGCGAGGACATCTCGCGCAGCATCCGCACCCTGCTGTTCTTCATCGTCGCGGCCGTCGCCGCCGTCGCCGCGGCCGCGATCCCCGCGTCCCGGGTCTTCACGAGCTCCCCCGCGGATGCCGAAGCCGCAGCCCTGGTGCTGATCTGCTATCTCGTGAGCCTGATCCCCCTCACGATCCTCTTCATCGTCCAGCGGACGTTCTACGCCTACGACGACACGCGCACGCCGTTCTGGTTCACGATCTTCCAGTGCTGCCTCATCGTCGCCACGGCCCTGATCGCGTGGGGCCTGCTCCAGGCCGACATCATCCCGATCACGGGTCTGGCGGCAGCCGTCGCACTCGGGCAGTCCATCTCCAGCACCGTCCAGACGATCGTCGCCACCTGGCTGCTGCACCGCAAGATCGGCAGTCTCGGTGTGCGGTCCTGGCTGGTCACGCTCGGCCGCTTCGCGGTCGCCTCTATCCCCGCGGGACTCGCCGGCTGGGGCGTCTTCGTGCTGTTCGGCGGAAGCGCCGGCTGGACCGTCGCCGACAAGATCCCCGGCGCTCTCGGCACCGCGGTGATCGGGCTCGTGGTGGTCGTCGTCTACCTCGCGATCCTCGCCCTGCTGCGCGCGCCCGAGCTCAAGGTCGCCGGCACTCTGGTGCGCCGGTTCCTCCCCGGTCGCTGACTCCCGCCGGGCACTCAGCGCAGGGAATGCCGCGCGGTTACCATGGGTTGAATCACTCGGGACGTCTTTCGACGCCACCGCAATTTCTCAGACGGAGAGCACATGCGTCAGGTCATCATCATCGGTTCCGGCCCCGCCGGATTCACGGCCGCCATCTACGCTGCACGCGCGAACCTCAAGCCGCTGCTCATCGCGAGCTCCGTCGAGGTCGGCGGCGAGCTGATGAACACCACCGAGGTCGAGAACTACCCGGGCTTCCCCGAGGGCATCCAGGGGCCTGAGCTCATGGCCAAGTTCCAGGAGCAGGCCGAGAAGTTCGGCACCGAGGTGCTCTACGACGACGTCACCGAGCTCGCCCTCGACGGCCCCGTCAAGACGGTCACGCTCGGCAGCGGCGCGGTGCACGAGACGCAGACCCTGATCTACGCGACCGGTTCGGCGTACCGCAAGCTGAACATCGCGGGCGAGGAGCGCCTCTCCGGCTACGGCGTCTCCTGGTGCGCCACCTGCGACGGCTTCTTCTTCCGTCAGAAGACGATCGCGGTCGTCGGCGGCGGCGACTCCGCCATGGAAGAGGCGACCTTCCTCACGCGCTTCGCCGACAAGGTCTACGTGATCCACCGCAAGGACACCCTGCGTGCCTCGAAGATCATGCAGGAGCGCGCGTTCGCGAACGAGAAGATCGAGTTCGTGTGGAACAGCGAGGTCGCCGAAGTCCTCGGCGGCGACTCCGTCACCGGTGTGCAGCTGCGCAACACCGTCGACGGCACGCTGAGCGATCTCCCGCTCGACGGCCTGTTCATCGCGATCGGCAACGACCCGCGCACGCACCTCGTGCACGACAAGCTGAAGCTGACCGCCGAGGGCACCATCTGGGTCGACGGCCGCTCGTCGGTCACGTCGGTGCCCGGGGTGTTCGCCGCGGGTGACGTCATCGACCCGACCTACCGCCAGGCCATCACGGCTGCCGGCTCCGGAACGGTCGCGGCCCTCGACGCGGAGCACTTCCTCGCGGATTTTGACGACGCCTCGGTCGAGTTCCCGGCCGCGGAGGCCGCCGAGATCCTCACCGCCTAGGCGCGCGGGAACAGTTTCACCTCGTCTGCTGTTGTAGCAGGCGAACCTCGAATCAAGGAGAGACTCTGATGAGTGCAAAGGCTACGAGCCAGGCGACCTGGGAGCAGGACGTTCTGCAGGCCGACGGTCCCGTGCTGGTGGACTTCTGGGCCGAGTGGTGCGGTCCCTGTCGCATGGTGGCCCCGGTGCTGGACGAGATCCAGTCCGAGAACCCCGACAAGATCACCATCCTCAAGCTCAACGTCGACGAGAACCCCGAGCTCGCGATGAAGTACCAGATCACGTCCATCCCGGCGATGAAGGTGTTCGACGGCGGTGAGGTCAAGACGACCATCATCGGCGCCAAGCCCAAGTTCGCGCTCGAGAAGGACCTCGCCGCATTCATCGGCTGATCCACTGAGACCCAGCAGGGCCGTCACCTCTCCGGAGGTGGCGGCCTTTTCTGTGCCCGGCTCTCGGTCGTTGAGCGAGCGAAGCGAGAAACGGGGTTCTCGTGGTTCCGGGCTCCCGGGATGCGCCATACAGAGGTCGTGGCGGGGCGACGATCTGCGGACGGTGTCCCGATCTGCGGGCGCTTTGCGCGAAAGCATCCGCGGATCGGGACGCTGTCCGCGTATCGGGGCAGGCGGATGCTGCGACGCGGCTACCTGTCGGCGACGGGGACCGAGGGCAGGCCGCGGGCGGCACGGGCACGGTCGACGAGGTCCTGGATGACGGGGGCCTTGGCGGCGTTGTACGTGGAGGTGCCGCGGGCGGCAGCGGCCACGGCGTCGCACTTCGCGTGCGTGTAGCGGTCGGCATCCGCGGGGTGAGCCAGGAGCCAGTCGCGCAGGATGCGCTGGTTCACGGTGTCCCAGTCGGATGCGGGGAAGAAGTGCGCGATGCGGGTGCGGATGCCGTCCTCCTCGAACACCATCACCGGATGGCTCTGCACGCTGCTGCCACGGCGCCAGCCGATCTCCTCGAGGGCCGGTCGGTGTCGTTCGAATTCCTCGGCACCCTCGATCCGCACGGCGAGGTCGATGATCGGCTTGGCTCGCATGCCGGGAACCGCCGTCGATCCGATGTGCTCGATCAGCCAGCTCGGTTCGCCGTGCGCGCGCAGCTCTGCGGCGATCTCCTCGAAGCGAGCCGGCCAGGACGGATCGTACGAGACCAGCATCCGAGGCATGTCAGGACGCGTCGGCGACCGTCGGGTCCCACCGGCGGTGACGCTGCTTCTCGTCGAGGAGTCCCCAGACGGCGGGGGTCAGCTCGGGGTACTCCAGGGCGATCTGGCGCAGCACCCGATAGTGCCGGGCCGCGTTCGGCCGCACGCCGTCGTTCGCGGTGATGTTGTCGGCCCGCAGGAGGTAGACGACGAGCTCGTCGACGCTCGGGAGCTCCTCCATGAAGTCCCACGGGTCCTCGCCGCCGAGCAGACGCTCCTGGATGAGGACCGCGAGCTCGTCCGCCGCTTCCGCACGCAGCACTTCGAGGCTGGCGCGGCGCTGGACGGACTCTGACATGCTTCCAGCCTACGTCCGACTGGGGCGACGCCGGCGCTCGACCTTCGTGTCTTCGCGCATGTCCTCGAGCTCTTTCCCCTTGGTCTCCGCGACCTTGAAGTACACGAAGAAGAACGACAGCAGGGCGAAGAACGCGTAGAACCCGTAGGCGAAGGGCAGCCCGATCGCCGAGAAGGCCGGGAACGTCGTCGAGATGAAGAAGTTGGCGACCCACTGCGCTGCTGCGGCGACGGCGAGAGCCCCGGCGCGGATCGAGTTCGGGAACATCTCCCCCAGCAGCACCCACACCAGCGGCCCCCACGTGGCACCGAAGAACACCACGAAGCCGTTCGCGCAGATCAGGGCGACCGTCGCCCAAGGGTCGGGGAGCGTCACCGCGCCCGCGGCATCCAGTGTTCCGAAGGAGAACGCCAGCGCCATCAGCCCCAGCGTGAGCGTCATGCCCACGGATCCCACGAGGAGCATGATCCGTCGGCCGACCCGATCCACGAGGAGGATCGCCACGATCGTGACGACGATGTTCGTCACCGAGGTGATGACCGTGATCAGGAGAGCCTGCGACTCCCCGAAGCCGACCGACTGCCACAGCGTCGTGGAGTAGTAGAAGATCACGTTGATGCCCACGAACTGCTGGAAGACCGACAGCAGGATGCCGACCCACACGATCGGCTTCAGACCCAGGCGGTTGCCCCGCAGATCACGCAGGGATTCCGAGCGCTCGGTGTTGAGCGTTCCGGTGATCTCGGCGATCTTCGCCTTCACGTCGACCGCACCGGTGACCGTGGCCAGCACCTCGGAGGCCTTCTCGAGCTCCCCCTTCGCGACGAGGTAGCGCGGAGATTCGGGGAGTCTCATCGACACGACGCCGTAGACGATAGACGGAACCGCACCGGCGATGAACATCCAGCGCCACGCGTCCAGTCCCCAGAGCGGCTCTGCGGCTCCTCCTGCCACGTTCGCGAGCATCGCATCGGAGAGGAGGGCGATGAAGATACCGGTGACGATGGCCAGCTGCTGGAGCGAGCCGAGCCGTCCGCGGATGTGCGCCGGCGAGACCTCGGCGATGTACGCGGGAGCGATGACGGATGCCGCGCCGACGCCGAGTCCGCCGATGACGCGCCAGAAGATGAGGTCGATGACCCCGAACGCGAACCCGGAGCCCAGCGACGAGAGCAGGAACAGGACGGCGGCCACGACCATCACCGGGATGCGGCCGAACCGGTTGGCGAGGGGCCCGGCGAACCAGGCGCCGACGGCGCAGCCGATCAGCGCCGACGACACGGCGAAGCCCTTGAGGCCCACGCCGAGGTCGAACCCGGACTGACTGCCGGCCAGAGCATCGACCGCACCGTTGATCACGGCGGTGTCGAAGCCGAACAGGAAGCCGCCGAGAGCGGCGGCGACGCTGACCGCGATGACGCGGCCTCGTATGGCTGATCCGGGTTGTGTGCGCGACATTGTGCCCCTCCTCGACATCATCTGACGCGAGTCTAGGCCTCCCCCTGGCGCCGAGGGCGGTCAGCCGCGCCCGTATCCCTGTTCGCCGAGTTCCTCGAGAATCCGGTTCAGATCCTGAATCGATGCGAAATCGATCGTGACCTGGCCTTTACGAGCACCCAGAGCGATCTTCACGCGAGTGTTCAGGCGGTCGCCGAGCTTGCCGGCGACCTCGTCGAGGTAGGCGCGTCGCGCTCCCGGGGTGGGTTTCGGAGCCTTCCCCGCGGTCGACGGCTGCGACTTCGCGACCTCTTCCGTGGCGCGCACGGAGAGATCCTCGTTCACGACCTTGTCGGCCAGACGCTGCATCGCCTCGGGAGTCTCGAGGCTGAGGATCGCGCGAGCGTGGCCTGCCGTGAGCACTCCGGCGGCGACCCGCTGCTGCACCGGGACAGGGAGCTTGAGGAGCCGGATCGTGTTGCTGATCTGGGGTCGCGACCGCCCGATTCGGGTCGCGAGCTCCTCCTGCGTGATGCCGAAGTCCTCGAGGAGCTGCTGGTACGCGGAAGCCTCTTCCAGCGGGTTGAGCTCGGAGCGATGCAGGTTCTCGAGGAGAGCGTCCCGGAGGAGATCCTCGTCCGCGGTCTCGCGGACGATCACAGGGATCGTGTCGAGCCCGGCCTCCCGGGCTGCGCGGGTGCGCCGCTCCCCCATGATGAGTTCGTACTCGCCGTCGGAGTTCTTCCGCACGACGACCGGCTGCAGGACGCCGAACTCACGGACGCTGTGCACCAGTTCCGCGAGGTCCTCCGGATTGAAGTGCGTACGCGGCTGACGCGGGTTCGGGACGATGGTGTTCGGATCCACCTGGACGAGGTGGATGCCGGGAACGGCTGCCAGCTCCTCCTGCTCGCGAGCGACCGTGCTGACCTGGTCCTCGCTCGGACGGAGATTCGCGCCCGGGAAGAACACGTCGACGGGACGCTCCGCCTGATCCGCCGTCGGAATCAGGGCGCCGATGCCCCGACCCAGTCCAGTGCGCTTCGCCATCATTTCTCCTTGCTCTGCGTCGCTGTGCGCGACGCGATCTCGACAGCGGCCTCGCGATACGCGATCGCGCCGGCGGACTGCCCATCGTAGGCGATCACCGTCTGGCCGAAGCTCGGTGCCTCCGACACACGTACCGAGCGCGGGATCACGGTCTCCAGCACCTGCGTCGGGAAGTGGGTCCGCACCTCATCCGCCACCTGCTGGGCCAGACGGGTGCGCCCGTCGAACATCGTCAGCAGGATGGTGGAGAGGTGCAGCGAGGGGTTCAGGTGCTTCTGGATCATCTGGATGCTGCCGAGCAGCTGGCTCAGGCCCTCCAGTGCGTAGTACTCGCACTGGATCGGGATGAAGACCTCGGATGCCGCGGTGAAGGCATTGATCGTCAGCAGCCCGAGAGACGGCGGGCAGTCGATGATGACGAAGTCCATCGGGCTGTCGACGAGGTAGTCCTCCAAGGCCCGGCGGAGCCGATGCTCCCTCGCGACCTGAGCGACGAGCTCGATCTCGGCGCCGGCGAGGTGGATGGTGCTCGGAGCACAGAAGAGGTTGGGATCCTCGGGGCTCTGCTGCACGATGTCCGCCAGCGGGAACTCCTCGATGAGCACGTCATAGACGCTCGGGACCTCGGCGCTGTGCGGGACGCCGAGCGCCGTGGATGCGTTGCCCTGTGGATCGAGGTCGATGACCAGAACCTTGGCACCGAGTCCGGCGAGAGCTGAAGCGACGTTGACGGCCGTGGTCGTCTTCCCCACGCCGCCCTTCTGATTCGACACCGTCAGCACGCGGGTCTCCCCCGTGAACTCGACCTTCGCGGCTTCGAGCGCACGGCGCCGAGCAGACAGGTCGGCGAGCTCCCGCGCGAGCGGTGTATCCATCCCGAACGACTCGTTCGGTGATGCCTTCTCGGATTGTTTCACGTGAAACATCCACTCCTTTCGGGGCCGCGTACCACTCTAATCGCAGGAGGCGACCTTGGACTTACCGGGGGTCTCCGAGGCTCTTCGGCTGACACCCTCGGTCACACTCCTTCGGTCTCTGCAGGGTGCCGGAGTGCTGACTCTTCCACTCAGGGCGCCGGTGTCTCCCCCACCCAGGGCTCTGCGGATGCAACTCCGGGAATCAGTCCACCCACGTCTCGAGCCGCGACTGCAGCAGGCGGCCGACGATACATGTTTCACGTGAAACATGGATCTTCGCGAAGCCCCAGCGTCGCGCTGACAACGCCGCGGGAGGCGAGATAGGAGTTCTCTCGTCGCAGCGCAGGCACCCTCCCCTGCCGCATTCTCTCCGGTACGCGCGCCACGGACTTCACCCCCTGCGAGGTCAGGCGCTCACGCAACTGCGGTCACACAACCGGCCACCGATGCCAACCTCACATGGACGGGGTGTTCGCCCAGCACGGCGCCGAGCTGCCTCTTCCGCAGGTATCGATTCTGTTCATTCACCCCCCGGACCTCTCCCCCGCGAGGTCCCGCGGAGGACCATGCGCCGTGCCCGCCCACCTCCACCATCACGGTTCTGGGGAGGCTGCACCCGAAGAGCCGTGCGGTGTGACCTTCTCTGGCGAACGGAGACCGCCCTCGATGGGCGTATCTCGGGAGCGCCCGCATCTTGAGAGCGCTGTTCACCCTCCCGTGAAGCGCCTCTTGACGCTCGGAGCATCCGCCCACCCGGCCGCAGGAGTCACGCGACGGTCAGGCGAGACGATCGTGCGAGATGTTTCACGTGAAACGGATGCTCGCGGCTGGTTTTCTCGCAGTGCTCACGCGGGACTCTTCCAGGCACTCACATCAGCGAGTCGCGCAGTCGCGGCGTGACCCGTGCGGGTCTTGCACGTCTGCGTGCGCGAGTTCTCAAGATGCTCGCCGGACAGGATCCCCCATCACGACTCCCCGGATTCGGAGATCCACCCTCCTTCGAACATCGATCGAGTGCGCGACGGCGGGCTGATCCGCCGTACTCGCGTCCACAGGGCGGCCCACCCCGTCCACCGCGCTGGAAATCAGACTCGGTCAGGAAGACGGATCTCGGTCAGGAGGACAGACGTTTCACGTGAAACGGTGGGCATGAGTCCCTGCCAGGCGCAACGTCCCCAGGTCTCCCCTCAGCGCACGTACCGGAGCCATCGACGCATGTCGGTGAGCCGGCAACCAGTGAGGGATGCACCCTTATCCGGTGCGTTGAAGGTCCCTCGCAGCCCAGATTCCCCAGCCCGTCGACATCGTCGATCTCGTAGGCGGTCACCGACCTCGGTCTCGACCTCATGTTTCACGTGAAACATCGCCCCCCGAGGAAGGCCTCCTCGCGCTCGCCTCCATCACGGAGCATGTAGGCGCGGGAATAGGCGACGGCAGGCACCCTATTGCGGAGCAGAGGGCACCGTGTGCATACCGACGTTGATGACGCTCCCACCGGCATCGCGGTAGAAGAAGCGCGTGACGCCCCAGGGTTCATCGGTCAGAGGATGCACGATCTCCACACCGACGGCGACGGCCCGGCGCAGCGCCTCCCCCACGTCATCCACGAAGACCGAGACATCCGGGTTCACCGCAGCGGACGCATCATGGGTCATGACGCTCAGCTGTCGACCGGCATCATCTGCGAGCGTCACGATCCATCCGTGATCCTTGACCACCGACATCCCCAACACCTGACGATGAACCTCGACCGCGCTCGCGACGTCCGCCACGGTCAGGATCGGCACCACTCGCTCCACATGCATGCCCCCTATAAGACCTCACTGCCCGGGGCAATCACCAGTCCTACCCGTTGAAACCGACCTCGCGATCCCGCACCCGCCCACGCGCAACACCGCCCACGATGGACCCACATGTGAACTGCGACAAGGGCGATGTTTCACGTGAAACATCCGAACCCGACTCAGCGGACGACGGCCCGCACGACTCGCGTAATTTCCGGCAGCACACCCTCGCCCAGCACCTCGACGCGCACGTCGGAGAGGCGGAACTTCTTGATCTGCTTCTGTGCCGCGGCGATCTCGTTCGCAGCGTTCATGCCCTTGAGAAGCGTGAGCTCTCCCCCATCGCGCACGAGGGGTGCCGTCAGGGGGATGAGCGTGCGGAGTGCACTTACGGCTCGCGCCGTCACGACATCGAAGCCATCGGCAGGGCGCACGTCCTCCGCCCGAGCTCGCACCACATCGACATTGTCCAACCCGAGAGCAGTGACCTGCTCGTTGAGCCAGGTGACCCGTCGCTCCATGGGCTCGATGAGCGTCCACTGCACGTCCGGTCGGGCGATCGCCAGTACCAGGCCCGGCAGTCCCGCACCGGAACCGATGTCCGCGACGGATCCATGGAAGAGCGGCGCAGCGAGCACGCTGTTCAGGACATGGCGGGTCCACAGGCGCGGGAGCTCAAGCGGGCCGATGAGACCGCGCTCCTCGCCTTCTCGCGCCAAGGCTGCCGTGAACGATCGAGCCACATCGATCCGATCCCCGAAGAGCTCCGCAGCGATCTCGGGCTCGACCTCGAGCTCGGCACCATTCGCACTCACGGACATGGGATCAGACCCTCGCCACTCGATGTTTCACGTGAAACATCAACGGCGACGCAGCACCGTGTGCCGGTCAGCGCCCTCGCCGTACGACTCGGAGACGAGGCCCCGGTCGGCAGCGATGTCGTGAACCAGCTTGCGCTCGTAGCTGGACATCGACGGCAGGGATGCCTGAGACGAGCCCTCGTCGAGCTTCGCGGCCGCAGCATCCACAAGCGTCTCGAGCTGTCGGCGACGCGTGTCGCGCGATCCGCCGATGTCGAGGATCAGACGCGAGAACGAACCCGTGCGGTTCTGCACCGCGAGACGCGTGAGCTCCTGAAGCGCCTGCACGGTGTCGGGCGCCGAGAGCAGAGCGAGTCCATCGCCCTCTGCCTCGACCGACACGTAGGCGCGACCCTGACGGACATCGAGGTTCAGATCCCCATCGATGTCGGCGATGTCGAGCAGCTCCTCGAGGTAGTCCGCGGCGACGTCACCCTCGTTCTCCAGCTGTGCCACCGTCGGTTCGGTGGTCTCGGTCACGACCTCACTCATGAACCGCTCCCCTTCTTCTTCGCGCGCTTCTTACCCACCGGCTGCTGACGCTTCGGTGCCTCTGCCTTGGCCTTCTCCGCCTCGTCCAGCAGGCGCTTCTGCTCCGCCTCGTACGCAGCCATCGGGACGACCTTGCCGGACGAATCGATCGCCTTGCCCTTCTTCGCGAGGCGCTCCTCGCGCGCCTTGGCGGCTTCGGAACCGGGAGTCGGCATCTCGCGGATGACGAGGAACTGCTGGCCCATCGTCCACAGGTTCGAGATGAACCAGTAGACGACGACGCCGAGCGGGAAGAAGATGCCCGAGAAGATGAAGCCGAGCGGCAGTACGTAGAGCATGATCTTCTGCATCTGGTACGCCTGGCCGGTCTTGGCCTCGGGCGACAGGTTCTTCGAGATGATCTGCAGCTGGGTGAAGAACTGCGATCCGATCATGAGCACGACCAGCGTGACCAGGATGATGATCGCCGTGGTGTTCTGCGCATCCACGGCATTGCCGAGAGTCTCATGCAGCGAGGCGACGCCGAACAGCTTGGCGTCGTAGAACTCCTTCGTCAGTTCCGGGCTGAGGAACCCGACGCCGCCGATCCCGGCCTTCGCGTGCTTGCTGACGTCGCTCAGCACGCTGAAGAGCGAGAAGAAGATGGGCATCTGCACGAGGAGCGGAAGGCAGCTCGACATCGGCGTCGTGCCGTGCTTCTTGTACAGCGCCATGGTCTCGCGGCTCATGGCCTCGCGAGAGAGCTGATCCTTCTTGCCGCGGTACTTCTCCTGGACTTTCCGCAGCTCAGGAGCGATTTCCATCATCTTTCGCTGGCTCTTGATCTGCTTGACGAACAGCGGGATCAGAGCGGCACGGACGACGATGACGAGACCGACGATCGACAGGACCCAGGTGAGACCGGATGCCGCGGGCAGACCCACCGCGGTGAGGAGCCAGTGCCACGCGACGAGGATCATCTCGACCAGCCACTTCAGCGGCCAGAGGATGGTGCCGATCAGGTCGAAACCACCTCCCGCAGCGTCGGGGCTGGGTGTGGTGCTGGCGAGCAGAAGGTCAAGACCCACCGTTCAGTCCTTTCGGGAAGGGACGACGAAACCGTGAGCAGTCAGGTCGTAGCGGAAGTGTTCGTGCGGACGGACGTCATCGACGCCGCCGCGAGTCCAGGGATTGCAGCGGAGGATGCGCCACGCAGAGAACAGCGTTCCCCGCACGGCGCCGTGCTGCTGCACCGCACCTACAGCGTAAGCGGAACAGCTGGGGTAGTACGCACAGACATCTCCATACAGAGGAGAGATGGTCTTGCGATACGCGGTCAGGAATCCCAGCACAAGATTCCGCGGTATCAGAGGGATGCTGCGCACGAGGTCGCGGGACTGCATCCGAGCCGAGCCGATCGACGATGCCGGCAGTGCGGTCATGAGGTGCCAGCCGTCGACACCGGCGCCAGCCGGCCGAGACAGCGGTTCACATCCGCGCTGAGCTCGGCGAAGGACGCCGTCGCGGATGCAGGAAGGGCACGGATGACGACATCCGTGCCCTCGGGTACGCGCGGGAGCGCATCCGCGCAGACGGCTTTCAGACGCCGACGCACGGTGTTGCGCACCACGGCGGTGCCCACCTGCTTGCTGATGATGAATCCGAACCGTGCGGCCCTGCTCTCACCCGTCGACATCATCGACGTGATGACGCTCGACCCGCCACAACGCGATCCGCGGCGAACGACCAGTCGATAGTCGCTCCCGCGGGTCAGCCGATACGGGCGGGCGAGCACAGCGGACTACGCGGAGAGCTCGGTGCGGCCCTTCGCGCGGCGGGCAGCGAGGATGCCGCGGCCGGCGCGCGTGCGCATGCGAGCGCGGAAGCCGTGCTTCTTGGCGCGACGACGGTTGTTGGGCTGGAAAGTGCGCTTAGTCATGGAATCACTCCGGGAATACTGCCACCGGGTTCACTGCGACCGGAGACATGGGGAACTGCCAAAAAAATGGCATAAGTCAACCAAGTAAGGGTACGTCCTGCCGGCGCGCAGAGCAAATCTGCGCGCTGGAGCGGCGGGGACCCGTCACGAACCGCACAGCCATTATCCACAACCGGGGCACGCCCGGGGCGCATGACACGCGCGCGGAATTCCCGGGGCAGGTTGCCGTTCCCAGCCGCGATGACTACCGTGGCAACCGAAGTTATCCACAGGGGCACGGCACGTCGGAGCCCTCATCGAATCCCCGTCCGGAGCGTCATGTCCTCACCAGCCCAGCCCGACGTTCCGATCTGGACCACGGTGCAGGAGCTCCTGGTGGACGACGACCGGGTCACGCCGCAGTTGCAGGGCTTCCTGAGCCTGGCGGTCCCGGCCGGTGTGATGGCCGCGACGCTCTACCTCGAGGTGCCCAACGATCTCACCGCCGCGCAGATCAACAAGCGTCTGCGGCTGCCGATCATGGAGGCCCTCTCCCACATCGGCGAGGAGGTCACCTCCTACCGCGTCGTCGTGAACCACGAACTCGCCGAGCAGCCGACCGCACCGATCGCCGTCGCCGACTTCGGCCGACACGAGCCCGTGCGCGTCGAGTCACCCATGGAGCAGCCCACACAGCTGCGCCACGAATCCCGGCTCAACCCGAAGTACACCTTCGACAACTTCGTCATCGGCCAGTCCAACCGCTTCGCACACGCGGCGGCGGTCGCGGTCGCCGAGGCGCCGGCCAAGGCCTACAACCCCCTCTTCATCTACGGGGACTCGGGACTCGGCAAGACGCACCTCCTTCACGCCATCGGCGACTACGCCCAATCGCTCTACGCCGGCGTCAAGGTGCGCTACGTCTCGAGCGAGGAGTTCACGAACGACTTCATCAACTCGATCGCGAACAACCGCGGAGCCGCGTTCCAGGCGCGCTACCGCGACGTCGACATCCTCCTCATCGACGACATCCAGTTCCTGCAGGGTCGAGCCGAGACGCAGGAGGCGTTCTTCCACACCTTCAACACGCTGCACGACCACAACAAGCAGGTCGTGATCACGAGCGATGTCGCCCCGAAGCACCTGACCGGCTTCGAAGACCGGATGCGCAGCCGCTTCGAGTGGGGTCTGATCACCGACGTGCAGGCTCCCGACCTGGAGACGCGCATCGCGATCCTCCGCAAGAAGGCGCAGAGCGAGGCTCTCCACATCCCCGACGAAGTGCTCGAGTACATCGCGACCGTGGTCTCGTCGAACATCCGCGAGCTCGAGGGCGCCCTCATCCGGGTCTCCGCCTTCGCGAGCCTCAACCGCTCGTCGCTCGACATCGCCCTCGCGCAGACCGTGCTCCGCGACATCATCGACACGGCCGAAGACAACATCATCTCGCCGACCGACATCATCACGGCCACCGCGCAGTACTTCAAGCTGACGGTCGACGACCTCTACGGCTCCAGTCGCTCGCAGCAGATCGCCACCGCCCGTCAGATCGCGATGTACCTGTGCCGTGAACGGACCAGCCTCTCGCTGCCCAAGATCGGACAGCTCTTCGGCAACAGGGACCACACCACGGTGATGTACGCCTACAAGAAGATCAGCGAGCTCATGAAGGAGCGACGTTCGATCTACAACCAGGTCACCGAGATCACGACGCAGCTCGGCCGGCGCTGACCTCACGCCACCTCCGGAAGGGGGACACGACACCGATCCCGGTGCCGTGTCCCCCTTTTCGTTGTCCCGACACGCCTGCGCAGCATCCAATAAATGCCTCTATGCACATGTGGATAACTTGTGGATGATCCGGGAAACCATCGGGACGAATGTGAGCTCAGACGTCAAACCTGTGGATAACTACCGGGACGGCGAAGAGAGGGCGGATGCCGTGAACCCGCGGATTCCTCAGGGATTCCACAAGTGACAGCCGTGTAGTTCCTTACTCGCGTCTGCTTTCCACCGAGTTATCCACAGAATCCACAGCGGTTAACACCGTTAAGGAGCTAACCCTTTGAAGCGGCGATCCGATCACCAGACGATGGGGACAAGCGCCGAGCGGATCACAAAACCTCCGAGCGTAGGGATACGCGGGAGTGTGGGGCTAGCATGGGAAGCCCTGCACCGGCAGGACTGACGACGACATGTCACAGATCGACGACAAGGGAGCACCCGTGAGGTTTCAGGTCAACCGCGATGTCTTCAGCGAGGCAGTGTCGTTCGTCGTCAAGCTCCTCCCGCAGCGGAACCCGCAGCCGATCCTCGCCGGTGTGCTGATCGAGGCAGACGGCTCAGGCCTCACCCTCTCGGCTTTCGACTACGAGGCATCCGCTCGCACCACCATCGAGGCCACGGTCGAGACACCGGGCACGATCCTCGTCCACGGCCGCCTGCTCTCCGACATCGCCAGCCGTCTGCCGAACGCTCCGATCGAGATCGCGGTCGAAGAAGACGGTGGGATCACCGTCACCTGCGGCTCCGCCCGATTCACCCTCGCCGCCATGCCCGTCGAGGAATATCCGTCGATCCCCGAGGTCTCGGGATCCTCCGGTGTGGTTCCCGCCGACGACTTCGGCACGGCGATCGCGCAGGTCGGCTTCGCCGCGTCGCGCGACGACGTCACCCCCGTGCTGACCGGTGTGCAGCTCGCCGTCTCCGGCCAGAGCCTCAGCCTCGTCGCGACCGACCGTTACCGGGTCTCGATCCGCGACGTGCCGTGGGACGGCGAAGAGGTCGAGGCCACCGCGCTCGTCCCCGCGCGCACCCTCGTCGAGGTCGGGAAGACCTTCGGCCACGCCGGCACGATCCAGATCGCCTTCTCGGGTGCCGGTGAGCGTGAGATCATCGCCTTCACCGCGGGGAACAAGACCGTCACCTCGCTGCTGATCAAGGGCAACTTCCCGCCGGTCCGTCGTCTCTTCCCCGAGCAGACCGATCACTACGCGGTCGTCAACACGGCAGATCTCGTCGAGGCCGTGCGTCGTGTGTCGCTGGTTCTCGACCGTGCCGCTCCGCTGCGGTTCACGTTCACGAGCGACAGCGTCACGATGGATGCCTCGGGCAGCGAGCACGCGCGTGCGTCCGAGTCGGTCGACGCGATCCTCTCGGGTGGCGACGAGGTCACCCTCGGTCTGAACCCGCAGTACCTGATCGAGGCGCTCGGCGCTGTGAAGAGCGAGTTCGTCCGCGTGACCTTCACGTCGAGCGACAACGCCAACAAGCTGAGTCCGGTCCTCATCACGAGCCAGACCTCGGTCGATCAGGCCGGTCTCGACTCGTTCAAGTACCTGCTGCAGCCCAACCTCCTCCTTCGCTGACCTACCCGTCGCCGTCCCGGCGCCCTTCGACAAGCTCAGGGCCCCAGCAAGGCGGCACGTTTCGTCTCGCTCCGCTCGCTCAACGACCAGGCAACCGCGGATATCGCACGCAGTCGGAGAGCGAAGCGAGGCGCTGCCACCCCCGTATCCCTCGCATCTCCCACGCGAAACCTCGCGATACGCGAAACCTGAGGACGTGGGGATGCTCCCGGAGTGAGTCCGCCTCGACGCCACCCTGCTCACCCCAAGACTGTCGGACCCCGAAGGTAGGCTGACCCTCGTGATTGTGGAACACCTGAGCTTGGTCGATTTCCGCAACTACGCGACCGCTGAACTCGCTCTTCACAGCGGCCCGAACGTTCTCGTCGGCCGCAACGGCCAGGGCAAGACGAATCTGGCCGAGGCCGTCGTCTTCCTCGCGACCCTGGGTTCGCACCGGGTGTCGTCGGATGCGCCGATGGTGCGCGACGGCCAGGAGTACGCGATCATCCGCGCGCGGCTGTCGCACGGAGAGCGCAAGGTCCTCGTCGAGGTGCAGCTGAATCGTCAGGGATCCAACAAGGCGCGCATCAACGGCTCCCCGTCGAAGGCGAACGAGCTGCCGCGGTATGCGCACGTCGTCCTGTTCGCTCCGGAGGATCTGCAGATCGTGCGCGGCGACCCGTCCGCACGTCGACGTTTCGCCGATCAGCTCCTCATCCAGCGCACACCGCGGATGGCGGCGGTGCTGGGCGATTACGACCGGGTGCTGAAGCAGCGGAACGCCCTGCTGAAGTCGGCGCGTGCGCGCGGCATCCGCGGGGAGGGTCTCAGCACCCTCGATGTGTGGGATGACAAGCTCGTCGCGCTGGGCTCGGAGATCATCACCGCTCGTCAGCGTCTCGCCGCCGATCTTCAGCAGCCGGTGGCCGATGCCTACGCGGCGATCGCCGGCGAAGACCATCGTCCTCAACTCGAGTGGGCCCTGTCGGTGAGCGGCGGCGACCCCGAGGAAGACGTCGCCGAGCCGACGGATGCCGATGGGCCGGCGCCGTATGACAAGGTCGGCGAGACGCGTCTGATCGCCGAGATGTTCCGCGCCTCTCTCGCCGCCAAGCGCTCGAGTGAGCTCGACCGGGGCCTCACGCTCACCGGTCCGCATCGCGACGACCTCGTGCTGCGGGTGCGGGATCTGCCGGTGAAGGGATACGCCTCGCACGGCGAGTCGTGGTCGGTGGCTCTGGCGCTGCGCCTCGCGTCGGCGGAACTGCTGCGGAGCGAATCCCCCGCCGGTGACCCGGTGCTCATCCTGGACGACGTGTTCGCCGAGCTCGATGCCGACCGTCGTCAGCGGCTCGCGTCACTGACCGCGGCGTACGAGCAGGTGGTGGTCACGGCGGCGGTGGAGGAGGATATCCCCGCGGTGCTGCACGCCCATGTGGTGCGGATCAGCGCCGGCACGATCAGCGATGAACGAACCCCTCGACAGACCGAGGGACGCAGCGCAGAGGAGACGGGCGAAGATGACTGACGCCGCGTCCACCCCTGCGGCCGCCGAGGTTCCCGAGACGGTGGCCACCTATCTGCGTCTGCGAGGACTCAAGCCGAGTTCCACCTCGTGGAAGCGCAAGCGCCGGATCGTCGACGACGAGAACGCGCCTTTCACCCCCGGCCGGGATCCCGGATCCCTGGGTGCCGTGCTCGATCGGCTGAGTCGCGACTCCGGGTGGCAGACGACCCTGGCACGCGAGGACCTGGTGCGCCAGTGGGCCGATCTCGCCGGTGCCGACACGGCGAAGCACTCCGAACCGGTCTCCCTGGAGCGCGGACTGCTGACCGTGAAGTGCGATTCGACGGCCTGGGCGAAGAACCTCCAGTTCATGCGCGCGACCATCCTCACCGAGATCGGTCGGCGCTATCCGGATGCCGGTGTGGAGAACCTCCGCTTCATCGGACCGGACGTTCCCTCCTGGAAATGGGGTCCCAGAGCCGTTCCAGGACGGGGCCCACGCGATACCTACGGGTAGGGCACCATGCGAGGGGTCTGAAACGCTCAGAGGGCCACACGCGGCCTCTGAGCCGCATATCGTGACGAAATCCCGCTAGAATGGGAGTTCGTGATATCGATGTGGAGAATGCCCTCTGATGACGCCTGAATCCCCCGCAGACGAGACGGAATCGACCAACGGAGGGACCCCCGAGAACGGCTCCGTGAACGGACACTCGCCGATCTCACCCACCTCGAAGCAGCCCGGCGAATACGGGGCCGACGAGATCCAGATCCTCGAAGGACTCGAGGCCGTCCGCAAGCGCCCCGGCATGTATATCGGCTCCACGGGTCCGCGCGGTCTGCACCACCTCGTCTACGAGATCGTCGACAACTCCGTCGATGAGGCCCTCGCCGGCTACTGCGACGCGATCATCGTCTCCCTTCTGGAGGACGGCGGAGTGCGCGTGGTCGACAACGGCCGCGGCATCCCGGTCGACCCGCACTCCTCCGACCCGAACAAGTCGACGGTCGAGGTCGTCCTGACGATCCTGCATGCCGGCGGAAAGTTCGGGGGCGGCGGATACGCGGTCTCCGGCGGTCTGCACGGTGTCGGCTCGTCGGTCGTCAACGCGCTCTCGACGCGGTTCGAGATCGACATCAAGCGCCAGGGATACACCTGGCACCACAGCTTCGCCGACGGCGGTCACCCGCAGCAGGCCCTGGAGCGCGGCGCCGAGACCGATGAGACCGGAACCGACATCACGTTCTGGCCCGACCCCGCCATCTTCACCGAGGGCGTCGAGTTCGACTACGAGACCCTGCGCACGCGCTTCCAGCAGATGGCGTTCCTGAACAAGGGGCTGCGCATCGAACTGCACGACGAGCGCGCCGGACACACCGAGGTCATCGAAGAGGACGGCACGAGCGTCGAGCAGCAGCGCGGCGACGTCTTCCTCTACGAGCGCGGTCTGGTCGACTACGTCGAGTACCTGAACAAGGTGCGTCACGCCGAGGTCGTGAACGACGAGATCATCGCCTTCGAGTCGGAAGACGCGGAGCGCAAGATCTCTCTCGAGGTCGCGATGCAGTGGACGACCTCCTACACCGAGAACGTCTTCACCTATGCGAACACGATCAACACGCACGAGGGCGGCACGCACGAAGAGGGTTTCCGTGCGGCGCTGACCACCCTGGTCAACAAGTACGCCCGTGCGAACAACCTGCTCAAGGAGAAGGACGACAACCTCTCCGGCGACGACGTGCGCGAGGGGCTGACCGCGGTCATCTCCATCAAGCTCGGTGAGCCGCAGTTCGAGGGCCAGACGAAGACCAAGCTCGGCAACACCGAGGCGAAGGCGTTCGTGCAGAAGGTCGTCGGCGATCAGCTCGGCGATTGGCTCGACCGCAACCCGAGCCAGGCCAAGAACGTGATCCGCAAGGCCATCGACGCCGCGACCGCGCGACTCGCTGCCCGCAAGGCGCGCGAGACCGCCCGCCGCAAGAGCGTGTTCGAGTCGGCGGCGATGCCCGACAAGCTCAAGGACTGCACGAGCAAGGACCCGTCGATCAGCGAGATCTTCCTCGTGGAGGGCGACTCGGCCGGCGGTTCGGCGGTGCAGGGTCGCGACCCGCACACGCAGGCGATCCTGGCGCTGCGTGGCAAGATCCTCAACGTGGAGCGTGCGCGTCTCGACAAGGCGCTCGGCAACCGCGAGGTCCAGGCGATGATCCAGGCCTTCGGCACCGGCATCGGCGAGGACTTCGACATCGAGAAGGCCCGGTATCACAAGATCGTCCTGATGGCGGATGCCGACGTCGACGGCCAGCACATCACGACGCTGCTGCTCACGCTGCTGTTCCGCTACATGCGTGGACTCATCGAGGCGGGCTTCGTCTACCTCGCGATGCCTCCGCTGTACCGCCTGAAGTGGTCGAACTCGGCGCACGAGTACGTGTTCAGCGACGCCGAGCGCGACGCCCTGCTCAAGCACGGCCTCGACAACGGCAAGCGCATCCCGAAGGACGCCGGCATCCAGCGCTACAAGGGTCTCGGCGAGATGAACGCCAAGGAGCTGTGGGAGACCACGATGGATCACACCACGCGGACGCTCCGCCAGGTGACCATCGAGGATGCCGCGGCCGCCGACGAGATCTTCAGCGTGCTGATGGGTGAGGACGTCGAATCCCGGCGCAGCTTCATCCAGCGCAACGCCAAGGACGTCCGCTTCCTCGACATCTAGCGAAACCCTGGGTCCCTGAGCTTGTCGAAGGGCACCCAGACGCTTCGACAAGCTCAGCGACCCAGAACTGAACGACCGGAATCGAAAAGACATGACTGACGAAGAACGCCCCGAGCCGGCGCACGATCACGGCAAGATCGACCAGGTCGACCTGCAGTCCGAGATGCAGCGCAGCTATCTCGACTACGCGATGGCCGTCATCGTCGGCCGTGCCCTCCCGGATGTGCGCGACGGCCTGAAGCCCGTGCACCGCCGCGTGATCTACGGCATGTACGACGGCGGGTTCCGTCCCGACAAGTCCTTCTCGAAGTGCGCCCGCGTGGTCGGCGAGGTCATGGGGCAGTACCACCCGCACGGTGACACGGCGATCTACGACGCGCTCGTGCGTCTGGTGCAGCCGTGGGCGCTGCGCTACCCGCTCGCGCTCGGTCAGGGAAACTTCGGCTCCCCCGGCAACATGGGTGCGGCCGCCCCCCGATACACCGAGACCAAGATGGCTCCGCTCGCGCTCGAGATGGTGCGCGACATCGAGGAAGACACGGTCGACTTCCAGGACAACTACGACGGTCAGACGCAGGAGCCGACGGTCCTCCCTGCCCGGTTCCCCAACCTGCTCGTCAACGGCTCCGTCGGCATCGCGGTCGGCATGGCGACCAACATCCCCCCGCACAACCTGCGCGAGGTGGCGGATGCCGCGCTCTGGGCGCTCGACAACGCAGGTATCAGCCGCGAAGAGCTGCTCGACGGCCTGATCCAGCGCATCCCCGGTCCGGACTTCCCGACCGGCGCGCAGATCCTCGGCACGAAGGGCATCCACGAGGCGTACCGCACCGGACGCGGCTCGATCACGATGCGCGCGGTCGTCAACGTCGAGGAGATCCAGGGTCGCACGTGCCTCGTGATCACCGAGCTGCCGTACCAGGTCAACCCCGACAACGTCGCGGTGAAGATCGGCGACCTCGCTCGTGACGGCAAGATCACCGGCATCGCCGACATCCGCGACGAGTCGTCCGACCGCACCGGTCAGCGTCTCGTCGTCGTGCTCAAGCGCGACGCGGTCGCGAAGGTCGTGCTGAACAACCTCTACAAGCACACGCAGCTGCAGGAGAACTTCGGCGCCAACATGCTGGCGATCGTCGACGGCGTCCCGCGCACGCTCGCGATCGACGGCTTCGTCTCGTACTGGATCACGCACCAGATCGAGGTGATCGTCCGCCGCACGCAGTACCGCCTCATCGAGGCCGAGAAGCGCATGCACATCCTGCGCGCGTACCTGAAGGCCCTCGACGCGCTCGACGAGGTCATCGCGCTCATCCGCCGGTCGCAGACGACGCAGGAGGCGAACGAGGGACTCCAGAAGCTCCTCGACATCGACGACATCCAGGCCGACGCGATCCTGCAGATGCAGCTCCGTCGCCTTGCGGCGCTCGAGCGTCAGAAGATCATCGAGCAGGCGGAAGAGCTCGAGGCGCTGATCACCGACTACAAGGCGATCCTCGCCGACGAGGGCCGGCAGCGCACCATCATCCGCGAAGAGCTCACGGGTATCGTCGACCGCTTCGGCGACGAGCGCCGCACGCACATCCTGCACGGTTTCGACGGCGACGTCTCGATGGAAGACCTCATCGCCGAAGAGGAGATGGTCGTCACCGTCACGCGCGAGGGCTACATCAAGCGCACGCGCAGCGACAACTACCGCTCGCAGCACCGCGGCGGCAAGGGCATCAAGGGCGCGCAGCTCCGGGCCGACGACATCGTCGAGCACTTCTTCGTGACGACGACGCACCACTGGCTGCTCTTCTTCACCGACAAGGGCCGCGTCTATCGCGCGAAGACCTACGAGGTTCCCGAGGCCGGCCGCGACGCGAAGGGCACGCACGTCGCGAACCTCCTCGCGCTCCAGCCCGACGAGAGCATCGCTCAGGTCCTCGACATCCGCGACTACGCGGTCGCCGAGTACCTGGTGCTCGCGACCCGAGAGGGCCTCGTCAAGAAGACGCGTCTCGACGCCTACGACACCAACCGCCAGGGCGGTGTGATCGCCATCCGCCTGAACGAGGAGGATGAGCTGGTCAGCGCTCTGCTGGTCGACGCCTCGGACGACATCCTCCTGATCAGCCGCCGCGGCATGTCGGTGCGGTTCGAGGCGACCGACGAGGCGCTGCGTCCGATGGGGCGTGCGACCGCAGGTGTGCGGGGCATGAAGTTCAAGCTCGATGACGACAGCCTGCTCTCGGCATCGTTCGCCGCACCCGGAAAATTCGTGTTCGTCGTGACCGACGGCGGCTACGCCAAGCGCACCGCCGTCGAGGAGTATCGCGTGCAGGGACGCGGCGGAACGGGCATCAAGGTCGCCAAGTTGAACGACGATCGGGGCACCCTCGCGGGTGGTCTGATCGTCTCGGAGGACGACGAGGTCTTGGTGGTTCTGTCCAGCGGCAAGGTGGTACGCTCTGCCGTGGCCGAGGTGCCCGCCAAGGGCCGAGACACCATGGGAGTGGTGTTCGCACGGACGACGGAAGCCGACCGCATCCTCGCCATCGCCCGAAACGGCGAGCGAGGCCTCGCAGATGACGAGGCGGAGGCGGACTCCGAGACCGCGGCCCCCGAGACGACACCGACACCTGAGGAAAGCACGGACGAATGAGCACAGTAGCCGACAAGCTGGCGAAGAAGTCCACACGCAAGACCGGCGGCAAGCAGGTCAGGCTGCGTCTGGTCTACGTCGACTTCTGGTCGGCCGTGAAGCTCTCGTTCCTCGGAGCGGTCGCCCTCGCGGTCGTCACGATGGTGTCGTTCTTCCTGATCTTCCTGGTGCTGCAGGCGACGGGCATCATGGCCACGGCCGATGAGTTCGTGCGCAGCTTCACCGATGGAGCCGTTCCGCTCTCCGAGATCGTGGGCCTCCCGCAGGTGATGGCGTTCGCCGCCGTCGTCGCGATCCTCAACCTGATCGTGTTCACCGTGCTCGGCGCCGTGATCGCAGGAATCTACAACCTCGCCGTGAAGGTGACGGGCGGACTGCTCGTCGGCTTCATGTCGAACTGACCTTCGGAACCCTGGGCCCTTCGACAGGCTCAGGGACCCAGAGTCGAAAGGGGCGGATGCCACGGCATCCGCCCCTTTCGTGTTCCTAGACGATGCCGGTCGTGCCGAGCAGCGTACCGATCAGCCAGGTCGCGAGCAGGGCGAGCGCGCCGCCGACGACCAGGCGGACGGATGCCCGCACCGGTGCGGAACCGCCGATCACGGCTCCGACCGCGCCCGTCGCCGCGAGGGCGAGGAGCACGGCGGCGAACGTCACCGGGATGCGCCACTCGGGAGGCGGCAGCAGGATGGCGAGCAGCGGCAGCAGGGCGCCGAGCGTGAAGGCGACAGCCGACGACAGCGCCGCATGCCAGGGGTTCACGAGGTCGTCCTGATCGATCCCGAGCTCGACCTCGAGATGCGCCGACAGCGCATCGTGGGCAGTGAGCTCCTCGGCGACCTTCTGCGCGGTCGCTTCGGAGAGCCCGCGATCACGGTAGAGCGCCGTGAGTTCGGCCAGCTCCTCGCGCGGCATCGTGCGGAGCTCCTCGCGCTCCTTCGCGATGAGTGCGCGTTCGCTGTCGCGCTGGCTGCTCACCGAGACGTACTCGCCCAGAGCCATGGACACCGCGCCGCCGACGAGTCCGGCGAGCCCCGCCGTCAGCAGAGCCGCGTTGTCGGTCGTCGCGCCGGCCACACCGACGACCAGTGCTGCGACCGAGACGATGCCGTCGTTCGCTCCGAGCACGCCGGCGCGGAGCCAGTTCAGGCGCTGTCCCATCTTCGCCGCGTGCGGTTCCCCCTGATGAACGGTCATGGCCTCAGTGAAGCAGATGCATCTCCCGGCGGACAGCCCGACCGGCGGCTACGGAAAACCCGAAGACAGGAGTCCGGATGCCTCGGTGTCGCAGCGATGACCCCGCCCGTACCTTGGAACCATGACGACACACACTGCGCCTCCGCCGCAGGCCGCGGCCGCGAAACCGCCGCTGCGCATCTTCCTCACCGTCCTGCATCTCGCAGGGGTCGGCGTCCTCGGCGGCATCATCTTCACCATGCTCGGCGGGCTCCTCGGAACCGGTCTGGGTCTTCTCTTCGCCTTCGGCGTCGGCATCGTCCTGCTCGTCGGTCTGGTCTACGCCCTGTTCGGTGTCGGGTGGTTCGAGGTCGCCCGCGTCGGGGCGCTCTACGGCATCCCGATCGCGCCGCTCCGCCTGCGCCCTCGCGAGCGCCCCGGCTTCGGCGGCTGGCTGCGGTCCCTCGGACGTCAGGCCATCGACGGACGGATGTGGCGGGCTGTCGCGAACTTCGCGATCACCGCGATCCTCGGCTTCATCGTGCTCCGGCTCTTCTGGGCCCTCATCTGGTCGATCTTCATCTCGTTCGCCCCGCTCACCGACGCGGAGTCCGTCATGGGCCCGTTCGGCGGCACCGGCATCGGCGTCGAGTGGGCGCCGCTGGTCGGGATCCTCGGCATCGCGGCATCCGCCTTCGGCATCTTCTGCCTCGCACTCCTGCACCGCACGCTGTCGCTCGCGATCGTGATCCGCAGCCGTGAGGCCGAGCTCACCGAGCGCGTCCGCACCACGACCGCACAGCGTGAAGGCGCTGTGCGAGCGGCGGATGTCGAGCGCACCCGCATCGAACGCGATCTGCACGACGGCGTCCAGCCTCGGCTGGTGTCGGTCGGCATGACGCTCGGCCTCGCGCAGCAGAAGATCGACAACGATCCCGATGCCGCGAAGGAGCTCATCGCGGAGGCGCACACCTCCACGAAGGCGGCCATCACCGAGCTGCGTCAACTGGCTCGCGGCATCCATGCCTCCGTGCTCGACGACCGCGGTCTCGACGCGGCGCTCTCCGCCCTCGCCGGCCGGTCGCACATCCCCGTGCACCTCGACGTCCGCATGGACGGGCGATGCAGCCGCGAGGCGGAGGCGGCCGTGTACTTCGCGATCGCCGAGTCGCTCACCAACGCGGCCAAGCACTCTCGTGCCAGCGAGTCGCGGGTCATCGTGCGACTGCGCGAGGGGAACACCCTCTGGGCCCGCGTCGAGGACAACGGCATGGGCGGCGCGCAGGTGCAGCCCGGCGGCGGACTCGACGGCATCGCGAACCGCATCCTCGCGGCCGGCGGGACCTTCCGTCTCGACAGCCCGCTCGGCGGACCGACGTCGCTGGAGGTGAACGTGCCATGCGCATCCTGATCTGCGAGGACTCCGTCCTGCTGCGCGAGGGGCTGGTCCGTCTCCTCGAAGACGCCGGCCACGAGGTGGTCGCCGCACTCCCCGACACCGTCGGCCTGGCCGACGCGGTGGAGTCGACCGACCCGGAGCTCTGCATCCTCGATGTGCGGCTTCCCCCGACGTTCACCGACGAGGGCATCCGCGCGGCGCTCGGGCTGCGGTCCACGCATCCGTCGCTCGCGATCCTCGTGCTGTCGCAGTACGTCGAGGAGCGGTACGCATCCGATCTGATCGCGGCGCAGGGCGGGCCGCTCGGCTACCTGCTCAAGGATCGGGTCGCCGATGTCGCGGAGTTCCTCGCGTCGGTGCAGCGGATCTCCGAGGGGGCGACGGTGCTCGACCCCGAGGTCGTGGCCCAGCTGCTCACGCGGCGGAACCGCGACGATCGGATGCTGCGCCTCACCGAGCGCGAGCGCACCGTGCTCGCGCTGATCGCGGAGGGCAAGTCGAACCAGGCGATCGCCGGGCTGCTCTTCCTCTCGGAGGCGAGCGTCGAGAAGCACATCACCTCCATCTTCCAGAAGCTGGGCTTCGAGCAGGGCGAATCGGGAAACCGTCGCGTGCTCGCCGCCCTCGCCCACATCGAGAACACCGGCGGGCCGACCCCGCCGACCGGCCCGACAGGAGCGGCACGATGACGAACGAACAGAACGACCTCACGGGCGGGCACACCCCGCTCACTCCCCCGCAGGCCTCCGCGCCCCAGGCCGCGGCGCCGATCGAGATGCCGTCGGTGACACCCGAGTCGGGTCGGTCGCCCGGAAGCACGGCGATCCTGACCGTCACGGCCGTCGTCGGCGGATTCGCCCTCCTCGGTGCAGGCGGCACGGCGGCGTTCGCCGCGACGGGCGACCTGAGCAACGCGAGTCGACCGGATTCGGTGCAGACCGTCGACGTGGAGGGGATCGACTCCGTCGACCTCGACGTCAACGCGAGCAGCACTCGGATCGAGTTCGGCGACGTCGACGAGGCCGAGCTGTCGATCACGAACGGACGCGGGCCGGCGTGGACCTTCGAGCGCGAGGGTGATGAGCTCGTCGTGCGCAGTCCGGAGTCCCGGTGGGGATGGTGGTTCGGCACCTGGTTCGGCGACGAGGAGATCGCCGTGGTGACGCTTCCGGAGGAGCTGCGGGGCGAGCAGCTGGACGGCGACTTCACGGTGAACTCCGGCAGCCTCGACGTCAAGGGCGCATTCGGAGACCTGGGGATCGACGTGAACGCGGGCTCGATCGATCTCGAGGGCGAGGCCACGGGCATCGACGTCGACATGAGCGCCGGTCGAGCGGACGTCACGCTCGACGGTGTGCAGCGGGCCGTTCTCGGCGTCTCGGCGGGATCGCTCGATGTGGAGCTCACCGGCACCCCGCCCTCGCAGACGACCATCGACGTGAGCGCCGGCTCGCTGGATCTGACGGTGCCCGATGTCGGGTACGCCATCACGCAGGACGTCAGTGCCGGCTCGCTCGACGTGAAGATCGACCAGTCCGGCAGCGACCGCCGGATGATCGATGTCACCCTGTCGGCCGGGAGCGTGACCATCCGACCCGGGAACTGACCGAGCTCGAGCGCGGGGCCTCTCCAGGGCGGCCCCGCGCTCGATTCGGATTTTCCGTCTTTCTCCGGTAAAGTCTTGGAGGTTGACGGGGCTATAGCTCAGGCGGTTAGAGCGCTTCACTGATAATGAAGAGGTCCCAGGTTCAAGTCCTGGTAGCCCCACCCTTTCAATTCAAGAAACACCCTCACGGGGCCTTAGCTCAGTTGGTAGAGCGCCTGCTTTGCAAGCAGGATGTCAGGAGTTCGAATCTCCTAGGCTCCACACTCTTCTTCATCCACAGGTGTTAACAACTCTGTTAACAACTCGCCTCAGAGCGCAGGGCCGCGGATGATCCGCACCGGCCCCCGCGCCTCCTCCATCCGCACCGGTTCGCCCTTCTGCGTCACGACGATCTCGTCGCAGTCCGCCAGCTCGGCGGCTACGCGTCGCACATCGTCCATGCGTGTGCGCCAGGACGCGCCGCCGATCGCGCGCGCCACGTCGCTCGGACAGATCGACGATGCGCTGCGCTTGCGAACGAGGGCGCGCACGGTGGCTGCGGCGCGCGCCGCGAACGCGGCATCCGTCTGCTCCTCCCACCAGGGTTCCCCGCGCTCGCCGAGGGCTGTCTTCGCGTCGTGCACCCGCCGTCGTGCGTCCGGCTCGTCGGCCTTCACCGCGCGGCGGGCCGCCATCAGCTCGTCCACCAGCTCTTGACGGAAGGTGTCGGGGATGGACGGATCGGTCGCACGCCAGCGACGACCGTCGACGACGATGTGATGCCCGTCGGGAGTGTGCTCCGTCATGTCGAGCAGTCTGCGCCCCGACACCAGGCACGCACAGAGGCTTGACGGATGGCGGGATCCTCGTCGCTACGACCGGCGGGGCTGCCGCAGCGCGGTGTCCAGGTGTCGGGCGATGCCGGCCCGGGAGCGGAGACCCGTCTTCTGCAGGATCCGCGCGACGTGGCTCTCGACGGTGCGCGGGCTGAGGTAGAGGCGCTCGGCGATCGCGCGGTTGCTGTGCCCCTCGGCCACGAGCTCCGCCACATCGAGCTCGCGGCGGGTGAGCACGTCGAGCGGTCCTGCCTCGGCGGCGACCGACTCCAACTGCGCCACGGTCGCCTCCGCGAACCGACGGTAGAGCACCGAACCCGACTGCTCGAAGAGTCCGATCGCACGACGCGCGTCGTCGAGCGCGTCGTCGACGCGTCCTTCGGCGAGCTCCACCCTGGCGCGGAACATCGTGCCGTGCCCGGCCTGGGACGTGTGCTCCGCCTGCTCGCCCCAGGCGATCGCGGCTTCCGCATGCGCCAGAGCCTGCGGCAGATCACCCGCAGCCAAAGCCATCTCACCGAGGCCGATGTGCTTCTGCGAGGCGAAGATGTCGTTGCGGTCGATCGAGAGATCGGCGAGGTCGGCGGGCAGCCCGAGCGCGATCGATGCGCGAGCGACGAAGAGGCGGACGATGCGCCGCCACCATCCGATCTGCGGGAGACCCGCGTCGACGAGGCGTCGGTACCGCGCGGTGAACTCGTCCGCGTCGACCCTGCCGGGGGCGGCGACGATGCTCGCCGTGAGCGCCAGCGGGATCGCGTCGGGCCAGTTGTACTTCTCCGCCGCGGTGATCGCGAGCGCGCTGAGCTCTTCGGCCTCCTCGCACCGATCGAGGGGGATGCAGAGGAAAGAGAGGATCAGGTAGAGGTGCGGCAGCACATGGAACCGTCCGCGCGACTCGGCGAGGCGGATGGCGCGTTCCACCAGGCGCGTGCCGTCGTCGAAGTCGGCGAGGAAGTGCGCGCACCACCCCATCGCGGTGACGACGTCGATCACCGGCAGCAGCTCCGACGCGGTGAGCGACTCGAACCCCGCCTTCGCGACGAGATAGGCGGCACGCCCGCGCTCCAGGTCACCGACCCGCAGATGCGAGAGCGCGCGCAGGCCGGCCAGGGCCATCGCGTGGCCGGGGCGGGCGTCGTCATCCTCCAGCCAGCTGCGCGAATCGAGCTCGGCGTCGCCGTCGTGCATGACCGCGAGGGTCGCGAGCTCCACGATCACGTCGGGTTCGAGGCGCGCGGCACCCGCTTCGCGGACCAGCTCGAAAGCCTCGTCGGGCCGGCTCTGGATGCGGAGCGACTGCAGCAGCAGTGCGAGCCCCTCCCCACGCGGTGCTCCGACCGCATGCACGTCGCGCAGCAGTTCCTCCGCGTCGACCGGACGGCCGTCGAGCAGGAGGGTGCGGGCGAGCAGGAGATCCCTCTCACGGTGCGGGATCCTGCGGGTACGCGTGAGCAGGGCGATGCTGCTCTGCGGAGAGGTCGCCGAGACGATCTCGGCCGCGCGGATGATCGTCTCGATCTCCTCGGAGGTGAGGTGCGATCCGACGTGCTGCAGGTGCGACGCCCGCTCGAGGATGTCGGCGGAGTGCTGCGCCGCGATGCGATGGGCGCGGCGACGGCGAGCAGGCCGCATATGCCGGTACGCGGCGGCACGGATGAACGGGTGCACGATCCGCAGCTCGTCCGCATCGATGAGACCCCGACGCGCGAGGTGCTCGGTGGCGACGGCGAGGGACGAGGCATCCGCTCCCGCGACTTCGCGCACGGTGGCGGGAGCGATCGCGGGCGTGAGAGCCAGGGCGTGCAGAAGCGCGAGCGAAGACGGGTCGAGCGCGCTCAGCTCACCGCGCAGCGCGTCGCCGATCTCCAGAGGCGTCGTGGCGTCGGCATCCACGAGGTCCACTCCGGCGACCTGGGACTCGGCCAGGAGGCGGAGGAACAGGGGGTTCCCTCCGGCGAGGTCGATCAGCGCATCGTCGGCGACACCGTGCCCGTCGAGAAGCGTCGCGGCATCCGCGGAGTCGAGGGGTCGGAGCCGGATCCGCTGCAGGGCGGCGCCCCCGCGCTCGACCGCGTGGAGCAGCGAATCGGGGACGGTGCCGCTGCGGAAGCACAGCAGCACGGCGAGTGCCGACATGCCAGGCGCGGCGATCAGGCTCTCGACGACGTCGAGGGCTTCCTCGTCGAGCCAGTGCGCATCATCGACGACGACGATGCTGGGCTCGGTCACCACGGCTTCTCGGATGCGGCGTCGCAGCACGCGCGGCGCGCTCTCCTCGAGCAGCACGGGGAGATCGTCGTCGAGGAGCTCCTCGACGATCGGACGGATGCCGGCGAGCGGGATGTTCGTCGCCACCTCGTCCGGCCGCGCGAAGAGGACGCGAGCGCGGAGACCCGCTCGCAGGAACTCGTTGATCAGGGCGGTCTTGCCGATGCCGATGGAGCCCTCGACCACCACGACCGGCGGGACCGCGGTCGATCCGGCATCCAGGTGGGCGCGCAGCAGCGCGAGCTCGGCGTCTCGCCCGATGAACATGCATCCCCCTCACCCCAGACAGGACGAGAGTAGCCGCACCCGTGCGTGATCGGGGCGTTTTCTCGATTCAATCGAGGAACCCGGTGTTTCTACGGATGTGCCCCTCTGCGTGCTCTTCATAGCCTGTGCCTGAATGCGTCCGCACACCCAGGTACAGGAATCACTTGATGACATCGCAGCTACGTCCACGCCTCACGCGACTCCTCGGGGCGGTGACCGGTATCGCGCTCGCCGTCGGCTTCAGCGCCGTCGCCGTCGCGGCCCCCGCCCAGGCAGCCACCGCCGACGGCGTGTACGTGGGTGAGAACAGCCATGGCTACGACATCTCCCTCACCGTCACGGATGGGAAGGTCACCGACGTCACCACCTCGTCGACAGCCTTCTGCGGTGTGAATCCGCCGTTCCCGTTCCCGGTCCCGTTCAACGAGATCCCCGACACGACGATCGCCGCAGATGGCTCCTTCCAGGCGAACTGGACGTACCAGATCGACGCCGACACGCAGGCCGAGTATTGGCTCGGCGGCACCTTCCACGCGGACGGCTCGGTCACGAACTCGGGGTCGAACGCCGCGGACCTCGTCGGGGCCGGCCTGATCTGCACCGGGACGCAGTTCACCTATGACGCCGCGATCGACGGGGTGGCCCCGCAGATCGCCGTCTCGCCGAACCCGGCGACGCTGTCGCAGATCACCGATCCGAACGGCGTCGTCCGCTTCACGGGCAGCGGGTTCGTGCCCGACAGCACCGTCGCGCTCTTCATCGACGGGCAGCAGGCGGCGACACGCACCGCCGGTGCGGATGGGGGCGTCGAGGTGATCCTGTACTGGCAGAACGCCACGGTGGGCACCCACTCGGCCCGGTTCACGAGCGGTACACGTACCGCGGAGACGACTCTCACCATCATCGCGGACCCGACGTACGACCCGACCGCGTCCGTCGATCCGTCCACCGTCACGGTGTCGCGGCTCGCGGGAGCCGGCGTGGTCGTCGAAGGCTCCGGCTTCCCGGCATCCGCTCCCGTCGAGATCGCCTTCGACGGCGCGGTCGTGACGACCGTCACGAGCGGTGCCGACGGCTCCCTCACCTCCCCACTGACACGATCTGCCGTCGCGCCCGGTGCGCACACCATCTCCCTGACCAGCGGGCCGTGGTCGGCGTCGACGGAGCTGACCGTGGAGGCCGATCCCGTCGTCTACGACCCGCAGGTCGTGGTGACGCCCGAATCGATCACGCAGTCCGCGCTCGCCGCCATCGGCGTGCAGGTCGCCGGAACCGGATTCCCGGAGAACGCACCCGTCGAGATCCTGTTCGACGGCGCCGTCGTCACCACGGTGACCAGCTCGGCATCCGGGTCCGTGACGACCACCGTCGCCCGGGCAGGCATCGCCGCCGGAACCTCCACGGTCCTGCTGCGGAGCGGAGCGTGGGAGGCATCCGACACGGTGGTGGTCACCGCGGACCCGGTCGATCCCGCGGAGGTCACGCTCACCCCGTCCGAGATCGCGACCGGCGCGCTCGAGACCGACGGCATCTCGCTGTCGGCCGAGGGGCTCCCGGCCGACGTCCCGGTGCGGGTGCTGTTCGACGGCACGCAGGTCGCGGCGTTCACGGCCTCGTCCGCCGGGGCGGGAACGGCAGCGTTCACCGTCGCCGACGTCGCCGCGGGTGTGCACACCGTGCAGCTCGTGCAGGGCCCCGGTCTCGCACCGCGCGGAGGCGTCACGGCCGCTCTGGCACCGGGCGACATCCTCGGCGAGGCGACGCTGACGGTCACCGAGGATCCGATCCCCAGCGACCCGGAGCTGGTGCTGGGCGTCTCGAGCATCGCGACGGACGCGCTCGCTGCGACGGGTGTCCTGCTCACCGGCAGCGGGTTCACGCCGGATCAGGACGTCGCCGTGACGTTCGACGGGAGCCCGTTCGGCACCGTCGCCGCGAACGCCGACGGAGAGGTCTCCTACATCCTCCGCGTGCCGGGCGTCGCGCCCGGCGCCTACCCCGTCACCCTCGCGCAGGGCGACCTCAGCGCGGAGGCGACCCTCACGGTCACCGCCGCGTCCGTCCCGGGCACCCCAGGCCCGGGCACCCCAGGCCCCGGCACAGGTCCTGGACAGTCCGGCGGTGACGGCGACGGCCTCGCCGTGACCGGAGCGGATGCGGTGCTGTGGACCGGCATCGCGAGCATCGCCCTCGCGCTCATCGCCGCGGGTGGGCTCCTGCTGGTCCGTCGTCGCCGCGCATAACCCCTGCCGGCGACCCCCGCCGCGGAGCCGTATCCGTCGCCTCGCTCTTCGTGAGCGGAGCGGAGGGTGCGGCTCCGTGGTGTGCGGGAGGATGCGTCGTCACTCGCGGCGGCGGAAGAATCTCGCCCGGGCCGCGGCATCCGACGGCGTGTAGACGACGAGCTGGATCTCGGTCTGATCCGATGGCCGCAGCTGGTGGTGCTCGAAGACGAGGCGGCCGAGGGTCGGATGCTGGAACACCCGCTCCCGCGACTCGAAACCGCGCACGTCGTGGCTCTCCCACCGCTCCCGGAACTCGGGGCTCGCCTCCATGAGGCGCCCGACCAGGTCGCGGTAGCGCGGGTCGCCCAGCCGGGGACCCGCCTCGGCGCGGAACTCGGCGAGGAAACGGCGGCTGGTGTCGTCCCAGTCGTCGAGCAGTTCGCGCACCGCCGGATCGGTGAAGATGAGCCACAGGAGATTGCGCTTCTCCGGCGGGGTCGTGGCGACGTTCGGGTAGAGAGCCTCGTAGGCGCTGTTCCAGCCGGCCACACCCCAGTCGGGTGCCAGCGCATACGCGGGGTGCTCCTCCAGCGCATCGAGGAAGCGCTGCACGTGCGCGGGCGCCGTCTCGACCGCCTCTCCCGAGCCGGGCCGTGTCGGGGTGAAGCCGGCCAGACGCAGCGCGTAGTCGTGCTCGGCGACGCTCAGGTGCAGGGCGGTGGCGACGGCATCCAGCACCTGACGCGACGGATTGATGTCCCGCCCCTGCTCGAGCCAGGTGTACCAGGTGACGCTGACGCCGGAGAGGTACGAGATCTCCTCCCGGCGCAGGCCGACCGTGCGGCCGCGCCCGGCAGGTGGAAGGCCGTACGCGCCCCGATCGAGCTGCTCGCGCCGGGCACGGAGGAAGGCTCCGAGCTCCTTGCGCTGCTCCTCGTCGGTCGCCATGGAACAAACCTAGTGCTCTCACTACTAGTGTCAGCGCCGTCTTCCGGCATCCGCTCCTCGAGGCGAGAGTGGGATCATGCCCACCCCTCTTCGCTCCCGTACCGTCACGCACGGCCGCAACGCCGCCGGAGCCCGCGCCCTCTTCCGTGCCGCCGGCGTCAACGCCGCCGACTTCGGAAAGCCGATGATCGCCGTCGCGAACAGCTTCACCGAGTTCGTCCCCGGCCACACGCACCTGCAGCCGGTGGGACGCATCGTCTCGGACGCGATCTCGGCGGCGGGCGGCATCCCCCGCGAGTTCAACACCATCGCGGTCGACGACGGCATCGCGATGGGCCACGGCGGGATGCTCTACTCGCTGCCGTCGCGCGACCTGATCGCCGACTCGGTCGAGTACATGGTCAACGCGCATCAGGCCGACGCCCTCGTGTGCATCTCGAACTGCGACAAGATCACGCCCGGCATGCTGATGGCAGCACTGCGCCTGAACATCCCCACGGTGTTCGTCTCGGGCGGTCCGATGGAGGCCGGTCGCGCGACGCTCGTCGACGGCTCGGTGCGCACGCTCGACCTGGTCGACGCGATCTCCGAGGCGGCGAACGACACCGTGTCGGATGCCGACATGAAGCGCATCGAGGAGAACGCCTGCCCGACCTGCGGCTCGTGCTCGGGCATGTTCACCGCGAACTCGATGAACTGCCTCGTCGAGGCGCTGGGTCTCGCCCTCCCGGGCAACGGCTCGGTGCTGGCCACGCACACCGCCCGTCGCGCCCTGTACGAGCGGGCCGGCGAGGTCGCCGTCGAGATCACCCGCCGCTTCTACGACGAGGACGACACGTCGGTCCTCCCCCGCGAGGTCGCGAGCTTCGCCGCGTTCGAGAACGCCATGGCGCTCGACATCGCGATGGGCGGATCGACCAACACGATCCTGCACCTGCTCGCCGCCGCGCACGAGGCCGGCATCGCCTTCGGTCTCGACGAGATCGACGCGGTCTCGCGTCGGGTTCCCTGCCTCGCCAAGATCGCGCCGAACCCGGCGTACGGCCGCATGTACTACATGGAGGACGTGCACCGCGCCGGCGGCATCCCCGCCGTGCTCGGAGAGCTGCGCCGCGGAGGACTGCTCGACGAGAACGTGTCGACCATCCACTCGACGTCGTTCGCCGGCTGGCTCGACGACTGGGACATCCGCGGCGGCAAGGCGACGGAGGCCGCGTACGACCTCTGGCACGCAGCGCCCGGGGGTGTCCGCTCGTCGAGCGCCTTCTCGCAGTCCGAGCGGTGGGCGGCGCTCGATGAGGATGCCGAGACCGGATGCATCCGCGACGTCGAGCACGCCTACTCGGTCGACGGCGGTCTCGCGGTGCTCCGCGGAAACCTCGCGATCGACGGTGCGGTCGTGAAGACGGCCGGCGTCGACCCGTCGATCCTCGTGTTCTCCGGCCCTGCGGTCGTCTGCGAGTCGCAGGAGGAGGCCGTCTCGAAGATCCTCGGCAAGAAGGTGCAGCCGGGCGACGTGGTCGTGATCCGCTACGAGGGACCGAAGGGCGGGCCGGGCATGCAGGAGATGCTGCACCCGACGTCGTTCCTCAAGGGACGCGGCCTGGGCAAGGTGTGCGCGCTGATCACCGACGGCCGCTTCTCGGGCGGCACCTCGGGCCTGTCGATCGGCCACGTCTCCCCCGAGGCGGCCGCCGGCGGAGTGATCGCGCTCGTCGAGGACGGGGACATCATCGACATCGACATCCCCTCCCGCGGCATGACCCTGCGCGTGAGCGACGCAGAACTGGAGGAGCGACGCGCGCGGCTGCTCGACGGCACCGGGTACCGGCCCGTCGACCGCGCGCGACCGGTGTCGCTCGCGCTGCGCGCCTACGCCGCGATGGCGACGTCGGCCGACCGCGGTGCGGTCCGCGACGTGGAGAAGGTCGAGCGCGCCCTGCGCGAGCAGGAGCTGCGCGACGCGGCTGCTCTCGTCTGACGCCATCGGCACGAATCCGCCGCTCGCTTCGGGAGGAGATCCGCGCTTCGGGAGGACGGATGCCGGGGAGACACCCTTCCGAAGCGCCCGAATCCTCTCGAAGCGGGCGTCAGCGCTCGCCGGATGCCGTGGAACGCCGCGCGATGAGCCGCATCGGCAGCACCACGTTCTCGAAGCTCCGGGTGCGATCGCCGAGGCGGGCAACGGCCAGCCGGGCGGCTTGGCGTCCGAGGGCCTCGACGTCTCCGGTCACCGCGCTGATGCCGAGCACCTGCGCCCATTCCGGTTCGTCGAACCCGATCACCGCGGGCGACGGGGAGAAGGACTCCGCGATCTCCTCCATCACACCCAGGAGGATCCGGTTGTTCCCCGCGACGACCGCGGTCGGCGGGTCCGCGAGGGCGAGCAGGTCGCGCATGCACGCGCGTGAGGAGGCGATGTCGTGCGCGTCGGTCCGCAGGAGGTCGCGCCAGTCGGCATCCGTGCTGTCGAGGACGTCGCCCATGCCCGCCAGGCGCTCGCGGTAGGTCGGGAGCCAGGCGTAGTCGCCGATGAAGGCGATGCGGCGGTGGCCCGCGTCGATCAGGTGGCGAGCGGCGAGACGCCCGCCCTCGCGGTTGTCGAACACGACGGAGTCGGCCTCGACGTTCTCGGCGGGGCGATCGACGAAGACGACGGGGATGCCGCGGGCCTGGAGCTGCGCGTAGTCGGCGTGGTCCTGTGTGGCCGAGACCGTGATGACGGCCTTGGTCTGCCGGTCGGCGAGGTCGTGCGCGACCCGTTGCTCCTGCTCGGCGGATTCCCGGGAGTTCGCGACGGAGAGATGCATCCCGTGCGGGCGGATCTCGTCCTCGATCGCCTGTGCGAGGGCGGAGTAGAACGGGTTGGTGAAGTCTCCGGTGATCAGGCCGATCGAGTCGGCCAGGCGCCCGCTCGCGAGCAGGCTCGCTGCGGCGTTGCGCTGATAGTCGAGTTCGGTGGCGGCGGCCAGCACGCTGGCGAGGGTCTTCTCGCTCACGTACGACTCTCCGCCGAGCGCGCGCGAGGCCGTCTTCAGGCTCACCCCGGCGCGGGCTGCGACCTGCGCGAGCGTCGGACGCGGCACGACGGCCTGGTCCTCTGGTGTGGTCATGCGTCCCCCTGCCGCCCGGGCGGCGGATAGCTCATTATGACGGTCGGCGGATGCGAGATGCATCTTCCACACATCACCGGCGCTGTGATAGCGTCCTCATTATATGACAGCGGTGTCATAAACCGTCCAGCCGCCTCGCGACGCGATCCACGGCAGACGAACGACACAGAGCAGTGAAGTTTCGAGGAGCAATCATGAGGGTCCCCAGCCCCGTTCATGCACGACCCGCGCGCCGATCATGGGCCGCGGCCGGCATCGCCGTCGCGGTCACCGCGGCGCTGCTGACGCCGATGCAGGCCACCGCCGCCGGCCCGACCGCGTTCGCCTCGTCGTTCGAGACGGATGACGCAGCGCCCGTGCTCGCCGGCACCGGTGAGGCGGTCAACGTCACGGGCAGCCGCTTCGTCCCGGGCAGTGTGCTCGGCGCGGTCACCGCCGTGACGGCATCCGATCAGAACACTCCCAACGAAGGCGCGGCGTTCCTCGCCGACGGCAACGCCGGAACCAAGTGGCTCGCCTTCAAGAACGCCGCGTGGGTGCAGTACCAGCTCTCCGCCCCGCAGCCGATGGTCCGCTACACGCTCACGTCCGGCAATGACGAGCCCGACCGCGACCCGAAGGACTTCCGCGTCCAGGGATCGAACAACGGCACCGACTGGGTGACCGTCGACGAGCGGTCCGGCGAGCTGTTCTCCGGCCGCGGCGAGACGCGCTCCTTCACCCTCGCGGCGCCGAGCGACGCTTTCGTCTACTACCGCCTCGACGTGCTCGCCACGAAGAACCCGAGCAAGAACATCGTGCAGCTCGCGGGTTGGGAGCCGATCGCCGTCGACGGCGCGACTCCGGAGCCCGCCGACCTGATGCTGCAGATCGGGAACGGCCCGACGAGCTCCGACACGGCCAAGACCGGCGTCGGCTTCTCCGGCACCAAGGCCCTGCAGTACACCGGCCGCCACCTCGATGCCGGTCCCGCCTCGTCCACGAGCGTGCTCTACGACGCCGCCGACGTCACGGTCGAGCAGGACAGCGAGCTCTCGTACCTCGTCTTCCCGGTTCTCGACGGCGAGCAGACGTACGCCGCGACCTTCGTGGCCGTCGATCTGCTGTTCGACGACGGGACGACGCTCTCCGCCGGCGGAGCCGTCGACTCCTACGGCTACGGCGCGAACGCCCGTCAGCAGGGCCAGTCCAACGTGCTGTGGCCGAACCAGTGGAACAAGGTCACGGTCGACCTCGGCTCGTTCGCCGGTCGGACCGTCGACGACATCCTGTTCCGCTACGACCACCCGGGCGCCGAGGTCAAGGGCGTCGAGGTGCCGACCGGCGCGACCGCCTTCACCGGCTGGCTCGACGACATCGCGATCGGCGCGGCCGAAGAGCTCGACACGTCCGACGGCCTCGTCTCCTACGTCGACACCCGTCGCGGCACGAACTCGACCGGCGGATTCTCTCGCGGCAACAACCTGCCCGCGACCGCCTGGCCGAACGGCTTCAACTTCATCACGCCGATGACCAACGCCGACAACGTCGGCACGATCTACCAGTACCAGCGGGCGAACAACGCGCAGAACCTGCCGGCGCTCAACGGCATCGGACTCTCGCACCAGCCGAGCATCTGGATGGGCGACCGCAACCAGATCGCGGTGATGCCTGCGGCCAACGCCGACCCGACCTCGTCTCTCAACGACCGCAAGCTGACGTTCCACCACGAGAACGAGACCGCGCGGCCGGACATCTACGGTGTCGAGTTCGACAACGGCATCCGCACCGAGGTCACCGCCACCGATCACGGCGCGATCTACCGGTTCGAGTTCACCGGCGACGCGAGCTCGGTGCTGATCGACCAGCTGGTCGACTCGTCGAAGCTGACGATCTCGGGCGACACGGTCACCGGATGGGTCGACGGCGGCTCCGGCTGGCCCGGACGCACGCGCATGTACGTGTACGGCACCTTCGACCGTCAGCCTGCGAACGCGGGCGCGACCACGCGCGGAGACCGCAACGGCTCCGCCCGCTTCGCCGCCTTCGACACGGCCACCGACCGCACGGTCGAGCTGCGGCTGTCGTCGTCGTTCATCTCGCAGGATCAGGCGCGGACCAACCATGCGTTCGAGCTCGAGGGCGTCTCGTTCGACCAGGCGCACGCCGACGTGCGCGACGCCTGGAACGAGCGGCTCAGCGTCGTGCACGACGTGAAGGGCGCCACCGACACCCAGCTCGTGACCCTCTACTCGAGCCTGTACCGCCTCAACCTTTACCCGAACTCGCAGTTCGAGAACATGGGCACCGAGGCAGACCCGGTCTACAAGTACGCCAGCCCTGTCTCGGCGACGAGCGGATCGGCGACAGACACCCAGACGAACGCCAAGATCGTCGACGGCAAGATCTACGTCAACAACGGATTCTGGGACACGTATCGCACGGCCTGGCCGCTGTACTCGCTGCTCTACCCCGATGTCACGGAAGAACTCGTCGACGGCTTCGTGCAGCAGTACCGCGACGGCGGCTGGGTCGCGCGGTGGTCATCCCCCGGCTACGCCGACCTGATGACCGGAACCAGCTCCGACGTCGCGTTCGCCGAGGCGTATCTGGCCGGTGCGCTCAGCACCGACACGGCGCTCGAGGCCTATGACGCGGCCGTGAAGAACGCGACCGTGCTCCCGGCGTCGAACGCCGTCGGACGCAAGGGCCTCGGACAGTCGATCTTCCTCGGTTACACCGAGGCGACGACGCACGAGAGCGCGTCGTGGGGTCTGGAGGGCTACATCAACGACTTCGGCATCGCCGAGATGGCGAAGGCCCTCTCCGAGGACCCGAAGACCCCGGCCGAGCGCGTCGAGCAGTTGAAGGAGGAGGCGACCTACTTCGAGGCGCGTGCCGAGCACTACGTCGAGATGTACAACCCGGAAGCGGGCACGTTCACCTCGCGCAACGCCGATGGCTCCTGGACCTCGGGTGCGGACTTCGACCGCAAGGCCTGGGGTGGTGCCTTCACCGAGGCGAGCGCCTGGACCTTCGGTTTCCACGCTCCGCACGACGTCGACGGACTGGCCGCTCTGTACGGCGGGCGCCAGGGACTGGTCGACGAGATGCACGAGTTCCTCACGGTTCGCGAGAAGGCCGACTACTCCGGCATCCACGAGGCACGCGAAGCGCGTGACGTCCGTCTCGGGATGCTCGGCATGTCGAACCAGATCGCGCATCACATCCCCTACGTGCTCGCCGAAGCCGGCGACCCGTCCGGGGCGCAGGAGCTGATCCGCGACATCCAGGACCGGCTCTTCGTGGGCTCCGACATCGGCCAGGGCTACCCGGGCGATGAGGACAACGGCGAGTTCTCGGCCTGGTACGTCTTCTCGGCACTCGGGTTCTACCCGCTCGAGGTCGGCTCCGGCGACTACACGGTCGGCACGCCGCTGTTCGACAGCGCGACGCTCTCGATCGGCGACAAGGAACTGGTGATCAACGCTCCCGGTGCTTCCGAGGGTCAGGACTACGTCGCCGGTGTCAGCATCAACGGCGAGGCGATCTCCGAGACCACGTTCGACGGCGACCTGGTTCGCGAAGGGGGAACGCTCGACTTCACGATGAGCGCCACTCCCTCGGCCTGGGGTGCCAAGGACCTCGGCGAGCAGCTCGAGGTGCCCACGACGCTGGTGGACGCCACGAAGCCCGGCCGCGGAACACTCGCGGCGAGCGACGGCACGTCCGTCGCCTCCCTCGTCGACGACAACATGAACTCGAAGGTGACGTTCTCGGGTGACACCGCAGAGCTCGTGTGGACCTCGCAGTCCGGTCCGGTGTCGATCGGGCAGTACACGCTGACGAGCGCGGCGAAGGCCGATGCCCCGTCGAGCTGGACGCTCGAGGGGTCGATGGACGGCACGACCTGGACCGAACTCGACAGCCGAGACGGCCAGGCGTTCGCCTGGGACACTCAGACCCGCCCCTTCACGGCGAAGAACGACGACGGCTACACGAGCATCAGGCTCACCCTGCAGGGTGCGAGTGCGACGCTCGGTCTGTCGGAAGTCGAGCTGTTCGCCTCCGCCTCGGCGGCCGACGGCCTCTCGATCGCGGCCGGCCCCGCGCAGCGGGTCGCCGTCGGCACCGAGTTCGCCGGTCAGCTCGCGACGATCGTCGGAACGGAGACGGATGCCAGCGGCTACACCGTCACGGTCGACTACGGCGACGGTGAGGAGCAGGCCGACGCGCAGCTCACCAGAGACGACCTCGGCGGCTGGAAGGTGAGCGCTCCGCACACCTTCACCGCTCCGGGGACCTACTCGGCGACGATCACGGTGCGCGACTCGGCGGGTGCGGTGGCGCAGGCCACGGCGACCGTCACGGCCTTCCGCGACGAGACCTTCGTGGGTGCCTTCAACAACGTCTGCATCGGCGACCTCGGTCTGACCGCGGCGAACTGCGACTCGCAGGGCCACGGCTACTACCGCGACAAGCTGGCGGCCGACGGATTCGTGCAGGGCCAGACCCTCACGATCCCCGGCACGGAGCTGACCTACGACCTTCCGGCGGTGGCGGCGGGCGCGCCCGACAACATCACCGGCGAGGGTCAGACCGTCAAGCTCTCGCTGGGCACCGGGGCGACGCAGCTCTCCTTCATCGGCACAGCGACCGAGAGCAACCGCGACTCCGAGGCCACGCTGCACTTCACCGACGGCAGCACGCAGACGGTGACGATCAGCCTGGGCGACTGGGTCGGTGCATCCGGCAACCCCTACAAGAACAACACGGTGCTGACGATCTCGGAGGGTCGCCTCTCCGGGACCGGCGCCGAGGGCGGGGGCGCCAAGAACACCGCGATCTACGCGACGGCCCCGATCGCGCTCGACGTCGACGGCGCCGGTGCGCCGAAGGTCGTCGAGTCGCTGACCATGCCGCAGGAGCCCGGTGAGCTGAACGACGGACGGGTGCATCTGTTCGCGTTCGCCTCGGACGGCGACAGGGCGGCGGCCGCCCCGCTGAGCGTCGAGGCCGGCAGTGTGCCCGGTCAGATCGCCGGCGAGGAGTTCGACGCGACGCTGGCGACCGTCACCGGCGGCACCGGCGACGTCACCGCGGTCGTCAACTGGGGCGACGGGTCTCCCGTCACCGCGGTCGATGTCGCAGAGGGCGCCGTGAAGGCGGGCCACACGTACGCCACGGCCGGCACCTTCACGGTGACGATCACGGCGGACGACGGCGTGAAGTCGGCGGATGCCGCGCTCGAGGTCGTCGTCACCGAACCCGAGCCGCAGTACGACCCGCAGATCACGGTGCCGGCGGAAGCACGCCCCGGCGACGAGGTCTCGGTCACGGGCACGGGCTTCGCCGGTGGCGAGAGCGTCTCGATCCGCATCGACGACGAGGAGCCGGTCGTCGTGACGGCCACGGATGCCGGTGCCATCAGCGCCGAGATCCAGGTTCCGAAGAAGGCCGTCGACGGTGATCACCCCGTGGTCGCGATCGGAGACGTCTCGAAGATCGAGGCCAGGGCGTCGATCCGGGTCACGAGCGACACCCCGGCGCCGCAGCACACGAACGTGAAGCTGACGGCAGGATCCGACGACCCGGTCGCCGGCGAGTCGGTCGCGCTGACCGCGAGCGTGAAGCCGAAGAAGGCGGAGGGCACGGTCGAGTTCCTCGAGGCCGGCGTCGTCGTCGGTTCGGCCACGGTCACGGGCGGTGAGGCGACGGCCGATGTGCTGGTCGCCACGTCGGGAGCGCACACGTTCGTCGCCCGGTTCGTGCCGTCCGACCCGAAGGAGTGGGCGGGTTCCGAGTCGGAGCCGCTCACGATCGAGGTGCGCAGCACCCCGGTGCTGGACGCCGAGCTCGTGATCGGGCAGAGCAGCGTCGTGCAGGGTGGGAGTCTGGAGATCACCGGCCGCGGCTTCGCAGCGGGTGAGACCGTCACGGTCACTCTCCACTCCGACCCGATCCGTCTCGGTCAGGTGACCGCTGACGGGACCGGTGCCTTCCGCATCGCCGTGACCGTGCCGGCATCCGCTCCGGCGGGTGCGCACACGCTCGTCGCCGAAGGCGCGGACTCGGGCCTGAGCGCCCGCGTCGCGCTGCAGGTGACAGCGGCCGCAGGCGACGGCGGCGGACTCGCAGGAACGGGTGGGGCGATCCCCCTCTCGCTCATCACCCTGTTGCTCGTGCTGCTCGCAGCCGGAGGCATCCTGGTGGTCCGTCGGCGGCGTACGGAGGCCTGACCCTCACAGGCCCCACGTCACCGCCCTCCCGGAGTTCTCCGGGAGGGCGGTGGCTTTCTCGTTCCGGTCGCGATACGACAGGCATCCGTCCGCGGAATCGCTGCCGCTCTGCGATCTGAGCCGTCAGTGGGCGTGGCCTGCGGCGGGAGCCGTCGTCGGCTCCCAGAGCGACAGGGCGGTGATCCAGGTCTCGTCGCCCCAGCCGCGGTGCGACTGGACGGCGCGGTAGACGACGCCGAGATGCTGGACGAGATCGCCGCGCGTGTACGCGGCCGTCGCCGACCATTCCGGGATGCCGTCGACAGGGCCGGTGGGCTCTTCGGCATCCGTCGTCGCGGTGAGCACCGAGCTCGCGGTCTCCCCGGCGTCGGACACGGCCACGACGCGGTAGCGGTAGGTCGTCGCGGCGGTGAGGCCGCTGTCGAGGAAGCTCGTCGACGCGGTGGTGCCGACGGCGGTGAAGCTCACGCCGTCGAGCGATCGCTCGATGCGGTACTCGTCCGCACCGGCGGCCGCCGACCACATGAGGTCTACGGTGGTCGCCGTGCGATCCATGGTGTGCAGCCCACCCGGCGCGGCCGGAGCCGACGGGTCGACCGGGTCCACGGGGTCGACCGGATCGACGGGGTCCACGGGGTCGACGGGGTCGACCGCTCCCCCGCCGCGCACGTCGATGTCGATCGTGTTGTAGAAGGCGTTCTGCGTGTCGGCGATGTCCCAGACGGCGTAGATCACGTGGTAGCCGGTGTGGTCCGCCGGGATGTTCAGCGTGTGCACGGTCGGCACGGTCGGGATGCCGCCGCCACCGTCGAAGCTGGTCAGCAGCTCGAGGTCGTCGCGCTCCAGCGGGTCATTGGGGTCCCATCCCTGCTTCGTGATGAAGTAGCGCCATTCGGCGGTCCGATGCGCGGCGGTCAGGGACCATGCCACCTGGACAGGACCCGGCTGGACGAGGTTCTTGGCCCATCGGGTCGCCGACTGCTCGTCGAGGTCGCCGCCGAACAGGCCCCCGGCCGAGGCAAGCTTCCCGTCGACCGGACCGGCGGCGGGGAAGCCCTTCGGGGCTTCGAGGCTCTGCGGCTCGTACTGCACCGCACCGCGATCGGCGTTGGCCGACCAGGCGGCCCGGGCGATGAGCGACGACGTGCCGCCGACGTAGCCATGGGCGGATGCCGGGGGCGCCGGTGCGATGAACAGGCCGGCGGCGGCGAGGGCCACCACGCCGAGCGCGGCGGATCCGAATCTCGAGAAGGATGTCATACATCCTTCCTAGGGTATTTCTGGACTCAGGCCAATATTTCGTCACACCGAGGTCAACGTGTGCGGTGCGACGTTGAGGCGCTCGCAGCCGTCCGCTGTCACGACGACGATGTCCTCGATACGGGCGCCCCACGAGCCCGCGAAGTAGATGCCGGGTTCGATGCTGAAGGCCATGCCCTCGCGCAGCTCCAGGTCGTTGCCGGGGGCGATGTACGGCTCCTCGTGCACCGAGACGCCGATGCCGTGACCCGTGCGGTGCAGGAACGCGTCTCCGAGACCGGCCTGCGCCAGGACGCCTCGGGCGGCGGCGTCCACCTCGGATGCCGTCGCGCCGGGGCGGACCGCATCGACGGCCGCCTGCTGCGCGCGCACGAGTACCGCGATGCGCTCGGCAGCGGCGGGGTCGGGCGTGCCCACGACGTAGGTGCGGGTGCTGTCGGAGTTGTACCCGCTCGGCACGGCACCGCCGATGTCGACCACCACGATGTCGCCGTCGTCGATCACACGATCCGACACCTCGTGGTGCGGATCCGCACCGTTCGGGCCGGAGCCGACGATCACGAACTCGACCGTGCGATGGCCCTCGGCCACGATCGCCTCCGCGATGTCGGCGGCGACCTCCCGCTCGGTGCGACCGGCGCGCAGCCACTCGGGCACCCGCCGATGCACGGCGTCGATCGCCCGGCCGGCGCGACGGAGCTCCGCGATCTCCGTCGCATCCTTGATCATGCGGCTCTCGCGCAGCACCGGGGTCGCGAGCTCGAGCGTCAGACCGAGGCGCGTGCCGAGCGGGATGACGTGCAGCGCCGGGAGGGCGTCCGAGACGCCGATCCGGGAGGCCTCTCCGACGGCCGCGGCGACCAGGTCGTAGGGGTTCTCGCCGTCGACCCAGTCTGCGACCGCGAGGCCGAGCTCGCCGACCGCGGTCGAGCGCACCTTCGCGAGCTCCATCCGCGGGACGACGACCGTGGGTGCGGCCGCTCCGATCACCAGGGCGGTGAGGCGTTCGATCGTGTCGCCCTCGACCCCGACGAGATACTGCAGATCGGGGCCGGGACCGACGATGATCGCGTCGAGGCCGGCCGCTGCGGCGAGGGCCGCCGCCCGCTCGAGTCGGGCGGCGTACACGGAGGCGGGGAAGGGCGGTGTGCTCACGGCGTCCACGCTACTGCGCACCGCCGCGCCTGTCTCCGGGCTTCCAGCCGCGGCCGCGAACGTCAGCTGATCGCGAGACGAATGCGCTCCGCGAGGAGCTTCCTGTTCGCAGATGTCAACTCGAGCAGCGCGTACGCGGTCGGCCACATCGTGCCGTCGTCGAGGTTCGAGATCGGTTCGAAGCCGAACGTGCCGTAGTGCACCTTGAACTTGCTCGCGGGCTGGAAGAAGCACAGAACCTTGCCGTCCTTTCCCCACGCCGGCATGCCGTAGTAGGTGCGGGGCACGAGGTCGGGAGCGACCTCGGAGACAAGCTCGTGCAGCCCCGTCGCGAGCTTCTTGTCGGAGTCGTCCGACAGCTTGGCGATGGCCTCCTTGAGGTCGGCCTCGCCTTCGGCGCGCTGCTCCTCGGGCGTCTTCTTCGCCCGCGAGCGCTTGGTCTTGGCCTCTTTCGCGGCGGCCTGCATGGCCTCGCGCTCTTCGGCGGTGAAGTTCTTCGTGTCCTCGGCCATGATCGGCTCCTCTCGTCGTGCTCCGTCGATGTGTTCCAGGCTACGGACGCGCTCGGTCGCCGCGCTTCTCGATTCGTGATCGATCTCGCCCGCGCTCACCCCTCGGCGAGGAGGAAGGCGAGCTCCGTCGTCCAGGCGGTCTTCCGCGGCTCGATCCGGGGATCCGTGCGGAGGACCTCGAAACGGCCGGCCCACGCACCGGTCGACGGGTCGGCGTCGAAGTCCCGCGTCGACTCGTCGACCCATCCGAGCAGCATCCGATTGGCCTGGAGCGAGCTGCCGCGATACGCGAGCAGGGCGTAGTCGCCGGGCGGCTGCGTGCCCGCTCGCACGCGTCCGTCACCGGGGTGATCGATGCCGAAGACGCCGACTTCGATCTCCATGTCGGCGGCCATGTCGACGTGGTGGAGTCGCAGGAAGAAGGGCCCGTCCGTGTGCAGATCGCGCTCCGTGAGCCAGGCGGCGAGCTCCGCCAGGAGCTGATCCCGGACGCCGAGCATGCCGCGGAACGGCGTCACCAGACGGATGCCGACGGTGGGTGCCGCATCCCGGTGCTCGATGCGGGGGCCGTCGGAGACGTCGAAGGTCATGGGTCCATGATGCTCGCCGCCTCGCGCATCGTCCAGGTCGCCGCGGCCTCAGGTCTCCGGCGACCAGGTCGCGTCCGGACCGATGGCGGCGGAGATGCGCCGGCTCGCCTCGCCGAGCTGGCGGGCCTGGGCGGCGGTGAGCGCGTCGAAGACCAGTCGCTGCACGAGGGCATGATGCCCCGGTGTCGACTCCACGATCGCCTCGTGACCCTCGTCGGTGAGGATGCCGAGAGTGAAGCGGCCGTCGGTCGGGTCGACCTGTCGCCGGACGAGTCCCTTGGCCTCGAGTCGGGAGATCGCCCGCGACAGGCGGGAGAGCGTGCTGTTCGCGTATCCGGCGAGCGTGCTCAGGCGCAGTGTGCGCTCCGGGGCGGAGTCGAGGGCGAAGAGGATGCCGTGCTCGAAGTGGGTGAGGCCGCTGTCGCGTTGCAGCTGCGCGTCGAGCGCGACGGGCAATCGCTCCAGGAGCGTGGCGACGGCCGACCAGGTCTGCAGGTTCTCTGCGCTGAGGGAGTGGTGACTCGGCTGCGGGGGCATGACGCCAGCGTACGGGATGCTGACACGACGATGACGCCCGTTTGACTTGCGTAAGCAAGTGAAACGGGCGTATATTGACTTTCCTAAGCAAGTAAAACGACGATGCGTGGGCATCGAGGAACGGGAGTGGTCATGGACATGGGTCTGCAGGGGAAGTCGGCGTTCATCAGCGGTTCGAGTCAGGGGATCGGCTATGCGGTCGCGTCCGCGCTCGCCGCAGAGGGCGTCGCGGTCACGATCAACGGACGCGACGCGGCGCGGGTCGACGCCGCGGTGGCACGACTGCGCGGCGAGCACCCGACGGCCACCGTGTCGGGAGTGGCAGCGGACTTCTCGAAGCCCGAGGAGGTGACTGCGCTGATGGACGCGGTCGGCGATGTCGACATCCTGATCAACAACGTGGGGCTCTTCGGCCTCGCCGAGTTCGCCGCCGTCGCCGATGACGAGTGGCAGCGGTACTTCGACGTCAACGTGATGAGCGGCGTGCGGCTCTCCCGACGGATGCTCGGCGGGATGATCGAGCGCGGCTGGGGACGGATCATCTTCCTCAGCAGCGAGTCCGGGGTCAACGTGCCGGCGGACATGGTGCACTACGGCGTCACCAAGGCGGCGATGATCGCGCTGGGGAACGGCCTCGCCAAGCTCACCCGCGGCACGGCGGTCACGGTCAACACCGTCCTCGGCGGACCCACCTACTCCGACGGCGTGGCGGCCACGGTCGCGGCGGTCGCCGAAGCGCAGGCGATGCCCGCCGAGGCCATGAAGCAGGCCATCATCGGGCAGAACCGCACCACGCTGCTGGAGCGGTTCATCGAGCCTGCCGAGATCGCGAACATGGTCACGTACCTGGCGAGCCCTCGTGCGTCGGCGACCAACGGCGCCGCGCTGCGGGCAGACAGCGGAGTCCTGACCGCGATGCTCTGAGCCCGGATCCGAGCATCCTGTGAGTCGGACGCCTCGTCGTCCGACTCACGGTCGGGCCCTGTCTCACGCGGCGGATAGGGTGAGTGGCATGGACCTGCGTGTCGCGGCATACGCGGTCGTCGCCGATGACGACGGCCGGCTGCTGCTCGCGCGCTGGACCGAGGGCCGCCGCGTGGCGTGGACGATGCCCGGCGGCGGGCTCGAGCCCGGTGAGGCGCCGGAGGATGCCGTGCGGCGAGAGCTCCGCGAAGAGACCGGCTACTCGGTCAAGGTCGGCGAGCTGCTCGGCATCCACTCCCGGGTGATCCCCGCCAGCCGGCGCGTGCACAAGGCCGCCGTGCCCCTGCACACCCTGCGCATCGTCTACCGCGCCGAGGTCACCGGCGGGAAGCTCACCTTCGAGGCCGACGGGTCCACGGACATGGCCGAGTGGTTCCCGCTGAAGGCGGTCGCCGAACTGCAGCGGGTGAAGCTCGTCGACATCGCGCTGCGGATGGCCGGCATCCTCTGACCCGGCTCTGGGTCCCTGACGCGACCCAAGATCGCTCAGCGACCCATCCCCGCGATCAGCGCTCTTCCGGCACCGAGATGTCGGCGACCGTCGCGCCGTAGGCGGCGATCAGGTCGTCTGCCTCGACGAAGAGGCTGAAGCCGTGCGCGCCGGCACCCATGGCGATGCGCTGACCGACGATCGTCTCGTCCGCGTACACGGGCCAGTCGGTGGTGCTGCCGATCGGTACGATCGTCCCGCGTTCGTAGCCCGTCGCTGCGAGGGCCAGCTCGGGTTCGGGAAGGCGCAGCTTGTTGACGCCGACCAGCGCGCGCAGCTTCGGCCAGGAGATCGAGCGACCACCGGGCACCAGCGCGAACAGGTACGTGTCGTCCGACCGCTTCACCACGAGGGTCTTGACGATCCCCGACGGATCGATGCCGAGCAGCTCGGCGGCTTCGAACAGGCTGTTCGCCGCGGGCCGCTCGCGGATGTCGATGGTCAGGCCGCGAGCGGCCGCCGCATCCCGCACCCGGGCATGCTGATCCCCTCCGGCACCCGAGGCGACGGAGGGGAGATCAGGCGAGGTCACGCGTCCGGCGCGGAGAGCGGGTCGTCCGCGACCCAGAGCTCGTCGTCGGCGCGGAGTGCCTGCCAGGCGGCGTAGAGCACGCCGACGGCGGCTGCGGCGCCGAGGATGATCGCGACGACCGAACCGAGCCCGGGGCCCGACTTCTGCTTCTTGCCGAACGCTCCGCGGGGTGCCGGGGCAGCGACGCCGTGACGCTTGGCGTTCGCGTAGTCCCACGCGGTGAGAGCGCTGCCGACGACACCGCCGACGATCGGGACGACCTTGTCGTCGACGACGTGACGGCCGATCTTCACGCCCTGGTCGACGACGGGGGCGACGCGACGGTTGTACGTGTCCTGAACGACGGGGAGCACCTGCTCGCGACCGAGGCTGCCGAGCTGACGGCTCGCCTCACGGGCGACGTCTGCGGCGTGGCCGACGACGACCTGCTGCGACTCCCAGAGCTGGGTGGCTTCCTTCTGCAGACGACGCAGTTCCTTCTTCCGCTTGCGGCTGAGGCTCACGATGTTCTCCTGTCCATTGCAGTGCGGGTTCCCCATCTTGCCAGACGAGGCTGGGTGGGAGTCGGGAAATTGCGTCCCCTTGCCAACGGACGAGCCGAGCGGTAGCGTACGTGCCCCGCCGCGGGCGCGCCGTGAACGGGCGAACTCACCGGAAGCTCTGCGAGAATGGGCACATGGCTCACGCTTCCCACGTCGCAACTCTGCACACCAACCACGGTGACATCGTCATCAACCTCTTCGGCGACCACGCTCCGAAGACGGTCAAGAACTTCGTCGGCCTGGCCGACGGGTCCCAGGAGTGGACGCACCCCGCCACCGGCAAGCCGGGCGAGGGCGCTCTCTACAAGGACGTCATCTTCCACCGCATCATCCCCAACTTCATGATCCAGGGCGGCGACCCGCTCGGACAGGGCGTCGGCGGTCCCGGATACAACTTCGACGACGAGATCAACATGGAGCTCGACTTCAACGAGCCCTACATCCTCGCGATGGCGAACGCCGGCCTCCGCCGCAACGCCATCACCGGCAAGCCCGAGGGCACCAACGGCTCGCAGTTCTTCATCACCACCGACCCGACCCCGTGGCTGCAGGGCAAGCACACGATCTTCGGCGCCGTCGCGGATGACGCCTCCAAGGCCGTCGTCGACGCCATCGCCGCCGTTCCGACCGCGGCGGGCGACCGCCCGATCGAGCCGGTCGTGCTGCAGTCGATCGACATCGTCGCGGCCTGACGACAGCTGCGGCCGATCCGGATGACGACGCCTGAGTTCGCGGACAACCGCGACAACTTCTGCTACCGGCATCCGGGTCGGCAGAGCTTCGTGCTCTGCCAGCGCTGCCTCCGCACGATCTGCCCCGAGTGCCAGACGCAGGCACCCGTCGGCGTGATCTGCCCGGAGTGCATGAAGGAGCAGCAGAAGAATCGCACCCCCGCGCAGAAGCGCGCGCAGCGACGCTGGGGCGCGAGGAGCTCCAGCACGACGATGACGCTCGCCCGCAGCGGCAGGCCTCTCGTCACCTACATCCTGCTCGCCGTCACCTCGTTCATCGGCCTGGTGCAGCTCATCCCCGGCATCGGGCGTGAGATCACCAGCACCCTGCTCTTCGCCGCACCGTATCTCTATCCGAACCTCTTCGCCCTGCCCTTCGAGCCCTGGCGGCTGCTGACCGCGATGTTCGTGCACGGCGGCTTCATCCACCTGGCGCTGAACATGCTCGCCCTGTGGATGCTGGGGCAGAGCCTCGAGCCCATGCTCGGCCGCGCCCGCTTCCTCGCGCTGTATCTGATCAGCGGTCTGGGCGGGTCCGTCGCGGTTGCGGTCATCGCCCCGGGAACGTCGACGGTCGGTGCGTCCGGCGCGATCTTCGGTCTCATGGCGGCGCTGCTGATCATCGGCCGTCACATCGGCGCCAACGTCACCGGGCTCCTGGTCATCCTCGGCATCAACCTGGTCTACGGGTTCGTGTTCTCGCAGAACATCGCCTGGCAGGCGCACCTCGGCGGGCTCGTGATCGGTGCGCTGATCGCCTTCATCTTCACCCGCACCAAGCGCCGAGAACAGCGCGTCTGGCAGATCGTGCTGCTCGCCGCCGTCACGGTGCTGTTGATCGTGGTCGTGGCCTTCGTGCCGCCGCTGATCCTTCTGGCCTGATCCACGCGTGTCGACAGGGTGAACGACCCTGTGAATAACACCGGTGTAATTCTCCCCAGGCTGTGCACAAGGCTGTGGATAACTTCTTGGGGGGACGGTCGCAGACGGATTCCCTTCGTTCGCAGAGCGGGTTCCCTCCCGCTTCGCGGGCCCCTCCCGATGCTCACTCCCGGGATTCCGCCTGCGACCTTCGGTCGGACGTGGCCGCCTTATTCGACGCCGACTCGAGGCAGGGGAAACGAAAGGCCCCTCGCGATGCGAGGGGCCATTCGGAAGAACTCGGAGGCGGGTCAGCGCCAGCGGGTGGTCATGAGGAACCCGATGAGAGCGATGCCGAGGCCGATGGCCAGATTCCAGTTGTCGAGTCCCGGGATCGGGAACTGCATGCCGGAGATGTAGAACACGAGGATCCATGCGAGGCCGAGCAGCATGAAGCCGATCATCACCGGCTTGAACCACACGGCGTTGGGAGCTGCCTCGCCTTCGGCGCGCTCGACGGCGGGTTCTTCGGTCTTACGCTCACGTGCCATGCCGACATTCTACCCATGACGCCTATCCCGCACCCAGACCTTCGTCCGGCGGCCAGCTGCGGACGATAAGATCGCGCCATGACTGCATCCGTCGTGCCTGGGGGGCGACGCCCGCGACGCGAGCGCCCGCGCTCCCGCGCGACCTTCGCGAGCGTTCTCGGCGAGCTCCTGCTCACCGCCGGCGTCGTCGTGCTGCTGTTCGTCGCGTGGCAGATGTGGATCGGCGACATCATCATCAGCGCGCAGAAGAACGACGAGGGTGCCGCGATGTCGCAGCAGCTCGCGCAGGGCGAGGCCCCCGAGCCGCCCCCGCTGATCGAGACCGACGACGGTGCGACGGTGTACCAGGCTCCGATCCCCGCGGCCCCGGCCGACGGCGAGTGGTTCGCCCAGATGCACATCCCGCGCTTCGGTGCCGACTACAACTTCGGGATCTGGGGCGGCACCAGCAGAGCGGGCACGCTCGACCAGCTGGGGATCGGCGTCTACAAGAACTCCAAGATGCCGGGCGAGGCCGGGAACTTCTCGATGGCCGGTCACCGCACCACCTGGGGCAAGCCGTTCAACCAGCTCGACAAGCTGCAGCTGAACGACGCGATCGTCGTCGAGACGGCCGACGGCTGGTACACCTACCGGTTCCGGAACCTCGAGTACGTCACGCCGACCCAGACCGACGTGCTGGCCGACGTGCCTCAGATGCCCGAGCAGCAGACCGGCGAACAGTACATCACGCTCACGGCCTGCTCCCCGCTGTACTCGCTCGCCGAGCGCATCGTCGCCTACGGGGTGTTCGAGAGCTTCCAGCCGCGGGCCGAAGGCCCGCCTCCTGCCCTCACCGACCCGCCGCCGCCCCCGGCCGCACCGTCGATCTGACCATGGCCGCCTCCGAGGGAGAAGACTGATGTACTCCGCACTCTGGCGCCTGCTCCCCGGTCCCTGGTGGGTGCGGGTGATCATCCTGCTCTTCGTGATCGCCGCCGTGCTCTACGGGCTGTTCTGGTACGTGTTCCCCTGGGTGAGCCCGCTCATCACGCCGGGCGAGGTCGACGTCGAATGACGCGAGTCCTCGTGGTCGACAACCACGACAGCTTCGTGCACACCCTGGTCGGGTACCTTCACGAGCTGGGCGCCGACACCACGATGATCGAGTCGGATGCGACGGATGCCGACGCCCTCGAGCAGCTTCTCCCCGGATTCGATGCGGTGCTGCTCTCGCCAGGGCCCGGCACCCCCGCCGACGCCGGGGCCTCGATGGATGCGGTCCGCGTGGCGATGCGCCTGCGGATGCCGCTGCTCGGCGTCTGCCTCGGCCATCAGGCGATCGGCGAGGTGTTCGGCACGGCGGTGACCGAGGCTCCGGAGCTCATGCACGGCATGGTCTCGGCCGTGGCTCATGACGGATCCGCGCTCTTCGCCGGCATCCCCTCTCCGTTCGACGCCGGGCGCTACCACTCGCTGTCGCTCGCGGCATCCGCTCTTCCGGCCGACGTGGTCGTGACCGCGTGGACGGAGACCGGCACCGTGATGGGTCTGGCACACCGCGACCTCCCGATCCACGGCGTGCAGTTCCACCCCGAGAGCGTGCTCACCGAGGGCGGCTACCGACTCCTCGCGAACTGGCTCGAGATGTGCGGGGACACGGATGCCGTGGCGCTCTCCGAACACCTGCATCCGCTCTCGCGCTGACGTGCGCCGAGCGCGCTTCGACAGGCTCAAGGCCCTTCGACAGGCTCAGGGACCTTCGATAGGCTCCGGGACCCAGGGCGTGTGCGACGCCCTACGGTCCGGTGCAGAACCGGAGTTCGACCGCTGAGCCGATGGGCACGTCACCCGGTGCGACCGACATGGAATGGACGGTCGCCGGCTTCGTGGCCGGGCAGTCCGCCGCCTCCACGGGCGTGGGGGTGAGTCCGAGATCGGTGAGGTTCGTCGAGGCGGCATCCACCGTCCAGCCGGTGAGGTCCGTCAGCGTGACCTTCCCGCTCGCGACGACCAGGTCGACGACGGTCCCCGGAGGAACCTCCGCGTCGGCTGCCTGACTGGCCATCATCACGGTGTCGGCCTTCGTGCCCTTGTCGTTGCGCTGCACCACCGTGCCGAGTTGGAGACCCGCATCGGCCAGGGCCTTCTTCGCATCGGTGAGCGCCATGCCCTCCAGCTGCGGGACGACGACGACATCCTCGCCGGATGACACGTAGAGCGTGACGGCCGTGCGCGCCTCGACGGCGACGCCGGCTTCCGGATCGGTGCGGATGACGTTCCCCTCGGCGATCTCCGAGCTCGACTCGATCACGATGGTCGAGGTGAGATCGAGCGCCGCGAGGTCGTCCTGCGCCCGCTCGGACGAGACGTTCACGAGGTCGGGGACGACCTTCGAGGAGCTGGGCACCTCGGGAGGACGCATGCTGATCGTGACGACCCAGAACAGCACCGAGGCCAGCAGCACGGCGAGCAGGGCGACGCCGGCCCAGATCCACGCGACCGGAGGGCCGGACTGCGTGCGGGCCATCGTCGTGTCAGTGCTGAGCTGACGCAGCGAGCGCGCCGTCTCCTGCGCCTGGCGAGGGCTCGGACCGTAGAGCTCGCTGGTCAGCGCGCCGACCTGCTTGCGCGTGGGAGCGGCCCCGGTGAGCGCGGAGTCCAGTGCCGTGCGGAAGTGCGCGGCATCCGGGAACCGCTGGTACGGATCCTTCGCGAGGGCTCGCAGGACGATCGGGTCGAGTGCGCCCGGTGCGTCTTCGTTGACCTCGGTCGGCGGGACCGGCGTCTCGCTGACGTGCTGGTAGGCGACGGCCACGGGGGACTCGCCGCGGAACGGCTGTCGTCCCGTGAGCAGCTCGTACAGGACGACACCGGTCGAGTACAGGTCGGCGCGCGCGTCGACCGGCTCGCCCTTCGCCTGCTCGGGCGAGAAGTACGCGGCCGTGCCGATGATCTGCGTGGTCTCGGCGACCGTCGACGAGGAGTCGGAGACGGCTCGGGCGATGCCGAAGTCCATCACCTTGACCTGGCCCTTGTCGGTGACCATCACGTTGCCGGGCTTGATGTCGCGGTGCACGACGCCTGCCCGGTGCGAGTAGTCGAGGGCTTCGAGGATGCCGTCGACGTAGCGGACGGCGTCGTCGACGGGCACGGGTCCCCGGGCGATGATGTCCTTCAGCAGGGTTCCGCTGATGAGCTCCATCACGATGTAGGGCGGATCCTCATCCGCCTGGGTCGCTGAGCCTGTCGAATGCGCGCTCGAGGAGGGGTCGCCGGCATCGAAGACGCGCACGATCGACGGGTGCGCCATGCGCGACGCCGCCTGCGCCTCGAGACGGAACCGGGTGCGGAACGCCGTGTCACGGGCCAGGTCGGGGTCGAGGATCTTGATCGCGACGGCGCGACCGAGCGTCAAGTCGTATCCGCGGTAGACCTTCGCCATGCCGCCGTGCCCGATGAGCTCGTCGACGCGGTACCTACCCGCGAGAACGCGCGGCTCTGTGGACACGGAATACCCCCCTTGGAACGACGATGACTGAGCTGGAACTAGGCTACCCGGCGGCTCCGCCGTCGCCGTCACCCTCGCCGTCCCCGCCCGGGGCCGTGATCGTGACCGACAGCGGGGGCGACGCGTCAGAGGTGCGCTGATCGCCGCCGGAGCACATGCCCTGGTAGGTCACGATGAGCTGCTGGCCCGCGGCATCCGCCACCTTGATCTGCGTGTTGCGCTGCGTCGGCTGGAAGGTGGGGCCGCCCGACACGAACGTGCCGTTCTGCACCGAGACGACGTAGCCCGAGAGGGTGGAGCCGCTCGGGCAGGTGAAGCCAGTGCCCCACGCGACCGTCACGGTGCCTCCGGCGACCGGGTCACCCGTGATCGTGGGGGCATCCGTCGGCGTGGGCAGGGCGGTGCGAGCCGCGTAGACCGTGAGCACGATCGGCGTGGTGGTGAGCACGTTGCCCGAAGGCGCCACGTTGTAGACCTTGCCGACCTCGCCGTCGCTCGGAGCCGGGTCGCCGTCGACGCACGTGATGTCGCTGACGAATCCGGCGCCCGTGAGCGTCGCGGTCGCGCCGCCGCAGTCCATGCCGCCGAGGTTCAGCGCGGTCACATCGACACGCGTCTCCTTGGGCGTCGGTGGCGGGGTGGGCGTGGGTGTCTTGCTCGGCGGCGCCGAGGTCGTCGGCGACCCCGTCGGGTCGGCGTTCGGGTCACCCTGCTGCGACAGCGCCCAGATGGTGCCGCCGAGCACGATCACGAGCAGCGCGATCAGGGCGATCAGCGGCCACGTCCACGGGCTGCGCTTCTTCTTCTCCTCCGCCGCTTCCTCGGTGGGGAGCTGGGCGGTGGTCGGGAGGATGCGGGTGGCGCCCTCATCACCGGTGGCGGACAGCATCCGGGTCGCGTCGTCGTTCCCCGCGATCCCGCCGGTGGCGATCGCCGGCACGGCGATCGCTGCGGAGTTCAGGTCACCGCGACGCAGGGCCTGCGCGGCACGCGCCACGGTCGCCGAGGACGACGGCCGGTCGGACGGCTTCTTGGCGATCATCGCCATGACGAGGTTCTGCACCGGGATCGGCACGGTCGGCGGCAGCGGCGGAGGCTGCTCGTTGATCTGCGCCATCGCGATCGCGACCTGCGATTCGCCCGTGAACGGACGCTTGCCCGCGAGGCACTCGTACGCCACGATGCCGAGCGAGTACGTGTCGGTCGCGGGGGACGCCGGGTGGCCCGACGCCTGCTCCGGCGACAGGTACTGCACGGTGCCCATGACCTGACCGGTCGCGGTCAGCGGCACCTGGTCGGCGATGCGCGCGATGCCGAAGTCGGTGATCTTGACGCGGCCGTCGGGCGTGATCAGCAGGTTGCCCGGCTTGATGTCGCGGTGCACGAGACCGGCGGCGTGCGCGGCCTGCAGAGCGGATGCCGTCTGGGCGACGATGTCGAGCGTCTTGTCGGCGCTCAGCGCGCCGTCGCGCTCGAGCACGGTCGACAGCGCCTCACCGGGCACGAGCTCCATGACGAGGTACGCGCTGCCGTTCTCCTCGCCGTAGTCGAACACGCTGGCGATGCCCTCGTGGTTGACGAGAGCCGCGTGCCGCGCCTCGGCGCGGAATCGCTCGAGGAACCCGGGGTCCCCCATGTACTCGTCCTTGAGGATCTTGATCGCGACGGTACGTCCGATGACGTGATCCGTCGCCTCCCACACCTCGCCCATGCCGCCGATCGCGATTCGCGACTGCAGCTCGTAGCGACCACCGAACGACACACCCTGCGTCGGTCTCATCTGCCCAGCACCGCCTCTATGACCTTCTTCGCAATCGGAGCGGCGATGGTGTCGCCGCTTCCGGACTGCCCTTGTCCGCCGCCGTCTTCGACGACGACCGCTACTGCGACCGCGGGGTCGTCCGCCGGTGCGAAACCGGTGAACCACAACGTGTGCGGCCTGTTTCCGTTCTCTGCCGTCCCGGTCTTACCCGCCACGTCGATCCCGTCTATTCTTGCACCCTGCGCGGCGCCGTTTGAGACGCTCGCGACCATGGATGCGGTGATCTGGTCGGCCGTCTCCGCTTCCATCGCCCGGCCGAACTCGCTGTTCTCGAACGAGCGGATGACCGAGAGGTCGTTGCCGATCACGGCGTCGACCATCTGCGGGTTCATGACGACCCCGTCGTTGGCGATGCCGGCGGCCAGCATGGCGATCTGCAGCGGCGTCGCGGTGACCTGGCCCTGCCCGAATCCGGAGAGTGCGGTCTGCGCGTCGTCGAGGGCCCGAGGGTAGCTCGACGGCGTGGACTCGAGCGGCGTCGAGAAGCTCTTGTTGAAACCGAACTTCTCCGCCATCTCGCGGATCCGGTCGTCGCCCAGCTCGACGGCGAGCTCCGCCATCGGGATGTTGCAGCTCAAGCGGATAGCCTCGGCGATCGTGACCGTGTCGCCGGACCCGCAGGTTCCGCCCCAGGCGTTGGACACCGTGTTGGAGGATCCGGGGAGCGTGTAACGGGAGGGGTTCGGCAGGGTCGAGTCGGGTGTCCACTCCCCGCTCGCGTACGCGGCGGCGGCGGTGATGAGCTTGAACGTCGAGCCCGGAGGGTTCAGGTCGCCCCGGAGCGCGCGGTTGGAGAGCGGCTTGGTGGGATCGGACTCGAGCTGGTCGTAGGTCGCGTTGGCGGCATCCGCATCGTGCGAGGCCAGCAGGTTCGTGTCGAAGCCCGGAGTCGAGACCATGGCCAGGATGCGCCCGGTCGCCGGCTCGATCGCGATGACCGCGCCCTGGTAGCCCTGGAGTGCGTCGTAGGCGGCCTGCTGTGCGGCGGTGTTCAGCGACAGCTCCACGCTGAAGCCGCGCTGCGGCTGGCCGGAGAGGATGCGCTCGACCTCGGCGAGGAAGGCGTTCGAGCCGGTTCCGGAGAGGTCGGCGTTCATCGCCTCCTCGATGCCGGTCGCGGAGCCGAGCGCCGGGTTGAACCACCCGGTCACCGGCTCCCACATCGGCGCGTCGGAGTAGACCCGCTGGAACTGGTACTGGTCGTCGCTCGGGACCGAGGTCGCGATCGCGGCGCCGTCGACGATGATCGATCCGCGCTGGATCTCGTAGCTGTCCAGGCGCGTGCGCTTGTTGTGGCTGTTCTGGGCGAGGCTGTCGGCCTCGACGACCTGGATCCAGCTGCTCGCGGCGAACAGCGCGATGAACATGAACAGCATCACGATGCTGAGGCGGCGGAGCTCTTTTGTCATGTCAGCCGATCACCACCCGGGGCTGGCGGCGCACGCCGTCGGAGATGCGCAGCAGGAGCGCCACGATGAGCCAGTTCGCGACGAGCGACGAGCCGCCGGCCGCGAGGAACGGCGTCGTGAGACCGGTCAGCGGGATGATGCGCGTCACGCCGCCGACCATGATGAACACCTGCAGCGCGATCGTGAACGACAGCCCGGTGGCGAGGAGCTTGCCGAAGTCGTCCTGACCGGCGAGACCGATGCGCATGCCGCGGCTGACGAACACCATATAGAGGCAGAGGATCGCGAACAGCCCGATCAGGCCGAGCTCTTCGCCGAGGCTCGTGATGATGTAGTCGCTGTGCGCGAGCGGTGTGATCTCGGGGCGGCCCTGACCCCAGCCGGTGCCGATGAGGCCGCCGCGGGCGAGTCCGAACAGGCCCTGCATGGGCTGGTAGCCGGCGCCGTCGGGGTCGACCTGCGAGGAGTCGAACAGGAAAAGCCAGTTGATGAAGCGTCCCTGCACGTAGCTGAGGATCTGGGTGGCGAGGGCGACGCCGGCGACCACGAGGGTCAGACCGATGAGCACCCAGCTCGTCTTGCCCGTCGCGACGTACAGCATCGCGACGAACATGCCGAAGATGAGGGTTCCGGTGCCGAGGTCGCGCTGGAAGATGATGATGCCGAGCGAGATGACCCAGACGACCAGCACCGGCCCGAGTTCGCGCATGCGCGGCCAGGTGATGCCGAGCACGCGCTTGCCCACCGACGTGAGGCTCTCGCGGGTGCGCACCAGGTAGCCGGCGAAGAAGATCGCGAGGGCGATCTTGGCCAGCTCACCGGGCTGGAAGGCGAAGACGCCGCCGAGCGAGACCCACACGGCCGCGTTCGCGTCGTCGATGCGCAGGCCCGGCACGAAGGGCAGCAGGAGCAGCACGATGCCGGTGAGGCCGAAGATGTAGGTGTAGCGGAACAGGACGCGGTAGTTGCGCAGCAGGATGACCACGGCGATCGCGCCGACGAGCGAGATCGCCGTCCAGGCGAGCTGCTTGGTCGAGTAGGCGTCCCAGCCCGTGTTCGCCTTCGCGATGTCGATGCGGTAGATCATCGCGATGCCGATGCCGCTGAGCAGGGTCGCGATCGGCACGACGAACGGGTCGGCGTCGGCGGCCACGACGCGCAGCACGAAGTGCAGGGCGAAGGCGAGCACCGCGAGTCCGCCACCGATCGCGAGCACGACCGGGTCGATCACGCCGAGTGCGCCGAGCTGGACGAGGGTCAGCGCCGCACCGCTGATCGCGCACGCGAAGAGCAGCAGCCAGAACTCGCGGTTGCGCTGCGTCTGCGGCATCCGGATGCGCTTGAGGGCCTTGATGACGCTGGTGTCGGCGGCGACGTCGGTGCTCATCCCTCACCTCCGCCGGCGGGTGTCTCTTCCGGAGTCGGGACGGGCGTGGGCAGCGGAGTCGGGAGGGGCGTCTGCTCGATGGCGTTCGCGTCGGCGCCGGCGCGCAGACGGTCGACGATGGCCATCGCGTCGGCGAGCGAGCGGGCCGTGATCGTGCGCTCGACGGATGCCCGCTGGTACGGGGGCAGGTTCGCCAGGAGGATGTCGGTGTCTTCGAGCGGGGTCGACAGCGTGATCGGACCGATGTTCTGCTGCACGCCCTGGAAGATCACGACGCTGTCGTCGTCGGCGCCGATGAAGTACCGCGTCTGCGTCCAGCTGTAGGCCGCGAACGCGGCGACACCGAGCATCACGAGGACGACGAGGACTCCCGCGATCCAGCCGAGGCGGCGGCGCTTGGCGCGACGACGATCCTCCTCGATGAGCTCTTCGAGGTACTCGGGGGCCGGCTCGAAGTGGCTGGGCTCGTTGGCGGCCTGACGCACCGGGTGCAGCCAGTTGCCGCGCGTCGGGCGCACGGGCGGCACGTAGACGCCGGACGGGTTCGACGCCGAGCCGACGACGGTCGCGGTGCCGGTGTGGATCGGATGCTGTCCGCCGACGTCGACCAGCACGATCGTGACGTTGTCGGGGGCGCCGCCGTCGAGGGCCTGCTTGAGCAGGTTGTCGGCCGTGCGCCCGGGGGCGAGGCCGAGCTGCATCGCCTTGAGGATGTGGGCCTCGTCGACCACGCCGGACAGGCCGTCGGAGCAGAGCAGCCAGCGGTCGCCGGGCTGCGTGTGCATGACGAACATGTCGAGCTCGGGGTCGGAGTCCATGTCGCTCAGCACGCGCATGAGCACCGAGCGGCGCGGGTGGTAGCGGGCTTCTTCCGGCGTGATGCGACCGGAGTCGACCAGGCGCTGCACGAAGGTGTGGTCGGCCGTGATCTGGGTCAGCGCGTCGTCGCGGTAGAGGTAGATGCGCGAGTCGCCGATGTGGCCGATGACCGCGTATTCGTCGACCATGATGATCGCGCTGAGCGTGGTGCCGAGGCCGGCGAGCTCCGGTCGGTCCTTCGCGGCGCGGATGAGATCGCCCGCTGCGGTGGTCGCCGCCGCCTGGAGAGACGCCTGCGCGTCTTCGGTGGACGCGTAGGGCTGGTCGAGGGGCTCGAGGCGGTGGATCGCGATGCTCGAGGCGACGTCGCCTCCGGCGTGGCCGCCCATGCCGTCGGCGACGACGAACAGGTTCGCTCCGGAGTAGCCGGAGTCCTGGTTGTTGGAGCGGACCTTCCCGGTGTGGGAGATCGCGACGCTCGAGCCTTCGAAGACCATGCCGGGGTCAGGCTCGCAGCTCGAAGGTCGTGGCGCCCACCTTGATCGGGGTGCCGAGCGAGAGGTTGACGGGTCCGCCGGTCACGCGCTGGCCGGCGACGAAGGTGCCGTTCGTGGAATCGAGGTCCTGGATCGCCCAGGCGTCGCCCCGGAGCATGAGGCGCGCATGATGGCTCGACGTGTAGTCGTCGCGGATCACGAGCGCCGATTCGCTCGAGCGGCCGATCGTCATCGAGTCGGCGCCGAGAGGGAGCTCGAGGCCCGTCTTCGGTCCGGAGGTGATGACCAGGCGCTTCGCTGTCGCGATCGTCGCGGGTCCCGTCGACGGCTTCGCGGATGCCGGACGAGCCGCCGCCGCGGGCTTCGCCGGAGCGACCGGAGCGGATGCCGCGCCGGCGGTCGCCTCGGCGGGAAGCTTGCGCACCTTCACGCCGAACAGGTCGGCGCGCAGCGAGTACACGACGCCGAACACGAAGAACCACAGGACGATGAGGAACCCGACGCGCAGCAGGAGGAGGATCAGTTCGCTCATCCGAAGCCTCCGAATGCGCGGGTGGAGTCGTCGGTCGGGCGAGACGGCGCCGACACGGGGACGATCTTGAACACCAGGTCGGTGCGGCCGATCGTGATCGTGGTGTCGGAGGGGAGCGCGGCTTCGCGGAGCTTCTGGCCGTTGACCTTGGTGCCGTTCGTGGAGCCCAGGTCGCGCATCATGGCGCGCTCGCCGTCCCAGAGGATCTCGACGTGCTTGCGGCTCGAACCGGCATCCGCGATGGTGATGTCGGCATCCGAACCACGCCCGATCACGGTGCGGGCGCGCGAGAGCGAGTGGCGACGGCCGTCGACGTCGACGACGGCCTGCCAGCTGACGCGGCCTTCGACCGTCCCGGAGTCGACGCGGACCGTGCCGGTGGCGACCTTGTCGTCGGCCTCGAGGCTGATCGAGAGCGGCCCGGAGAAGCTGTAGCCCTGGGACTTGGCGTGCTTGTTCAGCAGCGCGTGCAGCTCTTCGGTGAGGGCTCCACCGAGGCTCCGCATGCGCTCGGCGTCGTCGGTGCTCAGACGCACCACGAAGCTGTTGGGCGCGATGATGCGGTCGCGGCTGACGACTGCCGCTTTCGTGTCTGCTTCACGACGGACCGCCGAAGCGATCTCCACGGGCTGGATGCCGCTACGGAAGGTCTTCGCGAACGCGCTGTTGACTGCGCGTTCGAGACCCTTCTCAAAGCTGTCAAGTAGTCCCACTGGGCTCCTCTGGCATGCTGACCGGTAGGGACATCGTAGCCAGGTGACCTGGGGGAACGCCGCCGATGACGGTTTCCGGGTGTGCGAAGAGGCCGAAATCGCGTGATATCCTCGGGAAGTTGAGTTCTTCGGAACGAGACCACTCGCGCGAGTGGCGGAATGGTAGACGCGCTGGCTTCAGGTGCCAGTGTCCGTAAGGACGTGGGGGTTCAAGTCCCCCCTCGCGCACAGACGAGAAAGAGCCGTGCCCAGTGGGTCCGGCTCTTTCTCTTTGTAGGCGCGAGTGAGGCTTCTTTGTGATCAGCCCCACCGGCGCGGAGGCTCTGTGCGGGACGCTCTCCGTTCGCTGAGCCTGAGATCGACGACTACTTCTGAAGGTTGATCCCCGGCTCCGCGGGCTCGATGCCGTAGTCGGCGAAGATCTCGGTCGTCTTGCCGCTCTCGTACAGTGCGGTCATGGCCGCCAGCACGGCGTCGATCAGCTCCTTCTTCGACGAGTTCATCATGCTTCCCACGTAGAAGCCGCCATCGAAAGGCTCTCCGACCAGCGCCCGATTCGATCCCTCGCTGACCGCGTACTCGGCGGCGGGAACGCTCTGGATCCCGAAGTCGGTACGACCGGACTCCAGTGCCAGTTCGGCATCCTGCTGCGTCGGGTACTCGGTGATCATCAGCGGTTCCTTCCCTGCGGCCCTGCACTGCTCAGCGAGGGCCTGCGCGTAGGTGACATCCGTGGTTCCGCGGATCGTCGCGACGGACATTCCGCACGCATCCAGTTGCGATGTGAACTCGTCCGCGCGGTCGCCGGTCGTGATCAGGGTCGCCTGTTCCTTCATGAAGTCGACGAACGTGCCCGCCGCCTGGCGCTCGGTCGTGTCGTACAGGCTGCCGCCGAAGATGTCGTAGCGACCGGCCGCCACACCGGTGATGCCGCCCTCCCACGCGACCGGGACGTACTCGACCTTCACGCCGAGCTCGTCGGCGACGGCATCAAGGAGGTCCTTCGTGATGCCGCGGACGGGGACGTTGTCCTCATCCGCGATGTAGTACGGCGGATCGGGCAGCACGAGTCCGACGGTGAGGGTTCCCGGAGTGATGAGCTCGGACAGCCCAGGATCTTCGTCGCTGTCTGCGGGCGGAGTCGCACCGGAATCGCTGCACCCGACGAGGGCCAAGGCGAGGGCTGCGGTCAGGGCCGTGGTGGCGGTCAGAGCAAGGCGGGCACGAGTGTTCATTCAGGACTCCTTCGTACTGATGAGGCGGACGATGCCAGCGTAGGAACGGGGACCCACCGCAGACGATGTACCCACCCCGGGAGGACTGGCACATTTCGCGGGGCTGCGAGCCCGATGCGAGCAGCGGATTCAGGCAGCGGAGTCGTGGCTGCGGTGCAGGTCGCGGAAGCGCGAGGGGGTCACGCCGGCCTCGCGCCGGAAGAATCGCGAGAAGTAGGAGGCGTCGTCGAAGCCGAGCTCGCGCGCGATCTGCGCGCAGCTGAAGTCCGAGCGGGCGAGCAGGCGCTGCGCCTCGTGGAGGACGGCTTCTCGGAGGATCTCTCCCGGAGGGCGGCCGGTCGCTGCGGAGACGACCTCGCTGAGATGCCCCGGAGTGACCGAGAGCTCGCGAGCGCACTCCGCCACGGTACGGAGCGATCCGTGGCTCTGACGCACGAACTGCTCGAACTGCGCGGCCAGCCCTTCGTTCGCGACGCCGGGTGCGACGAACCGTCGGCAGAGCACCAGCAGCGCCGTGAGGAGGCTGCGAATGGCCAGTTCATGTCCTGGCGCGCGTTGCTGCTGTTCCATCTCGAGCTGCGCGAGAAGCCCTTCGATGCGGGCAGCCGAAGTCGGGTCTGGGTGCCACTTGCCGGAAAGAGGGGTCCAGTCGCCCGGCCCGCCTCTTCCCAGTAGCAGCTCGGTGCGGAACAGAACGAGGGCGCCATCGGTCTCGACATCGCCTCGCACCCAGTGATGCAGCTGACCGGCGCCGACGATGAACAGATCGCCGGGTTCGGCCGTGTGCTCCTGGAAGTCGATGACGTGTCCGCCGGAACCGGCACGCAGCCAGGCGAGCTCGACGAAGTCATGACGGTGCGGTGTGTAGGCATCACGACCCGGACCCTGGGTGCGAAAGTCCGCGAGCAGGAACAGACCGCCGGCCGCTGCCATCGTGGCGTCGATGGAGTGTATCGGAGGGCGACCCTGCGCGATCGTCATGGTTGCGGTTCTGATGCGGGGGCCAGGGGCGACAGTGTTCCCGTGCTGCGCAGGAAGGACGCGGTACGCGGCGATGTCGGGCGCGAGAGCACCTGGGCCGCCGGGCCCTGCTCCACGATCACGCCGCCTTCCATGAACACAACCGTATCCGCTACCTCCTTGGCGAAGGCGATCTCGTGGGTCACGACCAGCATCGTCATTCCGGCATCCGCCAGTGAGCGCATCACCTGCAGAACGTCGCCGACGAGTTCGGGATCGAGGGCCGAGGTCGGCTCGTCGAAAAGCATCACCGAGGGGTTCATGGCCAGCGCGCGGGCGATCGCGACGCGCTGCTGCTGACCTCCGGACAATTGAGCGGGGTGCTTGTCCGCATGCTGGCGCAGGCCGACACGGTCGAGGAGCGTCCTGGCGTTCTTCCCAGCCTCGCGGCGTGGCTGCCGCAGCACCGTCACGGGGCCGATCATCACGTTCTCCAGAGCGGTGAGGTGCGGGAACAGGTTGAACTGCTGGAACACCATTCCCATTCGGCGTCTGATGCGGCTGGTCTGCCGATCGCCGGTCTCGACGAGATGTTCCCCGTCGACCGCGTACCCCACGAGCTCACCGTCCACCAGGACGATCCCGGCGTCGAGAGGTTCGAGGTGGTTGATGCAGCGGAGGAGGGTCGACTTGCCTCCGCCTGATGGGCCGATGATGCAGATGACCTCACCGGGTGCGACGTCGAGATCGATGGAGTCGAGGATCGTGTTGCCGTGGAACGCCTTGCGCAGACCGCGCAGCGTCAGTGCGTCGCCAGTCACAGGACCACCTCGTTCGCGATGACCACGCGGCGTCTCGATCCATCGACGGATCTCTCGAGGAAGTACTGGCCGATGCTCGCCACCGTGACGAGCATCAGGTACCAGAGCGAGGCGACGACCAGGAGCGGGATCACCTGGTAGTTCTGACCGTAGATCTGTTGGGCCTGCGTCATGAGGTCGCCGCCACCGATGACCGAGACGATCGAGGTCGCCTTGAGGATGTCGATGAACTGGTTGCCGAGCGGCGGCAGGATAACGCGGACCGCCTGCGGGATCACGATCCGGAACTGCGCTCCGAGGCTCGTCATCCCGAGGGCCTTCGCCGCATCCGTCTGTCCGGTGGGCACGGCGAGGAATCCGCCGCGGACGACCTCCGCCATGTAGGCGGCCGTGTGCAGGACGAGTCCGATCAGCGCGGCGAGGAACGGGGTGATGATCGCGTTCGTGTCGCCGCCGATGACCAGCCCCCAGGCGGGGATGCGGACGCCGATGAACGGCAGCAGCAGTGCGAGGTTGAACCAGAAGACCAGCTGGACGAGGAGCGGCGTCCCGCGGAAGATCCAGACGTAGCCGGCCACGATCACGGTCAGCACCGGGTTCCCCGCCTGGCGCATGACCGCGAGGATGACTCCCAGCAGAAGTCCGATCGTGAACGTCAGCACGGTGAACACGACCGTGAGGAGGACTCCGCTGAGGATACGAGGGTTCAAGAGGTATTCGGCGACGATCGGCCAGCTCAGCGCGGGGGCGGTGATGACCGTCCACCCGATGCCGAAGACGATGGCGCCCAGAGCAATCGCCGGCACCCACCGGCTGAGGATGCGGGGCTTGCGGCGAAGCGGCAGGCGGATGAGGCGCTCGAGATCGGCGAGAGGGCGCTGCGCGTCATCGGACAGCACGTTCGGTGTGGTCATGCCGATCATTCTCACGCGAGTCATGCGTCGGTGGCGAAGGTACCCCGCGCGGGTACCAGGACAGGCGATGGAAGTCCCTGGCCGCACGATCGACGTGGTCCATAGCGTCGGATGCGGCGGCTCCGCACCACCTTTCCGTGCGCGGTCCGTCCGACAAGAAAGGAAGCAATCGTGACCGCAAAGTACGAGCATCTCTTCGTCCGGCATATGCAGGACACCACCGACGACCTCGTGAACGAGGGCGCCATCGGGACGGGGGAGCCGCGCCCCTCCCACATCGGCGACGCGTTCGCCCTGATGCGAGCCGCTGACGTGCCTGGGTCGAAGATCCACATGACCTACTCCTGGATCAATCCGACGGATGAGCCGAGTCACTGGGTCAACGAGCACGAGCACGAGTACGACGAGGTGCTCATCTGGACGGGATCCGACCCGGAGAATCCCCACGATCTCGGCGGCGAGCTCCTGATCGATCTCGACGGGGAAACCTACTCGGTGACGACCTCGGGCGCCCTGTACATCCCGGCCGGACTGCGGCACTGCCCGCTCGACTTCAAGAAGGTGACGCGGCCGATCCGATTCAGTGCCCTCTCCCTATCAGGCGACGGCAACTATCACTCCGACGAGAACGTTCCGAAACCCTAGGGCCGCCTCCGGATCGGGGAGAGGGTGACCGTGCCATCCTCTCCCCGCGCGGACCCGGATCCGGGCCAGGACCGCGTGGCGCCTGCCTGCGAGCTCAATCCAGGACAATGACTCCCATGCGCCTCCACGCCACCACCACCGGATCCGGCGACCGCCACGTCGGACTGATCCATGGGCTCGGCGGCGCGGGAGCGACGTGGCAGCCGCTCATCGACCGGATGCTGACCACCGGCCGTTACACCGTCACCACGATCGACCTCCGTGGGCACGGCGAGAGCGACCGCGCGCCGTCGCACACGCTCGATGACCTCGCGGGCGATGTCGTCGAAGCCCTCCCGACCGGACTCCACAGCGTGGTCGGTCATTCGCTCGGGGGAGCGGTGCTCGTGCGCGCCGTCGCGCGCCTCCAGCCCGAGCGCGCGATCTACCTCGACCCGGGCTTCGAACTCTCGCTCCCCACGACCGGGTTCAAGGGCCGGGCATTCTGGGCCGTGCCGCCGCTCTCGCTCGGCGTCATGGGTCTGCTTCAGGCGCGGCGGAGCGCGCCCCAACGCGCGGCCTTGGATCCGAGCATCCGCGAAATCATGAAGCAGGCGCAGCAGCAGTTCGACGCCAAGATGGCGATCGGGATCTTCCGCGAGGTGGCGTTCCACCCGATCGCGATCGCCCCGCCCGCCGTGCCGTCGACGATCGTCCTCTCTGACGAGTCACCGGCCGTCCTGTCCGACGCCATGGCCACAGCGCTCGAAGGCGAGGGATGGGACATCCGCCGTCTCGCCGGCATCCATCACGACATGCATCTGGAGGATCCGGATCGCACCTTCGCGGCGATCGAGGACGTGCTCTGAGGCCTTCGTCCGCGCGTCCGCCGACAGTAGGGTGGCCGTGTGACCGATTCGGAGGCGACGCTCATCGCAGCGGTGATCGCTGCGGTCGTGGCCGGTGGCGGACTCGTCTGGTCGGTCATCGCCTTCCTCCTCACCCGTCGGAACCAGCAGGCGACCGATGCCCGCGCGCAGTGGTCGCAGCGATTCGAGCAGGCGTACGCACTGGCGCTGAGCACGGATGCCAGGGAAGCCCGCACCGGGCTGATGCTGATCGAGGCGCTGACGAACGAGCAGTGGGTGACCGATGAGGATCGTGCGACGGCCGTGAGCGTTCTCTCGTCGCTGTCGCCGGGTGCGGATGCCGATACGGCGGAGCGGCTGCGCACCAGCATCCTCGGCGACATCGGGAATCGTGAGGTCGCGGCGGAGCTCGCCCAGGCGGCCGACGGGCCTCGAGGGCGCTTCGAGATCTCTCAGGATGCTGCGGGCGCGTACCGCTGGCGGCTGCGGGCCGCCAGCGGAGAGATCGTCGCTACAGGAGAAGGTGCGTCGACCAGGGTCGAGGCGCTCCGCTCACTCGAGCAGGCCCGCCGCGCGCTCGGCGGTGGGACCGCGGTCGACGAGTGAGCTCTGGCGCGGCGCGAGACGCACAGCCCGAGACGCCGGAGCGTGGTGAGAGGATCGGACCATGACCGACGATGGATGGCTGGCACGGCTCGAAGCCGAGCACCTCGCCCTCGACCTTCCCCGATTCGACCGGCACGATGCGTGGCGACTCGGCAGTTCGATCGCGGAGCGCGCGCTCGCCGCAGGGCATCCGGTGGCGATCGATGTGCGCACGGCATCCGGCATCCTCTTCCATGCGTCGATGCCGGGCGCGACGGCCGACAACGACGAGTGGGTGCGGCGGAAGGCTGCGACGGCGTTCCGCTTCGAGACGAGCACGGCACTGCTGGAGGCCCGCGTCGCCGCCGGTGGACGCGACATGTTCGAGCCGGGATGGCTGGACCCCGCCGAGTACGCCGTCGCCGGCGGAGCGGTTCCCGTCCGGGTGACCGGCGTCGGTGTCGTGGCCGTCGCGACGGTCTCCGGCCTGCCCTCGGCCGACGATCACGACCTGGTCGTGCAGGCGCTGAAGGAGCTGCGGGAGCGCCGATCACGCCACGGCTGAGGCCCGGAAACACCCTTCCAGGCCAGCGATGCGGGCAAGCCTCGTCAGCTGCCACCCAACTGTGCAGCAATTCCTCCCTCTGGCGATTGCGTTGAGAGCCTGGTAGATTATCCATGTTCACGTAAACATGGAAGCGAGAGTCAGCGGATGTAGAGCACGAAGTTCGATCATCGTGATGTCTCCCGGCGCTGACCACCCATCCGACTCCGCTCGACCTGTCCATCCCCGATGTGTTGCCATGCCCAGAACCAAGGAGCACCGATTGACGTTCCCCACCACGTTCCCCGAGCCCGAACTCTTCACGCCCGGCGCCGATGCTCCGGCGTTGCGTTGGGGGCTGCTGGCGCCAGGATGGATCGCAGACCTCTTCGTGTCAGCAGTGCACGCGCATACCGATCAGCGATTCGTCGCCGTCGCGTCACGGTCTGCTGAACGATCTCGAGCGTTCTCGGCGCAGCACGGTATCGCGAAGGCGTACGACTCCTACGAGCAGCTCGTCGCCGACCCCGAGGTCGACGTGGTCTACATCGCTGCGCCGCAGAGCGAGCACCTCGCGCTCGGGCTCTTGGCCGTCGCCGCAGGCAAGCACACTCTCATCGAGAAGCCGATGGCGACGACCTCCGACGAGGCTCGAGTGCTGGTTTCGGCGGCTCGAAGCGCCGGCGTTCTGCTGATGGAGGCGCTGTGGAGTCGCTACCTGCCGCAGACCTCGGTGGTGCGTACGCTCGTCCGCGACGGAGTTCTCGGAGACATCCGTTCGGTCGTCGCTGATCACGGCCAAGCCATTCCCGACTACCCGAACCATCGCCTCCACCGCCGTGAACTCGGCGGAGGAGCGCTGCTCGACCTCGGCATCTACCCCGTCCAAATGGATTCGATGGTGCTGGGCGCGCCGTCGTCGATCACCGCGATCGGCGGTCTCCTCGACACCGGCGTCGACGCGTATTCGACGCTCGTGCTCGGACACGGGCCGTCCGTCCAGTCCACCCTCACCACCACGCTCGTCGTGCGCACCCCATCGACGGCGGTCATTGCCGGCACGGAGGCGAGGCTCGAGATGGCCGGCTCGTTTTACATGCCGACCACCCTGCGTCTCGCGGCGAACGACGGTGAGGCGCTCGTCTGGAACGACACGACCGGAGTGTCATCCATGGCGGGGCTGTCCTGGGAAGCGACGGCACTGGCTCGGTTCGTGGGCGAGGGGCGAACGGAGTCACCCGTGCACACTCTCGATGAGACCATCTCCATCCTCGAGACCCTCGACGAAGCGCGCCGACAGATCGATCACGCCGCGAATCGCTGAACAGAAACCGGCCTCGGCAGGCCCTGGCCCCGCGCAGACCACGGTCCACGCGGGGCCAGCTCGATACCGACACGATCGGTCGGACCGAGCCCGAGAACCTCCAGGCCTTCGTCGCTCTCCGGTGCCCTGATTCCCCATGCGCCGATCGCTGTCAACCCAGGCGAACGCCCGAGCGGCCCGTTGTCCCCCGAAGACCCGACAGACGCAACGGGGCGCGCGACCGTACGCTCTCCCTGGTGCGGCTGCGAAGGTCGCGAGGGGACAGGACGGATGAAGGCGGTTCACGCAGGCGCGGTCTCGGTGCTCCTCGTGGCGGGTGCGCTCGTCGCCTGCGCGCCGATGACCCCGGATCCGGCATCCGCGCCGTCCGCGAGCCCGAGTTCCCCGCCGACCGCGACAGCATCCGCTCCCCCGACATCGAACGTGCTGACGGTCTCGATCCCCCGGGATGAGAATCTCGTCGGCGAGCTCCCCGCGATGCGAGGCTCGGCGCAGGCCGGACCCTTCGACAACCCGACGGGGCGGGTGGCTCTGTACATCCGGTGCGTCGGCGAGGGAGACGTCGTGGTCGAGATCATCGGGGCCGCCGCAGTGACGCAGGCATGCCAGGGCGATCCGGACGATCCGGGGTCGCGGAACATGCTCGACGTCGGAGCGAACGAGGACATCGTGATCACCGGCTCGGCCGAGAGCACCGCTCTCTGGACCGTCGCGGTGACATCGATTCCGAATTCCTGAGTCCGAGCATCGAGCCTGAGGCGACCCCGCCCCGGTCGGAGCCGGGCAGACTGGGATCGACGACTCGCCATGAATCCGGAGACCCGATGACACAAGAGCAGCCGCGCCGCGCACCCGAACAGGCCGTCCTCACGGTTCAGCAGGTGGAGCAGGTGAGCCCCGACCTGATCCGGATCACGGCCGGCGGCGACGGGTACGCCGCGTTCCGCGACAACGACTCGACCGACAAGTACGTCAAGATCCTGTTCGCCGATCCGGCTCACGGGCTGACGCCTCCGTACGATCTGGCGCAGCTGCGGGAGGAGAGCCCGGAGAAGCTCCCGACGCGGCGGACGTACACGATCCGCTCGGCCGATCCCGTCGCGCAGCGCCTCGTCATCGACTTCGTCGTGCACGGCGACGAGGGTGTTGCAGGACCCTGGGCGCGCGCAGCGCAGCCCGGAGACGTGCTCGTGGTGAGCGGCGCCGGCGGCGGCTACCGCCCGGATCCGACGGCACCCTGGCACCTGCTGGTGGGGGATCACACGGCCCTGCCCGCGATCTCCTCCGCCGTCGAAGCGATGGATGCCGGGGCTCGGGGCCACGTGCTGCTCTCGGTCGCCGATCCCGCAGACCGCGTCCTTCCCGCGCCGCCGGCCGGGCTGACGGTGACCTGGATGCAGGCCGACGACGAGCTTCTCGCCGCGCTCGTCGACCTTCCCTGGGCCGACGGCCACCCGCATGTCTTCGCCCACGGAGAGCGCGGGACCATCAAGGAGGTGCGCGCGGTTCTGAAGCAGCGCGAGGTTCCGCGTGAATCCCTGTCGATCTCGGCGTACTGGGCCCGGGGCCGCGCCGAGGATCAGTTCCAGGCCGAGAAGCGCGAGCCGATCGGTCAGATCGAGTAGACGCGTCCTTCCCGTCGAGCGGCCCCTCTGTGTATGAGCGTCCTCCTTGCGGACGCTCATAAGAGGGCCGCTCGCGCAGAAGGGGCCGGGTCGGCGCGGTCGCGGAACGTGCAAGGCTGGAACGACACGCGCTGACGACAGAGGAGAGAAGACGGATGCTGGAGACGACCGACAACGTACGGCTGGGGAACACCGGACTCCGCATCTCGCCGGTTGTGCTGGGCTGCATGAGCTTCGGCGCACCCGACCGCGGCACCCACCGCTGGTCGCTCGATGAGGAGACCAGCCGTCCCCTCATCCGGCAGGCGCTCGAAGCCGGCATCACGACGTTCGACACGGCCGACGTGTACTCCGACGGCACGAGCGAGGAGTTCGTCGGCCGCGCGCTCGCCGACTTCGCGCAGCGCGACCAGGTCGTGATCGCCACGAAGGTCCACGGCCGCATGGGGCAGGGCGCGAACCAGGCCGGGCTCAGCCGCGCGCACATCCTCTCCGGCATCGACGCCAGCCTGCGGCGGCTCGGCACCGACTTCGTCGACGTCTACCAGATCCACCGCTGGGACCCGGAGACGCCGATCGAGGAGACCATGGAGGCGCTCCACGACGTCGTGCGCTCCGGGAAGGCGCGCTACATCGGCGCCTCGTCGATGTGGACCTGGCAGTTCGCGAAGGCACAGCACGTCGCCGTGAAGAACGGGTGGACGCCGTTCGTCTCGATGCAGGACCAGTACAACCTGCTGCAGCGCGAGGAGGAGCGCGAGATGCACCCGTACTGCCTCGACTCCGGCGTCGGCGTGCTCCCCTGGTCGCCGCTCGCGCGGGGTCGCGTCACCCGCGACTGGGAGGAGACGACCGCTCGTACGGCGACCGACGAGTTCGGCGCGACCCTGTATCGCCGAGAAGAGGAGTCGAACCGGGCCATCGTGGATGCCGTCGGCCGCGTGGCCGGGGAGCGCGGCGTCTCGCGCGCGCAGATCGCCCTCGCCTGGGTCGCGCAGCAGTCGGCCGTCACCGCGCCGATCGTCGGCGCCACCGGTGCGCAGCACATCGAGGATGCCGTCGCCTCCACCGGCATCCGTCTGGAATCCGCCGAGCTGGCGCAGCTCGAGAGCGCCTACACGCCGCGGGAGCCGGAGGGCTTCTGAGCCCCTGCGCCCCGAGCACTCGCGGCCCTCGGGGTCCCAGGGTCGCCCTTCGCGCCCCCCGTAGACTGGTCGGGACCCCTACCCTCGGAGCCTCATGTCACGTCTTTCCCTCGGGACCCGCATCCACTATCTGCTGGGACGCGCGCGTCGCATCGACATCGGATCGGTGATGGAGCGGGCCAAGGAGGCCTCGAAGCAGCACCACAAGGCGGTGCCGGTCATCGTCGTCGACATGCTGTGGTCGGCCGCTCGGCACAACGTCGGGTTCCAGGACTACATCGACTACGACTTCGCCATGCTCACCAAGGCGGAGCGCGAGACGTACATGACCCACCCGGTCTCCAACCTGCTGTCGCACCGCTACGACCACCCGGACTTCCGCTGGATCTTCCAGGACAAGGTCGCGTTCGACCGGCACTTCGCTCAGCACCTTCACCGCGAGTGGCTGGTCGTGGAGGAGGGCAATGCGGATGCCGTCCGCGAGCTCACCCAGCGCCTCGGCACGATCGTCACCAAGGAGCCGGTCGGCCAGGCGGGGACGGGCGTGCACCGCTACCACGCCGCCGACGTCACGGACTGGGACGACTTCCACCGCGGTCTGCTCGCCCGCGGCGAGCTGCTGATCGAAGAGGTCATCCGTCAGCACGACGACCTGGCGGCCGTCTGCCCCGGCACCGTCAACACCACGCGCGTCACCGCGTTCTTCGACGGCGAGAAGGCGCACATCCTCGCGATGGCCCAGAAGTTCGGTCGCGGTGCGGTGAGCGACCAGATGACGTTCGGCGGCTTCTACACGATGCTCGACGAGAACGGCCACGCGGTCAGTGCCGGCTACGACTCGCACGGCCATGTGCACGAGAACCACCCGGACAGCGGCTTCCGCATCGCCGACTTCCAGCTGCCGCACATGGACGAGGTGCGGGCCTTCATCGACGAGGTCGCGCGCGTCGTGCCGCAGGTGCAGTACGTCGGATGGGACATCGTGGTGTCTCCCGACGGACCCGTCCTCGTGGAGGGGAACTGGGGCGCGGGCGTCTACGAGAACAAGCCCAGCGTCACCGGCATCCGCACCGGGCACAAGCCGCGCTATCGCGAGATCATCGGCTTCTGACCTCGCGGGCGCGCCACCGTCTACCGGTACGCTGAGCGCATGAGCGAGGCCCCCGCGCGCAAGCCCCACCCTGTCGTCTCCGTCGTGCGGCGCATTCCCGCGACCCTGACCATGGTGCTGCTGATCCTCGTCGTGGGGGTCGTCTGGGCGGGGCTGTGGACGTCGTTCGAGGACTCCGCCCTGTTCCGGAACGTGGCGTACGGGCTGCCGAACCTCGCCGAGGGGAAGTGGTGGACGCCCCTGACGGGCACGTTCTTCGTGAACCAGCCGTGGGTGTACATCTTCACCATCACCGGCTTCTGGGGCATGGCCTACGTGGAGTTCCGCCGCGGGTCACGCGTCGCTCTCGCGTACTACTGGATCGGCCAGCTGTTCGCGATCTTCGCCACCGCACTGCTGCTGTTCGCGCTCTCCCAGTTCCCGTGGGCATGGGCGACGACGCAGGCGCAGGCGCTCGACGTGGGAGCATCCGGCGGGACCATGGCCTGCATCGCCGCGGCCGTCGGCCTGTTCCGGCCGCCGTGGCGGGTGCGCGGGTGGCTGATCCTGCTCGGATTCGTGTTCATCGCGATGCTGTTCTGGGGCAAGGTCGCCGACCTCGAGCATCTGCTCGCCGTGCTGCTGATCCTGGTCGTCGACCGGTCGATGCGCGTGCGGCACACGACCGTGCGCGAGCAGAGGCTGATCGCCGTGGTCGCGCTGCTCGTGCTCGGTGCCGTCGAGATCATCACGACCTTCGTCCCGACCGACGGCCCGTTCGGAGAGACGGAACCGGCATCCGGAGGGTTCATCGACCTGGCGATCGACGTCGTCGTGATCCTCGTGATCGCGAACGGCCTGCGCCGCGGACGGCGGTTCGCCTGGGTGCTCGCGCTGCTGCTGGGCATCTTCAACGTGCTGGTCGCGGCTCTCGTGCTCACCCTCATCACCGTGTTCAGCCAGGCTCAGCTCGACCTGCGCTGGGACGGCGAGACCGAGCTCGCCCTCGCGAGCGGATTCCTCTGGTTGATCATGCTGGGGTACCTGGTGTGGGTGCGCCGCGCGTTCCGTGCGAAGCGACGCTCGACCCTGGGGGCCCAGCCGGCCCCGACCCTCGAAGACGTGAAGAAGGAGCTGCGCACGCACGGCGGCGGCACGCTGTCGTGGATGACGACCTGGGAGGGCAACAGCTACGCGCGCGTGCCCGGCGGCGTGGTCGCCTACCAGCGCCGCAACGGGGTCGCCCTCGCGCTCGCGGATCCGATCGGCCCCGCTGCGGAACGAGCGGATGCCGTCGCCGGCTTCATCAGCGCCGCCGAGCACGCGGGTCTCGTGCCCTGCTTCTTCAGCGCCGACGCAGCGACGCTCGCCGCGGTGCCGTCGACGTGGCGGAGCATCGTCGTGGCCGATGACACCATCGTCGACCTCGCCGGCCTCGAGTTCACCGGCAAGCGCTGGAACTCGGTGCGGTCCTCGCTCAACCGTGCCGGCCGCGAGGAGATGACGTTCAAGATGACGCAGCTCAAGGCCGAGTCATGGGGCGTGCAGCAGCAGCTGCGCGCGATCTCGGAGGCCTGGGTCGGAGACAAGGACCTGCCCGAGATGCGCTTCACGCTCGGCACGCTCGATGAGGCGGAGGACCCGGAGGTGCGGCTGGCGCTGGCTCTCGCGCCGAACGGAGATGTGGACGGATTCCTGTCGTGGCTTCCGGTCTACGGCGACGAGGGCGTGGTGCGCGGCTGGACCCTCGACCTCATGCGACGACGAGACGGCGGCTTCGGCCCGGTGATGGAGTACCTCATCGGCTCCTCGGCCCGGCAGTTCTCGGAGGAGGGGGCCGAGATCATGTCGCTCTCGGGTGCTCCCCTCGCGCACGACTATCCGCCGGATGCCGGAGTGATCGCCGCGCTGAGCGACAAGCTCGCCGAGGCGCTGGAGCCCGTCTACGGCTTCGGCTCGCTGCACCGGTTCAAGCAGAAGTTCCACCCGCGCTACGAGACCATGTATCTGCTGTTCCGCGACGAGAGCGACCTCACCCGCATCGGCGGCGCGCTCACGCGGGCCTTCCTGCCCGATGCGACCCTGCGGCAGTTCGCCGGGGCCGGGCTCGAACTCGTCCGTGGCGGCAAGGACTAGGAGCCGGCGGCCGCGGCGTCGATCCCGAACACCCGGACGGCATTGCGGTAGTACACCTTGTCGATGACGTCGCGCGGCAGCGCCAGGCCGGGGACGTCGGCATCCAGTGCCGCGACACTCTGGCTCTCGGCCGTCGCCAGATAGCGCCAGTCCGAGGTCCAGATGGCATGCGCGGCGCGGCAGAACCTCACCGGATCGGCGCTCGGGTGGAAGGAAAGGTCGGTGCCGTACAGCACCCGATCCTGGTAACGGATGAAGAAGTCCCGAACGCGCTCACGATCCTGCAGCGACTGGAACTGCAGCTGGCTCATGCGCGAGGACATGTCGACCGTGGCATCCGGGAAGCGGTCGAGGAAGGCGCTCAGCTGATCGACGTCGTGCTCCAGGCTGCCCAGGTGCGCGCCGACGAAGCGCAGTCCCGGCAGCGCGGTGAGGAAGCGATCGCGCATGGCGATCAGCTCGTCGTGGCCGGGCAGATCGGGATGCAGATACATGTGGTACTGGGGCCGACGGCTGAAGTACCGGCGGTCGTTCTCGGTCGTCATCTGCTCCAGCGGCAGCCAGCAGTTGTGCGGCTCGCCCTGGTGGCCGATCAGCACCAGCCCGAGCTCGCGCGCCCTTTCCGCGATCGCCACGAGTCCCGGGTGGTCCAGCATGACCAGGCGACCGTCGGGGTCCTCGGCACCCATCCCGATGTCCTTCCAGAACTTCACCGCACGCGCGCCCTCGGCCGTGGCCGTGGCCAGATCGGCGGTCACGTGCTCGGCCCACCCCGGCTCACCGAAGCCGTGCATCGAGAAGGACGTCGACCAGTGCACCTCCGACGGGTAGGCCTCGGCCATCGAGATCGCGATCGCACGCTGATCGGCGATGGGCGTGAAATCCGGCGCGTCGACGTTGATCGTCAACAGCTCGAAACCGTCCTCGAGCGCCAGTTGGACGAGAGCCGGGTCATCGACGTTGATGTGCACGTGGGCGTCGAACTTCCGGACACGGGCGAAGTCCGCCATCCAGTAATGCTCGGAGGTCAGGGTGCGGGGACCCTCGTCCTGACCGGACGGGGATGCGCTGGGAGAGTTCACGCCCCTCATACTGGCAGGAAAGCCGTCGGAGGCGGCGCAAGCGCCGCGCGGGAACATCGGTGACGACGCCCGGCGAAGAGCGGCGGCTAGTGGGCGACCTCGGCATGCGGCTCAGAGCCGGACTCGTGCGCATGTCTCGAGCGCACGGCCATGGCGAGTCCATGCAGGATCAGGCTTCCGAGCACGACGACCACCATCACGTAGACCGCGATGTCGGCGTCGTCGTCGTTCATCGCGTTGTAGGCGAGCAGGCCGAACACGATCGATGAGGTGCCGCGAGGGCCGAGCAACCCGAGGCCCATGCGTTCCCGCCACGGCAGACGGCTGCCGAGCAGGGAGATCAGCACCGGGAGGAGACGGACCACGGTGAGGGCCAGCAGCGCGAACAGGATCCACGTCCACTGGAACCCGATCTCGAGGACCAGGACGCCGACCGCGCCGAAGACGAACCACATGATCAGCGATGTGGTGGTGGCCAGGTCCTCGACCGCGCTCAGCTCTGCGGCGGGGATGTCGGTCTGGCCGTCGGCGCGAGCGTTGCGGCAGAGCTTGTACGCGATGCCCGCGAGGAAGGCGGCGACGAAGCCGTTGCCTCCGAGGGGGGTGGCGATGGCGTAGACGATCAGCGGCACGAGCACCATGACGATCCGGACGCCGCTGGTGCGGGTCCAGCCTCGTCGGACGGACACCCAGACCAGGGCTCCGGATGCGGCCCCGATGACCACGCCGACCAGGAGGGCGATCCCGGCGGCCTCGAGTGCGGCGCCGACGGCGGTTCCGAGGTCCTCGGTGTGGGACTGCGACAGGTACAGCAGGGCGAACGCGAACACCGGGGAGAAGATGCCGTCGTTGTACCCGCTCTCGACGGCGACGGTGTGCCGGACGCGCCGCGGCCATCGCCCGTCGCGCAGCAGATGCGCGGCCGGCGCGAAGTCGATCGGCATCACCACGCAGGCGATGGCCAACGGGACCGCCCAGGACGAGCCGTCCAGGAGCAGCACGCCCAGACCGAACGCCACGACGATGGTGAGGGGCAGGGCGATCCCCAGGAGACGGCCGACGAGACCGCGCTCACCGGCGAGGAATCCGCCGCGCACCTCCGTCGCATCGACGAACAGCAGCACGGCGAGGATGAGCTCGGCGGTCTTCTCGGCGATGTCGGTGTTCAGGTCGGTTCCGATGTCGGGACCGACCAGCAGGCCCGTGACGATCCCGGCGCACGCCATCGCGACGGGTCCCGACACATGCCAGCGCTCGAGCCGCGCGGCGAGCACCGCCCAGATGAGGATCGCCACCAGGCTCGCGACGATCACCATCAGCATGGTTCTGACGATAGCGGACCCGGGGGATGGACGCGCTTCCCCGCCCGAGTCCCATACACCGTGTCCGGCGTGATGATGGCGAGGCTCGCAACGGCAGCGTCGAGCTGCGGAAGAAGCGCGGACGGCGTCACAGGATCCGGGGAGGCGCGCGCCCTCAGCGCCGAACCGGGTCCGCGTCGCCGTCGAGGAAGCGCTCCAGGTCGCGCCGCGTCGGTGCTGCTTCCCAGTCCCCGGCCGTGAGGCAGGCCATCGCGCCGCAGGCGTTCGCCCGGTGCAGCGCCGCGTCGACGTCGAGGCCTTCGAGCAGGGCGCTCAGGTAACCCGAGACGAACGCGTCTCCGGCGCCGACGGTGTCGATCGCGTCGATCGTGAAGCCCGGCGCCTCGAACGCCGCGTCACGGACGAACGCCGTCGCGCCCGCCGGTCCGCGCTTCAGGACGACGGTCGTGCAGCCGGCTTCACGCAGCAGTGCCGCGGCCTCGGGCGGCGCTGCATCCGGGTAAAGGATCGAGAACTCGTCCTCGCCGCCGAACACGATGTCGGCGCGCTCCGCGATCTCTCGCAGGATCGGGCCGGCCACGGCCGCCGGAGCCAGCGCGGATCGGTAGTTGATGTCGAAGCTCACCGGCACGCCGACGGATCGCGCACGGGCGACGGCGGTGAGCACGGCGTCCTGCGCCGTCGACGACAGCAGCGGCGTGATGCCGGTGACGTGCAGCAGCGAGGCCCGCTCGATCCAGCCGTCGGGAAGATCCGATCCGGACACCCGCGATCCGGCGGACCCCGCCCGGTAGTAATGCACGGCGGTCGACGACGCCGACGGCCGCTCCTTCACCATGAGCCCGGTCGGGGCATCCGCATCCACCACGACGCGCACATCGACGCCCTCGGCACGGATCTCTCGCGCGACCCGTTCGCCGAGCGAATCGTCGCCGACGCGTCCGAGCCACGACACGGCGACGCCGAGGCGCGACAATCCGATCGCGACGTTCGTCTCCGCCCCTCCGATGCCGAGCGCGAGACCGTGGGCGTGACGCAGCGACCCGATCTCGGTCGCGCGCACGAGCGCCATGGTCTCGCCGAGCGTGACGACGGAGGGAGCGGTCACGGCGCGCAGACCTCGACGAACGCCTGGGCCCTGTCGCGCAGCGCGACGAGGTCGCCGCCCGAGAAGGCGTCGCCGAGCAGCGGTCCGCCGACGCTCACCGCGACGGCTCCGGCCGCCAGCCAGGCCGATGCGCCCGCCAGGTCGACGCCGCCCGATGGCACCGCGACGAGGTCGGGGAACGGTCCGCGGAGATCCTTCAGGTAGCCGGGTCCCACCTGGCCGGCGGGGAAGATCTTGACGGCCGCCGCGCCCGCCGACCACGAGGCGAACAGCTCGGTCGGTGTGAGCCCTCCGGGGACGATCGCGACACCGGCATCCGTCGCCTGCTCCACGAACGCGGTGGACGTGATCGGCGTCACGAGATAGCTCGCGCCGGCATCGACCGCTCGGGCGAGGTCGGTGGCGCTCGTCACCGTGCCCACGCCGAGATCGGCGACGTCGCCGTACTGCGCGCGCAGGTGCGGCAGCCGGTCGAAGGTCCCGGGAGTGGTGAGGGTGAGCTCGACGCTGCGGATGCCGGCATCGATCAGCACATCGAGCACGGTGTCGTAGTCCTCGGCACGGTGTGCACGGGCGACGACGACGAGCCGGGAGTCGACCGTGCGCTGCGGCAGGGCGACCCGGCGGACCTCACCAGTCATGGACCGTGCCGTCGAGCAGACGGTTCACCGGCAGGTAGGCCTTGGTGTACTCGTGGCCGGCTGCGGCATCCTCATCGAGCTCCACTCCGAGACCCGGCTTGTCGCCGGGGTGCAGGAAGCCCTTGTCGAACGTGAACGAGGTCTGGAACACCTCGAGCGTCTCGGCGTTGTGCGGCATGTACTCCTGGATGCCGAAGTTGTGGATCGCGAGATCCAGGTGCAGGGCCGCGGCCATGCCCACGGGCGAGATGTCGGTCGGTCCGTGGATGCCGGACTTGATGCCGTAGATCGCGGCGAAGTCGAGGAGCTTCTTCATGGCGGTGATGCCACCGGTATGGGTGACGGCCGAGCGCACGTAGTCGATCAGTCGCTCGGTGATGAGGGTCTGGTAGTCGAAGACCGAGTTGAAGACCTCACCGATCGCGAGGGGCGTGGTGGAGTGCTGGCGCACCAGGCGCAGGGCGGTCTGGTCTTCACCGGGGGTGCAGTCCTCGAGCCAGAACAGGTCGTAGGGCTCGATGTCCTTCGCGAAGCGGGCGGCCTCGATCGGCGACATGCGGTGGTGTCCGTCGTGCAGGATGCGCAGGTCGGTGCCGAAATCCTCGCGGATCTGCGAGAAGATCCCCGGCATGTGGTTCAGGTAGTTGCGGGTGTCCCAGGTCTCCTCGCTCGGGCGGTCGCCGGAGCGCTTGGCGGGCTCGTAGTCGTAGCGCACGCCGGGGCCGCTCGAGGAGACGCCGTAGATCTGACCGAGTCCGGGAACACCGGTCTGCACGCGCACGGCCGTGTACCCGAGCTCCTCGTAGCCGGTGATCGCGTTCTTCAGGGCGGCGTAGTCGGTGCCGGAGGCGTGCGCGTAGACCCGCACGCCCTCACGGCTGGCTCCGCCGAGCAGCTGGTAGAGCGGCATCCCGGCCTTCTTGGCCTTGATGTCCCACAGGGCCATGTCGACGGCGGCGATCGCGGCCATGGTGACCGGCCCGCGCCGCCAATAGGGTCCGCGGTAGAGGTACTGCCAGGTGTCCTCGATGCGGTCCTCGTCGCGCCCGATCAGCATCGAGGCGACGTGGTCGGCGAGGTAGGAGGCGACAGCGAGCTCGCGGCCGTTCAGGGTGGCGTCGCCGAGCCCGGTGATGCCGTCGGAGGTCGTGATCTTCAGCGTCACGAAGTTGCGGCCGGGGCTGGTGATGTTGACGTCGACGAGCTCGATGGTCATGTCGTTCTCCTGGAGGGGTGCGGGGTGCGGGCGTTCGGGCGCCCGCACCCCTGGTCGGGATGAGCGGTTCGGTCAGATCGCGTCGCGCGGATCGGTGAGGTCGCGACCGGCGACCTCCGGCATCCAGATCGCGGCGATGAGCGCGCTCAGCGTGAAGATCATGAGCATGATGATGATCGGGATGAACGAGCCGGTGACGGCCGAGACCCACGCGGCCGCGATGACGGGACCCGCGCCGGTCGCGACGATGGCGGCGATCTCTCGTGCCATGGCTGTGTACGTGTAGCGGTTGCGGGAGCCGAAGAGCTCGGGGAGGGTGAGGTTCTCGAGCGAGGCGAAGCTCATCACGGCGAGGTTGTGCAGCACGACGTAGCCGACGAAGACCTGCACGGTGTCCTTGCTGCTGATCATCAGCACCGTCGGGACGATGACGATGAGCGCGATGACCGCCCAGACGATGTACATGCGCTTGCGGCCGAAGCGGTCGCCGAGCCAGCCCGACAGCGGAACCGTGATGAAGGCGACGAGCGACGAGACGATCACGGCGTTGACGCCGATCGAGCGATCCAGCAGCAGCACGACCGTGATGTAGCTGATGAGGTACGTCTGGATCATGCCGGAGTTGCCGGCCTGCCCGAAGCGGAGCATGAGCGCGATCGCGAACGCCTTGAGGGGCTTGCGCTGCATGGCCTCGAGCGTGCGGACATCGCCGGTCTCGGTGGCGAGCTGGATGGTCGCCGCCTTGGACAGGGCCTTGCCGTCGACGACGTCGTCGCGCTCCTCGAAGACCGGGGTCTCCTTGAGGTTGAAGCGCACCCAGATCGCGAAGAGCATGATGACCGCGCTGCCGATGAAGGGGATGCGCCAGGCCCAGTCGATGACCTCCTGCTCGCTGAATGCGACGAGGAGGATCGCCCAGATGCCGGATGCGAGCAGCGTGCCGCAGTTGGTGCCGAGGGCGACGAGCGACGCGATGATGCCGCGGCGCTTGGCCGGGGCGTACTCGGCGAGCATGACGCCGGCGCCGGAGATCTCCGCACCGGCACCGAAGCCCTGTGCGATGCGCAGCAGCACGAGCAGGATCGGCGCGAGGATGCCCACCTGGTTGTACGTCGGCAGGAATCCGATGAGGGTGGTCGCGAGCCCCATCAGGAGGATCGTGTAGAACAGCACCTTGGTGCGACCGGTCTTGTCGCCGAGGCGCGCGAAGAAGAATGCGCCGACCGGGCGGGCGACGTAGCCGACTCCGTATGTCGCCATGGCCGCGACGACCGCGATGGCGGGGTTCTCGGAGGAGAAGAACAGATCGGCGAAGACGAGGGCGGCCGCCAGCGAGTAGAGCTGGTAGTCCATGAACTCGAGGGCGGTGCCGAGCCAGCCGGAGACGGCGGCGCGGACGAGGTCGCGGACCGACCTCTTCGCGGCGGGGTCGTCGACGGCCTGAGCCGTCGTCTGTGATTCGGACATGTGAGGTACTCCTTCGGACCAGGAACAGGGAGGGTGTTTAGAGGGAGAGCAGGACCTTCGCCGAGGCCGACGAGTCGCGAGCGATCTCGAATGCCCGGACGGCGTCGGATGCCGGGATGACGTGCGAGACGACGGAGTCGAGCGCGCCGGATTCGGCCAGCATGCTGACCGCGTCGTCGATCTCGGTGGAGAAGCGGAAGGCCCCGCGGATCGTCAGCTCCTTCGCGAGCATCGGAGCGAGGTTCACCCCGATGTCGGCGTTCGGGAGCATGCCGACCTGGACGACGGTCCCGGCACGGCGTGCAGCGCGAACGGCCTGGGTGAGGGCGACGCCCACGCCGGAGCACTCGAACACGACGTCGTAGGACTCGTCGTCGATCGCGTCGCGGCCCACGAGGGAGACCTCGGTCGCGCCGAGAGCCTGAGCCCGCTCGAGCGGTTCGATGCGCACGTCGCTCGCGCCGACGACGGCGGCTCCGGCGTGCAGGGCGGCCGCGACGACGAGCAGGCCGATGGGACCGGCGCCGATCACGAGCACCCGCTTCCCCGCCACCTCATCCGCCAGACCCACGGCGTGGATCGCGACGGCCAGCGGCTCGGCGAGGGCAGCGCGCTCGAGCGGCAGGGACTCGGGGAGCACGCGGATCATCTGCTCCTCGACGATCAGGAACTCGGAGGCTCCCCCCTGGCGGTGCGGGTTCGCGGCCGCGCTGCCGAAGTAGTCGCCGCCGGGGCGCAGGTGCGGGCGGTCCTCGAGTCCGGAGATGCTGGGGCCGTAGCGCGCCGGGTGCACGGTCACCGGGGTGCCGGCGGCCAGGCGACCCGACGGGTCGAGGTCGACCACGCCCGACAGCTCGTGTCCGGGGGTCAGCGGCTCACGGATCGTGTACTCGCCGTTGGCCCCGTGGAAGTAGTAGTGCAGGTCGGAGCCGCAGATGCCGACGTAGTTCACGCGGAGGCGCACCTCGCCCTCGCCGGGCGCCGGAACCTCGCGGTCTTCCCAGCGGATGTCTTCCTTGCCGTGGATGGCGAGAGCCTTCATGGCTGCAGCTCCTTCGTGATGGTCTGGGACGCCGAGACGGCATCGGCGATGGCCGAGCCGACGCCCTGACGCTGGATCGTATCGATCAGGTCACCGACGCGGGCGATGAAGGCGTCCTGCCCGGCGAGCCCGTCGCCGAACAGCTGGAGTTCGGAGATCACGCGCTCGGCGAGCTCGCGACCGGTGCGCGCGGTCGCTGCGAGAGCGCCGAGGCGCGCGCGCGCGGCATCCGTCATCGCCGCCGCGTGCGGGCCGGGGTCGAAGCCCGGGAGCGGAGCGATGCACGAGAGGTAGCCGGCGATGGTGAGGGCGATCAGGTGCGGCATCTCACCGCGGGCCAGCGCCTGGATGGCAGGCTCGGGGATGCGCTGGCGCAGCTTGACGGATCCGTCGGTGCCGACCTGGCTGGTGCGGTGGCCGAGAGCGCTGTTGCCCCAGCGCTCGAACAGCTGCGTCTCGTAGTCGCGGATGTCGACGCCGGACGGAACCTCGATCGACGGCTCGTACTCGCTGCGGAGAACGGAGAGCGCGGCGCGTGCGACGTCATCGAGACCGATCGCCTCGGGGATGGTCGCGACGCCGCGGAGAGCGCCGAGGTAGGCGATGAGCGAGTGCGTGCCGTTGAGCAGCCGCACCTTCATCTGCTCGTACCGACCGACCTCGGTCGTGAACACGGCGCCGCCGGCCTCCCAGGCAGGGCGTCCGCCGGCGAAGCGGTCTTCGATCGCCCACATCGTGAACGGCTCGGCCGGCACCGGGATCTCGTCATGGGCACCGAGGAGGGCGCGGACGCGGTTCCGCAGCTCGGGCGTGGTCGACGGGACGATGCGGTCGACCATGCTGGAGGGGAAGGTGACCGCCTGGTCGAGGTACGTGAGCGCCTCGGCGCCTTCGCCCTGCGGGAGCGCCTGCAGGAATTCGCGGACGAGCTTCTCGGTGTGGGCGCCGTTCGAGGCGAGGTTGTCGCAGCTGAGGATGGAGATCGGTTCTCCGCCGACCGATGCCCGGGCCTGGAGGCCGCGAGCGAGCTGCCCGATCGTGGAGCGCGGGGCGCCTCCGCCGAGGTCGGCGCGCACGGTGGCGTCGTCGAGGTCGAGGTGCTGGGTGGCGGCGGAGTAGCTGTAGCCGTTCTCCGTCACGGTGAGGGTGACGATGCGGATGCCGGAGTCGGCGATCTGTGCGACGACGCGCTCGGGCTGCTCGGCACCGACGAAGGCGTCGGTGTGCACGCCGGGGACCGTCAGCGCGGTGCTGTCGGGCGAGATGGTGGCGACCGAGTAGAGGAGGTTCTGCGCGTGCATCGCGTCGACGACCGTGCGAGAGCGCGAGGCGACGCCGACGATGCCCCAGTCGCCGCCGGCCGGAAGAGCGGCGGCCGTGTAGACGGCCTGGTGCGCCCGGTGGAAGCTGCCGAGACCGAGATGCAGGATGCCTGCGCGCTCGGGGCGGGGGTGATCGGCGATGATCGTCATGTAAAACAGTGTGAATGGTTTGTACAAACTTGTCAACCCGTTACATGGTGGGATGGACGATCATAGAGTGACAGTAAGCGAAGGGCGGGACGTGGCGGCGACATTGACCGACGTGGCACGGCGGGCCGGCGTGTCGATCGCGACGGCGTCGCGGGCATTCGGCGAGCCGGATCGGCTCGCCGGCGGAACACTCGAGCGGGTGCTGCAGGCCGCCGTCGATCTCGGGTACACGAACCCGCAGAGCAGCGTCGCCACGCGGACCATCGGCGTCATCGTCCCTGACATCGCGAACCCCGTCTACGCGATGCTCCTCAAAGCCATCCAGGGTCAGGCCTGGCACGGCCGCCACCGCATCGTGCTGTTCGACGCCGACGAGGATCTCCGGCGCGAGCGCGAGCAGATCGAGCAGGCGCGCAAGCTCGACGGCATGCTGCTGTGCTCACCGCGCCTTCCCGACGAGGAGGTCCTCGCACTGGTCGGAGGCACCCCGTACGTGGTGGTCAACCGGCAGATCGACGGGGCGCCGTGCGTCGTCATGGACACCGAGCACGGACCCACCCAGGCGATCGAGCACCTCGTCGCCCTGGGCCACCAGCACGTCGCATACGCCTCTGGCCCGCGCGGCTCCTGGGCCGATGCCCGCCGGTTCGACACGATCTCCCGCGCGTGCGAGCGCCACGGCATCCGCCTCACGCGCCTCAGCCATCACGCCGCGTCGATCCAGGGCGGTCGCGCCGCCGCCGCGCTCGCCGCAGCCAGCAGCGCGACGGCGGTCGTGGCCTACAACGATCTGGTCGCGCTCGGACTCGAGGCCGGGATGTCGGAGCTCGGTCGCATCTGCCCCGATGACATCAGCATCGTCGGCATCGACGACATCGATCTCGCCGGTGCCGTGACGCCGGGCCTCACCACCGTGCAGATGCCGATCGACCGCTGCGGAGCCCTCGCGGTCGACCTGCTCCTCCAGGCGATCTCCGGCACCGTCGTCAGCGACGTCGTGACGCTCGGCTCGCAGCTCATCGTGCGAGCCTCGACCGCCGCCCCGGCCTGATCCGGTTCTGAAGAGGCGCAGCTCGATCTGCGCCGCCCGCGATACCGCCGCCGACGCCCTCTGTCAACGGACCTGCGCCGGCGCGGCATCCGATCGATCCTGGAGCCTCCAACCGAAGGAGAGCACCATGTCGAACCCCGAAGGCCTCATCAACAGCATGGATCCGATCGACGGCATCTTCCCGACGGATGTCGAGCAGCCCGAGACGCAGGGCGACGAGCCCCTCGAGGCCGAGCTCGGCGAGGACGGACAGGGCGACCTCGCACGGGAGGACGAAGGCACTCCGCACAGCGGTGACGCCCCGACCGACCTGCGGACCGCCGAATGAGCGGCGGGAACGCCGCCTCGCCCGCCGAATCCGACGCGCAGGCGCGCATTACGGAGCACCTCGAGGCGCGCGAAGGCGAGGGCTCCGGCGAGCTGCTCTACGTCGGCGACACCCCGGCGGGCGGCGGCGGAGCGGACTCGGGTGCCGTCGATGCCGTGGGCGTCGACGAGGCGACGGAGCATGCGGCGAAAGAGGAAGCCGAGTCGTACGAGTCGGCCCACAACGACGAACCCGGCATCGGCACCCGCCCCGCCTCCGACTGAACTGCTGCGAGGCCGGGGAGGAGCCCGTCACACCCTCCGTGGCGCGTCTCCCCGACCTCGCATGTCCATGGGCGTCGACGTCGACGTCTTCCCCAGGTTTCCTCGCATCGAGGAATGTCGGAAGCGGGTTGACACATCCGCCACGATGGCCCACACGCGTGCGACGCGAGCCGAGGGGGACTTGTCAAGCACCTCGCCGGGTCGCTCATGAGGCCGCACGATGAGGGCGGAACGGAGACTGGATGGCGACCAACACTCGCGCGATGGACTGCACACCGGATGACGTGTTCCGCGTGCTCGGGAACGGCTGGCTCTACCCGACCTGGGTCGTCGGTGCCTCGCGCATGCGGGATGTGGACGAGGCGTGGCCGGGCCCGGGTGCCGAGCTCCACCACTCCTTCGGGGTGTGGCCCGCCCTGCTCGACGACACGACGCAGATGAAGGAGTGGGACCCGCCGCACCGCGCCGTCCTGCGGGCCCGCGGCTGGCCGGTCGGCGAGGCGAGCGTCACGATCCGGGTGCGCAGGCTCAGCTCCGGGTGCCTGGTGCGCATCGACGAGGAACCGGTGAAGGGCCCGGCCACCATCGTCCCGCGCTTCCTCACGACGCCGATGCTGCGCTGGCGCAACGCCGAGACGCTGCACCGCCTCGCGTACCTCGCCGAGGGGAACGCGGGCTGAACCGGGTCACTCTCCCGCGCTCTTCTTGAACTGCCGCTCCCAGTCGCGCAGCTCGGAGCGCCCGATCAGCGAATCCAGCGACACCTGGAACAGCAGTCCCTTGCGGGCGTTCACCTGCTTGATGTTGTCGACGATCTGCGTCGACACGGCGGCGAGTGCCTCGCGGACCTCGCCGACGCGCTCGTCCGGCGCGTCCCACAGATCAGGGCGCGTCAGCAGATCGAGCAGATAGTCGCGGTCGAGCGCCGCCACGAGCCGGGCGAGCTTGTCGGAGTACTCCGCCTCGGCCAGCACACCCTGGTCCTCGCCGGCCTTCGCATCGAGGCGCACGAAGAGCTGCTCGACATGCGAGGCGAGCGCGTCGATGCCGGCTGCCGTCTCCGCCGCGACCGGATTGCCCGGAAGCGCCGCGTAGTCGGCGCGCAGCTCGCGCAGGCGGTTCACCCGCAGACGGATGCCGGCCGGCACCGGGTCCGCGCTCGCCGCGGGCTTCCTGCGGCGCCGGGCGATCAGGCCGATCGCGGTGCCGATGCCCGCGACGATCACCACGCCGCCGATCACGACCGGCAGCAGGAAGTCCGCCCCGCCCCCGGCGCTGCCGCCGGGCGACGACGGGCTCTCCTCGACGATCTGCTGCACGGTCTCGACGAGTGCGGCCTGCGTGTCGCCGCCCGCCGCGCTCTCGCTCTCGTTGGCGATGCGCAGGGCCTCTTCGCTGCCGATCACGGCTGAATCCGCCTGCACGTCGTCGCCCACGGCGAGCACGATCGTCTGCTGGGGCGAACGCTCGGTGAGCCTGTCGAGGATCTCGAGGGCGTAGACGCTGCTGATGTCCGCGCCCTCCGGCAGCACCACGACCGCGATCGACCCGTCGTCGGGCACGACGCCCGTCAGAGCATCCGTCACCCCCGACGCATCCGGCACCTTCGGCGCGACGTAGATGTTCCCCGACTGGAGTGCGGCGATGGCGTCGTCGACCCCGCTGGGATCGGATGCCGCGGCGATGAACATTCCCACCTCAGAAGTTGTTGATCACGGAGGCGAAGACGAGATCGATGCGCTCGGCATCCGAGGCGTCGAACATCTGGCCGCCGGTGGCGTCCGCGATGCGCTGCAGCGCCGTGGGGTCGGCTCCCTCGCCGTAGGCGATCGTGAAGATGCGCACCGGGGCGTCGTCGCCGCCCTCCTTCGAGCTCTTGCCGATCTTCGCGATCAGCGAGTCGAGAGAGGTGGTGGAATCCGTGTCCTCGCCGTCGGACAGCACGACGATCGCGTTGATGCGTCCCGGTTCGGCGCGCTCGCTCATGGCCTCGTACGCCGTGAGCACCGCGTCGTAGAGGGGCGTGCCGTTGCGCTGCGCGTAGCGCAGGTCGTCGAGCGAGGAGTCGAGCTTCTCACCGTCGGCTCCGAGGGCCGTGACGTCGCGCAGCACCTGGATGCCGTCGCCCTCGTCGGACGAGATGCCGGTCGTGAACGCCCAGACGCCGACCTCATCGGAGGAGCGGAAGTGACCGAGCGTCGTCTGCGCGCCCTCGATCGCGCCGTCGAGCCGGGAGCGGCCGTCGCCGATCGGGTCGTCCATCGAGCCGGAGATGTCGATGAGCTCGAGCACGGACGAGGGCTTGCGCACCTGCGTCCACTGGTCGATGGCAGTGGAGATCACGTCGACCTCGGGCTTGGGGAGCGTGACGGCCGGCTGTGCGGGGTCGACGCCGAACTTCGCCGTGAACAGGTCGCCGAGGGGAACCGATTCGTCGAGCGGGCGGAAGCCGTACTCCGGCAGGACCTTCTGCGCGGGCGTGGACTGCAGGAACTCCGCGAACGCCTCGCCGGCCGCGCGCTGTTCGGCCGTGACCCAGTCGGCCCCGAGGACCGTGACCGGGTTGTCCGACCACATCGAGCCGCCGGCGGGATACACCGCCACGAGCTTGGTCTTGGGCGGGGTCAGGGTCTCGCCCGGCTGCACGGTGTGCGAGTCGGGGTTGCCCTGGTTGTAGTTCAGCAGCGAGGTCTCCTCGAGCGCGACCGCCGAGACGTAGGCCGAGCCGTTGGCGCCGTTCTGCGTCTCGTCATAGAGCGTCGACAGCACGTTGCCGGTCGTGTCGCCGTAGTGGATCACGCACTCCTCGAACACGCGCGAGAAATCGGCCGCGGCATCCACGTCCTCGGAGGTGAGCGCGTCCGCCTTGCCGGATGCCTCGTAGGACTGCATCAGGATCGTGGAGAGACCCGTGGTCGAGGTGTTCGGGTTCGTCTTCGAGATCTTGAAGGCGCCCCAGATGTCCTTGCCGACGCTGCCCCATCCGCTCGGGTCCTGGCAGAGCCCCTCGAGGTCGGTGATGCTGATCGGCTTCTCGGGGTAGCCGAGCGCCTTCGCCATCGGCTCCGGCATCCCGAACACGACAGGCGTGCGCGTGAACGACGCGGGCTCGCCGACGAGGCTCGGCGATGCGGCCGCGGCGACGCGGTCGGTCCAGACGGTGGATGCCGGCGACCAGAGCGTGGGCCAGAGCGCGCGGTCGTCGCTCGGCCAGTCGTCTCCTGCCGTGAGGTAGCGGGCGGCGTTGCCCGAGGAGACGTTGGTCGGCCGCACGGTGGCACAGGTCTCGAGGCCTTCGTGCTCCGGGGAGTCCTTGAACGCCGCGGCCAGCTCGTCGAGCATGTTCACCTTCTCCGACGAGGTCGCGATGGTGATGTGCGTGCACCCGTCATCGGGGAAGCCCTGGCTGCCGTCGGTCGTCGTGCCCTCGTCGCCGCCGCCCGTGCACGCCGCCAGCACGAGTGCCGCGATCGCCGTGGCGGCGAGGGCGGCGGTCGTCCGCCGGGCGATGGACCGTGGGGCGATGCGAGGCGCGCTCATGCGCCTAGGCTACCCAGGTATCGTGCTCCCGATCACGAACTACCGCTTATCCGACGGCTCGTTCACCGTGCGTCACGCATGAACTCCTCGGCCGCGCGCACCTGGTCGGAAGAAGGACGGATGCCGGTGTAGAGCACGAACTGCTCCAACGCCTGCAGCGTCGCCACCTCGGCGCCGGTGATGACGGTCTTGCCCGCCGCGCGCCCCGCAGCCACGAAGGGGGTCTCGGCCGGGAGTGCGACGACGTCGAAGACGACGGATGCCGCGGCGATCGTCTCGGCCGGGAACGAGAGTGCGTGCTCCTCGGCTCCTCCCGCCATGCCGATGGGGGTGACGTTCACGAGCACATCGGCCGTGGCGGCACCGGCATCCGGGAGCCAGTCGAATCCGTAGAGCCGGGCCAGGGCGCCGCCGTTCGCCTCGTTGCGGGCGACGATCGTCACGTCGGTGAATCCTGCGTCGCGGAAGGCCGCAGCCGTCGCCTTCGCCATGCCGCCCGAGCCCCGCAGCAGCACCGACGACCCGGCGTCGAGACCGTTGCGCTCGATCAGCTGCGCGATGGCGGAGTAGTCGGTGTTGTACGCGGTGAGCACGCCGTCGTCGTTCACGATCGTGTTGACCGAGTCGATCGCGGTCGCCGACGGATCCATCCGATCGACGAGCGCGATGACGTCCTCTTTATAGGGCATCGAGATCGCGCAGCCGCGGATGCCGAGACCGCGCACGCCGGCGATGGCCTGGCCGAGGTCGGTCGGGGCGAACGCCTTGTAGATCCAGTTGAGCTCGAGCGCCTCGTAGAGGAAGTTGTGGAACCGCGTGCCGTTGTTGCTCGGCCGCGCCGACAGCGAGATGCACAGCGTCATGTCCTTGTTCAGCATCGTCACCGCCTCAGGCTACCCGCGATGGAGCGGGAGAACGTCCGCAAGGGCGGAAGCGACGGGCGAAATCCGCCGGTGCTGGCCTCGTGCGAAGCGCCCGGATGTGTCGTCGTGCTCGGCATCGCCATCACGCAGGGCCGGGTGCGGTGGAGGCGCCCGAAGCGGAGCGGAGCGGCCTGAATGCGGAGGATGAGCGTCTCGACGTTCGCGGATCGTGCTCGCCCGACGGGTCCATGGCGCCGATCGCGCATCCTCCCCTATGGTGAAGGTGCGTGCACAAGGGGATCGATCGTCTCCGTCTCTCCCCAGAGGACGGGCTGCCTTCCCCAGAGGCAAGACGATCCGTGCGCGCGATTGGGCCCTCTCGAGTAGTTCAGTCCCCAATGGACTATTCGAGGGGGCCGCTATCGACCATCCTCCCACCGATTTTCGATTTTGTCCCCCAAAAGGGGGACAAGAGCATGGAAAAAGGGCTAGGCTGTTTCTGACGCACCCTCCGGTCGTCTTCGGCCCTCATCGCTCCCCCCGCGGTGAGGGCCACACCATTTTCCGGGCACGTTCGAGGTGCCCGATGCCGCCGGTCAGCCATCCGGCCGTGTGACGGCCGGATGCCGCTCTTGCAACATTTGGGTTACCTTCTTGTCCGCGCTCTTCCCCTCGGGGCCGCCTCCACTACCGTTAGCGATGTCGGGGCATACCTGCGTCGGCTTCTTCATCAGTAGAACGAACAGGCAGTACATGAGCACTCAGGGCACGGTCAAGTGGTTCAACTCGGAGAAGGGCTTCGGCTTCATCTCCCCCGACGACGGCGGCGCTGACGTTTTCGCGCACTACTCCGCCATCGAATCATCCGGCTACCGGTCTCTCGATGAGAACCAGCGAGTCGAGTTCGATGTCGCGCAGGGCCCCAAGGGCCTGCAGGCAGAGAACATCCGTCCGCTCTAAGAGCGGGCGAATCACAGAACTCCCCGTCCGGATTCGCCTCGTGCGACATCCGGCGGGGAGTTCTGTGCTTTTCGGGCCCGATTCGAGGGCCTCGGCAGCCTTCAGGTCAGGAGCAGAGCGCGCAGTTCGTCGACCGAGGCGGCGCGGAATGCCGCCTCGTCTCCCTCGTGCTGATCGCTGAAACCCCACTCGACGAAGATCACCGGGACGCCGTTGGCATTGCCGCCCTCGACGTCGTGGTGCCGGTCGCCGACGAGCACGGGCTTCGACGTGTCGGCGCCGAGCTCCTTCAGACGGCGCAGGGCCTCGGCGACGATGTCGGTCTTGGAGGCGAGGGTCGACTCGTCGGGCGTGGCACCCACGGTCGTGAGGAATGACGGGCGCAGGCCGAAGTGGTCGATGAGGGCGTCGACCTGGATCTCCGGCTTCGAGCTCGCCGTGGCCTGCGGCACTCCCGCGGCGTGCAGATCGTGGATCAGCTCGGTGATGCCGGGGTACGTCGCGGCATCGGTCGTGTAGCCGTCGGCCTTGCCGAGCGTGCGGTAGAACGTGACGGCTTCCGCGGACTCGGCGGGAGTCATGCCGGCCTGGTCCTGGAAAGACTGGAACATCGGCGGACCGATCCAGTGGATCAGCTCCTCGCGGGTCGGCGCCGGTCGGCCGAAGTGGGTGAGGGCGACGTTCAGGCGTCGCAGGATGCCGACGGAGGCGTCGACGATGGTGCCGTCGACGTCCCAGAGCACGCACGAAAAGGGAGAAGAGGAGGGCATGCCTCCAGCCTACGGGCCGTGGGCGGACGTCAGCTCCTCCTGCACAGGCGTGCAGCAGGGGGTGTTCTCCACGGTCTGCGCAGCGCCCTCGAGAGGCCCTCTATAGTCCGAAGCAACTGCGAAGAGACATGGACAGGAGCCGGAAGTGCTGATGGAGCTGATCGGCCTTCGAACCTCAGAACAGGCGGGGGATTCCGGACTCGATGCCCTTCATGTCGTCGTAGTCCAGCACGAGGCACCGGATGCCGCGGTCCTCGGCGAGCACGCGAGCCTGGGGCTTGATCTCCTGCGCGGCGAAGACGCCCTGCACGGGAGAGAGGTGCGGGTCGCGACCGAGGAGCTCGAGGTAGCGGGTGAGCTGCTCGACGCCGTCGATGTCGCCGCGGCGCTTGATCTCGACCGCGATGGCGGCGCCGTCGGCATCCCGCACCAGCAGATCGACCGGGCCGATCGCCGTCGGGTACTCACGGCGCACGAGGGTCGCGCCCTCCGAGATGCGGTCGACCTGTTCGGCCAGCAGCCGCTGCAGGTCGGCCTCGACGCCGTCCTTCTGCAGGCCGGGGTCGACGCCCAGCTCGTGCGACGTGTCGTGGATGATCTCGTAGATCTGCACGCGGAGGGCGTCGCCGGTCTTCTTGTGCGTGACGCGCCAGACCTCGACGACGCCGGCACTCGCCTCCTCCTCGCCGGGCTCCTCGCTGGAGAGCGAGCACGGCGGGCTCATCCAGTTCAGCGGCTTGTAGCTGCCGCCGTCGGAGTGCACGAGCAGACTCCCGTCTCCCTTGTGCACGAGCAGACGCGTGGCGAGAGGGAGATGGGCATTGAGCCGACCGGTGTAGTCGACCGAGCAGCGGGCGATGACGAGACGCACCCGTCGAGCCTAACGGCATCCGACCCGGCCGACGTGCGTCGGTGCGGCGCGCGGGAGGTTCAGCCGCCGAGCCGGGACAGGGCGTCGAAGATCCCGAGCTCGGTGGCTGCGGAGCGCGCGATGAGGAAGCCGATGATGCCGATGATCCACGCGGTGTTCTCTGCGCCGGTGCGCTCCATCCAGGCGGCGAACCGTTCGAGCGGCCGCTGCACCAGCGGAGCGGCGACAAGTCGGAGGATGAGCAGCACGACGGCCGGGAGGACCATCAGTGCGCAGTAGCCGACGAGCGACAGCACCCGAAGCGGCGTGCCGACGCCGGCATCCGCCAGCATGGTCATCGCGACGATGTAGGGGAGCATCGTCGCGACCTCGACAAGACCGGCGGCGACCGCGACCGCCATCACCGCGGTGCCGCGGGTGCGAGGGTCGAGCAGGCGCTCGCGCCAGCGGGTGATCCGACCCGGCTGCGGCGCCGGCCGATCCTCGGCCTCCGCGTCGCGGACGGGCATGCCGGTCCACGGGGAGATCCGCGGAGCGACGCTCCCCGACGCCGGGGCTGATACGACGGCCGATGCCGATCGTGTCTCGACCTTCGTGCCGGTGGGCATCACGAACGCGGTGATGAGCAGCGCGGCCCCCACGACCAGGCGCGTGATCAGCCCCGCGGGCGACGCGAGGAAGTCCGCGGCCACATCGACCAGATTCACGAGGCCCCACAGGAAGAGGAGTCCGACCACGAGGTAGAACGCCGCGATCGTCGCCAGGTAGAGGAGGATGCGTCCCGCCCGGACACGGCCCGGGTTGAGCAGGAGGAACACCGGGATGAGCAGGGTCCCGACGCTGAGGCCGTCGATCAGTGCCAGGAGGGCCAGGGAGAGGGGAAGCGGGAGTCCGCCGAACAGTTCCATGCCTCCACGCTCGACGACAGGCGCGCACGACGGATCGGGCGAAAGTCCCGTTCCGCCCGTCCGGCCTCATCCCTTCGTCGGATGCGCGGTCCGCGCCGGCGTGGTTGCATGAAGACCATGCAGGAGGCGACGGCGGAGCGGATCCGCACCTGGTCCCGAGCGCGCCGCCCCCTGATCGATGCGGTCCTCATCGGACTGTTCTGCGTGCTGAGCGCCGCGCTCGGCTTCAGCGGCGTCTGGAGCATCTTCTCGCTCCTCGACGCCGACGTCTCGCCGTGGTGGACGCTGGCGACGGCCCTTCCGGGCTGCATCGCCGTCCTCCTGAAGCGGCGCTTCCCGATGCTCTCGCTGGTCGCGGCGGCCGTGCTGTTCACGGTCGACCTGCTGACGATCGGCGGGCTCGGGCCCGTGATCATCCTGCTCGACGTGCTGTGGACCGCGGCCTTCGTCGCCTCACCCCGCATGCGTACCCGACTGCTCATCGCCAGTGCGGTCGCGGTGGTCACGATGTTCTTCGGCGCGCTGGTACTGTCGGACGCCTCCGTCCCGGTGGCCTTCCTGGTGGCGGTGCAGTTCGGCGCCTTCGTCGGCACCGACTACTGGTGGGCGGTCGCGGTCTCGCAGGCGAACGAGCTCGCGGAGCTCCACCGGCAGCGCGCCGATGATGCGGCGGCCGTCGCCGAACGGGAGCAGGCGGAGGCCGTGCAGCGCGAACGCGAGACCATGGCGAGGGAGCTGCACGACGTCGTCGCCGGTCATGTGATGGCGATGGCCATCCGCGCCGAGGCCGCGCTGGCGACCGCTCCGGATCCGGTCACCGACCGCGATGCGCTGCAGGCCGTGCGCGACGCGGGTCTCGACGCCCATGGCGCGCTGCGCTCGATGATCTCGGTGCTCCGCCGGGGCGACGGCGCGCTCTCCTCCACTCCCGGATGGACCGACCTCGAGGGCATCGTCGACGAGGCGCGGCGCGCGGGTCTCGGCATCCGCTTCTCTGCGACGGACGTCGAGGGCGTGGGAGGCGCCGCCGAGCAGGCCGTCGTGCGGGTCGTGAGAGAGGCCCTGGCCAACGGCATCCGACATGCGAGCGGAGCGGACGTGGACGTCGCGATCGAGGTCGTGGACACCGATGTGCGAGTGCGTGTGCGGTCGCGCGGCGGAGTCGCCCACGCCGCGGCCACGCACGGCGGCCAGGGATGGGGACTGCAGATGCTCCGCGAGCGGGTGGAAGCGCTGGGCGGCGTCTTCGCCGCCGGACCCGAGTCCGACGGATGGTCGGTCGCCGCCCGCATCCCGGTCGAGGTGCGCCCGTGAACGCGCCCACGGTGCTTCTGGCCGACGACCACGGTGCGATCCGGACGGGTCTGCGCATCATGCTGGAGGCGCACGGCATCTCCGTCGTCGGAGAGGCGGCGGACGGAGACGTCGCGGTGCGGAACGCGGCGGCGTTGCGACCGGATGTGGTGCTGATGGACCTGCGGATGCCGGGCCGGGACGGGATCTCCGCCACTCGGGAGATCGTCGAGCGGGGCCTCGGTGACGTGCTGGTGCTGACGAGCTTCGATGAGGACGATCTCGTGCTCGGTGCGATCAGCGCCGGTGCAGTGGGCTTCCTGCTGAAGACGGTCGACGCTCCGGCGCTCGCCGCGGCGGTGCGTGCGGTGGCCGCCGGGGAGGGCGCCCTGGATCCTCGTGTGACCCGCAGGGCGCTCGCCGCCGTCGCGCAGAGCGCCGCGACACCGACCGCGCCGAGAACGGAGCCGGGCGACCGGCCGGAGCTGACGGCGCGCGAGCAGGAGATCCTCGAGGGCATCCTGCAGGGGTGGTCGAACGCCCAGCTCGCCGAGCGCCTGCACATCTCGGTGCCCACGGTGAAGACGCACGTGTCGAACGTGCTGGCCAAGCTCGGTGCGCGCAGTCGCTCCCACGCGGCGGCGCTCGTCCGTCGCCGCGACGCGTGAGGCTCAGCTCTCCCGTGCCGGGACGGCGGTCTTCTCCTCGTCGCGCAGGGGACGGGCGGCTCCCGAGAACAGTCCGGAGGCCACGACCAGCCCGACGAGGATGAAGAGCGTGTTGAGCAGTCCGATGTGCTCGCTGATGACGCCCAGCACCGGAGGACCGCCGAGGAACGCGACGTAGCCGATCGTCGCCGCCGCACTCACCCGGGCCGCCGCCTTGGCAGGATCGTCGGCTGCCGCCGACATGCCCAGCGGGAACCCGAGCGAGGCGCCGATGCCCCAGAGCGCGGCACCCACGAGCACGAGCGGGAAGCTCGGCGCGAGGATGAAGAGCAGGATGCCGGAGGCCGCGGCCACCGCGAGGATGCGCAGCACCAGCACGCGGCCGAAACGGTCGACGAGCGGTCCGCCGAAGAGGCGCACCACAGTCATGCCCACCGAGAACACCGCGAGCGAGACGGCCCCGGTGCCCTCGGCGAAGCCGTGGCCCTGCTCGGTGCCGAGCGCGATCCAGTCGTTGGCGCCGCCCTCGGCGAACGACATGCCGAGCATCACGACGCCCAGCAGGTAGGTGCGCGGCTCGCGCCATGCCTCGAGGGCCGTGTGCATGCGCTCCCGGAACGGGGGCTTCTCGTGGCCTTCCGGATCGAGTGCGGCCTCGCGATCGGGCACCTGGAAGAAGCACACCACGGCGATGACGACGATCAGCGCGCCGATGACGCCCGCATGCGTCGCGACATCGATCGAGAGGCCGGCGGCGAGGGCGCCGATGCCGGCGCCGATCACGGTGCCGAAGCTGAAGAGGGCATGGAAGACGGGCAGGATGGTCTTGCCCATCTGCTGCTCGATGGCCGTCGCCTCGACGTTCATCATGACGTCGACGCAGCCGTTGCCGAAGCCGAAGAGGACCATCCCGAGCAGCACGATCGGGACCGAGCCGAAGACGTTCGCGCCCAGGCCCACGAGGGCGATGCCGACGGCGAACATGAGCATGGCGAGGAGCATCCCGCGCCGCGCGCCGGTGCGAGCCATGACGGCGGGACTGGTCGAGATGCCGATGATCGACGCGAGACCCATGCCGAGCAGGATCATGCCGACCTGGGCGTTGTCGAGCTCGAGAGCCTGCTTGATGCCGGGCACGCGGGACGCCCACGTGGCGATCGAGAGTCCGCTGGCGAAGAAGATGGCGAAGATCGCTGCGCGCCAGCGCACGAACTGCGAACGGGTGAGGGCGGTGTCCATGCCGGACAGCCTATCGAATCGATTCGACTCCTGGCGACCGAACCGGGTTATCCTCGGAGTATGAGCACTCAGGAGACTCCGCGGCGAGCGACCATCGCCGATGTCGCGCGCCAGGCCGGGGTGGCGACCTCGACGGCCTCCGTCGTGTTCAGCGGCAAGGCCAAGGTCGCGAGCGCGACCCGCGAGCGCGTGCTCGCCGCAGCAGCTGAACTCGGCTATGCCGGGCCGGACCCGCGGGCGGCATCGCTGCGACGCGGACGCAGCGGCATCGTGGCGGTCGTGCTCGAGGGGCACCTGCGAGCAGCCTTCCTCGACCCGGTGACGACCGCGATGATGGACGGCCTCACCGACGGACTCGCCGAGCTCAGCGCCGGCATCCTCCTCCTGCGCGACGAGCCCGGCGAAGACGGATCGGCCCTCGCGAACGCCCCGGTCGACGCGTTCGTGCTGATCGGATGCTCGGGCCGCACCCGCGCATCGCTCGAGGTGGTCCGCGGCCGCGGCCTGCCGGTCGTGGTGATCGAAGGAGACGCGGGGGAGGGGATTCCGCGCATCACGCTCGACAACGCCGCGGCGTCCGCCGACATCGCCCGCCACGTGCGCGACCTCGGGCATCGCGACGTCGCCCTCGTCACGCTCCCGCTCGACACGGACCGCGCGCGCACCGCCGTGACCGCCGAACGCGTCGCGACCGCGACGGTCGACGTCACCGTCGATCGCCTCTCGGGTCTCCGCGAGGTGTTCCCCGACGCTCCGGCGATCTCCGCGTCAGGGAGCCTGATCGACGAGGGCGTGCTCGTCGGCCGGATGCTGCTCGCCGATGCCTCCACGCGGCCGACCGCCGTGATCGCTCAGAGCGACCTGCTCGCCGTCGGCGTGATCCGCGCTGCGGAGGAGCTGGAGCTCCGAGTTCCGGAGGACCTCTCCGTCGCCGGTTTCGACGGGATCGCCGTCGACGGCCTCGCGGACCTCACCCTCACGACGAGCGTGCAGCCCGCTGTCGACAAGGGACGCGCGGCGGGGGAGCAGGTAGCCCGGATGCTGCGCGGCGAGCCCGGCATCACCCAGCACCTCACCTGCCGCTTCCGGGCAGGGACGACCACGGCCGCGCCGGCGAGGCGCTGACTCGTCTCCTGGGTGGCTGAGCTGTCGTTCCTGGGTTGCTGAGCTTGCCGTTCCTGGGTTGCCGGCCTTGTCGATCCTGGGTTGCTGAGCTTGTCGAAGTACCCGTGGCGGGCCCTTCGACAGGCTCAGGGACCCAGGTTCACCGGGGCCCTTCGACAGGCTCAGGGACCCAGGTTCACCGGGGCCCTCGACGGCTCAGGGTCGAGGCGCCTCAGGAGTGCGGCGGACCGAGCGGGAGAGTCGTGTCATCGAAGTCGAGGATGCGGTAGCGGCCGCAGTCGACGACCTCGGCGGGAACGACCGCCAGGGGCAGCTGCCACTGCACGGTCTGGGAGTCCTCGACGAGGAACGACACCTCGCCGACCTCGAAGTCGTGGCGGTTCACCAGCCACGCGTATCCGTTGAGCTGGTGATCGACCTGCACGAGCCGCGCTGGATCGTCGAGGTGCAGCTTCGGCAGCCGCACGGTCCAGAACTGGCCGGCGCCGGTGCGGCCCGACGCACTCACCCAGTCGGTGACGCACACGAGATCTGCATCGGGGGCGTCGGCTGCCGCAGCGAGCCGCGGCACGCTCAGCGCACCTCCGACCACCACGAGCACGGTCGCGACAGCGGAGGCCGCGCGACTGGCCCTGCGCGGCATCCGCGGGGTGAGCGGCGCCGCGACCAGGGCGAGCACCGGTGCGAAGGCGACCGGCTGCAGGTAGCGCGCCGCGTGCGTGCCGAGTGCGATGGCGCCGACCACCACGAGCACGGGCATGAGCCACGCGATCGTGGCGACGAGGCGCGAACCCGCGTCCTCCGCGCGCGTCATCCGGACGAGCGCCCCGGCGAGCAGCGCGAGCGTGAGCAGGCACCCGATGACGCCGAGCGGCGACGACAGACGGTCGGCCAGGAGGCCGCCGTAGTACTGCGCGGACTGGGGCCAGAGGGCGGGCTGAGCGTACCCCGCTCCCGTGTTGGCGATCCATGCCCCGAACGGAATGCGACCGACCAGTCCGAGGACGGACCCGCCGACGAGCACCGCCAGCAGGATCGGCATCCGCTTCTTCTGCGTCGACAGGCGCAGGGCGAACAGCAGGTAGATCGTGAGCGGCACGGTCGCCCACACCGCGTAGAGCGGATTCGTCAGGGTCGACACCACGGCGACGGCCCCGAGCGCGAAGAGGAGTCCGGCGTGGCCGCGGTCGCGGTCGAGCACACGACGCACGAGTCCGATCGACAGGACCACGCCGACCACCGTCGCCGCGTAGTACGTCGTCGTCAGCTGCAGCGACGCGAGTTCGAGAGCGTCGCGCGAGGCCGAGATCTCGGTCGCGGCGAGGAGACCGAAGACGACGAGGGCGATCAGCGACCAGGCGACCGGTGCCCGCCCTTCGCGTCGACGGCCGGCCACCAGGCGCAGGGCACCGTAGAGCGCGAGAAGGTTGACCACGGCGCTCATTGCGAGGAGTGCGCCGACATCGAGGGGCAGCAGCGCATCGAGCCCGGCGAAAGTCGCGGACTCAGGCAGGAACAGCACGCTCGACATCGCCCAGTCCTGGGGCCCGCCGGCGAGCACCGACCGCGCGAACATCGCGACGATCAGCGAGTCACCGTCACGGAAGAGCAGCTCCGAGCGGGCGGATGCCGAGACCTGACCGGCGATGATCACGCTGACTCCGAGGGCTGCCAGCCACCCCGTCAGCTCCCGCACCCACACCCGCCGCATGCGACCACTCTCGCACGCTCGGAGAAACCCGCGGTCCTCACGGATCCCTAACGCCGGTAAACTGGACGGACACCCGCCCGCCTGAGCCGATTCACCCCCGGCCGACGAGCCCCGAGGGAGCCGCGTATATGCTGACGCTCCTCGCCGTGTTCCTCCTCGGGTCCCTGCTCATGCCCGTACTGGTGCGCTGGCTGGGATCGCAGGCATTCATCATCGCCGCGCTCATTCCGGCTGCGGCATTCGTCCACGCGCTGGTGCGGACCCCGGAGGTCCTCGACGGCTCCGCACCCTTCGTCTCGATCCCGTGGATCCCGCAGCTCGGGCTCAACCTCTCGATGCACATGGATGTCCTGGGCTGGGTGCTCACCCTCATCGTCACCGGCGTCGGCGCCTTGGTGCTGCTCTACTGCCGGTGGTACTTCCTCGACGACTCCGCGGGGATCGGCTCCTTCGCGGGCGTGCTGCTCGGGTTCGCCGGCGCCATGTACGGGCTCGTCCTCACCGACGACCTGGTGATGCTCGTGATGTTCTGGGAGGTGACGAGCATCCTCTCGTACCTCCTCATCGGGCACTACCGCCGTCGCGCGGTCAGCCGACGTGCGGCACTGCAGGCTCTGCTGGTCACGACGCTCGGCGGTCTCGTGATGTTCGTCGGGGTCGTGCTCCTCGTGGTGGATGCCGGAACGAGCAGCATCCGGGAGATCCTCGAGATCGCACCCACCGGACCGATCATCGATGCCGCGATCGTGATGCTGCTGATCGGCGCCATCAGCAAATCGGCGCTGTTCCCCTTCCACTTCTGGCTTCCCGGTGCGATGGCCGCCCCGACACCGGTGAGCGCCTATCTGCACGCCGCCGCCATGGTGAAGGCCGGCATCTACCTGATCGCGCGCTTCGCGCCGATCTTCGCGTTCAGCGGTCCCTGGCGTCCGATCGTCATCACGCTGGGGATCGTGACCATGCTGCTCGGCGGCATCCAGGCGCTGCGCGAGACGGACCTCAAGCGCATCCTCGCCTTCGGCACGGTCAGCCAGCTCGGCTTCTTCGCCCTCGTCGTGGGCTACGGCACGCAGGCGACGGCACTGGCAGGCCTCGCCCTGGTGATCGGTCACGCGCTCTTCAAGTCGGCCCTCTTCCTGATCGTCGGCGTGATCGACCGTCAGCTCTCCACGCGTGACATCACCGAGCTGTCCGGCGTCGGCAGACAGGCGCCCGTCATGGCGACCGCGGCTTTCATCTCGGTGGCCTCCATGGCCGGCATCGCCCCGACCATCGGCTTCGTCGCCAAGGAATCCACTCTCACGGCGCTTCTCGACGATGGACTGCACGGCTCGCCGTGGGGTCTCGTGGCGATCGTCGGCGTCAGCCTCGGGTCCATGCTCACCGCAGCATATGGCATCCGCTTCCTCTGGGGTGCGTTCTGGACGAAGCGCGACGAGCAGGGGCAGCGGATGCCGGACACCGCGTGGCCCGACCCGCCGGTCGGCTTCCTGTCGGCGCCGATCATCCTCGCCGGCGTGACCCTCGCCGCGGGCATCGGAGCACCGGCGCTCGACGTGGCGCTGCAGGGCTACGCCCTCACCGCGACCCCCGGACTCGACGCCGCGGGCGAGGCTGTCGAAGGGCCAGGACACCTCGCGCTCTGGCACGGTCTCGAACCTGCGCTCGGCATCTCGATCCTGACGATCCTCCTCGGCTTCGGGATCTTCTGGCTGACCCGCCGCACCGGCTGGGACGCCAAGGCGCGGATGCTGCCCTTCACGGCCGCCGACGCCTACTACCTCGTGATGCGCGGGATCGACCGCCTCTCGGTGCTCAGCACCACGCTCACGCAGCGGGGTTCGCTGCCCGTCTACGTCGGCACCATCTTCGTGGTCTTCGTCGCCGCCGAGGTGACCGCGCTGATCGCGAGCGACGTCGATCGCTACAACCTCTCGGCCTGGCACACCCCGGCGCAGATCGCGGTCGCGCCGATCATGGCGGTGGCCGGCGTCTTCGCCGTGCGCGCGCAGAAGCGCTACACCGGTGTCGTCCTGGTGTCGGTGACCGGGCTCGGCATGGTCGCGCTCTTCGCCACCAGTGGCGCACCCGACCTCGCGCTCACCCAGATCCTCGTCGAGACGGTCACGATGGTGACGTTCGCGCTCGTCCTCCGACGCCTCCCGGCGCGCATGGGCGAGCACAACGCGTCGGTGAGCCGGATCCCCCGCGCGCTGCTGGCGATCGGCGTCGGCGTGACCATGGCGTTCGTCGCCGTGGTCGCCACGCAGTCACGCGTCGCCGAACCGATCTCCGAAGCCTTCCCCAAGCTCGCCTACGAGATCGGGCACGGCAAGAACGTCGTCAACGTCGCGCTCGTCGATCTGCGCGGCTGGGACACCATGGGCGAGCTGTCCGTTCTCGTGCTCGCCGCGACCGGCGTGGCATCCCTCGTGTTCGTCACGCACCGCGCCGATCTGCTCGCCGCGACCAAGGTCCTCCCCCGGGCGACGCGCAAGGCGGCCCGCAGCCGTCCCCTCGTCGAGACCACCGAGGGCATCCGCTTCCAGACCGCCGAGAACGAGAACAGTCCGCGCGCCTGGCTCGTCGGCGGGCAGAAGATGAAGCCGGAGAACCGCTCGATCCTGCTCGAGGTGATCGTCCGCATCCTGTTCCACACCATCATCGTCGTGTCGATCTTCCTGCTCTTCGCGGGGCACAACCTTCCCGGCGGAGGCTTCGCCGGTGGCCTGGTCGCGGGTATGGCGCTGGTCATGCGCTACATCGCCGGCGGTCGCTGGGAGCTGGGAGCTGCGGCACCCACGGATGCCGGTCGGCTCCTCGGCGCCGGCCTGATCCTCGCGGTGGGCACCGCGGTCGTCCCGCTGTTCTTCGGTCTCGCGCCGCTCACCAGCTCCTTCTGGGAGTGGGAGATCCCCGGCATCGGGCACATGGAGTTCGTCACGTCGACGATCTTCGACGTCGGCGTCTACCTCGTCGTCATCGGGCTGGTGCTCGACGTGCTCCGCAGCCTCGGCGCCGAGGTCGACCGCCAGTCCGCGCTCCGCCCGCAGGAGAGCCCCACGCAGGGAGGGGTGCGCAGCTGATGGACGTCTCGCTCACCCTGATCGTCGTGATGGCGGTGCTCTTCGCCTGCGGCGTCTACGCGATGCTGGAACGCAGCCTCACACGCGTGCTGATCGGCTTCCTGCTGCTCGGCAACGCGACGAACCTGCTGCTGCTGATCGTGATGGGCGTGCCGGGCAACGCGCCGTTCTTCGGCACCGAGGGAGAGATGAGCGACCCGCTCCCGCAGGCGCTCACCCTCACCGCCATCGTGATCACCTTCGCCGTGTCGGCGTTCCTGCTCGCGCTCATCTACCGCTCCTGGCAACTGGGCCAGGCCGACACCGTCGAGGACGACGAGGCCGACATCGCCCTCCGCGAGCGCACCGACGCCGACGAGGACGTCATGGAGGACGACGCGAACCTCGAGGAAGAGGCGACCACCGACTTCGTCGGCGTGCAGACCGCGCCGATCACGGTGCTGCACATGCGCGACCATCCGTCGATCCACGACGACGCCCCCTTCGACGCGCCGGACCGCCGGGGCGACGACGAGGAAGGACGCCGTCCCGCCGAGCGCCCCGAGAACGAGGGGGACCGGTCATGACCGCCCTCGTTCCGCTCCTCGTCGCGCTTCCGCTGCTCGGCGCCGCCGTCACCCTCGTCTTCGGACGGAACGCCCGCCTGCAGGTGTTCGTCACCGTCGCCACCCTCGCGATCGTGTCGGTCATCGCCGCCGTGCTGCTGGTGGTGGTGGATGCCGGAGCGCCGCTCGCCGTCTCCGTCGGCGGGTGGCCCGTGCCCTTCGGCATCGTGCTCTACGTCGACCGGCTGTCGGCGCTGCTCGTGCTCGTCTCCAGCATCGTGCTCCTGGCCGTCCTCCTGTTCTCGATCGGCCAGGGAGTCGCCGACGGCGCGGACGAGACGCCGATCTCGATCTTCAACCCCTCGTACCTGATCCTCGCGGCGGGCATCTTCAACGCGTTCATCGCCGGCGACCTGTTCAACCTCTACGTCGGCTTCGAGATCCTGCTCGTGGCGTCGTACGTGCTGATCACGCTCGGCAGCACCGAGTCCCGCATCCGCACCGGTGCCGTGTACATCGTCGTCTCGCTGGTGTCGTCGATCCTGTTCCTCGCCTCGATCGCGATGATCTACGGGGCGCTCGGCACCGTCAACATGGCCCAGATCGCCGAGCGCATGTCGGAGCTCCCGCAGGAGACGCAGCTGGTGCTGCACCTCATGCTGGTGATCGCCTTCGGCATCAAGGCCGCCATCTTCCCCGTGTCGTTCTGGCTGCCCGACTCGTACCCGACCGCCCCGGCCCCGGTGACCGCCGTGTTCGCCGGCTTGCTGACCAAGGTCGGCGTCTACGCGCTGATCCGCACCGAGACGCAGCTGTTCGCATCGAACAGCATCGACACGGTCCTCCTGATCATCGCCCTGGCCACCATGATCATCGGGGTGCTCGGCGCCGTCGCCCAGGCGGAGCTGAAGCGAATCCTGTCGTTCACCCTCGTGAGCCACGTCGGGTACATGATCTTCGGCCTGGCGATCGCGACACCGGCCGCGATCGGCGCCACGGTGTACTACATCGTCCACCACATCGTCGTGCAGACGACGCTGTTCCTCGCGGTCGGGCTCGTGGAGCGCCGCGCCGGCAGCACCTCGATCCTCCGGGTCAAGGGACTGCTGAAGGTGGCGCCGGTGATCGCCGTGCTCTACTTCGTGCCCGCGATCAACCTCGGCGGCCTGCCACCGTTCTCGGGGTTCATCGGCAAGTTCGCGCTGTTCGAGGCCGCGGCATCCGTCGGCACGCCCCTCATGATCGTGCTCATCATCGGCGGCATCGTCACCTCGCTCCTCACCCTCTACGCGCTGATGCGCGCCTGGAACCTCGCGTTCTGGCGCGAGGAGGAGGACTCGACCGAGACCGAGGGCCGCATCTCGTACCTCGGCAACGCGCCCGCCGCTGACGACCAGCAGAAGAAGCGCCGCATCCCGAAGATCATGACGCTCGCGACCGGAGGGATGGTCGCCGTCACCGTCGCGCTGACGATCTTCGCCGGTCCTCTCTACGCCCTCTGCGACCGCATCGGCTCGGCGCTGCTGCAGCCCGTGAGCCTCGTGCAGCTGGAAGACGAGGTGAGCGGATGAGAGACACCCGTCGTCACCTCTGGCGCGACATCCGCGTGCAGCTGCCGTTCCTGGCCTGGCTCGTCGTGCTCTGGATGCTGCTCTGGGCGCAGTTCACCGTGCTGTCGTTCCTCACCGGACTGATCGTCGCCGTGTTCGTCACGCGCGTGTTCCGCCTGCCGACGGTCGCCCTGTCCGGACGCATCAACGTCTGGTACGCGGCGCTGTTCGTCGTGCAGTTCCTGTTCGCCGTTCTGCGCGGGGCGCTGTCGGTCACGGTGCAGGTCTTCGACTTCCGTCGCCAGCCGGGAGCCGCGATCATCGCGGTGCCGCTGCGGTACGCCGACGACCTCGTGATGACCCACGTCGCGGTCACCTCCTCGCTGATCCCCGGCTCGCTCATCGTCGAGGCGGATCGTGACCGGCGCATCCTCTACCTGCACGTGATCGGCGTGCGCGACGCCGCCGACGTCGAGAGGCAGCGTGCGGGCGTCCTCCTCTGGGAGCGGCGGATCGTGCGCGCGCTGGGCGACCCGGAGCAGTACCGTGCGCTGAAGGCCGACGAGCGCTCGGTCGGCGTCGGCGGATCCCCGAGAGGCGGTGCCCGATGAACGTCCTCCTGCTGGTGATCATGGTGGTGTTCGGCGTCGCCGCGATCCTCACCGTGATCCGGATCGTGCGGGGGCCGTCGATCCTCGACCGCGCGGTCGCGTCCGACGTGCTGCTCACCGAGGTGATGTGCGTGCTCGGCGCCGAGATGGCGATCAACGGGCACACCCGCAGCATCCCGGTGCTGCTGATCATCGCTGCGATCGGGGTGTTCGGCTCGATCGCCGTCGCCCGCTTCGTCGCGAGAAGGGACAACACGACGCAATGAACGTGCTCGGTCTCCTGATCCCCGACGCCGTCATCGATGTGGCGGTGCTCGTGCTGATCCTGCTCGGCGCCCTGCTCTGCCTCTCGGCCGCCGTCGGCCTGCTGCATTTCCGCGACGTACCGTCCCGGCTGCATGCGGCCACGAAGCCGCAGGTGCTCGGCCTCGTGCTCATCTGCGGCGCGGTCGCACTGTCGCAGCGCTCGGTCGGCGGCATCCTGATCGGCCTCGTCCTGGTGGCTCCGATCGTGCTGATGCAGTTCGCCACCGCGCCGCTCTCGGCCCACATCGTCGGCCGGCAGGCCTACCGCAACGGCACGACCGACGAGCGCAGCCTCATCGTCGACGAGCTCGCCGAATCGAAGCAGACCCCTCCCGGCGCGGGGTAGTGCCGAGCGGCGTCCGGGCCATGAGGACGTCGGGCTTCGACGCGCGGCGTTCACTATTCAGCAAGAACGCGGCTCTGCGGCTCTCTCGGCCACGAGTACGCCGCATCCGCGAAGTTCTTGCTGAATTATGCACGGCGCGCCTCGCTGAAACTACTTCTGCACCGACCGAGCGTGGCGGAACTTCGTCCACAATCCCCCGCTCCTGGGCCCTACGAGAGCGGGTTGTTCACACACTTCTCGGATGACTGATGAGACGAGGACCATCCCGCAGCGCGCTGCCGCCGCCTATTCGCGCATCGCCTTCACCCGGGCAGACCTGCTCGCCCTGGGCATGTCAGCCCGCTCGATCTCACGGGAGGTCCGACGGGGGCATCTTCAACATGTCCGACGCGATCGCTACGTCCTGGCCGAGGCGAACGGAGACATCGTGGAAGCGGTCCGGATCGGCGGGCGATTGACGTGTCTGTCACAGCTCGCGCTGATGGGTGTGTTCGTGCACCGGCCGCGCGGCCTGCACGTCTTCGTCACGCGAGGGAGCTCTCGGTTGCGCTCACCGAAGGGGCGGCACGTCACCCTTCATTGGAACCTCTCGTCTGTCACGCCGGAGCTCCTCCACGTCGCGCCGTTGATCGACGCAGCACGTCACGCGGTGCGGTGCCAGGAGCCCCGCGCCGCGGTCGCCACGCTGGACAGCCTGGTGCATCACGGCCTGCTGACGGCTTCTCAGGTGGACGAGGTCTTCGCCGGACTGCCGGCCCGGTTGAAGGCCGTGCGTGGGCTCGTCGACGGCTCCGCCGAATCGGGACCCGAGACATTCGTGCGCCTGATCCTCCGGGCCATCGGCGCCCTATTCGAGACGCAGGTGTTCATCGCCGGCGTCGGGCGGGTGGACTTCGTCGTGGAGGGATGGCTGATCATCGAATGCGACAGCAAGGAGTTCCATGAGGGATGGCAGAAGCAGCAGGACGACCGGCGCCGCGACCTCGCGGCCGCCCGACGCGGATACGTGACGATCCGTCCGCTGGCGACGGACATCCTCGGTGACCGGCAGACCGTGCAGAAGGCACTGCGGGAGGTCATCGAGGTGCTCGGTCCGCGATTCACCGGCGATCGACGTTCACAATTCAGCAAGAACGGTGCCCGACAGCCCTCGCGAGCCCGGTATTCGCAGTCAGCGCGAGATTCTGGCTGAATTGTGAACGGCTGCGCAGCGGCACCGGTGACCGACCTGGAGAAATATGCGCGCGGGCGGTACCGTGCTGCCATGGAGACGTTCCTGATCGTCCTCGGCGTGATCGCTGTGGCGTGGTTCGCGATGCTGATGCGGCGGCCTCGGGCGTCGCGCGGGGCCGATCCGGACGGATTCGCGGTGGATCCGGCGCTGTCGAAGGCGCTCGACGACTCCGCGTCCGACAGCGTCAGGTTCCGGGGATACCCCTGATTCAGCGGGCGTCCGCGAAGCGCTGGATCAGGCGGGCGGCCGGCTCAGAGTCGGTGATCAGGGTGCCGTGACCGTGGTCGGGGATGACCTTCAGCTCGGCGCCGGGGATCGCGTCGATGATCGCCTGGCACCAGCTCATCGGTGCGAGCGGGTCGTCCTCTCCTCGCAGCACCAGCACCGGGCAGTCGATGCGGGCGAAGGCGTCTTCGGGCTCATGCACGATCGTGGCCCGGATCTTCCGGATCAGGTGCGGCCCTCCGCGCAGATACTCCCTCGCGCCGCGCCAGATCACGAGCGGACGCTCGCCCAGCAGGTCGATCAGCAGGTACCTCGCCTGGGATGCGACGTTGCGCGCCGCCTTGTCGACGGTCGGTCCGGCGAGGATCACCTTCGCGACGAGCGACGGATGCCGTGCCGCGAGCTCGGCCGCGATCTGACTCCCCATCGAGTGCCCGATGACGATCACGGGTTCCTCGCCGGTGTGACGGAGGTAGGCGGCGACGAGGTCGGCGTGACGCTCCATCGTGAGGTTCCGGGTGGGCTCCGGCGCCTCACCGAAGCCCGGCAGGTCGAGTGCGATCACACGGCCGTCGAGACGCTGCACCACGTCGAGGTAGACGCTGCGCCCCATGCCGATGCCGTGCAGCAGCAGGAAGGTGTGCTCGCCCTCGCCGAAAGTCTCGGCGATGAGGGTCGCCCCGCCGTACTCGTATTCGAGCAGGGTGACGGGGGTGCCCTTCGGGGCGAGGTAGCTGGTCGGCACCCGTCAACGGTAGTCGACCCGGCTGGACGGGCGCTTCGACAGGCTCAGCGACCCAGTGGAGTCGACCCGGCTGTGCGGGCGCTTCGATGGCTCAGCGACCCGGTGGTTCAGCCGGCGGGCGTCAGCACCAGCGTGTGCACGGCGGCGCTGTCGACCGCCTTCGCGGAGAACGCCCACGGACGCTGGATGCCGACCGCCCAGTCTTCGGTCTGATCCACGTAGTGCTCGGCGAACGCGTGGCCGGAGGCCCCGGTGAGGTGGATCCACGTCGAGGCGTCGAAGTCCGACAGGTCGACCACCATGCGCATCGAGGGCACCGTGGTGGTCGCGTAGGAGGTGCCGAGCTCCCACCCCGTCGCGTTCACGACCGATGCTCCGCCGCCGACACGGAAGGGGCCGCGGTTGAAGAGGGCCTCGATCGGCGCGATGCCCGAGGCGCCGAGGGTGTCGCTGCGGAGGGTGATCGCGTGCAGGTCGCCCCAGTTCCAGAGCGCGACCGCCGTGCCCTGAAGCCCGGAGAGCTCGTCATAGGCGTCTTCGGCCGAGAGCGCGAGCATCTCGTCCATCCCGTCGACATCGAGCTCCGTGTTGGTCCAGAGCGGATCCGACGGATCCTCCAGCATGCCCGCCACGACCGTGAACAGCCGGGCTTGTCCGTCGATGGGAAGCGGCTGTTCGCGTCGGCCGAAGATGTTCTGCACGAGGTTCGACCAGAGCACGTTCGCGTACGCGGCGGCGGCGGAGGATGCCGTGTTCTGCGCGTCCCAGGAGCGGAGCAGCTCGACGGCCTCTCGCGGGCCCGCCCCGGAGACCTCGATGTCGGCGAGGGCGGCGGCGAGCTGCTTGCCGATCCACATCTCGTTGTCCATCTGGATGGCGCGCATGTCCTTCGCCGTCAGAGGCCCGGCGGCGGCGCGACGTTCGATCAGGTAGGCGATGCGGGCGGCGCGGTACCCGTAGTCCCAATCGCGGGAGAGGAAGTACTCGTAGTCGTCGGTGACGATCGCGTTGTTCGCGGTGACGATGTAGCCCGAGGTCGGGTTGTACGAAACCGGCAGCTCCTCGAACGGGATGAATCCGGTCCAGTCGTAGCTGCTGTCCCAACCGGGCTGCGGCATCCACCCGTCGCCCGCGCCGCGGATCGGCAGGCGCCCCGGCGTCTGGTAGCCGATGTTGCCGTCGGTGTCGGCGTAGATGAGGTTCTGCGCGGGCACGTCGAAGAGTGAGGCGGCGTAGCGGAAGTCATCGAAGTCCTGCGCGGTCGAGAGCGCGAAGATCGCGGTCGCGGCCGTGCCGGGGTCGAGGGCGGTCCAGCGGAGGCTGACCGCGTACTCGGGTTCCACCTTCGGCTCTGGCAGGGTTCCGCCGGAGAACAGATCGGGGCCTCCCGGAATGCCCGCCTCGAGCGCGGGGACCGGGTCTTCGGCGATCGCAGTGAAGTCGTCGGTGAGCCCGGAGATGATCGGACCGTGGACCGTGGAGCGGATGGTCAGTTCGATGTCGTCCCCGCCTGCGACCTTGATCGTCTCGGTGCTCTCCTCGAGGGGCACGAGGACGCCGTCGCGCCAGTACTCGTCGCCCTGCACGCGTTCGATGTAGAGGTCTGTGACATCGGTGGTGAGGTTCGTGAAGCCCCACGCGACCTTCTGGTTGTGCCCGATCACGATGCCGGGAAGGCCGGAGAAAGAGAAGCCGCCGACGTCGAACGGGCACGCCGCATTCACCGTCGAGCACTTGAGCTGCACCTGGTACCAGACGGAGGGGAGGGATGCTCCGAGGTGCGGGTCGTTGGCCAGCAGCGGCATCCCCGTGTCGGTGAGGTCGCCGGAGACGACCCAGGAGTTCGATCCGATGCCCTCGCCCAGGTCGCCCACGAGCATGCTCGCCGCGGCGATCACGTCGGAGGTCTTCTCCCACTCCACGGTCGTGACCGCCTGCTGCACGTCAGCGCCCGTGTCGGACAGGAAGGCGGCGGGTTCGGCATCCGTCTCGAGCGCGGGGACCGTCGAGATCTTCGGGACGATCACCGGATTCTCATCGAACGGATACTCCGGGTAGAGCCTCTCGAGCATCGCGGTCGTGTGGTCTGAGGCATCCGACGCATCATCACCCGCGGGGCCGGCATCCAGCTCGGCGGCGAGGAGCGCGCGCTCGGTCTCGTCCTCGACGTTGCCGCGCAGATCCCAGGCCATGGCCTTGAGCCAGGCGACGGAGTCGGCGGGCTCCCAGGGCTCAGGGGCGTAGTCCGGGTTCTGCATGCCGAGCACGGCATATTCCAGCGAGAGCTCTGCGCCCGAGCGCGAGGCAAGATACGCGTTGACGCCGGCGGCGTATGCCTCGTAGTAGCTCAGGGTCACGTCGTCCATCGCCTCGACCTCTGCCTCGGCGACCTTGCGCCAGCCGAGCGTGCGGAGGAAGGCGTCGGTTCCGGCCTGCGAGGCCCCGAACATCTCGGCGACGCGCCCCGATGTCACGTGCCGGCGGAAGTCCATCTCGAAGAAGCGGTCCTGCGCGTGCACGAATCCCTGCGCGTAGAAGAGGTCGTCCGTCGAGTCGGCGGTGATCGTCGGCACGCCGCTGGCATCGCGCTGCACCGTGACGGTGGCCGTGAGCCCCTCCACCTCGATCGCGCCCTCGGTCTGCGGGAACGACCGCTGGATCGTCCACGTGACGAAGAAGGCTGCGGCGACCGCGATCACGACGATCGCGGCGACGACGAGGAACGCGATCCGCCCGATCCGGACGCCCAGAGAAGGGCGGGAGGGGACGGCGGTGGCCGGCGAATCAGTCGTCATCGTTGAACGCTCTTCTCGGGATAGCAGGTGGGACTCAGTCCCACCGAGCCCCAGTGCGCGTGTCAGGGCCGCGCCTTCGCATCATATCCGCCGGAGGTCCTGGCCGCAGGAGCGCTCCGGCGGACAGGGTTCACCCGATGAGGCTCGGCTGCAGATCCCGCAGCGTGCGTCGGTGCGTCATGCGCGTCACCCCGACCATCGCGAGCGCCAGGGCGCCGACGAGCCACAGGGCGAGGACGGCCAGATCCCAGCCGGCCCGGGCGAGGTCTCCGCCGTACATCAGCTGACGCATCGCGTCGACGACGTATCCCAGCGGCAGCACATGGTGCAGGGCCGCGAGCGGGGCCGGGAGGGTCTGCCACGGGAACGTGCCGCCGGCGGTGACGAGCTGCAGCACCATCAGCACCAGGCCGAGGAACTGCCCGACGGATCCCAGCCAGACGTTCAGCGTGAGGATGATCGCGGCGAACGTCGCCGAGGCGAGCACCATCACCCCGAGTGTGCCGATGGGATTGTCGAACGTGAAGCCGAGCGTGATCGCGAGGATGCCCATCAGTCCCACCATCTGCACGGCGCCCAGCATGGCGGGGGTCAGCCATCCCGCGAGCGTGATGCGGATCGGGGAGTGCAGTGCCGTGACCGCGCGACGCGAGATCGGCTTGACGATGAGGAACAGCGCGTAGATGCCGATCCAGGCCGAGAGCGCCGCGAAGAACGGCGCGAGCCCGGCGCCGTAGTCCTCAGCCGAGGCGACCTTGTCGCTCGAGACCTTCACCGGGTCGGCGATCGTGTCGGCCTGCAGCGAGCGGAGCTCGGGCGTGGATGCCGGGATCTGCCCGACCCCGTCGGAGAGCCCGTCGCGCAGCTCCGCGGTGCCCGCCGCGAGCGTGCCGAGTCCGTCGCGGAGCTGAGCGGCGCCGGCATTCGCGGATGCCGCACCGCTCGCGACCGTGCCCGCTCCGGTCGCGAGCTCGGAGGCGCCGGAGGCGAGGGATGCGGCGCCGGCGGCGAGCTGATCGACCTGGCCGACCGCGGTCTGCACCTTCGAGTTGCCGTCCTGCAGGCGGCTCGCCAGAGGGTCGAGGGCCGCGAGGACCTGATCGATCTCCTCCTGTGTCACGCCCTGCTCGGCGAGGGTGGTCGCGATGTCGGCGCGCACCTGGGGCAGCGCATCGGCGGCCTGCTGCACGGCCGCACCCGCGCGGTCGGCGACGTCGGCGAGCTGTCGGTTCCCCGCGCTCACCTGCTGCGCCCCGCTCGCCAGCGTCTGCGCGCCGGCGGCGAGCTGCGCGGTGCCGTCGGCGAGCTGCGCCGTGCCGTCGGCGAGGGTGGAGCTTCCGGATGCCGCGGTGTTCGCGCCATCGGTCAGCTGGGTCGCTCCGTCGGCGGCGGTGATCAGGCTGTCGCGCACGTCGCTCAGGCCGGTGAGCAGACGCTCGGCGGCCTCGCTCCCGACCATCTCGGCCACGGAGCTGCGGATCTTCTCGACAGCCTGCGTTCCCATCGAGGAGGCGAGGTAGTTGTTGGCGTCGTTGGTCTCCAGGTCGATGCGCGCCTGGTGCGGGTCGTCGCCCGCCGCCGAGGTGAGCGCGGAGGAGAAGTCGGCGGGGATCGTCACGGTGAAGTCGACGGTGCCCTCGCGCAGAGCATCCGCGGCCTCTTCCGCGGTCATCCGCTGCCAGTCGAAGGCGTTGCCGTCGATGAGGTTGTCGGCCACGTCCTCGCCGTAGTTCACGGTGTCGGAGCCGGCCCCCTGGTTCCCTGAGGTTGCGGCAGGGGCGCCCTCGTCGTCGACGACCAGCGCCACAGGGACCTCGGGGAACTTCGCGTAGGGGTCCTGGTTGGCCCACAGGTAGAGACCGCCGTAGAGGATCGGCACGCAGATCAGCGCGACGAGGGCGATGATGCCCATCTTGCTCGCGGTGAGGCGCCGCAGCTCGGCGGCGATCATGGAAGGAACCTTCATCGCTCGCCTCCGTTCTCGATCGGGGCTTCGGATTCCGGGGCTTCGGGCCCCGAAGTGGCGCCGGATTCCTCGAGCACGAGCGGCTGGATCGGCCCGGAGGCGTTGATCGCGTCGAATTCCTGCATCCGCTCGAGGGCGACGGCTGCCGAGCCGCCGATGATCACGAGCATGGCGTAGCCGCGGTCGGCGAACTCGCCGGCGATGCGCCACCAGCCGTCGGGGCTGCCGCCGTGCCGGTCGGGGGCGACGAGCACGATGCCCTCGACCCCGTCGCGCAGCACCGCGAGCTCGCACATGATGCGCACGCGGGCAGCGGGGTCGACGGTGCCGATCGGGACGGATGCCAGTTCGGCGAACCCGAGCTGAGCCAGCCAGCGGCGCGCGTGCAGAGGCGTCGCGCCGACGCCGGCGAACATGAGCTCCTCGCCCACGACTCCGGCGAGCGTGATGTCGGCGTGCGGGTCGCTGACGTCCGGTGCATCGACCAGAGCCACGCGTCGCCGCAGCTCCTTCGCGTTCTCGGCGCCGTCGAGGGTGACTCGGCCGGCGTCCGGCCGCATCCGTCCGCTCGCGATCAGTCCGAGCACGGTCGGCCGCTGCTCGGTCTCGGCGAGGGCGAAGCGCACGGCTCCGGTGTGGAACTCGAGGCTCGTCACCGGCAGTGCCTGTCCGCCGCGCCCCTTGCTCACCTCGTGCAGGGTGATCCTCACGCTGTCGCCTCCTCATCGATCTCCGCGGCGATGATGTCGGGATGTGCGGCGAGCAGCTCATCCGCTTCTCGCCACGACAGTCCGGCGATGCTCAGCACCGTGCGCACCGCGACGTTCGCGGCGCCCATGCTGGCGGCATCCGTACGCGAGACGACCGTGCGCGCCATCTCCTCGATCAGCCGGGCGAGGGTGGGGGCGGCGAGGTCGGTGCGGAAGCTCCCGTCCTCCTGTCCGCGACGGGCGAGCGCCGCGACCGTGCGACGCAGGGGCGCGAGTGCTGCCGCCGTGTGCTCGACGTGCGCCTCGTCGAGGGCGAGCGCGGCGGCGACCTGCACGTGCGCGGCCTCCTGCCAGAGACGGGCGGCGAGGCGGGCGAGGGCGATGCGGCTGTCGGGATCGTCGACCGAGGCGGCGATGGCGTTGAAGCGCTGCGCGCCGCTGGAGATGAGCTCGCGGATCAGTGCGTCGCGGTCGTCGAAGTGTCCGTAGAGGGTGCGGCGCGAGAGTCCGGCGCTGCGGGCGATGACGTCGACGGAAGCGTGCGGATCGTTCGCGAGGGTCGCACGGGCGGCGTCGAGGATGCCGGCGCGGTTCTCCACGGAATCGCGGCGGGGTGCACGGGTGGTCATGTCCCCATGCTACTTATAGTGCACACGAGTGTGCAAGATAACTCGGAGGACTCACAGGCTCCGCGCATCTCCGCGTTCACAACTCAGCACGGAACGCCCGTTCTCGTTCGGGCGGGATGCTCTGCGCGGCGAGGCGGCGAGTTCTTGCTGAATTGTGAACGGCGCCGCGGAGTGTCGGAACGCAGAAGGGGGGCGGATGCCGCAGCATCCGCCCCCCTTAGTGAAGAACAGGTCAGTCCGTGCCGGAGTCGAAGGCCGCGCCCTCGGAGGCGACGTCCACGGCATCCGCCAGGTTCTCGTCGACCTCTTCGACCGAACCGGTGATCTCGCCCGACTCGCCCGCGGTCACGCGGCCGACGAGCTCGCCCGTGGCGCCCCCGATGAGGCCGAGGCCGGCGTACTGCTCGAGGCGCGAGCGGGAATCGGCGATGTCGAGGTTGCGCATCGTGAGCTGCCCGATGCGGTCGACCGGGCCGAAGGCGGCGTCGCCGACGCGCTCCATCGACAGCTTCTCCGGACCGTACGAGAGGTTCGGCGAGACGGTGTCGAGGATGGTCCAGTCGTCACCGCGGCGCAGACGGATGGTGACCGAGCCCGAGATCGTGAGGCCGACCCAGCGCTGGATCGACTCGCGCAGCATGAGCGACTGCGGCTCGAGCCAGCGTCCCTCGTACATCAGGCGACCGAGGCGGCGGCCCTGCTCGTGGTAGGTCGCGAGCGTGTCCTCGTTCAGGATGCCGTTGACCAGGCGCTCGTAGGCGATGAAGAGCAGTGCCATGGCCGGGGCCTCGTAGATGCCGCGCGACTTCGCCTCGATGATGCGGTTCTCGATCTGGTCGCTCATGCCGAGACCGTGGCGTCCGCCGATCGTGTTGGCCTCCATGACGAGGGCCACCGGGTCGCTGTACTCGACACCGTTGATGGCGACGGGGCGGCCGGCCTCGAAGGTCACCGTGACGTCTTCGGTCTCGATCGCGACCGAGGGATCCCAGAACTTCACGCCCATGATCGGGTCGACGGTCTCGAGCGAGACGTCGAGGTGCTCGAGCGTCTTGGCCTCGTGCGTCGCGCCCCAGATGTTCGCGTCGGTCGAGTACGCCTTCTCGGCGGAATCGCGGTACGGGAAGTCGTGGGCGACGAGCCAGTCGCTCATCTCCTTGCGGCCGCCGAGCTCGGTGACGAAGTCGGCGTCGAGCCACGGCTTGTAGATGCGCAGGCGCGGGTTGGCGAGCAGGCCGTAGCGGTAGAACCGCTCGATGTCGTTGCCCTTGTAGGTGGAGCCGTCGCCCCAGATGTCGACGCCGTCCTCCTTCATGGCGCGCACCAGCAGCGTGCCGGTGACCGCGCGACCGAGCGGCGTCGTGTTGAAGTAGGTCTTGCCGCCGGAGCGGATGTGGAAGGCGCCGCAGGAGAGGGCGACGAGGCCCTCTTCGACCAGGGCGGTCTTGCAGTCGACCAGGCGCGAGGCCTCGGCGCCGTACTCCAGCGCACGGCCGGGGATCGACGCGATGTCGTCTTCGTCGTACTGCCCGAGGTCACCGGTGTAGGTGAAGGGCACGGCGCCCTTGTCGCGCATCCACGCGACGGCGACGGAGGTGTCGAGTCCTCCGGAGAAGGCGATGCCGACGCGCTCGCCGACGGGCAGGGACTGGAGGACCTTGGACATGCTTTCCAGTCTATCCGCGGGCGGCGTGTCGCCCTGTGCCGCATGACGACGGCGACGCTCAGGCCCCTTGAGGCCGAAGTCGATAGTGTGACCGCGTGCAGAGACCTGCTGACTTCTTCGGCCCGCCGGGCGCGGCAGATTCGTTCGTGTGGAGCATCGTGCTGATGATCGGGATGCTTTTCGGCCTGGTCGCCGTACTCATGATCATCCGGGATCGGCCGCATCTCCGTGCTCGGGCCTGGTGGATCTTCGGCGGCGCCTGCCTGCTTGCCATCGTCGCCGCGGTGAGTGTGCAGTACTTCCGGGTCGCGTCCGCGACACGGGACGAGATGACCACGCAGCTCGAGTTCCCCGTCGACTATCACGATCTCGACGGCGGAGACACCGCCGCGACCTTCACTCTGAGCGCGGACGGCACAGCGGAACTCCGCGGACTCTCGCTCGGCACGGAGGAGCGGAGCGCTGATGGCGACCGCCGATGCCTGGCCGGCGACGTGATCCCGGTCGTCGGGGAAGGGCGCTGGTGGACGACCGATCAAGGGTGGGTGATCGTCGAGGCCGACGACCGGCGCACGCGATTCGTGCAGGACGATTCGCTGCTCATGGCCGAGGGCTGGGGGAAGGTCTATGTCCTGACGCCATGTACGGAGGACTACACGGCGACATTCGTCACACCCGACCTCCAGTGATCAACTCCTGCCGCTCCTCATCGCGGACGGATGCCGGAGCGGCCAGCATCCGTCTCTGATGCGCGGCGTACTCGCCGCCCCACCGGGTGAGGGAGTCGACCAGGGGGCCGGCGCCGCGCCCGAGGTCGCTCAGCCGGTACTCGACCTTGGGCGGCACCTGCCGGTACACCTCGCGGGTGATCAGTCCGTCGTCCTCGAGCTCTCGCAGCTGCCGCGTGAGCACGCGGGCCGTGGGCTCGAGCAGGAGGCGGCTCAGCTCGCCGAAGCGCAGCACGCCGTGCTCGCCGAGGAGGGAGAGGATGCTGGGCTTCCAGGCGCCGCCGAGCACGGCGATCGACACCTCGGCGTCGCAGGCATCCGTCCACTCCCGGACGATGCGCTCCGTCTTCTCCCTCATGAGCTCGCCTCTCGTGCTTCCTCAGTATCCAAACGGTCACTATGTGACCGGAATGACAGTACTTGTCCCCTCCGTACCATCACACCAGACTGGGACCGTGACGTCCAGTACCCCCACGACCCTCGCCCCCACCCGTTCCCTCCGCCACCCCTGGCTCGCGATGATCCCGCTGCAGCTCGGCATCCTCATCGGGGCCCTCGCGATCAGCAGCGTCTCGACCGCCCTGCCGGCGATCCGCGGCGATCTCGCCCTCACCGACAGCGGAGCCCTGTGGCTCGTCGACATCTACTCCCTGTCGCTCGCGGCCACACTCATCCTCGCGGCGCGGATCGGCGACACCTTCGGACGCAAGCGCATCGTGCTCATCGGCCTCGCGGGGTTCGCCGTGCTCAACGCCATCGGCGGGTTCGCCGACAACGGGCTGGTGCTGATCGCGATCCGGGCTCTGCTCGGAGTCGCGGAGGCGTTCGTCGTCGCGGGCGTGGTCGCCACGATCGGCGCCCACTACCAGGCGCGGGAGCGCGTGCTCGCCTACGGCCTGTGGACGGCGACCTTCGGCGCCGGGAGCGCGCTGGGCCCGGTGCTCGGCGGGATCATCACCGAGGGCCCGGGATGGCGGTGGCTGCTCCTCGGCAGCGTGCCCCTGGCCGTGATCGCCGGCGCGCTCGCGATCTGGTTGGTGCCCGACTCCCGCAGCTCCCGTTCGGCGTCGTGGGACGTGCTCAGCATCCTGTCGTCGATCGTCGCCCTCGGGGCGCTTGTCTTCGCGCTGCACGAGGTGCTCGCGGCGCCGGTTCCCGCGGCCGTCGCCGGTGTCGTCGCCGTCGCGGTCCTGATCTTCTTCATCCGCCGGCAGCGCACGTTGCGCGAGCCGCTCATCGACATGCGGTTGTTCGGCGTGCCGGGCTTCAGCCCCGCGATCACGCGGATCCTCGCGAGCAGCGGGGTGGCGTCGGCATCCGTGGTGCTGGTGAGCCTCCACCTGCAGGATGCACGCGGTCACAGTGCGGCCGAGGCGGGGATCGCGATCCTGCCGCAGGCGGTCGCCATCGCCCTCGGCGGCGTGCTGGCACCGGTGTTCCTGCGGGTGCTGAGCGCGAACGCGTTGACGGTGCTGGCACTGACGGTGCAGGGCGCAGGGCTCGCCTGGCTCGCCTTCGATCTGGATCTGGTCGCGCTCCCTCTCCTGCTCGTCGGTCTCGGCTTCGGGATCGGGGCGACTCTCGCGGCGACCGCGCTGTTCGACGTGACGACGGAGGACGACGCGGGCCAGGTGGGTGCGATCCAGGAGGTCGGCTTCGCGCTCGGAGGCGGACTCGGCATCGCGGTGCTCGGCACCATCGGCTCGATCCTCGGGGCGAGCGGGTTCACCGTCGCCCTGTTCATCGCGGCGGTGGTCGTGGTCGCCGCGGCCGTCCTTCCGCTCGTCCGCACCCGGAAGGCGACGTCATGAGCGCCGAGCGCCCGACCGCGCACTGGATCCTCGCGCACCCGCAGTCGAGCTCGTTCAACGCACGGCTCTTCCGGGAGGGAACCCAGGCGCTCGCCGCCGACTACGACGTGGTGACCACCGATCTCTACGCGCAGGGCTTCGACCCGGTCCTCGACGCGAAGGATCTCGGTGAGCCCTTCGGCCGCCCCGGCAACCTCGTGGACCTCATGGGCGAAGCTCAGGCTGCGGGGCAGCTGACCGACGACGTGGTCGAGGAGCAGCGCAAAGTCGCCGCGGCCGAGCTTCTCGTGTTCCAGTTCCCCCTGTGGTGGTACGGCGTGCCCGCGATCCTGAAGGGCTGGTTCGATCGCGTGCTCACGAACGGGTTCGCCTACGGCACGGTCGACCCCGAGAGCGGCGTGCCGCTGCGCTACGGCGCCGGACCCCTCGCGGGCCGGCGGGCGCTGGTGATCGTCACAGCCGGTGAGGACGAGCGATCCATCGGTCCGCGCGGCATCAGCGGAGACATCGACTCGCTGCTCTTCCCGGTGACGCACGGCACCCTCTGGTACACCGGGATCGAGCCGCTCGACCTGCATGTCGTGCACGACGCCGACGGCCTCGACACGACAGGAATCGACCGTGAGATCGGGCGTCTCGGTCGGCGCCTCGCAGGGATCCGCACCGAGACGCCGCAACGACCGTACCGGCGTCTGCAGGACGGCGAATACCGTGGCACGAGAGCGCTGCGCGCCGACATCCTTGCTGATCGCACCGATCTCGGCATCCACCGCACGGGCGTCGATCCGGCTCGCTGAGACCGGCCTCAGATGTCTTCGTGCCGCGGCCCGGTACCCGAAAAACGGAGATCGGATGCCGCGGGCGCGGCGTGTCCGGACGCGACTCGCCGATACGCGCAGAGATCGTCTCTGTTTTCCGCTCGCGGGGTGCCAGAGTGTCAGGCGGAGGCATGACATGGGCGAAGCGGTGCTGTGGGGTGTGGTCGCGGCATCCCCGCTGTTCGTGGGAGCGGTGCTCGCCATGCTGCGGGTCTGGCCGCCGCGCTGGCTCGGCATCGTCCTCGGCTTCGGGGCCGGAGCGCTGATGGCCTCGATCGCCTTCGAACTCTGGGAAGAGGGGCTGGAGCGGGGCGGTGCTGTCCCGCTCGTCAGCGGAGTCGCAGCCGGGGCCCTCGCGTACTACATCGCCGCGCGCATCCTCGATGCCAGGGCGGCGAGGAAGAAGGGCGAGGCGGGAGGGGGTCAGCTCGCCGTCGGCGCCCTGCTCGACGGCATCCCCGAGCAGCTCGTGCTCGGCATCGGGCTCGCCTCCGGCGAACCCGTCAGCATCGCACTGGTCGTCGCGATCCTCGTCTCGAACCTGCCGGAGTCGATCGGGTCGGCGGCCGACCTCCTGAAGGGCGGCATGGCGAAGAACCGCGTGCTGCTCCTCTGGGCCGGCGTCGCCGTCATCTGCGCGCTCGCCACCGTCGCGGGCTTCGGCCTCGCGACCGTGACGGGCGATGCGTTCCGCACCGCGGCGAGCGGCTTCGCCGCCGGCGCCCTCCTCGTCATGCTCGTCGACTCGATGGTGCCCGAGGCGCAGTCGAAGGCGAAGGAGTCCACGGGTCTCGCGACCGTGCTCGGCTTCGCGCTCGCCGCAGGTCTGTCGTTCGCCGGCTGACGACACGCTCCGGTGGCAGTTCGGCAGGGTCGACGGCCCGGGCACTGTGCTCTTCTGCCACGGGAGCGCCCCGCCGGATGGCGGCCGGACGGGGCGAGATCGGGGGCGGGTGGCGGGTTACCGTGGGGGAAGACGTGAAGGATGCTGGCGGGACGCCGCCACGCAGACGGCGAGGACAAAGGAGTTCTGATGACTGACACGCTGGCTCGCCCGCCCTTCGACCCCGAGCTCGAAGCCGCACTCGCCCTGGTCGCCGACCAGATCCCGTCCACCCTCACGCCGGAGATGATCCCGCTCATGCGCCAGGCGCCGGTCAGCGGCGACGAGGAGATCTTCGCCGTGCTCGAGGCGCGGGGCTTCACGCGCCGCGACGTTCCGATCGCCGGGCACGGAGGGGACGAGATCGTCGTCTCCGTGATCGAGAAGGAGGGGCGGACGGGCACGGGACCCGGCTTCTTCCACACGCACGGTGGCGGCATGATCATCGGCAACCGGTGGCTGGGCGTCGTCGGCTTCCTCGACTGGGCAGAGCGCTTCAACGGCGTGATCGTGACCGTGGAGTACCGGCTCGCGCCAGAGTACCCCGACCCGTTCCCGGTCGAGGACTGCTACGCCGCGCTCGTGTGGACGGCGGACCACGCGGAAGACCTCGGCATCGACCTGTCGCGTCTGCTGATCGGCGGCGGCAGCGCCGGAGGAGGACTGGCGGCCGGTACGGCGCTCATCGCCCGCGACCGCAGAGGTCCGGCGCTCGTCGGGCAGCTGCTCATCTACCCCATGCTCGACGACCGCGACGAGACGGTCTCGACGCGGCAGATCGACGGCATCGGCGTCTGGGATCGCGGTTCCAACATCACCGGCTGGACCGCTCTGCTCGGTGACCGCAAGGGCGGCGCCGACGTCTCGATCTACGCCGCTCCTGCTCGCGCGACCGATCTCGCGGGCCTGCCCCCGGCGTTCATCGACTGCGGCAGCGCCGAGGTGTTCCGCGATGAGGACGTGGCCTACGCCACGCGCCTCTGGGAGGCCGGCGTCCAGGCCGAGCTGCACGTCTGGGCCGGAGGGTTCCATGGGTTCGACATGTTCGCACCGCACGCGGCCGTCGCGCAGGCGATGCTCGCCGCGCGCGACAACTGGGTGAACCGCCTGCTGTCGTGACGCCGTCCCCTACGGGGTCGCGAGTCGACCCCGTAGGGTGGAACTCCCGCGCGATGGAGCCGACATGCAAGATCTGCTGGGGCGTCTCACCGCCCTCGACCCGGACGCCAGCGAGACCCTCAAGGTCGTCACGTACTTCGATGCCCTCGTGGAGCGGTCGGTCGGCGTCGAGAGCATGCTGCGCGGTGCTGCGGTGTTGAGCGGCGCGACGGTCGGGCAACGCGACGGCCGTCAGATCATGCGTGTGCGGGCCGACGGCGTCCGCATCGATCCGATCGATCCCCGAGACGGATGGATGCTGCGCGACAGCGGACCCGACGCCGTCGTGTGGATCGAACGCGAGGGCGAGCCGCACACCAACGACGCGATGATCCTCGAGCGGCTCGCGCTCGCGCTCGGCATCATCCGCGCGCGCCGCTCGGTCGGCACGGCGAGTGCGGTCGAGCTCGCCATCAGCTCCTATGCGGGTGCCGACGAGCGGGTCGGCGCGCTGTCTCGGCTGCGGCTCGCGCCCGGACGCTTCCGCGTGATCGCCTCCCTCCCCGATCCGGCACCCGGCGCGCAGCATCCGTCCGTGGTCGTGGCGACCCGGCACGGACTCACCCGGGCGACGATCCTCCCGGAGGGGGTCGCGGTCGAGGGCGCCTGGGATGACGACGACGATCTCCGACGCGGCGTCGGCACGGCAGGCACCGAGGAGCAGCTCCCCGCCTCCTGGGCCGCGGCCCTGGTGGCCGTGCGACTGACCTCGCCCGCAGAGCCCACCCTCGACGCCGCCGATCTCGGCGCGCTGCTGCTGATCGCCGAGAACGCCGATTCCGGCGCCCTGCACGCGGATGCGGCGGCGCTCGCGCACCTCGACGCCCGCAGCCTCGAACTGCTCGACGCGGTTGTCGACGAGCAGAGCGTGCGGGCGGCCGCCGTGCGTCTGGGCCGACACCACTCCAGCGTGCAGGATCGCCTCACGGCGCTCACCGAGACGCTCGGCTATGACCCGCGCACCTCTCGCGGGCATGCGCGGTTCGTCGTCGCCCGGATGCTGCTGCGCCTCGCCGACTGAGACGCTTCGCGGCGGCGACGCGACGGGGTTCGGGTCAGCCGAAGCCGGGGTACTCCTCGAGCTTCTTCTCGAACTCGGCGCGGTCGGCCTCGCTGAGCACGCCGCTGGCGATCACGACGAGCTGCAGTCCTTCGAGCGGCTCCCCGGTGCGCGCGTTCTGCGCCTGGCGGGCGGTCAGGAAGCCGCCGCCCGGGTCGTTCGACAGATCGTAGATGTTCGCGTAGAACCGCAGCGGATCGGGGTAGTTCTCGGTGTAGTACTCCCACGTGTTCTGCGTGCGCGGGTCATCGCTGCCGTAGAGCTTCGCGATCATCGCCGGGTCGATGCCCGAGTTCGTCGGGTCGTTGAACGAGTAGAGGTCCCACAGCCCGTGCTCGAGCACGACCTCGTCGATCACGGCCATGACGTCGAGCTTCTGCGCGTAGTCCTGGATCGGCTCGTTCGTCGCCCAGCCCGGGGAGGTGTACTCCACGAGCATGGATTCGCCGCCGTAGCCGTTGCGTTCCGGGCGCAGGTCCTCATCGCCGACCGGCACCCAGGTGTAGCCGAACTCGGCGGTCAGCCGGGCACGGATGTCGGCGAACAGCACGTCGGCCTGTGCCCGCACCTCTTCGAGGGACTGCTGGCTCAGCGTCTGCTGCGGGTCGGTGCCCTTGATCGCGGGATACGCCTCCTCGTGCTTCTGCTCGTCGCTCTTCACGCCCTCGTAGTTGCCGGAGGCCGACGTCTGCAGGGCGCTCATGCCGCCGACCGTCGCGACGTTGAACAGGATCGTCACGATGAGCGCGATCGCGCCCAGCATCCGTCCGCGCGGAGAGAACAGGGCGGCGACGATCACCGCGACGACCACCAGCTGCAGAGCCAGCATCGTCACGCCGTAGAGGATGTCGGTGCCGCCGGCGACGAGCGTGCCGAGGAGGATCAGCGCGAACAGGACGGATGCCGCCAGAGCGATCCAGCCGAGGGCGTTCGCCGGCTTCTTCTCCGTGTCGAGCGTCGCGACGGCACCGGGCGTCGGCGGCAGTGGCCCACCGGCTGCGGGTGCCTGCTGGCGACGCGCGCCGCGGTAGCCTCCGGGCGGAGGGACGGGCGGCGCCCCCTCGGTTCCGGCGATGTACCGTGCCCGCTGCTTCTCGTGGTCCATCACCATGGCTTGTCCGTTCCCGAGCTGCCGGGGTCGTCGTTCTGCTGCTGATCGCGCTCCTGCGTGCCCTGCTCGAGCTTGTCCTGCAGGTCCTCCAGCTTGTCCTCGGACGGCTGCGGCTCCTGGTCCTCGGGCTGCGGCTCCTGGGGCTGGGGCTCCTGCTCCTGTTCCTGCTGCTTCTGCTTGAGCCGCTCCTCGGTGCCGTCGAGGGCGTCCGACATGTCGCGCTCCGGATCGGAGGACTGCTGCTGCGCCTCGTCGCTTCGGCATTCCTCGGGCGTCTCGACGGTGATCGTCAGCGCCTCGCCGTACAGCTGCGCCGCCGTCGCGCCGTCGCCGCCGGCGCGGGCCGCATCGCCCATGCGCTCCACGACGAGGGCCAGGTTGATGCGCACGCCGCACACCTCGAGACCGTGCGCGAGTTCCAGGGCCTCCTCGAGCTTCGCCCTCGCCTCGGGCAGCTGCTCGGCTGCGCCGAGCGCCGTGCCGACGTTGAAGGGCGCCTTGTACGGCTCGAACCAGTTCAGGAACTCCTGCCCGCGGGCCGACGCCTCGGAACCGGCGTAGTCGTCGACCACGTAGGCGGTCACCGCCTGATGGGCGAAGGCGTACATGCTCAGCAGCTTGCCGACGAAGAACAGCGCGGCGAGTGTGAGAGGGAGGGTCCCGATCGCGACCCAGCGGCGGATGCTGCGCCGTCGGCGGTTCGATCGCAGCAGGGCTGCGGCGGCCTCGGCCCCTGAGCTCGTCGAAGGGTCGGTCACGAGGCACCTCCTCCGTCGGACGTCGGCGCAGACGTTTCGTCTCGTCGCTGCGCTCCTCGCTCAACGACCGGTGAGCGTGGCTCGACGACCGGTGAGCGTGGTGCCTTGAGCTGACGGAGCCGGGCGATGAGCAGCGTCGCGCGCGTGAGCTCGACGCCGAGGAGCGCGATGATCACCAGCGCGGCGATCCAGTACAGCTCGGTGACGTTGCCGACCTCGCCGGACTCGGCGTAGCTCGTCGTGGTCGAGGGCGCCTCGGGCAGCGTCGGCGCGGCATCCGCCGTCCGGTGCTGGTAGTCGACGCCGAGCTGCTCGGCGACCGCCTCGAGGTTCTGCTCGTCGATGACCGAGAGCGCGTTCTCGCCCTGGTATTCGATGTACCCCTCGTCGGCGTTCACCCCTCCGCCCGTGATGCGCATGGGGCCGCCCTCGGCGGTACCGTAGCCGAACACGCCGCCGGCGTCGGTGTACTTCGCGCTGCCGCTGAACGGCTCGGGGGGCGTATCGACCGTCTGCTCGCCGTCGCCGAAGTAGAACACCATCCGCGAGCGGTCCGGAGAGGCCTCGGCGGCCGAGGCGAGCGTCTCGGAGACCAGCGGCGCGGAGATGCCGATCGAGCTGCCGCGCGACTGGCTGGTCACCTCGGGTCGCAGCACTTCGAGCGACCCCATCAGCGCGGTGGTGTCGGTGGTCAACGGCATCCGCAGTTCCGCCGCCGCATCGGAGGTGATCAGGGCGAACCGCGCGCCGGGGTATTCCTCGACGATCGCGCGGACGTCTTCACGGACGCCGTCGAGCCGGGGCTCTCCGTCGCCCCAGTCCTCCGCCACGATGCTCGCGGTGGTGTCGACGACGAGCACGATGTCGGTGTCGGTCGCAAGCGTCTGGGTCGCACCGCCGGGGATGCCGGGGCGCAGCAGCATCACGAAGCACGCGAGCAGAAGGAGAAGACGCAGCGCCCACAGGGCGCGCTGCTGAGCGCGCGAGCGGGACTGCGCCCGAGACGCTTCGACGGGCTCAGCGACCCCTTCCCCTGACCCCTGCTTCCGCGGGGTCCCTGAGCTCGTCGAAGTGCCCCCGCGCAGAGTCAGCCAGACGGCGAGGGCGATCACGGGCACGAACAGCAGCACGAGCAGCAGCGGATGGAGGACGGGCTGGAAGATCACAGTCTCACCCTCCACAGCACCACGGCGAACGAGAGCAGCGTGATCGACAGCACCACGATCCAGAGATTCGGACTGTCGGTCCAGACGACCTGCGCCTCGCCGCGCAGCTCGGTCGCCTCCTGCTCCTGCACCTCGGTCACGATGTCGGACACGGTCGTCGTGTCGCGCAGACCGTAGGCGGCGCCCCCGGTCGTCTCGGCCGCGGCGGCGAGCTCGGCGCTCACCTCGGCATCCTTGCCCTGCACCGGGTTCAGGGCGAACACGCGCACGCCCTTGGCCTTGGCGTAGCCGGCCGCCTCCTCGAGCGTCACGATCGAGGCGCCGTTGATCTCATTGTCGGTGGCGAAGATGACCGAGCGCGACCGCTCGTCGTCGGGGCGGTCGAAGCCCATCGTGCACGCGGCGAGACCGTCGCCGATCAGTGAGGCGCCGTCGCCGTTGAGGGTTCCGACCCAGTGCTCGGGGATCTGATCGACGTAGTCGAAGCTCTCCTTGATGCTCGCGAGGTGCTCTCGGATGAAGTCGTAGTCGTCGGTGAGCGGGAAGATCTGCACGGGAGAGCTGTTGAAGATCGTCAGGCCGATCCGTTCGCCCTCGAAGTCCTCGAGCAGCTCTTCGAACACGCTCAGCACCTCGACGTCGACCTCGGTCATCGAGCCCGACACGTCGAGGCACAGCATGATGTCGCGGCTGGTGTTCACCGGCTGGATGGTCTGCGACGACATCGGCCGGGCGGCCACCACACCGGCCGCGACCGTCGCCACCGTGCCGAGCACGAGGATGCCGGACAGCGCGAGCACCCGCCGGCTCAGCGCCTGGCGGAACGACGGCAGCGCGCGCAGACGCTCGGCACGGGCGACCCGCGCCCGTTCGCCGGCTTCACCGCGTCCGGCGCGGCGCAGGCCCAGCGCGAGCCCGATGCCGAGTGCGACCAGCACGACCGCGAGGGCGACGATGATCATCCAGAAGTTGGCTAGTGCCATGTGCGCACCACCGTCCGCGCCGCGTCGGCACCCGCGATCGGGTCGATCGCCGGTCCCTGACGGAAGATGCTCGGGTAGTAGTGCCGACCCATCGCATCGATGAGTGCGGGATGCACCCCGCGGGCCTTGAGGTCGTCGAGCGCGAGCACGGGTGCTTCGAGGCCGCTGTACTCGTTCACGAACGTGCGCACGACCCTGCTCAACTCGAAGTTCGCGTTCCGCGCGGAGAGCTTCCGCTCCCGGTAGTCGGTCTCGACCATCTGGATGCGGTCGAGGTACTCCGTGCGCAGCTGCGAGAGCACGTCGACCGTGAGCAGGGTCGGTCCCTGGGGCTCTCCGGCGGTGGAGAGGACGCGCCGGGGACGGGTGAGCACGATCAGCAGCCATGCGCCGAGCACCAGCAGGATCAGGATGCCGATGGCGAGCAGCATCCATCCCCAGCCGTACTGCGCCGGCGGGTAGAGCTCGTCAGATCCCGGCATGAGACCTCCGGTTCAGCAGCTGCAGCAGCTGCGAGACCGCGTCGTCCTGCCCGTCGAGTGCGGCATGGCTGATCTCCATGCGCTTCAGGGTCTCGGCGAGACGCGCGGCATCCGCCTCGGTCTGCGCCGTGAGCTCGCGGACGATGCCGAGGTCGCCCTGCACGAAGTCCGGAACGTCCCACCGGCTGTCGACGTCGCTGCGGATGGTGCGCGTCGTGTGGTCGAGCACGGGGTCGGCGTCACGCACCGTGAGCCACAGCACGTCGTGCTGCACGCGCAGTCGTCGCAGCATCCGCTCGGTCTCGTCGGTGATCGGCGCCTCGTCGGTGATCACGACGACGATCATGCGGCGGGAGATCGTTCGCGTGACGTATGACAGCAGGGCGTCGCGATCGCTCGGGGCGGTGCTCTCGTCGATGGCCCTGTCGATCGTGCGCAGGGCGTGCTCGAGTGCGCCCTCGCTGCGGCCGGGCGCTCGGCGGCGCACACGCTCCGCATCGCCGTAGACCGTCGTGAAGTCGTCGCCGTGGCGCAGGGCGAGCACGCCGAGGACGCCGGTCGCGAGGATCGCCAGATCCTTCTTGGACTTCTCGTCGTGGGCGAGCGCGGCCATCGAGCGCCCGGTGTCGACCACGAACATGATCGTGTGCATGCGCATCGCGCGATGACGCTTGACCAGCGGAGTGCCCAGCCGCGCGGTCGCACGCCAGTCGATGTCGCGCACCTGATCGCCGTACTCGTACTTGCGCAGATCCTCGAAGTCGAGACTGCGCCCGTGCAGCAGCGACGCGTACGCGCCGTCGAGCGCGTGCAGCGACTTGCGCGACGAGTGGATGAAGAGCTTGCTCTTCACCTGCGTGATCAGGCTGGGCATGGGCGGGTCAGGGAGTGGGAACGGCCGCGAAGATCTCGTCGATGATCTCCTCGCTGCGGATGCCCTCGGCGTCGGCCTCGAAGGTGAGGAGCAGACGGTGGCGCAGCACCAGGTGACGAAGGGCGCGGATGTCCTCGGGCAGCACGTGCGCGCGGCCGTTCAGCAGCGCCAGCGCGCGCGAAGCCTGCAGGAACGCGATGCTCGCACGCGGGCTGGCCCCGTACTTGATGAGGCGTGCGCGCTCCTCGCCGATGTACGGCGCGGGGTTCCGGGTCACATAGGCGATCGAGACGATGTAGTTGCGGATGGCCGGGTCGACGTACACGCGGCTCGCCACGTCCTGCAGCAGGTGCACGTCGTCGAGGCTCACCGAACTGGTCACGTGCCGGTCGGGGTCGAGCACGCCCGAGTCGATGCGGCTGAGGATCTCGAACTCCTCCGCCGGGCTCGGGTACTCGACGATCTCCTTGAGCAGGAAGCGGTCCATCTGCGCCTCGGGCAGCTCGTAGGTGCCCTCCTGCTCGATCGGGTTCTGCGTCGCGATCACGAGGAACGGCTTCGGGAGGTGATGGATCTCGCCGCCGATCGTCGTCTGGTGCTCCTGCATCGCCTCGAGCATCGCGCTCTGGGTCTTCGCGCTCGAGCGGTTGATCTCGTCGAGCAGCACGAAGTTCGCGTGCACAGGACCGAGCACCGTGCGGAACGAGCCGGTCGCCGACTCGTAGATCTGGCTGCCGGTGATGTCGCTGGGCAACAGGTCGGGCGTGCACTGGATGCGCTTGAACTGGGCCTTGACGGTGTCGGCGAGCGTGCTGGCCGCCGTGGTCTTGGCGAGTCCCGGCACGCTCTCGAGCAGGATGTGGCCGCCGGCGATGAGCGAGACGAGCAGGCTCATCCGCAGGCGGTCCTGGCCGACCATCTTCGCGGAGTACGAGTCCGAGATGACCGTGAGGACGGCGGCGGCGCGCGACATCTCGGCGTCGGTGGGGGCGCCCTGGTTCTTCGAGCCGGACACGCCCGCCGTCGTGGACGCCGACGCCCGGGTCTCTGAGCCTCCACCCTGGGTCCCTGAGCCCGCGCCCTGGGTCCCTGAGCCTGTCGAAGGGGCGGGAGGAGGAGGCGGGGGCGGCGGCGCAGAGCTCGCCTGCGGGTCCTGCGTGTAGGGCTCGTTCATGTGGTGGCTCCCTCAGTCACACGGGGACCACGCGTCACGGCCATCCCCCGCGCACCAGCGTAATCGCATCCGGGCCGGAGTCCGGCGGGCAGGGGTGCCCGATGGGCTCTGTTCTCCTCAGGCCTGCTGAGCGAGGCGACGCCAGATCGATATCGCGCTGTCGACAGCGCCTGCCTCACTGAAGAGTTCCGCGGCCTTCGCCCAGTGCTGCCGGGCTTCAGCGCCGCTCCCTCGTTGCTCCGCCGCCCGGGCCATCACTTCGTATCCCGTCGCCTGCGTCTGTGCAGGGAGAGTCGCCGTTTGGAGGGCGCGTTCCGCGAGAGCGATCGCGCCGAGGGAATCGGACGCGAGGAGGAGGAAATTCGCGCGAGCGATCAGGAGTTCACTTCGGTCATCGTCGTTTCCGACCAGTTCGAGCCCGAGCTCCGCGTCATGGAGGAGTTTCTCGACGCCCGCGGTGATTCCCGCGGTGATGCGTCTGTTCGCGGAGGCCTTGCAGAAGCGCGCCCACAGTCGAAGGTCCGCATCAGGACGCAGCCACTGCGAGGCGCGGTCATGCAGATCGAGCCCCGCCGCCGCATCGCCGAGGATGAACTGCGCATTCCCCGCAGCCCACGCGATGCGACCTCTCAACTGCGGGGAGGGGATGCTTTCGAGCAGAGATGTGAGCCTGTCGACCTGCGCGGGCAGCTCCTCTATGACGCCGAGTTCGCTGAGCGTTGCAATCAGCGCGAGTGCTGCGCGGGCGATGCTGCTCGAGTCCTGACTCTCTTCGGCGGCCGCGACGGCCTGTCTTGCGACCTCAAGGGAGCGGGTGAGCTGACCGATGGCGCGCAACGCGGTGGCGTGCAGTGCGAGTGCGGCTGTGCGCAGGGATGCCGACTCCTGGGTCAGCGGATGTCGAAGGAGTGCCTCTGCTGACTCGGAGAGTCTTTCGTACTGTCCGTGGTGCCGCAATCCTTCGGCGGCCAGGTACATGGTCACCCAGTCATCATCAGCAGGCGATGCTGGGTCAGCGGCAACCAGTCCCTCGGTCCTCGACCCGAGATCTCCATCCAGCGCGGTCTCGAGTGCTCTCACGTGAGCAGCCACCGACGCCGCATAGTGTGCGGCGCTGATCTGCGACGGTGCGGCGCGCAACTCCTCGACGGAAACACCCAGACGGCTGGCAAGATGCTGAAGCGCTTCCGGCGTCGCGCGCCGACGATCGTGCTCCAGATGTGAGACGTAGCTCGCGGAGAGGTGCTCGCCGGCGAGCTCGGCTTGGGTGAGGCCGAGCTTCTCGCGCGCGGCGCGAATGCGTTCTCCGGGGCTGAGCACATGACTCCGATCTTCTCCGATAGTCAAGCACATGACCGGCCTAGTCAGGTACTTGACAATTCTAGTCAAGTCCGGTTTCGTGGTCACACATCGGGGGGAAGAAATGAAGCAGATGCTGTTGGGAATCATCCTTATCGCGGCGATCGCGATCGGGACACCAGGCTGGATCGGCACTCACTTCGAGTCGTCGATTCTTCGTGCCGCGTTGCCGAATCGGTGACGCGGCACGAAGCATGAAAGGAGCAGATCATGCGACCGCAGATCAAGCGGGCATTTCCCATCTACTGGCTCGCGCAGGACGTCGTCCGCATCGGCGCACAACAGGGAATCACCAAGGAACTCAGTGACCCGCAGGGCGAACTGCGGGTGCTTCTGCCCCTCTTGGATGGAACCAGAGGGGTCGAGGAGATCGTCCGTGAGATGCGGCACGCCGTCGCCCATCTTTCCGACGACGATGTTCGGCAGGGGATTCACTATCTCGATGAGAGCGGTCTGATCGAGGACGCGGCGGTCTACGACGACCTCCCTGCGCGATTGGAGGCCAACCAGACCTTCTTCGCCGCTGCCGCCGAGAACTCCCACGCGGCGGGAAACTCAGCGCAACGCGTGCTCGGTGATGCCCATGTCGTGCTGCTCGGGCTCGGGGGCGGCGGGAGCGCCAGCCTTCCCCAGCTCTTGGCTGCGGGATTGCGCAAGCTCACGATCCTCGACTACGACATCGTCGAGGAAAGCAACCTGAATCGACAGACCTTGTTCCGAACCGGTGACATCGGCCGGAAGAAGACCGAGGTTGCAGAGCAGTATTGTCGCGGCTTCGCTCCGGATTGCGACGTCGAGGTCGTCGATCTGAAGATCACCTCAGCGGAAGAGATCGTGCAGGTCGCGCGCGGAGCGGACGCTCTCATCTGCGCGATCGACGAGCCCAGGTTCATCGCGCAGCGCCGAGCGAACTCGGCCGCGGTTCAGCTGGGGATCCCGCTTGTCGTCATGCTCACCCAGCACACCAGTGGTCGCTTCTTCTCGGTGATCCCTCGTCGCTCCGGGTGCCTGGACTGTCTCCACATCTTCGACGAGCTCAATACGCAGGGGTTCCTCAGCCAATTCCACGCGCTGATGTCCCCCGCCCGGGATGCCGCGACCGCCGCGATCTCACCGCACATCCAGCGACTCACGTCCTTCGGTGTCGATGAGGCGATCCGCCTGATGACGGGCTACACCGAACCGTTGGGCGTCGGAAAGCAGATCGAGGTGAACTACATCTCCGGGGAGCTCCGCACGATCATGGAATGGCAGCCGGAGGCCGGGTGTCCGACATGCGGATCCGGCGACCCCCGTTTCGATTACATCTTCGAGGCGGATCCGTTGTGAACAACGCGACGCCGAGCGTGTGGCGTGTGCGGGACTATCGCGCGTGGTTCGTGGGAGACACGCTCACACAGGTGGGGCTGAGCGTCGGTTCCTTCGCATTCACCCTGCTCGGATACCACCTCACGGCTGATGCCTTCCTGGCGGGGCTCATCGGCACCGTCTCGGCGGCGGCCCGCGCAGTGGCGATTCTCCCGGGCGGTGTTCTGGCGGACATGTTCGACGCCCGTCGTCTGATGATCTGGTCCGGCCTGGGCGCTTTCGGGATCTATGGGGTCCTCTCCGGGATGTACCTGACCGAGACGTTGACGACGGGCTCTCTTCTCGTCATCGCCGCATGCGAGGGAATGGTCGTCGGGCTCTTCTTCAACGTGACCGATGTCGCACTTCCTCGTATCGTCGGGAAGGAGCTTCTGGCCGAGGCATCGGCCGCGAATCAGTCGCGCGACGCTGCGATCCGTCTTGCCGCTGCCCCGGTGTCGGGGTTTCTGTTCGGGCTGCATCCTTCGGTGCCGTTGATCGTCTCGGCCGTCACCCGTCTGGGGGAGGTCGGTTCGGCGCTGGCCATCAAGAAGAATCTGGCCCCCGAGCGGCGGGATGATGCTCCGGCGGTCAGATCGTTGTCTTCGGGATCACGATGGTTGGCCGCTTGGCGGCAGCCGAGGGTCCTCATCGGCCTGGTCGTGCTGGTGAATTTCGCACTCGGCGCCTGCGGCATGACGATCGTGCTCAGCCAGCAGGAAGCGGGAACTCCGGCCTGGCAGATCGGTATCATCCAGACCTTCCAGGGAGCCGGCGTGCTTGCCGGGGGCGTCGTCGTGGGCTGGGCGCTTCGTCGCCTCAGCGGTCAGAGGATCGTGCAGATCTCGATCTGCACGATCACCATCGCATTCAGCGGACTCCTGTTCACGCAGAGCGTCTGGGTGGTCGCGGTGCTCGGATTCGTCGCGTCTCTGCCGTTGATCCCGCTCAACGCGGTGCAGGGATCGTTCCTCGCCCTGATCATTCCCGATCAGATCCGTGGTCGCGTCCTCTCGCTCTCCTCGCTGCTGGGTTCGCTCGCCGGGGCGCTGGCACCTCTGTTGGCCGGAACCCTCTTGGAGTACTCCAACTATGCGACGGCGATCGGGGTGCCGCTCGCCATCCTCGCATCCGCGGCGATCGCCGCCGTCTTCTCGAAGGCTGTCGCATCGATCCCTCGACGCAGCGAGTTCGGTCGAATCGAAGCGCTCCCCGTCCGCCCGCGGTGATCTCGGCTCTCGCGTGGTCGCGCGGAGGCGCTCACGTCGTGGAGATGTCCGCAGCACGGATGCCGCGGCGACGGCCCACCCAGACCACTCCCGCGGCCGCGCCGATGATGATCGCGGCGATGAGGAGCACGTAGAGGGTGACGGCGCCGTAGCCGCCCGGCTGGTGCGGGTCGAGGAACGGGTACGGGTACCAGTACGGGTTCCCGGTCGCCGGGGCGATCACCAGGTTCGCGCGGATCAGCGTGTAGACCACCCACACGATCGGGAAGATCGCCGCGATCCCCACGGCGCCCCAGCCGAGCGCGCGCCGGCGCGGCGCGACCAGCACGTCGATCAGCATGATGATCGGGACGACGACGTGGAGCACCTCGTTGGACCAGGGGACCGTGGCGCCCTGGGGCAGGGGGATGCCGCGGAGCAGGGTGTTGTAGACGACGCCGGTCACGATCATGTATGTGCTGGCGCAGACGAGCAGCACCGCGAGCCACCGCGGTTCGACCAGCGTGCGGTCCTTCTGGCGCAGAGCCCAGATCCCGCCGATCGCGAGGGCGACGGCCGCCAGCACATTGGACTCGATCGTGAAGAAGCTGAAGAAGTTCGCGATCACGGTCGGCATGTGCTGCCCGTACTCGGTCTCGGCGCTTCGGGCGACGTCGATCGATCGTACGAGCTGCGCCACGATCGCCGCGACGGCGAGAACGGATGCTGCGAGTCGTGCGTAGGGCCACCAGGTCGTCATGTTCGCCTCCGCCGGTCACTGTAGCGGAACCCGTATGTAGACCGTCGTACCGGAATATCGATAGTGTCTGACCGGGGACGCGCACGATGCACGGCGGAGGGCGCATGAGCGAGAGCGGGACCGGTACGAGCAGCGCGGACGGCGCGACGAGAGTTCGCCGTTTCCGCGGCGGGGGCGGACTCAGCATCCAGTCGAAGCTGCTGATCATGCTGCTCTCGGTGAGCCTGGTCTCCTCGGTCGTCGTCGGGGCGATCGGCTTCATCAACGGACGGCAGTCCCTGCATGACGCGGCCGTCGACCAGCTCATCACGATCCGCTCGATGAGAGCGGTCGAGATCACCGAGGCGATCGACGACGTCAAGCGCGAAGCCTCTCTGCAGTCCCGCAACCTCAGTGCGCAGACGCTCTCGAACACGATGAACGCCGCGTGGGACGACCTGCAGCAGCAGGAGATCTCCGCTGAGCAGTCCGCGCAGCTCGAGGCCTACTACGCCGACACCTTCATCCCGGAGCTCGAGGCCCGCGCCGGCGAGGCGTACGGAGACGAGGCGTTCATCCCGGAATCGAGCGCCGGCCGCTACCTGCAGCTGCAGTACACGACGAAGAACCAGGACTTCGACGCCGACTACGACGAGCTGCTCGTCGGAAACGACAGCGGAGACGGCACGAGCTATTCGGCCGGGGCCGAGCGCTACGGCGACTACTTCACGCGGCTGGTCCAGCAGGCCGGCTACGAGGACGCGCTGCTGCTGAACCTCGACGGTGACGTCGTGTTCTCCGCCTACAAGGGCATCGAGCTGGGCACCAACCTGAACACCGGGCCGTATCGCGACACGGCCTTCGCGCAGACGTACCGCGACACGATCGCGACCAACTCGGTCGACGCGATCGGCATGACCGACTTCGAGCGCTGGATCCCCTCGCTGAACATCCCCACGATGTGGGTCATCTCCCCGGTCGGCAACGACAGCGGCATCACGGGGGCCATGGCCCTCCAGGTGCCGGTCGACACGATCAACGACGTGATGACCGGCTCCGAAGGATGGAAGGCGCAGGGCCTCGGCGACACGGGCGAGGTCTACCTGGTGGGGCGCGACGATCTGATGCGCAGCACCTCGCGACGTCTGGTGGAAGATCCAGAGGAGTACGTGAAGCGGCTGATCAGCGGCGGCATCGCCCCCACGATCGCGAAGCGCATCGGCGAGGTCAAGGGCACCGTGCTCCTGCAACCGGTCGACACCTTCGCAGTGGGCGAGGCGCAGGCCGGACGCACCGGCACCGTCGTCGGCCGCGACTACATCGGCGGCGACAGCGTCACGACCTACGCGCCGCTGGAGATCGAAGGGCTCGACTGGGTCATCATCGCGCGCATCGACACCGCGGAGGCGTTCGAGCCGGTCAACGACTTCACGCGCAACGTGCTGCTGTCGCTCCTCGGCATCATGCTCGGCGTCTCCCTGCTCTCGCTGCTGCTCGCCCAGGTGTTCACCCGCCCGATCCATCGGCTGGTCGGCGCCGTGCATCGGGTCGCGGAGGGCGACCTCGACGTGCAGGTGCCGCAGGGGTCTCGTGACGAGTTCGGCGACCTCGGCAGCGCGTTCAACGACATGGCGTCGAGCCTGCGGATCAAGCAGGAGCTGATCGACGAGCAGCAGAAGGAGAACGAGAAACTGCTGCACACCCTCATGCCGGAGAGCGTCGCGACCAAGTACAAGCAGGGCGACGAGGCCATCACCGAGGCGCACGAGAACGTGTCGGTGGTCTTCGCCGAGCTGGTCGGATTCGACGACGCCATGCGCGGCAAGAGCGCGGAGGAGGAGATCGGACTCCTCAACACGCTCATGCGCGGGTTCGACGAGGCAGCGGAGAAGGCCGGCGTCGAGAAGGTGCGCACGCTGCGCGGCGGTTACCTCGCGTCCTCCGGACTCATCGTTCCGCGCGTGGACAACATCCGCCGCAGCGTCGAGTTCGCCCGCAACCTGCTCGGGGTGCTCGAGCGCTTCAACTCCCAGCACGGCACCCAGATCGGGCTGCGCGCCGGCGTCGACACCGGCACCGTGACCAGCGGACTCGTCGCGCGGACGAGCCTCGCCTACGACCTGTGGGGTGATGCCGTGAACCTGGCGTACCGGGTCCGGTCGGTCACGGGCGAGCCCGGGATCTACGTGAGCCAGAACGTGCGGGACCGCACGCAGGAGCTCGTGACCTACGTCGAGGCGGGGACGGTGGAGACCCAGGGCAGGACCGAGACCGTCTGGAAGGTGGTCTGACCGTGGCCGACGCGTTCGAGGACGGCTGGGCCTGGTGGGTCATCGGCCTCGCCGTCGGCGTGCCGGTGCTCCTCGTCGTGCTCACCGAGATCATCGGGACCCTGACGCGTCGAGGCAATCCGGTGGCCAAGCCGCTGCGGATGCTGCGCAACGGGGTCATCCCGGTGGGTGCGCTGTTCGGGCTCCTGGCCTTCGCGATCCAATCGCCCGCCGATCAGGTGTGGACGCGCGTCGTCGCGACGGTGTTCGGCTTCCTCGTCATCCTGCTCGTGCTCTCGGCCTTCAACGTGGCGCTGTTCGCCAACGCGGAGAAGGACTCGTGGCGCGGCCGCATCCCCACCATCTTCGTGGAGATCGCCCGGCTGATCCTGGTGGGCGTCGGGCTCGCCCTCCTGTTCTCCTGGGTGTGGGATGCCGATGTCGGCGGCCTCTTCACCGCTCTCGGCGTCGGGTCGATCGTAATCGGCCTCGCGCTGCAGAACGCCGTGGGCGGCGTGATCTCGGGGCTCCTGCTGCTCTTCGAGCAGCCGTTCAAGATCGGCGACTGGCTGGATGCGGCGGGGGTGAAGGGCCGGGTCGTCGAGGTGAACTGGCGTGCCGTGCACATCGAGACCGGCGGCGGCATCCAGATCGTCCCGAACTCGTCGCTCTCCGGTGCCTCGTTCACGAACATGAGCGAGCCGGAGGGGCCGTACTCGGCCGAGACGCCGGTGAAGTTCTCGACCGACGATCCGCCGCACGAGGTCATGACGCTGCTGGTCGCGATCGCGGATGCCCTGCCGATGAAGCTCCCGCGGGAGCGCGCGACCGTGCACTACTCGGGTGCCGGTGCGTACGCCGTCTCGATCCCGGTCGCCGGGCCCGCCGACGCGTCACGCGCTCTCTCGATGTACCTGTCCTGGCTCTGGTATGCCGCGCGTCGCCGCGGGTTCGCCCTCGACGGGGATGCGACCGATCCGCTCGCCGAGCCGCAGCGCCTCGTCGAGGCGATGACCGCGATCGCGCCCACGCTGCATCTTCGCGATGATGACATCGAGGCGGTGACGGCGGGTGCGCGCCTCGAGCGCTACGGCGTCGGTGAGACCGTGCTCGCCAGTGGAATCGTGCCCGACGAGGTGCGTGTGGTGGTCTCGGGTCGGGCCGTGCTCGCGATCGAGGCCGACGGCGGCCGCATCGAGTTCGCCGGCGCCGAGAAGGGTGACATCGTCGGGCACACCGCCCTCACCCGCGAGCGCACCCAGGCGGTCACGATCGCCGGCGAGGTCCTCACGGTCGTGGTGCTGCCGCTGTCGACGGTCGACGCACTGATCCAGAGTCGTCCGCGCCTGGCGGGCGAGATCGGCGAGGCCCTCGAGCTCAAGCGCACGCTGGCGGCCGCCCGGCTCGCCGAGCTCGGCATCGCGCGGAACGTCATCGGCGAACGCTGAGCCGCGTCGGAGGCGCTATCGGTCGCGGCGCCCCCAGCGCATGCGCGTGACGAGCACACCGAGGAGGCACAGCGCTCCACCGAGGAACATCAGCGGCGTCGGCACCTCGCCGAGGATCGCCCACGACATGAGGATCGCGATCGCCGGCACGACATAGGTGGTCGCCGACGTCTGTCCCGCGGTGCTGCGCTGCAGCACGTAGGCCCAGGTGGTGAAGGCGATCGCCGTGGGGAAGATGCCGAGGTAGACGACCCACAGCGTCGCATCGAGCGGCGCGGTCTGCAGGGCGCCGATGAGGCTGCCCGTCCACGGGAGCAGCGCGATCGTCCCGGCCGCGGCGCCGAGCCAGGTCAGCGTCGTCGCGTCGGTCCCAGCGGTGAGGAGGCGCTTCTGCAGGAGCGTGCATCCGGCGTACATCACCGCGGCCAGGAGGGCGAGCAGCAGCCCGGTGATGTCGGGTCCTTCGCTCGTGGACGAGTTCATGCCGATCAGCACGACGCCGAGGAAGGCGATCGGGGCCCCGATCACGAGGGGCTTCGGGAAGCCCTCGCGCAGGAACAGTCCGCTGAAGACGACGACCATGAGCGGCGCGAGGTTCACCACCATCGCGGCGGTGCCGGCATCGAGGGTGCGTTCGGCGGCGTTCAGCGCCAGGTTGTAGACGCAGAACCAGCCGACGCCCCAGACCGCGATCAACCACCAGTGGCGGCGCTCCGGGAGACGGATGCCGTGGCGCACGGCGATGATCGTCAGCACCACCGTTCCCACGGCCATCCGCAGCAGAGCCAGGGCTCCCGGGTCGTAGTGCGGGCCGGCGCCCCGGATGCCGATGAACGCGGAGGCCCAGAGCACGACGGTCACGAGGGCCGCGAGGAGGACGAGCGGACCCTGCTTCCTGGGTGCGCCGGCGCTCGCGCGAACGCCGAGGTCGTCGGATGCTGCATGTGGCATCCCCCGATCCTGGCAGTGGCCCCCGACATCCGTCGATCGGCCGGACCGACAGCATCCGTCGCTTTCCCGCCACCGTCGCGGCCGTCCGCTCAGCCCTCGGCCATGAGAACGCCCGAAACAGCCTCGAAACCCCCTCCCGATAGGATGGGAACGCCCGAAGAGGGCCAGCTCATCGGCCGGTGCAAACCCGGCGAAAGCAGGGGGGACACCCATGCCAGGAATCGTGATCGTCGGCGTGCAGTGGGGCGACGAAGGGAAAGGCAAAGCCACCGATCTTCTCGGTGAGCGCACCGACTGGGTGGTGAAGTTCAACGGCGGCAACAACGCCGGGCACACCGTCGTCGTCGGCGACGAGAAGTACGCGCTGCACCTGCTGCCGTCCGGCATCCTCTCTCCCGGTGTCAACCCGGTGATCGGCAACGGGGTCGTCGTCGACCTCGAGGTGCTGTTCTTCGAGCTCGAGGCGCTCGCCGCCCGCGGCATCGACATCTCGCGTCTGCGGGTCAGCGCGAACGCGCACATCATCACGCAGTACCACCGCACGCTCGACAAGGTCACCGAGCGCTTCCTCGGCAAGCGCATGATCGGCACCACCGGCCGCGGCATCGGCCCGGCCTACGCCGACAAGATCAACCGCGTCGGCATCCGCGTGCAGGACATCTTCGACGAGAACATCCTGCGTCAGAAGGTCGAGGGCGCCCTCGACCAGAAGAACCACCTGCTGGTGAAGATCTTCAACCGTCGCGCGATCACCGCCGACGAGGTCGTCGAAGACCTGCTGTCGTACGCCGACCGTCTGCGCCCGATGGTCGCCGACACCGGCTACCTGATCGCCGAGGCACTCGGCCGCGGCGAGGTCGTCGTCTTCGAGGGCGGCCAGGCCACGATGCTCGACATCGACCACGGGACCTACCCGTTCGTGACGTCGTCGTCGGCGACCGCGGGCGGCGCCGCGACCGGCTCCGGCGTCGGACCGGGCGCGCTCGACCGCATCGTCGGCATCGTCAAGGCCTACACGACCCGGGTCGGCTCGGGTCCGTTCCCGACCGAGCTGTTCGACGAGCAGGGCGAGTGGCTGCGCAAGCAGGGCTTCGAGTTCGGCACCACCACCGGCCGCCCGCGCCGGGTGGGATGGTACGACGCGCCGATCACCCGCTACGCCACGCGCATCAACGGCATCACCGACCTCGTGCTGACGAAGCTCGACATCCTCACCGGTCTCGAGCAGATCCCGGTCTGCGTCGCCTACGACGTCGACGGCGTGCACTTCGACGAGGTGCCGGTGAACCAGACCGACTTCCACCACGCGAAGCCGATCCTCGAGTACTTCCCCGGATGGAGCGAGGACATCTCGACCGCGCGCACCTTCGAGGATCTGCCGCAGAACGCGCAGGACTACGTGCTGGCGCTGGAGAGGATGAGCAACACGCGCATCTCTGTGATCGGGGTCGGCCCCGAGCGCGACCAGGTCATCGTGCGCCACGATCTGCTCGACTGAACTCGGGGAGCGACCGCATGACACGGTTCTGGCTGGGCGGCTACGGTCCCGCGATGGAAGGCTCGGCCGACGGCATCGGCCTGCTCGCGGGCGACGAGGGCCGCGAGGCCACGACGCTCGCCTATCGCGGCGCCGTCACAGAGACGCTCTCGCCGTCGTGGCTGGCGCAGCATCCGACCCTCGACGTCGTCTACGCGGCGCTCGAGGCGGATGCCCTGGTGCAGGCCTTCGCGCGTACCGGTGAGGCGGCGCTGTCGCCGCTCGGCGACCCCGTCGCCGTCGGCGAGAGCGTCTGCCACCTGGCCGTCGCCCCGAACGGATCCTCGCTCATCGCGAGCTGTTACGGCGACGGACGCGTGGTGCGGATCGGCCTGGATGCGGCCGGCCGCCTCGTTCCGGCGCACGGAAAGGCGGATGCCGCGGCGGCGCTCCGCGCGGCCCTGTTCGGAGACGACGACCCGGACGCACCGGCGGCGACCCCGCCGGGCGACGGCATCGCCGCATCCGACCCGCATGCGGCCGGCGCCGACCGGGTCTCGCACGCGCACGCCGCGGCTTTCCTGCCCGACGGACGCATCGCCACCACCGACCTCGGGTTCGACCTGGTGCGGATCTGGAAGCAGAGTGCGAACGGGTTGATCCTTGACCACGAGGTGGTGCTCCCGCTCGGCACCGGACCTCGCCACATGGTGGTGCACCCCAGCGGGCACCTGCATGTCGTGACCGAGTACTCGTGCGAGGTGTTCACCCTCGCCGCGGGTGTCGACGGCACCTGGCGCGTCGTGTCGTCGACCCTGTCGAGCCCGATCGCCGAGATCGGCGCCGACTTCCCGGCCGAGCTCGCGCGCTCGCGCGACGGGCAGTTCCTGTACACCGCGCTCCGGGGCAGCAACACGATCGCGACCCTGCGGGTGCGCGGCGGTGGCGACACCCTCGAGTCGGTCGCGCTCGCCGATTCCGGTGTCGACTGGCCGCGTCACCACTTCGTGCACGAGGGCAAGATGCTCGTCGCGGGGCAGCGCTCCGACACGGTCACGCTGCTCGACCTCGACGAGCGCACGGGCGCGGTGCGCGGCATCCGTCATGAGGCGCAGGTGCCGGCGCCGACGCACTTCCTGCCCGTGCGCTGATCGCGGGCCTTGACCTCAACCTTTGTTGAGGTCTTATCGTCAGGTCTCATGACTACCGAAACAGGAGCGCCGGCGAAGCCGAACCCCGCCCCGCCGCGCATCATGAGCAGCGAGTACCTCTGGATCACGATCGGCGCGTGCGCCCTCGTGTTCCTCGGGGCTTTCGAATCGCTGGCCGTGACGACGGTGATGCCGACGGTCAGCGCCGACCTCGACGGCGAGCGGCTGTACGCGCTCGCCTTCGCCGGGCCCCTGGCCACCAGCGTGATCGGCATGGTGATCGCGGGAAACTGGTCGGATCGCCGCGGCCCTGTCGCGCCGCTGTACACGTCGGTCGCCATGTTCGTCGTGGGGCTGCTCATCGCGGGCCTCGCGCCGAGCATGGAGATCCTCGTCGCCGGGCGCTTCGCCCAGGGGCTGGGCAGCGGAGGGCTGATGGTGGCCCTGTACGTCGTCGTCGCTCGCGTCTACCCGCAGGCACTGCATCCGGCCGTCTTCGCCGGGTTCGCCGCGGCCTGGGTCATCCCCTCGCTCATCGGCCCGACGGTCGCGGGGGCCGTGACCGAGCTCTGGAGCTGGCATTGGGTCTTCCTCGGCGTGGTCATCCTGGTGCTCGTCGCCCTGCTCATGGTGATCCCGGCGCTGCGCGGACTCGCGAACGACGGTGATGCGGCGACACCGTGGGCCTTCAGGCGGCTCGGCTGGTCGGTGCTGGCGGCCGTCGCGGTGCTCGCGCTGAACCTGGTCGGTGACATCCCCGGGTTCGGCCCGGTGCTCGCCGGCGTCGCGATCGTGATCGCGCTCATCGCGGTGCGCCCGCTCGTGCCCCGCGGCACGCTCCGTGCTGGTCGAGGGCTGCCCTCCGTCATCCTCGTCCGCGGCCTCGCCGCTGCTGCCTTCTTCGGTGCGCAGGTCTATCTGCCGTACCTGCTCACCGATCGCTACGACCTCACGCCGACGCTCGCCGGGCTCTCCCTGACCGGCGGTGCGCTCGCGTGGTCGGCCGCCGCGACCGTGCAGGGGCGGATGGGCACGCGCCTGTCGAGCATCACGGCGGTGCGGGTCGGCACGATCCTCGTCCTCATCGGCATCGCGCTGACCGTCGCCACCGCCGGGCTCGTCTGGGACGCCGCGATCGTCGCGGTCGCCTGGGTCGTCGCGGGAGTGGGGATGGGGCTGATGAGCCCCCGCACCAGCGCATTGACGCTGTCGATGTCGACCCCCGATAACCAGGGCTTCAACAGCGGCGCGATGACCGTCGCCGACTCGTTCGGCAGCGCGCTGGCGTTGGCCGTCACCGGGATCCTGTTCACGTCGATGGCTGCGGTCGCGGATCCGTTCACCGCGGTGTTCGCCCTCGCAGCCGTCGTGGCGGTCGCTGCGGCGGTGCTGGCGCCCCGGATGCGGGCGGATGCCGAGGGCGTCGCGACCGGCGAGGAGGTCGGCGCATGAGTGCGGATGCTGTGACGGTCGGCTCGTCCGGCGCGCGGAGCATGCGGGCGGTCGTGCAGCGCGAGTTCGGGGCCAGCGAGGTGCTGCAGGTCGAAGAGGTGCCGTTGCCCGAGCCCGGCGAGGGGGAGGTGCGCGTCGCTGTCGCCGCGGCCGGTGTGCATGCGGTCGACACCGCCATCCGACAGGATGCCGGTCCGCCGTCGATGCCGAGACCTGTGCTCCCGATGACGCCCGGGCGTGAGGTGGCCGGTGTCGTCGATGCCGTGGGGCCGGGCGTCGACGCGGCCATCGCCGGATCGCGGGTCGTCGCCCACGTGGGCTTCCGCAGCGGCGGCTACGCCGAATACGCACTGGCGCCGGTCGAGGCCCTGCACCGCGTCCCCGATGGGGTGACCTTCCCGCAGGCCGTCGCCACGATCGGCACCGGACGCACGGCTCAGCTCGTGCTGGATTCCGCGCAGATCCGGCCGGAAGACGTCGTCGTCATCCCCGGGGCATCGGGCGGTCTCGGAAGCCAGCTCGCGCAGCTCGCCCTGTCGGCCGGGGCCACGGTCGTCGCACTTCACGGCGGCGAGTCGAAGCGCGCCGTGGTCGAGCAGCTCGCGCGCGGCGAGAAGCTCGCCGGCGGCAGGCTCGTGCCGTTGGACGCGACCGACGAGTCGTGGCCGGCTCGGATGGCCGAGCTCCTCGGCGAGCGACAGCCCTCGGTCCTGCTGGACGGCGTCGGCGGCGCGACGGGTCGAGCAGTGCTCGAGACACTCGGCCGCGGGGCCCGTGTCGTGATCATCGGCTGGTCGAGCGGCGAGGTCCTTCGCCTCGACTCCGGAGACATCGTCGAGCGCTCCCTCACCGTCACCGTTCCGCTCGGACGAGCCCTGCCGGACCTGCGGCTGCTCGAGACCCGAGCGCTCGCCGCGGTGGCGGAAGGCCGTACCGTTCCGCCCGTCGACGAGTACCGACTCGAGGATGCCGCGGCGGCGCACGACGCCATCGAGCAGCGCCGGCAGCGGGGGAAGGTCGTGCTGGTGCCGTAGCGTGCCGGTTCTTCCGCGGCGCGGGCTCAGTCAGGGCCGGCGAGCAGCAGAGCCGCGTTGTGACCGCCGAAGCCGAACGAGGTCGACAGGATCGTGCGGACCGGATGCGATCGCTCGGTGTCGCGGACGAAGTCCCAGCCGTCGGCGGGATCGCTCAGGTTGATGGTCGGCGGCAGGGACTGATCGCGCAGGGTCATCGCGGCGATGACGGCCTCGACGACGCCGGCCGCGCCGAGCAGGTGTCCGGTGGTGGACTTGGTGGCCGTGAGGGGGACGGCCGCTGCGCGTCGACCGAGCGCCCGCCGGAGCGCGACGAGCTCGGCGTCGTCGCCGAGCACCGTGCCCGTGCCGTGCGTGTTCACGTGATCGATCTCGGATGCGGCGACACCGGCATCCGTGAGGCAGTCCTCGATCGCCCTGGTCGCACCGACCGCCGCAGGGTCCGGCGCGGTGGCGTGGTGCGCGTCGCCGGTCGCGCCGAACCCGGCCACGGTCGCGACAGGCCGCGCAGCGCGCTCCTCCGCGAGGTCGCCGGCCTCGAGCAGCACCGCGGCCGCGCCCTGCGACATGACGAAGCCGCGGCGTGCGCGGTCGAACGGGCGGGAGGCCGCTGCCGGGTCGTCGGCGAAGCCGGTGACCACGGACCGGAGGTTCGCGTGTGCCGCGAGGTGCAGCGGACCGAGGCAGTCGTCCACCCCGACGACCAGCACGGCGTCCGCATATCCGTGGCGGATGCGCCGCATGCCCTCTCCGATCGCGACGGCACCGCTCGCGCAGGCCGCGGCGACCGCGTGAGTCTGGCCGAGGAGTCCGTATCGTCGGCTCAGCACGCCGGCGACGGCATCCGCTGTTCCGAAGACGGAGAGGCCCGGCGGCACCGCGCGGGGACCGCGTCGACGCAGAGCCGCATCCGCGTGCAGGACAGCGTCGACCGGTCCCGAACCCGTCGCGACGATCACCTGCACCGCGTGCGGGCCCCACGGCAGGTCGGGGCCCTGCGTCGCGCCCGCAGAGGTCATCGCCTCATCGGCCGCGGCGATCGCCCACTGCTGCATCGGAGTGAGGTGGCGGATGAGCGGGGTCGGGAGGTCTCCGGGAGCCGCGAACCCGCGGATGACTCCGCCGACCTGCACCGGCCCGGAGCCGGAGAGCTCCGGGGGAAGGCGCGTGATCCCGCTGCGTCCGGCCCGCACGGACGCCCACAGGGCCGGGGCCGTCAGGCCGCTGGGAGTGACGGCGCCGACGCCCGTCACGACCGCGGACCTCTTCGGGTTCATGCCCGACCCTGCCCGACGGCGATGAGCTCGGCGACGGCGGCGCGGCGGATCTTGCCACCCGAGGTGCGCGGAAGCTCCGGCAGGGAGTACCAGCGACGAGGAACGGATGCCGGTGCGAGCCGGCCCTTCGCCCAGGCGCGCAACTCCGCCGGAGGCGGCCCCTCTCCTTCGACGACCAGCGCGATGCGCACGCCGAGAGCAGACCGGACCTCGGCGATCGCGCACGCTGCACCGAGGTCGGGCATGCCGTCGAACGCGCGCTCCACTTCGTCGAGTGCGACCGTGTGTCCTCCCGTGGTGACGACGTCGCCGCGTCTTCCGACGAAGGCGAAGTCCCGATCCCGAAGCCGCCCCTGATCGTGCACACTCGCCCAGCCGTCGGCATCCGTCAACGACGTCGTCGTCGTGCCGGGAAGGTATCCGGTCGAGCACGAGCGTGAGCGCACCCACAGAGTGCCGAACGCGCCGGGTGGCAGCACCGCGCCGTGATCGTCGCGCACCTGCGCCTGCACCTGCGGATAGAGACGGATCATCTCTCCACCTCCGCGATCGTCGCCGATGAAACCGAGCTCACCGGTGCCGAAGTAGCCGATCGCGCGGGCGCGCGGGAGCGCCGCGGTGATCCGGGTTCGCGCGTCCGCCGAGAGTGCGGCGCCGCCGGTGACGATCAGCTCGATGCCGTCGTAGCGTCCGGGGGCGCGTGTCGCGGCGTCGGCGAGAGCGTGCAGCGCCGCGGGAACGGTGACCAGGCGGGTGATGCCCTCATCGTGCACGCGGGAGGTGAGCCAGAGGTCGTCCAGACGGTCGGCGACATGCAGCCGCCCGCCGGTGGCGAGAACCTCGAACAGTGCGTAGAGGGTCAGGCTGTACGACATCGGCCCGGGAGCGAAGGTGGCGATGTCGTCCGCTGTGCCCAGGTGGCGGCGGGAGACGTCGATGTTCGCCGCGTACTGGGCCCGCGTCTTCAGGAAGACCTTCGGCGTTCCCGTCGTCCCCGATGAGGTCAGCAGGAGGAACGGCGCGTCTTCGGCGATCGGCGTCGGGTCGGCCGGCACCGGCTCGATGAGGTCCAGGTCTGCGCACTCCAGGTCGGCGAGTCCGAGGACGAGTCCCGGCCACTCCGCCGCACGCAGCGCAACCCGCAGGGCGGGTGCGTCCGTGACGATCGCGCTCGCCCGGGTCGTGGCGAGCTGCTGCGTCTGCAGCGGGACCGGCCAGTGCGCGTCGATGACGGTGAGGATGCGGTCGCCCGCCTCCACCGCCACGACCATCCGCGCGGTGTCGAACGCCGTGCGCAGGCAGACGGCGACGATCGGAGGTTCCGAGTCGACCGCAGACGCCGGAAGCAGGCGGTCGAGGGCCGCCGAGATCCGCCGCGACTCCGCGTACAGGTCGCCGTACGTCAGGCGGTCGCCTTCGTCGACGATCGCGGAACGGGTGGGGTCATCGGCGGCGAGGCGACGAAGCGCGGGCGTGATGGACGTGATCGCTCCTCGGACGGGTTTGCAGGACGTGGACGACGCCTCTACTGTAGTGAACACCGTTCAGGTGAACAGTGTTCAGGAGGATTCATGTCGACTTCCCGCCCCGCCGGCTCCAGCGCCGTGCTCGGCCGCATCGCGGTGTTCTCCGCGCTGATCGTCGTGCTCGGCACGGTCATTGTGCCGCTGCCCGGAGGCGTGCCGATCACCGCGCAGACGCTCGGGGTCATGCTCGCCGGGCTCGTGCTCGGCCCGCGCGTCGCGCCTCTCGCCGTCGTCCTCGTCCTGGCGCTCGCCGCACTCGGTCTCCCGGTGCTGGCCGGTGGGCGCGGCGGCCTCGGGGTGTTCGTCGGCCCCAGCGCCGGATACCTCCTCGGCTGGATCGCGGGCGTGGTCGTGATCGGCCTGCTGATGCGGACGGGACGCGTGACGTGGTGGCGGGCCGCTGCGGCCTCCCTGATCGGCGGCGTCCTCGTCGTCTACGCCTTCGGGATCCCGGTGCAGGCACTCGTGACCGGCGTGCCCCTCGTTCCCACCGCCGTGTCGAGCCTGGCGTTCCTGCCCGGAGACCTCATCAAGGTGGCGGCGGCCACGCTGGTCGTCGTCGCGCTGCAGCGGGCGTATCCGCGGGCGTTCCCCGCCCGTCGCACGCCCCGGGAGCCCGTCGCGGCCTGACGCCGGCGGGTCCGGGTGCACCTGTCGGGCGGATGCACGGATGCCGGGCGGCACGCCGCGGTCCGCCCCGGCATCCGTCCGATCTCCCGACATCTGCGCCCGGCTCGCTTCGCCCGAGCGCTCGACAGGGAACAACTCACCCGTGACTCGACGTTGCTCTTGAGCGAGACTGGGCGACGGAGAGGTGCGACATGACTGCTGCCGAGAAGACCGACGAGTACGACCTGATCGTCCTGGGCGGAGGTGCCGTGGGCGAGAACGTCGCGGACCGCGCCGTGCAGGGCGGACTCACCGCGATCATCGTGGAGAGCGAGCTCGTCGGAGGCGAGTGCTCGTACTGGGCGTGCATGCCCTCGAAGGCGCTGCTGCGTCCGGCCCAGGCCCTGCGTGCCGCGCAGCACGTGGGCGGAGCGTCGCAGGCGGTGACCGGCACCCTCGACGTGCGTGCGGTGTTCGACCGCCGCGACTCCTTCACCAGCAACTGGTCGGACGACGGCCAGGTCAAGTGGCTCGACTCGGCCGGTATCGACCTCGCCCGCGGCTTCGGCCGCCTCACCGGTGAGCGCGAGGTCACCGTGACGGATGCCGACGGGGGCACGCGCGTGCTGCGCGCCCGTCACGCGGTCGCGATCAGCACCGGGTCGGAAGCCGTAATCCCGCCGATCGACGGGCTGCGCGAAGCCGGTCCGTGGACCAGTCGCGAGGCGACGAGCGCCGAGGAGCTGCCGAAGAGCCTCGCGGTCATCGGCGGCGGCGTCGTGGCGGTCGAGATGGCCACGGTCTACGCGTCGCTCGGGTCGACCGTGACGCTGATCGCCCGGGGCGACCTGCTCTCGACGATGGAGCCCTTCGCGGGCGAGCGCGTGGCGGCCGGACTGAAGGAGCTGGGCGTCGACGTGCGCACCTCGACCGGCACGACCTCCGTCCGCCGCGGCGATGACGGCGTGACCATCACGCTGGAGGGCGGCGAGGAGATCATCGCGAGCGAGGTGCTCGCGGCGACCGGCCGCTCGGCGCACAACCGCGACATCGGTCTGGAGACCGTGGGGCTCGAGCCCGGACGCTGGATCGAGACGGATGACACGATGCGCGTGCCCGGCAGCGATTGGCTCTACGCGGTGGGCGACGTGACGGGCCGCGTGCTCCTCACGCATCAGGGCAAGTACCAGGCGCGGGCGGCCGGAGACGTCATCGCCGCGCGGGCCAAGGGCGAGGAGGTCGACGACGCCCCCTGGGGTCGGCACGTCGCCACGGCCGATCACGCCGCCGTGCCCCAAGTCACGTTCTCGTTCCCCGAGGTCGCCTCCGCCGGACTCACCGAAGCCGCGGCCCGCGAGGCGGGGCACGAGGTGGAGGTCGTCGACTACGACCTCGGCTGGGTCGCCGGTGCGAGCGTCTACGAGGACGGCTTCGAGGGTCAGGCGCGTCTCGTGATCGACACCGCGCGCGACGTGATCCTCGGTGCGACGTTCGTCGGCCCCGAGGTCGCCGAGCTCGTGCAGGCCGCCACGATCGCGATCGTCGGAGAGGTGCCGATCAAGAGGCTCTGGCACGCGGTGCCGGCGTACCCGACGATCAGCGAGATCTGGCTCCGCCTGCTGGAGGGCTACGGGCGCCAGTCCGCCTGACAGGCGGGATGCGGCGCGATCGCGCAATCCGCTGTCGTCTCGGCACCGAACAGATCCAGGATTGTTTCTCACATTGACGGCTCTGCGCGCAACCCCGACCCGAATGTCGCACACGTCTTATACGCTCGAACCCACATCTGAGGAGGCAGGACCATGAAGGCTGTACTCGCAGGAACCGTGATCGCCGAGGCCGACGAGAGCGATCTCGCCCGCATCGAGGGAAACTGGTACTTCCCGCCGGCATCCATCGCGACCGGTGCGCTCGTCGAGAGCCCCACTCCCTACACGTGTCCGTGGAAGGGCGCGGCCCAGTACTACTCGGTGCAGGCCGGAGACCAGCTTCACACCGACTACGCGTGGTCGTACCCGACCCCGTACCCGTCGGCCTTCGACCGCGTCGGCAAGGACTTCTCCGGGTTCGTCGCCTTCGATCCGCGGGTCGAGATCTCCGAATGACGACCGTCTGCCGGCGCCGAGGCGCCGATGCCCGCCTCGTCGATCGACCGTCTGGAAAGTAGCCCATGATCGAGTTCCGCAACGTCACCAAGCAGTTTCCCGACGGCACCGTGGCCGTCAACGACTTCAACCTCGTGCTTCCGTCACGCAAGACCACCGTCTTCGTCGGATCGTCGGGATGCGGCAAGACCACGCTGCTGCGCATGATCAACCGCATGGTCGAGCCGACCTCCGGCGACATCGAGATCGACGGAGAGAACGTGCTCGTCGGCGATCCCGTGCAGCTGCGCCGTCGCATCGGCTACGTCATGCAGAACTCCGGCCTCATGCCGCACTTCTCGGTGATCGACAACGTCGCGACCGTCCTCCGTCTCACCGGCGTCAAGAAGCCCGAGGCGCACAAGCGGGCCCGCGCCCTGCTCGACACCGTCGGCCTCGACCAGGCGCTCGCCGAGCGCTACCCCAGCCAGCTGTCCGGCGGTCAGCAGCAGCGCGTCGGAGTGGCTCGTGGGCTCGCCGCCGACCCGAACATCCTGCTGATGGACGAGCCGTTCGGCGCCGTCGACCCGATCGTCCGCGCCGACCTGCAGCAGGAGACCCTGCGACTGCAGCACGAGCTCGACAAGACGGTCGTCTTCGTCACGCACGACATCGACGAGGCGTTCCTGCTCGGCGACCAGGTGGTCATCCTCGACAAGGGCGCGCGCATCGTGCAGGTGGGCAGCCCGAGCGAGATCATCGAGAATCCTGCCGACGACTTCGTCGCCGCGTTCATCGGCGCTGACCGCGGACGCCGCGCGCTGCACCTCAAGGAGACCCCGCACGGCACCGTCGTCGTCGACTCCGAGGGCCGCACGCAGGGAGCGATCGTGGCAGAGACCGAGACGGATGCCGTCGCCACGACCGCCGGGCAGGACGGACTGTCGTGAACTGGGTCACCGACAACCTCGGCCTGATCTTCGAGCTGACGCTGGTGCATCTGCGCCAGAGCATCGTGCCGATCGTGCTCGGCTTCGTGCTCTCGCTCCCGCTCGGCTGGGTCGCGTGGCGGTACCGGCTCGTGCGGGGTCCGATCATCGTGCTCACGGGTCTGCTCTACACGATCCCGTCGCTGGCCCTGCTGATCCTGCTGCCTGCCACGCTCGGCTACTCCGCGATCAGCGAGACCAACCTCGTGATCGCGCTGACGATCTACGCGGTGGCGATCCTGGTCCGCGCGGTCGCCGACGGCCTCGACTCGGTCGACGACGGCGTCCGCCAGGCGGCCACCGCCACCGGCTTCGCGCCGTTCCGCCGCTTCTGGGCGGTCGAGTTCCCGCTGGCGGGCCCCGTGATCCTCGCGGGGCTGCGGGTCGCCGCCGTCAGCACGATCTCGCTCGCCACCGTCGGCATCCTGATCGGCGTGACGAACCTCGGCTACCTGTTCACGAACGGGCTCGAGCGTCGCATCATCGCCGAGGTCTTCGCCGGCGTCGTCGCGGTCGTGATCATCGCGCTCGTGATCGACCTGATCCTGCTGCTGCTCGGACGCGCTCTGATGCCGTGGACGACGGCGACGAGTCGCGTCTCCGCGAGCCGCACCGTTCCCGTGAGGGCAGCCGCATGAATCTCTTCGCGGACGCCATCGCGTGGATGCTCGCCCCGGCGCAGTGGACCGGGAACTACGCCCTGCCCAAGCTCCTCGGCGAGCACCTCGCGCTCACTGCGATCTCGGTGCTGATCGCCGCGATCATCGCCCTGCCGCTCGGCTGGCTGATCGGTCACACCGGCCGCGGCCGCGAGATCGCCGTCGCGGTGTCGGGAGCCGCGCGTGCCATTCCCGCGTTCGGTCTCATGGTGCTCCTGGTCCTCCTCCTCGGAGTGCTCCGAGTGCCGGAGGCTGCCATCACGACGTTCGTGCTGCTCGCGATCCCGTCGCTCCTCGCCGGTGCCTACACGGGCCTCGAGGCGATCGACCGCCGCGTGATCGATGCGGCGCGGGCCATGGGCATGACCGAGTGGCAGATCTTCTGGAAGGTCGAGGTGCCCCTCGGTCTTCCCCTGCTCGTCGGCGGCATCCGCTCGGCGCTGCTGCAGGTCATCGCGACCGTCACGATCGCCGCCTACGTCAATCTCGGCGGGCTCGGCTGGCCGATCATCCAGGGCATCCCGCTGCGTCGCTTCGATCAGGTCCTCGGTGGCGCGCTCATCGTCGCCGTGCTCGCGCTGCTCGTCGACCTGCTGCTCGCCGCCGCGCAGCATGCCGCCGTCCCGCGCGGGCTCCGCACCGGTCGCCCGGCTCGCCGCCGCACCCGTCCGCTCACGCCGGCCCCCGCGCCGGCGGCATCCACCGCCTGATCTCTCCGTCCCGCTTTCACAGCACCAGAAGAAGAAGTCCCAGAGAAGAAGAGGAAGTCCATGTTCACAGCACGAGGCAAGCGCTCCGTCCTCGCCGTCGGCCTGGTGGCCGCGGCGACACTCGCCCTGTCCGCCTGCGGCGGCAACCCGCTCGACGAGCCGTCGAGCGACGCCGGATCCGGGTCGGGCGACTCCGAGACGATCGTCGTCGGCTCGCAGGGGTACTACTCCAACGAGATCATCGCCGAGATCTACGCCCAGGCGCTCGAGGGCGCCGGGTTCACCGTCGAGAAGAAGCTCAACATCGGCCAGCGCGACGCGTACATGCCCGAGGTCGAGTCCGGCGAGATCGACGTCTTCCCCGAGTACACCGGCAGCCTGCTGGAGTACCTCTCCGAAGACGACGTCGACGTCACCTCGCCGGAAGACGTCTACTCGGCCCTCACCGAGACGCTGCCCGAGGGCCTGACCGCGCTCGACTACGCTGAGGCATCCGACCAGGACACCTACACGGTGCTCAAGAGCTTCGCCGAGGCGAACAACCTCAAGACGATCGAAGACCTCAAGAACGTGACCTCGCAGGTCACGATCGGCGCCCCGCCGGAGTTCGAGCAGCGTCCGTACAACCCGGCTGCCGCCAAGGAGGTCTACGGCGTCGACCTGGCGTTCTCGGCCACCGGTCCGACCACGCTCGAGTCGCTCCTCGCCGGCGAGATCCAGGTGGCCGACATCTACACCGCCGACCCGGCGTTCGAGACCGAGGACATCGTCGCGCTCGAAGACCCGAAGAACCTCATCATCTCGTCGAACGTCGTGCCGATCGTCGCGAGCGACATCGCCGACAAGGTGTCCGAGGTGCTCAACGCGATCAGCGCGAAGCTGACCGCCGAGGAGCTCGTGTCGCTCAACGTGCTCAGCACGGTCGAGCAGCAGTCGTCGGCCGACATCGCGAAGAAGTGGCTCGAGGACAACGACCTCGTCTGAGCCCCCTCGTTCCGGAAGCGCCCGGGCCCGTTGCTGATTCCTGCAGCGGGTCCGGGCGCTTCTGCGTGCGGCTCGGCTAGACCCTGGCGTCCTGGCGCGGAACCCAGACCTGCTTGATGATGATCAGGATGGATGCCGTGACCGGCACGGCCACGAGTGCGCCGAGCAGCCCGAGCAGTGTGCCGCCGGCGAGGGCGCCGATGACGACGAGCGAGCCGGGGATCGAGATCGCGCGGTTCATGACGCGCGGCGTGATGACGTAGGCCTCGATCTGCATGTAGATGAGATAGACGATCGCGAAGATCAGTGCGCCGATTGGGTTCGTGAACAGCGCGATGCCGGTGCCGATGATCCAGAACATCACGGAGCCGACGAGCGGGATCAGCGTGATGCAGAAGGCGACGGTCGCCATCAGCGGCGGGAACGGCAGACCGAGGAAGAAGTAGAGCAGGAACGCGAGCAGCGCGTTGAAGAACGCGAGCACGACCATCCCCATGACGTACCCGCCGACCGAGTCGGTGATCTGGTCGGTGATGTCGCCGGCCCTGGCGCGGTCGCGGGCGGGCACGAGGCGCAGGAGGCTCGTCTTGATCCCGGCGAGGCTCGCCAGGAAGTAGAGGGTCAGCACGATGACGATGATCGTGCCGGAGATGCCGGTGGCGATCGACGCGCCGACCTTCAGCGCACCGCCGCCGATGGTGGCCAGGTTCCCGAAGTCCGACAGGAACTTCTGCACCTCGGCCACCAGGTCCTGGAACTGCTCGCCGAACTGACGCTCCAGGGTGGCGTAGAGATCGCTCCGGGCGAACTCCTGGACCATGCCGGGCACCGAGCGGACGAAGCTCGCGATCTGGTCGACGACGATCGGGATGACCATCCACAGCAGGAGCGCGAACACCACGATGAGCCCGAGGGTCACGACGAGGACCGCGATGGCCCGGGACAGGCCGCGTCGCTCGAGCATGCGCACCGCGGGGTCGAGGCCGAGGGCCGCGAAGAGGGCGAGTGCGATGTAGATGAGGACCGTCGAGAGGCTCGTGAGGGCCAGGCCCAGCACGAAGGCCCCGAGGCCGCCGAGCGTCACGAGGAAGCCGAAGACGAAGGGGCGATCGATGCGGGTCCAGAACGATCCGCGCGGCGCCATCGGCTCGACGACGGGACGCGGCACGGTCTCGGTCCTCTGTCGGCCGGGAGCATCGGACGAGGTCTCGGATGCCGCGTCGTCGGTGGGTGCGGAGGCCGGCGACTCTTCGTTGCTCATGTGCTCACGATAGCGGTGAGCGTCGTCGGATCACGGGCGTTCGGCGGCTCTAGAGTAGGGGCATGACAGCCGCTGAGGACCCGAAGGCCGAACTGCTCCGACTTCGCGCCAGCATCGACAACATCGACGCCGCGCTGATCTTCATGCTGGCCGAGCGCTTCCGCGCCACCCAGCAGGTCGGGCATCTCAAGGCCGAGCACGAGATGCCCGCATCCGATCCGAATCGTGAGGAGCAGCAGGTCGCTCGCCTTCGCGCACTCGCGGAAGAGGCTCATCTCGACCCGGAGTTCGCGGAGAAGTGGTTCAACTTCGTGGTGGCGGAGGTAATCCGCCATCACACCGAGGCGGCCGAGGGGCGCTGAGAGAAGTGCCGGACGGGCGACGGTGTGTGCAGCACTCGCCCGTCCGGAGCTGGGGGAGGCCTTTCGGCCAACTAAGTTCAATGAATAAACTTACGGAGAGACTACGGATCGGCGCCCGATCTGTCAACACCTCGCACGCGAGTGCCTGAACGGAACCCCATGCTCAACACGGATGACGCCCTCGACACCCAGGCATCGGTCCGGCGCGCCAACCTGAGAAGGGCGCTGCAGCTGGTCTTCCGGAACCCCGGCGTGCAGACCAGGGCCGGGATCGCACGGGCCACGGGGCTGACCGCGGCCACCGCATCGTCGCTGGTCGCCGAGCTGCTCGAGAACCGTCTCATCGTCGAGGGCGAGCAGGCAGCGAGCACCGGAGGGAAGCGGGCGACGACCCTCAGCATCGACGCGAGCCACCACCTGATCCTCGTCATCGTGATCCAGCCCCGCCATGCGCACGTCGCGCTCGTCGCCCTCGACGGCACGGAGGTCGACGTCCGACGCGTGACGTACTCGGCGGAGGACCGCGACCGCGTTCTCGATGAGGCCCTGGCCGACATCGCCACCGAGTTCGGCGACCGCCTGCTCGCCGCCGGCGTGCAGCTGCCGGGCACGACGGACGGGCGCTCCGTGCTGGAGAGCGTGCAGTTGAAGTGGCAGGACGTGCCGCTGGCCGACCGATTCGAGCGCCTTCTGAAGGCTCCGGTCCTGCTGGTCAACGACGTCGATGCCGAGGCCATCGCCGAGGCGGGGCGCGAGGAGTCCCCCGCGGGCTACCGGCTCTTCATCCACATCGGCGGGGGGATCGGCGCCGCGGTGACCCTCGACGGCGAGCTCGCTCCGGGGCCGCGCGACCGGGCCGGTGAGATCGGCCATGTGCAGGTGGTGTTCGGTGACGCGGCGCGCGACTGCAGCTGCGGCCGACGCGGGTGCCTCGAGTCGGCATCCGCCATGGGGGCGATGCTCGGCGAGGGCTTCTCCGACGCCATGGATGCGGCGGAGATCGCGGTGCTCGCTGCCCGCGCCGATGCGCGGCAGCTGGACGACGGCGCCCGCGCCCTCGCTCGCGCCGTCAAGCTCATCAGCGCACTCCTCGATCCGACGGAAGTGGTGATCGGGGGGCCCGCCACCGTCCTCGGGCCGCGATTCCTCGAGCGCGTCCGCAGCGAGACGGACTACTCGTCACGAGGAACCGCGCAGGTGCCCATCCGCTACGCCGATCCGCGCGTCGCGCTCTCCGCCGGCGCGGCTCAGGCCGCGTTGACCGCGGCGCTCGGGGTGCGCTGGAGTCCGGAGCAGCTGCTCGCGGCATCCGCTCCCGCGTCCTGACGCGCGACCGCCGACGTCCCGTCAGAGACCGTCGTCGTCGGACCAGTGCTCCTGCCACCGCCAGTCGATGGGGTCGGAGACACGCTGATAGCGGATGTCGGTCGACAGGCGGATGCGGTGATCCGGATCGACGTTGTCCGTAGAGGCATGCACGATGTGGGCCGAGTGCACCATGACATCGCCCGCACGATAGTCGTTGATCAGCCATCGGGCTTCGTACTCGTCGGCCAGGCCCGGCAGGTCGGCCGTGATCGAGGCGGCCGGCATCTTCAGCGTTCCGGCGCGCTCCTGCGCCATCACACGATGGTGGCTTCCCTCGAGGTAGGCGAGGCCGCCGTTCGCGACCGTGCAGTCACCGAGCGGGATCCACATCGACAGCACGCGGTCGGTGCCCTCGCGCAGGTAGACGAGGTCGTAGTGCGCCTGGGTGGCGGTGCCGATGCCCGTCTCGCCGGGCCGGGTGTGGCGGATGATGCGACGCTTGTGGAGATGCACGTCGTCGCCCAGGAACCACTGGAACCATCCGCGGATCGTCGGATGCGCGGTGAGCGCGGCATATCGGTCGCCCGGAACGACGTCCTCGAAGAGCACGCGGCGGGTCAGGGCGAGGTCGACGTCGTCGTGCGAGTCGATCCCGTCACGATCACCCCCGGGCCGCACGAGACCGGTCGGTGCGAGCTTTCCGAAGTAGTAGGCCCGGAAGTCGCGGACGAGCTCGGGGTCGAGGTGATCGCTGAGGTAGAGGTACCCGTCGCGGCGGAGGCGCTCCCACAGGGCATCCTTGTCGTCGCGCAGCGCCGTCGGCACGGCCTCGAGGCGACCCAATCGCTCCGGTCTCTCGTCGAGCACATAGCCGTTGGACGTGATCATGACCCCATTCTCGCCGCGGCTAGGACGATCCGTCCATGGACTTCCCTTCTCAACGCTTGTATTTTCGCGCCCTCCCGGACACACTTGGACGATCATGGACAACTGGGCGATCTACGCGAATCCCGCCCGCGGGCTCACCGACGTCACGGTCGCCTGCCTCGGCGCGGGGGAGTACGGCGGAAGTCACGAGGGCTTCCGCGGTCGTCGTCTGCGCTCCCATGCGGTCGTCGTGATCAGCGAGGGGAGCGGCTGGTACTCGAGCCCGCTCACGGGAGATGTCAGGGTCGAGGCTCCCGCCCTCATCTGGCTGTTCCCCGGTGTCGCGCACGGCTACGGGCCGCATCGCTCCGGATGGACGGAGCACTGGATCCTGTTCTCCGGCGCCGCCACCCGTGCGCTCGACGAGCTGGGGGCGTGGCGGCGCGCGGTCCCCGTGGTGGCGCTCGACCGCACACCCGACGACCTGACGACGACGTTCGATCGTCTGCGGGACGAGCTCGCGGACAGCGGCTCGATCGGCGCGCTCCGGGCATCGGCGGTGAGCTACGCCTGGATCGTCGCACTCGCGACCTCGACGATGCGGGACGCCGCCCCCGACCTCATCGATGCGTTCACGCGCGGTGCCACCCGTCAGATCTCGATGGAGACCCGCGCGCACGAACTGGGGATGGGGGTCTCCCAGCTGCGGTCCGCCACGGTGGCGGCGACCGGTCTGACTCCGCTGCAGCTGCTCATCGAATCGCGGCTCGCGCGCGCCCAGTCGCTGCTCGTCGAGACCGACCTCGAGGTGAGCGTGATCGCACAGCAGGTCGGATTCGACGATCCCTCCTACTTCTCGCGGCAGTTCACACAGCGCCGGGGGAGCTCGCCGAGTCTGTTCCGCCGCGAGCAGCGCCGGATGCCCACGCTGACGGATGACCGGCTGTGAGGGCGGCAGCGCCGCTGGTGCTCATGACGGACTGGGTGTTCGCCGCCCCGGCCGATGTCCTCGTCGCCCGCGCCATCGAGCAGGGCTACGACGGTGTCGAGGTCTGGTGGCCGCACGACCTCGAGGGGCAGCGACGTCTCGGCACGGCCGTCGCGGGCACCGGTGCCGAGCTCTCCCTCCTCGTCGGCAGCGCGCATCCCGAGCCGACGGCCCACATCGCCGAGATCGAGCGACAGCTGCAGGAGGTCTCGCAGAGCGGACTCACCCCGCTGCACGTCACGCTGCACGCGGGTCGGGATCACTGGAGCGACGCCGATCAGGACCGCCTCGCGGAGCGGGTCGTGGAGAGTCGCGCCGCCACCGGGCTCGACGTCCTCGTCGAGCTGCACCGATCACGGATGCTGTATGCGGCGCACGCCGCGCGACGCATCCTCGAACGCCACCCCGGTCTCCGGGTGACTTTCGACGTCTCGCACTGGCTGGTGGTCGCGGAGTCGATGCTCGCGGATCAGCCGGCCGCGGTCGAGCTCGCGATCGCTCGCGCGGACCACGTCCATGCGCGCATCGGTCATCCTCAAGGGCCGCAGGTGAACGATCCGGAAGCCGAGGAGTGGCGCGACGTCGTCGAGCAGCACCTGCGATGGTGGGATCTCATCGTGCACAGGCTGCGCGGCGAAGGCCGCCCCGTCACGTTCCTCGCGGAGTTCGGCCCCGTCGACTACGCCCCCAGCACGCCGGGGTCGCGCCGCCCGCTCCGCGATCCCGAATCGTCGAATCGCTGGATGCAGCGCGTCCTCCGCGACCGCTATCGCCCGGAGGCCGCCTCCGAGCGCCCTATTTGACGCTGCCGGCGGTGAGGCCGCCGACGAGGCGCTTCTCGATGAGCATGAAGAGGATGACGACGGGGAGGATGGCGACGATGGAGACGCCGAACACGTACTGCCAGCTGGTCTCGTACTGACCGACGAACTTCGTCAGTGCGACGGAGAGCGGCTGGTTCTTGTCGGTGGACAGGATCACCAGGGAGGCCGCGAACTCGTTCCAGCAGGCGACGAACGTGAACACGATCGCGGTGACGATGCCGGGCCAGACGAGGGGCAGGTTGATCTTGAACAGGACGGTGAAGCGTCCCGCGCCGTCGATCTGCGCGGCTTCGTCGACCTCTTTGGGGATGCCGGCGAAGAAGGAGTGCATGATCCAGACGGCGAACGAGAGGTTGAATGCGGCGTTGATGAAGATCATCGCCGCCCAGGTGTCGCCGAGTCCGAGGGTCGTGAACTGGCGGAACAGGCCCGAGGTCAGCACGGCCGGCTGCAGCATCTGGGTCACGATCACGAGGAACAGGAACACCATGCGGCCGGGGAACTTGAATCGTGCCGTGTAGTACGCGGCGGGGAGGGAGACGAGCAGCACGAGCAGGGTCGCGAACACGGCGATGATGATCGTCGAGATGAGGTTGTACGGCAGTGGCGTCTCGGGCGTCGACCACATCGTGAGGTAGTTCTCCCAGTGCCATTCGGTCGGGAGGTAGGTGGGGTCGACGGAGCGGATCTGGGGCTTCGTCTTCACGGAGCCTGCGAACATGATCAGGTACGGGAGGACGAAGATCGCGAGGACGAGGAACCCGGCGGCGGTGCGGAGGATGACGCGCGGGAGGGTGACCTGGTCTTCGGTGTAGCGGCGTTTGCGACCGTTCAGCGGGGGAAGGGGGCGTCCGCCGCGGCCGGTGGTGGTGACGAGTTCGGTCTCGGTCACGGTCATGATCAGACCTCCTTCATGGGCTTGACGACCTTCACGTAGATCGCGACGATCACGATCACGATGAGGAAGGCGACGACGGAGAGCGCGCTGGCGACGTCGACCTTCTTCTGCAGCTCGATGTACTTGAAGATCATCGTCATTATCGTGTCGGCCCCGTAGCCGGGGATGGACCCGGTCATCACCTTGAGGATCGGCAGCGAGTTGAACACGTTGATGATGTTGATGAGGATCGCGACCGCGAGGGCGCTGCGCAGCTGCGGGAGGATGATCGACCAGTACGTGCGGACGGGACCGGCGCCGTCCATCTTCGCGGCCTCGATCGCGTCGGCGGGCACGGACTGGAGCCCGGCGAGGATCGTGTACGTCGTGAACGGCAACGACACGAAGATCGCGATCACGATCGACCAGGCGAACGCGGTGGCGGGGTTCTTGGTCCACCCGTATCCGACCGCGTCGTCCGAGAGGCCGATGTCGTAGAGGAACTTGTTGAACACCCCGAAGTACGGCTCGAGGCTGTAGTAGAACACCATGGTCGTCATCACGACGGATGCCGCCCAGGGCACGATCACGGCCATGCGGACGATCTGACGTCCCGGGAACGCCTTGTTCAGGATCTGCGCGAGACCGAGCGAGATCACGACGGTGAACGCGACGACCGAGACGACCCAGATGATCGTGCGGCCGAGGATCGGCCAGAACTCCGCGAACGCGAACACGGTCGCGAAGTTGTCGAACCCGACCGAGCCCTTGTCGAGGCCCGAGAGGGAGATGTCGCGCGTGGAGTTGAAGAACATCACGCCGGCGGGGAAGAACACCACGCCGACGATCAGCAGCAGCGCGGGCGCGATCCAGGGCAGCGCCTGGACGAGGTCCTTGCCGCGCGACGTGCGCCGTGAGACGGCGCCCGGAGTGCGGGGGCGACCGGTGGCCGCCCCCGCGAGGTTCGAGGACTCTGTTGTCTGGCTCATGGGAATACCCGAACCTCTCCGTCGTTCGATGGCAGTGTTCAGCGGGCTCAGCCCGCGTCGACCTGCGCCTGGATCTCGGTCAGGACATCCTGAGCCGGCTTGGACTGCAGCTGACCGAACAGCGACTTGAAAGCGCCGTCGGCAGCGGACCACTGGGCGTTCGTCGACGGGTAGAACTTGGCGTCGGGCAGCACGTCGAGGAACGGCTTGAGGGCCTCCTCGCCGGACAGCTGCTCGGAGCCGGACTTCGTGACGGGCAGGAAGCCCTCGGCCTGCACCCACGGCACGTAGACGTCAGCGGAGTAGAAGTAGTCGAAGAACTTCGTGATCGCCTCGGCCTTGTCGCCGTCGTTCTGGAACGCCATCAGCTGGTCCATGACTCCGAGCGTGAACGGCGAGCCGTCCTTGGTCGGGATCGGGACGATGGAGTAGTCCAGGTCGGGGTTGCCCTCTTCGATCTGGCCGACCGTCGGCGGCAGGCCGACCTGCATGCCGATCTTGCCCTGGATGAAGATGTCCATCAGCGGCGAGCGCTGCGTCGAGCCGGGGTCGGCCTGCGTCGCACCGGCGTCGATCATCTTCTTGATCTGCTCGGCACCGACGAGGTTCTCCGGGGTGTCGATCGTGATCTCGGACGCGTCACCGAACGAGCCGCCGCCGCCCCACAGCCACACGGCCGCCTCGGCCTGCGCCTCTTCGGATCCGAGCGGCATGCCGTAGCCGGCGACACCGCCGCCGAGGGCGGAGACCTTGGTCGCGGCGTCGAGCAGCGAGTCCCAGTCGGTCGGCGCCGTCGCGCCCGCCTGTGCGAGCAGCGTGTTGTTGACGAACAGGGCGCGAGCCGAGGCGATCAGCGGCAGGGCGTACGCGGTGCCGTCGACCTCGGCGTTCTTGATGAACGAGTCCTGGAAGTCGGCGAAGGTGTCCTCGGACACCACGTCCTCGACCGGGTACAGCAGCTCATCGCCGACGAAGCCGGCGAACGGACCGCCGTTGTAGATGTCCGGCGCCTCGCCGGCCTGGATCTTCGTCGAGACGACCTTCTCGAGGTTGTCCCACGACTGGAGCTCGAGCTTGACCTTGATGTCGGGGTTGGCCTTCTCGAACCCTTCGATCACGGTCTCCCAGTTCGCCTTCGTCCCGTCGGAGTAGCTGGGGACGAGGAGATCGATGGTGTTCGCGTCGTCTCCGCCGCCGTCTCCGGCCGAACCGCCGAACCCGCACGAAGCGAGCGAGAGCGTGGCGACGGCCGCAATGGCGGCGGCGCCGAACCGCAGTGACTTCTTCATGTGTATTGCATTCCTCACTGTGAGTGTCCGCTCCGGATGCGGAGGCCGTGTCCGGACGGGGTGTGGTGCACAGTCGCAAGCACGATCACGCGACAGTGCGTGGTGATCGCTTCGCCGGGGCAGCTGCGATCGTTCAAGCCGAGGCTCGGAGTTCGACGGCAGGATCGCCGTCAGGGTGGTGGAACTTGTTCGATTATTTGTCAAGGGAACAAACAAATCAAGAGAAACCTGATCTTGATGTTCCTGATCGTCATACTATGATCGAATCAAGCCCTAAACAATCACAACTATGCAACAACCGCCCGAGAAAGGCACCCCGATGACCGAATCGCTGCCCGGCGCACACATGCGCGAAGAGCTCCACTCGCAGCCCCAGACCTGGGCGACCGCCGCCGACCTCAAGGCCGAGCAGGGTCTGCTTCCCGCCTCCGGGGCCCGCGTCGCCGTCGTCGGATGCGGCACCTCGTGGTTCATGGCGCAGTCCTACGCCGCCCTGCGCGAGACCTCCGGTCAGGGCGAGACCGACGCCTTCGCCGCCTCCGAGGCCTTCGTCGATCGGGGGTACGACGCCGTCGTCGCCCTCACCCGCTCCGGCACCACCACCGAGGTGCTCGAGCTCGTCGAGCGCATCAAGGGGCGCATCCCGACCATCGGCGTGATCGGCGACCCGACTTCGCCGCTCGTGTCGATGGTCGATGAGGCCGTCCTGCTGCCGTTCGCCGACGAGACCTCGGTCGTGCAGACCCGCTTCGCGACGACGGCGCTCGCCCTGTTCCGCGCCTCTCTCGGCGAAGACCTCACCGCGGCGATCGCCGACGCGGCCTCGGTACTGGCCGACACCGACGACGAAGCTCTCCGCGATGCCGAGCAGTACACGTTCCTCGGTCGCGGCTGGGCGACCGGTCTCGCGCACGAGGCCGCGCTGAAGCTGCGGGAATCCTCGCAGTCGTGGACCGAGTCCTACCCCTCGATGGACTACCGTCACGGTCCGATCGCGATCGCCGCTCCCGGCCGCGTGACCTGGCACTTCGGCGCTGCTCCCGAGGGACTCGCCGCACAGGTGACGGCGACCGGGGCACGGTTCGAGCACCGTGCGATCGACCCCATGGCCGACCTCGTGCGTCTGCACCGCCTCGCTCTCGACCGGGCCGTCGCCCGCGGCCTCGACCCCGATCAGCCCCGCAACCTCACCCGATCCGTCATCCTGGATGCATGAGCGGATCCATCCATGACCGGACCTGACGGCGCAGCATCCGTCGCCGACGTCGAGCGCGACGCTGCGGGCGAGAGACTCGCCGCCGTGCGGACGCTGGGCGCGGGTTCTCCCGTGCTGGCGTTCGACGTCGGCGGCACCGACATCAAGTCCGCGCTGTTCGATGCGGAGGGCAACGCGCTCGGGCTGCGGCGCACGCCGACCCCCGTCGCCGAGGGAGACCGCACCGACGTGCTCCTCGAGCGCCTCGAGGTGCTGGCGGGCGAACTCCGCGCCGCGCACCCCGATGTCGTGCCGATGGCGGCGGGTCTGGTCGTTCCGGGGATCGTGGATGCGGATGCCGGACTCGGCGTGTTCGCCAGCAACCTGGGGTGGCACGACTCCCCGCTGCGCGATCTCGCCACCGCCCGACTCGGGCTGCCGGTCGCCTTCGACCATGACGTGCGTGCCGCGAGCTGGGCCGAACGCCGGCTCGGCGGTGCCCGCGACTACGCCGACGCGGTCGTGCTCGTGATCGGAACGGGGATCGCCGGCGCTCTGCTCGTCGGCGGGGTGCCCTACACCGCCGGCGGGTACGCGGGCGAGATCGGCCACTCGCCGATCGCCGACGGGCCGATCTGCGCGTGCGGGGCCCGCGGCTGCCTCGAGGCGGTGGCCTCTGCCGGAGCGATCGCGCGACGGTACCGCGATGCGACGGGTGTGGTTCCCGACGGTGCGAAGGACGTCATCGCCCGTGCCGCCGCCGGTGACGAGGTCGCCGCCGAGATCTGGAACTCGGCGCTCGACGCGCTGACCATGTCGCTCGCACAGCTCACGGCCGTCGTCGCCCCCGAGGCTGTCGTCATCGGCGGGGGGCTCTCACGCGCCGGCGGCGCGCTGTTCGACGAGCTGCGCGATCGGCTCGCGGCGCGATTGAGCTTCCACCGCATCCCGGAACTGGTTCCGGCCGAGCTCTCGGGCAACGCGGGGCTCCTCGGCGCCGCGCTGCGTGCGAGGGAGCTCACGTGATCCTGACGGTGACCCCGAACCCGGCGCTCGACCTCACCTGGCGCGTCGATCGGCTCGTCGAGGGCGGCACGCATCGCGCGGATGCCGGCATCGCCCGGGCGGGCGGCAAGGGCCTGAACGTGGCGCGGGTCGCGCACGCGGAAGGCGAGCAGGTGCTCGCGGTCACGACGATCGGCGGGCGCATCGGCGACGAGTTCGCTGCCGAGCTCGGCGCGAGCGGCGTCCCGCATGCGCTCGTCCCGGTCGCCGCCGAGACCCGCCGCAGCATCGCGGTGGTCGACGAGACGCTCGGCGACACGACCATCGTCAACGAGCGCGGCGTGAACCCCACCGACGTCGAGTGGGCGGCGGTGCTCGCCGAGGTCGTCGAGCGGCTGCCCAGCGCGCGAGTGCTCGTGGTCTCCGGAAGCCTGCCGCCCGGCGCGCCCGACCCGCTGCTCCCCATGCTGATCGCGGTCGGGAAGGATGCCGGTGTGCCGGTGATCGCCGACACGTCCGGTCCTGCGCTCCTGCGCGCCGCGGATGCCGGCGCGACCGTGCTCAAGCCGAACGCGGCCGAGCTCGCGGAGGCCACCGGCATCGCCGACCCGGTCGAGGGCGCGCGATCGCTGATCGACCGCGGCACCGGACTGGTGCTGCTGTCTCTCGGTGCCGACGGGATGCTCGCCGTCACGGCATCCGAGCTCGTGCACGCCCGTCTCGACGAGCCGCTGGCCGGCAACCCCACGGGTGCCGGCGATGCCGGGGTGGCAGCCTGCGCCGTGCTGTACGCCGGCGGGGTCCGCGACCCCGAGCAGATCCTCCGTCGGGCCACGGCGTGGTCGGCCGCGGCCGTGCTGATGCCCCTCGCCGGCGACATCTCCCCGCACTGGACCGCGCTCGAGCAGCAGCTCCGCATCTCCCGCCCCGATCCCTCGTCGTTCCGGCCCGCATCGTCCTGAAAGGACCCTTCGTGACCCTCGTCTCCGCCCGCGATCTCGTCTCCGCGGCATCCGCCGCCGGCACCGGCATCGGTGCGTTCAACGTCATCCACCTCGAGACCGCCGAAGGTCTCGTGAGCGCGTCGGCGCTCGCGCAGCTTCCGGTGATCCTGCAGATCTCGCAGAACTGCGCCGACTACCACGGCGGGCTCGAGCCGGTCGCGCTGGCCGCGCTCGCGATCGCCCGGCGCGCGCAGACGGCGGTCGCGGTGCATCTGGATCACGCCGAGCGTCCGGAGCTCGTCGACGAGGCGATCGCCCTCGGGTTCGGCTCCGTGATGTTCGACGGCGGTGCGCTCCCCTACGACGAGAACGTGGCGCTCACGGCGGAGGTCGCGGCCCGGGCGCATGCGGCCGGCGTCTACGTGGAGGGCGAGCTCGGCGAGGTCGGGGGCAAGGATGGAGCGCATGCGCCCGGTGTCCGGACCGACCCCGATGAGGCGCAGGCCTTCGTCGCCGCGACCGGCGTCGACGCCCTGGCCGTCGCCGTGGGCTCCTCGCACGCCATGACCGACCGCACCGCCTCGCTCGATCTCGATCTGATCGCCCGGCTGCGCGCCGCTCTGCCCGTGCCGCTGGTGCTGCACGGGTCGTCGGGTGTGGCGGATGCCGTGATCGCCGCCGCGGTGCGCGCGGGGATGACGAAGATCAACGTCTCCACGCATCTCAACGGATTCTTCACGCGCGCGATCCGCGAGAAGCTGGCCGCCGACGAGCGGCTGGTCGACTCGCGGAAGTACCTCGCGCCTGCGCGCGACGCCCTCGCCGCCGAGGCCGCGCGGATGCTGCGTCTCTTCGCGCTGACCGGGAGCGATACGGTGGCGGGATGAAGAGGGCGGCGCGGCTCAACGCGATCCTCGATCTGCTCGCCGAAGCCGGCGAGGTCACGATCGATGAGCTCGTGGACCGGTTCGGGGCGTCGGCAGCGACCACGCGGCGCGACCTCGACAGTCTCGCCGAGCAGCGGCTGCTCACCCGCACGCACGGCGGTGCGGTCGCGCAGACCGTCGCGTACGAGCTGCCCATCCGCTACAAGAGCCACCTGCGCGCCCATGAGAAGGCGAGCATCGCACAGGCCGCCGCCGCGCTCGTCGCACCGGGAACCGTCGTCGGGTTGTCGGGCGGCACCACGACCACCGCGATCGCGGCGGCTCTCGCCGCCCGTGACGATCTCGCGGCGAACGGCGGCATCACCGTCGTCACGAATGCCGTGAACATCGCCGCGCAGCTCGCCACGCGCCCCGACATCAAGGTCGTGGTGACCGGCGGGGTGATCCACTCGCGCAGCTACGAGCTCGTCGGTCCCTTCGTCGAACAGCTGCTGCGGGGTGTGCGCCTCGACATCGCCTTCATCGGGGTCAACGGGATGGATGCCGACGCCGGAGCCACCACGCAGGATGAGCGCGAGGCCGCCGTGAACCGGATGATGGCCGAGCGCGCGCGCCGCGCCGTCGTCGTCACCGACGGCAGCAAGCTCGGTGTCGTGGCGTTCGCCGCCGTGGGCGGGGTGGATCTGTTCCCCACCGTGATCACGGATTCCGGAGCGGATGCCGACGTCGTCGACGCCCTTCGAGAAGCGGGCCACGAGGTCCTGCTCGCCTGAGCTCTCGCGCGACAAAGGCCCGAGGCCGCGTGGCCCCGGACCCTCGTCACGCATTCCTGAGAAGAGCTGCGACCGTCAGGAGCGGCCGAACACCTGCGTCCAGTAGATGCCGTACGAGCCGCCGTGGCCGATGCCGACTCCCATCGTCGTGCTGCCGCAGTTCAGGATGTTGGACCGGTGCCCTTCGCTGTTCATCCAGCTCGACATCACGTCCTGCGCCGTGCTCTGACCCGCCGCGATGTTCTCGCCGCTTCCGTCGGAGTAGCCGGCCGCCTCGAGGCGATCCCACGGGGAGCGGCCGTCGAGCGACGTGTGACTGAAGTACCCCTGATCCGCCATGTCCTGGCTGTGTGCGCGCGCGGCCTCCCCGAGGACGGGATTGGCCGTGACCGGCGCGCAGCCGGCCGCGGCGCGTTCGACGTTGACCAGGCGCAGCACCTCGGCCGCTGCGGCGGAATCGGCATCCGTCGCCACCGGAACCGGCGCCGGTGCCGGTGCCGGTGCGGGTTCGGGCACGGGTGCGGGCTCAGGGGCCGGTGCCGGTGCGGGCTCCGGGACAGGGGTGGGTGCCGCCGTCGGTATCGGCGTCGGTTTCGGTGCCTGGGTCGGTGCGGGCTCCGGGGTGTGCGTGGGCTGAGCCGTCGGCGCTGCCGTCGGTTCGGCGGAGTGCGCCGCTGCCGGCGTCGCGACGGTCTGGGTCAGGGAGTAGTGACCGCAGAAGGTGGTGATCACGAGGAGAGCGCTCACGACGCTCCACCACGTGCTGTGACGACGAGCATGATCCGTCAGTCGTTGGAAAAACATGGAACCTCCATGCCGGCGCAGTATGCGTGTAGACGTAGGCGGGGATATGTGTCCGGGGGTGCGCCGACCTTTTTACCCTAGGTGCAACAACGCGCGTGACGAAGAACTGTGAAGTTTCCGGGGCGCACCCCGAGGGCCTCGGCGTCCCCAGATCGCCGAGGCCCTGCGAGAGCACCGCGGCCTCCCAGCCGCGGCGCTCCCAGAGCAGAGGGTGTCGTGTCGGATCCGCGCTCCCCAGCGAGCGGATGTCCCCAGCCGACTGCGCCTCCTCGCACCTCACACCTTCGAGGTCCTTCGCATGGCACCTTCTGAAAGACAGGAGCGCCCCGCATCTGTTCTGATACATCGAATGGAGAAAAAGGTCAGAATCCGTTCCCGTGGCACTGGAACGGCGCTCGCAGGCCGGTAGAGTCGGATGCCGTGGCCAGCGCGACCGCGGGAGCATCGCCCGCGGCGATCCCGGCATGCAGGGCGCCGAGCAGCTCGCAGGCGACGTCGTCGGGCACGGCCACCGGGGCGGCGATCACGCACTCCGCCCCCGCGTGCAGCCAGACCCGCGTCATCCCGAGGGCTTCCTCGCCCCACCGGATCGATGAGCGGCCGAGCTCGCACGCCGAGAGGATGACCGTGCTCGGCACGCGGGGGATGAGGTCGACGTCGTAGCCGAACAGCGTGCCGTCGGTCAGCTCGAAGCCGGAGAACAGCGGGTTGTCGACGGCGTGCCGACCGTGGGCGGCGATGTGCAGCAGGTCGACCTCGGCGGCGAGGGCTGTCACGGCGGCGACCGTCGCGTCGGGTCCCTCGAGGATCCCCGTGGCGTCCGCAGGCCAGGCGCCCGCCGCCCGACGCACCTCCTCGCCCGCACGAGGAACCCGCGGACCCGCCGCGAAGCCGACCTGCGCCGAGCGGGCACCGCGACCGAGCGCACGCAATTCAGCAAGAACTTGCTCGCCATCGCCCGTCGGGGCGGATTCCGGGAGTCGGACGCGAGTTCGGACTGAATCGTGAACGGCCCGCCAGCGTGACACCGACGTCGCCAGCGTGAAGGCGACGCCGGCCATGCCGGGCAGCATCGCCCAGGGCACGCCGCCCAGCGCGCCGGGTACCGTGATCACGAGCTTGTCGGCGTCCACGGCGGCACCGCGCGCGGGGGCGAGGAGCTCGGCGTCGAGCAGCCGCAGCCGTGCCGCGAGCGCCCGTTCGGTCACCGGACCCATCACGCCGCCGCGCGTGAGTGCGGCCATGTCGAGGTCGGCGCGCAGCCCGTCGAGCGCGGCGCGTACGCGCGGCCAGGAGAGGCCGACGACCGTCGCCCCGGATGCCGTCACCACGACGGCGAGCAGATCGGTGCCCGTGAACACGTACGAGAGCACGGCGGTGTCGCCGGAGAGCGAGGCCGTCGCGTCGGCCAGCCCGAGACGGTCGCGGGTGCCGCCGGACCCCGTCGTCGCCCATTGCCGCTCGCGAACGCGATCGCGCAGACTCCGCACTCTGGCGTCAGTCGTCCAGTCCTGGCCGGCGAGCTCGGCGCGCAGCATCCGCAGTTCCGCGAGGTCGACCGCGAGATCCTCCTCGTGCGGCGGGCGCACCGGCGCGACCTGCTGGCTGAGGTGCCGCGCCCGCTCCGACCACTCGAACAGCACCGCTGGATCGCCGAGGCGTGCGGCGGCGGAGAGCCCCGCGAACATCAGGTCGCTCCCGTGCATCGCGATCGATGCCTGCAGGTCGAGCGCGCCGAACGACCGCTGCCATGCCGTGAGCAGGTCGAGACCCTCGGCCGCGGCACGGAGCGCATCCCGGTCGCGCCCCGCTGCGGCGGCCCGAGCCGCCCGCACCTCGTGGGCGTGCAGGCGCAGGGGGGTCGGCGCCGCGGGGTCGACCCGCGGCATCCGTCCTGTCCCGTCCCGTCGCGCGCTGAGTCGGAGTCCTGCAGCCTCGGTGCGGAATCCGCTGCGCTCCAGCGTCTTCGCGACGCGCACGAACTCCGCGGCGCCGGGAGGCTTCCGGGGCCGTGCCCGCTGCTGCGCCTCGAGCCGCACGGCCTCGGCGCGCGCGGCCCACGCGTGGTTGTCCAGCGCCGTGAAGCGTCGCAGGGCCGTGCGCGCGGCCCGCTCCGCGGCGGCCGGGTCGTGGCGCAGGAGCGACCGCGCGCGATGGAACTCCGCCTCTCCTCGCGCCTGGCGCATGCGCTGCGCCCCGAACTCGCGGGCGACCTGCGCGAGCAGCGTCTCGGCCTCGGTCGTGAGGCCGGCGTCTCGGAGCACCTCGGCGCGGTCGAGGTCGCTGATCGCCGCGGCGAGATCGCTGGTCGCAGCGAGGGTCGGACGGGAGCGTGTCATGAGGGTCAGCGCGGTGACGAGGTCTCCGCCGAGCAGGGCCGCATAGCCGAGGTTGTGTCGCGCTTCGGCGAGGGGCTCCGCCGCATCGGCGGCTTCGTACACGGCGACCGCGCGTCGGAGGTCGGCGGTGCACGCGTCGAGCTCGTGCCGCTGCATCCGGACCACAGAGCGGTTCATCAGGCAGTTGGCGAGCTCGATCGTCTCGGCGCCGACGGCCGTGAGTGCGTGGATCGCCTGCGTGAGCATGGTCTCGGCCTCTTCCAGCCGACCGGCGTGCGAGAGGAGGGTGCCGAGCTGACCGCTGAGCACCGTGATCGTCCCGGTGGTCAGGCCCGGGCGGGCGAGCGCCGCGCGACACAGCTGCTCGGCCGCGGCCGGCTCACCGGTCTGGCCGAGCACGTACGCGATCGTCCCGTCGATCCGGGCCCGCAGATCGGGGTCGTCCGTGCGCGCGGAGGCCGCGTCGAGCGCACGCCGCGCCTGCGTGAAACGTCGGGCGTTCGCCGCTTCGACGCCGCGCCGGTGCAGCTCGCTCGCGGACAGGGGCATCCGTCCAGGATGCCGTGCGCCGAGGTTCGGCGGAAGAGCGCGGGCGCCCTGCGTACCCCACGCCGAGCGGATGCCGCGGCGTCAGTCCCGATCGACCGGGGCGGGGAGGCTCTTGAGCACGGCCGCCACGGCCGCGGCGGCGGCATCCGTCTTCACTCCTTCGACGGGCACGGTGCCGAGCTGCGCTGCGATGCGCCCGGCGACGTACGGGGCGGCGAACGAGGTGCCGCTCCACACCGCGAAGCCCCCGCGGTAGTCGTCCGGATCGAGAGTCTCGCGGCGGAGACCGTCGAGGTCGGCCCTCGAGGTCGCCTGTTCGCCGCCGACGAAGGCGGGGGACGTGCTCACCACGGCCGCCCCCGGGGCATAGGTCTGCACCCACGGGCCGACGTTGGAGAACAGGGCGACCGACTGCGCCGACGGGTTGAGCGCACCGACCGAGACGTGCGGCGCCGCGTCGTCGGGACGGATGCCGTTGTCGGATCCGGGCCACGGCCAGAGGGACGCGGGGAACGACGGACGGTCGATCGCGTCGTTGCCCGCCGAGCACACGACCACGCAGCCGAGCGCGCGGGCTGTCGCCAGCAGTGCGTACAGCGTCATGCTGAAGAGTCCGTCGGTCGGGGTCTCGTGGTAGTACCCGAGCGAGAGGTTGAGCACGTCGATCGGGAAGCCCGTGCTCGGATCCGCGCGATGCCGGCGCAGCAGCTCGACGACCTGGGAGACGGCGATCAGCAGGGCGCTCTCATCGATCACGCCGAGGGCTCCGGCGACGCGCACCGAGAGGATGTCGGCATCCGGCGCCGCCTGCCGGACGATGCCCGCGATGAACGTGCCGTGACCCGAGACGGCATCGATCTCGCCGTCGAGCTGACCGTACAGATCGGGGTAGCGCTCCGGATCGGCGTCATCGGTCAGGCCGACGGGCACGCCGTCGAGCTCGACCTGACGGGTGACGATGTCGGCGGGCAGCCAGGCGTGCTCACCGCAGCCGGTGTCGAGCACCGCGACGACCGGTCGCCGACCGCGCTTCGGGTCGGGCCCGCGCTGCGGAGCCGGTCCCAGCCAGCTGACCGGCTGCCGTGCCCCGCGACCGGGCTCGAGGTAGTCGTCGCTGCCGCCCGCTCCGGCGCCGCGGATCGGGTTGGTGCGCGTGAACGGGTTCGTCCGCGTGAACGGGTTGGTGCGCGTGAAGGGGTTGAGCCCGACCGGGTCGATCGACAGCACGTGCTCGAGGCTCGTGCGCGGCATCGTCGAGCGCGACATGCGTCGCGCGCGCTGCAGCACCCGCCAGGCGTCGGGTGCGACGGGCGATTCACCTCGGCCCGGCTCGTCGGGTGTCGTCAGGTACGCGCGCCGGAATCCGGGTACACCGGGGACGAGATCGACGGTCCTCCGCGCCTCGGATTCGATCTCGAGGTGCCAGCCGAACGTGTCGGCGGCATCGCGGAGCGTGCGCACCTCCTGGTCGTACGCCTCCTGATCGTCATCGGTCCGCGTGATCAGCAGCCGCTGCGGCAGATAGGCGGTGGGGAACGCGCGGATGCCGTCGACGGGCTCGAGGCTCGGGTCGAGGGCCGTGCCGCGACGCACCGACCCCTCCGCGCGGTCCTGCCAGGTCCATCCCTTGGGCTGCTCCATGGATCATCCTCTCCGTGCGGGTCGCCCCGCGGTGTCATCGACGGGCAGCGCCCGTGCTCACAGCTCGAACTGCGGGGTCGCCAGCGTGCGCGTCGCGTCGCCCTCGCCCGTCGTCAGTCGCACGCGGGTGAGACCGGGCGGCACCTCGTCGAACACGAAGCGCCCGGTCTCGGCGGGTGACGTCGACACCGACCTCTCCCCCTGGGTCAGGACGATCTCGGCGGTGGCCGTATCGACCCAGCCGTCGACCCTCCGTCGCCCCGTCGCCGTCGTCGTGACGTGCAGCAGGATGCTGGTGGTGCCGTCGCTGAACTGCAGGGTGAGGGCATCCGCGTCTCCGCGCACGGCGCCGAGCTCACCCTCGACCAGGGTGAGGAGCGCGTACTCGCGGGTGAGGCCGTCGGCGGCGACCGCGGCCACCATGCGGTCGATCAGATCGGCGGGCATCGGGTCGACCTCGCGCCAGAGCGTGCGCAGGCGGGCGAAGACCTCGGCGTCCTCGTGGTCGCTCATGGGAGTCCTCCCGTCTTCGGCGTCGGAGGTGCGTCCAGCAGGGCGCGCAGCTTGGCGAGGCAGCGGTTGCGGGTCGGTCCGATGCTGCCGACCGGCATCCCGAGGTCCGCCGCGATCCGTGCGTAGTCAGGCCGGTCGTCGAACGCGATCACGCGCAACAGCCGCTGGCAGCGTTCCGCGAGGCGCTGCACCGCCGACCAGAGCCGGCGGTTCTCGTCGCCGGTGGCCGCGTGCTCCTCGGCGGACGCCTGCTCGGGGAGCAGGGCATCGAGGTCATCGGCATCCGTCGTGTCCACGCGACCGTGCGCCTTGCCGACCTTCCAGGCCTCGCGTCGCGCCGTGGTGGTGAGCCAGGCCGACACCGCCCGCGGGTCCGCGATCGAGCCGTGCCCGCGCACCAGCTGCAGCCAGGTGGTCTGCACGGCGTCTTCGGCGAGCGTGCGCTCGAGCCCGTAGGCGCGCACGACGTGCCAGAGCACGGGCGTCATCAGACGCACGAGCTCGTCCATCGCGTGACCGTCGCCCTCGCGCCATGCGTCGAACAGGTCTGCGGCTCGCTCCCAGCGTGCAGGGCCGCCGCCCGATGCAGGATCGAGAGCGGCGCCGGGTGCACCGTCGATCATGAAGCCCATTGTGATCACACCTACCAGGAGCACGGCAAGAGCATCCTGATACATGTCCGCGTCCAAGAATTCCGTCGCTACGGTGGAGGAGTGATCCCCCTCGCCATCGTGCTCTTCCTCAACGCCGCCTTCAACGCGATCGTGTGGCCGCAGTTCTACAAGCGGGTCGCGAGAGATCCGCGTGCGCGCGACGAGAACGGCAAGGCGACGACGTTCCTCACGGTGCACGTCGTGCTCATCTCGATCGCCCTCGTGCTCGCGCTGGTCTCGGTGCTGCTCGGCATCGCGGCCCTCACCGGCGCGCTCTGACCGGATCGCGACCGAGGCCCGTCAGGCCGATTCGTACTGCTTCGCGTGCGCGGCCCACTGCGACTCGACGGGCAGCGCGCGCAGCGCCCGGTTGCCCAGGGCGAGGGCGACCGCGACGAGGCAGAGCCCTGCGCAGATGAGGAGCGTCCACTCCCGTCCGAGCCAGCTGAGGCCGAAGCCGGCGATGAGCGGCGCGAGCGGCAGGGCGCCCATGCCGAGCACGCCGGCGGCGCTGTTCGCCCGCCCGAGCAGGTGGGTCGGCGTCGCGACCATGAAGTAACCCATCATCCCGGCGTTCAGAGCGGGGAGCATCAGCACCGCCGCTCCCAGCACCACGACGATCGCCCAGGGTTCGGTGACCATCGAGAGGACGACGGAACCTGCTGCCGCGGACGACAGCCCGATGATCGCCAGGACCCCGGCCCGCACCCGGGGCACGAGCAGCGGCGCGACGACAGCGCCGGCGAGCATGGCCGCGCCGACTGCCGCGGTCATCCCGCCGATCAGGAGCTCCGGATATCCCTCCTGCTGCAGGGAGTAGATGACCGTCGTGGTCGCCGCGTTGAATCCGAGGTTGATGATCGTGATGATGAGCAGCACGCCGCCGAGGTCGGGGCGGGACATCAGCCACCCGAAGCCCTCGCGCAGCTCGGCCCAGGCGTTCGGTTTCGCCTTCGCCGTTTCCGCGCTCGCGGAGGGATCGCTCTCGGCTCCGGCATCCACGATCCCGGCGCGGCGCGCCTCGCGGCCGAGCATCCAGGCGGTGACGGCGGCGACCAGGTGACAGAGGGTCATCGCGACCCCGACCAGCCACCCGCCGACGCCGAGCAGGAGTCCGCCGATCGGGCCGCCGGCCAGTTGCAGCGCGGCATCCCGGCCCTGATTCGCGGCCTGCGCGCGTCCCATCGCCTCGTCCGGCACGATCTCCTTGATCGCGCTCTCGCCGGCGACGTCGAACAGCCCGCTGCGCGCGGCGAGCAGGATGTCGATGACCAGCAGGGAGCCGAAGGTGAGCGCATCGCCGAGGGCGAGGAGCGTGAAGCCGCCGGCGAGCACGATGCCGATCAGCGACCCGAGGATCATGAGGGCGATACGGCGGTGACGGTCGGCGAGGATGCCGCCGGCGAGGGTCATGAGGAGTCGGGCGACCATGCCCGCTCCGCCGATGATGCCGGCCTGCGCGGGGTCGTTCGTCACGATGAGCGCGAGCAGGGGGATCGCGAAGCCGAAGAGGGACGCGGCGAGGCCCTTGCTCGTATCGCTCACGAGCCACGTGAGATAGCGGCGGTTGCGCCAGAGGCGGTGTGGGGCGCTCGTCGTGCTCATGATCCGAGGATAGATGTGCAAGAACACTTGCGCAAGTTTAATTGCGCAAGTTTGGGTGCAGGTATGATCGGGACATGGCGGCGGATGCGGTGACGGGATCGGACGAGGATCCGCAGTGGATGACCTCGGCGATGCTGAAGGCGTACTCCCATCCGCTGCGGCGCCGCATCCTGCGACTGATCGCCCGCCGCGAGTTCATCCGCGCGGCCGATGCCGCGGCCGAGCTCGCTGTTCCGGCGAACAGCGTGAGCTTCCACCTGCGCACCCTCGCGGATGCCGGCCTCATCGAGGAGGCGCCGGAGAAGGCGCGCGACCGCCGCGACCGGGTGTGGACCGCTCGGAAGGGGGCGCTCAACGTCGGCGGCCCGGAGAGCCCCGTCGCCGACGAAGCCCTGGGCACCGCGGTGATCGCGGCGCTCGCCGACGATCATCAGGAACTGATCCGGCGCGTGATCGCCTGGACGCCCGAGTATGTCGCCGGCCGGACGACTGAGATCCATGCCGCGTTCACACAGCGCACGATCCGACTCACCGAGGCGGAGTTCGACGACGTCATGGTGAAGATCCACGAGGTACTGTCGGCCGCCGACGAGGCGCACGACGACGAGGATCCGGACGGGCGGTTCTGGCAGATGGACCTGATCGCGGCAGACGACACGATCTAGCGGCTTCTCGCTGCCTCCCTAGCGTTCGGCACGCGGAGCAGGAAGCCGCGCCACGAGGCGGTACAGCGGTCGGGTGAGCCACGACGGAAGGTGGCGATGCCGCTCCTCCTGCCAGACGCGAGCCCTGTCATGCGGGTGGACCGCCCGAAGCGCACGCTGCACGCTCCGCCGCGGGTGGAACACGGCTTCGGGTTCGTCGACATGCAGTTCGATGCGTGTCAGGTGCTTCGTGTTGATGTACCCGTACTGGTCGGGGCTGACCAGTCGGACGGGGGCGCCGTGCTCCGGTGCGAGCGGCTCACCGTCGAGCCGATCGGCGAGGAGCACGTTCGCGCCGACGGCATCCTCCCGCCGCACGATGGAGCGGTACCCGTCCGCTCCGACGAAGACGAGGAAGGCGATGCGTCCGCCGTCGGCGGCCTGCGGAAGGATGAGCTGGTTCAGCACGTCTTCGAAGCGCCATCCCTCCCACCTCAGGCCCGTCGCGGACCAGCCCGCGACGCAGTGGAAGTCGGCGTCGATCGATGCGCGAGGCAGCGATCCGAGGGTGGCATCGGAGACGGCGGCTGCTCCCGTCACAGCGCCGGTGATCTCGATGTCGATCTCGGATGCCGTCACCGGAGGAGGCGAATGCAGGTCGATGCCGAACCGGGGAAAGCCGATGACGGCGCGCTGTCCCGGCGGCAGCTTCGTCGGCTGTGGCATCCGAGCGCTCCCTTCCCTCTGTCGTGCGTCCATTCAACACCGACACATCGGTCAGTCGTCGTGGTTCCTCGCTTCGCCTCCGCTGAGGATGAGGATCCGGCGCAGGTGCATCGCCGTCAGCACACCGGGACCCATGGAGCTGCGCACGTCGAAGGTGCGGTCGTCGACCTGCTCGAGCAGCCGGCGGATGGCGCGCGCCGCCTCGCCGCGCTCCCGATGACTCTCGCTCGACGAGGGATCCTCCTGCGCGATCACCTCCGCGACCGCGTGACAGGCGGCTGACAGGGGCTCCGGCAGGGTGGGGTCGAGCGGCAGGGCGGCCGGCCGGTCCCAGATCGTGTCGGCCGTGGCATCCGAGATGTCGCGGATGAGGTGCGCGACCCGGTCGAGGGTCGCCAACTCATCGTGGATGTGCTGCGTGTCACCGCGCCGACCCCACGCCCGGGGGTTGCCACGGCGGCTCTCGTCGGCCTCCGCGAGCTCGGAGCGCAGCTCGGCGGCGGTGTCCGCGAGGGAGGCGGCATCGTCGGCCCACTGCTGGTGCTCGGGTGGCCATGATTCCGACACCGCGGAGCCGATGTCGTGCAGGTGCGATCCCAGCTGTGCGCGGAAGGCATCCACCCGTGCCTCCGCCGCGTTCGTGAGGGGAGCGGGGGCGATCAGCACGTTCACCAGGAGTCCGATCACCACGCCGACCGCCATCTGCGTGAGGTAGCCGAGGGAGTAGTCGTCGGCATCCTGTCCGCCGACGACCAGCACGAACAGCGCCGCGATCGGGACGTACTCGCGTCCGGCGCCGAACCAGCCGGTGCCCGAGAGCAGCACGCCGACGCCGATGACGAGCGGGACGGTCCACCAGGTCGGGCCGATCGTGAGGATCACGAGCGTCGCGAGGCCGATCCCGGTCGCGAGTCCGAGCAGCGTCTGCAGGCTCGTCTTCGCCGAACCCATCAGGGTGGGGTACATGCTCACCAGCGCGCCGAGGGGAGCGTAATAGGGGTACTCGTCGGTCACTCCGGGCATGTGCGGCGCGATCGTCCAGGCGAGCCCGACGGCGAGCGTCGTCTTCGCGACGAACAGCAGCCGCGCCGGGAGCACGGCCTCGCGGAGGGAGCGCGCGATGCCGGATCGGCGCGTGCGCAGCGGGGAGGTCTTCACGTGCAGCGACGCTAGTCGTCGGCATCCGCCGCGGACACCCGGTTGCATCACGAGCCGATGGCAGGTAGCGCGTGCCGCCTGACACGCCGACGCCGGCCGCCCCGAGGGGAGACCGGCGTCGGACGGATCGATGCGGATCAGGGGATCGTCCGCCGGAAGGCGAGGAACGAGACCGCCGTGAGCACCGCGGTGACGACGAGACCCCAGAGCGCGAGCCCGAGCGCGCCGAGGTCCATGATCCCCGCGCCTACGTGGTTCCACAGGTCCAGTCGCGTCACCAGGAACACCAGGCCGATCAGCGCGAGGGAGAGCGCGACGCTCACGATGATGAGGACGAGCTGACCCCAGCTCTTGTAGATCGTCGCACCGGTGAAGCCGAGCACGAAGAAGAAGAGCGCGAGGGTGAAGAAGACGACGAAGGCCCCGCCCGGACCTGCATTCCACAGCCACGGCAGGTAGAACAGGTAGCCGTTGACGCCGTAGCCGTTCGTGGCGACCTCGATGCCGCCGCCGATCAGGAACAGCACGCCCATGAGCGCACTGGCGAGGATCGCGGTGAGCAGCGTGCCGAAGAAGAACTCCCGACGGGTGATGCTCATCGCCTGCGAGAACGGGAAGGTCAGGGTCATCGCCGACATCCCGATCGCGAAGAAGTACCAGAGCGGAGCCTGGCCTCCGCCGCCGTACTTCGGGGTGTCGACCGGGATCATCGCGTAGATCAGGATCGAGATCAGGGTCGCCGCCGCGAGGATCATCAACGGGTACCAGACGAAGGTGCCCTTGTTGATCAGCTGCAGGCGGATGACGTTGATCGTGCGTCGCATCAGCGGACCTCCTCTTTCGTGGTGGTGTCTGTGGTTGCGGAGCGGGACTCGGCCTTCTGGGTGAGTCGGACGACCAGCTGCTGCAGCGAGACCGGAGCGAGGTCCAGCCCGGATGCCGTGACCTCGGCCCGCTCCTCGGCGGAGAGCCGCCCGAGCACGGTGACGGATGCCACGCGGCCGAGAGCCTCGCGGTGCAGCACCTCGCGGCCGGAGACCCAGGCGTCGACCTTGGCGGCGTCGCCCACGACGGTGACGGCGCGCTCGCGGACGGCATCCGTGTCCTCGTTCAGGAGGATCTGGCCGTTGTCGATCACGATGACCTTCTCGATGAGGTTCGAGACCTCGTCGATGAGGTGCGACGACAGGATGATCGTGCGCGGGTGCTCGGCGTAGTCCTCGACGAGGCGATCGTAGAAGATCTGCCGGGCGACGGCGTCGAGCCCGAGATACGGCTCGTCGAAGAAGGTGATCTCGGCGCGGGAGGCGAGACCGATGATCACGCCGACCGCGGAGAGCTGACCGCGGGACAGCTTCTTGATCGTCTGCTTCATGGGCAGCTGGAACTCGGAGACGAGTTCGTCGGCGAACGCCTGGTCCCAGTTCGGGAAGAACAGGCGCGCCGCCTTGAACGCGTGCTTCGGGTAGGCGTCGTCGGGGTACTTCTGGCTCTCGCGGACGAAGCAGATCCGGCCGAGGACGTGCGCGTTCTCGTACGGGTGCTCGCCGAAGACCTTGACGGTGCCGGAGGACTCGAAGTTCTGCGCGGTGAGGATCGACATGAGCGTGGTCTTGCCGGCGCCGTTGCGGCCGAGCAGGCCGTAGATGGCGTTTCCCTCGATGCTGAGCGAGACGTTGTCGAGCGCTCGCTTCTCCTTGTAGCGCTTGCTGAGGTTCTGCACCTCGATGACGGCGGTCATGCGGGGGTCTTCCCTTCTGCGATGGTGGCCGGGGTCTCCCGGGTCGTCTGTGCGGCGCGCTGCCGGAGCAGGGCCGCGAGGTCGTCGGGGCTGAGGCCGAGCGTGCGGGCCTCAGCGAGGAGCGGGTCGATGTAGCGGTCGGCGAATGCCGAACGGCGCTCGCCGAGGAGCAGATCCCTCGCTCCGTCGGCGACGAACATGCCGATGCCTCGGCGCTTGTAGAGCACTCCCTTGTCGGTGAGCATGGCGACTCCCTTCGCTGCGGTGGCGGGGTTGATCCGGTAGAACGAGGCCAGCTCGTTGGTCGACGGCGCCTGGGCCTCCTCGGCGAGGGAACCGTCGACGATCGAGTCCTCGATCTGTTCGGCGATCTGGAGGAAGAGCGGCTTGCCTTCTTCGATCACGAGTCCTCCGCGGGGTTGGTGGGTTACTTACATGAGTAACTAACCATAGAACCCGACGAGGTGTCAACCCCTTCCGCGTCGCGGATCATGTCGTCGGCCGGGCACGACTTCGGAGCAGGCGACTGCACGACTTCGGAGATTCCCCGCGGCGCGCCGACACGGCGGCCGGTCGGTCGGCGTGTCGCGTCCGGACTCCGAAGTCGTGCACGGCCGGCGGATGCCGGGGGGCGAGGGCCGGCGGATGCCGGAGGTGGGGCGTCAGGTGCGGGGGAGGCCGACGTACATCGAGGCGTGCAGCTCGGCGACGTGGTCGAAGGCGAGACGGCTCGCCGTCGCGGCATCCTGCGCCCGAAGGGCTGCGACCAGGCGGGCGTGCTCATCGTTCGAGGCGCGGAGGTAGTCGATCCGGTACGGGATGAAGTACGCGTAGAGCTCGTGGGACACCCGGTGGTGGAGCTCGGCCGCGCCGCTGACACCGGATGCTTCGGCGAGGGCGGCGTGGAAGGCGCTGTCGGCGGTACGGAAGCCGGTCCAGTCCGCCGCACTCCGCATGTCTTCGACCAGGGAGTCCATGCGCGCCAGCGAGTCCTCATCCGGACGCGTGCTCACGAGGGCTGCGAGCCCCGCCTCGATCGTGGCGCGCTGATCGATGAGCGCGTGAACGTGCGCGGCATCCGCTCGGTACGCGTCGATCTCGACCACGGTGCCGACGGTGGGGGCGTCTGCGATGAACGTGCCGCCGGCGTGACCCGGACGTCGCACTACGACGCCCTCGTCGCTGAGCAGTCGATAGGCGCGCCGCACCGTCATCTCGCTGACCTCGAACGCCCGTGCCGTGTCTTCCGGCCCGGGGAGGCGCTGCCCCGGGGAGAGCATGCCGAGCTCGACGGCGAGTGAGATCCGCGCCCGAACCGTGTCGACAGCGGTCGTGCGGCGGATCGAGCCGAGGGCGGGGGAGGCCAGGTCCATCGCACTCCCCCGTCTCGTGTCGGTCGGCGCGTCTCAGTCCGCCGTGGTCTCCTCGACCGGCTGGGTGTCGAGTCGGAAGCGCCTGCCCAACACGATACCGATGACCATGGCCGCGACGGGAATGAGCGCGAGTGCGACGCTCACGGCGACGCTCCCGCCGGTCACGAGTGTGAAGTTCGACAGCACCAGCCAGAGTGCGAAGGCGAGTCCGACGACCGAGAGGATCGGGAAGATCCTCGCGCCCAGGGAGCGTCCGGCGACGAGTTCCGGACGGCGGAGGAAGAACACCAGCACCGCGATCGACGTCGTCAGCATGAGCAGCACCATGCCCACAGTGGCGACGCCGGCCATCGAGCCGAACACGCCGACCAGCGGATCGAGCCCGAGGAGTGCGAGGACCGCGAGCAGGACCGCAGCGGTGATCGTCTGCACGACCGACGAGAACGCCGGCGAGTGGTGCGAGGCGTGGCGGCGGCCGAGTCGCGCGGGGAGCACGGCCTTCTGCGCGAGCGTGAACTGGTAGCGGGCGATCACGTTGTGGAACGACAGCACGCACGCGAACAGGCTCGTGATGAGCAGCACCTGCACGACGTCACGCAGGATCGGGCCGAGGTACTGCGTCGTGGTGTCGAGCAGCAGGTTGCCCTCGCCGGCGAGCGTCTGCTGTGCGACCGCGACCGCGTTGCTCGCTCCGACGCCGGTCACGAGTGCCCAGCAGGAGATGGCGTAGAACACGCCGATGATGATCACGGCGAGATAGGTCGCACGCGGGATGGTCTTCTCCGGGTTGCGGGCTTCGTCGCGGAAGACGGCCGTGGCCTCGAAGCCGATGAACCCGGTGAGGGCGAAGAGCACGGCGACCCCGATGCCGCCCGAGAAGACGTACGACGGGTCGAAGGTCTCCAGCGCGATGCCCTCGGCGCCGCCGGTCGCGAAGATGACCACATCGAGCACGACGACCACCAGGATCTCGAGCGCGAGCGCCACCCCGAGGACCTTGGCGCTCAGATCGATGTGGCGATATCCGAGCACCGCGACGATCGCCATCGTCGCGAAGGAGTACAGCCACCACGGCAAGCTCGGGCCGCCGAAGAACGTGACGAGATCGTCGACCGCCCAGCCCATGTATCCGTAGATGCCGACCTGGATCGCGGTGTAGGCGACCAGGGCGGTGAAGGCGGAGCCCAGTCCGAGTCGCGAGCCGAGGCCCGCGGTCACGTACGAGAAGAACGCGCCGGCCTCCTTCACGAAGGGCGTCATGGTGACGAAGCCCACGGAGAAGACGAGCAGGATGACGGCGGCGAGCGCGAAGCCGATCGGCGCCCCTGGTCCGTTGCCCGCGCCGATGGCGATGGGGACGTTGCCGCCGATGACGGTGAGGGGAGCGGCCGCGGCGATGACCATGAAGACGATGGCGCCGGTGCCGAGCTGGCCGTCGAGGCGCTGTCGCGGCTCGACGAGAGGGGAGACGGTCATGGTGTCGCTTTCGCAGAGGGTCCGGTGGCGGACGCGGAAGGGGAGGGCGTTCAGTAGAGCTCGGGTCGACGGTCGGCGAGGTACGGATTCTCCTGCCGGGCTCGCCGGGTCGCATCGGGATCGATCGTGGCGATCATGAGGCCGATGTCCGTCGCGCCGAGGGTGGCGAGCGCCTCGCCGTCGGGAGCGACGATGCTGCTGCGTCCGACGTAGGTGAGATCGCCTTCGACGCCGACGCGGTTGACATAGATCACGTGGATCTGGTTCTCCCACGCACGCACCGGGATGAGCCGCTCGGCGATGTGCGCGAAGGGCTCCATCTGCGCGGTCGGCACGATGACGGCATCCGCGCCGCCGATGGCGGCCCGACGCACGGTCTCGGGGAACTCGACGTCGTAGCAGATCAGCACCGACACCCGCGCGCCATCGATCTCGACGATGCCGGGGAGCGTGTCGCCCTGCGTGAACAGGCTGCGGTCGAGCGCGCCGAAGAGGTGGGTCTTGCGGTAGCGCAGCAGCTCGGTGCCGTCGCGGTCGACCATCACCAGGGAATTCGTGATGCTGCCGTCTTCGAGCGTCTCCGGGAGGCCGGCGACGATGGCGATCCCGCTGTCCAGGGCGATGCGGGTGATCCGGTCGACGAGGCCCGGCGTCGCCAGCGGTGCCAGGCGATCGCCGATGTTGTAGCCCGTGACGAACATCTCGGGGGTGACGAGGATGCGCGCGCCTCTCGCAGCCGCTTCGCCGGCGGCCGCGGCGACGACGGCGAGGTTGGCATCGACATCGCCGGGCGTGCCGTGATGCTGAAGTCCGGCGATGGTCAGGGTCATGCGGATGCTCCTCGTGCGTCGATGCACCTATCAAACAGCTCAAAGTGATCTATTTGATGTCCATTGTGTTTCGTTCGCGTGTCATCCGCAAGGGCCTGAACGCAGAACGGGTCGCTCAGGCCGTGATGTCGCGGCGCAGCGCGCGCCACTCCTCGACGATCTGCGGCATCCGGGCGGAGAGGTACCGGAAGAACTCGGCGAGCTCGACGGCCCGGTCCTGAGCGCCCGGGTCGTCGTCGTGTTCGGCGGCGATGTCGTCGATGTACCCGGCGAGGCTCGTGTAGACGGGCACGTTCCCGGCCATCGAGCTCGCGAAGGTGTCGTGCACGAACTCGTAGCGGTCGCGGCGATCGCCCGGCGAGGATCGGCGCTGGATGAAGTGCAGCCGCTGCAGGTAGCGGACGGCACCCGACACCGCTGCTGCCGAGACCCCGAGCCGGTCGCCGATCTGGGCGGCCGTGTAACCGCCGTCGGGGGCGGCGACGAGAGCCATCATCACGCGGGCCGGCATGCGCGACATCCCCGCGGCTGTCAGCATCGCCGCGGCCTGCTCGGCGGGACCGATCGCGCGGTGCGCACCCGTCGCGGACGCCGCCGCATCCGCCCGCTCGTCGTCCGCCATCACGCTCCCCTCGTCCGCATGCTCAGCCGCCCGTCGCGAGCTCGCGGCGTCGCATGAGCGAGAGGGATGCTGCGAGTCCCGCGCCCACGGCCAGCACGAGCCACCAGAGTCCGCGCACATCGACGCCCTCGCCGTCGACCACCGGGGTCACGGCGAACGGGGAGATGTTCGCGGTCCACTCCGGGAGGCCGAACAGGGGGCCGAACATCCCGAGCATGGTCGCGACGAGCACGAGGGTCCAGGCCACGCCGATCGTGGCGCGCGGCACGAGCACGAACACCAGCGCGGTGAGCACGGTGAACACCGACGCGGCGATCGCCTGCCCGAGTCCCGCGACCGCGACGATCCGGTACAGCGAGTCGTCGGCATCCGTCGCCCGGATCCCGGCCCAGCCAGCCAGGACGGCCGCGGCGACGACGATCAGCACGGCGATCGTGCCGACGATCACGTAGTCGGCGAGCCAGCGCACGCGACCGACGGGAGTGGCCAGCACGGCTTCCGCCGTGCCGCGGGCCTCCTCCTGCCGCGCGCGCACGACCGTCTGCACGGCGCAGCACGCGGCGAGGATGCCGAGCAGGGTGAAGAACACCGTGATCACGACCTCGTCGAGCCCGCCGGTCGCGCCGCCGATCTTCTTCAGGATGTCGGCGACGGCCGGGTTCTCGCCCGAGATCTGGTCGACGAGACCGCTGAGGGTGGTGGCGAGGATGCCGGTGACCGCTCCGCCGACCGCCCAACCGACGATCGCGCCCGAGGTGAGCCGCCACGCCAGTGCGTGGGGAGAGGCGAGGGCGGGCCGCGCCGACACCCGACCGGGGCGCTCGGCGACGAAGCTCGCGTCGATGTCGCGGCGGGACTGCAGCACGACGGATGCCGTGGCGAGCACGAGACCGAGGCCGAGGCCGAGGAAGACCGGTCCCACGAGGTCCGCGTCGTACGGTCGGGTCTGCTCGGCCCAGGCGAAGGGAGAGATCCACGCGAACCAGGCGCTCGTCATCCCGGAGAGGTCGTCGTCCGGCGTGCCGGCCGCGTTGCCGAGGCCGCGGATGAGGAACGTCGCCACGAGCACCCACACGGTCAGGGAGTTCGCGCCACGGGAGGTGCGCATCAGCTGCGCCGCCAGCAGCCCGATGCCGAGGAACGCGATGCCGGTGGCGCCGGCCGCGGCTCCGGAGAGCAGCGACCCCGCTGCCGGCAGGCCGGTCGCGAGCAGTGCCAGAGCGGTCAGCACGGCGAGCACGAGATTGGCGAGGATGCCGTGCACGATGGTCACGATCGTCGGCATCCGTCTCCCCGCCGGGGTCGCCCAGACGAGCTCCGAGCGTCCCGCCTCCTCGTCTCCGCGCGTGTGCCGGACGGCGAGGAACGTGCTCATCAGCGCCGCGAGCAGCGCGAGCCAGGGCAGGATCTCGAACGCCAGGAACGCTCCCTCCGACGTGCCCGACGGCAGCCCGCGGAACATCAGGATCACCGGGTTCGCGAGCGCCGCGGCCAGGATGTTCTGCCGGTCCTCGAGGGTCGAGTACGACTGGGTGACACCGGCGTATCCGGCGCCCGCCATCGCCGCGGTGCCGAGGATCCACAGGGTGAGCTGGAGCCAGTCGCGCCGGATGCGCTGCCGCAGCAGCACGCCGAAGGTCGACATCACGCCTGCTCCTTCGCGCGGCGCGCACGGCGGGTCTGCGGCCGGGCGTCGTCCGTCGGGCCCTCCTCTGCGGCTTCGAGCGCCGCGAGGTCGTCGCCGTAGTGGCGGAGGAACAGCTCCTCGAGCGATGGCGGCGCGACGCGGAGGTCGCTGATCCCGAGGGCCGCGAGCGCAGGAAGAACGGCCGCGGTGCGATCGCTGTCGACCGTGACGCGGATGCGGTCGTTCTGCACCGTCGGATCGTGGACGTCGGGGATCCCGGCGACCTGGTCGAGCGAGATGCCGGATGCCGTGAACGACACGTCGCTACGGGTGAGATGCCGCAGCCCGGCGAGGGTGCCGCTCTCGACGATGCGGCCGGCGCGGATGATCGACACCCGGTCGCACAGCTGCTCGACCTCGCTCATGATGTGGCTCGACAGCAGCACGGTCGCGCCGTTCGCGTGGGCTCGGGCGACCTCGCGCTGGAAGATCACCGCCATGAGGGGATCCAGGCCGCTGGTCGGCTCGTCGAGGATGTAGAGATCGGCGGGCACCGCGAACGCGGCGATGAGGGCGACCTTCTGCCGGTTGCCCTTCGAGTACGCGCGGCCCTTCTTGCGCGGATCGAACTGGAACGCGTCCATGAGCCGCGTCTTCTCGTGCTGGTACGCGGCATCCTTCGTGTGCGCACCGCGCAGTCGGGCGAGCAGATCGACGGCTTCACCGCCCGAGAGCGTAGGCCACACGCTGACGTCGCCGGGGACGTAGGCGATACGGCGGTGCAGGTCGACGGCGCGGTTCCACGGGTCCTCGCCGAACACGGCCGCTTCGCCGCTCGTACGCCGTGCGAGACCGAGGAGGATGCGGATCGTCGTCGACTTCCCCGCGCCGTTCGGGCCGAGGAAGCCGTGCACCTGCCCGTGCTCGACGGTGAGGTCGAGTCCGTCGAGGGCGTGGACGTGACCGTAGTGCTTGGTGAGGCTCCGGGTGTCGATGACTGTGGTCATGGCGGCGACGCTACGCCCGTTTCATAAAGTTGTGAATAGTGCGAAAAAACGCATGCGGAATCCTTACGGGCGCCGCGTACAGTGGGCTGGTGCCGGAGTTCCCCTACAGTCGCCTGCGCCGCCGGCCGGATGTCGAAGCGGAGAACCTCCAGGCGCACGACGTCACTGACATCCTGCTCGTCGAACGGGCGCTCGCGCTCGGGCTTCCCGGCTCCGAGATCGCCGTGATCGGCGACGACTACGGCGCGATCACCCTGGCTCTGGCGGATGCCGGGCGCCACGGCATCCGCGTGCATCAGGACCTCGCGACCGGGCGCCGCGCGCTCGCGCGCAATGCCGAGGAACTCGGACTCTCGGGGTTCGCCGCGGGAAACGCAGACGAATCCGCATCCCCTCGGGGTGTCGATGCCGGACGCGCCGCCACCGCTCCGAATGATCTGGGTTCTCCGGCGCTCTTCGCCTCGCACGAGCTCGGCCCCGAACTGCTCACCGGTGCGCGGCTCGTGCTGCTGCAGCTGCCGAAGTCGCTCACCGAGCTCGAGGAGATCGCGGATGCCGTCGCCCGCTGGGCCGCGCCCGACGTCGTGCTCGTCGCCGGGGGTCGCGTGAAGCACATGACCCTCGGGCAGAACGAGGTGCTCGGCCGCCGTTTCGCGCACGTGCAGGCCGAGCGAGCCGAGCGGAAGTCGCGGCTCGTGGTCGCCTCCGAGGCCCTTCCTGTGCCGGTCGAGCCGCCGTTCCCGGTGACCGCCGCGCACGACGGACTGACCCTCGTCGCCCACGGCGGCGCGTTCGCCGGTCCGCGCCTCGACATCGGCACGCGGGCGCTGCTGGAGGTGCTCGGACTCAGTGGTGCACAACTCAGCAAGAACGACGGGGCTCGGTCGGAAAAGCGGCCGAACGGGGCCGAGCACGACAGTTCTGGCGGAGTTGTGCACGGGGGTGCGGCCCTTCGACAAGCTCAGGGGCCCAGCGCTCAGGGGCCCAGCGCTCAGGGACCCAAAGCTCAGGGGCCCGCAGGATGGGTCGCTGAGCCCGTCGAAGCGTCGCGGACTGTGATCGACCTCGGGTGCGGCACCGGTGCGCTCGCCGCGTCGTGGGCGCTCGCGCACACCCAGGACCGGGTCGTCGCGACCGACCGGTCGGCGGCGGCCGTGGCCTCCGCTCGCGCGACCGCCTTCGCGAACGGCGTCGCCGACCGCGTCATCGTCATGCACGACGACGCCGGATCCGAGCTCGCGGATGCGAGTGCCGACGTCGTGCTGCTCAACCCGCCGTTCCACCTCGGAACCAGCGTCCACACCGGTGCGGCGACCCGTCTGTTCGAGGCTGCCGCGCGTATCCTCCACCCGGGTGCGGAGCTCTTCACGGTGTTCAACTCCTCGCTCGGATACCGTGCCGAGCTCGCCCGGATCATCGGGCCGACCGAGCAGCTGCACCGCACGTCCAAGTTCACCGTGACGCGCAGCATCCGTCGCTGAACATATGACCAATCCCCCGGTCAGCAGGGGAAACCCGGGCGGTCCTGCGGCCACGGATTTGCCCCTGATCAGCCATTTCGTTACGTTGGTCTGTGGGTCTTCTGGCCCGAAAGACCAGTCCGCGACCACGTCCTTCTTTCGATGAGCTGTGCTGCGAAGAGGCGTGGACGTACGGTCGATGCTCTCTGCGGCGGATCCGAAATCCGCTGCCCGTGCCGCCACAGCAGTCATGTCGAACGGCCTCGTGAGGATCACCCGGGCGTAACCGAAGCAGGCTCAGCCACCCGAGGCCGAGCCGCGGGGGAAACGTGTCCGAAATCGCTCTTGAAGCGCGCAATCTGTTCAAAGTGTTCGGGAAGAATCCGAGCCAGGCTGTCCGTCGTCTGAAGGCCGGTGAGAGCCGCACCGCCGTCGATGACGCGGGCACGGCAGCCGTCATCGACGCGAGCTTCACCGTCAACCGCGGTGAGATCTTCGTCATCATGGGCCTGTCCGGTTCCGGTAAGTCCACCATCATCCGGATGCTCAACGGTCTGCATGACGCGACCTCCGGCACCGTCACGGTGAGCGGCGAACCGATCACCGGCATCCCGGGATCGCAGCTGCGCGAGATCCGTCGTGATCGCATCTCGATGGTGTTCCAGCACTTCGCGCTGCTGCCGCACCGCACGGTCGCCGCGAATGTCGCCTACCCGCTCGAGCTCAAGGGAGTGGGCAAGGCCGAGCGTCTCGCGAAGGCCGAGGAGATCCTCGCGCTCGTCGGCCTCGAAGGCCAGGGCGACAAGATGCCGTCCGAGCTCTCCGGTGGCATGCAGCAGCGCGTCGGCATCGCCCGTGCGCTCGCCGCCGACAGCGACATCCTGCTCATGGACGAGGCGTTCAGCGCGCTCGACCCGCTCATCCGCCGCGAGATGCAGGAGCAGCTGCTCGAACTCCAGGAGAAGCTCCAGAAGACGATCGTCTTCATCACCCACGACCTGAACGAGGCCATGTTCCTCGGCGACCGCATCGCCGTGATGCGCGACGGCCGCATCGTGCAGATCGGCACGCCGGAGGACATCCTGATGGACCCGGCGAACGACTACGTCGAGCAGTTCGTGCAGGACGTCGACCGCGCTCGCGTGCTCACCGCCGCGAACGTCATGGAGCGTCCGCGCCCCGTGGTCCCCGAGACGGCCGGCCCCCGCACCGCGCTCCGCCAGATGCGCGACGCCTACATGTCGGCGACGTACGTCGTCGGCCGCGACCGGCAGCTGCTCGGCGTCGTGACCGACCGGGATGCCGTGAAGCTCGTGCGCTCCGGTGCGACGAGGCTCGACTCGGTGCTCAAGCCCGTGCTGCAGAGCGTCCGCGAGGACGAGGTCCTGATGAACCTGTTCGTTCCGGCGGTCGAGTCGCCGCTGCCGCTGGCGGTGACGGATGCCGAGGGCCGGCTCGTCGGCGTCATCCCGCGCGTGACCCTGCTCGCCGCCCTCGGCCCCGGGCCGGGCGCCACCGAGGAGATCATCCTCCCGCTGATGCCCATGCCGCAGGCGGAGATCGACGCCGTGCTCGACGACGGATGGACGGACCCTTCGACAAGCTCAGGGACCCAGGACCCGTACTCAGGGACCCAGGAGCCGTTCTCCGACACGCACACGCAGAACACGATCGAGGAGGTGCGCTGATGGATGGTTTCCGCATTCCCCTCGGCAGCTGGGTCGAAGCCGGCGTCGACTGGGTCAAGGTCAACCTCGACGGCCTGCTCGACGTCGTCTCGTTCGTGGTGACGTTCCTCGTCGACGGACTCACCTCGCTGCTCCTGCTCCCCTACTTCTTCGTCGTGATCGCGCTCGCCGCGCTCATCGCGTGGACGGTGCGCTCGTGGCAGCTGGCGATCGGCACGGTCGTCTCGTTCACGCTGATCGTCGCGATGGGCCTGTGGGTCCCCGCGATGCAGACGCTCGGCCTCGTGCTGGTCGCCGCACTCGTCGCCGTCGTGATCGCCGTGCCGCTCGGCATCTGGTCGGCGCGCAACGCCACGGTCCGCGCGGTGCTGAAGCCCGTGCTCGACTTCATGCAGACCATGCCCGCGTTCGTGTACCTGATCCCCGCGATCGTGTTCTTCAGCATCGGCGTCGTCCCCGGACTCGTCGCCACGGTCATCTTCGCGCTGCCTCCGGGCGTGCGACTGACCGAGCTCGGCATCCGCGGTGTCGACTCCGAGACCGTCGAGGCCGGGCAGGCCTTCGGCGCGAAGCCGGGGCAGATCCTGCGCGGCATCCAGCTTCCGCTCGCGATGCCGACGATCCTCGCCGGCATCAACCAGGTCATCATGCTCGCGCTCTCCATGGCGGTCATCGCCGGGATGGCGGGAGCAGACGGGCTCGGGAAGATGGTCGTCGAAGCCATCTCGACCGTGAACATCGCCAAGGGCGTGGAGGCCGGCCTCGGCGTCGTGCTGATCGCGGTCTTCCTCGACCGCGTCACCGCCGCGCTCGGCACGCTCGGGCAGAACCCGGCATCCCTGCTGGCGGTCGTCCGCCGTCGTGGCGCGCAGCGTCAGTCGGATGCCGCCGCCACGGCATCCGCCCCCGTCGCCGAGGCGCCCGAGAAGCCCGTCGAAGAGAAGGAGCTCCAGAATGCGTAAGCGCAGGATCATCACCATCGCGGCCATCGGCGCCGCGGGAGCACTCGCCCTCAGTGGCTGCGCGAGCGATGGCGCGGGCGGCACGATCGAGCTCGGCGGAGGCGGCAGCGCCGGCGGCGGAGGTGACAAGGGCACCATCACGCTCGGGTTCCTGCCGTCGTGGACTGACGGCCTCAGCACCGCGTACCTGCTGCAGGACCAGCTCGAGAAGATCGGCTACGACGTCGAGCTCAAGACGCTCACCGAGGCGGGCCCGCTGTACACGGGGCTCGCGCAGGGCGACGTCGACCTGTTCCCGTCGGCCTGGCCCGAGGTCACGCACGCCGAGTACATGAAGACCTACGGCGAATCGATCGAGGACCTCGGCACGTACTACGACAACGCGCGGCTGACGATCGCGGTGCCGGAGTACTCCGAGCTCGAGACGATCGACGACCTCGCGGGAGCTGACCTCGGCGGCAAGATCTACGGCATCGAGCCGGGTGCCGGCCTCACCGCGCAGACGCAGAAGATGCTGCCGGAGTATGGCCTCGACAGCCAGTACGAGCTCGTCACCTCCTCGACCGCGGCGATGCTCACCGAGCTGAAGTCGGCGACCGAGAAGAAGCAGGACATCGCGGTCACGCTCTGGCGTCCGTTCTGGGCCAACGACGCCTTCCCCGTGAAGGACCTCGAAGACCCGAAGGGGGCGATGGGCGAGGCCGAGGGCCTGCACTTCCTCGGCACGAAGGGCTTCGCGGAGGAGTTCCCCGAGGCCGCCGACCTGATCTCGAAGATCGTGCTGGATGACGAGCAGTACGGCTCGCTGGAGGACCTGGTCGTGAACGAGTACGGCGAGGGTCGCGAGGCCGAAGCCGTCGACGCCTGGCTCGAGGAGAACGGCGACCAGTTCGACTGGGTCGTCAGCAGCTGACCTGAGGCGCAGCATCCGCTCGCGTTCTGAAGGAGATCTCGCTGTCTGAAGGGCCTGCTCGCGAAGGTGCTCCTTCAGATCGCGAGATCTCCTTCATTCCGTGCGGTGCGCGACCCCGAGGTGGGTCGCCTCTCGGATCGCCCATGCTCTGAACGTGGTGGCCGGTCGGCCGAGAACGTGGGCCACGCCGTCGGAGGTGTACGCGTCCGCGCCGGAGCGGATGCCGCGGAGCATCGCCATGCGCCAGCGGATGTAGCCCTCGGGTGTCCCTGCCGCGCGAAGGCGGTCGACGTGCGCATCGTCGGCTTCATCGACGAACAGCACGGGGGCGCTGCTGATCTCACGGAGCGTGTCCGCTGCGTCTGCGAAGGTGATCGCTTCGGGCCCGGAGAGCGCAAGCGTCTTGTTGTCGTGGCCTCGATCGGTGAGCACGACGGCCGCGACCTCCGCGAGGTCGTCGACATCGATGAACGGCTCGGCGCCGTCGCCGACCGGGGCGACGATGCGTCCGTCCACCGGTGCGAACATGGCCTCGGTGAAGTTCTGCGCGAAGTGCGCCGGCCGCAGGATCGTCCACATCAGCGGGCCGGATCGGAGCGTGCGTTCGGCCATATCGACGGCGCCGCCCGGGTGGAACTCGACTCCCCGGGCGGAGAGCAGCACGGCGTGCGCGACTCCCGCCTCTGCGGCGACATCGAGAAGGCGGTGGAGGAGCTCGCTCCAGTCGGTGGCGGAGCCGGGGCCGACGATGAAGATGCCGTCCGCGCCCTCGAGGGCGGATGACCATGTGGAGTCGTCGCTCCAGTCGAAACGGATCGGCGTTCGTCGACTGGCGGCACGTGCGCGGTGTCCATCGCGTTCGAGCAGGCGGGTGAGGCGGCGACCGACTTTTCCGGTGCCGCCGAGGATGACGTATGCGGGCATGACCACGATGCTACGAACCTGTCGATAACGGAACAATGTCTGAATCACTCCAGAAGATTCGTGATCGTCTAGATTGGCTGTCGTGGACATCCTGAGCGACGAACTGGCTCGCGCACGGGCCGAGGGCGCACTGTTCTCCGTTCTGCAGTGCCTGCCGCCGTGGGGTCTGGGCTTCAGCGGCACCCGGCCGCTGACCGTGCACATCATCCTCGAGGGCTCCGCCTGGATCGAGCGCGCCGGCGAGGACCCTGTCGAGATCCGCGCCGGTGACGTCGTCCTGGCGACCGCGGGACCGGCGTACGCACTGGTCAGCGAACAGGGCGCGTCGGTCGTCCCGATCGAGGAGGCCCGTCAGCGACCCTCGTCTCCCGTGCAGGACCCCGAACGAGCCGCTGTGGTCATGTGCGGGGCGTACACGCTGAACGGCAGTGTCGGTGAGTCGCTGCTGCGCGGCCTTCCCCCGTTCGCCCTGGTCCGCGCGGATGATCAGGAGCCGTCGCAACGGATGGCCGTCGGCCTGCTCGTCGCTGAAGTCGACCGGGCGGCGGAAGGGCAGAGAGCGCTGCTCGATCGGCTGCTGGACGTCAATCTCGTATTCACGCTGCGCGCGTGGTGGCAGGTGTCGGACTCCGCGCCCGGCTGGTACAGCGCCCTCCGCCTCCCGACTCTTCGCCGCGTCCTCGAAGGGCTCTACGCCGACCCCAGTCACCCGTGGACGCTCGAGAGCATGGCGCAGCGTGCGGGAATCTCCCGGGCGGCGCTGGCTGCGCAGTTCCGCGCTGTGGTCGGAACGCCGCCCGTCCGATTCCTCACGCAGCTCCGGATGACGCGCGCGGAAGACGCCCTCATCCGGACCGACAGCACCCTGGCAGCCATCGCGGCCGAGGTCGGATACAGCAACGAGTACGCTTTCTCCACGGCATTTCGACGCAGCCGTGGATGCTCCCCTGGGCGCTGGCGGCAGGAGCGCCGGGGCACCGCAGGCAGAGAGGTCTAGACCTCCGCGGAGTCCGGCCAGGTCGGGTGCGCCTGCAGCCAGGATCGGAGGTCGGCAGCCACGTCTTCGAGTGCGTCAGTCGCATAGTGCGTCGCATCCCACGATGCGTACAGCGTGATCGTCAGCGGGACGCCGTTCGCGCGCGCGGGGATGGCGTCGAGGCCGAAGCGCAGCGGTTCCGTCGTCAGGGCGTAGCCTTGACCGTTCGCGGCAAAGGCCTGCGCGACCGATCCGGCAGCCACATCTCGCACGGGCATCAGGAATGCCAGATGCGCCACAGCGCTCATCACGGCCGCGCCGACGCCGCTCCTCGGCACCACCAGAGATTCATGCGTCATCGATTCGAGATCGCCGTACTCGGCCCCCGGGAATCGTGTGCGGACGTCACGGGCCTGGATCATGATCGGTACCGTCGCGATCGCGATCTGGCGGCGATGCGCTGGCGGTACGAGTGAGCTCACGGCCAGGTCGGCGCGGCCGCCCAGAAGGTCATCGACTTCTGCCGCGGGCACGATCTCGAGATCCACGATCGGTACGTCGATCTCTGCGAGAAAGGGCGCCAACACGCTCTCGGTCGTGGCGTGCGGACATGCCACTCGGAAAGACGGCCTTCCCCGGAATCGAGATTCGAGCACCGCTTCGACCTGATCGAACCGGGCGAGTACGTCGGACGCCATCGAGAGCAGCGACAACCCCGCTGCTGTGGGAACCATGCCGCTCGACGTGCGATGGAAGACGAGCAGACCGAGGTCGGCCTCCAGTCGACCCACCTGCTTCGACACCGCTGGTTGGGTCAGGTGCAGATGCTTCGCCGCTGCGCTGACCGATCCGAGGCTGGCAACGGCGGTGAAGACGGTGAGCGCGCGCCTGTCCATTCCCAAATGTTATTGGCTACGGCGCAATAAGTCATTAGACAGAATATTGCGACCTATGGATAGTTGTCGAAGCGGGAATCCGCGATCCTCGATGAAGAAGGAGACAGCTCATGGCGAGCAGCACGAAACGAGAACGAACTGCGGTGATCGGGGCCTTCATCGGCAACTCGCTCGAATGGTTCGACTTCTTCGTCTACGGGACCGCGAGCGCGCTCGTCTTCGGTCAGGTCTTCTTCCCCGAGTTGGACTCCGGTGCCGGCCTGCTCGCCGCGTTCGCGACCCTCTGGGTGGGATTCCTGACTCGCCCGCTCGGCGCCTTCATCTTCGGGCACTTCGGCGATCGGATCGGGCGCAAGAACGTGCTCCTTGTCACCCTGGTGCTGATGGGGAGCGCGACCGTGGCGATCGGATTGCTCCCCACCTATGCGCAGGTCGGCCTCGCCGCACCGGTGCTTCTGGTCGTTCTGCGCGCCGCGCAAGGACTGGCTGTCGGCGGCGAGTGGGGCGGTGCGGTCCTCATCGCCACCGAACACGCATCCGACACGCGCAAGACGATCGCCGGAGCCTGGGTGCAGCAGGGGTCTCCGGTCGGATCGATCCTCGCAACCGGTTCGTTCCTCCTCGTCGGCCTGCTCCCGGATGACGCGTTCTTCAGCTGGGGCTGGCGGCTGCCGTTCCTGTGCTCGATTCTCCTGGTGGTCGTCGGCATCGTCCTCCGACTGCGGCTCTCCGAGTCCGAGGAGTTCCTCGAGTCGAAGCGAACCGGAGATGTCGTGAAGGTCCCGGCGCTCGCGGTCTTCACGAAGGCGCCGGTCATCCTCCTCCTCGGTATCGCCGTGTCCGTCATGGCGATCGCGAACTCCTACTTCACCAACACGTTCCTTCTGGCCTGGGCGACCGGTCCGCTCGGGTTCGATCGTCAGGTCATTCTGAACATCCTGGTCGGCGCCGCGGTCGTGCAGTTCTTCACGCAGCTCCTGGCCGGCCACGCAGCGCAACGATGGGGACGCACGCGAGTGATCCTCGTCAGTCTCACGACCGCGCTCGTCTTCACCGTCCCGTACTTCGCCGCGATCTCGAGCGGTGACCTGCTGCTGATCACTCTGGCGATGTACGTGTCGTTCGGGAGCATCTGCGCCTACTTCGCCGTGCTCGCCAGCTTCCTCGCATATGCCTTCCCCGCGAAGATCCGATTCTCGGGAATCTCGATCTCGTACCAGCTCTGCTCGTCGCTGATCGGCGGACCGACCGCATTCATCGCCCAGTGGATCCTGAACTCCACCGGGAACAATCCCTGGGCGGTCGCCGTCTTCTACGCGTCCCTCGTCATCGTCACGATCGGCGGCGCCATCGGGCTCCACATCGTCGTGCGTCGCCGTCATGCGGTCGAGTCCCCTCTCGCTGTCCCGGCGGCGCGGTCGTGAAGACATCGTCCACCTCATCGGCATCCACATCGTCGGACACGCATCTCGGCGGTCTTGCCGCCCCGGTGACGGTCGTCGTGGACCGCACAGGCGTCTCGCACATCCGGGCGGAGTCGTCGGCGGATGTCTTCTTCGCGCAGGGCTTCGTCGCCGCTCGCGACCGCTTGTTCCAGATGGACCTGTGGATGCGCCGGGGGCTCGGACGGCTTGCGGAGGTGTTCGGTCCCGAATGGGTGGACCGAGATCAGGCGAGTCGAGCGTTCCTGTTCCGCGGTGATCTGCGAGTCGATCGCGCTGCGTACGGTCCCCGGGCCGAAGAAGCTCTCGACCGCTTCGCCGAGGGCGTGAACGCGTACGTCGCCGACGCGGTGTTTCGTGACGACCTGCCCCCGGAGTTCGTCGCGTACGGATATCGTCCGCTGACGTGGAAGGGAGAGGACATCAGCCGCATCCGCGTTCACGGACTGTTCGAGAATGCCCTTCAGGAAGTGGAACGCGATGAGGTGCTCGCGCGATGGGGGGCGGATGTCGAGCAACTCCGTCGGACGCTGCAGCCGCCCGTCGATCTGGGATCGCGTCCCTCGGCAGGCCTCGGCTCGCGCGCACTCGACTTCTACGCCCTGGCCTTCGGCCCGTTGTCGATCGATGCTCCGAGAGCCAGACGGTCATCCGAGCCGAGCGTGGACGGCAGCAACAACTGGGTCGTCTCCGGCGATCGCACATCGTCGGGCAGACCGCTCCTCGCCAGTGATCCGCACCGCGCGATGACCCTGCCTTCGCTGAGGTACGTGGTCCATCTCACGTGCCCCGAATTCGACGTGATCGGCGCCGGCGAACCCTTTCTTCCGGGGGTCAGCATCGGTCACAACGAACGCGTGGCCTTCGGCCTCACCTATTTCCCGACAGACCTCGAAGACGTGTACCACTACCGCACCGATCCCGACGATCCGGAGCGCTACTGGCTCGACGGACGATGGGAGCGGTTCGAGCGGCTCGAGGAGCGAATCTCGGTCCATGGCGGTGACGAGGTCGACCGTGTCAACAGGTTCACGGTCCACGGGCCTGTCGTGCACCGCGACATGGTCGAGAACACCGCAGTGGTGGTCAGAGCAGCATGGCTCGAACCGGGAATGGCTCCGTACCTGGCCAGTCTGAGGAATCTGGACGCGCGCGATGCGGGGGAGCTCCGAGCGGGTCTCGAGCATTGGGGCTCCCCGACCACGAATCAGGTGTTCGCCGACGTCGACGGCCGCATCGGTTGGCAGGCGAGCGGAAGGACTCCGCTGCGAACGGAAGCAGACGGTCTCACCCCGATCTCCGCCGAGACGAGCAGGGGCTGGACCGAGCTGAGAGGCACGGCGGATCTGCCGGGCGTCGTGGACCCGTCCGCAGGATGGCTGGCTACCGCCAACGAGCACAACATCCCGCTCGACTCCCCTGTCAGTGCGAACCCTGTCGGCCATGAGTGGCTCGCTCCGTTCCGTTACGAGCGAATCAGCGCGCGACTGAGCGCCGAGCGGGAGTGGACCGTCGAGTCGACAGCGCAACTGCAGACCGACGTCCTGAGCGTGCCCGCCGTGCGCATCTGCGAGATCGTCGATGATCTCGCACGGAGGAGCCCGGGCATCCGTGCAAGCCTTGCGATCGATCTTCTTCTCGGTTGGGATCGCCGAATGACCGAAGACTCGGCCGCCGCGCTGCTGTTCGAGACCTGGTTCCGCGGGCCGCTTCGTCGTCGCCTGCTCGCCGACGCCCTCGCGGGGTTGAACATCGAGGACGCGGAGATCGCTCTCGGCGTGATCGATCCGACGGAGCGCGAGGAATCGGCTGGAGATCCGCAGGTGGATCTCCACCTGTTCGAGTCGGCCGCGTCACGTGGCGAGTACTTCCACGAGGTGGTCCACGTGACGCTCGCCGATGCTTTCGAAGACCTTTGCCGACGGTTCGGTTCGGACGTGACGAAATGGCGATGGGGGCGTTTCCATCGGATGCCCTTCACTCATCCGGCCGGCGCCGCAAATCCCGGGTGGTCGCTCGACGCGGTTCCGAAGAGCGGGAGCCCCGACACGGTCGCCGTCTCGTCGAGAAGGAGCGACGGCACGCAGTCCGCGGGTGCGAGCTTCCGCTTCATCGCCGATGTCGGCGAGTGGGACGACTCGGTCTACATCAACGCTCCTGGACAGAGCGGTCGCCCGGGCGACCCGCACTACGACGACCATCTGGAGTCTTGGCGAAAAGGCGAGTATCGACGACTCGCCTACACGCAATCGTGCATCGACGACCTCGCGGAGACGACGTATCTCCTCCTGCCGATCGGGGCGGATGACGGTGTCGTCGAATGACCTAGCGATATCCCGGGTGCGCCAGGACTCCCACGCCGCACGCCCTCGCCGGTTCAGCCTCGGAGACAGAGAAGGGGGATGCGACATGTCGCATCCCCCTTCTGCGTCCGCTCAGACCGCCGCCAGCACGGCATCCACCTCGATCTCGACCAGGAGGTCTGCGGCGGCCAGCGCCGTGGTGCCGATCGTCGAAGTGACCGGAAGGATCTCACGGAAGAGCTCTCCATGGACTTCGCCGACTGCATCGAAGTCCGCCATGTCGGTGAGGAAGATGCGTGTGCGCACCACGTCTTTCAGCGTGGCTCCGGCAGTCGCCAAGGCAGTCTCGATGCGGGAGAAGATCTCCCTGGCCTGCTCGGCAGCGGTCGATCCCACTCCGCCGGACGTGGTGCCGGCGACGAAGACGAGGTCGCCCACCCTCACCGCTCGGGAGTACCCGAGAATCGGCTCGCGCGGGGAGCCGGATGCGATGTTCTGTCGTTCCTTCATTTCGTTCCTCTGTTTCTTGATCAGGTGTGAGCGGTGCTCACGCCGCTTCGGCGCATTCGAGACATCGGATCCGCTGGTGACGCCGCTCACTCGGGTTCCCGAGCGACATCACGTTGTCGCGGCTGCTGATCGTGGCGACGTGCGCATGGGCGACGCACACACCCACCCCGCACTGGGTGCAGATCGCGACGGCGGGGACGCCCTCGCCGTTCCTGGAGTGACTGAAGCAATGCATGTCGTTCCCTTTCGCCTGTGAAGGAGTACTGCAGCAGCAGCGCAGGGGCTCCCCGATCGGGTGTCGGCAGAGCCCCTGTGCTGCCCTCTAGCGGGCGAACTGCCCCAGGGCCTTGCCGATCGTCGCGGTGAGACCGCGTCCGCTGAGTCCTCCCGGATCCATGTCCGGGTTGTAGATCGTGATCTCGAACCCGATCGCCTTCGGAGAGCTGAGCGCGACCCTCAGCACGGTCGCCAGCTCGTCCCAGGAGAGCCCGTCGGGCTGAGGAGCGTCGACGGCCCACATGATCGACTGGTCGAGCACGTCGACGTCCACGTGAACCCAGAAGCCTTCGGGTCCATCGTCGCGCGTCAGATGGGCTACGGCCTCTTCTGCGGCAGTCTCTACGCCGAGAACCCGCACCGCGTTGCGATCGAACGCCAGCATGTCTGCGGGGAGCAGCTGGCTGCGGTTGTAGTTCTGAGTCGCACCATCGCGGTATGCGAACGGGACGGCGTCGTCATCGCGGACGAGCGGACCCAGTCCTTGGATGTTCGACACGATCTCCGGGCCTCGCCCGGTGGCCAGCGCGAGGTCACTCGCCGACGCGGCACCCTGAATCGGGTTCGCCTCAGGCTGGTAGAAATCGGTGTGCCCGTCGATGTAGAGGACGCCGTATCGCCCTCGTCGTCGCAGGCTCAGCATCGAACCGAGGACGATCGAGCAATCGCCGCCCAGCACGACCGGGAACTCGCCGCGGTTGATCACTTCGGTCACGGCGTCGGCCAGGGCGATCGAATAGTCGTGGATCTCCTGCGCGTTCATCAGCTGGGTCTCGGGATCGCGCTCGGGCCGCCACTGGGGAGACTCGACTCTCCCCGCATGCCGAGCTTTCAGACGTTCCTGCAGGCCGGCATCCAGCATCGCGTTCGGCATGTCGGCGACGGCGAGATGTGTGGGGATGTGTCCGAGCACCGAGGGTGCTTCGATGATGGCGAAATCACGCATGCGTGGGCTTCCTAACTTCGATCGGGTGTCACTGGCACGGGTGGCTCGCGTTCATCTCGCGCACACCTCATCGTGCATATGTGTTGACTATCTTGGATTCCTGACCGAGCTTGTGTCAATACCTTGTTCTTCGCCGACTATTGACAGCTTTGCTCCTCAGCGGTCACACTAAAGCTCGTTATACCTCTGAAAGCCACAAAGATCCTCGATGCGCCGATGCGCCGATGCGGCGAGGAATCAGCTGGGCACGCACGGCGGACGCGGTTCACCCGAAAAGGGCTGCGGGAACGGAACGCCGCGTGCGCCCTCACGCCAACGAAGGAGCACGTTCATGGAACTGATCGGACAGGGCATCATCTACCTGATGATGGCGTTCGTCATCATCGGGGCCGTCGCGGCCGTGATCAATGATGAGAAGGGCCTCGGACGGGAGTTCAAAGAAGGCCTGAACATGATCGGCGTCGTCTTCCTCCCACTCGCGGGGATCATGGTCCTCATGCCGTACCTCACGGCATTCGTGTCCAACAACCTGGGCCCTGTCTACGCCTGGTTGCATGCCGATCCGTCGCTCGCTGCCACGACGATCATCCCCAGTGATCTCGGGGGATATCAGCTTGCTGCCGCGACGGCATCCAGCCATGGCGCGTGGATCATGGCGTTCGCCGTCGGGCTGACCGCCGGAGCCACCATCATGTACAGCATCCCGGTGGGGCTGGCGATGCTCGACAAGCGCGACCACAAGTACATGGCTCTCGGGTTCCTCGCGGGGCTGCTCACGATCCCGATCTCGGTCTTCATCACGATCGTCGTCCTGCAGGTCACCGGTACGCCGCTGCGCGTGGACGTCTCGAACACCTCCGAATCCGTACGGCCGTTCGACCTGCCCTGGAACGAGGTGCTGATCAACCTCGTCCCGCTGACCGCCTTCCTGCTGGTGATCGCGCTGTGCCTGCGGTTCCTCACGTCGGTCATGGTGAAGGTCTTCATCGTCTTCGGCCGGGTCATCGACGCCGTCATCAAGATCGCCGTCGCACTCGCCATCGTCGAGTACTTCACCGGAATCTTCACCACGCTGTTCGGCGGTCTGGGGTTCGATCCCTTCATCGCCGACGAGAAGGACCAGTTCCGTGCTCTCGAGATCGCCGGATACGTGGGCGTGATGCTCGCCGGTGCGTTCCCTCTGATCTACGCGATCACGACCTGGCTCGCGAAGCCGCTGGCGGCGGCGGGGGCGCGCTTCGGATTCTCCGAGGTCGGGGCTGCAGGCGTGATCGCCGGCGCTGTCAACATCCAGGCGCTGTTCCGTCTCGTGCGGGCGATGCCGCCCCGTGACAAGGTGCTCACCACGGCCTTCAGCGTCTGCGCCGCGTTCGCGCTGGGAGACCACCTGGCGTTCATCGCGAACTTCCAGCCGAACATGGTGGGTCCGCTCATCATCGGAAAGCTCGCGGGCGGTGTTCTCGCGATGTTCCTCGCCCTGTGGCTGTCCATGCCGCAGGCGCGGCTGCTCGAAGCCAAGGACATCGCGGACGGTGTGATCGGTGCGGACGAGTATGCGCCGGTCGTCCGCCGCAGACGTATCGAGGCCGAACCCGCCGTATGAGCCCGACCCGGGCTGGTGCAGAGCGTGCGCTCAGCGCCAGCCCGGAACGGAATCCGCATCCCTCGAAGACGTCCGTGCTTCGAAGACCAACTCTCGGAGGTACTCTCACGATGCTCGATCTCGATCTCATTCGCCGCGCGACCCCAGGGACACGCGATGTGGTTCATCTGAACAGCGCCGGTGCTTCGCTGATGAGCACACGCACGCTGGAAGTCGTCGTCGGACATCTGACCCTGGAAGCGCGGATCGGCGGATACGAGGCAGCGGCCGCCCGGCAGGCGGAGATCGAGGGGACGTATGAGTCGCTCGGCCGGCTCGTCAACGGTCGGCGAAGCGAGATCGCACTCTTCGACAACTCCACGCACGCATTCAACGCGGCGGTCTATTCGATTCCCTTGCGCGCCGGCGATCGCATCCTCACGACGCACGCGGAGTACGGTTCCAGCATCCTGGCGTTCCTGCAGCTCCGCCAGCGCTACGGTGTCGAGATCGACATCGCACCCAACGACGAGAGCGGACAGGTGGACGTCGCCGCACTCCGCGCGCTTCTCTGCGACCGCACCAGGCTGGTGTCGATCTCCCATATCCCGACGTCGGGTGGGCTCATCAACCCCGCGCAGGACATCGGCCGGCTGGTGCGTGGCACCGGTGCGCTGTATCTCCTCGACGCGACCCAGTCGCTCGGGCAGATCCCCGTCGATGTGGAGTCGATCGGAGCGGATCTCGTCATCGGGACGGGCCGCAAGTTCTTGCGCGGGCCCCGCGGCACGGGATTCCTCTGGGCGCGGGAGGCCTCGCTCGATCGGCTGGAGCCCTTCGTCAACGAGATCGAGGCATCCACCTGGGATGGCGCAGACGACTACGCATGGCACACCGGGGCGCGACGCTTCGAGACATGGGAGAAGAGCTACTCGAACGTGCTGGGTCTCGGCGCTGCCGTGGATGAGGCACTCGAACTCGGAATCGACACGATCAGCAGTCGTGCGCTGGCGCTCTCGTCTCTGCTGCGGGACGGACTGGCCACGATCCGAGGCGTTCGCACGCACGACCTCGGGGCGCGGAACGGCGCGATCGTCACGGTGTCGGCAGATGGGGTGCCTGCTCCGGTTCTGGCCCGGATCCTCAAGGACAACCGCATCAACGTCTCGCTGACCGTTCCCGAGCACAACCAGTTCGACGCGAGGGGCCCCGCGGTGCACCCGCTCGTGCGTCTCTCACCTCACTACTTCAACTCCGAACGCGAGATCGAACAGGCGATCGACGTTGTGGCCAGGGCTGTCGCTCAGGCTGACGGCGAGAGTTGACACCCCGAGCACCGTCAGACAGTGTGGACCACATGTTTCCACAGTTTTCCACACACGGCTCCCGCGATGCTTCCTGCTGAGAGACGGACGAAGGTCGCGGATCTCGTGCGCTCGGCGGGCGTCGTCAGCACGGAGGCGCTCGCATCGGAACTCGACGTCTCTTCGGAGACGATCCGCCGTGATCTCCTCGTCCTGGAAGAGCAAGGTGTGCTGCAGAAGGTCCATGGTGGGGCGACGATCGCTGGATCGTCGGTCGCCGTCTCCGAACCCCCCTTCGACGTGCGCAGCGAGGAGGAGCTCCAACGCAAGCAGCGGATCGCCTCGCTCGCTGCCGGATTGATCCCCTCGGGCAGCCTGGCCTTCATCGACGTCGGCACGACTGCGCTTCTCGCAGCCAAAGCCCTCCCGCATGCCCTCGCGGCAACGATCGTGACCGCATCTCTGCGTGTCGCGGTCGAACTGTCGGACCGGCCGGGCCTCGACGTGCTCGTCACCGGCGGGCGGCTGCGAAAGGGCGAGTTGGCGCTGTCCGGGATGCTCGCGACGGCGACTCTGGCTGAGATGCACTTCGATGTGGCGCTCCTGGGCTCGGGCGGACTGCACTCCGAAGCGGGGCTCACCGACTACTACTACGACGAGGCCCAGGCGCGGCGCGCGATCATCGCCAGGAGCGCGCGCTCCTACATCCTCTGCGACGGCACGAAATTCGAGAAGATCGCTCAGTACCGGGTGGCAGGGCTCGCCGACTTCACCGGTGTCGTCGTCGACGAGGCGCCAGACGAGCCGCTGGCGAAAGCCCTTCAGCAGTCAGGCGCGCAGATCATCTCCTCGTCCTGAGCGCGCATCCGACCTGCCCAGCACCGATGGTCGCACCGGAAGCCGCAGCGTCGCCACCAGCCCGCCGCCCCTCCGTGCGACCAGACGCAGGTCTCCGCCGTGGCTCGTCGCCACGCTCTGCACGATGGCGAGTCCCAGGCCGGTGCCGTCGGGGCCCGCCGACGTGCGACTCTCGTCGCCACGATAGAACGGCTCGGTGAGCAGGGCGAGAGTCTCCGCCGGGATCCGTCTCCCCGTGTTCTCCACTTCGATGACGGCGTGCTCGCCTTCGCGACGGCAGCGCACCCACAGGTCTCCGCCGGGCACGTTGTGTCGGATGCCGTTCTCGAGCAGGTTGCGCACAGCCCTGGCCGCCAGCATCCCGTCGCCCTCGATGTCGACTCCGTCGATGCGGGTATGCAGCGTCACGTCGTGCGGATCGAGCTCCTCGACCTCTTCCTCGACGACCTCGTCGAGCGCCACGGGCTCGACGTGCTCGAGACCCGTGCGCGATCGGGCCAGTGCGAGCAGCGCGGTGATGAGACGCTCGCTCTGCTCGGTGGCACGCAGCGCCCGCCGCATGTTCGGCTCGAGGTCGACGGGGACGCCTCCCTGCTCGAGCGGGATCTCCAGCGCGGTGCGGGTCGTCGTGAGGGGCGTGCGCAGCTCGTGCGAGGCATTCGCGACGAATCGATCCTGGGCGGCGAAGGCCGACTGCAGGCGGTCGAGCATGCCGTCGATCGTGTCGCCCAGCTCCTTGATCTCGTCGTCGGGACCCGGCAGGTCGAGGCGACGGCCGAGATCGCGTTCCGAGATGTCGCGGGCGGTCGCGGTGACCTCGCCGATGCGATCGAGCGAGCGGCGGGCGAGCCAGAACGCGATGGCAGCGGCGACGCCGGTGAACGCGACGAGCACCACCACCGACCACAGCAGCAGTCCTCCGCCGACCTCGTCGGCCAGGAACGTGGACTGCTGCAGCACGGCGATGCCGACGGTGTCCACGGACACCGTGTCCATCGGCGCGGCCATCTGGAACTCGGCGGTGTCGGTGAAGGAGGTGCACCCGGTGCCAGAGGTCCCTGTCAGGAGCGTGCCGTCCGTGAGAGGTGCGACCTCGGTGAAATCCGTCCCCTCGGGCGCGGTCGTCCCCTCCGCGACGTTCACCAGCCCGGAGACCGGAACGCAGCTCGCGGCCGTCACGGAGATGGCGGAGGCGAACAACTGCTGCACCACCAGGTACTGCACCGTGAGCAGGGCTGCGCCGACCGCGATGAACGCGCACGCGATGATGATCACCAGTCGCCTGTGGAAGCTCATCCGTCTCATGCCGTCCCCATCCGGTAGCCATGGCCGGCCGCGGACTGGATCACCGCGGGCGCCCCGAGTTTGCGGCGCAGGGTGTGCACCACGATCTTGACCACGCCGCGGGTGCGCTCCAGCGGCTCGTCCCAGACCTCGTCGAGCAGGTCGTCCGAGCTCACGAAGCCTCCTTCTGCGGCGAGGAGCGCTTCGAGCACCCCGAATTCCTTCAGGGTGAGTCGCACCGGTGCGCCGTTGCGCTCGACGACGCGTCGCACCGTGTCGAGACGGATGCCTGAGAACTCGAGCACCGTGTTCAGCCGGCCGGACATCACACGGCGGCCGAGCGCGCGGATGCGCGCGAGCAGCTCGACATAGGCGAACGGCTTCGCGAGGTAGTCGTCGGCGCCGAGATCGAGGCCGGTGACCCGGTCGCTGAGCGTACCGGCTGCCGTGAGCATCAGGATGCGGGCCGGATACTGCTGCGCGACGAGCGTGCGGCATACGGCGTCACCGCTGAGCACCGGCAGGTCCCGGTCGAGCACGATCACGTCGACGTCGGATCCCGCCGCGACCGCGAGCGCGCTCGAGCCGTCGCGTGCGACGTCGACGTGGTATCCCTCGCGCCGCAGGCCGTCGGCCAGCGTGTCGGCCAGATCGGCCTCGTCCTCGACCAGCAGCAGACGCATGGAACCTCCTGCATCCGAGGATGCGCGGTCCGAGGTTAGTTTCCGGTTAGGCGCCGTCATACCGACAGCAAACCACCGCCTCCATAGAACTGACTGCAGAGTCGCAGACGACCTGCGACCGGATGAAGGGGAATGTCATGTTCGATGTGAAGATCCGCCGTTCCTTGGCGGTGGTGCCGGCGATCCTCGCTGTGGCCGTGCTCGCCGCATGCTCTGCGCCGTCCGCAGACGACAGAGCGAAGGACGACGCGGCGAACGACGCGGCCGCGACTCGGTTCGTGACCTGCCTCACGGGAGAGGGTCAGACCGCGAAGATCGTCGACGGCGGACAGGTGGGCGTGCTCATGCCGGATGCTCCGGGAGAGGGCGAGCTAGGAACGCTGAGCGGCGGCGGCTCGGTATCGCTCGACGGCGGTGACGGCGAGGACATGCCGATGACGATGATCTTCTCGGACGACGAGGGCACCTGGCTCGCGTCGACCTCCGCTGCCGGGTACCCGGAGGAGGGCGGCCAGCGCGCCGCCTGGGAGAAGTGCGAGGAAGAGGTCCCTGAGTTCGAGCAGCCCGAGCCCGACATCTCCGGCGAAGGAGCGGAGACGAAGATGATCTCGTCCGAGGAGATCATCGAGGCGGGGCTCGCCTTCGCCGCCTGCGCCAGAGAGAACGGGTTCACCGACTTCGCTGACCCCGATGCCGACGGCATGCTCGAGCTGCCGGTCGGCATCACGGAGGACGAGGCCCGCACACTCCTCGAGGCGTGCGCGGATGCCGTGGGCGACATGCCGCCCATGTTCACGCCGAAGAGCGTCGAGTCGGCCGACTTCGACTGGTTCGCCCTGATCGGCGAGTACTTCGAGGGCGCCTTCTCCGCGGCGACCGTGCTGCCTTCCGGCGGCGACGAATGAGCCGTCGACTGACCCGGGTGCTCGTGCCCGTCGGCGTGCTGCTCATCGCGGCCGCCGTGACGCTGGCGGTGCTGCAGCCGTGGAGCTCGGTCGCCGAGGCGCCGGACGTGAAGAAGCCGGTGACGGTCGACGCCGAGCTCACCACGCTGACCTCCGATCTCCGGATCAACGGGAACCTCAGCTACGGGGCATCCATCGCCCTTCCGGGTCGCGGCGGCACCATCACACGTCTGCCCAGCGCCGGCGACGTGATCGGTGTGGGCGAGGCCCTCTACGAAGTCGACGGCAAGCCTGTGATCGCGATGCGCGGCGACCGGCCGTTCTGGCGCGACCTGGGTATCGGGGTCGAGAACGGTCCCGACGTCCGACAGCTGGAGCAGGCGCTCGCCGACCTCGGCTTCGGCGAGGACATGACGGTGGACGACGAGTTCACCGCGGTCACGGAGGCGAACGTCAAGGCGTGGCAGAAGGCTCTCGGGGTGACGAAGGACGGCGTCGTGAAGCTGGGCGACGTCGTCGCGATCGCCGCGGCATCCGTTCGCGTCGAATCGGTCAAGGCGCAGCTGGGTGATTCGGCGAGCGCCAGCCCGCTGACCTACACGAGCACCGCGCTGCGGGTCGTCGCGAAGCTCACCGATGGGCAGGCGCGCGAGATCCTGCCGGCGACGCCCGTGACCGTGGTCCTGCCCGACGGCACCGAGGTTCCGGCCACGGTGACCGCGGTCGATCCGGGTGGTCAGCCCACGGAGAAGGAGGGCGAGACCACCCCCGCCACCGCGAACATCGAGTTCGCCGACCCTGCCGTCGCGGAGGGCATCGGACTGCGCGCGGTCAAGGTCGTCTTCGCGGCGTCGGAGGTGAAGGACGCCCTCGTCGTGCCGGTCACCGCCCTCGTGGCGACGACGGACGGCGGCTACGCGGTGGACGTGCTGCGCAAGAACGGCGAGGTCGAGCGGGTGTCGGTGGAAGTCGGCCTCATCGCCGACACCCGGGTGCAGGTCGTCGGCGGAGACCTCGCCGCAGGCGACGCGGTGGTGGTGGCGCAGTGAACCCCGGAACCGTGGTGGAGCTCGTCGATGTGGTCAAGGAGTATCCCGGCAGCCCGCCGCTGCGAGTGCTGCACGGCATGAGTCTCGCCATCGAGCGTGGCGAGCTGGTGGCCGTCGTCGGAGCATCCGGATCGGGGAAGAGCACGATGCTCTCGATCATGGGTACGCTCGACGACCCCACGAGCGGCACGGTGCTCATCGACGGGACGGATGCCGCGGCGCTCGCCGAGCGCGATCGTGCGGTGCTGCGCGCTCGCCGCATCGGCTTCGTCTTCCAGCAGTTCTTCCTGCTGCCGGCACTCAGCGCGATCGACAACGTCGCGCTCGGTCTCCTGTACTCGGGCGTCCCCGTCGCAGAGCGCGCCGTCCGCGCGGCGGCGGCTCTGGAGCGCGTGGGCCTCGGCGCCCGCATGACGCACCGACCAGGGCAGCTCTCCGGTGGGGAGCAGCAGCGGGTCGCCATCGCGAGAGCGATCGTCGGGGAGCCGTCGGTGCTGTTCGCCGATGAGCCGACGGGGGCGCTCGACTCGACGACGGGGGAGCGCATCCTCGAACTGCTCACCTCGATCGCCGGATCGGGCACTGCCGTCGTGATCATCACGCATGACGCTCACATCGCCGAGCGTACCGAGCGACAAGTGAGCATCCACGACGGCCGCATCGTCAGCGACACCGGTCCCCGCGAGCAGGAAGAGGTCGCGGCATGAAGCGCGGGGGTGAGCGGATGCCGCGGCTCAGCATCGGCGACAGCATCCGGACAGCGCTCATCGGACCGCGCAGTCGCAAGATGCGCACCGCGCTGTCGGCGCTCGGGGTCGCGGTCGGGATCGCGGCGCTCACCGCCATCACCGGCATCGCCGCGTCGAATCAGGCCCAGCTCCTGGCGGAGCTCGATGAGCTCGGCGCGAACATGATCATGGTGCAGCCCGGATACGGGCCGGACAGCAAGCCGGTGGCGCTGCCCGACACCGCGGCCGGGATGATCGAGCGTGTGAAGGGGGTCGAGCAGGTCGGCGTGCTCGAGAAGGTGCCGGACGGCACCGGCGTGTACCGCAACGACCTCATGCCGAAGAGTCAGGGCAACGGCTTGACCGCGTACGCGGCGAGCCCGGAGTTCCTCTCGTCGGTCGAGGGCTCCGTCGCGAAGGGAAGCTGGTTCGACGAGACGGATCGCTCGCTGCCGGTGACCGTGCTCGGTGCCGCCGCCGCGGCGCGGATGGGCATCACGGAGACAGGCGTGCGCGTCTGGATCGGGGAGCGCTGGTACACCGTGATCGGCATCCTCGACTCCGCCGGCCTTGCCGAGTCGATCGACGCGAGCGCGTTCCTCGGCGACCGCTGGGCTGCCGAGCACGTGTCGGCGAAGGGTGACGACACCATCGCCTCGATCTACGTGCGCATGGCCGACGGCGGCACGGGCGAGAAGGTCCGCCAGGCGATCGCTCGAGCCGCGAACCCCGGCTCGCCGTACGTGCAGGTGACCGGGCTCGGCGACCTGGCCGGAGCGCGGGAGACCGCGGACGACTCACTCTCGGGTCTCGCCGTGGGTCTCGCCGCCATCGCCCTGCTCGTCGGCGGCATCGGCATCGCCAACACCATGGTCGTCGCCGTGCTGGAGCGACGTGGGGAGATCGGGCTCCGGCGCGCGCTCGGTGCCCGCCCCGGTCAGATCGCCGGCCAGTTCGTGGCCGAGGCCATCGTGCTCGGAGGGCTGGGAGGCATCGCCGGAGTGGTGTGCGGGGCGCTCGCCGTGGTCGCGTACGCCGCGATCCAGGGGCAGGCGGCGACGATCCCCGTGCTGGTTCTCGTCGGGGGACCGATCGTGGCCCTAGCGGTCGGCGTGATCGCGGGTCTCTACCCCGCGGTCAGCGCGGCGCGGTTGTCGCCGACGACCGCGCTGCGGACGGTCTGAGGGGAGGGGGAGGATGCAGCCGCGTCGAGCGCAGCATCCGTCAGCCCACCCGTTGCGGAGGAGATCACGCGGAACGAAGGGCGAATCCTCGCGAAAGCTCCTTCATTCCGCGAGATCTCCTCCGTTCCGCGCGGCCGCAGCGCCCCGCGCGCCGCACCCCGAGCGCAGCGAAACGCCCCGGCCGGGGTATGAACCCCGGACGGAGCGTTCCGTCCCGCTCGAAGAGGTCAACTGACCTTCTTCCGGTAGGAGATGATCGCGAACACGTAGGCGACCACGAGGATGCCGACGCACCAGGCGAGAGCGACCCAGATGTCGTTCCCGACGGGCTTCTCGGCGAACAGCGCCTGGATGGTGTTGACGATCGAGGTGACCGGCTGGTTGTCGGCGAACCACTGCACCGGACCCGGCATCGTGTCGGTGGGCACGAAGGCCGAGCTGATGAACGGCAGGAAGATCAGCGGGTACGAGAACGCACTCGCACCGTCGACCGTCTTGGCGTTCAGGCCCGCGATGATCGCCAGCCAGGTGAGGGCCAGCGTGAACAGCATGAGGATGCCGATCACGGCGAGCCATGCGAGCGGGCTCGCCCCGGTGCGGAAGCCCATCAGGAAGCCGACGCCGAAGATGATCGCCAGGGTGATCGCGTTGGCGGTGAGTGACGTGAGCACGTGCGCCCAGAGCACGCTCGATCGGGCGATCGGCATGGAGTGGAACCGCTCGAAGATGCCGCTCTGCATGTCGGTGAACAGCCGGAACGCCGTGTAGGCGATGCCGGATGCGATGGCGATGAGCAGGATGCCGGGCAGCAGGTAGTTCACGTAGTTCTCGGCACCGGTGCTCGTCTTCAGAGCGCCGCCGAAGACGTACACGAACAGGAGCATCAGCGCGATCGGGGTGACCGCGGTCGTGATGATGGTGTCGGGACTGCGGAAGATGTGCCGCATGGAGCGGCCGGTGAGTGTCGCGGTGTCCGCCGCGAAGTGCGTGGTCATGCTGCGTGTCCTTTCTGAACCTGGGTGCCTGAGCCTGTCGAAGGCGACGGGCCGATGAGGGTGAGGAAGATCTCCTCGAGGGTGGGCTGCTTCTCGACGTACTCGACCTTGGCGGCCGGGAGCAGCTTCTTCAGCTCGGCGAGGGTGCCATTGGCGATGATGCGGCCCTCGTGCAGGATCGCGATGCGGTCGGCCAGCTGCTCCGCCTCGTCGAGATACTGCGTGGTGAGCAGCACGGTGGTTCCGGTGTTCGCGAGTTCCTTGACCACGTCCCACACCTCGATGCGGGCTTCGGGGTCGAGGCCCGTGGTCGGCTCGTCGAGGTAGATGACCTCGGGGTGTCCGACCAGGCTCATCGCGATGTCGAGCCGGCGGCGCATGCCGCCCGAGTAGGTGCCGACCTTGCGTCCACCGGCATCCGTCAGACGGAATTTCGCCAGCAGATCGTCGGCGACCTTCCCGGCGTCGGCGAGGTGGCGCAGCTTCGCGACCAGCACGAGGTTCTCGCGTCCGGTGAGGATCTCATCGACCGCGGCGAACTGCCCGGTGAGGCTGATCCTCTCGCGGACGCCGAGCGGATCGGTCGCGACATCGACGCCCTGCACGGATGCCGTGCCGGCATCCGCCTTCAGCAGGGTCGAGAGGATGCGCACCATGGTGGTCTTGCCGGCGCCGTTCGAGCCGAGCAGGGCGAAGATGCTGCCCTTCTCGACCTCGAAGTCGACGCCGCGCAGCACATGCAGGTCCTTGTAGGACTTCTGCACGCCCTTCACGCTGATGGCTGCGGTGCTCATGATCAGTTCTCCTTCTTCTTCGCGTCGTCGAACGCCTTGATGAGGCGCGCGCGCTCCTTGTCGATCCACTGCCGTCCGCCGTACGCGGCGGCGTAGTTCTCTGCGAACTCGACCGGGTCGTCGCCGACGATGGCGCTGACCGGGGTGCCGTCGATCGCGGCGCGCTCCCACAGATCCGCGATGTCGAGGAACATCTGCACGATGATGTTGCCGTCGGTGACGCCGCCGTAGTACATGTTGTAGCGCTGCTGGGCCTTCGCCATCTCGCGGTACGGCTCCGGGAGGGCGTTGATGCGGGCCTGCGCCTGCTTGTACTGCTTCTTCTCCTCGAGCGATCCGGTGAGTGCTTCGATCCACTTCGCGGCCATGATCAGTTCTCCTTGTTCTCGGTGTTGTTCGTGTTCAGCTGTTCGATGTGCTTCTTGAGGAAGCTCCAGGTGTTCCAGAAGTCCTCGAGTTCCTGCGTGCCGGCGGCGTTGAGGCTGTACACCTTGCGCGGCGGGCCCTTCTCGCTCGGGACCTTCTCGACGTCGACGAGACTCTTCTGCTCGATCCGCACCAGCAGTGCGTAGATCGTGCCCTCGGCGATGTCGGTGAACCCGTGTTCGCGCACTCGCGCGGTGATCTCGTACCCGTAAGCCGGCTGCTCGGCCAGGAGGGCCAGGACGATGCCCTCCAGAGTGCCCTTGAGCATCTCGGTCATCTGCTTGCCCATCAGGTCCTCCTTTCGTTTCTGTCGGTACTCAGTGTTGCTGGGTACCGGTACAAAGTAACACTGAGTACCGGTACTTAGCAACACCGAATACTGGAATCTTCTCAGGGAGGTTCTGCGACCGGGATCCGGCGAGCGTCGGAGGTTCCTGACACGATCATCGGGTGAGTGACGATCAGAAGGAGAAGTGGGCGAACCCTGAACTGCCGGTTCATCACGCGATCGCGGAGTGGGCTGCCGCCTGCGCCGAGCGCGCGCTGCCGATCTTCGACGAGCTGCGTCCTGGTGACGACAGGCCGCGCGCCGCGATCGCCGCCCTGCGCGCCTGGATGCGCGGCGAGATCCCGATGACGGAGTGCCGCACGGCCGCCTTCGCCGCGCACGCCGCGGCACGGGAGGCGGCGGATGCCCCAGCAGCCGTCGCTGCCGCACGCGCCGCCGGACAGGCGGTCGCCGTGGCCCACATGTTCGATCACTCGCCGCACGCCGCGACCTACGCGGCCAAGGCGGTCGGACTCCACCGCGGCGACGCGGGCCGGGCTGCTGAACGCGACTGGCAGTGGGAGAGGCTGGCACCGGAGCTGCGCGCGATCGGCTTCCCGCGGGGACGATGATCCCCCGCCTCGTCATCGGCTAACCTGTCGCCGATGGCTCTCACCGATCTCCCCCTGGACCAGCTCCGCTCCTTCCGGCCCGACGTGGCCGAGCCCGCGGACTTCGACGACTTCTGGGCGCGCACGCTCGCCGAATCACGGGCACTCGCGACCGCGCCCGTGGTCCAGACTGTCGCGTCCCCGATCACGCAGCTGATCGTGGAGGATCTGACGTTCAGCGGATTCGGCGGCGAGCCGATCCGCGCGTGGATCACCCGTCCGCAGGCGGAGGGGCCGTTGCCGACCGTCGTCGAGTACATCGGGTACAACGGCGGTCGCGGCATCCCCGGCGAGCGGCTGCAGTGGGCGGCCGCCGGCTACGTGCACGTGCTGATGGACACCCGCGGCCAGGGCAGCGGGTGGGGTTCAGGCGGCGACACCCCCGACCCGCACGGGTCGGAGGGATCGATCCCCGGCTTCATGACCCGCGGCATCCAGCATCCCGAGACGTACTTCTACCGTCGCGTGTTCACCGACGCGGTGCTGCTGATCGACGCCGTGAAGCAGCTGGATGCCGTCGACGCCGGCCGCATCAGCGTGACCGGCGGCAGCCAGGGCGGCGGCATCAGCCTCGCGGCCGCAGCCCTGCACCCCGACGTCTCGGCGGCGATGCCGGATGTGCCCTTCCTCTGCCACTTCCGGCGGTCGGTGCAGCTCACGCCCGAGCTCCCCTTCACCGAGATCGGCCGCTATCTCGCCGTGCACCGCGCGCGGGCCGAGGACGTCTTCGAGACGCTGTCGTACTTCGACGGTGTGAACTTCGCCCGCCGCATCACGGCGCCGGTGCTGTTCTCCGTCGCCCTGATGGATGCCGTCGTGCTGCCGTCGAGCGTGTTCGCGGCGTTCAACCACTGCGGCTCTGCGGATGCCGAGATCGCCGTCTACGAGTTCAACGGCCACGAGGGCGGGCAGATCGTGCAGTGGCACCGGCAGACCGCGTGGCTCGCGGACCGGCTCTGACTCCGCGTCAGTCGGCGAGCACCGAGAGCACGTTCCCCGCGGGGTCCGTGAACCAGGCGATGTCCGGGCCCTTGCCCGGGGCGCCGTGCGAGATGCCCTTCGCATCGGTGCCGAGGTCGGGGTCGGTGTAGATCTTCGTCACGACGCCCTTCGCATTGAGCTCGTCGACGGCGGCCTCGACGTCGTCGACCGGGAAGTTCAGGATCGTGTAGCTCGCCGGCGTGTGGTCGGGCTTGCCGTAGACGAGGATCGACCCGCCCTGAGGCAGGGCGATGCCGAGGAAGCCCATGGCGTTGTCGGTGACGTCCATGCCGAGCGTGTCGCGGTAGAAGGAGCGAGCCGCGTCGATGTCGTCGACGCTGAACCCGCTGAACGCGTGTGTGGTCTGGAAGGCGGTCATGGTCTCAGCATGCGCTCGTCCGGGCGACGTGTCCAGAGGCCCGCTCAGTCGCGGAGGTAGGCGAGCACCGCGAGCACCCGGCGGTGCCCGCTGTCGCTCGTCGCGAGCCCGAGCTTGGCGAAGATGTTGCCGATGTGCTTGCTCACCGCGGTCTCCGTCACGAAGAGCCGTGCGGCGATCGTGGCGTTGTCGAGGCCTTCCGCCATGAGGCCGAGCACCTCGCGCTCCCGCGGCGTGAGCGACTGCACCGGGTCGTCGGCCCGACGCCTGCTCATGAGCTGCGAGATGACCTCGGGGTCCATGACGGTGCCGCCCGCTGCCACACGGTGGAGGGCGTCGATGAACGAGGCGACCTTGCCGACGCGCTCCTTGAGGAGGTACCCGAGCCCGTCGGCGCCCGCGGCGAGCAGCTCCCCGGCGTAGCGGTCCTCGACGTAGGCGGACAGCACCAGCACGGGGAAGCCGGGGCGACGCGCCCGTGCCTCCGCCGCGGCCTTCAGGCCCTCGCTCGTGTACGTCGGCGGCATCCGCACATCGACGACCGCGGCATCCGCATCGTCGAGCCGGAGCAGGAAGTCGTCGGCATTGTCGACCGCGGCGACGACGTCGAAGCCCTCGCTGCGCAGCAGCAGCGCGAGCCCCTCCCTCAGCAGGGTGTCGTCTTCGGCGATCACGATCCGCATGGCAGCTCCGCTCTCAGGGTGGTGGGTCCGCCGACCGGGCTGGTCAGCTCCGTCGTGCCCTCGAAGGCCTCGACGCGGCGGCGGATGCCGGCGAGCCCTCCGCCCGGACGCTCCACGGCGCCGCCCGCTCCGTCGTCTTCGACGGTGATGATCAGCCGTTCTCCCTCGCGGCTCACCTGCACGGTCGCGCGCGCAGCGCCGCTGTACTTGTTCACGTTCGTGAGGGCCTCGGCGACGACGAAGTAGCTGGCGGACTCGACCGCGGCCGGTACGCGTCCGACGTCGGCGGCCTCGATCGTGCAGGGCACGGCGCTGCGGCCGGCAAGCGAGGCCAGCGCCCCCTCCAGGCCGAGCTCGTCGAGGATCGGCGGATAGATGTCGTGCACCGTGCGGCGCAGGCCGGCGAGCGCGTCGGTCGCGGCATCCTGCGCCCGACGGAGCGGTTCGAGTACGCCGCTCGGATCGGTCTCGAGCGCCCGCTCCGCGATCCCGAGCATCATCACGACGTTCACCAGGCGGTTCTGCGCGCCGTCGTGCAGGTCGCGCTCGATGCGGCGGAGTTCCGCGCCGTGGGCGTCGAGGGCGGCGGCGCGGCTGAGCGTCAGAGCATCCACGCGCGCCGCGAGACGGGACTTCTCGGGCGTCGCCAGCAGCCGCGCCGACGTCCAGGACAGCAGGCGTGCGACGGCGGGGATGAGCCACCAGGAGATCAGCGCGTAGGCGACGGCGACCAGCGGCATCGTGGCCGCGAGCTCCCAGGAGGTGACCGGATAGGGGGATCCGACCGGGTCATCGGCCGGCGCGAACTGCCAGTAGTACGTCACGGCGAGCGCGTTGACCGCGGCCAGCGGGAGCGTGGCCGTGATCAGCGACACCCACATCACCGGCAGGGCGTGCACCGCGAGCCACAGCGCGTCGCGTCCGGTCGACTTCGAGAAGGCGAAGCGCAGCCGGTCGTCGATCGTGGCCCCCGGCGGAAGCGCGCGCGAGATCGGGGGCAGGTCAACCCCGCGGAACGAGCCGATGCGCCGACGGTTGCGGTCGCTCCACGCATGCAGCACGCGCACGGCCTGCGGCAGGATCAGCACGCCACCGGTGATGATCATCAGCGGCAGCAGCACCAGCCCGACGCAGAACAGCACGAGGGAGACGACGGATGCCGCGAACTCGACGACCAGATACCGCTCGTCGCGCAGCCAGCGCCGCATCCGTCCGTCCTTCACTCTGCAAGTCTGCCGGAGAGCGGATGCCGGCGCGGTATAGCCAGCACCACCATCGTTCCGGTGGACAGCGGGATGGGACCGCGCCGCCGCTGTTCGTAGCGTCGAAGCATGACCTCCACATCACTCGCTTCCGCCGTCGACGCTCGTCCGGCCGAGGCGCTGCGCCTCCAGTCCGTCGTCAAGACCTACGGCACCGGCGTCGGCGCGGTGTCCGCGCTCCGCGGCGTCGATCTCGTCCTGGCGAAGGGCTCGTTCACCGCGATCATGGGCCCGTCCGGCTCAGGAAAGAGCACGCTGCTGCACAGCGCGGCCGGCCTCGACAAGCCCACCAGCGGCACCGTGCGGCTCGGCGGCACCGAGATCTCGGGTCTGCGCCCCGCGCAGCTCACGGCGTTCCGTCGCGACCACGTCGGCTTCGTCTTCCAGGCGTACAACCTGCTCCCCGCCCTGAACGTCGAGGAGAACATCACGCTCCCGCTGCGGCTGTCCGGTCGCCGGCTCGACCCGGGGTGGCTCGACTTCCTGCTCGACGCGGTCGGGCTCCGGGATCGACGACTGCGTCGCCCGGCCGAGCTGTCCGGCGGCCAGCAGCAGCGCGTCGCGATCGCCCGCGCGCTGATCACCCGGCCCTACGTGGTCTTCGGTGACGAGCCGACGGGAGCGCTGGACTCCCGATCCGGCAAGCAGGTGCTCGACCTGCTCGCGCACACGGCGAAGGAGCTCGACCAGACCGTCGTCGTCGTGACGCATGACCCGGTCGTGGCCTCGCACGCCGACCGCGTGATCTTCCTCGCGGACGGCTCGTTCGCCGGGCACCTCGATGGGGCGAGCCCCGCGCAGATCACCGATCGCATGAGCTCGCTCGGGGAGTGGTGATGACCGGTCAGCGTCTGAGCTTCGGCGGCCTCGTACGCGCCGATCTGCGCCACAACCGCGCCAGCTTCGCCGGGGTGGCGGTGGCGATCTTCGTCGCGAGCATCCTGGTGACGGGGCTGGGCGTGCTCGTCGAATCCGGCATCCGCGGTGGGCTCGCCCCCGAGCGCTACACCCAGGTCGACGTGGTCGTCGGCTCCTCGCAGTACGTCGACGTCCCCGAGGACATGCCGCTCCCGCTCCGCGAGCGCGCGCCGCTTCCCACGGATGCCGCGCAGGAGATCGCCGCGATCGACGGCGTCGAGAGCGTCGTCTCCGACGTCACGGTCCCGCTCACCGCGGGTGAGGATGCGGCACCCGTCGAGGCGCACTCCTGGGCCTCGACGACCCTGACCGGGTTCGTCCTGCGCGAAGGCAGGGAGCCGGCCTCCGCCGACGAGGTCGTCGTCACGGCCGTCACCGGCGAGGCCGTGGGCGACGCCGTGACCCTCTCGCACGGCGGCTTCACGGCCGAGTACCGGGTCGTCGGCGTCGTCGAGGGTCCGGTCGTGCCCGAGCGTGCGAGCCACGTCTTCCTCACCGAGGAGCGCATCGCCCAGCTCGACCCGCACGGCGGCGCCGCGCAGGTGCTGGGAGTGTTCACCGCTCCCGGCGAGGCCGACCGCACCGCCGCCGCGATCCGCGAGGCGCTCCCCGGCGTCGCCGCGCAGACAGGAGACGGCCGAGGCGACATCGAGTTCCTCGACTCCGGGGCCGCACGGTCGACGCTCATCGCGATCGGCAGCGCCTTCGTCGGCACATGCATCCTCGTGGCGATGTTCATCGTCGCCGGCACGCTCTCGCTCTCGGTGCAGTCGCGCCGTCGGGATTACGCCCTCCTCCGCGCGGTCGGCGCGAGCTCGAAGCAGGTCCATGCACTGGTCGCCCGCGAGGTGCTGTTCGTCGCCGTGATCGCCGCGCTCGCGGGTATCGCTCCCGGCTACCTGCTCTCGACCGTGCTGCAGGGAGCCTTCGTGTCGGGCGGCGTGATCCCCGGCGACTTCGCTCTGGCGATCGGTCCGATCCCCGCGGTCGGCGCCGTGCTGCTCGTGCTCGGCGCCGCGTGGGGTGCGGCGCGCATCGCGGCTCGGCGACCCGCGAAGCTCGACCCGATCGAGGCGCTGCGGGAATCGGCCACGGGCCCAGCGGCGAGCGGACTGCCGCGGATCATCACCGGCATCGTGTTCGCGACCGCCGGGATCTCCGTGTCGACCGTGCCACTGGTCGTGCGCGGCGAATACGCGGCCGGTGCCTCGGCGGGAGCGGCGATGATGCTGATCGTCGCGCTCGCGCTGCTGGGGCCATGGCTGGTGTCGCTCAGTGTGCGCCTGATCGGCTCCGTGCTGCGGCGGCTGTCCGCAGCCGGGTTCCTGGCGGCGGCGAACGCGGCGGCGAACAGCCGTCGGCTCGCCAGCGCGATCCTCCCGATCGCCCTGGGCATCGGCCTGGGGCTGGTGCAGATCGGCGCCCCCGCGGTCATCGCGAGCGAGGCCGCCGCGCAGGCGCAGGCCGGTGTCACGGCCGACCTCCGCGTCACGGCATCCGCGGGCCTCAGCCCGGCATCCACCGAGATGATCAGCTCGATCCCCGGGGTGTCGGGCGCCTCCGGGATCGCGATCAGCAGTGCGATCATCGATTCCCTCGACTTCGAGGGCAAGGTGCAGCGCGGGGAGCACGTGCTCCAGGGCGTCGACCCGTCGTCGGTCGACACGGCACTCGACCTGCAGGTGCAGGAGGGCACGCTGGGTGGGCTCGACGACGGCTCGACCGTGGCGGTGAGCACGGATGCCGTGCAGACCCTCGGCGTCGGGATCGGCGACACGGTCACCGGCCGCTTCGGCGACGGGATGCCGCTTGAGGCGACGGTCGTGGCGATCTACGAGCGCGGTCTGGGCTTCGGCGACCTCACGATGGATGTCGAAGCGGTGCGCGAGCACACCACGACCGGGCTGGACGCCTTCGCCCTCGTGGCCGTCGACGACGGCGCTCTCGACCACGTGCGCGCGGCTCTCGTCGACGCGGGGCTGCTGACGGCCGATGCGCGCGGGCAGAAGGCCGCGGGTGCCGACGCGCAGTCCCAGCAGGGCTGGGTGAATCTCGTTGCGCTGATCGTGATCCTGGGGTACATCGCGATCGCCGTCATCAACACGCTCGTCATGGCCACAGGGGAGCGGTCGCGCGAGCTCGCGCTGCTGCAGCTGATCGGCTCCTCGCGGCGACAGGTGCGGGCGATGATGCGCGTCGAGGCGATGATGGTCGCGACCATCGCCGTCGTCTTCGGAGTGCTGGTGGCCGTGCCGCCGCTGATCGGGATGAGCATCGGGATCTCCGGTCAGCCGATCCCGGCGCTGCCGGTGCTGCCGTCGCTGGCGATCATCGGGTCGATGGGCGCGCTCGCGCTGCTGTCGCTCTGGGTGGCGACGATCGCCGCGATGCGCACGCGGCCGATCGAGGAGATCGGCTCGCGGCAGTAGCCGGCTCCCGGATCGCGCGTCTTCGCATCCGGCCGCCCGCGCGGCGGTCGGATGCGAAAGACTGGTCTCATGACCTCGCCCCTGCTCGACAACCTCCTCGCCCGTATCGTCGACAGCGGACTGCTCGATGAACCGGTCGCCGAGAACGGCCTCATCTACGGGCGTGCGAGCATCGACGCCGCCGGCACCGTCGTGACGGTCAACGTCGACCCCGAGCTCGACGACGATGACGACGCGGTCGACGGCGAGGAGCTCGTCGCCGCCCTCGCCCGCATCCTGTCCGTGAACGAGACCCGCTGGCGGGCCGTGATCGACGAGGTCGCCGACGACATCGACGAGGCGGTCGACGACGAGCCGGTGATCGAGCAGGTCGACCTGCGCGACGACCTCGAGGCTACCTCGGTCGTCGTCTTCGCGGATGCCGTGCTGCTCGCCTTCGATGCGCCGAAGCAGTTCCCCGACTCGCGGATCCTGGTGCAGCTCGACGACGAGCTCGAGATCGCCAACATCGAGGTCAGGGATCGGGACGGCTCCGCCCCGCAGTGAGGCGGCCGCGCGCACCCGGGCCGCGCGTACCCGCGCGGGTGCGCTCGGCCCGGGTGCGGGCAGCCGCGGTGCGCTCAGCCGGGCGCGGGTCGCACGGCGCGGGTCGCGCGCTGTGACGGCGCGGCGTGCAGCAGTGCCCTCGCCGTCAGGGCGACCGACGGCTCCAGATCCTCCGCGAGTTCGCGGAGTGCGGTGACCGCTTCGTCGCCGGACAGCGATCCGAGCGCGCCGGCGAGACGTCGCCGGACTCCCGGGTCGGCGGATGCCGCGGCGGCCGCCAGGGCATGTGCGATCCGGGGCGCGAGGTCGTCCGACGCCGCCATGCCCTCGAGGACCTCGAGGGCCTCGATGTCCCCGGTGCCGAGGACGATCAGCTCGACGATCGCGTCGATGGACTCGGCGTCGCCCGAGCGCCCGCGGGCCAGGTGCGCCCGGGCGCGGAGGAGCGGATCGCGGTGCTCGGTGAGGGCGGTCAGCACCTGCAGAGCGGCAGGGGAGCCGATCTTCTCGAGCGCGCGGAGGGCCCGATGTCGCCGGTCGTCGTCCGGTGAGTCGAGAGCGGCCGTGAGCAGGGGGATCGCCGCGTCGCCCGCGCGCGCCACGGCCCAGGCCATCGCGCCGGCGGCGTTGGGATCCTGTTCGCGGAGAACGGCTTCGACCAGCACGCCGACATCGCGCCCGTCACCGTCCGGCAGGGAGAGCGCGTGTCGCTGGCGGGTGGACGCATCCTGCGCCTCGAAGCCTCGCATGAGCCCGATCGTGCGCATCACGTCGGGCCAGGCCTCGGGTTCCGACGCGTGCACCTGCTCCAGCCGGGAGACCAGTTCCTGCGCCCGGGCGAGGCGGTCGCGCGAGCGCTCGAGGAGCCGATCGATCATGCCGCGCGTGGTGAAGTGCTCGTCGGTGAGGGCCGCCGGTATCTCGGCGAGACCCAGCCCCAGCGACCGCAGACCCTCCACCCGGAAGAGGCGCTGCACGTCGGCATCCGAGTAGCGGCGGTACCCGGCGGCCGTGCGCTCCGTCGGCGAGACGAGCCCGATGCGGTCGTAGTGGCGCAGCATCCGTGCACTGATGCCGGTCTGCTGCGCCACCTCGCCGATCAGCATGCTCATTCCTCGGTCCGCGGCGCCGCGCGCAGTGCGACGATGCGCTGAGCCTCGGCGACGGCGGCGTCGAAGCCGTCGTCGGGATTCTCCATCACGTGCGCGGTCGCGATCGCGTGGATGCGCACCTCCGGTGCGGGGTACGTCGCCGCCTTCTCGACCGCTGCCGCCGCCGGCGCGCCGAGCACCGCGAAGGCCCGACTCAGACTGCGCTGCAGGTCGCGGTCACCGCGGGCGAACTGCGTGGAGAGGACCTCGGCGAGCCGCCCCTTCTCGTCGTCGGGGGCGAGACCGGCGGCCGTGCGCCACGCGGCTCGCGCGACCTCGGTGTCGTCGTCGGTGAGCAGCGCCGTCGTGATCGCCGGCCAGGCGCGCGGGTCGCCGATCTTCGACAGCGAGTGCAGCGCCTGACTGCGCGCCTGTGCCGTGGTCGAGCCGAGCTCGGGCAGCAGGAGCTCGACGGTGACCTGACGATCGTGTCGTGTCAGCGCCCACGTGAGCGTCTCCCGCACGGAGAAGTCCGGTTCCGTGCGGCACTGCGCGATGAGCACGGGCACGTAGGCGGTGCGCGGGTGCGTGCCGGCCGTCATCGCCGCCTGCAGGCGCGTCGATGCGGACTCGGCCGTCAGGGCAGCGCTGAGCTGCCGCACTGCAGCGGATTCGCGGTCGTCGTCGGTCATGGGACCACCTCCATCAGCCATCTCACACCTTGTCACGGTGTCAAGGTCAAGTCTTTCGGATGCGGGATGTCGATTTCGGCCGTCTCCGTTCGACGTCATGATGAGAGGGTCGAACGGCGACCCCGACCAGGAGGAAGAGCATGACCCGCGAACTCGTCTACACCGGATTCATCACCGCTGACTGCATCGTCGACTCCCCCGGCGGCGCGGTCGAAGGTCACCCGAACGGCGGGTGGGTGTTCCGCACACCGTTCGACGCCGACGCCTACTCGCTGAAGGGCGAGGAGCTGGCCGACACCACGGCGCTGCTGTTCGGGCGCCGCAGCTACGAGGCCTTCGCACCGTTCTGGCGGGACTCAGAGGACCACGCCGCGTATCGGGATCTGCCCAAGTACGTGGTGTCGACCACGCTCGCCGAAGAGGATCTGGTCGACGGCTGGGGTGAGACGAGCATCCTCCGTTCGACCGACGAGGTCGCGAGGCTGCGTGACGGCGAAGGAGGAGGCATCTTCATCCACGGCAGCGCCGAGCTCGCCCTGCGCCTCGCCGAGGCCGACCTCATCGACCGCTACAACCTGCTGGTGTTCCCCGTGCTGCTGGGTTCCGGCAAGACGATCTTCCCGTCCGGCCCGCGCGGCCAGGAGCTCTCGCTCCGTGAGTCCGCCGCGTACGCGAACGGAGTCGTGAAGGTCGTCTACGACGTGACGCACTGACGGATGCCGGGGAGCCGGGCTCAGAGCCACTTCTTGTACTTGAACACCCCGTACAGCGCGACGGCGAACGCGGCCATGGCCCCGATCGCCATCGGGTAGCCGAAGGCCCAGTGCAGCTCGGGCATGACCTCGAAGTTCATGCCGTACACCGTGCCCACGAGCGTCGGCGCGAAGATGATGGCCGCCCACGAGGAGATCTTCTTGATCTCGTCGTTCTGCGCGAGCCCGGCCTCGGTCTGGCGGCGGGCGACGAGCGCGGAGTGCACGGTCAGCGCGTTCTCGAGGATCGCGCGGAACGAGTCGACCCGCTCGTTCACCCGGATCGTGTGGTCGAGCACGTCGCGCAGCGACCGCTGCAGCTCCTCGTCGATGCGGTACTTCTCGGACCCGCGGCGCAGCCACTCCAGCATCCCGCTGAGGGGGTGCACGGCCCGCTGGAAGTTGATGACCTCGCGCGAGAGCTCGTAGATGCGGCGGGAGAGCTGGTCGTCGTCGCTGTCGCCGAAGAGCTGGTCCTCGATCTCGTCGATGTCGTTCAGCAGACCGGCGACGATCGGCTCGTACCCGTCGACGACCTCGTCGAGGATCGCGTAGAGCACGGCCTCGGGACCCATGGCGAGCAGGTCGGGGTTGGCCTCCATGCGCCGGCGCACGGCGGCGAGGTCCGGCGACTCGGCATGGCGGATCGTCACCACGAAGTCGGGGCCGACGAACAGGTGCAGCTCGCCGAACTCGATCGACTCCTCCTTGTCGCGGTAGCGCGCGGGGCGCAGCACCGCGAAGAGCGTGTCGCCGTAGCGCTCCACCTTCGACCGCTGGTGGCCCGACAGGGCATCCTCGACGGCGAGCGGATGCAGGTCGAACTCGCGCGCGACCGACGCGACTTCCTCCGGGCTCGGACGGTAGAGACCGATCCAGGCGGTGCCGCCGGCGGCATCCAGCATCCGGTACGTCTCGTCCAGGTTCTTCGGGGTCTCCACGCGACGTCCGTGGACGTACACGCCGTTGTCGATGAGGGCCATGATGCGGCTCCGTTCCAGCAGGCGCACGGCAGCAGAGAGCTCCGTGCGCAGATTCGTCAAGGGGCGGGAGACGCCGCCGACGCTGCGGAAGGACGTGCGAGAACGCGGAGCGGATGCTCAACGCGAAAGCGCAGGGAGTCGCGACGCAGCGGTGGCGGCGTCGTAACTATCACCGGACATCGCCATCACCGCCTTTCGGACTCTCTTCGGGTCGGACGACCCGAGGGGCCATGTTACTCCTCGAAACCGGAAGAGGCGTTTCGTCTCGCGTGCGGCTCGCTCGACGACCGGATGCGAACCGGCTACGGCACGATCGAGTCGATGTAGCCGCCGTCGACGCGCACCGCGGCCCCGGTCGTCGCGGAGGCGAGCGGCGAGGACAGGTATGCGACCATGTTCGCGATCTCCTCGGGCTCGATGAGTCGCTGCAGCAGGGACTGCGGCCGGTGCAGCTTCATGAACTCGCGCTGCGCCTCGTCCCACGGGAGCGCCTTGTCGACCAGCTCGTAGACGAAGTCCTCGACGCCGCCGGTGTGGGTCGGGCCGGCGAGCACTGAGTTGACGGTGACGCCGGTGCCGGCGGCATCCTTCGCGAACCCGCGCGAGACGGCCAGCAGCGCGGTCTTCGACATGCCGTAGTGGATCATCTCGGCCGGGATCACGACCGCCGAGTCGCTCGCGATGTTGAGTACCCGACCCCAGCTGCGCTCCTTCATGCCGGGCAGGGTCGAGCGGATCAGGCGCACCGCCGCGAGCACGTTCACGTCGAAGTAGCGGCGCCATTCGTCATCGGTGATGTCGAGCGCGGGTGTCGCGCCGAAGATGCCGAGGTTGTTGACGAGGACGTCGATGTCGCCGGTCGCGGCGAGCACGGCGTCTGCACCGGCCTCGTCGGTCACGTCGCCGGGCGCGGCGAGCAGGTCGCGCTCGGACCGCTCGCCCTGAAGGTCGGAGATGACAGATGCCACGGTGTCGGCGCTGCGTCCGTTGACGGCGACGCGCGCTCCGGCATCCGCCAGCGCGGTGGCGATCGCCCGCCCGATGCCCTGGGTCGAGCCGGTCACGAGTGCGGTCTTGCCGGTGAGATCGATGAGCATGATGTTCCCTCCGTGGATGGATGCTGACGGTTGGTGCGACAGAAGACGTCGTCTACGGAGTCGCGGGTGTCGACGAGTACCAGACCACACGATCGTCATCGCACAACGACATGCCGAAGCGATACCAGACGATATCCCCGAAACTCGGACTGTAGGGGCCGATGATGACCGAGCCGTCTTCGCTGGTGATCGTGATGTTCAGTTTTCGATCGGCCGACCATTCGGCTGTTCCCGTGAAGGGCTTCGCGCTGTCCCATTCGATGCAGTTCTCGACGACATCGACATCACCGACGGGAAAGTCCGTGAGCTGTGCGACGCCGTCCGGTTCGAGCCGCATCTCCCCGATACCTGCGGGATCGCTGTACTTCTCCGGGATCAGGAGGAGGGGGAGGCTCGCTTCGGCTTCCACGCGTGCTTGGCCCTGCTTCCGCACCGGGAACATGAGGGCCAGGGTCGTGACGACGGCCACGACGACGACCGAGAGAATCGTGATGAGCAGCCAGCGGTACCTTCGCACTCGCCCTCCAGGTGTACGCGTCATCGCGTCAGATCGTTGGGATACCCACGAGCTCCGCGCTCTTCTGCCAGAGCGCCTCGGCGAGCTCGGCGTCGTCGACCTGGGGATTCACCCGGGTGCTCAGCGTGCGCTCGTCGTAGTACGCGCCGGAGAACCAGGTCTCATCAGGCGTGCCCTCGATGAACCAGCGCAGCGTCTCGCCGCCCTTGTCGGTGCCGATCGTGAGCAGGTGCTTGAGGGGCGTGCGGTAGATCAGTCGCATCACGCTCGACGACTCGGCCGCGAAGTTCGTCCGTACGACGCCAGGGTGGAAGGCCACCGCGCTCAGGCCCTCGGCGTGGAACTTCGTGTGCAGGCTCTTCGTGAACAGGACGTTCGCGAGCTTCGCGTCGCCGTATGCCTTGTTGGCGCTGTACTTCTTCCGGTTGTCGAGGTCGTCGACGTCGATGTGGCCGAACAGGCGGTGGCCGACGCTCGAGGTGTTGATGACCGCGGCATCCGCCTTCCGCAGCTGCGGCAGCAGCAGGTTCGTCAGCAGAAACGGCGACAGATGGTTCACCTGGATGGTCTTCTCGAAACCGTCGACGGTCGGCGTCTGATCTCCGAAGATCCCGCCGGCGTTGTTCGCCAGCACGTCGATGCCGTCGTCTCCGACCAGGCCCGCGATCTCCTCCGCCAGTGCCCGCACATCGTCGAGGCGGGCGAAGTCGGCGGTGAGGTGCTCGGCTCCCGTCTCGCGCGCGATCGCCGCGGTCTTCTCGGGCGACCGGCCGACGAGCAGCAGACGATCTCCGGATGCCGCGAGTTGCCGGGCAGCGGCCGCGCCGATCCCGTCGGATGCACCGGTGATGACGACCGTCCGGCGGCGCGCAGCGCCGTCGGGACTCATGCGCCTTCTCGGCGCGCGGGCGGGGCGGGGCGCAGGGGCTCGGCGACCGGCATCCGCTCGGGCTCGGGGGCGGCGGGAGGCTCCGGCGTGACGACCGGTGCCGACAGCTCCTTCGCCACCTGCTTCTCGAGCACCGTGACCGCATCGTCGGAGAGCAGGATGAGACCGTCGAGCTCTTCGCGCACGCGCTTGTAGGCGACATTGCGCTCGGCCTGCGTCGCCGATTCGTCGACCGCGACCTTCAGCAGCTGCTGTGCGCGCTCGAGCCGCTTGCGCTCCGGCTCGGTGAACGTCGAGTCGCGCAGGCGCCGGGCGTCCTTCTCGGCGATCTCGAACGCGACCGCGTAGTCTCCCACGGCCTGCAGGTACTCGGCCACCTGATGCTCGGTGACCTTCGCCTCCGCGGATGCCGGGCGCAGCGCATCCGCCGTCTTCTTGGCCCGCAGGAACGCGGCGGTCAGCGGCTGACGGCCGTCGCTCATGGCGGGGAACGCGATCAGCTTCGCGACGTCGAGCTCGTAGTCCAGCCAGCGGGCGGTGATCTCGTCGTGCTCGGCGAACAGGCGCACGAGCAGATCGTTCGGAGCGACGGACGCCGTGGTGTCGACGATCGACGGCCCGCGGCGCTTCGCCTGCTGGGTCAGTGCCCTCGCCTCGATCTCGGCGGTCTTCAGCTGGGCCTTCATCTTCAGGGTCTCGAGGCGCCGTTCATGACGGCGCTTCGCGCTCTGCTCCCAGGCCTTCGCGGCGCCACCGGCCATCCCCATGATGGGGAAGATGAGCCACCAGTAGTTGCCCGCCCAGTGCCAGAACTCTTGCATGATGGGATCAGCCTACTTCTCGGACTGCTCCCGCTCACCTGCCAGAAGACCCAGGATGCGATCGACGAGCTCGTCGGGGTCGGCATCCACGATGACGGTGACACCGTGCTCGTCATCGCCGAGCGGCTCGAGCGTGGCGATCTGCGAGCGCAGCAGGGCCGGCGGCATGAAGTGGTCCTCGCGCGCCTCCGCCTGTGCGGCGACTCTCTCGGGTGCGGCGGCGAGGTGCACGAACAGGGTCGCGGGAGCCGTCGCCCGCAGGCGGTCACGGTAGACGCGCCGCAGCGCCGAGCAGGCCATCACGACCCCGGGCTCCGTGGCGAGTGCGGCGCCGACGCGATCCAGCCAGGGCCAGCGATCCTCGTCGACCAGCGGGATGCCGGCGCTCATCTTGGCGATGTTCGCTGGGCTGTGCAGGTCGTCGGCATCGAGGAACCGGGTGCCTCGGCGTCGCGCCAGCTCCTCGCCGATGGTCGTCTTGCCGACGCCCGAGACACCCATCACGACGATCGGGTTGTGCGGCGTCATCGGTGCTCCTCGTGTGCGGGACGGACCCTCCTATCGAACCATGAGAGGCGCAGCGGATGCCGCCACCGCCCCGGCGCTTGATACCGTCGGAGCATGATCCCCGCCTTCGTGCTGAAGATCGTCCTCTTCGCCGCGGCGCTGGTCTTCGTGGTGGTGCTCGTGCGCTCGTTCTTCGGTCGCTCGAAGCGCGGGAAGGCCCCGGACGCCCGCATCCGTCTGCCCCGCTTCGTCGCCATCACCGCCGGGGTGCTGCTCGCCCTCGCGGTCGTCGCCTCGCTGCTGGGATTCGGCAGCGGGGACATGCGCGACCCGATGCCGTTCCGCATCGCGTCGGTCGTGCTGCTCGTCGTCGGCCTGCTGGTGCTGCTCGCGTACCGCAACCGGTACATCCTGCCCGGTGTCGACGCGATCGCCTTCCGCACGGTCCTCGGCGCGGAGCGCAGCATCCGCTACCGCGACATCGTGTCGCACCGCACGGTCGATCGGTGGGGAAGACGGATGCTGGTGGTGCGCTCCTCCGCCGGCACGACCCTGCGGGTCGACACGTCGGCACCCGGGATGTCGCGACTCGTCGCCGCTGTCGGCGACCGGAGTCCCTCCTGACCGGCGACCGCGCACCCGACTAGCCTGGGCCGCATGATCATCACCGAGTTCCCGCGCGACCTGCTGATGACCGGCGCGATCTTCGGGGTCGCCGCATTCGTGTGGGCGGGGTGGGGCCAGGAGCGACCGCCGAAGCACGGGGCATGGCGCGTCGTGCTCGGTGTGCTGAGTCTCGGCGGTGCGGCGCTCGCCGGGGTCAGCGTGCCGGCCGTGATCCGCAACTGGTCGTCGCCGACCGCCATCGTCGTGGGCGGACCGGCGTTCATCTGGTACATCGTGATCTTCTGGCTCGAGGTGATCGCGATCGTGGTGCTGGCGATCTGGGCGGCGAGGCGCAAGCGGCAGGACCTCATCGCGCCGCTCGTGCTGGGCGTCGTCGGCATCCACTTCCTCCCGCTGGCGTGGGTCTTCGCGCAGCCGATCTACTTCCTCGTCGGAGTGCTGCTGGTCACGGATGCCGTGGTCGCTGCGGTCGTGAAAGATGAGCCCGCGGCGCGGAGCTTCTGGTGCGGCATCCTCGCAGCTCCCGTCCTGCTCGGCGTCGGCATCGCGTGCGCCGCCGCGGGGTTCGCCGCACTCTGACGTCGGGTTCGTCGGATCCCGGGCTATCCCGGCGCTCTGGTCATTGCTATAGTCAACGAGATTGACTTGTTGACTGGACTTCTCCGAGAGTGGGACGACGATGACCACACCCCGCACGCAGGTCGCGGTGGACTGCGACGGCATCAGGATCGCGGCCGAGGTGCGTGGCGCCGGTCCTGCGGTGCTGCTGCTGCACGGCTACCCCGAGACGAAGGCCATGTGGGACGACGTCGCCGAGGCCCTGGCCGTGGACCACACGGTCGTCGCGGCTGATCTGCGCGGCTACGGCGATTCGGCGAAGCCCCGTGGCGCGCACTACTCCAAGCGCGAGATGGCCCGCGACCAGGTGATCCTGATGCGCGAGCTCGGCTTTCCCCGCTTCGCCGTGGTCGGCCACGACCGGGGCGGACGCGTCGCGCATCGGATGGCGCTGGATCACACGGATGCCGTGTCGGCGCTGGCCGTGCTCGACATCGTGCCGACACTGCACATGTTCGAGAACGTCGACCGGGCGATGGCGACGGCGTACTTCCACTGGTTCTTCCTCGCGCGGGACGACGGGATGCCGGAGGCGCTGATCGGCGCGGATCGTGAGACCTGGCTGCGCAGCAGGTTCACCGGCAGGCGGCACGACGGCGACCGGCTCCCGGATGCGTACGACGAGTACCTGCGATGCTTCGACGTCGACACCGTGTTCGCCTCGGGGGCGGACTACCGGGCCGCGGCGACCATCGACCTCGACCACGACCGCGCGGATCGGGAAGCCGGCCGCACCGTCGACTGTCCGACGGTCGCGCTCTGGGGTGCGCACAGTTATGTGGGTCGGAACTTCGACGTGCTCGCGACCTGGGCGCCCTACGCCCCCGGGGTCACGGGTGCGGCGGTCGAGGCCGACCACTACCTGGCCGAAGAGGCACCGGCGGTCACCGCCGCCGCGCTCAGGGAGTTCTTCGCGGCGACCGAGGCCGCGGCATGAGCGCGCGGTCGCTCGCGGTCGAGCGCCTGGCCGAGCTCGTGTCGATCGAGACGCCCACGGGCGACGCAGTCGGCCTCGCGACCGCGCAGCAGCTCGTGCGATCCTGGCTCGATCCGGTGATGGGCGAGCCGGGGATCATCGAGACCGTCGACGGCATCTCGCACCTGCGCTGGCCGGGAGGCGAGGCGCCCGCGGTGCTGCTGATCGGTCACCTCGACACCGTGTTCCCGAAGGGGACGATCGTCGACCGGCCGTTCCGGATCGACGGCGACCGCGCCACGGGACCGGGGGTCTTCGACATGAAGGCCGGCATCGTGATCATGGCGGCGGCGCTCGCACAGGTGGCGCGGCCGGGGGCGGTCGCCGTCCTGCTGACGAGCGACGAGGAGGTCGGCTCGCTGACCTCGCGCGCCCTGATCGAACGGGAGGCGGCCCGTGCGGGCACCGTCTTGGTGCTCGAGCCGAGTCTCGACGGAGCGCTCAAGATCGCCCGCCGCGGCGGCAGCATCTATCGGATCGCCTTCACCGGGCGCGCGGCGCACGCGGGGCTCGAGCCGTGGAAGGGCCGGAGTGCTCTCGCCGAGCTCGCCCATCACGTGCTGGCCCTGCCGGAGCTGGCGGATGCCGAGGCCGGCACGACCGTGAGTCCGACGGTCGCCCAGGCGGGGACGGTGACCAACGTGATCCCCGAGCACGCCGAGGTGCGCGTCGACGTACGCGCCTGGACGCTGGGCGAGCTCGAGCGCGTCGACGTCGAGATGCAGCGGCTCGGGGCGCACACCGACGGCGTCAGCGTCGCGGTCTCGGGCGGCATCAACCGTCCGCCGATGGAGGAGAGCTCCTCGGCCGAGCTGCTCGACTGCGCCCGACGGGTCGCCGCGCGTCTCGGGCATCCGGACGTCGAGGCGGTCTCGGCCGGTGGAGCATCCGATGGCAACTTCACGGCGGCGGTCGGGGCGCGCACGCTCGACGGCCTCGGGCCACGCGGCGCGGGCGCGCACGCCGACCACGAGTGGGTGTCGATCGACTCGATGATGGAGCGGATCGAGCTGCTCACCGGCATGCTCGACGAGCTCACGGCCGGCGGCTGATCGCAGCGCACGTTCGGGAGGAGATCTCACGATACGGAGGAGGTTTGAGCCCGGATGCTCCTCCCAAGCGTGAGATCTCCTCCGTAGTGGGTGCTCTCCCCGGCGGTGGCATCCGGAGCGCAGGCGCCTGCCGTGGCGGCATCCGCGGCGCAAGTTCGGGAGGAGATCTCACGCAATGAAGGCGGTTTGGGAGCGGATGCTCCTCCCAAGCGTGAGATCTCCTTCGCGGTGAGTGCTCACAACGTGTGCATGCTCGGAACGGGATGCCTGATCGCCACCGCTGCCCGACCGCAGAGCACCTGAGGCTCAGGCGCCGGGTGCGTGCCGCTCGATGCTCTCCAGCAGCAGCTCGAGCGCCGACTCCCAGGCCCGCGGGTCGCGCACGCCCGGAAGGCTGTCGCCGGCCCAGACGATGTTCGGGAACTCCTCGGGGTCGAGCCGACGGTAGTCCATCTGCCAGGTGAGCTCGTCGGCGTCCTGCACGTCGGCGGGGAGCGCCGTGAGCGCGGCCTGGATGCTGGATGCCGAGCGGATCAGCTGTCCGAGCGCGCGGGCGTACAGCGCCGCCTGCTCCTTGTCGTATCCCCCGCGGCGGAGGGCTCCGATCGAGAACTCCATCGACGAGAAGTCCGTCGGGCGTCGCAGCGCCATCTGCAGCGCGAACTCGGGGTAGCGCATGTAGTGGCCGTGGATCAGGTGCGCCTGCGTTCGCAGGTCGGCCAGCCAGTCGTCGGTCGCGACCATGCCGCCGCTGTAGGAGCGGGCCCGGAGGGTGTCGATCAGGGCGAGGAGCAGCTCGTCCTTGTCGCGGAAGTGCCGGTAGATCGATGTCGGGTGCGCGCCGAGCTCTTCGCCGATGGCCTGGAAGGTCAGGCGATCGAGGCCGTCGCGCTCCACGACGCGGTCCGCGGCGGCCACGATGATCTCGCGGCTGAGCGAGTCGCGTGCGCGGCGAGGACGTGCGGGGCTGCCGCTCGTGCGGGTCGGCGCCTTCGCCGGACCTGCGGCCTTCCGAGTCGCCATCGAGATGCTCCGTTCCGCTGTCGTCATCGCGCATCGTTCGCGCAGAGATCACGGTACCCCACGCTGGTCACGGCTCCTGTCATGCTCGTCGACAATGCCGGGATCCCTGGTCCGATGTCGTAGCCAATGCTATAGTCAACGGCATTGGCGACGACGAGGAGGAGCAAGGATGCTGCACACCCCGGAAGACTCGACGACAGCGATGATCGATCAGCGCTTCGCCGTGCCGTACCTCATGACCGTGCGCCCCGCCGCGGGCGGGTCCGACGCGGCCCTCGTGGTCGAGAACCACCCCGACGGCGCGCGCGGACGCCTCTGGCATGCGCCGGATGCCCCGGGGGAGCTGCTGCCGTTCGCGGTGAGCATGGGGGCGATCGTCGCGCCGGACGGGCGCTGGGTCGTCGACCTCGACGACGGCGGGGGCTCCGAGGTCGGTGCTCTCGTCGCGACATCCGTCGACGGATCCGAGCGCATCGCGCTCACCCCCGGCCGCGAGCCCTATGTCCTCCGCGGGCTGGAGTTCTCGTTCGACGGCTCCGCGCTCATCGCCACGGTCGTCGACGAGGAGGGCTTCCATGTGCTGACGATCCCGGCTGCCCCCTGGGGCGAGCCGACGGTCGTGTACTCGAACCCGATCGAGGCCTGGTTCGGGAAGCCCTCGTCCGACGCGACGCTGGTGTCGATCGACACGACCGATCACAATCCCGGCATCCGTCGTCCTCGCATCACGGTGGTGGATGCCGCGACCGGCGGGACCGTCGCGACGCTCGACGACCTCCCCGACGGCCCGGTCCGCGCGGTGCGGTTCTCGTCCCTCCCCGGCGACGAGCGCCTGCTGCTCAACACCGAGCGGAGCGGCTTCTCGCGTCCCGCGATCTGGAACGTCCGTACCGGCGCCCGTCAGGACTTCGACCTGCCCGCGCTCGCCGGAGAGGTGATCGCGCTCGACTGGCATGCGCCGAGCGGGCGCCTCCTCGCGGTGCACGTCGACGCCGGCATCCATCGTCTGCTCGAGATCGACGAGGCGGACGGCTCGGTGCGGATCGTGCGCGAAGGCGGCAGCTTCGTGGAGCCCGACGTCGCGAACCTGCATCCGCACTACTGGACGTCGTACTACGCGCCGAGCGGCGCCGTCCGCGCCCTGCGCTCGAGCTGGGCGGTGCCGCTGCACGTCACGGAGATCGCCGACGATGGCACCGAGACGACGCTGATCGCCCCCGCGCCCGTGCCGCCGGGGCGGCCGCTCACCTCGACCCTGGTCACGAGCGCCGACGGCACCCGGGTGCAGCTGTGGTCGGGGCGCCCCGCCGATCGCGAGCCGATCGGCACGATCCTCGAGATCCACGGCGGGCCGAACCTGGTCACGGTCGATCGGTACGACCCGGCCGCGCAGGCGTGGCTGGAGGCCGGCTTCGCCTTCGCGTCGCTCAACTACCGCGGCTCCGTGACCTTCGGCCGCGACTTCCGCGAGGGGTTCTGGAACGTCGGCGGCGACCGCGAGATCGAGGACGTCGCCGCGGCGATCGCCTGGCTCCGCGAGCAGGGTCTCGCCGACCCCGCATCGACCTTCATCACCGGTGCCTCGTACGGCGGTCACATGACGCTGCTGAGCGTCGGCCGGCTTCCGGAGCTGTTCGCCGGCGGCCTCGCCCACGTGGCGGTCGCCGACTGGTCGGTGACCATCCAGGCCATGAATCCGGCCGTGCGCTCGGTCTGGAGCTCGTGGGTCCCGCCCGAGCTCGTCTCCCGCTTCTCGGCGATCTCGTACCTCGATGACGTGCGCGCCTCGGTCTGGATCAATCAGGGCTCGATCGACACCCGCACCCCGGTGGTGGGCGTGCAGGGTTACGTCGACCGGCTGCGCGCCGGCGGCGGGGACGCCGTGCTCGACATCTTCGAGGGCGGGCATGAGCCCACCGGGCTCGAAGGCGCCGCTCACGACCAGCGCCGCATGCAGGAACTGGCCCTCCGCACCCTTGCCGGAGAGCGCTGGGACGCCACTGGCATCGCTCCTAGTCACGAACATTGACTAAAGTGCTTGCTATCTCTTCCGGTCGGCTCTAGAGTCAGACCACCACCCGCACCACAGCACCTCTTGCACTGTTCCTTCGTCGCACGCTCACTGGAGATCCGTCCATGTCGAAATCACTGCTTCGCACCGCTGTACCCTCTTCCCGGCCTTCCCGTCGCGGCATCCTCGCTGCTCTGACCGCGGCCGCGCTCATCGGCTCCCTGGCCGCCTGCAGCCCGTCGCCCGCCCCGACCGAGACGAACGAGGAGGTCGCCGTCGTCGACGGCGGCGAGATCGTCATCGGCGCCGAGCAGGAGCCGGACTGCACCGACTGGATCGCCACCTGCGGCGGCTCCATCTGGGGCTCGTACATCATGCAGATCCCGACCATGCCCGGTGTCTTCCAGACCCGCCTCGTCGACGACGAGTGGCAGCCGGTGGCCTCGGATCTCGTCACGGGCGAGCCCACCACCGAGGTCGCCGCCGACGGCACGCAGACCATCACCTACGAGATCAACCCCGACGCGGTGTGGTCCGACGGCGAGCCCATCACCTCGGCCGACTTCGAGTACACCGCGCTGCAGATCCGCGACGGCGACGACATCTTCGACAAGACCGGCTACGACCGCATCACCGCGATCGACGCGAGCGATCCGAAGACCGTCGTCGTCACGCTGAACTCCACGTATGCGGGATGGCGCACGCTCTTCAGCGTGTACGGCGTGATGCCCTCGCACCTGCTCGAGGGTCAGGACCGCGCGGCGATCATGGCCGAGGGCTACGACTTCAGCGGCGGGCCCTGGAAGATCGAGAAGTGGACCAGGGGCACCTCGGTCACGCTCGTGCCGAACGAGAACTACTGGGGCGAGAAGCCGCACCTCGACAAGGTCACGTTCCTCTTCCTCCCCGACACGACCGCCGCGTTCCAGGCCCTCAAGAGCGGACAGGTCAGCGCCCTCTACCCGTCGCCGCAGCTCGACGCCCTCACGCAGATCGAGGCGGGGCTCCCCGGCATCAAGTCCCAGGTCGACGCACGCAGCGGCAACCTCGAGGCGATCTGGCTGAACAACGCCGCCGCCCCCTTCGACTCGGTCGCCGTGCGCCAGGCGCTCGCCTACTCGATCGACCGCGACGCCATCGTGAAGCGCCTGTTCGGCAGCCTCGGCATCGATGAGGCGCAGCAGAGCTTCAACTCGCCCATGGTCGCGCCGTTCGCATCCGACGACTTCTCGCAGTACTCGCTCGATCTCGACAAGGTCGACGAGCTGATGGAGGGCGACGGCTGGAAGAAGAACGGCGACGGCGTCTGGGCAAAGGGCGGCGAGACCGCGACCTTCTCGATCAAGACCCTCGCCGGCAACAAGCGCCGCGACCTCACGGTGCAGGTGCTGCAGTCGCAGCTGGCGGATGCCGGGTTCGAGATGACGATCGACCAGGTCACCCCTGCCGACCTGTTCGGCACGATCGCTCCCGAGGGCGATTTCCAGGCCGGCATCTGGGCGCTCGTCGACACCTTCGCCGACCCCACGCTCAGCGCGACCTTCTCGTCGGTCAACATCCCCAGCGAGGCGAACGGCTTCTCCGGCATCAACTTCTATCGCACGAACATCCCCGGACTCGACGATCTGCTCAGCCAGGTCGACAACGAGATCGACACGGATGCCCGCATCGAGGTCTCGCACGAGGCCGACGCGCTGATCGCCGAGAACGTGCCGTCTCTCCCGCTCGACACCGTGCCGAACGTGCTGCTGTGGGACGAGAAGATCGGCGGTCCGCTGCAGATCAACCCCATGGAGGGTCCGTTCTGGAACCTCGCCGAGTGGGGACTCGCGGGCTGAGCCCGCGGTCGGACACGGACGCGGACAGGAAGGAGGCGACGTCATGATCACGTTCATCACACGACGGGTGCTCTACTCGATCCCGGTGATCCTCGTCGCCTCCTTCGTGCTGTTCTGGGCGGTGCGAGCGACGTTCGACCCCCTCGCCAAGCTCCGCCTGGCGCAGGATCCGACCGCTCTCTCCCGCGAGATCGAGCGGCTGGGCCTGGATCGCTCGATCCCCGAGCAGTACTTCCTCTGGCTGCGGTCGATGGTCGTCGGGGACTGGGGCCTGAGCACCCGCACCGGCACCCCGGTGCTCCCGCTGATCGGCGAGGCGCTGTGGCCCACGCTGCAGCTGGCGTTCTGGGGGCTGCTGATCGCGGTCCTCATCGCGGGCGGAGTGAGCGTCTACTCGGCGGTGCGGCAGTACTCCCTGGGCGACAATCTGCTCACGGGTGCCTCGTACCTCGGCATCGCGATGCCGGCGTTCTGGTTCGGCCTCATCCTCATCCAGACGTTCGCGGTCTGGCCGAAGGAGGCGTTCGGGCTCAGCGAGCCGCCGCTGTACTTCATCGGGCTCAACTCGCCGGGGCAGACCGGCGTGCTCGACTACATCCGCCATCTGATCCTGCCCGTCGCCGCGCTCATGATCGCCCTCATCGCGTCGTGGAGCCGGTTCGGCCGTGCCGCGATGCTCGATGCGCTCTCGAGCGACTACGTGCGCACCGCCCGGGCGAAGGGCGTGCCGCGCCGCCAGGTGATCTGGCGGCACGCGGTGCGCAACTCGCTCGCCCCGTTCGTCACGGTCGTCGCGCTGGATGCGGCGATCCTCATCGGCGGGCTCGTGGTCACCGAGCAGATCTTCGCGATCCCCGGCATGGGGCGTCTGTTCCTGCAGTCGCTCGTCGCGGGCGACGTGTTCGTGCTGCTGCCCTGGATGATCGTGGTCGCCGTGGCGGTCGTGATCTGCAACCTGGTCGCCGACATCGCCTACGCGGTGCTCGACCCGAGAGTGAGACTGTCATGAGCGGTGCCGGCATCGCGGGGCGCGAGGAGCTGCTCGCCGAGCAGGAGCCGCAGAAGGCGCCCACCCGTCAGCTGTTGAAGGGCTTCCTGCGGCACCGACTCGGCGTGGTGAGCCTGATCGTGCTGGTGATCCTGCTGATCGCGTGCTTCGGCGCCGGCTGGATCGCTCCTTATCCGCAGGGGCGCCAGGACCTCCTCACCGGGCCCACCCCGCCCTCGGGGGCGCACTGGCTCGGAACCGACGAGCTCGGCCGCGACTACCTCAGCGAGATCCTCTTCTCCGGCCAGATCTCGCTCGCGATCGGCCTCGCCGTCGCCCTGCTCGCGACCGTCGTCGGCACGGCCCTCGGCGCGATCTCGGGCTACGTCGGCGGCTGGATCGGCGAGCTCATCATGCGCATCACCGACCTCTTCCTCATCGTCCCCGCGATCGCCCTGCTCGCGGTGATCCTGCAGGGGCTCGGGCCCTCGCCGACGACCATCGTCCTCGCGCTCACGGCGCTCGGCTGGACCTACATCGCCCGGGTCGTGCGAGCGCAGGTGCTGTCCCTCCGCGAGAAGGACTTCATCGACGCGGCACGCGGCATCGGAGCATCCGGCATCCGCATCGTCGTCTCGCACCTGCTGCCGAACCTCGCCGGGGTGATCGTGGTCGCGATGAGCCTGGCCGTGGCATCCTCGATCATCGCGGAGTCGACGCTGAGCTTCCTCGGGTTCGGGGTGCAGCCGCCGCAGACCAGCTGGGGCTCGATGCTCAGCCAGGCAGCCGGCTACGTCGGCACCCCCCAGGTGTACCTGCTGTACTTCCCCGGACTCTTCATCCTCGTGACCGTGCTGTGCGTGAACTTCATCGGCGACGGACTGCGCGATGCGCTCGACCCGCAGGGGAAGAACCTGTGAGCGGCGACGAGGTGCTGCTGGAGGTCGAGGACCTGTCGGTCAGCTTCCCGACGGATGCCGGACTCGCCAGGGCCATCGAGGGCGTGTCGTTCGTGCTGCGCGAGGGAGAGACGGTCGGGATCGTCGGGGAGTCGGGATCCGGCAAGTCGATGACCGCGATGGCGATCATGGGGCTGCTGCCGAAGAAGGCGGTCGTCACCGGGTCGATCAGATTCCGCGGCACCGAGCTGGTGGGGATGTCGGATGCCGCGCTGCGCGAGGTGCGCGGCAAGGACATCGCCGTGGTCTTCCAGGACGCGCTCACCGCTCTCAACCCGGTCATGCGCGTCGGCGAGCAGCTGATCGAGGCCGTGCGCGTGCACCGTCCCGACACCACCCCGGCCGAGCGGAAGGCGCGGGCGATCGAGCTGCTGGACGTCGTCGGCATCCCCTCGCCCGAACTGCGCGTCGATCGCTACCCGCACGAGTTCTCGGGCGGCATGCGCCAGCGCGTGATGATCGCGATGAGCATCGCCAACGAGCCCGACCTCTTGATCGCCGACGAGCCGACGACCGCGCTCGACGTGACCGTGCAGGCGCAGGTGCTCGAGGTGCTGCGCGAGGTGCAACGCCGCACCGGCACGACGGTGCTGCTCATCACCCACGACCTCGGCGTCGTCGCCGGCACCGCCGATCGGGTCATGGTCATGTACGCGGGCGGGCTGGTCGAGACGGCCGATGTCGATCCGCTCTTCTACGAGACCGCGCACCCCTACACGGCGGGGCTCCTGGCGTCGCTGCCGCGGATCGACCGGCGGGCGTCGCGCGACGAGAGGCTGTACCAGATCGCGGGTCAGCCGCCGGTGGCGACCGCATGGCCTGCCGGGTGCCGCTTCGCTCCGCGCTGCGCGCACGCGGTCGCGGGGCTGTGCGATGCGGCGGTTCCGCCCGCGGTGCCGGTGGGCTCCGGGCATACAGCGGCCTGCGTGCGCGTGGACGAATGGCAGAAGGAGGCGGCGTCATGAGCACGAGCCTGACCGTGCAGAACCTCGTCAAGGAGTACAAGGTCGGTGGCGGTCTCTTCGGCCGCACGCGCGACGTCGTGCAGGCCGTGTCGGACGTCAGCCTCTCGATCGACGGCGGACAGACCTTCGGCCTCGTGGGCGAGAGCGGATGCGGCAAGTCGTCGCTCGGCCGCAGCGTCGCCCGACTGCAGACCAGCGACGGGGGCTCGATCCGGCTCGGCGCCGATGACATCACCGGCGTCGAGGGCGGGCGGCTGCGGGCGCTGCGCCGGCGCGTGCAGTTCGTGTTACAGGACCCGTACGCCTCGCTCAACCCGCGCAAGTCCGTGCGAGCGACGCTGACCGAGCCGCTCGTGATCCACGGGCTGCACCGCGGTCAGCACGAGCGCCGGGTCGAGGAGCTGCTCGCGCAGGTCGGGCTCAACCCCGCGCACGCCGACCGCTTCCCGCACGAGTTCTCCGGAGGTCAGCGGCAGCGGCTCGGCATCGCCAGGGCTCTCGCCGTGGAGCCCGAGGTGATCGTGCTCGACGAGCCCGTCAGCGCCCTCGATGTGAGCGTGCAGGCCGGAGTGCTGAACCTGCTCGACGACCTGCAGCGCGACCTCGGGCTCACGTACCTGTTCATCGCGCACGACCTGTCCGTGGTGCGACACCTCAGCGACCGCGTCGGAGTCATGTACCTCGGCAAGCTCGTGGAGGAAGGACCCGTCGACGACCTGTACGAGCGGCCCCGGCATCCGTACACCCAGGCGCTGCTGTCGGCGATCCCGGTTCCCGACCCGCGGGCCGAGCGGGCGCGCGAGCGCATCGTGCTGACCGGCGACGTGCCGAGTCCCGTGTCGCCGCCGAGCGGATGCCGCTTCCGCACCCGCTGCTGGAAGGCCACCGAGGTGTGCGCCGAGGTGGTGCCCGAGCTCGAAGACCACGGCGGCACCCACCGGGTCGCCTGCCATCACCCCGACGAGCTCGACGTTCTCTGACCCCCGCCTCGACCGGAACGATCGCCCTGCTGCAACCGGAAGGAACCCCATGACGACCACCCACCGCATCGCCGTGATCGCCGGAGACGGCATCGGCACCGAGGTGATGCCGGAAGGGCTGCGGGTGCTGCGCGCCGCGGCGTCCCGATTCGACATCGACCTCGAGTTCACGGAGTTCGACTTCGCGAGCGCGACCTACTGGCAGCAGCACGGGCGTATGCTGCCGGACGACTGGTTCGAGACGCTGCGCGGCTTCGATGCGATCTACTTCGGGGCGGTCGGCTGGCCCGACGTCGTTCCCGATCACGTGAGCCTGTGGGGGAGCCTCATCCAGTTCCGGCGTGCGTTCGACCAGTACGTGAACCTGCGGCCGGTGCGGCTCATGCCCGGCGTGGTCTCGCCGCTCGCCGGTCGTGAGCCGGGCGACATCGACTTCTACGTGGTGCGCGAGAACACCGAGGGCGAGTACTCCTCGATCGGCGGCAGGATGTTCGAGGGCACCGACCGCGAGTTCGTGCTGCAGGAGACCGTGATGACGCGCACCGGCGTCGACCGGGTGCTGCGCTACGCGTACGACCTGGCGCAGCGCCGCGAGGCCAAGCACCTGACGTCGGCGACCAAGAGCAACGGCATCTCGATCTCGATGCCGTACTGGGATGAGCGCGTCGCCGCGGTCGGCGCCGACTACCCCGAGGTGCGCCGCGACCAGTTCCACATCGACATCCTCACGGCGAACTTCGTGCTGCACCCCGACTGGTTCGACGTGGTCGTGGCGAGCAACCTGTTCGGCGACATCCTCTCCGATCTCGGTCCCGCCTGCACCGGGACGATCGGCATCGCGCCGAGCGCCAACATCAACCCGGAGGGGGACTTCCCCAGCCTGTTCGAGCCCGTGCACGGCTCGGCTCCCGACATCGCCGGGCGCGGCATCGCGAACCCGATCGGGCAGATCTGGTGCGGCGCCATGATGCTCGAGCACCTGGGCCACCCGGATGCCGGAGCCGCCGTGCTCGCCGCGATCGAGGACGTGCTCGCCCGCGGAGCGGATGCCGCGCCCTTCACCCCCGACCTCGGCGGCACGGCGACCACGGTCGAGCTCGGTGCCGCGATCGCGGAGGCCGTCGCGGGGTAGGGATCGCCGCGGCCCACTCGTTCGGGAGGAGTTCCCGCCGTCGGGCGGACGTGCGCACGGAAAACCTCCGCCCGACGCGGCGAACTCCTCCCGACGACGCGTACCGCCGAGGACCATCAGCGCAGCTGCGGCACCGCCGTGCTCGGTTCGTTCACGATCGCCTCGAGGTCGGCACGAAGCCCGGTCGCGCGCTCGGGCACGCTCGGCAGGGAGATCTCGGCGCAGCGACGGGCGAGCTCGAGGTCACCGGCCAGCGCCGCGACCCGCGCCCAGGTGAGCAGGTGGGCCGGATGCGGAGGATCGACCACTGCCGCGCGCGCCGCCTCGTGGAAGTCCTGCGGCCAGGTGGCGAGCCGGCCGAAGAAGGCGCTGGACTGCCGGTCCCACTCCGAGACGAGGAACGACACCGACTCCTGCGCCTCCTCGGCGGTCGAACCGTAGACGAAGTCGGGGTCGTGATTGTTGCGGAACCCGGGGATGATCGACGACCGCCAGGCGCAGTCCGCTTCGCGGATCTTCGTCGGATCGATGACGTGACCGGAGATGTCGCCCAACAGAGTCAGATGCACGCCCACGTCGATGCGGAAGACGCCGCGCCGCGGCTGGTGCACGACCTCGACGACGTGCACGACCGGGTCGTCGGCGCGGCGCAGCACGTCCCCGTTGCGCGCGAAGCCCTGCGCCTTCAGGAGCGGGAAGAAGTGCTCGCGGAGGAGCGCGGTCGTCGTCTGCTTGTCCACACGGGAATCGTAGCCAGACCGCGGCGTCATCCGCTGGGACGGCTGGTCGTGCGCGGGGATCGGATCAGCGAGCCGGTGGTGGTCGCGCGCCTCCGGGCGGCGACCGAGCTGATCTGGCGCGGGATGCTCAGCTCTTCGTGAGGTCCTGCGCGAACATCACCAGGATGCCGCTGGGGCCGCGGAGATACGTGAGCTTGTAGACGTCCTGGTAGTTCGCGACGCCACGGAGAGGGTGGTAGCCGTGCCGGGCGGCGATCGCCAGCGACTCGTCGATGTCGTCGACCGCGAAGGCGATGCGGTGCATCCCGATCTCGTTGGGCAGCGTGGGCTCGGTCTCGATCGCCTCGGGGTGGATGTACTCGAAGAGCTCGATCTGGCCTTGGCCGTCCGGCGTCTGGAGCACCGCGATCCTGGCGTGGTTGCCGTCGAGGCCGACGGCCGTGTCGGCCCATTCTCCGCTGACCTCGTCGCGGCCGAGCACGGAGAGCCCGAGGTCGGAGAAGAAGGAGATCGTCTCGTCGAGGTCGCGCACGGCGATGCCGACGTTCTCAAGTCTGATTGCCATGAGGGGATGCTACTCGCGCACGCCGACGTCGGGTTCGGCCGGATCTACTCGAGCCACTCCGTGATGAAGCGGTCGCTCGCATGCACGTGGGTGGCCTCGTAGGTGCCGCCGTCGAGCACTTCGAAGCGATGGGTGACGAGCGAGGGGACGACGAGGATCTGCCCGCCCACGCCCACGACCTGCTCCTCGCCGACCGTGAACAGCGCGCGGCCGTGGTGGATCACGAATGTCTCGGCGTACGGATGCCGGTGCAGTCGAGGCCCGCGGCCCGGAGTGGTGATGTACTCGCGCATGATGCTCACGGGCGAGCCGAGCAGACGACCCTCGATGTCTTCGTCGCGGCTCACGTCTCTGGGTTGGATGGTCACGCCTCCTCCGTTCACGCCCTCAGGGTACGCCGATCGCTCTCAGCGGCCGAGCTTCTCGGCGCAGGCGACGCAGTGGACGGCGAACGGCCGCACCTCGAGGCGCGCCGGCGGGATCGGCCGCCCGCAGTTCGCGCAGACGCCGTACGTGCCGGCATCCATCCGAGCGATCGCCTCGTCGACCTGCCGCAGTTCGGATGCCGCGGCCTCGGCCAGACCCGTCAGGCGCGACCATTCGGATGACAGGGTGACGCCCTCGGGATCATGCTCGTCGTCGTCGTTCGAGCCCTCGCGATCATGCGTGAGTTCGTCGAGGGTCGCGGCCGTGGTGCTGACCCGTTCCGCCGCCTGCGCGCGCAGCTCCTGCAGGAGTGTGCGCAGGTCGGCCGTCATCCCCTCACCCTAGACAGAGGCACCGACACGCCGCGGTGCGAGTCGTCGGTGCCCATCGGTGGCTCATCGTGCGACGCCGCCGCGGCCGGGCGTCACGGCACGCTCGCCGGTTCGCGCCTCGCGACCCGAGCGGTGCCCGTGCACATAGGCCCCGGCATCCGCTCCCTGACGCCCGCGTGCCCGGCGCGTCGGCATCCGGTCGATCACGGCGTCCACCCGTTCGCGGCGGGAGGCGAGCACGAGGTCGGTGCCGCTGCCGGATTCCTCGATGATGCGGCGACGGCTGTCGTCGATGCGCTCGGCCGCGCCGGCCGCGAACCCCCGGATGAACCCGCTGCGCGCGCGCCGCCTGTCGCCTTCCGTGCCCCACCCGTAGTCGTCGCGCCGGGCGGCCCACCACGCCCGCATCGCCACCATCGCCTGCACCTCGAGACTCGCGGTGAGCGCGCGCGCCTGCTGCGCGTCGGAGGCGTAGCCCACGAGGTAGAGGACCGACCCGGCCGCCTGGTCGGCGTGCAACGGGCGCACCGTGTCGAGCGCCAGCGCCACCCGGGTGCCGAGCTCGCGCATGTCGCGCGCGTAGACCCCGGTGAAGACGATCCGCTCCTGGACGATCTCCTCACCGGACTGACCGGATCGGGCGCGGCGCTCGTCGAGGCGCGCCTGCTCGATGCCGTATTTCACCATCAGCCGCTCGGCGTGCTCGGTGAGCGCCTCTGCCTCCTCGGGCGTCGTGCTCTCGGCCTTCGCCAGCAGCTGGGCGATCAGGTCCAGTTTCGCTTCGGTCATGGGGTCCCCTTTGCTCGTGATGCTCTGCATCCTCCGAGGGGGGTCTCCCATTCCGGCGCCCTTCGCCGGGTTCGGTGAAGAAGGTCGTTCAGCGGCTCGCTGTGGACGAGAAGTCGCCCCGTCGTGCTGCGCGCGTCGACGAGCCGCGCGACCGGGGTGAGTGCGGCGGAGCCGCGGGTCAGCCGAAGATCAGCGTCAGCACGGTCGCGCCGCCGCCGCCGAGGATCAGCGCGACGATGACCGTCCAGGCGATGATCCGGATGCGGCGGTTGCGCGGCTCGCCCAGGTCGCCGTAGTCGTCGTCGGGCTTGCTCAGTTCGCTCATGCGTTTCGTCTCGCCTCTGTCGCTCAACGACCGGCGTCGGCCGGCTCCGCGACGGTCGGGCCGAAGTACGACGGCAGCGTGGCCTTCGAGCGCTCGCGCAGCTCGTCGACCGAGACCGTGAAGACGTCCTGCACCTCGAGCTGCGGCTCGCTGTCGGTCACGCCGATGCGCAGCACCGGGTAGTTGCGCCCCTCGCACAGGCCGCGGAACTTCACGTCGTCCTCGCGGGGCACCGTCACGATGACGCGGCCGGTCGACTCCGAGAACAGCGCCGACGCGGCATCCACACCATCGCGCTCGATGATCTCGTTGAGCCACACGCGGGCGCCGACGCCGAAGCGCGAGACGCCCTCCGCGAGGGCCTGGCCGAGGCCGCCCTCGGAGACGTCGTGCGCCGAGGAGATCAGCCATTCGTCACGTGCCGCCGAGAGCAGGCCCGCGAGGCGCTTCTCGCCGGCGAGGTCGACCTTCGGGGGCAGTCCGCCGAGGTGCTGGTGAACCACGTCGGCCCAGGCCGAACCGGAGAGCTCGGTCGAGGTCGTGCCGAGCAGGTAGATGTTCTGGCCGATGTCCTGCCACCCCGAGGGGATGCGGCGCGAGACGTCGTCGATGATGCCGAGCACGCCGACGAGCGGGGTCGGGTGGATCGGCACGTCGCCGGTCTGGTTGTAGAACGAGACGTTGCCTCCGGTGACCGGGGTGCCGAGCTCGTAGCATCCGTCGGCGAGGCCGTCGACCGTCTGACCGAACTGCCACATGACCTCGGGGTTCTCCGGGGATCCGAAGTTCAGGCAGTCGGTGATGGCGGTGGGCACCGCGCCGGTGACGGCGACGTTGCGGTACGCCTCGGCCAGCGCGAGCTGCGCGCCGGCGTACGGGTCGAGCTGGCAGTAGCGGCCGTTCGCGTCGGTGGAGATCGCGAACCCGAGGCCGGACTCCTCGTCGACGCGGATCATGCCGGCGTCATCGGGGAAGCTGAGAGCGGTGTTGCCGAGCACGTAGTAGTCGTACTGGTTGGTGATCCAGCTCGTGTCGGCCAGGTTCGGCGACGCGACCAGGTTCAGGAACTGCTCGCGCAGCACCTCCGGGTCGTTGGAGCGGGGCAGGTTCTCCGCGGCATCCGCCTGCAGCGCGTCGATCCAGGTCGGGTACGCGACCGGACGGTCGTAGACCGGGCCGTCGACCGCGACCGTCGAGGGGTCGACGTCGACGATGCGCTCGCCCTGCCAGTCGATGATGAGGCGGCCGTCTCCGGTGACCTCGCCGAGCACGGAGGTCTCGACCTCCCACTTGTTCACGACCTCGAGGAAGGCGTCGAGCTTCTCGGGAGCGACGATCGCCATCATGCGCTCCTGCGACTCCGACATGAGGATCTCCTCGGCCGTGAGCGTGGGGTCACGCAGCAGCACGTTGTCGAGCGAGACCTTCATGCCGCTGTTGCCGTTGGCCGCGAGCTCGCTGGTCGCGCAGGAGATGCCTGCCGCGCCGAGGTCCTGGATCGCCTCGACGAGCTCGCCGCGGTACAGCTCGAGGCAGCACTCGATGAGCACCTTCTCGGCGAACGGGTCGCCGACCTGCACTGCGGGACGCTTGGTCGGGCCGGTGGAGTCGAACGAGTCGGATGCCAGGATGCTGGCGCCGCCGATGCCGTCGCCACCCGTGCGGGCGCCGAAGAGCACGACCTTGTTGCCGACGCCGGTCGCGTTGGCGAGCTTGAGGTCTTCGTGGCGGAGCACGCCCACCGCGAGCGCGTTCACGAGCGGGTTGGCCTGGTAGACCGAGTCGAAGACGGTCTCGCCGCCGATGTTCGGCAGTCCCAGGCAGTTGCCGTAGAAGCTGATGCCGCTCGTCACGCCGTGCACGACGCGGGCGGTGTCGGGGTGGTCGATCGCGCCGAAGCGGAGGGCGTCCATGACCGCGACCGGGCGGGCGCCCATCGAGATGATGTCGCGGACGATGCCGCCGACGCCGGTTGCCGCACCCTGGAAGGGCTCGATGAAGCTGGGGTGGTTGTGGCTCTCGGCCTTGAAGGTGACGGCCCAGCCTTCGCCGACGTCGATGACGCCCGCGTTCTGGCCCATGCCGACCATGAGGCGTTCCTTCATCTCGTCGGAGACCTTCTGGCCGAAGCGGCGCAGGTAGTTCTTCGACGACTTGTAGGAGCAGTGCTCCGACCACATGACGGAGTACATCGCCAGCTCGCCCGATGTGGGGCGGCGGCCGAGGATCTCCTTGATGCGCGCGTACTCGTCATCCTTGAGGCCGAGGGCGCCGTACGGCTGCTCCTTCTCGGGCGTCGCGATCGCGTTCTCGACGGAGTCGGGGACGTGCTTGTGGACAGGTGCAGGGGCGGTGGTCACGCGCACTCCAAAGGAAGGGGCCGGCGGGGCGGTTCCAGTCTACCGGCGGTCGGGTGCGGCCGGATTCGGGGCGTGTGGGACCGGACGCGGGTCCCACCGCGTGCACAATTCAGCAAAAAACTCCGCGGCGAGAACCGGCTTCCGAGTGAATCCGGGACGGTGCTCGCGCTTCGAGCGCATTCTTGCTGAATCGTGCACACCGCCCGCCCGGTCAGGCGTAGCTGGATGCCGCGGCGAAACGGGAGGCCAGAGCCGAGGTGGCCGCACGCAGCTCCTCCGGACCGACGATCCGGATGCCGCCGCCACCGCCGGCTCGACCCGACGCGAGAACGACACCACGGTCACCGACCGCACGTTCTTCCAGTCGGCGCGAGCCGAGTCGCTCGACGAGCTCACGCGCTCCTGGGATGGCCTCGCCGACGGTGCCGAGATCGTCGAGCCGTCCGCCGGCTTCAACGTCGCCTGAGTCGCGCTCCCGTGGCAGTTGTGGCGGGTCTGCGGCCGAAACACCCGCCACAACTGCCACGGGAGCATCGAACTGCAACTTGGGGGTTGCACTAGGTAACTTTTTGTGCAACTGTGGAGTTGCAGACAGCGAGGAGAGATCATGATCGCGACCACCCGGAAGCGCGTCCGCCCGGCAGCCGTATTGGCGGCGCTGTTTGCCGGAGCATTCGTCATGGGCTGCGCCGAGATGCTCGTCGTCGGGATGATCGACCTCATCGCCGCCGATCTGTCGGTCTCGCTCGCTGCTGCGGGAGCGCTCGTGACCGCCAATGCGCTCGGGCTCGCGATCGGTGGGCCACTGCTCACCTTCCTCACCACGCGCTTCGACCGGCGGCAGGTGCTGCTGGCGACGGCATCCGTCTTCCTGGTGGCGAATCTGCTGCCCGCGCTGTTCGCGGACTACCCGATGTTCCTCGTCGCACGCGTCGTGATCGGTGCCGCGCAGGGCCTGTTCATCGCCGCGGCGATGGTGACTGCCACGTCGATCGTGCCGCCGGAGCGCACCGGCCGCGCGATGTCGGTGGTCATCTCGGGGTTCGCGACATCGAGCGCGCTCGGCCTTCCGATCGGGACCCTGCTCGGGCAGTCGGTCGGCTGGAGAGGATCGTTCGTCGCGGTCGTCATCGTCGCGGCCGCGGTGCTCGTCGTGCTGTTCGTCGTGCTGCCGTCGGTCCCGACGGACGCGGGCAGCGGCGCTGTCGGACAGGCGCGGCATGCCTTCGCTCCCCGTGTGCTCGCCGTGCTGAGCGTGAGCTTCCTCACCTTCGCGGCGATGCTCGCGGCGATCACGTATCTCGTTCCGTTCCTCGCCGAGTTGACCGGACTCACCGGCCCGCTCGTCACGGTCTACCTGCTCGTCTACGGGATCTCGACCACTCTCGGATCGGCGATCGGCGGGCGTTTCGCCGATGCGAACGCCGCACGGATGCTGATCGTCGGGGCCCTCGGTGTGCTGATCTCGTTGGGCGCCCTGCTGCTGTTCGGCGGAAACCCGTGGATCGTGGGACTCTCCGTGCTCGGGATCGGGATGCTGGGGATGGGCACAGCCCCGTCGATCCAGCATCGCGTCGTGGCTCTCGCCGGTCCCGGGGCGCCCCTCGCTGCGTCCCTCCCGGCGTCCGCGGTGAACGTCGGGATCGCCTTCGGATCTCTCGCCGGCGGGATCGCACTTGAGCAGTGGGGAGTGGCGTTCGCGGTGATCGTCGGGATGGGCATCGCGGTCGTGGCGATCGTGGTCGCGTGGGGGACGAGCTTCCTGCAGGCTCCCGCGGCGTCGGGACGACCTGTCGAGGCAGGATCCGCAGGGGTCAGGCGGCGCTGAGCTCCACGCGCCGGTCCCCGCGCACCAGGGCGCGAGCGGCACGGGCCACCTCGACGGCCGTCGGGCGCTCGCGCGGGTCGAGGCGCGTCATGTGCTCGAGCAGCCGTCGCCAGTCGGGATCGACAGAGGCCGGGATGAACGGCTTCGTGGTCAGGCGTCGGATCGCGGCGACGCGGCCCGTCCCGAGCGCGGCGTATCCGGCCTCACCCGTCAGGGCTTCGAGCATCACCAGGCCGAGGGCGAAGATGTCGACCGCGGTGCCGGGGTCGGCATCGCGCAGCTGCTCCGGCGCCATGTAGGTGAGTGTGCCGAGCACGTGTCCCGACGAGGTCATCCGCGCATCGTCGAGCTCGCAGGCGATGCCGAAGTCGGCGAGCTTCGCGGCCCACTGTCCTCCGCGGCGGGTGCGACGGGGCGCGAGGAGCACGTTCGAGGGCTTCACGTCGCGGTGGACGATGCCGGCGGCGTGCACCGCGGCCAGGCCCTCGGCGAGATCGCGCGTCAGATGCGCGAGCTGCCGGGCGGGCACCGGTCCCGCAGCCATGCGTTCGGCGAGGGTCGGACCGTCGACGAACTCCATGACCAGGTACTGCGGACGCCGTCGCCGCAGCTGCGCATCGAACAGCGCGACGAGAGAGGGGTGGCTCAGCGAGGCGAGAAGGGCCTCCTCGGTCCGCGCGCGATCGGCGTTGCGCAGCGCACCCTCGCCACGGTGGAGCATCTTGATCGCGACGGTCCGTCCGACGTAGGTGTCCTCGGCGCGATAGACGGTGGCGGTGCCGCCCTGGCCGACCCGATCCTGCAGGACATAGCGTCCGTCGAGCAGGGCGGACGAAGGAGAGAGAACCTCCAGCGTCATCACGCACTCCTCGTTCCGGCATCCGGGTCTTGTATTCCACTGACAGTATCCCGCGCCATCCTGGGCATCTCCTGCCTTGACGCGCCGCGAAAACAGTGGGTGAGAGCCGATCCCGACCGGATGCCGACACCGCGGAGGCGTAGCATCGCCACCAGGCGCGCATGGCGCGCCGACGATCGCACACGTACTCGGAGGGGAATCCCATGCAGCTGGCGATGATCGGACTCGGACGGATGGGTGCGAACATCGTTCGCAGGCTGATGCGCGCAGGCCACGACTGCGTCGTCTACGACGTGAACGCGGATGCCGTGCAGGCGCTGGTCGCCGAGGGAGCCGTCGGCGCCGACAGCATCCCCGACCTGGTGTCGAAGCTGCAGGTGCCGCGTGCCGTCTGGATGATGGTGCCCGCCTCGCTCACCGGTCAGGTGGCCGACGAGGTGGCCGCGGTGCTCGAACCCGGCGACGCCCTCATCGACGGCGGCAACTCGAACTACCGCGACGACGTGCGTCGCGCGGCCGCGTTCCGCGAGAGCGGCATCGACTACATCGACGTCGGCACCAGCGGCGGCGTCTTCGGGCTGGAGCGCGGCTACTGCCTGATGGTCGGTGGACCGGATGCCGCGGTGCAGCGCCTCGAGCCGATCTTCCGCACGATCGCGCCGGGTCCGGGTGAGATCGAGCGCACGCCGGGCCGCACCGGCGAGTTCGCTCCGGAGGAGCAGGGTTTCCTGCACTGCGGTCCCTCGGGCGCCGGGCACTTCGTGAAGATGGTGCACAACGGCATCGAGTACGGGATCATGGCCGCGCTCGCCGAGGGGCTCAATCTTCTCGAGAACGCGGATGCCGGCATCCGCGAGGCTCAGCACTCCGCCGAGATCGCCCCGCTCGAGGAGCCCGAGTTCTACCAGTTCCCGATCGACACCGCGAAGGTCTCCGAGCTCTGGCGTCGCGGATCCGTGGTGTCGTCGTGGCTGCTCGACCTGACGGCGGCGGCGCTGAACCAGAACCCGACGCTCGACGGCCTCGCCGGGCGCGTGTCGGACTCCGGAGAGGGGCGATGGACGGTCAAGGCAGCGGTCGACGTGGGCGTTCCGGTCCCCGTGCTCGCGGCATCCCTCTTCGAGCGCTTCGCGTCGCGCGACGAGGACCGCTTCGCCAACCAGGTGCTGTCGGCCATGCGACTGCAGTTCGGCGGGCACCAGGAGCTCCCGGCTGGCGACGTGCTCGAAGCCGGCAGCCGCCGGGCGGAGTCCGGCAAGGGCAGTTGAGCGGCGCGGAGTCGGCTCGCAGAGCCGTCATGCACGGAAACGCGGCATGCGTCGGGGCGGGATCGTCCGTATGTTGGGGCAGATGAGCGAGGACTGTCCGCCCCTCCCGTCGCACCCGTTCGACGCGCGCACGCGCCTGCACCTCGACCGGCCGCACAGTCGCAAGTGGAGCCTTCATCCCGGTCGGATCGGCGCGTGGGTGGCCGAGATGGACTTCGGCGTCGCTCCCGAGATCGCGGAGGCGATGCATCGGGCGATCGATGAGGAGAACCTGGGGTACCTGTCGCCGCCGCTGGCCGCGGACCTCGGAGTGGCGACGGCCGACTGGATGCGCGAGGAGTACGACTGGGCCGTCGACCCCGAGCGCGTGCATCCGGTCTCCGACGTGATGGCTGTTCTCGGCGTCGCGGTGCAGGAGTACGCCCCCGCCGGATCGGCCGTGATCGTGCCGACCCCGGCCTACATGCCGTTCCTGACATATCTTCCGGCGATCGGGCATCCGGTCATCGAGGTGCCGGGCGTCGAGGTCGACGGACGGTGGCGGCACGACCTGCAGCGCATCGACGAGGCCTTCGCCGCCGGTGCCCGCACGCTCGTGCTGTGCAACCCGCACAACCCCACCGGCACGATCGCCGATCGAGCTGAGCTCGAGGCGATCGCCGAGATCGTGGAGCGGCACGGCGGTCGTGTGTTCGCCGACGAGATCCACGCCCCGCTGCGCTACGACGCCAGGCCGTTCGTCCCCTACGCCTCGGTGTCGGAGGCGGCCGCCGCGCATACCGTGACCGGCACGAGCGCCTCGAAGGCCTGGAACATCCCCGGTCTCAAGACCGCGCAGCTGATCACCTCGAACGACGCCGACCAGGAGCGCTACCGGCAGTTCGGGTTCGCGGTGCAGCACGGTGCGGCGACCCTCGGCGTCGTCGCGTCGACGGCCGCCTACCGACACGGTGGCCCCTGGTTGACGGACGTCGTCGACTACCTCGACGGATCGCGCCGCGTTCTCGGCGACCTCGTCGCGGCTCACCTTCCCGGCGCCGTGTATCGCATCCCCGAAGCGACATACATCGGTTGGATCGACACGCGCGCGCTCGACATCGAGGGCCCGCCCGCGGCGTTCTTCCGCGAGCAGGCCGGGGTCGTGCTCACCGAGGGCCGTCTGCTCGGCCACGGATACGAAGGCTTCGTGCGGGTGGTGTTCGCGACGCCCCGCCCGATCCTCGCCGAGGCGTTCTCCGCCATGGGCGAAGCGCTGGAGACTCGCGCGCTCTGACGAGGCAGATTTCTCTGTCAAGGGGCTCTCGCATGTCGGCGCCGCATCGTAGAAAGGAATGCGAGAGAAGGGATACGGCATGGCCGCAGGCGACATCGAGACATTTCAGCGCGACGGGATCTGGTTCAACCGCATCGAGGGGGAGTCGCGCACCTTGGGTGCGAGCTTCCTGACCGAGGCCGAGGCCATCAAGGTCGGGCGGGGTGCGGCCGTCGCGCGTCAGGTCACCCACACCGTGCGCACCGAAGAGGGACCCTCTCCCGACAGCGGCGTCTATGCCGTCCACCCGCGCGACCTGATCGGCTGACGAGTGCTGCCCGAGGCGGATGCCGATGACCATCCCGGTCGACGGATGCTGCTGCAGGCATGCGTCAACGGCGCGCGAGATGTGGCACAGCATCCGTGGTTGAGCACCGACGCGAGCGTCGTGGCGGGTGACGCGGCGCAGGCGGTGGCCGCCGGAGCCGGTGCCATCCACGTGCACCCGAAGGATGAACGAGGTCGCGACAGCCTCGAGGCCGGCGATGTCGCGCAGTGGCTCCGCGCGGTGCGGGCGGCGTGCCCCGGTGTCCCCGTGGGCGTGACGACAGGCGCATGGGCCGAGCCCGACGTCGAGCTCCGGCTCGCGGCGATCGCCGGATGGACCGAGCTCCCCGACTTCGCCTCGGTGAACTGGCATGAGGCGGGCGCCGACGACGTGGCCGCGCTGCTGCTCAGCCGCGGCGTCGGCGTCGAGGCGGGGGTGTGGGATTCGTCGGGACTTGCGGCGTGGCGGCGCTCGCCCGTGCGCGGCGACTGCCTGCGCGTGCTGATCGAGCTGCCCGACGAGGCGGCCGACGTCGTGCGCGGCCACGCCGAGGGATTGATCGCACACGTGACCGCCGAGGAGCCGGGCATCCCGATCCTCCTGCACGGCGAGGAGGATTCCGCGTGGGCGGCCTTCGACCTCGCCGTCGAACTGGGTCTGGATACGCGGATCGGTCTCGAAGACGTGCTGACGCTCCCCGACGGGATGCCTGCCTCGACGAACGCCGCCATGGTGCGTGCCGCCGTGGGGCGGATGCCGGTGCGCCCGGACAAATAGTTTGCCTTGAGGCATAGTTTCCGCAATACTGTTCCGCATGGCTAACCATTCGCAGCCGCTGGACGAGGTGTTCCTCGCCCTCGCGGACCCGACCCGACGAGAGGTCGTTCGGCGTCTCGGGCGCGGGCCGGTGAGCGTCGGAGACCTGGCGCGTCCGTTCCCCATCACCCTGCCGTCGTTCATGAAGCACGTGCGGGCGCTCGAGGCGAGCGGGCTCATCCGCACGGCCAAGTCGGGGAGGGTGCGCACCTGCACGCTCAACCGCGAGCGGCTGGCCGTCGTCGACGACTGGCTCGCCGAGCAGCGGAGCCTCTGGGAAGAGCGCACCGACCGCCTCGAGAACTTCCTCAACGAGCCTCAGGAGACATCATGACCGACGTGACCATCGACCCCGAGCACGATCTCAGCCTGCAGCGTGTGATCCGCGCATCGCCGTCCGACGTCTGGCGAGCGTGGACAGAGCCTGCGCGGCTCGAGAAGTGGTGGATCCCGGCCCCCATGGTCACCCGGGTCGACCGACTCGACGTCACCCCGGGCGGCGGGTTCGTCACGCGGATGAGTGAGGACGGGGAGGAGTTCGTGCCGCACATCGACTCGATCTTCCTCGTCGTAGAGGAAGGGCGCCGGCTCGTGTTCACCAATGCGGTGACGAGCGCGTGGCGCCCCGCCGACCCGGAGCCGGTCGCCATGACCGCGGAGATCATCCTCGATGACCACCCCGAGGGCACGGACTACCGCGTCATCGTGCGGCACGGCACCCCCGCGGCGCGTGCGCACCACGAGGAGCTGGGCTTCTTCGACGGATGGGGCTCGGTCACCTCCGCGCTCGCGGAGCTGGTCGAGCAGGAGGCATCCGCGTGAAGCCCGACGTCGGGACTGCATCGTCGGCCCAGACGCATACTTGCGCAGTCCTATATATGTGTGGTCCTATATCCTCATGCAGCTCCGACACGCGATCCTCGGCCTCCTCGACGTGGCCCCGCAGAGCGGGTACGACCTCGGTCGCGCGTTCGAGCGATCGGTCGCCCACTTCTGGCATGCCGATCAGTCGCAGATCTACCGCACGCTCGACCGTCTCGAGGCCGACGGCGCCATCGCGACCGAGACGATCCCGCAGCAGGGGAGGCCCGACCGTCGGGTGCATTCTCTGACGGATGCCGGACGGCACGAGCTCGAGGCATGGCTCGGCTCGCCGCTCGAGGATCTGCAGCCGAAGGAGCCCTTCCTCGCACGGCTGTTCTTCGCCGCATCGCTCGGCGTCGACGGCATCCTCGCCCTGCTCGACGAGCGCGAGGCCGCGATCCGCGAAGGGCTCGAACAGCTGCGCGCTCTTCCCTCGGCGAGCGGAGATCTCGCTGCCGTGCTGCGGATGGCGACTCTCGACGCGGGCATCCGGCAGGGTGAGGCCGAGCTGCAATGGCTCGCGTCGACCAGGAGCGCCGTCGCCGCGGAGGGCTCGTGATGAACGCGGCATATCCGATCGAGCATGGTGAGCGGGCAGGCGAGTCGATCATCCTGCTGCACGGCGGCAACGTCGGCAACTGGATGTGGGAGCCGCAGGTCGAGCGCCTCGCCGGAAGACACCTGATCACGCCCGACGTGGTCGGCTTCAACACGCGGGCCGCCGAGCGCTGGCCGGGGCTGGATGGGGCGGCGGATGATGTCGCCGCGATCATCCGGGAGCGGGCGGTCGACGGAAAGGCCCATGTGGTGGGGCTGTCGATGGGCGGTGTGATCGCCGTGCACCTGGCGGCGCGGCATCCGGACGTCATCCGCTCGTGCATGGTGACCGGGGCGATGATGACCGGCATCCGAGGGGTCCAGCGGCGTCTGGCGGAGTGGCAGCTGCGCGCGTGGGACCGACGGTGGTTCTGGCGCATGCAGGCGGCGATGTTCCGGATTCCCGCGGATGCACGCGAGCAGTTCATCGCCGCCGGACGAGGGGTGAGCGCGGAGACGGCACACGGCATGTACGGCGAGATCTTCGCGGGCTCGATGCCCGCCGGCCGGTTCGACTACACCGGGCCCTTGCTCGCGATCGCGGGAGAGCGCGAGTCGAGGGACGTGCGGGTGGCGTTCACGGCGCTGAAGCGGGCGATGCCGCAGACGCGCACCTGGGTGGCGCCCGGGATGCGTCATATCTGGAGCATCCAGGATCCCGATCTGTTCACGCGCACCATCGTCGACTTCGTGGACCGCGATGTGGTCCCCTGACGCCGACCCCGGTCGTCGAGCGAGCGCCGGCACGCGTGAGTGCGCGGGATCGTCGAGGGGCGCGGGCGATACTGGATGGATGCCGACCGCTGAGCAGAACCGCAACTCGATGCCACCCATCCTCATCGTGGCTCTCACGGTGGTGAGCGTCATCCTGTTGGCGGTGGCCGTGGCGTTCGCCCCGGTCGCCCTGTTCGCCATCGCCTGGGGCTCGCCTGTCGGGTGGATCGGAACCGCCGTGTGGCTCGTGATCGCCGTGCTGACGGTGTTGGTCATGCTCGGCCGGTCGTGGGCACGGTTCGGGATGCTCCTGCTCCCGGCCGCACTGGGCTACCTCGCCGTGTTGTCGGGCGGGGTGGGCTTCTTCGCGCTGATGTTCCTGGCAGCGGGGATGGCGCTCGTCGCCGTGCTCCTGATGTTCCACTCCTCGTCGAAGGCCTACTTCCGTGCTGTCGGAGCGCGCGGGCGGGACGAGGGTGCGTACGCGGACGCGGACGCGGACGTGGACGTGGACGACGAGTCGAGCGAGCCTAGCTCTGCGCGAGTCGAACGCCCTTCTCAGTGAAGTAGGTCACTTCGCCGTCGGCGTCCTCGACGCCGAAGACGAACTTGCCGGTTGGGGTGGCGCGGACGTCGACGACATTGCCTCGTCCGCGGGCGGTGACGACCTCGACTCCGGGGGTGAAGATGCTCTCGCTCATGCTCCGAGTATGCGGTCGGCCGTTTCGAGGCGCATCCCCCGTGCGGTGGACCCGGTGGCCGCGACGGATGTCGGCCTGTTAGCGTGTCGGAAGCGTCGCGTGTCGGTGGCAGGCTGTGTCAGACATGGAGGCGTGGGATCCGAAGGAGCACGACGATGAACACGTCGACCCCTTCGCCCTCACGTGACTGAGGGCGAGAAGACCAGGCTCGTCGCCTGGAGCAGGGAACTGCGCAGCGTCCACGAACGGCTGCGCCAAGCACTGTCGATCACGCAGGAGGCTCTCGCTTCCGGCGGACCACCGGGCGGATCGGCGACTCGCGATCTGCTGCTGTTCTGCCATGGCTTCTGCGCGGCGCTGACGGGGCACCACGAGGGCGAGGACCGCGAGCTGTTCCCGGCGATCGCCGCGGAGCATCCGGAATTGCGGGATACGCTGCGCAAGCTCGAGCAGGATCACTCGATGATCGGGCACCTGCTCGGCGGACTGCAGGCCGCGGTCGATTCGGCGGCTTCGCCCGAGGAGCTGTCGCGGCACCTCGAGGGGATCGCCGCGATCATGGAGAGCCACTTCCGGTTCGAGGAGCGGCAGCTGCTGACGGTCCTCGAGACGCTGGAGCTGGATGCCGATCCGGGGAAGGTGTTCGGGCCGTTGTGACGCTCAGCGCGCGGGGATGCGCTGCCAGCCGGGCCAGTGCGGGCGGTCGACGATGCAGAAGCGATTGCCTTCCGGGTCTTCCAGGATGATGTAGTCGGCGTCGTCGGGTCGTCCGTCCCACGGCACGTCGCGCGCGCCGAGTTCGACGAGTCGCCGGACCTCGGCGGCCTGATCCTCGGCATAGATGTCGAGGTGGATGCGCGGGGGCAGCACGCGTTCGGAGTGATGCGCGTCGAGCGCGATGCACGGGGCATCCGCGTAGCGCGGCTTGAGCACGGCCCAGTCGTCCTCGGGTGCATCGCGCTCGATGTAGTCGAGGGCGGCCTTCCAGAACTCGAGTTGAGAAGGCAGGTCGTTCACACGGATGACGATCGAGGCGACGGCGAGCATGCCGCGAGCCTAAGCAGGGCCCGCGCATCGAGCCACCCCCTTGCGTCACCCCCTTGCGTCAGCGTGGATCAGAGATGCCTCTCCCGGGTGCCGCGGAGAGGCATTTCTGATCCAGCATCCGGCTTACTGCACCGACCATCCCCCGTCACTGGCGAGGATCGCGCCGTTGATGTTCACCGCGTCATCCGAGAGCAGGAACGTGATCGACGCCGCGAGGTGCTCGGCCGTCGCGACGGTCGGGATCGCCTGCTGGAACGGGCCCAGACGGCCGGACCCGTACTCCGACATGTTCGGGGGCATCGGGATGCCGGTGGCCACGCCGCCCGGAGCGACCGAGTTCACGCGGATGCCCTTCGGCCCGTACATGAACGCCGCCGACTTCGTGACGCCGATGATGCCGTGCTTGCTGGCCGTGTAGGCGTTGCCCGAGGCGTTGCCGCGCAGACCCGCCTCGCTCGAGACGTTGAGGATCGCGCCGCGACCCGCAGCCTCCATGACCGGGAGCACCGCGCGCATGAGCTTGAACGGCGCGGTGAGGTTGATCGCGATGACGCGGTCCCAGACGGCATCCGTCGTCTCACCCGCGGGGGAGAAGTCGTCGTTGATGCCGGCGACGTTCGCGAGGCCGTCGATGCGGTCGCCCGCCGCGGCGAGCACGGCGTCGATCGCGTCCTGCTTCGTGAGGTCGCCGGGGACCGTGACGATGTCGGCATCCGGAAGCTCCGCCTTCAGCGCATCGAGCTTCTCGGCGGCGATGTCGCTGGCGATCACGCGTCCGCCTTCGCGGGCGATGCGGGATGCCGTGGCCTTGCCGATGCCGGATGCCGCGCCGGTCACGATCACGGTCTTGCCGGCGAAGCGTCCGGAGGTGGGCTTCTCGGTCCAGCCCGCGGACTCGTCGTCGGCGGGGATCTCGCCGCCGTTGGCCGCGCGCACGAGGTCGTCGACGATCGACTGCGGCATGGCGCCCTGGCTCATCGCGACGAGCTGCTGCAGCGGCAGGCCGAGCACCGGGGTGAGCAGCGACGGGTCGGCGCCGGTCTTCTCGAACAGTGCGCGGATGAGCGGCCCGCCGGTCGGGTCGTTCATCCAGTCGCCGATGGTGGAGTGTGCGGTGAGGGCCATGCTCGTTCTCCTTGTTCGAGTTTCGCAACGGTGCGTCTACTTATGTTTCAGTGTACGCCTGAGTACGCTCGGATGGTGCCTCGTCCTCGCAGTGAGAAAGCCCGCCAGTCGGTGCTCGACGCCATGCGTGCCGCGTTGACGAGCCACGCGTACGAGGCCGTGACGATCGAGGGACTGGCGGATGCCGCGGGCGTCTCGAAGCAGACCATCTACCGGTGGTGGCCGTCGAAGGCGGCGATCCTGGGCGAGGCGCTGCTCGAGGGCGGGCTGCCCGGCGCGGACGTCGCCGTGCCCTTCACTGCCGACCTCGCCGCCGACCTCCGGGCCTGGTTCTCGGCGATGAGCACCGCCCTTGCGGATGCCGATGGCGTCGCGATCGCGCGGGCGCTGATCGTGATCACGGCATCCGATCCCGAGCTCGGGCTCGCGCTGAACGAGAAGCTCGCGGCGCCGATCCGCGAGTGGGTGTCGGCGCGGGTCGCGCTGGCTGTCGAGGCCGGCGACGTGCGAGCGGATGCCGATGCCGCCGCGATCGCGGACCAGCTCGTCGCGATGGCGAGCTACGCCGCGCTGCTCGGGCGGCCGTTGGGGGACGAGCGGGTCGACGCGACAGTGAGCGTGCTGCTGCGGGGGATCGCGGCCTGACCACCCCGAGTGGTATCACACCGCGCGACGACCTCGTCGGCTCGGGGTTCCGACCGGGGTACGACAGCCGATATACCGCCGAAGGATGTGGCGTCTCCGCGGCTCCGCGGAGCATGAGAGACACATATCCCCTATGGAAGGTTCGTCGTGATCTCACGCATCCGTTTCCCCCGTCCTGCTCTCGCCGTCTTCGGAGGGATCGTCGTCGCGACGGTCGTTCTGGCGGGCTGCTCAGCGCCTGCCCCCACCGATCCCCCGTCGTCCTCGCAGGCGCCCGCATCGAAGGCCTTCGATGCCGAGACGGTCAAGAAGCTCGATGCGATCCTCGAAGCAGCCGTCACCGAGCACGAGATGCCCGGCGTCACGCTCGCGGTCTGGAGCCCCGAGGGCGACTACGTCTCGTCGGCCGGGTATGCGGATGTCGAGAAGAAGACGAAGATGACGCCCGAGCTCAACCACCGCATCGGCAGCGTCACCAAGACCTTCACGATCACGGCTCTGCTGCGCCTCGTCGATCAGGGCAAGGCATCGCTCGACGACCACATCTCCGAGTACGTCGACGGGGTCACGCGAGGCGACGAGATCACATTGCGGCAGCTCGCCGCGATGACATCGGGTCTCCCCGACTACTCCGAGAACCCGGAGTGGCAGATGTCGCTGCTCAGCGACCCCTACGCTCCGCTGACTCCACAGAGCCTGATCGACGTGGTGAGCGGGCAGCCGTTGACCGATGAGCCGGGGGCCGAGATGTCGTACTCGAACACGAGCACGGTGCTCGTCGGGATGGCGATCGAGAAGATCACCGGGAAGACGCTCGCCGAGGTCTTGCAGGACGAGGTCGCGAAGCCCCTGGGGATGGAACACACCTTCCTGCCCGAGGGCAACGAGTACCCGGAGCCGCACGCGCAGGGATACACGGCGCAGCAGAGCGACGACGGATCGCTCACGAACGCGACCGACTGGAACCCGTCGTGGGGATGGGCGGCCGGAGCGATGATCTCGACGCTCGACGACCTGAAGATCTGGGTGCCGGCTCTCGCCACGGGCGAGCTGCTGTCGCCCGAGCTTCAGAAGGAACGGCTCACCGTCACTCCCGAAGACCCTCAGCACCCCGACTGGGGATACGGTCTCGGCCTCTTCAATCTCAACGGCTGGATCGGCCACAACGGAAGCCTCCCGGGGTACAAGACCGTGACGATCTATCTCCCCGAGAAGGACATGACGATCGTCGCCTTCGTGAACTCGGATGCCGACGGGAAGTCCTCCCTGGGTTCGGGGCTGGTGGGTCCCGTGACGCAGCTCCTCACTCCGGAGGCGCTCTTCGAACTGGGCTGATCGGTCGTCCGTGCGAACGCCCCGGGTCTTCTCGGGGCGTTCGTCGACGGCGGCATCACGACACGCTGCCGGAGCGCTCCGCCACCGATGAGCGCCGCCATCGTCCGAGCTGGAGCCGTGATCGTCCGCCGTCGGCCGCCTCGATCGCCGGGCCTCCGTCGATCGCGAAGAGCACGGGTCCGTCGGTCGTCTGCGCGGGGAATCGGTCGTCGTATGCCGGGATACGGACGAGGATGATGCCGATGCCGGTCGTGCCGCCGGTCGGCAGATCGACCTCGAGGAAGTGGGGGCGGTCGCCGGTGGGCACCTGCTGTCCGGTCACGGTGGTGGCGTGGACGGGATAGGTCCCGGGGGCGAGGTCGTGGCGGCTGCCGTCGTCGACGATGACGGTGATCCCTGCGGGGATCGTCACGGTCGCGCTCACTGTGCGATCCTCGCAGGGTTTCCATCGGGGTGTCAGCCCGCCGCGCCCGCGGAGGCAGGTGCGATCGACCGCCGTGACAGCACCGCGACGACGAGTGCCAGCGCCGTCAGCCCCGCGGCCACCCACATCGGCGCGACCAGTCCCGCGCTGAGCGCGACTCCGCCGAGCACCGGTCCGAGGGCAGCCCCGATGTTCAGCGAGGCCGTCGCGTACGACCCGCCCATCGTCGGAGCATCGGATGCCGCGTACAGCACCCGCGCGATGAGCGTGCTGCCGACTCCGAACGACAGCATCCCCTGCAGGAGCACCAGCGCGAGCAGCAGCAGCGGATGCGCGGCGGTCAGGGCCATCGCGATCCAGCCCGCGAGCAGCAGCGGCCCGCCGATGCCGAGCACGAGCCCGGGGTGACGATCCGACAGTCGCCCGGCGATCGTGACGCCGAGGAACGAGCCGATGCCGAACAGCACCAGCGCGACCGAGACCCATCCGGCATCCAAGTGGGCGACGTCGGTGACGACCGGAGCCAGAAAGGTGAACGCCGCGAACGTGCCGCCATTGACCAGGGCTCCCAGGGCCATCGCGATGAGGAGGCGCGGTGAGGTCAGCTCACGCAGCTCGCGTCGAAGTGACGACGGGGCGTTGTGTCCTGTCGTCTTGGGGATGCCGCGCAGCACGCCGAGCACGGCCGGCAGGCAGAGGATGGCGATCGCCCAGAATGTCGAGCGCCATCCGAGAGTTTCGCCGAACAGCGCGCCCGCAGGGACGCCGGCGACGGTGGCGATGGTCGTGCCCGAGAGCAGCACCGCGAGGGCGCGCCCCTTCCGGTCGGCAGAGACGAGGGCGGTCGCCGTGGTCAGCGCGACGGCCAGGAATCCCGCGTTCGCGAGAGCGCTCAGGACCCGCGTGATCAGCAGGACCGAGAACGTCGGGGTGAGGGCTCCGACGACGTGGCATCCGGCGAAGACGAGCAGACAGGCGATCAGGGCGAGCCGTGGCGGCCAGCGGCGGGCGAAGGCGGCCATGAGGGGTGCGCCGACGACCATGCCGACAGCGAAGGCCGATGTCAGCAGGCCGGCGGTGCCGACCGAGACGTCGAGGTCGCTCGCGATGGCGGGAAGCAGCCCCGCGAGCATGAACTCCGAGGTGCCCATGACGAAGACCGCCAGGGCAAGCAGATAGAGGGAGAAAGGCATCGAGTACTCCGAGGTGAGAGATCAAGAAAGGGAGCTTCTTGGTCACCACGGCCATCGCCCAGAGACGACGGATCGGCGCCCGCATAGACAGCGGGCGTCGGGTTCAGCGGATCCGGGGGCTGGCGGTGTGACCGGCAGCCCCTGACGTGTCTGACTCAGGACTCGACATGGGGACGACTCTATTACGCGCGCCGGGTCCGCGTTCGGCGGTAGTGCAGCGTCATGACGAGGAACCAGACCATCAGAATCACCACGGCGGGCACCTGGAACCAGAGTTGGTACTCCGGGAGGGCTACGCCGAGCGCGATGCCGGCGACGAACGCGACGAGCGCGAGGACCGTGAAGATCATCCGGGAGGCCGGTCGGGTTATGGTCCGGAACCAGGACTGCTCCGTGTCAGTGGGGTTGGTCATGGTCTCTCCTGAATCCGGCGTCTCTCAGACGTTCTTGCTCGAACGCCGCTGAAGCACGAGGGTCGACAACACGGTAGCGCCGATCGCGACGCCAGAGAGATACGGTATCCATGCGGCGAAGAGGCCGGCTGCACCGACGAGCAGGGCCGGAACGGACAGCAGCGTGGCGATGACGAGCAGCAGCGATATCCCTGACGCGATCAGGACCGCGATCGTCGGCCAGCGAGTCGCTGACGATTGCAGGTTGGTGCGGAGGGACATGGACCTATTGTTACCGACATCTTGCATCCGCGGGGACGGCGATCGGGAATCGCCCTACGCGGTCGGCCCTGCTGGAGTGTGGGATCACAGTGCCGTCATTCCCGACGTGAGAGGCGGCAAACATGGGGGCTCAGAGATCCACAGGGAATAGGCGTTCGAAAGATTCGAAGTATGCAGCGGCTGCTGTCGGGTCAACGTCATGCGCGTATCTGATGAGACCATGAATGTGATGTGAGAGACCGAGTCCATCCGCGAATCCCGTGTGAGCGGCATGGCCAGCAATTCCAAATTTCTCCACGCCGCGCAGATGGAACTCAAGACGATTACGTACGCGCTTCGAAAGATGGGCGACATCTCCGTCGATTCGCACGCCGAGAATCTCGAGTGGAGTTCCAGGTTTAACAATCTTGCACTTTCGACGATTGGGAAATAGGCCAGCTCGTGCTACGGCGCGCAGCGCATCATAAAGTGCTGACTCGGCCGTGCGGCGATTGAAAGGCCCACTTGCAGACAGGGTGATGTCGTCAGCGTAGCGAGTGTAGGTCAAGCTATAGGATGCGGCGACAGTGCTGAGCGATTCGTCCAGCCCACGGGACAGCAAGTTGGCGATTGCTCCGCTCGCGGGTGAGCCCTGCGGAAGATACCCAAGTCTTTCCCCTTGGTCATAGGGCAACCACGTCTCTTGCTCGGTAAAAGAAGGTGAGTCGAATAGGCTAGAGAGCAGGTCTTCGCCAGTGCTGCTAACATCTTCATTTTCATCGCGCTGCCGGGTCGACTTCCAATACTTGGCGGGGAGCCACCGCTGAACTCCTAATGGATGCCTCGTGGCTATGCGCGCTATTTCGAGTCTCACCAGCGGTGAATACCCGTAAGGTGCCAGCGCTCCGTAGACCTGAACCTCGTCATAATGATGGAAAAAATTCTGGATATCTAGCTTGACTATCCAAGAGGCTCCCAGATGCTGTCTCGCGCACTCGGGCGCCGATCTGTTCTTAACATAGGCAAACGCCGCGGGATGGACAGGAATGTCAGCGAGAACATTATCTAATATCCATCGCTGTACCGTGCGGATCTCGTCATGGGGGGCGGCGATGCGGCGCCTGGAAGAACTATCTCTCTTACGCACGGAGTAGATATGATATGGATCCCGGCGACGGGAGACGACCGACTCGAGGTACGTCAAGTTCACGCCGGTCTCCTTAGCTAGGTGCCCGAGGGTGAGCACTGGCGTGACTCCGCGATCTGTCTGAAGTGACGCCAGCTCGATCGCGCGCTCAACCACTTCCTTGCTTCGCCCTGCAGGGGCGTTCCGGCGGATGAGATGAGGGGATTCCAACGCAGCTACCTTGAGTAGAGCCCCGGAGGGGCGAGGTGGCTCTCACACCGAGACCCGAGGGGCCCGTGAGAGTCACCTTCCTTCCGGAAGCGACAGATTCTTCAAGCCCGCACCAACGGATACGGACTGTCGTTGACACCTCTGCACCGCCTCACACGGAGACGGACAGCAGCAGAGCCGGGTCGCCGCTATGCGGCAACGCTATCTAGCAGCGAGGAAATCCCCTCACCTCAAGGTATGAGGATAGTAGAAGGGCGCGCCTGCACGCGGCGCTCCGCCAGTGGCTGGCAGGGTCGAGCCGCCGGCGGCCGACTCCTTGCCCGGATCGCGATGCTCACGATCTCGTCTCTCCCGCGCTGTGAGCTGCGAGGCTGCCTTCCGCTGATAGCGGCCGAGTAGTCGCTTTCCGGCCCGCGTAAGCGCCACCACTTCTACATCGGCCTCTGCGCCGTAGCCGCCGTGTGCTGGCGCGCTTTCAATCAAGCCGTAGCGGGTTCCGAGTTCGACGGCAAAGCTGTACCGCGTATAGGAAAGATCCATCGTGCGCATTATCTGCAGGGGATCTCGGACGCCCAAGTGCACCGCCGCGAGTAGTGCCCGCAAGGGGGCTTCTCCACGAATCGCGTTGACATCGCGCTCGATAAGGAGTGTCGCTGCAATAGTCTGTGCAACCCTCCTCGAGGCCCAATTGATCGCGGTGCGCGCTCGCAACTCAAAGGGTAGAGGGGCAGAGTAGCCGTCTACTGCGGTGGCGTCGGGCGCGTCCAAGCCATAACCTCGTCCCCATCTCAGCAGAGGCTCCCAACTGCCCGTGCCGGGGCCCTTCTGCTGGCGAAGTACCGCAGGGGTGCCGTTTCCAAATGTATGGGCATAGATCTGTAGAGATCGTGCTCCCTCCCATCCGATAGCATCAGCGCTTCTATTTGCGTATCGCTCGCAGAATTCCTCAATTTCTGAAATCTTGGTGCGGTTCCACCCGGCGGATTCGAATGTTCTGGCCCACTGCTCAAAGTTGACGGGAAACCGGCGATCAAGGCGTTCGAGGCCTTGACTCGTGACGGAATGAGTAACGTACTCAATTCTAAGCTTCTTGTAGGAGTGCAGGCTCCTGAGGGTGGGATTTGAATAAATGAATCGTCCGAAACGCTCGGCCTCGCTGCCGCTCACGATGGTGTCGGTTACTAGTAGTATCCTCGTTACATCGCGGTTTGCCATCGCCGCAACGGGCGGTGAGATCAGTAGGCGTAAATCGCGTCGTGCCTTCTGAAGGATATGTTCGACTATCAGTTCGCTGCCTGACGGCTTTAGTGCGGGGCAGTCTTTCTCAATAGGGCTCTCCCTGTGAGCTTCGCCGCAACCGTAATAGTGAGGACCGAAATCTTTCGGAAGGCCGGATACAGGGAACGCCGCAATTCGTGATGAGGGTTCAGCGGTCGCGACTCGCTCCAGAAGTGATCGCATGTCTGACCTAAATTGACGATCGGATATTGCGACGATGCTTTCGAGCAGCGTCGTGGCTGCCTGAGCATCGGCTCCGTCGAAGTTGCGTAGCCATCGCTGACCGCCTTTGGTGGCAGCCAAGCTCACGGGTTCTATGAGAATCGCGGTCCTCTTTTCGTGTGGAATATCAGTCGTAGACTAAGCGATCCTTAGGTCTCTTGGGTAGGGTTAGTCGGTGCCACCACCCTGGCTCGCGCACCCGCGGCGATCAACCAAGCGACTGGTCGCCAGCTCGAAATCGCGCAAGGGTAGCTGCGTTGCGGCTCTGGTGCTTGCCCTAGCAGGACTTATTTTGAGCCAGGGCCCGGCCCTCCGCAAACCGCGCCTATGCCCGGACCTGCTGCTTTGCCAACCTCAACCATCTCCATCGCCTTCGGCAACCCCATCGGCTTCCTCGACGCATAAAACGCTCTCGGCGCGGTCAACGAGGAAGGTGTCGTCCCAGATGCCGACCGCTCCCGGAGCCTTGCGCGCCGTCTTGTTGAAATGTGTCCAGGCGGGGCGGTGCTCCTTGCGAGGACTCGAAGCGTAGGCGTAGAGCTTGTTGACCGACGACCAATACTGCAAAACGTGGGGTCCGCCGGATCCGAACAGCAGCTGGTAGCCGAGCATGCCCGAGTCGGGGCCGGTGGAGAGTTCACGCAGCGTCGGAGGCATGGCTCTTTATCTGGGCTGGCGGGCGTTTCGCAGAACGAACCCTCCACCGCGCAACACCGTGCCGCTGACGTGGGTGCTCTCGGGGTGGTGTGCCGCTCTCGCGGCCCCATCCCCGCGCCCTTCACTCCAACGGCGCAGTACGGTCGGGTTCGGGGCCGAGGAGCGCGCCGATGATGAGCAGGGCAGCCGCCGCGGCGAGCACGACGGCCACCGCAGTGCCTGCGCCGAGCATGCTCTGCAACCCGGGCAGCCAGAACGGGTAGAGCGCCGGGAGCACCATGGAGAGCGAGTAGCCGACCCCGTATCCGCTCGACCGCACGGCAGCGGGAAAGCGCTCGGCGAGGTAGGCGCCGACCGGGCCGTAGGCCGACACCGTGACGATCTGCAGTACGGTGACGGCCAGCACGGCGCCAGCGCCTTGCGCGGACATCGCCCACAGGAGGGCCAGCGGAGCGGCGATGATCGCGAGGCCTCCGAAGGCGACGAAGAAGCGGCGCCGTCCGATTCGCTGCGAGATCGCACCGCTGGCGATCATCGCCGCAGCCGAGACGAGGGTGGCGACCAGCATGATGAGCGGCACGGTGGTCGGGCCGATCTGGGGTGCTTTGCTCAACAGGCCGGTCAGCACGGGGATCGCCATCTGCGTGAACAGCCACAGGCCGGTCATCAGCGTGAACACCTGCCAGAGCTGGCGACGGAACGGCCCGACCAGGATGTCGGCCAGAGGTCGGGTGCGGTGGGGGACGGTCGTCGAGACCGGCGAATCGTGGACCCCGGCGGAGTAGTAGAAGAGCAGCGCCACCGCGAGCAGGGCGCCGGCGATGAACGGCATCCGCCATCCCCACATCGCGTAGTCGTCGGCTCCGAGCACCTGCAGGAGCGTCAAGGTGAGCGCGGCGATGAACGAGTTCGCGAGCGGGGACATGGCCATGATTCCGCCGCTGAGCAGGCCGCGCCGGCGTGGGGCAGACCACTCCATGGCGAGCGGGATCGCCGCGGAGTATTCGCCGCCGAGGAAGATGCCGCCGGCGAAACGGAGGGCGACGAACGCCCAGAGGGTTGCTTCACCACCGAGGTCGTGGTTCGGGATCAGGGCGATCAAGAGCGTTGTGATCGCGATGCCGGCGATCGCGATCTTGGTGGTGCTCGTGCGGCCGTAGCGGTCGGCGAGGCTTCCGAAGATGGCGGCTCCGAGCGGGCGTCCGAGAAGGGTGGCGACGAAGATCAGGCCGGTCTGAGCGGGGTCGGGGCCGAGCACGACCGCCGCCGCGGGGGCGAGCGCGATCACCGGCAGGAAGATATCGACCTGGTCGACGAAGTTGCCGAGCAATCCGCCGCGAACGGCCTTTCGTGCTCGGGAGGATGTTTCGGGCTCGGTGATGAGGCGCGACATATGACTCGACTTCCTACGGCGGCATGACCCGCATCAGGTGTGAGGGTCGGCGCTGCGTCAGCGCCCTCTCAGCCCCTGCCGGGACTCCCCTGTGGTTGGAAGGAAGTCTAGGGGAGGCGCGGTTCGCTCAACATCTCCGGGGACTGCGCCTGGCCAGACACCGTCCGCCCCTCGGCGAACCGAGCCTGCGCCCGGTCCTGACGCTTCCCGACCTCCACCATCTCCGTCGCCTTCGGCAGCCCCATCGGCTTGGTCGATACGTACACACTCTCGGCGCGATCGACGAGGAAGGTCTCGTGCCAGATACCGACCGCTCCCGGAGCCTTGCGCGCCATCTTGTTGAAGCGGGTCCAGGCGGGGCGGTGCTCCTGCGACGGGCTGGACGCGTAGGCGTAGAGCTTGTCGACGGATGACCAGTACTGCACGACGTAGGGTCCGTCGGATCCGAACAGCAGCTGGTAGCCGAGCATGCCCGAGTCGGGGTCGGTGGAGAGTTCGTGCAGCATCGGCGGCATGGAGAAGAAGGTGGGCAACCAGAGGTCGGGTCGCCACCAGCGGTTGATCTGCATCCCGATGTGGAACACGACGAGCTCGCCCTCGTGGCGGTGGGTCATGCGGCCCGTGATGACTTTCGACATGATGTCTCCTCGATTGGATAGTCTCACTATCCATAATGGATAGCGCTACTATCGAAGTCAAGAGGTGGCCATGAGAATTTCCGAACTGTCAGCCCAGACGGGCGTGACCGTGCCGACGATCAAGTACTACCTGCGCGAGGGGCTGCTGCCCGAGGGCGAGCGCAGCGCGCCGACCCAGGCCGCCTACGGCGAGAAGCATGTGGAGCGGCTGCGGGTGATCCGAGCGCTGCTCGATGCGGGGGTGAGCATCGCCGAGACGCGGCGGGTGCTGGCGGCGCTGGATGATCCGCCGGAGAGTCCGCACGACCTGCTGGGGACCGCGCATGCGGCGATCACTCCGCCGGCGGATGAGGCGATGGATCTGACGGAGGCTGAGCTTCTAGTGGCCGGGCTCGGGTGGAAGCCTGGGATGTGCGACCCGGCCGTGCTGAGTGCGGTGGCGCGGGCGCTGCAGGCGCTGGAGAGCGCGGGGTTCGTCGTGCCGGATGCTGCGATGGCGGAGTACCTCGCGAGTGCGCGGCGGATTGCGGATGCCGAGATCGCCGGGGTGCCGGCGGAGTCCGCGGAGGCAGCGGTGCGGTATGTGGTGTTGGGGTCGGTGCTGGTGGAGCCGTTGCTGTTGGCGTTGCGGCGGGTGGCGCAGCAAGTTGCATCGAGCGAGAGATTTGCACGCTAGGTGCTGGCGTGCCGCCGACTAGGTTTACCTTCATGACTATAAGCCGCTCATATCCGGCGCAGGCCTACGTCTCAGGGCTTCAGCTTTGGTGGGAGCTACGAGTGTGGCCGGGAGGCCAGAAGCGCTTCGGGGACGAACCTCGCATCGCTGCCTGGCTCGCATTCAATAAGGCGCCGGGTGACACTTTTACGACGGAGGAACTCCGCCGTGCGTTAGGCGATCAACTCAGTACGTCGAGCCGAAACGATCGGGAGCATTTCCAACGTCGGATCCGCGAGCTTCGAAGCCCCCGCGACGGCTGGATCTTTCCTTCCGCAAAGCACGATCGCGGGCTTGATCTAGGCGACTACAAGCTCGAGAGGATCGGATGGCATCCCGCCCTCGGACCCCGACCGCACGACACCACGAAGGTCTCGACTAAGACGCGCCGCGACGTGTTCGCTCGGGATCACAATCGGTGCTTTCACTGTGGAGTAATCTCGGGAGAACCGTACGTCGATATGCCGAATAGGACCGCCGTGCTCACGGTCGGCCACATCGTTCCTCGCGAGCGCGGCGGCAGCGGGGATGCCTCGAATCTGCGGACTGAGTGCGCTGCCTGCAACGAGTCTGCGCGCTCGGACACGGCTGCTCCAGAATCCCTTGGGGCACTACTAGCGAGCATCGACAATCTGAGATCTGCCGACCGCACGAAACTACTTCGATGGATCACGGCCGGGCAGCGCATCCGTGACGGCGTTGATGCCGCCTACGACAGATACCGTCTGCTTAGCAACGACGACAAGGCTCAACTGCTCACGCGTCTGGAGGCCACCACGAAGGCGTAGTTGCGTGCGTTGTCGCCTGTCGAGCCGCGCCAAACCCACGATGTCGGTGGGGGCCTCGTACGATTGGGCATGTGACAGCTGAATCGTTGAGTAGACCGACCGTGGTGGAAGTGTGTGCTGGGGCCGGGGGCCAGTCGTTGGGGCTCCATAAGGCCGGATTTGACCACCTCCTGGCCGTCGAGATCGATGTCACGGCGGCCGACACGTTGCGTCAAAACCTTGGTATGCCCGTCGTCGTTGGTGACGTGGCCGACCCAAACGTGTGGAACCCTGCGGACTACGCCGACGTCGCGCTGCTAGCCGGCGGCGTGCCCTGTCCACCATTCTCAGCCGCAGGCAAGCAACTCGGTACGTCCGACGAGCGTGATCTGTTCGCGTGGGCCATCGAACAGATTCCCATCATGCGACCGAAGGCGATCATGTTGGAGAATGTCAGAGGCCTCGCCTCGCCACGTTTTGCAGCGTATCGCCAGCGCATCCTGGACCGGCTTGACTTTTTCGGATATGTCGGCGAGTGGAAGCTTCTCCATGCAGCGGATTTTGGAGTTCCCCAGTTGCGTCCGCGTTTCGTTCTTGTGGCCATGCCGCTTGAGGAGATGCAATTCTTCCACTGGCCGGAGCCGATAGCGGGAGCTCGAACGACAGTCGGTGACGCGTTGCATCCGTTGATGGCTGCCGATGGGTGGAAGTTCGCTGACGAGTGGCGAGACATGGCGAATGACATTGGCCCGACGCTGGTCGGTGGGAGCAAGAAGCACGGGGGCGCGGATCTCGGCCCGACGCGAGCAAAGCAAGCATGGGCGAAACTCGGCGTCGACGGACGAGGTGTCGCGGACTCGAGGCCCGGACCCGACGCGCCGCCACCTTCTGTGGTGCAGCCGCGGCTGAGCATCGAGATGGCTGCCCGGATTCAGGGATGGGTGCAAGAGGACAACTACGTCTTCTCAGGACGTAAGACGTCTCAATACCGTCAAATCGGAAATGCCTTCCCGCCGCCTGTAGCGAAGGCGATCGGCGACTCCATCCGTGAAGCGCTAGGGCATAGGGGGCCCATCCGTACCGATCTGTCCGCAGGCATCGGAACTCAAGACCCGGTCTACCGCGCACTATCACGGAGTGCACAACCTTTAACTCTCGAAGAGCTCGTTGCGGCATTCAACGAGGGCAGCGTCGCCGCGGTCCAGCAGCGTCTCGCAGCATTGCAGCGCGATTTTCACTTGGAGGTCCTCGACGATAACGGCACCCTCAAGTACCGCCTTGGGGAATTCAGGGGGTTCACGGGGCAGTCAGATCATTGGCGACACGAGGCGGTTGCCAAATTCCGAAGCCGCGTGAGCTGAGCCGTGCTCGACTTCTCGGCTGACTGGGAGCCGGACCCACTCGAGGGTGAAGGAGATCAGCAACTGAGATCCGTCTTCGTCGCGTTGAAAGACGCTGACTCAGACGGCGCGCGCGTGGGCCGTTTGATGCGTGCCACCCTTGATCAACTCTATGACGGGCAGAGAACGGGCCGTTACTCCTGGGCGCACTTGCATAAGACAGAGAGAACCCACTTCGGGACACTCTTCGAGATCAATTTGCGTCGTGAGTTTGACGATGTAATCGACGAGGGTGTCAAGCTGGATTATCGTATCGCGGGCTTCGATGTCGATTGCAAGTTCTCCCAAAGGATGTATGGGTGGATGATCCCGCCCGAGGCGATGGGGCATTTGCTCGTCGTTGGCTACGTGAACGACGCTGCCGGAGAGTTCGCGTTTGGGATTGTGAGAGCGTCAGTAGAGAACTGTCGCACAACCGCGAATCGCGATGCGAAGGTTCAACTCAACCCACGCGGTAGAGACGCCGTACGATGGCTCCAGCGGCCCGGAGATCTTCCGCCGAACGTTCTTCTGCAGTGCGATGCGGAGGATCTAGCGGCGATTTTCGAGCCTCGGTCAGGGCAGAAGCGGGTCAACGAACTCCTGCGCAGAGTCGTCGCGCGACGCATCGGGCGTAATACGATCGCCACAGTCGCGCAACAAGACGACTTCATGAAGCGAGTGCGGGCGAATGGCGGAGCGAGAACTCTCTTGAAGAGAGAGGGGCTCGTGGTCCTGGGGGGCGATTACGCGAATCACCGACGAGTCGCGAGGGAGCTCCGAGTCGAAGTGCCTGAGCCGGGTGAGGTGGTGAGTGTCAGGCTCGCTCCTGCGGCCGAGGACGACCCGTTCGCTACCTTTTTGGCCGACCGCTGGTGGCGTGCCGCTCTCGCGGATGATCCGGTGTTCGAAGCGCCAGAAGTGCCCTTCAAAGCAGCCCTCTCTACGTAGCCGGACGCGATCCACCGCGGAATCGCTGCTGTATGCGAAGGTCCCTCGCCGAATTGGTTGCGGTTCCGCTATCGTCTGGATGAATGCGTGTTCAACGACGACCGGAGTAACAGTGGAGTTTGCAGAGCGTCTCGATTCACTCGCGACCAAGGTGCGCAACCAGGCCACCGCGATCGGCACGGAAGAGGCAACCAAAAATGCCTTCATCATGCCGTTCATCTCGACCATCCTCGGCTACGACGTCTTCGATCCGCTGGAGGTTGTCCCCGAGTTCACCGCAGACGTCGGCACGAAGAAGGGAGAGAAGATTGACTACGCGATCATGCGCGATGGAGAAGTCCAGATTCTCATCGAGTGCAAGGCCTCAATGGGCTCGCTCAAGATCGAGCACGCATCGCAGCTCTTCAGGTACTTCGCTGTCACCAACGCGCGGATCGCGGTTCTGACCAACGGCGTTGTTTGGCACTTCTACACAGATCTCGACGCACCGAACCGGATGGATGCGAAGCCTTTCCTTGTCCTCGATCTTCTGGACATCGATGAGACTCTGATTCCAGAGATTCAGAAGCTCAGCAAGGAGACCTTCGATCTCGACTCCATCATCAGTGCCGCTGAGGAGCTGAAGTACATCGGAGCGCTCAAGCGTGAGATCGGAAGTCAATTCCGGGAGCCGACGGATGAGTGGGTTAAGTTCTTCGCAACTCGTGTATACGAGGGCTCCTACACGCAGAAGGTGCGTCAGCAGTTCACCGGGCTTGTTGGTAAGGCTGCCCATCAGTTCCTCAACGAGCGAGTCAACGATCGTCTCAAGACTGCGCTGGGCGTAAGCGGAATCACACACACCTCGGATACGCCACCCGCCACAAGTGCAGAGGTCGCGCAAGCGGACCTTGATCGCGACACCGAGATCGAGACAACCCTCGAGGAACTCGAGGGCTACCAGATCGTCAAGGCGATCGCCTGCGGTGAAGTGAAGCCGCAGCGCGTGACGCACCGAGATGCGAAGAGCTATTTCGCGGTGCTGCTCGACGACAACAATCGGAAGCCAGTGGCGCGCCTGCACTTCAACGGAAAACAGAAGTACCTGGGATTGCTAGACGAAGACAAGGTCGAGACTCGGCACGCAATTGAAGAACTGGATGAGATCTACGCGCATGCCGACAGCATCCGTGATGCAGTGCGCCGATATAACGAGTAATCGATCCGGCGGTGGCGACGCCGTCTTCGGAGACCCCGCCGCACGGCCACGAATCTGCAGCGGCTCGACACCGCGGGCGCGGGCGGCGCCTCGCCCCCGCCGCTATGGTTCGTCGTATGGACCCCCAAGAGATCGCTGAGTCGATACGACTCGCTGCCCCGTCGTTCGTGGCTGGCATGCTAGCTCTCGTGACTGCGATGGCCGTCTTCGGCGTTCAGCAGAGAGCTGTCAGGAAAGCGGCTCGCGATGCAAGGCTGAATCAAGCATTCGAGCACATGATGGACGGGTTTCGGGCGGTCCAGGATGGGGTCCGAGACCTCTCCCGAACGCAGACACCGGACGATCTTGCTGACAGCATTATGCGGTTCTCGTGGTTGCTAGATAAGAAGGACCAGGTGATGAGTGTCTGGTTGGGCATTAAGGCCAACGAGGTACTGACGATGCTTCAAGTGGTCACAGATATGACGCAACGTCGCCTTGAGGTGGGGGTAGTAAAGAGCGATGTTGCAGCCACTCTTCGCGGCTGGCGTGACGGAGTGATTACACGGCGACAGATCATCATCGACATCGATCGTCTAGCGACCAAGCTCAACCTGCGACCTGAAGATCTGGGAGTGAGTGTTAGCCCTCAGGTTCCGGTCAACAATGAGGATGCGGCTTCTGGTTGAGGCATTCGCTTACTCGAACCCGCCACTCAACCTCCCCCGCATCCGCTGACTGCTCTCATTCATCCCAACGATCTCCACCGTCTTCCCCAACGCCCCGTACTTCGTCTCAATCGCATCCAACGCGGCAACGGTCGACGCATCCCACACGTGCGACCCCGACAGATCGATCACCACGCGCTCCGGATCCTCCGAGTACGAGAACAACGTCGTCAGATCATTGCTCGAAGCGAAGAACAGCTCCCCCTCGACGACGTACGTCACAACATCCCCAGCGGAAGACAAGACCCGGCGAACGGAAACGAAGTGCGCCACCCGCTGCACGAACAGCACCGACGCGACGAGCACCCCACCGACAACCCCGACAGCCAGATTGTGCGTCAGCAGCACCAGCACGACCGTCGCGATCATCACGAAGGTCTCGCTCTTCGGCATCCGCTTCAACGTCGACGGACGCACGCTGTGCCAATCGAACGCTCCGATCGCGACCATGATCATCACGGCGACGAGAGCGGCCATCGGGATCGTCCCGACGAAATCTCCGAACACGACCACCAGCAGGAACAGGAACACTCCGGCGCAGAACGTCGAGATGCGGGTGCGCGCTCCGGATGCCTTCACGTTGATCATCGTCTGACCGATCACGGCGCAGCCGCCCATGCCGCCGAAGATGCCCGAGAGCACGTTCGACACTCCCTGCGCCCACGCCTCGCGTCCCTTGCGCGAGTGGGTGTCGGTGATCTCGTCGACGAGCTTCGCGGTGAGCAGCGACTCCATCAGCCCGACCAGCGCCACCCCGAGCGCGAACGGCGCGATGATCGTGAACGTCTCCCACGTCAGCGGAACGTTCGGGATGAACAGCGACGGAAGACTGCGAGGCAACTCACCCTGATCACCGACGGTCGGCACCGTGATCGCGAACGCCAGCACGACGCCCGTCACGATCACGACCGACACGAGCGGAGCCGGCACGATCTTGGTGATCTTCGGCATCACGATCATCACGATGATCCCGAGCGCCACCAGCGGATACACCAGCCACGGCACATCGATCAGCTGCGGGAACTGCGAGCTGAACACGAAGATCGCCAGCGCGTTCACGAACCCGACCATGACGCTCCGGGGGATGAACCGCATCAGCTTCGCGACGCCGAGCACCCCGAGGATCACCTGGAACACTCCCGCGAGGATCACGGTCGCGATGAAGTAGTCCAGCCCATACGTCGGCGCGACCGGAGCGATCACCAGCGCCACGGCTCCGGTCGCCGCGGTCACCATCGCCGGACGTCCGCCGAGGAACGCGATCGACACCGCCATGATGAACGACGAGAACAGCCCCACCTTCGGGTCGACCCCGGCGATCACCGAGAACGCGATCGCCTCGGGGATCAGCGCGAGCCCGACGACGAGTCCGGCCAGGACCTCGCGGGTCAGCATCCGCGGATTCTTCAGCGCCTGAAGCACCGTGGGATTCGCCCGATACCGGGCACGATCGTCGACCGTCGTTGCAGACATGAGAGCTCCAGGGATGGGCGTCTGCGGGAAGAGGCAGACGTTCCAGCGTAGAGCGGATGCTGGGGGGCGACGTCCCTTGGTCGCATCCCGCTCCGTGCCAGTGTCGACGGCCGCGTATAGAGTGCGGCCATGGAACCTCTGCCGACCGATTTCTGGGGCATCGTGGTCCCGGCCTGGCTCGGCGCTGTGGCCTCGATCGCAGCTTCAGCCATCGCCGTCCTCGCCTTCATCAACAGCCTCTCGGCGAAGGGCGGAGTGCGTGAGATCGGAGAGTCTCTCAATCGGGACCAGACGATCTACCGTGAGGCGAGCGGCACCCTCCATCTCAGTGGGACCGCAACTGCGACCGTCGCACCTGAGCCGTGGAGCTTCGATGGAGAGGGCGGCGTTGGAGTCTTTCGGAACATGAGCGGCGAGCTCCTGACCGTGTCAGGAATCGCCACAGTCGGGGGCATAGATCTGACACTCTCCGACCAGTTCCCTCTGGAGGTTCCGCCGACGGCTTCTTTCGAGGTGCGAATCCACCGAATTCTCGGGGGTCCGGCAGTGAGGGGTGTCACCCTCAATTGGATTCGGGAGGATGGCGCAGAGCTTTCGCGCACCTATTACCTCTAGCGCCAGCGGGCCTAGAGCGACGACTTCCCACTCACCACCCACTCCGACAAGACGGAGAGCACTCTCGTCGAAGGAGATCGCCTTGTCCATGACCGAGTCCCAGCCCAACGCGACGGTCGCCGCGCCGCTTGCCGGCCTCGCATTGGTGGCGAAGATCCGCAATCTGCTGATCGTCTCCGTGATCGCGGTCCTGGTGTACCCGATGTTCATGACGGCCACCACCGGCTATTGCCCGGGCGGCGTCGACGGAAACGGAGGATTCATCGACGCGGCGGGCCGGCCGGTGGACGAAGCTTCTCGCTGCATCGACATGGCCCTCAAGCCGAGCCCACTGGTCTACGTCGCCATCGCGCTCATCGTCCTGATCGCGATCAGCCGGGTGCTGAAGGCGGCTGACGAGGCCTCGGCGCTCCGGACGCTCGGCCTCGCCGCAATGACCGTCGGCGTGCTCGTGGCCGTGGCGATCATGACCTCGCAGGTGTGGTTTCAGGCGATCTCGGTCGAGCAGTTGAACACAGGATCCTGGTCCGTCGTGAGCCCCTTCCCCTTCGGGCTCATCGACGTCACCGACAGTCCCATGCCCATTCCCTGAGCGGCTGGCCTTCTGATCGGGCGGACGACAGCCGAGTCAGCCGAAGCGCAATCCGAGGATGTGTAGCCCCGTCGTGATGAGCGCGAAAATCGCGGCGTCGAGGGCGAGCAGTTTGCCCAGGTAGTCGTATCCCGATCTCCTCGCCAGGTCCGCCTGCTGCTTGCGCCTTTCGCGATATCGCAGGTCGCGGGCCCATTCGTCGTCGCCCTCGGGCAGCCACGCCGCGCTCTCGCTGCCTGACCAGCGCAGGTGACGGTGGCCGAGCAGCCGGGCGACGCTGGCGGCGAGGGAGAGGAGCCCGACTCCGAGGCCGAGCCAGATGACTAGCTCGCTGGGCGTGCGCGGTTGCGGGATGAGGACGGTGACCAGAACCACGATCGTGGAGAGCCCCACCGAGACGATCGCTGTCTGGTCATGGAGGAACCGGCCGAGGCTCCACCCCTCCTCGACGGCCGTTGCTGATGCACGTTCCTGTTCGGTCATGTCCGGGACGGTAGCCGGAGGGGAGGACACCGACGATCCGGACACACCAGGGCAGCCGACGAGTACACCGGTATGCCGCCGTGATCTCCCCGGCCGGTCGCCCGCGACACGCCGGATGACGCTCGTACAGTGGCCGCATGCAACTCGGCTCCGTCGCAGACGTCATCACTGCCCTGACCGCCATCGGCGCGCTCTTCGCCGCGATCCTCGGCGCGAAACACGCAGGTCGTCTCTTCGGCATCGAAGCCAAGCGAGACGAAGCCGCGACGGCGCGGGAGATGCAGTCGCAGGCGAGCAAGGTGTTCGCCTGGGTCGCATCCCGCATCGGCGAAGAGCAGACGACCTACGGGGTCGTGGTGGTGAACTCCTCCGAGCAGGCGATCTACGACGTCGAGGTGCGCGTCACCGATGCGTACGAGAGCGAACGGCGTCCGATCCAGCTCACGATCCTTCCGCCCGGTGCCTACTACCTCGGCGAGAGCGACGAGGCCTACGCGTGGGAGTTCGCGTCACGGCTGCGTTCCTTCGATGACGAGATCCGCCCTGTGACCAAGTCGAGGAAACGCCGCATCGTCGGGATGTCATTCCGCGACAGCTCGAATCTCACCTGGGTACGCGACGTCGAAGGGCTGCTCGCGCGCAGTTAGCTCACGCCACGCTCGTCCTCCGCAGCACCACCGACAGCCGCACCGCCGACACCAGGAAGAACACCGCACCAACCAGCGCATACCCGGCGACCCCGACGATCATCCCGCTGCCCGACAATCCCTGCGCGACGAACGCCCCGCCCGCGAAGAGCGAGATGCCGCCCGACAGCATCTGCGGAACCTGCCCGCCGGAGCGGCGGTTGCGGATGGCGGTGATCAGCTGCGGAAGTCCGGCGCCGATCGCCCACACGCCCCACACGGTCAGTGCGACGGAGGTGGAGACCGTCGACGCCCAGCCCAGCGTGATCGCGACCAGCACGCTGACGACGACGTTGATCCACTCCGAGACCTTCGCCCGGCGATCATCGCCCTCCGCGCGGATCTGCCAGTAGACGGATGCCGCATCGAACAGCGGATACACGATCAGCAGGATCGTGAGGAACGGACCCATGGCGCCGCCGGTCAGGAACAGCAGCGCCGCCCAGACGAGTGTGAACCCGAAGCGGACGAAGTAGAGGCGGCGCAGGGCGCTGCTCAAGGTGGAGGAGGGGGTTTCAGACATGTTCGGCGGTTCCTTTTGATGGAGATCGACTAGTAGAGTTACTAGTACGTCTACATGGATGCTAGTCTGCCTAGACCTCTAGCGCAAGCGACACCATCAGCTCCAGGGATACATTCAGTGCATGCGACCGACCCTTCTCCCCATCCACGAACAGATCGCGCGACGCCGATGAAGACGATCGGCGTGCTCGGCGGAATGAGTTGGGAATCCTCGCTCGAGTGGTACCGCCTCGCCAACGAGCGCGTGCGGGAACAGCTCGGCGGCCATCACTCCGCGCGCATCATCCTCGACTCGCTGGACTTCGCCGAGATCGAAGGCCTGCAGGCGCGCGACGACTGGGATGCCGCGGGCACGCTGCTCGCCGACCATGCTCGTGGTCTCGAGCGCGCGGGCGCCGACCTGATCGTGCTCTGCACCAACACCATGCACCTCGTCGCCGACCGGATCGAAGCCGCGATCGGCATCCCGTTCCTCCACATCGCCGACACCACCGCCGCGGCCGTGCTCGGCGCCGGCATCCGCAGAGTGGGTCTCCTCGGCACAGCCTTCACGATGGAGAAGCCGTTCTACCGCGAACGGCTCGAGGCCCGGGGGATCGAGGTTCTCGTGCCGAACGCGGAGCAGCGCGCCGGAGTGCACGCCGTCATCTACGACGAGCTCGTGCACGGTGTCATCCGCCCCGAGTCCCGCGCGTTCTACCGCGAGGTCATCGAAGACCTCGCCGCGCAGGGCGCCGAGGGCGTCATCCTGGGCTGCACCGAGATCGAACTGCTGGTGTCGGCGGAGGATTCGCTGGTGCCCGTCTTCCCGACCACCGCACTGCATGTCGACGCTGCGCTCGCCGCAGCCCTGCAGGAACCATGAAATCCTGGAGGCGCTGATGCCATCCGCCCGAACCAGACCGGAGTCCGACGTGCACGATGAGACGCCCGCCCCCGCGGCGAAGTCGTCGAGCGGCGCGAACACGCGACAGCGGATCCTCGACGCCGCCAACGAGCTGTTCTACCACCACGGCATCCGCGCGACGAGTGCCGACCGCATCATCGAGCAGGTCGGCATCACCAAGGTCACGTTCTACCGGCACTTCCGCGCGAAGAGCGACCTCGTCGTCGCCTACCTCGAGCAGCAGTCCGCCGCCGAGCAGGCGTGGATGAAGAGCACGGTCCGTGAGGGGGACGCGCTCGCAACGGCCCGCACGATCGCCGCAGGCATCGGTGCAGCCAGCTGCAGCCCGGGGTTCCGCGGATGCGCGTTCATCAACGCGGCCGCGGAGTATCCCGACCCCGAAGATCCGGTGCGTGTGGCCGTCGATGCGCACCGCGTGTGGCTGGTCGACTTCTTCGCCGGGATCGCCGAACAGGCGGGGGCGCGCGACGTCACCTCGGTCGCGAACCAGCTCATGATCCTGCGCGACGGCGCGATGGTGAACGGCTACCTCGGCGACGCGCCCGCGCTCGCCAGATCGCTCGAGGCGGGCTTCACCGCGATCCTCGGCCCGGTCGGCGACAGCGAGCGGTGACTTTTCGGCACCCTGAACGCATGCCTCCGATTCGCGCAGTCCTCTTCGACCTCGACGGTGTCGTCCGCCATTTCGATGCGGACTTCACCGCCGACATCGAGACCAGACATGGGCTCGCACCCGGCGCTGTCCTGCAGACGGCTTTCGAGCCGGATCTGCTCGAACAGGTGACGGCCGGCGCGATCTCCCGCCGCACGTGGGTCGACCGGGTTGGCGCGACGCTCGGCTCGACGGTCGCGGCGGAAGAGTGGGGGCAACAGCCGTCTGAGGTCGACCCCGAGGTGCTCGCCATCGCCGACGCGCTTCGTGCCGCCGGCATCCGCACGGCCATCCTCACCAACGGCACCGACACGATCCCCGCCGAGACCGCGGCGCTCGGCCTCACCGCGCACTTCGACGCCATCTTCAACTCCGCGGAGATCGGCTGGGCGAAGCCCGACATTCGGGCGTTCCAGCACGTTCTCGACGCCCTCGGTCTCGCGGGTTCGGAGGTCTTCTTCACGGATGACTCTGCCTCGAAGCTCGTCGGTGCGGAAGAGCTGGGGATGCCGACGCATCGGTTCGCGTCAGCGGACGGGCTTCGTGTCGCGCTGCGGGCGGCGGGGGTCGGGGTCTGAGGGCGCGTTACGGGGCGCGGGGGTGGGGCGCTTCGACAAGCTCAGCGACCCAACGGGTCGAGGTCAGCGACCCCGGGGCGTTTCGTCTCGCTTCGCTCGCTCAACGACCGAAGGGTGGGGTCGAGGTCAGCGACCCCGGGGCGTTTCGTCTCGCTTCGCTCGCTCAAGGACCGAAGGGTGGGGGAAGCTCAGCGACCCAGGGGTGTCAGTCGGCCTTCGCTTTGCGTCGGCCGGCGGACCGCGGGGGATTCGCCCGCAGGTGTCCGCTGACCTGCGTCATCACCCGCGAGAGCGCCTCGACGTCGGCATCCGTCAGCGACTCGAACAGCAGACTCTTCACGGCCTCGATGTGCCCAGGGAACACCGTGGCCAGCACCTCGCGGCCCGCGGCTGTGATCGCGACGATCGTGCTCCGCTCGTCTTCGGGTGACGGCGCACGCGTGACCAGGCCGCGCTCCTCGAGAGACTGCGCCTGATAGGTCAGGCCGCTGCGGCTGTAGACGACGCCGTCGGCGAGATCCGTCATCCGCTGATTGCCGTCGGGGGCATCGCCGAGCCGCGCCAGCAGCTGGAACTGCACGTAGCTGAGCTGCCCGACATCCTTCAGCTGCTTCTCGACTGCATGCCGGAGCAGGCTGCTCACCTCGGTGAAGGCGAAGTAGGCCGCGAGCTCCGTGGGAGAGAGCCGAGGAGGTTGTGTGCTCATGCACCCAGTATACGTGTTGCTTCGAATTCGAAGCAGTGCTATTGTCTTCCTATTACTTCGAATTCGAAGCACCTACGAAAGAGGGAAAGATCATGAAGGCAGTACGGTTCCACGAAGTGGGCGGCCCCGAGGTTCTGCAGTACGGCGAGATCGAGCAGCCCGTCCCGGGCGCGGGCCAGGTGCGGCTGCGCGTCGCGGCATCCGCTTTCAATGCCGCCGACAACGGCATGCGCGCCGGATTCCTCCCGATCCCGATCGTGCTCCCGCACGTGCCGGGGTACGACGTCTCGGGCACGATCGACGCGATCGGCGAGGGCGTCGAGGGCTTCGCGGTGGGTGACACGGTGATCGGGTTCCTGCCGATGGCCGAAGACGGAGGCGCCGCCGAATACGTCGTCGCCCCGGCCGAGGTGTTCGTCGCCGCACCGACCGGCGTGCCGCTCGCGGACGCTGCGGCGTTCCCGTCGGTCGCCCTGACCGCCCGCCAGGCGCTCTTCGACGACGGAGACCTCCGGGCCGGACAGCGCCTGCTCATCGTCGGCGCCGGCGGCGTCGTCGGCAAGTACGCGATCGCCCTGGCCACGCGCGCAGGCGCCTACGTCATCGCCACCGCGAGCCCCCGGAGTGCGGATGCCGTCCGCGCAGCCGGAGCCGACGAGATCATCGACCACACTGAGACCGTCGTGCTCGACGCGGTCTCCGAGCCGGTCGACATGCTCCTCAACCTCGCACCGATCGAACCGGACGAGTTCACGGCACTCGTGCGGCTGGTCCGCGACGGGGGAGTCGTCGTCAGCACCACCGCCTGGATGCCCGCACCCGACGACGCCGAGCGGAATGTGCGGTCCGTCGTCGTCTTCGTCCGCACCGATGCCGAGAAACTGGCCGAGCTCGTGTCGCTGGTCGACAGCGGGGCTCTCCGCCTCGAGGTCACGCGGCGTATCCCGCTCGAGGAGCTTCCGGCGCTGCACGCGGAGGCGGCCGCGGGGCGGATCGTGGGCAAGGTCATCGTGGTGCCGTGATCGCCCGCGACTGATGTGCACGCCGGAAGGAGACGTGCGCTTCGCGAGGTCGATGCACCGGAATCCGTCCTCGCGAAGCGCACTTCTCCTGCGGAAGCGCACCGCGCCAGTGCGACGTTTCGTCTCGCAGAGACCCGCACTGAGCGAGCGAAGCGAGTCGAAGTGTCGCTCAACGACCGGGGGCGACCGGTCGGTACCTCTGCACGACGACCCCCGACCGGAACTCCTGCCGCTCCACGAGTTCGAGTTCGATGCGTTCACGCAGCCCGTCGAAGAGTCTCGGCCCGCTTCCGGCGAGCACCGGATGCACGGCGAACGTGTACTCGTCGATCAGGCCGAGATCTGCAAGCGCGAGGGTGAGCGTCACGCCGCCGACGGAGAGGCCCTTGCCAGGTTCCTGCTTCAGCGTGCGGATCGCCGCTTCCAGGTCGCCCTCGACCAGCTCGGCATTCCAGTCCACCGAGGCGAGGCTGCTCGACACGACGTACTTCTTCGCCCGGTCGATGCGCTCGGCGAAGCGGACCTCCGACTCATCCATCCAGTCGGGCCACACGCCATCCGCCGGCCGCCGCCAGGCGGACTCCATCATCTCGTAGGTCACGCGGCCATAGATCTCAGCATCCGACCGATCCATCTCGGCGGTCCAGAAGTCCATGAACTCCTCATCGGGGGTGAGCCCCGCCTCGTGATGGACGCTGCCGTCGAGCGTGACATTGATCGCGTACCGCAGTGGTCTCATCTCGTCGCTCTCCTTCGATGCGCAGCGGACTCTCCCGGACGGTACCAGATGCTGATCGCGAGCGTTTCGTCTCGCTTCGCTCGCTCAACGACCGGGTGGCCGATCGCTCAGTTGCCGAGGCCGTCGAGCATCCAGTGATAGCGGAGGCGGAGGCCGCGCTCCATGCTGGCCAGGGCCGCACCGGCGCCGAGGGCGATGTTGAGCCACAGCGGGAGATGGATGGGCGAGACGAACGTGCCGAAGCGCTCCGCGATCGGTGGGATCTCGGAGATCACCTGCACCAGTTGCGGGACGTTCACTCCCACACCGACGATCAGGACGACGATCGCGGTGGCGGCGATCCACCGGCTCGCGACCGGATGCGTCTGCTCGAGTCGCAGACGGCGGCCGACCGCCGATCTCGGATGCGGGGTGAGTCGGCGCTCGGACCGGTCGGGCGTGACGTAGTGCATCCGCCGGAGACCGTACGAGCCTGCCGATACCTGGATCACGCCGCCCTCGACGGCGAACCTCGCCGGCAGCTTCGACACGACCGCCTGCGCCCCGTCGCGATAGAGGTAGGCGCGAGGGTCGCCGTCCTCATGGGACCGCACATCGACCGCATAGGTCACATCCGGCGCGCCCGGCCGCGGAACGACCAGCGCGAACAGCTTTCGACCAGACACCAGATGCCACCAGCGGAAAGGTTCAAGTGGACGCCCGTCTCCGCGCTTCTGGCGGCGGGGAATCGTGCCCTCGTCGGCATCGCCGAGCATGCCGAGCGCGTCGGCATCGTCTTCATCGAACATGGAGGTGCTCCTCTCAGAGCAGCAGCTGTGCGAGCGGATGCACCAGGTAGCGCAGTGAGTACGCCTCCCAGACGGCTCCGATGATGAGCAGCACGAGCGCCGGGAGTGCGAGCATGCCCAGCTGACGGAGGCCCCGCACGTAACCCTGGCGCCGGTTCTTCGCCCCCGCCGTGCGCGGGAAGAGCCAGTACTTGCCGATCAGGAACGCTCCCAGCAGGAACAGCACGTAGGCCTGCAGTTCGATGAGGAACGTCAGCGAGTGCGGGATGAGCGCGACCCACCCCGTGTCCGAGGTCGGGACGAGAGTGATCCCCGTGGTCAAGGACCAGTACCCGAAGAACGCGAGTCCCGCGAACGGCACGATCAGCGACGGCAGCACGATGGTCAGAGCGCTGAGGCGGAACAGGTTCACGCCGAGGATCGTCAGCGCGAACAGCGGAGGTGTGTTGACGAGCCAGCGCACGAGCTCGCCCGTTCCGTCCTCCTCCAGCCCTGCGGCTCGGGCGGCGACGAGATCGGGGAAGATGATCCCGATCACGAAGCCGAGGAGAGCGAGCCCATAGGCGGCAGCGTTGAGGATGAGGTAGACGCGCATGTTCTCGCGCACGACCCGGAAGGGCCTCCGCCAGAAGCGGACGGGCTCGGGATGAGCGATGGAGATCTGCTGAGTGGACATCCTTCCATCGCACTCCATCGTCGATGGCGAGCACAGTGTCCCCATGTCATGAGAACGGGTGACCGGTGTCACCTCATGCCGTGACAGTGTCTCGCGGGGGAGCCACTGACGGCGGATGCGCTCTCCTTCGATGCGCGACGCGGTTTTCCCGGACGGAAGCACGAAGGCGCTTCCGATCGGGCGCGGGTATGGGCATGATCGAGCCATGACCGTCTTCGTCAATGCCGACAACTTCGCCCTCGCCGAGACTCACCGCATGATGCACGACCTCCAGGCCAATGCCGGCGGCGTGAATCTCTTCCTGCACAACCGCGAACCCGCGGCGATCGACAATCAGACCGTCATCCGGCTGAACAGAGACACCCTGTACAGCTTCGCCGTCGTCGACATCAGCGCCGGTGCGACGTTCACCATCCCCGAGCACGGCGATCGCTACGTGTCGGCGATGGTCGTCAACGAGCACCACTACATCGACGCGATCTTCCATGACGCGGGCGAGCATCGCCTCACCGTCGAGCAGTTCGGCACGCCTCATGTGGTGCTGGCGATCCGCACGCTGGTTGACCCCGCGGACGAGGCTGACCTCGCCCAGGTCGCGGCGCTGCAGGATCAGATCCGGCTCGACAGCGCCTCGGCCATCCCGTTCGAGATGCCCGACTACGACACGACGAGCCTCGACGAGACCCGCGACGCGCTGCTCGCGCTCGCCCGCAACCTCACCGGGTTCGACCACATGTTCGGCACGAAGGAACAGGTCGACCCGGTGCGCCACCTCATCGGGACTGCGGCCGGCTGGGGCGGGCTCCCGTCGTATGAGGCGAGCTACATCGGAGTCGACCCGCGCCTCCCCGTCGGTCAGTACGAGCTGACCGTCGGCGACGTTCCCGTCGACGGATTCTGGTCGATCTCGGTCTACAACGCCGCCGGATACTTCGAACCGAACGACCGCGACTCGTACACGGTCAACAACATCACCGGAGTCCGCAACGACGACGGCAGCATCACCGTCCGGTTCGGCAGCTATCCCGACGATGTGCCGAACGCGATTCCTGTCGTCGAGGGCTGGAACTACCTCGTCCGGCTGTATCGGCCCCGGCCCGAGATCGCCGCTGGCCGCTGGAGCTTCCCCAGGCTCGCGGAGCAGAGCCCGACCGTCTGAGCGGAGTCGGAGTCAGGCGACGAGCAACGCGCGGACCTCGGCGACGGAACGTCCGTATGCGAGCTGCGCGACTCGCGCGGCGAGTTCGGATCGCACCTGGACGACCGTCGCCCCGCGGGACATCCACCGACCACCGGATGCCGTGAGCTCCAGGCCGGCGAGGGGCTCGACATTGGGCAGGTCGGCACGCCCTGCCGCGGTGCGCGCCGAGGCGCCGAGCATGCCGACCAGCCAGGCCTCGCCGAGGGCATGCGGCCGGATCGAGGCGATCGGTCCACCACCACCGCGGAAGACCTGGAACATGGTGTCTGCGCGTCTCACCGACCAGGCATCGCCGTCATGAGTGAAGTCGCAGGCGACGTCGGCGTGCAGGGTGATCGCGGCACCGAAGTGCCGGAGGGCATCGACGCACTCCGTGCTCAGGAACCGGCCGTCGAGCTCGCGCTCGCGACGACGGAGCTCCGCCCGGTACTTCTCGCGCGCGATCGGGGCATACTCCTCCTCGAGTGCGCGTCGATCAGCACGGACGTCGTGCGCGAGGCGGTCGAAGAGCCAGGCCGGGTCGATCTGGACGAAGTAGCGGAAGAAGACGTCGACCGGTCCGCGCGTGAGCTTCCGGTCGGCGACGAGGAGCTGCACGCCGTGGTCGACGGACCACACGGCAGTGGTCGCGCCATCGACGACCGCGACCCACGACCACCCCGGCGAGCGGATCTCGGGCGAGGCCAGCTCGAGTGCCGCGCTGAGCAGCGTTCCCCGGGGGACCGACAGGACGCCGGCGTGCGGGACGACGTCATCGCCCATGGCGACGCTGTCGCGATCGACGTGGAGCTCGATGGTGCGGTGGGGCATGGAGGGAGCCTAGTCGGCGAGGTGCTCGTCGCACTCCTCGCGCGTCCTCATCGAACGCGTGAGATCAATATGTAAATCAAACGAGGGAGATAGCTGTAAATCTGACAATGAAAAGACGGACTCATGATGTCATATTGCTCTCCGATTTGGAGCGGATGCTGCTGACGGCGGATACTCATGGCATCCGCGTCGCCCTGTTCGACCGGCCCTCATCATGAATCCTGCCTCTGCTCTCGCGCCTGAGACGACCATCGCCGTGATCGGCGCCGGACGTCTCGGCGGCGTTCTCGCCCGGTCGCTCCGGACGGCGGGCTTCGAGGTCCTCGGGCCGCTCCGCCGCGACCAGTCGATGCCGTCCGCCGACATCGCGTTGCTCTGCGTTCCGGATGCCGCGATCCCGGCGGTCGCGTTCGTCGCCCGCCCGCACGTGCGACTCGTCGGGCACGTCTCCGGTGCGACCGGGCTCGACGACGTCGATTTCAGCATCCATCCGCTGCAGACGTTCACGGGATCCGAGACGCCCGACGTGTTCGATGGCATCGGAGCCGCGATCGCCGGCCGCACGTCCGACGCGCTCGCGACCGCCGAGCAGCTCGCTCGCGCCCTCGGCGCTCGCCCGTTCACCGTCGACGACGCCCATCGCGCGACCTATCACGCGGCAGCATCCTTCTCGTCGAACTTCGTGCTCGCCGTGCTCGACGCGGCAGAGCAGCTCGCGGCCGAGGCCGGCATCCCCGCCGACGACGCGCGTGAGCTGATCGCCCCGCTGGTCCGCCGCAGCGTCGACAACTGGGCGGACGTCGGCGCCCCGGATGCGCTCACCGGGCCCATCGCCCGCGGTGATGCGCGCACGATCGAGCGGCAGCGGGACGCGGTCGACGCAGATGCTCCGCACCTCGCGCCGCTCTTCACCGAACTCGTCACCGCGACGCGTGCCGTCGCCCGCCGTGCGACCAGAATCCCCACGATCGATTCCGGCACCCCGCCGACCGTGATCCCCGAACCGGAGGCGACGAGCGAATGAAGATCCTCCGCACGATCGCCGAGGTCCGCGCCGCTGTCAGCGCAGCTCGGCGCGAGAGCCAGAGCGTCGGCCTCGTCCCCACCATGGGCGCCTTCCACGAGGGTCACCTCTCCCTCATGCGCCGCGCTCGTGCGCAGAACGACCTCGTCGTCGTCTCGCTCTTCGTCAACCCGACCCAGTTCGGCGCGAACGAAGACCTCGGCGCCTACCCGCGCGACGAAGTCCGCGACGCCGCGCTCGCCGAGGCTGAGGGCGTCGACATCCTCCTCGCGCCCGCGGCATCCGAGATCTACCCCGACGGCTTCGCGACGAACATCCACGTCGCAGGACTGACCGACGTGCTCGACGGAGCCGCCCGCGGGCCCCACCACTTCGACGGCGTCGCCACCGTCGTCACCAAGCTGTTCGGCATCGTCCGCCCCGACGTCGCCTACTTCGGGCAGAAGGATGCGCAGCAGGTCCTCGTCGTCCGTCGCGTCGCGCGCGACCTCGACCTCGACGTGCGCATCGAGGCGTGCCCGATCGTGCGCGAAGCCGACGGACTCGCCATGAGCTCGCGCAATGTCTACCTCGACGCGGATGCTCGCTCGCGAGCGACCGCGTTGAACCGGGCGCTCGACGCCGCGGCATCCGTCTTCGCCGCGGGGGAGCGCGACTCCGACGGCATCCTCTCCGCCGCCCGACGGGTGCTCGCGGATGCCGGGATCACGCCCGACTACCTCGAACTCCGCGACGCATCGACGCTGGAATCCGTCGACCGCGTCGAGGGCGACGCGCTCCTCGCCGTCGCCGCCCGTGTGGGCGCCGCCCGGCTGATCGACAACCACACTCTCTCCGCAACGAAGGATGCCTGATGCGACGCACCATGCTGAAGTCGAAGATCCACCGCGCGACCATCACCGCGAGCGACCTCCACTACGTCGGTTCGATCACCATCGACCCCGACCTGCTCGAGGCCGCCGACATCCTCCCGCACGAGCAGGTGCACGTCGTCGACGTCGACAACGGCGCGCGCTTCGAAACCTACACGCTCGTGGGCGAGCGCGGATCCGGTGTCATCCAGGTCAACGGCGCCGCCGCTCGCCTCGTGCACACCGGCGACACGATCATCGTCATCTCCTACGCGGACTACTCCGCGGAAGACCTCGCCACCTACGAACCGCGCGTCGTGCACGTCGATCGCTCCAACAGCATCATCCAGGTCGACGACGCCGTCGACCGCCTGTTGACGGAGGCAGCGCTGTGAGCGCGCACGCGGCACCCCGCAAGCGGGTCACGCTCGCGAGTCTCGCCACGAAGAAGGAGGCCGGCGACCCGATCGTCATGGTGACCGCCTACGACCACCCGAGCGCGCAGATCGTCGAGGATGCCGGCGTCGACATGGTGCTCGTCGGCGACTCGGCCGCGATGACCGTGCTCGGCTACGAGAGCACGGTGCCGGTGACGGTCGACGAGATGCTCATGCTGACCAAGGCCGTGCGGAGAGGGCTCACGATTCCGCTGCTCGTCGGCGACCTGCCGTTCGGCTCCTATGAGGCTTCCGACGAACTCGCGATCGCGACCGCCCAGCGCTTCGTCAAGGAGGCCGGAGTGGACCTCGTCAAGATCGAGCGCGGCGGATCGACGGTCGACCGGGCGCGGGCCCTCGTGCGCGCCGGCATCCCGGTGGTCGGTCATGTCGGCCTCACCCCTCAGACCGCCACGGCACTCGGCGGCTACCGCGCGCAGGGACGCACCGCCGAGGCCGCGCTCGCCGTGATCGACGACGCCCTCGCGCTGCAGGATGCCGGCTGCTCGATGCTCGTGATCGAAGCCGTGCCGTCGGAGGTCACCGCGGCGCTCATGCCCCTGCTCGACATCCCGGTCATCGGGATCGGAGCGGGAGCGGATGCCGACGGCCAGGTGCTCGTCTTCCACGACCTGCTCGGCCTGTACGACGGCGGCGCGGCCAAGTTCGTGAAGCGATACGCGGCCCTGCGCGATGCGGCCGTCGCCGGCGTCTCGGAGTACGCGGCCGAGGTGCGCGGCGGGGTGTACCCGGGCGCCGAGCACGGATACGCGATGCCGGCGGACGAGGCCGCACGGCTGGGGGAGCTGCTCGCGCGGCGGTAGTCCCGGCATCCGCTGTGCGTCTCTCGAGGAGATGTGCGCTCCGAAAGGGCGGATTTCCGGGTTCCGTCCTCCGGAGACGCACGTTCCCTTGTCTGGGCGTCAGGGGTCGGGTGGTGCGGGGTCAGATGGCGGATGCCGGATGCCCGGTGCCGGGTGCCGACCCTACGAGTCGGCCCCTTCGGCGCCTTCGGCCTCCCACCGCAGCAGATCTCCGGGCTGGCACTCGAGCACCTCGCACAGCGCGTCGAGAGTCGTGAAGCGCACGGCCTTCGCGCGTCCGTTCTTCAGCACCGCGAGGTTGGTGGGCGTGATGCCGATGCGCTCGGCCAGCTCGCCGACGCTCATCTTGCGGCGGGCCATCATCACGTCGATGTCGACGACGACGGGCATCAGATCACCTCGTTGTCGAGCTCTGCGCGGAGCGTCTGCGCCTCGGCCTCGCTGGCGATCGCCTGACGCAGCAGCGCCTTCATCACGACGACGAGCAGCGCCATCCCGCCGAGGACGAGCGAGGCACCGCAGATCAGCCCCACGACTCCGGGGGCCGCATCGCCCGGGGCGAGAGCGATCGCGAGCGACAGGGCCAGGATCGCGGCGACGAGGATCGCGCCGATGATCACGTCGACGTAGAGGAACGACGACTCCGAGAAGATCGATCCCCGACGCACCTTGTTCAGCAGCAGCCACACGCAGATGCCGAACACCTGCAGCGTGCCGACGCCCAGAACGACGATGCCGACCAGGAAGATGCGCCCGAGCAGCTCGCCCTCGCCGAGGTCGAGCCAGAGCAGGGGGGCGATCAGGGCCTGAACGGCCACCGATCCCACCAGGGCGATCGCGATCACGACCTGCAGCACGACGATCGTCGCTTTTCGCATGGCTTCACCTCTCATCGAAGAACAACAGGAATCTATCGTTTATCGACAGATTCTGCAACCACGCGTTGCCGCGGGCGAAGAGTGAGTGTACAGTCACTCATATGCCCACCTCGCGCAGCTCCATCCTCTCCACGGCAGACGCCCGCCGGCCCCTCGTGGCCGCGGCGGCGCTCGCGGAGTTCGCACGCGGCGGGTATCACGGCACGACCGTCGCGGATGTCGCCCGCGAGGCCAAGATCTCCCCGGCCTACGTCTTCAAGCTCTACGCGGGCAAGGAGGCGCTGTTCATCGCGGCGCTCGAGGCCTGCTTCGAGGCCATCATCGTCGCCCTCGAAGAAGGAGCGGATGCCGCCTCGGCGCAGACCCCGGAGGCCATCCTCGACGCGATGGGCGATGCCTACGCGCACCTCATCTCGGACCGGAAGCTGCTGATGCTGCAGGTGCACGCGCAGTCCGTCGCCGAGATCCCCGAGATCGGCGCCGCGCTCCGAGCGGGACTCGGCCGCGTGACGACGTACGCGCAGAGCCGCTCCGGCGGCTCCGACGAAGACGTGCAGACCTTCATCGCGTTCGGTCAGCTGTGCCACCTCATCGTCACCACGCAGCTCGACGGGCGCCCCGAGAAGTGGGCGATCCTGCTGACCCGCGGCATCCGCCACCCCGACTGAACCGCCACCCGGCTCGCGCCGGTTTCGCTTGTCCTCAAGAGTGAGTGAGCAATCACTCATCCATCAATCCACCGACATCGCACCACCGAGAAGGAGAAGATCATGACCGCTCTCACCACCCCGCCGATCACGCAGGCGGCCCCGCGCAGTTCGCGCCGCTGGCTCGCGCTCGGCATCCTCGCGCTCGCGCAGTTCCTCGTCGTGCTCGACGCCTCGATCGTGAACATCGCGCTCCCCGTGCTCGGGCAGCAGCTCGGCATGGACACCGCCGCTCTCGCCTGGGTGATCACCGCCTACGTCCTCGCCTTCGGCGGGCTGCTGCTCCTCGGCGGACGACTGGCCGACCGCTACGGCCACCGCCGGGTGTTCCTCGTCGGGGCGGCCGGGTTCGTCGCGGCATCCGCCCTGGCCGGCCTCTCGTTCTCGGCCGAGATGCTCCTGGCGGCTCGCGCCCTGCAGGGCGCGTCGGCCGCGCTCCTCGCCCCGGCGGCACTGGCGCTGCTCACGCACCTCTTCCCGGATGCGAAGGAGCGCACCACGGCACTCGGGGTCTGGGGAGGCGTCGCGGGCATCGGCTCCGCGGCCGGCGTGCTGCTCGGTGGTGTGCTCACCGCGACCCTCGGCTGGCAGTCGGTGTTCTTCGTGAACGTCCCGGTCGGCGCGATCGTGCTCATCGCGATCCCGCTGCTCATCACCCGCGACGATGCCCGCGCATCGGGACGCCTGGACGTGGCCGGCGCCGTCACCGTGACGGCCGCGCTCGTCGCCCTGGTCGGAGGCTTCAGTGCCGTCGAGCAGCTCGGGTTCCTGCATCCGCTCCCTCTCGTGCTCTTCGCGGGCGCGCTGGTGCTGGGAGCCGCCTTCCTCGTGATCGAGCGTCGGAGTGCTGAGCCGCTCGTGCCGCTGTCGGTGTTCCGCAACCGCAGCCTCGCGCTCGGCAACGTCGTGATGGTGCTGGGTGGCGCTGCGATGGTCGCGCTGTTCTTCGCGCTGTCGGTCTACATGCAGGCGGTGCTCAGCTACGACGCCCTCGCCGCCGGGCTCTCGCAGCTTCCGCTCGCCGGTGCTCTCGTGCTCGTGGCCGGAGCGGTGCCGAGCCTGATCGGACGGCTCGGTGTGCGCTCCGTGCTCATCGGCTCGCTGCTCGTGCTCGCCGGCGGGCTGGTCTGGCTCGCCGCGGCACCCGCGGATGCCGAGTTCGTCGCGCAGCTGCTCGGCCCGACGCTGCTGATCGGCGTCGGCCTCGGCGGAGCCTTCGTCGCCACGACCCAGCTCGCGGTCGACGGCGTCGAGGGCGGCGAGGCGGGACTCGCCGGCGGACTCATCAACACCAGCCAGCAGATCGGCGGCGCGGTCGGGCTGGCCGTGCTCGGGACGATCGCCGGTCTGCGCACGGCGTCGCTCGAGGCCAGGGGCGCCGCGACAGCCGATGCCCTCACCGGCGGCTTCGCCTGGCTCTTCCTCGGTGCGGCGGCGCTGGCCGTGCTCGGTGCGGGGGTCGTCGCGGTCTGGCGGCGCGGGTGAGGGTGCAGCGCGAGGCCGAGCCTCAGTAGTGGGTGGAGAACTCGTCGTCGGGCGGAGGATCCTCACGGATTCCTCCGCCCACGCGCGAGTTCTCCTCCCGACGCGCTGCGGCTCCGGGCTCTCGGCGCTGTTGCGGCCCGAGGGTCTCGGCGCTGGCCGTGCTCGGTGCGAGTGTCGTCGCGGTGTGGCGCCGCGGCTGAGGGTGCGGCGCGGCGCCGAGCCTCAGTAATGGGCGGAGAACTCGTCGTCGGGCGGAGGATCCTCACGGATTCCTCCGCCCACGCGCGAGTTCTCCTCCCGACGCGCTGCTGCTCGAGGCTCTCGGCGCTGGAGCGGCTCGGGCTCTCGGTGCTGGAGCGGCCCGAGGCTCTCGGTGCTGGAGCGGCTCGGGCGCTCGGTGCTCGAGCGCGGTGGTCAGTCCGCGCGGCGCAGCCGCGACACCAGGGCCACGAGGGCGAGCGCGATCACCACGATGCCGTATCCGACGCACACGGTTCCGAGCCCGACGATGCCGACGAGCGATCCGGCGATCACCGCGGGCACCCCGAATGCGAGGTAGGCCAGCAGGTAGATCACGGCGAAGGTGTCGGCGCGCTGCGTCGCGGGGATGCGCGGGGCGAGAGAGGCGACGACCCCAGAGAATGCGGTGCCGAAGCCCATGCCGGTCACGGCGGTCGCGGCGAGATAGAAGGGGAGCGATCCGAGTCCGAGCGCCGCGAGCGACAGGGCGGTCCCGACGGCCAGTGCCGTGGTGCCGAACACGACCGAGGTGCGCGGCGGGCGGCGGCGCATCAGGAACGCGGTGATCGCTCCGACGCCGGCGAGCATCGCGACCGCGAGCCCCTGCCAGACGTGGGCGGAGCCGCCGAGCTCGTTGTGCACGATGTTCGCACCGAGCGACAGGAACAGGCCGCCGGTGGCCCAGCCCGCGACCACGGCCGGAGCGCCGCGCCAGAAGTCCGCCCGGATCGCCGCGGGGATCGAGAGGCGGAAGCTGAGCGATGCCCAGACTCCGGGCTTGCGCGGTGCGGTCTCCGGGATGAGGAAGAACAGCACAGCCAGCACGAGGTAGGCGGTGCTGAGCGGGGCGAACACGTCGAGCAGCGCTTCGCCGCTCAGGTCGAGCACCACGCCGGAGGCGAGCGCCCCGAGCGCCAGACCGATGCCGGGGCTCAGTGCGTTCCACAGGCCCGCGACGCCCGCGCGCCCGCCCGGCGCGAAGTCGAGCGCGGTCGCCGAGAGCGCGGAGATGAGCAGACCGCTCGCGATGCCCTGCAGGATCCGGGCGAAGAACAGCGTCGCCACGGCATCCGCGTGCCAGAAGAGGAACATGCTGCCCGCCAGGAGCAGCAGGCCCGCGATGACGACCGGCCGGCGGCCGACGTGGTCGGAGAGCGAGCCGGCGGTCAGGAGGGTCAGCAGCAGGGAGACCGCGTAGACGGCGAAGACCGCCGCGATCACGATCGCATCGAAGCCGATGTCCTGCGCGAGCACCGGGTAGAACGGCGAGGGCGCACTCGCGGCGATCATCATCGCGACCTGGGCGACGATCGCGAGTGCGAATCCGAACCGGGCGCGGGGGATCGTGGGTCCCTGCGCCTGCGGAAGGGCAGCGGCCTCGACCGACGGTCGGACGATCGGCTGGGTGGTGGTCATGCGTGCTCCTCAAGGGTTCGAGAATCATCGAACTATCGGAGCGTACTCGCCATTCCGTGATTGTTCAACTATTCTCGAACTATGCCAGGCGACCTTCCGCACCCGGAGCGCTCCGAGATCCAGATCACAGACGTGCTCTTCGCGCTCAGCGACCCCGAGCGTCTGGCGATCGCGCGTCAGCTCGCCGACGGTCCGCTCGACATGGCCGCCTGCCACGCGACCGACCCGAATCTGCCGAAGTCGACCAAGTCGCACTTCATGAAAGTGCTGCGCGAGGCCGGCGTCATCCGCAACGAACCCAACGGACGGCGACGGATGCTGACGCTCAGACGTGACGATCTCGACACGCTCTTCCCCGGGCTGCTCGACTCCGTGCTCCGGGGCTGAGAGCGGAGCGCGCCCGACCGCTCAGGGTGCCCGACGCGCTCGCGCGCCCGACCGCTCACGAACGCTCAGCGTGACGGCACCTCCACGGCGCAGTGCGCCGCGGCTGAGCGAGCCAGACGCTGGTCGAGAGTGAGCAGCGCCGATCGCGTGACCTCGGCGAGGACGACGTACGCGGCGTCGTAGGCGCTGAGGTTCTGCCTCATGTCGAGCACGCGCGGCGCGAGTGGCAGTGACGGATACAGCTCGACCCGAAGTCGAGGGAGGTCGGATGCCGCGCGGGCGAGGCGTTCGTCGCTGAGTATGCCGCCGCGGTTCAATCCACGCAGGGCGGAGGCGACTTCGATCGGAAGGATCTCGGGCGCGATCAGATGGTCGGTGACCAGCCGTTCGTGGAGCCGCGACGGCTCGCCCGTCGTGGTCATGCGTCCACCCTCGGGGATGCGCCACCGCGGTCCGAGCCGTGAGGCGCGATCCGTGGGCGGATTCTCGCTGACCCCGACTGTGCAGGAGTGGTCAGGAGGCGATGCGTGCCGCGGCGGTGCGGCGCTCGGCATCCGTCCCGATCTCGGACCAGACGGCGTCGAGCGAGAGGCCGAGCACGCCGCTGATCGCGGCGATCGTCGAGAAGGCGGGCGTCGCGACGCGGCCGGACTCGATCTTGCGCAGCGTCTCGGGGGAGACTCCGGCGTCCAGGGCGACGGCGAGCATCGACCTTTCGCCGCGCGCCCGGCGCAGCAGGGCGCCGAGGCGCTCGCCGCGTTCGACCTCGGCGGGGGTGAGCGGCATCCGGACCATCATGATGCCCATACTAATCCCGGGATAGTATTACCGGGATAGTTATCGGAACCGGAGAGAGAACCATGATCGAGATCCTGAACGACGACGAACTCGCCCGTGCGCGTGACGCCGGCGCCCTCGTCGGCGGCATCCTGCGGGCGCTGAAGAAGCGAACGGCCGTCGGCGTGAACCTGCTCGATCTCGACCGCTGGACGAAGCAGATGATCGAGGATGCCGGAGCCGAATCCTGCTACGTCGACTACGCGCCCTCCTTCGGACGCGGACCTTTCGGCCACTACGTCTGCACCGCGGTGAACGACGCCGTGCTCCACGGCATGCCGCACGACTACTCCCTCGCCGACGGCGATCTGCTCACGCTCGACCTCGCCGTCACCCTCCGGGGCATCTCGGCCGACGCGGCGATCAGCTTCATCGTCGGAGAGACGCAGGCGCCCGAGGATCTGGCCCTGATCGACGCGACCGAACGCGCGCTCGCCGCAGGTATCGCGGCTGTGCGGCCCGGCGCCCGCATCGGCGACCTGTCGCGCGCGATCGGCACCGTGCTGCGTGGCTCCGGCTACACGGTCAACCTCGAGTTCGGCGGGCACGGCATCGGCTCGACCATGCACCAGGATCCGCATGTCGCGAACGACGGTCGACCCGGTCGCGGCTACATCCTGCGCCCCGGGCTGCTGCTCGCGCTCGAGCCGTGGGTCATGGCTGACACCGACGAGCTCGTCACCGACGCCGACGGCTGGACGCTGCGCAGCGCGACCGGATGCCGCACCGCCCACACCGAGCACACGATCGCGGTCACGGCGGAGGGCGCCGAGATCCTCACCCTGCCGCGCAGCTGAGGTCGCCGCCTGCCCACGGCATCCGAAACTCCCACCCAACCTCCAGGCTGAACGATATATCGTTGACTATCGTTCACCACCCCATCTGGAGGTCATCATGAACAACGCATTCCCCTTCGGCGCATCCGGCAGCAGCAACGCCGACAACCCGCTCGGCAGCCTCTTCGGCACCGGCGGCCTCGGCGGCGCGAACGGCCCGGCCGGCGCTCTGTTCGACGCGTTCGACCAGTTCCGCAAGTCGTTCGAGCAGCGCCCGTCCGGCGGCTCGCGCATGGCCCGCGGCGACGTGCGCACGGCGGTGCTCTCGCTGCTCGCCGAGAAGCCGATGCACGGCTACCAGATCATCAACGAGATCGCCGAGCGCAGTGGCGGAACCTGGAAGCCCAGCGCCGGATCGGTCTACCCGACCCTGCAGCTGCTCGCCGACGAGGGTCTCATCTCGGCCGAGGAGCAGAACGGTCGCAAGACCTACTCGCTGACCGAGGCGGGTCGCGCCGTCGCCGACGAGTCGTCGGAGACGAAGGCTCCGTGGGAGTCGTCCGACAAGGACGGCCACCGCAACGACCCGCGCTTCACCGCGCTCCCGAAGGCGGGCGTCGACCTCGCCGGTGCCGCCGCCGCGGTGGGTCGCAGCGGTTCGCCCGAGCAGGTGCAGGCCGCGATCGACGTCCTCGACGACGCGCGCCGTAAGCTCTACTCCATCCTCGCGCAGGACTGATCGGATGCCGCGGTCCGCGGCTCAGCGGTCGGGGGAGGGCTGACATGGTCACAGCGTGTCGACGCGGTTCGAGAGGATGACGGAATGACGGATGCCGGCGTGGGGCGCTTCGCAGCGCCACCGACGATTCCGGGGACGGGCGGCCGCAGCGCAGCGGCCCGCGATCCACGACCGGCACCCGGGCACCGTGCCCGTTACCGACGGATCCTCAACTTCGCGGCACGCGAGTTCCTGAAGGTCTGGTGGTACGAGCTCGTGCTGCCGCGCCTCGGGATGTCATCGGTCGCGGAGCGCACGCGTGGACCGCGGATGCAGAAGTTCGCCCGACGATTCCACGTGCTCGCGGTCGACCTCGGCGGGCTCATGATCAAGGTCGGACAGTTCATGTCGTCGCGCCTCGACGTGCTCCCGCCCGAGATCACCGCCGAGCTCGAGGGGCTGCAGGACGAGGTGCCCGCCGTCCCCTTCGCCGACCTCCGCGTCGTCGCCGAGGCCGAGCTGGGCATGCCGCTGACCCGCGCGTACGCCTGGTTCGACGAGACTCCGGTGGCCGCGGCATCCCTCGGTCAGGCGCATCGCGCCCGGCTCTCGGAGCAGGACGCCGCCGACACGGGACTCGACACGGTGGTCGTGAAGGTGCAGCGTCCGGGCATCGACGAGATCGTCGCGGTCGACCTCGCCGCCCTCCGCCGGGTGGCGCGCTGGGCGATGCGCGTGCGGCTCGTCTCGGATCGAGTCGACGCCCCCGCGCTCGTCGAGGAGTTCGCCGAGACGAGCCTCGAGGAGATCGACTACCTGCACGAGGCCGCGAGCGCCGAGCGGTTCCGGGAGAACTTCGCCGACGACCCGCGCGTCGACACCCCCGAGATCGTGTGGGAGCGGTCGACCCGTCGCGTGCTGACGCTCTCGGATGTCACGGCGATCAAGATCAACGACATCGACGCGCTGCGCGCCGCCGGCATCGACCCCTCGCAGGTCGCCGACGTGTTCGCCGAGGTCATGTTCGACCAGGTGTTCACGCACAGCTTCGTGCACGCCGACCCGCATCCGGGGAACATCTTCGTGACGCCGGTGCTTGAGGCGGGCCCTTCGACAGGCCCTTCGACAGGCTCAGGGACCCAGGGCGCGGGCGCAGGGACCCAGGGTGAGGGCGCAGGGGCGCAGGAGCGGAACTTCCGGCTGACCTTCATCGACTTCGGGATGATGGCCGAGGTGCCGGACAACCTCCGCAACGGTCTGCGCACGCTCCTCATCGCCGTCGCCGGCCGCGACAGCCGAGGACTCGTCGCGGCCGCGAAGGAGATCGGCGTGCTGCTGCCGTCGGCCGACACCAACGAGCTCGAGCGCGCGCTCACCGCCCTGTTCGCGAGGTTCGGCGGCATGGGATTCGCCGAGCTCAGCACCGTCGACCCGCGCGAGTTCACCGCCTTCGCCGATGAGTTCGGCGACATGGTGCGGTCGCTACCGCTGCAGCTGCCCGAGAACATGCTGCTGCTGATCCGCGCCGTCTCGCTGACGTCGGGCATGTGCAGCGGCCTCAACCCCGCCTTCAACGTGTGGGATGCCGCGGAGCCGTACGCCGGCCGCCTGCTGCGCGACGAGTCGGGCAACCTGATCCAGGACGTGGCGAAGCGGGCCATGGCGACCGCCGCCGTGACCATGCGGCTGCCGCAGCGCATCGACAACATCATCACGCGCATCGACGACGGCAACGTGTCCTTCGACACCTCGCGTCTCGAGCGTCGACTCGATCGTCTGGAGGGTCTCGCGCGCCGAATCGCCTCGGGCGTGCTCTTCGCCGCGATGCTCGTCGGAGGCGCGCTGCTCGTGACGCCGCTGCCCCCGCTCGGCATCACGCTGATCTGCGTCTCGGCGCTGCCGCTGCTGCACGCGGTCTTCGCGGGAGTCGGGCGGCGCGGGCCGCGCTGACGCGGCATCCGACGTCCGGCATCCGAGATCCGGCATCCGGTATCGGGGCACGCGGCACTCGGGCATCCGACAAGGGAATGTGCGCTTCAGAAGGATGGAATCCGGGATTCGGGCCTTCGGAAGCGCGATTCTCCTCGCGAGGCGTACAGCGGATGCCGCGCTGACGTGCTTCGACAAGCTCAGCAACCCAGGACCGGGTCACGCACTCATGACCGGGTTCCGCACTCATGGCTGGCCCCGCACTCAGGGCGGTTCCCGAATCCAAGGCTGGGTCCCTGAGCCTGTCGAAGGGCCGTGGAAGGATGGTCTTCCATGGAGACCCCTGACGAGAAGCCCACCGCACGCTCTGAAGGACCACCGCCGGGAACGGGCATCGTCCCGACCGCGAAGAAGATCGTCCGCGACATCGCCGCGGTGCCGCCGCGCAGCGTGCATCCGGCGCTCGTGCCCGGCGTCTCGGTCGAGGAGACGGGCCGGTCGTACCGCACCGATCCGCTCGTCTTCGGCATCGCGGTCGCACTGACCGTCGCCTTCATCGCCTGGGGTGTGTTCGCGGGCGACAACCTCGCCGGAACCACGCGGACCGTCCTCGACGCGGTCGTCGAGTACACCGGCTTCTTCTTCACGACGATCGCCACGGTCATCCTGGTGTTCATGCTCTTCATCGGGTTCAGCCGCTACGGTCGCATCCCGCTCGGCCGCGACGACGAAGAGCCCGAGTTCTCGATGTTCTCGTGGATCTCGATGCTGTTCGCGGCCGGCATGGGCATCGGACTCGTGTTCTGGGGTGCGGCTGAGCCCCTCACCTTCTTCGAGAACCCGCCGCCCGGGACCGTCGAGGCGAACACCCTCGAGGCGATGCACACCGCGCAGGCGCAGGTGCTCTACCACTGGGGTCCGCAGGCCTGGGCGTTCTACGCGCTCGTCGGCGGGGCCATCGCCTACGGCGCGTTCCGCCGCGGCCGCACCCCGCTCATCTCCTCGATCTTCGCGCCGCTGCTCGGCGAGCACCGCACCACCGGACCCCTCGGCCGCACGATCGACGTCTTCTCCATCATCGTCACGCTCTTCGGCACGGCGGCATCCCTCGGGCTCGGCGCCCTGCAGATCGGGCACGGCGTCGAGATCGTCACGGGCATCGGCGAGCTCGGCAACGGCATCCTCATCGCGGCGATCGCCGTGCTCACCGCCTGCTTCATCGCCTCCGCCGTCTCGGGCGTCTCCAAGGGGATCCGCGCGCTGTCGAACATCAACGCGGTCGCGGCTCTCGTCCTGGCCTTCTTCGTGTTCTTCGTCGGTCCGACGCTGCTCATCCTCAACGTGATCCCGTCGGTCGCGGTGCAGTTCCTCGGCGACCTGCCGACGATGATCGCACGCTCGGCCTCGCAGGGTGACGAGGCCCAGACCTTCCTGTCGACCTGGACGATCTTCTACTGGGCGTGGTGGATCTCGTGGTCGCCGTTCGTCGGCATGTTCATCGCGAAGATCTCGCGCGGCCGCTCCCTCCGTCAGTTCGTGTCGGTCGTCATCGTCGTGCCCTCGGCCATCTCGCTCGTCTGGTTCTCGATCTTCGGCACGACTGCCATTCAGCAGCAGATGGACGGTGCCGGACTGAACGTCGACCCGCCGGAGGAGGTGCTCTTCGGCGTGCTCGGGAATCTCCCGTTCCCGCTGGTCACCAGCATCCTGCTCATCCTGCTGATCTCGATCTTCTTCATCACCGGCGCGGACTCCGCCTCGCTCGTGATGGGCACGCTGTCGCAGCAGGGCCGTCCCGAGCCCGCGCGCTGGGTGACGGTCATCTGGGGGGTGTTGGTCGGCGTGATCGCCGCAGTGCTGCTCATCTCGGGCGAGGAGGGGAGCGGACTCCGCTCGCTGCAGAACGTGACCATCATCGCCGCGCTGCCGTTCGCGGTGATCATGGCGTTCATGATGGTCGCTTTCATGAAGGACCTGCGGCGCGATCCGCTGATACTCCGCGACCGCTATGCGCGGATGGCCGTGCGGCACAGCGTCATGGCCGGGCTCGAGGAGTACGGCGACGACTTCGCGCTCGTCCCGGTCGAGTACGACCACTCCGAAGACGACCTCGCCTGGATCGACGAGGACACGGTCGACGACACCCTCGCCGAGGTCTACGAGGCTGCCACCGAGGCGATCGACATCGTCCCGACAGCGGATGCCGCGACCGATGCGGATGCCGATGCCGACGCGGGAGCATCCCTGGACGGACTCGCCGAGGAGACGGCGGAGTCGGCGGGCGCCCAGGGCGCGGTGCAGGGCGAGCACCCGCGGTCGGAGGAGCGTCCGGTCGACTGAGGAGCCGCCCGCAAAGCGCCGGGCCGAATCAGGCGATCACGCGGAATCAGAAGCTGTTCGCCTGATTCCGCGCGCTCGCCCGCCGTCGCGACGCCACTTCCTCGTCATTCGGATACTCATTCTGTACAATCTTCTGTACAGAATGTGAAGGAGCTGTGATGGATGTGACCTCGGTCTCGGATGCGCGGGCCGGCCTCTCGCGCATCATCGGGTCTTTTCGCGAGGGATCCGATGAGCCGGTGATCATCGGATCTCACCGTCGGCCGCAAGCAGCGCTCCTCCCGTACGACCGGTTTCTCGCGTTGACCGAGGGGAGGTCGACGAAGATCGGGCTGGATCGGCTGCGTGCGCAGCGCACACTCATCGAACGCCTGGCCGCGCTCTCGCATCTCGGTGACGTGCAGGTCTACGGATCCATCGCACGTGGAGACCAGAACGAGCTCAGTGACGTCGACCTGCTGGTGACGCCGCACGCGGAAGCCACGCTGTTCGACGTCGCCCAGTTCGAGATCGATATGGAGGCTCTGCTCGGGGTGCCGGTATCCGTCGTGAGCACGGCGGCGCTGAATCCCGAGCACGATGCGACGATCCTGCGGGAAGCCGTTCGGCTGTGAATCCCGATGATCGAGTGGACCGATGGCTCGGCGATCTTCGAGACACCCTCGCCCGAGCCGCGGATCTCGCTGATCGCGGTCGGGATGCCTTCGACGTCGACCCTGCGCTGCCTCTGGCATTCGAGGCGCTCTCGAATCGCATCGGCGATCTCTCGAAGCGGCTCGCGCACGCCGACGAGGCACGGTTCTCTCACCCGGTCTGGCGTCAGGCGGCCCGCAACCGAGACTTCGTCGTCCATCACTATGACCGCGTGGACAGAGATCTGCTCTGGCGCACGGTGATCACGGCCTTTCCGGAGCTTGCGGCTCGCGTGCAGGCGGAGATCGGATCAGGTGGTCACGTCTGAACGGGAGGCATCGCCAGGGTCGTCTGATCTCGCGGCTGTGGCACCGCCCGTCTCGGCCGCGGCCGTGATCCGCGCCGCCATGCCCGCGAAGATGAAGCCGTGGAAGGGCAGCACGGCGAGCCAGTACAGCCGTCCGCCCAGGCCCCGCGGGAAGAACACCGCGCGCTGCTCGTAGCGGGCGCCCGGGCCCTCGGCGATCGCCCGCAGTTCGAGCCATGCCTCACCGGGAACCTTCATCTCGGCGCGCAGGCGCAGCAGCCCGGCATCCTCCTCGCCCGAATGCGGCTGCGATACCGCCTCGACGCGCCAGAAGTCGATCGCGTCGCCGATGCGCGCGGCGGTGCGGCTCCGGCGTCCGCGTCGGAGTCCGACCCCGCCGACCAGGCGGTCCATCACGCCGCGCACCGCCCAGAGGAACGGCGACGAGTACCAGCCGTTCTCTCCGCCGATCCCGATGATCACGCGCCACAGGTCGTCGACGGATGCCTTCGTCTCGAGCGACCGCGCGTCGGTGAAGACCGTGCGCCCCGCCCAGTCGGGGTCGCTCGGCAGGGGATCGCTCGGGGCCCCGCTCACCTCGGCGTCCTGCCAGCTCGTCTCGATCGTGTCGGCGTCGAGGCGTCCGAGAGCCAGCGCGACGGCTCGGCGGTACGGGGTCAGGCCGTCGGCGGGCGGCGGGATGAGCTCGTCGACGGTGCGGTCCTTCACGACGCACTCGTTCTGCAGCGAGGCGACGAGCGGCCGCGCGATCGACCGCGGCACGGGCGTGACGAGGTTCACCCAGTGCGAGGCGAGCCCCGGGGTGAGCACGGGCAGTGCGGCGATCGCCCGCTGCGGCAGGCCCGCCTCGACCGCATAGCCGTTCATCATCTGCCCGTAGCGCAGCACATCGGGTCCGCCGATGTCGACGGCGCGATTCACGTCCGCGTCGACACGGGCGGCCCCGAGCAGGTAGTGCAGTACATCGCGCACGGCGATCGGCTGGATGCGGTTGCGCACCCACTTCGGTGCCGGCATGTACGGCAGCACATCGGTCAGGTGCCGGATCATCTCGAACGACGCCGATCCCGAGCCGATCACGACGCCCGCCTGGAGCACGAGCGTCGGCACCCCGGAGTGCAGGAACGTCTCGCCGACCTCCACGCGCGAGCGCAGATGCGGCGACAGCTTCACGTCGTCGGGGTGCAGCCCGCCGAGGTACACGATGCGGCGCACGCCGGCGCGGGCCGCGGCATCCGCCACCGTCGTCGCGGCGCGCTGATCGCTCTCCTCGAACCCCTTGCCTGCGGTCATCGAGTGGATCAGGTAGTAGACGACGTCGACGTCGTCCATGGCCTCGGCCACGGCATCCGCGTCATCGGCCGATCCCTCGACGATCTCGCAGGCGGGACCCCAGGGGAAGGATGCCGCGCGCACGGCGTCGCGCGCCAGGACCCGCACCCGGTAGCCGGCGTTGAGGAGACGGGGGGTCAGGCGGCCCCCGATGTATCCGGTCGCTCCGAGCACGAGGGCGCGGGGTGCCGTGCCGCCTTCGCGCGGGACGGCGCGCAGCGCCTCTTCCTGTCCGGTGGGCTGGGTGAGCTCGGTCATGGCTCGAGCGTAAGCCGCGGCGGAGATGCGGAGAAGCGGGTGGCGCGCGGCGGGGCGGGCATGTAAGGGCGCCATCGAAATGCAACCCAGGGGTTGCAGTACACGTCAACATGTGCAACTCTGTAATTGCAGGTGAGTGGCGATCCCGCTGCTCCGCGAAGAAAGGACGCATCATGGTGAACATGACGGAGAACACCGCTTCCGTGGTCGACGAAGACACCTTCTCGGTCCGACGCACGATCCGCATCGCGGCATCCATCGACAAGGTCTGGCGGGCGGTCGCCGAGCCGGAGCACATCTCGCGCTGGTTCGGCCGCACGGTGCTCGACGGCACGGGTGTCGGCGCGACCGGCACGATGACCTTCCCCGACTACGATGTGATCCCGCTGCGGGTCGAGGCCTCTGACGAGCCCCATCTCATCAGCTACCGATGGAACAACGACGACGCGCTCGGTCGGCTCCCCGACGCGGTCGACGAGAGCACCTCGACCGTCTTCACCTTCACCCTCGACGAGATCGACGGCGGCACCCAGCTCACCGTCGTCGAGAGCGGCTTCGAGCGCACGTCCGCGCCGCTGAAGAACCTCGAGAGCCACCGCACCGGATGGGACCTCGAGCTCGACAAGCTGGTCGCGCTCGTCGAAGCGGATGCCGTCGAGGGCGACGCATGACCACAGGCACGCTGATCCCGATGTTCTCGGCGCTGGCAGACGAGACGCGGTGGAGCATCCTGACGGCTCTCGGCGAGGGCGATGCCTCGGCATCCGCTCTCGCCGGGCGTCTGCCTGTGAGTCGTCAGGCCATCGCCAAGCACCTCGCGGTGCTGCAGGAGGTCGGGCTCGTCGAGCCCGTGCCCGTCGGCCGCGAGCTGCGCTACCGCGTGATCGGCACCGAGCTCGCCGCCACGGCCGCGCAACTCGACGCGATCGGACGCGCCTGGGATCGCCGGCTCGCCGCGATCAAGGAGATCGCCGAGGGCCTCTGACCGCGGCGCCTCTGCGACGGGACGCAGGGCGCTCGTGGAAGGATGGGCGCGATGGACGATCCGAGCGACGAGACGGTCACCGCCGCGCGACCGGGCCCGGATGCCGCGGCCCGCCGCGCGCGCATCGCCGTGTCCGCGCTCTTCCTGACCAACGGCGCCCTGTTCGCCAACATCCTGCCGCGCTACCCCGAGATCAAGGCGACGCTGGGTCTCGACAACACCGCCTATGGTCTGTCGATCGCCGCGCTCCCGGCCGGGGCCATCGTGGCCGGTCTCGCCGCCGCCGTGCTGATCCGCCGGTTCGGCTCGGGCCGCCTCGCGGTGCTGGGCACCGCGCTCACCAGCATCGGCTATCTCCTCGCCGGGCTGTCGCCGTCGGCGCTGCTGTTCGCCGGCGCACTGTTCCTCACCGGCGCGTGCGACGCGATCACCGACGTCGCGCAGAACGCTCACGGTCTGCGGGTGCAGCGCCGGTACGGTCGCTCGATCATCAACTCCTTCCACGCGATCTGGTCGATCGGCGCGGTGCTCGGCGGCGCGATGGCCGCCGTCGCGATCGCTGTCGGCCTGCCCGTCGGCATCCATCTCGCGATCTCCACCACGGTGTTCGCCGCCGTCGCCATCGGTGCGCTGCGCTTCTGCCTGCCCGGGCGCGACGAGGAGTCGGCGGATGCGGCAGAAGATGCGGATGCCGTCGCCGACAGCCCCGGGATCCGCCCAGCTGGGCGCCGTGGCCCGAGCCTGCGCACGGTCCTCCTGCTCGCGGCGCTCACGCTCATCGCGATGGCCGGGGCGGTGGGTGAGGATGCCGGCAACTCCTGGGCGACGCTCTACCTCGCCGACTCGCTCGACGCGGCCGCCGCGATCGCACCGCTCGGTTTCATCGCCCTCATGCTCGCGCAGTTCGTCGGCCGCATCCTCGGCGACCGGCTGACCGACCGGTTCGGTCAGCGCCTCGTCGCGGGTGCCGGCGGACTGATCGCGGCCACGGGGATGGGGCTCGCTCTCGCCTTCCCCAGCATCCCGGGGACGATCGTCGGCTTCGCTGCGCTCGGCTTCGGCATCGCCACGCTCATCCCCGCGGCGATGCATGCGGCGGACGAGCTGCCCGGCCTGCGGCACGGCGCCGGGCTCACGATCGTCTCGTGGCTCCTCCGTGTCGGATTCCTGCTCGCACCGCCGTTCGTCGGCTTCATCGCCGACACCGAGAGCCTGCGCGCCGGACTCCTGATCGCGCCAGTGGCGGGGGTGGTGGCCGTCCTGCTCTCCGGGGCTCTGGAGAAGCGGCGACCTCGCTCGGAGTGACGCCGCCCGGGCGTTTCGGCCGGCATTCCGCGCGTCGCCCGCAAGAGCCTGCGGGCAATCGTTACGTATACGTATTCAGCGGGAATACATTCCCGAAAAATAGGCTTCCCTAAGTTGACTGCATACGTATACCATCACCCCTATGGGACTCAACAAGCATCGGGCATTGCCGGTACTCGCTCTCGCAGCCGTGGGCATCGTCGCCCTCACCAGCTGCGGCGCGGGCTCCCGCACCGACAACGAAAACTCGACCACGGTGTCATGTGACTACACGGCACCCGAGGGCAAGACGACGGTCAACGTCCTCGCCTACAACTCCTCGGCGATCGACCCCTTCACCGACACGATGGTGTCGAGCTGCTCGACCGACGACGTGACGCTCAAGCACGACCCGATCGACTTCGGCGGTCAGGTCACCAAGACCACGGCCACCCTCGCGGGTGACACGGGCACCTACGACATCATCGAGACGTACGGCTTCGTCATCCCCGGATTCGGCGAAGAGGAGAAGCTCGTTCCGCTGAACGACCTCTGGGACAAGTACGCCGCCGACTACGGCCTCGACGAGATCAGCACCTCGATGGTCGAGGGGATGTCGTACGACGGCGACATCTACGCGATCCCGATGCAGGCGCAGATGTTCGTGATGGCCTACCGCACCGACGTCTTCGAAGACCTCGGCCTCGAGGTCCCGACCACCTTCGACGAGATGATCGACGCCGCCGAAGCCATCAAGGGCGCAGGGCTCATGGAGTACCCGATCGCGCTGCCGTGGCTCGCCACGGCCGACGTCACCACCGGCTTCGAGGGCGCGATGAACTCCCTCGGCGCCGACTTCGTCACCGCGGACGGCGAAGTCACGCTCGACACCCCCGAGGCCAAGCAGGCCGTCGAGGCGATGCTCTCGCTGAAGCCCTACATGGACCCGCAGGTCACGACCTTCGACCAGCCCAAGGTGCAGCAGCAGATGTTCAACGGCACGGCGGCCATGTCGATCATGTTCTCCGGCCGCATGTTCGACCTGACGCTTCCGGCCAACTCGAAGCTGTCCGACTCGTTCGGCTTCGCCGGTGCGCCGAAGGTCAGCGATGACGCGGAGTACTCGTACAACCGCCTCTCGATCGACGGCTGGTCGATCCCGTTCAACACGAAGCTCGACCATGACATGCTGTTCCAGATGATGGCCTCGGCCGTCAGCGAAGACGCCTCGAAGGCATCCGTCCCCGCGGCCTACCCGGCCCGCGAGGGAATGGTGACGGAGAAGAACTCTCCCTACGGCGCGGCGGCGAACGACTCGATCGCCAGCGCGATGCCGCCGATCGTGTCGCCGGTCATCGCCGACATCACGAACGAGATCCGTCCGATCCTGGTCTCGATCCTCAACGGCCAGGTGTCCGTCGACGACGGACTCGCCCAGATGCAGGCCGCCGGCGAGAAGGTCGCCGGCTGACCACGGACCGACGTCCATGACTGTGGCCTGAGCGCGAGTTCAGGCCACAGTCCGTCCAAGGGAGGACGCACATGAAGGCACGCGAATTCTGGCTGCTCTTCGCTCCGAGCCTGCTGGTGATGGGTGCACTCCTCGTGCTCCCGCTGGTGCGCACGGTGCAGTGGAGTTTCGAGCAGGTCCGCTACGGCACACCGGGAACATTCGTCGGGTTGGAGAACTTCACCGACGCTCTGACAGATCCCCGGTTCCACAAGGCGGTGCTCTTCACCGTCGCTGTCACGGTCGTCACCACCGCGATCCTGCTGGTGTTCGGATACATCATCGCCACCGGCATCAACCGCATCACCACGTCCCGCCCGCTCGTCCTCGGCATCATGCTCGTCTCGTACGTGCTGCCGAACCTCGTCGGCGCCGTCGCGTTCTCGTGGCTGTTCGACGACAACTTCGGCGGCGTCGTGAACAGGCTGATCGGGTTCTTCGGCGGCTCGCAGGTGCTGTGGTTCACCGACCAGGTGCCGAACGCGATCCTCGTGATCGCGAACACCGTCTGGCACATGCTGCCGTTCGCGATGCTCATCATCCTGGCGGGGCTCCAGGGCGTGCCCAACGAGCTGAAGGAGGCCGCCAAGATCGACGGCGCCAACGGCTTCCAGACGCACATCAACGTGATCATCCCGACCATCCGCGGGGTGCTCGGCTTCGTGACCCTGATCACGATCATGGACGTGCTGCGCATGTTCGACAACCTGATCCCGCTGTCGCCGCAGGCGCAGAACATCGGGAACGAGTCGATCATGCTCTACGTCTACTCGGTGGCGTTCGCCGACGGCGCCGAGAACCTCGGGCTGGGCAGTGCGATCAACGTCCTCACCATCCTCCTGATCCTCATCATGCTGATCCCGTTCATCCGGGGCATCTTCAAGGAAGCGAAGGCCGAACGATGAGTCTCACCTCCGCAGAGCTCTCGACGAGGGCCATCGTCACCAAGGGCGCACCGCAGCGCAAGCGCCGCGGTCAGAACCGCCCGCCGTACATCACCGGTCTGCTGCTCGGCATCCTCTGCGTCGTCGTGCTCAGTCCGTTCATCTGGATGACGCTGTCGGTGACCAAGCCGACCGACGTCGCCTTCTCCAACCCGCCGGTGCTCTGGGACTACCAGCCGACGCTGCAGGCGTTCGTCGATCTGTGGCAGACCACGTACTTCGCGGACTACCTCGTGAACACCGTGGTCGTCGCGACCGTGTCGACCGTGATCGCGCTGGTCATCGGCATCCCGGCGGCCTATGCGCTGTCGCGGTTCCCGAGCTACGTCTCGGCGATCCTGCTGGTGCTCGCCCTGATCTTCCGTGCGCTGCCGCGCTTCGCGGTGGTGCTGCCGATGTACGACATCAGCCGCGCGCTGGGGATCTACGACACGACGTTCGCGCTGGCGATCGCCCTGGTCGCGATCAACCAGCCGTTCACGATCTGGCTGCTGCGCAACTTCTTCGCCGAGATCCCCAAGGAGCTCGACGAGGCCGCCATGATCGACGGCTGCACGAGGATCGGGATGCTGCGCCGCGTCATGATCCCGCTGATGGGACCCGGCATCCTCACCGCCGGCATCTTCGTGTTCCTCTTCGCGTTCCAGGAGTACCTCACCGCGCTCGTGCTCACCGACACCTCGTCGAAGACGGTGCCCGTGTTCATCGCCACGCAGCTCGGGCAGACCCTGCCGATGCTGCAACAGGCGGGAGCGGCATCCATGCTCCTCACGATCCCGGTGTTCGTGATCGCATTCATCGCGCAGAAATATCTCGTCGCGGGACTCAGCGACGGCGCCGTCAAGGGCTGACGTGTCGTCGCTGGTGCTGCTTGCCGGCATGAACTGCACCGCCGATCTGTGGGCGGATGCCGGACCAGACGGGGCGATCCAGCCGGTGCTGGATCGCCCCTCCATCCCCGACCAGGTCGAGGCGCTGCTGGACTCGCTTCCGGAGCGGTTCGTGCTCGTCGGGCACTCGCTCGGGGCCATCGTCGCGATGTCGGTCGCGTTGGCCGCTCCCGAGCGGGTGGCCGGGCTGTGCCTGGTCTCGACGAATGCGAAGGCCCCGACCGAGACGCAACGCGAGGGGTGGCGCGACTGGCTCGGGCGCATGGATGCCGGCGCGGATGCGCGTGAGCTGCAGGAGAGCATCCTTCCCGCGCTGCTGGGCGCCGAGGCCGTGCGCGATCGACCGGACCTGGTGGAGCGGACCCTCGCGATGGGCACGGTCACGGGCGAGGCGCGGCTGCGGGCGCAGCTGCAGTTGCAGCTCAGCCGGGGCGACCTGCTCGGGCGACTGCCGGGCTTGTCTGTGCCGACGCTGGTCGTCTCGGGGCTCGACGACGTGATCACGCCGCCGCACTTCCACACCGAGATCGTCACGCGGATGCCCGACGCCCGGCTCGTCACCCTCGACGCCGGGCACCTGCTGCCGCTCGAGCGCCCGCAGGCCTTCGGCTCATTGCTGCGCTCGTGGCAGACCCAGCTGGCGGATGCCGCCGCGGGCGCCGGGCGGCGCTGAGGGTTCCGGCCTTCGCGTGTCCTCCTGGCGCCGCGCGTCTCCTGTGCGTGCTGCACTTCTTGGGGGCGGAGAACTCTGTGATGGGCGGATGCCGTCGGCTCAGCGCTCCGGCGAGGCCAGGTCGCGCAGATGCCGCATGAGCGACGACGCCAGGTTGTAGATGACGAGGTCGGCGCCGGCGGCGAAGGACGCCTCGGCCGCAGCTCGCGTGCCGACGATGTCCATGCGCAGCGAGCCCGCGCGAGCGAGCTCCGCGTGCACGGCGGCGATGGCCTCCGGAACGGGCTGGTCGTCGGGGCCGGTGGACGCCGCGAGATCGGCGGGACCGACCAGGATGCCGTCGAGCCGCGGCGTCGCGACGATGTCTCCGACGTTGCGCACGCCGTCCGGCGACTCGATCATGCCGAGCACGAGCGTGTTCTCGAGGTACCACTCCAGGTGGTCCCCCGGGTCGACCTCGCCGAAGCGACCGGCGCGGCTGTAGGTCGCGAAGCCGCGGGTGCCGACCGGCGGATACAGCGACGCGTCGACGAGAGCGGCGGCATCTGCCGCGGTGTCGAGGTGCGGGGCGAGGATGCCCTCGGCGCCCTGGTCGAGCACCCGCAGGATCTGACCCCGGTCGTTCTCGCCGACCCGCACGATCACCGGCACGCCGTGCGCCGCCGCGAGCGCGATGTGGTTGCGGAGGGCGGTGATGTCGGCCGGGCCGTGCTCGCAGTCGATGAGCACGAAGTCGAACTCGGCGACCGCGAGCATCTCGACGAGCTCTTCCGACGGCATCCGCAGCAGGGCGCCGAGCAGCTTGTCCCCGGCCAGAGCACGCGCACGCAACGACGTCATCAGGCGACCATGCCGGCGGAGAGGTCGACGTCGGCCCCGCACATCCCGGGCATCGCCAGCATCGCGAGGACCGCGGCGCCGACCTCCTCCTCGGTGACCATGCGTCCGAGCGCGGCGCGCGAGACGAACACCTGCTCGGCGTCGTCGACGGTCGTGCCGGAGCGTTCCGCCTCGAGCCGGAAGTTCCGCTCCATCCGTGGTCCCTGCACCGGGCCGGGAGAGAGCGAGTTGACGCGCACGCCCGCGGGGCCGACCTCGAACGCGAGCGTCGAGGTGAGTCCGATCACGGCCATCTTCGACGCGCAGTACGGAGTGCGATGCGCGAGCGGACGCTTGCCCGACACCGACGCGATGTTGATCACGTCGCCGTCGCCGCGCGCGATCATGCCGGGCAGCAGCGCCTTGCAGACGAGGAACGTGCCGCGCACGTTCACGGCGAACACCTCGTCCCAGTCGTCGACGCCGATGTCGGTCAGCGCCGCGACCGGACCGGGGATCCCGGCGTTGTTCACGAGGATCGACACCTCGGTGCCCGACAGCGCGTCGCGCAGGGCATCCACGGATGCGGCATCCGACACATCGCACGCGATCCCGCGGGCGCGCTCCCCGAGAGCGGATGCCGTGGCGGCGAGCTTCGTCTCGTCACGGCCGACGAGCACGACGTCGGCGCCGGCGGCGTGCAGCGACCGGGCGATGGCCGCCCCGAGTCCGCTGCCACCGCCGGTCACCACGGCCGTGCGGCCTGTGAGATCGGTCATCGCGAGCTCGCTGCGGCCGCCTGGCTTTCTTCGATCCAGGCGAACTCCGTGCCGGCGTGACGCCAGGCGCGGGCGTCACCCGAGCGGGCGTGGCCCTCGAAGAGCTCCACGCGCGCGGCGCGACCGCAGACGGCGCCGAGCTCGGCCGACGACTCCGTGTTCTGCACCTCCTGGTACGTGACGGTGCGCAGGTACTTGCCCACCCAGAGACCACCCGTGTAGCGGGCGGCACCGAGCGTCGGCAGCACGTGGTTGGTGCCGATGACCTTGTCGCCGTACGAGACGCAGGTGTTCTCGCCGAGGAAGAGCGCGCCGTAGTCGTGCATCTTCGTGAGGGCCTCGCGCGGGTTCTCGGTGAAGATCTGCACGTGCTCGAAAGCGAAGGCGTCGGCGATGCGGTAGGCCTCGTCGAGGTCGTCGGCCACGATGACCTGCCCCCAGTCGCGCCAGGCCGGACCGGCGTAGTCGCGCGTCGGCATGCCGGGGAGGATCTTCTCGATCCAGTCCATGACCTCTTCCGCGAGCGTCTGAGACGTCGTCACCAGCACCGCGGGGGAGTCGGGGCCGTGCTCGGCCTGGGAGAGCAGGTCGACGGCGGTGAAGAACGGATCGGCGTGCTCGTCGGCGACGATGAGGATCTCGGTCGGTCCGGCGAACAGGTCGATGCCGACCTCGCCGAACAGCTGACGCTTCGCCTCGGCGACGTACGCGTTGCCGGGACCGGCGATCATGTTGACCGGCTCGATCGTGTCGGTGCCCACGGCCATCGCCGCGACCGCCTGCACGCCGCCCAGGATGTAGATCTCGTCGGCGCCGGCCATCTTCATCGCGGCGACCGTGGCGGCGGGGATCTCGCCGCGGATCGGCGGGGTGCACGCGACGACACGGGGGACGCCGGCGACCTTGGCCGTGATGATCGTCATGTGGGCGGATGCCGTGAGCGGGTACTTGCCGCCGGGGATGTAGGCGCCGGCCGCCTGCACCGGAACGTGCTTCTGACCGAGGAAGACGCCGGGGAGGGTCTCGACCTCGATGTCGACGAGCGAGTCGCGCTGCGCCTGGGCGAAGCGGCGCACCTGGTTCTGCACGAACTCGATGTCCTGGATCACCTGCGGGGGGAGGGTGCCGATGATCTGCTCGATCTCGGCATCCGAGAGGCGATACGACTCCGGGCTCCAGTTGTCGAACTGCTCGGCATACCGCCGAACGGCGACGTCGCCGTTCTCGCGGATGTCGCCGATGATCGCGCGGACGCGTTCGGCGACATCCTGCTGCGCGGTGTCCGCGAACGTCTTCGTCGGCGCGGACTTCAGATGCAGGGGCATGGCCCATCCTTTCGTTGCATACGTATGCTCTGATTATGACCGCGTATGCACGGACGCGTCAAGGCGCTAGAATTTCCCGCGTTGAGGGGGAGGCATCACATGGTCGTGACGAGTCGCGATGTCGCGCGGTTGGCGGGGGTGTCGCAGCCGACCGTCTCGCGGGCTCTGCGGGACGACTCCCGGGTGTCGGAAGCCACCAAGGTGCGCGTGCGCGAGGCTGCCCAGCTGCTCGGCTACGTGCCCAGCGAGGCGGGTCGCGCTCTCTCCTCGGGTCGCACCCGGCGTATCGGCCTGCTGCTGACCGACCTCGACAACCAGTTCTACTCGCACATCATCGCGCCGGTGCACCGGGAGCTCGAAGCCCTCGGGTATCAGCTCATGCTGCACACCGAGACCGCCGACAACGACACGATCGTCGAGCGCCTGCTGGCGAACGGGCTCGACGGCCTGATCCTCGCCACCACCACGGTGGAGTCGGCGGCGCCGCTGCGTCTCAAGGACCGCGGCCTCCCCTTCGTGTACTTCAACCGGATCGGCTCGCTGATCGAGGCGGATGCCACGGTGGTCGATCCGGTCGACGGCTACAAGCAGGCCGTCGATCGAGCCGTCGAGCTGGGTCACCGCCGCATCGGCGCGGTGCTCGGTCCCACCAACACCAGCACGGCGCAGGCGCGGGAATCCGCGCTGCGCGACGCCGTCCTCTCGCACGGGCTGACCCTCGCCGAGGCGGACACCCGGAAGGTCTCCCGGTTCAGCGCGGACGAGGGCGAGGCGGCGGCCGCCTCGCTGCTGAGCGGCGGCGATCGCCCGACTGTCCTCTTCTGCGGCAACGACGTGGTCGCCTACGGCGTGCTGAATGCCGCGCATCGCGCGGGCCTCCGCGTTCCCGAGGATCTCTCGGTGGTCGGCTTCGACGACCTGCCGGAGGCCGCCTGGCCCATCGTCGATCTCGCCACGGTCGGCTACGACATCATCGGCATGGCCGAGGCCGCGGCCGACCTCATCGTGCGCCGCATCGAGAACCGCGAGGCGCCGATCGAGAACGTGCGCTTCGCGTCTTCGTTCGTGCCCCGTCGCACCCTCGCCGCCGCCGCGGCCGGCTGACGCGGCATCCGCCTCTGACACCCGTGTGTCAGGAAAGTCTCTCTTGCACTCATTTGTGCATACGCATACACTGACGAAAGAAGCCCGCGATCACCGACGAAACGCGGACTCATCTGTCTAAGGAGTGAAACAGCGTGCCTCTCGATCCGGTCGCCTATCTGCCGTACAAGGACCCCGATGACTTCATCCGTGAGGTCACCGACCTGATCTGGGTCGATCGGTCGATCCACTACATCCGCGAGAACTACGAGCCCGACTCGATCGTGCACGGCGGTCTCGGCACCTCCTCGAACCGTGACGAGGTCATCGAGGGTTCGCTCATGCGCATCTCGGCGACCCCCGACCGCACCGGGCAGGCCGAAGACGTCATCTGGGAGGCGCGCGGCGACGACGCGTTCCTCAGCTCGCACCTCGTGCTCTCCGGTCACCTGCAGACCTCCGAGTTCAGCCGCACGATCGCCAACTGCCTCTATCGGCGCGGCCGGATGGTCGAGGAGTGGGTCGTCCGCGACACGCTCGCGGGGCCCCTCGCACGCGGCGAGGACCTCGACGAGGTCGCCAGCGCGCAGACCTTCCGCGGCTTCTCCGGATCCTGGAACGAGCCGGCACCCGCCGACCCCATCGCGAAAGGCGACTCCGGAGAGCGCCCCGACGAGTACCGCGCCGAGGTCGAGAAGGTCATCGACCTGATCAAGACCGTCTGGAACGATCGCGATCTGCAGAAGGTCGAGAAGTTCTTCGAGCGTGACCTCGTGCTCCTGACCGTCGGCAACCGGCTCGTCATCCGTCCGGAGGGCTACCGTCGCGCACTGCTGCGCTTGCTCGAGTCGTTCCCCGGTGGTCAGTTCGAGATCCGCGACATCCAGACCAACTACGACGTGCGGTACGCGGGTCTCCGCGTGGCCGTCGTGTGGAAGTTCGTCGGCGACTACAACGGCGTCCCGAACTACGGACCGCTCACGGGCAAGCCGGTCGACGTGCTGGGCATCTCGCAGTTCACCTTCCACAACGGCGCCCTCGTGAAAGAGGTCCGTCTGTGGGACGACATCGCGCTTCGCGCGCAGATCCAAGGCCAGCGCGGCGACGAGCCCGTGGCCTTCGCCAACATCTACTGATCGATCCCCCGATCACCAAGGAGAAGAAGAAATGAGCAACGCCATCGTCGACGCGACCGACGTCATCGTCGACGCGAACGAGATCGAACGCCGGACCATCCGTCGCTCCGACTGGGTGCCGTGCAACTCGGCGTTCATCGACTGCCGCACCCCGGGCTCCGACCGCAAGGAGAACTACTCCTTCATCGGTGCCGGCGTCTCGCAGAACGCGAGCCAGTACGTGAACCTCGAGGTCAACCACGGGTTCAACACCGGGGCCGCCGGCATGCCGAACGGCATCTCGAACAACCTGCACCTGCACTTCACGGCCGAGGTGTTCATCAACCTCGGCGGCGAGTTCCGCCTCCGCTGGGGTGTCGACGGCAAGCAGGGCGAGTACATCAGCCATGACGGCGACATCGTCACGATCCCCACGTGGATCTTCCGCGGCTTCACGAACGAGGGTCCGGACGACGGCATCCTCTACACCGTGCTCGGTCGCGACGACAACGGCGGCATCATCTGGGGCCCCTCGGTCCTGCGCGAGGCCGAGTCCTACGGGCTGCACCTCACGGCCGATAACAAGCTGATCGACACGGTCGCCGGCGACGTGCTCCCCGATGACGTGCCCCTCATCACGCCGATGAAGCAGCACTACATCGACGAGCTCACGACCTACACGGTCGAGGACATGCGCTCGCGCGTGATCCAGCCGGGCGACCGCAGGTACTCTGCGGCGGCGCTGCTGTGCGCAGCCGTCGACGGCGGACGCGTCGAGCTCGCGACCGCGATCGGCTACGGCATGAGCGAGAACCGCCGCCAGGTGCCGAACGTGACCGAGCCGCACTCGTTCAACCTCGCGTGGGTGAAGGCCGAGCCGGGTCAGGGCGTGCTGCGCCACCGTCACGACAAGACGCAGGCGCTGCTGTTCAAGACGGGGCGCTGGGAGGTCACGCTCAACGGCGATCCGTCGACGACCGTGAACCTCGGCGCCGGAGACACGTTCTCCGTTCCCGAGGGAGCCTGGCGCGAATACCGCTGCGTCGAGGGCGACGAGACCGGCTCCGGCACGGTGCTCGTGATCAACGGCGGCGACGACCGCGTCTACCTCGAGTGGGCACCGGAGGTCGTCGAGGCGGCCGCCGCGGCCGACTGGACGATCGACCCCAACGGCTACCTCGCTCCGCTCGGAGTGATGGTCACCGCCACGGAAGACGACTGAGAATCGAAGGAGCGCGAGGGGCCGACGGCTCCTCGCGCTTCGTCGTCTCCGAGGAGAGGATGGACCCATGACTGCACCTGTCGACGACCTGCGCGTCGCCGCCCTTTCGCCGGAGGTCGTGATCGGCGACGTCGACGCGAACCTCGGCCGCATCCGCGATGCCGTCTCGGCCGCGGCCCGCCGTGACGCGCGACTGATCGTGCTGCCCGAGCTCGCGACGAGCGGGTACGTGTTCGAGGATCGCGCCGAAGCCGAGAGGGCGGGCATGACGGCGGATGACGCGCGCTGGGCGTCGATCCAGGAGGTCATCCCCGCGGATGCCGTCGTGGTGGTGGGCTATGCCGAGATCGACGGCGAGCGGCTGTACAACTCCGCCGCCGTCCTCACCCGTGACGCCCACCTGGCCGACTACCGCAAGTCGCACCTCTGGGGCGCCGAGAAGCTCGTGTTCGACGTCGGCGCCGAGGCGGGCCTCGTCGTGGACACCTCGTTCGGGCGCCTCGGCGTCGCGATCTGCTACGACAACGAGTTCCCCGAGGTGCCGCGCCGCCTGGCGCTCGCCGGGGCCGACGTGCTCGCGCTGCCGGTCAACTGGCCGCTGGTGCCGCGTCCCGAGGGCGAGCACGCCCCTGAGCTGATCCAGGCCATGGCATCCGCCCGCTCCTCGCGCCTGCCGGTGGTCGTCGCCGACCGCTGGGGCTCCGAGCGCGGAGTCGACTGGACCGACGGCACCGCGATCATCGACGAGCAGGGCTGGATCGTCGCGTTCCGCGCGGTGATGGGCGCGACCGCCGTGCTCTCGCTCGCGGCCGTGCGCGAGAAGTCGCTGCCGCCGCACAACCACCTGTTCGACGACCGTCGGGGCGACCTGTACTGAGGCAGGCGTTTCGTCTCGCTTCGCTCAACGACCGGGGTGCGTCGTCGGGAGGAGAACTCTGCGTGGGGAGGAGCATCCGCGTCCGAGGCTCCGCCCATGGGTGCGAAGTCCCCCCGGGCGAGCGGGGGACCCTGAGCCTAGGTGGGTCCCTGATCCTGTCGAACGGCGCGCCGTCGGGAGGAGAACTCTGCGTGGGGAGGAGCATCGGCGTCCGAGGCTCCGCCCATGGGTGCGAAGTCCTCCCGGGCGAGAGGGGAACCCTGAGCCTAGGTGGGTCCCTGAGCCTGTCGAAGGGTCAGTCGAGCGGGGTGCGGCCCTGGTGCTCGGGGAGCCTCTCGCGCAGCATCCGCTCCGCCAGCTCGGCGAGCCGCTGGGTCGCGGGCGACAGCAGCATCCCCTCGCGCTTCACGAGTGCGATCGTGTCGTGCATCGGCTCCGCGAACGGGAAGGTGCGGATGCCGGCGGCGAAGCCCTCCGCCTCGGTGATGGACCGCGACACGATGGTGTCGGCGGCGCCCGCGGCGACCAGGCTCAGCGCCGTCTCGACGTTCTCGACCTCGACCGCGGGCTCGATCGACAGGCCGTGCAGTCGTGCGCGCTCGAGCAGCTGGCGCCTCGTCGGATCGTCCCACCCGGCGAACGCGTCGTAGAGCACGAGCTTCGCCTCGGCGACCTCGTCGATCGTGACGGGTCCGGCGTCGGCAGGGCGGGTGGCCGAGGCGTAGAGCACCTCGTCGCGGAAGAGCGGGCGCACCTCGAGGCCATCTTCATCGATGGGAAGCACGAGCAGTCCGGCCTCGAGCTCGCCGCTCGCGATCGAGCGCGCGACGTGGGCCGAGTTGATGCCGACCAGGCGGAGCCGCACGTTCGGATGCCGGTGGTGGAAGGTCTCGGCGAGGTCCGCGAGAGCGTAGTACGCGGCGTTGCGGAGCACGCCGAACGTGCAGGTGCCGCGGTCGAGAGAGGTCAGTGCCTGGATCGTGTCGATGCCGTTCTGCACCGCGCTCACCGCCTGGGTGGCGTGCGGACGCAGCTCGAGCGCGGCCGCCGTGGGCACGAGTCGTCGGCTGCCGCGGGTGAACAGGGTGACGCCGAGCTCGCGCTCGAGGCGGGCGACGAGCTCCGACACCGACGCCTGGGTCATGGCGAGGCTCGCGGCGGCCGCGGTGAAGGAGCCGTGCTCCAGGGCGGCGAGGAAGGCGGTCAACTGGGTGATGGTCACAGCCAATGGTAAACCCGATGCAAGGCCTCGGACCATCAGGCTTGTCGGATGGTTGGTATCGATCTAGCCTTCCAGCATGCGTTACTCCTCACCTGTGCTCGCCCGCCTCGACGGAGCGTTCCACCACCTCAAGACCCCGCTCATCGACGCACCGGCCGCGCAGCGCGATCCCGCCGTGATCGAGACCGTGACGAACATGCTCGCCGACATCCGCGAGCGCGGCCTCGACGCCGTGCTCGACTACGCCCGCAAGCTGGACAACTACCAGGGCGCCGACATCGAGCTCACCGCCGAGCAGATCGCGACCAGCGGCGACCGCCTCGCGCCCGACCTCCGTGCCGCGATCGAACTGGGCGCCGCTCGGACCCAGGCTTTCGCCAAGGAGTCCCGCGCGCACCTCTCCGACTTCGAGACCGAGCTCGTCCCCGGCATCGTCACCGGTGCCAAGTACATCCCGGTCTCGCGCGTCGGCGCCTACCTCCCCGCCGGGCGCTTCCCCCTCACTGCGAGCGCCTTCATGACGGTCGGCGTCGCGAAGGCCGCCGGCGTCCCCACGGTCATCGCCTGCACGCCCCCGCAGCCCGACGGAAACGCGAACGACGCGGTCGTCTACGCCGCGCACCTCTCCGGTGTCGACCGCGTGTTCGTGATCGGCGGCGTGCAGGCGCTCGCCGCCATGGCATACGGACTGCTCGGCGAACTGCCCGTCGACATGCTCGTGGGTGCCGGGAACGCGTTCGTCGCCGAGGCGAAGCGGCAGCTGTTCGGCGCGGTCGCGATCGACCTGCTGGCGGGCCCGAGCGAGGTCGCCGTCATCTCCGACGAGACGGCCGACCCCGAGATCGTGGCCGCCGACCTGCTGGGTCAGGCCGAGCACGGCCCGAACTCTCCGGCAGCTCTCGTCACGACATCCGAAGAGCATGGCCGCGCGGTGATCGCCGCCGTCGAGCGTCAGCTCGAGACCCTGGCCACCGCCGAGATCTGCGGTCCGGCCTGGCGCGACTACGGTGTCGTCACGGTGGCGAAGGACCGTGAGACCGCCGCGGCCCTCATGGACGACCTGGCCCCCGAGCACCTCGAGCTCATCACGGCCGACGACGACTGGTACCACGCGAATCTGCGCAACTACGGCTCGCTCTTCATCGGCCCGTGGAGCACGGTCGCGTACTCCGACAAGGGCATGGCGGGCACGAACCACGTGCTGCCGACGGCGGGCGGGGCCAAGCACAGCGCCGGACTCTCGGTCTCGCGCTTCCTCAAGCCGCTGACCTACCAGCGCATCGCACGCGAGGCGACGCCCGAGCTCGCGAACGCCGTGCAGGTCATCTCCGACTCCGAGGGCATGGCCGCACACAGCGCGACCGCGACGATGAGGCTCGCGACCTACGAGTGAGCCCCGTGCGATCAACCCGGAAGTGCCCGTCGCCGTCAGGTGGCGGGCACTTCGTCGTGTCGCGTATGGGTTCCGTGTGGAGTGCTGGTGCCGCGGAGCGGGATGTCCGATCCTTCTCTGCATGCCTCTCGAACAAGCTCCTGATGATCGCCTGACCCGCACGCAGGGCCGCAAGTCCCGACCCGTGCGGTGGGGCCATCTGCAGCAGGCGGTGGCTCGTCATGGCGTCGTGACCACGCGCCTGGTCGTGTACCCGCCGGATGCCTCGGATGCCGAGCGGCGCTGGGCGCATCGTCTCCACGGCTTCGCCCCGATCGCCGTGGGCGCGGGTACCTCGTGCTGGCTGCTCCTGATCGCACTCGGCGTCTCCCCGGAGTACTCCGCGCTCGCGCTCCTCTGCCTCATCGCTCCCGTCGGCATCCATCTGTGGCGGCGAGCTCGACCGGTGCGGAGTCGAACGATCTCGCTGTGGTCGAACCGGGCGGGGTTCCGATCGGATCCTGCGGACGAACGGCGTGAGGAGATGCTCGCGCTGTACTCCTCGGTGATGGAGAACGCCTGCGATGACCTGCGGCGAGGACTGATCACGCGGGAGACCTTCGAGCGCATCTGGGCTTCGGTCTACGCGGATGCTCGCCGCGCCCGGTTCGCGGACGGTGCTTCCCTGCCGTCGCGCTGAGGCCGCCCGCACGAACTCCTCGGGCGTCGTCTCCGCTCACTTCATGCAGCGCCCGGGCCAGCCGTCATCGGCCGCGCCGGGATCACGGTCGTGCGATCTGACCTGACTTGCGGCGATGGTGCCCTCGCACACGAAGGTCAGGAGGTCTCCCGGTGAGGTGTCGGCGGGCAGGAAGACCTGCAGCGGGGGCGCCTGGCGGTCCCGCTGCTGCACGAGGAGCCGGGTGCGCTCTCGCGTACGGGGACCGTTGAGCAGCAGCGCATCGAGGAGTCGGGGGCCGATGATGCGCAGATCGCAGTCCACGGTGATCTCCGCGGGCCGGCGGTGATCACCCTCCGTGCGTCCCAGGACGGTCGCCAGGACGACCGTGCGGTGTCCGTCCCCGCGGTCGGCGTCGCCCGCACGGGCGATGAGGACGCAGGGTGTGCCGCGAGTGCGGGCGAGGTCGGTCAGCGACCTCCCCGCGACGGCGATGTCTCGCGGGCTCACCGTCGTCTCCGCCGGCCAGGCCGAGATGCGACGGCGCTGCGTCTGCTGTCGGATCAGCAGCGACGTGGCGAAGATGCTGTGCAGCATGCTCACGACGCATCCGTCCGAGCTGCGGGACTGCCGGGTCGTCGGGTGGGAGGGATCTCCATGGAGTTCATGCCTCAGTCCTACGGCGCCTTCCCGCCGCGGGGAACGCGTCTCTACGGAACTCATGCGGGTCGTCGGAGAGCACGCGCAGCAGCTGCGGAAGGGGGATCCCGGGCCGGACTTCGGCGTCTCATCCCGGATTCGTTAGGGACCCATGAGAGTCGTCGGGGTCGGCGTATGCGTTCCGTTAGAACGGCATTCCCGGGCCGCCGCCGGGTGTTTGATCGGTGATTGCGCCCGCAGTGGGCAGTCCGGTCAGCGTGGGCTGACGTGGTCCTTCGAATGGAGCTTGTTGTGCTTGACATCGTCTACGTGCTGGGCGTGATCGTCCTGTTCGTGGTTGTCGGATTCCTGGGGAAGGCGGTGGAGAAGCTGTGATCGTGTTCGAGCTCCTTGCGGCCGTCCTCGGCATCTCGGCGATCGTCTATCTCGTCGTCGCCCTCGTGAAACCGGAGCGATTCTGATGACGTGGTGGTACGCACTTCTCGCCTTCGCCTCGGTCGCGCTCGTCATCGGCGTCCTCTACCGGCCCGTCGGCGACTACATGGCGTGGGTCTACACCTCGCGCAAGGACTGGAGGGTCGAACGCGGGATCTACAAGATCATCGGCGTCGACCCCCAGGCCGGGCAGACCTGGCAGGCCTACTTGCGCGGAGTGCTCGCGTTCTCGGCGGTCGGACTGCTCATCGTCTACGTCCTGCAGCGCACGCAGCAGTGGCTGCCGTACTCCCTGGGTCTCGGGGCGCCGTCGGAGCACCTGTCGTTCAACACGGCGGCGTCGTTCGTCGGCAACACGAACTGGCAGTCGTACTCGCCGGAGCTGACGGTGGGCTACACCGTCCAGTTCGCCGGCCTCGCCGTGCAGAACTTCGTCTCCGCGGCCGTCGGCATCGCCGTCGCGATCGCGCTCGTCCGCGGCTTCGCCTACCGTCGCTCCGGCACGATCGGCAACTTCTGGGTGGACCTGACGCGGGGCACGCTGCGTCTGCTGCTCCCGATCGCGGTGATCGGAGCGATCGTCCTCCTGGTCGGCGGAGTCATCCAGAACTTCAACGGCTTCACCACCGTCTCGACCCTCACCGGGGGTGAGCAGTCCATCCCGGGCGGCCCGGTCGCCTCGCAGGAGGCGATCAAGCTCCTCGGCACGAACGGCGGCGGCTTCTTCAACGCGAACTCCTCGCACCCGTTCGAGAACCCCACGGCGTGGACGAACGTCTTCCAGGTCATCCTGATGCTGCTGATCCCGTTCTCCCTGCCGCGCACGTTCGGCAGGATCGTCTCCGACAACCGTCAGGGCTACGCGATCCTCGGCGTCATGGCCACCCTGTACACGGTGTCGTTCGTGATCCTCACCGCACTCGAGTCGGTCGGCAAGGGCACGGCGCCCGAGCTCGCCGGCGGCGCGATGGAGGGCAAGGAGCAGCGATTCGGGATCATCGGATCCACGCTGTTCGCGACCACGAGCACCGGCACCTCGACGGGTGCCGTGAACTCCATGCACGATTCCTACACGGCGCTCGGCGGCATGATGCCGATGCTCAACATGATGCTCGGCGAGGTCTCGCCGGGTGGTGTCGGCTCCGGTCTCTACGCGATGCTGATCCTCGCCGTGATCGCCGTCTTCATCTCCGGTCTGCTGATCGGTCGCACCCCCGAGTACCTCGGGAAGAAGATCGGTCCGAAGGAGATCAAGCTCGCCGCCCTCTACATCCTGGTGATGCCGACGCTCGTGCTGGGCGGGACCGCGCTCAGCTTCGCGATCCCCGGTGTGCGGGAGGAGCTCGAGAGCACCTCGATCTGGAACCCGGGCATCCACGGGATGTCGGAGGTCCTGTACGCGTTCACATCGGCGGCGAACAACAACGGATCGGCTTTCGCCGGTCTCACGGCGAACACTCCGTGGCTGAACACCGCGCTCGGCGTGGTGATCCTGCTCGGACGATTCGTGCCGATCGTCTTCGTGCTCGCGCTCGCCGGCTCCTTCGCAGCCCAGGACAAGGTCCCGACCACCTCGGGCACCCTGCCCACGCATCGACCGATGTTCGTGGGGCTGCTCACCGCCGTCACCGTCCTGGTGACCGCACTCACGTTCTTCCCCGTTCTCGCGCTGGGTCCCCTGGCAGAAGGGCTGATGTAAAACATCATGTCGACGACAACCGAAACCCGTCCGGAAACGGCGGCGAAACCCGCGCAACGCGGAGGGTTCACCTGGGAGCAGGTCCGAGCCGCGCTCCCCGGCGCAGTCCGCAAGCTCGACCCGCGCGAGCAGTGGCGCAATCCCGTCATGCTCCTGGTCTGGCTCGGCGCCGCTCTGACGACGGTTCTCGCCGTCGCGGAGCCCTTCATCGGCGGCGCGGCGGACTCGGGCGGCACGACCGTGCCCTGGTCGTTCACCGGCGCGATCGCCGTGTGGCTGTGGCTCACGGTCCTCTTCGCGAACCTCGCGGAGTCCATCGCCGAGGGACGGGGCAAGGCCCAGGCCGAGACCCTGCGCAAGACCCGCACCAGCACGATGGCCCATCGCGTCGCCGAGTACGACGCACTCGGCGATGCTCCGGCCGAGCGCACGCCGTCGTCCGACGTGTCGTCTGCCGAGCTGTCGCTGGGAGATGTCGTGGTCGTCTCGGCGGGCGAGCTGATCCCGGGCGACGGAGACATCGTCTGGGGCATCGCCTCGGTCGATGAATCCGCCATCACGGGCGAGTCCGCCCCGGTCGTGCGCGAGTCCGGTGGCGACCGCTCTGCGGTGACCGGCGGCACCCGCGTGCTGTCCGACCGCATCGTCGTGCGCATCACCTCCAAGCCGGGTGAGACCTTCGTCGATCGGATGATCGCCCTGGTCGAGGGGGCGTCGCGTCAGAAGACGCCGAACGAGATCGCGCTGAACATCCTGCTCGCCTCGCTGTCGATCATCTTCGTGGTCGTCGCCCTGACCCTGAACCCGATCGCGTCGTACGCCGCCGCACCGGTGAGCGTCACGGTGCTGATCGCGCTTCTCGTCTGCCTCATCCCCACGACGATCGGTGCGCTGCTCAGCGCCATCGGCATCGCGGGCATGGACCGGCTCGTCCAGCGGAACGTCCTGGCGATGTCCGGCCGTGCCGTCGAGGCGGCCGGCGACGTGACCACCCTGCTTCTCGACAAGACGGGGACCATCACCTACGGCAACCGCCGCGCGAGCGCTTTCGTGCCCGTCAGCGGCGTGCCGCAGGAGGAGCTGATCCTGACGGCCGCGCTGTCCTCGTTGGCGGACCCCACGCCGGAGGGCGCCTCGATCGTCGAGCTCGCCAGAGACAAGGGCGCGGTCGTCGGATCGAGTGCGGAGGGCGAGATCGTCCCGTTCACCGCGCAGACCCGCATGTCGGGGCTCGACACCCCGGACGGGGTCAGCATCCGCAAGGGCGCCACGTCGGCGGTCGTCGCCTGGCTCGAAGCCGAGGGCGATCGCCTGCCCAGCAGCGCGCTGGCCGAGATCGAGGATGCCGTGGAAGCGATCGCGCAGTCGGGCGGCACCCCGCTCGTCGTGGCGACGAAGAACCGTGCGGGCGAAGGCCGTCTCCTGGGCGTCGTGCATCTGAAGGACGTCGTCAAGGAAGGGCTCCCCGCGAAGTTCGCGGAGATGCGCGCCATGGGCATCCGCACCGTCATGATCACGGGCGACAACCCGCTGACGGCTGCGGCGATCGCCAAGGAGGCCGGAGTCGACGACTTCCTCGCCGAAGCGACCCCCGAGGACAAGCTCGCCTACATCCGCAAGGAGCAGGACGGCGGCAACCTCGTCGCGATGACCGGTGACGGCACGAACGACGCTCCCGCACTCGCGCAGGCGGATGTGGGCGTGGCGATGAACTCCGGCACGTCGGCGGCGAAGGAGGCCGGCAACATGGTCGACCTCGACTCCGACCCGTCGAAGCTCATCGACATCGTCCGGATCGGCAAGCAGCTGCTCATCACGCGCGGCGCGCTGACCACGTTCTCGATCGCCAACGACATCGCGAAGTACTTCGCGATCATCCCGGCGATGTTCATGGGGGTGTTCCCGCAGCTCGGAGCGCTGAACATCATGGGGCTGCACTCCCCGGCATCCGCCGTGCTGTCGGCGATCATCTTCAACGCGATCGTGATCGTCTTCCTCATCCCGCTCGCGCTGCGGGGCGTGAAGTACCGGCCCGGCGACGCCTCGAGCATCCTCGGACGCAACCTCGCGGTCTACGGCCTCGGCGGCGTGATCACCCCGTTCATCGGCATCTGGCTGATCGACCTCCTCGTGCGTCTCATCCCCGGCTTCTGACAGCCGCGAAAGAAGGAAAGAAATGAACACCTCAACCCGCCAAGCGGGACGGACGATCTGGGTCGCCACCCGCGCGATGGCGCTCTTCACCATCGTCCTGGGCGTCGTCTACACGCTCGTGATCACCCTGGTCGGCCAGCTGGCGCTTCCGGCTCAGGCCAACGGATCCATGGTGACCGACACCCAGGGCTCCCCGGTCGGCTCCTCGCTGATCGGCCAGTCCTTCGCGGATGCCGAGGGCGACCCGCTTCCGGAGTACTTCCAGCCGCGTCCGTCCGCCGCGGGCGACGGCTACGACGGGGGTGCGTCGTCGGGCTCGAACTACGGGCCCGAGAACGCGGATCTCATCGAGGCCATCACCGAGCGCAAGACGCAGGTCGCCGAGTTCAACGGCGTCGCCGAGGAGGATGTGCCCGTCGACGCGGTGACCGCATCGTCGTCTGGCCTCGATCCGCACATCAGCCCGGAGTACGCGGCGATCCAGGTCGCCCGTGTCGCCGAGGAACGCGGCCTCTCGGTCGATGACGTGCGAGCGCTCGTTGCCGCGCACACGAACGGTCCCGACCTCGGCTATCTCGGCGCCTCCACGGTCAACGTGCTCGAGCTCAACCTCGCCCTGGACGAACGGGAGGAGTGACGATGTCGAAACGGGGGCGGCTCAGCGTCCTGCTCGGCGCCGCCCCCGGCGTCGGCAAGACCTTCACCATGCTCGAGGAGGGCCGGCGTCTGCTGGCCGAGGGCAAGGACGTCGTCATCGGGATCGTCGAGACGCACGGACGTGCGGCGACGGCCGCGATGACCGACGGGATACCCGCGGTGCCGCGCGCCCGATTCGCCCACCGCGGGGTCGACCTCGAGGAGATGGATCTGGCCGCCGTGCTGGCGCGCCGACCCCAGATCGCGCTGGTCGACGAACTGGCGCACACCAACGCCACGGGTTCGGAGAACGAGAAGCGCTGGCAGGATGTCGAGGTCCTCCTCGATGCCGGTATCAGCGTGATCTCGACCCTGAACATCCAGCACATCGAATCCCTGAACGACGTCGTCGAGCAGATCACGCGCGTGCCCCAGCGCGAGACGGTGCCCGACAGCTTCCTGCGCAGCGCGGATCAGATCGAGGTCGTCGACCTGGCCCCGCAGGCGCTGCGCGATCGCCTGAGCGGAGGGTTCGTCTATCCGGCGGAGCGCATCGATGCGGCGCTGTCCAACTACTTCCGGCTCGGCAACCTGACGGCGCTCCGCGAGCTGGCCCTGATCTGGCTCGCCGACGAGGTCGACCAGGCCCTCAAGGGCTACCGGCAGGAGCAGGGGATCGACTCGACCTGGGAAGCGCGCGAGCGCGTGGTCGTCGCCCTCACCGGCGGCATCGAGGGAGAGACGCTGCTCCGTCGCGGGGCGCGCATCGCGTCGCGTTCGGCCGGCGGCGAGCTGCTGGCCGTGCATGTGACGAGTCAGGACGGCCTGCGCGCGAGCAACCCGGTCGCCCTCGCGGAGCAGCGGACGCTCGTCGAGAAGCTCAACGGCACGTATCACCAGGTCATCGGCGACGACATCCCCACCTCGCTCGTGGAGTTCGCCCGCTCCGTGAATGCCACCCAGCTCGTCCTCGGCGCGAGCCGGCGCGGACGCCTCGCCGCGGCGTTCACCGGACCGGGCATCGGCGCCACGGTCGTGCGGGAGTCCGGCGACATCGACGTGCACATGGTCAACCACGGCGCGGCCGGACGACGCTTCGCGCTTCCTCCGCTCACGGGCGCGCTCACCCGCAAGCGCCGGATCCTCGGTCTCGTCGTCGCTCTCCTGGGCGGGCCGCTGCTCACCGCGCTCCTCAGCGTGTTCCGGAGTCCGGAGTCGATCACCACCGACGTGCTGAGCTTCCAGCTCCTGGTCGTCGTGGTGGCTCTCGTCGGAGGCATCTGGCCGGCGCTGTTCGCCGCCGTGCTCTCTGGTCTGACGCTCGACTACCTCTTCATCGAACCGCTCTTCACGATCCACATCCACGAGCCGCATCACCTGCTCGCGCTGTGCCTGTACGTGGTCATCGCGAGCCTCGTGAGCTTCATCGTGGATCGTGCCGCCCGGTACACCCGAGCCGCGCGTCGATCGGCGGCCGAATCCGAGCTCATCCAGACGATCGCGGGCAGCGTGCTCCGCGGAGACAACGCGGTGCAGGCGCTCGTCGACCGCACCCGCGAGGCGTTCCAGCTGCCCGGCGTCCGTCTCGTCCGGGGAGAGGACGTCCTCGCGCGTGCCGGTGAACCGCTCCCGGACAATCGCCACACGGAGGTGCGGATCGGCGACGATGCGGTCCTCGAACTGCACGGCGCCGACATCGCGGCATCCGAGCGGCGCCTCCTCGCGGTCGTGACGGCGCAGCTCGCCGCGGCCCTCGAGCATCAGCAGCTCGAGCACACCGCGAAGCAGATCGAGCCGATCGCGGCATCCGATCGCGTCCGCGGCGCGCTCCTCTCGGCGCTCAGCCACGACCTCCGTCGTCCTCTCGCGGCGGCGTCCGCGGCGGTGGGCGGCCTGCGCGCGGCCGGCCCCGAGCTCGCGACCGCGGACAAGCAGGAGCTCCTCGAGACCGCGGATGAGAGCCTCACGGCTCTCGCGACGCTCGTCACCGATCTTCTCGACGTGAGTCGTCTGCAGACGGGCGTGCTGTCGATCGCCGACATGCCGACCGACCCCGCGGAGGTCATCGCGCCGGCGCTCGACGAGCTCCACCTCGGCCCGACCGACGTCTCCCTCGCGCTGAACCACGGAGACGCGCTCGCCCACGCCGATCCGGTGCTGTTGCAGCGTGTCCTCGTGAACCTGCTGGCCAACGCCCACCGATACAACCCGGACGGACCTCCGGTCCACATCAGCACCAGCACCTTCGGCGGCCAGCTCGAGATCAGAATCATCGACCACGGACCGGGCGTCCCCGCAGAGAAGAAGGACGACATCTTCCTGCCCTTCCAGCGCCTGGGCGACACCGACAACTCGACCGGTCTCGGACTCGGGCTCGCCCTGTCTCGCGGCTTCGTCGAGGCCATGCACGGCACGCTCATCCCCGAGGATTCGCCGGGCGGGGGACTCACGATGGTCATCTCGCTGCCGACCGCGCCGGCAGACGCATCCGCATCCGAGACCGTGGAGGACGCACCATGAAGATCCTGATCGCCGACGACGATCCGCAGATCGTCCGCGCCCTGCGGATCACCCTCAGCGCGAAGGGGTACGAGGTCGTCACCGCCCCCGACGGCGCGCAGGCGATCGCTGCCGGGATCGACCATCAGCCGGACATCTTCCTCCTGGACCTGGGCATGCCGCGGCTCGACGGCATCGAGGTGATCGAGGGCATCCGCGGATGGTCGCAGGCGCCCATCCTGGTCGTGTCCGGACGCGCGGGCGCCGCGGACAAGGTCGAGGCGCTCGACGCCGGAGCCGACGACTACATCACGAAGCCGTTCGCCGTGCAGGAGCTGCTCGCGCGGATCCGGGCGCTGACGCGGCGGGTCCCGCAGGACACCACGGCGCCGATCGCGCACCTGGGGGACGTGACCATCGACCTCTCCGCGCACAGCGTCGTCCGCGCCGGAGCGGAGGGTGACGAGCACATCCGCCTCACGCCCACCGAGTGGCAGATGATCGAGCTCCTCATCCGCAACCCGGGCAAGCTGGTGACGCGGAAGACGCTGCTCACGAGCATCTGGGGGACCGAGCACGCCGAGGACACCGGGTACCTCCGTCTCTACGTGTCGCAGCTCCGCAGGAAGCTCGAGGCCGATCCCTCGCATCCGGTCCACATCCTCACCGAGCCGGGGATGGGGTATCGGCTGGAGGGCATGGTGGGGTGACGCGGGGTGTTTCTGCGCCGACCTCTTGACATCGCCTTCACTCAGGCATAACGTACAACCAAATGGTTGCACAAAGAGAACTGAGCGAAGCGGAGGTCGACCGTGTGTTCCACGCATTGGCGACGTCGACCCGGCGCGACATCCTGCGTCGGACGATCGAGCGTGAGCAGTCCGTCTCGACCCTCGCCTCCGAATACGAGATGTCGTTCGCCGCGGTGCAGAAGCATGTGGCCGTGCTCGAAGCCGCGAACCTCATCGTCAAGCGCGCCGAGGGACGCGAGCGGCTCGTCCGCGCGAACCCCGAGATGATCGCCCGCGCCAGGGCGCTCCTCGCCCGATACGAAGAGCTGTGGCGGTCGCGCATCGCCCGACTCGACGACCTGCTGGCCGGCCCTTCGACAAGCTCAGGGACCCAGCGAGAAGATAACGAAACCAAGGAAGAGGACTGACAATGCCTGTCACCGACGTCATCACCGACACCGAGAACCTGACCATGACGGTCGTGGCCGATTTCGCCGCTCCCGTCGACCGGGTGTGGAGCGCCTACAGCGACCCGCGTCAGCTCGAGCGCTTCTGGGGCCCTCCCGGATGGCCGGCGACCTTCAGCGCCTGGGACCACACGGTCGGCGGGCACGCCGTCTACACGATGAACGGCCCCCGGGGTGAACGTTCATCGGGATCGTGGGAGTTCCTCGCGATCGAGGCGCCGCACCGCTTCGAGGTGCTCGACTCGTTCGTCGACGAAGACGGCAAGCCGCTGGAGGGCTTCCGCGCGCAGCGGATGACGTTCGCCTTCGAGCCCACCGCCGACGGCACGCGCATGGTGACGACGAGCCACTTCGCCTCGGTCGAGGCCATCGAGCAGGTCGTCTCGATGGGCCAGGTCGAGGGCATCAAGATGGCGATGTCGCAGCTCGACGCCGTGCTGCAGGACCTCCGCGACTACGCGCAGGGCAAGGGCACGAGCGTCGAACTGCTCGACGACACGCACGTGCGCATCACCCGCCTCGTCGAGGGTCCGCGCGAGCTCGTCTGGCGTGCGCACAACGAGCCGGAGCTCATGAAGCAGTGGCTGCTCGGACCCGACGGCTGGGAGATGACGGAGTGCGTCGTCGCCACCGAGGTCGGTCAGACCTACCGCACCTCGTGGGCGCCGGTCGGCGACACCGAGGGGCAGCCGTTCGGCTTCGAGGGCGAGGCGATCCTGGTCGACGCCCCGCGCCGCTCCGTGCAGACCGAGCGGATGATCGGGATGCCGGTCGAGACGCTCAACGACCTCAACCTGTACGAGGAGGACGGCGCGACCCTCATCACGCTCTTCATCGAGTACCCCGACAAGGAGACGCGCGACATGATCCTCGCCACCGGCATGGCCGACGGCATGGAGGCGTCGTACGCCCGGCTCGAGAAGGAACTGCTCGCCGTCTGAGCGTTCACGATTCAGCAAGAACCGGCCGATCCCGTGGCGGATCGGCCGGTTTCTGCTGTCTGGGCGACGTTCTTGCTGAATTGTGAACGGGGACCGCGCCGCACGACCCGGGTGGATGCTGTCGCTCACACCAGCGGGGCGGGATAAAGTGGCGACACGATGAGGATCACGCGCCGCACTCTGCTCATGGGCGCCGGAGTCGGTGCCGTCTCGGTGCTGCTGGCGTCGTGCACACCCGACCCGGAGCCGACCGCGAGCCCGACGCCGACCCGCGAGCCGCAACCGCAGCCGGGCGTCCCCGAGCCGGCCGATCGCCTGCGCAGCTCATGGACGACCGACCCCTTCTCATACGGCGCCGTGAGCTTCACCCCGGTCGGCGTGCTCGCGGAGACCCGGTCGCAGCTGGCCCGTCCGGTCGTCGATCGTGTGTTCTTCGCGGGCGAAGCCACGGATGCCGACGAACCGGGCACCATGCGCGGCGCGATCCGCTCAGGTGCGCGGGCGGCGGATGAGGTCGAAGACCTGGCGGAGGCGGGCGAGCGGATCGCCGTGATCGGCGCGGGCTTCGCGGGTGCGACCGTGTCAGCACGCCTCGCCGCGGCCGACATGCAGGTCACGGTCTTCGAGGCGCGCGACCGCATCGGCGGCCGGGTCCATTCGGTCGTCGACGACTCCTGGCCCATGCCCGTGCAGCTCGGCGCCTGGCTCTTCGGCGAAGGAGACGAAGACCTGCGGCAGCGCATGGAGGCATGGGAGATCGGCGTCGTCGATCTCCCCGACGCGCAATGGCACGGACCCGAGGGCGATATCGAGCCGGTCGACAGTGCGCCGCTGCAGGCCGCCATCACCGCGGCGCAGGCGGCTCCGGCCGACATCTCCCTCGCGGATGCCCTGATCGAGGCGGGCGGCGATCCCGAGGATCCGTCGACCGCGGCCCTGCTCGCCGCGCTCGCGACGACGGCGGGAGCGGATGCCGCGCAGCTGTCCAGCTGGTTCCCGCCGGCCCTCCCCGCGGCTGCTCTCACCGGGGCGCGCGACGATCTCACGCCGCTCGTCGAAGACGCGCTCGACGGTGTGGAGGTCTCTCTGTCCTCCCCGATCAGCAGGCTCGCCTACGACGACTCCGGGGTCAGCGTGCGGCTCGGGACGGGGGAGGCGCTGTCCTTCGATCGCGTGGTCGTCACCGTGCCGCTCGGTGTGCTGCAGGAACAGGACCTCGAGTTCGATCCGCCGCTGCCGTTCGTCAACCGCACCGCGATCGGCGCCCTCGGGATGGGGCGCATCGAGACCATCTGGCTGCGTTTCGACGAGGCGTTCTGGGACTCGCAGGCGGCGATCTGGCACACCGTGGGCGCCGACGTCGGCATCCGCACCTGGATCAACCTGCGACCCGCGACCGGCGAGAACATCCTCGTCGGGATCGTCGGGGGCGCGGCGGCGGAGGAGTTCGCCGACCTCGACGACACCGAGGCTCTCGAGTCGGCGATGGAGTCGCTCGCCGTCTACGCGTCCTGACCCACGGTCTCGCGCGTGTCCGCGCGGTCGGCGGGTTCGATCTCCGCGTCATCGGATGCCGCGGGTGAACGCCACTGCTTGCGCGTCGGCATCCGACTGATCAGCACGAGCCCCGTGGCCACGAGGGCGAAGACGGCAAGGGCGATCGCGGAGAAGGTCAGGAACTCCAGCGGGCCGCTCACCTGCCGCGGGTCGAGGAAGTAGTACGGATACCAGCCGATGAGCGGGCCCCGCCACAGCGTGAACGCGCCCCAGACGAGGGGATAGGCCAGGGTGATCGGCACCACCCGCCACGGCACCCGGCGGTGGCCCGGCGCGAGTGCCCACGCCGCGATCGTGCACGCCGGCAGCCAGAAGTGCAGCACCTGATCCGACCATGGCACGTCGATCCGGATGCCGCGCTCGCCGCCCTGCCACACCATCACGGCGAAGACGATCCCCGCGGTGATCGTCCAGGAGAGCACGAGCGCGAGGGCGACGGTCAGCCAGCGCGGATCCGCCGGGCGACGCAGCGCGATGACGCCCGCGACGGCCAGCAGCACCACGAACGCGATGTTCGACTGGTTGGTGAGGTACGCGAAGAAGTTCTGACTGGCGATGGTGTTCGACGCCAGACCCCAGCTCAGTCGATGGATGAGCGCCACGAGGCAGATGGTCGCCGCGCCGAGACGGAGCAGGCCGAAGACGGTGCGCGCCTTCACCTCTGCGTCACCCTCTCTCCCATCAGCCGAGTCTACGGATCGGCACCCCTGGCCTCGCTGACCCACGTCGGTTCAGGCGATCACGCGGGTTCAGGCGATCACGCGGGTTCAGGCGGATCGGTCGTGAAACGGCTTGATTCCGCGCGTCGGCCTGATTCCACGCGGTGAGGTCGCCGCGTCAGCGCCGAGAGCCGCGTCAGCGACGAGAGCTGAGTCAGCGTCGGGGGCTGCGCGTCGACCAGAGGGCCAGCGCGACGAGCACGGGCTGGAAGAACAGACGCACGAAGCGCTTCATCTCGGTGTCGAGCCCGAAGCCGTCGCGGTGATGCATCCACTGCGCGAGGTTGCCCGGGAACACGGCGACGAAGAACAGGGCCGCGATGACGCCGACCAGGCCGCGGCGGCGGCGCGCGAGCAGGAGTGCCGAGCCCAGCGCGATCTCGACGACCCCCGAGGCCACCACGGTCACATCGGGATCGAGCGGCAGCGACTCCGGCACCTGCGCCTGGAACTCCTCACGAGCGACCGTGAGGTGCGAGACCCCGGCGAAGACGAGCGAGGAACCCAGGAAGATGCGGCCGATGGTGCGAGCGGGAGTCGACATGGTGCGAGTGTACGCCGCGGCATCCGCTGGTCAGATGAGGCGGCGGAGGGCCTCTTCGAGCGAGACGCCCTGTGCCTCGGCGCGATCGCGCAGGCGCGCGTGCTCGTCACCGGACAGTGCGAGGCGCACCTCGATCGGGTCGTCGACCGGCGCATCGAGGCCGTCGAGCAGATCGGATGCCTCTGCCCACAGCGGCTCGGCCGTCGCCGGCTCGGACCTCGCCGGCGCGGCAGCGGGTGCCGGGGCGGCAGCAGGCGCAGCCGCGGGGACGGCGCTCGCCGCGATCGGCGCGGAGGCGGCGACGGCGGCCCCGGCATCCGATCCGCGGGTGAAGCCCGGGCCGCGGCGCGGCTCCTGCTTGTTCTTGTAGGCGGTCGCCGCGGCGTTCGCCCGCTCGTCGGCGGCCTCGTTGAGGTCGTCGCCCGCGTGCCCCTTCACCCAGGAGAACTGCACGTCGCGTCCGCGCATGGCCTCGTCGATGCCCTCGAGGAGGTCGCGGTTGAGAACGGGCCCGCCGTCGGACTTGCGCCATCCCTTGCGCTTCCACCCGGGCATCCACTTCGTCACCGAGTCGATCACGTACCGGCTGTCGCACCAGATGTGCAGCTTCTCGTCGGTGCCGGCCGTCGCCTTCAGCAGCTCGAGCACCGCCTGCAGCTCGCCCTGGTTGTTCGTGCCGTGCGGTGAGCCGCCGGCCGCCCAGTTGTCGTCGTCGATGTACCAGGCCCACCCGTTGGGGCCGGGATTGCCCAGGGCGGAGCCGTCTGCGGCGGCGGTGATCGTCATCCCTCCACCGTAGCCGTGGGCGGTGACGCCGCCGGACGAGCCTCAGCCCTGCGCAGCGCGCCGGGCATCGGCGGCATCGAGCCCGCGCTTCATCTCCGCCCGGGATTCGTCCGCCCACGGACCCGAGCAGGCGAGGGGGATCTCGGTCATGAACCGTCTCTCCTCGGCAGGGATGCTCGCCGCCACGGCATCCGGATCCGAGGCGGCCGTCTCGTAGAGAGCCGGGCCGTCGGCGTAATAGGGGTCGGTCAGCACCAGCCGGCCGTCTCCGCCGCGCATCACGTTCGACGGGTTCTCATCCAGCGGACCGCACCAGGGCAGCTCGGCCTGCGCCCGCGCGTGGATGCGACGGATGCTGTCGACCAGCGTCGCGATTTCGGGCGCACCGTCGGCGATCAACGCGTGGAAGGCGACGGCGTCGGCTTCGTCGGCCTCGCGCAGCCACTCCATGATCTGCAGGTCGCCGCCGCCCGCGAGGCGCCGGTGTGCGAACAGCCTCGGGACCTGACCGGTTCCTGCCGCGTCCCGGTACAGCTCTGCCGTGTACGGTCCCGTCGGATCGAAGGGGCTGATCCGCACGACGACCTTGCCCTCGGGGGAGCGCAGCGCCCTGGCCCAGTCCCCCGCGCCGCACGGCTGCCAGCCGGCATCGCGGAACAGCCGCTCCGCGTCGCGGTGATCGGCGTCGGGCCCGAGCTGAGCCAGAAGGGCCTCGATCGGGTCAGTCGCCATCGGATGCGGGACCGTCGTCCGGTTCGCGGCTCTCGATCGAGACGGTGGTGGACGGCACGGGCGCGACCGGGAACACGATCGAACTCACATCGGCTCCGAGGCCGAGCGCCATCGGATCGACCGACGGTGCCTCATCGAGGACGTCGGCGCCCTCGCGAACGAGCGGCTCGGACGGAAGCGTCCACTGGTTCTCTTCGTCATCCTTGCGGTGCTGGAACAGTCCCATGTGTCCCATTCTGATGCCGGCCGTCGGTGTCGAGCACCGATTCACACCGGATTGATCGGATGCCGCGACGCGCCGGGTGTCACTCGGAGCGCTTCGACGCCTCCCGCACGGCGTCGACCAGAGCCCGCCACGGCCCATCGACCTCGGCGTCGCTCAGGTCGCGTTCGCGGTGCTCGGAGGGGGTGCGGGCGCGGATGGTCCACACGAAGCGATCGGCGCCGGGTGCGGCAGGTGCCTCCTGGTCCCAGGGGCACCGGTCGATGAGGGTGATCCATTCGCCGGCGTCGGGTTCCTCCGCCTCCACGCGCCACTGACGACGGATGCCGGCGATGCCGCCGGAGCGCACGACCGCGATCACGACGCGGACGTCAGTCGGAGGACGGGACTCGCTCATCCTCATAGACTCCCACGGTGCTCCACGCGCGTCGAGCGGCTGTTGCCGTCTCGTCGCCCAGCTCGGTCGCCGCGGCGACGGTCGCGTCGGCGAACTCGGTGAAGGTCGCGGTGCTCGAGAGCCCGCCGGTGAGTGCGCGGTACCAGACGGTGCCCGCGGTCTCCCACGCGTTGCCGCCGAGATCGATCGCGAACAGCGCGAACGCCCGGTTGGGGATGCCGGAGTTGATATGGACCCCGCCGTTGTCTTCGGTGGTGCGGACGAAGTCGCTCATGTGCGCCGGCTGCGGGTCTTTGCCCAGCTCGTCGTCGTCATAGGCGGTGCCGGGCTCAAGCATCGAGCGCAGCGCCTTGCCCTCGACGGCATCCGTGAAGATCTCGGCGCCGATGAGCCAGGTCGCCTTGTCGGCCGTCTGCCCCAGAGAGTACTGCTCGGTCAGGGCGCCGAACACGTCGGCGATGGATTCGTTGAGCGCACCGGGCTGCCCCTGGTACTCGAGGTTCGCGGTGTGCTGCACGACGCCGTGGGCGAGCTCGTGCCCGATGACCGTCGTGGAGCCGGTGAAGTCCTGGAACACCTCGCCGTCGCCGTCGCCGAAGACCATGCGCTCGCCGTCCCAGAACGCGTTGTCGTAGTCGACGCCGTAGTGCACGGTCGCATCGAGCGGAGCGCCGGCGTCGTCGAGCGAATTGCGGCCGAACGCGGAGAGCAGCATCTCGAACGTCGCGCCGAGGCCGTCGAAGGCCTCGTTCACGGCGGTGTCGTCGACGGGGCCGTCGTCTTCCGTGCGCACGACGGCGCCGGGGAGCTGCTGGGTGTTGCCCGCGTCGCTGATCGTGCGGTTCGGGGCGTCGGAGAGCTGGGCGACCAGGGCTCCGTTCTCGTCGATCGAGAGGTCGATGCGCGCACGGAACGGCGGCCGTCCGGCGGTGAGCGTCTGCCGCGCTGCGGCGGCGGCCTTGGGGAAGCGGCCCGACTCGGCCAGGCGCGCGAGCAGATAGGAGGGGACGACCCCGTGGCGTTCGAAGGATGCTGTGCTGCTCATGGTGCGACCCTACGCCGGGGCGCCGACGTTCAGCATCGGACGTTCGGCCACAGCCGTGTCCGGATGGTGCCGGATGCGCGCCGTCCGCGATGCGCTCCGATGGCGAAGTGCGCTTCGGAAGGTCGCGTTCGCGGCATCCGTCCTTCTCGGGTGCGCAAGTCCTCCGTCAGCGCCGCACAACGTACCGTCGACTTGAGATTGAGAATCGTTATCAATAAGGTGTGAGACCTATGGATTCCCCCTCTTCTCGCCGCCGCGACGGCCGCACCGCGGCGCCGCTGGCCGCGCTGGCGCTCGCCCTGCTCGCTCTCCCCGCGTGCACGGCGTCGTCGACTCCGGATGCCGCGCCGACCTCGGCATCCGACGATCACGGCATCCCGGCCGGCGCGGCCGCCGAGGTCGCGTCGCCGGCGCGCGCGCTGATCGTCGCGGATGCCGAGGGCGAGGTCGTGATGCTCGATCTCGACTCGGAGGAGCGCTCGGTGATCTCGCCCGCGGCATCCGATGTCGAGAGGATCGACGCCGACGGCCGCCTCGTCTTCGTCACCCATCGCGACGGCGATCGCGTGCGTGTCGACGTCATCGACACGGCCCGTTGGACGGTGCCGCACGGCGATCACACGCACTCCTTCCTCGGGGAGCCGCAGCTGCGCGGATCCGTCGACGGCACGGGGGAGGCCCGCGTGACCGCCGGCGCGCAGCGGGCGACCGTGCACTTCTCGAGCGGCGAGGTCGTGGAGCTTCCGCACGACGATCTCGCCGAGGTTCTCGACGACGCACCGCGCGTGACGATCGCGGCCGACGGCCCCGTCGTCTCCTTCGCCTCGCATCTCCTCGCCGCGACGGCGGAGGGCACCGTGGCGGTCTTCGATGCCGACGGCGCTCCCGTCGCCGGCGGGGCGATTCCCTGCGCTGCGGCGGCGGATGCCGACCTGACCCGCGTCGGCGTCGTCTTCGCGTGCACGGAGGGGGCGGTGCTCTTCACCCGGGAGGTCGGCGGCACGATCGCCGCGGAGCCCCTGCCGCTTCCCGCCGGCGCGGCGGCCACGGACCTCTCCGGGCGCGCGGACCGCCCCGACCTCGCGGGCGTCGCCGGCGACCAGGGCGCATGGCTGCTGGATGTGCGCACCCGGCAGTGGACCCTGCTCTCCTCCGACGTGCCGCTCCTGCGGGCGGTCGCGGTCGGCGACGACGACAGCCGCACGGTCGCGCTCGACGCCGAGGGGCGGGTGCGCGTGCTCGCGGCCGACGGCACGGTGCTCGTCCGCACCGAGCCTCTGCTCGCGGCATCCGTCGCCGGTCCCGCACTCCTCGCCCCTGTGCAGCTCGTCGTCGACGCGGAACACGCCTACCTCTCCGATCCGGCGGCCGGCGTCGTGCACGAGATCGACCACACCGACGGCATCGTCACCCGCACCTTCGCCGACCTCGATCCCCGCTTCCTCAGCCAGGTCGGCTGACCCGGCCCCGTACGCAACCCCTCAGCACCACACACAAAGAAAGAGAGACACCATGTCCCGACCCGTCCGCAGCCGCCTCGCGGCCGGCGCATTCGCCGCCTTCGCGGTCGTCGCGCTCGCCGGATGCGCGACCGCATCGCCCACGGCATCCGGCGGTTCCGCCGCCCCCGAAGAGAAGCACGAGGCCGACACCCGCGTCGCCGTCACCTACGACGGAGGAGTCGTCGTGCTCGACGGCGAGACCCTCGAGCAGATCGACCAGGTCGAGCTCGGCGGATTCCTGCGCGTCAACGGCGCCGGCGACCATGACGGCCACGTCTTCGTCACCGCGGAGGACGGCTTCCACGTGCTCGACACCGGACTCGCCTCCGACACCGTCGAGTTCACCGGCGAGGTCTTCGAGGCCGTGGCCGCCGGCCACGCCACCCCGCACGCCGGGCGCACCGCCCTGTTCGACGACGGCACCGGAGAGATCCGGGTCTTCGACACCGACGCGGTCGGCACCGGCACGCTCCCGGAGGTCGACACGATCACCTCGGAGGCCGCGCACCACGGCGTCGCGATCGAGCTGTCCGACGGCACAGCGCTGGCCACGATCGGCACCGAGGAGGCTCGCACAGGAGTGCGGCATCTCGCAGCCGACGGCACGGAGCTCGCCCGCAACGAGGAGTGCCCGAGCGTGCACGGCGAGGGTGCGCTGAAGGGCGAGACGGTCATGTTCGGCTGCGAGGACGGTGTGCTGCTGTTCTCCGACGGAGCCTTCACCAAGCTCGATGCTCCGGACGAGTTCGGCCGCACCGGCAACGCGTACGTCACCGACACCAGCGCCATCGCCTTCGGCGACTACAAGACCGATCCGGATGCCGAGGGCTACCTGCTCTCGAAGCTCGTGCGCATCGACACCGACACGCAGGAGCTCTCGGTCATCGACCTGCCCGACGGCGTCGAGTACACCTGGCGCGGGGTCGGCCGTGACGGTCACGACAACGTCGTGGTGCTGAGCGCCGACGGCAGCCTGTACCTGCTCGACGAGGCCGGCGAGGTCATCGACCAGTGGAGCGTCATCGAGCCGTGGGAGAGCCCGACGGAGTGGCAGCAGCCGCACCCGGGTCTGCGCGTCGTGGGCGACATCGCCTACGTGACGGAGCCGGCGTCGGACAAGATCCTGGCGATCGATCTGCACTCCGGCGAGGTGGCGGCATCCGCCGTCCTCGATGTCGTGCCGAACGAGTTCGTCGTGGTCGGCGCGGCCGGCCACTGAGAGAAGTCCGAAGGGCGGGTCCGTGGCGGCGGGCCCGCCCTTCGGCGTCTGTGACGGCACGATCTGCGGACGGTGTCACGTTCTGCGGATGTTCTGCCGCAGAACGTCCGCGAATCGTGAGCCGGTCCGCAGATCGTGCCGGGTGGCCGGCCCGGTCAGTCCTGTTCGATGCCCAGCACGGTCGTGCGCATGCCGTCGGACTCGTACAGCACGGGCATCCCGGGGTGCGCGATCGAGAACCAGAACACGCCGTCTTCGGTGTCGTACTTGCGGCAGGTCAGTTCGCCGAGCGGCGAGGACAGCGAGACCGTCGACACGCTCGTCGTGTCGGCGTCGAAGGCCGCGTGACCCTGCAGCTCCGCCCAGGTCACCCGGTGCGAGACGATCGCCTTGGGGTCGGCGGCGTCCCACCGGTCGAGCGTCGCGCCCTCGGCATCCGTGTCGCTGAATCGGTTGACGTGCTCGCCCAGGGGGCCGTCCGGTCCTTCGAGGAGCAGCCGGATCACCTTGCCGGATCCGGTGGCGTCGCGGATCTCATCGGCGGTGAACGGCGTCGGGAGGAGTCCGGGGCCGAGGAGGTGCGGGTCGGTGGCGTCCATCCCGCCATTCTCCGTCTTCGCGACAGGTCCCCGTTCACAATTCAGCAAGAACGTCGCCGGAGACCCCGAAAGAGGGGTGGTCGTCGCCGCTGCGCCGAGTTCTGGCTGAGTTGTGTGCGCCGATCGATGGAGAGCCGCGTCACTGCCGCGTCGTGACTGCCGCATCTTGACAGGATTGCGTTCTGTATACAGAATACGAGAGAGCCCTCAGGGCATTCCCGACACGATCTTCCGATGATGAAAGAGGTAGCGAGATGGCACGTGCGAACGTGACGCGGTATCTGGCACTGGGTGCCGCCGGCGCTCTGGCACTGGGACTCGCCGCGTGCAGCGGCGGGGGCGGAGGCGGCGGCGTCGGTGCGGACGGCACGGCGACGGTCATCTGGTCGACCTGGGGCACGCCCGACGAGCTCACCCGCTACGAGGAGTTCAACAAGGACTTCATGGAGCGCCACCCCGACATCAAGGTCAAGCTGCAGCCGGTCGCCAGCTACGGCGACTACCACTCCAAGCTGCTCGCCCAGCTCACGAGCAACACCGCCCCCGACGTCTTCTACGTGGGTGACGACATGATCGGCCAGTTCGTCGACTCGAACCGCCTCATGCCGCTCGACGACCTGATGGCCTCGAAGGAGAGCAAGACGAAGAAGGACGACTTCTTCCCCGGTCTGTTCGGCGCGGCCGAGCACGACGGCGAGGTCTACGCCGCTCCGAACGACTCGAACCCCGATGTGTTCTGGTACGACAAGCAGGCGCTCGAAGCCGCCGGCATCACCGAGGACCCCGCGACCCTGGCCGAGAACGGCGAGTGGACGACCGACACCTTCCTCGAGATGAACGCGAAGCTGCACGACGCGGGACTCACCGGCACCATGTACTGGAACTACTGGGCCACGCACTGGAGCTGGCTGTCGTCCCAGGGCATCGATGCTCCGTACGACGACTCCGGAGCCTTCGTCGCGAACGAGGATGCCGACGCGGTCGAGGCCGTGCAGCAGTTCGGCGACCTGTTCCAGGACGGCACCTTCGTGGTCGCCGACACGCTCCCCGACGGCGCCGGTGCCGACAGCGTCTTCGTCACGCACAAGGCCGGGTTCTTCGTGCAGGGCCGCTACACGATCGGCACGGTCGACGCGACCGGCGAGCAGGACAGCTACGACATCGTGCCGTGGCCGACGCCCGACGGCGAGGCCGCGCCCACGGGCGTCGCGACGAGCTTCCTCGCCATCAACGGCAAGACCAAGGTGAAGGACGCGGCGTTCACGTTCTGGACCGAGTTCCTCTCGGCCGAGGGACAGACGTTCCGTCTCGAGGGCGGAGGCAACGCGGTCCCGTCAATCAAGGGCGCCGACGACGTCGTGCTCGAGGGCGACTACCCCGCTCACGCGCAGACCTTCCTCGACATGCGCGACATCGGATTCGAGGACTACCCCGCCGAGGCGCGGGTCCCGGGCCTGCCGACCGCGATCGCGGAGGAGTTCCAGAAGCTCTACGAGGGGAAGACCGACGCGCAGACCACGCTCGACACCATCGCCGACGTGATCAAGGAACGGTCGGAGAAGTAAGAGTGACCACCCTCACCGAGAACGGACGGATGCCGCAGGCCGCGCCTGCGGCATCCGCCCTGCCCCTGCGGAAGGAGGCGGCCTGGCGCCGCCGCGACCGACGGTGGGGGTACGTGTTCGTCGCCCCGCAGCTGTTGGGCATGGCGCTCTTCGTGGTGCTGCCGTTCGGCGCGAGCCTCGTGCTCGCGTTCGCGGAGTGGGACGGGCTGAGCGACCTGAAGTGGGTGGGGCTGGCGAACTTCGTCGACCAGCTGCAGGACCCGCTGCTCGGTCGCTCGATCATCAACACGCTGCTGATCGCGCTCGTGACCGTTCCGATCGGCCTCACGCTCTCGGTGATCGTGGCGGTCGCACTGGAGAAGCTGAAGACCCGCACGCTCTATCTGATCCTCTTCTTCGCGCCGGTCGTCACCTCCACCGTCGCGGTGGCGATGATCTGGCAGCAGATGTTCCGTGCAGACGGCCTGCTCTCGGTGACGATCTCGAAGGTGTTCGGGGTCACTCCGCCGGATTGGCTGCAGGACCCGAAGCTCGCGCTCCTCGCGGTCTGCATCGTCACGATCTGGTCGTCCATGGGCCTGAACGTCGTGATCTTCCTCGCCGGTCTCCAGAACATCTCGCCCTCGGTGATCGAGGCCGCCCGCATCGACGGGGCCGGCGCGTGGCGGCTGTTCACCAGCATCCGCCTGCCGCTGCTCTCGCCGATCGTGTTCTTCTCGTCGGTGATCGCCTTCATCTCTTCGCTGCAGACCTTCGACACGGTCTACGTGCTCGTCTCCGGCGGAGGCCCCGACAACGCGACCCGCACGATCGTCTATCACATCTTCGATCTGGGCTTCGGGCGGTTCGAGTTCGGGCTGTCCAGCGCGGCCAGCATCATCCTGCTCGTGCTCACCCTCGTCATCACGGCGATCCAGTTCGGCGCGCAGAAGAAGTTCGTCCACTACGAGGATGACCCCGCATGAGCATCCAGACGCCTCCCCTCGCGGCCCCCGCGCCCGCGACCGACTCGACCATCGCGCTCACCGCCCCCGGGTACCGTGGGCGCGGCCGTGGCGGCCCCGGGGCCGATCGGGCACGTCGTCGCGTCGGCGCCACCGTGCTGCACGTCGTTCTCGTCATCGGCGGCATCTCGATGGTGTTCCCGTTCGTGTGGATGCTGCTGACCTCGTTCAAGACGCTGCCGCAGCTGCTCAAGAACCCGCTCGAGTTCCTGCCGAATCCGTGGACCGTCGACAACTACACCGAGGCCTGGAACGCCGTGCCGTTCGGCCAGGCGTACCTGAACAGCGCGTATATCGCGGTGCTCGTCGTGGTCGGCACGCTCATCACCGCATCGATGGCCGGCTACGCGTTCGCGCGCATCCGCTTCAAGGGCAGCAAGGTGCTGTTCATCGTGTTCCTCGCGACGCAGATGATCCCGGCGCAGGTCACGCTGATCCCCTTCTACCTGCTGATGTCGCAGCTCGGCTGGGTCGACTCGCACCTCGCGCTGATCGTGCCCGGCATGATCGCGAACCCGTTCGCGGTGTTCCTCATGCGCCAGTTCGTGCTGGCCCTGCCGCGCGAGCTCGAGGAGGCGGCGCTGGTCGACGGCGCTGGCCGCTGGCGCATCTTCTGGAGCATCGTGCTCCCGAACCTCAAGCCCGGACTCGCCGCGCTCAGCATCATCACCGCGCTCGGCGTCTGGAACGCGTTCCTGTTCCCGCTCGTGCTGCTGAACACCCCGGACCTGTTCACGGTGCCGCTGCTGCTGACCTCGTTCCAGGGGCAGTTCGGATCGATCAACTACGGCCTCGTCATGGCGGCATCCGCCATCGCGACCGTGCCGATGCTGATCGTGTTCGTGATCGGCCAGCGCAAGATCCTCAACAGCATGGCCGCCTCGGGGCTGGGAGGGCGGTGATGGATGCCGCGGCTCTGGCCGGACGCCACCTCGACCTGGTCTCGGCGCCGTTCACCCTGCCGCGGTCGCGCGTGCTGGTGTTCCGCGAGGGCGACGGCGTGCGCGTGCACACCTCGGAGTACGAGCGACGGCTGGCGGAGTGCCGGGTGTTCGAGCTGCTGACGCTGACGGATGCCGCGGGTGTCGCGTTGCCGGTGGCGGAGGTGCTGCCGGGGCGGGTCACATTCGGCGGCCCTTCGACAGGCTCAGGGACCCAGGGGCTGGGTCCGTCGACAGGCTCAGGGACCCAGGACGGTTGGGTCGCTGAGCTTGTCGAAGCGTCCCGGCCGACGGCGACGCTCACGTTCGCCGATCCCTCGACGCTGAGTCTCGGCGCTGCCGAGGGCGCGACCGGGCTGACCCTGCACCTCGAGCTCCCGGACGGCAGCGTGCAGCGGCATCCGCTCGGCGACGGCATCCGCCTCCACATCGCCGCCGATCGCTCCGTGACGGTCGAGCCGGGCGACCACGCGGCCGCGCTCGCCGCGACCGACCGCATCTGGGCGGACTGGTTCGCGAAGTGCCCGATCGTGCGCGACGACCTGCAGGAGATGACGGCCTTCTGCTGGTGGGTCCTGGGCGCGAACATCGTCGAGCTGCCGTCGCTCGGCGACGCCCGCGCGATCGTCCCGTCGAAGATCGGCTACGTGGGGCTCTGGCAGTGGGACGCGTACTTCATCGCTGTGGGGCTGCGTCACGGCGACCCCGAGCTCGCCCGCGAGCAGCTGGAGATCGCGTTCCGATTCCCGCAGCCCGACGGTCAGCTGCCGGATGTCGTGCATGAAGAGGGTGTGCTCGCCACGAGCGACGACCTGCCCGAGAGCGACCGTGCGAACCTGCGTCGAGCCGGCTCGCAGATCGCCGACCCGAGCGCCCCGGTGCCGCTGACGAAGCCGCCGCTCGCTGCCTGGGCGCTGCGCAAGGTGCTCCAGGTCGAGGACGCACCGGACTGGGCGCGAGAGCAGCTGGCCAGGGTCATCCGCTCGCAGGACTGGTGGTTCGCGGGCAGCGACCTCGATCACGACGGGATGCCGGAGTACGGGCATCCGTACTCCTCGGGTCTCGACGACAGCCCGATCTTCGATGGGCCGCTGCCGACGGCGGCGCCTGACCTCGGGGCGTACCTCGTGCGGCAGGACCTCGAGATCGCCGACCTGCTCGCGCGATACGAACCCGGCGTCGATGCGTCCCGGTTCGACGAGCGGGCCGCCGCCACGCGGGCCCTGCTGCTGGACATGTGGGATGCCGAGCGCGGCAGGTTCCTCGCGTTCGGCGGGGGCGAGGCGCAGCTCAGCGACACCGTCGTCGGGCTGATGCCGTTGCTCACCGGCACCCTGCCCGAGTTGATCGCCGAGTCCCTGGCGGCGGCCGTCGATGATCCCGAGCGCTTCGGCCTCGAGTGGGGTCTGCCGACCGTCGCGGCATCCGATCCCGACTTCTCGGACGAGCGGATGTGGCGCGGACCGATCTGGGTCAACACGAGCATGCTCGTCGCCGAGGGGCTCGAAGCGTCCGGATACGCCGATCGCGCACGGGAGCTCCGCGAGCAGACCGTCGCGCTCGTGATCCACGGCGGCGGCCCGCACGAGTACTTCAACCCGCGCACGGGGCAGAAGGCCCGCACCGCGACGACGGCATTCGGCTGGTCGGCCGCCCTGTTCATCGACCTCGCGGTGACGCTGTCGGAGTGCCGCGGCGGGGGAGGGTGAGCCTCGATCAGGCGTGGATGAAGTCGCGCCAGTTCACCGGCACACGTCCCTTCGGGCCCGGCGCGGGCTGATCGGCCGGATGGCTGGTCGGCGCGGCCAGCTCCGGTCCTTCGAAGGTCGCCTCGTCGACGAAATCCCAGAACCAGTCCTCGCCCGGCTCGAAGCTCTGGATGAGTCGGTGACCGGTCTCGCGGTAGTGGGCGGTGGCGTGCTGGCCGGGGGAGGTGTCGCAGCAGCCCACGTGGCCGCAGGCCGCGCAGCGGCGCAGGTGCACCCAGAACCCGCTCTGGTCGTCGCACTCCCGGCATCCGGTGCCGGACGGTGCTGCATTCGTGTCGATGTCGGAGGTCACGTCTTTCCCTTCAGAACGAGTGCTTCAGAACGCCAGTGCGCGATGGACGGATGCCACCGCGCTCGAACCTTCGCCGACGGCGGCCGCGACCCGCTTCATCGACCCGCGTCGCACGTCTCCGGCGGCGAACACCCTCGGAGCGGACGTCTCGAACGGCAGCGGCTCGCGACCGAGACCCTGCCACAGCTCCAGGGTCTGCACGCCCACGTCGGTTCCCGTGCGGATGAACCCCTCCGCGTCGCGGTCGAGCGTCGGGAGCCAGGACGTCGCGGGTGTCGCGCCGATGAAGCAGAACAGCCCGCGGGCGTCGACGTCGCCGACGGTGTCGATGCGCACGGACTCGAGGGTGTCGCTCCCGTCGAGGCCGACGACGTTCGACGAGGTATGCACGCGCACGCGCGGGTCGTCGGCGAGCCGGTCGGCCAGGTAGCTCGACATGCGCGTGCTCAGGTCATGGCCGCGAACGACGAGATGCACCGGGGAGCCGTGGGCCGCGAGGTAGAGCGCCGCCTGGCCCGCGGAGTTCGCGCCGCCGACGACCACGACGGGCTTCCCCTGCACCTGGCGCAGTTCGAGCGGTGTCGCGGCGTAGTACACGCCGGATCGCTCGAAGTCCTCCCAGCGGTCGAGCTCCAGCCGGCGGTACGCCGCTCCCGAGGTGACGATCGTGCTGCGCGTGCGGATCAGGCGGCCGTCGGACAGCGCCACGTCGAGCAGATCGGGTCCGATGCGCGACAGCCCGACGGCCTCGCACGGCGCATAGACCCGCACTCCGAACTTCAGCGCCTGCAGGATGGCCTGGCCGATCAGGTCGCCGCCGCTGACGCCGAACGGGAATCCGAGGAAGTTCTCGATGCGCGACGTGGCCGCGGCCTGACCGCCGGGGGCCACGGCATCCAGCAGCACCGTGCTCAGTCCCTCGGAGGCGCCGTAGATCGCGGCGGCGAGCCCGGCGGGACCGCCGCCCACCACGACCAGATCGACGATCTCGTCAGCCTGCGCCTGATAGCTGAGTCCCAGTCGCTCGGCGACGAGCCCCGGCGTCGCGCGCGTGAGCGGCTCGCCCTGGATGAAGGCGACCGGGAGATCGTCCATCGTGAAGCGGTGCGTGTCCAGAGCGCCCAGATCGCCGAGTTCTGCCGGCGTCAGAGCCACCGCCTTGTGCACCAGATCGAGACGCTCGGCGAAGCGGCGCAGCGCCAGGAAGTCGCTCGACGTCGTCGTGCCCAGGAACTTCAGCGTCATGGCCGCAGGTCCCGCGCGGAGGGATTCGCGGCGCGCCCAGAGGGCGTGCAGGATGACGTCGCACAGCTCGTCGTCCTCGTTCATCAGCGTCCGCAGCTCCGCTCGCGTCACGCGGTGCACCCGGCCCGGCTTCGTCACGCGGGCGGAGAGGAACGCGCCCTGCCCGTTCAGCAGTCCCAGCTCGCCGGCGAAGGTCCGCGGGCCCATCGTCGTGATGATGACCTCCCCCATCCACGGCAGGGCGTCGCGGAGCACCTCGACCTCACCGGATTCGATCGCGATGAGGTCGTACCGGGAATCGCCCGTGCGGAAGACGTAGTCGCCGACGGCGACATCCTGCGGGGTGCCGGACGCGACGAGACGCTGCCACTGGTCGTCGGTCAGCGTCGGCGACATGATCGGATCCATCTCGACCGGCTCGGCCTGCTCTTCGAATCCGCCCACCGCCGTGCCTCCGATCGTCGTGGCGTCCACGGTAGCCGTTCCGAGGGCACGGACTCCAGTGTTCGGCTCAGACCGCCGGGCGTGTACCCCGCGACGTTCCGATGATCGCTGCGATCAGGTCGGAGTGCTTCACCTCTGGCCCGCTGAACGAGCCGTTGTTCCTGCCGTGGCGGAGCACCTCGACGCGGTCGGAGACCGCCTGGATGTCGCCCAGGTTGTGACTGATGAAGATCACGCCGAGGCCCAGGTCGCGCAGGCGCTCGATGTGGGTGAGCACGTCAGCGGTCTGCGCCACGCTCAGCGAGGCGGTGGGCTCGTCCAGCACGACCAGGCGCGGCTGGCTGATCAGCGTGCGTGCGATCGCGACCGCCTGCCGCTGCCCGCCCGACAGCGTGCTGAGCGGCGCCCGGATGGAGGGGATGCTCGCGCCGAGGTCGTCGATGGCCTGACGTGTCGCCGACTCCATGTCTGCCTCGCGCAGCATGCCCTTCGAGGTGCGCAGCTCGCGGCCGAGGAAGACGTTGGCCGTCACGTCGAGGTTCTCGCAGACCGCCAGGTCCTGGAAGACGGTGGCGATGCCCAGCGTGTGCGCGTCGGCGGGCGAGCCGATGTCGACCGTCTCTCCGGCGATTCGGATCTCGCCGTCGGTCGGGTCCAGCGCCCCGGAGATGATCTTCGCGAGCGTGGACTTTCCGGCGGCGTTGTCGCCGATGAGACCGACGACCTCGCGCGCGTTCACCGTGAAGTCGACGTCGACGAGCGCCTCCACGGCGCCGAAGCGCTTCGTGATGCCGTTCATGGCGAGCAGCGGTTCCGCCTGCGATGCGGTGATGCTCATGTGCGGTCCTCGAGCAGCTGCGACGGATCGGTCGCCTGGAGGATGTGGATCGTCGCGCCGACGAGCACCGCGTCCTTGCCGAAGGAGGTGGGGACCGGGTCGCGGCGAGCGGCTCGGCTCTGGGGTGCGTGATCGCGGACTGCCGAGGCGAAGGGCAGGAGGAAGATCGGTCCGGCATCCACCAGCTCTCCGCCGACGGTGATGACCTCGGGGGCGACCGACTGGCAGACGCCGGCGACGACTCGACCGAGCAGCGTGGCGGCATCCGCGATCACGCGCGCGCAGCCGGGGTCTCCGGATGCCGCCTGCGCGATCACATCCCGGAAGGTGACCTGGCCGTACGTGGCACGCAGGGGCGCGGTGATGGCCTCGGCGCCGACGAGCGTCTCGAGGCAGCCGCGCTGCCCGCAGGCGCAGATGGATCCGGACGGATCGACCTGCACGTGTCCGATCTCGCCCGCGGTGCCCGAGCCTCCGCGGTAGAGGCGAGAACCCAGCACGATGCCGGCGCTCGTCGTGTACGAGGCATGCACGAACAGGCTGTCCTCGACGTCGCGGGCCGTGCCGAGGGTGGCCTCGGCGAGAGCGGCGAGGTTCGCATCCTTCTCGACGAGCACCGGGCAGCCGAGACGCTGCTGCACGACCTCGGCGACCGGCTGATCCTCCCACCGGCGCATCACGCCGCGGTAGGCGATCAGTCCGGATTCGGGGTCGATCGGTGCGGGAACCGCGATGCAGACGCCCACCAGGTCGTCGGCATCCGCCGCGATCATGGCGAGCATGTCGATGAGGAGCAGGGTGATGCGATCGAGCACCGTGTCTTCGGCGTGGTCGGCCGGAAGCGGCATCGAGCGATCGGCGAGAACGTCCTGTCCGACGTCGCTGAGTCGCACGCGCATGCTGCGGCTGCCGATCTGCACGGCGGCGACGAGCCCCGCCCGGCGGGCGATCGTGACGAGCTGGGCTCGCCGCCCGCTCCGCGAGGTGGGGTGCGTCTCCACCAGACCGGTCTGCGAGAGCTCCTTCACGATCGCCGACACCGTAGCCGTCGACAGGCGCGTCGCTTCGGCGAGCTCGACCTGAGTGAGCCCGCCGAAGCGCTTGACCGCATCGACGATCTTCGCCGTGTTGGCCTCGCGCAGTCCCGACTGGGAACCGCCGGGCCATCTGCTCATAGCGGGAGCCTACCGCGCAGTGCCGTCGTCGCCGAGGTCAGCGCGCGGCTCCGGCGCGACGCTTGTTCCAGACGTCGAACGCCACGGCGATCAGCAGCACGAGACCCTTCACGACCTGCTGGGTCGCCTGGTCGAGGCCCATGAGCTGCATGCCGTTGCTCATCACGGCCATGATCAGGCCACCGATGATGGCTCCGCCCACGCGGCCGACGCCACCGGTCACCGCGGCGCCGCCGATGAAGCAGGCCGCGATCGCATCGAGCTCGAACATGTTGCCGGCGCCCGGCTGCGCGCCGTTGGTGCGAGACGAGAAGACGACACCGGCGACGCCGGCGAGCATGCCCATGTTGACGAAGATCCAGAAGTTGATCTTCCGCACGTTCACGCCGCTGAGCAGGGCCGCGTGCAGGTTGCCGCCGATGGCGTACACGTGGCGGCCGAACACGCTCTTCTGCGTGATGACCGAGTACGCGATGATCAGCACGGCCAGGATGATCAGCACGAAGGGCAGACCGCGGCTGATCGACAGCTGGTAGCCGAACCACATCACGACGGCGGCGACGAGGGCGATCTTGACGATGAACCAGGGCAGTGCCTCGATCGTCTGCTGATGCGCGATCTTGGAACGGCGTGAGCGCACCTGCCAGACCGCGTACCCCACGACGCCGAACGCGAAGATGGCGAGCGTGAACACGTCGACGCCGTAGCCGCCGAAGAGTCCGTTGATGAACCCGTTCGCGATCTGGTAGTAGGTGCCGCCGAACGGCGAGAGCGAGACGTTCTGGAGCACGAGGAACGTGAGTCCGCGGAAGAGCAGCATGCCGGCGAGCGTCACGATGAACGCCGGGATGCCGACGAACGCGACCCAGAAGCCCTGCCAGGCTCCGACGAGCAGACCGACCGCGATCGCCGCGATCACGCCGACCCACCACGGGTACTGCCCGCGGATCACGACGACCGCGGCGACAGCGCCCGTGAGCGCCACGACCGAGCCGACCGAGAGGTCGATGTGCCCGGCGATGATGATGATCACCATGCCGATCGCGAGGATCAGGATGTAGGAGTACTGCAGGATGATGTTGGTGATGTTGCCGGGGGAGAGGAACGTCGGGTTCAGGATCGCGAAGAAGGCGACGATCGCGACGAACGCGACGAGGATGCCGCTCTGACGCAGATTCCGCGTCGCGAGACTCATCAGGTTGCTGACGCCGTTCATGATGCGGCCGTCCTTTCGACAGTCATGAGGTGCATGAGGTTCTCCTGGGTTGCCTGGGCGATCGGCACTTCGCCGGTGATCCTGCCGAAAGCCAGTGTGTAGATGCGGTCGCAGATGCCGAGGAGCTCCGGCAGCTCGGACGAGATGACCAGCACGCCCTTTCCTTCGGCGACCAGTCGATTGATGATCGTGTAGATCTCGTACTTCGCCCCGACATCGATCCCGCGGGTCGGCTCATCGAGGATGAGGACGTCGGGTCCGGTCTGGATCCATTTGCTCAGCACGACCTTCTGCTGGTTGCCGCCCGAGAGGTTGCCGACCATCTGCAGGACCGTGGGCGACTTGATGTTGAGCTCGGCCTTGTACTGCTCGGCGACCTTGAGCTCGCGGTTGGCGTCGATCCAGCCGCCGGGGCTGATCATGCGCAGCGACGCCATCGTGATGTTGTGACGGATGTCGTCGATGAGGTTGAGACCGAACTTCTTCCGGTCCTCCGTGGCGTACGCGATGCCGGCGCGGATCGCCGCGCTCGTCGTCGAGGTGTCGACCTGCTTGCCGCGCACGAACACCTTGCCGCTGGCGTTGCGTCCGTAGGTGCGGCCGAAGACGCTCATCGCCAGCTCGGTGCGTCCGGCGCCCATGAGGCCGGCGATGCCGACGACCTCGCCGGCGCGCACCGTCAGCGACGCGTCGTCGACCATGACGCGGCCGGGCTGCGTGGGGTGATGCACGGTCCAGTGCTCGATGCGGAGGACCTCGTCGCCGATGTCCGGCGTGCGCTCGGGGTAGCGGTTGGCGAGGTCGCGGCCGACCATCGCGCGGATGATCGTCTCCTGCGTCGACTCCGGATCGCTCATGTCGAGCGTCACGATCGTCTTGCCGTCGCGGATGACGGTCGTGCGGTCGGCGATCGCGGCGATCTCGTTGAGCTTGTGGGAGATGATGATCGACGTCATGCCCTCGTCACGCAGGCGTCGGAGCAGGTCGAGCAGGTGAGCGGAGTCGGTGTCGTTCAGCGCCGCCGTGGGCTCGTCGAGGATGAGCAGGCGCACGTTCTTCGAGAGAGCCTTCGCGATCTCGATGAGCTGCTGCTTGCCGACGCCGAGCTGCGACACCGGCGCCGTCGGGTCCTCGTCGAGGCCGACCTGGGCCATCAGACGGGAGGCCTCCGCGTTGGCGCGGTCCCAGTCGATCAGTCCGCCTCGGCCCCGGCGCTCATTGCCGAGGAAGATGTTCTCGGCGACGCTGAGGTGCGGGATGAGGGCGAGCTCCTGATGGATGATCACGATGCCGACGCTCTCGGAATCGTTGATGGAGCCGAACGTCGCCTCTTCGCCCTCGTAGACGATCTCCCCCTCGTAGCTGCCGTGGGGGTAGACGCCCGAGAGCACCTTCATGAGCGTGGACTTCCCCGCGCCGTTCTCTCCGCAGATCGCGAGGATCTCGCCGGGCTTCACATCGAGGTCGACGCCTTGGAGGGCCTTCACCCCCGGGAAGCTCTTCTCGATGTTGCGCATCTCCAGGATGGCTGTCGTCATGGACGGTGTCCTTCCGATCGAGCTGTGGGGCGCGCGGCCGTCCGGCCGCGCGCCCCACGGTCAGGGACTATTCGGCGACGCCTGCGTCGACCTCGGCCTGGGTCCAGTAACCGGAGTCGATGAGGAGCGACGTGATGTTGTCCTTGTAGACGATGTCCGACTGGAGCAGGTACGACGGGACGATCTTCACGCCGTTGTCGTAGGTCTTCGTGTCGTTGGCCTCGGGCTCGTCACCCTGGAGCATGGCCTCGGCGACCACGACCGACTGCTCGGCGAGCTTGCGCGTGTCCTTGAAGATCGAGGCGAACTGCACGCCCTGGTTGATCAGGCTGACCGAGCCGATCTCGGCATCCTGACCGGTGACGATCGGGAGTCCGGCCTCGATGTTGGCGCCGAGTCCGCCGGTGCCCTGCAGCGCCGTGATGATGCCTCGCGAGAGACCGTCGTAGGGCGAGAGCACTCCGTCGAGCTTGGTGCCGTTGCCGTACGTCGAGGTCAGCAGGTCTTCCATGCGCTTCTGCGCCGTCTCCTGCTGCCAGCGCAGGATCGCGGCCTGCTCGATGTCGGTCTGACCCGACGGCACTGCCAGCACGCCGTCGTCGATGAAGGGCTGCAGGGTGTCGATCGCGCCCTGCCAGAAGAAGTGCGCGTTGTTGTCGTCGAGGGATCCGGCGAAGAGCTCGATGTTGAACGGGCCCTTGACGTCGGTCTCCTTGCCGTCCGCGTCGAGCACGCCGAGGCCCACGAGCAGCGAGGTCGCCTGCTGGACCCCGACCTTGTAGTTGTCGAAGGTGACGTAGAAGTCGACGTTCTCGCTGTCGCGGATCAGTCGGTCGTAGGAGATGACCGGGATGTTCGCGGCCGCTGCGGCGTCGAGCTGCGAAGAGAGCGCCGTGCCGTCGATGGCGGCGATGATCAGGAGATCGGCGCCCTTGGTGATCATCTGGTCGATCTGCTGACCCTGGGTGGGGATGTCGTCGCCGGCGTACTGCAGGTCGACCTGGTAGCCCGAGTCCTCGAGGCCCGCCTCGACGGCGCTGCCGTCGGCGATCCAGCGCTCGGAGGTCTGCGTGGGCATGGACACGCCGATCAGCAGGTCGCCCTTGTCGACCGAGCCCTTGTCGTCGCCGCCGCCCGCGGAGCCGGCGCCGCCGCCACCGCATCCCGCGAGGGCGAGCGCCCCCACCAGGCCGAGTGCGGCCAGTGCATACTTCTTCTTCATTCCGAGCTCCTTCGCTGTGAACGGCGGCGTCGTTCTCGACGCCGTGCGAACCCGCTTCGGTGATGGTTCGCTTGAGCAACTTTCTTGAGTTCGAGACTCGAAGTCAAGCAGCTGTGATGGTTTCGTTACATTCGCGAGATCATCCATCGAACGTTGAAATCTCGGGAAAGGCTTGTTCGTGCAGAGTTCGAGACGTGAAGACAGACGGTTCGTCGTACCGCGTGCAGGCACGTCTTCCCCGCCATCGTATGTTGACGTCGACATGTGGAGCGAGCGCGACGCTCATCCGTTGAGGTGGCGAGCCGGAAATGGGAGTGCCTGCTGAGGAGACCGCTTCCACCCTGAGAAGGGCCGAGCCTGGAGTGCAGATCGCTTTCACCGGGAGACCCGGGATCTGTGTAGTTACGAACTTGTTATCGACTTCTCGTCGCGCTGGAATCTCGGCATCCGCTATTTCTTAGCTATGCGGCCGCAGTACCTCCGCAGCTCGTCCTTCGAAGGGTCCGCGTGTGGTCGGTGTTGTTCGAGGCATCCTCGCCTCGCTGCCTTGTCGCTGCGCTCGTTGTGATCGCCCCGGATTCGGCGGCGGTGGCCGACGCGATGATCGCGTAGAGGATGAGTTCAGGGCCCCCGGCATCCGCACCGATCGAGAACCGCGACATCCCCGAGAACGGCCAGCGGTCAAACGAGGATGTCGAGCGTTGGGGTGGTGAGCCCGATGAAGCATTCCATGATCATGGTTTTTGATTGCATTGTCTTGTTCGCTCTCTTTGCATTCAGGTCGCTATATTTGTTGGTGTTGATACCCGTAACCTTCCTTGGATGGATCTTCGTCCACGCGTGGTGGCAGAAATCTAGTTATGGCGCGTGTTTGGGTTGGTGCGACTGGAATATCTTTGTGCTTCTCGTGACCGGATTAGTTGGAGCCCGCATGGATAGGTACGGTCGAGGTATGCGTCATGTCAGGCTGGTAGATATGAGCGCAGTGTCACACAGAGTGGGACGAATGGGGCGAACGCTAAGTAACCTGGAAAGTGACTCATCGCAATTGAGGATATGACCGGGGTCTGATCCAAACCAGGTTGCGGGAAATCAAATCTCTGGCTAATGCACGAGGCGCCCACAATTCGGAATAAAATCCACTCGATGGAGTGAGGCGATATGCGAGATAGGCCCCTCAGGGCAGTGTCTGTGATCCTCTTGCTCCCGATCGTCGTCCTTAGTGGGTGCTTCATGGGGTCAGGGAATGAGGAACCGATCTCGGTGACGCTGCGAGACGGAGAATACGTACTTCATTGGTGTGGTGACGCGACCGAAGAGTACAAATACCTCCAGATCAAGTTCGCAGAATATGCGCCGGATCGAGTGGACGGTGACGCCTTTCGGGGAGCAGGACTCTTCTCGCTCAATGCCGGGGATGAGTTCACGGTATCGTCGCCACCGTCCGGGGTCGTGCCCAGCGTTCAGAGCCAGATCCCGGTGTCCGAGAATGCGTTGCAGCTGTTCCTGCGCACGGGTTCGTCAGAAGATGAACTCGACGGGATTCGGGCGATCTACCGCATAGACCACCCATCCGACCTTCAAGATCGGTGGCTGTACCCATCGGGCAGCATCGAGGACGAGCCCTGCGCGATGAGGGGAGCGACGGGCGGAGGCTGATGATGCTGAAGTCGAGTGCAGAATCGCCACCCTGGGCGGAGGATTCCCGGGTGCCGCCCGGGCCGGAGGCTCAGCTTTGTGGTTGCCGCGCGGACAGTGACGACGACCCGGCAACTCGGTATGCTCATCGACAGGTGATGGTGACGACCTTGTTCCATCTCGGCGGACCGACCAAGGCTGGCAACGCGGCCGGAGTGGGCGAAGCGATGTTCTCCTTCGCGCAATCTGCGGCGCGGCAGTTCGTCCCTACCAAAGAGAGGTCGCGGATTTGAGGCCTCTGATACCGCAGCTGTACGTGGTCGACTACGGGTCGTGGGTCGTATTTCTCGTAGTACTACTAGCAACCCCACTTCCTTTCTTGACGCTGGGCCACGTGACTCTCGGCAGCTGTGTTGCGACCCTGATCATTGGCGTGACTGCGGTTGGTTCGCTCGTCATGATCTTGATGCGCGGTCACGGACTCCGCCGGCTGGCACGAAAGGTCGCGGAGCGACGCGACGGGTGGGCAATCGCTTTCGACGAAGCGCAACTCCAGAACGGCGGCGGAGTTCCTCGCCGGGAGTTCAGGAATGGATCGATATGCGTCGATCCAAGTGGCGAGATCAGCGTTTGGGAGGGGCATGGAGAAACCCCGGTCGCTGCGTACTCGAAGGAGAGTGTCGTCGTCGCACACAGCACGCACGCCTACAGATTCTTCTGCTACGCCATGATTGTCGTCGACCTGACTGACTCGCGCAGGCTGACGATTCGTCCCCTCAAACCTCGGGGACCATCATGGCGGGTCGGCATGACGCGTCGAGAGAGCATAGACGCCGCCTCTCGTATTTCCGGAAGTGCTGACTCTGGTGCCACGTAACGGATCGGGACTGCGCGGGCCTCGCGTAGAAGAGATCGATGCGGCGATCGCCGACATTCGGGCGGCGATCGCTACGCGGTGAAGTAGCTGCTCGTCGCGTTGTCGAGGATGCGCTGCATGCCGTGCAGCCAGTTGAGCTTCAGTGCCTCGACGGCGCCGGGGATGTCGCCCGCGGCCAGGCGGCGGGCGATCTCGGCGTGTTCGGCGGCGACGCGCTCGACCTTCACGTCTTCCGGGACGAGCAGCGACTCGTAGCGGTGGAAGGAGCTGCGCACACTCTCGATGACCGCCAGCAGACGCGTGTTCGGGCAGGCCGACAGCATGACGCTGTGCCACTCGTCGTCCTTGGTGATGACGAGCTGGTGCTCGACGAGCTCGTCGGCGAAGGCATCCGCCATCTCCTTCAGACGGATGCCGATCTCGCGCAGCTCGTCGGGCGGGCTGAGCTCGAGCGCGAGGCTCTCCAGGGCGGCCATGACGGGAGCGAGGTCGCGGAATTCCGAGGCGCTGAGCGGCACGAACCGGAAGCCCTTGCCGTTCTCGCTCTCGATCTGGCCCTCGGATTCCAGGGCGATGAGTGCTTCGCGCAGCGGTGTGCGGCTGACACCGAGCTCGGTGGCCAGCTGCACCTCGTTGATGCCCTCGCCGGGCTGCACGAGGCCGGCGCGCATCCGCTCCAGAAGCTCCGCACGCACCTGCGAGCGCAGGTTCCTGCGTTCGATCGCCATGCCTCTCCCGTTCTGCCGCCTGCCCGTCAGCCTATGGGTTGACGGCCTCCGGACGACGTCCTAGTGTGTTGTATACAGAATACAACCGGTTCGGGAAAAGCGCCAGAGCGAGACCGCAACCGCACGGGAGAACTCAGAGAGGAGCCGTCGTGCCCGCATCCGCAGCCGACCAGCCGATCCGGCGCGTCCGCCTCGACGCGCTCGCCTACGGCGGCGACTACAACCCCGACCAGTGGTCGGAGGAGACCTGGCACGAAGACATCCGCCTGATGCGTGAGGCGGGCGTGAACATGGTCAGCCTGCCGATCTTCAGCTGGCCGCAGCTCGAGCCCGAACCCGGCGTCTACGACTGGGCCTGGCTCGACCGCATCATCGACCTGCTCTGGGATGCCGGCATCGCGATCGACCTCGCCACCGCCACCGCGACCCCGCCCTCGTGGCTGCTGCGCGCACATCCCGAGATGGCGCCGTGGGATGCCGACGGCCACCGCCTCGAGTTCGGCTCCCGGCAGACCTACTGCCCCTCCTCGCCGATCTGGCGCGAGAACGTCGCACGCATGACCCGCGCCATGGCCGAGCGCTACGGCGCGCACCCGGGGCTCGCGATGTGGCACATCTCGAACGAGTACGGCGACCACACGTCCCGCTGCTGGTGCCCGGAGTCGGCACGGCACTTCCGCCGTTGGCTGCGCGACCGCTACGGCGACCTCGACGGACTCAACGAGGCCTGGGGCGTCAACGTGTGGGGCCAGCGCTACACGTCATGGGAGCACATCGAGACGCCGAAGAAGGCGCCCGGTCCGGTCAATCCGACCAAGCTGCTCGATTTCGAGCGGTTCTCGTCCGATGCGCTGCTCGAGCTGTTCCAGCTCGAGATCGACGTGCTCCGCGAGGTCACGCCCGACATCGCCGTGACCACGAACTTCATGAGCATGTTCCGCGACCTCGACTACTGGGACTTCGCGGCCGTCGAAGACGTGGTCACCGACGACGCCTACCCGGAGCCGGCCGATCCGACCTCGCACGTCGGCGCCGCGCTCAACTACGGACTCATGCGCTCGCTCAAGGGCGGGCAGCCGTGGCTCCTGCTCGAGTCATCGGCCAGCGCCACGAGCTGGCGCGACGTGAACGTGCCGAAGGCACCGGGCAAGATCCGCGTCGAGAGCCTGCAGGCCGTCGCGCACGGATCGGATGCCGTGATGTTCTTCCAGTGGCGCCAGGCCCGGTACGGGCAGGAGAAGTTCCACTCGTCGATGCTCGGCCACCGCGGTGAGCGCTCACGCAGCTTCCAGGAGACCAAGGCGCTCGGGCTCGAGCTGAAGAAGCTCGAGCCGGTGCGCGGCACCCGGGTGCGCTCGCGCGTCGCGCTGGTCGTCGACTGGGATTCCTGGTGGGGCATCAGCGCCGTCGAGTCGCTCCCCTCGCAGCGGCTGCAGTGGGCGCAGCAGGCCCGCGCCTGGCACCGGGCCCTGTACACACTGGGTCAGCCGACGGATGCCGTGCGCGCCACGGGTCCGTTCGACGCGTACGACGTGGTCGTGGTGCCGAACCTCTACATCGTCGAGCAGCCGCAGGCCGATGCGCTCCGTGCGTTCGTCGAGCGCGGCGGGCACCTGGTGGTCGGGCCGTTCTCGGGCGTCGTGGACGCGACCGAGAAGGTGCACGAGGGCGGAGCGCCCGGTCTGCTGCGCGACCTGCTCGGCATCGAGGTCGACGAGCAGTGGCCGATCGCCGAAGGACTCACCGAGACCATCGACTACGCGGGGGAGAGCCTCACCGTGCCGCACTGGAGCGAGTGGCTCGAGGCCGACGACGACGTCGAGGTGCGGGGAACGTACGCGAGCGGCGAGCTCGACGGCCTGCCCGCCGTGACCCGACGCCCGGTCGGCGACGGCTCGGCCTGGTACCTCAGCGCGATGGTCGAACCCGAGGGAATGCTGCCGATCTTCCGGGATGTGCTGCTCACGGCCGGACTCCCGGCCCGCGACCGCACCGACGTCGACGTCGAGGTCGTCACCCGCGCCGACGATGACACCGACTACACCTTCTACCTGAACCACGGACGCGCTCCGGTCTCGGTCGAGATCGCCGGTGCGGGCACCGATCTGCTCACCGGCATCCGTCATTCCGGACGTCTGGATCTCGACCGCTACGGCGTCGCGGTCCTCGCGGCGCCCCGGTCCGACGCCATCCCGTTCGCCACCCTGACCTCGCCTCTGCACGACCACGATCCGAAGGAGGAAGCATGACGACGTTCGTGCATCCGTACATCCCCAACACCGCACCCGAATCGCGTGCGGCGATGCTCGAGGCCGTCGGGGCCGAGTCCGTCGAGGAGTTCTACGCCGACGTCCCGGCGTCGCTCCGTCTGAACCGCCCGCTCGATCTGCCTGCACCCCTGATCGCCGAGCAGGATCTCGCGCGCCACGTGCGCGGCATCCTCGCGACGAACCGCTCGACCGAGGAGCGTCTGAGCTTCCTCGGCGCCGGCACCTACAACCACTATGTGCCCGCCGTCGTCGACGAGGTGATCCGCCGCAGCGAGTTCCTCACCGCGTACGCCGGCGAGCCCTACGAAGATCACGGGCGCTTCCAGGCGCTGTTCGAGTACCAGTCGCTGATGGCCGAGCTGCTCGCGATGGATGTCGTGAACGTGCCGACCTACGACGGGTACCAGGCGACGGCAACGGGTCTCGCGATGGCCGGACGCCTCACCGGCCGCGGCCGTGTGCTGGCGCTGAGCGACGTGCTGCCGGAGAAGCTCTCGAAGGTGCACGACTACATCCGCACGAGCCTGACGATCGAGCAGGTCGCGCCCTCCGACGGCACCGCCGACCTCGACGCCCTGAAGGGCTTGCTGGGCGACGACGTCGCCGCCGTCTGGATCGAGACGCCCAGCGCCACCGGCGCCGTCGAGACCCGCCTGGCCGCGATCGCCGAGGCCGCGCACGCGGTCGGCGCGATCGTCGTGGTCGGCACCGACCCGATCGGCTACGGGGTGTTGACGCCGCCGTCGATGCAGGGCGCCGACATCGTCACCGGCGACATCCAGTCGCTGGGGCTGCACCAGTGGTTCGGCGGGGCGCACGCCGGTTTCATCGCCGTGCACGACGACGAGCGCTTCGTCATGGAGATGCCCTCGCGCCTGTTCGGGCTCGAATCCACCGATGTGCCGGGAGAGTACGGCTTCGGCGACGTCGCCTACGAGCGCACTTCGTTCGCGCAGCGCGAAGAGGGCAAGGAGTGGGTCGGCACGGCAGCCGCGCTGTGGGGCATCGCCACCGGCGTCTACCTCTCGCTGATGGGCCCAGCCGGCATGGCCGAGCTGGGCGAGCTGCTGCTGGCCCGCACGCGCTATGCGCAGCAGAAGCTCGCGGCGATCCCGGGTGTGGAGCTCGGCGACACCGCGCTGCACCTGCGCGAGTTCACGGTCAGGTTCGTCGCCGCGCGTGCCGCCGACGTCGTCACGGCGCTCCGCGCCCAGGGCATCGAGCCCGGAGTCGTGCTCGACGAGCGGACGCTGCTGGTGTGCGTGACCGAGGCCACCTCGGCCGCCGACATCGACCGCCTGGCCGACGCGATCGCGGCCTTCACCTCCGACACCGGATCTTCCGACACGACGAAGGAGCACGGCGCATGAGCCTCCCCATCGCCCCCACCACCGGCCCGCGCCGCTTCCACCAGGCCAGCTGGAACGAGCCGATCGTCGTCGAGCTGTCCACCCCGGGCGAGCGTGGCGTGTCGATCACGCCCGTCGAGCCGAACGTGCGCGACGCGGTCGGCGATGTGCTCGCCGACCTGCCCGAGGGGATGCGGCGGGCCGCACCACCTGCGCTGCCCGAGATCGCGCAGATGCGCGTGCTCAAGCACTACCTGCGGCTGTCGCAGGAGAACCTCGGCTCCGACCTGAACGTCGACATCGGCCAGGGAACCTGCACCATCAAGTACTCGCCGAAGATCAACGACCAGCTCATCGAGGTGCCGCAGCTGCGGGCGCTGCATCCGGCGCAGGACCCGGCCGACACGCAGGGCGCACTGGAGCTGATCTGGCGACTCGAGCAGATGATGCAGGAGATCTCCGGGATGGATGCCGTCTCGCTCGCCTCTCCCGGCGGATCGGCCGGCATCTGGACGAACATCGCGATGATCCGGGCGTACCACGAGTCCCGCGGCGAGGGGGATCAGCGCGACGAGGTCATCACGACGATCTTCAGCCACCCGTCCAACGCCGCCGCCGCCAAGGTCGCCGGGTACAAGATCATCACGATCTACCCGGATGCCGACGGCTACCCCGATCTGGATGCGCTGAAGGCCGCGCTGTCTGAGCGGACCGCCGCGATCATGGTGACGAACCCCGAGGACACCGGCATCTACAACCCGGCCATCCGGGAGTGGGTCGACGCCGCGCACGCGGTCGGAGCCCTCGCCTCGTACGACCAGGCCAACGCCGCCGGCATCCTCGGCATCACCCGTGCGCGCGACGCCGGCTTCGACGTCTGCCAGTTCAACCTGCACAAGACGTTCTCTGCCCCGCACGGCAGCGGCGGCCCAGGAGCTGCGGCCAACGCGGTCTCTGCGACGCTGGCGCCGTTCCTCCCCGGCCCGCGGGTCGAGAAGGTCGACGGTCGCTTCGTGGTGCGCGAACCCGGCGAGCTGTCGATCGGGCACGTCGCGCCGGCGCACGGAGTCATCCTGCACGTGGTGCGTGCGTACGCGTGGATCATGGCGCTCGGCGCGGAAGGCCTGCTGACCGCGTCGCAGATCGCCGTGCTGAACAACAACTACCTGCTGAAGAAGGTGCTCGAGATCCCCGGAGCCTCGGCGCCCTACGCGACCGGACGACGCCGCATCGAGCAGGTGCGGTATTCCTGGCAGGAGCTGTTCGAGGACACCGGCATCACGTCGGAGGAGATCGGCATCCGCATGGCCGACTACGGCTTCCACTACTGGACGAGCCACCACCCCTACGTGGTGCCGCAGCCGTTCACGCTGGAGCCGACCGAGTGCTACTCGAAGGCCGAGATCGACGAGTACGTCACGGCGCTCGCCCGTGTGGCCCAGGAGGCGCGCGAGGATCCGGAGCTGGTCCGGACGGCCCCGCACAACCAGACCGTGCACCACACGCATCACGATTCCCTGGACGACCCGGAGCTCTGGGCCGTCACCTGGCGCGCCTACCGGCGGAAGTATCTCAATGACGTGCCTATGGATGCTGTCGAGTCGATCCTCGAGGAGTCCATCGCCTCGTGATCGGACTCGTCGTCAACCCTGTCGCCGGAGTCGGCGGGCCTGCGGGCCTGGCCGGCTCCGACGGCGCGGACGTGCAACGTCTCGCGGTCTCGCGAGGTGCGCGTTCGCGCGTGCAGGAGCGGGCGGCCCTGGCATTGACGGTGCTCGCGGCGCAGCATCCGGGTCTCGTCGTGGCCACCGCAGCCGGCGAGATGGGCGCGGATGCCGTGCGCGCCGCGGGTCTCGTGCCGTGCGTCGTGTATGCGCCGTGCTCATCCCGGTCGTTGAGCGAGAGAGCCCTTGGCGACCGAGACGAAACGCCGTCTGCCGCGGTCGACCTCGGAGGCACGCGTTTCGTCTCGCCTGCGGCTCGCTCAACGACCGAGGGGGTGGACACCTCTCATGCTGTCGCGGCAGTCGCTGCTGCCGGAGCAGACCTCGTGCTCGTCGTGGGCGGCGACGGCACGTTGCGGGATGCGGCGGCCGGACTCGGTGCGGCCGGTGCCGCGTTCGCAATTCAGTCAGAATTCCCGGTGCCGAGGGGTTCGCGGAGGTTTGAGACCGGTTCCGGCGAATCCTTGCTGAATTGCGAACCGACCGACCGGGAGCCCGACGCCCGGATGCCCGCGATCCTCGGCATCCCGGCCGGCGTGAAGATGTACTCGCCCGTGTTCGCCGTGAGCCCGCGGGCGGCGGGCGCGCTCGCCGCGGACTGGGTGACCCGCGGCGGACTGCCCACCGACGACCGCGAGGTGCTCGACATCGACGAGGCCGCGATGCGCCGGGCGCGCGTCGAGCCCACTCTTCACGCGATGCTCCGGGTGCCCTATCTTCCGGGGCGCACCCAGGCGCGCAAGGCCGCGACGCCGGCGTCCGAAGCCGCGGCCGTCGCGGCAGCAGCGCGGGGGGCGGTGTCGCAGATGCGGCCCGGCATCCGCTATCTGCTCGGTCCCGGTGGCACCACCGCCGAAGTCGCCCGGCAGCTCGGCGTGCAGGGCAGTCCGCTCGGCGTCGACGTGATCCTCGACGGCGCAGTCGTCGTGCGCGGCGCGAGCGAGCAGCAGCTCCTCGCCGAGATCGCCCGGGGGCCAGCTCAGGCCGTGGTCACGGTCATCGGCGGGCAGGGCTTCCTTCTCGGCCGGGGCAACCAGCAGCTCTCGGCATCCGTGCTCCGCGCCCTCGGAGACGATCCGCTGCTCGTCGTCGCGCCCGAGCAGAAGCTCATCGACCTGCATGGCCGTCCCCTGCTGGTCGACACCGGCGATCTCGAGCTCGATGCGCGGCTCGCCGGGCACGTCCGCGTCGTCACCGGGGTCGGCTCGAGCAGCCAGTACGCCGTGACGGCCCCCGAACTCACCCCCGTCTGAACGAACCCGAAAGGAATCCCATGCGACTCGAGAACAAGAAGGCCATCGTCACCGGTGGCGCCGGCGGCATCGGCCGTGCCACGTCGATCGCGCTCGCGGCGGAAGGCGCCGCGGTCGCCGTCGTCGACCTGAACGTCGAGGCCGCCGAGGCGGTCGCCGCCGAGATCCGCGAGGCGGGCGGCACGGCCCTGGCGATCGCGGCCGATGTCGCGAGCGAGCCCGACATCGAGCGGGTCGTCGCGACCGCGGTCGCGGAGTTCGGCGGGGTGGACGTCGTCTTCAACAACGCCGGCATCATCCGCCGCACGACCGCGGTCGAGACGACCGTCGAGGAGTGGGACCGCGTCTTCGGCGTGAACGTGCGCTCGATCTTCCTCATGTGCAAGCACATCGTGCCGATCATGGAGGCTGCGGGTGGCGGCTCGATCATCAACACCGGATCGGGCTGGGGCCTCAAGGGCGGCGGGCAGGCCATCTCGTACTGCGCCTCGAAGGGCGCCGTGGTGAACATGACCCGTGCGCTGGCGATCGACCACGGGCCGGCCGGCATCCGGGTGAACTCGGTCAACCCGGGCGATGTGAACACCGGGATGCTGCGCGAAGAGGCTCGCCAGCTTGCGCAGGACACGAACGCGTTCCTCGCCGAGGCCGCCGACCGGCCGCTGCGCCGGATGGGCGAGCCGCACGAGGTCGCCCAGGCCGTGGTCTGGCTCGCGAGCGACGACTCGTCGTACGTGACGGGCTCGGCGCTCGTGGTCGACGGGGGCGGGATCGCCTGACGACTCGTGGAGGGCGTGCACGATTCAGCAAGAATCCGTCCGATCGCGGCGCCGGGAGCCGAACCGGCCGGATCGCGCGCGTTCTTGCTGAATTGTGCACGCGCACCCAGCCGCACCGAACCCCCAGGACACTCGCGTAAAATCGGCACAATGACCGACGCGCCTGGACCCTTCGACGAGCTCGGAGACCCCGCGGGCGAGGTCACCGCGAGCGATCGGCTACGCGACGTGCTGGGCGCCGGCATCGACCCCGACGATCTGGCCACGACCCTCCGCGTGCTCGCGCACCTGCACGAGATCGACAACGAGCATCCGGACTTCGTCGCCGTGCGCCACGCGACCGCCGCGATGTTCAAGGCCGTCAAGCGCGTGCGCCGCAAGGAGATCCGCGATGCGATCGCCGAGGCCGACAAGGCCGTCGTCGCCCGCACGGCCACGGGTGCTCCCGATCGCATCGACGACGAGACCCGCGGTCATGACCTCGCGACGAGCGTGGTGGATGCCCCGATCGCGGGGGAGCTGCTGAAGCCCCGCAACTGCTACATCTGCAAGCAGCCGTACACGGTGGTCGACGCGTTCTACCACCAGCTGTGCCCCGACTGCGCGCGCTTCAGCCACGGCAAGCGCAACGCCCGCACCGACCTCACCGGCAAGCGCGCGCTGCTCACCGGAGGCCGCGCCAAGATCGGCATGCACATCGCGCTGCGGCTGCTGCGCGACGGTGCGCACACCACGATCACGACGCGCTTCCCGCGGGACGCTGTGCGCCGTTTCTCGGCCCTGCCCGACTCGGCCGACTGGCTGCACCGCCTTCGCGTCGTCGGCATCGACCTGCGCGACCCCGCCCAGGTGATCGGGCTGGCCGACTCGGTCGCCGCCCAGGGTCCGCTCGACATCCTCATCAACAACGCCGCGCAGACCGTGCGCCGCTCGCCCGGTGCCTACTCGCTGCTGGCGGATGCCGAGCTGCAGCCGCTCCCCGACGGACCGCTCCCCGAGATGGAGACCTTCGGGCACACCGTCGACCCGCACCCCCAGGCGCTGCAGGCGTCGGTCGACTCGCACCCGCTGCTGTCGGTCGCCGCCCTCGGCGGAACGGTCGCCGAGCAGGGTGGTCAGGCGCTCACCGCGGAAGACCTCGCAAGGCTGGCGATGGCGCCGGGGTCGTCGTCGCTCGAGAAGCACGCCGACGGCACCGCGATCGACGCGGGCGGACTCGTGCCCGACGTCAACCGCGTGAACAGCTGGGTGCAGTCGATCGACCAGGTCGATCCGCTCGAGATGCTCGAGGTGCAGCTCGCCAACACCACGGCGCCGTTCCTGCTGATCAGCCGCCTGCGCGCGTCGATGGCGGCATCCGATTCCCACCGCAAGTACGTCGTCAACGTGTCGGCGATGGAGGGGCAGTTCTCCCGCCGGTACAAGGGCCCGGGGCATCCGCACACGAACATGGCGAAGGCCGCGCTGAACATGCTCACGCGCACGAGTGCCGGTGAGATGCTCGAGACCGACGGAATCCTGATGACCGCCGTCGACACCGGCTGGATCACCGACGAACGCCCGCACTACACGAAGGTGCGCCTGGCCGAGGAGGGCTTCCACGCTCCGCTCGACCTGGTCGACGGCGCCGCCCGCGTGTACGACCCGATCGTGCGCGGCGAGGCCGGCGAAGACGTGCACGGCGTGTTCCTGAAGGACTACGAGCCCAGCCCCTGGTGAGGTCGCGGCCGGCCGGTATTGTCCGATCTGGGGCAGGATGTCGGTCGGGATCGCACTTTGCAGGTCAGAATCGAGGATCTCGACCTGCAAATGTGATCTCGACCTGCAAACCGGGGATGGATGCCGGGAGTGGGCCTGCCGGGGACGGATGCCGGGGACGGATGCCGGATCTGATCAGGGTCTCAGGCCTCGCGGCGCTCCAGGTTGACCGAGGCCCACGCGCCGAGCTGATCGAGGATGGGCAGCAGACCCTGCCCGCTCGCGGTCAGGGCGTACGACACGGTGACCGGGGGGCCGGCGTCGACCGTGCGGGCCACGAGCCCGGTCTCGGCGAGTTCGGCGAGCCGGTCGGAGAGGACGGTGTCGCTGATCCCGGCCACAGCGCGGCGCAGCGCGACGAAGGTCGAGGGCCCGGCGCCGAGCGAGGCGACGATCATGCCGTTCCACCGCTTTCCGAGCACGCTGAAGGCCAGCGTGACGGCGGCGTCACACCGTTGCACTGCCTCCTCGAGCTCGGGCATGCCTCCATCCTACTCGTGCTACGTTAACCACTGCCGCTAAGAAAAACCTAGCGACTACGAAAACGAGAGGTTTGACATGTCCCTGTTCCGCCTGGATGCCAGCATCCTTCCCGCGTCGTCCGCCAGCCGCGCACTCGCCGACCTCGTCGAGGCCGAGTGGACGGCATCACACCCCGACTCGACGGTCACGCGCCGCGACCTCGCGGCTGACCCCGTTCCCGCGACGGCGTGGGCGGATGCCGTCACCGGCGGATTCGTCGACGCAGCCCAGCGCACCCCCGCGCAGAACGAGGCCCGCGCGCTCGCCACGAGCTTCGCGGACGAGCTGATCGGCGCCGACGCGCTGCTGTTCGCCGTGCCGCTCTACAACTACGGCGTCTCGCAGCACTTCAAGACCTGGTTCGACCTCGCCTACACCGATCCGCGGATCGACCCGACGGGCACGGCCCTGAACGGCAAGCCCGCGACCCTCGTCACGGTGCTCGGCGGAAACTACGCGCCCGGCACGCCCAAGGACGGCTGGGACCACTCGACCGGATGGCTGCGTCGCGTGCTCGAGGATGTCTGGGGCCTCGACCTGCGCGTCGTGCAGCGTCCGTTCACCCTCGTGGGCGTGAACCCGGCGCTCGACGCGTTCGCCGACACCGCGCAGGAGCTCAAGGAGGCTGCCGAGACCGACGCGGTCACGTACGGCCGTGAGGTCGCCGCGCTGCGGGGCTCGCAGGTCGCCTGAGTCACGGCATCCGGCCGCGACTTCTGCGGCCATCCGCGACTTCTGCGGCCCGGATCGGGGGATTCGGGCCGCAGAAGCTCATATCGGCCTCAGAACTCGATGCGGAAGGCTGCACCTGGGCTCCGGATCCGCCCGGCCCCGGCATCCGTTCGGCGCACTTTGCAGGTCGAGAACACGGATGCAGGTCCAGAATCGCGTTCTGGACCTGCATCCGTGAAATGTCCCGACGACTGTGCCGGTGGCTACCCGATCAGGGTCAGGAACAGCCGCACAGAGAGGGCGAGCACGGCCACCAGGCCGATGATGCCTGCCGCGTTCTGCCACCAGGTGTTGCGCATGTCGCCCATGAGCTTCACGCGGTTCGCCATGACGATGATCAGCGCGGCGAGCACCGGCGCGACGAAGACGGTCAGCGCCTGCGCGATGACGATCAGCTGCACCGGAGACTCCTGGAAGATCACCGTCACGGCGATGCCGAAGACGAGGATGCCGGCGCTCACGAGCTTCGCGGTGAGCGAGCTCGACGACGCGCCACGACCCAGTCCGTCGGACAGCATCGTGCCTCCGGCCGTCGCATTCGCGATCATCGACGAGAACGCAGCGCCGAAGAATCCGAGCGCGAACACGGTCGAGCCGACGGGACCGGCCAGCGGCTCGAAGATCCCGGCGAGGGCGACCACGGTCGGCGCCGCCTCTCCGGTCTTGCCCAGGACGGATGCCGCGACGACGATGACCAGCGCGGTCATGATGCCGGGCGCGACGATGCCGGGGATCGTGTCGACGATCGTCACGTCGCGGTAGTCGGCCTCGGTCCGACCGCGCTCCTTCGTGCCGTAGGCCGTGTAGAACGCGGCGTTGATGGAGAAGTTCGTGCCGACGAGCGCGACGATGAGAAGCCACGCGCCGCCCGGGAACGTGGGGAGGAGTCCTGCTCCGGCCGCGGCCCAGTCGGGGTTCGAGATGAACGCCGAGGCGATGAACGCGATCGCCATCAGCGCGACGATCACGATGAGGACCTTCTCGACGACGCGGTAAACGTTGCGGAGCAGCAGCAGCGCGGCGACCGCGGCGGTGCAGATGACCGTCCACATGATCGGGCTGCCGCCGAAGAGCATCGACAGGCCGAGGCCGGAGCCGACGGCGTTGCCGACCGAGAAGCACAGCGTGATGAGGAAGACGCCGATGCCGGCGAGCACGCCCACCCAACCGCCGAGGTGCTCCTTGATGGAGGAGATGAGCGACGTGGGCGACTTGATGCCGAGGCGCACGGCCATGTCGGTGAGGAAGATCATCAGGATCGTCGAGACCACGATCACCCAGATGAGGGCGTACTGGTAGCCGCTCCCGGCCTGGACCGCGGTGGTCAGGTTGCCGGGGCCGAACTGCCAGGCGCCCGCGACGAACGCCGGACCGATGAGGGCCAGGTGCTGCCAGAACGGGCGCCGTTGCTTGCGTGAGGTGACGATGTTCTTCATCGTCTCAGTGGAGACCCGCCCATAGCCAGTGCCGGGTGTGGGCGAGGCGTGACGCGTTTTCGTGCGTTCGTTCATGTTCGTGTCCTTCGAGTCGTCGTTGACTGCAGGGGGGTGGTGGACGGGGCGGTCTCGGGCGACCGCCCCGCCCTGGTCGTCACGCGGAGACGGTGACCTTGCCGAGTCCGGCGAGAGCGAAGGCGGCGGCGATCTCGGCATCCGCCCCGTCCGGCAGGGGGAGCAGCGGCGTGCGGACGGTCGCGTGATCGAGGATGCCGCGCTGCACGAGGCCCCACTTCAGGGCGACGGTGCCCTCCATGTGCGAGCCGCGGTGGTACACGTTCTGCGTCACCGGGAGCAGGCGCTCGTGGATCGCGTGCGCTGCCTCATAGTCGCGCGCCTTGCCTGCGGCGATGAGCTCGATGAGCGGCTCGGGAGCGACGTTGCCGTAGCCGACCAGCAGACCGTCGACGTCGAACATCGTCGGCAGCAGGTACTCGTCGTGGCAGGACAGGATCTGCAGGTCGGGGTAGGCGGCGCGCAGCGCGGGGATCTCGGTGTACCAGCGGCGCATGTTGCGGACGCCGTTCTTCGTGGCGAACACGCCCTCTTGCCCGGCGATCTCGAGCTGCGTGTCGAGGTCGTACGTCGCCTTGGTGTTGTCGGGGTACTGGAAGAGGATGAGGGGCAGGCCCGACTCCTCGTAGATCTCGCGGTACCGGGACTGCGGGGCGCCCTGCTGGTAGCCGAAGCGCAGCCAGCCGTGCGACGGGTACACGAGACCGGCGGTCGCGCCGGCGTCGACGGCGGCCTTGGCCTCGAGAGCAGCGGTCTTGTTGCCCTCCTTGGTGATGCCGGCGATGACCGGGACGCGGCCGTCTGTCGAGGCGACGAACGCGCGGATGACGTCGAGCTGCTCCTCCTCGGTGAGGAACGTGCCCTCGCCGGCGTGGCCGAGCACGACGAGGCTCTTGACGCCGTCGATCGAGCCGAGCCAGGAGCCGAGGCGCTGGATGGCGTCGTAGTCGACGGCTCCGTCCTCGGTGAACGGGGTGACAGGGGCGGGGTTGAGGCCGCGGAGGTCGAGAGTCATGATCGGTCCTTTCCTTGGAGCTTCTTCGCTGATGTTCTCGGCTTCGAGATTGTGGGAACGTTCGCGGGAACGTTTGCAGGAACGATTGCAAGTATGATCGGAGGCACGGGGGATGTCAACACCCGGATCCGGAATCAGTCGAGGGGGACGCCATGGACGAGCAGCAGGAGCGACATGTCGTCACGCTGAAGGACGTGGCCGCGGCATCCGGCGTCAGCATCTCCACCGTCAGCCGCGTGCTCGACGATCGCACGCCGCCGTCGCGCTCCTCGACGGCCGAGAAGGTGCGTCGGATCGCCGACGAGCTGGGCTACCGCCGCAACATGTTCGCCTCCGGCCTCCGCCGCGGTGCGACCGGAACCATCGGCGTGCTCGTCCCCCGGCTCACCGACCACGTCATGGCGCTGATGTTCGAGGCGATCGAACGCACTGCCCGTTCCCGCGGCTCGTTCGCCGTGGTGGCGACCTGCGGCGACGACCCGGTCGAGGAGCGGCGGGCGACCGAGACCCTTCTCGACCGGAACGTCGACGGCTTGATCCTCGCGACCGCGCGGCTGGATGACACCCTTCCGGCGTCGCTGCGCGAGCGTGGAGTCGCGCACTCGCTCGTCCTCCGCACCGATGGCGTCAGTCCGTCGGCGCTCGGCGACGACGAGGCCGGCGGCTACTTCGCCGCGCGGCACCTCGTCGACCTCGGCCACCGGGAGATCGCCGTCATCACCGGGCCGTGGTTCACCTCGAGCGCGCGCGATCGCCTCTCCGGGGCTCGACGGGCGCTCGCCGAGGCCGGAATCGAGCTCGCGGAGGAGCGCGTCATCTCGACCGGCTACGGCATCGAGTCCGGCCACATCGCCGGGCGTGAGCTTCTCGCCGCGGCATCCCGCCCGACCGCGATCTTCGCGGCCAACGACAACCTCGCGATCGGGGTCGTCGCCGCCGCATCCGCCGCCGGATTGACCGTCGGGCGCGACGTGTCGGTCGTCGGATACAACGACATCCCGCTGGCAGCCATGCTCCCCGTGCCGCTGACGTCGGTGCGCACGGCCTTCGATCAGATCGCCGCCAGCGCGCTCGACCTGCTCGGCGGCCCGGGCGCCATCACCCGCGCCCTGCCGACCCTCATCCCGAGGGCCTCGACCGCCGCCCTCGGTCGCTGACCGCAGCGGCATCCGCCGTCTCCCGGCATCCGCTCGGCACACTTGTCGGGAGAGATGACGGATGCAGGTCCGGAAAAGGTAGTCCGGACCTGCATCCGTGAAATCGGCCTGCAGGTGTGCTGCCGCCCCGACGGGCCGGCTACCGCAGCGCCCGGAAGAACTCCCGCACGTCGGCGACGAGCATGTCCGGCTCCTCCATGGCGGCGAAGTGGCCGCCCTGGCCCACGACGTCGGTCCAGCGCACGATGTGGTGGGACTTCTCCTCGGCGAAACGCAGCCCGACGTCGTGCGCGAACACGATGACCGCCGTCGGGACACCGGAGCTTTCGGGGACCTCGCCCCAGCCGCCTCCCTGCGCGTATCCGACGAACGCCGACGTGCCGGCGGATGCCGTGAACCAGTAGAGAGCTGCGTTCTCGAAGACGAAGCGCTCGCCGAGGATGTCGATGGCGGGTGTCTCGACCGGATGCGTCCACGCCTGGAGCTTGTCGAGGATCCAGGCGAACTGCCCGACCGGGCTGTCGGCGAGCACCTGTCCGACGAGGCCGGGACGCGTGGACTGCATCGAGATATAGCCGAACTCGTTCTGCATGAACTCGGAGATGCGGCGCAGACGATCCTGCTCGAGGGGTGTGAGAGACGCGGTGGTCTCCTCGTCGAGGTCGCCGACGAAGTTCCCGAGCGACCCGTTCACATGCACGCCGATCACGCGCTCCGGTGCGAGCCGGCCGATCTCGGGAGCGACCCCGGCGCCGACGTCGCCGCCCTGCACGGCGAAGCGGTCGTATCCGAGGCGGGTCATCAACTCGAGCATCGCTCCGGCGATCTCGCGGGTGCCCCAGGCAGTGCCGACGAGCGGCATCGAGAATCCGAATCCGGGGAGCGAGGGGACGATCACGTCGAACGCGTCGCCCGCATCTCCCCCGTGCGCGACGGGATCGGTGAGCGGGTCGATCAGCCCTTCGAACTCCAGGAACGAACCCGGCCAGCCGTGCAGGAGCAGCAGCGGCGTCGCATCCGGGTGGGCAGATCGCACGTGTACGGCGTGGATGCTCTGACCCTCGATGTCGGTGATGATGTGCGGCAGAGCATTCAGGCGCTCTTCGGTCCCTCGCCAGTCGTGTTCGGCCCAGCGCGCGACGAGGTCCTGCAGTTCGGCGGACGGGATGCCGGTGCGCCGGTCGTCGACCGGCAGGGGCTGCGGGAATCGAGCATTCCGCAGCCGCGCGCGGAGATCGTGCACGGCGGCATCGGAGACATCGACGCGGAAGGAGTGGACGCGGGGGTCGATCTGTGTCGTGTTCATGACTTCACTCTCTCGACCAAAGCGGTCACAATATGACCTGAGAGAGCAAGAGGATCGGATCATGACCCGCACCACCGGACGCACCCTCGAACTCCTCGGTCTGCTGCAGGCCCGTCGAGAATGGAGCGGCGCCGAACTGCGGGAACGGCTGGAGGTGAGCGCGCGCACGCTGCGCCGCGACATCGACGACCTGCGCGAACTCGGCTACGGCATCGAGGCGACGCGTGGACGACACGGCGGCTACCGGCTCGGAGCGGGTGCGGCCGTGCCGCCGCTCACGCTCTCGGTCGACGAATCCGTCGCGATCGCGGTCGGCCTCCGCGCCGCGGCCACGGGTGTCGTCACCGGGATCGAGGAGGCGTCGGCCCGAGCGCTCGCGAAGCTCGAGCAATCACTCTCGGCGGCGACCCGGCGCCAGATCGTCGAGGTCGAACAGGCGATGGTGCCGCTGTCCACACGGCACGATGACGTCGACGTCTCGGTCGTCACGACGATCGCCACCGCGATCGCGGAGCGTCGGCGGATGCAGGTGGACTACACGAGGCACGACGGAGAGGAGGTGCGTCGGGTCGTCGAGTCGCACCGCGTCGTGCACACCGCCGAGCGCTGGTACCTCGTCGCGTGGGACCCGGAGCGCGAGGCGTGGCGCACGCTGCGCGTGGATCGGATGCGGCATCCGCTCATCCTTCGCGAGGAGTTCCCGCGCAGGGACATCCCCGACGACGCCCTTCGGCAGTTCACCGCTCGCAGCATCACCACCGCTCCGTATCGCCATCGTGCGAGGTTCCGCATGCACGCTCCCGCGGATGTCGTCACACGGCACTTCGACGCCACGGTCGCGCAGGTCGTCGACCAGGGCGACGGCACCAGCATCCTCACCGCCGGTTCCGATTCACCGGAGGAGTTCGCCCTCTACATCGGCATCTGCGGCATCGCGTTCGAACTGCTCGACGGCGACGAGGTGCGGCAGGCGATGATCGAGATCGCGGCGCGGCTCGTGCGCGGAGCCGGAGCGGACTGAGCCTCGACCGGGCTCTGCACCGGCATCCGCGGGCTCCCCGCCCGCCAACAGCCGGCGCCCTCAGCCCAGCGGCGACGGGTACGGATGCGGCAGCCACACCGTGACGATCAGACCGCCGTCCGCCCGCGGAGTGAGCACGAGGGAACCGCCGTGGGCCTGGGTGATGCGCTGTGCGATCGCGAGTCCGAGCCCCACCCCGGCATGATCCTCATCGCGCGTGCGCTCGGCACCCCGCTGGAACGGCTCGGTGAGCGTCGCCACGCGATAGGCGGGCAGCACCTCGCCGGTGTTCTCGACCACCAGCGCCACGGCGTGCGGCGTCGCGTGCGTGCGCACCGCCACGGCGCCTCCGGAGGGCAGATTGTGCACGACGGCGTTGAGCACGAGGTTCGTGACGAGCTGCTGCAGCAGAGCCGACGACCCCAGCACCGGAGCGGCGACGCCTCCCACCTCGACGGCGACACCGCGTCGATCCGCGAGCGGGAGGAGGGCTTCGACCGCCTCCTCGGCCAGGAGCGACAGGTCGACGACCTCGCGGGTGAACGACCGGCGCTCGGCGCGGCTGAGCAGGAGCAGCGCCTCGGTGAGCTCGATCGCGCGAGCGTTGACCTCCTGCAGTCGGGTGATCAGCGCATCGACATCGCGCTCGGGATCGGTGCGGGCGACCTCCAGCAGGGTCTGCGAGATCGCCAGCGGAGTGCGCAGCTCGTGCGAGGCGTTCGCGGCGAACCGCTGCTGCTCGGCGACCTGCGCCTCGAGCTGCTCGAGCATCGAGTCGAAGACGTCGGCGAGGTCACGGAACTCGTCACGCGACCCTTCGAGCGCGACACGATGCGACAGCGAGCCCTGCGTCGCGAGCTTCGCCGCGTCGCTGATCCGGTCGAGCGGCGCCAGCATCCGTCCGGCGAGGAGCCAGCCGCCGCCGAGCCCCAGGGCGATCAACACCACCATCACGACACCGGCGACGGGCACGAAGGCCCGCAGCAGATCCGAGCGGTTCGGAACGAAGATGTCGGCCACGATCTGCGCGTCCGGCACATATCGCAGCAGGAAGAGGCCGACGGCGGCGAGGAGCAGGATGCCGGAGAACACGACGATCCCGGCGTAGCTCAGCGTGAGCTTGAGGCGGGCGCTCATCCCGGCCCGCCTAGGCATCGGCATCCGTCCCGATCCGGTACCCGACACCGGGCACGGTGAGGATCAGCCAGGGCTCGCCGAGGCGCTTGCGCAGCGACGACACCGTGATGCGCACGGCGTTCGTGAAGGGGTCGGCGTTCTCGTCCCAGGCGCGCTCGAGGAGCTCCTCCGCGCTCACCACTCCGCCGTCGGCGTCGACGAGCACCTCGAGCACTGCGAACTGCTTGCGGGTCAGGGCGACGTAGCGATCGTCCCGGTACACCTCGCGGCGGAACGGATCGAGGCGGAGCCCCGCGACCTCGAGCACCGGCGGGCGGGCGCGCTGCCGTCGACGGTCGAGTGCCCGCAGGCGCAGCACCAGCTCCCGCAGCTCGAAGGGCTTCGTGAGGTAGTCGTCGGCGCCGATCTCGAACCCGGAGGCCTTGTCGTCGAGCCGATCGGCGGCGGTCAGCATGAGGATCGGGATGCCGCTGCCCGATGCCACGATCCACCGCGCGATGTCGTCGCCGGAAGGGCCGGGCACGTCGCGATCCAGGACGGCGATGTCGTAGGCGTTGATGCTCAGCAGCTCGAGGGCCGTGTCGCCGTCGCCCGCGATGTCGGCGGCGATCGCCTCCAGGCGCAGCCCATCGCGAACCGCCTCGGCGAGGTAGGGCTCGTCCTCGACGATCAGCACACGCATGGCTGCGATCCTACGCACCCGCGTATATCGGGAGCGTATGGAAAAGCTCATACGACCGGGCAACAGCCGCCCTTCTTCACTGGAGACATGAACACCCGCACTCGCCCCCTCCACCGCAGCAGCCGCGGCCGACGACTCCTCGTCACGGCCATCGCGCTCGTCGCCGTCCTGATCCTCGCGTTCGCCGTGCAGCAGTCGCTGGTCGCGGCATCCGCCTCGGTCTCCTCGCAGGAGACGCCGACGGACGAGTCCGGCGGACTGCCACCGCAGGCCCTCGCCGGCTCGGTCCTCGCCCCGAGCGACGCCGACGGCGTGATCCGCGACGGCGACGAGCCCACCGTCTTCGACACCGACCGGGTCGCGATCGCCAACCTCGATCCGGCCCTGCTCGATGCGCTGCAGCGCGCCGCGAACGATGCCGCCGCCGACGGCCTGGAGTTCCGCGTGAACAGCGGGTGGCGATCGGCGGTGCTGCAGGAGCGGATGCTGCAGGACGCGATCGTCCAGTACGGCTCGGAGACCGAGGCGGCGCGCTGGGTCGCCACCCCGCAGACCTCGGCCCACGTGTCGGGTGACGCCGTCGACATGGGCCCGCTCCCCACCCTCGACTGGCTCGCCCAGCACGGCGCGGACTACGGTCTCTGCCAGACCTACGCCAACGAGTCCTGGCACTACGAGCTGCGTCCGGATGCCGTCACGGAGGGGTGCCCCGAGATGTACTCCGACCCCACCGAAGACCCGAGGATGACGCCGTGACCGTCCTGGTCGCCACGGAGCGCGCCGCGGTCTCCCTTCTCCCCGCTCCCCTGCTCCGCACGCTGCCGGATGCCGTCGCTCAGAACGTGCGCCGGGTGCGGGCCGGGACGGACGCCCGCATCATGGCCGTGGTGAAGGCCGACGGCTACGGACACGGAGCGGTCTCGGTCGCCAGGGCGGCGGTCGCCGCGGGAGCGGAATGGCTCGGTGTCACCGACGTCGCCGAGGCCGCGACGCTGCGCGTCGGCGGAGTCACGGCGCCGATCCTGTCGTGGCTGAACCCCGCGGGGGTGGACGCGGCCGAGGCGGCGCTGCGGGGCGTCGACATCGCGGTCGGCTCGGTCGACGAGCTGCGAAGACTCATCGCGGACGCGCAGTCTCCGCTGCGGGTGCACCTGCACATGGACACCGGCATGGCGCGGGAGGGGTGCCCGATCGACCAGTGGACCGAGCTGCTGCGGGTCGCGAGGCAGGGGCGCGGGCGGGTCGAGGTCGTGGGCGTCATGGGGCATCTGCCACGCGCCGACGAGGGCCACCCCCGGGCGAACGAGGCGGCGGTGCTGCGGATGCGGCAGGCCCGCGATGCGGTGCTGCGGGCGGGGTTCGGGCCCCTGCTCGTGCACCTGGCCGCGACCGCGGGCGCGCTGACCGATCCGGCGACCCACTTCGACATGGTGCGCATCGGTGCGGGGCTCGTCGGCATCGACCCCTCGGATTCGATCGCGCTGACGGGTGCGTCCCGGTTCACCGCGTCGGTCGTGCACAGCTCGACGGTGCCGGCGAGCACACCCGTCGGGTACGGCGCGACGCACGTCACGACGCGGTCGACCTGTCTCGCCGTCATCGGTGCGGGGTACGCCGACGGCATCCCTCGGGAGCTCGGCGAAGGGGCGTCCGTCGAGATCGGCGGAGTACGGCATCCGCTGGTCGGGAGGGTGTCGATGGACCAGATCGTCGTCGACACGGGGGACGTGCTCTTCCCGCGCGGCACGACGGCGACCGTGTTCGGGCCGGAGGGCGGCGCGGTCCCGTCGGCGCAGGAGTGGGCGCGGTGGGCGGGCACGATCCCGCACACCATCGTGACCGGCATCGGCGCACGGGTGCAGCGGGGCATCGCATGATGCCGCACGTGCTGGTCATCGGGGGAGGGCAGAACGCCGAGCACGAGGTCTCGCTGGCGTCGGCCGCCGCGGTCGCCGCAGCCCTCCGGCTCAGCGGCCACGCCGTGCGCACGGTGACCATCGACCGAGACGGGATCTGGCGTGCGGACGGCCTGCCGGCGACGGCGTCTCCGGTCGAATCCCTCGGTCTCGCGCTGCCGATGATCGCCGACACCGACGTCATATTCCCCGCCGTGCATGGAGCGCTCGGCGAGGACGGAGCCCTCGCCGCACTGGGGGCGCTCGCCGGCGCGAAGGTCGTGGGTTCCGACCTGCGCGCAGGAGCGATCGGCATGGACAAGTGGGCGACGAAGCTGGTGGCGGATGCCGTCGGCGTGCGCACCGCGCGGGGGAGGGTCATCGCAGTCGAGGACATCGGGGATGCCGAGTTCGAAGGCGAAGTGGTCGTCAAGCCGGTGTCGGCCGGGTCGAGCTTCGGAGTGAGCCTCGTCACGGAGGAGTCCGAGCTGCTCGAGGCACTGCGCACCGCGGCGCGGTTCGATCGGCGCATCCTCGTGGAGGAGGTCGTGCGGGCGCGGGAGATCGACGTCGCCGTGCTCCGCGAGGCGGGCGGCATCCGCTGGGCGGCTCCGCCGCTGGAGATTCACACGACGGGACCGTTCGACACCGCGACGAAGTACGACGGCAGTGCGCGGTTCACGGTTCCGGCGCAGCTCGACGCGGCGCAGACGTCGGCGCTGAAGCGGGCGGCCATCGCCGTGTTCGACGCCATCGGATGCGCCGGGGTGGCGCGGATGGACTTCTTCCTCACCGACGACGGTCCCGTGCTCAACGAGGTCAACACCATGCCGGGGCTGACCGCGGCGTCGCAGGTGCCGCGGATGTTCGCGGTCGCCGGCGTCGAGTACACCGACCTCGTCTCGCGCATGGTGCGGGCGGCGCTCGACCCCGGTCGTTGAGCGAGCCTCGCTTTGCTCTCGGTCGTTGAGCGAGCGCAGCGAGACGAAATGCCACACCTGGCGTTCCCCTGGGATCATGGGCGCATGGTCGGTCCTCTGTTCACCTGGCGTCCCGTCGTCGAGAGCGACTTCGGGCTGCTCGCGGACTGGCTGTCGCGGCCGCACGTGCACCGGTACTGGCATCACGACTTCTCGCCGGAGGGTGTGGCGCGCGACTTCGGCCCTGGCACGCGGGGCGAGGAGGCTGGGGAGGATCTGCTCGTATCGTTCGACGGCGTGCCCGCGGCGCTGGTGCAGCGCTCGCGAATCGCGGACTACGCCGAGGATCTCGAGGAGCTCTCGGCGATCGTCGACGTCCCCGAGCACGCGGTGACGATCGACTACCTGATCGCGGATCTCGGGAACACCGGGCGCGGTCTCGGTACAGCTCTCATCCGCGCCGTCGTCGCCGAGACCTGGCTCTCGTACCCGGATGCTCCGGCGATCATCGTGCCGGTCGTCGCCGGGAACGTCGGGTCGTGGCGCGCGCTGGAGAAGGCGGGATTCCGCCGAGTGGGCGAGGGCGATATGGAGCCGGACAACCCGATCGACGAGCCGCTGCACGTGGTCTCGCGGATCGACCGGCCGGTGATCTGAGCTCCTCATCGGCTGTCACGTTTCGGTAACGGAGCGCTCCCTCTGTTGCGTGCGTGAGTCCCTCCTGTTTCACTCCTATTACAACTTTCAATTTCTACTGAAGTTTCATTGATTGTTGAAGTGCCGCGATCTACGGTGCTGGAAAGCCCTGCGAAATCCCGCAGGAACGAGCCAGCCCACACTCGATGCGGCACCCGTCAGGTGTGGCTCAAGGAGGAGTTATGCACAGCACTGCAAGACTGATGATCGCCGCTTCCGCGGTCCTGGCTCTGTCGCTCGCGGGTTGCTCCGCGTCGTCGCCGGACGCGGACGACAGCGGTGACGCCGATCCGGTCCGCTTCGCGATCGAGAAGCCCGACAGCCTCGTCCCGGCCAACCAGTTCACGTCGTACAACATCGTCATCGCGATGTTCTCCCCGCTCACGGCGATCGACGACGCGGGAGAGATCACCTACGTCGCGGCCGAGTCCGTCGAGTCGGACGACGCGAAGCTGTGGACGATCACGCTTCGCGACGGCTGGACGTTCCATGACGGGACTCCGGTCACCGCTCAGGACTATGTCGACACCTGGAACCATGCCGCCTACGGCCCGAACGCCTGGGTGAACGGCGCACAGCTCGCCGGGGTCGTCGGGTACGCCGACCTCAACCCCGCCGAGGGAGCCGAGCCGACCGCGACCGAACTCGCAGGTCTCACCGTCGTCGACGACCTCACGTTCACCGTCGAGCTCGACGCACCGGACCGTCAGTTCCCGCTGCAGCTCACCGCGGGACAGACCGGCCTCTACCCGCTCCCGTCCGAGGCGCTCGCCGACATCGCCGCCTGGGAGGAGGCACCCGTCGGGAACGGTCCGTTCGCCCTCGTCGACGGCTGGTCGGACACCGACCCGATCGAGGCCGTCGCCTACGAGGACTACGCGGGTACGGAGCCGAACATCGGCGCCGTGACCTTCGTGCCCTATCTCGACACCGCGACCGCCTACACCGACGCCCTGGCCGGTGAGGTCGACATCGTCGCCATCGCCGGATCGCAGGTCGCCCAGGCGCGCACCGACTTCGGCGAACACGTCTACGAACTCGACGCACCCGGTGTCGACTTCCTCGGCTTCGATCTGACGGACCCGCGCTTCGCCGATCCGCGCATCCGTCAGGCGATCTCGATGGCCATCGACCGCGAGGCGATCAACGACGCGATCTTCGGCGGCTCCCAGGTTCCCGCGACCTCGCTCACCGCGCCGAGCATGCCCGGCGATCCGGAGGGCGTCTGCGGCGAGTACTGCGAGTTCGACCCCGAGGCCGCGCAGGCGCTGCTCGAGGAGGCCGGCGGCTTCGACGGCGAGCTGGCCGTGCACTACATCGCGAACTGGGGTCAGGACGACCTGTTCGAGGCGATCGCGAACCAGCTGCGCCAGAACCTCGGCATCGAGAGCGTCGTCGCGACCCCGTCGGTCGACTTCGCCGCGTTCGTCGACAGCGTCGGCGCCCATGAGGTCAACGGGCCGTTCCGTGCCCGCTGGGGTGCGCTGTACCCGAGCCAGCAGAACACGCTGACGGCCGTGTACACGGCGACAGGCGAAGGCAACTTCGGATCCGGCGGCTACTCGAACCCCGAGGTCGACGCCCTCCTCACGGAGGCCAACGCGGCCGACACGTTCGAGGAGTCCTCCGAGGGGTACGTGAAGGTGCAGGAGCGCATCCTCCAGGACTTCCCCACGGTGCCGCTCTTCGGCAACCGCTACCTGTACGTCACCTCGGATCGCATCTCCGAGCTGTACACGGTGTCCGGAAGCGTCGACCTGACCAAGGTCGTCACCGCCTCCGCGGCATCCTGATCCGATCCAGAGAGAACCACACCCCGTGCACGATTCCGCAGCGGCACCGACCGCCGGCACGACGGAGGACATCCTCCGTCGTGCCGGCGCAGCACCGGACCACACCTCCTTCCCCACCGTCGACGCGCTCAACGAGCAGATGGAATCGCTCCGCGCGCAGCATCCCGCACTGATCAGCGTGCAGCGGATCGGCACCAGCCGCCTCGGCGAGCCGATCTCGCTCTACTCGATCGGCGACGGCGCGCGCTCGGCGCTCATCGTGGGCGGTGTGCACCCGAACGAGCCGATCGGCTCGCTGACGATCCTGCACCTGACCGAACAGCTGGCGTCGGATGCCGCGTTCCGCGCGCAGCTCGACACCACCTGGCACATCGTGCCGTGCGCGGACCCCGACGGCATGCGGCTCAACGAGGGCTGGTTCGCCGACCCCTCGGACCGCGAGCGGTACGCGCGGGAGTTCTACCGCCCGGCGCCGGACGAGCAGGTCGAGTGGACCTTCCCGTTCTCGTACAAGAAGGCGTACTTCGACGCGATGATGCCCGAGACCCAGGCCCTCGCCCGCGCGATCGACACCGCCAAGCCCGACCTGTATGTCCCGCTGCACAACAGCGAGGGCGGGGGCGCGTACTTCTATCTCTCGCGTGCGGTTCCCGCCCTGTATCCGCTGCTGCACGCGCTGCCCGCAGCCCTCGGCGTGCCGCTGCACACGGGGGAGGCCGAGGGCGCGCACTTCACCGTCCTCGCGCCGGCCATCTACGAGATGGGCACGCTGCAGGACGCGTACGACTGGACCGAGGCCTACGGACTCGATCCCTACCCGCCGGGTTCCGCCGGCGACGCCTCGACCTCGTATGCGCAGAAGTACGGCACGCTCTCGCTGATCGCCGAGCTGCCGCAGTTCAGCGACCCGCTCGCCGACGACACCACCCCGACCGAGACGCTCTACCGCGACGTGCTGCGCGAGTCCGGTGAGGCGCTGCAGGAGACCGGTGCTCGGCTCACGGCGCTCGTCGACCTGGTCACGCCCTTCCTGCGCCTGGACACTCCGCTGCTGCGCGCCGCCCGCGTGTTCGCCCCCGCCGCGACCGCCGCCGGGGAGGAGAACGTCGCCCGCGCCGCCCAGGAGTCCGACCGGGTCGCGACCGTCTCCGAGGTCGAGGCGCTGTCCGGCCTCGTGCGCCTGCATCGCCTGCGCTGGGGCGGGATGCTGGTGCGGGCGCTGCGCGCCGAGGTCGAGGCGGGGACCGCGGCGCCCGAGCTGCGCCGCGCGGCCGTCGAGGCGCAGGACCTGTTCGACGGCTGGCTCGAGGGCGCCCTCCAGGCGGGGAGCTCCCGACCGCTGCCGCTGAGCGCCGTGGTCGGCGTGCAGTACGGCGCGATCCTGGCCGCGCACGCACAGCTCGAAGGGGCGAGTCGGTGGGCCTCGGACTGAAGCTGCTGCAGAGACTGGTCGGATTCGCGATCGTCTTCTTCGGAGTGACGTTCATCATCTACTTCACGGTCTTCAGCCTGCCGGGCGATCCCATCCGCGCCCTGGCCGGAGATCGCCAGCTGCCGCAGTCCGTCATCGACGCCCTGAACGCGCGCTACCTGCTCGATCAGCCCCTGCTCGTGCAGTACGCGAACTACATCGGCAACCTGCTCACCGGCGATCTCGGGGTGGATCTGCGCGGACGGGCCGTCGCCGATCAGCTCGCCTCCCGGTGGCCGGTCACGATCACGCTCGCGCTCACCGCCTGGACGATCCAGATCGTCCTCGGGCTCACGGTCGGCATCGTGTCGGCGCTCAAGCGCGGCACGGTCATCGACCGCGGCCTCCTGGTGATCTCGATCGGCCTCAGCTGCATCCCGGTGTTCGTGCTCGGCATCACGGCGCAGATCGTGTTCGGGGTGCGACTGGACTGGCTGCCGGTCGCCGGCATCCGCGAGGGGTGGCCGCTCGCGTACCTGCTGCCGGCGCTCGTGATCGCGCTGTTCGGGCTGGCATCCGTCTCGCGCCTGGTGCGCGGGTCGATGATCGAGAACCTCGACGCCGACTACGTGCGCACCGCCCGCTCGAAGGGCATCAGCGAGTCCCGGGTCATCGGTCTCCACGTCATGCGCAACTCGCTCATCCCCACCGCCACCTTCCTCGCGACGGACCTCGGGTTCCTGCTCGGCGGTGCCGTGGTGATCGAGGGGATCTTCAACCTCCCCGGCGTCGGCAACCTGCTGTTCCTGGCGATCCGGGACCACGAGGCGACGTTGGTCGTCGGCATCTCGACCGCGCTGATCATCATCTTCCTGCTCACCTCGCTGATCGTGGACGCCCTCCATGCGATGCTCGACCCGAGGATCCGTCGTGCCTGATCCCCAGAACCCGACTCCGGGCACCGCGAAGATCACGATGCCGAAGACCACCGCGATCGCGATCGTCGCGCGACGGGAGGGCGCGTGGCGGATGCTGGTGCGTCGCCCGCTCTTCTGGATGGCCGCCGTCGTGCTGCTCGTGGTCGTGGCGTTCGCCGTGGCTCCGTCGCCGTTCGCCTGGCTCTTCGGCAATGGCGACCCCCGGGCCTGCGACCTCGCCGACAGCGCGGCAACCGCGAGCGCCGGGCATCCGTTCGGTTTCGACGTGCAGGGCTGCGACATCTGGGCGAACGCCGTCTACGGCGCGCAGAGCTCGCTCTCGGTGGGCTTCCTCGCCACGGCGATCGCCCTCGCGATCGCGCTGCTGCTCGGCACGCTCGCCGGGATGGGCGGCTCGATCGCCGACTGGATCATCTCGCGCCTGACCGAGGTCTTCCTCGGCTTCCCGTTCCTGCTCGCCGCGATCGTGGTGCTCAACATGCTCGGCGCCCGCAACGTGCTGACGGTCGGGCTGGTGCTCGGGATCTTCGGGTGGCCCATGATGGCCCGGCTGATGCGCGGGTCGGTGCGGTCGGTCGCGAAGGCCGACCACGTGCTCGCAGCGCGGACCATGGGGCTGAGCACCGGACGCATCGTGGGGCGCTACGTGCTGCCCAACGCCGTGCAGCCGGTGCTGCTGCTCGCCACGCTGACGATCGGTGCCGTGATCGTCGCCGAGAGCACCCTCACCTACCTCGGTGTCGGGCTGTCGTCGCCGGCGATCTCCTGGGGCCTGCAGATCGCGGCCGGATCGCGGGTCTTCCAGGCGTCGCCGCATGTGCTCGTGCTGCCGAGCGTGCTCCTGGCGCTGACCGTGCTCGCCGTGGTGGCGATCGGCGAGGAGCTGCGCAGCGTCTTCGATCCGAGGGAACGACGGTGAGTGGCATGCTGATCGGGACGCCGCCGGAAGGGAAGAGCACATGACCGAGGACAACGCCGCAGCCGCCGAGCGCGAGCAGTACCGTCGACAGTTCGCCGAGGAGATCTCGCTCATCTGGGAGATGGCCGGAACGTCTCGCATGGACGGACGCGTGCTCGGCTACCTGATGATCATGGATCGCCCCTTCATCTCCTCTGCCGACCTCGCCGCTGCGCTGGGAGCCAGCACCGGAGCAGTGTCGATGGCGACCCGGCGGCTGATCGACACGAACTTCATCCGGCGTCACTCGCTGCCAGGCGACCGGAACCACTACTTCATGGCCGAGGAGGACCCCTGGGGCAGCTTCCTCGCCAACGAGCGCCGCTACTTCGACAGGGAGATCCGCTCGCTCGACACCGCCCTGCGGTGGCTGAGCCCGACCGAGACCGACGCCGCCGTGCGTCTGCGCAACGGTCGCGACTACCTCGAATGGGTGCAGGACTACCACCACAAGATGCTCGCCGACTGGCATGAGCACAAGCGCGCCCGCGACGCGGGCGAGGACGAAGCGTGATCGATGGATTCCACTGAAGCCGTTCTGCGCGTGCGCGACCTGCGGGTGTCCTTCGGCACGCGCGCACCCATCGAGGTCGTGCACGGTCTCGATCTGGACGTCGCCCCCGGCGAGGTCGTCGCCGTCGTGGGGGAGTCGGGCTCGGGCAAGTCGGTCACCGCGCTGTCCGTGATCGGCCTGCTGCCCGACGGAGCGCGGGCCACCGGATCGGTGAAGCTCCACGGGCGCGAGCTGCTGGGGCTGTCCCCGCGCGAGCTGAGGCAGGTGCGCGGTGCGGAGATCGCCCTGATCTCGCAGGACCCCGTCGCCTCGCTCAACCCGGTCTTCACGATCGGATTCCAGGTGGTCGAGGCGGTGCGCTCGCACGATCGGTCGCTGAGCACGCGCGCCGCGCGTCGGCGGGCGATCGAGCTGCTCGAGCTGGTCGACATCCCTGACCCCGCCCGACGCATGAAGCAGTATCCCCATGAGCTCTCCGGCGGGCAGTGCCAGCGGGTCGGGATCGCGATGGCCCTGGCCTCCGACCCGCAGCTGCTCATCGCCGACGAGCCGACCACGGCGCTCGACGTGACGGTGCAGGCGGAGGTGCTCGACGTGCTCGCCCGGCTCGGGCGACGGGAGGGCCGCGCGATCCTGCTGATCACGCACGACATGGGTGTGGTGGCGGAGCTCGCCGACCGTGTCGTGGTGATGCGGCACGGCGAACGCGTCGAGGAGGGCACCGCCCGCAGCGTGCTGCTCACACCGTCGGCCGGGTACACCCGCGAGCTGCTCGACGCCGTGCCGAGGATCGGCACCCGTGGCGCGGGCGCCTCGCTGGACGCGGCCCCCGCAGTGCTCGAGATCGACGACCTCGTGGTCAGCTACGGCAATCGTCTGCGGGGCGCGTTCCGCGCGGTCGACGGCGTGAGCGTGCGGGTGCAGAAGGGCGAGATCCTCGGGCTGGTCGGCGAGTCCGGCAGCGGCAAGTCCACGATCGGGCGCGCGGTGATCGGCGCGGCTCCCGTGACCGAGGGCACCATCCGGATCGAGGGCGTCGACATGCGCACCGCGTCGCGGGCCGAGCGCCGGCGCACCCGCCGACGCGTGGGGGTCGTCTTCCAGAATCCGGCCCTGTCGCTCAACCCGAGGTACACCGCTCGCCAGAGCGTCGAGGAGCCCCTGCAGAGCATCCGAGGGCTGCGCGGGCGCGCGCTGAGCGAGCGAGTGGAGGAGCTTCTCGACGCCGTCGGGCTCTCCGATCGCGCCGACCGCTACCCGCACGAGCTGTCCGGCGGCCAGAGGCAGCGGGTCGCGATCGCCCGCGCGGTGTCGCTCGACCCCGTGCTGCTCATCGCCGACGAGCCGACCAGCGCCCTCGACGTCTCGGTGCAGGCGCAGGTGCTGGAGGTGTTCCGCGAGCTGCAGGCGAGGCTCGAGTTCGCGTGCGTGTTCATCAGCCACGATCTCGCGGTGATCGACGAGCTGTGCGACAGCGTCATGGTGCTCAACACCGGCCGCGTGGTCGAGGCGGGGTCACGCACGCGGGTGCTGGAGCATCCGGAGGATCCGTACACGCGCCGTCTCCTCGCCGCAGCTCCCGTGCCGGACCCCGACGTGCAGCAGGCACGCCGGGCCGCACGACTCGCCGCGATCGCGGGTGCCTGATGCGGCACACGCCCGACTACGTCCTCGATGACGTCGAGACCGTGCGCACGCTCGTGCGGGAGAACCCGTGGGGCACGATCGTCAGCTTCGTGCCCGGCAGGGGTCTCGTCGCCTCGCACTACCCGCTGCTGCTCGAGGAGGATGCCGAGGGCATCGTGCTCGTGAGCCATGTCGGCCGTCCCGACGAGCGCCTGCACGAGCTCGGCGCGCACGAGCTGATGGTGATCGTCTACGGCCCCCAGGGATACGTCTCGCCGGGGTGGTACGGCACCGCGCCCGCCGTGCCGACGTGGAACTTCGCCGTGGCGCACCTGCACGGCACACCCGAGATCCTGTCGGACGACGAGAACCTGCGGGTGCTCGACCGGCTCGTCGCGCACTTCGAGAACGTGCTGCCCGAGCCGTACCTGATGCGGCAGACCCTGGAGAACGCGGCATACGCGGAGCGCATCGTGCACGGCACGGTCGGCTTCCGACTGCGCGTCGAGCGATTCGAGGCGAAAGAGAAGATGAGTCAGGACAAGCCGGCCGAGGTCGTCGACCGCGTGATCGATGCGCTCGGCGAACCGGGCCCCTATCGGAACCCCGCCCTGGCGGCGCGGATGTCGCGCGTGCACGGAAGGGAGCAGGGCGCATGACCGCGTTCGTGGGAGTGGCCGACATGGTGGCCTGGATCGGACGCCACGGCGCCGAGCGGATCATGGCCGAGATGGCCGACACGATCGAGGAGGACTTCCGCCGCTGGGAGTCGTTCCACAAGAGCCCCCGGGTCGCCGACCACACCCCGTTCGGCGTGATCGAGCTGATGCCGATCAGCGATCCCGACCTCTACGCGTTCAAGTACGTCAACGGGCACCCGTTCAATCCGGGGCGCGGCTATCAGACGGTGACCGCGTTCGGCGTGCTCGCCGACGTGCACAACGGGTATCCGGTGTTCCTCGCCGAGATGACCGTGCTCACCGCACTCCGCACCGCCGCGACGTCCGCGATGGTCGCCCGAACCCTGGCCCGCTCCGACTCGCAGGTCATGGCCATGATCGGCGCCGGCAGTCAGGCCGAGTTCCAGGCGCTCGCGTTCCGGGCCGTCCTCGGCATCCGCACGCTCCGCGTCTTCGACGTCGACGAGGCGGCCTCCGCCAAGCTCGTGCGGAATCTCACCCCGCACGGCTTCGAGATCACGGTCTGCGCATCGGCCTCCGAGGCGGCTGCGGGTGCCGACGTCATCACGACCTGCACGGCGGACAAAGCGGTCGCACAGGTGCTGACGGATGCCGACGTCGCACCCGGCGTGCACATCAACACGATCGGCGGCGACTGCCCGGGCAAGACCGAGCTCGACCCGCGGATCCTGGAGCGCGGACCGGTCTTCGTGGAATACACCCCGCAGACGCGCGTCGAGGGCGAGATCCAGAACGTCGCTCCCGACTTCCCCGTGACCGAGTTCTGGCGCGTGCTCACCGGCACAGCGCCGGGCCGCACATCGCGGGAGCAGATCACGATCTTCGACTCCGTCGGGTTCGCGATCGAGGACTTCTCGGCTCTGCGGCACCTGCGCGCGAGCATCGCCGGAACCGACCTGGGCCGCGAGATCGACCTCGTCGCCGCACCGGACGATCCCAAGGATCTGTTCGGCTTCACCACCGTCCCCGTCCCCGTCGCCTGACCGGAGCACCATGACCGACGCCCCCGCACTCACTCTCCAGAACGTCCGCCCCTACGACGGCGGTGAGCCGATCGACCTCGTCGTGCGCGACGGCGTCATCGCGAGGATCACCCCCGCCGGAACGACGGATGCCGAAGGCGAGACGGTCGACGGCGCAGGCCGCTGGGTCGGGCCGGGGCTGTGGGACGCGCATGTGCACTTCACCCAGCACGTCATCCGGCGCAGCCGCATCGACCTGACCGAGACCCGCAGCGCCGCCGACGTGCTCGACGCCGTACGCGGCGCCCGCGCCGACGGGGCCCCGCTCAGCGACGGGATGCTGATGGGCTACGGCTTCCGCGACGGACTGTGGCCCGTGCCGGCCTCGCTCGACGCGCTCGACGCGGCGGTCTCCGACGTTCCCGTCGTGCTCGTCAGCGGCGATCTGCACTGCGGGTGGATGAACCGCGCGGCCGCAGCCCGCTTCGGCCTGGCCCTCGACGAGACCGGGCTCTTGCGCGAGGGGCCGTGGATCGATCTGCTGCACTCGTTCGATCAGGCCGGTGATCTCCCGCTCTCGGCGTATCGTGCGGCCGCCGACGCCGCGGCCGCGCGCGGCGTGGTCGGCGTGGTCGACTACGAGAACGCCGACAATGTCACGGACTGGCGGGACCGGACCGCTCAGGGCGTCGACGCACTGCGCGTGGACATCGCCGTGTGGGCCGACCGGCTGGAGGGCGTGATCGCGGGCGGGCTGCGCACCGGCGACATCGTCGACACGGCCGGCCTCGTGCGGTTCGGACGCCTCAAGGTGATCGTGGACGGGTCGTTGAACACCCGCACGGCCTGGTGCTGGGATCCGTACCCGACCATGGACCCCGCGCATCCGCACGCGTGCGGTCTGGAGAGCGTGCCGATCGCGGAGCTTCGGCGTCTGCTGGAGCGCGCGCGGGGCGCGGGAGTCGGGGCCGCCGTTCATGCCATCGGTGACCGGGCGAACACCGAGGTGCTCGACACGTTCGAGGCGCTCGGCATGAAGGGTGTGATCGAGCACGCGCAGCTCGTGCGCGAGGAGGACTTCGCGCGGTTCGCGCGGCTGGGGCTGATCGCGAGCGTGCAGCCGGAGCACGCGATGGACGACCGTGACGTCGCCGACCACCACTGGGCGGGGCGCACAGGCCGCGCGTTCGCGTTCGGGTCGCTGCATCGTGCCGGGGCGTCCCTGCGGCTGGGATCGGATGCTCCGGTCGCGCCGCTTGACCCGTGGATCTCGCTCAGCGCGGCGACGTCGCGCAGCCGGGGCGACCGCGACGCCTGGCATCCGGAGCAGCGTCTGCCGCTGGACGTGGCGCTGGCGGCATCCGTCCGCTCGTCGGTCGCCGTCGGACAGCCGGCGGATCTCGTGATCGTCGATCGCGACCCGTACGCGAGCGACCGCGATGGGCTGCGCGACATGCCGGTCGCGGCCACCCTGCTCGGCGGGCGCTTCACCTGGCGTGCGCTCTGACGGGTCCTCGATCACGATGACGGGGCGCCGGCCGGCGCCCCGTCACGATGATGCAGGTCAGTCGAACACGGCGTCGGGGTAGAGCGCCTCGGCGATCTGACGGACCACGGAGACGTTGCCGAGGGTGCCGGGGAACATGTCGGTGGAGGACACGGCGATGAGGCGGTCGTCGCGCACCGCCGGCATCTCGGGGAAGGTCTTCGCCAGGTGATCGCGGACCGCCGCCTCGTGCGCCGGGTCGGACACCGCGAAGACGAGCACGTCGGGGGCCTCTGCCGCGAGGGACTCCGGGGTGATCTCGGCGGCGAAGAAGTCCGCGAACATCGGGTCCTTCGGGCTGAACACGTTGTCCGCGCCGGCGCGCTGCAGGATGTCGAACTCGATGCCCGCACCGATGGCCGTCAGCGTCGTGCCTTCGACGAACACCTGCGCGACACGCGGCCGATCCCGACCCTCGATCGCGGCGGCGACGGAGTCGAGCTCGGCCTCCGCGGACTCGATGAGGGCGTCCGCCTCGTCCGAGACCTGGAAGATCGCGCCGAGATTCTCCAGATCGGTGAAGAGGTCCGTGACGGTGCCCTCCATGCGGCGGTCGAAGCATCCTCCGGTGGCCGTGTAGGCGGCGACTCCGGCTTCGTCCAACTGCTCGATGCTCGCGAAACCCTGCTCGGCGGTGAACTCGTACGTGGTGGGCGAGTACACGAAGTCGGGCTCGACGGCGAGGAGCTCCTCTCGGCTCGGAGGGGTGTCCCCGCCGACCACGGGCACATCGCCCGCGAACTCCGCGATGTCGGCAGGGAGCTCCTGCGCCGTGGCCTGGGCCTGGCCGACGAGCGAGTCGGCGAGGCCCAGGCGCAGCAGCAGCTCGGTCTGCGACGGGTGCATTCCGACGACGGCGGTCGGGGTGGCCGGGATCTCGATCGTGCGACCGCAGTTCTCGATCGTGATCGCCTGCTCGGACGAGGCGGGTCCTGTGGCGGTGGTGACGCCGCTTCCGCAGGCCGAGAGGGCGAGCGCGCCCATTCCGACGGTGACGGCGGCGAGCACGCGGGTGGTTCGGGTACGGGATGTCATTCTTCTTCTCCTCGGTTGGTCGGGTGGTTCGGGATATCGGTGCCTCGGTGGTCGGAGCGCCGACGGGGGTGGAACGTCATCGCCCTCGCGCCGGTGTCGACCTCGATGGCGATGCGTGCGGTGACGGCGAAGACCTCGTCGACCAGCGCCGGTGTGAGCACGGCGTCGGGCGGGCCGAAGGCCACGAGCCTGCCCTCGTCGAGCACGGCGACGTCGTCGCAGAACGCCGCGGCGATGTTGAGGTCGTGGAGGGCGGCGATCACGGTCGTCCCGAGTCCGCTCACGACGCGCATCAGGTCGAGCTGGTGGGCGATGTCGAGGTGGTTCGTCGGCTCGTCGAGGACGAGGATCCTCCCGTCCTGCGCGAGAGCACGCGCGAGCATCACCCGCTGGCGCTGACCGCCCGAGAGTCGTCGCACCAGGCGGTCGCCGAGGTCGTGCACGTCGGCGGTCCGCAGCGCTTCGTCGACGATGCGCCGATCCTCCCTGGTGTCCCTGCTGAACGGCGGACGGTGCGGGGTGCGGCCGACGAGGACCGTCTCCCGCACGGTCAGGTCGAACTCCGAGGGCGCGTCCTGCAGCATCACCGACACGGTGCGGGCGAGCGTGCGCGGCGCCAGCAGCGACGCATCCGACCCGTCGATCAGGATGCGCCCGCGGTGCGGGCGCTGACCCGTGAAGAGCGCGCGCAGGAGGGTCGACTTCCCGCTGCCGTTCGGCCCGAGGAGTCCGACGATGCGCCCGGAGGCGACCTGGAGGTCGATTCCGTGCAGCACGGTGCGACCGCCGCGCACGACGCTCACGCCGTCGAACTGCACGCTCATCGGTCGAACCCCGCGCGCTCGCCACCGCTGCGCATCAGCCAGAGGAAGAAGGGTGCGCCGACGAACGCGGTGAGGATGCCGAGGGGGATCTCGGTCGGCATCGCGACCGTGCGGGCGAGCAGGTCGGCGATCATGAGGAACAGTGCTCCGCCGAGGACCGTCACCGGCAGCATCCGCCGATGATCCGAGCCGACGAGGAGCCGGGCGATGTGCGGGACGACGAGGCCGACGAAGCCGATGCCTCCGCTCACCGCGACGATCGCGCCGGTCAGGAGAGAGGCGAGCACGAGGAGCAGACCGCGCAGCCGGCTCGTGCGCACGCCGACGGCCATGGCCGACTCGTCGCCCGAGAGCAGCGCGTTCATCGACCGCGAGAGCCCGAAGACCGCTGTGCACGCGATCGCGAGCGCCACCGCGGGGATGAGCAGCGACGACATGTCGGCCGCCGACACGCTGCCGAGCAGGAAGAACATCACACTGACGACGTTCTGGGCATCCGTGGTGAGGGTGAGATAACTGGTCACGGCGCTCAGCAGAGCGCCCAGCGCGACCCCGGCGAGGATCATCCTGGTCGGGGAGAGCTCTCCGCGGATGCGCGCGAGCATCGCGACGAGGAGACAGGCGACCATCGCGCCGATGAACGCCGCGCCGCTCATCGTGAGACCGAGGAATGTGGCGCCGCCGGAGACGATCACGAGCACGGCGCCGACGCTGGCGCCGGAGGAGACGCCGAGGATGTACGGCTCGGCGAGCGGATTGCGCACGACGGCCTGCATCATCGCGCCGGCGAGGGCGAGTCCCGCGCCGGAGAGTGCGGCGAGGAGCGACCTCGGCACCCGGAACTGCCAGACCGCCTGGTCCTGCAGTGGGGTGAGCGTGCCGTCGGACATCCAGGGCATACCGGGGAGAAGGTGGCCGATCACGATCCTCGCGGCGTCGATGGGTGAGACTCCGACGGGTCCGGTCGAGGCGGAGACCACGAGCACGAGAACCGCGATCACGGCGATCGCCGTCACTGTCGGGCCGACGGGCAGCATCCGTCGGGAGCGGCTGTGGTGGCCGGTGCGAGGGCGGACGAACCGGTTGCTGTGTGAGGGTCGTCCGCGCAGGGCTTCGATCGATCGGCTCACAGGGAGCATCCGGCCGAGACCTCGGTGGGGTGATCCAGAGGAGTGGGCATGCTGAAGATCGTAGTAGATATTGAGAATCATTATCATTTAAGGAGGCGCCGCCTCTGGCGGTCGCCTTCCTCGACTCTCCCGGAGGTTCACGATGATGATCGTCCCCGAGCTGTGGCGCGAAGCGCGACGGCATCCCTGGCTCCTGGCCCTGAGCATCCTCCTTCTTCTCCTCGTGTTCGCGACGCACCTGCTCCAGGCATTCGCTCTCGCCTGGTCGCTCGCCGCCTTCGTGCGCGCCGACACGGCGGGCGCAGTGGCCGGTATCGGCGCGATCCTCGCGATCGGGCTGACGCGGGTGCTCCTGACGCTGGTGCAGGGTGATGCCGCCGCACGCCTCGGGGGGCAGGTCCGGGAAGACCTGAGGGGTGCGGCCCTCACCGCGGCACTCGTGCCCGAACGGCTGCACGACGCCCGCCTCCGCGATGGCTCGACCCAGCTCGTGCTCGGCGACGGCATCGACGGCACCGACGCCTACGTGTCGAAGTACGTTCCCGCGGTGGCGCAGCTCGTCATCGGGAGTGCGATCGCGGTGTGGCTCCTCGCGGTGCTGTCTCCCCTGATCGCGCTGTGCGTCGCGGCGGGGATCGTGCTCGCGGTGCTGGGTCCGCTGGCCTGGAAGCGGATGCTCGCTCGGCGCGGGTTCACGCATTGGGACAGCTATGAGACCCTCAGCGGCGACCTGCTCGAGTCGCTCCGCGGGATGTCGACGCTGCGTGCGCTGGGCGATGTCCCCGCGACGCGTTCGCGCCTGCAGGCGCGGTCAGAGGCCCTGCGCATGGCCACCGAACGCGTGATGCGGTCGTCGCTCGCGGAGACGGCGATCACCGACTTCGCCGTGCAGGCGGGGGTCGTGATCGCGGCCGGACTCGCGGTCGTCTCCGTCATGACCGGGCAGCCGCCGGTCGTCGAGGTCTACGCGCTGCTCCTGCTCTCCTCGGAGGCGTTCCGGCCGGTCCGCGAGCTCTCGCGTCACTGGCATGCCGGATTCCTCGGGCTCACGGCCGTTCCCGGGCTGGCGGCACTCGGCGCGTTCCGTCGGTCCGCCCCGGCCGCGGCGGACCTCGGCACGCTGTCGGCGACCGATGGCGACGCGCTCCGCATCTCGAGCCTGTCGTATCGCTACCCGGGCGCCGATGACGATGTCCTGCGCGGTGTCGACCTCCACGTCGAGCGCGGCGAGGTGCTCGCGATCGCCGGGCCGTCGGGTGCGGGAAAATCGACGCTCTTCGACCTGATCCTCGGCTTCCTCCCGCCGACAGGGGGGACGGTGGAGCTCGATGGGCGCCCCCTCCGCCCGAGCGATGTCGCCGTCGTCTCCCAGCGCCCCGTCCTGTTCGCCGGCACCATCAGGGAGAACGTCGATCTGTTCGATGCCGGGCAGGAGGCGATGGAGGATGCGTGCGCCGCGGCTGGCGTGCTCGAGGAGATCCGGGCGATCCCCGGAGGCTTCGACGCGATGGTGGCGGAGGCGGGGACGAGTCTCTCCGGCGGGCAACGGCAGCGCCTCGCCCTCGCCAGAGCGCTGCTCGCCGGCCGTCCCGTGCTGCTCGTCGACGAGCCGACCAGCGCCCTCGACGACCGCAGTGCGCTGACCGTCGCCGAGACGCTCGAACGCGTCGCCGCCGAGAGGATCGTGCTCATGATCAGCCACCGGCCCGAGGCTCTCGCGAGAGTCGCCGATGTGCGGGTGCTGCGCGACGGAGTGCTCGTGAAGGAGGCCGCATGACTTCGTCCGGAGCCATCCTCGCCCGGTTGCTTCCACCGCTGCGACCCGAATGGCGGCGCATGATCGGCAGCTACCTCATCGCCACCACGAGCCTGTGCGCTCTCGCCGCCATCGGTGTGCTCACCGCGCTCGGCGTCGGCAGGGCCGTCGTGCACGGCGAGTGGCCGCCGACCGTCTGGTGGATCGCCCTCGGAGCGCTCGTGCTGCTGCGGACGTTCCTCACCTGGCGCGAGATGGACGTGTCGCACGCCCTCGCCTATCGCGTGCTCGCCCGACTGCGGATGGCGCTCTTCGATGCGTACTCGCGCAGCGTTCCCGGGCGCCGTCGCGAGCATTCCGGGCGTGCGGCATCCGTCGCGATGACCGACATCGAGAAGCTGGAGTTCTTCTACGCGCACACCGTGGCGCAGATCGGCGCTGCGCTCACGCTGTTCGTCGGAGCCGTGGTCTGCGCGTTCCTCGTCTTGCCCGTGGCCGGGTTCGTGATGCTCGGGGGCGCGATCGCGGTCACGCTCACCGCCTGGGCAGGAGCGGGACCGGCACGGCGCATCGGTGCGCGCGAGCAGCGGGAGCGCGAAGAGCAGTCCGAACGGCTGGTCGACGCGCTCGGGGCGCTGCGCGAGGTCCTCGCCTACGGGCTGCAGAGCCGGGTCGTGCGCGAGGCGGTCGCCGGGACCCGGCGCTCTTCGCTCATCGCCCGCCGCCGGGAAGGGATCGCCCATCTCGTCGACGGGACGCGCGAGCTGATCCTCACCGCCGTCGTGATCGGGGTGATCGCCGCTTCGCTCCTCGGCGGCGAGATCGGCGGCGCCCAGGCGGCATCGCTGCCCGCCGCGATCGCACTCGCCGTCGCGGGAGTCGCCGCCGTGGCGGACGCCGCGCACACGGTATCGGAGCTGCACCCCCTGATCGCCAGCGCGGATCGCGTGGTCGCGGGGCTGCACCGTCCACCGGTCGTCGCGCCGGTCGATCGTCCGCTTCCGCTGCCGACCGGTCCGCTCGGGGTGCGTTTCGAGAACGTCGTGTTCTCCTACGACGACCGGACGGAGGTGCTGCGCGGCTGGTCGATCGACGTCGATCCTGGCGAGCACATCGGACTGGCAGGGCCGTCCGGAGCGGGCAAGAGCACGGTCATCGCACTCGCCGCCCGGCTGTGGGACCCCTCGGCGGGGGCGGTGGCTCTCGTCGACGTCGAGGGCGTCGCCTACCCCCTCGACCGCATCCGCGATGACGACCTTCGCCGGACCGTGGCAGTGGTGGAGCAGGATGCCCGGCTCTTCCACGGCACCGTGCGGGACAACCTCGTGCGGGGTGCCGAAACCCGCACCGACGAGGAGCTCCGCGACGCGCTCACACGGGTCGGCGCCGAGGGCTGGATCACCCTGGACGACGATCTCGGGGAGCATGGGGTGCGCCTCTCCGGCGGCCAGCGCGCACGGCTGGCCCTGGGGCGGGCGCTGTGTCGCGAGCCGCGGGTGCTCATCGTCGACGAGATCACCGCGAGCCTGGATGCCGAGTCGGAGCGCATCATCTCCGACGTGCTCGAACGGTTCCAGGGAACGGTCATCGCCGCCTCGCATCGGCGAGAGACGCTGTCGCGATTCAGCCGGGTCGTCGGTGTGGAGAGGGAGGAGGTCGCGACTACAGCCGGTCCACCCCGGTCACGGTGAGCACGGCCTCGCCGGCCTCGTCGGATGCCGCGAGGTCGACGGTCGCGGAGATGCCCCAGTCGTGGTCGCCGGCAGGGTCGTCGAGGATCTGACGCGCGGTCCACTGCTCTCTGCCCTGCTCGAGGATCAGGAGCTTCGAGCTGCGGGCGTCCGCGCCGGTGAGGATCTCGTCGTGGTCGTCGAAGTAGCCGTCGAGCGCAGCCGACCAGGCGTCGGCGCCGAACGCCGGATCGAGCTCGGCGAGAGCATCCACGTCTTCGCGAGCTGCCAGCTGCACGCGCCGGAACAGCTCGTTGCGCACCAGGATGCGGAAGGCGCGCACGTTGCTCGTGAGGCGCTTGGGCGCGGGCGGCACGATCGGCTCGTCACCCTTCGACAGGCTCGGGGACCCGTCGTCGAAGCGTCCGTTGTCGATGCCGGCGCGCAGCTCCTCCCACTCGTCGAGCAGGCTCGAGTCGACCTGGCGCACGAGCTCTCCCAGCCACTCGATGAGGTCGCGGAGATCCTCGTCCTTCAGCTCCTCCGGGATGGTCTGCGAGGCGGCGCGATACGCGTCGGAGAGGTACCGGAGCACGACGCCCTCGGAACGGGCGATCTTGTAGTACGCGACATATTCCCCGAACGACATGGCTCGCTCGTACATGTCGCGGACCACGGACTTCGGGTGCAGCTCGAAGTCGCGGATCCAGGGCTGTGCCGCGCTGAACGTCTCGAAGGCGGCGGTGAGGAGCTCGTCGAGGGGCTTCGGATACGTGATCTGCTCGAGCAGCTCCATCCGCTCGTCGTACTCGATGCCCTCGGACTTCATCGCGGCCACCGCCTCGCCGCGAGCGAGGAACTCCTGCTGACTCAGCACGGCCCGTGGATCGTCGAGCGTCGGCTCGACGATCGAGATCATGTCGAGGGCGTAGTTCCCCGTTCCCACCGTCCCCTGGGTCGCTGAGCCTGTGCCCGTTCCCTGGGTCGCTGAGCCTGTGCCCGTTCCCTGGGTCGCTGAGCCTGTCGAAGCGTCCGGGTCGAGCAGCTCGAACGCCGCCAGCGCGAAGGGCGACAGAGGCTGGTTCAGGGCGAAGTTCGGCTGCAGGTCGACCGTGAGCCTGACGCCCTTCGAGCCGCCCTGGGACGCGGAGCCCGTCGGAGCGTCGAACGTCTCGACGATGCCCGATTCGCGGAGGGTGCGGTAGATGCCGATCGCGCGTATCGCCAGTTCTCGCTGGCGAGATCGCGGCTCGTGGTTGTCATATACCAGCGAGCGCATATTGGCGAACACGTCGCCGCCACGGGCGATCACGTTGAGCATCATGGCGCTCGTGATCTGCATGTGCGATGTCAGCGTCTCGGGGACGGCGTCGATGAGCTTCCGGAACGACGGCTCGCCCCACGACACGAAACCGTCCGGCGCCTTCTTGCGGACGATCTTCCGCTTCTTCTTCGGATCGTCGCCGGCCTTCTTGACCGCCGCGACGTTCTCGCTCTCGTGCTCGGGTGCCTGTGCGACGACGGTGCCGGCGGTGTCGAAGCCCGCGCGCCCCGCTCGGCCGGCGATCTGGTGGAACTCGCGGGCGTTCAGCTGCCGCATCCGGGTGCCGTCGAACTTCGTCAGCGCCGTGAGCAGCACGGTGCGGATCGGCACGTTGATGCCGACACCGAGGGTGTCGGTGCCGCAGATGACGCGGAGGAGCCCGCGCTGGGCGAGCTGCTCGACGAGGCGCCGGTACTTCGGCAGCATTCCGGCGTGGTGCACGCCGATTCCCGCGCGGAGGAACCGCGACAGAGTCTTGCCGAATGCGGTCGTGAACCGGAACTCTCCGATGAGGTCGGCGATCCGATCGCGCTGCTCGCGCGTCGCGACCTTGGTGCTCGACAGGGCCTGCGCGCGCTCCATCGCGGCCGCCTGCGAGAAGTGCACGACGTAGATCGGCGCCTGGCCGGTGTTCAGCAGATCGTCGATCGTCTCGTGGATCGGCGTGGTCTCGTAGAAGAAGTGCAACGGGACGGGCCGCTCGACGCCCGTGACGGATGCCGTCTCGCGGTGGGTGCGCCGGGTGAGGTCGGCGGCGAGCGTGGTCACATCTCCGAGAGTGGCCGACATCAGGATGAACTGCGCCTGCGGAAGATCCAACAGCGGAACCTGCCACGCCCAGCCGCGCTCCGGGTCGGCGTAGAAGTGGAACTCGTCCATCACGACCTGGCCGACGTTCATGTCTGAGCCCTGACGCAGCGCGAGGTTCGCCAGGATCTCGGCGGTGCAGCAGATGATCGGGGCATCCGCGTTCACCGAGGAGTCGCCGGTGATCATGCCCACGTTCTCGGCGCCGAAGACGTCGACGAGGGCGAAGAACTTCTCGCTCACGAGGGCCTTGATCGGCGCGGTGTAGAAGCTGCGGCGCCCCGATACGAGGGCCGAGAAATGCGCACCGACCGCGACGAGCGACTTCCCGGTCCCGGTCGGCGTCGAGAGGATCAGGTTGTTGCCCGAGACGATCTCGATGACCGCCTCGTCCTGGGCGGGGTACAGGCGGATGCCGGTCGACTCCGCCCACTCGACGAACGCCAGGTAGACGGCATCCGGGTCGGCGCTGTCCGGCAGGGAGTCGAGGAGCATCCTTCGATCATCCCCTACCGGGTGCGCCCGTCATCGCCGAAGGCCGTTCACAATTCAGCAAGAACTGTGCTGAATCGCGTGATTCGGCCCCGATCGGGCGGGAACCGCGCGGATGTGCTGAATTGTGAACGCGGAGTCCGGTCGCGCTGACGCGTCGCGGCCCGGTCAGCCCGCAGTCGCCGCACGCAGCGCGATGCGGATCATGTCGGCGAAGGTCTGCTCCCGCTCCTGCGCGCTGGTCTCCTCGCCCGTGACGATGTGATCGGAGACGGTGCAGATGCTGAGCGCCCGCCGTCCGTAGTAGGCGGCGAGCGTGTAGAGGCCGCTCGTCTCCATCTCGACGCCGAGAACTCCGTGCTGCACGAACGGCTGGTTGAGTTCCGGGCGGGTGCTGTAGAACTGGTCGCTCGACAGCAGCAGGCCCACGTGCACAGCGGATGCCGGGGGCTCGGCCTCACTCGCCTCGACGGCCGCGCGCAGCAGTGAGAAGTCGGCGACGGGCGCGTAGTCGAGGCCATGGAAGCGCACGCGGTTCATGCCCGAATCGGTGCAGGCGCCGTTCGCGATGATGATGTCGCGCACGGCGAGCTTCTCGGTCAGCGCGCCGCAGGATCCGACCCGCACGATCGTCTCGACGCCGTAGGAGTCGAACAGCTCTTTGGCGTAGATCGCCATCGACGGCTGACCCATGCCCGAGCCCTGCACGGAGATGCGCTGTCCCTCCCAGGTGCCGGTGAAGCCCAGCATCCCGCGGGTGTCGGTGTACAGCTCGGCGTCGTCGAGGAAGGTCTCCGCGATCCACTTCGCGCGCAGCGGATCGCCGGGGAACAGCACGACGGGGGCGATCTGACCGGGCTCTGCGGCGATGTGCGTGCTCATCAGCCCAGCGTAATCAGCCCTCGCGCCGGCGCACGATCTCGGTGATCCAGATCGGGGCGAAGGGGGAGGTGCATCCGGGAGCGGTGGGGTAGTCGGCGAGCACCTGCAGGCGTTCGCCGATCTCCAGTGCCCGCACGCGCAGCGACGGATGGTGGATGCCGATGGTGGCGAGGGTCTCGTTCATCGACCACTGCGGTCGCGGCGCGGCGTCCTTCATGTCCCGCTCGATGAGGTCGAGAAGGTGCGGGAGGTCGAGCCCGTCGGGGTCTTTCGCGACGCGGACGGAGGTCAACGACCAGGAAGCCGCGGCGACGGTCGGGTCGGGGTCGTCGAACCAGCGCAGCCGCATCTCCTCGGCGAGCGGGGTCTTCTTCGCGACGTAGTTCACGAACCAGTCGTTGACCTTGGGTGGGCGCGTCTCGCGGAGCATCGCGTCGAGCTCGTCGGCGGTGAAGTCGCGCGGACGGCAGATCAGCAGAGCGAGCAGTCGGGCGGCGGTCTCTCCGGTCGACCACAGCTCCTGCGCGAGCGGCTGATCGGTCTTGATCTTCTTCGCCACAGCGCGCATCCGGCTGAGGTTGATGCCGTGGTCGTCGCCGCGCTTCTCGTTGGCCGCGCGCATCTTCGGGTCTTCGAGCGCAGCGAGTTCCCCGAGGGCTTCCGCGAGCGTCATGTCGTGCATGAGGTCCAGAGTAGGCCGCCACCCCGTGCGCAACTCAGCAAGAACTTGGCGCCCGGCCCGATGTAAGCGGATGCATCGGGCGATCCGGCGAGAATGGCTGAATCGTGCACGCCCGACTCGCGGCATCCAACCTCGTCGGCGAAGGCAGCCGGAGTCAGTCCTCGTCGAGCAGCCCGCCGTGGATGCGGCGCAGGTCCTCCATGAGCGAGCCGATGAGGATCCAGTGCTGCGACGACGGCGGGCGCACCACCAGCGGAGCTGTCAGCGCGGGGATCGCCGAGGTGAGGGCTTCGGGCTCCGGGGCGACGTCGGCGATCTGCACCGCGAGGCGCACGTCGTGCCCTGCCCGACGCAGCTGATCCGCGATGGCCGCGACCACGGGCTCTTCGCCGATCGAGTCGTCGTAGTGGTCGAAGTACGCGCGGGTCATGCCGATCGTCTGGGTGACGATCGGCGACAGTCGGTCGAGGAGCTGCCTCATCTCGCGCAGCTCGGCCCGGTGCGTGGAGCGGCGCGGATTCAGGGTGAGCGACTCCTCGCCGGCGGCGATGGATGCTTCGGCGACGTTCTTCATCGGCCGCAGCAGACGGACCTCGAGCATCAGCTCCTGCAGCCGGGCGGGCGTCTGCGGCTCGGGCAGCGCGTCGGCCAGGCGGTCGAGGCTCGCGGCCAGCTCGTGCCCGAGCAGTCCGAGGTCACGTCGTGCCGGTGCGACGAGCACGGGTGGCACGATGAGGGCGTTGACCACGAGGCCGATCGCGACGCCGATCAGAGTCTCGACGATGCGGGCGAACGCGTACTCGGGGCTGGAGGAGCCGAGCGCCAGCACGAGCATCGCCGAGATGGCGATCTGGTTGCCGGTGCCGGGCGAGGTCCGGAGTAGCCAGGCCACGAGCATCGCGACGACGATCGCCAGCAGCACGACCCAGCTCGACGACCCGAGGAACAGGCCGAGCGCCACGGCGACCAGCACGCCGGCGATCACCCCGATGCTGCGCTCGAGCGCCTTCGACAGCGACTGGTTGACGCTCGGCTGCACCACCAGGAGTGCGGCGATCGCGGCGAACACCGGCAGCTGGGCCGGGAAGACCCAGCCCGCGATGATCCAGGCTCCGATGGTCGCCGCCGCCGACTTCACGACCTGCAGCAGCGGGGAGCGCTGCGAGGCGCGGATGGCGGCGGGGATGCGCATGTCGTCCACGGTAGTCCTGCGCCGCCGCTCGCCGCCGCTCGCCGTCGCTGCGTCGTCAGGGGGTGGGTTCCGCAGACTTGCGGAGCGGTCCCTTCGAGATGTCGTCGATGAGCCAGATGCCGTCCACTTTCGTCAGCGAGTACTCACGCGGCTGGGCGAACTCCGCGCCGGGGTCGACGTCGAGCTCGTGCAGGTATCCCTCCGAGGCCTCGACGATGGCGAAGAGCGACTCGAAGCCCACGGTCGCGTGCAGGCGATCGGCGTCGATCGTCGATCGCAGCCACGCCACCCCGGTCTGCTCGATCGTCAGGTCGGCGTCGTCGTACATCGCGACCACGGCATCGCGGTATCCCTGCGCGGCGAGCTTCTCGCTGAACAGCGGCGTGAAGTACGTCTCCTCTGCGGCCACCGACTCCGCGACCGTCGCGGGGGAGCGGTTGTCGGATGCGCCGGAGTGCAGCGCGACGACCTGTTGGAGCGCCTGGACGTCCGGGTCGTCGAGACCCAGGGCCTCCTCGGTCGATGAGACGCTCCAGAGGGTCGCGTCGGGGTCGAATCGCGGTGTCGCTGAGGCGCTCGGTGCAGCACTCGCCGCGGGTTCCGTGCAACCGGTGAGGACGGCCGTCACCATGAGCGCCAACGCCAAGGACAGGGCGGCCGTGGTGCGGCGGCGGGTGGGATTCATCACGTCTCCTTTCGTGGGAGGGGTCCGAAGCGCCCCTCCCACGGGTGTCATCTCAGTTGGCGGGCGCCGCGTTCAACTGCCAGTGAGAAGACCACCAGGAGCTCGACACGTTGCCGAACTCGACCTTTCCGGTGCCGTTCTCCACGTGCAGTGCTCCGGAGGCGTTCTGGATGCGGACGTACCCGCTGCCCGCCGACGGCGTCGACCATTCCGCGGCGGTGCCGGCCGTCGCCGCTGTGCCGTGTCGCACCGTCGAGCCGCTCGCGTACAGGTACTGGTTCGTCCACCGGTTGCGGTACTTGGTCGCGCCGGACGAGGTCGGCTCGGGCACCCACTGTGCGCTCCAGTACGTGCTCGGAACGTCGCCGAATCGGACGAGGCCGTCGTTCGGCTCGACGTTGACCGCGCCGGAGCGGTGGCGGTTGTTGATGAGCTTCCACGTCGGCGACACGGCCTCGGAGTACCCGGCGTTGTCCTTGAACACCCGCAGGTAGTCGACCTCCCACTGCTTGGGCCAGACTCCGTTCGGCTGGCCGGAGCCCGCGCCGGTGTAGATGTTCATGATGATGCCCATCGCGGTGTTCGGAGCATCGTTGAGCGTCTTCACGAGTTGGCCGTCGTAGTAGAACTTCAGCTCGGTGGGCGTCCAGTTCATCGCGTAGACATGGAACTCGGTCGTGGGCGATCCGGACACCGGCACCGTGTCGAGGGACCAGGAACCGAGGAAGTTGGGGTCTCCCCAGCCATACGCGGCGATGCGCCAGCTGTTCGGCGTGCTGAAGAACGTCTCGATCATGTCGATCTCGGACTGCCCGCCGGTCGTGTTGGTCCCGACCAGCCAGAGCGCCTGGTGGCCGCCGCCGCCGGCGTTCGAGTTCTTCGCCCTGACCTCGACGTACCCGTACTTGGTGGAGTAGCCGTTGAACGTCGGCAGGTTGTTGCGGTTGACCGCCGAGGAGTTGAAAGGGTGCCAGTTGTTCTGGTTATAGGTCTGGATGGCCGACGAGACCACCGTTCCGTCCTGATCCGGGTTCCACGGCGGCTGGTTCTGCTCGACGCGCAGCTTGATGGTGCCGTCGGAGATCGTGTAGCGCGCGGCGGTGTCTGCGAAGTCTTCGGCGGGGACCCAATGCGGCAGGTAGTTCGGCATCCACTTGTCGGTGTTCAGGGTCGTCCCGGAGAACTCCTCGGCGAAGTCCAGGGTGTAGCCCGGCTTCGAGTCCGGGTTCGGTGGCGTGTCCGCCGCCCAGGCGGCCGGTCCGGACAGGACCAGCGCGCCCACGGTCGTCGCGATGATCGCGGATGCGGCGAGTCTGCGGGTGCGGATACGGGCAGGGTTTCGGCGGGTCACGGGGGCTCCTCGGGATCGACTCTGATCGTGGATCTGGTCGCGAAGAACACTCATCGACCAGCGAGGACAATTAACCCGGACTCTGACGTAATTGTCAATACTCTTGCGAGAACAACCGCTCTCGCGCTGCGACGCTGCTGACGGCCAGGGCGCCGAGGCAGGGGGCGGCTGCTCCGAGCGACGAGGTGCGGAGCTCGGGCACGAAGAGCGCCCGTCCGGCGAGTTCGGAGCGCAGGGCATCGGCGAGTCGATCGGATGCCTCGGGAATGCTGCTGCTCACGACGACCGCGTGCGGGTCGATGGCGAGCACGAGCGCACCCAGACCGTCGGCGATACCGGCGGCGAACTCGGCGATCGCCTCGTCGCTGCCGCCGTGCCGGCGGAACAGGAGCTCCAGACCGTCCTCGGCTCGGGCGGACAGGCGCTGCTGCGCCTGTGGCCAGGCCACCCGTTGCAGAGCGCCGATCTCACCGGCAGCTCCGTGCGCCCCTCGAGCCACCCTTCCCTCGACGACCGACGCGGCGGAGATCCGATTCCCGATGCGTAGCAACACGGCCGTCTCGTCGGCGCCGATCGTACCGTTCTCGATCTCGGCGAAGGCGGCGAGCTTGGTGTCGTTGTCGAAGGCGATCGTGGCGCCGGGGAACATCCGCCGCAGGTGCGCATCGATGTCGACAGCCAGCCAGTCGGGAACCACCGTCGTCTTCACGGGGTGACCGTCGGCGTCGACGATGCCGGGGATCCCGACGGTGAGCGCCGCCAGTTCGCGGGTCGACGCTGTCGACTCCTCGAGCAGTGATTCGACGATCTCGGTGATGGCCGTGACGGCGTCTGCGCCGCCGGAGAGATCCTGTTCGATGCGTCTGTGCGGTGCGGCGACCGTGCCTCGCAGGTCGCCCGCGATCCCGGCGATCCCGTGCGGGCCGATGTCGATCCCGACGGATACGCCCCGGTCGGCAGCCAGCCGGTATCCGCGTGCGGGTCGCCCCGCCCCTCGTGGACGCAGCTGCTCGGAGCGGATCAGGTCAGCGTCGAGCAGCTCGGCGAGGACGGCTTCGACCGTGGTGCGGGAGAGCTCGGTCGACGCGGCGAGGCGGCTCGCGGTGAGTGGGCCGCCCTCATCCCAGAGCGTGGTCAACACGGCCTGACCGTTGAGTCGCCGCATGGCGGCGAGATCGGTTCCGAGTGCGGGTGAGGTCACGTGTCCTGACTACCACATCCGCTGACGGTGCGGCTTGACACGATCGGACCGCTGTCCTATCTTTGGGAATTACCCCGGAGAGTTGCAAAATAGAATCTCTCCTCCACCCGAAAGCGACACTCCATGCAACGACGCACGCGACTCGTCCTCGCCCCTCTGGCGGCGGGCGCCCTCCTCGGCCTTGGTCTCACGGCCTGCGCGCCCGGCGCGACCACGACCGGCGCCGGCGCCGGCACCGACGCCAGCACCGAGCTGACGACCGACGACATCACGCTCACCCTGATGTCCACGCCGGAATCCGGTGCAGCCACCGAAGCGACGATCGCCGCGTTCGAGACCGAGCATCCCAACATCACCATCGAGTACTCGCAGACCAACTACGAGGACTACAACCAGAGCGTCAATCTCAACCTCTCCGGCGATCAGTCGCCCGACATCGTGCTCCTGAACGCGGTCGCCAACACGGTCAAGAACAAGCTCGTCCTGCCGCTCGACGACTACGCCGACCTCTACGGCTGGAACGACTTCTTCCCTGCCAACCAGCTCAACCAGTGGCGCGTCGCCGATGACGGGACGACCCTCGGCGACGGGGGAGCGCTCTACGCGGCCCCCGCCGGTTTCTCGCTCGTCGGCACCTATTACAACAAGGCGATCGCCGCCGAGCTGGGCATCGAGGCGCCGACGTCGCTGGCCGAGTTCGAGGCGGCTCTGAAGACCGCGAAGGCGGCCGGTGCGCTCCCCGTGCAGCTCGGCAATGCCGAAGGGCACGCGGCGTTCGTCGTCCAGCTGCTGGGACAGGGCATGTCGGGAGCCGACACGGCCAATGCGTGGGCCTTCGGGCATGAGGGTGCGACTTTCGACACGGAGGCGAACCACGCCGCCGCCCAGACTCTCACGGACTGGCAGAAGGCCGGCTACCTGGGCGACCCGACGACCGTGAACGGCACCGACCTCCAGGGCGCGGTGGACAACTTCATCGGCGGCAAGGGCCTGTTCCTGGTGGACGGCATCTGGGATGCCGGCAAGATCGGTGAGGGGTTGGGTGAGGACGCGGGCTTCCTCCCCTTCCCGGGCGAGAACACCACCGGGATCGGCACGTCGGTCGCCTATGCGATCTCGACGCAGAGCGAGCACCCGAACGAGGCCGCGGCCTTCCTCGACTTCCTCCGCTCGCCGGAGGCGAGTGAGCAGCAGTTCGCGCAGGGGTTCATGCCCGACGACCCGACGGTCGCCGTCGCAGAGGAAGGGACCCTCCAGGGCGACATCGTCGCCGCCTGGGCGGAGATCGCCGAAGCCGACGGTCTCGTCGCATTCAACAACAACGCGACAGCGACGATGAACGATGCCCTCAAGGCGGGCACGCAGCAGCTCATCGCCGGGCAGATGTCGGTGGGCGACTTCATCGCTTCGATCCAGGCCGACTGGGCCGCAGCGCACGCCGGCTGATCCATGACCGAACCGCTGACCCGCACACGGGGGGAGTCCGGTCGTGTGACCGGCTCCTCCCGGCGGACGCGACGGGGCTGGAGCTCACTGCTCTACCTGGTTCCCGCCTTCGTCTTCTACGGGACCTTCACGATCGCGCCGTGGGTCCAGAGCGTCTGGCTCTCCTTCTGGGAGTGGGACGGCATCGGGGCCGCGACCTGGGCCGGGTTCGAGAACTACATCAAGGTCGCCACCGACGAACGGCTCGTCGTGGCGCTGCGCAACGGTCTCGGCTTCATCGTGTTCTACACGGTCTTCCCGGTCATCCTCGGGCTTCTCATCGCCGCGGTGATCGCGGCGCGTCCGCGCCGCGGATCGGGGTTCGTGCGGACCGTGCTCTTCCTTCCGCAGATCCTGCCTCTCGTCGCCGTCGGCGTCGTGTGGCGCTACCTGTATGCGGCAGACGGCCCCATCAATCAGATGCTGCGAGCGGTCGGGTTGGGGGATGTGGCCAGGGCGTGGCTCGGCGACTTCACCTGGGCGTATCCCGCGGTCGGCGTGATCGGCACCTGGGTGACGACCGGGCTGTGCATGATGCTCCTGCTCGCCGGCATCCAGAAGATCGATCCCTCGCTCTACGAAGCCGCACGCCTCGACCGCTGCGGCCCGGTGCGCCAGTTCTGGCATGTCACGGTTCCCGGGGTGCGGGCGGAGATCGTCGTGGCCGTCACCGTCACCCTCATCTCGGCACTCGCGAGCTTCGACATCGTCTACGTGACGACCGGCGGCGGTCCCGGCTACCAGACCATCGTCCCCGGCGTGCTGATCTACAAGCTCGTCTTCACCTCGAACGAAGTCGGGCTCGCATGTGCGCTGGCCACCGTGCTGAGCGCGATCATCCTCGTCTTCGTCGCCGTGATCGGCCGAATCGGAAGGCGAGGCGCATGAGATCCGCCGGCTCCCGCATCCTGTCCATCGCGTTCCTTCTGGTCGCGGTGCTCAGCGTCATCGTGCCTTTCCTCGCGCTCGTCTCGGCTGCGCTGCAGCCGGCGGACACTCTCGCGCCGACGCTCACCTGGCCGACCGACCCGCAGTGGGGCAACTTCGCGAGCGCCTGGAGCATGGCCGGATTCGGCTCGCTGCTGGCCTCCAGCGCGATCATCGCCCTCGTCGTCGTGCCCGTCTCCGTGGTGTGCGCGACGCTCGCGGGCTACGCGATGGGCACGATGCGGATGCCGGCGAAGGGGTTCCTCTTCGCGTTCTTCCTGGCGGGACTCACGCTCCCCTACGAGGCGATCGTCATCCCGCTCTACTTCGCCATGCGGTCGACGGGCCTGATCGACACCTACTGGGCGGTCATCCTCCCGCTGGCCGGCGCGTTCATGCCCTTCGGGATCTTCTGGATGCGCACGCACTTCGAGTCCGTCCCGGCGGAGATGATCGAAGCCGCCCAACTCGACGGCGCCGGCCGGTTCCGCACCCTGGTGCAGATCCTGGTTCCGGGGGCGAAGCCCGCGATCATCACCTACGCGCTGCTGACGTTCATGTGGGCGTGGAACCAGTTCCTGCTCGCGCTCATCCTCATCCGTGATCCCTCCCGGCGCACGGCACCGTCCGGTCTGGGGACGTTCGTGCAGCAGTACGGCGAGAACATCCCCCTCCTGGCGGCAGGAACGATCATCGTGATCGCTCCGATCGTGATCCTCTACTTCATCTTCCAGCGCAAGTTCGTCGCCGGCCTCGTCCAAGGAGCCCTCAAATGATCCTCTCGAATCCCGTCCGCCTCGCTGTGATCGGGGCCGGATCGCGGGGGACCGGCTACGCGCGGCGCGCGGTGGCACAGGGCGCGGCCATCACCGCGGTCGTCGAGCCCGACAGCGCACGACGGGACGCCTTCCTGGCCGAGTTCGCCGGACAGCGCATAGAGTGCTTCGCGACGTGGGAGGACATCGTCGCGCGAGGCGAGCGAGTCGCCGACGCGGCGGTCGTGTCCACTCCCGATCGTCTGCATGCCGAACCCGCGATCGGTCTCGCCCGCGCCGGCTATCACCTGCTGTTGGAGAAGCCGATCGCGCCGACCGAGGAGGAGTCCGCCCGGATCGTCGAGGCCGCCGAAGCCGCGGGTGTGATGCTCGCGGTGTGTCACGTCATGCGGTACTCGAGCTACTCGCGCACGCTCAAGCGCCTGCTGGACGACGGCGTGATCGGTCGTCTGGTCTCGGTCGAGCACCTGGAGCCGATCGGGTGGTGGCACTTCGCTCACTCGTATGTCCGCGGAAACTGGGCGCGAGAGGCGGAATCCGGTCCGATGCTGCTCACCAAGAGCAGCCACGACATCGACTGGCTCTCCTACATCATCGGTCTCCCGGCCGAGCGCGTCTCGTCCTTCGGGAGCCTCCTGCACTTCCGGCCGGAGAGCAAGCCGGTCGGAGCCACCGACCGCTGCCTCGACTGCCCGCTGCAGAACACCTGCGCGTACTCCGCGACACGGATCTACCGCGGCTTCCTCGGCGACGAGACGTTCGAGCGCTGGCCGCTCGCGGTGCTCACGACCGACGTCTCCGCGGAGGGCGTCGACCGCGCGCTGCGTGAAGGGCCGTACGGGCGCTGCGTCTTCGACGGCCAGAACGACGTGGTCGATCACCAGGTCGTCAACATCGAGTATCAGGGCGGGGTGACGGCATCCTTCACCGTCACCGCGTTCACGGAACTCGACTTCCGCAAGACCCGCCTCTTCGGAACGGACGGAAGCATCGAGGGCGATGGACGCACGCTGGTGGTGCACGACTTCGCTCGGGACGAGAAGTACGACGTCGTCCCCGAGTCCCGGGGCAACGCGAGCGCGGCGGACGGACACGGCGGCGCCGACGACGCGCTCGTCCAGGCGTTCCTCGACGCTGTCCGCACCGGCGACCGGTCGGGGCTGTTGTCAGGGCCGCAGGAGAGCCTGGCGACGCACCGGATCGTCTGGCTCGCCGAGGAGGCGCGGACGCGCAACGCGGTGGTGCCGATTCCCTCCCCGACGCACTGATCAGTGGGGCCGCGGCCTCGCGGGTCTTGTGCAAGTCCGGCAAACGGGGTTACTCTCTGCCTAACTAATAGTCGTTAGGTAGATGATGACCCGAGCAACGATCCTCTCCGAGGCCCGCACGATCTTCGCGCGCCAGGGGTACGCCGAGACGAGCCTGCGCGAGATCGCCGAAGCCGTCGGGATCAAGACGCCCTCTCTCTACGCGCACTTCTCGAGCAAGGAGGAGCTGTACGAGACGGTGTACGCCGAGGTCGCCATCGAGCACACGGCGTTCTTCGACGATCTGGCCCGCAGCAGCGGCGAGCTCGAACCGCTGGCCCGCCTGCGGCACATCCTCGGCGGCATCGAGGCCTACTACCGCGACCGTCCTGACCTCGCCGAGTTCAGTCTGCGCGCGGCGGTGACCGAGTACGGCCCAGGCGGTCAGCACCTGCGCGAGATCTTCCTGGACGCGGAGTCCGGACTCGCCACCGCTGTTCGTCAGACCTACGAAGCCGGTGTCGCCTCGGGAGGGTTCGGCGCAGGCGACGCGGAGGGCTTCATCGCCCTCGTGTTCGTCATCATGGACGGCCTCTTCCTGCAGCTGACCCACTACACGCCCGAGGTCTACCGTCAGCGCTTCGAGCAGGCGTGGCGACACCTGTCCACCGTCATCTCCGCTTGAGCCCGCGGTGCCGTGACGATGCGGCGCCCGACACCTCGTGAAGGAACCTCATGATCCCCTCCCTCCGTCCCGTCGATGAGCCCGTGCGCATCACGGTCATCGCACCGGTGGTGCTGCCGGAGGACAGCGATGACCTCTTCCCTGTCGTCGAAGGCGTCGTCTTCGATCACCGGTCACTCGCGGCCGGGACGGACTCGATCGAGAGCCGATGGGATGATCAGTTCTCCGTTCCCGGAATCATCGACGCCGCTATGCGCGCCGAGGGCGCCGGGGCCGAGGCCGTGATCATCGACTGCATGGACGACCCCGGCCTGGATACCGTGCGCGAGGTCGTCCGCATCCCGGTGGTCGGCCCGGCCGAGGCTTCGATGCACCTCGCGTTGTGCCTCGCCGGCCGGTTCACGATTCTGACGACCGCAGACGAGGACATCCCCGTCGTCCGTGAGATCGTCGAGCGCAATCGTCTCGAGCATCGCAGCGCGTCGATCCGAGGCATCGGAATCTCCCCGCTGCAGTTGCACGAGGATCCCGAGAAGACGTTCCGGCGATTCGCTGAGGTCGCCACCATCGCCGTCCGCGAGGACGGGGCCGAGGCGATCATCGCCGGCTGCACCCTCCTCTCCGATCTCATCGACCGGCTGTCCGAGCATCTGGTGGACGTGGGCCTCGACGTTCCCGTGATCGACCCTCGGCAAGCTGCCGCCCACCACGCGCGGATGCTGGTGCGTCTCGGCCTCTCGCACAGTGCGGTCTCCTACCCAGCGCCCCCGCCGACACCCATCGTCTGGCCCGGGCCGGAGATGCGGTTCGGCGTCGCCGGCTTCGAGAGGGGTGACAGCTGATGCACCTGCGTGTGATCAATCCGACCGTCAGCACCGAGCGCGAGGCCGCGACTCTCGCCTTGCTCACGGGGGCGGCCGCATCCGGTACCCGGGTGTCCGCGGCGACTCTGCCCGCCGGCGTCGCGTCCATCGAATCGCGGCGAGACGACGCGCTCGTCACCCCGTGGGTCCTGCGCGCGGCGCGGGAGGCGGAGGCCGACCGATGCGACGCGATTCTGGTCGACGACATGCTCGATCCCGGCGTGCACGCGGCCCGGGAGGTCGTCGATGTCCCCGTCCTCGGCTCGGCAGAGGCGTCGATGCACCTGGCCGCCACGCTCGGGCACCGATTCGCAGTGATCACCGCCACCAGGAGCACCTGCGATCCGGTGATCGAGCACGCGCGACGTTTCGGCGTAGCGCCGAAGCTGACATCGACCCGTTCGCTCGACATCCCGACCGCGGAGATCGGCCGCGATCCCGAGGCGGCCCTCGCATCGATGGCGCGGTGCGCCCGCGCGGCCGTCGAGCTCGACGGGGCCGAGGTCATCGTTCTCGGGCTGACTGGCGTCGGCGGCCACGCCCCCGCTGTATCCGCTCGACTCGCCCAGGACGGAATCGACGTGCCTGTCATCGATCCGTCGGTCACGGCCTTGCGGATGCTCGAGTCGATCGTCGAGATGGGCTTGCGCAGCAGTCGCCGTACTTTCGCCCGCCGACCCGGAGCCACGAGCTCCTGGCCGGAACCAGCAGGAGCCGGCGACGCCCGGCCGATGGTGTGAGAAGCAGGACCCTGATCCGCTCTGCGCGTCGCCCGAAGGAACCCGAAGTCCCGGGCGCCGCGCAGAGCCCCTCTCGAAGGAAAGACAATGACCACTGACGACTACGAGCACGGTGTCGTGCCCCAGGACCAGCGCAAGGGTTGGCTCTCGATCGCGACCATCTGGATCGCCATCGGCATCGATCTCTCCGGCGCCTTCCTCGGCGTCGCGCTCGCTTCCGGCATGGCGTTCTGGCCGGCCATCTGGGCGACGATCGCCGGTTCGCTCCTCCTCGGACTCATCGCGATCGCGACGTCATACGTCGGCGCTGTGACAGGGCTGTCGAGTGCGATGATCTCGCGCGCCGTGTTCGGCAAGGTGGGAGGCGGCATCCTGGCCTTCGCGATGTCGATCAGCCTGCTCGGTTGGTTCGCGGTGCAGGCCGGCTTCTTCGGCACGAATGCCCAGATTGCCTTCACCGAGTTCACGGGCATGGACATCCCCGTGCCGATCTTCACCGGAATCGGCGGTGTGCTGATGGCGGTCACGGCGTTCTGGGGCTACCGCTCGATCAACAAGCTCAGCATGCTCGCCGTTCCGCTGCTCCTCCTGCTTCTGCTCGTGAGCATCGTCGTCGCCTTCTCCATGAACGGTACGGCGGCTCTCGACGCCCCGGTCGAGAGCCTGTACAGCTTCGGCGGCGCGATCTCCCTGGTGATGAGCCTCTTCATCCTCGGCGTGGCCACCGCCCCCGATATGGCGCGCTGGGCGAAGACCCCGAAGCACGCCATGCTCTCCGGGTTCGTCGGCTTCTTCTTCGGCAACTCGATCATCATCGTCGTCTCAGTCGTGCTCGCGCGGATCATGGACGGCACCGAGCTCATGGCGATCTTCTTCGCGCTCGGCCTCGGCGCCGTCGCTGTGGTCGTGCTGATCCTCGCCCAGTGGACCACGAACACGACGAACCTGTACTCGGCGGGTCTCGCGTTCGCGGCCATCAGCGCCCGAATCGACCGCCGTACCGCCACCGTCGTACTCGGCATCATCGGCATAGCCGTCGGCGTGATCGGTGCCGCGGACTATTTCGTCGAATTCATCCTCGTGATCGGCATCGTCATCGCGCCGTTCGGGGGTGTCTACGTCGCAGCGTTCGCCTCCGGCCGCAAGGGGCCTCGCTGGGCACATGGCGCGGCCGTCCCCACGGTCGACGTCTGGTCGATCGCAGCGTGGCTCGTCGGCATCCTCGTCGCGGTGGCGACGACGGATCCGAGCCACGGCCCGGGTTTCGGCTGGTTCACGTTGACGGCGGTCCCGGCTCTCGACGGGATGATCGTCGGCTTCCTGGTCTACCTCGCGCTGGTCCCGCTGCGTCGGAAGGTGGAGCCGGATGCCGCAGCATCCGCCCCGGTCGCGAGCGAGGAACAGCCCGCCCGCCTCGACGGCGGGGTGAGCGCATGACGGGCGCGCAGATCACCGAAGGGGACATCGACGAGATCGCCCTCGGCGCCGCGGTGCTCGGCACCGGAGGCGGGGGAGACCCGCACGTCGGGTCGCTGATGGCGAAGCGCCTGATCCGCCTGCACGGACCGGTCGCCCTCCGCGCGGTCGACGACCTCACCGACGACGACTTCGTGATTCCGATCGGCGGCATCGGCGCGCCGTCGGTGAGCGTGGAGCGGATCCAGGCGGAGTCGGAACTGCTCGCAGCGCTCTCCGCGATCGAGCGTGCCGTCGGCCGCCGCCCCACCGCGGTGATGCCGATCGAGGTCGGCGGCGGCAACTCGATGATCCCCATCGCGACGGCTGCGCTCGCCGGTCTTCCCGTCGTCGACGGCGACGCGATGGGCCGGGCGTTCCCCGAGGCGCAGATGGTGACCTTCCATCTCGCGGGATACGGACCCGGCGCCACCGTCATGGTCGACCATCACGGCAACGAGGTCGTCAGCCGGCCGGTCGACGGCGCGTGGTCCGAGCGCATCGCCCGCGCTGTGACGGTCGAGATGGGGGGAGGAGCGACGATGATCGACTACGCCTACGGCGGCGACGTCGTGCGGGAGTGCGCGATCCCCGGCACCCTCACCCTCGCGAAGCGCATCGGCCGCATCCTGCGCGGACGGGATGCCGGGGGCGACGAGCTCCGCGACGACGAGCGCATCGACGCCCTGTGCGCTGATCTCGACGCGGTGCGCCTCTTCGAGGGCAAGGTCGCCGACCTGCAGCGCGCTGTCGACGGCGGGTTCACCCGCGGCGCCGCCGAGCTCGACGGCGTGGGAGCCGACCGGGGCAGCGCATTCCGTCTCGACTTCCAGAACGAGATGCTGCTCGCGCGGCGCGACGGCGCGCTCGCCGCGGTCACCCCAGACCTCATCGCGGTGCTGGACCTCGCCACCGGGATGCCGATCACCACCGAGTCGCTCCGCTACGGCGCCCGTGTCGCGGTGATCGCGATCCCGTGCCACGAGAAGTGGCGCACGCCGATGGGGCTCCTCACCGCAGGGCCTGCGCACTTCGGATACGACGTCGACTGGATCCCGGTCGAGGACATCGCCCGCCCCGGCAAGGGGCGGGACGCCGAAGGGAAGGCCGCCTGATGGTCGGGTACCGGATCGGGATCGACGTCGGCGGAACAAACACGGATGCCGTGATCCTCGACGACCGCCTCGCCGTCGTGGCCTCGGTCAAGCGTCCGACGACCCGCGACACCGGCGAAGGGGTCGCCGATGCGATCGACGCCGTGCTGGCGGCATCCGGCGTCGACCCCGCCCTCGTGGCGCACGCGATGCTCGGCACCACGCACTGCACCAACGCCATCGTCGAGCGCCGCGGACTCGGTCGTGTCGGCATCCTGCGTCTCGGAGCCCCGGCGACGACCGCCGTGCCGCCGCTCGAGGGCTGGCCCGCCGACCTGCGAGAGGCGATCGGCGACCACGCGTACCTGCTGCCCGGCGGATTCGAGGTCGACGGCCGTCTGCTGGCTCCGCTCGACGAGCGGGCGGTTCGCGAGGCGTGCGCTCGCATGCGCGGTGAGGTCGACGCCGTGGCGGTCGTCGGAGTGTTCTCGCCCATCGACGAGAGCCAGGAGGAGCGCGTCGCCGAGATCGTCGCGGAGGAACTGCGAGTGCCGGTCTCGCGTTCGGCGCGCATCGGCTCGCTCGGACTCCTCGAGCGCGAGAACGCGACCGTGCTCAACGCGGCGCTCATGCAGACGCTCACCCGGATGGCCGGCGGTTTCGTGGCGGCGCTGCGTGCGCGCGGCATCCCGGCGACGCCGTACTTCGGCCAGAACGACGGCACGCTCATGCAGCTCGAGTACGCGCTGGAGTTCCCGGTGCTGACGATCGGCTGCGGGCCGACGAATTCCATCCGCGGGGCGGCACATCTCTCGGGGGCGACGGACGCGCTCGTCGTCGACATCGGCGGCACCACGACCGACATCGGAGTGCTCGTCGACGGCTTCCCTCGTCAGTCGGCTCACGCGGTGGAGATCGGCGGCATCCGCACGAACTTCCGGATGCCGGATGTGCTCTCGGTCGGACTCGGCGGCGGCACGATCGTCCGCACGGACGGCAACAGCGTCACGGTCGGCCCCGACAGCGTCGGCTACCGTCTCCCGGAGGAGGGGCTCGCCTTCGGCGGCTCCACTCTCACCGCGACCGACATCGCGCTCGCCGTCGGCGGCGCGGAGATCGAGGGGCTGACCGCTCCGGACGTCGAGGCAGGTCTCGGCTCGGTGGCCTGGGCGGCGATGCGCGCGATCCTCGAGGACTCGATCGACCGCATGAAGCCGAACGCGGCCCCGGTGCCGGTGATCCTCGTCGGCGGTGGAGGCATCATCGCGCCCGCCGAGCTCGAGGGGGTCTCGACCCTGATCCGCCCGGATCACTTCGGCGCGGCGAACGCGGTCGGTGCCGCGCTGGGCGAGGTCGCGGGCCAGATCGAGAAGATCTACCGCGCCGACCCTTCGGACCGTCGTGCCTCGCGAGCGGATGCCGCCGCCGAGGCGACCGAGCGGGCGAGGCTCGCCGGTGCCGACCCCGCGACGATCGAGGTGGTGGCGGTCGAGGAGCTTCCGGTCGCCTACTCCGACGGGACCGCGGTGCTCATCCGCGCGCGAGCGGTGGGGCGGCTGGCAGCCTGATCGCTCACCGCAGTGTCAACCCCATCGCCCTTCCTTCTCGTGTGCTGCTGAATGGCAGGACACGAGAGACGAGCAGTGAGGAGCATCACATGGTGCAGATCATCGAGACCATCGACGTCGACGTTCCCGTCGACGTCGCATACAACCAGTGGACCCAGTTCGAGAGCTTCCCGAAGTTCCTCGACGAGGTCGAGTCGATCACGCAGACCGGCGACACCCACACCCACTGGAAGGTGAAGGTCGGCGGAATCGAGCGCGAGTTCGACGCCGAGATCACGGAGCAGCACCCCGACGAGCGCGTCGCCTGGACCAGCACCGGCGGCGAGACCGAGCACGCGGGAGCGGTGACGTTCCACAAGCTCACCGAGACGTCCACGCGCGTGACCGTGCAGATCGACTGGGAGCCCGAGGGGCTTCTCGAGAAGCTCGGCTCCCTGGTGGGAGCGGGCTCGCACGCGGTGAAGAAGGACCTGAAGAACTTCAAGGAGTTCATCGAGGGCCGAGGCGCCGAGACCGGCGCCTGGCGCGGTGACGTCGAGGCCTGACCGCCCGGCGGTATCGAGGCCCGGCTGCAGCTTCCTGCTGCATCCGGGCCTCTTCTGTGCGCGCACCTAGGCATCGGCATCCGAAAGATAGGGCATCCGCCCGATCCGGCCGGTGCACCTCAGAGCGGAGTGTAGGGATACAGCGAACCGCCGAGGAGAAATCATGTTCGAGCACCCGTATCTCAGCCACCAGGTCACCACCTTCGAGCAGGAGCAGGTCGTACGCGCCGCCGAGCGGCGTCTCTTCCTGCAGGAGCACGCCGACCAGATCGTGCCGCGTCCGGCGGGCGCGATCCGTCGGATGCTGCACCGGATCGTCGCCGGGCGGACCGATGCGGCGCCGCGCGCGGCGCAGCCGGCCACGAGCGTCCGATCGGGGAGCGCCCGCGCCCCGAAGGCCCGCGCCGTCGAGGACTGCGTCCGCGTCGGATGCGAGACGGCGACCGCGACAGCGCGGTGACCGTTCCGGTGGACGTCAGCGCACCGTCTCTGCCGGGAGCGGACGCGACCCCGGATGTCCCCGGGGAGTGGCACGATGTTCCCATGCCCTCGTCCGCTCCGAGCGTCGTGATGGTCGGCCGCGACGCCGACCTGGCCGAGGTGCGCCGTCTGTTCGACATCGCGCGCGACGGCGTCCCCGCCGCCCTCCTGGTCGAGGGCGAGGCCGGCATCGGCAAGTCACGGCTGCTCCGCGAGTTCGGGGTCGAGATCGACCGCACCGCCGATGTGCACGTCGGCTGGTGCCTCGACCTCGGCGCCTCTCGCACGCCGTACGGCCCGCTCACCGGCATCCTCCGTTCGATAGTGACCCGCATGGGAGTCGAGCGCGTCCGCGACGCGGTCGGCGTGGGCGTCGAGGCACTCGGCATGCTGCTCCCCGAGCTCGCGTCGGGTCCGACCGATCGCGAGCGCACGAGTCCGGAGCGCCTTCGCGACGCGATCGCCTCGCTCATCGAAGCGGCCGCGGAAGCCGCTCCGCAGGTGCTCGTCGTGGAAGACCTGCACTGGGCCGACGAGTCCACGCTCGCCATCCTCTCCTTCCTCCTGCGCGCCTTGAGCCGCGGGCGCATCCTGCTGCTGATCACCTGCCGCACCGACGACGTGCGCCGCGGCGATGCCGTGAGCCGCTTCATCGGCGAGGCCACGCGTTCGCGCCTGCTCGAGCGGCTGCCCCTGACCCGGCTCGACGAAGACGCCACGCGCCTGCTCGCCGAGCAGATCACCGGGCATGCGATCAGCGAGACCGCCCTCGAGCGCATGCAGGAGCGCGCGGAAGGGGTGCCCTTCTTCATCGAGGAGATCGCCGGATGCGCGAAGGGGTCGCTGCCCGACAGTCTCCGCGATCTGCTGCTCGCGCGGTTCGACCGCCTGGGTGACGACGCACGGCACGTCGTGCAGGTCGTCTCCGGCGCCGAGCGGCCCCTGTCGCATCCGCTGGTCGTCCGCCTCGCCGATCTGCCCGAGCTGCGGCTGGAAGACGCCCTGCGCGAGGCCACGCGCAGCGGCATCCTCGTGGTCGTCGACGACGACTACCGGTTCCGGCACGCGCTGCTGCGCGAGGCCGTGCACGACGATCTGCTCCCGGGCGAGCGGGCCCGGCTGCACCGCGCCTATGCCGAGACGCTCGAGGCCGCGTGTGCGGGCACCGACAGCGGCGACGCCGCGGCCCTGGCGTATCACTGGCAGCTCGCGCAGGACGACCGTCGCGCGCTCATCGCTGCTGCGCACGCGATGCGCCATGCGAAGGCCCGGTACGCCTTCGCGAGCGCCGCCCGCTTCGGTGAACTGGTCCTGGAGCTGTGGCCTCAGGTGGCGGATGCTCCGGATTCCGCGGGCATCGAGCGCCTCGAGCTCCTGCTGATGCTCGGCTCGATCCTCCGCAACGCGGGGGACGGCGAGCGTGCGCTCTCGGTCGTGAACCTGGCGCTGGGCGAGCTCGACCCGATGACCGTCGACCAGCGCCTGCACGCGCGTCTGCTGCGCGACAAGGCGTACTACACGATGAATCTGGGCCGTCCAGGGGCGATCCCGCTGCTGCAGGAGTCGCTGGCCGTGCTCGGCGACCGTGCCGACGACGACCGCCTTCGCGCGACGATACTGAACACGCTCGCGAGTCGGCACATGATCGCCGGTCACCTCGATCTGAGCTTCCGGCTCGGTGTCGAGGCCGGTGAGATCGCCCGACGTGCGGAGTCGGACGACGAGGCGTCGATCGCCGCGAACGTCCGGGGAGCGTCGCTGTCGCACCAGGGCCGCATCGAGGAGGGCTCCCGAGAGTACGAGCTCGCCAGGACCCTCGGCCGCGGATCGACCGCCGAACTGAAGTACCGGGTGAACTACTCCGACCTGCTCACGCTGCTCGGTCGCTACCGTGAGGCCGTGCAGCTGGCCGAGGAAGGGCTGGCCCGCTCGCGCACCTACGGGGTCGAACGCACCTCCGGCTCGGTGATGACGCAGAACATGGCTGTGCCGCTGCTGGAGCTCGGTGAGATCGAGCGCGTCGAGGAGATGCTCGCCCGCGAGCTCGCGCAGAGCACGCTGCGCGTGTTCCGCATGTACACCACGATGACGCGAGTGCGTGTGCTGTCGTGGCGCGGACGACACGAGGAAGCCGCCGAGCTGCTCATCGAATCCCTGCCGGCCTTCCGCGAGACGGGCACCGTCGAACGGCAGATCTGGTACGACATCACCGTGATGCAGGTCTCCGTGGCCGAGAGCGCCGGAGACCTGGACGGTGCTCTCGACGTGATCCTCGCGATGCTGGCCGACGAGGGGCCGGCACTGCTCCACCAGCGTCGGATCCTGCTCCAGTCCGGGTGGATCATCGCCGAGCTGCGTGCCGCCGGCGAAGACGTCGGAGCCGCGGTCGAGACGATCCGCGCGGCGTGGGCCGCCCAGACCTCGGAGCTGCGGGTCTCGGTCTGGTCCGACATCCTGCACGCATTCCTGGAGCCCACGGGCGAGGCGCTCGCCGCGGCGGTCGCGCTCGCCGACGGCGACGACGTGCCGGTCGTCTTCCGTGCCGCGGCGCGGCTCGAGCTCGCTCGCCTTCGCGTGAGCGAGGGAGACCGCACCGGGGCCGCACGGGTGCTCGCCGAGGCCGCCGACATCGCCGATCGCCTCGGGCACGTGCAGCTGCAGCGGTCCGTCGCGACCTTCGCCGACGCTGCGGGGCTCAGCACCTCTCCCTCCGCGATGGATGCCGACCTCCTCACCGCCCGGGAACGCCAGGTGCTCGAGCTGATCGCCGAGGGGCTGAGCAACCGTCAGATCGGCGAGCGGCTGTTCATCAGCGTCAAGACCGTGAGCGTCCACGTGTCGGCGGTGCTGCGCAAACTCGGCGTGAGCACGCGCACGGAAGCGGCCCTGATCCAACAGAATCCGAGGTTCACTGCTGCGCGTCAGCCAGCCGTGGTACCTTGAGCAAGCGCGCGTGTCGGATGTTCCGACTCGGCGTAGGCCGTGAGAACGGCTAAGTCAACAGAAAGTAGAAACACATGGCCACTGGCACTGTGAAATGGTTCAACGCGGAAAAGGGCTTCGGCTTCATCGCTCCCGATGACGGCTCGGACGACCTTTTCGCCCACTACTCGGCTATCGCCGGCTCCGGTTTCAAGGAGCTCCGCGAGAACCAGAAGGTCGAATTCGACGCTGAGCGTGGCCCCAAGGGCATGCAGGCGGCGAACATCCGCGCTCTCTGAGCGCGCGCTGACTTCCTGAACCGGTCGGGTCCTTCGGGGCCCGGCCGGTTTTTCGTGCGCCGGCTTCGAACGTCGGCCTCGGGACTGAGGCTTGCCTAACTTTCTGTTAGATTAGGCCAGGCTTACCAAAGCCTCGGCGCGGATCCCGCGCCGGACCCCCTCATCCCGAACCCGAAGGGAACGCCTGTGCGCACCTCCCGTCTCCTCGCCATCGGCGCCGCGGCCGCACTCGCCGTCGGCCTCGCCGCGTGCTCGTCCAACGCCCCGGAGTCGACCGCCTCCGCCGGCGGCAACCCGGCATCCGACGATGCGTTCCCCGTCACGGTGGAGCACGTCTACGGCGAGACCACCATCGAGGAGAAGCCCGAGCGCGTCGCGACGGTCGCCTGGGCCAACCACGAGGTGCCCCTCGCCCTCGGCATCGTGCCCGTCGGCATGAGCAAGGCCGCCTGGGGCGACGATGACGACAACGGCATCCTCCCCTGGGTCGAGGAGAAGCTCGACGAGCTCGGCGGTGAGGAGCCCGTGCTCTTCGACGAGACCGACGGCATCGACTACGAGGCCGTGGCCGACACCGCTCCCGACGTGATCCTCGCCTCGTACTCCGGACTCACCCAGGAGGAGTACGACACCCTCTCCAAGATCGCTCCCGTCATCGCCTACCCCGAGGTCGCCTGGGGCACGCCGGTCGACGAGATGATCGAGATGAACGCGAAGGCACTCGGCCTCGAGGCCGAGGGCGAGGCGCTGATCGAAGACCTGCACGCCGACGCGGATGCCGCGCTCGAGGCGAACAGCGCGCTGTTGGACAAGAAGGTCCTGTTCTCATACATCGACCCGACCGACCTCAGCCAGGTCGGCTACTACACCGCGATCGACACGCGCCCGGGCTACATCCACGAGCTCGGCCTGCCGTTCCCCTCGATCGTCGAGGACAACGCCGACAGCGATCAGTTCTACCTCACGGTCAGCTCGGAAGAGGCCGCGAAGTTCGACGACGTCGACCTCTTCATCACCTATGGCGACGATTCGATCATCCCGCTGCTGCAGGCCGACCCGCTGCTGTCGAAGATCCCCGCCATCGCCGAAGGACGCATCGCGGTGCTCCCCGACTCCTCGCCGATCGCGGCATCCGCCAACCCGTCCCCGCTGTCGATCCCGTGGGGTCTCGGCGACTACCTCGCCCTGCTGGCGGCTCCGCTGGCCCCGTAATCCCACGTCCGCATCCGCGGAGTGAGTTTTCAGTGACCTCAGCAACAGCCATCGCGCCGGACGCCGCAGATCTGCGGCGTCCGGCGCCGGTGCGCACCCTCTGGCTTCTCGCCGGGGTCGGACTCCTGCTCGTCCTCAGCATCCTGTCGATCTCCTTCGGTGTGCGCGCCGTGACGTTCGACGACATCGTCGCGGCCCTCGGTGGCCGGACCGACACCATCGAGCAGGCCGCGATCGTCAAGCGCATCCCGCGCACGGTGCTCGCGCTCCTCGTGGGGGCGGCCCTCGCCCTCTCGGGGGCGACCATGCAGGCCGTGACGCGCAACCCCGTGGCCGATCCCGGCATCCTCGGCGTCTCGAACGGCGCCTCGCTCGCGGTCGTGGTGGGGATCGCCTTCTTCGGCCTCAGTAACCCGTTCGGGCAGATGGGCTTCGCCATCGTCGGCGCGGCGGTCGCGGCGGTCTTCGTCTACACCGTCGGCTCGCTCGGCCGCGGCGGCGCCACCCCTCTCAAGCTCGCGCTCGCCGGGGCTGCCACCTCGGCCGCGTTCGCCTCCCTCATCAGCGCCGTGATGCTCCCGCGCGTCGACCTGCTGCAGACCTTCCAGTCCTGGCAGATCGGCGGCGTCGGCGGTGCGGAGTGGCCGCGCATCGCGCTCACCGCGCCGGTCCTCGCGGTCGGTGCGCTCATCTGCCTCCTCTGCTCGCGTGGGATGAACTCGCTCGCTCTCGGCGACGACATGGCCAAGGGACTCGGTGAGCACGTCTTCCGCACCCGGCTGATGTCGGCTCTGGGGGCCGTCATCCTCGCGGGTGCCGCCACCGCGATCGCCGGACCGATCGGCTTCGTCGGGCTCGTCGTCCCGCACATCTGCCGGATGCTGATCGGCACCGACCACCGCTGGCTGCTGCCGTTCTCGGCCCTCGCGGGAGCCGCGCTGCTGACCGCGAGCGACATCGTCGGCCGGGTGATCGCGCCGTCATCCGAGGAGATCCAGGTCGGCATCATCACGGCGATCATCGGAGCCCCGTTCTTCATCTGGATCGTCCGTCGTCAGAAGGTGCGTGAGCTGTGAGCACGACCGAGCACACCCTGCACCGCTCCGACGAGTCGGCTGCGCACCGCACCGCGCGTGTGGTGGCGGGCCGTCGAGCCCGTCACCGCCGCCATGCGACGGCGACGATCGTGCTCGGCGCCGTGCTCTTCGCGCTGTTCGCCACGGCGCTCATGGTCGGCAACACTTTCTACACGCCCGACGAAGTGATCCGCGTGATCCTCGGCGAGACCGTCCCCGGCGCATCGTTCACGGTGGGCGACCTGCGTCTGCCCCGCGCGATCCTGGCGGTCCTCACCGGGATCGGCTTCGGCATCGCGGGAGTCGCCTTCCAGACGCTGCTGCGCAACCCGCTGGCGTCCCCCGACATCATCGGCATCTCGAACGGCGCCAGCGCAGCCGCGGTCTTCGGCATCATCGTCCTCTCGGCAGGCGGCCCCGTGGTCTCGCTGCTCGCGCTCGGCGGCGCCCTCGTCACCGCTCTCACGATCTACCTGCTGTCGATCAAGGGCGGCTTCGCCGGCACGCGCCTCATCCTGATCGGGATCGGCGTGGCGCTGATGCTGCAGAGCGTCATCTCGTATCTGCTGTCGCGTGCACCGAACTGGGACATCCAGGTCGCGATGCAGTGGCTCACCGGCAGCCTGAACAACGCCTCCTGGGAGCGCGTCCTGCCGATCGCGATCGCCTCGGCGCTGATCGTGCCCTTCCTGCTGCTGCAGGGACGCGCGCTCGGGGCGATGCAGCTGGGAGACGACTCGGCGGCGGGCCTCGGGGTGCGCGTGAACTCCACGCGGCTGCTGTTCATCCTCAGCGCCGTCGCCCTGCTCGCCTTCGCGACCGCGGCGACCGGTCCGATCGCCTTCGTGTCGTTCATGGCCGGTCCGATCGCCGCACGCCTCACCGGCCCCGGCGCGAATCTCCTCCTGCCGAGCGCGTTCGTCGGCGCGGTGCTCGTGCTCGGCGGCGACCTCATCGCGCAGTTCGCGCTCGGCACGCGTTACCCGGTGGGCGTCGTCACCGGCGTGCTGGGCGCTCCGTACCTGATCTATCTCCTCATCCGCACCAACCGCTCCGGGGGTTCGCTATGACCGTCTCGCACACTCTGTCGGCGGAGGGGGTGACCCTCGCCTACGGCGATCGCACCATCATCGACGGCCTCGACCTGCAGATCGCGCCCGGCAAGATCACGACCATCGTCGGAGCGAACGGATGCGGCAAGTCGACGCTGCTGCGTTCGCTCGCGCGTCTGCTCTCTCCCACGGCGGGGCAGATCGTGCTCGACGGAACCTCGGTGCACGCGCGTCCCACCAAAGAGGTCGCGCGCATCCTCGGTCTGCTGCCGCAGTCGCCGATCGCGCCGGAGGGCATCGCCGTCGCCGACCTCGTCGGACGGGGACGCCACCCGCATCAGAAGGCACTCGCCCGGTGGAGCGCCCACGACTACGAGGTCGTGGCGGATGCGCTCGAGGCGACCGGGGTCTCCGACCTCGCCGACCGCAGCGTCGACGAGCTCTCGGGCGGACAGCGCCAGCGTGTGTGGATCGCGATGGCGCTCGCGCAGGAGACCGACATCCTGCTGCTCGACGAGCCGACGACGTTCCTCGACGTGGCGCACCAGATCGAGGTGCTCGACCTGCTCACCGACCTGAGCGTCTCGCGCGGCACGACGATCGTCATGGTGCTGCACGACCTCAACATGGCCGCGCGGTACGCCGACGAGCTCGTCGCGATGAAGGCCGGGCGGGTGCATGCCACCGGCGCCCCGCACGAGGTCATCACCGCCGACATCGTGGAAGAGGTCTTCGGCCTCGCCAACCAGATCACGACCGACCCGGTTTCCGGAAAGCCGATGGTCACACCTATCGGGAGGCATCATGTCCGCTGAGACGACCATCACCGACCGCCCCACCTACATCCTCACCCGCGCCGAGGTGCGCGCGGTCGATCGCGTCTCGCCCTCCTTCGTCCGGGTGACGTTCGGGGGCGACGAGCTGTCCGAGTTCGGCACGCCGGGCGAGGTCTTCGACTCCCGCATCAAGCTCGTCTTCCCGCCGGCATCCGGCATCCTGCCTCCGATCGATCGGTCCTCGCACGACTGGTGGGGCTCGTACCTCGCCGTTCCGGAGGAGGAGCGCGGTTCGATGCGCACCTACTCCGTGCGCGAGCTGCGGGTGACCGAGGCCGGCACCGAGGTCGTCGTGGACTTCGTGCTGCATCTGGAGCCGGGGCTGACCGGCCCCGCCTCGCTGTGGGCGAGCCGGGCCGCCGTCGGGCAGGAGCTGTTCCTGGTCGGGCCGCGCCGCGGTGTGGATGCCGATGCGCACGGCGGCGCCGAGTACGAACCGGGCAGCGCCCGCTCCGTCGTGCTCGTCGGCGACGAGACGGCGGCCCCGGCCATCGCCCGCATCCTCGAGGACGCTCCGCGCGATCTGCGCGGCGTCGCCTTCATCGAGGTGCCGACGCCGGCCGACATCCTGGCGATCGACGCGCCGTCGGACGTCGAGGTGCACTGGCTTCCGCGCGATGCCGGTGAGCTGCACGGACTGACGCTCATCCCCGCCGTGCTCGGCTACCTGGGTGACGCGGATGCCGCCGAGGAGATCCGCGTGAAGGACATCGACACCGAGGAGCTGCTCTGGGAGACGCCGGACTACTCGGGTCTCGGCGAGGACATCACGGTGGCGGATGCTCCGGCGGAGCGGTACTTCTGGATCGCGGGAGAGAGCGGCGTCGTCACGACTCTTCGTCGCCACCTGGTGAAGGACCTCGGCATCGACCGCTCGCAGGTCGCCTTCATGGGCTACTGGCGCCGCGGCGTCGCGATGCGCGGCTGAGCGACCGCCACGGTCGCATCTGCGCGTCCGTCGTGCGTGCGCGTGGCACGGACAAGTGCGCCTGACAAGGCGGGATCCGAGGATTCCGACCTTGGCAGGCGCACAAGACCTGGTGAGGCGTACAGCGCTCGACCGAACGCGGGCGGATGCTACTTCGCGAGGAAGTCCTTCAGCGCGGCGTTGACCTCGTCGGCGTGCGTCCAGAGCAGGCCATGCGGGGCGCCCTCGACCTCGACGTAGTCGGCATCCGGCACCGCCTGGTGGAAGCGGCGGGCGGTCGCGTCGATCGGGAGGATGTTGTCCTTCGTGCCGTGCAGGATCAGCGTGGGCTTGGCGGCCGCGCGGACGGCTTCCACGTCGCCGCGGAAGTCCTCGATCCAGGAGGAGACGACCGCGTAGGCCGCGACGGGCGCGCTGCCGACGGCGACGTTCCAGCTGCCGGTGACGGCCTGCTCGCTGATGCGCGAGCCGAGGTTCTCGTCGAGGTTGTAGAAGTTCTTGTAGAAGTCGGTGAACCAGGCGAAGCGGTCGCCCTTGGCGGCTGCCTCGATGCCGTCGAAGACCTCCTGCGGAACACCCTCGGGGTTGTCGTCGCGCTGCACGAGGAAGGGCTCGAGCGAGGCGAGGAAGGCGAGCTTGGCGACCCGGTCGTGGCCGTACGTCGCGACGTAGCGGGCGAGCTCTCCGGTGCCCATCGAGAATCCGACCAGCACGACGTCGCGCAGATCGAGGGTTTCGAGCACGGTGTTGAGGTCGGCGGCGAAGGTGTCGTAGTCGTAGCCGGCGTTCACCTTGGACGACTGACCGAAGCCGCGGCGGTCGTAGGTGATGACGCGGTAGCCCTGGGCGAGGAGCTCGCGGGTCTGGCGCTCCCAGCTGTGGCCGTCGAGCGGGTAGCCGTGGATCAGGACGACGGGCTGGCCGGCTCCCTGGTCTTCGTAGTACAGCTCGATCGGGGTGCTGTTCTCGTTTCCGACGGTGATGTAACCCATGATGCTGATCCTTTTCGGTTCCGGTGAGAACGGTCGTTCTCGCTCGATGTGTCCAACATAGAGAACGTTCGTTCTCATGTCAAGTACACTGAGATCATGACCGAGGAAACGGTGCGTGAACAGATCCTTGCGGCGGCCGACGAGCTCTACTACCGCAAGGGATACGCGGCTGTGGGCATGGACGAGCTGCGCGCTGCCGCCGGCGTGTCGCTGCGTCGGCTGTATGGACTGTTCCCCGCCAAGAACGACATCGTCGCCGCCGTCCTGGCGCGCAAGCATGCGCAGTGGGAGTCCGGCCTGACGGCCGCGGTGACGGATGCCGGTGACGAGCCTCGCTCCCGTCTCCTCGCCGTCTACGGCTACCTCGAGGACTGGTTCTGCACCGACGACTTCCGGGGCTGCGCCTTCATCAACGCGTTCGGTGAGCTCGGCGGCACCAACCCCGAGGTCGCCGAGATCGTCCGCTCGCACAAGGCCGAGTTCCAGCAGTACATGGCCGGACTGGTCGCTGGAACCGGGGCCTCTCCGCTCCTGGCGGCGCAGCTGTCCATCCTCGCCGAGGGCGCCCAGAGCACCGCCGCGATCTCGGCCGACCCGCAGGTCGCGGTGCAGGCGCGCAGTGCCGCCGAGGTGTTGATCGACGCGGCCGTCGCGACGACCGTCTGACGGGCACCGGTCGCGAACCTCGTGTGTGTCTTACCTGGTTAGCGAGTTGGATGCCGGTTGTCAATCCTCCTGCCGGCCGCGCAGAGGGAGGCTAGTGTCGCAGCCATGGAATCCCGGACGCAGGACATCATCCGCCAGACCGTGATCATCGCCTCGGCATCCTTCATGCTGATCGCCGCCGCCGTGGGATCCGGTGCCTTCGGCGGAACCTCGGTGGACGAGCTGCAGGACGGCGCGCTCTCAGCGCAGGGGTCGTACCTCGCCCCTGCCGGCCCCGCCTTCTCGATCTGGTCCCTGATCTACCTCGGACTGATCGCGTACACGGTGTGGCAGGCACTCCCGGCGCAGCGCGCGGACGAGCGCCAGCGCGCCGTCGGCGGATGGGTCGCGGCGACGATGGTGCTGAACGGGCTGTGGCTCGTGACGGCCCAGTTCCTCACGCTCGTCCTCACCTGGATCGTCATCGTGCTGCTGCTGGCGACGATCGCACGGGTGATCGTGCTGCTGGGGCGTTTCCCGGCGAAGAATCTCGCCGACCGCATCCTCACCGACGGCGCGAACGGCCTCCATTTCGGCTGGGTGACGATCGCGACCGTCGCCAACATCGCCGCGTGGCTCACGCAGATCGCCCCCGAGGGCTGGGCGGATCAGGCCGAGGTCTGGGCCGTCGCCGTGCTGGTCGTCGTGCTCGTGATCGGCGCGGCATCCGCCTGGTTCACCGGCCGTATCGCCCCGGCACTCGCGACCGCGTGGGGTCTCGCCTGGCTGGCCGTCGGGCGCCTGACGGGTGAGCCGGAGAGCACCACGACCGCGGTCACGGCGATCATCGTGACCGTGCTGTTGGTCCTGGCCGGCGTCGTCGCTTCGCTCCGTCGCCGCCGGGCGGTCGCTCAGAGCACGAGCCGGTAGCCCATCCCCGACTCGGTGAGCAGGTGCACGGGCGCGCCCGGCTCGTGTTCGAGCTTCTTGCGCAGCTGCGACATGTAGAGCCGCAGGTATCCGGAATCCGACACCTGCTCGCTGCCCCAGATCTCCTTCAGCAGGTCCTGACGCGTGACGAGAGCGCCCGGATGCCGCGACAGATGCTCCAGCATCCGCCACTCGGTCGGGGTCAGGTGCACGCGGGCGCCGGCCCGTGTGACGGTCTTCGTCGAGAGATCCACGACGACGTCGGCGAACATCACCACCGACTCGCCCCCGGCGGGAGCGGATCGGCGGGAGAGCGCCCGCAGCCGTGCCAGTAGCTCGTCCACCTGGAACGGCTTGGTGACGAAGTCGTCGGCTCCGGCATCCAGCGCCTCGACCTTGTCGGCGGAGCCGGTGCGGCCCGACACCACGATGATCGGCACGTTCGTCCAGCCGCGCAGGGCCTGGATCACCTCGATGCCGTCGAGCTGCGGCATCCCGAGGTCGAGCATGATGAGGTCGGGATGCGTCTGCGCCGCGGCCGCGATCGCTGCCGCTCCGTCCGCTGCGACGACGACCTCGTAGCCGTGGGCCGCGAGGGTGATCCGTAGAGCCCGCACCATCTGCGGGTCGTCGTCGGCGATGAGGAGCTTCACTGTGCCTCTGTCTCTCGCGGGTCCTGAGCCTGTCGAAGGTCGGTGGACCCTGCGACCAGCGGCAGGGAGATGACCATCGTGAGGCCGCCACCCGGCGTGTCCTCGGGTGTCAGAGTACCGCCCATGCCCTCGGTGAATCCGCGCGACAGGGCGAGTCCCAGACCGAGTCCCGTGGTGTTGTCGGTGTCGCCGAACCGCTGGAAGGGCTGGAAGATGCGGTCGCGTCTCTCGGGGGCGACGCCGGCGCCGCGATCGATCACGCGGATCTCGGCGCGGTCGCCGAGTGCGCTGGTCGACACGAGTACCCGGCTGCCTTCGGGCGCGTGACGGTGCGCGTTGGCGAGCACGTTCACGAGCACCCGCTGCAGCAGCACCGGGTCGGCCTGCAGCGCGGGCAGCGCCGGATCGAGGGCCAGGTCGACGTCGGCGGGACCGAGACCGAGCTCGTCGACCGCGGCGAGGATCGGAGCCGTCGCGTCCAGCCGTGTCGCCGAGACCGCCAGGACCCCCGCCTGCACGCGGCTCACGTCGAGCAGATCGGTGACGAGGGTCGACAGCGTCGCGAGACTCTCGTCGGCGGTGGCGAGCAGCTCGGCGCGATCGGATGCCGACAGCTCCTGGGCACCGCGCAACCCTCCGATCGCGGCGACCGCCGATGCCAGCGGACGGCGGATGTCGTGGCTGACCGCCGAGAGCAGGGCGCTGCGCACCTGATCGGTCTCGGCCAGCGCCTCGGCTTCGAGGGCGGTCGCGCGCAGATCGGTGTGCTCGATCGCCGCCGACAGCTGCGCGACGATCGCATCGAGCAGGCGGCGTTCGGGGCCGGCGAGCGGCTCCCCGTTCAGCTCGAGCACGGCACGGGCAGCTCCGTCGGCGCCGATGCCGACCGGGATCGTCGTGGCGCGGCCGTCGGCCACGGGCTCGCCGTCGCTCGCGAGCACCTCGCCGTCGGGTGAGAGCAGTCGCACGCCGCTGAGCCCGAAGGCCTCTCGGGTGCGGCTCACGAGGGCCAGCACGGCGTTGTCGCCGCGGAGGACGTTGCCCGCGACGGCGGCGAGCAGCTCGGCCTCGGCTGCGGCGCGCTGCGCTGTGCGAGCGCGACGGGCGGCCTGGTCGACGATGATGCTGACGAGGATCGCGATGACGACGTAGAGCGAGAGAGCGAGCGCGTGCAGCGGATGCGCGACCGTGATCGTGAACAGGGGCGCGACGAAGAGGAAGTCGAGCGTGATGCCCGAGAGCACCGCCGCGAAGACCGCAGGACGGATGCCGCCGATCAGGGCGACCACCACGACCAGCAGCTGATAGGCGAGCACCTCGGCCGTGATGGACTCGGGGGAGCGGAACGTGAACATCACCCAGGAGAGCAGCGGGCCGAACAGCAGGGCGACCGCGAACCCGAGCACCTGCCGCCGCCAGCCGAGTGCTCCGCCGGTGATGCGGGGGAGCGCGAGTCGCCCTCCGGCGGCCGCGTGCGTGACGATGTGCACGTCGATGTCGCCGGAGCGCCGGATCACCTCGGAGCCGATGCCCGGTCCGGTCAGTGCCGCGGTGAGGCGTCCACGGCGGCTGACGCCGATGACGAGCTGCGTGGCATCGGCGCCCTGTGCGAACTCGACGAGGGTCGCGGGGATGTCGTCGCCGACGACCTGGTGGTAGCTGCCGCCGAGCGACTCGACGAGGGTGCGCTGGGCGGCGAGGGCGCCGGGCGTCTCGTCGCGGAGCCCGTCCTGGGCGGATACGTGCACGGCCAGCAGCTCTCCGCCGGCGGACCGCGCGGCGATCCTCGCGCCGCGGCGCAGCAGGGTCTCGCCCTCCGGCCCGCCGGTGAGCGCGACGACGACGCGCTCGCGCGCCTGCCAGGTGCCCTCGATGCCCTGCTCGGCGCGGTAGGTGCGCAGCGCGCTGTCGACCTCGTCGGCGAGCCACAGGAGAGCGAGCTCGCGGAGCGCGGTGAGGTTGCCGAGGCGGAAGTAGTTCGACAGGGCGGCGTCGATGCGCTCGGCCGGGTAGACGAGACCCGCGGAGAGCCGGTCCCGCAGCGACTGCGGTGCGAGGTCGACGACCTCGATCTCGTCGGCTGCGCGCACCACGGCATCCGGGATCGTCTCCTGCTGGGCGATGCCCGTGATCTTCTCGACCACGGCGTTCAGCGACTCGATGTGCTGCACGTTCACGGTCGTGATCACGTCGATGCCGGCGGCGAGGAGGCTCTCGACGTCCTGCCAGCGCTTCGGATGCTGCGAGCCGGGGCTGTTCGTGTGCGCGAGCTCGTCGACGAGGGCGATCTCGGGGGCGCGGGCCAGGACCGCGTCGAGGTCGAGCTCGGTCAGCGGGACGCCGCGATGCTGGTCGACGCGACGGGCGACCTCTTCGAGGCCGACGGCCTGCGCGATCGTCGCGGCGCGCTCGTGCGTCTCGACGAGGGCGATGACGACGTCGTGGCCCTCCTCGTGCAGGCGCCGCCCTTCGGCGAGCATCTCGAACGTCTTCCCCACACCAGGCGCGGCGCCGAGGAGCACGCGGAGGCGACCTCGTGGTCTCTGCTCCCTCGTGGGTCCCTGAGCTTGTCGAAGGGCCTGCTCTCCGCTCATGCGCCCTCCCGTCATCCCGCCTTTTGAATCCTATGAGCCGAACACCCGCTCCGGTCGCACATTCGCAGCGATCGTCCGCCCGGATCGATGCGGAACCGCGACCGGAATCGCAGCTCGCGTCGGCGGGTAGCACAACCCTTGCTACCTTGGTAGCATGCTCGCATGAGCAACGCGAAGGTGAGTCTGAGCCTGAGCGAGAGCGACATCGCCTTCCTCGACACGGAGCAACTGAGCGGCCGCTACGCCTCGCGCTCTGCGGCCGTGCAGGACGCGGTGCGCCTGCTGCGTGAGAGCCGACTCGCGGATGCCTATGCGCAGGCGTTCGGCGAGGGCTACGACGAGGAGTGGGACACCGTCGCCGATGACGGGCTGGCCTCGGCGTGACCGGATCCGAATCCGCGGTTCCCTCTCTCCGGCGAGGTCAGATCGTCCTCGTGTCGTTCGACCCTGCGACTGGTCCTGAGGCGAACAAGACGCGTCCGGCGGTGGTGGTGAGCAACAACACGGCCAACGCGGTCGCCGTTCGCCGACCCCATGCGACGGTGACGGTCGTGCCGCTGACGTCGAACACGGCGAAGGTGCTTCCCTTTCATGTGCTTCTTCCTGCGGCGGCGACCGGTCTGGAGCGAGACTCCAAGGCGCAGAGCGAACAGGTCCGCACCATCTCGACAGCGAGGATCGTCCGCCCGGTCGGGTGGGTCCCCGCCGAGATCATGGGCGCGATCGACGAGGCGCTCCGGCTGCACCTCTCCCTCTGACGGGAGCGATCACGCCGACCGCGTCGCCGTCCTGTCGACGCGGCGGATGACGAAGTCGATCGCCCTCCTCATCGCCGAGTGATGCGAGGTCGAGAGGCGCGAGCGCGCGGCATCCGTCACCGCATCTCCGCCCCCGTCCGCACGCGTCGCCGGAGACGGGTCGGGGTCGCGCAGGCTTTCCTGCAGGTCGGCGAAGAGCCAGCTGAGGTCGACCTCGACGGTCCGGGGGAACAGGACGGATGCCGGGTCGACGGCGTGCGAATCATGAATGGTCATACAAGCTATTGCCCGATCCCGGGAGAAAGGTTCACGGGTACTCGGAAAGGGGCCGGGATCGGTCGCCGCTACGCCGATTCCCCGCGGCTCGCCCACAGCAGGCCGCGTTCCACGACCGTGCGCACGTTGGCGTCGCGGAGCACCTCCGGATCGTGGCCGGGGGTGGCGACGAAGACGCGGCCAGCGCCCCAGAGCCGCGTCCAGATCGCCGGTGAGGTGACCGGCCGGTGCCAGGGCTGATCGGGTCGGGCGGGATGCGTCGTCGTGGCCAGCACGTCGTTGAGGTCGTCGTGCAGCACCCAGTACTGCTCGGTGGTGAGTGCGAAGTCGTCGATGCCGCGCGTGATCTCGTGATCGCGGCCGAGATCGGTGATGTCGATCGTGTGCGGCAGGAAGCTGTCGGCGCCGTCGCCGAGGATCTGATCCTGCGCCTTCGCCGGGTGCTTCACGAACTGCCCGCCGACCAGCTGCAGGTAGTCCGAGTTGGCACGGTACGAATCGACGATGCCGCCGTGCCAACCCGCGAATCCGGTTCCGGCGAGAACGGCATCGCGCAGACCCCTCACAGCGGCGCCGGAGATCTCCGACATGGTCACCGACTGCACGATCAGGTCGATCTCCGCCATGGCGGCGGCATCCGCATAGATCTCGCTCGACTCCTCGATCCTGATGTCGTAGCCGCTGCCCTCGAGGAACGGGAGGAACACATCCGTCGTCTCCACCGGCTGATGCCCGGCCCAGCCGCCGCGCACGATCAAGGCTCTGCGTGAGGTCATGCCCTCAGCCTACGGATGCCGCGCCGCCTCACGTCTGCGGCGGGCCCTCCGGGCGATGTGCGCGACGGCCCGACACCACGACCGGGCGACCGGCGCGCTCCTGGCCCGGCAGGGGGCGGGAGCGTCGGCCGTAGATGAGCTCGGACGAATCCAGCAGCCAGGGCACGAGGGTGATCGACACCCCGTGAACGAGCATGAGCTGGTTGGCGAGTCGCCGGGCGCGGCGGTTGTGCAGGAACGACTCCCACCAGTGCCCCACGATGTACTGCGGCAGGTAGACGGTCACGACCGAGGAGCCGTGCTTCGCCCGGTACTGCTTGATGAACTGCGTGACCGGCTGCGCGAACGACCTGTACGGCGATTCGAGGATCACGAGCGGGATCGGCATCAGGTGATCCGCCCACTGCTTCTGCAGCTCGGTGGCGGCATCCGCATCGACGGCGACGTGGACCGCGATCGTCTTGCCGTGCTTCGCGGCGACGGCGTAGTCGACGGCCTTCGCGACGGGCTTCTGCAGCTTGCTGACCATCACGATCGCGACGTCGCCCGTCGCCCCGAAGCGGGTGGTGTCGTCGATCGCGATCTCGTGATCGACGTCGCGGTAGTAGCGCTTCACGCCCATCATCAGGAAGGCGAGGATCGGGATCGCGAAGAACACCAGGTACGCGCCGTGGGTGAACTTGGTGATCGTCACGATCAGCAGCACCGCCACCGTCATCACGGCGCCGGCGGAGTTGATGATGAGTCCCACCTTGGCGGAGCGGCGATCGGATGCCGCGGCCCCGTCGACCGCGTCACCGGGGTGGTGTTCGGCGGGTCCGCGCAGAACCCGCCGCCAGTGCCGCACCATGCCGATCTGGCCGAGAGAGAACGACACGAAGACGCCGATGATGTACAGCTGGATCAGCGTCGTCAGCCGCGCCTGGAACACCACGAGGACGATGATGGCGCCGATGCCGAGCAGGATCATGCCGTTCGAGAACACCAGGCGGTCGCCGCGGGTGTTCAGTGACTTCGGCGCGTAGCCGTCGCGGGCGAGCACCGCACCCAGCAGAGGGAAGCCGTTGAACGCCGTGTTCGCCGCGAGCAGCAGCACGCAGGCGGTCGCCGCCTGGACGATGAAGAACAGGATGCTGCCGCCGCCGAACGTCGCGCTGGCGATCTGCGCCATCAGGCTGGGCTGCGGATTCGTGCAGTCGAAGCCGATGAGGTCGCACGGGTTCTCGGCGTAGTGCACGCCGGTGATCAGGGCCAGAGCGGTGAGCCCGGCGAACAGGCAGGCGGCGATCGAGCCCATCAGCACGAGGGTCGACTGCGCGTTGCGCACCTTGGGAGTGCGGAACGCGGGAACGCCGTTCGACACGGCCTCCACGCCCGTGAGGGCGGAGCATCCGCTCGAGAACGCGCGGAGGATGAGCAGGATGACCGCGGCTTGGCTGAGGTTCTCGGCCTGCACCGAGAACTCGGCGCTCGAGGCGATGGGGGCGTCACCGAGGAACGTGCGCACCAGACCGGTCACGATCATGAAGCCGACCGAGCCGATGAACACGTAGGTCGGGATGGCGAAGACCAGAGACGCCTCGCGCACGCCGCGGAGGTTCACGATGATGATCAGGATCACGAATCCGACCGCCAGCTCCACGCGCAGGGGATCGAGACCAGGGACGGCCGAGATGATGTTGTCCACGCCCGAGGCGACCGAGACGGCCACCGTGAGCACGTAGTCGACGAGAAGAGCGGCCGCGACGATCACGCCGGGGATCTCGCCGAGGTTCTTCGAGGCGACCTCGTAGTCGCCACCTCCCGACGGGTAGGCCTTGATGAGCTGCCGGTAGCTGAGCACGACGACGATCAGCAGCAGGACGACCGCGGCGGCGACCAGCGGCGTGAACGACAGGAACGTGAGCCCGCCGATCAGGAGGATCATCACGAGCTCCTGCGGCGCGTAGGCCACGGAGCTCAGCGCGTCCGACGCGAAGATCGGCAGCGCCATCTTCTTCGGGAGCAGCTGGTCCTCGACCTGCTCGCTCGTCAGCGGGTCGCCGATGAGGATGCGCTTGGCGCGCGGAGGTGCATCCGCGCCGTCCTTGATTTCGTCTGACACGTCCGGCGACACTACGCCTGCCGACGGCATCCTCACGACATCCTCACGGAATCCCTACGGCGTGTCGGGCGACCCTCACGGAATCCTTACGGGGTCGCGTCTCCGTCCTGGTGCGGACGCGACGGGACTCAGTGTGCGCTGTCCGGCGGGAAGACCACCGTCGCGATGAGGCCGCCGTCCTCCCTCGCCGTGAATCGAAGAGTGGCGTCGTGGCGATCCGTGATGGCCTTCACGATCGACAGGCCGAGACCCCGGCCCTTCGAGGTCGACTCCGTGGACCGGCCGCGCACGCGGAAGAACGGGTCGGTGAGGGACTCGAGGTCGGCATCCGCCACGATCGCTCCCGAGTTCTCGACCCGCAGCTCGACCCCGGTTCGCGGGTGCGCGACGGTCGTCACCCGCACCCACCCGCCGGGCTCGTTGTGCCGGATGCCGTTCTGGATGAGATTGAAGAGCAGCTGGCGGAGCAGCGAGGTGTCGCCGGACACCGGCGACGTCGACAGGCGGTAGTCGATCCGCACTCCCGCGGCCTCCGCCTCGTCGGAGACCTCGGCCAGCACGAACGTCGCCAGCTGCTCCAGGTGGACGGTGCCATGGTCGGCGCTCGAAGCGTCGACCTCGGTCAGGTCGAGCAGTGACTCCACCGTGTCGATGCTGCGCTCGTTGGTCTCGCGCAGGCGCTCGAGCAGAGGGCGCTCGTGCGCATCCGCCCCGCTGAGGGCGACGTCGAGCATCGCGCGGGTCGTCGCCAACGGCGTCCGCAGCTCGTGCGAGGCATTGGCCGCGAAGCGACGGTAGGTCCCGAAAGAGCGCTCGAGCCCTTCGAGCATCTCGTCGAAGGTGTCGGCCAGGTCGGTGAGCTCGTCGCGCGGGCCGGCGAGGGCGATCCGATGGTCGAGGTGTCCGCGTGCTGCGCGGTGCGCCGCGGCGTTGACCTCCTGCAGCGGCCGGAGCATCCGCCCTGCCAGGGCCCATCCGGCCCATCCTCCGCCACCGGCGAGGAGGACGAGGAGCACCGCGGCGATGATCAGGATCAGCGTCTGCACATCGCCCCGGGACGAGACGAGCAGGGTGTCGGTCGAGGCGATGCCGGTGTCGTAGAGCGGTTCGGTCGGCGTGGTCTGCAGAGGTTCCGCGGTCGTCGCCGGAACCGCGAAGGCGTAGGTGGGGAGGTAGCCCACCACGATGTAGACGATCAGCATCATCAGCGCGCCCGCCAGCGTGAGGAGCCCGGCGTATGTGAGGGCGAGGCGGGTCCTCAGCGTGAATCGGAAGCCCTCGATGCTCAGCCTCAGACGGTTCGGCTCGGTGGCGCCCGTCGGTCGTGTGGCGGACACGTCAGCCCGTCCGGCCGATGACGTATCCGGCACCCGGCAGCGTCTCGATGACGCGGGGCTCGCCCAGCTTCCGGCGCAGCGTGCTGATGGTGACCTTGACCGAGTTCGTGAAGGGGTTCGCGTTCTCGTCCCAGGCCTTCTCGAGCAGTCTCTCGGCGCTCACGACCGTGCCGGGCTCACGCATCAGCACCTCCAGGACGGCGAACTCCTTGCGGGTGAGGTTCACGTATCTCCCGGAGCGGGTCACCTCTCGACGGATCGGGTTCAGGCGCACATCCGCCGCCTCCAGGATCGGCGGCAGCGCGCTGAACCGGCGCCGGCTCAGGGCGCGCAGTCGAGCGATCAGCTCCGGGAACTGGAAAGGCTTCGCGAGGTAGTCGTCCGCTCCGAGCGTGAGGCCGTCGACCTTGTCGTCGAGCAGGCGAGCCGCGGTGAGCATCAGGATCGCCGGTCGATCCGGGTCGAGTGCGAGTCGCCGGCACACCTCGTCGCCGTGGATCACGGGAATGTCGCGGTCCAGGAGCACGACGTCGTATTCGGTGTGCGCGACGGCTTCGAGCGCGGCCGCGCCGTCATCGGCGATGTCCGCCGAGATCGCCTCCAGGCCCAGCTTCGTGTGCACGGCCTCGGCCAGGTACCGCTCATCTTCGACAATCAGGACTCGCATCTCGAGTTCTCCTCACTCCAGATCACATGCAATCACTATGCAGGTTCGCGGAAGGTAAAGGGTTCTCTTTACCCTCGTGCGACCGGCCGCCCCGTGGACTGTCCTCACCCCTCAGCGCGAGGGAACACCGAAAGGACACCCCATGCGAATCACACGCAACCGCGGCCTGATCTTCCTGGCAGGCCTGATGCTCGTGGGCGGCCTCGCCGCCTGCGCCCCCACGCCCGACGCCGCAGACGAGTCTCCGGACCTGGACAGCGCCAGTCAGGAACAGGAGTTCGAGGACTGGCAGCTCGCCTGGGAGAAGTGCATGAAGGACGAGGGCGTCGACATGTCGCAGTTTATGGTCAAGGCCAGCCGCGACGGGGACGAGGTCGAACAGGAGGTTCCGGAGGCGCCGGAGCCGCCGAGCGACGCCGACATCGCCGCGATGGAGGACGCCCGCGAGGTCTGCGACGAGAAGCTCGGAGATCCGCCCACCCGCGACGACATGCCCTCCGACGACGAGATGAACGAGATGATGCTCACCTTCGCCCAGTGCATGCGCGACGCGGGATACGACTTCCCCGACCCCGAGCCCGGCCCTGCCGGAACCACGGCCGCCATGCCCATGGGCGACTACGACCCGGCCGACATGGACGCGTGCATGACCGAGGCGGGCTTCCCCGGAGCAGAAGGATGAGGCCCTCATTCGGCATCCTGAGGAAGAGAGATCCTGACGCCGACGATCTGGACACCGTTCTCGCGATCGGCGGCGGCGGAGATGACGGCGGCGACGGCGACGAGGAGGAGCAGCACTCCTCCTCGGGCCGCGGTCGCCGCGGCTGGATCATCGCGGCGACCGCATTCGTCGTGGTGGCGGCGGTCGCCGCGACGATCCTGCTGACCCGGCCCCCGGCCGAGGCAGATGACGAGCAGAAGAAGCCGCCCGCCGAGACCACGGAGGTGACCCGCGGGAATCTGACCGAGCAGGTCCGCGTGACGGGCAAGCTCGAGTTCAAGAATGTCCGCGATCTCGGATCTCCGCTCGCCGGCACCGTCACGGGCGTGCCCGCACCGGGGAGCGTCGTCGGACGCGGCTACGAGCTCTTCCGCGTGGACGACACCCCGGTCATCCTGATGTTCGGGGTGCTGCCCGTGTGGCGCGAGTTCGCCGAGGGCATGGCCGACGGCGAGGACATCCGACAGCTCGAGGCCAACCTCCAGGCCCTCGGCTTCTTCGACGGCGAGCCGGACGACGAGTTCCGGTGGGCGACGATCGAAGCGATCAAGGAGTGGCAGAAGGCCCTCGGTCTCGAGGAGACGGGCCGCATCGAGATGGGACGGATCGTCTTCGCGCCCGGAGAGGTGCGGGTTCAGGATGCCGTCGCGAAGGTCGGCAGCCCGGCGGGCGGAGCGGTGCTGAAGGTCTCCGACAGCACCAAGGAGGCGGCCGTCGACATCGACCCGAACCTGGCGGCGAACGCGCCGGTGGGCGCCAAGGTCGATGTGCGACTGCCCGATGGCACCGTCGCACCCGGCACGGTCACCGCCGTGGGCGCGCCCGTCGAACGGGACAACGACAACGGCGGCAAGACGCTGAAGCTGCCGATCACGATCGTGCTCGACGACCCGACGGTCGCGGCAGCCTTCGACACGGTCAGCGTGAGTGTGACGCTGGTCCATGTCATCGCCGAGGACGTGCTGCTGGTCCCCGTGACCGCCCTGCTCGCGCAGCCGGGTGGAGGGTCGGCGGTCGAGCGCGTCGTGAACAAGAAGACCGAGCTCGTCACGGTCGAGCTCGGCAAGTTCGCGGACGGGATGGTGGAGGTCGTCGGAGGCGACCTCGCCGAAGGCGACGTCGTGGCGGTGGCGAGATGAGCGCCGTGATCGAGCTCTCGGGGGTGACCCGTTCCTACGGGTCGCCCCCGACCCTCGCCCTTCGCGGGGTGGATCTTCGCATCGACCGGGGCGAGATGGTGGCGATCGTGGGCCCGAGCGGCTCGGGGAAATCGACGCTCCTGAACCTCATGGGCACGCTCGATCGAGCGAGCTCGGGTCTCACCCGGATCGCAGGGTACGACGTCGCCGACCTGGGCGACTCGCAGCTCTCCGCTCTGCGCGCCCACACCATCGGCTTCGTGTTCCAGCAGTTCCATCTCTCCGACGGCGTCACCGCTCTCGACAACGTCGCGACCGGGCTGCTCTACACCGGTACGCCGACGGCGGCGCGTCGCAAGCGCGCGGCGGTCGCGCTCGAGCGCGTGGGGCTGGGGCATCGGCTGCGCCATCAGCCGCGACAGCTCTCGGGCGGGGAGCGACAGCGTGTCGCGATCGCCCGTGCCGTCGTGGGTGAGCCCGCCCTGCTGCTCGCCGATGAACCCACGGGAAGCCTCGACAGCAAGTCGGGCGCCGCCGTCGTCGAGATCCTGAAGGAGCTCAACCGGGCGGGCACCACGGTCGTGGTCATCACTCACGACCAGGAGCTCGCCGATCGGATGCCGCGGCAGATCCGCATCCGCGACGGCCAGATCGTCGCAGACACAGGGCGTCCGTCCGATGTCGCCGTCTCGTCGGCAGCGAGTCTGGAGGTGACGGCATGAGCGTGCGGCTGCAGGCGAGACTGCGCACATCCGACCTGCTCGGACTCGGCTTCCACGGCCTTCGCGCGCACCCGCTGCGGGCGGTCCTGTCGGCGCTGGGCATCGCGATCGGCATCGCCGCGATGATCGCCGTGATCGGGATCTCCACGTCGAGCGAGGCGCTCGTGAAGCAGCGCCTGGCCTCGCTGGGGACCAACCTCCTGACGGTCACGGCAGGCAGCGACGTCTTCGGGGGAGACACCAAGCTCCCCGCAGACGCGATCATCCGCGTACGGAACCTCCCCGGCGTCGAGACGGCGACCTGGATATCGACACTCAAAGACGTGCACGTCTATCGGAGCGCATCGATCGACAAGGGTGAGACCGGAGGGCTGACGGTCGCTGCCGCCGGCGACGATCTGCTCGAGGCGACCGGCTCCGACCTGCAGGCGGGCGCGTGGATGAACGAGGTGACGGACAAGCTCCCGACGGTCGTGCTCGGGTTCAAGGCGGCCGAGAGGCTCGGCATCACCACGGTCGGGAGCCAGGTCTGGCTGGGCGGACGGTACTTCACCGTCGTCGGGATCCTCGAGCGGGCGCCGCTCGCGCCCGAGCTCGACACCGCCGCCCTGATCGGCGCAGGCATCGCCGAGGAGCTCTTCGGATTCGACGGCTCGCCGACGACCATCTATGAGCGCTCGGCGGACGACGCGGTGGACGAGGCGCGCGAGCTCCTCCCACGCACGGTCGATCCGGAGGCGCCCAACGAGGTCAAGGTCAGTCGCCCGTCCGATGCGCTCGCCGCGAAGAACACGATCGATCAGGCCTTCACCGGACTCCTGGTGGGCGTCGGCTCCATCGCTCTTCTGGTCGGCGGTATCGGCGTCGCGAACACCATGGTGATCACGGTCCTCGAGCGCCGCCGCGAGATCGGCCTCCGGCGAGCGATCGGAGCGACCCGCGGGCACATCCGATCGCAGTTCCTCGTGGAAGCCGTTCTGCTCGCCTCGCTCGGCGGGCTCGGAGGCTCGCTCATCGGGTGGCTGATCACCTGGATCGTCGCAACGGGCAACGGGTGGCTCGTGTCCATCCCTCCCCTGGTGCTCGTCGCCGGCGTCGTCGTCACGATGCTCGTCGGAGCGGTCGCGGGATCCATACCCGCCATCCGCGCCGCTCGGACCTCACCGACCGCCGCGCTCAGCGCCTGACAGACGGGTCGTTCCCTGACGGGAGCGACCCGTCCGCCGTTCCGCGGACGCGGAACAGGCCCACGAACCATCGGACTGCGAGAGTCGCCAGGATGACGGCGAAGAGAGCGCAGAGGAAGGCGATCATGCAGAACGCCAGAATCGTCGACAGGACCATCTCGGTGGCCACGAGCACCCCGAATCCGGCGAGGAGGGTCGAGAGGTCGCCGATCATGAGGTGCGCTCCGATGTGGTGGGACGCGCGGGGCGCTGCGACTGCCGGAGCTCCTGAAGAGAGAGCCATGCCAGGTAGGCCGCGTACGCGCCGACGGGTGCGGTCGACTCTCCGGGCGGTGTGCTCCGCGCGATCCGGTGTCGGGAACCGGGGGATGCAGGTGCCAATGGATGCCCCTTCCGTGCTGCAGCTCTCACTGTGCAGCGGGCGGGGTTGCCACAGCGTAAGCGCCGGCGAGGCGCTCGCGCTGTCGTCTCTGCGGAGGGCGACATGACGTCGATCCACAGCGGTTTCCGATCACGAACCCGTAACGTCGAGGACATGACGACCCTTCAGGTCACCGAAGACTCCATCCGCAAGACACGCGAGCTGCGTGACGAGTTCCAGCGTTTCCTGCGCGAGTACGAGTTCGGGATGCGCGAGGTGGAGACGAAGATCTCGATCCTGCGCGACGAGTTCACGCACGACCACGCGTACAACCCGATCGAGCACGTGAAGAGCCGGCTGAAGACCCCGGACAGCATCGTCGAGAAGATCGCTCGCAAGGGCATCGATGAGCCCGACTTCGACCGCATCCGCTCCGAGATCACCGACATCGCGGGTGTGCGCGTCACCTGCAGCTTCGTCGCCGACGTCTACCAGCTCTTCGACCTCCTCACCCAGCAGGACGACGTCACCGTCCGCGTGGTGAAGGACTACATCGCGCAGCCGAAGGAGAACGGCTACAAGAGCCTGCACGCGATCATCGAGGTCCCGGTGTTCCTGTCGACCGGGGCGTTGTCGGTGCCGGTCGAGGTGCAGTTCCGCACCATCGCGATGGACTTCTGGGCCAGCCTCGAGCACAAGATCTACTACAAGTTCTCGAATCAGGTCCCGTCGCACCTCGTCGACAGCCTGACGGATGCCGCGGCGGCCGCCGCCGAGCTCGACACCCGCATGGAGCGCCTGCACCGCGAGGCCCACGGCGTGCCGCGTCGGCAGCTGGCCCCGCCGCCGCCCCCGCGCATCGTCGGGGTCTGAGCGAGGCCGCCCCGCGGCGCGCTTGGTTCAGACGAACCCGACCGTTACCGAGGTTTAGCCGTCATAAACACAAGTAACGGCATCGACACTTGTGTTTACAGCGCACGGAACGTCGCGTCGAACGCCTGGCCTAACATGGCGGCATGGCGACGAAGGCACCGAAGACCGACATCGATGAGGCTCGCGTCCGGGTCTCCGAGCCCAAGAAGGTCGCTGTGGGAGTGCCCGCTGTGCTGCATGCGCTGCAGATCGCGAACGAGCAGATGGGCATCGTGCGCTCGGTGCAGACGCTCGCGCGGGTCAACCAGAAGGACGGCTTCGACTGCCCCGGCTGCGCGTGGCCGGAGGAGGACAAGCGCCACGTCGCCGAGTTCTGCGAGAACGGGGCCAAGGCGGTCGCCGAGGAGGCGACTCTCCGCACCGTGGGCCCGGCGTTCTTCCAGCAGCACTCTCTCGAAGATCTCCGCGACCACGATGACTGGTGGCTCGGTCAGCAGGGGCGACTGACGCATCCGATGATCCTCGACGAGGGCGCGACCCACTACCGGCCGCTGACGTGGGACGACGCGCTGCGGGCCATCTCCGACGAGATCGCCGCGGTCGATGACCCTGACGAGACCGTCTTCTACACCTCCGGTCGCACGTCGAACGAGGCCGCGTTCCTCTACCAGCTGCTCGTGCGCGGCGTCGGCACCAACAACCTGCCGGACTGCTCGAACATGTGCCATGAGTCCAGCGGATCTGCGCTCACCGAGACCATCGGCATCGGCAAGGGCACAGTCTCTATCGAGGACGTGCACGACGCCGACCTGCTCATCGTCGCCGGGCAGAACCCCGGCACGAATCATCCGCGGATGCTGTCGGCACTCGAGAAGGCCAAGCAGCGCGGCGCCCGGGTGATCGCGGTGAATCCGCTGCCCGAGGCCGGTCTGATGCGGTTCGAGAACCCGCAGACCCCGCGGGGCGTGGCCTTCGGCGGCACGAAGATCGCCGACCGGTTCGTGCAGATCCGCTCCGGCGGTGACCAGGCGCTGTTCCAGGCCATAGGGAAACACCTGCTCGAGGTCGAGGAACGCGACGGCGGCGTGCTCGACCACGCCTTCATCGACGCGCACACCAGCGGGATCGACGCGTACCGCGACGCGATGGCCCGCGCCGACTGGGCGTCGCTGACCGAGGCGACCGGCATGACCGAAGAGGTGCTGCGCGAGATCGCCGAGGAGGTGCGCACCTCGAAGGCGACGATCGTCTGCTGGGCGATGGGCCTCACGCAGCACAAGCACTCGGTTCCGACCCTGCGTGACGTCGTCAACGTGCTCCTGCTGCAGGGCAGCATCGGCCGCCGGGGCGCCGGTGTCTGCCCCGTGCGCGGGCACTCGAACGTGCAGGGCGATCGCACGGTGGGCATCTACGAGAAGCCGTCCGAGGCGTTTCTCGCAGCGCTCGATCGAGAGTTCGCCTTCACGGCACCTCGGGAACACGGCTTCGACACCGTCGAGGCGATCCGCGCGATGCGTGACGGCCGGGTACGCGTCTTCATGGGCATGGGCGGCAACTTCGTCTCGGCCACCCCCGACACGGCGGTCGTCGAGGCGGCGATGGCTCGGGTCGGCCTCACGGTGCACGTCTCGACCAAGCTCAACCGCTCGCACGTCGTGACCGGCCGTCGCGCCATCATCCTGCCGACGCTCGGGCGCACCGACCGCGACCGCCGCGGCGGTTCCGAGCAGCGGGTCACGGTCGAGGACTCGATGGGCGCCGTCCACGCGTCCCGCGGCCGTCTGGCGCCTCCTGCCGACGATCTCCTCAGCGAGGTCGCGATCGTCGCCCGGCTCTGCGCGCACCTCTTCGACGAGGGAGCGTCACCCGCGCAGGCGCCCGTATCTCACGACGGCGACCCTGAGCGAGGCCTCCCCGAGCACGGTGAGATCGAGGGCGAGCGGCGCTCGCCTGTTTCGACGGGGAACGTGCCGCGAGCCGACTGGGAAGCCCTCGAGGCCGACTACGCGCTCATCCGCTCCCACATCGAGCGCGTGATCCCGGGGTTCGACGACTTCGAGACGCGCATCGAGAAGGGGCGCACCTTCCTCCTCCCGAACGGGCCCCGCGACGAGCGCCGATTCGCGACGGTGGACGGCAAGGCCCGGTTCACGGCCAACCCCCTCGAGTTCCCGGTGATCCCGCCGGGCCGCCTCCTGCTGCAGACTCTGCGCTCGCACGATCAGTACAACACGACGATCTACGGCAAGGACGACCGCTACCGCGGCATCCAAGGCGGACGCCGGGTGGTGCTCGTCCACGCGGAGGACATCACCGAGCTCGGATTCGCCGAGGGGGAGATCGTCGACCTGGTCTCGGAGTGGACGCGCGCCGACGGCTCCATCGAGGAACGTCGCGCCGAGGAGTTCCGCGTCGTGCCGTACTCCACGCCGCGCGGCAACGCGGCGGCCTACTATCCGGAGACGAACGTGCTCGTGCCCCTCGACTCCGTCGCCGACGTCAGCGGCACGCCGACCTCGAAGGCCGTGATCGTGCGTCTCGAGCACCGCGCGACCGTGTCGGGCGGCTGACGTGGGCCGCCTCACCGCCCGCTCACCGGTCACCCGCATCGCGGTCGTCGATGACGAGGTCACGGTCCGCCGCCGCGCCGACACCCTCGCGGTGGAGGAGCCGCTCGAGATCCGCGTCGCGGGAGCCCCGCTGACCGTGACGATGCGCACCCCCGGCCACGATGTCGAGCTCGCGGCCGGATTCCTCGTGTCGGAGGGCGTGATCGGGGCCGGTGGCGACTTCCTCTCCGCGATCCACTGCGGTGGTCCGGGCACAGGCGGCGGGGCGCCCGGCACCGTCGCCCCGTTGTTGACGATCGGCTCCGAGCCGCCGGCATCCGTCCTCGCCTCGGGCAACACGTACAACGTGCTCGACGTCACCCTGCGCCCAGGTCTCGAGCCGCTGCTGACCGACATCGCCCGCAATTTCTACACGACGAGCTCCTGCGGAGTCTGCGGTGCCGCGTCGATCGAGGCGATCGAGAAGACCTCGCGTTTCGATGTGGCAGCGGATGCCGTGACCGTGGATGCCGCGCTGCTGCTCGCGCTCCCCGACAGGCTGCGCGCCGGCCAGGCGGTGTTCGAGAAGACCGGCGGCCTCCATGCCGCGGCGCTCTTCGACGCCGTGACCGGCGAGCTGCTGGTGCTGCGGGAGGACGTCGGCAGGCACAACGCCGTCGACAAGGTGATCGGCTGGGCCGCCCTCGACGACCGCCTGCCGCTGAGCGGGGCCGTGCTGCAGGTGTCGGGGCGGGCGAGTTTCGAGCTGGTTCAGAAGGCCGTGATGGCCGGCATCCCGATCCTCTCCGCCGTGTCCGCGCCGTCATCGCTCGCCGTCGAGCTCGCGGCCGCGTCGGGGCTCACTCTCGCGGGGTTCGTGCGGGGGAGCTCGATGAACGTCTACGCGCGGCCGGAGCGCGTCATCGCCTGATCCGGCCCGCGGTTCGCGACGCGGCACCGACTCGAGGCGTTCACAATTCAGCAGATTCTTCCGGAAACTGCCCCAGAAGGACCCGTTTCGGGCCATGCCCGCTCGTTTCTCCTGAATTGTGAACGCGAGAACACGGAGCACGCGCCGGAACGTCGCTCCGATCCGTTTCCGCTCTGCCTCCGAACTACCTGCGAGCACCTTCACCGGTGGAACAGGAGACGATCATGGCCGAGCGACGCAGCGGGAAACGATTCATCGCGTGGGCCGCCCTCGCGGGCGTGATCAGCGGCGCGGTGTTCCTCGCGACCGCCGAACTGTTCGCGCTCATCTTCGCGCGCGCGGCCAGCCCTATCCTCGCGGTCGGCGGTTTCGTGATCGACATCGTCCCGCAGCCGTTCAAGGAGTTCGCGATCGCCACGTTCGGCGAGTACGACAAGATCGCGCTGCTCGCGGGACTGGGCCTCGCGGTGGTCATCGCCTCGGCGATCGCCGGCATCCTGCAGCTCGTGAAGGCACCGTTGGGCGTCATCGCGCTGGTCATCGCCGGCGTGCTCTCCACGGCCGCCATCGTGACGCGCGCCGGCGTCACTCCGCTCGCCTTCCTCCCGCCCGTGATCGGCACGGTCGTCGGATCCCTGATCCTCGTCCTGCTCGTGCGGCGGCTGCGCGCCTGGCGTGCAGCCGTCGTGCAGCCACATGCTCCCGCGACAGGCGAGGTGCCCGAGAACCCGGCCGCCCCCAAGGGCATCGACCGTCGTCGCTTCTTCGCCCTCGCCGCCATCGCCGGTGTCTCCGCCGTCGTCGTGGGCGTCGCCTCGCGTGCCGTGACCATGGCCGTCGGCTCGGTCGAGTCGATCCGCAACGCCCTCAAGCTCCCCGCGCCGAAGTCGACCGTGACCGTGCCGCAGGGTGCGGAGCTCGACATCAAGGGTCTGAGCGAGCTGTTCACGCCGAACAAGGACTTCTACCGCGTCGACACCGCGCTCACGGTTCCCACGATCGACCCCGAGACCTGGCGTCTCGTGATCGACGGCATGGTCGACCAGCGCGTGGAGATGTCGTTCCAGGACATCCTCGACATGGGCCTCGACGAGTACGCGATCACTCTCACCTGCGTCTCGAACGAGGTCGGCGGCGAGCTCGTCGGCAACGCGATGTGGCTCGGTGTCCCGCTGCGCGATGTGCTGAAGAAGGCCGGCGTCAGGTCCGGCGCCGACATGGTGCTCTCCAAGAGCGTCGACGGGTACACCGCGAGCACGCCGCTGTCCGCGCTGACCGACGACAACCTCGATGCGATCCTCGCGGTCGGGATGAACGGCGAGCCGCTGCCGCTCGAGCACGGCTTCCCGGTGCGCATGGTCGTTCCGGGGCTCTACGGCTACGTGTCGGCGACGAAGTGGCTCACCGAGCTCAAGGTCACGACCTTCGCTGACGACGAGGCCTACTGGACCCCGCGCGGCTACAGCGCCGAGGCGCCGATCAAGTTCTCGTCGCGGCTCGACACCCCCAGCATCGGCGAGGCCGTGCCGGCGGGGAGGATCCCGATCGCGGGCGTGGCCTGGGCGCAGTCGGTCGGCATAGAGCGGGTCGAGGTGAAGATCGACGAGGGCGATTGGATGCCGGCCACGATGTCGACCCCCATCAACGACGACACCTGGGTGCAGTGGTTCATGGAGTGGGACGCGACGCCCGGCACGCACTACGTCGCCGTCCGCGCGGTCAACAAGAACGGCGATCTGCAGATCGAGGAACGTGCACCGATCGCTCCCGACGGCTCGACCGGGTGGCAGCGTTCGCTGATCCGGGTCACGTGATCCCGCGCGCGGCGCCGGCCCGTAGGGTGGACCCATGACGTCGCTGCCTGCCCTCGTGATCACCGTCTCCGATCGGTCGTCGCGAGGAGAGCGGGAGGACCGCGGGGGACCGATCGCGGTCGGCCTCCTGCGGGATGCCGGCTGGCACTGCCCGGATGCCGAGATCATCCCGGACGGCGCCGACTCGGTGGCGGATGCTCTGCGCAGGGCCGTCGCGCGCGGCATCCGGCTGATCGTCACGACCGGCGGGACCGGCGTCGCACCGCGCGACCAGACGCCCGAGGGCACGCGCCGCGTGATCACCCGCGAACTCCCGGGCATCGCGGAGGAGCTGCGCCGCAGCGGACTCGCCGACACTCCGCTGTCGGTGCTGTCGCGCGGGCTCGCCGGCATCATCGATCCCTCCGGGGCGCTGGTCGTGAATCTTCCCGGGTCCACGCGTGCCGTGGCATCCGGTGTGCCCGTGATTCTCGGCGTCGCCGGGCATATCGTGGATCAGGTAGAGGGCGGAGACCACTCATGAACGATGTACGACTGGCCGCGATGAGCGAGGAGCTCCTCGACCTCGACGCGCATCTCCGGGCCGTGGAGGACCCGCGCCTCGGCGGCGTGACCACCTTCGTCGGGCGGGTGCGCGACAACGACCCCGACGCGCAGACGCCGGTGGTCGGGCTCGAGTACAGCTCCCATCCGGATGCCGAGGCGACGCTGCGCCGCATCGCCGAGCAGGCCGGCGGCGATGCCTCCGCGGTGGTGGCCGTCAGTCATCGCGTCGGACGTCTCGCGGTCGGCGACGCGGCCGTCGTGATCGCGGTCGCCTCCGAGCACCGCGCCGAGGCCTTCGAGGTGTGCCGTGCGGTGATCGAGGACATCAAGCGCGATCTGCCGGTGTGGAAGCGCCAGCTCGAGTCCGACGGCACCACGTCGTGGAAGGGCATCGGCGGCTGAGCCGCCGAGCTTCCCTCGGGTCAGCGGGGCTCAGCCCCCGGCGAAGGGCGGCAGGACGTCGATCAGCACGGCATCGTCGAGCGGACGGTCGTCATCGGCGCGGACGCCGTCGACGAGAACCGCGCAGCGCGGCAGGATGTCGGTGAGGGCCGGATGCTGCGCCACGACCGCGGCGCGGAGTGCGAGCAGCGTGGGCTCGTGCCTGTCCTCGGCATCCGTTCCGGCGGCCTCTGCGGCGGCGGCGAAGTAGCGTACGCGGGTCATCGTGCGTCTCCCGGTGCGTCTTCGCCGGGGCGGACCCAGTCACCGGAGCGCCCGCCCGACTTCGCGACGATGCGCACGTTCTCGATCACGACCGCGCGATCGATGCCCTTGATCATGTCGACGATGGCGAGGGCCGTCACCGACACGGCCGTGAGGGCCTCCATCTCGACGCCGGTGCGGTCGGCCGTGCCGACGGTCGCCTCGACGAGCACGCCGTCGTCGACGATGTCGAGCTCGATGCTCGCGCGGTGCACGCCGATGACGTGCGCCAGCGGGAGCAGCGCGGGCGTGGACTTGGCGGCCTGGATGCCGGCGATGCGCGCGACGGCGAGCACGTCGCCCTTCGGGGCGGTGCCGTCACGGAGGGCCGCGATCACTTCGGGGCTGCAGCGGACGAAGCCGCGTGCGGACGCCGTGCGGACGGTCGGCTGCTTCGCGGTCACATCGACCATGTGCGCGCGGCCGGCCGCGTCAAGGTGAGGGAAGCTCATCCGACCAGCATGACATCGATCGCGTCGCCCACGGAAACGGCCTCCACCTCGGCGGGGACGATCGCGAACGCCTGCGCGCGGGCCAGCCCGCCCGCCAGGTGCGACCCCGAGCCGCCGGACGTCGCGGGGCGCACGGTGCGGGCGATCAGATCGACCACGGCAGGGAGGTACTGGCGGCGACCGGGGGGAGTGGTCCAGGCGGCGGCGGCGGTGAACGTCGCGTGCGGGCGATGGATGCCGGTGCGCCCCTGCATCGCGAGCAGAGCAGGGCGCACGAACACCTCGAACGACACGGCGACGCTGACCGGGTTGCCGGGGAGGCCGAAGACGAGCACCCCCGCATCCAGCACCCCGAACGCCTGCGGCTTGCCCGGCTGCATCGCGACGCCGATGAACTCGACCTCGCCCTTCCCGTCGAACGCGCCGCGCACGGGCTCGTACGCTCCGGCGCTCACACCGCCCGAGAACACGATCACATCGGCGCCGAGAGCGGTGGCCTCTGCGGTGACCGCGCGGACGGCATCGGCCTCGTCGGGCACGCGTGCGACGAGCACGACCTCGGCATCGGCATCCGCCACCAGCTGTGCGAGCAGCGGCCCGTTGGAATCGGGGATGCGTCCCCGTGCCGCGGGCTCTCCGGGCGCGAGCAGTTCGCTGCCGGTCGACACCACGGCCACGCGCGGCGCGCGGGTCACGGTCACCTCGGCGATCCCGGCGGCGACCGCGGCGGCGATCTGGAACGCGCCCAGGCGCTCGCCCGCGAGCACGACGTCGTCGCCCGCCCGCAGGTCCGCCCCGCGCCGACGCACGAACGCGCCCGGCTTCGCGGGTGCCCGCAGAACCTGCACCTCTCCCAGGGAGTCCGCGAGGCCGCCCGCGGTGTCCTCGAACGGCACGATCGTGTCGGCGTCGGCCGGAGAAGGCGAGCCGGTCATGATGCGTGCGGCCTCGCCGGGGCCCAGCGGCGGGTCGAGAGACACCCCGGCCGGCAGGTCTGCGACGACGCGGAGGGTGACCGGGTTCGCCGCGGATGCCGCCTCGACGTCGGCACCGCGTACCGCGAAGCCGTCCATCGCGGAGTTGTCGAACAGCGGGATGTCGTGGGCGGCGACAGCAGGATCGGCGAGCGTGCGCCCCGCGGCATCCTGCACCGCACGGGTCTCGGCCTCGAGAACGTGCACGGCGTCGAGGACGACGGCGAGCTGCTCCTCGACGGAGCGCCGCCCGGTCGCGCCGCTCATGCGGACACCGCCGCGGTCTGCGTGGACGCGGGGCGGATCGCGATCTCGTGCTGGCGGGATGTCAGCGCATCGATCATCGCGAGCCTGCCCAGCAGGGGCTTCCCGGCTCCCGTGACGAGCTTGATCACCTCGCCGGCCAGCATCCCGCCGACCTGCACGCAGAGAGCGCCGAGCACGCCGACCTGGGCACAGCTCGGCGGCTCGCCCTCGGTGCCGAGCGGGAAGAGGTCGGCGAGCACCACCGGCTCGCCCTCCGGCGGGTTCGACCAGAAGACCGTGGCCTGCGCATGCCACTCCTGCACCGCTCCCCACACCAGCGGAACGCCGAGTGCCTCGGCCGCGGCGGCGACGTCGCGGCGGGTGGCGAACGAGTCGCTCGTGTCGACGACGACGTCGGCGCCGGCGAGCAGTCGTGCGGCGTTCGCGGCGTCGAGTCGCTCCGGGAACTGCGTGATGACGGTCTGCGGGGCGAGAGCGCTGATCGCCCGCTCCGCGGACGCGGTCTTGCGCGTGCCGATGTCCTCGACCCGGTGCGCCAGCTGACGCTGCAGGTTCGTCAGCTCCACGACGTCGTCGTCGATCACGGTGATGGCCCCGATGCCGGCGGCGGCAAGAGCGAGAAGCACGGGTGAGCCGAGTCCGCCCGCACCCACGACCGTGACACGAGCGGCGTTCAGGCGACGCTGGCCCTCTTCGCCGATGCCCGCGAGCACCGCGTGCCGGGCGGTGCGGACGAGCTCGGTCGGCTCCAGAGCGGATGCGGGGGCGACGAGAGGTTGCATGGCTTCAGCGTATGCCTCGTCGCAGGCACGGCACGAGGGAGCATGTCGCAGACGGGCATGCGGGGGCGATCGTCGCGGAGTACCGTCGCTCCTGAGCTCGCGCGCTTCGCGGCGCGGGTCTCGCGTTCCGGCGCCGGCTCTGCCATCCTCGGGGGCACGAGGCCTTCGCCGGTGTTCGGCCCGGCGGGAACGACGCGGACTGAGGGGGCAGCATGGTCGACAGCGGAGATGCGGCAGCCGCGGCCGAGCAGGAGACGCTCGCCCGCACGCCGAAAGAGCAGCGGTCGCAGCAGCTGCGCGAGGTGTCGCCCTCGTTCCGTGAGGCCCTCGACTCGCGGCGGCACGACCGGGTCGGAGCGGACTGGGCCGGCGGCCTTCCCGCGCAGTACGGGGTCGCACCGCGCGTCCGGGTCGGTCGCACGAAGTGGTTCAACCTGCTCTGGCTCGTGCCCATCGGGGTCGCCGTCATGATCCTGGGCATCTCGGTCGCGCGAGGGATCGTCGACCTCCCTGTCGTGCGCGACTTCCTGCAGACCTACCCCGGGGCATCCGCTCTCCCCGAAGGCACGCCGGAGGGCTTCCCGGTGTGGATGCAATGGCAGCACTGGCTCAACATCTTCTTCATGTTCTTCATGATCCGTTCCGGGCTCAGCATCCTCGCCGACCATCCGCGGCTCTACTGGACGCGGCACTCCACGCCCGGCAGGGAGTGGTTCCGGATGCAGCGTCCGGTGCCGGACGACCCGACGTACACCGCGAAGGGCGACTCCCTCACCCTTCCGGATGGAGTCGGCCTGCCCGGGCGCCGCCACTCGATCGGGCTGGCCCGCTGGTGGCACCTGAGCATCGACGTGCTGTGGCTGGTGAACGGGATCGTGTTCGTCGTGCTGCTGTTCGTGACGGGTCACTGGGCGCGGATCGTGCCGACGAGCTGGGATGTCATACCGAACGCGATCAGCACCGCGATCCAGTACCTCTCGCTCGACTGGCCGACCGAGAACGGCTGGGTGAACTACAACGCCCTGCAGCTTCTCGCGTACTTCATCACGGTCTTCGTGGCCGCACCCCTGGCGCTGCTCACCGGGCTCGGCATGTCGCCGGCGCTGTCGACCCGGTTCCGTCGCATCAGCCGGGTGTTCAACATCCAGTTCGCCCGATCGCTGCACTTCCTCGTGCTGTGCTGGTACGTGATGTTCGTCGTCGTGCACGTCGCTCTCGTCTTCGCGACGGGGGCGCTGCGCAACCTCAACCACATGTACGCGGGCAACGACACGAACTCCTGGACGGGGTTCTGGATCTTCCTCGCGACGAGCGCGGTGCTCGCCGTCGTCTGGGTCGCCGCCACTCCGGTCACGTACCGGTATCCGCGCGCGATCCGCCGGATGGGTCTCGCGCTGATCGGTCCCGTGCAGCGGCTCTTCGAGCACGTGGACTCGAAGCCGGGCGAGTACACCGAGGACGACATCTCCCCGTACTTCTGGTCGAACGGCCGGGTTCCCGACAGCGACGAGTACAAGCGCCTGGAGGAGGGAGGGTTCCGCGACTATCGTCTCCGCGTCGGCGGGCTCGTCGAGAATCCGGTGTCACTGAGCGTCGACGACCTCCGGGCGATGGCGCACCACGACCAGATCACCCAGCACTTCTGCATCCAGGGATGGTCGGGCGTCGCCAAGTGGGGCGGGGTCTCGATGTCGTCGGTTCTCGATCTCGTGCGGCCGACACCCGAGGCGAAGTGGGTCGTCTTCTACTCGTTCGCCGAGGGAGCGGAGGGCGGTCTCTACTACGACGCGCAGGACATCGATCAGATGCGGTACCACCTGACGATGCTCGCGTACGACATGAACGACGAGCCCCTCACCTTCTCGCACGGTGCGCCGCTGCGGCTCCGCAACGAGGCGCAGCTGGGCTTCAAGATGGTGAAGTGGATCCAGGGGATCGAGTTCGTCGAGCGCTTCGAAGACGTCGGCGGCGGTCTCGGCGGATACAACAACGATCACGAGTTCTTCGGCTACCGGCAGTCGATCTGAGCGATGTCGCTGCGCACGGTGATCGAGCGGGTCCCGCCCGCGGGGTTCTCGTTCGTCATGGCGACGGGGATCGTCGGCACGTCGTTCGTCGCCATCGGCATCCGTCCCGTGGGGGTCGTCGCACTGGTCCTCGCGGCGGTCGGCTACGTCCTTCTGCTCGTCGCCACCGTCGGGCGCCTGATCGTTGCGCCGGGGGAGGTGCTCCGCGATGCGCGCGACCCCGCCCGCGCGTTCGGCTTCTTCACGATCGTCGCCGCGACGGGGGTGACCGCGACGCTCGGAGCGTCGCTCGGAGCCGCGGGGATGCTGCCCGGCGCCCTCGTCGTCGAGGCGCTGCTCTGGCTGCTCCTGGTCTACGGGATGCTGCCCTGGCTCGTCACGCACGCCGCGGTGCGACCGCTGCTGCCGACCGTCGACGGCGGATGGTTCCTCGTCGTCGTCGCCACCCAGTCGCTGTCGGTGCTCACGAGCGCGACAGCCGGTGATCACCACGCGCTGTCGCTTGTGGCCTTCGCGCTGTGGTGCCTGGGCATCGTCGTGTATCTGCTGCTCATCGCGGCCGTCGTGGTGCGACTGCTCTCGGAGACTCGCGATCGGATCGACGTGGCGCCGACGGCCTGGGTGCTCACGGGCGCGACGGCGATATCGACGCTCGCCGCGTCGCGTGTCCTCACCGCCGACACCGTCGCGCTCCCGGGGACCGAGGGCGCCGTGACCGTCGTCTCGATGGTGCTGTGGTCGTTCGGGACGTTCCTCATCCCTTTCCTCGTCGGACTCGGCATCCGCGACCTGCGCACCAGGCCCGCCGCCCGGAGCTTCACGGTCGGATGGTGGAGCATCGTCTTCCCGATCGGCATGTACGCGACCGCGACGATCGCGCTCGGCAGGGCTGTCGATGTCGGCGAGCTCGTGGTGATCGGGACGATCGCGGTCTGGTGCGGTGGTCTGGCCTGGATGCTGGTCAGCGGACTGGCCGTGGTCCTCGCGGTGAGAGGCGACATTTCGCGGAGTCCCTGACGAATCGCGCCTTAGTTACGCAGAATCGGACGAATATGGTTGCAGGTTCCGCATCTGCGGTAGATTCGCCCCATGCAGACCTACCGCATCGCACGCGCCGCGCAGCTCCTCGGCGTGAGCGACGACACCGTCCGGCGCTGGATCGATCACGGACTCCTGCCCGTGACGGATGCCGTCCCGGCGGAGATCCCGGGCGACGCGCTCGCCGCCCGCGCGGTCGCGCTCGCCGAGGAGGCGAAGGCCGCGGACCACCTGCTGTCCAGCGCCCGCAACCGCTTCGTCGGCATCGTCACGCGCGTGCAGATCGACGGGCTGATGGCCCAGGTCGATCTCCAGGCGGGCCCGCACCGGGTCGTGTCGCTGATGTCAGCGGAGGCCGCGCGCGAACTGCATCTCGAGGTCGGCTCTCTCGCCACCGCATCCGTCAAGGCGACGCAGGTCGTCGTCGAACTCCCGAAGGACTGACATGAACCGCGCACTCCGCCGCTCCGCCACCGCGCTCCTCGCTGCCGCCGTCCTCGCCCTCACCGGGTGTGCGGGCGCGGCCGGATCCGCTCCGTCGGCCTCGCCCTCCGAGACGACCGCGGAGAGCACCCTGAGCGGTGAGCTGAACGTGTACGCCGCCGCATCGCTGTCGGGTGCCTTCGACGCGATCGCCGAGGAGTTCACCGCCGAGAACCCCGACGTGACGGTCAGCCCGGTCTACGACGGCTCGTCGACGCTCGTCACACAGATCCTCGAGGGTGCCCCGGCCGACGTCTTCGCCTCCGCCGACGAGGCGAACATGGACAAGGCGAAGGATGCCGCGATCGACCCGGCGCTCTTCGCCTCCAACACCCTCGTGATCGCGGTTCCCGCCGGCAACCCCGGAGACGTGAAGTCGCTCGCCGACCTCGCCGAGGGCACCACGGTGCTCTGCGCCCCCGAGGTCCCGTGCGGCGCGGCATCCGCGAAGCTCCTCACCGCCGCCGGTGTCACGGTCCAGGCGGCGAGCCTCGAGCAGAACGTGACCGCCGTGCTCACGAAGGTCGCGGCATCCGAAGCCGACGCCGGTCTCGTGTACGCGACGGATGTGGTCGGTCGCGACGACGTCGAGGTGATCGTGCCCGAGGGCGCCGAGGACGTCGTGAACCACTATCCGATCGCCGCGCTCGCCGATGCAGCGAACCCGGATGCCGCCGAGGCGTTCGTCGCGTTCGTGCTCTCGGACGCGGGCCAGAAGATCCTGGCGGACTTCGGATTCGGCAAGCCATGAGTCCGGCCGGCGCGCAGGGCTACGCGCCCCGCGCGCTCGCCGTCCCCGCCTTCGTCGGACTGGCTCTCCTGATCGTTCCGCTCGCCGCGCTCGTCGCCCGCGTGCAGTGGTCGACGTTCATCGCGGACGTCACCTCGGAGGCCGCGCTCTCGGCGCTCACGCTGTCGCTCGTCACCGGACTCGTCGCCACGCTGCTGTGTGTCGTCGTCGGCGTGCCGCTCGCCCTGTACATCGCCCGCTCGGGCCCTCGCCTGGCGGCCGTACTCCGCGCCGCGGTGACGGTTCCGCTCGTCCTTCCCCCGATGGTCGGCGGCGTCGCACTGCTGTACCTGTTCGGACGCGCCGGATGGCTCGGCGGACTCGGGCTGTCGTTCAGCACCCCCGCTGTCGTGCTCGCGCAGACCTTCGTCGCCCTGCCGTTCCTGGTGCTCGCCGTCGAGGGCGCGGTGCGCACCTCCGGCGTCGACTACGAGCGCACGGCCGCGGCGCTCGGTGCGGGGCGGTGGACGATCCTCCGCCGCATCACCCTGCCGCTCGCGGCGCCCGGCATCGTGGCGGGCATCGTGCTGTGCTTCGCCCGCGCCATCGGCGAGTTCGGGGCGACGGCGCTGTTCGCCGGCAACCGCCCGGGCGTCACCCAGACCATGCCGCTCGCGATCTACACCGCGTTCAACGGCGCCGGGGTGTCGCAGGGGGCGGCGGTCGCGCTCGCGCTGCTGCTCCTCGCCACCGCCATCGCGGTGCTGCTGCTGGTGCGCGGCTGGCGACCGGGGGCGGCGCGATGAGCGGGCTGCGTGCGCACGTGGTCGTCGCTCGTGAGCACTTCGCCGTCGATGTCGCCCTGGAGGTCGCCCCCGGCGAGACCGTCGCGGTGATGGGGCCGAGTGGGGCGGGCAAGTCGACGCTCCTCCAGGCGCTCGCCGGGCTCGAGCCGCTGACCGCCGGCGAGATCGCGGTCGGAGGCAGGGTCGTCGATCGCGTCGAGACTCCGCGTGTGCGCACGGAGCCCATGAGTCGCGGCATCGTGCTGCTCGGGCAGGACGCGCGGCTGTTCCCGCACCTGTCGGTGCGCGAGAACGTGGCCTTCGGACCGCGTGCGGGTGGTGTCGACGCCCGCGCGGCGCGCGACTCCGCGGACGACTGGCTCGTCCGTGTCGGTCTTCCGGGAGCAGGGGACCGCATGCCTCGAGAGCTCTCCGGCGGCGAGGGGCAGCGCGTCGCCGTCGCCCGTGCGCTCGCCGCGTCTCCGCGTGCGGTGCTCCTGGACGAGCCGCTCGTCGCGCTCGATCCCGAGACGGCAGGGGAGATCCGGCGGATGCTCCGCGACCAGCTCGCGGGGACCACGACGATCGCGGTGACGCACGATGCGGCGGATGCCGTCGCGCTCGCCGAGCGCCTCGTCGTGATCGAGTCCGGTCGCGTGACGCAGAGCGGGCCCGTGCGCGAGGTGCTGGCGGCACCGGCATCCGGTTTCGTCGCCTCCATCGCCGGCGTCAATCGCGTCGTCGGCATCGCACAGGACGGCGGGTGGTCGAGCGACGGGCTCCGCCTCGAGAGCGCGGATGCCGCGTCGCGCGCGCTGGCCGCATCGGACGGAGCCGCGCTGATAGCGGTGTTCCGCCCGCAGGATGTGCGCCTCGTCGATCACGCGGTGACGGATGCCGCCGCGTGGCGCACGCAGATCTCCCGGCTCGAGTCGACGCTGGCCGGCATCCGGGTGCACACGCCGTACTGCCAGGTCGACGTGCCGCTCGCCGATGCCGTGGGACTCGCCCCGGGGGATCCGCTGCGGCTGCGCATCGACCCCGCCGATGTGCGGTTCGTGGCGGGCGGCTGACAGCGATCCGAGCCGCGGGCGCTACGCGCGGTCGTGCAGCGTGATCCGGTAGCCGTCCGGGTCGGCGAACGTGAACGTGCGGCCGAACGGCCCATCGATCGGCGCCGAGGCGATGGTGTGCCCGTCGGCGACGAGGGCGTCGTGGATCGTCTGGACGTCGGTGGCGTGCAGCCAGATCGCCGCGCCGATGCCGGGGTGCTCGCCGGACGACAGATCGGTGCCGGGGACCAGGTCGCGCAGTGCGAAGGCGATCGGGGTCGTCTCGAACACGACCGCGTGCGGCGGCCCCGCGGGGGAGCGCACGAGACCGAGGTACTTCTCGTAGAACGCCTGAGAAGCGGCGAGATCGCGAGCCTGGAGAGAGAGGAAATCGGGGCCGGTGACGGGCATGAGCGTATCCTTTCGTTGTGTCAGTTATCTGACACGTCAGTGTATGTCAGAATACTGACATGAGTCAAGACCGTGCGGGCGTCGACCTCGAGACCTCCCTGGGCTACCTGCTGAAGGAAGCCGCGAGCGCCCTGCGCTTCGAGATGGAGGCGGTTCTGCGGCCGCTCGGCATGACCGTCACCCATTACGCCTGCCTCGAGCTGCTGGCGCAGCGCCCTGGGCTCTCGAATTCCGAACTCGCACGGGGCACGTTCGTGACCCGGCAGTCGATGAACGTCCTGCTGCAGGCGCTGGAGCGTGACGGGTCGGTGACGCGCCCCGCCGAGGCGCCCGTGGGCAAGGTGCTTCCCGCGCGGCTCACGCCCGTCGGTCGGGAGCGGCTCGCGGCGGCGAGCTCTGCGGTCCGAGCGGTGGAGGTCCGGATGCTGGGCGGGATGTCCGTGCGGGAACAGGCGGAGGCGCGCAGGATCCTCCGCAGCATGATCCACTCGCTGCGCGACTCCGGCGAAACGGCGTCGTCCTGACCCCTCGGCGACGCTGGCAATGTGCCGGTCGTCGCGGTCTCGCCTACCCTCGAGGGCGTGACGCGGGTTAGTCTCGGAAGATGACTACGAGCGAGGTGAAGCGATGACGGCCGTGCCCGTCGTCATCGGCGTCCGCGCGCCCGAGGTCATCACGGCGCCGGGAACCGTCCCGACGAGCGGCGCGCTCGTCGACACGCACGGCCGTGTGCATCGCGATCTGCGCATCTCGCTGACCGACCGCTGCTCCCTGCGCTGCACCTACTGCATGCCCGAGCAGGGCAACGAGTGGCTCGCGCGCACCAGCATCCTCTCCACCGACGAGATCGTCGAAGTGGCCGAGGTGGCTGCCGCTCTCGGCATCCGCACGTTCCGGCTCACCGGGGGCGAGCCGCTCCTGCGCGCCGACATCGTCGACGTCGTGCGCCGGATCGCCCGCATCGAGGGAGAGGACGGCCCGGTCGAGGTCGCGATGACCACGAACGGCATCAGCCTCGCGAAGAAGCTCCCCGACCTGATCGACGCGGGCCTCACGCGTCTGAACATCAGCATCGACACCGTCGACCGACAGCGCTTCGCCGACCTCACCCGTCGCGACCGGCTCGAAGACGTGTTCGAGGGCATCGCCGCCGCTGCGGCATCCGAACTCCGTCCTCTCAAGCTCAACGCCGTCGCGATGCGCGGCGTGAACGACGACGAGCTCACCGATCTCGTGGCGTTCGCGATGGAGGTCGGCGCGCAGCTGCGCTTCATCGAGCAGATGCCGCTGGACGCCGGGCACACCTGGGATCGCTCCACGATGGTGACGCGTGAGGAGATCCTCGAGAGGCTCGGTGAGCGGTGGCAGCTCGACCCCGTCCCCGGACGCGGTGGGGCACCGGCCGAGAAGTGGCGCATCGACGGCGGTCCGCACGAGGTCGGCGTGATCGCCTCGGTGACTGCGCCGTTCTGCGGCGCCTGCGACCGGCTGCGGCTGACGGCCGACGGCCAGCTGCGAAACTGCCTGTTCTCGAACGCCGAGTACGACCTCACCGCCGTGATGCGCGGCGAAGGGGCCGTCCCCGGTCAGCGGGCCGACGCGATCGCCGGGATGCTGCGCTCGTGCGTGCACGGCAAGCTGCCCGGCCACGCGATCGACGACCCCTCGTTCCTGCAGCCGGCGCGCGGCATGAACGCCATCGGCGGCTGATCCGACCGAGGGACCGTCGGTGTCAGGCCGCGTCTCGCTCCGCCGACATCGCGACGTTCGCACGTCCGCCGTCGACGTCGAGCGTCGTGCCGTGCACGAACACCGATTCGTCCGAGACGAGGTAGACGGCTGCCGCGGCGATGTCGGACGCCTCGCCCGCGCGGCCCGCGGGAGCATCGGCCATGATCGTGTCGGCGCTGTGCGGAGCATCCGGATCGGAGCCGAGCGGCCGGATCACGCCGGGGGAGACGCCCACCACTCGGATGCCGCGGGGCCCGAGCTCCGACGACCAGGCCCGCGTCAGCGCCTCCATCGCCGCCTTCGACGAGGAATAGAGCGGGCTCGACGGCACCGCGAGCCGCGCGACCCAGGAGCCGAGGTTGAGGATGACGCCGTGGCTCTTCGTGAGCGGTGCGACGAGAGCCTGCACCAGGTGGAACGGTGCCTTCACGTTCACGCCGTAGATCAGGTCGAACAGGTCGTCGCCGGCATCCTCCGTGGAGTGCCGCGGGTAGACGCCGGCGTTGTTGACGAGGATGTCGAGACGACCGCCGGTGAGCGCGAGCGTCTCGGTGGCGAGGGAGGTGCTGGCCGCCGGATCCCCGGTGAGATCGGCGCGCACGAAGTCGGCTCGCCCGCCGGCGTCGCGGATCTCCCGGACGACGTCGGCACCGCGATCGGCGTCGCGCCCCGAGACGATGACGTGGGCGCCCTCTGCGGCCAACGCGGTCGCGATGGCGCGTCCGATGTTGCTCGTCGAGCCCGTGACGAGAGCGGTCTTGTTCTGCAGTCTGTCTGTCATGCCGGTGACGGTACGCCGAAGATTCTGGACTCGCGAGTCCAGAAAGCGGGCAGGATGGGAGCATGACCCTCACCGCGAAAGGCCGTGCCACTCGAGAGCGCATCGTGGAGGCGACCGGCGCATACCTGCGCAGCGACGCCCCCGGCGAGATCACCCTCGACGACATCCGGGCGGTGACCGGGACCAGCAAGGGGCAGCTGTTCCATTACTTCCCCGGGGGCAAGGAGGAGCTGCTGCTCGCCGCCATCCGGCGCGAGGCCGATCGGGTGATCGACGATCAGCAGCCGCAGCTCGACGACCTCACCAGCCGGAGCGGCTGGGAGCGGTGGAGCACGGCGGTCGTCTCCCGCTATCGCGCACTCGGAGCGAACTGCCCGCTCGCCGCGCTGATGGACCAGGCTTCGACGCCCGGTGCCGCCGAGGTCATCTCCACGCTGCTCCTCGACTGGCGGGAGCGCCTCGCCCGCGGCATCCGGGCGATGCAGGGGGCGGGAGAGGCGCGGGCCGACGCGGATGCCGCGCGGGTCGCGGCATCCGTCATCGCCGGCATCCAGGGAGGGGTGCAGGTCCTGCGATCCACGGGAGAGACCGACACGCTCGAGGCCTCGCTCGCACTCCACCTGGAGTATCTGACCCGCTGAGGCGTCGAGTGCTCTTGCGGTCGACGGGCGACTCCTGGGAGCATCACCTGGTGACTTCAGCGAGCGTCGGGACCGAGGGCGTCGTCGACGTCGGCGAACTCCCTGACATGGACCGAGGGCGTCAGCTCTGCGAATGCGACCACGGCGGCGAGGAGGCCTACCAGGCCTGCGGACGCAAGGCCAAGTGGCGGGTCACGATCGACTGCGTCTGCGGCGAGGGTCATCCCCGGCGCGTCGAGATCCTCTGCTCACGCTGCATGCGCACCGCGCGGCAGACCTACGGACGCGAGGCGATCACCGTCCGCCACCTCTGACGACCACCTGTCTCAGCGGACGACGGCGGTCTGCGCCGCAAGCGCGAAGGCCGTCGCGCGATCCGGCTGCGCGCCGACGCCGCCGGGGCCCCGCGTGGACGCCGTTCCGCAGGCGACGGCGAACGCGATCGCGTCGTCGAGCGGCATGTCGAGCAGGCGGGCGGTGAGGAAGCCGGCCGCGAGCGTGTCGCCTGCACCGACGGTGTCCACGAGGTCGGAGTCGAGCGGCGGAACGCTCGCGCGGATCCGCTCGATGTCCTCGGCCGAGCGCCAGGCGGCGACCGCGCCGTCGGCACCGAGCTTCGCGACGACGACCGCGCTCTCCGGCATGACCGCGAGGAGCTCGGCGATCGCCGCGTCGATGTCGTCCGCTCGGGTGATGCCGGTCAATTCCTCCTCGTTCCCGAAGAAGACATCGACGTGCGGCATCAGGTCGAGGATGCCGGAGTCCCACCGCTCGTCCGGGTCGAAGTTGCCGTCGAGTGACGTGGTCACCCCGGCCGCCCGAGCGGCGCGGAAGAGCGCGGGTGCCTCGGCGTGCAGGTCGTGCTGGAGGAAGTAGCTGCCCACATGCAGGTGCGCGGCGGAGGCGAGGTCGTCGGCCGTGACGTCGGCGGCCCGGACAGTGCCGATCGAGCCCATCGATGTGAGGATGGCGCGATCGCCGTGCGGCCGCGTGAGATGCGTGGATGCGCCGGTGGGGAGCGCGGCGTCGACGCGCACGCCGGCGGTGTCGACCCGGCGCTCGCGCAGCTCGGTGTCGAGGAAGCGCCCGAACGTGTCGTCACCGCGCACGCTGATCAGCCGGGTGTCGATGCCGAGGGCGGCGGCTCCGCACGCCGTGATCGCCGACGAGCTGCCCATCGTCAACGTCGTGCGGGGAACGATCTGCTCGTGCTGCCCGAAGCGGATCTCGTCATCCACCTCGATGATCAGGTCGACGCAGAGCTCGCCGACGACGACCAGACGGCCTCTCGGTTCGTGCCCGGTCACGTGCGGCTAGCCGAGGAATTCTCGGGCCGCCGACGACAGCGCGGTCACGCCGACCTCGATGGTCGGGTGGATCTCCGGGGCGAAGAACGGCGAGTGGTTGGTCGGGATGTCCTTGTCCAGTCGGCCGGTCTCGACGGCCTCGGCGAAGCGCGCGGGGTCGACGCCGCCCCAGAACCAGAAGACCAGCGGCACACCGGCGTCCCGCGCGAACCACGAGACGTCCTCGCTGCCGGTGAACATGCCGGGATCGATGACGGATTCCTCGCCCAGTGCGCGCTGCAGGGCCGCGGTCACGCGCGCCGTGGCATCGTCGTCGTTGATGGTGGCCGGCAGGGTGTGCAGCGTGCGGATCTCGGGCTCGCGCTCCGCGCCGGAGGCGAGGGCCTCGGCGCGCACGATGCGCTCGACGCTCGCGAGTACCTTCTCGCGGGCCTGCTCGTTCGGGTAGCGCAGGCTCAGCTCGAGCGTCGCCTCGGCCGGGATGATGTTGTTCTTCAGGCCGGCGTGGATCGAGCCGACCGTCACGACGCCCACGCCCTGCGGGTCGATCTCGCGGGAGGCGATGGTCTGCAGTCGCATGACGGTCGCGGCGGCCATGACCACCGGATCGATCGTGGAGTGCGGGCGCGAGCCGTGCCCGCCCCGGCCGTGCAGGACCACCGTGAGACCGTCGGATGCCGCCATCTGCGTACCGCTGCGCACGCCGATGATCCCGGCGGGCAGCGGGGTGACGTGCTGTCCGAGCACGATGTCGGGCTTCGGGTAGCGGTCGAGGAGGCCGTCGTCGAGCATCGCCCGCGCGCCGGCGCCGTACTCCTCGGCCGGCTGGATCAGCACCACGAGCGTGCCCGACCAGTCGGCCCGCTCGGCGACCAGCTTCTCGACCGCGCCGATCATCGCGGTCACGTGCATGTCGTGCCCGCACGCGTGCATGACCGGGACGGTGTTGCCCGAGGGATCGACGCCCTTCGCCGTGCTCGCGTATGCCCGCCCGGTCTGCTCCTCGACGGGCAGCGCATCCATGTCCGCCCGCACCCACACGACCGGGCCGTCACCGTTCTGAAGGATTCCGACGACTCCGGTGACTCCGACGCCCTCTTCGACCTCGAGGCCCAGTTCGCGCAGGTGGGCGGCGGCGATGCCGGCGGTGCGCGTCTCCTGGAACGAGAGCTCGGGGTGCTGGTGCAGGTCGATGTAGAGCGCTTCGAGGTCGATCGTCATGGCCCCGAGCCTATCCCTGGGTGCTGCCGACGGATCCGCTATTCATATCACTTGACAGTCATATGAATGAAGGGTCATACTATCGTGATGACCGATGTCTTCGCCCTCGTCGCCGAACCCTCTCGGCGGCGGATCCTCGACGAACTCTCCGCGACTGACGGATTGCTCGTGGGGGACATCGTCGAGGCGACCGGGCTCTCGCAGTCGAACGTCTCGAAGCATCTGGGCGTCCTCCGGCAGGGAAACCTCGTCTACGGCATCCCCGAGGGCAAGGCCCGTCGGTATCGGATCGAACCGAGCGCGCTTGCGCCGATCGAAGAGTGGCTGGCGCCGTATCGGCGCAAGTGGACCGATGCGATCGAGTCCCTCGCTCGCCACCTGGATGAGACCCCGGAAAGGACCGACCATGGTCACTGAAGCGAGTGTCGACCGCACCGACCCGAGACGGCCGGTGCTGCTGCTCACCCGGCACCTGCCGCATTCGGTCGAGCGCGTCTGGAGATCGCTCATCGATTCGGAGGAGGCGAGTCGCTGGTTCCCCTGTCGAGTGGAGATCGAGCCGCGCGAAGGCGGCGTCATCTCCTTCATCTTCGATGGCGAAGCTCCCGAGATCTCTCACGTGAGCGAGTTCGATCCCCCGCATGCGCTCGCCTACGAATGGTCCGGCGAACATCTGCGCTGGACGGTCGAAGCCGATGGTGACGGGTGCATCCTGCGCCTGAGCAACACCATCATCGACCCCGACTCTGTGCCGCGGACGGCGGCCGGCTGGGACACGTGTCTCGATGATCTGCGGGCCCTGCTCGACGGCGAGGCGGGCGGGGGACGGTCGGGAGTCGACGAAGCCAAGATCGCCCACTATCGAGCCGAACTCGCGTAACGTCCGGACCGCGGCCGCGCCTGCTCGCCGGGATTGAGGCGTCGAGCGGGCGGACGTGTCACGCCTCGCGGGCGTAGGTCCCCAGCTCCGGTCCCGGATGCAGGACGCCGTTCACGATCGCGCGGATCGCGAACTCGCTCGCCTCTCCGAGTTCGATGACGCCGGGGTGCAGGAGCCACTGCAGCTGCAGCCCGTCCATGACGGCCAGGATGCCGGCGGATGCCGCGGCGATGCTCTGCGGGTCGTCCACGCCCTCCTGGGCGCAGAGCTCGTGGAACGCCGCCGTCACCTCGCGGCGCAGCGTCGTGTACCGCTCCTCGAAGTACTCCCGCCCGGGGTGGTCGTCGGTGACGGACTCGGAGGAGAGCACGGTGTACGCCTGCACGATGCCCGGGCGCTTCTCGTTGGCGAAGGCCGTGCGCACGAGGTGCAGGAAGAGCTCGGGCCCGCCGGGGATGTGCTTCTTCTCGAGTGCCGCCACATCCGCCTGGTCGCGGTAGGAGAGCACTTCGAGCAGCAGCTTCTGCTTGGAGCCGAAGTGGTGGAGCACGCCGGCGTGGGTGAGGCCGACCTGCTCGGCCACGTCGGCCAGCGTGCCGTTCGTCGACCCCTTGTTGCCGAAGATCTCGACCGCTGCGGTGAGGATCTGCTCACGCTTCGCGAGGGTCGACGGACGCACTCGCGACTTCTCGTCTGCCACCCGGTGCTCCTCTCCGACTCGTACTTGCCAATGAACTTACCAGTGGGTAACCTCGCAATCACTTACTTTCTCGCCAGTAAGTGAATGTCCCCCACGCAGCACAACGACCGTGCCCAAGGAGAAGCAATGAAGCTCAGGAAATCCCTGATCGCCGTCACGGCGATCACCGCCCTCGGAATCTCGGCCCTCGCGGGCTGCTCCGCCGGCGGAAACGACGACGCCGGCTCCGGCGATTCGGCCTCCCTCACCATCGCGAAGCCCGACGGCGCGATCACCACCGAGTCGAACAACCCGTTCGTCGGCGACTCGTCCGCCTCGAAGTACGGCTACGGCAAGGTCATCTTCGAGACGCTCGGCCTCGTCAACCAGACCGGCGACCGCGAGGTCACCCCGTGGCTGGCCGAGAGCATTGAATGGAACGACGACTACACCGCGGTCACCGTGGTCCCGCGCAAGGACGTCACCTGGAGCGATGGCGAGCCGTTCACCGCCGACGACATCGTCTTCACGTACGAGCTCGTCTCCACCCCGGCGCTCGACACCGCCGGCCTGCAGTTCGAGGGTGCGACGGTCGAGGGCGACGCCGTCACCCTGACCTTCGGCCAGTCGAAGTTCGTCAACCAGGCCCGCGTGCTGCACGTGCCGATCGTCCCCCAGCACATCTGGGAGAACCTCGACGATCCGGCAACGAACCCCGTCAAGGGCGACGACCTGGTCGGCACCGGCCCGTACGCGCTGTCGAACTGGTCGACCGAGTCGGTCACCCTCGAGGCGCGCGACGACTACTGGGGCGGCGACCTGGCCGTGCCCGAGCTGCACTACGTCTCGTACGGCGACAACACCGCGCTGACCACCGCGCTCGCCCAGGGCGAGGCCGACTGGGCGCAGGCGTTCATCCCGCAGATCGAGGAGCAGTTCCTCTCCGCCGACCCCGAGCACAACAAGTTCTGGGCCGCGCCGACGACCGGATCCGCGACGCTCTTCATGAACCTGCACCAGAAGCCGTTCGATGACCCCGCGTTCCGTCAGGCCCTCGCCTGGGTGATCGACCGCGACGCCTACGTCGACATCGCCCGCGAGGGTGCGAGCGAGCCGGTCTGGTCGGTCACCGGACTCTCCTCGATCCTCGAGGACGAGATCCAGCCCGAGTTCCAGGGCAAGGACTACTCGGTGGATGCCGAGAAGGCCCGCGGCGTGCTCGAAGCAGCCGGCTACACGTGGAGCGGCGACGCGCTCATCGATCCCGACGGCACGCCCGTCTCGTTCACGCTCTCGGTTCCGTCCGGATGGAGCGACTGGAACACCGCGCAGGAGCTGATCGCCGAAGACGTCTCCGAGTCCATCGGCGCCGAGGTGAAGATCGACATGCCCGACTGGGGCGGCTGGCAGGGCCCGCGCGATGACGGCTCGTTCTCGGCGATCATCCACTGGCTCGAGGACAGCGGCACCGCCTACGGTCTGTACACCTCGACGATGGACCCGCGCTGGATCTCGCCCGACGGCATCGCCGGCTTCAACTTCGGACGCTTCGAGGACCCGGCCGCGACGGAGGCGCTGAACACCTACGCGAACGCGGCATCCGATGAGGAGCGCACAGCGGCCCTCGACACCATGCAGAAGATCTTCGTCGAGCAGGTTCCGGCGATCCCGCTGGGTGCGCACCCGCTGCTCGGCGAGTTCAACACGCGGAACTACGTGGGCTGGCCGTCGGAGGAGGACCCGTACGCGTCGGCCGACCCGACGCAGCAGAACATCGTGCAGATCCTCACGAAGCTGAAGCCCGCCGAGTAACGCATCCGACGGGGAGCGTCGGCGGCTTCGACAGGCTCAGCCACCCAGCAGTGGGTCCCTGAGCCTGTCGAAGGGTCGGCGCCTCCCCCTCTGATCGATGAAGGACACACACCCATGTCAGACCCCCTCCTCTCCGTGCGCGACTTCTCGGTCGTGTACGACGTCGATCCTCCGGTCGAGGCGGTGACCGATGTCACCCTCGAACTGCAGCGCGGCGAGATCCTCGGACTCGCCGGCGAGAGCGGATGCGGCAAGACCACGCTCGCGTACGGCGTGCAGCGCCTGCTGCGCGCGCCGGCCGTCATCACCGGCGGAGACGTCATCTTCCACGATGTCGCCGGCGACGACGTCGACATCAACGCCCTCGACGTCGACGCGATGCAGCGTTTCCGCTGGGACAAGGTCTCGATGGTGTTCCAGGGGGCGATGAACGCCCTCAACCCGGTCGACACGATCGGCTCCCAGCTCGAGGACGTCTTCGAGATCCATCGCCCGGGGATGAACCGCCGCCAGCGCCGGGCCGAGGCCGAGGAGCTGCTCGAGATCGTGAAGGTCGGACGACAGCGCATGAGGTCGTTCCCGCACGAGCTCTCCGGCGGCATGCGCCAGCGCGTGATGATCGCCATGGCCCTCGCGCTGCGGCCCCAGCTCATGGTGATGGACGAGCCGACCACCGCGCTCGATGTGCTGGTGCAGCGCGAGATCATCAAGCAGATCTCCCAGCTGCGTCACGAGTTCGGCTTCTCGGTGATCTTCATCACCCACGACCTTCCCCTGCTCCTCGAGATCAGCGACCGGATCGCGATCATGCGCGAGGGGCGCATCATCGAGCTCGCGAGCGCCGAGGAGATCTGGCTGCGACCGCAGCACGAGTACACGAGGACCCTGCTGTCGTCGTTCCCCCGGCTGACCGGGGAGAGAGGGGTGCTGGTCCGATGACCACGCTCGAGTTCCGCGGCGTCACGAAGAGCTACAACGTCCGCGGTGCCGGACGCATCAAGGCGCTCGACGACGTCAGCTTCACGCTGACCTCGGGGCGGACGATCGGCCTCGTCGGCCAGTCCGGCAGCGGCAAGTCGACCATCGCGAAGATCCTCACGCAGCTCGAGACGCCCACCAGCGGCGAGGTGCTGCTCGACGGGCAGCCGATCCCGCGTCGTGGCAGGGGATTGCGGCGCTACCGGCAGCAGCTGCGCATGGTCTTCCAGGATCCCTTCGCCTCGCTCAACCCGTACCACTCGATCCGCTATCACCTCGAGCGGCCCATCAGACTCGACGCCGTCGTGCCGAAGAAGGACACCGACGCCGAGGTCCGTCGTCTGCTCGCCCGGGTGCGCCTCGATGCGGATGCCGTGATCGACCGCCGCCCGCACGAGCTCTCCGGCGGCCAGCGCCAGCGCGTCGCCATCGCCCGCGCGCTCGCCTCGCGCCCGTCGCTGCTCGTCGCCGACGAGCCGGTGTCGATGCTCGACGTCTCCATCCGCCTCGGCGTGCTGACCCTGCTCGCCGACCTGCAGCGCGAGGAGGGGCTCGGCGTGCTCTACATCACCCACGATCTCGCCACCGCCCGGCACTTCAGCGACGAGATCATGGTGCTCAATCAGGGGCGGGTCGTGGAGTACGGCACCGCCGACGACGTCATCCTCAACCCCCAGAATCCGTACACCCGCGAGCTGCGCGCGGCATCCCCCGACCCGGAGAAGCACTTCGCCCCGGCCGCATCGACCGGAGGTGCACTGTGAGCACGGCATTCCCCCAGCTCGACGACAACGATCTCGTCGCGAAGGACGCCCTCGAGGTCGGCACGACGGCGACGACCGCCGAGCGCACCCGCCGACCGGTGCCCTGGCGGTTCTTCGCCGGGCGCGCCGTCTTCTACCTCTTCACCCTCTGGGCCGCGCTCACGATCAACTTCTTCCTGCCGCGCTTCATGAAGGGCGACGCGGTGAGCTCGTACCTCGCGCGCAACCGCAACGTGAGCCCGGAGGCCGCCGACTCGCTCCGCATCCTGCTCGGCATCGACACCGACAAGTCGATCTGGCAGCAGTACCTCGAGTACTGGGGCATGCTGTTCCGCGGCGATCTGGGCATCTCGACCCTGCACGGTCTGCGCCCGGTCGGCGAGGTGCTGTCGGCGGCGCTGCCCTGGACGCTCGGCCTGGTCGGACTCGCCACGATCATCTCGTTCGCGATCGGCACGATCGGCGGTGCGATCGTCGGCTGGCGGCGCGGCAGCAGGCTCGACGCGCTGATCCCCATCACCACGTTCTTCAACACCATCCCGTACTTCTGGCTCGGCCTCATCGCGATCGCGATCTTCTCCTCGACGCTGAAGTGGTTCCCCTCCTCGCACGCCTACGACAAGGGACAGTCGCCGGAGTGGAGCCTCGACTTCATCGGCCAGGTGATCATGCACGGAACCCTCCCGGCGCTGACCATCATCATCGCCTCGCTGGGCGGATGGATGCTCGGCATGCGCAACATGATGCTGACCGTGCTCGACGAGGACTACATCACCGTCGCGCAGGCGAAGGGCATGCCGAACCGCCGCGTGCTGTGGGCCTACGCCGCCCGCAACGCCGTGCTGCCGCAGATCCAGAGCTTCGCCCTCTCGATCGGCTTCATCGTCGGCGGCACGATCGTGATGGAGATGGTCTTCAGCTACCCCGGTGTCGGCAAGCTGCTGCTCGACGCCACCAACGCCAAGGACTATGCGCTCATGCAGGGCGTGTTCCTCGTGATCACGCTCTCGGTGCTCGTCGCGAACATCCTCGCCGATGTCGTGTACGCCTACCTCGACCCGCGCACTCGTCAGACGGAGGCCTGAGATGACCGTTCCCACCACCGCCGGAACCACCGCCCCCGACGGATCGCCGGTCGTCTCGGGGATGCCGGAGACGGCGACCCTGCGTGCGCCGGCATCCGTCCCTCCGGAGCAGCGCACCTTCCGCTCGCAGCTCGCGCAGGCGTTCGCGATGTTCCGCAACCGCAAGTCGATCGCCGGGCTCATCATCCTCGGCGTGTTCGTCCTCGTCGCGATCCTCGCCGACTGGATCGCCCCCTACGGCGCGACCGAGAAGGACCGCTCGGCGCTGCGGCAGCCGCCGTCGTTCGAGCACTGGCTCGGCACCACCCACATGGGCGAGGACGTGCTCAGCCAGATCATCTTCGGCACCCGCGGCGTGATCGTCGTCGGCTTCCTCTCCGCCGCCATCGCCACGATCATCGCGATCACGATCGGGGTCATCTCCGGCTACGTGCGCGGCTGGAAGAGCGAGTCTCTCTCGGCGCTGACCAACGTGTTCCTGGTGATCCCCGGCATCCCGCTGATCATCATCATCGCGTCGCAGTTCGAGAACCCGCCGCTGATCGTGATCGCCGCCGTCCTCGGCCTGACCGGATGGGCGTGGGGCGCGAGAGTGCTGCGCGCGCAGACGATGTCGCTGCGCAATCGCGACTTCATCCAGGCGGCGCGCGCGAACGGCGAGCCCCTGCGCCGCATCATCACGGTCGAGATGCTGCCGAACCTCATGGCGCTCATCGCGTCGAGCTTCGTCGGAACCGTGACCGCTGCGATCCTGGGCCTCACCACGCTCGCCTTCATCGGCGTGATCCCGGTGAGCAACCTGAACTGGGGCACGATCCTGTTCTGGGCCCAGCAGAACGGCGCGTTCCCCCGGCTGTGGTGGTGGTACGTTCCCGCAGGTCTCTGCATCGCCATCATCGGCGTCGCGCTCTCGCTCATCAACTTCGGGATCGACGAGTACGTCAACCCGCGCCTGCGCTCGGCAGGCGAGCGGGCCAGGGCCATGAAGAAGAAGGGCCTGAACGTGAACGACGCGGTCACCGCCGTGCGCAGCATCCCGACCTCCCCGAAGACCGCGTCGTCTCCGAACACGACGAACACGACGAAGACACAGAACACGAAGTGATGACCTCTCCCACGCTGACGACCACCCTCCCGTACCGCGACCCCGCACTGCCGATCCCCGAGCGCGTCGCCGATCTCCTCGACCGGATGACGCTGGAGGAGAAGATCGGGCAGATGCTGCAGCTCGACGCGCGCGACGATCTCGACGACCACATCCTGCGCCGACAGGCAGGGTCCATCCTGCACACCTCGCCGGAGCGCATCCTGCGGGCGAACGAGCTGACGGCCGAGACCCGCCTGCGGATCCCGCTGCTCGTCGCCGAGGACTGCATCCACGGCCACTCGTTCTGGCCCGGTGCGACGATCTATCCCACGCAGCTCGGCATGGCGGCGTCGTGGGATGCCGGTCTGCTCGAGCGCGTCGCCCGCGCCACGGCGGAGGAGGTCGCCGTCACCGGCATCCACTGGACGTTCTCGCCGGTGCTCTGCATCTCGCGCGATCTGCGCTGGGGGCGGGTGAGCGAGACCTTCGGCGAGGACCCGTTCCTCATCGGCGAGCTCGCCAGTGCCATGGTGCGCGGCTATCAGGGCGACGGTCTCGACGATCCCACCGCGATCCTCGCGACGGCCAAGCACTTCGCCGGCTACTCCGAGACGCAGGGCGGGCGGGACGCGAGCGAGGCGGACATCTCCCGACGGAAGCTCCGGTCCTGGTTCCTCCCGCCGTTCGAGCGGGTCGCCCGTGAGGGCTGCCGGTCGTTCATGCTCGGGTACCAGACCATGGACGGGGTGCCGATCACGACCAACGAGTGGCTGCTCAGCGATGTGCTGCGCGGCGAGTGGGGCTACACGGGGACGCTCATCACCGACTGGGACAACGTCGGGCGCATGGTCTGGGAGCAGCGCATCCAGCCCGACATCGCGCACGCCGCCGCGGCGGCGGTGCGGGCCGGGAACGACATGATCATGACGACACCCGGATTCTTCGAGGGTGCTCTGGATGCCGTGGCGCAGGGGCTTCTCGCGGAGGACGCCTTCGACGCCGCGGCCGCGCGGATCCTCACGCTGAAGTTCGAGCTGGGGCTCTTCGAGGACCCGCGGCTCCCGGGAGCGGAGCTGGATGCCGTCGTCGGCAGCGCTGCGCACGCGGAGCTGAATCTCGAGACGGCCCGCCGCTCGATCGTGCTGCTCGAGAACGACGGCGTGCTGCCGCTCGACGCCACCGCTTCGCTCCGGGTCGCGGTCGTCGGCCCGCTCGCCGACGACGCGCAGACGCAGCTCGGCGACTGGGCGGGAGGGTCGGGACAGGCCGGCTGGCTCGACGGGCAGCCGCGCGACATGATCACGACCGTCCGCGACGGACTGGAGGGCATCGACGGCTGGAACGTCTCCTACGCCCGCGGCGCCGACATCCTCACCCTGGAGGAGGACCCGCAGGGCGCGTTCTTCCCGGACCACCAGCCGCGACCGCCGGTGGTGAAGCCGTGCGCGCCGGATGAGGCTCTGATCGCTGAGGCCGTCGCGGCGGCATCCGCCTCCGATGTGGTCGTCGCCGTCGTGGGCGACCGCATCGAGCTCGTCGGCGAAGGGCGATCGACCGCGACGCTCGAGCTCATCGGCGGGCAGAACGCCCTGCTCGACGCGGTGATCGCGACGGGCAAGCCCGTGGTCGTGGTGCTTCTCGCGTCGAAGCCGCTCGTGCTGCCGGCATCCGTGCAGCAGGCGGCCGCCGTGATCTGGGCGGCGAACCCGGGGATGCAGGGCGGGCGCGCGCTCGCCGAGATCATCTCCGGAGCCGTCGAGCCCTCGGGACGCCTGCCGATCTCGTTCGCGCGGCATGTGGGCCAGCAGCCGACCTACTACAACCAGATCCGCGGCCAGCACGGCGACCGCTACGCCGACCTCACCCAGTCGCCCGCGTGGGCGTTCGGGGAAGGGCGGTCGTACACGACGGTCGAGTACTCCGACCTCGCGCTCGAGTCGCCAGCGCTGGCGGTGGACGACACGATCGTCGGGCACATCACCGTGACGAACACGGGGGAGCGTCCGGTGCGCGAGACCGTGCAGGTGTACGTGCGGGATGCCGTGACCAGCGTGACCTGGACCGACAAGGAGCTCAAGACCTACCGCCAGGTCGACATCGAGCCGGGCGAGTCGGTGCGGGTGCGGCTGGAGCTGCCGGTCGCCGACTGCACGATCGTGGATGCCGCCGGCATCCGCGTCGTCGAGCCGGGGGCGTTCGAGCTGCTGGTGGGACCGTCGTCGCGGGACGAGGTGCTGCTGACCGCCGGGTTCGAGGTGGCCTGAGTCGCGCCGATTTGACCTCAAGTGCAGTTGAGGTTTTACGGTGGCACTGTGACCCGGACGAAGACCACCCGATGACCTATGTCATCGCCCTGCCGTGCGTCGATGTGAAGGACAAGGCCTGCATCGACGAGTGCCCCGTCGACTGCATCTACGAGGGTGAACGTTCGCTGTACATCCATCCGGACGAGTGCGTCGACTGCGGTGCCTGCGAGCCGGTGTGCCCGGTCGAGGCGATCTACTACGAGGACGACCTGCCCGGCGAATGGCAGGACTACTACAAGGCCAACGTCGAGTTCTTCGACGAGATCGGATCGCCGGGAGGCGCCGCCAAGACGGGGATGCTGTCGTTCGACCACCCCGTCGTCGCCGTCCTCCCACCCCAGGAGGCGCACGCATGACCATCACCGAACCGCGCATCGCCATCGTCGGGGCGGGACCCGCGGGCATCTACGCCGCCGACATCCTGCTCGGGCGCGTGCCGCACGCCTCGATCGACCTCTTCGAGAAGCTCCCCGCACCGTACGGCCTGGTCCGGTACGGCGTCGCCCCCGACCACCCGCGCATCCGCAGGATCACCGATGCGCTGCACGACGTGCTCGTGAACCCCCGGATCCGGCTGCGGTGCAACGTCGAGATCGGTGTCGACGTCACCGTCGACGCACTCCGCGCAGCCTACGACGGTGTGATCATCGCGACGGGCGCCGACCTCGACGTCGCCCTCGACATCCCCGGCATCGACCTGCCGGGATCGTTCGGTGCCGCGGAGTTCGTCGCCTGGTATGACGGCCACCCGGACACGACGCGCATCTGGCCGCTCACGGCCGAGTCGGTCGCCGTGCTCGGCGCCGGCAATGTCGCGCTCGATGTGACGAGGATCCTCGCCAAGCCCGCATCGGCGCTGATGCGCACCGATACCCCGGACGCGGTGCTCGACGGGCTCGCTGCGAGCCCGTTGCGCGACGTCCACCTCTTCGCCCGACGCGGTCCCGCCGACGTGCGCTTCTCCGCGATGGAGCTGCGCGAGCTCGCCGATCAGGAGGACGTCGATGTGATCGTCGACCCCGATGAGCTCGCGCTCGACGCGCACGCCGAGCGGATGATGGCGCAGTTCACGCAGCGTCGCATCATCGTGCGCACCCTGACCGAGTGGGCCGCGCTCGATCCCGCGAGCCGCACCGGCTCACGCCGCATCCACCTGCATCTGCGGCAGCGTCCGGTCCGGCTGCTCGGCAGCGACCGGGTCACCGGGATCGAGATGGAGCGCACGGCATCCGACGAGCTGGGCCGCTTGGTCGGCACCGGGAAGCTGCTGCGCTACGACGTCGGGGCCGTCTACCGTGCTGTGGGATATCGGTCGTCGCCGGTTCCCGGGGTGCCGTTCGCCGCAGATCCGGGCGTCGTGCCGCATGTCGAGGGCCGCGTCGTGGATGTCGACGGGTCACCCGTTCCGCGGCTCTACGCCACCGGCTGGATCAAGCGGGGTCCGGTCGGTCTCATCGGCTCGACCAAATCGGATGCCGCGCAGACGGTCTCCCACCTCGTGGACGATCTCGCGGTCGCCGACGTCGCACGCGAGGACCGCGACGACGACCCGATCGCTCACCTCGCGCGCGCCGTCGATCTCGACGGCTGGCTGCGGATCGACGCCGCGGAGCGCGGTGCCGGAGCCGAACGAGGACGCGAGCGCACCAAGATCGTCGATCGCTCGGAGATGCTCGCGCACGCCGGGCAGGGGCAGCGGATGGAGGTCGCTCGATGAGCACGGCACCCGTGCCCACGCCGGTCGGCGACGGGCTCAAGGCGGCCTTCCGCACACATCCCGCGGGTGTGGCGATCATCACGGCGAGCACCCCGGCGGGGCCGGTCGGGCTCACGGCGTCGAGCGTCGCCTCGGTGGCCGTCGACCCCGCCGCGATCGTCTTCTCGGTGACCCGGGCGACCGGCTCCGCCGGCGCGATCCTCGCAGCCGACTCCTTCGTCGTGCACCTCATCGACGACGAGCACTCCGCTCTCGCGCAGACGTTCGCGGTCAGCGGCTCCGAGCGCTTCACGACGGAGCAGGGATGGGCGACGCTCCCGACCGGTGAGCCGCACCTCGCCGGAGCCCGCGTCGCGCTGCGCTGCCGCCCCATCCAGACCGTCCCGGTCGGCTCGTCGACCGTGGTCATCGCCGAGGTGCTCGAGGTGCTTCCCGGAACCGCCGGGCGGCCGCTCGTCTACCTCGACCGCCGCTTCCATCCGCTGCCGCACGACACCCACCTCTGAAAGGAAGACATCATGTCCGCTCTCTACACGCTCCCCGAGCTCCCGTACGACTACTCCGCTCTCGAGCCGCACATCTCCGGCAAGATCATGGAGCTGCACCACTCGAAGCACCACCAGGCCTACGTCACCGGCGCGAACACCGCACTCGAGCAGCTCGCGGCCGCACGCAGCGCCGGCGACCTCGCGAACGTGAACAAGCTTGAGAAGGACCTCGCGTTCAACCTCGGCGGCCACATCAACCACTCGGTGTTCTGGCAGAACCTCTCGCCCGAGGGCGGCGGGGCTCCCGAGGGCGAGCTCGAAGCCGCGCTCGTCGACGCGTTCGGGTCGATCGATGCCTTCCGCGCGCACTTCACCGCCACCGCGCTCGGCGTGCAGGGCTCGGGCTGGGCCGTTCTCGCCTGGGATTCCGTGGGAGCACGACCGGTGATCTTCCAGCTGTTCGACCAGCAGGGCAATGCCCCGCTCGGCGTGACGCCGCTTCTGCAGCTCGACGTGTGGGAGCACGCCTACTACCTCGACTACCTCAACGTGCGCGCCGACTACGTGAAGGCGTTCTGGGAGCTCGTGAACTGGCCCGACGTGCAGCGCCGCTTCGAGACCGCCCGCGCTGCGAAGGGCCTCATCGTCGCATCATGACCTGACCGCTTCTGCCGGGTCGGCGGAACAGCTCAGACGAGTCGGGCGGTCGTCCCGCGCACGTTCAGCTCGTACGGCAGGGCGGCCGGGATGCGCACGGCATCCGGCTCGGAGAGCTTCGCGAGCACGGCATCCGCCGCTCGCTCCCCCTGGCCGAGCGGGAACTGGTCGACGGTCGTGAGTCGGAAGAACTCCCCGAGCTCATGCCCGTCGATGCCCACGATCGACAGGTCGTCCGGCACGCCGAAGCCCAGGTCGCGGGCAGCGAGAAGCGCACCGATCGCCATCTCGTCGGATGCGGCGAACACGGCGGTCGGGCGGGGCCCCGGGCGGCCGAGCAGCTGCTTGGCCGCCCGATAGCCACCCTCGACCGTGAAGTCCGCGGGCTCCAGGAAGGCGGGGTTGAGGGGGATGCCGGCCTTCGCCAGCGCCCGCTCGAAACCCAGTCGTCGGTTGGTCGGGATATGGAAGTCGAGGTCGAACTCGGGGTTCGCCCCGATGTGCGCGATGTCGGTGTGGCCGAGTCCGATGAGGTGCTCGGTGGCCAGCTGCGCCACGGCGACGTCGTCGACCGTCAGGGTGTCGAGCTTCGGGTTCGGTCCGCCGATCGCGATGACCGGGAGTCCGAGCTCGAGCAGGTACTGCGTCTCGTCCTCGTCGAGCTCGATCGACACCGCGATCACGGCATCCACCCGCTGACGGCGCAGGAACGTGTCGAACACGTGCCGACGCACGTCCTTGTCGGCGGTGATGTTGTAGAGCGTGATGTCGTAGCCCTCGCGCATCAGGGCAGCCGAGACCCCGGACAGCACGGTGCTGAAGAACCAGCGGTCGAGGAACGGCACCACGACGCCGATGTTCCGCGTGCGCCCCGAGGCGAGGCTCGAGGCCCGCGAGGAGACGACGTAGCCGAGCGTCTGCGCTGCCGCCTGCACACGCTCCCTGGCGGACGCGGAGACCTGCCCGCGGCCGCTCAGAGCGCGCGAGACGGTCGCCGTGGAGACCCCGGCGAGCCGGGCCACCTCATCGATGCTCGCCATGCGGTTCCTCCGTCGGATCCTGTTCCGGTCGCGATAACTGTCGGCTCACGGGCGGTGGAGCGGCAGCGATCGCGACCGGAACGGAAGGGTGGTCAGGCCGTCGTGTACCAGGCGGCCGTGTCGACGGGCAGCGAGGTGCCGTCGAACGGCCGGCTCGACAGCACGACCTTCGCGCCGGCGGGCAGTTCGAGCGGGGCGGTGCCGAGGTTCGCGACCACGTGCACGTCGCCGCGGCGGAAGGCCACGGCATCCGTTCCCGCGTCCTCCCACACGAGCGAGCCGCTGCCGAAGCCGTGCTCGCGTCGTGCCGTCAGCAGCTGCTTGTACAGCGACAGCGTCGACGTCGGATCGGCCTCTTCGACATCCCGCGCGTAGGTCGCCCAGTCGGCCGGCTGCGGCAGCCAGGATGCCCCGGTGTCGTTGAACCCGAAGGCGGTGCCCTCTGCGGTCCAGGGCAGCGGCACGCGGCATCCGTCGCGTCCGTAGCGCTCGCCGTTCGTGCGGAACCAGGTCGGGTCCTGCCGGAACGCGTCGGGGATCTCCATCGCCTCGGGGAGACCGAGCTCCTCGCCCTGGTAGAGATACGCGGAGCCGGGGAGGGCCAGCATCAGGGTGGTCGCCGCGCGGGCGCGTGCCAGTCCGATCGCCGTGTCGGGCTTGTCGGGCGTGTTCGGTCCGATGCCCTCGCCCTGCGGGTTGTCGGCCGTCAGCGCGAGCCGGCTCGCGTGACGCACGACGTCGTGGTTAGAGAGCACCCAGGTGCTGGGGGCGCCGACCGCGCCGAACGCGTCGAGCGACTCGCGGATGACGTCCGCGAGCTCCTTCGCGTCCCACGGGGTCATGAGATACGGGAAGTTGAACGTCTGGTGCATCTCGTCGGGGCGCACCCAGAGAGCGGTCTGCTTCAGCGTCGGCATCCAGGCCTCGCCGCAGAGTGCGCGGTCGCCGTCGTACTCGGCGAGCACCTCGTGCCAGTCGCGGTAGATGTCGTGCACGCCGTCCTGGCCCCAGTACGGCACGTTCGCCTCGCCGCCGCCCATGGAGTCGGCGTCGGCCGGGGGCGTGTAGTCGGGCAGGCCGTCGGCCTTGATCATGCCGTGCGCGACGTCGACGCGGAACCCGTCGACACCGCGGTCGAGCCAGAAGCGCAGGATCGAGCGGAACTCCTCGCGCACCTCTTCGTTGTTCCAGTCGAAGTCGGGCTGCGTGGGGTCGAAGATGTGCAGGTACCACTGGCCGGGAGTGCCGTCGGCTTCGACGATGCGCTCCCACATGCCGCCGCCGAACACGGACTCCCAGTTGTTCGGCGGGAGCTCGCCGTTCTCGCCCTTGCCGTCGCGGAAGATGTAGCGCGCACGCTCGGGGCTTCCGGGGGCGGCCTTGAGCGCCTCCTGGAACCAGGCGTGCTGCGCCGAGGAGTGGTTCGGGACGAGATCGACGACCACGCGGATGCCGCGGGCATGGGCCTCGGCCAGCATCTCGTCGAAGTCGGCGAGGGTGCCGAAGAGCGGGTCGACGTCGCGGTAGTCGGCGACGTCGTAGCCGGCATCGCGCTGGGGGCTGGTCATGAACGGACTCAGCCAGATCGCGTCGACGCCGAGATCCTTCAGCGAGTCGAGCCGTGCTGTGATGCCCGGCAGGTCGCCGATGCCGTCGCCCGACGCGTCGGCGAAGGAGCGCGGGTAGATCTGGTAGATGACGGCGCTGCGCCACCACTCGGAACCGGGGGCTGCGATCTGTTCAAGCTGTGCCATGGGACGAGACTAGTGCAAACGCTTACATTCCCGCCAGACCGGCGATCGAATCGGTTCGGAGGGCGGGGCGGATGCGCGCTCCCGGCGCCGCTTGCAGGCCGCGAGACCACAGGGGAGTAGCCTGACGGCATCCGATTCGAGGAGGCAATGATGGTTCCCGAGATCAACTACTGGGCGGTGCTGCTGGCAACCGCGTCGAGCATGCTCGTCGGCTCGGTCTGGTACGCGCCGAAAGTGTTCGGCACGCGCTGGTCGAAGCTCGCGAACGTCGACATGGATCGGCCGGCCGCGACGGCGATGTGGCCCATCATCACCACGGTCATCGTGAGCTTCCTCACGGCATGGGTGCTCGCCGGAGCATCCGCCATCGCCTGGCACTTCTACGGCGGCCCGTTCTTCTGGGGCACGATCGTGACGGGCGTGACGCTCTGGGCCGGATTCACGGCCGCCCGCTTCATCACGCACGACGCCTTCGAAGGGCGCTCGACCAGGCTCACGACCCTGAACATCGCGCACGAGCTGGTCACGGTCGTGGTCATGGCGATCATCATCGGCGTCTGGCCGCCCGCGCTGGGATAGGAGCGATCCCTGATCGCGATGTTCGCCGAATGGCACGGGAACAGTGGACTTTCGCCGCTTCCCGGAGCGCGACGAACCGGTCAGGCTCTTCCTGGTGACCTCTCGGTCGCCCGCGGGTCGCGCACTCGGCCCGGGATGTCGACGGAGGGGCCCGCATGTCCGGTTCACCGCGCTCGCCGTGGGCGGTCATCGCTGCGCTCGTCGTCGCGGCCGTGCTCGCGGGAGCGGCTCCTGCCGCCTCGGGGGTCATCGAACCGGCGGATGATCCCGTGCCCGGCGTGAGCGCTCCGGATGCCGCGGCGTCGATGGAGCGGGCCTACGAGTTCCTCGACGCCCGTGTCGACGAGTTCTGCGACGGGGCCGGGCGCTGTCTGCCCCGCAGCTATCAGGGTGGATTCTTCACCACCCCGAGCTGGGACTTCACGCCGTCGTTCGTCTACGACGACGCGCTCGTCGTGATCGCCTACACGGCCCGAGGCCTGCCCGCCGACCTCCGCCGTGCGCAGGCGATCGGCGACACGCTGCTGTTCGTGCAGGAGGAGGATCCGATCGGCGACGGGCGCGTGCGCACGTCGTACGAGCCCCACGGCATCCGTCAGGGGCGGGTGGAGATCACCGGCCCCGGTACCTTCACCGGGAACCAGGCCTGGGTCGGGATGAGCCTCGCGAGGCTGTTCCACGCGACGGGCGAGACGAAGTACCTCGACGGGGCGCTGCGGATCGCCGAGTGGATCCAGGCGAACACCGCCGACATGGTCCGCGCTCCCTTCGGATACACGGGCGGCCAGCTGGACGACGGCACCTCGCTGACGTGGAAGTCGACCGAGCACAACAGCGACATCTCCGGGTTCTTCACGCAGCTGGCCCAGCTCACCGGCGAGGCCGTGTGGGCGGATCGGGCAGCGGTCGCCGCCGGTTTCGTCGCCGCGATGCAGAGCGCGGACGGCCATGTCGACACCGGCACGGGCCTCGACGGATCGACGATCAACACCCGACCCGTGCCCCTGGATGCCCAGACGTGGAGCTACCTCGGCACCGGCGACCCGCGCTACGGCGCGGCGCTGGACTGGACGCTCGCCCACCTGATCGCGAACGACGGCCCCTACGCGGGACCGTCGATCAGCGACACCGACGTCTCGAAGGTGTGGTTCGAGGGCGCGGGGAACCTCGCGCTCGGGCTCCGGCTGCGCGGTGGGCAGGGTGATGCGGATCGCGCAGAGGCGTTGTTGAGCAGCATCCGTCTGGTGCAGCGCGACGCCCTCAACGGAGACGGCAAGGGGATCGTGGCGACGTCGAGCGACGGCCTCGACTCCGGCTTCGGCGACCTGTACTACGCGAGCCTGCACACGGGTGCGACCGCCTGGTACCTGCTCGCGGAGGCCGGGGACAACCCCTTCCGCCGTCCGCCCGGCTGACCTGGCGGTTCTACGCCGCGACGCGTGCGACCGCGGCGACCGCGCTCGCGAAGAAGCCGATGCCGTCGATGCCGCTGCGCATCGCGACCGCCGTGTCCGGGCCGAAGCCCGGCTCGACCGCGTGCTCGGGGTGCGGCATGAGGCCCACGACGTTGCCCGCCTCGTTGGTGAGCCCGGCGATGTCGCGCAGGGAGCCGTTCGGGTTGACGCCGGCGTAGCGGAAGGCGACCAGGCCCTCGCCCTCGAGGCGGTCGAGCGTCGCGTCGTCGGCGATGTAGCCGCCGTCGCCGTTCTTCAGCGGGATGACGATCTCCTGGCCCGTGCGGAAGGCGTTCGTCCAGGCCGTGTCGGAGTTCTCGACGACCAGCTTCTGGTCGCGGCGCACGAAGTGCTGGTGGTCGTTGCGGATCAGGCCGCCGGGCAGCAGGTGCGCCTCGACGAGCATCTGGAAGCCGTTGCAGATTCCGAGGATGGGCATGCCCTTGGCCGCGGCATCCTTCACCTCGGCCATGATCGGCGAGAGCGCGGCGATGGCTCCAGCGCGCAGGTAGTCGCCGTAGCTGAAGCCGCCGGGCAGCACGAGGGCGTCGACGCCCTCGAGGTCGTGCGAGCCGTGCCAGAGGGCGACGGGCTCGGCGCCGGCGATGCGGACGGCGCGCTGCGCGTCGCGGTCGTCGAGCGAGCCGGGGAAGGTGACGACGCCGATGCGCACGGTCATTCGACGACCTCGACGCCCACCACGTCCTCGATCACGGAGTTCGAGAGCACCTCGTCGGCGACGCGCTTCGCCTCGGCGAGCAGCTCGTCGGTGACCTCGCCCTCGACCGTGAGCTCGAAGCGCTTGCCGATGCGGACGTCGGCGAAGCCCTCGACGCCCAGGCGGGCGAACGCGCCCGAGACGGCCTTCCCCTGCGGGTCGAGGAGTTCGGACTTGGGCATGACGTCGACGACGATGGTGGGCATCGTGATCCTCCAGGCGGCCGCAGGCCGTAGCTATGGTCATTGAGCGACGAGCGCTAGCGAGGAGTCGAAACGCCGGAAGTCGCGGGAAGGCTGGCACCCTCAGTCTACCGGCCCCGGCACCTCGTCCTACGCGGGGTCGGAGTGGAAGACGGTGTGCAGATCGCCGATGGCTGCACGGCCGCCGAGCCCGTCGATCTCGAACAGCACCGAGATGCCCGCGACGTGGCTGCCGAGGCGCTCGACGAGCTCCCGTCCGGCCGCGAGCGTGCCGCCGGTGGCGAGCACGTCGTCGATGAGCAGCACGCGGGATCCGGCGGGCAGGTCGTCGTGCATCTCGATCGTCGCGGTGCCGTACTCGAGGGCGTAGTCGACGGATGCCGCGGGCCGCGGCAGCTTGCCCGCCTTGCGGATCGGGATCAGGCCGACTCCTGCGGCGATCGCGGCCGCTCCGGCGAGGATGAAGCCGCGCGCCTCGATGCCGGCGACCACGTCGAACTGTCCGGCGAAGGGCTCGATGATCGCCTCGGTGGTGACGCGGAGAGCTTCGGCGTCGGCGAGCAGCGGGGTGATGTCGCGGAAGACGATGCCGGGTTCCGGGTAGTCCGGGATGCTGCGGATCAGCGATGCGGCGCGGGTGAGGGCGGGGGAGAGAGCGGCTTCGGGCACCGGGCAAGGCTACCTCCTCCGTCGCGCTTGACTTTCGTGGGAGCGCTCCCATAGAGTGACGTCTCAGTTCGTGGGAGCGCTCCCACGACACCCTGAGCACCACACTGCGCGACCCCCACCACAAAGGAGTGACCTGTGAACACACGTGCCCGCACCCGGATCCTGACGGCAGCCGCCGTGGCATCCGTCTCCGCCCTCGCCCTGGCCGGCTGCTCCGGCGCCACCGGCGGCGACGCCGGCGGCAGTGGCGACGAGGACGTCACGCTGACCGTCACCACGTTCGGCACCTTCGGCTACGAAGACCTCTACGACGAGTACGAGAAGGAGCACCCGAACGTCACGATCGAGGCGACCAACATCGACACCGGCGGCAACGCCCGTACCGATGCCTTCACCAAGATCGCCGCCGGCTCCGGCCTCAGCGACATCGTCGCGATCGAGGAGGGGTGGCTCGGCGCCATCATGGACGTCTCCGACACCTTCGTCGACCTGCGCGACTTCGGCATCGAGGACCGCAAGGCCGACTGGGTCGACTGGAAGTACGGCCAGGCGACGGATGCCGAGGGCCGGGTCATCGGCTACGGCACCGACATCGGCCCGAGCGGCATCTGCTACAACGGCGCCGCGTTCGAGGCCGCTGGCCTGCCCAGCGACCGCGAGTCCGTGGCCCAGCTGCTCGACGGCGATTGGGAGAACTACTTCGCCGTCGGCGCCGACTACACGGCCAAGACCGGCAAGGCCTGGTACGACCACTCCGGCTTCGTCTGGAACGCCATGGTCAACCAGCTCGACGAGGGCTACTACACCGCCGACGGCAAGGTGAACGTCGAGGACAACGCCGAGCTGAAGGAGCGCTTCGAGCTGCTGGGAGCCGCGACCGAGGGCGGCCAGTCCGCCGCGCAGACCGCCTGGGACTGGAACGGCGGAAAGTCGTTCGTCGACGGCACCTTCGCGACCTTCGTGTGCCCGGGCTGGATGCTGGGCGTCGTCCAGGGCCAGGTCGAGGCCGGCGGCGGAGACGCGGCGACCGGCTGGGACTTCGCCGACGTCTTCCCCGGAGGGGCGGCCAACTGGGGCGGCGCCTTCCTGTCGATCCCGGAGAGCTCGCAGCACCAGGAGGCGGCCGCTGAGCTCGCCGACTGGCTGACGCAGCCCGAGCAGCAGGTGAAGCAGTCCGCCGCCGCGGGCAACTTCCCCTCGACCGTCAAGGCGCAGGAGACTCTCGCCTCCGAGGCGACGCCGAACGCGTTCTTCAACGACGCACCCACCGGCGCGATCCTGGCCGAGCGCGCGAAGGGCGTCGTGGCGCAGTTCAAGGGCGCCGACGACTCCGTCATCCAGGAGAACGTCTTCGGCCCGGCTCTCAGCGGACTCGACCGCGGTGACACCGACACCCAGGGTGCCTGGGATGCCGCGATCAAGCTCCTGAACGAGCTCGTCGACTGACACCCTCGGGCGTTTCGTCTCGCTCGGCTCCGCCGTGCTCGCTCAACGACCGACACCATCCGGTCGTTGAGCGAGCGCAGCGAGACGAAACGCCCACTGCTCGCATCCGACAAGGAAGACCCATGACTCTCACCGATGAGCGCCGGGCGACGGCATCCGTGCCGCCGCAGAAGACGGATGCCGCGCCGAAGCGGCCGTGGCGCCATCGCGTCTCGCGCTTCGACCAGAACGCGTCTCCGTACTTCTACATCTCCCCGTTCTTCCTGCTCTTCGGGCTCGTCGGACTGTTCCCGCTGCTCTACACCGTGTGGGTGGCCGTGCACGAGTGGGACCTGCTCAAGGGCGAGGGCGACTTCGTCGGCGTCGGTAACTTCGTCGAGATCCTCGGCGACTCGATGTTCTGGAACTCGATCGGCAACACCCTGAGCATCTTCCTGCTCTCCGCGATCCCGCAGCTCGCGGTCGCCCTGGTGATCGCCTACCTCCTCGACCGGGGGCTGCGCGCTCCGACGTTCTGGCGCATGAGCGTGCTCATCCCCTTCGTCGTCACGCCGGTCGCGGTCGCGATCATCTTCTCGAGCATCTTCAACGAGGCTGACGGTCTCGCCAATAACCTCCTGAACCTCATCGGCATCGCCGACCAGGAGTGGAAGCACAACACGGCCCTGTCGCACATCGCCATCGCGGTGATGGTCAACTTCCGCTGGACCGGCTACAACGCCCTCATCCTCCTCGCCGCGATGCAGGCCGTCCCGCGCGACCTCTACGAGTCCGCCGCGCTCGACGGCGCCGGGGCCGCACGCCGCTTCTTCTCCATCACCATCCCCACGATCCGGCCGACGCTGATCTTCGTGATCATCACCGCCACGATCGGCGGGCTGCAGATCTTCGCCGAGCCGCGTCTCTTCGACGTGTCGACGGCGGGCGGCATCGGCGGCAGCGATCGTCAGTTCCAGACGACCGTGCTCTTCCTCTGGGAGCTCGCCTTCTTCCGCCGCGACCTCGGTGAGGCATCCGCCGTCGCCATCCTGCTGTTCCTGCTCATCGTGGGCATCGGCGTGATCAACTTCCTGATCTCCCGTCGCATCTCCACGGGCAGCGATCCGAAGAACCGGGCTGCGCGCCGCCGCGTCCGCTCGACCAAGGAGGAGGCGCGATGACCGCCACCCAGGCCCTCAGCGTTCCGGAGAAGATCCGCCGCCGCCGCAGCGCGACCGGAGGGAACGCCGGCATCGGCAGCCGTCCCGGCTTCCTCACCTACGGCCTGCTCGCGGCCTTCATCATCGGCAGCGTGTACCCGCTGTGGTGGTCCGTGGTCGTGGCGAGCGGCACCAACGCCACCCGCGGCGAGACGCTGCCCCTCATCCCCGGCGGCAACTTCCTCGTCAACGCCGCCAAGGTCTTCGACGCGATCCCGTTCTGGCTGGCGCTCGGCAATTCCTTCCTCATCTCGGGCATCATCACGATCTCGGTCGTGACCTTCTCGACGCTCGCCGGCTACGCCTTCGCGAAGCTGCGCTTCAAGGGGCGCGACGGACTGATGATCTTCGTGATCGCGACCATGGCGATCCCCACCCAGCTCGGCATCATCCCGCTGTTCATGCTGATGCGCGAGCTCGGCTGGACCGGGTCGATCGGCGCGGTCATCGTGCCGACGCTCGTCACGGCGTTCGGGGTGTTCTTCATGCGGCAGTACCTCGTCGACGTGATCCCGGACGAGCTGATCGAGGCAGCGCGGATGGACGGCGCGAACCAGTTCCGCACCTTCCTCACCGTCGGTCTCCCGGCTGCCCGCCCCGCCATGGCGATCCTCGGCCTCTTCACGTTCATGACCGCGTGGACCGACTACCTGTGGCCGCTGATCGTGCTCTCCCCCCAGAACCCGACCCTGCAGACGGCGCTCAGCCAGCTGCAGTCCGGGTACTACATCGACTACTCGATCGTGCTCGCCGGCGCGGTGCTCGCGACCCTTCCGCTGCTCGTGCTCTTCGTGGTCGCGGGGCGGCAGCTGGTCAGTGGCATCATGGCGGGCGCGGTGAAAGGATGACCTCTATGACGCGCCCCTTCCCTTCGGACTTCCTCTTCGGCGCCGCGACGGCGGCGTATCAGATCGAAGGAGCGGCCTTCGAGGACGGACGCACCGCCTCGATCTGGGACGCGTTCTCGAAGGTGCCGGGTGCGGTGATCGGCGGCGACGACGGCGAGGTCGCGTGCGACCACTATCACCGCTACGCCGACGATGTCGCACTCATGCGCGAGATCGGGCTGCAGACGTACCGGTTCTCCACGTCATGGTCGCGGGTGCGCCCCGACGGCGGCGCCGTGAACCCGAAGGGCGTCGACTTCTACGAGCGCCTGGTCGACGAGCTGCTCGCTGCCGACATCCTGCCCTGGCTCACGCTGTATCACTGGGACATGCCGCAGGCGCTGCAGGATGCCGGGGGCTGGACCAACCGGGACACCGTCGACCGCTTCCTGGAGTACGCCGGCACCATGCACGACGCGCTGGGCGACCGGGTCAACGTCTGGACCACGCTGAACGAGCCGTGGTGCTCGTCGTTCCTCTCGTACACCGGCGGTGAGCACGCGCCGGGGCACACGAGCATCGCCGAGGGGCTGCTGGCGTCGCACCACCTGCTGCTCGCGCACGGCGCCACGGTCCGCGAGCTGCGCGGCCGCGACGCGTCGCTCAACCTCGGCATCACGCTGAACCACACGGTCGCCGATCCCGCCGACCCGCAGAACCCCGCCGACGTCGACGCCGCGCGCCGTGTCGACGGGCAGTTCAACCGCTGGTTCCTCGACCCGATCTACCGCGGGGCCTACCCGGCCGACATCGTCGAGGACATCCGGGCGGTCGATGCGGATGCCGTCGCCCTGTTCGACGCTGCGGTCCACGACGGCGACCTCGAGACCATCTCGCAGCACATCGACACCCAGGGCGTGAACTACTACCACGGCGACTTCGTGGCGGGCGCGGCTCCCGCCGAGCCGCCGGTCTCGGGCGGTCCCGCGACCGAGCGGAAGGGGCGCAGCCCGTACCCCTCGAGCGACGGCATCCATTCGGTCGAGCGGGGTCTCCCGCGCACCGCGCAGAACTGGGAGGTGCAGCCGGAGGGGCTCACCCGCCTCCTGCAGCGCGTGTGGACCGAGTACGCGGAGCCTGCGGGAACCGTGCTCTACATGACCGAGAACGGCGCCGCCTATGACGACGTCGCCGTGGTCGAAGACGGCGAGACCCGGGTGCACGACGCCGAGCGCACCGAGTTCCTGCGCCTGCACCTCGGCGCCGTCCTGGATGCCGCGGATGCGGGCGTCGACGTGCGCGGCTACTTCTACTGGTCGATGTTCGACAACTACGAGTGGGCCTGGGGCTACGACAAGCGGTTCGGCATCGTGCGCGTCGACTACGACACGCTGGAGCGGAGCCTGAAGGACTCCGGCAGGGAGTACGCGCGCATCATCGCCGCCCGCAGCCTCTGAGCCGATCCGCCGTTCGAATCGCGCGAATGGTCGCCTGCGGGCCGGAAAAGGGACCAGTCAGGCGATTCGAACAGGGCTCCGGGGCCGGTCGACGCCGGAGATGCACGCGGAACAGACAGAATAGGGCGATGGAAGAGAGCGTGCGGTGATGTCGTCACGGGCGACCATCGAGGAGGTGGCATCCGCTGCCGGGGTGTCCCGGTCGACGGTGTCGCGGGTGGTGAACGGCTCGACGGCGGTGAGTCCCGAGGCGCTCGCCGCGGTGCGTGCCGCCATCGACGAGCTGAGCTACGTGCCCAACCGTGCCGCCCGGTCGCTGGCATCACGGCAGACCCACGCGATCGCCCTGATCGTCCCGGAGGACACGAACCGCTTCTTCGGCGACCCGTTCTTCGCCGCGATCGTCGCCGGCATCACCGGCAGACTCGGCGGCTCGGACTACCTGCTCAACCTGCTGATCGCCAGCGACGACCCCGGCGACAAGATGACGAGCTTCGTGCGCAACGGCGGTGTCGACGGCGCGCTGATCGTGTCGCACCACACCAGTGACGCGTTCATCGATCGGATCGCGGATGCCGTGCCCGTCGTCTACGGCGGACGCCCCGTGCGCCGACGCGAGACCGACTACGTCGTCGACGTGGACAACGTCGCCGGGGCGGAGAACGCCACCCGCCGACTGGTCGACATCGGTCGGACCCGCATCGCGACGGTCTCCGGCACGCCGACCATGGTGTCGTCGATCGACCGCATGCAGGGATTCCGGCGGGCCCTCGCGGATGCCGGGCTGCAGCCGTTCGCGGAGGAGGCCGGCGACTACAGCGAGGCCAGCGGAGCCGATGCCATGCGCCGCATCCTCGCGGCGGGTGCGCCTGACGCGGTGTTCGTCGCGAGCGACCTGATGGCGCGGGGCGCGCTCACGGCCCTGCGCTCGGCAGGACTGCGCGTTCCGGAGGATGTGGCGCTCGTCGGCTTCGACGACTCCTCGGTCGCGACGTCGACCGAGCCCGCGCTGACCACGATGCGCCAGCCGATGTACGCCCAGGGCGAGGCCATGGCGGGCGTGCTGCTGGCGCGGCTCGCGGGCGAGGATCCGGCGCACACGACGATCCTGCCGACCGAGCTCGTGGTGCGGGAGTCGGCCTAGCGGGCCCGAGTTCGCGGCACGGGAGAGGTGAACACGGCTGTGGCCCTGGCGCCCCCTCCGGGCCAGGCCCACAGCCGTGGGTCTAGGAGCTCAGCCGAGGCCGAGCGTTCGCAGCAGGCCGCCGCCGAACAGCGAGAACGCCGTCACTCCGGCTGACAGCAGCAGCACGCCGGCGGTCCCCGCGACGGCGAGGACGGAGATCCCGCGGCCGCCGAGCCGCTGCCCGCGGAGCCCGACGGAGACGCCGGCCCTCGCGGCGATCTCGCCGGCGTCGTCGTCGCGGTACAGCGCGGTGCGCGCGGCGAAGCGGCGGTGGAACTCCTCGGCGAGCGTGATCGCGGCGGCCATGGTCTCGGCGCGATCGAATCGGGTGCTCGCGGGCAGATAGACGTAGAGCCGGTCGGAGACGAGCTCGATCTCGGCACCTGCGCCGAGGTCCAGCACCCGGGCCATGAGATCGGGCGTGAAGATGTACAGCGCGTCCTGCTGGTAGCCCTCGGGCACGATCAGGCGGAAGGTCGAGGCGAAGTCGCCCTCGAGATCCATCCGGGCCGCTCCCCGGCCGAGCCCCAGCGTGGGGATGATGCTGCGCCGCTTGTTGGCGAGCACGATGTGCGGCACGGATGCCGGCAGCGGCAGCTCGATGAATGCGAAGGGGCGCTGCACGGTCGCCCGCTCCTGCCCGCGGGATACCGAGTGGTGCACGCCGAGCTCGAACGGCATCCGCTCGTCGTCGCACGCGACGATCGCGCGCTCCTGGCCGCGCAGGACGCGGGTGAAAGCCGCTCCCGGTCGGCGGGTGTGCTCGAGCGTGTCGGCGTAGGCCCATCCGTTCTGCCAGGCGAACGCGGCGATCTTGACCCTGCGGCTCAGCCCGACGGAGTACCAGACGAATCCGACCGCGGCGAGCACGGTGTACCCGATGACGAACACCCCGAGGATCGGCGCGACCGCGAGGATGTCGGTGCGCCCGAGGAACCACAGTCCCACGAGCATCGCCGCGGCGAACAGCAGCACGGCGATGAGGATCACCACGAAGCGGCGGTGCGGCGGCATCCGGCAGATGCGCTCGTAGGCGAGGATGTCGCGGAATCCGGCGCTGCGTCGCAGCGGTTCCAGGTCGACGGTCAGCGGCTCCACGACAGCGTCGCCCACGGGCCGTTGCGCTTCTCGGTCGCGGCGGCCTTGAAGTCCGACCAGCCGTCGCCGAACTTCTCGAACGACTTCTCGTCGACGTTGCCGTCGCTCCAGTGCATGACGCGCCCCGCGATGTAGCTCAGGCCGAAGTCGGCCCACGAGGTGAAGCCGGGGCGTGCGTCGGCGTTGATCCGACGGATGATCTCCCGCGCCTCCGCGACGTCGCCGTGACCCAGCGCGACACCCCAGGTCGTCATCGCGACGGCCTGGCCCAGGGCGTACCCGTCGAGCGTCTTCACGAAGACCCCGGGCGACACGATGTCCTTGCCGACGCGCTTGCGCACCTCCGACTCGATGTACTCGATCGCGGTGACGAAGCTGCGCGCATCGCGCTTGTCGCCGCCTTCCTCCACGATCGCCGCGAGCCATTCCTTGGCCTTCGGCGTGCGGCCGAGACGTTCGGCGACCGCGGTGCGGACGGCGAGGTAGAGCGTCCACATCTCGCGGCGGCGACGGTCGCTGGTGAGGCGCTCGATGTTGTCGAGCCAGTCCTGACGCGAGTGCACGCCCCACTGGTCGACGAGCACGGACTTCTCCCGCGCGCCGAGTCCCGAGGCGGTCGGGTCGTTCCACGGACCGGAGGGGAGGTTCGTGATCTGCAGGAACCCGAGTGCGATCTCGTTGGCCTCGGCGTCGGCCGTGGAGAACTGCTCCGAGGGCTTCACCTTCGCGTCGGGCAGCAGCCAGACGACGATGAAGAACAGCACGATGACGCCGACGATCGCCCACACCCACCACTGCTCGATGAGCCAGCCGATGATCGAGCCGAGGTCATTGAAGTCGACGCGCGCGAAAGGGTGCATTGCTACTCCTGGCAGGGATGAATCCGTCGTCGTTCACAGATTGAACGAACATTCAGTGAGTAATCTATACGGCACGGGGAGGATTTCGAAAGCTGCGGTCGCGAACTCAGGAGGTGGATGCCGCATGGCGCGCTCCGACGAACGGAACAGAGTCGCGCGGGAACGCTCGCGCGAGGCGCTGCTCCAGGCGGCGATCGAGGTCTTCAGCGAGCGGGGCGTCTCGGGGGCCAGCATCGCCGAGATCACCTCCCGCGCCGGCGTCGCCCAGGGGCTCGTGAACTATCACTTCGGGGGCAAGGATCATCTGGTCGCCGCGGTGATCGACCGCTGGTTCGAGACCGTCCTCGGTTTCGCCCGCGTCGAAGGGACGCCGGACGAGGCGCTCGCCGCGGTCATCGACGGGGCCCTCATGGCGACGGCCTACGCGCTTCCGCTGCAGAGGGCCGTGCTCGCCATGCAGCAGCAGCCTGCGACGCACCGTCTCTTCGCCGAGTCCGAGGCGCGGCACGAGGCGGCCGCGACGGCGGCGGAGGATGCCGTGCGCGATCTGTTCCGCGCCCGCGGCGCCGACGACCCGGCGCTCGAGGAGGTCATGCTGCGGAGCACGCTCGAGGGGATCTTCGTGAAGTACGCGGTGTTCGGCGAGACCTATCCGCTGGAGGACGCGCGGCGATGGATGCACCGGCGCTACGGCCTGCCCGAGCCCGCCGCGCCGATGCCCATGGCACCCGTCCTCGTGCGCGACGGACAGCCCCGCCCGCGAGCGAGCGGAGCTGTCTGCCCAGGCGATTCCTGAGCGAGACGCGCCGAGACGCGCCGCCCGGACCGCCCGGCCGTCAGGCCGGGTCGCCGCCGAGGGGGCCGACCGCCTCGAGCGGCTTGGGGTCGTCGGCGCCGGTCTTGCGGAGACGGGCGATGAGGTTGCCGAGGTGGTAGATGAGGATCGCCGCCACCGTCGCGATGACGATGCCGCCGAGCTCGAAGCCCGATGCCTCGTCCTTGATCATGAACCCGCCGACGGCCATGATGAGCGCGACGGCAGCCGTGTACTGGTTCACCGGCCGGGAGAAGTCTACGCGGTTGTCGACCCAGATCTTGATGCCGATGACGCCGATCAGGCCGTAGAGAGCGGTGGTGACGCCGCCGAGAACGCCGGCCGGGACCGAGTTGATGACCTCGCCGAACTTCGGTGACAGGCTCAGCAGGATCGCTGCGGCGCCCGCGACCCAGTAGGCGGCGGTGGAGTAGACCCGTGTCGACGCCATGACGCCGATGTTCTCGCCGTAGGTCGTCGTTCCGGAGCCGCCGAAGAAGCCGGCCAGGGTGGTCGAGACGCCATCGGCGATCAGGGCCTTCCCGGTCTGCTCGTTGATGGTGCTGTCACCGGTCATGGTGGCGACGCCGCGCACGTGGCCGACGTTCTCGGCGATGAGCACGAGCACGACGGGGAGGAACATGGCGAGCGCGGTCAGCGTGCCGGGCTCCGTGAAGTTCGGCAGGGTGAAGGTCGGCAGGCCGATCCAGTCCGCCTTCTCGACGGCCTCGAAGTTCAACTCCCCGCGGAACGCCGCGAAGATGTATCCCGCGATCACGCCGAGGAAGATCGAGATGCGACCGAGGAATCCGCGGAAGACCACGGCGAACACGATCGTGATGGCGAGCGTGAACGTCGCGGTGATCGGCGCCGCGGCGTAGTTGTTGTGCGCGGCGCCGGCGAGGTTGAACCCGATGAGCGCGACGATCGTGCCGGCGAGCACCGGCGGCAGGAAGCGATCGACCCACTTGACGCCCACGGTGTGCACGACGACGCCGATGATCGCGAGCAGCACGCCCACCGCGACGATGCCGGCGAGCGCGGTGCCCATGTTCGCGGATGCCGTCGCCGCGGTCACCGGCGCGATGAAGGCGAACGACGAGCCGAGGTAGCTGGGCAGCTTGTTGCGCGTGACGAGGAGGAACAGGATCGTTCCGACACCGCTGAAGAGCAGGGTCGTGGCGACCGGGAAGCCCGTGATGATCGGCACGAGGAACGTGGCGCCGAACATCGCGATCACGTGCTGGAGGCCGATCGCGATCGTGGCGGGCCAGTTCAGGCGCTCGTCCGGGCGCACGACGGCGCCGGGCTCGAGGGTGCGGCCGTCTCCATGCAGCTTCCACAGGGCCATGCGGTCTCCTCAGGTTCGGGGGATGGTCGCGCGGGGGATCGCGACCGTGCTGGAGCCACACTACCGATTCCTGAGTGTTGGCTGGGTGCCCCGACCGAAGGCGACGGCTTCCTCCACACCGACGTGCGTCGGGTGGGTCACCCGCGGGGTCAGGCGCCGAGGCGCTCGATCAGCTCGCGGTAGCGGTCGGCCGTGCGCTCGACGATGTCGTCGGGGAGCAGCGGCGGCTCGCCCTGCTTGTCCCAGTTCGCGGCGAGCCAGTCGCGCACGATCTGCTTGTCGAAGCTCGCCATCCGCTCGCTCGGGGTGGTGCCGTTCTTCCAGGCCTCGGCATCCCAGTACCGCGAGGAATCGCTCGTGAGCACCTCGTCGGCCAGGCGCAGGACGCCATCGGGGTCTGTTCCGAACTCGAACTTGGTGTCGGCGAGGATCAGGCCCTTCTCCTCGGCGATCGCGGCCGCTCGGGCGTAGATCGCGAGCGAGGCGTCGCGCAGCTCGACGGCGCGGTCGGCGCCGACGAGCTCGACGACCTTCTCGAAGGTGATGTTCTCGTCGTGCTCGCCCATCGGCGCCTTGTAGGCGGGGGTGAACAGGGGCTCAGGCAGCCGGTCGCCGTTCTGCAGGCCGGCGGGCAGCGGGATGCCGCAGACGGTGCCGCTCTCCTGGTACTCCGCCCATCCGGAGCCGGTGATGTAGCCGCGCACGACGCACTCGATCGGCAGCATCTCGAGCGACTGCGCGAGCATCGCACGGTCGGCGACGGATGCCGGGATCTCGCCGTCGGCGAGATGGTTGGGCACGTCGGAGAGCTGCGCGAACCACCAGCGGCTGAGCCGGGTGAGCAGGGCGCCCTTCTCGGGGATGCCGGGGGACAGCACGAAGTCGAAGGCGCTCACGCGGTCCGAGGCGACGACGAGGATGCGCGTGTCCTCCGGGTCCTCGGATGCATGCAGGTCGCGGACCTTGCCCGAGTAGATGTGCCGCCAGCCGGGGATGGTCCGTGCCGTGCCTTCTGATGAGGTGCTCACCCGCCCCATTATCCCGGTTCGTCGCGCCTGGTGTCGGCGCGGGTGCCTAGCCTGGAGGCGTGAGCGACGACACCTTCACCGAGCGGCTTCGTCTGTCCCGTCCCGTCCTCGGCGACGTCGACGCGCTGTTCCCGATCCAGACCGATCCACGCGTGTGGGCGCACTATCCGAGTCTCCGGCACACCGACCCGGCGCAGACCCTCGAGATGATCGAGAGGTGGAGGCGGAGCTGGGCCGAGGCGGGGCTCGGTTCGTGGGTCGCGCGTCTGCGCGATACCGACCAGGTCGTCGGCAACGGCGGATGCACGCTGCTCGGCGGCCGGGTGTGGAACGTCGGCTACCGGATCTCGGCGGACCATCACGGGCGGGGACTCGCGACCGAGCTGGCGCGGGCCGGCATGGAACGGGCGCGCGCGATCGATCCCGACCGTCCTCTGGTCGCGTACCTGGTCGAGCACAACACGGCGTCGGCGCACGTCGCCGAGAAGCTCGGCCTCGCTCTCGTCCACCGGGCCCCTGATGCCGGGAACCCCGATGCGTCCGTGATGCGCCTCGTCTACGCGGATCGACCGTTGAGCCCAGCGCAGCTCGACGCCGCGTTGCGCTGAGGCGGCGCGCGGTCGCGTCTTGTCCCACCGCGCCGAAAGGCGTATAGTCCACGTGGACTAATCGAGGTGGAACATGAAGGATGCCGTGGATCGGCTCACGCCCATGGGGGTGATGGTGCTCGCGCTGCTGCGCGAGGCCGACATGCACCCCTATGAGATGGTGCGGCTCATGCGCACGCGCCACGACGACCGGCTGCTCACCATCACGAACGGCACGCTCTACCACACGGTGGCGCGGCTGCAGCGGGCCGGACTGATCGACGAGGTCGGCATCGACCGGGACGGCAACCGTCCCGAGCGCACGACCTACACGCTGACGGATGCCGGGCGCGACGCGGTCATCGCCTGGGTGCGGCGGGAGCTGCCCAAGGTCGATCGTCCTGCCGAGTTCCGCGTGGCTCTCGCCGAGGCGCACAACCTCGAGCACGCCGACGTCGTCGAGCTGCTGGAGGAACGTCGCGTCGCTCTCGTCGATGATCACACCATGCACCGTGACGGCCTGTCCAAGGCCAGGGCGAACTCCGTCCCCGAGCAGGTCCTCGTCGAGATCGAACGCCAGGAGGCCCTCCTCGCGGCCGAGCTGCGCTGGCTCGACTCCCTGCTCGCCCGCCTCGACGCCGACAGCATCCCCTGGGGTCCGACGAAGTTCCCCCACTCCGACCGCTACCTCGCTCAGCGAAAGGCTGCACAGCAATGACCGAATCACGACAGGCCGCCGGCCCCGAGACCGGGCCGTTCGCCGCGGGGAACGCGCCGAAGAGCCCGTGGCCCGCCCTCTGGGCGCTCGTCATCGGGTTCTTCATGATCCTCGTCGACACGACGATCGTCTCGGTGGCGAACCCGGCCATCAAGGCCGCGCTCGACCCGAACACGAACAACCTCGACAACGTGGTGTGGGTGACGAGCGCGTACCTGCTGACGTACGCCGTCCCCCTCCTCATCACCGGACGCCTCGGCGACCGCTTCGGACCGAAGAACATCTACCTCATCGGTCTCGCCATCTTCACGCTCGCCTCGCTCTGGTGCGGCCTGTCGACCTCGCTCGAAGGACTGATCGTCGCCCGCGCGGTCCAGGGTCTCGGCGCGGCGTTCATGACTCCGCAGACCATGGCCGTCATCACCCGCACCTTCCCGCCGAACCGCCGCGGCGCGGCGATGGGGCTGTGGGGCGCGACCGCCGGTGTGGCGACCCTCGTCGGTCCGCTGCTCGGAGGCGTGCTGGTCGACGGCCTCGGCTGGGAGTGGATCTTCTTCGTCAACCTGCCGGTCGGCGTGATCGCCTTCGTCGCCGCGTGGATCCTCGTACCGCGTCTGAAGACGCACCCGCACCGCTTCGACATCCTCGGCGTCGTGCTCAGCGCGCTCGCCATCTTCCTCGTGGTCTTCGGCCTGCAGGAGGGGGAGAAGTACGACTGGGGCGTCATCTGGGGCCCGATCTCGGTGTGGGGCCTGATCATCGCCGGCATCGTCGTGCTCGCGCTGTTCATCCTGCAGCAGTGGAAGACCAAGAGCGAGGCGCTCGTGCCGCTCGACCTGTTCCGCGACCGCAACTTCTCCGGCGCCAACGTCGCGATCGCCGCCGTGGGATTCGCGGTGACGAGCATGTCGCTGCCGCTGATGTTCTTCCTGCAGATCGCCCGCGGGCTCGCCCCGACTCAGGCCGCCCTGCTGATGATCCCGATGGCCGTGCTGTCCGGCGTGCTCGCCCCGCTCGCCGGACGGATCCTCGACCGGACCGACCCGCGGTTCATCCTCATCCCCGGTCTTCTCGCCTTCGCCGCCGCGCTGTTCTGGTACTCGTCGCTCGTGAACATGGACACGCCGATCTGGATGTTCCTGTTCCCGTCGGCGCTCCTCGGCATCGGCAGCGCGGGCATGTGGGGACCGCTCGCGACGACCGCCACCCGGATGCTGCCGATGCGCCAGGCGGGCGCCGGTGCCGGCATCTACAACACCACGCGCACGATCGGCTCGGTCGTGGGCTCCGCCGCGATCGCGACCTTCATGCAGGCGCGGCTCGAGGCAAACCTCCCCGGCATGGGAGATGCCGCGGGTTCGATCGGTTCGGGCGGAGCGCTGCCGGATGCCGTCGCCGAAGGCTTCTCCGCCGGCATGTCGCAGGCGATCCTGCTTCCCGCCGTCGTGATCCTCGTCGCGCTCGTCGCCTCGCTGTTCCTGCGCGGAGCTCCGAAGGGTGCGCCCGCCGCACAGCCCGACGTCACGGCATCCGCTCCGATCGAGTAGCTCCCGTCGCGAGAAGGCACCCATCCCGGTCGCGGATGGGTGCCTTTTCGCGACTTGAGCGGGCGCCGGATTCGTCGCTGAGCCGTTTTGCGTCTCTGCCGACGATCGTGATGTCATCGGCGGATGACGATCGACCTCATCCGACCGACCACCGACCTCTTCGACAGCTGGGCCGAGGCGGTCTCCGAGTTCGGTGACGGGCACGTCGATGGATCGGGTCTGTCGGCGCCTGTCACGCCGGACCGTGAGACGCTCGAGGCCCTCATCGAGAAGGCGACGCTGCACGCCGACACCTCCGCGGAGCTGCCGGACGGTCTCGTGCACAACGATCTCTACTGGATGGTCGACGAGGGTGAGGTCATCGGCTTCCTCTCGTTCCGGCACGAGCTCAACGACTGGCTCCGTGAGGCGGGCGGCCACATCGGCTACGCGGTCCGTGCGTCGCGGCGACGTCAGGGTCACGCGTCGGCTGCCCTCGCCCTCGGGCTCGACCGTGCCCGTGCCTTGGGGCTCGAGCGGGTGCTCCTCACCTGCGACGTCGACAACGTCGCCTCCGCCCGCACGATCGAGAAGGCGGGTGGCGTCCTGCAGGACGTGAGCGACCAGTCCGAGCGCGGGCAGGGGATGCTGCGCCGGTACTGGATCGCTCTCTGACAGGCGCCGGCGAACCGGAGGTGTGAGCGGCCGCCCGTTAGGGTGGATGATCGGCGGCTGTCCGGTCGCATCATCCGATCCCGAGGAGCATCCGTCGTGATCCGCACTCCCTCCGCGCGCCTGCGCCGCTTCGGCCGCACCGCCGTCGCGACCGCGCTGACCGCGTTCGTCGCCGCCGGCGCCCTTCTCGGCGGGGCGTCGAGCGCCGTCGCCGCCGAAGACGGCGAGACCTACGTCATCGGCACCGACACGACGTTCGCGCCCTTCGAGTTCACCGATGCGAGCGGCGACCTCGTCGGCATCGACATGGATCTGCTCCGCGCGATCGCTGCGGATCAGGGCTTCGAGGTCGAGATCCGACAGCTCGGGTTCGACGCGGCCGTGCAGGCGCTGCAGGCGAACCAGGTGGATGCCGTCATGGCCGGCATGTCGATCACCGAGGAGCGCGAGCAGACGTTCGACTTCAGTGAGCCGTACTTCACCAGCGGCATCCAGCTCGGCGTTCTCGAGTCCAGCGACATCCAGTCCCTCGACGACCTCGACGGCGAGGCCGTGGCGGTCAAGACCGGCACGCAGGGGCAGACCTTCGCCGAGGAGAACCAGGACGAGTACGGCTTCACCGTCACCCCCTACTCCGACACGACCGACATGGTCGACGCCGTGAAGGCCGGCCAGGCCGTCGGCTACTTCGAGGACTTCCCGGTGCTGGCCTACGGCATCCAGCAGGGCTCCGGATTCCGCCTGGTCGGCGAGCCCGAGCTCGGCGGCGAGTACGGCTTCGCGGTCAACAAGGGCATGAACCCCGAGCTGATCGAGATGTTCAACGCAGGTCTCGCGAACCTGCAGGAATCCGGCGAGTACGACAAGATCGTCGACACGTATCTCGCGGGCGGCGAGAAGTCGGCGCAGGCGACCGACATCTTCTCGGTCGCGGTGCAGTACTGGCCGGCGCTCATGCAGGGCCTCTGGCTCACGATCCTCGCCACGCTGGTCGCGCTCGTGGCCGCCTTCATCCTCGGACTGGTGTTCGGCTTCGGACGCATCTCGAAGTTCGCGCCGTTCCGCTGGCTCGCGACGGCCTACGTTTTCGTGTTCCGCGGCACGCCGATCCTCGTGCAGGCGTTCTTCGTGTTCTTCGCCATCCCGCAGCTGTTCCCGGGTCTGACGTTCAACCCGTTCGTCGCGGGCGCGATCACGCTGTCGCTCAACACGGGTGCGTACATGACCGAGATCATCCGCGGCGGCATCCAGGCGGTCGATCCCGGTCAGGCCGAGGCCTCCCGCTCGCTGGGTCTCGGGCACTGGAAGACGATGCAGAAGGTCGTGCTCCCGCAGGCATTCCGCATCATGATCCCGTCCTTCGTCAATCAGGGCATCATCACCCTGAAGGACACGTCGCTGATCAGCGTCATCGGTCTGGCCGAACTCACGTTCGTGTCGCGCCAGATCATCGCCTCCACCTACCTGTCGGCACAGGTGCTGACCATCGTCGCCATCATCTACTTCGTCGTGATCACGCTGCTGACGCTGCTCGCGAACCGCCTGGAGAGGAAGTTCAACGCATGAGCAAGATCGAGGTCAAGGATCTGCACAAGTCGTTCGGCGACAACCAGGTGCTCAAGGGCATCGACCTGACGGTCGAAGACGGCGAGGTCGTCGCGGTCATCGGCCCCTCGGGGTCCGGCAAGTCGACGCTGCTGCGGTGCCTGAACAAGCTCGAGGAGCCCACGTCCGGGCACGTCGTCATCGACGGCGTCGACCTCACCGACAAGAGCGTCAAGCTCGACGAGGTGCGGCAGCGCATCGGCATGGTGTTCCAGCACTTCAACCTGTTCCCGCACATGACGGTGCTCGAGAACATCACCCTCGCGCCGACCGAGCTCGGGAAGCTGTCGAAGGCGCAGGCCCGCGAGCGGGCGATGTCACTGCTCGAGCGTGTGGGTCTGGCCGAGAAGGCCGATGCGAAGCCGGCATCCCTGTCCGGCGGTCAGAAGCAGCGTGTGGCGATCGCCCGCGCGCTCGCGATGGACCCCGAGATCATGCTGTTCGACGAGGCGACGAGCGCGCTCGACCCCGAGATGGTGGGCGAGGTGCTGCAGGTCATCCGCGACCTCGCATCGGGCGGTATGACCATGGTGCTGGTGACCCACGAGATGGGCTTCGCCCGCGAGGTCTCCGGTCGCACGGTCTTCATGGACGGCGGCGTCGTGGTGGAGGAGGCCCCGCCTGCCGAGCTGTTCGGCGCCCCGAAGAACGAGCGCCTGAAGGACTTCCTCTCGAAGGTGCTCTGACCCCCTGGGTGGAGCGCGCCCGGACCCCGCGCCGACCTAGTCGGCGAGGGGCTGCGCGGGCGCGACGGCGGGATCGGATGCCGGTGCGGCGGGCCTGTGCCGACGGATCGTCGCACTGACCAGGGCCGCCACCGCGCACAGGCCGGCGGCCGCGAACCACGCGAACGTGTACTGACCAGTGTGGTCGCGCACGATCCCGGCGAGGATCGACGCGATGCCGGCGCCGATCTGGTGCGCCGCGAACACCCAGCCGAACACGAGCGGGCCCTTGGTGCCGAAGACCTCGCGGCAGAGGGCGATCGTCGGTGGGACGGTCGCGACCCAGTCGAGCCCGTAGATCACGATGAACACCACGATGCTCGGCTGCACCTCGGCCGAGAGCAGGCTCGGCAGGAACAGCAGGCTCACGCCGCGCAGCGCGTAGTAGGCGGCGAGGAGGATGCGGGGGTTCACACGGTCGGTCAGCCAGCCCGAGAACACCGTTCCGACGATGTCGAAGATGCCCACCACCGCGAGCAGCCCGGCGGCCGTCGTCGTCGCCATCCCGTGGTCATGGGCGCTGGGGATGAAGTGGGTGCCGATCAGGCCGTTGGTCGTCGCGCCGCAGATCGCGAAGCCGAGGGCGAGTGCCCAGAAGGTCTTCGTGCGTGCGGCATCCCGCAGCGTGGTGAGCGCGAGGCGGGCCGCGCCCCATGCCGAGCCGCGCGGCGCTGGCGCGGGTGCGGCGTAGGGCTCGGTCTCTCCGTAGCGTGTGACACCGAGGTCGCTCGGTCGGTTGCGGAGGAAGATCCAGACGAGGGGCGCGACTGCGAGCGCTCCTACCGCGATGATGAGGGATGCTCCTCGCCAGCCGACGTCCTCGGCGGCAGCGGCGATCACCGGCAGGAAGATCAGCTGTCCGGTGGCACTGCCGGCCGTGAGCACGCCGGACACGAGCCCTCGCCGGGTGGCGAACCAGGTGTCGGTGATGGTGGCGGCGAAGACGAGCGCCATCGATCCGGTGCCGAGCCCGATCAGCACGCCCCAGGTGAGGATCAGCTGACCCGGTGTCGCGACGAAGACGCTGAGCGCGGCCCCGGCCCCGATCACGAACAGCGCGACGACGGTCACGGCGCGGATGCCGAAGCGCTGCATCAGTGCGGCCGCGAAAGGGGCGATGAGCCCGTAGAGCAGGAGGTTGATCGACACGGCGAGCGACAGCTCCGCGGTCGTCCATCCGAACTCCTCCTCCAACGGCACCATCAGCACACCCGGCGCGGCGCGGAACCCGGCGGCGCCGATGAGGGCGATGAGCGCGACCAGTGCGACCGTCCACGCCGGGTGGAAGCGCCGCGGCCTGCCGTCGGTGCGGCCGGTCGGGGTGCTGGTGGGCTCCTCCACCGATTCGGCGGTCACGCCACGACTCCCGCGAGGAGGGCGAACGGGACATCGCCCATGCTGCGCCGCGCCCATCGCGTGCTGTCGGCGTCGAGCGGCGCGGCGCAGGGCGCGCACCAGTCGGCGGATGCCGTGACCTCGCCGCAGCGTCCGCAGGTCACCGTCAGCCCCCACTCGCCCTCGGGGTCGGTGATGTGCGCGAAGCGCGCGTACGCGTGCAGGATCGGGAGCGTCTCGCGGCCGGCATCCGTCATGCGGTAGCCCGATCGCGGGTCGTCGTCGCGGACGAGCAGACCGGCGTCGACCATCGAGCTCAGCCGCCGGGAGAGCACCGAGTCGGCGGCCCCGGTGGCGTCGCGCAGCTGGTCGAAGCGGTTCCGGCCCGAGAACAGCTCGCGCAGGATGAGCAGCACCCAGGGGTCGGCGAGCACATCGGCGGAACGGGCTATCGGGCAGGTCGTGGTCGACCAGTCGGAGCGGAGCGGCATCCGCCCACTTTCTTGAAGAAAGCGAGCGCTGTCAAGACGGGTGAGGCCGGAGATCGGAGGTTGGCAGGAATCTCGGACGATTCGGCAGGAATCCTCCGATCGGAGCGCCTCTAGTCCGCGACGCGGGCCGCGATGTCGGTGCGGTAGTGCGATCCGTCGAGACGGATGCGTCCGATCGCCTCGTAGGCGCGATCGCGCGCGGTGCGGAAGTCGGATGCCACGGCGACGACGTTCAGCACCCGGCCGCCGGTCGCGACCAGCGATCCGCCCGGTGCGTCCGGGCTCGCGGTCGCGGCGTGCACGAGTCGCACGCCCTCGACGGCGGCCGCATCCTCGAGTCCCTCGATCGGGCGTCCGGTCTGGGGTGCCTCGGGGTAGCCCTCGCTGGCGAGCACGACCGTGATCGCGACGTCGTCGCTGAAGACCGGCTGCGGCTGGTCCTCGAGGGTGCCGGATGCCGCGGCGAACAGCAGCTCCGAGAGCGGGGTGACGAGTCGGGGCAGCACGATCTGCGTCTCGGGATCGCCGAAGCGCGCGTTGAACTCGATCACCCGGACGCCCGCGGGAGTGAGGATGAGCCCCGCGTAGAGCAGGCCGATGAACGGGGTGCCCTCGGCGTCGAGCTGGCGGATGACGGGGAGTGCGACGTCGCGGGTGACCTCGTCGACGAAGGCCTTCTCGCTGCCGAACTGCTCGGCGAGCCACGGCAGCGGCGAGTAGGCGCCCATTCCGCCCGTGTTGGGGCCGGCGTCGCCGTCGAGCGCACGCTTGAAGTCCTGCGCCGGGCTGAGCGCGCGCACCGTGTCGCCGTCGCTCAGAAAGAAGAGTGAGACCTCGGGGCCGGACAGGAACTCCTCCACGAGCACAGGGCCCGAGGGGAGATAGTGCTCGGCGTGCGCGAGCGCCTCGGCGCGGTCGGACGTCACGATGACGCCCTTGCCCGCCGCGAGCCCGTCGGCCTTGACCACGTACGGTGCGCCGAGCTGGTCGAACGCGTCCTCGACGCCGGCCGGGGTCGAGGCGCGCACGGCACGTCCGGTCGGCACGCCGGCGGCATCCATCACGCGCTTCGCGAACGACTTCGAGCCCTCGAGCTGCGCCGCCGCCTTGCCCGGTCCGAACACCGGAACACCGTGGGCGCGCAGGGCGTCGGCGACACCAGCGACCAGAGGGGCCTCGGGGCCGACCACGACGAGGTTGATCGCGTGCTCGTTCGCGAACGCGGTGACCGCGGCGCCGTCGAGCGGGTCGACCGTGACGGGGGTCGCGTCCTGCGCGATGCCGGCGTTGCCGGGGGAGACGAAGATCTCGTGCTCCGCGTGCTCTGCCCGCAGAGCGAGGATGATCGCGTGCTCACGAGCACCGGAACCGAGGACGAGAATCTTCACCGGTCCAGCCTACCGAGCGCGGCCGTCGCGTTTCGGTGTGCGCGTGCGGCGTTCACGATTCAGTCGAATCGCGATGGAAGGTGCGTGTCCGGGGAGTTTCAGGGCGTTCCGGGCGAGTTCTTGCTGCATTGTGAACGCAGACGGGCGCGCTCTCGCCTCGCGCCGCGGCGCGTGTCAGAGCTCGATCGGGCGCTCGACCGTGCGGTCCCAGGGCAGGGTCCAGCCGGCGGCGTCGAAGAGCGCGTCGAGCACCATCGCCGTGAAGCCCCAGACGATCGTGCCGTCGACGTCGAACGCGGGCCCGCGGAACGTCTGCCCGAGCCGATGAAGCGTCGAGGTGAAACGGGTCTCGGGGTCGAGCAGCTGCGCGACCGGCACGCGGAAGACGTCCACGGTCTCGGCGTGGTCCACGGCGACGACGCGCGACGGGGACCGCCACCAGCCCAGCACCGGCGTGACCAGGTGGTTGCTGGCCGCGAGCGGGATCTCCGGCAGCGTGGCCAGGATCTCGACGCCCGCGGGGTCGAGGCCGGTCTCCTCCTGCGCCTCGCGGAGCGCGGTGGCGATGGCATCGGCATCCGTCTTCTCGCGGCGTCCGCCGGGGAACGAGACCTGCCCGGGGTGCGACGAGAGGGTGGCGGCGCGCCGCTGCAGCAGGACATCGAGGTCGGCGGCCACGGTGCGCTCGTCCGTCTGCGCCGGGATGCTGTCGAGCCGGCCGAAGAGCACCAGCACGGATGCCGGGTGCGCGCCGTCGAACACCGCAGGGAAGCCCTTCGCCCACCCGTCGCTGCGCTGTGCTGTCGCGAGCAGCTCGGCGCGGGCGCCGTGCAGGGTGTCGGGGTCGGGGCTCATCGATTCGAGCCTATGCCTGTCGGAGGCGTTCGGGGCGGGCGCGCGAGGCGGTTTCGTGCGCGTACCCTCGTTCTCATGCCCTCCCGCAGGATCGACATCATCGACGGACGCGCGGCCCTCGACGCCGTGCGCGCCGCGGATGCCGCCGGCTCGACGCCGCAGCGCACCGATCTCGCCACCGCCGTGCGCTACCTGCTGCAGCTGCTCGACGAGAAGGCCCCGGGCAACAGCGTCGAGGTGCGTGTGCCGCCCTTCGGGGCCGTGCAGGTCATCCAGGGGCCGCGGCACACGCGTGGCACCCCGCCGAACGTCGTCGAGATGGATGCCGCGACCTGGATCGCCGTCGCCACGGGTGCCGAGATCTGGACGGATGCCGAGACGGCAGGGCGCATCGCGGCCTCCGGAACTCGTGCCAGCCTCGTGGACGTGCTGCCGCTGCGTCCCTAGTCTGCATCGGGCCACTTCGACAGGCTCAGGGACCCAGGGTGTGTCGAAGCATCGTCGCGCGGGACGGTCACGTGCCCTCAGCGCCGGGCGACGACCAGGGGCACGGCCGTGACGGGGTGCGGGAAGACGTCGACGGGCTGGCCGTAGACCTCCTCGATGCGCACGGCCGTGAGCACCTCGGCGGGAGGGCCGGCGGCGACGACGCGGCCCTCCGAGAGCAGCGTGACCCGGTCGGCGTGCGCGAGGGCGGCGTTCAGATCGTGCAGCACGATCGCGACGGCGACTCCGGCATCCGCTCGTGCGCGGATCAGCCGCATCACGTCCTCATGGTGCTTGAGGTCGAGTGCGGCCGTGGGCTCGTCGAGCAGCAGGATGCCGGTGCTCTGGGCGATCACGCGGGCGAGGGCGACGCGGGCGCGCTCGCCGCCGGAGAGCGAGGTCACCGCACGTGCGCGCAGCGCCGTCACCTCGGTCAGGTCCATCGCCGAGGCGACCACGAGATCGTCGTCGTCCGCGGCGGGGGTGCGGGCCCAGGGCGCCCGTCCCATCCGCACGACCTGCTCGGCGCGGAACGGGAACGTCACGGTGTTCTCCTGCAGGAGCACCGCGCGCTGCCGTGCCAGGACCCGGGCGCGCACGTCTCCGATCGGCTGATCGTCGAGGACGACCTCACCGGACTGCGCGGGGACATCGCCCGCGAGGACGCCGAAGAGCGTGGTCTTGCCGGCGCCGTTGGGTCCCACGAGTGCGTGGATCTCGCCGGCATGGATCGTGATCGATGCGTCTTCGAGGATCGCGCGTCCCTCGCCGACGCGCACCGTGAGGTCGGCGCCGCGCAGCCGCACGCTCATGCCCACCCTCCAGAGCGCCGCCGCGTGCGCACGAGCAGCCAGAGGAAGAACGGCCCGCCCACGAGCGAGGTGATCATGCCGATCGGCAGGTCGGCCAGCGGCACCGCGGTGCGCGCGACGAGATCCGCGACGGCGATGAGCAGCGCTCCTCCGACCGCGGACGCGATCACGAGCGGCAGATGCGCGGGACCGATCACCATGCGCATCAGGTGCGGCACGACGAGACCCGCGAAGCCGATGATGCCCGCGAAGGCGACGGCCGCGCAGACCAGGATCGCGACGGTCACGATCACGACCATCCGCAGCAGCTCGACGTTCACGCCGAGGTGCCGAGCGGTGCGCTCGCCGAGGGAGAAGAGGTCGAGCGTGGGGGCCACGATGAGGGCGATCACGATGCCGATCCCCACGAGCGGGGCGATCAGCTGGATGTTCGACCAGAGGGCGCCGTTGAGCGAACCGAGCTGCCAGAACACGATCTGCTCGCGGGTCGACGTCGTGCCCAGGAAGGTGAAGAACGCCATGCCCGCGCCCGCGATCGCGTTGATCGCGATGCCGGTGAGCAGCAGCGTCACGACCTCGGTGCGCCCTCCGGAACGGCTGATGAAGTAGACGGCGAGCACCGCCGCGAGGCCGCCGAGGAAGGCGAATGCCGGTGTGGTCCACATCCCGAACGTGGCGAGGCCCAGGGTGATGCTTCCCGCGGCACCGAGAGCAGCGCCCGAGGAGACGCCGACGACGCCGGCATCCGCCAGCGGGTTGCCGAAGATCGCCTGCATGAGCACGCCCGAGACGGCCAGGGCAGCGCCCACGAGCAGTCCGAGCACGAGGCGCGGCATCCGCAGGTTGAAGATCACCCCGTAGTCCGTCGAGGCGGACGGGGCCCACGCGGTGTCGATGCCTATGCCGCGCAGCAGCACGCCGACGAGGGCCGTGGGGGACAGGTCGTACTGCCCGCTCGTGATCGAGGCGATGCAGGTGATCGCGAGCGCGACGATCAGGCCGACCAGGACCAGGACGAAGCGCAGCCCCCGATGCGCACCCGGCGTCGAGGTGACGACCTCGGAGGTCGCTGCCGTCGAGGTCACTGCTGGGGCTCGGGGGCGTACAGGGCGCGGGCGAGAGCGCCGATGACGTCGGCGGAGCGCGGCCCGAAGCTGAGGATCTCGCTGTCGGCCATGTCGATCACGCGACGGTTGGCACCGGCGGGGGTCTCGGCGACCGCGGGGATCCGCTCGATGAGCCCGTCGATGCCGCCGACCGATTCCAGGCCGTCCGTCATCATCACGAGCACATCGGGGCGTGCGGCGACGAGCGCCTCGGCCGTCATCGGCTTCATGCCCTCCCAGCCGATCTCGCCGGCGACATCGACACCGCCCACGGCGTCGATGAGCGAATCGGCGCCGGAGTCCTCGCCGAAGATGTAGTACACGTTCGCGTTGCCGCGCACGTAGAGGAAGAGCATCCGGGCGCGATCCTCCTCGGCGGCCGGGACCACCTCGGCGATCTCGGCGAGAGAGGCGTCGAGGGCGACATCCAGCCGCTCGATGAGGGCGTCGCCGCGGGTCGGCACGCCGAGCGCGGTGGCGATCTCGGTGACGAGCTCGTCGGTCGTGTCGATGCGGCGGTCGCTGGAGACGACGATCACGGCGATGCCGGCGTCGCGCAGCTGCTGACGGATCTCCTTCGGCCCGATCGAGGTGTCGGTCAGGATCACGGTCGGCGCGAGCTCGAGGATCGCCTCCGCGTTGAGGGTGTGCCCGGTCCTGGTCACGACGGGAAGCTCCTCGGTGCCGGCGAAGGCGGTCGACGAGTCGCGGCCGACCACCTGGTCGCCGAGGCCGAGCGCGAACACCGTGGCGGCGATCGTGCCGGAGATGTCGATGGGAAGGATGCGATCGATGTCGGTGATCTCGACCTCGCGACCTTCGCTGTCGGTCACGGTCACCGGCAGCTTCGGCGCGGTGTCGTCGTCGACCGCCTCGATCGCGCGGCTCGACAGGCAGGCCGTCGACCCGCCCGTGACCGCGCGGACGTCGTCGACCAGGTCCAGGGAGGAGAGCGGAGCGGATGCCGAGGGGCAGGTGTCTGCGGACTCGGAAGGGGCTGCCGCGGTCGCACCCGGCTCGGCGCACGCGGTGAGTCCGACGGCGAGAGCCGCGGCGATGAGGAGGGCAAAGGCGCGACGCATTAGGCAAGGCTATCCTAAAACTTGACGCGCTCCGAGGTCGCCCCCTACGCTCGGGGCCGTGGGCTTCTTAGCTGAGCCTAACCAAACCTCATCCCTTCGCCCGACTGCATTGCGGCACCGCCGGCGCGCGTGTCCGCGTGCCCCGGGGTCCGGAGAGAACCCGTGAACGACACAGCCATCCCCCTTCGAGCGAGCAGCCGCCTCCGCGTGCTCATCGCCGCCTTCGTCTCCTTGCTTCTCCTCGCCGCGGGAGCGGTGGTCGTGCCCCCTGCCCACGCCGCCGACGGCTCGGTCGACGCGAGCGTCACTGCTGCGTCGACGTCGGGTGTGACGGTGCAGGTGCAGGCATCCGGCTTGCCGGACGTCGCCGGCGCCTATGCCGCGCTCATCGTGAAGGGCACCGAAGGGTCGATCTCGGCGGGCGGCGGATACGCGGCGTTCGCCATGCCCTTCCCCGCGGTCAGCGGCGGAGCGAGCTCGTTCACGCTGACGGCTCCGGCCGGATCGCTCGACCGCACGCAGGCCTACGAGGTGCTGATCTGGCAGCAGCACTCGAACCCGGACGCGACGACGATCTACGCCCGGGGGGACGTGGAGGTCACTGCGGAGCAGTGGGATGCCGTGTTCGGCGCGGAGCCGGGAACCGACCCTGGTACCGACCCGGGCACGGACCCCGGCACCGACCCGGGCACCGATCCGGGAACGGACCCCGGCACGGACTCGGGAACCACGCCCCCGGCATCCGCGGCGATCGAGGTCTTTCTCGCCGACGGCACCACCCCGGCCGCGGGCACCGCGCTCCGGGCCGGCGACACGATCGTCGTGAAGGGCTCGGGCTACGACCCGACGGCCAACGTCGGCGGACGCGGTGTGCCGATCCCCGCGAACCTCTCGCAGGGGACCTACGTCGTGTTCGGCAACTTCGCCGCGAACTGGCAGCCTTCCGCCGGCGCGACGTCGGCCGCACGCTCGGTCGGCACGCAGGCCTGGGCTCTCTCGGAGTCCGTGCTGAACCAGGTCCCTGCGCAGTACCAGGGTGCGGTCCGCGCGCAGTGGGTCGACCTCGCCGATGACGGCACGTTCCAGGCCACTCTCACGCTGAAGGATGCCGCGGCATCCCCCGGTTCCTACGGCGTCTACACCTACGGGGCCGGTGGCGTCGTGAACGCCGACCAGGAGCGCAGCGTCGCCCTGGACTACGCCGTTCCCCCGAAGATCGTGATCTCGGCCGCTCTCGCGACGGCCGAGCCCGGCATCACCGCGTCCGTCACGGGTACGGGCTTCGGCGCCACGACCGGCGTGTACGCGGCGCTGATCCAGGCGGGAACCGAGGCGGATGTGACCGCGGGTGGCGGGTTCCTCGCGATGCAGTACGTGCGCGGGATCTCGGGTGGTGCGTTCGCGGTCGATCTGACCGCTGCCGCCGACGAGTTCGACCGCACGAAGACGTATGAGGTGATCGTCTGGAAGCAGCACACCCTCCCGAACGCCGACACGATCCTGAGCCGTGGAACGGTCGCGATCAGCGATGCGGACTGGGACACGCTGTTCCCCGTGGAGGTCCCCACGGTCGCGACGGCGGTCACGGCCGCGAGCGCTGATGAAGGACTGACCGTGACGGCAACCGGTTCGAAGCTCGGCGAGATCACCGGCGTGTACGCGGCGCTCATCGAGACGGGAACCGAGGCGGATGTGACCGCGGGTGGCGGGTTCCTCGCGATGCAGTACGTGCGCGGGATCTCGGGTGGTGCGTTCACGGTCGATCTGACCGCTGCCGCCGACAAGCTCGACCGCATGAAGACGTACGAGGTGATCGTCTGGAAGCAGCACACGATGCCGAACGCTGACACCATCCTCGCTCGCGGCGCCGTCGAGATCAGCGACGCGGACTGGGACGCGGTGTTCCCGGTCGACGAACCGGCGGTCGCGACGAGCGTCAAGACAGCCACGGCTGCGGACGGCCTCACCGTCACGGCATCCGGCGCGGAGATGGGCACGAACGTCGGCGCGTACGTCGCGCTGATCGAGGCCGGCACCGAGTCGGGCGTGACCGCCGGCGGCGGCTTCCTCGCCATGAAGTACGTCCCCCGGATCACCTTCGAGGCGTTCTCCGTCGACCTCACGACGGCCGCCGACACGCTCGACCGGACGAAGTCGTACGAGGTGATCGTCTGGAAGCAGCACACGATGCCGAACGCCGACACGATGCTCGCGCGCTCGACCGTCACGATCACCGAGGCGCAGTGGGACGCGCTGCTCGGCACGAAGCCCGAGGAGCCGAAGCCGCCGGTGACCCCGGTGACCCCGCCGGCGAACGTCCCCGGCGGCTCCCTGCGATGGGCGATCTCCTCGTCCTTCGCCGACTACGTCACCGGTCCGATCGCACAGGGGTCGATCTCCGTCTCCGGAGGAGCGACGCGCTCGGGTGGACAGTTCCAGTTCGGCCAGTCCGTCGGGGGTGACTTCGACGTCACGACCGGCGTCGGCAGCGTCGTCTACCGCGGCTCGGTGCGCTTCACCGGCCATCACGGGGTGCTCGACATCACGCTCTCCGACCCGGTGATCCGCGTCACGTCCTCGAACAGCGCGACGCTCTTCGTGTCGAGCGGCGGGTCGCAGGTGGCTTTCGCGACGCTCGACCTGGGCAGCGCCGTGCGCACGACCGCGAACGGCGCGGTGAGCTACACCGCTGCTCCCGCCGCTCTGACGGCTGCCGGGCGCGACACGGTCCTGTCGGGCAACTCGACCGTGCTCAACCCGGTCACCTTCACGATCGGCTCGCCGGCAGCGGCCCCGCAGGGAACGACGGGCATGGTCGCGGCGGCATCCGTCACGAAGAAGGCGGCGCTGCCCGACACGCCTCCCGCGACCGACGGCATCGTGATCGACGAGAAGAACCTCGCCGCACTCGAAGCAGGCAAGGCGGCGACCGTCTCCGCCGCGGGCTTCCAGCCGAACGAGGAGGGCATCCAGGTCGTCGTCTACTCGACGCCGGTGCTGCTCGAGACCGTGCAGGCGGATGCCACGGGCGTCGCGACCTGGTCGGGCACGCTGCCCGCCAGCCTCGAGGACGGCGCGCACACCCTGACGCTGCAGGGATCCGTCGACCGCGGTCTCGCCTTCACCCTGAACCGAGCGGCGGCCGTGATCGGCGCCTGCACGGTCGAGGGTGCGACGCTGACGTGGGGCTACAAGGAGTCGTTCCGCACGTACATCGAGGGCATCGCGAAGGGCGGCTGGACGCTCACCGGCGTGGAGTACCGGTACCCGGACTATGTCTGGGAGAGCGGCACCGGATCGTTCGACGACACCTCCCTCGCCGGGCTCGTCGCCTTCGGCGGCAGCATCGCCTTCACAGGTCACGAGGGCGCGCTGAACACGACGCTGGCGAACGCGCGGATCGAGCTCGCCGGCGACACCGGCTATCTCGTGTTCGACGTGACCGGCACCACGCAGGACGGCGCGAGCGTCGACCAGAAGGGCGTGCGTCTCGCGGAGTTCGCGGCGCGCGACGCGGCCGTGGTCGACGGGGTCCTGTCGCTGGATGCCGTGCCGACAGCTCTCACCGAGGCCGGTGCCGCCGCGTTCGGCACCTACGCCGCGGGCGAGGCGCTCGACCCGGTCACCGCGGTGATCCCGGTCGACGCCGACTGCGGCGTCGCGGCACCGGTCGAGGACGGGTCCGACTCCGAGGCGACCGCCGCGGTCACCGCCGCGACGACACCGGCGATCACGGAGGGCGCTCCGGTGTGGCCGTGGATCGTCGGCGGCCTCGTCGTCGTCGCTCTCGCCGCGGCGGGCGGGGTGCTCATCGCGCGCCGCAACCGCGCCGGGGCGGCCGAGGTGACGACGGAGGTCTGACGCTTCGGGCCCGCGACGGCACGGTTTGCAGGCTCAGATCACGAATGCAGGTCGAGATCGACGATCTCGACCTGCATCCGTGATCTCGACCTGCAAAGCGGGACGCGCAGACCGGCTGCAAGGTGTGCCCGAACGGTGGGACAATGGAGGCATGGCTCCCACCGATTCCCACCAGACCGTCGAGGCGACCGTGCGTCGCGTGCCTCGCTACGGCGTGCTCATGGGCATCGGCGTCGTGGTCGGGATCATCGCGGCCGCCATCCTGACCTGGAGCGGCAGCTTCGAGGAGTCGCAGGCTCTCGACGTCGTCTACCCGCCCGGTCAGGTCTTCGGCTTCCTGCTGCTGTGGACCGTGCCGATCGGACTCGCGCTCGGCGGTGTCGTCGGCATCATCATGGAGCGCATCGCGCGCCGTCACGACCGCGTCGTCACGGTCGACCGGGAGACCGTCGTCGAGACGGACCGACCGGCCGCCGACTAGGCCAGCTCGGCGATCACCGGACGGATCGCGGCGTCGAACGCCACGACGTCGCGCCGGAGCCCGTCGGTCACCGCGACCGTGAGGGCGCCGATCCACCAGATGCCGCGCTGCGAGAACGGCAGCACCTGCACGTTCAGCTCGAACGAATGCGCACGGCGTCCGACCTCGCGCTCGAACTCGGCGATGGCACTCGCGTAGGCGCGATACGCGTCGCCACCGGTGCTGCTCTTCATCGAGTTCACGTAGCGGTCGTGCGCGGCGCGCGCGTAGCGGAGCGCGGATTCCCCGTGCGGAGCGACCGCCGCGGCGAGCTCCTCCGCACCGGTGGCCGGCAGTGCGACGAGGGTGTCGAAGCCGTCGACGAGCTCGAGCGGCACCCCCGACGGGTGAGCGCGCGGCTCGACCGTCATGTCCCAGTAGTCCCGCCACTGCCCCTCGACGGCGGCCGACGCCTCGGTGGCATCCGGCGCCCGCACCGCGAGGTCGCGAAGGCTCGGGAGGTCCTCCGGGGCCCGGATCCCGAGCGTCTGGCGCAGCGTGAGCGCGACGAGCACCGGAACGCTCGCGTCTTCGCGGATGAGCCACTGCGGCTTGTCGGCCATGGCCCCATCGTAGGCGGGAGCGGGGCCGCCGTCCGAGCTCTGTTCCGGCGGAGAGTCGGGGTGCCCGCGGGCGGTAGGCTGGAGGTGTGGCTGCCTCCCCCACCAATCCCTATTCCGAAGCCGGCGTCGACACCGCTGCAGGTGATCTCGCCGTCGAGCTGATGAAGTCTTCCGTGCGCGCGACGCACGGCCCCGAAGTGCTCGGCGGTGTCGGCGGATTCGCCGGCCTGTTCGACGCCAGCGCACTGCGCGACTTCCGTCGCCCGCTGCTGGCGACGAGCACCGACGGCGTCGGCACCAAGGTCGCGATCGCTCAGGCGATCGACAAGCACGACACGATCGGCCAGGACCTGGTCGGCATGGTCGTCGACGACATCGTCGTGGTGGGCGCCAAGCCCCTCTTCATGACCGACTACATCGCGTGCGGCAAGGTCTTCCCGCAGCGCATCGCCGACATCGTGCGCGGAATCGCCGAGGCGTGCTCCGCGACGGGCACCGCGCTGGTCGGCGGCGAGACCGCTGAGCACCCCGGGCTTCTCGGCCCGCGTGACTACGACGTGGCCGGTGCCGCCACCGGTGTCGTCGAGGCCGACGCGATCCTGGGGTCCGAGCGCGTGCAGGACGGCGACGCGGTCATCGCCATCGCCTCCAGCGGACTGCACTCCAACGGCTACTCGCTCGTGCGCCACATCATCACGAACGCCGGCATCTCCTACGGCGACAACGCCGCCGACTTCGGCACGACCTGGGGCGAGGCGCTCCTCGAGCCGACCCGCCTGTACACGCTTCCGCTGCTCCGTCTGATCGACGAGCTGGGCCCTTCGACAGGCTCAGGGACCCAGGCCGTGGGGTCGGGGACGCAGGCCGTGGGGTCGGGGACGCAGGCCGTGCATGCGCTCAGCCACGTCACGGGAGGCGGCATCGCGGCGAACCTCGCGCGCGTGCTCCCGCAGGGCAGCTGGGCCGAGGTCGATCGCAGCACGTGGTCGCCGAGCCCGGTCTTCCGCGTGCTCAGCGACATCGCCGGCTCCACGCTGGAGTCGGCCGAGGGCACCTGGAACCTCGGCATCGGGTTCCTCGCGGTCATCGCCGCAGACAAGAAGGATGCCGCGATCGCGGCGCTCGCCGCCGAGGGCATGCCCGCGTGGCAGGTCGGGACCGTCGGCTTCGGCGCGCGCCCGGCAGGCGAGTTCGAACAGGGCGCCAAGGGCGTCGACGGTGGAGCGGTGCGCCTGGTGGGCGCCTACGCGGACGGAGCGAAGTAAGAGCCCATGTGCGGCATCGTCGGAATGGTGGGGTCCGCCCCGGTCAATCAGGACATCTACGACGCACTCCTGCTGCTGCAGCATCGCGGCCAGGATGCGACGGGCATCGCCACGGCGGAAGCCAACGGCGTCATGCACAACGCGAAGGCGCAGGGCATGGTGCGCGAGGCGTTCCGCACGCGCGACATGCGCGCGCTGCTCGGCAACGTCGGCCTCGGACACGTGCGCTATGCCACGAAGGGCACCGCGTCGAACGAGGAGGAGATGCAGCCGTTCTACGTGAACGCGCCGTACGGCATCATCCTCATTCACAACGGCAATCTCACCAACACGCGTGAGCTCACCGCCGACATGGCGAAGCGCGACCGTCGCCACCTCAACTCGTCCAGTGACACCGAGCTGCTGCTGAACGTGCTCGCCGGTGAGCTGCAGGCGACCACCTCGACCGTCGACCTCGACTCCGAGCGCGTGTTCGAGGCCGTCACCCGCACGCAGGCGCGCATCGAGGGCGCCTACGCCGTGATCGCCGTGATCGCCGGCTACGGCCTGCTCGCGTTCCGCGACCCGTTCGGCATCCGTCCGCTCATCCTCGGGCGCCGTCCGTCGACCGTCGAGGGCGCGGAGGGACGAGACGAGTGGGTCGTCGCGAGCGAATCGCTCGTGCTCGAGAACGGCGACTACGAGGTCGTCCGCGAGGTCGAGCCGGGTGAGGCCGTGTTCATCACGAACGACGGCGAGATGTTCAGCAAGCGGTGCGCATCGGACGTGCATCTCGCGCCGTGCGCCTTCGAGTACGTCTACCTCGCCCGCCCCGACTCGGTCATGAACGGCGTCTCGGTCTACGAGTCGCGCCTGCGCATGGGCGACCGCCTGGCCGACACGATCGCCAAGCACGTGCCGATGGACAAGATCGACGTGGTCATGCCGATCCCCGACTCGTCGCGCCCCGCCGCGATGGAGGTCGCCCGCAAGCTCGGCATCGAATACCGCGAGGGCTTCTACAAGAACCGCTACGTCGGCCGGACCTTCATCATGCCGGGGCAGGCGGTCCGCAAGAAGAGCGTGCGGCAGAAGCTCAACGCGATGTCGACCGAGTTCCAGGGCAAGAACGTGCTCCTGATCGACGACTCGATCGTGCGCGGCACCACGTCGAAGGAGATCATCCAGATGGCGCGGGATGCCGGCGCCGCCTCGGTGACCTTCGCATCCGCGGCCCCGCCCGTTCGGCATCCGCACGTCTACGGCATCAACATGCCGTCGCGCCACGAGCTCATCGCGCACGGGAGGACCATTCCCGAGATCGCGGAGGAGCTCGGCTGCGACCACCTGGTCTACCAGGAGGTCGAAGACCTCAAGGCCGCGATCATCGAGGGGTCCGTCCTGACGGATCTCGACATGAGCTGCTTCGACGGCCGCTACGTGACCGGCACCGTCTCCGACGAATACCTCGCCTGGGTGGAGGGGTCGCAGACCTCGTGACGCCGAGGCCGCTCTGGCAGGGGAGGGCTCTCGCGCTCGTCGGGATCGTGCTGGTCGCGTTCTCGCTGCGATCGGCTGTCGCCTCGCTGTCGCCGGTGATCGACCACGTGGCCGAGGACTTCCCCGTCTCGCCGGTCGTCATCGGCCTGATCGGGGCCGCGCCGCCGGTGTGCTTCGCGATCTTCGGCCTGCTCACTCCGCTGTTCGAGCGGCGGTTCGGTCTGGAGCGCGTCGCGGTGACCGCCATCGCGCTGATGGCGGCGGGGATGCTGCTGCGCGGGTTCGCTGTCGACTCCGTGACGCTTCTGGCGTCGACCGCCCTCGTCTTCGCGGGTGTCGGTTCCGGGAACGTGCTGCTGCCGCCCCTGGTGAAGAAGTACTTCCCCGACCGCATCGGCCTCATGATGACGGTCTACTCGACGACGCTGGCGATCTCGACCTTCCTGCCGCCGCTGGTCGCTGTGCCGGTGGCCGACTCGCTCGGCTGGCGTCTGTCGCTCGGCATGTGGGGTGTCGTCGCAGCACTCTCCCTGCTGCCGTGGGTGACGCTGGCCCTCCGTGAGCGCCGCGCACCGATGGTCGCGCCGGTCGAGTACGACGACATCGACCCCACGGACGGACGCCATGACGTGCAGGATGCCGTGGCCGTCGCGACCGGTCCGATCTCGACCGCTCCGGCGAACCCACGGTACTTCGCCCGGCTCTGGCGCCTGCCGCTCGCCTGGGCGCTCGCGCTCGTCTTCGGCACATCGTCGACCATGGCCTACGTCTCGTTCGCCTGGATGCCGACGATGCTGGTCGACATCGGCGGCGTCACTCCGGCGACCGCCGGTCTGCTGCTCTCCCTGTTCGCGCTCGTCGGTCTGCCGTGCTCGATGATCGTGCCGGTCCTCGTGGTGAAGTACCAGGCGACGCGTCCGCTCTTCTTCGTCGGCGTCGTCGGCGGTCTGGTGGGTCTGGCCGGGTTCCTGTTCGTACCGACCGTGGCGCTGCCGTTGTGGGTCGGCATCTTCGGGCTCTCGGCGATCATGTTCCCACTGAGCCTCGTACTGCTCAGCATCCGCGCACGCACGCCCGAGAGCGCTGTCGCGCTGAGCGGCTTCGTGCAGAGCATCGGCTATGCGATCGCCGCCGTCTTCCCCCTGTTGATCGGGATGCTCCACGAGACGACAGCCGGGTGGCAGGTTCCGATCTTCGTCGTCGCTGCCGTGCTCGTGCTCTCGATCCCCGCCGGGATCGTCGCCGGCCGACGGCGCACGATCGAAGACGAGTGGGAGCGTCGGCGCGGTCGCTGGTGAGGCCGGGTCAGCGCGCCGATCTCGGCGGTGCGGTCGAGGAGCGCACGATGAGCTCCGGGTCGGTCGACGGCACGTCGCCGACGGCCTCATGGCCCTCGATCTGCCCGATCACCCGGAGTGCCGCCGCGCGCCCCATCGCCTCGAACGGCTGACGCACCGTCGTGAGCGCCGGCGACGCGTAGGCTGCGAGGGCGATGTCGTCGACGCTCACGACCGAGACGTCCTCCGGTACGCTGCGCCCGGCCTCGTGCAGGGCGCGGATCAGGCCGAACGCCATCTCATCGCTGCTGACGAAGACAGCGGTCACCTCGGGGATCGCCGCGATCGTGCGGCCGGCGCGGTATCCCGACTCGGGGGTCCAGTCGGCGGGGATCACCGGAGGCGGCACGATGCCGCGGTCGCGGAGCGTCTGCTCCCACGCCTCGCTGCGCTGCTGCGTCTCGGCCCAGTAGTCGTCGCCCGAGACGTGCCAGACCGTGGAGTGACCGAGATCCAACAGGTGCTCCACGGCGAGGCGGGCGATCGCGCGCTGGTCGACGGCGAGCGGCGCATCCTCGTCGAGAGAGGCGCGCTCGCTGCGGGTCGATGGCGTGCGCTCTGTTCGCGCTCTCATGGCCGGGCTGTCGAGTTCGACCGGGATGCCGAGGATGATCCCCTCCGCTCCCTGCCGCTCCAGGCGGTCGAACGCCTCGAGGAACGACTCGGTCGATGCGTGGTCCGGAACCGCTGCGGTCGTGACCGTGTATCCGTTCGCCGCGGCCGCCTGCTCGATGCCGACGCCGAGCGCTGCCGAGGAGTACCGGTCGGTGGAGACGACGATGACGCCGAGGATCCGTGAGCGGCCGGAGGCGAGCGAGGCGGCGGCCGCGTGCACGCGGTAGCCCAGCTCCTCGACGGCCGCGAGAACCCGTCGCGCGGTGTCGGGGCGGACGTTGTCCTGTGCGGACATGACGCGGGAGACGGTCTGCGTCGAGACGCCGGCGAGGCGCGCCACGTCGACCTGGCTCGGGGCTCGATCCTCTCGAGGGCGGCGTGGGGACATGGAGCAATGATAGCGATCAAACGGCTGGTTTCCGGGGAGCAATGAGCGTGGGCATGCGATAATGTGAGCGCAAACACTTTCTTGGGAGCCCCATGTCTGACCTTCTCGCATCGCCTGCCGGCGTCGCCCCCGCCGCGCTCGACGGGCGGTCGCCCGCTCTGACCTGGTGTGACGGCGAGATCCTCCGTCGCGGAGAGAAGCACCGCATCCTCTCCGGCGCGATCCACTATTTCCGCGTGCACCCTGACCAGTGGGAGGACCGGCTCCGCCGCCTCGCGGCGATGGGGGCGAACACGGTCGACACGTACGTGGCATGGAACTTCCACGAGCGGGTCGAGGGCGACCGCCGTTTCGACGACTGGCGTGATGTCGAGCGATTCGTCCGGATCGCGGGCGAGGTCGGGCTCGATGTCTTCATCCGGCCGAGTCCCTACATCTGCGCCGAGTGGTCCAACGGCGGCATCCCGCACTGGCTCTCCGGACGCGTCACCGCACTGCGCACCAGCGATCCCGCCTTCCTCGCGGCCGTCGACGCCTGGTACGACGAGCTCATCCCGCGACTCGTGCCGCTGCAGGCGGCGCACGGAGGGCCCATCGTCGCGGTGCAGGTGGAGAACGAGTACGGATCCTTCGGGAGCGACGAGGAGTATCTCGCCCACCTCCGCGACGGGCTCCGGTCGCGCGGGATGGTCGAGATGCTCACGACGGCCGACGGGATCACGGGCGACATGGTCGCCCACGGCAGCATCCCCGGCGCGATGACCACCTTCACCTTCGGCACCGGTGTCGGCGAGGCCCTGAAGCTGCGCCGGGACGGCGAGGCGCTCATGTGCAGCGAGCTGTGGGGCGGCTGGTTCGACCACTGGGGGGAGCGGCACCATGTGCGCTCCGCCGCGAGCATGGGCGGCACCCTCGGCGAGCTGCTCGATGCCGGAGGCTCGGTGAGCCTTTACATGGCGCACGGCGGCACGAACTTCGGTCTCTGGAACGGCGCCAACCACGACCGTGTGCTCCAGCCCACGACGACCAGCTACGACTCCGATGCCCCGATCGGCGAGGACGGGTCGCTCGGCGCCAAGTTCCACGCGCTGCGTGAGCTCTTCGCCCCCTTCCATCGAGAAGAGCTGCCGGCGATCCCGCTCCCGCCGCGGCGGCAGGCGGCGGCATCCGTCTCCCTGGTGCCGCAGGCATCGCTGCTCGACGTCGTCCGCGCGGCACCTCCCATGGGCGCGCCGACCCCTCGTCCGCAGACGTTCGAGCAGCTCGGCGCGGAGGACGGGCTCGTCGCGTACGAGACCTCGGTGTCGTTCCCCGAGGGCGCCACGCTCACGATCGAGGGTCTGCATGACCGCGCGACCGTCTTCCTCGACGATGAGCGGATCGGCACGCTGGAGCGCGACGGCACGACCTCGATGGTCCTTCCCGGTTCCGCGCGCACGGGGCTCCTCACGATCGTCGTCGAGAGCCTCGGCCGCATCAACTACGGCCCGTACACCGGCGAGGGCAAGGGGGTCATGCGGGGCGTGATGATCGGCCGCCGCTTCGTCAACGCCTGGACGCACCGTGTCGTGCCGCAGGAGGCGCCGGATGCCGAGAACGCGTTCGGCGTGCGCGACGGGCTCGCCGTCGCGCACATCGACGTCGACGAGGCGCTGGACGCCTGGCTCGCCTTCCCCGGCGGCGGCAAGGGGATGGTGTGGTTGAACGGCTTCCTGCTCGGCCGGTACTGGAAGGTGGGCCCGCAGCAGACCCTCTATGCGCCCGCCCCGCTCTGGCGGTGCGGGCGCAACGAGATCCGCGTCCTGGATCTCGACGGTGTCGGCGCGACCGTCGAGATCTGCGAGGAGCCGGTCTTCGGCGACACCGAGGAGTTCGTGGGGTCCTGACCGGGGATGGTCGCAGAGCCGCTCGGCCGTGAAGGCCGGGCGGCTCTTCTCGTCCGGTCGCGACATGGAGAATGTTTGCGCAGATATCAAGAAGAATCCTTGTCATGCGAATAGAGCGACTGTAGGGTGATAGCGCAAACATCAGCTTCTGCTGATGGCTTCCATCTGCGGCGCATCGGGGCGTCTCGACTCCCGTGCGACGCTACGTTCGAGAGGCACCACGTGTCGAAGAGTCCCCGACGTCCCCGCACTGCACGAACCCTCAGCTCCCTCCTGGTCACCGCGCTCGTCTTCGGCGGCGTCGCCGCGCAGGCGTCGCCGGCGCTGGCCGCCGATCTGGTTCCCGTGCCCAAGACCGACTATCGCCTGACCGGGGTGTCGAGCGCTGCGGATCCCTACCCCGCGCCGCCCGCGCTCGACGGCACGGCGCTCGCCGCCTTCGACGGTGACTTCGCGACGCAGTGGGTCTCCCGCTACGCGGAGCTGGCTCCCTTCCCGCACTGGGTCTCGATCGATCTGCAGCGGTCGCTCTCGGTGAAGGCGCTCGACTACTCGGGCAAGGTCGGCCAGCGGATCGATGCGAAGACCGTCGAGGTGTACGTCACCGACGACGCGCAGACGGCTGCGACCTCGCCCGCGGAGGGCGGCTGGGGCGACGCGGCCGCCACGGCCGCGCTGCACGCGCCGACGGCGAACGACGAGAAGCAGCGCATCACGCTCGACGCCGCGAAGGACGGCCGCTACGTCGCGCTGCTGATCATCGACGCGCAGGACATGGCGGGCAACGGCGCCGGTGCCGGCGAGATCGAGGTGCTCTCCGACGAGGAGCTCCCTCCCATCGTCGAAGAGCCCGAGGAGCCGGAGGTGCCCGTCGACATCGAGACGGTCGAGATCGCGAACGGCGGCACGACCGCCACGGTCGCGAAGGGCTTCCCGCAGATCACGGGCTACCTGGTCGGCGGAGCCGCGTTCGACGGCCAGCGCGCGTCGGCGAACACCTGGTCGGTCGACGGCACCTCCTACGCCGCCTCGACCACCTCGACGGCCACCGCGACCGGAGTCGACTACGTGTCGACGCTCACGGGCATCGACGTGACGGTGAGCAGCAGCATCCGTGTCACGGCGGAGGGCACCGTCGAGTTCGAGGTGACCGAGGTCGGCGGCGGGGCAGCGGTGAACACGCTGGGCCTGCCGGACAACGCCTTCCTCTCCACGAACGATTCCGGCTCCGTCCTCGACCGCACGGTCATCGATCCGAACAGCACGACGAACGCCGATGAGCACATCGTGGTGAACGACGCGACCGCCACCGGTCAGAAGGGAGCGGCCTTCGCCTTCCTCGGCGACGGCGCCCTCGTCGGCAGTGTGCTCACGAACGCGACGACGCAGGCGTCGGGCGGGACGCCGTCGTGGAACACCCGCCTTCTCACTCGCGTGACGACCGCCGGCGGACGCACCGCCGAAATCGGATCGAGCCCCTGGCTGATCCACCCGACGACCGCCGTCGATGCGCGGGTGACGACGTACGAGCTGCCGAAGGTGACCGTGTTCCTCACGTCCGACCGCAACGGCGACGCCGCCGTCGACTGGCAGGACGCCGGCATCCGCTATCGCGAGGTCGACACCGTGCGCCTCGGCGCCGACCGGGTCGCGGAGCGCGTGGTCAGTCGCATCCCGTTCAACTTCGCCTCGACCGCGACCAACTACTTCGACCTCACGCTCGACAACACCAAGCGCATCGCGAATCAGACCGACGGCCTCGGCCAGTGGGTGCTCAACAAGGGCTTCGGCAGCGAGGGGCACGACTCGGCGAACACCGACTACGGCGGAAACCCCAATGAGCGCGCCGGTGGTGTCGACGACCTCAACCGCCTGGTCGACGAGGGAGCGAAGCTCAACGCCGACATGAGCGTGCACGTCAACGCGACCGAGATCTACCCGCAGGCGAACTCGTTCGATCCGGCGATCCTCGACGGTGCCGCCCCGTACAAGCCCGGGTGGAACTGGCTCGATCAGTCCTACTACATCAACCAGCAGACCGACCTCGGCACCGGACGCGTGCTCGACCGCTTCCAGCAGCTGCGCGACGAGGTCCCTGGCCTCAGCGGCGTGTACATCGACGTCTACTACTCGAACGGGTGGGTCGCCGAAGAGCTGGCGGACGAGCTGCATGCGATGGACCTCGAGGTCGCGACCGAGTGGGGCGACAAGTTCGTCGACGACTCCGTCTGGGCGCATTGGCCGAACGATCTCGCCTACGGCGGCAAGGAGAACAAGGGCATCAATTCGACGATGGTCCGGTTCATCCAGAACGGTCAGGCGGACATCTGGAACGACGACGCGCTCCTCGGCCAGCAGCGGCTCATCGATGCCGAGGGGTGGAGCGGCAACCGCAACTGGGACGGCTTCATCGGCAACATCTGGACGCAGAGCCTCCCGACGAAGTTCATCCAGCAGTTCGATCTCCTCACCTACGAGGCGGGAACCTCGGCGACGTTGACGGATGACGTGGGCATCTCCATCGACGGCGGCGACAGGGTCATCACCATGGGCGACGCGACCGTCCTCCGCGGCGATTCCTACCTGCTGCCGTGGCAGACCCTCGAATCGAGCGCCGACGCCGGTTCGCCGGTCGATGCCGACAAGATGTACTTCTTCTCGGCATCCGGCGGCTCCCACACGTTCGGGGTGACCGACGCGTTCAGCGGCAACACCGCCTTCGACGTGTTCGAGCTGGGCGACCAGGGTCGTCAGAAGGTCTCGACCGTCAGCGCCGTGAACGGCGAGCTCACGCTCAGCGGCGACGAGAACACCGCCTACGTCGTGGTGCCGCAGGGCGGAGCCGTGCGCGCCCCCATCGACTACCACGACGCAGGACTCGACGACCCCGGCTTCAACGCCGGAACTCTCGACGGCTGGCACCCGCAGGGCGACGTCTCGATCGAGCGCACCGACCTCGGCGCGCAGAAGAACCAGTCGCGTGGCGACAACGTCGCCGTGCTGGGTGCGGCCGCGTCGTCGATCTCGCAGACGGTCACCGGGCTCGCTCCCGGACAGCGGTACTCCTTCTCGGCGCAGGTGCAGATCGACCAGACCGCGGCTCGCGACGTCGTCGTCGCGGTCGACACCCCTGCCGGCGCGATCACCCGCACCTGGAACCTGTCTCCGACGCTCAACCTCATGCTCCCGGATTCGAAGGCGGGACAGCATTACCAGCGCGGCACGGTCTCGTTCCTGGCCCCGGCATCCGGCGAGGTGACCGTCTCTATCGCCGCACCCGCGGGCGAGGCGAAGGTCCGCGTCGACAATGCGCGGGTCATGGTCGACACCACGACGGCGCCGACGCAAGGCACGGTGTACTCGAGCGACTTCGAGGGCAACCAGCCCGGCTGGGGTCCGTTCGTCTACTCGGGCGATCCGGGCGGCATCCGCACCAGCATCTCCCGCCGTCACGACCCGTACACGGGCAGCGACTGGCGCAACACCGCTCGTCCGTTCGCCCCGGGTGGTGCGCAGGCCGGTCTCGCGGTCGACTCGACCCTGCACGGCGATCACTCGCTGCTGTCGCACTCGGAGCTCAGCGGCGTCGTCTACCGCACCGACCCGACGCTCGTCTCGCTGCAGGCCGGACGCACCTACCGTGTCGGATTCGACTACCAGGTCGGAGCGAGCGGGGCCTATCGCTGGGTGACGGGGACGGATGCCCTCGCCGCCGGCGAGGCGACCTCGACGACCCTCGGACGAACCGATCTCGCCCAGGCGCTGGAGACGACGTCGTTCGTCCAGGACGTGAAGGTCGGATGCGGCGACTACACCTGGGTGGGACTCGAACGCGTCGGCGGCCCGGAGGTCGACTTCGTGCTCGACGACTTCACGGTGACGGACCTCGGACCGACGACGGGCGGCACGCCGTGCGCCACGGTCTCGGGCGGAGCCGCGGTCCTGAGCCCGGGCGGGCAGTCGACGTTCACCTCGACGTTCACGAACAGCGAGGACATCGCCGTCGAGAACATCGGAGTGGAGCTCGCTGTGCCGGAGGGGTATGCGGTCGAGGTTGCAGACGGCTCCTCGAACCTGTTCGAGACCGTCGATGCAGGCGACAGCGTGGAGACGACCTGGCTGATCACCGCCCCGGCGGAAGCGGCCGGCGCATCGGTCGGCATCGGCATCGAGGCGACCTACCTCGCCGACTGCGACGTGCGGTCGGTCGCGACCTCGGTGCAGGCGACGGTCGCGACGCGGGCGCGGATCCCGAACGAGCAGATCACGGCCTCGGCGAACTCCGAGGAGACGGTGAACGAAGACGGCAAGGCGGCGAACATGCTCGACGGCGAAGCCGGGACCTTCTGGGTCAGCCGCTGGGCCGCCGATGCCACGGCCTATCCGCACGTGCTGACGTTCGACCTCGGCGCTGCCGAACAGGTCGACGGCATCTCGTACCTGCGCCGGACGGCGAACACGAACGGCCCGATCAAGGGCTACGAGGTCGCCGTCTCGGCCGACGGGCAGACGTTCACCCCCGTGACCACAGGAGAGTGGAAGAACGTCGCCGAGTGGCAGGACGTGAGCTTCGAGGAGACGACGGCCCGGTACGTGCGAGTGACCGCGACGTCGTCGATCTCGGGGTCGCAGTTCTCCGCCGTCGCCGAGATCGCGATCTACGGGACGGCCGCACCGCAGAGCGGACATGCACCGAAGGAGCGTCCGGCCGACGACATCGACGAATGCACCCCCGTCACCGATCCGGAGCTGAGTCTCGATGCCACATCGGTCCGCGCCGGCGAGACGGTCGGGGCGGAGCTCACGGGCTTCGCGCCGAGCTCCGCGGTGTCCTTCTGGCTCGGCGAGGTGAAGATCGCCGATGCAGCGGTCGATGGCGAGGGGACGCTGACGAGTCGGCTGCTCATCCCGCTGGCGACCGAAGTCGGGAAGCACGAGGTGATCGTCAAGGACGCCTCGGGTGAACCGGTCGCCAGTGCGTCGCTGAAGGTGAAGAAGGCGAAGCCGGCGAAGGACGCGACGGTGACGGTGTCTGTCGAGACGGCTCGAGGCGGATCCAGCGTCGATGTGCAGTTGCGCAGCTTCGAGCCCGGCGATGCCGTGCAAGTCTGGCTGCACTCCGAGCCGGTGAAGCTGGGCGATGTGACGGTCGACGCGGACGGGAATGCTCTGGCGCGGGTCGTGATCCCCGCGGCGACTCCGGCCGGACAGCATTCGATCGTCGTGACGGATGCCGAAGGCGCGGAACTCGCCCGCACGGGTCTCGCAGTGACGGCCGCACCCGGGGCTGCCGGTGGCAGCCTCTCGGAGACCGGAGCGGATGGAGCGCTGTGGGCGGCAGTCGGCCTGTCGGCGCTGGCGCTGATACTCCTCGGCGGGGTGCTGTGGACGCGCCGACGTCGGGTCGGCTGAGCGTCTCGCGCGATCGCCAGGGAGGATTCCTGCCGCGGAATATACTGCCATATTCGAATGTATGTTCTAATGTGGGGATATGGCACAGCAGCGGACGGATCTTCACCTCGACCTCGATAAGCGGCGTCGTGTGCTGGAGGCGTGGGTGGAGAAGAAGCGGCAGATCGCGGTGCTGGAGTGCGAGGCGCTGGAGGTGATGGTCGAGCAGATCGGGTTCCATGAGACGGATGTCGCGGGGAACGGGTTCCATCGGGATGCGATCTACCGGTCGATGGTCGCGGAGTTCTCCGCTGCCGCTCGGATCCCGACCGGGTCTGTGGAGTTTGCGTTCACGGATGCCCTGGTGGTGTCGACGTCCCTGCCGGAGGTGCGGGCGGCGTTCGCCGCGGGCCGGGTGTGTGCGGGGCATGTGCGGGAGATCGTGCGGGAGAGTGCGATCGTGTCGGAGGCGGTCCGGAACAAGCGGGTGGATGCCGGCGTGATGGGGTTGTATGAGGCGGCGGTGCTGGTGTTCGCCGAGCAGGAGACCGCGGCGCGGACGAAGGCGCATGCGGCGCAGGTCGCGGCGGCGTTGGTCGGGGAGACGGTCACGGACCGGCACCAGCGGGCGGCCTCGGAGCGGTGCGTGAAGGTGCGCTCCGTCGGCGACGGGCTGGCGTTGTTGACGGCCGTGTTGCCGGAGTGGCTCGCTGTCGCGATCGCGGACCGGCTCCGCCAGATGACCCGGCAGGTGATCCGGAACTGTGCGCATGCCCGCGACGCCGACAGTGGCTCCGACTCCGGCCCTGCCTGCGACTCCGGCCCTGCCTGCGACTCCGGAAGAGTGATCTTCAGCGACGACACGTTCGCCACCGACCCCGACACAGACACAGACACAGACACAGACACATCCACAGACACAGTCATGAACGCGGAGGATGTCGCCGCGGACACGCGCACCTGGGATCAGGTGCAGGCGGACCTGCTCGCCGATCTGCTGCTCACCGCCGACCCCAGCGCCATCCACGGCGACGGGCTGGACAACATCCAGGGCCGCATCCAGGTGACGATCGCCGGGACCACCCTCGCCGGCGAGGATGAGCGGCCGGCGGACCTCGACGGGCACGGCCCCCTCCACCCCGACATCGCCCGCGACCTCGCCGGGAGGAACACCGGGTGGTCACGCCTGTTCCTCGACCCGGACGGCATGGTCCGGCAGACCGACACCTATACCCCGACGGAGGGGATGCGGCGGTTCCTGCGCGCTCGGGACCAGCACTGCCGATTCCCCGGCTGCCGCATGCCCGTGCACCGGTGCGACATCGACCACACCCACGACCACGCCCGAGGCGGCAAGACCAGGCTCGACAACCTCGCCCACCTCTGCCGCGCCCACCACACCCTCAAACATCCTGATGTCTCGGACGCGCACCGGTGGACAGCCCGACAAGAGCGCGACGGCACCATCACCTGGCACAGCCCCCTCGGCCGCACCTACACCGACCGCCCCACCCACCGCGTCATGTTCACCTGACACGAAGGACCTGACCGACAGTGTCGCGAGACGCGCTCCGACACGCGCTCCGAGACGCGAGACGCGACGCCGGCGCTCAGCCCTTGACGGCGCCGGCCGCGAGGCCTGAGCGCCAGTAGCGCTGCAGGCTGAAGAACAGGATGATGAGCGGGATCACACCCAGCAGGGCGCCGAGCATCACCGCTCCCTTGTCCGGCGAGAAGTAGGTCATCATGCCGTACAGGCCCTGCGTCACCGGCTTCAGGTCGGCGCTGGAGATCATCATCAGGGGCAGCAGGAAGTTGTTCCACGTGGCCACGAAGATGAAGAGAAAGATCGTCACCATCGCAGGCCCGAGCAGTCGCAGCACGATGGTGAAGAAGATCCGCGCTTCGCCGGCGCCGTCGATGCGGGCGGCCTCCAGGAGCTCGGTCGGCACCGATGACTGGGCGTAGACCATGCCCAGGAACACGCCGAACGGTGAGACCGCGGACGGGATGATGATCGCCCACGCCGTGTTCGTCAGTCCCAGAGCATGGAACTCGATGTACAGCGGCACGGTGAGCAGCGCCACCGGCAGCAGGAGGCCGGCCATGATCACGCCCACGGCGATCTTCTTGCCGGGGAAGGCGAACTTGGCGATGGCGTAACCCGCCATCACGGCGAACAGGGTGCCGATGATGCCCGCGCTCACCGAGTAGAAGAGCGAGTTCCCGACCCAGCGCCAGAAGAGCCCCTGCGTCCAGCCCATGAGGCTGTCGTAGTTCGTCTCCAGGTTCCACTCGGCGAACCAGAAGCCGAACGTCGACGTCAGATCCGTGTTGTTCTTCGTCGAGGCGACGATGAGCCAGTACACCGGAACGAGGAAGTACAGCGTCGCGATGACCAGCGTGATGATGCCGAACGCCCGAGCGACCGGTCCCGGCGCCATGGACGGGGGTGGGGCATCGGGGGCCTGCGCGCGGCGGCGGCGGCCCCGCTTCGCGGACGGGTCGAACGTGGTCAGGAGGGAAGTGGTGGTCATGAGTCCCCCTTCCGGCGCTGCAGCAGCGCGTAGACGATCGCGAGCACGCCCGCGATCAGGGCCATGAGGAGGGAGTACGCGGATGCGGGCCCGCTGCCCGACGGAGAGATCTCGCCCATCATCGTGTTGTAGGTCAGCATCATCGGGGTGAAGTCCTTGCCCATCCACGTGTTGGAGGCCTCCATGATCACCGGCTCGTTGAAGAGCTGGATCGTGCCGATGATCGAGAGCAGCACCGCGAGGAGCGCCGCGCCGCGCACCAGCGGCACTTTGATCCGCATCGCGACCTGGAACCCTGACGCCCCGTCGAGGCGTGCGGCCTCGTACAGATCACGAGGCACCGCCTGCAACGCCGACAGGAAGATGAGCATGTTGTAGCCGGTGTAGGTCCAGGTCGTCATGTTCGCCATCGAGAAGAGGATCGTCTGGGGCGACATGAAGTCGGTGCCTTCGGGCAGGTAGGGCAGCAGCGGCGAGACCTCCGGCGTGTACAGATACAGCCACATCATCGCGGCGATGATGCCGGGCACCGCGTACGGGAGGAAGAACGCGAGGCGGAAGAGCGCCGGGCGACGGAGGATGTACGAGTCGAGCAGGAGGGCGAGCGCGAGTGCGACGATGATCATCACCGGGATCTGCAGCCCCGCGTACAGGACCACGCGGCCCATGCCGGCCCAGAACGCGCCGTTGGTCGCCGCAGCCGCGAAGTTGTCCAGGCCGACGAAGGCATCGACCAGCTCGCCGCCGCCGTACAGTCCGCCACCCGAGGGGACCTGCGCGAAGAAGGACGAGCGCACCGACACGATGATCGGCACCAGGAAGACCACCGCGAACAGGACGGCGAAGGGGGCCATGAACAGCCAGCCCGTGAGGCCCTCCCGACGGGTTCCACGGCCGCGTCGGCGGTCGGGCTCAGGACGGGTCGGGGGAACGGATGCCGGTGACATGCGCCGATCCTCGGTCGCTATGACCATTGTGCTGCCTCTCGATTGGTGACGGCGGCGGGGTGCACGACCGTTCGTGTGCCCCGCCGCCGATCATCCGATGATGCTCTGCCGCGCGCCTACTCGGCGACCGGCAGACCGAGGTCCTTCAGCGACGCGACGGCCGTCTCCTGTGCTGTCGTGAAGATGTCGGCGACGGTGGCTGTGCCGGCCACGGCTGCCGCCGCGGTCTCGTTCATCTTCGACAGTGTCGAGAATCCGGGAGCGTAGGGGAAGTCGGGGTTCAGGTTCCCCGTGGCCGTGCCCAGCTCGGCGAGGACGTCCTGTCCGCCGAATTGGCGCAGCATCTTCTCGGGGGTCTTCACGCTGCCCTTGGCGGCGACGACGAGACCCTGCGAAGACAGGTCGTCCACCTGGGTGTTGAACCAGTCGTTGAACTCCATCGCCTCGGCGGGGTGCTCGCAGCCCTTCATCACTCCGATGCCGGAGCCTCCGTCGGGGCCGCTCTGAGCGCCGGCACCGAAGTCCGGCAGCTGTGCGACGCGCCACTGTCCCTCGGCGGGGGTGCCGTCGAGGGAGTCGAGCAGGAAGCCGGCCTCCCAGGCCGCACCGACGTGCCCGATCAGGCTGCCGTCGTTGAGCGCCGCCGTGAAGCCCTCGCCCCAGCGCTCGGTGGCGAGCGTCTGCTTGTCGTCGAGCAGGCCCTGCCAGAAGGCGGCGACGCGCTCAGCGCCCTTGCCCTCGGCATCCACCCGCCACTCGTCGCCCTCGGTGGAGAACCAGGTGTCGCCCGCGGCGGCGGCCTGCGCCGAGAGCCAGTACTGGGCCTCGTCGGGCGTGAAGGCGGTCGCGAACTTGCCGGCGGCGGCAGCGGTCGCCGACGTGGCTGCGAGGTCGTCGAGCGTCGCGGGTGCCTCGACGCCGAGAGCCGCGAACGCCGTCTCGTTGTAGAAGTACACGAGGGGCCCGGTGTCCGTCGGAAGGCCGACGACGGCGTCGCCGACCCTCATGCCGCTGAACGCCCCGGCCGAGAAGTCGTCCTCGTACTTCTTCGCCTCGGACGCGACGTCCTCCAGCATGCCCTTCACGTAGAGCTGGGGAACCTCGGCGTACCCGACCTGGGCGAGGCACGGGCCGTTCTTCGCCTTGATGTCGGTCTCGAGCTTGAGGACGAGATCCGCGGCTTTGCCGTCGAACTTGGTCGGCTCGACCTGGATGTCGGGGTGCTCGGCATTCCAGCGGTCGACGATCTCGGCGACGCTGGTCATCCCCTCGCCGTCGGGGAGACGGTGGATGTACTCGATCGTGATCGGCTCACCGCCACCGTCTCCGGCAGGGGCGTCGCCCGAGGAGCAGGCCGCGAGGCCGAAGGCGGACACGGCGCCGACCGCGATGATCGCGGCCGCCCGTGTGGCAGGGGATGTGGAAGCCATGCTGTTCTCCTCTTCGAGGTCAGGTTCTTACAGGATCGCCGGGATGCCGGGTCGCTTCACCGCGGTACTGATCATGGACATTAAACATCAGAATGTTTGCGTTCACAAGCCCGCGAACGTAACTGTTCATGCCGATTGCCGCGCGCATGAGGATAGCGCTGACATTGCTTGACGAGCGAGGAGAGCGGGGCATTCCGAGCGGATGACCCGACAGTGCCTCAGGCGGTCAGCACCTCGTCGCCGAGGCGCACGATGCCCTCCGCGGTCTCGTCGGCGGGGAGCAGGAGGCGCCCGAGCGTCGGCTCGCCCTGTGCGAGCGCTCCGGTGAGGGTGGTGAGCACCTTGGCATCGCGCACGCCCGTGTCGGGGTTCGCGTGCGTCGCCAGGCAGCGCACGATGGGACCGGCCGTCCGGAACGCGACGGTGCCGATGCGCACCTCGCCCTCCCAGTCGAGTTCCGACCACGGGGCGACGCCGTCGATGACGATGTTGGAACGGAAGCGGCGGTCATCGACGGGAAGGTCGAGCGCGTCGCTCAGGGCCAGGGTGCTGCCGCGGCTGTGCACCGACACGTACCCGCGCGCGCGATCCTGGAACCTCGACGTCTCCCCGTCGCCGACGAGGGCGAGGGGGAGGCGACCGGGACGCTGCAGCCGGCGACCTTCCCGCGTCGAGAGGGTGAAGTCGGTGACCGCCGCCACGAGTTCGGCCCGTCCGGCGTCGTCGATCCCCGCCTCGGCGAGCACGCGGCCGTCGTGTTCGATCCGCAGGCGCCGTGACGCGTCGTCGTAGCTCGTGCGCAGCGCGGCCAGTGCCGGGAAGTCCTGCAGGGCGAGCCCCTTCGACTTGGGCCAGTAGTCGAGCCCGCCGTCGTCCTCCGGGGTGACCGCATCGGCGAAGCGGAATGCGAGCACCCGGTCGCCCGCGACCCTGCCGTCCGCCTGCACCGTGAGCGATTCGAGGGATTCGGGGGTGAGCCCCTTGATCGGGTGACGGTAGAGAGCGACGACACGGGCCATGAAATGATTCTCGCAGGTCACGTCACACTGTCGCCGGGGGTCACCGGCTAGGAGGAAACATGCGTATCGCCCTGCACTCGGTCATCGTGGACGGAGCTGTCGACCAGTACCGATCGCATCACGCACGGATCCCCGACGACCTGCGCGACCTGTTCGCCGAAGCCGGCATCCATGACTGGATCATCTGGCGGTCGGGCAGGAACCTGTTCCACCTGGTCGAGTGCGACGACTTCGACCGGGCGATGCGCATCGTCGACGCCGCGCCGGCGAATGCCGCATGGCAGGCCGATATCGGTCGATTCGTCGACGGCTTCCACGGACCCGACGGCGAAGAGGGGTTCCTGCCGATCGAGCAGGTCTGGTCGCTGGAGGATCAGCGGTCGAGCGCGTCCTGACCCGATCCGCGGGCACGACGAAGCCCCCGTGGGTCGCACGGGGGCGGAACGACGGAGCAGGCGGTCAGGCCTTTTCCAGCTCGTCCTCGTCTTCGTCTGCGTACTCGTCGGCCCACTTGTCGACGTAGGCGTCTTCGTCTGTCGGATGACCCAGCTCGCGCTCGAGCGCGGAGTAGTTCACCGACGGACTGTACGCCTTGAGTTCGCGGGCGATCTTTGTGTGCTTCGCCTTCTGACGGCCACGGCCCATACGCCAGACCCCCTCACGATTTCAGCTGCGGGCGACAGGAGCCCGATGCATTTCACGACACCGGCTCGAAGCCGGTAAGAGTAGCATTCAGAATAGCACGCGGGTAAGACCCTCTGGCCGACGCCAGGCAGGTGAACGGAGCGATTCTCATGACTGACAGCACCTCCACCCCGTCCGACGAGGCCGCACAGAACGCAGCGCTGCAGAAAGCCGTCATCGTGGGCATGCAGCCCGATCAGGATCGGCATGTGATCGACGAGGCCGTCCGCTTCGCCCGTTTGCTCAGTGCGCCGCTCGTCGTCGCGCACGTGGACGTCACCCGCTTCGTCACCTACGAGGACCCCGACGGCTACGTGCACTCCGCCCCCATCGACATCAACTTCGACGCGGGGGTGGCCGAGTTCGAAGCCGTGCAGGCGGCGGCCGCGTCTCTCCTCGACGGGACCGGTCTCACCTGGACCGCGCGGCAGCTGGTCGGGGATCCCGCCCTGGCGATCAAGCAGCTCGCGAACAAGCTCGACGCGTCGCTGATCGTGGTCGGCACGCGCAAGCGCGGGATCGGCGAGTCGATCCGGGAGTTCTTCACCGGCTCGGTGGCGGCGCGGCTCACGCATCGTCAGCATCGGTCCGTGCTGGTCGTCCCGCTCGGGGAGTCCGTGCCGGATTCGCAGAAGGAGATCTGGCCGGAGAACGCGTAGGTTCCTTCCGCTCAGAGACCCCTTCGTCCGGTCAACCCTCATGCCGTCAGGCTATGGCGCCTCGGCGAACTGGACGCACGAGAGGCCCGGTGTCCTCGACGGACACCGGGCCTCTCGTGGCCGCCCCGTCAGCGGCCGGAGCCGAGCGCTCCGAGCGCGCGGGTCACCGCGTGCGCGGCGGCATCCAGCCCGTCCTCGAGCTCGCTGACGACGGATGCCGGGAGCACGCCGCCCTTCGCGACGTGGGTGCGCAGATCGGTCCGCACCCGTGCGCGGAAGGCGTTGACCACGGCATCCGCACGGTGCAGTTCTTCGCGACTGATGATGCGGGCGTCATCCGACGCGGCGCGCGGTCGGCTCTTCGCGGCCGAGCGCTCGTCGTGCTCTGCCGAGGCGAGGTCGGCCCGGAGGCTCTTCATGGCCTCTTTCACGCTCTGGCGCACCTCGTTCGCGATGAGTCGCACGGAGTCCGTGAGGCCCGCCTCGATGCCGGCGAGGTCGCCCTCGCGCGACGCGAGTTCGGCGCGGCCGGCATCGGTGATCGCGTAGATGGTGGTGCGGCCGTCGACGGTCTTGGAGACCAGGCCCTCCTCCTCGAGCTTCGCCAGTCGCGGGTAGATGGTGCCGGCGCTGGGAGTGTAGGTGCCCCCGGTGCGATCGGTGAGCGACTGGATGATGCCGTAGCCGTGCTGCGGCGCTTCGGCGAGAAGCGACAGCAGGTATAGGCGAAGGTCGCCGTGGGAGAAGACGGCGGGGCTCATGATTCCTCCCACTCCGCGTCGTTCGTGATCGATTCGGGAGCGCGGCGGAGCACCGTGACGCCGCCGGAGACGGAGTTCGCCCGGAGGTCGACGAAGCGTCCGGCGAGCTCGCCGGTGGTGCCGGTGTAGTTGCTGGGGCCGGAGGAGCTGCGCTCGACGCCGTCGATGAGCAGGCGTCCGCTGAGCGAGCGGATGACGTAGTTCGCGGCGAGCGACTCGTCGAGGCGCACGGTGGTCCCGCCCGAGACGGAGTTGACGTTGATGGTGTTCACGTCGCCCGCGGCATCCACCAGGGTCGAGCCGGAGACGATATCGACGGTGGCCTTGCGGACCGTGCCCGTCACGGCGACGTCTCCCGAGACGCTGTTGGCGGTGATCGAGCCGGTGAGTCCGCGCACCTGCACATCGCCCGAGACGGAGTTGACGTTGAGGTCGCCGATGAGGGTGTCGACGATGATGTCGCCGGAGACGGTGTTGAGCCGGGCGTCGTTGCGGATGCCGGATACCAGGGCGCCGGCGCTGACGACGCCGAGGTTCAGGGCGATCGACCGCGGAACGGCCACGCTCACCTCGGCGCGGGGGCCGCCGGAGCCGAAGTTGCGGAACACCTCGAGGAAGTTGTCCCAGCCGAGCTGCGGGTGGTCGATCTCGACCTCGCCGTCGTGGGATTCGATGCGGAGGTCCTTGGTGGTGACGCCGTGCACCTCGATGCGGATGCCGGGTTCGTCGTGCGCGACGATGTCGACCTGGCCGCCGACGAGACCGACCTTGAGCCGGCTGATGGATTCGATGTCGATGACGCGTTCCTCGCCGGGGGCGATGAGCCACTTCTCGGTCATGTCTGCTTCTCCTGGTTTCGGGGGATCGAGATATATCGTGTGGATTGAGAGTAACACGATATATCTCGATCATGTCAAGAGGGCCGGCTGACTTCACAGAAAAGGCGCCGCCCGCGTCAGGGCAGCGCCTTGTTCCGAATCCCGATGCCGGCTTGACCTTGACGTAACGTCAACTTCTAGAGTCGAGACATCGACAACGGAAGGAGGCTGCAGATGGAGCAGAAGGACTGGTCCATTCAGGAGATCGCGCGGCTCGCGGGAACCACCAGCCGCACGCTGCGTCACTACGACGACGTCGGGCTGCTCCCGCCGTCGCGCATCGCGACCAACGGCTATCGCCACTACGACGGACAGGCTCTCGTGCGTCTGCAGCGCATCCTGCTGCTGAGGGAACTCGGGCTCGGGCTACCGCAGATCGCCGAGATCCTCGCGAAGGAGAGTGAGGAGGCATCCGCCCTGCAGACCCATCTCGCGCTGCTGCGCGAGGAGCAGACCCGGCTGGCGCGACAGATCGCGTCGGTCGAATCCACCATCGACGCATTGAGAGGAGGTGAAGAACTCATGGCAGAGAACATGTTCGACGGCTTCGACCACACCCGGTACAAGGAGGAGGTCGAGGACCGTTGGGGCAAGAAGGCCTACGCCGACAGCGACCGCTGGTGGCGCGGGATGACGGATGCCGAGCGTGCCGACTGGCAGCAGCGCGTGTCCGATCTCGCACGCGACTGGATCGCCGCCGCCGAGAGCGGTGTCGATCCGGCATCCGCTGAGGCTCAGGCCGTCGCCCGTCGCCACGTCGAGTGGCTGACCGGTGTGCCCGGCACTCCTGCATCCGTCCCGGGCGGCGACGTCAAGGGCTACGTGATCGGGCTCGGCGAGATGTATGTCGCCGACCCGCGCTTCGGCGCGAACTACGCGACCGCATCCGGCGGCACGCAGGGCGCGGAGTTCGTCCGCGATGCGCTCCGCATCTACGCGGACGGCAACCTCTAGCGTCGCACCGCACCCGAGCGGCCCCTTTGCGTACGAGCCACCCCTTCGTGGTCGCACTCAAGGGGGCCGCTCGCGCGCAAGGGGTGGTTCGGCATCCGGCGGTGAGGCGTAGGGTCGGGGCATGAGGCAGCCACCCCGACGCAGCGCCGCTGCGCCGCTGTTCGTGGCTGCCGCCGCCGCGTACACCGCCAACGTCGCCCTCGGCACGGCCGTCGCGACGAGAGTCGTCGACACCACGAACTTCCGGTGGGTGCACCACGCGATCTACATCGCGACCTGCGCGACGACCGCGGCCGCTGTGGTCGTGGGCCTGTTCCGGTCGGCGCCGCGCGAAGCGAGCCGCCGTGCGGCCCTCCTGCTCCTCCCCGCCGCCGCGCCTCTCGCGGCCATCCCGTATCTCGGGACCCACGGTCGCCGGCATCCGCTCACCGCGCTCGCCGCCGCCCCTTTCCTCCTCGCGGGCCTCGTGTGCTCGCTCCGAGCCGACCGGAAGTGAACGCATGGAACTGCTCGACGCCATCCGCCGCCGCAAGACCACGAACGGGCCGCTTCTGCCGGATCCGGTCTCCGAGGAGCACCAGCGTCTGCTGCTCGAAGCGGCGGGACGCGCTCCCTCCCAGCTGAACAGTCAGCCCTGGCGGTTCGTCGTGATCGAGAGCCGCGACACCATCGAGGAGATCGCGCGCATCTCGGGCGAGAGCATGACCGAGGCGATGTCGAACGGCACCTTCTTCGAGCGGTACAAGCCGTACTTCCGCTTCAGCGAGGCCGAGATGGAGGAGAAGCGCAGCGGGATGCTGTTCGACAAGCTCCCTGCCGCGCTCCGGCCGTTCACGAGCCAGGTGTTCACCAAGCGCGGCCAGACGCTGATGAACACGTTCGGCGTGCCGAAGACCCTGGGCTCCGAGAACCGGAAGCTCGTCGCGGGATCCCCGCTGCTGCTCGGGGTCATGCTGGATCGCAGCGAGTACCGCCCCGGTCAGCTCTCGTCGTTCTACTCGGTGTTCAGCATGGGCGCGGCCATGGAGAACATCTGGCTCACCACGGTCGAGCTCGGCATGGGCATCCAGTTCATCTCCTTCCCGATGGAGGTGCCCGGTCGGTGGGAGGAGATCATCCGCCTGCTGAAGGTGCCGGACGATCTCGAGCTGATGGCCGTGTACCGGCTCGGCTACCTGCCGCCCGAGCAGCGCCGTCCGGCGATCGACTGGTCGAGCAGCCAGCGCAAGCTCGCGTCCCAGTACGTGTTCCGCGAGACCTGCGACTCTCCGCAGCAGGGCTGGGATGACGCGCCGACCGGAAGGCTCACGCACGAATCGTGAGCCCGGGCGTCAGGGGCGGCCGACCCGCGGCAGCTCCGGGAGGTCCTTGAGTGCCGGGCCTTCGATGCGCGTGCCGTCGGGAGCGAAGCGGGAGGCGTGCAGCGGGCAGTCCCAGGTGCACTCCGCGTCGTTCCATTCGAGCACCCCGCCGAGATGCGTGCACACGGCCGAGACCGCCCGTGTGACGCCGTCGACGGTCGAGATCCCGACCGGGAGCCCCGCTCTGTTGGCCCGCACGCCGCTGCCCTCCTCGGGGCGGGGGACTGGAATCTGTCGCGATTCGGCGCCCGCCCACCCGGAGGCGGCGGCCGCCGCGACCTTGGCGCCCTCGACCGCGCCCGTCGCGAGATCGGCAGGCACGGTCAGCCGTGTGGCCAGCGCGTTCATCCAGCGGGGCCGGTCGCGCCACCCGGTGCCGAGGATCTCGGCGGTGAGGCGCAGTGCCGCGGCCGGAGCATTCGAGAGCCCCCACTTCGCGTAGCCGGTGGCGAATCGGATCGCGCCGAGTCCGCGCGGCATCGCTCCGACGAACGGGATCTGGTTGTGCGAGGTGTAGTCCTGCGCCGACCAGCGGTGCGTCTCCTCCGCGCCCGGGAAGTGCTGCGCGGTCCACGACACCAGGTCCTCGATCGCCGCGGCCTCGCTGTCCGAGCGTCCGACCGGGTGGCCGTTCCCGCCGACGACGAGCTGCGCCGTGCCGGCGGGGCCGTCGGTCTCCGTCACCGGGCGGATCGAGCGGGTCGACGCGTCGACCGAGAGGAAGGTGCCGGTCGGCGCCTCGCCGGGCACGCGGAACGAGACGCAGTACGACCGCATCCCGCTGGTCTTGGTGAAGTACAGGCCGCGGTCGAGGAGGGGGCTTCCGGTGGCGAGCACGATGTGGTCGGCGAAGAGCGGTCCTTCCGCCGTCTCGACACGCGCCGAGGGGAGTGCGTGAACGCCGGTGGCGCGGATGCCGGTGTGCAGGGTCCCGCCCTCCTCGAGGAACTCCCCTGCGAGGGCGCGCGTGATCACCACGGGGTCGATCGTCACCTGGTCGTCGAGCGCGACGGCTCCGGCGACCGGGAACGGGGTCGCATCCAGGTCGCTCGGAGTCAGCATCCTCGTCGCCAGTCCCGCCTCGCGTGCGGCGGCATGCTGCGCCCGCACCGTCTCGAGTCCGTCGGGCGTCTGCGCGTAGGAGTGGTCCGTGCGCCACGTGTACGGGACTCCCGCGCTGTCGGCGAACGCGATCAGCCACGCCATGCCCTCGCGGTTCGCGTCGACGTAGGCGCGCACGAGCGCGGCGGGGTGGTGGCGGCGGATCTCGGCGAGCCGCTTGCCCTGCAGCAGCGAGAGCTTGCCGGTGTTCCCTCCGGTCGCGAGCTCGGCGATGTCGCCCGACTCGATCACGGCCACATCGAGGCCGGCGCGGGTCAGCATCACCGCGGTGCTCAGGCCGGTGAGCCCCGCTCCCACGATGACGACATCGTGCGAGGCGCCCGGCTCGAACGGCGAGCCGAGGGACGGGAGCGTGCCGGTCTTCCAGAGCGGATTCATGCGCTCAGTCAACGCCCTCGGCAGCTCAGGACCCACTGCCTTGACATCGGGGCGCCGCGCTGCCACAGGCGACTACAGTGACGAAAGTGAACTTCCGCCGCGTCCTGCTCGTCGCCCTCGGCGGGACGATCGGCACGGCGGCCCGGCTGGGGCTGGGGCTCGCGATCCCCGACCAGGGCGGATTCCCGGTCGCGGTCCTCGTCGCGAACATCCTCGGGGCGTTCCTGATCGGCGTCGTCGCCGCGCGCCTTGCGGCATCCACCGATCTTCGACTGCTGCTCGGCACCGGCGTGCTCGGCGGGTTCACGACATACAGCGCGTTCATGACCGGCACGCTGGCGCTGTGGACGGACGCGCCGCTGCTGGCCGGGGCCTACGCCCTCGGAAGTCTCGTGCTGGGCGTCGCCGCCGCGTCTCTCGGCCTGCGACTCGGCCGCCCGCGCCGGACGACGGAGGCCGCGTCGTGAATCTGCTGCTCTTCGTCGCGGCTGCCCTCGCCGGCGGAATCGGTGCCGTGCTGCGCTACCTCGCCGACCTCGGCGTCGCGCGTCTCGCCGGCCGCCGTCTCCCGTGGGGCATCCTCATCGTGAACGTCACCGGGTCCTTCGCGCTCGGCCTCGTGACCACCGCGCTGCCCGATGCGGCGTTCCTCCTCGGCGCGGGTCTGCTCGGCGGCTACACGACCTTCAGCACCGCGATGCTCGACACGGTCGCGCTCTGGCGCGACGGCGAGCGCCCGGCATCCGCTGTCAACGCGGTCGGGATGCTGGTGCTGGGGCTCGCCGCGGCGGGGCTCGGGCTCATGCTCGGCGCTGCGCTCTGAGGCGCGAGCACGGCTCCCAGCATCCTCACAATCCGAAAATGTACAAACGTACATGTACGGAAGTCCAGGGGGTGCCCGATGGGGGAGAGCACGCGTCGTCGACGTGACCCTGAAGCGCGCCGTCGGGAGATCGTCACCGCCGCGGCGGAGCTGATCGTCGAGGTCGGCGCCGACGGCCTCACGCACCGCATGGTCGCCGCCCGCGCCGGCGTTCCGCTCGGCGCGACCACCCAGTACTTCGACACGCTCGACGACCTCCGCTCCGCCGCTCTCCGCGCCCTCGCGGACGAGGTCGACGCGCGTCTCGACGGCGTGCGCATCGCCCTCGCCGAGCGCGGGGTCAGCCCGGCCGTGATCGCCGACCTGATCACCGAGGGCCTCGACGACGCCCGGGCCGTGAAAGCCGATCGGGCCGTCGTCACCGCCGCCATCCACGACCCCCGCCTGCGCAGGCTCGCGCAGCACCTGTCCGAGCAGCTGGTCGCCCTGCTCGAGCCTGCCTACGGGTACGACAGGGCGACAGCCGCGATGATCTTCATCGACGGGGTCATGTGGAGCACCCAGATCCGGGAGACCACCCCGGATCGCGCCTTCATCGAGACCGCACTCACCCAGCTCCTCGGCATGCCCGAGAATGATGACAGCCCCGGTCGCACCGCTGCGCCGTCCGCACCCTGAACCGAGGAAATCCGCCGTGTCGAATCTCGCCGTCCTGAGCCTGAAGAACCGGGCGCTCATCGCCCTCATCACGATCGTCGCCGCGGTGTTCGGCGGTCTGGCGCTGACCAACCTCAAGCAGGAGCTCATCCCCTCGCTCGAGCTGCCCAACCTCATGGTCATGACGACGTACCCCGGAGCGTCGCCCGAGGTCGTCGAGAACGACGTCTCGACGCCGGTCGAATCCGCCATCCAGGGTGTGCCCGGCCTCGAGGGGACGACGGCGACGAGCACCACGAACGCGTCGATCGTGCAGGCGACCTTCGCCTACGGAACGAATCTCGCGACGGCCGAGCAGAAGATCCAGCAGGCGATCAACCGCATCTCGGGCCAGCTCCCCGAAGACGTGAGCCCGCAGGTGCTCGCGGTCTCGATCGACGACTTCCCGGTGATCCAGGTGGCGGTGACCGGATTCGAGGATGCCGACAACGCACAGGCAGAGCTCCAGAGCGTCGCGATCCCCGACCTCGAAGACGTCGATGGCGTCAACGCCGCGCAGCTCATCGGTGGCGTCGGCCAGCGGATCACCATCACCCCCGACTTCGCGCTGCTGGCCGCCGAGGGTCAGAGCACGCAGGCGATCACGTCGGCGCTGCAGCAGAACGGCACGCTCTTCCCGGGCGGCGACATCACCGAGAACGGCCAGACCCTCACCGTCCAGACGGGCGCGAAGATCACGTCCGTCGACGAGATCGCCGCTCTTCCGCTCGTCGGCAGCGCGCTGACAATCGGCGATGTGGCGACGGTCGCGCAGGAGTCCGACCCGATCAGCTCGATCTCGCGCGTCGACGGCAAGGACGCGCTCTCCATCTCGATCACCAAGCTCCCTGCCGCGAACACCGTCGAGGTCTCGCAGGGCGTGCTCGCCGCGCTGGACGAGATCGGCAAGGCGTTCCCGGATGCCGAGTTCACGGTCATCTTCGACCAGGCGCCGTTCATCGTGCAGTCCATCGAGAGCCTCGCGACGGAGGGCCTTCTCGGACTCGCGTTCGCGGTGATCGTCATCCTGGTCTTCCTGCTGTCGATCCGCTCGACCCTGGTGACGGCGATCTCGATCCCGACCTCGGTGCTCATCACCTTCATCGGGCTGCAGGCCTTCGGCTACTCCCTGAACATCCTGACGCTCGGCGCGCTCACGATCGCGATCGGCCGCGTGGTCGACGACTCCATCGTCGTGATCGAGAACATCAAACGTCACTATGTCGGCGACGCCGACAAGGGCGATGCGATCAGGCTCGCGGTGCGCGAGGTCGCGATGGCCGTCACGGCATCCACGATCACGACCGTCGCGGTGTTCCTCCCGATCGTGTTCGTCGGAGACATGGTCGGCGAGCTCTTCCGTCCGTTCGCGATGACCGTGGCGATCGCCATGATCGCGTCCCTGCTCGTCTCGCTGACGATCGTGCCGGTGCTCGCGTACTGGTTCCTCCGCCCCGGCAAGCCGCTGCTCGACGAGAACGGCGTGGCGATCGACCCCGAGCACCCGGATGCTCCGCCCACATGGCTGCAGCGCCGGTACCGGCCCATCCTCGGCTGGACTCTGAAGCACTCGGTCGTCACGGTGATCCTCGCCGTGGTGGTGCTGGGCGGTACGCTCGCCGCCGCGCCGCTGATGAAGGTCAACTTCCTCGGCGACTCGGGCCAGAACACGATGACGGTCACCCAGGACCTCGGTCCGACCGCGAGCCTCGAGGCGAAGTCGGAGGCCGCCGTCCAGGTCGAGGACGCTCTGCTGGGCATCGACGGCATCGAGCACGTGCAGGCATCGATCGGGTCGAGCGGCTCGGCGCTGCGCGACGCCTTCTCGGGTGGGGCCGGGGTCACCTACTCGGTGCTGACCGACGGTGACGCCGATCAGGAGAAGCTGCGCGCCGACGTGCAGGACGCGATCGACGGACTCGGCGACGAGGTCGGCGACGTGTCGGTGGCGGCATCCGCCGGCTTCGGCTCGAGCGACATCGAGATCGCCGTCTCGGCGTCGAACGCCGATGACCTGCAGACCGCGACGACGTCTGTGATGGACGAGCTCGACGGTCGTGCCGGAGTCGGCCAGGTGACCGACAACCTGGCGGCATCGCTGCCCTACATCGCCGTCGTGGTGGATCGTGCGGCGGCCGCCCAGCGCGGGCTGTCTGAGGTCGCGGTCGGGTCGATCGTGTCGAGCACCATGCGCCCGCAGCAGGCCGGCACCGTCGAGATCGACGACACCGCGCTGACGATCTACATCGTCACACCGGAGCCGCCGACCACCATCGACGCCCTGAAGGCCCTCGCGATCCCGACCCCGCTCGGCATCGTGCAGCTGCAGGACATCGCGACCGTCGAGGAGCGCAACGGCCCCACCTCCATCACCACGGAGCAGGGCCGCCGCACCGCGACGATCACCGTGCCGCCGGCATCCGACAACCTCGCGACCGCGACGGCGTCGGTGAACGAGGCGCTCGCCGCCGCGGAGCTGCCAGACGGCGCCTCCGCCGAGGTCGGCGGTGTCGCCTCGCAGCAGGCCGACTCGTTCTCGCAGCTGGGTCTGGCGATGCTGGCCGCGATCCTCATCGTGTACGTCGTGATGGTGGCGACGTTCAAGTCGCTGCGTCAGCCGCTGCTGCTGCTCGTGTCGGTGCCGTTCGCGGCGACCGGCGCGATCCTGCTGCAGATCGTCACGGGCGTGCCGCTCGGCGTGGCGTCGCTGATCGGCGTGCTGATGCTGATCGGCATCGTGGTGACGAACGCGATCGTGCTCATCGACCTCGTGAACCAGTATCGGGAGAAGGGTCTGTCGACGGTCGAGGCGGTGAAGGCCGGTGGCGAGAAGCGACTGCGGCCGATCCTCATGACGGCGCTCGCGACGATCCTGGCGCTGACCCCGATGGCTCTCGGCATCACGGGGCATGGCGGCTTCATCTCGCAGCCGCTCGCGATCGTGGTGATCGGCGGACTGCTCTCCTCGACCGTGCTGACCCTGATCGTGCTGCCGACGCTCTACAACCTCGTCGAGGGTGCGAAGGAGCGGCGCCGTGCCCGCAAGGGCGGCGGATCGGATGCCGCGGGCGCGGGTTCCGATCCGGACGCGCCGGTCGATCCCGGGGCGCCCGCGTCTGCGGACGGATCGCCGGAATCGGTCACCGTGGATGCGAGCGGTCTGCCCGATCTGTCGCACCTGACGCGCCGCGAGCTGCGCGACCGCGGGCTCGTCTAGCCGCCACGGCGTTCACAATTCAGCAAGAATCCGGACCGCCGGGGCGGAATCGACCATTCCCGCCCCGGTGGCCTCCGTTCTTGCGGAGTTATGAACGGCCCCGCGACGAGACCGCGGCGAATCAGCCGAGCGTGATGCCCCAGCGCAGGGTCCAGGACTCGTCGGAGGCGAGACGGCGGATGCCGAGGCCGCTGTTGAGCGCGTCGGCCGGCGCCGTCATGGGCTCGATCGCGACAGCGAGGTCCTGACCCGGGTAGTTCGTCGCGGTGTAGACCTGCACGAAGTCGAAGCCCTCGCCCTGCCAGAGAGTCAGTCGGCGGCCGTCGGGGGCCGTGAGCGTGGTGCGGACCAGCCCGTCCTCGTCGCGCGCGAGATCGGTGAAGCCGGTGTCGAGGGTCGTGTCGCCCAGGCGGATGCCGTCCCGCAGAGCGGCATCGGCCGGACGTGTGCCGGTGGGGAGCATCCGCTCGTCGGTCACGAACGCGGTCTGGGCCGGAACCCGCAGCACGAGGTCGCGTGGGTCGGCATCGCCGATCGTGACGAACGGGTGGGTGCCGAGCGCGACCGGCGCCGGTTCGGCCGACCGGTTCGTCAGGACGTGGACGACCTCGATGCCGGCGTCCGTCAGCAGATAGGTGACCGAGGTCTCGATCAGATACGGGTATCCGGTCTGCGGCACGATCGTCGCGCTGAGGGTGGCGGCGGCATCCGTCTGCTCGATCTCGTAGGCCGAGAAGCGCAGCAGCCCGTGACTGGCGTTGCGGAACTTGGGCTCCGTGAGGGCGAGCTGGCGCGCGGTCCCCCGGTCGTCCCAGAGCCCGTCGCGCACCCGATTCGGCCAGGGTGCGAGGACCACGCCGGAGCACGACGGGGTCGGGATGTCGAGCGCATAGGGGGTCACGAGGTCGACGTCGCCGATGCGGAGCGAACGCAGCGAGGCGCCGACCTGGGCGATCTGGGCCGAGACGTCGCCGGACTGGAGGTGCACCTGGGTGCCGGTGGGGGATGCGGAACTCACCTCGCCATCGTATGGCGCGGATGACTCTCTCAGGTGCGACCGCTAGACTCGTCCGGTCGGCTTCGGACACCCGCGCATGGCGCGGACGTTTTTGTGTAAGAAGTGTGAGTCCAGGGGCCGATGGTGAGCGTCGATCGACGCAAATCAACCATCACATGAATGGCCCCGGCCGCTGACAGTCCGGAACCCCGCTTCATCTCCTCTGCGAGGAAGCACCGGGTGCTCGCGCGTGCGCGCAGCGCTGTTCTCGTGCGAGAACTCAGAAGGACACCTGCTTTGCCCAAGAACAAGAAGCCCCGCGGCGGACGACCCTCCGCCAACTTCGAGCCGCGCTACGGCGCCAAGAAGACCTCGTTCCACGACCGTCACGCGGGTGGCCGCGACGCCGCCCGTGACGGCGCCCGCCCTGAGCGCGGCGGACGTGCGGATGCCGGCGAACGCCGCACCGCCCCCGCCGCCGGCGGCTACGACCGTCGACCGGGCAGCCGCAGCGCCGGTCACCGCGGCTATCGTCCGGCCGAGGCCGAGTCGGGCGCCCCGAAGCAGCGCTGGAACGCGCAGGAGCGCGCCGGGCGCGACGAGGCCCGCAGCATCCGCAACCGCGCCGAGTCCGGCCGTCGCGAGGCGCCGCACCACCGCAGTGACGACCGTCGGCCCACGGGTCCCGGCACCTACCGCGATGACCGCGGTGGTCAGCGCTTCGATCGCGACGACCGTGCGCGCCGCGATGACCGCGGGGCATCGACCGAGCGTCGGGGCTTCCGCGACAACGATCACCGCGACGGCGGACGTCCGGTCCGTGACGACCGCCGCGGCCAGCGTCCCACCGGTCCCGGCAGCTACCGCGATGACCGCGGTGGCCAGCGCTTCGATCGTGACGAGCGTCCGCGTCGTGACGATCGGGGTGCCGCGCCGCAGGGTCGTGGCTACGACCGCCCGAACCGCGGAGGCGCCGAGCGCCCGGAGCGCTCGTACGATGCGGATCGCGCGCGCCGCGCTTTCGACCGCGATCGCACGCAGCGTTCGTTCGACGCGCCGCGCGACGATCGTCCCCGCCGCGACGACCGCACCTCGTCCGACCGCACCGAGCGCCCGCGATACGACCGCGACGCGCGCGATTCCCGCGGCGGCGAGCGGACCCGTCCGTCGACCGGCGGCGCGTACCGCACCGAGCGCGTGCGTCCGCTGACCTCGGACACCCGCGGGCGTCCGGCCCGCAACGAGCGTCCGAGCCGCAACGACTGGAATGCGACGAGCCGCCCCGCACCTGCGGCGGCGAAGTTCGAGCCGGGCGCCGACGTCGTTCACGAGCGCCTCGAGGCGAAGTCCGTCGAGGCGGTCGAGGTCGACGGCGTGAGCTTCAGCGATCTCGGGCTGGGCTCGAACATCGTCGAGACTCTGGCCGGTCTGGGAGCGGCATCGCCGTTCGCCATCCAGGCCGCCAGCATCCCCGCAGTGCTCGAGGGCCGTGACGTCCTCGCCCGCGGCCGCACCGGCTCCGGCAAGACCATCGCCTTCGGCGCTCCGCTCGTCGAGAACGTGCTGAAGTCGCAGGCCGGCAAGCGCCGTGAGTTCGGCCGGTCGCCGCGCGCGATCATCCTCGCTCCGACGCGCGAGCTCGCGCTGCAGATCGACCGCACGATCCAGCCGATCGCGCGCAGCGTCGGACTCTTCACCACGCAGATCTACGGTGGCGTGCCCCAGGGTCGTCAGGTCGGTGCGCTCAAGAAGGGCGTCGACATCGTGATCGGCACCCCCGGTCGCATCGAGGACCTGATCAACCAGGGCAAGCTCGACCTCTCCGACTGCCGCATCGCGGTGCTCGACGAGGCCGACCACATGTGCGAGCTCGGATTCGTCGAGCCCGTGCAGCGCATCCTGCGGCACACGGCGGACGGCAGCCAGAAGCTCCTCTTCTCGGCGACGCTCGACCGTGAGGTCGCGGCTCTCGTCGACGAGTTCCTGATCGATCCCGCGGTCTTCGAGGTCGCCGGTGAGGACCAGGGCTCGAGCACGATCGAGCACCGTGTGCTCGTGATCGAGCACCGTGACAAGGCCGACATCCTCACCTCGCTCGTCGACCGCGAGGGCAAGACTCTCGTGTTCGCCCGCACCCGTGCCTACGCCGACATGCTCGCCGAGCAGTTCGACGACGCCGGTATCCCGGCCGTCTCGCTGCACGGCGACCTGAACCAGGCCAAGCGCACGCGCAACCTGGAGCGTCTGACCTCGGGCCGCGTGAACGTGCTGGTCGCGACGGATGTCGCGGCCCGCGGCATCCACGTCGACGACATCGACCTGGTCGTCCAGGCCGATGCCCCCGACGAGTACAAGACGTACCTGCACCGCTCCGGCCGCACCGGCCGCGCCGGTCGCTCGGGTCGCGTGGTCACGCTCATCACGCGTCAGCGTCAGCGCCGTATGACCGAGCTGCTCGACCGCGCCGAGATCGACGCCCCGTTCGAGAACGCGCGTCTCGATGACGACATCATCGAGGAGATCACCGGTCGCATGCCGACCGCGGCGGCTCTCACGAGCTGAGTCGCCCGGGCCGAGAGGTCGGCGCGTTCACAACTCAGCAATATTCGCTCGAAAGGGCCCGGGACGACATGTCCTGGGCCCTTTCGGCACTGTTCTTGCTGAGTTGTGAACGACCGCACAGGGCTGAGAACACCGCGTCGGGCTGAGATCGCAGTGTCGGGCTGAGATCGCAGTGTCGGGCTGAGATCGCAGCGTCGGGCTGAGATCGCAGTGTCGGGCTGAGATCGCAGTGTCGGGCTGAGATTCCGCGCCGAGGGCTCCTCCCGACGGAGAGATCTCCGCCCGAGGGCGAGGCGCCGTCAGGCCAGCTCGTGCTCGAGGATGGCCGAGGTGAGGCTCGTGCCGTTCAGGTCGAGGTAGAGCACCTGCTCGGTCACCGTGAGGGTCATCGTGTTCCGGCGCTCGATCAGTGCCGCGGCCGCGTCGATGAAGCCGGGATCGAAGCTGTACACGCGGATCGCGTCGGACCGGTGGATCTTCTTCCCCGCCCACGGCGCGATCACCTTGGCGGGGTCGCGGTGCGTGTAGACGACGGTGCGCTCGGCGAGGCGGCTGCCGTAGTGCAGGCGCTCGGCGTCGGGGGCGCCGATCTCGATCCAGGCCATGATGGCACCGGTCATGTCGCGCACGATCACCGCGGGTTCCTCCGTCGACGAGATGCCGTCGCCGAACGCGATCCCCTCCGCGTGCTCGAGACCGTGGGCCAGGACGCGCGTGATCATGTAGGCGTCGGTCTCGGACGGATGCCGCGCCACGCGCAGCGCGTAGTCCTCGTAGACGCCTCGATCGGTGTCGGCCAGCTGGACGTCGAACGTGTGCATCGTGGAGCCGGTAGCCATAACTGTCGAGCCTACGCGGCTGACGCGGTGCGCCCGTTCAGAAGAGCATCGGCTGCGCGGGGGATGCCGAGGCCGAGCCTGTCGTCCGGAACGTGACGGGTGCGCCCGGGCGGCCGGTGCTCTGCACACTTCCCTGACGCCAGATCGACTCGACGTGCCCCTGCCCGGGACGGACTCCGCGTTGCGGATAGTCGTCTTCGTGCCGTCCGTCGAGTCCGTGGGCACGGATGAGCGGACGCGCGCGCTTGGCGAGCCACTGCCGGTATGCCTTCGGGGCCTCGGCGGAGGCACCGGGATACAGTCCGCGGTACGACGACACGAGGTCGGGGCGGGCCCTCTCGAGCCACTGGAAGAACCACGGCTTCACACCGGGACGCAGGTGCAGTGCGCCGTAGATCACGCTGCGCGCACCGGTTGCCTCGATGCGCGTGAGCGCGTCGTCGATCGCTTCGACCGAGTCCGTCATGTGCGGCATGATCGGCATCAGGAAGACCGTCACCCGGAACCCGGCATCTGCGAGAGCGCGCACGGTGTCGAGCCGCGCCTGGGTCGTCGGAGCCCCCGGTTCGATCGACTTCTGCAGCTCGTCGTCATACATGGCGATCGACATCTGCACGTCGACCGGAACGCGCCCGGCGGCCCTGACGAGGAGTGGGATGTCGCGCCGGATCAGCGTGCCCTTCGTGAGGATCGACAGGGGAGTGCCGGATGCCGCGAGTGTCTCGATGATCCCCGGCATGAGCTTGTAGCGGCCCTCGGCACGCTGGTACGGATCGGTGTTCGTGCCGAGCGCGACGGTCTCGTGCTGCCAGCTGCCCTTGCGCAGCTCCTTCTCGAGCACGTCCACGACGTTGACCTTCACGACGATCTGCGAGTCGAAGTCGGCTCCTCCGTCGAGGTCGAGGTACTCATGGGTGCCGCGAGCGAAACAGTAAAGGCAGGCATGACTGCATCCGCGGTACGGGTTGATCGTCCACGCGAAGGGCATGCGCGAAGCGCCCGGAACATGGTTCAGCGCGGACTTCGACAGCACCTCGTGGAACGTCATCCCCGCGAAATCGGGGGTCGTCACCGACCGCAGCACGCTCGACCGGTCTTCGAGACCGGGGAGTGCCGCAGCATCCTTCTCTCCGAGCTTCTGTCCCTGCCAGCGCATACTTCATTCGAACATGTGATCGAAGTTAGCGCAAGCGAGATTCGAAGAAAAGGACTATCCCTGCGTGGGGAGGAACGGATCGACGCGCGTCTCCGAGGCCAGCGGATGCCGCCGCTCGGCGACAGGCCGGGGCCCCGCTCCGCGCACGTCCGGAACCCGGATGCCCAGTTCTTCCGCCGGGGACCCGGAACGCACCCGCAGGTCGCGCGCCTCCGCATCCACGAACAGCGGATCGGCCGTGACGGAATGACGGTCGTGCCCGAGCCGGGCCCATTCGTCGTCGAGCGGCTCGACGATCTCGAAGCCGACCCGTCCGTCCGCGCCGGTCGCGCGCGCCGCGTTCGCCGCACGCGCGGCGCCGTCGATCGGCGCCGCGTCCCAGAACAGGTTGAGGTCGCTGTCGATGCCGAAGTTCCGGATGTCACGGTGGTCCGGATATCCGACGAACGCCGGCATCCCGTCGCCGACCACGATGTTGCGGTGGAACGTGAACGAGACGTGGTCCTCCGGGCGCGTGATCGAGATCTGCCCGTTGCGGCCGAAGGCCCAGACGTTGTCGCGGATGATCACCTCGCGGCCGTAGTGCTGGTGGTACGCCTGGCTCGAGACGTCGTGCACGACGTTCTGCTCGATGACCACGTGCGAAGACCCCTCGTCGAGGTAGATGCCCCACCCGCCGTAGTTCGCGCACTCGACATCGTGGATGCGGTTGCCGCGGATCACGGTGCCGGGCGCGATGCCCAGCAGATAGACGCCGCCCATGTCGTTGAGCAGCCCGCCGCCCAGGTGGTGGATGTGGTTGCCCTCGATGCGGTTGCCCTCGGACGGGCTGTGCAGGTAGTCCCACATCCAGCCGACCGAGACGCCCGAGTAGAGGAACTCGCGGATCTCGTTGTGCGCGATGACGTTGTGCGACCCGTGCTGGAACAGCACCGCGACGGCGTTCGGATAGACCTGGCCGCCCCGCTCGATCAGGCAGTCCGAGACCTCGTTGGCCTGGTTGTAGTCGGCGGCCAGCGCGTCGATCCCGCCGCCCGAGCGCACCGCGCCCGCACCCAGATCGCGGAACTCGACGCCGCTGATCAGCGTGCCGCGCGTTCCGGCATCCAGGCTGACGCCGTATCCGCCGACGCGCTCGATCGCCCCGCCGACGACTGCGCACGATCGCGCGAACGAGAACCGCAGAGCCGCCGGCACGCTGCTCGCCGCCTGCACGTCGGCGGCGTATCGCCCGTCCGCCGGAAGCTGCGGGTCCTCCCGCACGCCGAACGGCGGAACGGCCGCAGGCACGGCCTCGAAGTCGGCCTCGGCGAAGCGGATGCCCTCGAACCGCACCTCGCGCACCGGCGCCTCGGCCGTGCCGTCGAGCGTCGCGAAGGCCTCGACCACCGGCATCCGCACGTCGAGGTCGGCGATGTCGACACCCGGCGCGGGCAGGTACAGCACGTGCGGGCCGGATGCGCCGACGAGTGCGCCCGTCGGGTCGAGGTACCACTCGCCCGCGACCTCGCCGAAGCTCTCGGCGACGTTGTCGAGGTAGTACCGCGCGAACAGGGCGGCGGCATCGTCGCGCAGGGCGAAGATGCTCCGCAGCGAGCTCGTGATCGTGCGGTTCTCGCGGTCGACCGAGGTGATCGGCATCCGTTCCTGGACCCAGTAGTGCGGCACGACGATCTCGACCGCCTTTTCCTGAGCGAGCGACGGGATGTCACCCTCGGCGAACCGGAAGGATGCTGCGCCGTCGAACAGCGTGCCGACGAAGCTGCCGGCAGGGTCGAGCCCGGTCTGCTCCTCGACACGCAGGAATCCTTCGCGCGGGTAGCGGGGGCGGGATGCCGCGACGCCGTCGACGTACAGGCGGCGGGCGACCGCGCGGGGGGAGGGGGCGGCGAACGCGTCGACGCCGTTGACCGTGACCGGCCGCCATCCGGTGATGCGTGCGGATCCTCGGAGCACGGGCGGATTCGACGGGTCGACAGCCACCACCGAGGTGAACGAGTCGGCCGCCGTGAATGACACCGGGGCGGCGTGGGCGTACTCGCCGCCGGCCATCCAGATCACGGCGCGCTGCCCCGGCTCGCGACGCTTCCGCACGAGGGCGAGCGCGTGCGCGAGGTCGTTCGCGGGGTACCCGTGCGAGCCGTCCGCGTAGGGCGATCCGTCCGGAGCGGCGTACACCTCGATCCGGTCCGTGCTCATGGAGTCAGCCCTTCGTGGCGCCGGCGGTGACTCCGGCCGAGATCTGCCGCTGGAAGATCAGGTACACGACGATGATCGGCAGCACCGCGAGCAGCACGCCGGCGATGTACGTCGGCACGTTGTCGGGGTACTGGCCGCGCAGCGCGCTGACTCCGACCATGACGGTGCGGTTCTGCGGCGACTGCATGATCAGGAGCGCGATGAGGATGTCGTTCCAGACGAACAGCGCGTTCAGGATGCCCATCGAGATGAGCGCCGGCTTGCCCACCGGGATCATGATCCGCGCCCAGACCCCGAACAGGCCGTTGCCGTCGACGCGCGCGGCTTCGGTGAGCTCCTTCGGGATGCCGGAGTAGTACGAGGTCATGAAGAACACGGTGAACGGCAGGAACTGCGCGACGTACGCGATGATCAGCCCGGGGAACGAGTTGATCAGCCCCATGTCGCTGAGCACCTTGATGGTCGGGACCATGATCACCTGGAACGGGATCATCATCATCGCCAGGATGATCAGGAACACGACCTTGCTGCCGCGGAACGTCAGGTGGCTGAGCGCGTAGCCGCACATCGAGGCGAGCACGAGCAGGATCGCGACCGAGAACACGGTCACGATGATCGTGTTCATGAAGTAGCGGCCCATGTCGGCGTTGGTCCACGCGTCGATGAAGTTCTGCACGTTGAACGTCTGCGTGACGCCCAGGCGGTCGAGCACGTAGTCCTTGCGCGTCTTGAGCGAGATGTTCAGCCCGTAGAGCATGGGCGCGATGGTGGCGATGGCCAGCAGCATCATGGGGATGGCGATGAGCCACTTGCCCAGGCGTTCCCGGCGCATCATGCCTCCTTGGTGGCGCGGCGGAGCACGCGGATCTGGATCAGGCCGATCACGAGGACGATGAGCAGCAGGAAGACGGATGCCGCCGACGCCAGCGCCGGTCGGGCCTCGCCGTTGAGCTTCCAGATGAGGAACTCGGGCAGGTAGCTCGCGGCTCCCGGCCCTCCGGCGGTCATCGTGTAGAGCAGGCCGAACAGGCCGGTGAGCATGCCGATCGTGGTCGTGACGAACACGAACTGGATGGTCTGGCTGAGGCTCGGGATGATGACGTGCACGATCTGCTGCCACAGGTTCGCGCCGTCGATCTTCGCGGCGTCGAGCAGCTCGGCGTCGAGAGTCGCGAAGCCGGCGAGGAAGATCGTGAAGGCCATGCCGAACGTGGCCCAGATGTGCACGACGAGCACGGAGGGGAGCGCGGTGCCGGGCAGGCCCAGGAAGTCGACGGCGGGGATGTTCACCGCTCCGAGGGCGCCGTTGATCGGGCCGTTGGCGGCGAGCAGGATGTTGAAGATCGCGCCGATGATGATCGGCGACAGCACCACCGGCAGGAAGTACACGCTGCGGTAGAAGCGGTGGCCGGGGATCTTGAGGAAGACGAACGTCGCGAGGATGCCGGCGACGAAGACCTGGATCGGCACGAACAGCAGCACGACCAGCACGTTGCGGGCGGATGCCTGGAAGCGCGCGTCGCCGAGGAGGGTGAAGTAGTTGTCCAGTCCGATGAACTGTCCGTTGAGCTCCTTGTCGCCGGTGAACGAGTAGTTCACGCCGAGCAGGAGCGGGTAGAGCCGGAAGACGGCGAGGATGAGGATGACCGGCAGCACCATGAGGTAGGGCGCGATGCGCTCGGACGTCCACGGCTTCTTGCGCAGCGGCACGCCCAGATCGGCGCGGCCTCCGCGCTTCGTGCGGCCGCGGCCCGGAGCCCTGTTCTCGAGAACAAGGCTCCGGGTCGAGGTGGTGTCGGTCGACAAGGGATCAGCCCTCCGACGCTGCCAGCTGGGCTGCGGCGTCCTGCACGGTGACCTCGCCGCCGAGCAGCTGCTGACCGAGGCGGTGCAGAAGGTCGAGCGTGTCGGCCTCGAGCGCCGTGTGGAGCAGCGGCTTGCTGCCCGGCAGCTCCCCGACGATGTCGTTCGCCGACGCGATGTCGGTGTCGAGCTCGATCGTCGTGTCCGACGTGATCTGGCCACCCGCGAGGGAGTAGGCCGAGAGTGCATCGTGGTCGACGGTGGCCTTGATCCAGTCGACGCCGAGCTCCTTCTTGTCCTCGTTCAGCACGGCGTAGCCGATGCCGCCCTCGGCCGGGAGGGCCAGCGTCGTGCCGTCGTTGGTGCTGACCGGCATCATGAATCCGAGGTCCTCGCCGAGGAACTCGTCGAACTGCTTCCAGTGCGCCGTGCCGCTCATGAGGCCGACGACCATCGCCGACTTGCCGCCGGAGAAGAGGTCGAAGGAGTCGTTGAACATGGCGGTGGAGTTCGCGCCCTCGTTGTACCAGCCGTTGGCTGCCGAGTCGGCCCACATCTGCAGGACCTGCGTGGCGTGCTCCCCGGTCCAGTCGCGCTCACCGTCGATCCAGGCGTCGTACTCCTCAGGCGTGAAGATGCCCGAGGCGAAGCCCGAGAGGAAGAACTCGATGCCGAGGCCCTCCTTGTTGCCCAGCGCGAAGCACGAGGCGTCCGTCTTCTCGGTGATCGCGGTGCAGGCCTCGGCGAGCTCGTCCCAGGTCGCCGGCGGGGTGTCGGCGTCGAGGCCGGCGGCCGTGAAGAGCGCCTTGTTGTAGTAGATCGGGAAGCCCTGCAGGAACATCGGCGCCGAGTACGTCTCGCCGTCGGCCTGGAACGCGGGCCATCCGGCGAGCGTGTCCTCGAGGTCGGCGAGCTCGTCGGTGACGGGGACGAGGGTGTCGGCGCGGCTCTTGAGCTGCGTGCCGCCGTTGAAGAGGGCGAGGTCGGGACCGGTGCCGGCCTCGACCGCGCTGCCGAGCAGCGTGTAGTACTGGTCGAACGGCTGGTTGACGATCTCGACCTCGACGTCGGGGTGCTTCTCCGCGAATGCGGCCTTGACGTCTTCGGTGTACGCGGCCGCGGCCTCGTCGGCGTCGCCCCAGTTCCAGATGACGAGCTTGTCGTCGCTGCCGGAGCCTCCGGTCGTGCCGCTGGGCGATGCACCTCCGCAGCCGGTGAGTGCAAGTGCCGCCACTCCGATGGCGGCGGGGATGGCGATCCTTCGCTTCATTGCGATCCTCTCAACGTTGATGAAGAAGTTTGCTGCAGGACCCGAGGGTGCAGGTCTCTGATGGAAACATACTACGTCTTATGAAAACGAGCAAGCAAAGGTCACATGACTGATGTTCAGGGGTTTCTCGCGTAGGCCGGACGGATGCCGTCAGGCGCGCTTCTCGGACGGCAGGCGCCGGCGGGACCACGACCCGAGGATGTGCGCGCTCATCGCGACCCTGGCGCCCTCCGCGTCGCCGGCGGAGATCGCCTCGACGATCTTCTCGTGCTCGGCGAGGGTGAGCTCGAACGCGTGCGCGGGGTCGATGCCCGTGAAGCGATCGCTGCCCACGGCGTGCGTGATCAGCACGCGGGCGATGTTCTCGGCCAGCGCGTTGTCGGAGAGCTCCATGACGGAGCGGTGGAATCGCAGGTCGGCCTCGCGGAATGCGGCGGAGTCGTCGACGCACTCGGCCATCGCGGCCAGGTCGTCCTGGAGCCGGGTCCGCGCCTCGTCATCGACGGCGGTCGCTGCTGCCGCCGCCATCGCGGCCTCGAGCGCGCCCCGGACGACGCTGAGGTCGTCGAGGACGCCGAGGGTGGAGTCGTTCGTGATCATCGTCGACAGCACCAGGGGGTCGAGCACGTTCCAGCTCGTCGACGGATTCACGTGCGTGCCGCGGCCCTGGGCGACGGTCACCATGCCCTTCTCCTGCAGACGCTTCATGGTCTCGCGGATCACGGTGCGGCTCACGCCGAACTGCACGCTGATGACGCTCTCCGGGGGGAGCAGGTCGCCGGGGCCGAACTCGCCGGTCACGATCGACTGGACGAGCTCCTTCAGGACGGTCGCGCCGATGCGGTCGATCGGGGTGCGTGCGCGACCGGCGGTGGCGGGATCTGCGGGCAGGGTCATGCCAGACACTCTATTCACGTCCCTGCCCGCTCGACACCGGACACTCGCGAAACCCCAGACATATGATGTATGGTGTTTAGTACTGCTCGATCTCTCACACTCAAGGGCGACATGAAGATCACCGGCTACCGCACACTGCGCACCGTCCACGACTGGGGGCGGCCCGTCGGCGACGTCAACGGATTCATCGCATCCGGCGTCACCGACGTCCCTCTGGTGATCCTCGAGACCGACGAGGGCGTCGAGGGCGTCGGCATGGGATCGCACGCCGATCTCGACCGGCTCTTCCCGGCCATCGAAGGTCAGGATCCCCGCGCGGTGACCACTCTCTACGACGCGATGCTCGCGCGGGTCTTCAAGTCGTCGCACGGCGGTGCGACCTTCGGCGGCATCGGCGCCTTCGACACCGCGCTCTGGGACATCAAGGCCAAGCTCGCCGGCGAGCCGCTCTGGCGTCTGCTCGGCGCGGGCGACCGCTTCGTGCCCGGCTACGCCTCCGGCCTCGACGCTGCCTTGACCGACGAGCAGCTCGCCGAGCTCTACCGCCGTTTCGCCGATCGCGGCTACACCGCCGCCAAGCTCAAGGGCGGTCGCAACGTCGAGGCGGATCTGCGCCGCTTCGGCATCCTCACCGACCTCCTCACCGCGAACGGCGCGCCGCCGGCGCTCATGCTCGACGCCAACGAGTCGTGGAACCTCAAGCAGGCCGTCCGCCACGTCGGCGCCCTCGAGGAGCATCTCGACCTCACCTGGGTCGAGGAGCCGCTTCGTCGGTGGGATGCCGCGGGCCACGCGCGACTGAGCGCGGCCATCAAGGCGTCGGTCGCGACCGGCGAGAACCTCACCGGCCTCGAGCAGTACCGGCCGCTGCTCGACGCCGGTGGCGCCGACATCGTGCAGGCCGGAGCGGTCTGGGGCATCACCCACTTCCTCCGCGTCGCCGTCACCGCGCACAGCCGCGACCTGCCGGTGAGCCCGGTGGGCCTCACTGCGAACCACACGGTCACCGCGGCCGCCGCGGCCGTGCCGAACCATCTCTCCGCCGAGGTACAGGATCTCGGATCCCCGTTCGGGCTCACGCTCGACCAGGAGTTCGAGAGCGGCGGCATCGTGCTGGGCGACCGACCCGGCGTCGGCATCGACGTCGACGAGGCGCTGATCCTCAAGGCGCGCAGCGACGCCGACTGGCAGGAGCCGGCGGGACCCCACGTGCGCTCTCCGCGCGCCGGTCTGCGCCTGGTCGACAACGGCGCCTGGGGCGAATGATGCAGCTCCGTCCCGGCATCCATCGCATCGTGGCGCCCCTCGGCGAGCGGTTCATCGCGATGTACCTGCTCACCGGTCCCGACGGCGCGCTGCTGTTCGACACCGGCGTCGCCGACTCCGTGCCCGGCACCCTGCTGCCGTACCTCGACGAGATCGGCTTCGATCCGACCGACATCCGCTGGGTGATCAGCTCGCACTGCGACTTCGACCACACCGGCGGCAACGCCGCGCTCGCCGCCGTCGCCCCGCATGCCGAGTTCCTCGCCGGTCGCGCCGACGTGCCGATGACCGAAGACGTCGAGCTGCTCATCTCCGGCCGCTACGGCGAGTTCGCCGCCCGTGACCGTTTCGACGACCCGCCCGAGACCACGGCGGAGGTGCGTCGTTCGACGGGGCTGGTCCCCGTGCACCGGTCTCTCGACGGCGGCGAGACCTTCGACCTCGGCGACCGCCTGATCGAAGTGCTGTCGGTGCCCGGGCACTCGCCGGGTCACCTGGCGCTCCGCGATGCCGAGAACGACACGCTCCTCATCTCCGACGCCGTGCTGGGCGAGACCGTGCCGACAGCCGACGGTCGCGCCGCGTTCCCGCCGACCTACCGCGACACGGTCGCGTATGTCGACAGCATCCGCCGTCTGCGGGCTCTTGACGCCGACCTTCTCCTGACCGCGCACTATCCCGTCTACGAGGGGACGACCGTCGGGGAGTTCCTCGATGACTCCCTCGCCTACACCGAGCGCGTCGACCGGGTGATCGAGCAGGTGCTGGCCTCGGGGGAGGAGCTCACCTCGCTCGACCTCATCCACCGCGCCGCCCCCGATCTCGGTCCGTGGCCGGAGGCCGCGGCCGAGTACCTCATCTTCCCGATGACCGGCAACCTCGAGCGACTCGTCGCCCGGGGACGGGTCGTCGAGGGCGAGAGAGACGGCGTCCGCACATGGCGGTGGGTCGCGTGAGCACATCGACGGTGGTCGGCAGGAAGGTCCGTCTCGGCGCGATCGGCGCCGGCTGGTGGGCGACCAGCAACCACTTCCCGCTGTTCGCAGCACGCGACGACGTCGAGCTCGTCGGCGTCTGCGGCAAGGGCGACGGCCTCGAGTCCATCCGCGAGACCTTCGGCTTCGCCTTCGCGACCGAGGACGCGACCGAGCTGCTGGATGCCGACATCGACGCGGTCGTGATCTCGACCCCGCACGATCTGCACCATCCTCTCGCCGCTCAGGCTCTCGACCGCGGGCTGCACGTGCTGTGCGAGAAGCCGATGACGCTGCACGCCGACGAGGCCTGGGACCTGGCGGCGCGGGCCGAGCGGGCAGGCACCGTCTTCCTCGTCCCCTACGGCTGGAACTACAAGCCGTTCACGGTCGCCGCCAGGAGGATCCTCGAGGCGGGGGCGATCGGCGAGATCCAGTACGCGATGTGCCACATGGCCTCGCCGACGCGCGGACTGTTCGGCACGGACCCGTCGCACATGCTCGAGCGCTGGAACTCCGACACCGCACCCGACCCGCGCACCTGGTCGAGCCCCGAGAAGGGCGGCGGCTACGCCCACGGACAGATCACGCACTCCTCCGCCCTGTTGTTCTGGCTCACGGGTCTGCGCGCGGCCTCGGTCGCCGGGCGGGTGATCACCGCCGGTGCGCCGGTCGACCTGTTCGACGCGGGCGTGATCCGCTTCGACAACGGCGCGATCGGCTCGCTGTCGGGCGCCGCCACGCTCGCCGACGGCGACAAGTACCAGGTCGACATCCGCCTGTTCGGCACCGAGGGCGTGCTCATGATCGACGTCGAGCGCGAGCGCGTCACGCTCAGCCGCTACGACGGTCGCCGCGAAGAGGTCGCGATCGCGGAGGGCGAGGGCGAGTACGAGTGCCTGATCCCGCCGGCGCGCTTCATCGAGCTGATCACGGGTGCGAGCACCGAGAACAACTCCGATGTCACGGTCGCCGCGCGCTCCGTCGAGCTCATCGATGCGCTGCTGCGGTCGTCCGCCGCCGGCGGCGTCGACACCCCCGTCTGAAACCCCCGCACCCGAGGTAGGTCATGTCCGAAACTCCCCGCAGCATCCTCGACGGCTATCGTGTCATCGACTGCTCGATCGCGATGGCCGGTCCCTTCGCCGCCCAGCGGCTCGGCGATCTCGGCGCCGACGTGATCAAGGTCGAGCCGACCGCCGGCGAGTGGCAGCGCTTCGCCGCGGCCGGCGGAGCGAAGGGCAACGAGATCAACGTCTCGTTCCTCTCCCTCAACCGCAACAAGCGCTCGCTGGCCGTCGACCTCAAATCGGATGCCGGACGCGAGGTCGTCCGCGACCTCATCGCCGGAGCCGACGTCTTCCTGCAGAACTACCGTCCGGGCGTCGCCGCGCGCCTCGGTCTCGACTACGAGTCGCTCTCCGCGATCAACCCCTCGCTCGTGTACGTCTCGATGTCGGGATACGGCGAGGACGGCCCGTACAAGGACCGTCCGGGACAGGACCTCATCCTGCAGGCCATGAGCGGCGCGATGCTGTCCGCCGGACGCGAAGGCGAGCCGCCGTCTCCTGCCGGCCAGTACCTGGCGGATGCCGTGACGGCGTCGACCGCATTCGAAGCGGTGCTCGCCGCGCTGCTGCACCGGGAGCGCACCGGCGAGGGCCAGCTCGTGACGGTGAACATGCTCGACGCGCTGACCACCCTGCAGATGCAGGAGCTCAGCGTGTACACGGTCGGCGGCGTGCCGCAGCAGCGCGGCACCGAGCCGAACGCGCATGTCTACATCCGTGCGCCCTACGGCATCTTCGCCACGACCGACGGCTACCTCGCGCTCGGGTTCGCCGATCTGGAGAAGCTGGGCGAGGTGCTCGACGAGCCGTCGTTCCGCGGCCTCGACGCCGAGGTGCACGGCTGGACGCACCGCGATGAGCTCTACGCGACGGTCGCGAAGCACCTGCGCGAGCAGCCGACGCAGCACTGGCTCGACACCCTGCTCCCTGCGGGCATGTGGGTCGGACCGGTCTACGGCTATGAGGACCTGGTGAACGATCCCCAGATCATCCACAACGGCACCTTCGTCGAGTACGAGCACCCGACCGAGGGGCACATCAAGACGCCCGGATTCCCGTACCGGTTCGCGAAGACCCCCGCGCGCATCGATCGCGGCGCACCGCTGACCGGCGAGCACACGGCCGAGATCCTCGCCGAGCTCGGCGTCACGCCGGAGCGCACGCAGGAGCTGCTGGATTCCGGTGCCGTGGCGCAGACCACGGTGCCGGTGGCGGTGTCGTCGTGACGGACTACGTCGGTCTCACCTGGGATCACCCGCGCGGCCGGAACGCCCTCGAAGCGGCGTCCGGAGATCTCGGTGACGGCGACACGCTGCGCTGGGAGGTGCAGTCGCTGGAGGGATTCGAGTCCGCGCCGATCGATGAGCTGGCGCGGCACTACGACCTGCTCGTGCTCGATCATCCGCATCTCGGCGATGCGCTGGCGAGCGACGGCATCCGTCCGCTCGACGAGCTCTTCGACGAGGATCAGCTGCGTGCCTGGGCGGATGCCGCCGTCGGGCCGAGCATCGCCTCGTACCGGATGGACGGGCGACTCTGGGCATTGCCGCTGGATGCCGCGACGCAGGTGTCCGCTCGCCGGCGCGACCTCGTCGTAGACGCGCCGCAGACCTGGGACGACGCTCTGGTGCTGGCCGAGCGCGGCCTCGTGGCCACGAGCCTCGCCGGCCCGCACGCGTTCCTCTCGCTGTGCTCGATCGCGGTGTCGCTCGGCGACGATCCGGGTCGCGGGTCGGCGCTCTTCGACCACGACATCGCGCTGCGCGCCCTCGACCTGCTCACCCGGCTCTCCGCGAACGCGCCGGAGGGCACGGAGCTGCTGAATCCGATCGGCCTGCTGGACCGCCTGCGCGATCGCGGCGACATCGGGTACATCCCCCTCGTCTACGGGTACGTGACCCACAGCTCGCCGACGCTCGCGTTCGGCCCCGCACCGGCCTTCGCGGGCAGGATCGGCTCGACGATCGGCGGCACCGGCATCGCGGTCACCCGGCGGTCCGAGCCGTCGGCCGCGCTGCTCGCGCATCTGCGGCACCTGCTGAGCGGCGAGGTGCAGACGGGATTCATCCCGCAGCACGAGGGACAGCCGGGCCTGCGGGCAGCCTGGACGGATGCCGCGGTCGACGCGGCAGCGCACGGGTTCTACTCGCAGACCCTCTCGACCATCGAGGCCTCGTGGGTGCGACCGCGCGTCGCGGGGTACATCCCGTTCCAGTCCGCGGCATCCGCCGTCGTCCGCGCTGTCGTCGCGGGGGAGCGGTCCGCGGACGGCGCGCTCGACGAGCTCGAGGAGCGGTTCGCTCCGCTCGGCGCTTCGACAGGCTCAGCGACCCAGGTGGCCGCTGCTTCGGCATCCCTCCAGGAGGTAAGACCATGACCGAGGAACTCATCGTCGTCGAGCATCAGGGGCACGTCGCGACCGTGCGGCTCAACCGGCCGCAGAAGCTGAACGCCGTCACGCAGGAGATGAGCGACGCGCTCGTGCGCATCGTCCGCGACCTGAACGACGACCCGGAGGTGCGAGCCGTCGTCTACACCGGAACCGGCCGTGCGTTCAGCGCGGGCAGCGACATCTCGACGCTCGACCAGTACGAGACGCCGTGGGACTTCCGCAACAGGCGCGACTACTGCGATGCCCTGAGGGAGCTCCGCAAGCCCGTGATCGCGGCCGTCAACGGATACGCGTTCGGCGGAGGGCTCGAGGCGTCGCTCACCTGCGACATCCGCATCGCCGCCGACACCGCGAGCTTCGCCGCGCCCGAGATCAAGCTCGGCTGGATCGGCGGCGGCGGGATGTCGGTGCTGCTCGCGAACTCGATCGGCGCGAGCAACGCGGCGCTGATGCTGCTCACCGGCGACCCGATCGACGCGCAGCGCGCACTGGCCTGGGGCCTGATCAGCGAGGTGGTCCCGGCCGACGCGCTGATCGAGCGCGCGCAGGAACTCGCGGCGACGATCGCGTCCCGCCCGCCGATCGCCGCCGAGACGGCCAAGGCGAACCTCCGCGCGGCGTTCAACCTGCCGCAGGACCAGGCCATCGCGTACGAGCGCGAGATGCAGGGCATCACGTTCGCGACCGAGGATGCCGCCGAGGGCCGCGCGGCGTTCGCAGAGAAGCGCCCCGGCGTCTTCCGGCGGCGCTGATGCGCATCTGTCGAGGCGCGGCTGCGGGAACCCCCGGTCACAATTCAGCCAAACCTCGGCCCGTTCGGGCGAACCGCGGCCGAAACCGCTCCTTCGCGCAGATTCTTGCTGAATTGTGAACACCGACCCGCGAACACCGACCGCCCGAATGTGGGAGACGAGGATCAGATGACCGAGAACTGGACCGGGAATGCCGCAGACGTGCAGCCGGCGGATGCCGCGGACGCGCTGCTCGTCGGACGCGTCCAGCTGCCCGAGGGCCCGACCGTGGTCGTGCTCCGCGACGGCCGACTGCATGACCTGTCGGCGACGTTCCCGACCATGGCCTCGCTGACCGAGACGGCCGACCCGGCATCCGCCGTGCGCGCCGCCGACGGTCCCGTCATCGGATCGTTCGACGAGGTCTGGGCGAACACCGCACCGGATGCCCGCGACGACGCGCTTCCGTGGCTGCTGTCGCCGATCGACCTGCAGGTCGTCAAGGCATCCGGGGTCACGTTCCCCGTGTCGATGCTCGAGCGCATCATCGAGGAGCGCGCCCGTGGCGAGGCCGAGTCGGCCGACGGCATCCGCGCCACGATCCTCGACGCGCTGGGCGGCGACATCCGCGACCTCGTGCCGGGGTCGCCCGAGGCCGCGCGCCTCAAGCAGGTGCTCATCGCCGCAGGCCTGTGGAGCCAGTACCTCGAGGTCGGCATCGGACCGGATGCCGAGATCTTCACCAAGGCCCCGGTGCTCGCCACGGTCGGCGCGGGCTCCGACGTCGGCGTGCTCGCCGAATCGAAGTGGAACAACCCCGAGCCCGAGGTCGTGCTCGTGGTCGCGTCGAACGGGGCCATCGTCGGCGCGACCCTCGGCAACGACGTCAACCTCCGCGACATCGAGGGGCGCTCCGCCCTGCTGCTCGGGCGGGCGAAGGACAACAACGCATCGGCATCCGTCGGTCCCTTCATCCGGCTGTTCGACGACCGCTTCGGGCTCGACGACGTGCGCTCCGAGACCGTCACCCTCTCGGTCGACGGCGACGACGGCTTCCGCATGGAGGCGTCGTCGCACATGGCGCAGATCAGCCGCGACCCCGCCGATCTCGCGCGGCAGGCCAGTGGCGCGCACCACGCCTACCCCGATGGCTTCGTGCTGTACTTGGGAACGATGTTCGCCCCCACAGACGACCGCGACGAGCCGGGCCACGGCTTCACGCACCATGTCGGCGACGTCGTGCGCATCGCCTCCCCGCGCCTCGGTGCCCTGGTGAACCGCGTGCAGCACAGCGAAGAACTCGCGCCGTGGAGCTTCGGCATCGGCGCCCTCATGGCCAACCTCGCGCAGCGGGGCCTGCTCGGAAGGACGAGTGCATGACCACCCTCACCACGACCGATCCCCGCACCGGGGCCACGTCGGCCACCGACATCGAGCCCACGGATGCCGCGGGCGTCGCGGCTCTCGCCCAGGCGGCGGCATCCGCGTTCACGGAGCTGCGGTCCCGGCCGCGCGCGTGGCGGGCGGGGCTGCTCCGGGCGCTCGCCGACGGGCTCGAGGCCGACCGCGCCTCGCTCGTGGGAGCGGCGCTGGCCGAGACCGGGCTGCCCGAGGCGCGGCTGAACGGCGAGCTGTCGCGCAGCGCGTTCCAGTTCCGGCTGTTCGCGGATGCCGTCGACGAGGGCGGCTACCTCGAAGCCGTGATCGATCACGCGGGGGACACCCCGCTCGGACCCGGTCCCGATGTGCGGCGGATGCTCGTGCCCATCGGCCCCGTGGCGGTGTTCGGCGCCAGCAACTTCCCGTTCGCGTTCTCGGTGGTCGGCGGCGACACCGCGTCGGCGCTCGCCGCGGGCTGCCCCGTCGTGATCAAGGCGCACAGCTCGCACCTGGTCACCTCGCAGCGTTCGTTCGACTCGCTGTCGCGGGCGGCATCCGCCTACGGTGCGCCCGCGGGCACGCTGGGGATCGTCTACGGCCAGCAGGCCGGATCGCAGCTCGTCGCCGACCCGCGCATCACGGCGGTCGGCTTCACCGGTTCGCTCTCGACCGGAAAGATCCTGCAGGGCATCATCGACGAGCGCGAGACGCCCATCCCGTTCTACGGCGAGCTGTCGAGCCTCAACCCGCTCGTGATCACGCCGGGGGCGGCGGCGGAGCGCACCGCCGCGATCGGAGAGGGACTCTTCACCTCGGTGACGGGTTCGGCGGGGCAGCTCTGCACGAAGCCGGGTGTCGCGTTCGTGCCCGTGGGCGCGGAGGGCGACGCACTCGTCGCCGACGTGGTCGCCCGGGCGACGGATGCTGCGGCGCAGACCCTGCTGAACTCCCGCATCCACGGGGCGTTCGACGAGATCCGCACGCGCCTGATCGCAGAGGGCGGAGCGCGCAGCCTCGTCGCCCCCCGAGCGGGTGAGGACGGGTTCTCGCTGACGCCGGCCGTGCTGGAGATCGATGCGAAGGATGTCACTCCCGCAGTGGCGGAGGAGGCGTTCGGGCCGCTCGTGGTCGTGATGCGGTACTCGACGGTCGCCGAGGTGCGCGATGCACTGCAGGCCGTGCCGCACTCGCTCACCGCGACGATCCACTCGGCGTCGGATGAGAGCGCCGTGCGCGGAGAGCTGACGGATGCCGCCCGCGACCTGGTCGGCCGCATCGTCTACGACGGCTACCCGACCGGCGTGCGCGTGTCGTGGGGGATGAACCACGGCGGTCCGTGGCCGGCGACCAACACGCAGCACACCTCGGTCGGCGTCACGGCGATCCGACGGTTCCTGCGTCCGCTCGCGTGGCAGGATGCTCCGGTGGATGTCCTCCCGGACGAGCTCCGCGACGGCCCGGTCGACGTGCCGCGCCGGGTCGACGGGGTGCTGCAGCTCGCGGGTTCCTGACGCGTCGACTGGCTCAGCGACCCACGGGTGCTGGCTCGGCGACCCACGGGTGCTGGCTCGGCGACCCCACGGTCGCTGGATCCCTGAAGCTGCGGTCGTTGGGTCCCTGAGCTTGTCGAAGGGCCGGGCGCGACCTCGCGCGCAACGAAGGAGATCTCTCGATATGAAGGAGTGAATGCCGCCAGGCCTCCTTCATGTCAAGAGATCTCCTTCATGTCGTGCGGACGTGCGGGCGGGTAGGCGGGCGTAGCGCGCGAGCTCAGCCGAAGACGCCCTCCGGCAGCAGCCCGCGTGCGATGAGAGCGTCCCAGAGCGCGCCGTCGACGTCGACCTCGAGGCGCTCGATCCCCTCGGCGACCTGGCGTCCGTCGCGGCATCCGAGCACCACCGACGAGACGGCCGGATGCCGCAGGCCGAACTGCATGGCCGCGGTCGGCAGGTCCGTGCCGAACTCCTCGCAGACGTCGGCGATCGCGTTGGCTCGGGCGATGAGCGCGGGCGGAGCCGGGATGTAGTCGTAGGTCGCATCCGGGGCGACGCGTGGCCGCGCGAGCAGTCCGGAGTTGTAGATGCCGACGTTCACGATGCCGACTCCGTGCGCGAGCGCGGCCGGCAGGAGGTCGGCGAGCGCGGGCTGCTCGAGCAGCGTGTAGCGTCCGGCGAGCATGACGACGTCGATGTCGGTCTCGCGCACGAAGCGGGCAGGCAGGGCGGACTGGTTCATGCCGACGCCGACCGATCGGACGACGCCCTGGTCGCGCAGCTCGATCAGCGCGCCGATGCCCTCCGTCGAAGCCACGGCCCAGTGGTCGTCGGGGTCGTGCAGGTAGACGATGTCGAGGCGGTCGACGCCGAGCCGCTCCAGGCTGGACTCGACGCCGCGGAGGATCGCGTCGCGCGAGAAGTCGAACGCGCGGCGGTAGGCGGCGGGTACCGCGAAGCCGCCGTCGTCGAGCTGTCCTTCGGCATGGTCCTGGGGCACGAGCGTGCGCCCGGCTTTCGTCGACAGCACGTACTCGTCGCGCGGATGCTCGGCGAGCAGCTCGCCCAGACGGCGTTCCGAGTAGCCGAGCCCGTAGTGCGGGGCGGTGTCGAACAGACGCGCGCCGCGGTCCCAGGCCGTGTCGACGGCGGAGCGCGCCTGCTCGTCGGTCGTGACGCGGCCGAGGTTCCCCAGTTGGGCGCCGCCCAGACCGAAGCGGGTGAGCGGGGTTCCGGTACGCAGCCGCACCGTCGGCATCCGCTCTGATGGCTCTTCTTCTCTCACGATGCCAGCGTACCCAGACGTATGATGAATTACCAATGGCTCCCGCAACCCGTGCTCGCGCGACGGTCCAGACGGGGGACAATGGATGCGATGCTCTCCTTGCCGCACGCCCAGCACGCGGCTCCGCGCTCCCCGATCCGCGGTCCCGCCCTGCCCATCGGTGTCGCCGTGACGGCGATCGGGATGCTGTTCTCGATCGCGTCCGCACCGATGGACACGTCGGTCGAGCCCTCGTCGATGCCGGAGCCGGTCGCGGTGGTGCAGGTGCCGACGGTGAAGGTCGGGGCGACCGTCGCGGCCGATCCGTGCGCCGAGCCCTCGGTGCTGGAGTCTCTCGCGAGCGGCGACGACGCGGCGACCATCGCCGGTTTCGGCGGAGGCGCGAACTTCCGTGCCGCGGTCGTCGCCGGGAACGCGCCGTGCATCTCTCTCAGCGATCCGTCGCGCCTCTGGGTGGTCGTCAACAAGACGCGACCGCTGGATCCGGTCGAGTTCGAACCCGCGGGGCTGGACTCGGTGCCGCTGCAGATGACGACGCTCTCCGGGCTGGTGCGGTCGGATGTCGCGGTCGCGGTCGGTCAGATGGCGGAGGCGGCCTCGGCGGCCGGCGTCGGAGTCATCGGAGCGAACAACGGCTACCGCTCCTATGGACTGCAGGTGTCGACGTACGATGCGCACGTCCGCGCCGAGGGCCAGGAGGGGGCGGATGCCGGATCGGCGAGACCCGGGCACAGCGAGCACCAGACGGGGCTCGCGCTCGATGTGGTCGCGTGCGGCGGGGGGTGCGGTGGGCTCGACGACTTCGGCGCGACGGCGCAGAGCGACTGGGTGGCGGCGCACGCGTGGGAGTACGGGTTCATCGTCCGCTATGAGGGCGTGGGCACTCCGGTGACCGGGTACACGCCGGAGCCGTGGCACCTCCGCTATGTCGGCGTCGACCTCGCAGCCGCCTATCACGCGGGCGGATACCACACGCTCGAGGAGTTCTTCGGGCTGCCGGCGGCGCCCGACTACCTCTACTGAACCGGCGGGACGGCCGACTTTGCGGCATCCCACAAGCGCGGTACCCAGTGCCACCATCTGTGGGATGCATTCTCACAATGACCTGCTGCGCGTCGGCATCCGGACATAGAATCGCCGGAGCAATGAGGCACGACACGTTCAGGAGGATCGCATGGAACGCGACATCTACGAAGAGGATCACGAGGCATTCCGCGACCTCGTCAAGGATTTCGTCAAGCGCTACGTCACCAACGCGACGATCGAGAAGTGGGACGCCGACGGCGAGGTCGACCGGGCCACGATGCTGGCGGCGGGTGAGGCCGGGATCATCGGTCTGTCGGTACCCGAGGAGTTCGGCGGCGCCGGGATGCTGCAGGACTACCGTTTCCGTGCCGTCGTGAACGAAGAGGTCATCGCGGCCGGGGCGGGTTCGCTCGCCGGCGCGTTCGGCATCCAGGACGACCTGGCCGTGCCGTACCTCGTGCACATGGGCACGCAGGAGCAGAAGGAGAAGTGGCTGCCCCGCATGGCCACCGGTGAGGTCGTCGGCGCTCTCGCCATGACCGAGCCCGGTGCCGGATCCGACCTGCGCGGCATCAAGACCACCGCGAAGAAGGTCGACGCCGGCTACATCGTCAACGGCGCGAAGACGTTCATCTCCTCCGGCGCCACCGCCGACCTCGTCGTCACGTTCGTGAAGACCGGCGAGGGCAACCGTCCCGACGCGTTCAGCCTCGTGCTGCTCGAGGACGGCATGGAGGGCTTCGAGCACGGCAAGAAGCTGCACAAGATGGGCTTCCAGGGTCACGACACCGCGGAGCTCTCGTTCACCGACGTGTTCGTGCCTGAGGAGAACCTCATCGGCGGCGTCGAGGGCAAGGGCTTCGTGCAGCTCATGATGAACCTGCCGCTCGAGCGTCTGTCGATCGGCGTCGCCGGAGCCGCAGCGGCGCAGGCCGCGCTCGACTGGACGGTCGCCTACACGAAGGACCGAGAGGCCTTCGGCGAGCGGATCATCGACTTCCAGAACACCCGCTTCAAGATCGCCGACATGGCGACCACGGTCGACGCGCTCTGGGCCTACGTCGACCGCGCGCTGCTCGCCTACTCGAAGGGCAAGCTCTCGGCCGAAGAGGCCGCGAAGGTCAAGTTCTGGGCGACCGAGCGCGAGTGGGAGGTCCTCGACACCGGCGTGCAGCTGCACGGCGGCTACGGCTACATCACGGAGTACCCGATCGCCCGCGCCTTCCTCGACGCCCGCGTGCACCGCATCTACGGCGGCACGAACGAGATCATGCGCGAGATCGTCGGGCGGCAGATCGCGGGGAAGCGGTAAGGAGTGCGCTGATCGCGCCGCGTCGACGGCGCGCTAATGTGTGGGCATGATCACGCCCTCGTCGACGATGCCGGACTAGGCGGATGTCGGAAGTCGCGACGAGCATTCTCGCGAACCTCATCGTCGGTCCTCTCGCCTTCGTCGGCGGCATCCTGATCGTCCGGTTCCGCAAGCCATTGAACGCCCTCGTCTTCCGGCAGCAGGAAGCGATGCTCGGTCGCCGGATGGCGCAGATGTCCGCCGGAAGGCAGCAGCCTTGGGTACTGGGCGTCGTCGGGTCGGTCGTGATGCTGATGGGCGTGATCATGGTGTCGGGTGCGATCGTCGCGATCATTCGGGACGGCGTCTTCCCGGGGCAGAGCTCCGGGCCGGAGCCGGTTTCGACGAGCAACCCGGCATTCGCGACGATGGTGCCGTTCTCCCTCGTCGGTGTGATCGCGACCACGGCGGGTTTCGCACTGTGGAGATTCCGTCGCGGCGTCTACGACTTCGTCGACCGGCGGGCGCGGGCGGTGCGGGGAGTGAGCGAGGTGAACGAGTTCGCGCGTGAGCATCGGCCGTTCTGGATCGGACTCGCGGGCGTCGTCGTGCTTGTGATCGGGGTCGTGGTGTTGGTGGGCGGTGTCGTCACGGTCCTGGGAGCGATGGCATGAATGTGCGCGCGAACGCGGGGATGATGAGATGACCTACGAGAACTACATCGTGATCGCTGTCGGGATCATCGCGCTCATCTGTGGACCGCTGATCATTCGGAACCGGGTGAAGATCTTCGATTTCTTCTCGGTCACCCTTCGCGCACTCAGCGCTGCGCCGGGGCGCGCCGCTCTCAAGGGGTCGAGCCCGTTCTGGGTCGGCTTCACGGGCGCGGGGCTCACGTTCATCGGCGTCGTCGCGTTCTTCGCCGGCATCTTCGCGCGGGAGTTGTAGGCAGTGAGTGGTTTTGCTCTCACGAGCCTCGTGACGGGGATCGTCGTCCTGGTCTTCGGAGTGCTCCTTCTCTCGCTGCGTGGCCGCGCGCTGAGCTTCGTGCGTCAGCGGTTCGCGAGTGTCTACCGGGAAGACGGTGTTCCGGAAACGGAGATCGCCGGTCGATTCCCGAAGATGGCCGCGGTCGTGATCGTCGGGTCGGGGTTCGTCGCGTTCGGTGCGGCGCTCGTCCTGGTGGGGCTGTTCAGTGCGCGGTGAGAGGAATCGAGATGGCTGACGAAGTCGTGACGCTGGAGTTGACGAGTGCCGAGGCGCTCGTGTTCTTCGACTGGCTGGCGCGCGCGAACGACTCCGATGTTCTCTCGGCGGATGACGCGGAGCACCGGGTCCTCTGGGATCTGGAGTCGCAGTTGGAGACGAAGATCGACGTGGTGTTCGCCCCCGACTATTCGGAGCGCGTAGACGAAGCGAAGCGGGTCGTCTCGGGTCCGGAGGATGACGCGTGAAGAAGTCTCTTAGCGGCCTCGGGCTGCTCTTGTTTCTGTTCATTCGTCCGAGCTACGAACGGAGGAGCGCGGATGAGTCCTGACCCGGGGCCGCTGAACGCTGGCTTCAGCGCACCCCTCGCTCCGATCCTGACGATTGCTCGTAACTTCGCCATCGGGACATATGCCGTCCTCGGAATCTTCTGCCTGCTCGTCCTTCCGCTCGGCTGGGCGCCGATGCCGAACGCTCTCCTCCCTCTCCTCCTGGGCACGGCGCTGATCACCGGATCGATGGTCATGGCCTTCCGACGGGTGTCTCTGGTCAGGCGCGCAGACAAGGCGGCAGCGGCCGGAGGCGCCCGGAGCAGCTTCGCATTCCTGCAGGCGCAGTTCCCCGGCGATGCCCGTCGTGCGGGCGACTCGTCGGCTCCCGGTTTCGTCCTCGTCTGGGACGATCGCCTCGAGATCGACCTTCGCCGGGAATCGCTCGGCGCCGGGGCCCCGCGCGAGCGGCGCAGCATCCGCTTCGATGAGATCAGCGATGTCTTCGCGCGCGAGGCGACCAGCATGTCGTACCGGAAGCTCGCCATCCTGCTGATCTCCGGTGAGGAGATCCTCTTCACCCTGGCACCGAGGAGCGGGTCGGGCCTGCGCGGCCCGAGCGACGAGGAGACGGAGGGCGCGATCGCGGAGCTGCGCACCTGCTGGTGAGCTGAGCCCATGGACAGTGTCCGTCCGTCCCGCGCGTGAATCGACTGCATTGCCCTCCTCGCTCCTGTCGATCCTCGAAGACCATGTCTCGCGCGGCGCGGTCCCGGGTGCCATCGGCGTCAGCGGCTCGCCTGACGGACGGGTGGAGGTCGTCACGGCTGATGATCTGCCGGAAGATGCGATCGTGCGTATCCACGGCGTGCCTCCTTCTCTCCCGCCTGTCGTTGCCTCTTCACGCTTACCGTGAAATGCCGATATTGAATCGAACATAGCTTCGAATGTCGGGTGTTTCGCGGGTAAACTGTGGGCATGTCGAAGCTCCCTGGCTTGATCGAGGCAGTCACCCGCCTCGATCAGTTGTGGGCCGATGCGGATGACGCGACAGGGCTGTCGCGGGAACAGCTGATCGCCGTCAACGACGCGATCGGGGTGCTGCAACGCCAGGCGGATGCCGCGCATGCGGATGTCGCCGCGCGGATCGCGCACGAGTCACGGCGTGAGCTCGGGGCGGGGAGTCTCGCGAAGGAGCAGGGCTATCGGACGGCGGCGAAACTGCTCGCCGCGACCGGCGGGGTGTCGACCGGGGATGCGAAACGCCTGGTGAAGGTCGGGGAAGCGACCGCGCCCCGGACGGACCTGCTGGGGACGAAGCTGCCCGCCCGGTATGCACTGTTGCGTGGGGCGCTCGCGTCGGGAGAACTCAGCGTGCAAGCGGCCGCACTGATCGTCGCGCTGTTGGACCGGTGTCGGGTGGTGGCCGGGGCGGAGCGGATCGGCCTGGCGGAGCGGCTGCTGGCGAAGCGGTGTGCCGGGTTGGCGTTGGAGGATGTCCGCAAGCTGATCGCCCGGGCGGAAGCCTGGATGGACCCCGACGGTGTGGAACCGAAGGATGAGGAACGCCGGGCGAGACGGTCGTTGACGATGGTCGAGCGGGAAGGGATGGTGCACCTGAACGCGGTCCTCGATGCGGAGACCGCCGCCCCGATCGTGACTGCGATCCGTGGCTACGTGTCTGCGGCGTTCGCTGCCCGCAACGATGCGCCAGACCCGGATGCTCCGGATGCCGACCGACGCACCGTGGCGATGCTGCAGGCGGATGCGCTGGCGGTGTTCTGTGCGCATGTTCTCGGGTGTGAGTCTCGGGTCCCGCTCGCCGGTGCCACGGTCGTGGTCCGGTTGACGCTTGACGACCTGCAGTCCGGGTCGGGGTCAGCGACGATCGACGGGATGGATCACCCGGTGAACATCGGCGCCGCGAGACGCATGGCCGGCAGTGGGGGGATCATCCCGTGGGTGTGTGGTGGTGGGAGCGAGATCCTGGACTGGGGGCGGGAGAAACGATTGTTCACCCGCGCCCAACGCCTCGCCCTGGCCGAACGCGACGGCGGGTGCGCGATGTGCGGCCTGCCACCGGGGATGACGAAAGCGCACCACATCCGATGGTGGACGAGAGACCACGGCCCCACCGACCTCAGTAACGGAGTGCTGTTGTGTGAGACGTGCCACCACCGGATCCATGACAACGGATGGGACATCCGCATCGACGGAACGGGCGTCGCCGCGAGAGTGTTGTTCATCCCGCCCGCCTACGTCGACCCCGCCCGCACGCCTCGCACCGGCGGCCGCTATCGCTTCGACATCGCCGCATGAACGACGAGTCAGGCCGCAAGAACGGCACTTCGGAATCTCTGCGTGTCGAGCTCTCAGGCCTCCGGCTTCGCGGCTGGCGTGCGTGCGGAACGAGGCAGCGGAAGCCGCCCGCCGACGCCGGCGCGGCGCAGGCGATCCGCGATCAGGATGCCGAGAGCCGTCGCCCCGACGCAACTCGCCAGTGTGATGGCGAAGAACGCGATGCGCACACCCACGGGCATGGTCTCGAGGTTGAACGAGGCCCACGCCAGCAGCGGATACACGACGCCGACGACCACCGCGCCGACATAGTGCAGCCACGTTCCCCAGTACCGCCAGATCACGAAGAGGAAGGGCAGCTCGGTGAAGGCCGCCCACCACAGGTTCGTCGCGACGCTGCCGAATCCATAGCCCGAGAACGGCACGATCACGAGCCCGGCGAGCAGACCGACCAGCAATCCGACCAGCGGCCGGCGCAACAGTCGCAGCGCGATGACAGACGGCAGCAGCCAGAGCCCCGCCAGTGCGACGCTCACGAACGGCAGGCCGGGGAAGAGGATCGTCGAGATCCAGTTCGCCGGAGCCAACAGCAGACCGCCCGCGACGCCGAGCGCCGCGCACGTCAACAGGATCGCGGTCGGGAAGCGGAAGCGCCCGCGCGACCGGGGTGTGCTCGCGTTCGTCCCGCTCATGCGAGGGGCTCCGCAGCTGCCTCGCGCGCGGCCTTCGACGCCGGCGATGCCGCACCGATCTTCCAGTATCCGCAGAAGCTCACGGCATTCTTGTCGACACCGCGCTCACCCACCAGATGCTTGCGCACCCCCGAGGCGAGAGCCTGCTCGCCTGCCGCATACGCGTGGAACGGAGCATCCGGCAGTGCCGTCCTGCCGAGTGTCTCCAGTGCCAGAGAACCCGGTGCGGCCTCATGCGGTCGCACGATCCAGACGACCTCGACGCCCGCCGGATGGGGGAACGACAGTGCGTCCTCCCGGGTCGGCACCTCGATGATCGCGAGGCCGGCGGCATCCTCCGGCAGCGAGGCGCTGATCGAGGCGATCGCCGGCAGAGCCGTCTCGTCGCCGACCAGCAGAACACGATCCGTCCCGCGCTGCGGATTGAACGTCAGCCCCTCGTCGATGATCAGCACATGCTCCCCCGGCCGGCACGTCTCTGCCCAGCGCGACGCCGGACCGGCCGTGCCCTCCGCCGCGGAGCCGTGCAGCACGAAGTCCACATCGATCTCCGCCCCGGCATCCGCGGTCGCCGCGCGATACGCCCGCACGCTGTAGTTGCGCATGACAGGCCGCTCGCCATCGGGGATCCGAAGGAACTTCAGATACCCGAACATCTTGTTCGCCTTCGCCGGCACACGATCGAGGCCCGCATCGCCTCCGATCGGCAGGAACAGCCGGAACCACTGGTCGAAGCCCATCGGCCGGAACTTCTCGATCTCGCCGCCGCCGAGCGTCACCCTGATCCAATGCGCCGACAGCTGTTCGCTGCGCAGCACCGTGAGGTGGATGAGCTCGGCCGACTCGGGCTTGACCAGCTTGCTGTATGCCATACGACGCCTTTCAGGAAAGCTGCCAGGGGAAGAACACGACGAAGATCGCCGCGGATGCCGCGAGACTCGCGACCGTGAAGATGATGTCGCGCACACGGAACGGCACCAGATGCCGCTCCGTCCGCGTCGAGTGGGCGCCGAACGCGCGCGAATCCATCGCGAGCGCCACCCGCTCCGCATGCCGGATCGCTCCCGCGAGCAACGGCACGATGTACCCCCACCCGCGAGCGATCCGGGCGAACGGACCCCGTCCGCCGTGATGCCCGCGCACGCGATGCGCCGCCCGAATGACCGCCAGCTCATGCCCGAACCGCGGCACGAACCGGAAGGCCGCCAGAGCTGTGTATCCGATCCGATACGGCACGCGCAGCTGCTGCACGCTCGCCCGCACCAGATCCGGACCCGTCGTCGTGAGTCCGCCGATCAGCGCGAGAGCGATGATCGCGCCGAGACGCAGCGCGGTCGCGAAGCCGATCTCGAGGGCGCCGGCGTAGAGCGTCCACTCGCCGATGCGCAGGAACGGGGCGGTGTCCGCGACGAGCCCGGCATCCACCCACAGCGAGAATCCGACGCCGATCGCGAGCATCCCGACCGGCAGGGCGAGCAGCATCAGCGCGAGCAGCCTCCCCGTCAGCCGCGCACCGATGAGGATCACCGCGTAAGCCAGCACGAGGAACGCCGCCGGCGTCGCGAGATCCCGCACGAAGATCAGCAGCACCATCGCCGGAGCGAAACCCACGACCTTCGCGAGCGGATTCAGGGCGTACAGGAACTGGTGGCGCGAGCTCCCCGTCATCGTCGCATACGGATCGAACGCCGTTGTCGTGGGAGTCGTGGCGGTCACGAGGCCACCTCCAGACCGGCGGATGCCAGAACCCCCTGCAGTGCGGGTAGGCGCAGCTCCGCCTCGGCGAAGAGCTGCTCGTCCCGGAAGAGCGTCGACGTGGGACCCGCCGCATGAACGCGTCCGTCCTTCAGCACCACCGTGTGCGTCGTGTGCTCGGCAACCAGCTGCAGGTCGTGCGTGACGATCACGATCGTCGTGCCCTCGGCGCGCAGACTCCGCAGCAGTGCCAGCAGCTCGGATGCCCTCGCTCGATCCTGACCGAACGTCGGCTCGTCCAGCGCCAGCACCCGAGGGCGCGTGATCAGCGCGGTTCCCACCGACAGGCGCCGCTTCTCGCCGCCCGACAGCAGGAACGGATGCACGCCCGCCTTGTGCTCGAGCCCGAACCGGGCGAGCATCTCCTCCACGCGCGTCGTGATCTCCGCCTCCGAGATCCTCTGATCCCTGGGCCCCTGAGCCTGTCGAAGGGTCAGTCCGTGCGCCAACTCGTCGAACACGGTGTGCGCGATGAACTGATGCTCCGGATTCTGGAACACGAAGCCGATGCGCGAAGCGAGATCCCGCGGAGATGCCGACCCCGGATCCATGCCGTCGACGCTGACCTGGCCCTTCGGCGGCGGCACGACGCCCGCCAGCGCCTGGATCAGCGTCGTCTTGCCGGCGCCGTTCGCGCCGACGATCGCGGTGAGGCTCCCCTCCGCGAGATCCAGATCGATCCCGTGCAGGATCTCGGTCCGGCGCCGCCGCACCGTCAGGCCTCGAGCGCGGATGATCGCCGGAGCGGCATCCTCGGTCGTCGCGCGAATCGAGCGAGCAGGGCGAGACGAGACGTCAGTCGCGGGCAGCGAACGCGCCAGCTCCTCCGGCGACAGGGGCAGCGGATCGAATCGGTACCCCTCCTCACGCAGCCGCAGCGCGGCCAGCGTCGCCGTGGGCAGCCACACGCCCATCGCGACGAGTTCCTCGGCGTGCGTGCGGATGATCTCGGATGCCGGTCCGTCGAACACCACGCGTCCGTCGCGGTCGAGCACGATCGTGCGCGTCACGAAGGCCATCGCCGCGTCGAGGTTGTGCTCGACGAGCAGGATCGCGCGATCGCCCGCCGCCACCACATCGGCGAGCGCCGCGTACACGTCGTCGATGCCCTGCGGGTCGAGATTGGCCGTGGGCTCGTCGAGCACGATCAGCGGCGATCCCATCGCCAGCGCACAGGCGATCGCGAGACGCTGCCGTCCGCCGCCGGAGAGATGGTCGGGGTTGTCGTCGCGACGCTCCCACAGCCCCACGCGGCGCAGCGCGTCCTCGACCCTGGCGCGTACCGCCTCCAGCGGGAGCAGCAGATTCTCCGGACCGAAGGCGACCTCGTCGTAGACCGTGCCTGTGACGATCTGCGCATCCGGGTCCTGGAACACCATCGCGACCTGGGTGCTCAGCGTCGCCGTGTGCGCCGCAGCCGTGTCGAGCCCGCCCGCCTCGACCGTGCCCGTCATGGTCGCCGGCACGGCGTGGGGGATGAGCCCGTTCAAGGCGAGCGTGAGCGTCGACTTGCCCGAACCCGACGGGCCGAGCAGCAGCACGACCTCCCCGGCGGCGATGTCGAACGTCACGTCGCGCGGCGACGGGTGCGCGGCATCCGCGTGGGTGAGAGAGAGCTCACGCACGCGGAGCAGAGGCGCGGATGAGCGCACGGCGGAGTCCCGGAGTCGGCGGATCGAACGCTTCTAACTTAGCTGAGCCTTACCTGATCCGCCATCGGGCCGAATCCCGCGGCCAGCACGGCGAGGGCTCAGCGCTGCGCGACCCCGGCCCGTCGCAGAGCCGCCCCGATCGCGAGTCCGACCGCCGTCCACGCGATCGGCCCGAGCACCGAGATCACGAGGTACAGGACCTGGGCCCACAGCGGCAGAGCCCCGAGATGCGCGGCGAAGAAGACGACCACCGCGACGAGCACGCCGATCACGACGGCAGAGACGAAGAAGCGCCAGGCGCCCCAGGCGCGGTACCGGGTGAGCGCCGCGACTCCCTCCTGGATCGCGCCGAACAGCAGTGCCGTACCGAGGAAGCGCAGAGCCCATGCCGGGTTGAACGCGCTGGCGACGAGAGCCGCGATCACATGGGTGATCAATGCCACGAGCGGGCGACGCAGCACCTCCTGCGCGATGATGCCGGGCAGCACATGCGACCCGAGAAGCAGCCCGTAGGCGAACGGGGCGGCGAGCAGCACGACCGGTGTCAGCAGCCCCGCGATCCCTCCGATGATGCCCGTGGCGACGCCGATCGCCGCGCAGACCAGCAGCAATCTGGTCGAGAGGACGGGTGTTCGGGCCACCCTCCCAGCCTAGTTGCGCCGCCGCCGAGGAGCGCCGCGGGAGGGCCGGGAAAAACGACGCGCGACCGTCTCCCCTTCGACCAAAGTCCCCCCTGTGGCCCTTCGTCTATGTTTCCGACATGCACCTGGCGCGGTCGCCGACCCCGGACTACCTTGAGCCGCGGTGCGGCAACGACGCCGTTCCGAGATCATCGGGAGAAGCACATGGGTCGAACACCCCTCCGGATGGCAGCAGCCACCACCCTGGCCACGCTGTTCATCGCATCGACGGCAACCGCAGGCTACGCGGCGGAGGAGGTGACGCACCCCGTCCCCGTCGCCGGCACCCCCGGGCACTACATCGTCGTGATGAAGTCCGATCCGCTCGCCAGCTACGAAGGCGACGTCGATGGCCTGAAGGCGACCAAGCCCGCCGAAGGCGAGCAGCTCGAGACCCAGTCGCAGGATTCCCAGCGCTATGTCGAGCATCTCCAGACCGAGCAGACCGACCTCGCCACGCAGGTCGGGGTCACGCCCGACACCACCTACCAGGTCGTGCTCAACGGCTTCAGCGCCGACCTCACGGGCGCGCAGGTCGACGAGCTCCGCGCCTCGAAGGACGTCTTCGGCGTCTACCCGGATGAGATCCGGCACCCCGACGCGCAGACCTCGACCGACTTCCTCGGACTCGGCGACGACCGCAAGGGCCGCGGCGGCGTCTGGCAGCAGACCGGCGGCGTCGACAAGGCGGGAGAAGGCGTCGTGGTGGGCGTGATCGACACGGGCATCGCGCCCGAGCATCCGTCGTTCGAGGGCAAGAAGCTCAAGAAGCAGAACAAGCAGCAGAACCGCCACAAGGGCAGCCAGCCGTACACCGACGGCACGTATGTCTACTTCGACAAGTCCGACGGCGGGCAGTTCCAGTCCGCGATCGTCGAGGGCCAGGACTGGGACAAGCGCGACTACTCGTCCAAGCTCATCGGCGGCCAGTACTTCTACGCCGGTGCAGAGGCGGCAGGCTTCGACTTCCAGTACGACTACCTCTCGCCGCGCGACGGCGACGGCCACGGCTCGCACACCGCGAGCACGGCAGCCGGGAACTTCAAGGTCAAGGCCCAGATCGAGGACGTGGAGTTCGGCACGATCTCGGGTGTTGCCCCCGGCGCGAAGGTCGCTGCCTACAAGGCCTGCTACGTCGGGCCCGACACGACCGTCACGACCGACGACATCTGCGCGCTCAGTGACCTCGTCGCTGCGATCGACCAGGCCGTCGCCGACGGCGTCGACGTGATCAACTACTCGATCGGCGGAGGCGCAGCCAGCACCGTGCTCGCGCCCGAGGACCTCGCGTTCTTCAATGCGGCCGCCGCCGGCGTCTTCGTCGCGACCAGCGCCGGCAACGACGGCCCCGACCCCGTCACGGCCGACCACGCCTCGCCGTGGTACACGACCGTCGCGGCATCCACCATCCCGACCTGGGAGGGCACGGTGCAGTTCGACGGGTTCGCGCAGGCGGGCGCCTCGGTGAGCGTGCCGTTCGGCACGACCGTGACCGGTCCGTCGATCGCCGCAGCGGATGCCGCCGCCGACGGTGCCGTCGACGCGCAGGTCTGCCTGCCGGGCACCCTCGACCCCGCAAAGGTCGCAGGTCACATCGTGGTCTGCGATCGCGGCAACAACGCGCGCGCCGAGAAGTCGCAGGTTGTGAAGGATGCCGGTGGCATCGGCATGGTCCTGGTGAACGTGCCCGGTGGCGCGGACTCCCTCGACAACGACTTCCACGCGGTGCCGACCGTGCACCTCGCATCCGTGCATCGTGAAGCCGTTCTCGCCTACGTGCAGAGCGGCACCGACCTGCCCATCACGCTGGTCGGGGAGAACACGACCGGCGTGACCACGCCGACGCCGCAGATCGCCGGCTTCTCGAGCCGCGGCCCGATGCTCGCCGACGGCAGCGACGTGCTGAAGCCGGATGTCTCGGCTCCCGGCGTCGCGATCCTCGCGGCGACCCACAACGCACCGGGTGAGGAGCCGAGCTTCGGCATCCTCTCCGGCACGTCCATGGCCTCGCCCCACGTCGCGGGCCTCGGCGCCCTGTACCTCGGGGAGCGCCCGAAGGCGACGCCCGCCGAGGTCAAGTCGGCGATGATGACCACCGCCTACGACACCGTGCTGGCCGACGGTTCGCCGAATACGAATCCGTTCGAACAGGGGGCGGGTCACGTCGACCCGCGGCGCTTCTTCAACCCCGGCCTGCTCTACCTCAACGGCGTCAAGGACTGGGCCGCCTTCCTCGATGGGAAGGGTCTCTCGGACTTCCCAGGGATCGAGCCCATCGACGGCAGCGATCTGAACCAGGCGTCGATCTCGATCGGCTCCCTGGCCAGCGAGCAGACCGTGACCCGTTCCGTCACCTCGACCGAGAAGGGCGTCTTCACGGCGCAGGCGTCGGTCCCCGGCCTGAACGTGAAGGTCTCGCCGCAGCAGCTGACGTTCGACAAGGCGGGGCAGACGAAGACGTTCACGGTGACGTTCGACAACGCCGACGCCCCGGTCGAGCAGTGGACCACCGGGTCTCTCGTCTGGACGAGCACCAAGAACACGGTCCGCTCTCCGATCGCGGTGTTCCCGGTGACGGCGGATGCTCCGGCCGAGGTCTCCGGCACCGGCGTCGACGGCAGCACCACCGTGGAGATCACCCCCGGTCTCGACGGCGATCTGCCGCTGAACCTCTCCGGGCTCACCCCGTTCGAGCTGCTCGCCGACCCGGACAACCCGGTCGAGGGGCACTCGGGCGACGAGAACTCGGGCGACGCGAACAAGGACGTGTCCTGGATCGTGGACGTGCCGGCGGGGACGACGCTCTCGCGGTTCGACCTCGACTCGTCGGATGACGACGGCAGCGATCTCGACCTCACCGTCTACCGCGTGGTGAGCGCCGACGATCTGCGCTACTACGAGCGCTGGCAGTCGGCGACCGGTTCGGCGGACGAGAGGATCACGATCCCCGCGCCCACCGCCGGCACCTACCTCGTGGTGGCGAACATCTACTCGACGACCGGGCCGATGACGTGGGACATGTCCTACGCCAACGTGGTGCCCGGCGGCGAGGGAGCGTTCACGGCGACGCCGAACCCGCTCCCGGTGGTCCGCGGTGTGAAGACGAGCTACCAGCTCGGCTGGACCGGCCTCACCGCCGGCGCCCGCTACCTCGGGCTCGTGCAGTACGGCGACTCGGCGGTCCGCACGATCCTGACGGTCGACGCCCCGGCCGCCGAGGCCCCGGAGAAGGAGGCCCCGCCGACGGAAGCCCCGCCGACCGAGGCCCCGCCGACGGAAGCCCCGCCGACCGAGGCCCCGCCGACGGAAGCTCCGCCGACCGAGGCGCCGGAGACGCCGAAGCCGGAGTAAGCCCCCACAGCACAGCGCCCCGCGGTCGACGGACCGCGGGGCGCTGTGTGCGTCCGGGCACCCGCTCGTCGCGCGATCGGCGCCGCTCGTCGCAGCATCCGTCCGGCGGCCGTCCGTCGGTGCCGGGGCTTTCCTAGCGTGGGGGAACGCAACGACGCGTACCCCGAGGAGACCCCCATGACCGCACCGGGCAGCACCGAACCCGTCATCGTCACCGACCCGAAACTCCCTTCCACTGCTCTCTCCGACGAGCATCACGAGAAGGCGAACCGCTGGACCCTGCCGAAGATCGTCCTCTGGGCGGCGATCGCGCTGCTGGGGGCCGTCGCCTGGACCATGCTCGCGATCGTCCGTGGCGAGACCGTGAACGCGATCTGGTTCGTGTTCGCGGCGGTCTGCACGTACCTGATCGGCTACCGCTTCTACTCGAAGGTGATCGAGAAGTACATCACCCGCCCCGACGACCGCCGCGCCACCCCTGCCGAGGTCAAGCAGGACGGCAAGGACTACGTCCCCACCGACCGCCGCGTGCTCTACGGCCACCACTTCGCCGCGATCGCCGGCGCCGGCCCGCTCGTCGGCCCCGTGCTGGCCGCGCAGATGGGCTACCTCCCCGGCACGATCTGGATCATCGTCGGCGTCGTGCTCGCCGGCGCGGTGCAGGACTACACGGTGCTCTTCTTCTCGATGCGCCGCGGTGGTCGCACGATCGGCCAGATGGCCCGGCAGGAGCTCGGCCGCATCGGCGGCACGGCGGCGATCATCGCCTCCCTGCTGATCATGCTGATCATCGTCGCGATCCTCGCGCTCGTGGTCGTGAACGCCCTGGGTGAGAGCCCGTGGGGCGTCTTCTCCGTCGCGATGACCATCCCGATCGCGATCTTCATGGGCATCTACCTGCGGTTCCTGCGCCCGGGCAAGGTCACCGAGGTCTCGATCATCGGATTCGTGCTGCTGATGGCCGCGATCATCGGCGGCGGTCAGGTCGCGGCGACCGACTGGGGTCAGGCGATCTTCCACCTCGACCGCACCACGATCGCCTGGGGCATCATCATCTACGGCTTCATCGCCGCGGTGCTCCCGGTCTGGCTCCTGCTCGCCCCGCGCGACTACCTCTCCACCTTCATGAAGATCGGCGTGATCGTCATGCTCGCCGGCGCGATCATCCTCGTCCGCCCGGAGATCACCGTCCCCGCGATCAGCATCTTCGGCGAGAACGGCATGGGGCCGGTGTTCGCCGGTCCCCTCTTCCCCTTCCTGTTCGTGACGATCGCCTGCGGCGCGCTGTCGGGCTTCCATGCCCTGATCGCCTCCGGCACCACGCCGAAGCTCATCGAGAAGGAGCGCCAGACACGCTTCATCGGGTACGGCGGCATGCTCATGGAGTCCTTCGTCGCGATCATGGCGCTCGTCGCCGCGATCTCGATCGACCAGGGCATCTACTTCGCGATGAACGCGCCGACCGCGGCCACAGGAGGCACGGTCGAAGGGGCGGTCGCCTTCGTGAACTCGCTGGGGCTGACGGGGGTGAACCTCACGCCCGAGATGCTCACCGGCACGGCCACCCTGGTCGGCGAGGAATCGATCGTCTCCCGGACCGGCGGCGCCCCGACCCTCGCGCTCGGACTCGCCCACATCATGCAGCAGGCCCTCGGCGGGCAGGCGCTCATGGCCTTCTGGTACCACTTCGCGATCATGTTCGAGGCCCTGTTCATCCTCACCGCGGTGGATGCCGGAACCCGCGTGGCCCGCTTCATGCTGCAGGACTCCATCGGCGCCTGGTTCCCGAAGTTCCGTGACGTCTCGTGGCGTCCTGGTGTCTGGATCTGCACCGCGATCATGGTGGCCGGCTGGGGAGCGATCCTCATCCTCGGCGTGACCGACCCGCTCGGCGGCATCAACACCTTCTTCCCGCTGTTCGGCATCGCGAACCAGCTGCTCGCCGCGATCGCGCTCGCCGTGGTGCTGGCCATCGTCGCCAAGCGCGGGAAGAGCTACTTCCGGTGGCTGTGGATCATCGGGCTGCCGCTCGCGTTCACCGCGGTCGTCACGATCACGGCCTCGCTGTACAAGATCTTCTCGCCGGTCCCGGCGATCGGATACTGGGCGAACCACTTCAAGTACGTGGCGGCCCGCGACTCGGGCGACGACTCGCTCGGCGCTCCCGAGGTGCTCGAGGCGGTCATCCGCAACACCGCGGTGCAGGGCACCCTGTCGATCATCTTCGTCACGCTGGCGATCATCGTGATGGTCGCGGCCGTGATCGTGACGATCAAGGCGATCCGCAACGGCGGTGGTGAGAACACCGAGGAGGAGCCCGTCGCCTCGCGGCGCTTCGCCCCGGCCGGCTTCCTGCCCAACTCCGCGGAGCGCGAGCTCGAGAAGCAGTGGGAGCCGATCCTGGCCGACGACCGCAAGGCGTCGACCCACTGAGATGGTCACCATGACGAACCACGCGGATGCCGCGACCACCCACCCCCTGCGCATGCTCGCGCGTGCGGTGGGGCGGGTCGGCCGCGGCATCCGCTGGTACATGACGACCCTGATGGGCGACACCGCGTACGCGACGTACGTCACGCACCATCGCCGCGAGCATCCGGGCGAGGAGCCGATGACGGAGCGGCAGTTCTGGCGGCAGAAGATGGACGACCAGGATCGCAACCCCGGTGCCCGCTGCTGCTGACCTCCCTAGGCTGAACGCATGACCGACGTCGTTCTCGCCGCTGTGCTGGGCGTGCTCGGCGGGATCGTCCTGACGGTGCTGCTGCTGCTCGCTCGTCGCCTCGCGCGCGGGGCGGCCGACCTCGGCAGCGACGCCGAGCAGGCGGCGCTCAACGCTCTGCACCATGCGAGCCTCGCCGCCCCGCATCTGCGTGCCGGGCTGTCGGCGCCCGACGTCGTGAAGGCGGCGCGGCATCTGCGCGTGCTGCTCGGCAGCGCGGCCGTCGCGATCGTGAGCGCCGACGGCACCGTGTCGTTCGACGGCCCGTCCGACGGGCTGGAGTCGGCGGCGCTCCGCATCGCGAGGCAGGTCGAGGAGTCGGGTCGTCGGCAGGTCTTCCCGTCGCCCGGCCCCGACGACGATCTCGAGGCCGTCGGCGCGCCGATCCTCGTCGACGGCCGCGTGATCGGCGTCGTCGTGGCGTTCGCGGCCCCGGCGCGCGCGGCGCTCGTGCGCGCGGCGGAGGAGGTCGCGGACTGGTGCGCGGCGCAGGTCGAGCTCGGCGGCCTCGATGCCTCGCGCACGCAGCTGGCTGAGGCCGAGCTGCGGTCGCTGCGCGCGCAGATCTCCCCGCACTTCATCTACAACGCCCTCACCGCCATCGCGTCGTTCGTCCTCACCGACCCCGCCCGCGCCAGGGAGCTGGTGCTCGAGTTCGCCGACTTCACCCGCTACTCGTTCCGCCGGCAGGGCGAGTTCACCACGCTCGCCGAGGAGCTCGGCAGCATCCACTCGTATCTCGAGCTCGAACGCGCGCGCTTCGGCGACCGGCTGCGGGTCACCCTGCAGATCGCGCCGGAGACCCTGGCCACGGTCATCCCGTTCCTGTCGGTGCAGCCGCTCGTCGAGAACGCCGTGCGGCACGGGCTGGAGCCGGGGGAAGGAGGCGGCGAGATCCGCATCCTGTCCCGCGATGACGGCACGCACACCGAGATCGCGGTCGAGGACGACGGTGTGGGGATGGATCCGGAGGGGCTGCGCACCACGCTCACCGCCGGTGACGACGGCCTGCACGTGGGACTCCGCAACGTCGACACCCGCCTGCGCCAGCTCTACGGCGCCGAGGGCGGACTGGTCGTCGAGACCAACACCGGCGCCGGTACCCTGGTGCGCATGCGGGTCCCGAAATCCCAGCCGCTGCACGATCCGCTGCGCGACCAGGTGAGCCCATGATCGACGTGCTGGTCGCCGACGACGAGAGGCCCGCGCTGGACGAGCTCGTCCACCTGCTGCGCACCGACGATCGGATCGGCGAGATCCTCACCGCGAGCAGCGGGGCGGATGCTCTGCGGCAGCTCTCCGAGCGGGCCGTGCGGATCGCCTTCCTCGACATCCACATGCCCGGGCTGACCGGCACCGAGCTCGCGCGGGCGCTGCTCGCCCTCGCCCAGCCGCCGGCCGTCGTGTTCGTCACGGCAGACGATGCCCGCGCCGTCGAGGCCTTCGAGCTGCGCGCGGCGGACTATCTGCTCAAGCCGGTCCGCGCCGAGCGGCTGCGACAGGCGATCGATCGCGTCATCGAACTGGCCGACACGGCGCGACCGGGTGACGACGAGATGCTGCCGGTCACGGTCGGCTCGGCGGTGCGCTTCGTGCGCCGGAGCGACGTGCGCTGGGTGCAGGCGCAGGGCGACTACTCGCGGCTGCACACCGGCGACGGCGCCGGACATCTCGTGCGCATCCCGATCTCGGAGCTGGAGGTGCGGTGGGCGGATGCCGGATTCCTCCGCATCCATCGCTCGTCGCTGGTCCGCACCGCAGCGGTGACCGAGGCGCGCCTGTCGGGTTCGGACCCCGCGGTGTCGATCGGCGAGCTGTCGCTGCCCGTGAGCCGGCGCCTCGTGCCGGCCGTGCGCGAAGCCCTGGTGCGCGGCGAGGGAATCGGATGAGCGAGATCCCGAAGCGCGTGCGGGTGACGGCCGACCTCCCCGCACGGCGGCCGTCCACCTCGACTCGCGGCATCGCCCTGCCCGGTTCACCGGTAGACGAAGCGGATGCCGTGTACGCCAGGGCCCTCATGCGCAGCCAGCTCCGCCTCGCGCTCGGCACCGTTGCCGGCTTCGTGCTCGTGGTGGTCGCGCTGACGCTGGCGATCGCGCTGATCCCCGAGATCGGCCGGGTCCTCATCTGGGGGCTGCCGCTGTCGTGGCTGCTGCAGGCCTACGCGTTCTACCCGATCATCCTCGTGTTCGCGGTGCTCTACGTGCGCACCGCCGCGCGCAACGAGCGGCGCTACCGGGCGCTGCGGGACCGCGAGTGAACGCGGTCCTCGACCTCGTCGGCGTCGCGCTGGTCATCGTCGCGACGCTGCTCATCGGCGTGTACGGACTGCGGATCTCGCGCACCACCGGAGACTTCTTCGTCGCCTCCCGCACGGTTCGGCCGGTCTGGAACGCCTCCGCGATCAGCGGGGAGTACCTGTCGGCCGGCACCTTCCTCGGCCTGTCGGGGCTCGTGCTGCTCGACGGTGCGAGGGGATTCTGGTTCCCGATCGGCTACGCGGCCGGGTATCTGCTCGTGCTGGCGTTCGTCGCGGCTCCGCTCCGCCGCAGCGGCGCGTACACGATCCCCGACTTCATCGAGGCGCGGCTGGACTCGGGCGCCGCGCGGCGGGTCACCAGCATCGCGGTGCTCATCATCGGGTGGCTCTACATCGTGCCGCAGCTGCACGGCGCGGGGATCACCCTGCTCGTGGTCGCCGGTGTGCCGGAGTGGGTGGGCGCCGTGACCGTCGCGGTATTGGTGGCCGCCGCAGTGGCCGCCGGCGGCATGCGCGCGATCACCTATGTGCAGGCGTTCCAGTACTGGCTCAAGCTCACGGCGCTGCTGGTCCCGGTCGTGTGCATCGCCTTCGCGCTGAGCGGCGGACCGCACGACTTCGATCCGGCGCTCGTCTTCCCCGCCGAGGCGGGGCCGTCGGGGTTCGACGCGTACGAGACGGCATCCCTCCTGCTCGCCCTGCTGCTGGGGACCATGGGGCTCCCGCACGTGCTCGTGCGGTTCTATACGAGTCCGACGGGGGTGTCGGCCCGGCGCACGACCGTCATCGTGATCGCCATGGTGAGCGCCTTCTACGCGGTGTCGAGCACCATGGGTCTGCTGGCACGCATCGCCGCCCCCGATCTCGCCGTGCCCGGCATCGCCGACACGGTCGTGCTGCTGCTGCCCTCGCGCGTCTTCCCCGGGGTGTTCGGCGAACTGCTCACCGCGCTCATCGTGGCGGGCGCGTTCGCTGCGTTCCTGGCGACATCGGCGGGGCTCGTGGTGTCGCTCGCCGGCGTGATCAGCCAGGACGTGTTCTCCGGCTCGGTGCGCTCGTTCCGGCTTTCCGCCGTGCTGTGCGCGGTCGTGCCGCTCGCGGTGGCGCTGCTCACCGCCCCCGCGGGCCTCGGGTCGAGCGTCGGGGTGGTGTTCGTCGTGGCCGCGTCGACGCTGTCGCCGGTCGTGCTGCTCGGGGTGTGGTGGCGCGGGCTCACCGCCCGCGGCGCGGTGGCGGGGATGCTGTCGGGCGGGGTCGCGGCGGGGCTCGCCCTGCTGGTGCATGCCGTGATCGGGGGAGTCGGAGCGGCTGCCCCGTATCTGGCGCAGCCGGCGGCGTGGACGATCCCGCTCGCTGCGGTGGTCACGGTCGTGGTGTCGCTGCTCGACCCGCGCGGGCCGTCGCCGCGCACCGAGCGCTTCCTCGCGCGGGTGCACACGCCGGAGCCCGGCTGAGCCCCGGTTCCTGGGCGAGCGGAGTGAGACGAACGGCGCCGTCAGATCCGGCGGCCGCGCGGCATCAGCCGCACGTCGGGCAGCGGCGGGGCGGGGATGCGCACATCGTGACCATCCACCGCGCCGAACCGCGGCGTCGCGGCGTCGGGGGATGACTCCGCCTCCCACGCCTCGCGGGCCGCGACGATCTCGTCGTGCGTGCGGCCGGCGAAGTTCCACCACATCACGATGTCGTCCTCGAACGGCTCGCCGCCGAGCAGGAACAGCAGGGAGCCCTCGGTCGATGACACCTCCACCTCGTCGCGGGAGTCGCCGAGGTAGAGCAGATCATTGCGCTCCATCGGATGCTCGGACACGACGGCATCGCCCTCGACGAGCATGAGCGCGTGCTCCCAGTCGGGGCGGAGCGGCAGGCGGACGCGGGAGCCGGGGGCGAGCACGATCTCGGTGCCGACGATCGGGGTGTGCACGGTCGCCGGCGAGCGGACGCCGGCGAACTCGCCGAGCACGACCGTCGCGGTGGCGTCGGCCCCGGCATCCGCCGTGAGGGCCACGCCCGGCAACTCGGTGTGCCGCTCGAATCCGGCAGCGCCGTGGCGGGTGGACTCCGGCAGCACGACCCAGAACTGCAGGGCGTCGAGGGGGATCGGGTCGTCGCCGATCGAGTACTCCGAGTGCGAGATGCCGTTCCCGGCCGTCATCAGGTTCAGCTGGCCACGGCGCAGGTCGGCGTCGCTGCCGAGCGAGTCGCGGTGCCGGATCTCGCCGACGAGCGGCCAGGTCACGGTCTGCAGGCCGATGTGCGGATGCGGCTCCACCCGCATCCTCGTGTCGGCGGGGCCGAACCGGTCGAGGAAGCACCAGGCGCCGATCGTGGGCAGGTTGCGATGCGGAAGCGCGCGCAGCACGCTCATGCCGCGCACCCCGCCGAGCGGAACCTCGCGCGGTTCCAGGACGAGGCGGCGCTGCCCGATCATTCGGACCCCTGAGCCCTCTGGGTCCCTGAGCTTGTCGAAGGGCGGGGCCAGCGGATCTCGGCGCCCTCGATCTCATGCGTCTCGAGGTACTTCGCGATGTAGGGGCACAGCGGCACGATCGCCTCGCCGCGACCCGCGGCATCCGTCAGCGCCGCCGAAGCGAGCTTCCCCGCGAGACCCTGACCCTGGAACTCGTCGTCGATCTCGGTATGGAGGAAGCGGATGGAGCCGGGGCGCAGATCGAACGCGGCGAAGCCCGCGAGCACGTCGCCCGAGCGGATCTCGTAGCGCGATTCCTCGTCGTTGCGGGTGACGGTGATGTCGGTCATGGGGGCTCCTTCATGCGTCTGCATCCAACCTACGCCCGGATCTGTGGACAGGCGCCGTCGACGTCGGCGGGGATCGTTACGCTGGAGGGATGCCGCAGACTCCCCGTGACCCGTACGAAGGTTGGGTCCCTGAGCCTGTCGAAGGGCCTGTCCCTGTCGGGGGATATGGCGACGAGCCCTACGACGACGGCTGGGAGTCGTCCGCTCCGCCCGAGCCGATGGACTGGGAGCCGCAGGGCGCGGGCTTCAAACCGCCGCTCGACTGGGGTCCCGGGCCGGTCACCAAGGTCGCCCCGGCCGTCCGCAAGGCGACGCCGAGCAGGTACCCGACCGCGCGCGAGGCGCTGCACACCGTCTTCGGCTACGACGAGTTCCGCGGCGATCAGGCGGCCATCGTCGAGCAGGTGATCGCGGGCGGCGACGCGGTCGTGCTGATGCCGACCGGTGGCGGCAAGAGCATCACCTACCAGGTGCCGGCGCTCGTGCGCGAGGGCACGGGTCTCGTCATCAGCCCGCTCATCGCGCTCATGCACGACCAGGTCGACGCGCTGCGCGCCAACGGCGTCAAGGCCGCGTATCTGAACTCCACCCAGGCCATCGACGAGCGGCGTGAGGTCGAGCGGGCCTACGTGGCCGGAGAGCTCGACCTCATCTACGTCGCGCCCGAGCGCCTGTCGAGCGCGCAGACCACGGCGCTGCTGCAGCGCGGCACGCTCAGCGTCATCGCGATCGACGAGGCGCACTGCGTGTCGCAGTGGGGGCACGACTTCCGCCCCGACTACCTCGCCCTGGGTGACCTCGGCGAGCGGTTCCCCGGTGTGCCGCGCATGGCGCTCACCGCCACGGCGACCGCGGCGACGCACAAGGAGCTCACCGAGCGGCTCCGCCTCGACACGGCGAAGCACTTCGTCGCCAGCTTCGATCGCCCGAACATCCAGTACCGGATCGTGCCGAAAGTCGATCCGCGCAAGCAGCTCGTCGCGTTCATCCGCTCGCAGACCCCTTCGGCGGACGCAGGGACCCCGCCCGCCGGCATCGTCTACGCGCTGAGCCGCAAGTCGGTCGAGCAGACCGCGACCTACCTCGCCGCCCAGGGGCTCGACGCGCTGCCGTACCACGCGGGTCTCCCGGCCGAGGTGCGCGCCGCGAACCAGTCGCGCTTCCTCCGGGAAGACGGCGTGGTCATGGTCGCGACCATCGCGTTCGGCATGGGCATCGACAAGCCCGACGTGCGCTTCGTCGCGCACATCGACCTGCCGAAGTCCGTCGAGGGGTACTACCAGGAGACCGGTCGTGCCGGCCGCGACGGCGAGCCGTCGGTGGCCTGGATGGCGTACGGCCTCGGCGACGTCGTGCAGCAGCGCCGCATGATCGACCAGAGCCCGGGCGACCGCACCTTCAAGATGCGGCTCGGGCAGCACCTCGACGCGATGCTCGCCCTGTGCGAGACCGTCGAGTGCCGCCGGCAGAACCTGCTCGGGTACTTCGGCCAGGACTCGCAGCCGTGCGGCAACTGCGACACCTGCCTCGACGACACCGAGACGTTCGACGGTCTCGTCCCCGCGCAGAAGCTGCTCTCGACGATCGTGCGGCTGAAGCGCGAGCGCAACCAGGCGTTCGGCGCCGGACACCTCGTCGACATCCTGCGCGGCGCCTCGACCGAGCGCATCCGTCAGCAGGGCCATGACAAGCTCGCGACCTACGGCATCGGGGCCGACCTCTCCGACCAGGACTGGCGCAGCGTCGTGCGGCAGCTGCTCGCCCGCGGCATCCTCGTCGCACAGGGCGACTACGGCACGCTCGCTCCCGGCGAGGCGGCGGCCGCCGTGCTCCGCGGCGAGACGCCCGTGCCGCTGCGCAAGGACACGATCGGGCGCCCGACGTCACAGACCCGTGCCCGCAAGGCCAGCGCCGCCGATGCTCTGGATGCCGGTGACCGCGGCCTGTTCGAGGCCCTGCGGGCCTGGCGCGCCGAGACCGCCCGCGAGCAGGGCGTGCCCGCGTACATCGTGTTCGGCGATGCGACGCTGCGCGCTCTGGCCGAGCACCGCCCGGCATCCCTCGGCGATCTCGACGGCATCACGGGTATCGGCGCGAAGAAGCGCGAGGCCTACGGCGAGGGCGTGCTCGCGGTCATCGCCGCCGCCTGACCGGCACCTCGGTCAGCGCACCGGCAGCACATCGTCCATGTGCGCGCGCAGGTGCGCGGCGACGTCGACGGCGTCCCGATCGTACAGCCATTGATACTGCAGGCCGTCCCACATCGCGATGAGCCAGATCGCCTCGCGCGCGGGGTCGCGGTGCGAGGGAAGATCGCCGTCGAGCTGGGCCAGTCGGAACAGCTCGGTGAAGTAGGCGATCGCGCTCGAGAAGCGCTCGGTGAAGTAGTCGTGGGCCGGATGCGACGCCGGCACCGCCTCGCAGGAGAGCACGGCGTAGACCTGGATCAGGCCCGGCTCCTCGAGCGCGTTCACGCGGGCGCCGTCGGCGATGCCGCGGAGCAGCTCGCCGGCGCGATCCGAGGTGCGGATGACGCCCCTCTCCCGGATGGCGCTGTCGCGTTCGGCGAGCACCGCGCTCAGCAGCAGCTCCTTCGAGGGGTAGTGGTGCAGCAGGGTCGACTTCGAGACCCCGACGGCTTCGGCGATGTCGCGCAGGCTGGTGTCGCCGTAGCCGTCGTGCGAGAAGAGGCGCATGGCGTCGGCGACGATCTGCGTCCGCCGTCGTCGTCCCACCGCGTAACCCGGATCGACGTCGGCCGGCTCGACGCCGAACGGAGCAGGCAGCGGACCCGACGCCTCGGGTGAGGGTTCTCCGTCGTCGGGATCGCGCCATCCGGTCGGCAGCACCCACAGCGCCTCGCGCTCCTCGAGCATCTCGACGACGTCGACCTGGTCGGGCAGGTACTGCGCCAGAAGCTGCAGGCCGTCCCAGCCTGCGGTGTGGCGCGTGACCTCGCCGTCGACGTCGCGTTCCGGGTCGATGGCGCCGAGATGCTGCGCGTCGGCCAGCACGTCACGGCTGAGTTCGCGCAGCCGCGCGTAGCGCTCGCGCATCCGTTCGTGGGCGGGGTGTCCGGGTGAGGAGGCCTCGCCCGTGAGAGCGGCGAAGAGCTCGAGGTATCCCTCGGTCCGGGAGTTCCGCTCGGCGAGCCGGGCGAAGATCAGCTCGCCGGGTTCGGATGCCGCGGCGATCGTGCTGAACACGTCCTCGTTCTCGGCCTCGAACTCGCCGACGACCTCCACGAGCAGCGCGTCTTTGGAGGAGAAGTGCCCGAGCAGGCCGGGATGACTGACGGATGCCGCCGCCGCGATGTCGCGCAGCGACGTGGAGCGGTAGCCGTGGCCGATGAAGAGCTCGCGGGCGGCGGCGATGATCCGCTGCCGCGTCTCCGCGGCGCGCGCGTGCCGTGAGCCCCGGGGCGTCGTGATCGTCATCGCTTCCTCTCCACCCCCATCCTCCCTCATTACCGACCGGTCGATATTCACTTACCAAACGGTCGAGATTGGTGTATCTTCTTCCCAGAGCCGCCTCGCCCGAAGACGTGCGGCGCATCGAAAGGACTGTCATGACAGAGCTGTCATCCGCCGCGAACGCGGCCGCGGTCGGCACCACCGGCTTCAAGGCGCCCGGGACCACCCCGCCGAAGACGCCGCGCGGCTACACGCCCGGCCTCGCCGCCGTGAACTTCGGCGTCTACCTCGCCCTCCTCACCCCGGTGATGGTGTCGATGGCGTTCAAGATCCAGCACATCGACCCGACCAACACCGAGGGGAGCCTCGGCCTCGTCATGGGCGTCGGCGCGGCCTTCGCGCTCATCGCGAACCCTCTCGTCGGCCGACTCTCCGACCGCACGACCTCGCGCTGGGGCATGCGCCGCCCGTGGATCCTCGGCGGCGCGATCGTCGGACTCGGCGGTTTCGCCCTGATCGGCGTCGCGAGCTCCGTGCTCGTGGTGCTGATCGCCTGGTGCCTGGTGCAGGCCTCGATGAACGCGGTCCTCGCCGCCGCCAACGCCACGCTGCCCGACCAGGTCCCGGTCTCGAGCCGCGGCAAGGTCTCGGGCATCATCGGCATCACCACGCCGATCGGCATCCTCGCCGGCAGCTTCCTCGTGAACTTCCTTCCGGGTGACTTCGAGCGCTTCTTCGTGCCCGGCGCGATCGCCCTCGTCCTCGTGATCGTCTTCGTCCTGCTGCTCAAGGACCGCCGCCTTGCCGAGAAGCCCGCCGACCGCTTCACCGTCGGCACCTTCTTCGGGTCGTTCGTCTTCAACCCGCGCAAGCACCCGGACTTCGGCTGGACCTGGCTCACCAAGTTCTTCGTCATGTTCGGCTACGCCGGCATCGCCACCTTCCTGCCGCTGTACCTCGTGACCAAGTTCGGCCTCGACGAGCAGGGCGCGGTCGGCATCATCCTCGCCGCGAACCTCGCCTCGATGGCCGCGATGGCGATCTCCTCGCCGCTGGGCGGGTTCCTCTCCGACAAGATCGGCAAGCGTCGCCCGTTCGTCGCCGTCGCCGGACTCATCATGGTCGTCGGCCTCGTCATCCTCGCCGTCGCCCCCGACATCACGACCGTGATCGTGGCGCAGGCGATCATCGGCCTCGGGGCCGGGTCGTTCCTCTCCGTCGACCTCGCGCTCGCCACCGAAGTGCTGCCGAACCCCGACGACGTCGCGAAGGACCTCGGCGTTCTGAACATCGCCAACGCGCTGCCGCAGTCGATCGCCCCGGCCATCGCCCCCGGCATCATCGCGCTGGGCGCCGCCACGCCGCTCGGCGGATACACCACCTGGTACCTGTTCGGCGCGCTCGTCGCGCTCGCGGGTGCCGTTCTCGTCTACCGCATCAAGGGAGTCAAGTGATCATCTCGGGCACCACCACCACGACCACCGTCCGCCCCTGGCTCGATGCCGATCTGCCGGTCGACGAGAGGGTGCAGCTGCTTCTCGACGAGATGACCATCGAGGAGAAGGCGGGACTCTTCTTCCACACGATGATCGCGATCGGCGATCTCGAGGAGCCGAACCCCGTCTTCGCGACGCCCTCTGCGCGCGAGTTCCTCGAGACGAAGCAGATGACGCACTTCAACCTGCTCGGCGCCGCGCCCACCGGCCGGGAGATCGCGGCCTGGCAGAACGCGCTGCAGCGGCTCGCGGCATCCACACGCCTCGGCATCCCTGTGACGCTGTCGACCGATCCGCGCCACTCGTTCAGCGAGAACCCGGGCGCCTCGATCCTCGCCGGGCCCTTCTCGCAGTGGCCCGAGACCCTCGGTCTCGCGGCGATCGGCGACGAGGCGCTGGTCGAGCGGTTCGCCGACATCGCCCGCCAGGAGTACACGGCGGTCGGACTGCGCGTCGCGCTGCACCCGCAGGTCGACCTCGCGACCGAGCCGCGCTGGGCACGCCAGACGGCGACGTTCGGAGAGGATGCCGAGCTGTCGGGCAGGCTCGGCGCCGCCTACATCCGCGGGTTCCAGGGGGAGGCCTTCGGGCCCGGCTCGGTCTCGACCATGACGAAGCACTTCCCCGGTGGTGGACCGCAGAAGGACGGCGAGGACCCGCACTTCCCGTACGGCCGCGAGCAGGTCTACCCCGGCGGGGAGTTCGAGCTGCACCTGAAGCCGTTCGAAGACGCGCTCGCCGCCGGCACCCGCCAGATGATGCCGTACTACGGGATGCCGGTCGGCACCGAGTACGAGGAGGTCGGCTTCGGCTTCAACAAGTCGGTCATCACCGGACTCCTGCGCGAGCGCTACGGCTTCGACGGTCTCGTCTGCACCGACTGGGGCCTGATCAGCGACTCCGAGATCTTCGGCCAGCCGTTCCCCGCCCGCGCCTGGGGCGTCGAGGATCTGACACCGCGTCAGCGTATGAAGAAGGTGCTGGATGCCGGAGCCGACCAGTTCGGCGGAGAGGCGAACCCCGAGCTGCTGCTCGAGCTCGTCGCCGACGGCGAGATCACCGAGGAACGGATCGACGTCTCCGCCCGCCGGATCCTCCGGGAGAAGTTCGAGCTGGGGCTCTTCGAGAATCCCTTCGTCGACGAGGATGCCGCCGATGAGGTCGTCGGCCGCGCCGACTTCCGCGCCGCAGGAGAAGAAGCGCAGCGCGCGTCGATCACGGTGCTCACGAACGACGGGGCCCTGCCGTTCGCGCGAGGTCTGAAGCTGTACGTCGAGGGGATCGACGCCGAGGTCGCGGCATCCTTCGGCGAGGTCGTCGCGACGCCGGCCGAGGCCGATCTCGCCGTCATCCGCCTGCAGGCCCCGTTCGAGGAGCGGGAGACGATGTTCGAGAACTTCTTCCACGCCGGGTCGCTCGACTTCGCCGACGATGCGGTCGCCCACGTGCGCGAGGTCGCATCCGTCGTTCCGACGGTGGTCGATGTGCTCGCCGACCGCCCGCCCGTCCTCACCCCGATCACGGATGCCGTCGCGGCGGTCACCGTGAACTGGGGCGCTTCGGCAGCAGCCCTCCTCGACGTGCTGAGCGGTGCCGTCGCCGCACGGGGGAAGCTCCCCTTCGATCTCCCGCGGTCGATGGCAGCCGTCGAGGCCTCGCGTCCGGACGTGCCGTTCGACACCGCCGATCCGCTGTTCCGCTTCGGGCACGGCCTCGCGCTCTGAGGCGAGGCTTCCGCGGATTGCCGGTTCCTGTCCGGAGCCGACAATCCGCGGACCCGGCGTCCCGGCGCATCGTTAGAGGATCAGTACAGTCGACTTCACGGAGATTTGTCGTAGACCTACCATGGGAGCATCCCTACTTCTCCCTGGAGGAATGCCATGGTCGACGCCGCCGTCCGTCCTTCGACGACACCCGCCGAGCCGCAGGATGCGGCGCACACCCCGCAGATCGATGTCGCCGCCGTCAATGACGCGCTGATGGGCACCTGGGCGGACACGCGCCGCGAGGCGCGCGAGATGATCAAGGACTCCGCCTTCTGGCGAAAGGACGAGCTCGGCAAGGACGAGCACCGCGAGCGCGTCCTCAGCCAGCTGCACCTGCTGGTCGAGAACAAGGCCGTGCACCGGGCCTTCCCGAAGTCGCTCGGCGGCGAGGAGAACAACGGCGCCAACATCGCCGGGTTCGAGGAGCTCGTGGTCGCCGACCCGAGCCTGCAGATCAAGTCGGGCGTCCAGTGGGGGCTGTTCGGGTCGGCGATCCTGCAGCTCGGCACGAAGGAGCACCACGAGAAGTGGCTGCCCGGCGTCATGGACCTGTCGATCCCCGGGGCCTTCGCGATGACCGAGATCGGCCATGGCTCCGATGTCGCGGCCGTCGGCACGACCGCGACGTACGATCCTGCGACCGAGGAGTTCGTCATCCACACGCCGTTCCGCGCGGCGACGAAGGAGTACCTCGGCAACGCCGCACTGCACGGCATCGCGGCGACCGTGTTCGCGCAACTCATCACGAACGGCGTCAATCACGGCGTGCACTGCTTCTACGTGCCGCTGCGCGGCGAGGACGGCAACGATCTTCCCGGTATCGGCCGTGAGGACGACGGCCTCAAGGGCGGGCTCAACGGCATCGACAACGGCCGGCTCTCGTTCGACCAGGTCCGCATCCCGCGCACCAATCTGCTGAACCGCTACGGCGACGTCGCCGCCGACGGCACCTACTCGAGCGCGATCGACAGCCCCGGCCGTCGTTTCTTCACGATGCTCGGCACCCTCGTGCAGGGGCGGGTCTCGCTCGACGGCGCGGCCAGCTGGGCATCCGCCCTCGCACTGAAGATCGCGATCACCTACGCGACCCAGCGCCGCCAGTTCGACGGCGCCGACGGGCAGGAGGTCGTGCTGCTCGACTACGGCAAGCACCAGCGCCGGCTGCTTCCGCGTCTCGCCACCACGTACGCGCAGATCTTCGCGCACGACGAGTTCCTGCAGAAGTTCGACGGCGTCTTCTCGGGTCGCATCGACACCCCGGCCGACCGGGAAGACCTCGAGACGCTCGCGGCGGCCCTCAAGCCGCTGTCGACCTGGCACGCGCTCGACACCCTGCAGGAGGCGCGCGAGGCCTGCGGCGGCGCGGGCTTCATGTTCGAGAACCGCCTCGTCGGACTCCGCGCCGACCTCGACATCTACGTCACCTTCGAGGGTGACAACAACGTCCTGCTGCAGCTGGTCGGCAAGCGTCTGCTCACCGATTACGCCCAACAGTTCAAGGGCAAGGATGCCGCGGCGCTGGCGAAATTCGCCGTCGGCATGACCGCCGGCAAGGTCTTCCACGGCGCAGGCCTCCGTCAGCTCGGTCAGGCCGTGTCCGACTTCGGCCAGGTGTCGCGGTCGGTCGAGCGCGGCCTCCGCGAGGAGCAGCAGCACGATCTGCTCGCCGGTCGCGTGCAGCAGATGGTGGCGGACATCGCGAGCCGGCTGCGTCCCGGAGCGAAGGACAAGGCGCTCGGCGCCCGCCTCTTCAACGAGAACCAGGCCGAGCTCATCGAGGCGGCCCGCGCGCACGGAGAGCTGCTCCAGTGGGAGGCCTTCACCGACGCCGTGCACGAGATCGAGGATGCCGACACCAAGAAGGTGCTCACCTGGCTGCGCGACCTCTTCGGCCTGCAGCTGATCGAGAAGCACCTCGCCTGGCACCTGATCAACGGCCGTCTGTCGACCCAGCGCGCCGCCGCCGTATCGAGCTACATCGACCGCCTGTGCGCGCGACTGCGTCCCTACGCCCTCGACCTCGTCGATGCGTTCGGGTACGAGCCCGAGCACGTGCGCGCGCCCATCGCGAGCGGCATCGAGAAGCAGCGTCAGGACGAGGCGCGCGCGTACTACGCCGACCTCGAGGCGTCGGGCCAGGCTCCGGTGCGCGAGAAGAAGGTCAAGCGAGAGCCGCTGGGCGACCTCAAGCAGCGCTGATCGCGCCGGGCGTCAGGTGCCCGCGGCCGGCGGGTACTGCGGTGGGTACGGCGGCGCAGGAACGGGCGGATAGCCGGCGGCCGGGAACGGCGACTCGCCCGTTCCCGCCGCCGTCGACATCGCCTGCTTCCGGACGCGCAGCAGCACCGCGGTGAAGGCGAGATAGACCAGCGCGACCGCCGTCCCCACTCCGAGGATCAGCAGCTGAGGAAGCGTCCGGCCGACCATCGGGATCCGCCCGACCATCATGAAGACCGCGTCGGGGACGAGCACGAGCAGACCGAGCAGCAGCAGGACCGCTGCCGGCAGCACCAGCGCGAACGTCGACCACCGCGTGGCGAGCACCCCGGCGACGGAGAGCAGCGTCCCGAGCAGCACGGCGGCAGCGGCATCCGGCAGGAAGTCGAACCGGAACTGCTGGAGCGCGGTGAACTGACCGCGAGCGATGCCCCACGACAGCAGCCAGATCCCCGCCGCGAGGAGGACCGGCGCGGCCACGAGGCCGATGATCGAGAGACCGGTCGCGGTCCGCTGGGGGCGGTGGCGCACGATCGCGAGCACGATGCCCATCGCTCCGAGCGCCGGGAGCAGGACCAGCGGGATGCCGTAGGTGAGGCCGTCGAGCCACTCGCGCGGGAGGATCGGCCCCAGCATCCGATACGACTCCAGCAGCAGCGCCGGCAGGAGCGCGAGCAGGAGCGGCACGACGGCCATCACCCCCGCGGCGATCAGGCCAGCCGAGCTCCAGATGCCGGTCAGCACCACGGCGATCAGGAGCAGGATGCCGAGCGCCTGAAGGAGCGTCGGCATCATCAGCGAGCCGAAGCCGTCGCGGGCGCCGCCGTACTGGAAGTAGGTCATGAGCCATGACGTGCCGCCGCTGGAGAGCAGCCCCACGGCGACCGGTGTGACGATCACCGCGATGACGACGGTGATCAGACGAGCGAGCGTGCGGGATCCGCGCATGATGACTTCCCCCTCCGGAGTCTCGGTCCACCGTATCGACTCCGCGTGCGGTGGGTAGTCTCGAAGGACCGCACACCCGAGGAGCCCGCATGACCCGCGTCCACGCCTACGCCGCCCCCAGCGAAGCCGCCCCGCTCGAGAAGACCGTCATCGAGCGCCGTGAGCTCGGCCCGCACGATGTGCTGATCGACATCGCGTTCGCCGGCATCTGCCACTCCGACATCCACACCGTGCAGGGCGACTGGGGGCCGCAGCAGTACCCGCTCGCTCCCGGACACGAGATCACCGGCACCGTCGCGGCCGTCGGCGCCGAGGTGACGAAGCACGCCGTGGGCGACCGGGTCGGCGTGGGCTGCCTGGTGAACTCGTGCGGAGAATGCCGCAACTGCCTGCGCGGCGACGAGCAGTTCTGCACCGAGGGCGCGATCTTCACGTACGGCGCGACCGACCGCGACGGCACCGTCACCCAGGGCGGCTACTCCGAGCAGGTCGTCGTGACGGAGTCGTTCGTGCTCCGCATCCCCGACGGGTTGGCGCTCGACGTGGCAGCACCCCTGCTGTGCGCGGGAATCACGACGTACTCGCCGCTGAAGCACTGGAACGTCGGCCCCGGCACCCGTGTCGCGGTGGTCGGGCTCGGCGGACTCGGCCACATGGGGGTGCAGATCGCGCACGCCCTCGGCGCCGAGGTGACCGTGCTCTCGCAGACGCTGAGCAAGAAGGACGACGGCCTCCGGCTCGGCGCCGACGACTACCGCGCGACGAGCGATCGGCAGACCTTCCGCGAGCTGCGCAGCTCCTTCGACGTCATCCTCAACACGGTGAGCGCCGTGATCGACATGCGCTCGTACCTGAGCCTGCTCGACGTCGGCGGCACCATGGTGTGCGTCGGCGCGCCGGCGGAACCGCTGCCCGTGCAGGTCATGTCGCTGATCGGCGGTCGGCGCTCGCTGGCGGGATCGAACATCGGCGGCATCGCCGAGACCCAGGAGATGCTCGACTTCTGCGCCGCGCACGGCATCGCCGCGGAGATCGAGGTGATCCCGGCATCCGAGATCAACGCCGCCTACGAGCGGGTGCTGGCGTCCGACGTCCGCTACCGGTTCGTGATCGACGCCGCGACGTTCAGCGAGTGATGTCGGTCGTCGCGGGTAGCCTCGCCGCATGACCTCCCTCCTTGCGGGCCCCGACTCCCGCGCCCGCTGCGCGTGGGTCGGCGACGACGACGAGTACCGGCGCTATCACGACGAGGAATGGGGCACGGCGCTGCACGGCGACCGGGCCCTGTTCGAGAAGATGGCGCTGGAGGGGTTCCAGGCCGGTCTCTCGTGGATCACGATCCTGCGCAAGAGACCGCGATTCCGCGAGGTGTTCGCCGGTTTCGAGCCCGAGGTCGTCGCGGAGTTCGACGAGTCCGACGTGGAGCGGTTGATGACGGATGCCGGGATCATCCGCAACCGGGCGAAGATCGAGGCCACGATCGGCAATGCGCGGATCGTCCGCGGCATGGCCGACGGCGAGCTCGACGAGCTGATGTGGTCGTTCGCGCCGCCGGCATCCGGGGTCCGTCCGGCGACGATGTCCGACGTCCCGGCCGTCACGCCGGAGTCGACCGCGTTGAGCAAGGAGCTGCGCCGCCGGGGGTTCCGGTTCGTCGGCCCCACGACCATGTACGCGCTCATGCAGTCGGCGGGAATGGTCGACGATCACCTGGCGGGCTGCTGGCGCGCCTGACGCCTGCAGGATGGGCAGATCAGCCCATCGAACGATGTTCCGGCGCGCGGTTAGGATGAACGGGTGCGTTGTGGGGCTGTCGTGCCCTGCACGGAAGTGTCGAAGTGTGTCGACCCTGGGGGGAACCGGGTATGAAGGCGTTGTCGTGGATGAGGGCGCGGCCGAAGATGCTGGCGTCTGCCGCCGGTGTCACCGTCGGCGTGATCGCCATCACGACGATGGCGCTCACGTATGAGGGCTTTCCGACCACCAAGGTCGATCTGAACGACGGCGGCGTCTGGATCACCAAGACGTCGGGCCTGCTCGTCGGGCACTTCAACCACGAGTCGACCGTCCTCGACGGAGGTCTGCGCACCGCCGGCGAGGACTACGACATCGTCCAGGACGCCGCGAACGTGCTCGTGGTCGACGAGGGAGCCTCGACCGTCACGGCGGTCGACCCGGCTCGGGTCTCGCTGGGGGACTCCGCCGGAATCCCGAGCTCCGCCAAGGTGGCGATGGGCCTTCAGACCGCCGCCATCCTCGACAAGAAGTCCGGCGACCTGTGGGTCGTTCCGGTCAAGGGCATCGCCTCGTTCGAGATCGAGGCCGCCGACCCGGTCGCAGAGCTCGGCGAGGGCGCGGACGTCGTCGTCGCCGAAGACGGCACGGTCTTCGCCCTGTCGAGCGCGAACGGCGAGGTCGTCACGGTCCCCGTCGACAACGAGGGCGAGCCCCTCGAGTCGTCCACCGCCTCGGTCGGCGAGCTCGATGCGTCGAAGCCGGTGACCATCACCGCCGTCGGTCGAACCCCGGTGGTCCTGGAGACGGCATCCGGTGCGGTGCTGACACCCGGCGGATTCCGCACCGAGATCCCCGACGCCGACGGCGCCGTGATCCAGCAGGCCTCGGCCGAGACGGATGCGGTCGCGGTCGCGACGGCATCCGCGCTGGTGCGCGTTCCGCTCGACGGCTCCGAGGTGACGACGACGGATGCCGGCGGCAAGGGCTCCCCGGCGGCTCCCGTGTGGCTGCAGGGCTGCACCTACGGCGCCTGGGGAGGCACCGGCGCGTTCGTGCGCGAGTGCGCAGGGTCGGCGAACGACGTCTCGGCCACGATCGAAGAGGCGCAGGAGTCGAAGAGCCTCGTCTTCCGTGTGAACCGCGACGTGATCATCCTGAACGACGCCGTCGGCGGCGCGGCGTGGCTGGCCAACGAGAGCCTCCAGCGCGTCGACAACTGGAACGACCTCACCCCGCCCGAGGGCGAGACCGAGAACGAGGACGACTCGACAGAGGAGACGGTCGAGACCACGCTCCCGGAGCGCAGCGAGATCAACACCGTGCCGATCGCCGAGGATGACTCGTTCGGCGTGCGGCCCGGCGCCTCGGCGCTGCTCCCGGTGATCGACAACGACAACGATCCGGACGGCGACGTCCTGGTCGCCGCGATGGCACAGGAGCAGCCGTCGATCGGCACGGTCCAGCCGATCTACAACGGCGCCTCGCTGCAGATCGCCGTCGCCGAAGACGCTTCGGGCACGTCCACCTTCCAGTACGAGGTCGACGACGGCCGCGGCGGCAAGGACACCGCGACGGTCACGCTGTCGGTGCACGACGAGGGCACGAACGGCGCACCTACGCCCAAGCGCAAGACCTCGCTCACGGTCGAGACCGGCGGCACGGTGTCGTACAACATCCTCCCGGACTGGATCGACCCCGACGGCGACGACATCTACCTCAAGGACGTCGTGGCGGCCCCCGGCGACGAGGTCGACTTCAGCACCGACGGCCAGTTGACCTACAAGGCGACGGCCAGCCTGCAGGGCCGCAAGGACATCCAGGTCACGGTCGCCGACGGCTTCGGCGAGTACGCCACGGCCACGGTCACCCTCGATGTGCGACCGCAGGGCACCACCAAGCCGAAGACGAACGCCGACCACGTGGTCACGCGTGTCGGCGAGCAGATCACGGTCGCTCCGCTGGCGAACGACACCAGCTCCGGTCGGGAGCGCCTGCGTCTCGGCCGCGTCGACGAGGTCCCGGGTGCCACCGTGCTGCCCGACATCACCAACAACACCTTCAGCTTCACCGCGCCGACCGTCGGCGTGTACTACGTGCAGTACCTCGCGACCGCCGGCCCGGAGAACGGCGAGGGACTCGTCCGCATCGACGTGACCGAGGCCGCCGAGGTGACCCTGCCGCCGGTCGCCGTGCGCGATGTGGCGCTGCTGCCCACCGGCGGCGACGCGCTCATCGGCGTGCTCAACAACGACACCGACCCGTCCGGCGGCATCCTCGTCGTGCAGTCCGTCTCGGTCGAGCCCGGCACCGGCGTCTCGGTGTCGGTGCTCAACCACGAGACTCTCCGCATCACCGATCAGGGCACCCTCGACGAGCAGGTCCGCATCGCGTATCGGATCTCCAACGGCGAGCAGTCCGCCGAGGGCGAGGTCGTCGTGGTGCCGATCCCGGCGCCCGAGGAGATCCTGCAGCCGGTCGCCAACCCGGACTCGGTGTACGTCCGCGCCGGCGATGTGGTGACGATCCCGGTGCTCGACAACGACACGCATCCGAGCGACGATGCCCTGCACCTCGCCCCCGAGCTCATCGAGCCCTTCGTCGACCCGGAGGACGGCGAGGCCTTCGTGTCGCAGGACGAGGTGCGGTTCAAGGCCGGCGACGTCGCCAAGACCGTCTACCTGACCTACGAGGCCGTGGACTCCCGCCAGCAGAAGGCCGCGGGGTACGTGACCGTGCAGATCCTGCCGATCGACGAGGAGACGAACGCGGCACCGCGGCCGCGCGATCTCGTGGCCCGCACGCTCGCGGGCACCGAGACCAACATCGCCGTGCCGCTCGACGGGATCGACGCCGACGGCGACTCGGTCGAGCTCCTGGACATCGCGTCGAATCCGACGAAGGGGCGCATCACCGAGGTCGCGCAGGACTACTTCACCTACGAGGCGCTCGACGGAGCGACGGGTGTCGACGTCTTCAAGTACCGGGTGCGCGACCGTCTCGGCAAGGAGGGCACCGCCACGATCCGCGTGGGCATCGCCCCGGCCGAAGAGGTGAACCAGGCGCCGTATGCGGTGAAGGATGCCGTCGTGGTGCGTCCCGGTCGTGAGATCGCCGTGCCGGTCATGCTCAACGACTCCGACCCCGAGGGCGACAAGATCTCGCTCGTGAAGGAAGGGCTCGAGATCCCCGGCGAGCTGGAGGCCCGCGTCTCCGGAGACCGCGTGCTCGTGCAGGCGCCCGACCGCGCACTCGAGTCATCTCTGCAGTACACGGTCAGCGACGCGCGCGGCGCGACCGCGACGGCCGTGCTGCAGGTCACGGTCGATGAGAACGTGCCGCTGCAGGCACCGGTGGCGAGAGACGACCGGCTGCGTCCCGTCGACCTCGAAGACGGCGGTCTCACCGCCGACCTCGACATCCTCGACAACGACGAGGATCCCGACGGCACGACCGAGCGCCTCGCGCTCGACGTCGGGCCCGGCGCGACGGTGCTGGAGAACGGAAAGGTGCGTGTCACCGTCACCGACGAGCTGCAGCTGATCCGGTACACGCTCACGGATCAGGACGAGCTGCAGTCCTCGGCGTTCATCTTCGTCCCGTCGCAGGACGGCCTGCGTCCGACGCTGACCTCGACCAAGCCGCTCGAGGTGAAGAGCGGCGAGACCAAGGACGTGCCGCTCGACAAGTACGTCACCGTGGCCGGTGGCGGCGACGTCGTCATCACCGAGCACGCGAAGGTGAGCGCTCTCAAGGCCGACGGCTCCGACCTCGTGAAGGACGAGCGCACACTGGTCTACACCTCGGCGCCCGGATACTTCGGTCAGGATTCGCTGACGTTCGAGGTCACCGACGGCACGGGACCCGACGACCCCGAGGGTCGCAAGGCCACGCTCAGCATCCCGATCAACGTGCTCCCGCCCGACAACCAGCCGCCGAAGTTCGTGGGCGGTCAGATGAACGTGGCCCCCGGCGAGAAGGCGAGCGTCCTCGACCTCGCCGCGCTCACGGTCGACCCCGATCCCGAGGACAAGGGCAAGCACAAGTACACGCTCGTCGGCGGCGAGGGCAAGGGGATCACCGCGAAGATCGACGGCGACAAGCTGCTCGTCGAGGCATCGTCGAACGCGAAGAAGGGCACGGCGACCACGCTGACGCTGCGCGTCAGCGACGGCGAGACCGAACCCGTCGAGGGCTCCGTCCTCGTGCAGGTCACCGCTTCGAACCGCGCGATGCCCGCCGCCAACACCGACACCGTCGCCGAAGCCGATCAGGGCAAGAGCGTCACCGTTCCGGTGCTCGCGAACGACTTCAACCCCTTCCCGGAGACGCCGCTCAAGCTGCTGACGGCGAACGTCGAGACCGGCTCCGGTCAGGTGAGCATCAAGGGAGACGACGTCGTCGCGACGCCGTCGAAGGACTTCGTCGGCACCATGGTGGTGCGCTACACGATCCAGGATGCGACGGAGGACGCCGATCGTCAGGCGACCGGCCAGGTCGTGCTCACGGTGCAGGGCGTCCCGAACGCGCCGGGCGCGCCGACCGTGACGAGCGTGCAGGACCGCACCGTGGTGGTGACATACGGCGCTCCGTCGAACAACGGGGCCGAGATCACCAAGTACACGGTGAAGTCGGTGCAGGGCGGCTCGTACTCGAAGGAGTGCCAGTCGACGACCTGCACCCTGGACGGGCTCACGAACAACGTCGAGTACGTCTTCCAGGTCACCGCGACGAACCGCGTGGGCGAGTCCGAGCCGTCCGGCTCGTCGGCCGTCGCCCGCCCGGACGCGCGTCCCGACACGCCCAACCCCCCGACCCTGAAGTTCGGCGACAAGTCGCTCCAGGTCTCCTGGACCACGCCGACGACACCGGGTTCGCCCGTCGAGCGGTACACACTGCAGATCTCGCCCGCCCCGCCGTCCGGCATCACCCAGAAAGAGGTGACCGGCAACTCGCTCACGTGGGAGGGCCTGGAGAACGGCGGCAACTACCAGGTGCGCGTGCAGGCGCACAACCGCGCGCCCGATCCCTCCAGCTGGAGCGCATGGTCGGCATCCGAGGTGCCCGCCGGGCCCCCGCTGGCGGCCGGTGCGCCGACGACGGCGGAACTGCAGCCCGTGGGCAACCAGGCGCAGATGCAGGTCAACTGGGGGACGGTGCCGGCGAACGGCGACGCGATCGATGCGCTGCAGCTCGAGGTCTGGGAGGGGTCCAGTCTGCAGAGGACGCTGACTCCCAGTCCGGGATCCTTCAGCCAGGCGGTCGTGGTCCCGACCTCGGAGAACGGCTACACCTACCGCATCCGCGGCCACAACAAGGCCGGCTGGGGCGAGTGGAGCGCGATGTCGGCGCCACGACGCGGCGTCATCGCCCCGTCCGCCCCGTCCATCAGTGCGGTCAACGCGGGCGACGGGTTCGTGGACGTCGTGTGGTCGGCGGGCAACCGCAACGGCGCCAAGACGACCGAGGTGAGCTACCAGTACCGGCTCAACGGCGGCGGCTGGGCCGGGATGCCGGGGAACAACAGGATCGGCGGGCTGAACAACGGCACGTCCTACACGGTCGAGGTGCGCGGCGTCGCGAACGTCGACGGCGTGCAGTACGTCGGCGCGGCATCCAACGGCGTCGCGCAGACCCCGTTCGGCCCACCCCAGGCTCCGGCGGCCAACGCCAGGAACCTCGGCACGAGCGTCGAGGTCAGCTGGAACTCCGACCGCTCCTACAACGGTCGTCCGATCCAGACCACGCAGATCCGGATCGACGGCGGCGGCTGGCAGGACGTCGGGGCCAGCGGCTCCCGCACGGTGGGCAACGGGTACCAGCAGAACCACAGCATCGACGTCCGAGCGCAGGACTCGAACGGGACCTGGTCGCCGGTCGCCTCGGCATCCGCGCGCACGAGTGATCCGCCGCCGCCGCGGGCGTGGGTGACGCGCGGAACACCTGTCAGCAACGCGAACTGCAACGACGGCACCTGCGCGACGTTCCGGGTCACCACCAAGGACTTCCCGGCAGGCACCTACACGGTGACCTGCAACAGCGGAGTGACCAGGTCCTTCTCCACTTACAGATCGGTGTCCGTTCCCGCCAACGGGACATTCGACCTCGGCTGCTACCACGGCTACGGCGGCCGCACCGACGTCTGGGTCACCATCGGCGGAACCGACTACGAACGCCGGGCCTGGTAGTGCCCCGCTCGACCCATCGTCGCCCCCAGAGGAAATCGTCACCCCCAGAGGAAGCAGAACCCACATGAGCATGACCCCCGAACAGGCCGCCTGGTTCCAGGGAACCTTCACGCGCCTCGTGGACAACATCGACAAGGCCGTGCAGGGCAAGCGCGAGATCGTCGGCCTCGTGCTGGCGTCGATGCTCGCCGAGGGGCACGTCCTCCTCGAGGACGCCCCCGGAACAGGGAAGACCAGCCTCGCCAAGGCGCTGGCCGCGACCGTGCAGGGCACGAGCGCCCGCATCCAGTTCACGCCCGACCTGCTGCCGTCCGACGTCACCGGCGTCACGATCTACGACCAGCAGTCGCACCGCTTCGAGTTCCACAAGGGGCCGATCTTCGCGTCGATCGTGCTCGCCGACGAGATCAACCGCGCCTCGCCGAAGACGCAGTCCGCGCTGCTCGAGGTCATGGAGGAATCCCGGGTCACGGTCGACGGCGTCACGCACGAGACCGGACGCCCGTTCCTCGTGATCGCGACGCAGAACCCGATCGAGCAGGCCGGAACGTACAAGCTGCCCGAGGCGCAGCTCGACCGCTTCCTCATCAAGACGTCGATCGGCTACCCCGACCTCGCGGTGACCGAGAGCATCCTGGCCGGAGCATCCGATCGCAACCCGTCGGCCGGCCTGGGCGCGATCATCACGACGAGCGCGGTCGCCGACATGGCCGACCTCGCGGCATCCGTGCACGTCGAGCCCGCCGTGCTCCGCTACGTGGCGGAGCTCTCCGAGGCCACCCGCAACGACTCCGCGATCCGCCTGGGCGTCTCGGTGCGCGGCGCGATCGCCATGATCCGCATCGCGAAGGTCTGGGCGGCAGCGCACGGCCGTCACTTCGTGCTCCCCGACGACATCAAGGCCCTCGCACGGCCGGTGTGGCAGCACCGTCTGCTCCTCGACGCCGAGGCCGAGTTCGCCGGTACCAGCAGCGACACCGTGATCGCCCGCGTGCTCGACGGGATCGCCGCACCCCAGGCGCGAACGGCGGCCTGATGACCACGGAGGCACTCTCGGCGCCGGCGGCGCCGACGGATCGCGACGCCGGCTGGCGTGACGTCGCGGCCGTCATCGGCGCGCGCGTCCTGACACGTCTCCGCATCATCGCCTCGGCCATCCGTCCGCTCGCCTGGGTGCTGATGGCCCTCGCCGTCGGCTTCTGGATCCTCGGGCGCATCGCCGGCTGGTCGGAGTTCACCGTCGCCGCGATCGTCATCGCGATCACGGTGGCGCTCTGCGCCCTCTTCCTGATCGGGCGCACCGCCTACGACGTGTCGCTCGACCTCGCGCGCACGCGCGTGGTCGTGGGCGAGCGCGCGGTCGGCGCGCTGACCCTGGCCAACCGCGGCACGCGAGCCATCCTCCCGTCGCGCATCGTGCTCCCGGTCGGCTCCGGGCGCGGCGAGTTCGGCATCCAGCGTCTCGCCCCCGGCGAGGAGGCGGAGGAGCTCTTCGCGATCCCCACGCAGAAGCGCGGCGTGGTGAAGGTCGGTCCGGTCAGCGTCGTGCGCGGCGATCCGCTCGGCCTGTTCGAGCGTGCGCATCGGCGCGACGAGCCGGTCGATCTGTTCGTCCACCCGCGCACCGTGCTGTTCGACGGGCAGTCGCTCGGCTACCTGCGCGACCTCGAGGGCATGCCCGCCGCCGACCTGTCCCGCGACGACGTGTCGTTCCACGCCCTCCTCGAGTACCAGCCGGGTGACGACCTGCGCCACGTGCACTGGAAGTCCACGGCCCGCACCGGCACGATGATGGTCCGTCAGTACGAGGAGACCCGCCGGTCGCACTTCGTGATCGGCCTGTCGCGATCGAGCGGCGACTACGCCTCGGCCGACGACTTCGAGCTCGCGATCTCGGCGGCGGGTTCGATCGGCCTCCGCGCGCTCCGCGACTCGCAGCGCGTGGACATGCGCGTGCAGGGACGCGAGCTGCCCGCCGGAACCGGCAAGCAGCTGCTCGACTCGTTGTCGGCGGTCGAGAACAGCAAGCCGCGCGACGGCGGCATCGCCGAACTCGCCGGTGTCCTCTCCGCCACGATGCCGCTGGCGAGCGTCGTGGTGCTGGTGTGCGGATCGAAGGTACGCTCCGACGACCTGCGGTTGGCCTGCTCACGTCTGCCGTTCGGGGCTCGCGCGCTCGCGGTCGTCGCCGACACGTCCGCTCAGGCCCCGGCTCTGCGCCGCATCGGCGACGCCGACGTCGTCACGATCGGCGCGCTCGACCAGATCCCGCTCGCCCTGCAGAAGGTCCTCGCATGACAGCGCCAGCCACCGAACCCGCTGCGATCTCCGTGCGCCGCTGGGGCCTCGACCTCGGTGCGACCGCTCTGCTCGTCGCCGTCGCGCTCGTCGGCTTCTGGCCGACGTTCGCGGGCCCGTCGTTCATCCCCGCCGTCGTCGGCGGCATCGTCATCGGCCTCGCGATCGCGGGCGTCGCGGCCTGGCGTCGCTGGGGCATCCTCCTCATCGCCGGTCTCACCGTGGCCGCCTACTTCGTGTTCGGCGGCGCATTCGCCCTCCCGCACACCGCGATCGTCGGCGTCATCCCGACCCTCGACACGCTGCAGCGACTGGCCGTGGGAACGGTCACGGCCTGGAAGCAGCTCCTCACGACCGTGGCGCCCGTCGCCGCGGCCGACGGACATCTGATCGTCCCGTTCCTGCTGGCGCTCGTGGTCACGACCGTCACGGCATCCCTCGCCCTGCGGCTGCCGCAGGTGGCCTGGGCGCTGCTGCCCGCCGGCGCGGCGCTGATGCTCGTCATCGCGCTCGGCACCCCGCAGCCGGCGTTCCCGATCGTGCAGGGTCTCGTCTTCGCGATCGTCAGCATCGCCTGGCTCGCCCTCCGTCAGATCTGGGCCCCGCAGAACATGGCCGTCTCGGTCAGCGAGGTCGATCCCTCGCGCGCCGCGCACATGCGCCTGCGTCGACTGCTCGCCGGCGTCGCGGTGCTCGCCGTGGCCGGCGGCGCGGGCGTCGCGACCAGCGCGATCGCCGCTCCGACCGAGCCCCGGCACGTGTTCCGCGACGTGATCATCCCCCCGTTCAACATCCGCGACTACCCGAGCCCGCTCCAGGCGTTCCGCAAGAACGTGCGCGACGAGGTCGACGAGACGCTCTTCACTGTGCAGGGGCTCCCCAAGGGAGCGCGTATCCGCACCGCCGTCATGGACCAGTACGACGGCATGGTCTACAACGTCACCGACGGCGGACCGACCTCTTCGAGTGCGTTCTCGCCGCTGCGCTCCAACATGTCCCCCGACGACGAGGGCGTCCCCGTGACGCTCAACATCGCGGTCGACGAATACGACGCCGTGTGGATGCCGACGGCCGGGGTGCTGTCCGAGATCCGCTTCACCGGCGACCGCGCCGAGGAGCTGCGCCGCGGAACCTACGTCAACACCGCGACCGGGACCGCCGTCGCGACCCCGAAGCTGCGCAAGGGCGACGAGTACTCGGTCGACGCCGTCATCCCGAACATGCCCGATGACGACCGGCTGGCCGACGTGGACTTCGGAACGGTCACGCTGCCGAAGCAGAGCAACGTGCCGGAGGAGCTCACCGCGCTCGCGGCGGAGACGGTGTCGAGCGCGGAGTCGCCGATCGAGCAGGTGCGCGCGCTCGAGACCTTCCTCGCGGAGGGCGGCTTCTTCAGTCACGGGCTCGAGGGCGAGGTGCTGTCCCGCGCCGGCCACACGTCCGAACGCATCACCACGCTCATCGGCGGCGACCAGATGATCGGCGACGACGAGCAGTACGCCGTCGCCATGGCGCTCCTCGCCGGTGAGATCGGCATCCCCGTCCGCGTCGTCATGGGCTACTACCCCGACGACGAGCAGGACGGCGAGCCCGTCTTCACCGCGACCGGCGACAACGTGCACGCCTGGGTCGAGGTCAACTTCAAGGGGTTCGGCTGGCTTCCGTTCAACCCGACGCCGCCCGAGGACCAGGTCCCCAACGACCAGAACACCAAGCCGCGCGTCGACCCGAAGCCGCAGGTGCTGCAGCCGCCGCCTCCTCCGCAGGAGCCCGTCGACCTGCCCCCGACGCTGCCGGATGACCGCGAGTCGGAGGATGAGAACCTCAACCTCGCCGGCATCATCGGCGCGATCCTGCTGATCGGCGGGATCTCGCTCGGGATCATCGCGCTGCTGATGTCGCCGTTCATCGTGATCGGGGCGTGGAAGGCCGCCAAGCGCCGCTCGCGCCGCGCCGCCGCTCGCACCGCCGACCGGATCAGCGGAGGTTGGGACGAGCTCACGGACCGCGCCGTCGACTACGGCGCACGCCTGACACCGGGCGGGACGCGGCCGGAGGAGGCCGCCGCCGTGGTGGCGACGCTCGCCGTGCCGCGTGTCGCGGACCTCGCGCACCGTGCCGACGCCGACGTCTTCGGACCCACCGACCCGACGCCCGAGGACGTCGAGGCGTTCTGGAGCGAGGTCGACACGATCGTCGGCGGCCTGGGGGAGGACGCCGGGTTCTGGAAGCGCACGAAGGCTCGGCTGAGCCTCCGGTCGCTGCTGGGCGGCAGCGCCCTCTCGACCGGTCTCCAGGGACTCCGTGAGGCGGCGACCGCGCGCGTGCGGCGCGAACCTGGCACGATCGAGAGCAGCAGCACCAGCACGCCCGCCGCACCCGAGAGCGAGACACCATGACGCAGCCCGCGTTCGCACAGATCGCGCCGATCTCCCGCCGCGCGATCGGCTATCTCATCGACGCGCTCATCGCGGCCGGCCTCTCCGTGGTGCTCGGCGGCGCGCTGCTCATCACCGCCAGCCTCGCGGGCGGCCTCGAGGGCATGCTGACCACGCTGCTCATCGGCGGACCGATCGTCTCGCTGCTGCTGCTCGGCTGGTTCGTCGTCTACACGCTCATGCAGGCGGGCAACGGATCCATCGGCATGCGCGCGCAGGGCCTGCGCCTCGTCTCCGCCACGGATCAGGGGCCGCTGGGCTTCGGTCGCACGCTGCTGCGCAACATCATCTTCGGCCTGGCCGGCTCGATCGTGGTGGGCTACTTCACGCCGCTGTTCGACGGGTCCGGCCGCTTCCAGGGCTGGCACGACAAGGTCGCCGGCTCCCTGATGCTCGATGCACGAGCATCGGCACCGACCGCTGCCTCCGCTGCTGCTGCCGTCGCGCCCGGGATCTCGGCGGAGCCGCCGCGCCCCGCCGCCCCGGCGATCCCCGGCATCCCGCATCCGACGGCGCAGCCCGTGACACCGGCTCCCGCGCAGCCCGTGGTCGCGCCATCGCTTCCTGCGGCACCGGTGTTCCCCGTGCAGCCAGTGATCCCGGCGTCGGTGTCGCGTCCTGCGGCCCCGGCATCCGATGACGGCTCGCTGATCGCCTTCGTCCCGGGCATCACCCAGGATGCTCCGCCGCCTCGCGTGACGCCCGCGCCGCAGCCGGAGGCCGTCTCCGAGCTCGACGCGACCGTGCAGGGCTACTCCCCGGCGCGACCCGTCGCACCGCCGGCTCCCGCGGTGCCGCCCGCAGCCGCACCGCCCGTGCCGCCGGCCCCGTCCGTGGCGGAGGTCCCGCCGGCACCGCCCGCGCCCGTCGTGCCGCCCGTGCCCGCGCCCGCGCTCGTCGCCGAGCCCGAGGACATCGAGGACACCCGGATCAGCATCCCCGGGCACCGTCTCGTGTTCACCTGGGACGACGGAACCCGCGTCTCGGTGTCGCGGCGCACGATCTTCGGCCGGAACCCCGCAGCCGAGGACGGCGCGGTCGTCGTGCCCGTGCGCGACGAGACCCTCTCGCTCTCGAAGACGCATTTCGAGGCGGCGGCGGAGTCGTCCGGCGGCTGGGTGCTGGATCGGCACTCCACGAACGGGATGACGCTCGTCCGCGACGGGCAGCGGATCGCGTGCCCCGCCGGACAGCGCGTCCCGGTGCGCCTGGGCGACGCCATCGAGATCGGCGACCGCATCGTCACCATCGGCGGCTACGCGTGAGGCCCGCGCTCATCGTCTCGACGGGGTCGGCGACGCACCCCGGTCTTCGCCGAGCCCTGAACGAGGACGCGCACCTCGCGAGCGCCCCGGTGTTCGTGGTCGCCGACGGCATGGGCGGTCACGAGGCGGGGGAGCGCGCGAGCGCGGCGGTCATCGCGGAGTTCTCGAGCTCCGTCGGACGCGCGTCGCTCGAGCTCGACGACGTGCGGCTGGCCCTGTCACGCGCCAGGGCGAGCGTCGAGGAGCTGTCGACCTCGGGCAACGGCCGCGCCGGCACCACACTCAGCGGCGTCGTGATCGCCTCGGTCGACGGCATGGGCTACTGGCTGGCCGTCAACATCGGCGACTCGCGCACCTATCGCCTGGCCGACGGAGAGCTCGAGCAGATCAGCGTGGACCACTCGGTCGTGCAGGAGCTGATCGAGGCGGGCGAGATCACCGTCGAGGATGCCGCGACCGATCGGCGGCGCAACATCATCACCCGGGCCATCGGGGCCAGCAGCACGGGAGACGCCGACTACTGGCTGTTCCCCGCCGAGCTCGGCGACCGGATCATGGTCTGCTCCGACGGGCTCACGTCCGAGGTCTCCGACGCCCGGATCCGCGAGGTGCTGCAGAACACCCCCGACCCGCAGAAGGCGGCCGACATGCTCGTCGACGACGCCGTCACCGCCGGAGGCAGGGACAACATCACCGTGGTCGTCGTGGATGCGGTCTCGGTCGCCTCGCGACCGGGGACGCTCCTGGAGACGGACTCGGACATCGACATGGACACGCGTCCGCGTGAGGCCGCAGCAGGAGGGGTTCGCTGATGCAGACGATCTACCGACCGGGACAGTGGTACCTGATCGTGATGCCGGGCGCCCTCGTGGCGCTGCCGCCGGATGTGCCGGGAGACGTCGTGGCGCGGCTGTGGGAGCGGATGCCGGAGAGCAAGACGCTCGCGACGGTCGTCGACGTCCTCACCGCGCGTGCCGGCGGGGACTTCACCTCGCTTCCTCCGTTCGTGGCCGCCGTGGCCGAAGGGACCGACATCCGCATCGCGCTGCGCGGTGGCGTCAGCGCCCGCGTGAGTTCGGGCACCGAGTCGCGCGAGTTCTCCGGCGCCGAGGTCACGACGTGGAGCGAGCGCTTCGTGGGCGGCGCTTCGCGCGTCGAGGTCACGGTCGAGGCCGTGGAGAGCGAGGCCGCGCTTCCCGTGCAGAGCGGCGTCGTGCGCGCCGCGGCCGTGAGCGCGGAGCTCGAGTCCGGCGACGATCGTCCGCTCACGAGCATCCTCGGACCGGTCCCGATCATCGAGATCGAGGAGGCGGGCGCGTCCGCCGCCGCCCTGACCGGCACCCCGGGTCCGTCGATCGCGAACTTCGCCGCGGCCGTTCCGGCGGCGGCATCCGTCGACTCCACCCCGGACGCGCTCCCCGCGCCCGCGCCGATCGACGTCGAGCCCCTGGTGACGGATGCTCCGCCCGCACCCGTCGAGGCGGAGTCGCCGGTCGAGGAAGAGGCCGAGTCAGAGCCGGATGCCGAGGCAGAGCCGGTCGTGGAGGATGTCCCCGAGGCACCCGGCGACGAGCCGAGCGAGCCGGTCGCCGAGCCGGAAGCGGCACCGGCGGTCGACGGCGCCACGATCGTGCCGACCGAGGTCACGCTCGCGCCGTCCACCGAGGACTTCGACCAGCTCTGGGGTGCCACGGTGCACTCCGCGCCGGCCGCCGCAGCCCCGGTGATCCCGGCCGCGATCCAGGGCGACCACGACGGGGCGACCATCTCCGCGGCGGAGCTGCGAGCCATGCGTCAACAGCCTCCGGTCGCCGACGACGTGGCGACCGCGGTGATCCCGGTGGAGAGCGTCGCGGCAGGGGCGACCGGTCGGATCCGCGTGTCCACGGGCCAGGTCGTCGCGCTCGATCGCACGGTCATCATCGGTCGCCGTCCGCGCTCGACGCGGGCCAGCGGCGCGAACCTCCCGCATCTCATCGCCGTCGAGAGCCCGCAGCAGGACATCTCCCGCAGCCATCTCGAGATCAGGCCGGAGGGCGACACCGTCGTCGTCATCGACCTGCACACCACGAACGGGTCGACCCTGCTGCGGCCCGGCGCCGACCCGATCCGCCTGCACCCCGGGGAGCAGACGCTCGTGCTGTCCGGCGACGTGGTGGATCTCGGCGACGGCGTGAAAGTCGCGTTCGAGGACCTGCCGTGAGTCGTCCTCCCTCTCCACCTCCCCAGCTCCCCGGGTTCCGCTACCTCGAACCGCTCGGCACGGGCGGCTTCGCCGACGTCTTCCTGTACGAGCAGGAGATGCCGCGTCGCCAGGTGGCGGTCAAGGTGCTGCTCGCCGATCGGATCTCGAGCGGCGCCGCGCAGGAGTTCGCCGATGAGGCGAACGTCATGGCGATGCTGTCGACGCATCCCGCGATCGTCACGATCTATCAGGCGGGCGTCGCGGGCGACGGTCGGCCGTACCTCGTCATGGAGTACTGCCCCCGGCCGAACCTCCAGCTGCGCGCGCGCCGCGAGTCGTTCTCGGTGGCCGAGGCGCTGCGCGTCGGCGTGCAGGTCGCCGGTGCGGTCGAGACCGCGCACCGCGCCGGCGTGCTGCACCGCGACATCAAGCCGGCCAACATCCTCGTCACGGCGTACAACCGACCGGCGCTGACCGACTTCGGCATCGCCTCGACGACCGGCGCCACCGGCGAGGCATCCGGCATGTCGATCCCGTGGTCGCCGCCCGAGTCGTTCGCCGAGTCGCCGTCGAGCGGCCCGCGCACCGACGTGTGGGCTCTCGGCGCGACGATCTACACCCTGCTCGCCGGACGCTCGCCCTTCGAGCGGCCCGGTGAGCGCAACTCCAGCGCCGACCTCATCGAGCGGATCGAGCGCGCGGCCCTCACGTCGCTCGGGCGTCCGGACTCCCCGGAGAGCCTGCAGCGCGTGCTCGAGCGCGCGATGGCGAAGAACCCCGATGACCGCTACCCCAGCGCGGTCGCCTTCGCGCGCGCGCTGCAGAAGGTGCAGATCGAGCTCTCGCACTCGGTGACGCCGATCGACATCGTCGACGACCACCCGACCGCGGAGGATCTGGACGACGACGGCGACGGTCTCACCCGCGTGCGGGAGATCGTCAGCATCGATCCGGATGTCGCAGCCTTCACGCGCCCCTCCGCGGCCACGCAGCCGAAGAGCGCCCTGCCGGGCCTTCCCGAGGTGCCGCGCTTCGACTCGCCGCCCCGGGTGGACGCCGTCGACGAGGCGACCCAGATGCGGGTCCCGACCGCGAGCGCGCCGCCCGAGCCGGACGATCGCACGATCGCCCGCCCGCCGATGGTGGTCGCGCCGCTGCCCGCGGCATCCGCTGCCCCGGCGCCGCAGGCTGCCGCTCCCGCCGCTCCCGTCGGCGATGCTCCGACCCCGGCGACGCCGCGCAGTCGGCGCGGACTGTGGATCGCGCTGTCGGCCGCCGCCGCCGTCCTGGTCGTCGTGGGGACCATCGTCGGACTGAACGTGCTGGTCGCCGGCATCGAGACTCCGGTGGAGACGACGGAGACCGCCGAGCCGCAGGACGTCGTGTCGGACTTCGTCCCGAAGGTCGCGGAGCTGAGCGGCACGCGTCAGGGCGATCTCATCGCGTTCACGTGGGTCAACAAGGATCCGCAGGACGGCGACACGTTCATCTGGAGCCTCGTCGACGTCTCCGGTCAGGTCGATCCGCAGCAGTCCGAGACGCCGGCCGCACAGGTGCCGGCGACCGCGGGCACGGTCTGCATCGACGTCATGCTGCGCCGCGACGACGGACGGGTGTCCGAGCCGGCGCGGGGGTGCGTCGACTGACATGATCTGGGAAATCGACGAGCAGAAGCAGACGATCGAGGGACTCGACGCTCAGGGACGTCCCGACCCCGCGTACGCCGCGGCGCTCGGCCTTCTGCGCGCTCCCTTCGGCCGGCGCGCTCTCGCCGCCGTGATCGATGTCGCGATCTGGATGCTGCTGCAGCTGCCCCTCTGGATCGGCGCGATCCCGCTGGTGCTCAAGCTCGCGAGCGGGGCGATCTCGTCGTACGGGTTCGTCAACCACCCCGACTTCGTCCGTGCCGTGGTCATGGCGGCGGCGTCGACGCTGCTCAGTCTGATCTTCCTCATCGTCCAGCTGATCCTGCACGGGCTCAAGGGTCGGACCATCGGCAAGGGGTTCATGGGCCTGCGCAGCATCAACGTGGTGACGCTGGAGCGACCGAAGGTCGGCGCGGTCCTGCTGCGGTTCCTCCTCGTCGTGGTCGCCGGCATCGTTCCGGTGCTGGGCCCCGCGGTCATCCTCGCCTCCCCGACGTTCGACCCCGAGGGCCGCGGTCGCGGACTGCACGACAAGGCCTCGAAGATCTGGCTCGTCGACGTGCGCAAGGGTCTCAACCCCTTCGATGAGAAGCGGATGCGCGTCGCCCGCAAGGTCGTGAAGGCCGAGCCGACACCGGAGCGCTCCGCCCTGCCGTCTCTCGCCACGCCGATCGACCCGGCCGCTCAGCCCTCGTACCGCCCCGGAAGCCGGGTCAGCGCGGGCGTGCTCGGCGTCGCGCGCCCGTACGAGGCCCACGAGCGTCCGTCTGTCGGCCTGCCCGCTGCCCCCGTCGTCGACGTCGGCCCCGGTGAGGCCGGAAAGCCGGTGCTCGGTGGATACCGCATCCCCGAGGGGGACCGCGTGGTCCGCGCGGACCTCTCGAGCGCGGCGCCGGCGCCGCAGCCGGCTTCTCCTCCTACTCCTGCTCCGGTGCCCGCCGCGGCTCCTGCGCCTGATCCCGCTCCCGTGCCTCAGCCGGCGCCCGAGCCGGCCTCCGCCCCTGCAGCGCCGCCCGTCGCTGCGACGCCGCCCGCCACGCCGGCCGTGCCTGTCGCGCCGGCCGCACCCGCGCCCGCCGCCCGCTACGGACTGCGCTTCGACACGGGCGAGAGCATCCTGATCACCGAACCCGTGCTCCTCGGACGCAACCCGGATGCGACGGAGCATCCCGGCGCTCGTCCGATCGCGCTGGTGGACGACAGCCGGTCGCTGTCCAAGACGCACATGCTGGTGCGCCCGATCGACGGCGGCCTCGAGATCGTCGACTGCCGGTCGACGAACGGGTCGGGCCTGATCCGCGGCGGCACCGAGTACGGCGTCGCCGCCGGCACACCCGTGCAGACGGTGGACGGCGACATGATCCGCCTCGGCGATCGCGTGGCCGCGGTGGTCCGCGGGTGAGCGAGCATGGACGAACGATGATGGTCGCCGGCGAGTCCAGCGGCATTGGGGGAGACGAATGAGGCTGAAGCTGACCCTGCACCGTCAGGAGGGCGAGCCCGTCGACATCGTGATCACGACGGACTCCACCGCCACCGCCGCTGACGTGGCCCGTCACGTCGCCGCGGCGGACCCGACCCGGTCGGTCCCCGTGGCCGAGGGCGATGTGCTCACTCTCGCGGTCGCACCTCCGAACGCCGAGCGACTCGTGCCCCTGCAGCCCGACGTCCCGATCGGCGAGGCGCCGATCGGCTCCGGCTTCGCGGCATCCATCGTCAACTACGGTCCCGACTACTCCTTCGCGGGACAGCGCGATGTCGCCGGGGTGCTGCTCGCGACGTCGGGGGCGCTCGCGGGCCAGGAGTTCCCGATCTCCTCCGGCCATGTCTTCCTCGGTCGCGACGCGGGCAACGACGTCGTCCTCGCGGATCCGATGGTCTCCAAGCGCCATGCGCGACTCGAGGTCGGCACGCACATCGAGGTCGTGGACCTGAACTCCGCCAACGGTGTGCTCGTCGACGGCGTCGCGGTGCAGCGCGTGCGGATCGAGGAGGGCGAGCCGTTCATCATCGGCGGCACGACCCTCGTGCTGCGCCTCGCGCGCTCCTTCGACGGCTCGGCGACCGAGGAGCCGATCATCGAACGCGGCGGCGGTCTGCTCTTCAACCGCAGCCCTCGCGTCGAGGTGCGCTTCCCGGGAACGCTCTTCAAGGTGCCGCGGCTGCCCACCGAGAAGATCGGCAAGCTGTTCCCGTGGCCGATCATGATCGCCCCGATCCTGATGGGCCTGGCGCTCTACGCGCTCAACGAGAACCCGCGATCCCTGCTGATGATCGTGATGACGCCGCTGATGGCCTTCGGCAACATCATCAACCAGGCGGCGCAGAGCAAGAAGAGCGAGAATCACGAGGTGCTGCTCTTCGAGCGGCAGTACGAGCAGCTCGAAGAGGACTTCTTCCGGGGCAAGCCCGAGGAGGAGCAGGCCCGCAACGCCGAGGCCCCGCCCGTCGCGGAGATCTACGACCACGCGATGCGGCTCGGACCGATGCTGTGGACGCGGCGGCCGGAGCACTGGAACTTCCTCGGCCTGCGGCTCGGCAGCTGCCGGCTCCCTGCGCGCAACAAGATCGACGATGCCGAGGTGCCCGACGGTCTGCCGGAGTTCATCGACCGCGTCGACCGGCTGCGCGAGCGCTACGAGTTCGTCGACGACGTGCCGGTGTTCGACACGATGGCGGATGCCGGATCCATCGGCATCGCGGGCCCGCAGGGTCCCGTCGCCGACACGATGCGCGGCATCGCCGTGCAGCTGCTGGGGCTGCACGCACCGAACGACGTGGTGGCCGTGGCATTCGCCGATTCGGCCTGGACACCCGAGCTGGACTGGCTCAAGTGGATGCCGCACACCTCCAGCGAGAAGAGCCCGTTCCGCGACATGGCGCTCGCTGATTCCGCTCCGACGAGCGCCGCCCTGCTGAGCAGCCTCGAGGAGTACGTGCAGCGAGCCGGCGAAGGGCGCGGCGAGCCGCGCGGACCGTTCAAGGAGGAGTGGAATCCGCTCCTCTACGGCACCGACGTCTCGCGTGCGGCCGGTGACCACCAGGGCACCCCGCCGCTGTCCGTCATCGTGTTCGTGAGTGGCGACGCTCCGGTCGATCGCGGCCGGCTCACCGATGTCCTCGAGCGGGGCGCGGATCACGGCGTGCACGCCGTCTTCGTGTCGCCGACCGTGGAGTCCCTGCCGGCCGTATGCCGCAGCTACATCGACGTCACCACGGGTCTCGAGGACGCGCGGGTCGGCCTCGTCCGCAACGGCGAGTACTTCGAGCACGTGCGGGTCGAGGGTGTGTCCAACGCCTACATGCACATGCTCGCACGACGTCTGGCGCCGGTGCTCGACGCCAGCACGGCCGTGCACGACTCGTCCGACATCCCGGGCGCCGTGATGTTCCTGCAGCTCGTCGACCCGGCGATCGCCGAGGATCCGAACGTCGTGATCGAGCGCTGGCGGCAGAACAACACGATCGTCGACCGCTCGACGAACCCGAGGCCGCGCCTGAAGAAGGCGAGCACGCTGCGCGCGATCATCGGGCAGGGCGCGAGCGACGCCATGGCGCTCGACCTGCGCACCCAGGGTCCGCACGCGCTCGTCGGCGGAACGACCGGTGCCGGAAAGTCTGAGTTCCTGCAGGCCTGGGTACTCGGCATGGCGGCTGCGCACAGCCCCGACCGCGTCACCTTCCTGTTCGTCGACTACAAGGGCGGGTCGGCGTTCGCCGACTGCGTCGAGCTGCCGCACTGCGTCGGACTCGTGACCGACCTGAGCCCGCACCTCGTCCGGCGCGCCCTGACGAGCCTCCGGGCCGAGCTGCAGCACCGCGAGCACCTGCTGAACCGCAAGAAGGCGAAGGACCTGCTCGAACTCGAGAAGCGGCAGGATCCCGAGGTCCCGCCGGCGCTCGTCCTGGTGATCGACGAGTTCGCCGCCCTGGCATCCGAGATGCCGGAGTTCGTCGACGGTGTCGTCGACATCGCCCAGCGCGGCCGTTCGCTCGGCATCCATCTGATCATGGCGACCCAGCGACCGGCCGGCGTCATCAAGGACAATCTGCGCGCCAACACCAACCTCCGAATCGCCCTCCGCATGGCCGACGAGGCGGACTCGCGAGACGTCGTCGACGACGGCGTCGCCGCGACCTTCCCCGCGACCATCCCCGGCCGCGCGATCGCGAAGACCGGACCGGGACGCCTCGTGCCCTTCCAGTCGGCGTACGCGGGCGGCTGGACCACGGAGGACGACGGTGCCGCTGCCGAGGTGCGTGTGGCGCCGCTGCGCTTCGGCTCCGCCGCGGAGTGGGAGCCGGATGTTCCGGCCGACTCCGACGCCCACGAGGCCGACCTCGGTCCCAACGACCAGAAGCGGATCGTGTCGACGCTGATCCGGGCGAGCGAGGCCGCGGCCCTGCCGCGCCCGCGCCGTCCGTGGCTCGACGACCTGGCGCCGCTCGTGGATCTGCACGACCTGCCGAACGAGGGCGACACGCGCATCCCGCTCGCGCTCGTCGACGTGCCGGAGAAGCAGCTGCAGCAGTCGGCGGTGTTCGCCCCCGACCGCGACGGCTCGCTCGTGATCTACGGGACATCGGGGTCGGGCAAATCGACCGTGCTCAAGACGATCGCGACGGCGGCCGGCATGCGACCGGACCTCGGGCGCGTGCAGGTCTACTGCCTCGATTTCGCCTCCGGTGCACTCGGTGCGCTCGCGTCGCTTCCGCACGTCGGATCGGTCGTCGACGGCGCCGATGTCGAGCGCATCCAGCGTCTGCTGCGCACGCTCGACGGCGAGATGGATCGCCGTGCGGCGGCCTTCTCCGCCGCCAGTGCCGCGTCCGTGCAGGAGTATCGCGAGCTGCGGGATCCGCGGATGCCGCGCATCCTGCTCCTGATCGACAACTACCCCGAGTTCAAGAAGGACTGGGAGGTCACGGCGGGTCGCAACGCGTTCTACCGCATGTTCATGCGCATCCTGGGCGAGGGTCGCACGCTGGGCGTGCACACGGTCATCACCGCCGACCGCGGCAACGCCGTGCCCAGCGCGGTCGCCGCGAACATCTCGCGCCGCATCGTGCTCCGCATGGGCGACCCGAGCCAGTACATGCTGCTCGGCGCCCCGCGCGACGTGCTCGACGAGCAGTCGGCACCGGGGCGCGCGATCGTCGACGGCCACGAGGCGCAGATCGCCGTGCTCGGCGGAACGCTGAACGTGGTCGAGCAGACCAAGGCGCTCACCGCGCTGGGCGAGAAGCTCCGCGCGAGCGGCGTGCGGGATCTTCCCGAGATCGGCGCCCTGCCGACGATGGTCCTGTCGAGTGAGATGCCGACGAAGATGGACGGGATGCCGGTGTTCGGCGTCGCGGACGACACCCTGTCCGCGCACGGCTTCGAGCCGATCGGATCGTTCGTGATCTCCGGTCCCCCGGCCTCGGGGAAGACGAACACGCTGAAGGCCCTCGTCGTCGCGATGGAGCGGTTCGATCCGAGCATCCGGTTGTACCACTTCGGCACGCGCCGCTCCGAGCTCAAGGACTTCCGGCCGTGGGTCAAGAGCGCCGTCCGCCCGGAGGAGGAGAAGGATCTCGCCACGGAGCTCACGGAGCTCGTCGTCAGCGACATCTCCGGCGGCCGCATCCTGATCGTGATCGAGGACATCCCGCACCTCGCCGACGGCCCGGCGGATCGTCCGATGCGCGCGCTCCTGCAGGCGATGAACAACAGCGACCACATGCTGATCGCCGACGCGGAGATCAGCAGGGCCAGCGGCAGCATCGGCGTGCTCGGCGAGTGGAAGACCGGCCGTCAGGGCATCGTGCTCAAGCCCGACACCTACGACGGAGACGCGATCTTCAAGGCGCCGTTCGGCCGGGTCAAGCGCACCGACTTCCCGGTCGGTCGCGGCATCTTCGTGCAGGCGGGGCGAACGGTCACGATGCAGATCCCGTTCGTTCCCGACGCCCCGGCGAACGGGTAGAGCCGAGATGGGCACCGCTCCCCATTTGTCCATCGGGGATCGTTGGCTAACCTCGACGTAAGAGGCCGAGCGGCCTGAACGAGAAGATACTGGAGGCGGTTCTCATGGCCCATGATTTTGGCGCAACGTACAGCGAGATGGAAAGCGCCGCGGCGCGACTTCGTGACGGACGCAGCTCTGTGACCGACACGCTCAAGGAGCTGCAGGGCGTCATCGACGACCTCGTGCAGGACGGCTTCAAGACCGAGAACGCGTCCGACGCCTACGCCACGGCGTACGAGGAGCTCACGACGTCGCTCGACGACGCAGCCGAGGCCGTGAACGACATGGCCCAGGCCCTCGACCGGATGGCGGACCAGATCCGCGACACCGACTCGAGCATGGCCGGCGGCGCCTGAACCATCGCGCACAGAGGTCGTGGGGTTGATCGGAAGATCGACCCCACGACCTCTCTCTGTGCAGGGGTGTGTGCGGATCGCCCCGAATAGAATCAGTCGGGAAGACGAGGGGAACACGAGCGATGACCGGAACACAGAGCTACTACTGGTACAACCTGACCTCGCAGTCGGTGGTGCGCGCGGACGAGCGTCCCTCGGAGGACGTCATCGGGCCGTTCGGCTCGCCGGAGGAGGCGGAGGAGTCGCCGGCGATGCTGCTCGAGCATGCCCGCGCCTGGCTCGAGAGCGAGGAGAGCGAGCCGTTCCGCGCGCTGGTCGAAGAAGAAGACGGCACCGACCTCGCGTGACGGTCGGCTCATGAGGGGGGTGCGCCGCGTCGCGGCACCGATCGCCGTGCTGCTCGCGGTGGGCCTGGCCGCCTGCACGCCGGCACTGCCGGAGACGGTCGTGCCCGACACGCAGATCACCGTCGGCTGGACGGGCGCGTTCACCTCGGCGAATGCGGCGGCATCCCCCACGCCGGGCAACGTCGACGTCGCCGAGACGATCCGCGGTGACTTCGGCGACCTGGTCGACGGCGAGTTCGTGGCGGACGAGGGCTTCGGCTCGGTCACGATCGTCTCCGACGATCCGTTCACCGTGCGGTACGACCTCGCCGAGCCGGTCTGGTCGGACGACATCCCCCTCGACGCCGCCGACCTGCTGCTGGGCTGGGCGGGCGCGGCCGGCTACTTCGACGCGGAGGAGGCCGACGGCGACAACGCCTCAGCCGATGGGGAGCCCGTCGAGACGGCGGTGCCCGCGCTCGATGAATTCGCCCGCGCGATCGAGGTGACCTACCCGCAGCCGATCATCGGATGGCAGCAGGCCGTCACCGCACCCGTGCCCGCTCACGTCGTCGGGCACCGGGCGTTCGGCACCGACGATCCCATGGAGGCGAAGCAGGCCGTCATCCGCGCGATCCAGGACGGCGACGACGACGCCCTCGCGAAGATCGCGGAAGTATGGAACGACGACTTCGAGGTCGGGAAGGACGGGAAGCTCGCGGCGGACCTGCTGCTCTCGAGCGGGCCCTTCCGGGTCGACAGCATCAGTGACGACGGCGACGGGCAGAGCGTCGCGCTCGTGCCGAATCCCTCCTACCGGGGTCTCGTGACGCCCAAGGTCGCGCGCATCGAGCTCGTTCCGGCCGGCGACCTGCCCGAGGCCGAGGTCGGCGAGCGACTGAATGTCGCACAGGTGGCCCCCACCACAGCCAACCGCGAGATCATCCGTCAGCTCGAGCGCGAGGACTTCACGGTCGACACGCGGCACGACGGCACCCTCTGGGCGCTGATGCTCGACCCGACCGGGATCTTCACCGAGGCACAGGCGCGGGCCGCGTTCCTCCGTGCGATACCGGCGACGGCGCTGACGGAGCGCGGCTCGGGAGTATGGGCGACCGCCTACACGGGAACCACGTCGATGCTCTCGGCACCGGGTTCGCGTGCCTACGACATCGTCAACGAGGACTCCGGGTTCACTGCGGCTCTCGGCACGCCCGCCGACGACGCAGCCCTGGAGCGGGAGAGCGCCGGGATCGCCGCGGGATCGTCGGTGTGCGTGTTGTACGACACCGGGAGCGAGTTCGCGACCGGGGCCTTCGTCGCCCTGGGCGAAGTCGCCGCGGAAGCGGGCTGGAGCATCGCCGACTGCGGCAGCGCGGACTTCGAGGCCGCGCTCGCGGCCGGCGCGTGGGATGCCGTGATCGCCCGTGTGCCGGTGCCGCAGACCCCCGAGCAGATCCTCGACCAGTGGGGCGGCCAGGGCTCGGCATCCATCACCGGGAGCACGGATCCGGAACGCGATGCACTGGTCGCGCAGTACGCGCAGACCACCGACGTGTACGAGGCGAGAGATCTTCTCGCGCAGATCGAGTCGACGATCGTCCGCGCCGCCGTCGCGCTGCCCATCGCGATGAACCCCCGGGCAACGATCATCGATCGCTCGGTGACGGGTATCGCCCCGCGCACCGGTGCCGCGGCCCCCCTCACCTACGGCGTCTCGCAGTGGGAGGCGGTTCCGTGATCGCGGTCTCATGGGTTGTTCTCCCCATCGCGACCGTGCGGTCGCGACTCGTAAGGTCGTCTGTGGAGGTGTCCCTGTGGGAATGATGTTGCCGAATGAGCTTGTCTGGGTGATGGAGAAGCTGGGTTTCGAGTGGCCGGATATCGATGAGGACGAGGTTCGTAAGGGTGCGACCCTGGTGCGGAACTTCGGGTCGGATCTGGAGGATGTGATCCAGGCGGTGGATCGTCAGGTGAACGGGGACTTGGGTGGGGCGCTGCGGGGGCAGACGGGTCCGGCGACGATGTCTGCGTGGAACACGAACCGGTCGCAGAATCTGCAGCAGCTGATCGACATCATGCCGCCGGCGGCGACGGCGATGGATGTGGGTGCGGATGCGATCTTCGCGTTGAAGATGAAGGTGATCGTCGATGTGTCGTCGACGTTGATCACTCTGGTGGCGATGTTGACGAACCCGATCACGGCGGCGGGTGCGGGGCCGATGCTGTTGATCAAGAAGAAGCTGTTGAATGCGGCGGTGGATATCGCGGTGGAGCAGCTGCTGAACCAGTTGGCGCCGATGTTGATCGAGCCGATGGCGGAGAAGCTGCCGGCGGTGATCGATGCGATCCTGGATGCGCCGATGGTGGAGGGGAACATCGGGGATTCGGATGAGTTCTATGCGGATCTGCAGGCGTTGGATGATGCGCAGTCGACGATGAAGTTGCATGGGTCGGATATCCAGTCGTTGACGTCGAATTTCTTCGCGGAGTTCGAGGCGTTGGACTTCGGGGGTGATGACTGATGAGTGCGATCAAGCCGATCATCCGTGAGGTGAAGCAGTCGGTGTTGAAGGGCTTCGCGCACGCGAAGGACAAGCTGCATGGGGTTGCCGACAACATCGTCAAGCACGTCGATGACGTCGGCGTGCAGGTGCGCGGCCAGGACCGGTTCGACAACCCCAACGGCAACAGCGGTTCCGGAAACGGTCCTTCGACGCACCCGTGGCAGCCGAACCGGAACCGCAAGCCCGAGGGGATGAGCGATGAGGACTACCTCGACCTCCTCGACGAGAGTGTGCACAACCCGAACGGTCTCGAAGCGATCCTCGGCAAATACTACGTCCCCGGCACCTCGAGCTACGTCGATGTGGCCGAGGGGCGGCACCCCCCGGCCACGTACTTCAGCCTCGGCGACCAGTGGGACAGCATCAAGGATGCGAATGGCCTGTCAGACGACGACATGTTCGATGCGTTCAACGTTCCTTTCCTGGAACGTATGATGGCCGAAGGGAAACCGATCGGATTCTCCCACAACCCGCAGGACTTCCCAGGCAGCGCACTGTACTTTGAACTCGATTTCCTGCAGAGGAACGGGTACGTGTTCGATCCGACGACGATGCAGGCGTATCGTCCCTGACCTGAGGAATGACAATGGCACACGAGGTTCTGACCGTGGATGACGTCCTCGCCCTGGTCGGCGAACTACGCCCCGCTGCGAATCAGTTGGTGAGGAAGTCGGATGTCGAACTCGGCTTCGTCATCTACGACGCGTTCAGTGTCCGCGGATTGTACGACGACTACGGCAGCGGCAACTGGGGATTCAGTATTGCTTTGGGCGGAGACGCCGTCGTGTCCACTGTTCTCGGGCGGCGCCTGGGTATTCGCGGCACTCGGGACGAAGTGCGATCGGCTCTCGAAGCCGTCGACGAGTACGCGCGTCTGAGGCTCGGGCCCGAGTATCTCGCCGCGCACGAGGCTGCTTACGGCAGCTGATGCATCGCGTCGAAGACTAGCCCGATCGTGACGGAATCCTGTGCGCCGTGGAGAGTCGCTCCGTGAAAGGACCCATGCGCCTCCGCGGAGAGCGAGGCCGGCACTGAGTGAATCGACGCCGAGTCCGCACGACAGTGGCGGGAATTGAGCGAACTGGATATGGACAAGGAACCCCGCAGATATCCTGAAAGCATGACGGCAGGGTCGCTCGAGATCCAGGTGATGCGCGAAGGGATCGTGCGAGACGCCGCTGTGTCGTGGCGGTTCGAGGAGCCCTTCTCCTGGGTCGTGGAGGTACGCGGTTCCGCATTCGGCACGGCCGAAGCACGCGCGGACGACGCCTTCGAGGCGCTCTGTCTCGTGCGGGAAGAGCTCGAGCCATTCGGCTGGCGGATCGGCGTAGCGGGTGCGCAGATCGACGTCTGGCCCAGCGGCATGGCTCGTGATCAGGGCGGCGGTCTGCGCGCGTATCGGATGACGTCCGAGAGCGTGGGGGATCTCGTGGACACGTTCGCGCCGGTGGATCCCGCGTCGGTGACCACGGTGGCCGTGCAGCGGGCGGAGACCGAGCGGCTGTACGAGGCGATTCGGCAACGGGCGCGAACCGGTGAGGACTGATGAAGAACCTGACCTACGACGGCATCATCGCTGCTGCGGGTGATGTCTCTGTTCCCGCGACTATCGCCGTGGTGCAGGACTTTGATCGCCCGAACGGCAGGGAGTACGCGGTCTCCGTCGAGTTCGACCAGCGTGTGTTCACGGGCGTGGGCGCAGACGCGTTCTGGGCCTTCGAGCGAGCGCGTGAACAGTATGAGCCTCTGGGATGGAGGGTGGCGGTTCAAGGCGCCTCCGTGCATTGCTTTCCCAGCGGAATGCAGGGGGAGGCGGGCGCCCTCGTGGTGTACAGGCACCCGGAATCGCTTGAAGATGCGCAACCGGAGCCGGTCGTGACCTTCGCGGCGGCGGAACTCGACGAGATCGTGACCTTCGCCGAGCAGATGGCGGCGCAACGAGAACGCATCGAGTCCTGGGGTCGATCACGCCGGACCGATCGGCGCCGACCATGAGAGTGGACTCGTGACAGCGCACGTCGACTCGACGTACCCGGGTGCCTGCGAGGTCTGCTCGGGGTATTGGGCGACGTACGCGCCGGAGGCGCGCGCCGCGACGATCGGCGAGAGCGAAGAATTCATGGCAGAGGTGCGTCGCTGCCGCTCCTGCGGCACCTACTGGGAGGTCGGCGCCTTCAGCTACCCCCAGGTCATCTCCCGCGACCAGGCACGACGCGAGCTTCCTGACCTCGATGATCTCGAGCAGGCGCTGGGTATCGACTTCCCGAACCCGGCTGCGACGGAGGAGTGAGAGATGCCGCATGACGACATGACGGTGGACGATGTGCTCGACCTGGTCCGCGCGCATCTCCCCGCTGCGACGAAGAGGTACAAGAGGTCGGATGTCGAACTGACCTTCGTCCTGTACGACGCCTTCGCCGTGCGCGGCTCGTACGATGACTACGGCAGCGGCAACTGGGGATTCGGCATCCTCTTGGGCGGAGATGCATCGGTGTCCGAGATCCTCGGGCAGCGGCTGTCGATCCGCGGCACTCGGGACCAGGTTCGGGAAGCGCTGAAGGCCATCGACGAGTACGTGCGGTTGCGGCTGGGGAGCGACTATCTCGCGGCCTACGACGCCGCGTACGGTGCGAGAGGAACCCGGCCGTGACGGACCAGAACACAGATCTGAGCGAAGCCATCGTGGTGCACCTCACGAACTATCCGGGGAAGAACGAGGCCGCTTTCGAGGCACGATACGGCTCGACTGGGGTCCGTGAGCAGGTACGTGCGATGCTGGACGAGACGATCAGCACCCGGATCGACTGGGCGGGCATGTCCCTCAGCGAGATCGGTGACGAGCTCGAACGCGTGATGCGTGAGAGGCATCCGGAGCTGTCGGATGCCGCGATCAGGAAACTCGGCAACTACTACACGTATCAGGTCAAATGAGGGGAAACGACCGATGAGCGCGATCAAGCCGATCATGCGCGAGGTGAGGCAGGCGGTCCTCTCGGGCATGGCCCACTCGAAGGACAAGCTGCACCAGCTGACCGACAACATGCTCAACCACGTCGACGATGTCGCGAAACGGGTGCGCGGCCAGGACAAGTTCGAGGGCAGGGACGCGCCGTGGGCGCTGCGCGGGGGATGGGACCGGAACTCGTCGACCCAGCCGGGCGACTACACTCCCGGCGGACGGTTCGACCACGATCACAAGAGCGACCGTCCTGACCCCGAGGACTACCTGAGCAAGGACTACATCGACCGGCACCTCGCGCGGTTCGACAACGGCGCGAGCCGCATCTACGTGTCGGACTCTCTCAACGACTGGGGTCCCGCGCAGGCCGACCACGATGCCTTCGTCTTCCCGACCGAAGACCTCGACCGGGTTCTCAACGAGGCGGGTCACGACACCGACAAGCTCGAGGATCTGCTCGGGTTCGATCGGGGATCGCTGCGCGACGAGGACGGCAACCCGCTCCAGATCGAGATCCGCCACTTCTCGCCGGATGAGCTCAACGGACTCACCGTTCCGTCGGGTCGCGAGAACGGCGCGAACGAGAACTGGCTGCCCGGCGGCTATCTTCCGACGGGTGTGCCCGAGGGTGTGATCACTATGCCGGACACCGCCACCGGATCGCGCAACGGCGGCGGCGGCCCGGCATCCTGGCCGGGAACGTTCGGCGGCAACTACGAGTTGCGGTGACCGCGCCATGATCTTCCGCAAGAAGCAGAACCCGGCTGACGCGGGCCTTCCGGACGGCACGGTCGCGCTGCATCCGTTCGATGACCGGCTCGGCCGGACAGCGGGGGTGCCGCAGATCAGCGCCCAGGATGCCGAGACGCGATGGGCAGCCGGGGAGGAGATTCACCTGCTCCCCGCGCACGACGCGGGAGACGTCGTGCCCTGGTCGCTCACGGCCCGGCGCGGTCGGGACTACGTCGTCAACGAGTACGCCGCCGACGGTCGCCGCGTGCGGAGCGAGCGTTGGGTGCAGGACGGCGATCGGGTGCGGATGGCCGGCGGCGAGGCGCGGTTCGAACAGGACGGCGATCAGGGCCCGACGGCTTATCAGGTCGAGTGGGACGCGTATCCCGGCGGGGCGATGCGGATCGAGACCATCGCTCCGCGCAGCGAGGACGACCAGGTGACCGGTTTCCGATCCGCTCCAGAAGCGCGGATCGAGCGGCCGGCGCCCACTGTCGACACTGTTCTCGACCTGCGGGACTCCGACGATCTCGACGCTGCGGCTTTCGCGGGTCTCGGCCCTCGGGAAGCCGCCGAGCTCTACGCGCGCAGCCGTGCCCGCGGCGCGGCACCGCTCACGACCGAGGACGTGTTCGGGGAGGCGTCGCTGCGCACCGGAGCTGTCGTCCTCGCCTCGGCCCGCCAGATCATGGACGTCGTCGACGGGATCCTGCATCGCGGCAGAGCCACCGACGGGGTCATGGAATCTCGGGTTCCGGTGCTGCAGCGCGGGGCGGCGACCATCGTCCCGCTCGGTGCGCAGGGCGCGGCCCTGGAGCATCAGGCGGATGTGCGTGCCGAGCTGGTGGAGCTGTCGAACAGCGTCCGGTGGGCGATCGAGCACCGCGCAGGGAGCCGGGTGAGCCTGGACCTCGCGGACGCGCCGCCGTCGGGGGAGCGTTCGTATCGATCGCAGCTGGTGACGGCCGGGGCGACGCGTGCGGGCGTCTGGCGGCCGGAGCCGGGTCTCGCGGTGGTCCTCGTCGTCTCGGGAGACCCGGATGCCGGCACTCTCACCCATGCGCTCCACATCGTGCCGAGCGGATGGGTGGCATCGCCCGACGCTCTGGAACGACCGCTCGACGAGCCGATCGACGTCGCCTGGTCCTGGGCGGACGTCGTGTCCCTGGCATCGTCCTGGTGAGCGACGCGTGAGCCGGTCGGCGGCCGGCTCGGCACGTGACCGGCGCCGGATAGTCTGATGAGAACCCGAGGAGAGGACCGCAACGCATGTCGATGGCATTCGAGGGAGCGGACGTGAACGTCGTCCCGCGTGTCTACGGCGCGAACGAGCTCGGGGTCCTCGCGGTCACCGCGCCGGGGGATGCGCACCCTCGTGTCCAGTACGCCGGCGGCGAGCTCTTCGTGGGGCTCGACCGGGCGGGAGACCGCACCGCGGTCACCGAGGGCGAGGCCGAAGGGTGGTCGCGGCCGTTCCCCGACGTCGTGGCGTCGGCGGTCGCTGCAGCAGGCGCCCTCCCGGAGGCCGCCGAAGGCCTCATCGTCATCGACGACGAGGCGACGGCATCCGCCGTCCTGATCGATCCGTCGCGGCTCGAAGGAGCCCGGATCGCGGGCGCGCCGGTCGTCTTCGGGCTCGCGCGCGATCGCTTCGCGATCGTCGGGACGGACGATGAGTCGGCCGCTGTGCGCGTGCTCGATCTCGCCGAGGAGCTCTACGACGCGGGCACTCCCCTCGTCAGTGCGCACCCGATCGCGCTCACCGACGAGGGCTGGGCGCCGTTCCCGTGGCGCGAGAGGTTCCCGGCGCTCGAGATGCGGTTCGAACGCGTGCTCCGTCTGTTCAGCGTGCGCGTGTACGAAGCCCAGACGGCGGCTCTGCAGCGTCCGGACGTGCGCTACATCGACCCGAAGATCCGTGTGCTCGACACGGGCGTCACCACCACGTTCGCCGCGTGGCCGAAGGGCGTCGCGTCGCTGCTCCCCGTGGTCGACAACGTGATCATCGCGGACAGCTCCGGTGAGGGCACGCAACTCAGCGTGGCCACGATGGCGCAGTTCCTCGAGGCCGGCGGCGAAGCCATCGTCCGCACAGGCCTGTCTCCGCTGCGGTACTTCGTGCCGGGCGAGGCGCCCCGCACCTCCTGAGGCGGTCGATGGGGGTGAGGCGGGATGGGCTGATCTCCCCATCGCGTCGGCATCCGCCCCCTGGGTAGCGTCGGGGCCGGAGGTGGTCGCCGTGGGAATGATGCTGCCGGACGAGCTCATCTGGGTGATGGACAAGCTGGGCCTCGAATGGCCCGACATCGATGAGGACGAGGTACGCAAGGCCGCCGTCTACGTGCGCACCTACCGCGACGACATGGAGTCGCTCGTGCAGACCGCCGATCGTCGGATCAACGGCGAGCTGGCGTCTGCGATGCGCGGCGAGGCCGGCACAGCGCACGTGACCGGCTGGAACCGCAACCGCTCCGAGAACGTGCAGCAGCTGCTCGACATCCTGGGGCCTGCGGCCGTGGGCATCGACATCGCCGCCGACATCGTGCTCGCGCTGAAGGTGAAGGTGATCGTCGACGTCACGGTCACCCTCGCCCAACTGATCCCGCTGCTCGCCGCCGGCCCCTTCGGGGCGGGCGGGGCTGCGCTGCTGATCATCGCGCGGAAGAAGCTCTTCTCGATGGCGATGGAGATCACGCTCGAGAAGGTCATCGACGAGGTGCTCCCGCTGGCGATCGAACCCCTCGCCGAGCAGGTCCCCACGTTGGTCATGGCACTCATGGACGCGCCCGTGGTCGAGGGGACGATCGGAGACGTCGACGAGTTCTTCGCCGACCTCGATGCGCTCGACCAGGCAGCATCCGACATGGACGCGCACGCGGCCGATGTGGAGGACCTCACCGATCGGCTGCTCGCCGACATCGCCAACCTGCAGATCTCGGGGAGCTGACCCATGACCTTGAAGAAGCTGATGCATGACCTCGTCGACGCGGTGGACGGTGCAGGGCACGAGTTCAAGCAGGGGTTCTCGAGCGCGTTCCGCAAACGCGGCGGCAAGCACCGGGCGGATGCCGATGTCATCCGCGGATGGGATCGGCGGAACGTCGACTACGAGCCGCGGCATCGCGGAGACGGCAAGCCGCCGACGTCGCATGCGAAGGACTACGACATCCGGGAGGATGTGCGGCGCGGTCTCGAGACGCTCGGGTACGTGCCGAAGCACGCGGACCCCGACTACGACGCCGCCCGCGATCTGGGAACCTCGCTGGGCAAGGACGTCCGAGGGCTTCCCGGCGAGGTGCTCGACGAGGTGAAGGGCGTGCCGAAGAAGGCGCCGAAACAGCTGCTGGAGGAGCTGTACGAGGACGCGATCGGTCAGGACAGCCCCGATAAGTACGGCGAGACGGCGCAGGGAGACATGCGCTTCCTCGCACCTGCGAGCGAGGCAGGCGACCTGCGTGGTCTGAGCAACGGCGAGCTGGAGGCGCGGTTCGGGCTGGCGCCGGGTTCCCTCGACGGGGCGACCCTCGAGGTCACGTCGATCCCCGGCTCGCGCTTCATGAGCGTCGAGATCGAGCGTCCCGACGGGAGATGATCCTTCCCTGGTCGGGGGAGCGCTACCCATGGTGGGGGCGAGTGACTGCCACGTACAGTCTGTGCAGGAGGTGTCGCTGTGGGGATGATGTTGCCGAATGAGCTTGTCTGGGTGATGGAGAAGCTGGGTTTCGAGTGGCCGGATATCGATGAGGACGAGGTTCGTAAGGGTGCGACCCTGGTGCGGAACTTCGGGTCGGATCTGGAGGATGTGATCCAGGCGGTGGATCGTCAGGTGAACGGGGACTTGGGTGGGGCGCTGCGGGGGCAGACGGGTCCGGCGACGATGTCTGCGTGGAACACGAACCGGTCGCAGAATCTGCAGCAGCTGATCGACATCATGCCGCCGGCGGCGACGGCGATGGATGTGGGTGCGGATGCGATCTTCGCGTTGAAGATGAAGGTGATCGTCGATGTGTCGTCGACGTTGATCACTCTGGTGGCGATGTTGACGAACCCGATCACGGCGGCGGGTGCGGGGCCGATGCTGTTGATCAAGAAGAAGCTGTTGAATGCGGCGGTGGATATCGCGGTGGAGCAGTTGTTGAATCAGTTGGCGCCGATGTTGATCGAGCCGATGGCGGAGAAGCTGCCGGCGGTGATCGATGCGATCCTGGATGCGCCGATGGTGGAGGGGAACATCGGGGATTCGGATGAGTTCTATGCGGATCTGCAGGCGTTGGATGATGCGCAGTCGACGATGAAGTTGCATGGGTCGGATATCCAGTCGTTGACGTCGAATTTCTTCGCGGAGTTCGAGGCGTTGGACTTCGGTGGTGATGACTGATGAGTGCGATCAAGCCGATCATCCGTGAGGTGAAGCAGTCGGTGTTGAAGGGCTTCGCCCACGCGAAGGACAAGCTGCATGGGGTTGCCGACAACATCGTCAAGCACGTCGATGACGTGGGCGTCCGCGTGCGGGGCCAGGACCGGTTCGACGGCGCGCCGGGGAACCCGCCGATCGTGCGGGACCGGAATCCTGACTGGTTGAACGAACGTCTGGACCGCGACGACCTTCCATTCTGGCGCCGCCGCATGGCAGAGGGGGACCAGTTCAACTACCAGAACCACCATCGTTATCCCCAGAACGAGGTCACCTTGGGGAACGGTAAGCGCCTGGACTCCTATCTGCCGGGTGAGGAGATCGTGTCGCGCAAGAACACTCAGCTCGACAGCGTACGACCCGAGACGGCCAACTCGTACATCGATGAGTTGCTGAACAAGTACCCACCCGGTACCCCCATCGCGGGCTCCCCCGATGTGCTTAGCGGGCAGCCCGTTCTCGAGGTACCCGTACAGACCGACCCCATACCGCAATCCGTGATCGACCACGCCAACGGCAAGGAGCCGCCTGTGCAGATACGGGACGTCCTCGGAAACGTGTATAACTAGGATCACCATGACGGAGCGATACATCTACACAGACAAAGTCGGAGCAGGTCCGGAGCACCCGAAGAAGCAATGGGGACTCTTCAGCAAGGAGTTGACGACCGATGAGGCCGTCGCTCGCTACGATCTCGATGCCGCACGTCGCGAGGACTGGTTCGGAGTGGTGCTCCAGTCCGACGATCAGCGGCCGCACGCCTACCTGCAGATGTGCCCGAGGGCCAATGGGGTGGAGATGCACAAGCTGAACGCGCAGGGAAGCGTCGACGTCGCCTACACCTGGCGCGCTTATTACACCCCGTCCGATTCAGCGCACTACGACGGCGACGACAGCCGGGTCTTCTTGAGCGCGATCACGTGGTACACCTATCCGGACGAGTTGCGCTTCTATCTGAGGAACGCGTCCGTGGGCAACGTGTCGATGACATTCGGCCCCGACGGTTACGGCAAGGAAGAACGGGTCACGAAACGGGGTTTCGGCGAGCCCGCGGACGTGGAGACGCGCGAGTTCCGCAACGTCGACGTGACCGCCAACTGGACCAGAATCCCGGACTTCGGTGACTGGGGTGCCTTCTTCCACCCCGAGACTCAGAAGTGACCGGTAGGAACCCTGACGCGCGAGGAGACCAGACACCGGATGCTCCAGGGTGACGTCTTCACCTTCCTGAACGCTCTCGGAGCGCGGGAAGGCGATCCGCGCCTGGAGCATGCTCTCGCGTTCGTCGACGGCCCGCACGAGGTCGAGGTGTTCGACGAAGGCGGCGTGCAGGAGAAGTACCTCGTCATGACGGATCGCGGGGTCGACTTCCTGCTGAAGGACGGCGTGCTCAGTACGGTCTTCGTCTACGCGACCGACACACCCGATCAGAGCACCTACGGCGGATGGGCGAGCCTCGTCGGCGGGGTCTCCCCCGAGGCGTCACCGGACGATGTCGTGCAGGCGCTCGGCGCACCGCTTCGCTCGACGGAGTCATTCGTGCGGTATCAGGTAGACCCCGGATTCGTGCAGTTCGACTTCGACGGGGACGCGCTCAAGATGGTCGTCGTCATGCGGGAGGTGGTCGGCGGCGACGCTCCGCAGGCCGCGGCCGATGAGGTCGAGGGGGCGAAGACCGTCGATGGCGACCTCGCCGTCTTCATGCGCGCTGTCGGCCACCCGATGTTTTGAACAGGGCGCGAGACTTCTAGCTGTCGCGGACGCTGAACTGGGACATCTTCGCCCGGGCGGTCGAGGCCCACGGCGAACTGCCCTACGAGCAGTCGTTCACCTTCGTGCCTCTGCGTTCTCTGGGCGGTCCGGAGAAGGTGGAGAACCTGAAGAAGCGGGAGACGATCGCCGCGATCCAGGTGATGGTGGAATTCCAGGGCGTCATCGGCCACTGAGCCACGCCTGAGGGAAGAGTCCGATCCATCGTCGCGCGCCCAGGGGGAGCGCTACCCATGGTGTGGACGAGTGACTGCCACGTACAGTCTGTGCAGGAGGTGTCGCTGTGGGGATGATGTTGCCGAATGAGCTTGTCTGGGTGATGGAGAAGCTGGGTTTCGAGTGGCCGGATATCGATGAGGACGAGGTGCGCAAGGGGGCGACCCTGGTGCGGAACTTCGGGTCGGATCTGGAGGATGTGATCCAGGCCGTCGATCGCAAGGTCAACGGCGACCTCGCCGGAGCGATGCGGGGCCAGACCGGGCCCGCCACGATGAGCGCCTGGAACGCCAATCGTTCGCAGAACCTGCAGAAGCTGATCGACATCATGCCGCCCGCGGCGACCGCGATGGACATCGGCGCGGATGCGATCTTCGCGCTGAAGATGAAGGTGATCGTCGATGTGTCGTCGACGCTGATCACCCTGGTCGCGATGCTCACGAACCCGATCACGGCGGCCGGCGCCGGACCGATGCTGCTGATCAAGAAGAAGCTGCTCAACGCCGCTGTCGACATCGCGGTCGAGCAGCTGATCAACCAGTTGGCGCCGATGGCGATCGAGCCGCTGGCGGAGCAGCTTCCCGCCGTGATCGACGCGATCCTGGATGCGCCGATGGTGGAGGGGAACATCGGGGACTCGGATGAGTTCTACACCGACCTGCAGGCACTGGAAGAGGCGCAGTCCACCATGAAGGTGCACGGCGCGGACATCCAGACACTGACGTCGAACTTCTTCTCGGAGTTCTCGGCGCTGGACTTTGGAGGAGATGACTGATGAGCGCGGTCAAGCCAATCATCCGCGAGTTGAAGCAGGCCGCTCTCAAAGGTGGCGTGCACGCCAGGGACAGGCTGCACCAGCTCACCGACAACATGAACGACCACCTCGACAGTGTGGTCCGGCAAGTCAGGGACAACGATCGGTTCGACAACGCGATCGACGTGAGCCTCAAGCGCTTCAAGAGGAATCCGAAGCACGACTCGGCGGAGTACAACAGCCAGTACAACGAGCAGATGGACACTCTACAGAACATGTCGGCCGCGGATTGGCTGCGTAACCGCATCGAATACCTGGACAACGGCCGCACGTCCGACTCGCTTCGCGCCCAGCAGGCTGCGCGTGATGCGGCGCTCAACGACAAGTACGACGAGCTGCGTGATGAAGGGCTCAGCGTCGAGCAGGCGCAGCAGGCCGCCGCGGAGTGGCTCAAAGGCCAGGCTGCTCTGCATCGACTCGACGGAATCGCCGGTGGAGACGTCACAGACATCTCCCGCGTCGGAGACACCCGGATCAACTCCTCGCTCGGGTCGCAGTGGAGGACTCGCGTGGGCGACATCGACACGGCCATCATCGACTACGTGAACGCCAATCCGGGCGTCGATCTCAACGACGTGAACATCAACGTCATCCTCCGATAGGTTGTGAAGCATGGTTGAGATCGCTGACTTTGTGGTGCACGCGCCGGTTCCGGCGGAGATCATCGAGGAGTTCCGAGGGCGGGTTCCGGACGAGCTCGTGGAGATCTGGGAGCAGTACGGGTACGGGACGTTCGGCGGCGGATTCCTGCGGCTCATCGACCCGAAGCTCTACGAGGCCGAGGTGGGCGACTGCATCGGCAAGACGCAGGGCGACGGTATCGCGATCCCGATCATGGTCACCGGCCTCGGCGACCTGATCACCTGGGAGCCGAGCCTGGGCATCGTCGCCATCCAGTATCGTCTCGGCACCGTGTACGGGCTCGGCTCGCGGGTGCGCAGCGTGTTCCGTCTCGTCGAAGACGGCCTGATCCTGAGCCGGCTGAGAGCAGAGATCTTCCCGAAGGCGGTCGAGGCCCACGGTGAGCTTCCGTACGACCAGTCGTTCATCTTCGTGCCCTTGCTGTCGTTGGGCGGTCAGGAGAAGGTGGAGAACCTGCATAAGAGGGAGACCATCGCATCGATCCAGGTTGCGGTAGACCTGCAGGGTGTCATCGGGCACTGAGCCTGTTCTCCATCGAGCGGCAGGGCGTCCGCCTGCCTGAAGGAAGCTGACATGCAGGCTCTGTTCAAGGAGATCATCGACGGAGACACCGAGAAGGTCGTCGAGCGGCTCGAACGGGATTCCGGTATCGTCGCGCTGACGGCGACCGCTCCTCCGAAGAAGTACGGCGGGCAGTCGCCGCTGCAGGTCGCTGTTCGCTCCGGGCAGTTCGCGATCGCTTCGTTGCTCGTCGAGCACGGGGCCGACGTGGACTTCGTCGACACAGACAGCCCGAACGGGTGGTCGGCACCCGTGCTGCATGATGCGGTGGTCGCCGCGGTGATGCGGTCGCGCTGGCTTCGTCCCGGCGACCGTTCGGCCAATCCTCCGGAGTGGCACCTCGCGCAGTCGAAGGATCAGTCCGACGAGGCCTTCGCGGTGCTCGAGCTGCTGCTCGAGAAGGGTGCCGACGTCCACGCCCTCGACTCGTACGGCAACTCGGCGCTCGGCCGTGCGGTCGTGACAGCGCGTCAGGTCCTGCCCAAGCACCGGCACAACGAGCCCGACTGGGTCGACCCCAAGCCGCTGAACGACGAACTCGTCGCAGATCTCGATCGGGTCTTCGGTGCGCTCTACGCCCGCGGGGCCGATCCCTCGAAGATCGACCCGCATCTCGAGCATCCTCTCGACGCGTTCTACGGAGCCGAGCCTGTCGGGCGGTTCCTGAAGCGCTCCTGACCTTTCGCGCATCCTCCCGCCGTCGGACGAGCGCTCAACGCCGAGATCACCGATGTTCGTCGCTACGCCGAGGGCCGTGACAGTGCGAAGCAGGTCGCCGAAGAGTCCCAGCTCGACATGAGTCTCACTCAGTACTACGCGCACCGCCTGGTCGGGAAGTTCCTCGCCGGCGAGGCGCAGCCCGATCCCGCGTCCTGACCGAGCGGATCCTGGAAATCTGGCAGTCGCCCTCTACCACCGCCCGAGTCCGAGCGTGGCAGGATGTACCCCGGGGGGTAGTCACGTGACTGATCGGAATGCGACGGAGCTCGGCGCGGGCACGAAGGTGGCCGAGGGGAAGCAGATCGTGCCACTGCGGTTGGAGTTCGCCGGGGAGTGGCACGACCTGCCGCACGACCGGCCGTTCATCATCGGCCGAGAGGGCGACCTCGAGATCGACGACAACCCCTATCTTCATCGCCATTTCCTGGAGCTGCAGAACCGGGATGGGCTGTGGTGGCTCGCGAACGTGGGTGTGCGCCTCGCCGCCACGATCTCCAGTGCCGGCGGTGCCGTCCAGTCCTGGCTCTCGCCCGGAGCCCGCATGCCGCTCGTCTTCGAGCGCAGCGTGATCGTGTTCACCGCGGGGCCCTTCACCTATGAGCTGAGCCTGCACACCGAGCAGGCCCCCTACGAGGTCTCGCGTCAGGTGGAGATGTCGATGAGCGGCGAGACCACGGTCATGCCGGCCAGCTTCACGCCACTGCAGAAGCAGCTCATCGTCGCACTCGCCGAGCCCATGCTGCGCCGCGAAGGCGTGAGCATGAACGAACTGCCGTCGTCGAGCGACGCCGCCAAGCGCCTCGGCTGGACCATGAGCAAGTTCAACCGCAAGCTCGACAACGTGTGCGACAAGCTCGACCGCATGGGCGTGCAGGGTCTCCGTGGCGGCGCCGGAAAGCTGGCGACCAACCGTCGTGCCCGCCTGGTCGAGTACGCCGTGACATCGCAGGTGGTCACGCGCGCAGACTTGCCGCTGCTCGACGACGAGGCGCTGAGGAACCAGAGCGACTCCGACGGCGACTGAGTCCCGCCGTGGCAGCGCTCAGCGCGTGGCGTCGGCGAGGTGGCGTGCGTTGTGGTTGAGCACCTTCACGATGATCCCGTGCCGGCGCAGCTCTGCGGCCGTGCGCCTGCCCTCTTCGGCGTCGCGGCCGAGGGCGTTGATGTTCGCGACGACCAGCACGTCGCCGACGTTGAGCGTCGCGATGAGGCGGCCGAGCCGGTCGCCCCAGCTCTCGAGGATGTCGGGCGCCGGGTGACGGAACCCTTCGATCGGCACGCCGAAGCGGGTGAGATCGTCGCGCTGCTCGACGACCGACGGCATCCCCTCACGGGACACGACGAGGCCGACCAGGCGTGAGCCGACCGGGCGGGCGAGCCACCAGTCGCGGTTCTGCTGCAGCTCGGTGAAGCACTTCGGGCATTCGGCCGCGGCGTGCGGCAGGTGCAGTGGGCTGGTGAGGGCTTCGTCGACGGATGCCGCAGCCTTCGTGGGATCGATCGTCTCGCTCATCGCGCACCTCCTGGGTCCATTCTGCACTGAACCGGCTCCGCGCGGTGACCACACTCAGAGCAATCCGAGAGACCGCACCGCCTCGCGCTCCTCGACGAGCTCGGCGACCGAGGCGTCGACGCGGGCGCGAGCCCAGTCGCTCAGCTCCAGCCCCTCCACGATCTGCCATTCACCGTCGACGGATCGCACGGGGAACGAGGAGATCAGGCCCTCCGGCACGCCGTACTCGCCGTGCGAGACGACGCCGGCCGACGTCCAGTCGTCGGTGCCGCGCACCCAGTCGCGCACATGGTCGATCGTCGCGTTCGCGGCGGACGCGACGGAAGACGACCCGCGCACCTGGATGATCTCGGCGCCGCGCTTCGCGACGCGGGGGATGAAGGTCTCGTCGAGCCAGGTCGGGACGTCGCCCACGATCTGCTCGAGCGCCTCGTGCACCGGCTGTCCGCCGACGGTGGCGTGCGAGATGTCGGGGAACTGCGTCGCCGAGTGGTTGCCCCAGATCGGCACGCGCCGCACGGTATCGACCGGAGTGCCGAGAGCCAGGGCCAGCTGCGCCCGCGCGCGATTCTCGTCGAGACGCGTGAGCGCGGTGAACCGCTCGGCGGGCAGGCCGTCGGCGGATGCCGCGGCGATCAGCGCATTCGTGTTGGCGGGGTTGCCGACGACCGTGACCCTCACGCCGGATGCCGCGTTCGCCGCGATCGCGGCGCCCTGGGGGCCGAAGATGCCGGCGTTGGCCGCGAGGAGGTCGGCGCGCTCCATTCCCGGCCCGCGCGGGCGCGCGCCGACGAGCAGCGCGAGGTCGGCTCCGTCGAAGCCCACGGCAGGGTCGTCGGTCACCTCGACGTGCTGCAGCAGGCCGAACGCACCGTCCTGCAGCTCGAGCGCCGCGCCCTCCGCGGCGGCGAGTCCCTGCGGGATCTCGAGCAGCCGGAGCCGCACCTTCTCGTCCGGACCGAGCAGGTCGCCGGCCGCGATGCGGAACAGGAGCGCGTAGCCGATCTGCCCGCCCGCGCCCGTGATGGTGATCGTCGTCGTCATGACTTCGAGCCTACGTCCGTTGCTCGTCCGCCGCGCGGAGTACCCTCGTCGCATGACCTTCAATCCCGACGCCGACATCTCGGGCAACACCACACGTCGACGCGGACGCAACGCCGCCATCGCCGGAGGCGGCGTCGTGGGTGTGCTCGGCATCATCGCGCTGATCGCCGGCCCTCTCCTCGGCATCGATCTGACCGGACTGCTGGGCGGCGGTGCCGCTCCGAGGGGCGGGAATGAGCCCGCCGGCGGGTCGGTGATCGAGAACTGCGCCACCGGCGAGGATGCGAACGCCGACGTCGACTGCCGGATGGCGGGTGCGCAGGTCGCGCTCGACGCCTTCTGGAGCGAGAACGTGGAGGGATACACCCCGCCGCAGATGATCGTCGTCGACGGCGCGACCTCGACGCAGTGCGGCACCGCGTCGAATGCGGTCGGACCGTTCTACTGCCCGCCCGAGCAGGGCGTGTACATCGATCCCGCCTTCTTCGGACTCATGCAGCAGCAGTTCGGAGCATCCGCCGGCAACCTCGCCCAGTTGTACATCGTCGGTCACGAGTGGGGCCACCACATCCAGAACATCACCGGCGACATGGAGCGGTACCCCAACAACGGCACCGGTCCCGGCAGCAACGGCGTGCGGATGGAGCTGCAGGCCGACTGCTACGCCGGCGCCTGGATCGGCCGGATGACGGAGCAGAAGGATGCCGACGGCGACCCGTACCTGATCGCGCCGACCGAGGCGGAGATCAGGGATGCGCTGAACGCCGCATCCACCGTCGGCGATGACCACATCCAGGAGCAGTCGTCCGGAACCGTCAATCCCGAGAGCTGGACGCACGGCTCGAGCGAGTCGCGTCAGCGCTGGTTCGCCGAGGGGTACCAGAACGGACTCGGCGTCTGCGCGCAGACCTTCACCCTCGCCGAGGGCGACCTGTAGACACCGGAGACCGGGGATCGATGACGATGAACCTGGATGCGCTGTATCCGCCGATCGAGCCGTTCGAGACGGGTGAGCTGCTCGTCGGCGACGGCCACCGCATGTACTGGGAGGTGAGCGGCAATCCCGAGGGCAAGCCGGTGGTTTTCCTGCACGGCGGCCCGGGCAGCGGAACCTCTCCGTGGCAGCGACGGTTCTTCGACCCCGCGGTCTACCGGATCGTGCTTCTCGATCAGCGCGGCTGCGGTCGCAGCACCCCGCACGCCAGCGCCCCCGACGCCGATCTGCGGTTCCTGACGACCGCGCATCTGATCGCCGACATCGAGCTGCTGCGCAAGAACCTCGGCATCGCCAGGTGGCAGGTCTTCGGCGGCTCCTGGGGGAGTGCGCTCGCGCTCGCCTACGCGCAGGCGCACCCGCATGCCGTCAGTGAGCTCGTGCTCCGCGGCATCTTCACGCTGCGGCGCGAAGAGCTCGAGTGGTTCTACGAGGGCGGTGCCGCGGCGCTGTTCCCCGATCTCTGGGAGGACTTCATCGCTCCCATCCCGGTGCTCGAGCGCTCGCGCATGATCGAGGCGTACCATCGCCGCCTGTTCGACCCCGACCCCGCCGTGCATGAGCCGGCCGCGGTCGCCTGGTCGACCTGGGAGGCGTCGACCGTCACCCTGCGACCGGATGCCGACCAGATCGCCGCGATGTCGGACCCGCGCACCGCCACCGCGTTCGCCCGCATCGAGAACCACTTCTTCGTCAACCGCGGCTGGTGGGCCGAGGGGCAGCTGATCGCCGGGGTGGCCGGCATCCGGCACATCCCCGCCGTCATCGTGCAGGGGCGTCACGACGTCTGCACGCCGATGATGACCGCGTGGGACCTGCACAGGGCCTGGCCGGAGGCGGAGTTCGTCGTGGTCGACGACGCCGGTCACTCGGCCGCGGAGCCCGGCATCCAGAAGGCTCTGCGCGCGGCGACAGACCGGTTCGCCGCTTACTGACCGCGCTCAGGCGCGCATCGCGCGGAGCAGCGTCGTCACGAGCCCGAGCGTGCCGCCGCTCGCGCGGAACCGCGTGAGGCCCTCGCTCACCTCTGCTCCCGTGCGCGCCGAGACGAACCACGGCGGCTTGGGCAGGATGGTCAGGCGTCCGCCGCCGTTGAGCAGCGGCAGGGAACGCGGCAGTGGCCGGAAGGGCCCGCGGATCACGGAGCGCTCGACCCGGTCGAGGAGCAGCGCGTTGTGCACGACACCGATGCCGCTGCCGACCTCGTCGATCGTGTTGCCGGGGAAGGCCCCCCACGTGAGCGTCGGGGTGATGAACCCGAAGGCGGTCCAGCCGTTGATCGCGATCGATCCGTAGCGCAGCGCGGTGATCGCCCGCTCGAAGCCGGCGCCGAGCGATCTCTCGGTGACCGGATCGATCAACAGGTTGGCGCCCAGGGTGCCCTGCAGCTTCTCGTTCGCGTGGGCCACGGCCGCATCGAGGAACGCCTGACCGGCGCCCGGCACCGTGACGACGCCGAGCACCGGGGCGAAGTACTCGGTGCTCTGGAGCGCCGCCGGATCCTCGTCGCCGTCGATCTCGACGAGGAGGCGGTCGCCGAGCACGAGGGCATCCGGGTACTCCTCCGTCGCGAGGTGCATGCGCGAGGGGGAGCCGGGGTACCAGATCGGGCGTTCCGGCGCGTTCGCGTAGGCCCGTCGGAGCGCGGCGCGGAAGGCATCCGCCTGATCCCAGTCGGACGAGAGGATGACGACCTGGCCGGCGATGCAGTTGTGGCCGGCGTTCTGCAGACGCATGGTCGCGACGTGTTCCGCGTGGTAGGTGATGTCGGCATCCGTCCACGCACCGGGCACGATGATGATCGGAGAGACGCCGCCGAGCTCCGCCGTGATCGGCTTCTTCAGCTGCGGACGGTTCTCGCGCCGCCGTCGTGCGGCCGCCGCGGCCCCGGCGCCCTTCGACGGACCCCAGACGATCGCGTCGAAGGTGGCCGCCGAGCCGGTGATGTGCACGTGCGCGAGGTCGCGATGACCGGTGAGGTAGGCGCCGACCTCCGGCCCGCCGCGGACGATGCGCAGGAATCCTGGCTCGATGAGCGGGGCGAAGGCGCGCTTGTACACGGGCACCAGCGCATCCTGCGTGGGGTTCACCTTGAGAAGGGCGGTGCGGTTGTGCGCGAGCAGCTCGTACATCACGTCGAGCACCGGGATCGAGGTGATGTTCCCCGCGCCGAGCACGAGTCCGACGCCCCCGGATTCGGCCGGCGTGCGCTGAGCCAGGCCGGCGGCGGCGCGCGCGGCGTTCGGCGTGACGCCCGGTTCCAGCCAGACCTCGCCGGTGTAGCCGGAGAGCAGGAATCGATCGATGCCGGTCAACGGGAAGGAGTGCACGCGTGTGCGGCCTCCCGGTGCTCGGGTGACGCGCACGCCGTCGAGCGGGTTCGTGCCGGCGGCCAGACGCGAGAGCGTCTCGATGTACGCGTCGAGGGCGCCCAGCACGCTGTAGGGACCGCTGAGCCACTCCTCGCCACGGAGCGGATGCCGGCCGTCGAGCCCCTTGGACGCGGCGGCCGTGTTCGCCCAGTCCTCCGCGGCGGCGGCGACACTCGTGCGCACCGCGCGCAGCAGCGTCACCCGCTGCGCGACCGTGAGGGCCGACCAGGTGCGGGCGCCGTCGTGCAGATCCGCGATCGCCACGTCGAGCCGCTCCCGCACGCCTTCGCCGAGTGCGGGCGTCACGGTCTTCGGTGCGCGTTTCGCGGGAGTGGACGGGGTGGCCGGCGTGGTCGCAGAGGTCATCGGCGTCTCCTTCTCGGACGGGATCCCAGCTTATGCGCCGGGTTCGGCGGCGACGTCGATGTCGTGACGCCGCAGGCGGTAGTGGCGCAGTGCCAGGAGGCTTGCAGCCATGAGCACGGCGGGGAGGATGCTGAAGCTGAGCACGATCCCGGTGATCGCGGCATCCGGCTGCTCGACGACCGCGCCGGCGACCGTCGAGATGTAGCCGGTCGCCGCGAGGGTCAGCGACACGGCCGTCGCGCCGAGGGCGAAGCCGACCGTCTCGCCGGCCGTCCAGATGCCCGTGAACGTGCCGGCCTGACCGGGACCGCTCGTGCGCTCGTCGTGCGAGATGACGTCGGGCAGCATGGCCATGGGCAGCGACTGCAGCCCGGCGTAGGCGATGCCGGCGACCGCGACGGAGCCGTAGATCCACGCACCGGGTGCCCAGACCGCGGCGGTGACGGTGAGCGCGGCCACGGTGAAGAGCGCGCTCGCGATCGCGAATGCCCGCTCCTTGCCGATCCGACGTGCGATCGCGGTCCACGCGGGGGTGGCGAGGAGAGCAGGAGCCACGAGGGCGACGAAGACGAACGTCACGGCATCCTCGGAACGCAGCACCCAGGTCGCGACGTACTGCGCTCCGGCGAGCATCGTGCCGGTCGCGAGGGCCTGCAGCAGGAACGTCCCGAGCAGTGCGCGGAACGGCTGGCTGCGCCGCAGCGCCCGGAAGCCGGAGAGATACTGATCGCGCCAGGGGGAGGCCGGCACCGGACTCCCTGAGACTCCGTCCCGGGGTCCTGAGCGTGTCGACGGGCCGGCTGTCCGTGCGGCGATGAGCATGCCGATGCCGATCACGAGTCCCGCGGCGATGCCCATCACGAGGTAGCCGAGGACCGGGTCGGAGCCGGCGTTGCGCAGGGCGGGGCCGCCCGCGCCGAACAGCAGGATCGCGGCGGTGAGCACGACCACGCGCCAGCCGAGCAGCCGGGTGCGCTCGTCGTAGCCATCGGTGAGCTCGGCGGGCAGCGCGACGTACGGCACCTGGAACAGGCTGAAGGACGTCGCTGTGGCGAGGAAGGCGAGAAGAACGCACACGGCGCCGGCGGCCGGACCCCACGACGGGGGAACCGCGAACGTGAGGGCGAAGAAGAGAGGGAGCGTGAGGGCGCCCGTGACCATGAACCCTCGTCGCGATCCCGTCCGCGCGAGTTGGCGGTCCGAGGCCGCGCCGATCAGCGGGTCGATGATGACGTCCCAGATCTTCGCCGCGGTGACGATGAGTCCGGCCGCCAGCGCGGCGACGCCGAGGTTGTCGGTCAGGAAGTACGTCAGCACCAGGCCGGGCAGGGTGGCGTAGCCGCCGGTCCCGAGGGAGCCGATCGCGTACAGCACGACGGTTCGCGGGGACAGGCGGACGGATGCTCGTTCGGATCGAGCCTCGGTGCTCATCGCGCCAGTGTATCGGCGCGGCGACGGGTCAGATCAGTGCGAGTTCGCGCAGCTTCGACTCGACGTCGGCGTTCGACGGCTCGACGTGGTGCGAGGAGTCGGGGTACAGCACCACGGGGATGTTCATGCGCCCGGAGATCTCCTTGGCGACGTCTGCCGCCGAGGGGTCGGCCTCGAGGTCGACATAGGTGTAGGCGACGCCCAGCTCATCGAGCTGCTTCTTGGTGCGGCGGCAGTCGCTGCACCACTCGGCGCCGAACATCGTGAGGGTGTCAGAAGCGGGAGAGGTCATGCATCCAGCCTACGGCCGCCTGGCTGGGTGGGCTCCGGGTGTGACGCGCGCTCATCGTCCGGTGTCCGCCTCGTCCGGCAGGTGCTCCGCCGGCACGATCACGACGTCCTGCACCTTCCAGTCGAGCGCGGCGACGCCCTCGGCGGTCCGGGTCAGGTCGTGCACCGTGACCTTGCGTCGGCGCGGCACGACGAACGCCTCGATGTGGAAGACCTGCCCCTGGTCGCGCATCCGCACCGCGGCATCCGATACCCAGGGGAGGTCGCGCAGATACGCGACGATGTCGGCGGCGAGGGGATGGGCCTCCTTGCTGTCATAGGTGCGGGCCCGCTGATCCATGAGGTCGACGATTGCGGCCCGGGTGTTGCGGAAGCCGTCCCAGATGATGCCGAGCGAGATGAACACGGCGGCCGCGCCGTCGAGCCACCACACGCCGGCACCCACGCCGAGCACGCCGACGATCGAGGCGACCGTGGTCTGCCAGTCGGCCTTCGCCATGTCGGCGTCGGCATACAGCAGCTTGTTGTGGAGCACGGGGGCGAGCTTGGCCTTCGCCGGACCGTAGAAGAAGACCGGTCCGATGATGACCACCGCCATCACGGCCACCATCAGCCAGCCGAGCCAGATCGTGTGGCCCCACAGCACGACGGTCCCGATCGTCGGATGCTCGCCGGCGACGAGTCCGACGGCCGACTCGAACGCGAGGTTGAGTCCGACCGCGAGCAGGGCGACGCCGGCCAGGAGATGGCCGACCCCCATGGCCCGATGCAGCCCGTACGGGTGCGTGAGCGTCGGGCGGCGCCGGACGAAGATCAGGGCCGTGAGGAACGCGATCTGCGGGATGAGGGAGAGCATGTCCTCGATCCATGCCGTCCGCATGGCCTGGGAGTTGCCCACCACGAGCGCGATCACGGCGATCGTGATGGAGGTGTAGACGATCGTGAAGACCTCCCACTTCACCGCCCGGCGGATCGCCCGCTGCTGCTCGGGAGGGAGCGTGATCCGGCCGAACTGGCCGGTCTCGCTCATGAGCCGACCTCCGCGTCGAGGAAGGTCTCGAGCGAGGAGAGGAACGCGTTCTCGCCGAGCGGCACCAGCATGACGATCTCGCGCCCGTCTGCTCCCTCGATCCCGGTGTATCCCCGGCTGACCCCGGCGCGCTCGAGCCACGGGGTCTTCGCGGTGATGCCACCCGCGACGAGATCGAGCTCCCCGTCCTCGAGCATGGTCACGAGGCTCTCCTCGGAGGCGACGGTCCAGTCGGGTTCGGCGTCGATGCTCTGCGCGTAGTCGTCGACGAGCTCGACGATGCTGCCCGACGGCACGCCGTCGCGGACTTCCACGAGGCTCCCGTTCGGCGAGGTCCCGACCCGCAGCTCGCCGCCCGTCACGGCATCCAGTGTGCCGTTCGGGTCGGCCGGGATCGTCAGCCCGCATCCGGTGAGGGTGCCGGACAGTGCGAGAACGGCGATGATGCCCGCCGAGCGGGGGCGACGCCGGAAGCGCGACGATGTGTTCACCGGCTCAGCGTGCTCTCCGCTCCTGGCGCGGACAAGTGCGTTGACGGGCGATGAGCGGGAGGAGTAGGCGGAAGTCCTCGCACTGCTTCTTGCCAGGTAAGGCTATCCTTACCTATACTTCTGGCATGAGCAGCGCGTGCGAGCACCTGGACGATCCCGACTGGGAGAACATCGACGGAGCCGTGCTCATCGCCGGCGATGCGGCGGATGCCGCTGCCATCGCCCGCGTCGCCGCCCGGCTGCCGTGGGATGCGCAGGGCGTCATCATCCTGGAGGCCGCGGCCCGCATCCAGTTCCGCCATATCGACGTGCCGGAGGGCGTGTCGGTGCGATGGCTCGTGCGCGGCGACGGAATCCGGGCGCACACCAAGGGTGAGCGGCTCGCGAGCGCGGTGCACGCCTGGTGCGTCGAGTGGACCTGCACGGAGCCGCCAGCGCAGTGGACCGTCTGGCTCGGTCCGCACACGCCGCCGCACGTCGCCCGGATGGCGCGGAGCCTGCTGGGCGTCGCGAACTGAGTCAGCGCGAGATCGCCGCCGTCGGGGTGTTCGCGCCCGCCGTGATCGCGTCGAGCGCTCGCCGCAGCGACGAGCTCGAGGTGTGGGCGGTGTACGGGAAGTACACGACCTCCACGCCGACCTCCGCGAACTCCCGCTCGAGGCGCAGGCCCTTCTCGGTGCCGCGCCAGTCGTCGCCCTTGAAGAAGTGCGTGAACTGCACGTCTCGCCAGGAGTCCATCTTCGACGGCGTGGTCTCGACGTAGACATCGTCGACGAACGAGATGTGCTTGACGATCTCCGCACGCTCCGCCGTCGGGATGACGGGCTCGATGCCCTTCACCTGGCGCAGCATCTCGTCGCTCACGACGCCGGCGATCAGGATGTCGCACTGCTGCTTGGCGTGACGAAGAAGGTTGAGATGCCCGACGTGAAACAGGTCGAAAGCACCAACGGCGTAGCCGATACGCGTCCCCATGATCTCCCCAGATCAGTAATTCCCCAGTAAGCGGATCCCCACCCGCTTGACGACTCCCACAGCCGCCGTGCCGAGTCTAGCAGAACCGGTTTCCCGACCCATAGGAACCCGTGAAACGATGGAGCCCGCAGATCAGGTGGAGATGGGGGAGCACGTGGGGGCAGCCGTCACGGTCATCGTGCCGACGTTCAACGAACGCGACAACGTCGCGGAGCTCGTCGCGCGCACCGCCGCCGCGCTCGCCGGGCGCGACGCCGAGATCCTGTTCGTCGACGACAGCACCGACGACACGGCGGTGGAGGTCGCCAGGGTCGCCGCGGATGCACCGATCCCCGTGCGGGTGATCCGGCGAGACGAGAACAGCGGTGGTCTCGGTGGCGCCGTCGTCGTGGGACTCGTGTCCGCGGCATCCGACATCTGCATCGTGATGGACGGAGATCTGCAGCATCCGCCGGAGCTGCTGCCCGTGCTCCTCGACCGGTTCGCGCAGGGCGACGCCGACGTCGTCGCCGCGTCCCGCTACATCGGCGGCGGAGACACCAGCGGACTCGGCACGGCCGTCCGGTTCGGCGTCTCGCGCACCGCGACCTGGCTGACGCGGGCGATGTTCCCGATCCGTCTGGCACGCAGCACCGACCCGATGACGGGCTTCTTCCTCGTCGACCGCAGCCGGCTCGACCTCGCATCGCTCCGGCCGCAGGGATTCAAGATCCTGCTGGAGATCCTCGCGCGCACCGACCTGCGGATCGCCGAGATGCCCATGGAGTTCGCCGAGAGGCGCCACGGCAGCTCCAAGGCCAGCCTGCGCCAGGGGGCGACGTTCCTCGCGCATCTCGCGCGGCTGCGCTTCGGCAAGATGTCGCTGTTCGCCCTGATCGGCGCGATCGGGGCGGTGGCGAACCTCGCGATCATGTGGGGGCTGACCGCGGCGGGCGTGCCCTACATCTGGGCCGCGATCATCGGAGCCGAGGTCACGATCATCGGCAACTTCCTGCTGCAGGAACGATTCGTGTTCGCCGACATGCGCACGGACGCCCGTGCCCTCGGCATCCGCTTCGCCAGCTCGTTCGCCTTCAACAACGTCGAGGCCGCGCTGCGGATCCCCGTGATGGCGCTGATGGTGGAGAGCTGGCACATCTCGAGCGTGCTGGCGACGGCGCTCTCGCTGATCGTCGCCTTCTTCGCGCGGTTCCTCTTCCACTCGCTCGTCGTCTACGCGCCGCAGCGGCGCCGCAAGACCGACGCGGCGGCATCCGAGCCGAAGCCGGATACCGCCGCGCAGCGCGTGATACGCGCGATCGACGCCGAGGCGATGAGACCGGGCGAGCTCTAGGGAGCGGTCACGCCGAGGTCGGACCAGGGCGCCATGACCGCGCTCGGTGCTCGCTTGGAGAGGTAGCCGAGGAGGAGCACGCCGTCGCCGGCGGGCTTCGCTCCGTCGGCGGTCAGCTGCCAGTCCGGCTCTTCCGCACCGGCCACCCACGACTTGGCGGAGACCGTGCCGTCCTTCACGCTGATCGCGACCTGGACGTCGTCACCCGGGGCGTAGGTGCCGCGCTTGGCGACCGTCACGTCCTCGAGCACCGTGCTCCTGTTGCCGGTGACGCTCGCCAGGGTCAGCCGGATGCTGCCGGATGCCTTGAGGGTGACCGTCGCGCGGTAGCCGCTGCGACCGTCATCGGACGACGCGACCTGCAGCGAGTGGTACATCACCCCGGTGCCGATGTTCTTCGGCACGGTGAAGGCGACCTGCGCCTCCGAGCCGTCGGCTGCGCCGGCGTCGTACTCGTGGCGCACCTCCTTGCCCGGCCAGAGCGCGAACGTGCCGGCCTCGACCGGGTTCTCGACGACGGGCGGTTCCACGACGGGCGGTTCGACGACGGGCGGTTCGACGACGGGCGGCTCGACGACCGGCGGCACCACGACGGGCGGTTCGACGACGGGCGGTTCGACGACGGGCGGTTCGACGACGGGCGGCTGCTCGCCGGGCTCGGCCATGCGCCAGATCTTCAGGCTCTGCAGGTTGATCGCACCGCCCTGCCAGCCGGTGAGGGGAAGACCGATGCCGCACAGCAGATCGAGCGGCGGGCATCCGATCTGCAGAGTCACGCGGGGGTACCAGGTGGCTCCCGGGCGCTCGAAGATGGCGTTCCAGTCGAATCCGGGACGCACGTCCTCCGGCCCCGCATCGAGCATCACGTGACCGTCGACGCTGATCACGATGCGATTCGGCGTCTTCTCCATCACGTAGGTGTGCACCCCAGTCGGGTCGGAATTCGGCAGGTTCTCCCACCGGACGGATCCCTGCAGGCTGCGGTGCGTGGAGCCGTACTCGTTGTGGATCGTCGCGGCCGGGCGAGCATCATCGCCGAAGACCTCCATGAGGTCGATCTCGCCGTGTGCGCTGTCCAGCGGACGCAGCCACATGAGAGCCGGCCACAGACCGGGGCCGAACGGGACGGAGCCGACCACCTCGACGCGCGAGTAGTTGGGGATCGTGATGTCGAGCCCCTTCGCGTCACCGGAGGTGTAGGCCGCCGAGGAGCGCTTCTCCTCGGCGCCGACGACCGTCAGGCCGTCGCTGCCGAACGAGACGTTGCTCGGGAGGTCGTACGACGAGGTGTTCGACGCCTGGCCGGTCTCGAGCGTCCAGCGGCTCGAATCGGACAGGTCGACATCTTCCTGGAATGTCCATCCAGGGAGGTCCTCATCAGCGGCGAGAGCTGGAGCTCCGCTGAGGAGGGAGAAGGTGAGAACTGCGGCGCCGAGCGCAGCAAAAGACGTTCTTCGAGAGGTTCGCATGATTCGGGAGACTCATTCCGTCGGACCCCCTCCGCGGAAAATAACGCTTTCATCACAGCACGTTCGAGTACCGAGGTCAAATCGCATGACACGATCCGGCGCTCGCCCGACCGGCGTCAGCCGCGGATCTCGCTCGCCGGTGAGGCGACGACCGCGCCGGGAGGGACGTCGCGGAACACGACGGCGTTCGGACCGATCCGCGCACCGGCGCCGACCGTCACCGCGCCGATCACGACCGCTCCCACACCGATCTCGACGCCGTCCTCGATGGTCGGGCAGTCGTTCGGGAGCTTCCGGTTGCCGAGGGTCACACCCTGACGGATCATGACGTTCGCGCCGATCCTGCTGGCCGGATTCACGACGACCCCGACGCCGTGGCGGAGGCGCAGCCCGGGGCCGACCTCCGTGCTGACCGGCAGCTCGATCCCCATGAAGCCCTCGGTGACGAGCTTGTAGGAGCCGCCGACCACGACGAAGACGAGGCGGGCGAGCGGGCCACGGCCTGCGCGCCACCGCTGCGCGCTGCGGAACCACCGCAGAACGAATCTGCTCTTCGGGTAGGAGGCGTTCGCCCGCCGATCGGCCGCCCACGCGGTCCGGTACCGCTGGCGCGGGCTCTGCGCGGTCATCGCGCCGCCACCGCCGCGTCGTCGACCCGTGCGGCGAGCCAGGCCCGTCGTTCCGCGAGCTTGCGGCGCAGCGCGCGCTGCGCCGACGGCCGATGCCCGTCGAGGGCGCGCCGGAACAGCGCCGAGAAGCGGTCCACCTCGGCGAGCTTCTCCTTCGCGCTCAGGGAGTCGTCGATCGAGAGCGAGGTGATGCGCGTCGCGGGCGTGCCGATCAGACGCTCGGCGAGAGTCGAGTACGACTCGGCGATCTCCGTGTTCTCCCACGAGGAGCGTCGCCATGTCTCGGATGCCGTCACCTGGCCCGGGTGCACGCGATAGGCCAGCCCCGGAAGCGCGAGCCGTCGGATCCGCGCGCCGCGCTCGGCCATGCGCAGCCAGAGATCGTAGTCCTCGGTGGGCAGTGAGCGGTAGCCCCCGGCATCGACGATGGCTGAGCGCCGGGCGACGAGCGTGGAGTGGGCGACCGGGTTCGTCAGCAGCAGATGCAGGCCGAAGTCCTCGGCGTCGATCCCCGTGGGGCGCGGCACGCCGGGCAGCCCGGAGCCCCACGTGACGACCGTGGTGAACACCGCATCGGCACCGCCGTCGAGCGCCGTGAGCTGCCGGCGGAATCGACCGGGCAGGACCAGGTCATCGGCATCCATGCGGGCGACGAGCTCGCTGTCCGTCGCATCGAGCAGATCGGTGAGCGTCGCGGAGACGCCGCGGTTCGGGCGTGACAGCACGCGAACCCTGCGGTCTCCCGTGCCCCGCGCGGCGCCGGCGGTGTCGTCGGTGCTCCCGTCGTCGAGCACGACGATCTCGGCGTCGCGAGGCAGCGCCCTCAGGGTCGATCGGAGAGCGGAGGCGATCGTGCCGGCGGCGTTGTAGGCCGGGACGATCACCGAGAGGCGAGGCATCTACATGCCCCGTCCGCGCTTGTTGAGCGCGGAGACGACCCGCTCTCCCGACACGACTCCCATGCCGACCAGCATCGCCAGGTACGCGCGCGGCTGGCGGGCGTCGTGGCCGATGGCCCGTCGGGCCCAGGAGCGCGCCTGCGGCCGGTCGCCCAGGGCACCGTGCGCGAAGGCGATCTGGCCCTCGATGCGCGCCTGGCCCTCTCCGCTCCGTGTGAACTCGGGGTGCTTGGCCAGCAGGTAGCTCAGACCGTCGGCGATCCCCTGCCACTTCTCGCTGAAGTACGAGGTGCGGTCCCAGTGGATGATCGTGAGCGCCTCGGGCACCGCCCGCACGCGGCCGACCTTGGCGGCGCGGAGCAGCAGATCGTAGTCCTCGCCGTATGACGCGGGAAGCTCCTCGTCGACCAGCCCCAGTGCGCCCTTGAGCACCTCGGCGCGGATCACGAAGGACGACGGATGCAGCTCGGTGATGCGCGATCGCAGCAGGTCGTCCAGATCCACCGACGCGGGGGAGTGGCGTTCGTGCTTCCCGCCCGCGGAGTGGATCTCGATGCCGGTGGCGGCGAGCACGACCTCGGGGTCGTCGAACAGCGGCAGCTGCGCGCTCAGCTTGCCCGGCTTCCACTCGTCGTCGTCATCGCAGAACGCGATGAGAGGCGCACTCGCCTCCAGGATGCCCGTGTTGCGGGCACCCGCGAGGCCCGGAGTCCTCGCGTTGTTGACGGCGCGCAGGACGTGCGGGCCGCGCTCGAGGTCGTCGAGCTCGTCTATCGGCGTGCCGTCATAGACGAGGACCACCTCGATCGGGTGGACGTGTTCCTGCGCGAAGACGGATGCCACGGCGCGACGAAGCAGCTGCGGACGGTCTCGCGTCGCCATGACGACGCTAACGATCGGTTGCACCATTGACTCCCCAAAGTCTTGGTCGATGCCACGCGCTCCCCTTCAGGCGTGACGGGCTACATCCTACCGGTTCGACGAGGGCGGCGACAACGTCGTTCTCAGCTCCCGCATGGCCAGCGCCGCGGCGGGGAAGGTGAGGATCAGGCCGTTGGGCAGCACGCCGTAGAAGAAAACCTCGACGAGGATCACGAGCTGCACGGTGTGCAGCACCAGCATCGCGGTGCTGCGGCCGCGGATCGTGGCGAAGTACATCCACACGAGGGCGCCGACGAAGCAGATCAGTGCGGGGAAGCCGTGCGAGAACATCACCATCCACAGATGGCCCTGCGTCCCGGCCGACGGCGCCCCGTCGGTGAACGAGGGGCGCGGTGCCCCGTAGCCGAAGAGCGGCGACTGCAGGGTGCGGACGAACGTCTCCTCGTAGAGGTTCGCGCGATCCTCCGTCGAGGAGCTCGTCTCGACGCGATCGGTGAGCTTGCTGCCCACGTCGAGGGCGATCGCGGCGACGGCCGCCACCACGCCGATGACGGTGAGCAGCAGCACCTGCCGGAGTCGGCCGGCCATCGCGAAGCGGAAGAACAGGTAGGCGGCGGCCACCGCGAGTCCGATGAACATGCCGCGGTTGAGGGTGAGGAAGGCCGGGATGAGCGAGAGCGGGATGGCGAGCAGCAGCAGCCAGAAGACCTTGCCGCGGCGGATGAGGGTCATGTAAGCGACCACCATCGGGAGAGTCACCGAGTAGACGTTGCCCCAGCCGTTCGTATAGAGGAACGGTGCAGAGGGTCGCGGATCGAGCGCGAGCCAGCTCTCGGGGTTGAACTGCGTCAGCCGCCGCACCACCATCTCGCTGATGAGCTCGTTGGCCTGGAGACCCTGCGGCAGGATGTACGACAGCGGCGTGCGGAAGGCGAACTCGGGTGCCATGACACCCGCGAAGCCGCCGAGGACCGCCCACAGCCAGAAGAGCGTCATCAGCCCGAGCACGTAGCGCAGGGTGAGCGTCTCCTTCGCGTTGTACACGTAGACGAAGACGACGGTGATGGTCGCATACAGCAGGGCACGGTAGACGAACCCGATGAGGCGGCCCGACGTGTCGATGCCGATGACCGACGCGCACATGAGGACCATGAACAGCAGCCAGATCGCGAAGCCGCGGGGGACCCGGATGCCGCCGCGTCTGACCATGAGCACGACCATGCATCCGGCCAGCGGGATCCAGGCCATCTCGGCGACCCCGAGACCCCACCAGAGGGGGAACAGTGCGAGCATCGCCGTGAAGGGCCACCGAGGCAGGGCGGCGCGGGCGACCGTCGACGGGGGCGTCGCACCGACGACGGCGAGATCCGTACGCACGCGTCCTCCGTTTTCACTCAGGCTCCGCCCCTAGGATAGGCCCACGGACACTGAAGAGGGCTGGGAGCCCGGGGGTCGACACAGGCGCGCTCGCAGTCGAGGGGAAGATCGTTGATGGACGAGGATCAGGGAAGCACGACGACGCTCGGATTCGAGCAGTACGTTTTCGTGCTCAAGCGGCAGTGGCGGGTGATCCTCGCCGCGACGGTGCTCGGGGGCATCGCGGCAGCGGGATATCTCGTGGTCGCGCAGCAGACCGTCACGGCCACCACGACGATCAACCTCAACGTGATCACGACCGAGCCGTTCAGTGCGCAGAAGGCGGCGTCCGGTCTGCTCGACGATGCGACCGAGACGGCCATCGCCCGTTCGCACGTGGTCGCCTCGCGCGCGTCCGATCTTCTCGACGGCGATCTCAGCCCGAGTGAGATCCGCGCCGCTTCCACGGTGACGACCTCGTCGGGTGCGGCTGTCGTCACGGTCGACTTCGATGCGGACAGCTCTGCGGAGGCCATCAAGGGGGCGGATGCCGTCGCCTCCGCGTACCTGTCCTTCCGCAGCGATCAGGCGCAGGAGCGCATCACGGTGATGGTGACCAATCTCACCGAGCGCATCGATGCGCTCAACACGACTCTCGGCGAGGCCAACCAGGCGCTCGTCAGCGCCGAGGTGACCAGCGCCGCCTACGCGCAGGCGACGACGCAGCGCCAGCAGATCCTCACCGAGCTCGACGGACTGCTCTCGCAGCGCAACGGTCTGCAGAGCGTCGACACGACCGGCGGCATCGTCCTCTCGGCCGCCGAGGACAACGAACTGGGTTTCGCGCCGGGACGCACCGTGACCCTGCTCACGGGCATCGCCGCAGGACTCGTCCTCGGGCTCATCGCCGCGTTCGTCTGGAATCCCTTCGATCGCCGGCTGCGCAACGCCAAGGAGATGTCACGGGCGCTCCGGGCCCCGGTGTTCGCGACGGTCGATGCGCGGCGTGAAGACGTGCCGGCGCGCGGTGCCGCGGCCGATTCGCTGCGCGTCACCCGCGAGCGTCTCCTCGTCGACATCTATCTGGGCACGACGGTCCTGGTCATCGACGCGACGCACCGCACGGAGACGTCGCCGACCGCGGTCAACCTCGCGGTCGTGACCGCGCAGGCAGGACACGACGTGCAGTTCATCGTCCCGGAGGGCACGGACGAGTTCCACGAGCACCTGCGCGCGGCACTCGCGCTCGAGGAGGAGGAAGCCGGCACGGCGACCTCCGCGACCATCCCCTCTCTGCGCGTGTTCTCGGCGACCGACGAGGGTGACGAGTACCAGGGAGACCTGCTGCTCACCGATCAGACCTACGCGGCGATCGAGAACGCCGGCAGCGACGAGATCACGTTCCTCGTGCTCTCGTCGGCCGCTCATCCCGCGAGCATCCTCGCCGGTCTGCGGGTCGCGCAGTCGGTCGTGGTCGTCACGCGCGAGCGTGACACGACCACCTCCGAGATCCGCTGGATCAGGGAAGAGGCCGACGGGATCGACACGCGGATCCTCGGGGCGATCGCGGAGCGCGGCCTGCCGCGCGCGCAGCGCAAGGAGTCGGGCATCGCCTGGCCGTTCCCCGCACGCAGCGAGAGGGCGGCGACCCTGCGCCACGAGGCGCGCAACCCGGTGGCAGCGGACTCCTGACACACGCCGACGCGCCGGCCGTCCGATGGACGTGACCGGCGCGGGGGATCAGCGTGCGACGAGCTTGCGGTACTTGCGCCGCATCGACGCCGCCGTGTGCACGAGGTTGATCGCGAACAGGAGTGCGTAGACCACGGCGAAAGCGGGCGGGAACGCCCAGAGCGCGAAGCTCCAGCAGAGCACCCCGGTGTCGGTCGGCAGGAGGAAGAGCGACTTGCGCAGCCCGCTGCCCTCCTCGGCCTCGCCGCCGGAGTTGCGCACCAGCTGCTCGGCCAGGATCTGACTCATGAACTGCCCGACGCTCATCACGGTGAACAGCAGCGCGATGATCGCGACCCAGACGAGCTCCGGGCGGTGGAGCACGACCGCGACCGCCACGGTCAGGTGGATCGCCGGCGTGCGGATCGCATCGACCACGTGGTCGAGCCACTCGCCGGCCGGGCTCGATGTCCCGGTGAGCCGGGCGACCTGGCCGTCGGCGGAGTCGAAGACATAGCCCAGGGCCAGGAGCGCGGCCGTCAGCAGCGCCGACCACCACGTCGGACCTACGACGATCATCAGAGCCAGCCCGGCGGCCGACAGGATCGCGCTGATCGTGGTGACCGCGTTGGGGGTGAGCCCCAGCGCCGAGGATCCGGCAGCGATCCCACGGGCCAGCCGACGGTTCACCCAGCGGGTGTACGCGGGCACCCCCGCGCCGCTCTTCTGGGCGCGGTTGAGGTCTGCGAGGTACTCGCGGAAACCGGGCCGACTCTGTGAGATCACTCCCGTCATGATGTCACGGCGGACAGCTCGAAACTATGGCTCGGAGTCGAGCGGTAGTTCGAGTGCACCTCGACCGCGATCACGTTGGCACCCGCCACGAAGGCCGAGGCCGGGACATCGAACACGAACGGCGTGCTGACGGCGGCGGCAGCAGACACCGCGGCGTTCGCATAGGTGCCCTGCGTGACGGCACCCGCGTTCAGGTTCTTCCGTGCGACCTCGATGCCGTTGACGTAGACCACGACACCGTCATCGGCTCGCGTCGTCACGGTCAGCTTCGTGAAGTCGACCGACGAGAGCGTGATCGGGTGCCGGTAGTAGCTCGTGATCGGACGCGGGCTCAGCGTGGTGTCGAGCGGAGTCGCGAGCTCGGTGTGCCCCCAGCCGAACGCGCCGGTGCCGGAGGTCCAGGTCGAGGCGTCGAAGTCCGTCGCCGCCCAGTTCGCGGGCGTCGCGTCGTTCGAGAACAGGTACGACCAGGCCGAACCTGCCGCCACGACCGTGGTGACGGCGGGCTCCGGCTCGGGCTCCGGCTCGGGCTCGGGTTCCGGCTCGGGCTCCGGCTCTGCCGGCGGGGCCGGCTGGGTGCCGATCGTCGCCACGGCCTCGAGTTCGAAGCTGTGGCTCGGCGTGGTCCGGTAGTTCGAGTGGACCGAGGCCGAGATCACGTTGGTGCCGGTGGTGAACAGGTTGCCCGGCACGGTGATCGTCACGGGGTTCGCGAGCGCAGCGGCAGCGCCGACGGCGACGTTGGCATAGGTGCCGACACCCGCCGTTCCGGCGTCGACGTTCTTGCGCAGGACCTCGGTGCCGTTGACGTAGAGGACGATGCCGTCATCCGCGCGAGTCGTGATCTTCACCGACTCGACCACCGCGGCGTTCGCCACCTGGAACGTCTGCCGGTAGAAGGAGGCGAGCGGCTTCGGCGTGACGCTGGTCGTCAGCGTCGTGCCGAGGGTCGTCTGTCCCCAGCCGAGCGGAGCGGCGCCGGTCTGCCATGAGGTGCTGTCGTAGCCCGGAGTCGTCCAGGCGCCGGTCGGACCGGTCGCGTTGTAGAGGTAGGACCAGTTGGATCCCGCCGCGACGAGGGTGGCCGTGGTCGGCTGCGCCGGAGGCGCCACCGCCGTCACCCCGGCCGTCGATGCCGAGGCGTTGCCCCGTGCGTCGATGGCGCGGACGAAGTAGAGCGTGTCGGCCGGTGCCGCGGGGAGCGTCGCCGTGGTGCCGGTCACCGTGGCGACGACCCGATCCTTGCGGAGCACCTGGTAGGCCGTGACGCCGCGGTTGTCCGTCGAGGCGCCCCACGTGAGGGCCACGCCGTCGGGCTTCGTGTTCACGACGAGGTTCGTCGGCGTCGTCGGCGCGACGATGTCGCGCTGACCGTGGCGGACGAAGCCGCCCGACCACTGCCGCACGTAGCCGGGCTGCGTGGAGTAGGTCCAGTCACCGCCCTGCCACAGAGTGCCGGTCGAGTCGACGAACAGGGCCCAGGAGCCGGCGCCGCGGTTGGTGTCGAAGTCGCCGTTGAAGCTCGGGATGCGCGCACCCGTCGAGGCGCTCCATGCGCCGGAGCCGTAGACGGCATCCGCAGCGGTCCAGGCCGTGCCGACCGGGTTCCATGTCGTCGAGCCGTCGTACTGCGTCTCGAAGCAGTGGCAACCGCCGTACACGGCGTTGCCGTCGGTCGCGATCGCCTGGAAGTCGCCGCCGGCGTTGCCGACGGACGAGCTCTGCAGCGTGAGACCGTCACGGGAGTAGCTGAACAGCGAGTGCTCGGATCCCCCCAGCCAGACGCGGTTGCCGACTTCGAGGACCGCCTGCTGGTAGCCGGTCCTGCCGCTGTTGCGGTTCGAGAAGACGACGGCCCACGGGAACAGGTCGGTGTTCGCCGTCGACATCGCCGCCGCCTTGTCGGCCGGGCGGCCCTTCGACATCGTGAAGAAGCCGGCGAAGTAGGCGCGGTCACCCTGTGCGGATGCGTCCACGCTCATGACGGTGCCGTTGAACTCGGGGTTCCACGTGCCGTCGGGCGTGCCGTTGGAGACGTTGAAGCGCACGGCGCCACGCGTGTAGCTCTGCGTGGTGGAGGTGCCCCCGGTGGAGTGGGTGAAGACGCCGGCCGCGTAGAGCCATCCGCCCTGCACGTCGAGCGTGCGCACGACGGGGATGCCGCCGCTGAGCGCGTTGATGAGGCGGCCGGTGAATGCCGTGTCGATCGCACCCGTGGTCGCGTTGAGGACCACGAGGCCCGCAGCGTTCTGGCCGTTCACCTGGGTGAAGAACCCGCCGACCGCGACCCGGTTGCCGGGGAGCGGCGCGAGCGCCTTGACCTGGTTGTTGAAGGTCGGCCGGAAGGTCGGGATGAACTCGGCCGTATCGCGCTGGAAGGCGGCGAGGTAGGCCTGCGACTGCGCGCTCCCACCGCCTGCGGTCTTCTGCACGGTGGTGAAGTTTCCTCCGACGAAGACTGTGCTCCCGACCTCGGTGAACGCCGAGACCTCATTGCTGCCCTCGGTCGAGGCGGCGCCGGCGCCGAGGCCGGCGACTCCCCAGTTCTGCGTCTGGGCGAAGCTGTCGACGACGGCCTGGTTCGCGATCGCGGCGGTGCCGGTCGCGGGGATGCTCTCGAACGACGCGGTGGACAGCTGCGGACGGATGAACACCTGGGTGAACGGTCGGGCGTAGCCGGTGTTGGTGTCCTTCGACCAGAGGTAGCTCGAGCTCGCGGGATTGCCGCGGATGTTGCTGCCGAAGCCGAAGCCCATCGCGTAGCCCTCGGTCGCACCGGTGATGGTGCGGACGCGGACGTAGTTGTTGTCGTTGCCGAAGTTCGAGGTGTTGCCGCCGCTGCGGGTCACACCGCCCACCTTGTACTGATTGACGCGCTGCTCGTTGTTGAACATCCACGTCCACTTGTCGCGCGGGCTCGAGAACGTGAAGGTCAGGTCCTGCCACGTCGTGCCGGCCGTGTTCGTGGCGCGCACGAGGCGCACACCGTCGGCGAGGTTCTTGATCGGCTGGTTGTTGGCCAGCTGATCGATCAGCTCACCGGACAGCTGGCGGGGCTTGAAGGCCGCTTCGCCGGTGATGTCGGTGCGCACCTGCTCGGGAGAGCCCGAGCCGTTGGTCGACGTCGCCCATGCCTCGCGGCCTCGTCCGACGAGCAGCCAGCCGCCGCCGTTCGACGTCTGGTCGCAGTAGAACTGGTCGGCGGCGACCATGGGCTGCGTCTTGAGCCAGTAGACGCCGTTCTGCGACTGCGGGTTGCGCTGCTTGATCTCCCAGCACGACGCGGCGGCGGTGATCTCGGTCAGGCCGTCGGCCGTCGGGAGCGTGGGCTCTGCCGCCGTCGCGGCCGACACCGGGGTGAACAGCGCGGCGATCGTGAGGGCAGCGGTCGCCGCGGCGACCGCGATGCGGCCGGAGCGACGTGAGGTGGAGCGAGTCATTGCAGGGCGCCTTTCGTCAGCAGCCGTGTTCAGCATGTCGGGTCGTTGGGGAAGCCGTGGGCGGAGATCCGCCAGATGTCATCGGTTCCCTGGATGAGTGTGAAGAGGTGCAGCGCTCGGGGCGTCTTCGCCGAGTCGTCGCCGATCGGATCGCCGTTCGCGTCGAGCATCGTCACCGCGGACGAGTCGACGCAGGCGGTGACCTCCGCCGTCGGAGGTTCGGCGTCGGCGGAGAGGCTCGTGACCTCGGTCGACACCAGCGTGGGCGAGCCGTCGATGCTCCAGCCCCGCGAGATGAGTTCCTGCCACTGCGCCTCGACCTCGGCCGCATAGGCGTCGACCGCGACGTCCTTCAGTACGGCGGCCAGATCGGCCGACGTACCGGCGGTGCCGATCGGCGCGGCCAGCGCGGTCTGGATGGTGAGCTGCGCCTCGTCGGCGTCGATCTCACCGGCGACGGTCGGCGGCGCTGCCGGAGCGGGCGTCGCCGTCACGCTCGGCGTCGGCGAAGGTCCTGAGCCTGTCGCAGCCTGGTCGTCGCGGTTGGCGGTGAGCGCGAACGCGCTGATCGTCCCGACGACGGCGAGTACCACTGCCGCGATCGCTATCCATAGTGCCGTGCTGCGTTTTCTCGCAGCAGGCGTCCCCAAAACGTCGTTAGACATCCCCTGTTTTCCCCAGATTCTGATTTGCTCGTCCCACCGAGCGGCTTCTCATACGTAGAGACGAGAAGATTCCCCAGGCGGCACTCTAGCATGCCGGTGAATCCCGCACCAGACCTGTCTTCGGGTCTATCGTGCGCCCGGGAGGCGCAGCTGATCCAGGTGGAGCCGCCGGCGATCGAGTCGGCACCACGCGAGGAACAGTGCGGCGCCGACCACGGCCGCGGCGATCAGGCCGAGCCATGTCGCACCAAAGAGCAGTCGGAAGCCCGCGGCGGGGACGCCGATCGTGACGATGGCGACGACGAGCGGGTAGAGACCGGCGAGCGGCGACACCCGCAGCCCGAGGACGAAGCGCACCTGCAGGGAGGCGAGCGCTGCGTCGAGCGCGCAGGCGACCGCCCACGCGACGGCGGCGCCCGTGATGCCCCAGAGGGGCACGAGGAGATAGATGAGTCCCACGTTGACGGCGACGGCGACGGCCTTGTTCAGCGCCGCCAATCCGCTGCGGCCGCTCATCAGCAGCACGGAATGGATGTTGCCGGCGAGGAAGGTCACGATCGAGCCGACGGACATCACGATCAGGACGCTCTGGCCGTCGGCGAACGACTCTCCGAGCAGGGACAGCGCGACCGGGGCGAAGACGGCGAGGAGGATGTACACGGGCGTGCTGAACAGCACCAGCCACACGGTGGCCGTCCGATAGACGGATTCGAGCTCGCCGGTGTCCTTGCGGTGCAGCATCCGGCTGAACATCGGCGAGACGACCACGCGGAGCGCGGTGTCGACGATCATGCCGGCGGCGACGAAGCGACTCGCGGAGCCGTACACGCCTGCGGCGGCGGGACCGGCGATCGCGCCGACGATGATCACCGCCAGCCAGATCAGCAGCTGCTCGAGCGCCGAGGAGACGACGCGGGGGAGTGCGTACTGCAGGGTGCGCTTGGGCACGTCGGATCGCAGGAAGCCGGGCTCGCTCGTCCGCCCCAGCCGTCGGAGCTGCACGAGCATCACCGCGACCGCGGCGATCGCGGCGGGGAGCAGCGGCAGCGCCCAGGCGAAGGAGGCGGCGACCGCTCCGGCTCCCAGTCCGACCGCGACGGCGATGGCGATCGGGCGCAGGGTCGGGAGTGCCACGTTGCCGACCAGGACGTAGGCGTTCACCTTGCCGAGCGCCCGCGTCGCCGAGAGCGCGGTGAGCATGACGGAGGCGACCGGCAGGAACCAGACGATCGTCCGGAGCGCCGCGGCGACCTCGTCTCCCGGGGCCCGCGCCTCGACGATCAGGACGCCGACGAAGAGCACGGCGGAGCAGACCAGTCCGACGAGGGCGGATGTGATCAGGAGGAACGCCCCCGTCGGCCGCAGCAGCTGCCGCTGGTCCTCCAGCTGACGCGGAAGGATCCAGATCGCCGCCGAGTCCATCCCGAAACGCGCGACCCCGAGGGCGATCGTGAAGATGCCCACCGCCTGCAGCACGACTCCGGAGCCCGCGTCGCCGAGCAGCCGGCCGAGGATCACGATCAGCACGAGCCCCATGACGGCGCTCACCGCCGACCCCGCGAAGCTCAGCGCACCGCCGCGGGCGAGCTCGCCGCGCGGCGAGCTCGCGGCACCGCTCATGCCCTGGACCCGCGGAGTCTCTGCGTCGCGACGGCGGCCATGAACGACGGATTGCCCAGAAGGTACCGCTTCGCGAGTCGTCGGGGCTCGATGATGAGGCGCCACAGCCATTCCAGACCCCCGCGGATCATCCACGCGGGCGCGCGCTTGTTCGATCCGCTGAGCCAGTCGAAGAGGCCGCCGCAGGTGAGGACAGCGGGAGGCAGGCGATCGCGGTGAGCGTCGATCCAGAGCTGCTGCGCCGGATCCCCCATACCGACGAAGAGGATGCCGGTGCCGTGCGACCGCATGTCGTCGAGGACCTCGTCGATCCGGTCGGCAGCCACGTAGCCGTGGTGCGTACGCAGCCGCAGCCCGGGGATCTTCGCCCGGAGGATCGCCGCGGCACGCTCGGCAACGCCCTCTGCAGCACCGAAGAAGTAGACCGGGATGTCGGCATCCGCTGCCGCGCGCAGCACAGGCTCGGCGATGTCGGTGGTCGCGAGCCGCCCGGGGAGATGCCCGCCGAGCAGCTTCGCGGCCCACACGACGGACTGGCCGTCGGCGTACGTGGAGCCGTCGTCCACGAGGCGACGGAACCGCGGGTCCTTGCGAGCCAGGTTGCACACGTGCGCGTTGACGCCGACCGCCACGTCGACGCCGTCGCTCTTCGCCATCTCGAGCACGTGGTCGACCAGCGAGGCCTCGGTGAACGAGTCGACGCGGACGCCGGCGATGTCGACGGACTCAGCGACGGGTGCCGTGTTCCCTGGACTCATCCGTTCAGTATGCACCGCTCGGCTGCACCATCGCCTTGGCTGTGCGCCACATGATCTGCAGGTCGTTCATCACGGACCAGTTCTCCACGTAGCGGAGGTCGAGGCGGACGCTCTCGTCCCACGAGAGATCGCTGCGGCCGGACACCTGCCACAGACCCGTGATGCCGGGCTTGATGTACAGGCGGCGGAAGATGGTGCCGTCGTAGGCGGTGACCTCGCTCGGAAGCGGCGGACGCGGACCCACCACGCTCATGTCGCCGACGAGGACGTTCCAGAACTGCGGCAGCTCGTCGAGAGAGAGCTTGCGCAGGATCCTGCCGACGCGGGTCACCCGAGGGTCGTCCTTCATCTTGAACAGGAGTCCCGCGCCCTCGTTCGCCTCTTTGAGGGCGGCGAGCTGCTGCTCGGCGTCGGTCTTCATCGAACGGAACTTGACGATCTTGAACGTGCGGCCGTCGCGGCCCACGCGCTCCTGGAAGAAGAACACGGGTCCGGGAGAGTCGAGCTTGATGAGCGCGGCGAGGACCGGAGTCAGCAGTCCGATCGGGATCAGCGCGACCGTGGCGACGGCGATGTCGAGCGCGCGCTTGAGCACGTGCACCCCGCCTTCGTACGTCGGGATCTTGACCTGGATGAGCGGCAGCCCCTCGACGGGCGCGAACGAGATCCGGGGGCCTGCGACGTCGGTGAGACGGCTCGACAGCACGAGCTCGGCAGCGGTCCCCTCGAGCTGCCAGCTCAGCTGCTTCACGAACTCGGGCTCGCCCTCGGGACGGCTGGCCACGATGATCGTGTCGGCTCCCAGCTCGGCGGCGACCGACGACACGGTGTTCACGTTCCCCAGAACGGGGAACACCGCGCCGTCGATCTCCACCTCGCGGGCATTGCCGTCGAGGAGCGTCGCGCCGACCACCTGGTAGCCGGACGCGCCGATCGGGTGCAGGGTGCGCACCACGTACTCGACGTCATCCCTGTTGCCCACGACGAGGGTCCGCGAGGCGAACCTCCCCTGCGTGCGTTGGGCCTGGAGCCAGTGGCGCCACAACCACCGGGTCACCAGAAGAGTCAGCACACCGACGGGCAGCCCCAGCAGCAGCGTCAGTTGCATCGACTCCCATGCGAGCAGCACCGCCACGATGGCGATGATCCCGAAGGCGAGCCCGCTGGCGTGGACCACGCCGCGGTACTCGGTGGCACTCGCACGGAACAACGCGGCGTCCCGCGTGTGCAGAGCACTGAGCATGAAGTACCAGAGAGCGGCGAGGGGGACGCCGTCTCGAAGGACCTCGAACCCGGTGATGCCGGCGCTCAGCTGGACCGTCGCGGTCAGGACGACGGCGAACAGGATGACGGCCGCATCCGTGATCCGCAGTCGCATCCGATAGCGGCGCTCCCACTGGCGACGTCTTTCCAGAGTCGCGGAGGCGCGAGGTGTGACCACCGTGCGCGTCACCGACTTGGTCGCTCTCGGAGCGGCGATCGGCAGGAAGACCGAGCCCGGACGAGAGATGCTCAGAGCATCCTCGACGGAAGTCATGCCGAGGCCCCTTGAGCCGTGAATGTACGCAAAAATCCCCAGTGCGACATGTGATTCCCCAGATTTCCCCAGACCATGAACCCCACGTTCACGGCAATCGTCTGCGTCCCGACCCCTCGGGTCCTGCTGGAACTCGGTGATCCCACTCACGGAGTGCATTTCGCCGTCCCACACGGCGGTCGCTAGCAGCAGGCACAGCAGACTTTGAACACTGTAGCGGATGGATGGCGTGAGCGGAAGATATCTCCGCCGAATGGACGTATCAATGTTCCGGAGGGGGCTATCCTGACGCGGTGACCGTGAACTCCGCCGTCTCGCGCTTCCAGCTTCGCACCATGCTGCCGCGTGACCCCGCCCAGCCGCACCGCACCGCGAGCACGCTCGAGCTGTTCTTCGACCTCGTCTTCGTCGTGGCCGTCAGCATCGCCTCCGCGCAGCTGCATCACGCCCTCAGCCACGGCGACTTCCTGCACGGCATCACCTCCTACGCCATGCTGTTCTTCGCGATCTGGTGGGCGTGGATGAACTTCACCTGGTTCGCGACCTCGTTCGACACCGACGACTGGCTGTACCGCGTCACGACGTTCGTGCAGATGGGCGGCGTCCTCGTCTTCGCGGCGGGGATCCCGCGGGCGTTCAACGAGGGGGACTTCACGATCTGCGTCCTCGGCTACGTGGTCATGCGTGTCGCGATGGTCGCGCAATGGCTGCGCGCCTCCCGTTCGGCGGGGCCCCTCCGCGCGGCGACGAAGAGATACGCCTTCGGGATCGCGGCCGTGCAGGTGCTGTGGATCCTCTTCCTCCTGATCCCCTCCGGCGCGCTGCAGGTGACGGCCTTCGTCGTCTTCGCGCTGATCGAGATCGGCGTGCCGGTCTTCGCCGAGTACCGGCAGCAGACGCCGTGGCATCCGCATCACATCACCGAGCGCTACGGTCTGTTCACGCTCATCGTGCTCGGCGAGAGCCTGCTGGCCTCGGCGAACGCGATCATCGACGCGCTCGACGAGGTCGAGACCCTCGGTCCGCTGATCGCGATCTCGGTGCTGACGCTCGTGGTGACGGCGTCCCTCTGGTGGATCTACTTCTGGCCGCCGCATCACCGCGCGATCAGCAGCTTCCGCAACTCCCTGCGGTACGGGTACACGCACTACTTCGTCTTCGCGGCCGCCGCCGCGTTCTCCGCCGGCATCGAGGTGGAGCTCGACGTGCTGACGCACGAGAGCCACATCTCCAACATCGCCGCCTCGTTCACCGTCACGATCCCGATCGCCGTGTTCCTGATCGGCATCTGGTGGATCGCGATCCGGGAGAACGCCGACCGTGTCGTGAACACGGTCGTCCCGGTCGGCGCTCTCCTCGTGCTGCTCGACCCCGTGCTTCCGATCCCGGTGACGCTCTCCGCACTGATCCTGGTGATCGTCGTCGTGGTGCTGGTCCTCCGTCCTCCGGTGCCGCGCGACTCCGTCACCGCGCCGCGCTCCGAGACATAGGAAGCCCATAGCCCGGGCAGAGCATCCTGATCGAGTGGTTCAGGACCATGGTGACGACCCACCATCGGTTCACTCGAGAGGAGCCCGACCATGAGCCGTATCCCCGAACCCATCCAGACACCCGACGGTCCCGCCTACGAGGGGCGGCTGCTCGATCGGGCCGACGAGGAGGTCGTCGACCAGGGCGTGGTCTTCGACATCGGCACGCTGATGAGCCGCCGCGGCATCCTCGGCCTCGCCGGGCTCGGTGTCGGCGCCGTCGTGCTGGCCGCCTGCGCGCCGGCCGCCTCCGGCGGGGCGACCGCGACGCCCACGCCGACCGTGACGCCGACGCCCACCGCCGGGGGCGCGGTCGTGACGGGGGAGATCCCCGACGAGACCGCGGGGCCCTATCCCGGCGACGGCTCCAACGGGCCGGACGTCCTCGAGGACTCCGGCATCATCCGCCGCGACATCCGCTCGTCGATCGACGGGGCGGCGACGGCCGACGGCGTGCCGCTCACCATCGCCTTCCAGATCGTCGATCTGGCGAACGGCGGCGTCCCCTTCGCCGGCGTCGCCGTCTACGCGTGGCACTGCACGGCGCAGGGCGAGTACTCCCTCTACTCCTCAGGCCTGGAGGACGTCACCTATCTGCGCGGCGTGCAGGTGGCGGATGCCGACGGCAGGGTGTCGTTCACCTCGATCTTCCCCGGCTGCTACTCGGGTCGATGGCCGCACATCCACTTCGAGGTGTTCCCCGACGCCGCGTCGATCACCGACGCCGCCAACGCGATCGCGACCTCGCAGATGGCGCTTCCCGAGGCAGCCTGCTCGGCCGTCTATGCGCAGTCCGCGTATGCGGGGTCCGCGCAGAACCTGGCCCAGGTCACGCTCGCGGGCGACAACGTGTTCGGCGACGACGCGGGCGCCGCGCAGCTCGCCACCCTCAGCGGCGATGCGACGAAGGGGTACACGGCGACGCTCGTGGTCGGCGTCGACACGAGCACCGCGCCGGCCGCCGGTGGTGCACCGGGCGGCGGTGCGGGGGGTCCGGGAGGAGGCGGCCAGCCGCCCTCGAACTGAGTCGGTGAGACGGAGGCGGAGGAGGGTGCGGCGGGGTCTGCTACACTGATGATGCAACGTGTGTGCTGTGCCCCTCTCGGCCGCCACGTCGCCACTGATCAGGGCCATCACGGACCACGCACATCGATGCGCGCGGCATCCGCTCTGAATCTCACATCTTGCGGAGCGCCCACGCGTGCCCGCCACACAGCAATGAGCATCACCATGAGCACCACCACCTTCCCCCCATCCGATCCGTTGACCTGGAAGCAGGCCGACGCCGACGTGCACGTCGCGACCCGGAACGGCGAATTCGCCGGTTTCGTCGAGTTCGACGGCACCGCGCACCTCGTGCGCGACAACCACGGCACCGAGCTCGGCGCCTTCGACTCCCTCGATGACGCGCGCTCCGCTCTCGAGCGCCGCCAGCACGCCAAGGCCCCGATCGCGCAGGGCCGTGCACTCGTGCTTCCCCGTGCGTTCCGCCGTCGTCCGCGACGCGCTCGCGCCTGACGCCGAGCACACCGAAAGCGGCGCGTCAAGGGCCCCGGATGTATTCCCGGAGCCGTATGTGGGTCGGGCTATCGTGAGGTAAGCGTTGGGCAGTCGCCTTGGGCTTTCACAGCTCAAGGGCTCCGATCGACGGGAGAGCATCATCTCCATCACACAGATCGAAACGACCGCGGCAACGCTGGGTCCGATCCGTCAGACCTACGCCGGCAACGCGGAGTTCCCTCCGATGGCCCAGGCCTACAAGCAGGTCTCGCAGGTCGTGAAGGAGACGGGTCTCCTGCGTCGCGCGCAGTGGTTCTACGTCGCCGTCGCGGCCGGCATCGCCGTCGCCCTCGGCGGACTGATCACGGGCTTCATCCTGCTCGGCGACAGCTGGTTCCAGCTGCTCATCGCCGCAGGTCTCGGCATCGTGCTCACCCAGATCGCGTTCCTCGGACACGAGGCGGCGCACCGCCAGATCCTGACCACGGGGCCGGCGAACTTCAAGCTGGCCCGCATCGTGATCGCCAGCATCGGCATGAGCTACTCGTGGTGGGACTCGAAGCACACCAAGCACCACGGAAACCCGAACCAGGTCGGCAAGGACCCCGACATCGAGGTCGACACGATCTCGTTCCTCGAAGAGGATGCCGCGAAGGCGAAGGGTCTGATCAAGCTGATCACCCGCAAGCAGGGCTGGCTCTTCTTCCCCCTGCTCACGCTCGAGGGGCTGAACCTCCACTTCCTGGGCCTGAAGTACCTCACGACGACGAAGAACGTGAAGGGCCGCTGGACCGAGCTCAGCATCATCGCCCTGCGGTTCGCCCTCATCCTCGTGCCCGTGTTCATGATGCTCCCCCTCGGAATGGCGTTCGCCTTCATGGGCGTGCAGTTCGCCGTCTTCGGCGTCTACATGGGAGCCGCGTTCGCCCCTAACCACAAGGGCATGCCGATCATCGATCCCAAGGCCCGCCTCGACTTCTTCACCAAGCAGGTCCGCACCTCCCGCAACATCAGCGGCGGATGGTGGACGACCTGGCTCATGGGCGGCCTGAACTACCAGGTGGAGCACCACCTGTTCCCGAGCATGCCGCGGCCGCACCTGGCCAAGGCGCGCGAGATCGTCCGCGACTACTGCGCGGCGAACAACGTGCCGTACACGGAGACCAGCCTTCTGCGGTCGTACAAGATCGTGATCGACTACCTCAACCGTGTGGGGCTCTCCGCCGGCGCCGACCCGTTCGACTGCCCGGCCGTCGCGCAGTTCGGCCGCGCGTAGCCGCAGCGCCGGGCGCCGGGGCGCGGTCTCAGAGCAGACCGAGCTCCAGCGCCAGCGTGACCGCTCGGGTCCGGTCCGAGACCTCGAGCTTCTCGAACACGTGCAGCAGATGCGTCTTCACCGTCGCCTCGCCGATGAAGAGCTCACGGGCGATCTCCGGGTTGCTCCGGCCGCGTGACACGAGGCGCAGCACCTCGAGCTCTCGAGGGCTGAGCGACGGGCGCGTCGACTCCTCCCGACGCATGCGGGTGACGAGCGTCGCCGCGATGCTGGGCGCCAGGACGGTGTGCCCCTCGGCGACGGATCGGATGCCGGCGACGATCTCGGCCTGGGGCGCGGCCTTGAGCAGATAGCCGCTCGCGCCCGCCTCGATCGCGCCGAGGATGTCGTCGTCTCCCTCGTGCGTCGTGAGCACGAGCACCCGCACCCCCGGGAGTCCCGAGGTGATCCGCGCTGTGGCGTCTGCGCCGGACACGTTCGGCATGCGCAGGTCCATGAGCACGACGTCGGGGCGCAGGGCCGAGGCCAGCTCGATGGCTTCGGCGCCGTCGGCGGCCTCGCCGACCACATCGATCTCGTCGTCCAGCGAGAGCAGGCCGACGATGCCGGACCGGACGATCGGATGGTCGTCCACCACGATGACGCGGATCATGCCGTCTCCTGCCCGACAGCGAGCGGGATGCGCACGGTGAGCGTCGTCCCGGCGGTCTCGCCGTCGCGCGCCTCGAGCGTGCCGCCCACGAGGGCGACCCGATCGCGCATGCCGGCGAGGCCGAACCCGCCGCCGGCACCGATGTCTCCGCCGTCAGGACGGGCGCCGCGCAGGCCGCGACCGTCGTCGGTCACGACCAGGACGGCATCGTCGTCCACGGTCAGCACGAGCGACGCCGCTCCGGCGGCCGCGTGCTTGCGCACGTTCGCGAGGCCCTCCTGCGCGCAGCGCAGGAGGACGACCTGGAGGTCTCTCGGGACGACGAGCGGCGAGGCGTCGACCGAGACCGGAAGGCCGGTCTCGCGGCTGAACCTCTCGCCGAGCCGCCGCAGCGCCTCGGCGAGCGACCCCGAGGGATCGGCCGCCGAGGATTCGACGACGACGAGGGCCCTCGCTTCGCGCAGCGCCTCGCGCGCGGCATCCTCGATGAGGGCGATCGCCTCCGGAGAGCCGTCTCGGCGGCTGCGCTCGGCGAGCATCACGATGCTGGTGAGGCTCTGCGCGATCGTGTCGTGCACCTCCCGGGCGAGGCGGGCGCGCTCGGCGGCGGCACCGGCCTCCCGGCTCGCGGCCTCCAGCCCGTGCTGCGCTGCGGTGAGATCGGCGAGCAGATGCTGCCGCTCCGTGCCCCACTCGGCGATCCGCGTGATCCAGAGACCGAGCGCGACGCTGAAGGCCGCGGACAGGCCGGAGGTGACGACTCCGGCGAGCAGCGTCCCCGGGCGGAAGCCGTCGGACGCGGCGTAGGCGATCGCGAGCACCACGGCGTTCAGCAGGGTGACGATGATGGACTGCCGGGTGGAGCGCGACGTCATCCAGATCAGCGGCAGCACGAGCGTCTGCAGCAGCATCATGGTCGGCTCGATCGAGGTGCCGAGCGCCAGCAGGACGACGAGGGCGGCCTGCAGCAGTCCCGAGACCAGGGGAGAGGGCTCCGGACCCTCGCGGAAGCTCACATAGCGTCGGGCGCCGAACGCGTAGACGGCGGCGACGCCGCAGGCGGTGGCGACGAGCAGCCAGGACGAGCCCGGGAAGCGCGGCGGCAGGGTGAAGGCGAGGATGAGCGTCACGACGAACAGGGCCGCCGATGCGAGGTCCCATCCCACGCGCTCCGTGAAGGTCGTCCTCATGCCGACCACTCTTCCATCGATGTCAGCGATCGCGACGGATCCAGCGGAACGTGAGCCGGCTGAGCACCAGCCCCACGGCCAGCCAGACCACCAGCATCAGGGCGATGAGCCCGATGTCCCACGAGCCGCTCGCCTCGGCCACGCGGAAGGAATCGGGGAGGAACACGGACCGCATCCCCTGGGCGATCCACTTCACGGGAAGGACGCCTGCCGCGTTCTGCAGCCATTCGGGGAGCATCGAGAATGCGATGTAGACACCGGAGACGAACTGGATCAGCAGCACGATCGGGATCACCACCGCTGCCGAGGACTTGCCCGAACGGGGGACGGACGACAGCGCGATCCCGAGGAGGGTGCACGCGATCAGCCCGAGAGCGAAGATCCAGGCGAAGCGACCCCAGATCGCCGCATCCGTCGGCAGCTCGACACGGTAGACGACGACGGCGACGACGATCAGCAGGGCGATCTGCAGGATCGCCGTGACGAACACCTCGCCGATCTTGCCGATGAAGTAGGTGACGGGCGAGATCGGTGTCCCGCCGAGGCGCTTCAGGGTGCCGTCGCTCTTCTCGGCCGCGATCTCGAGCGCGGGTGCCTGCACTCCGGACAGCAGGATGCCACCGGCGATGAGTCCCGGCAGGTAGTAGGTCGCCATGCTGACCTGATCCGGGCCCTCGCCGATGTCGCCCGTGAAGATGGTGGCGAAGACGACGTACATGAGCGTCGGGAAGAGGAACGTGAAGAAGACCTGATCTCCGGCCCGGAAGTACTGGCGCAGCTCGAACGGGATGCGCCGGACTCCCAGGCGGATCGTGCGGCCCGGACCGAACCGTGTCGGCGTCGTGCTCATCGTGGTGGTGGTCATGCTGCCGTCTCCTCGGTGCGCGAGTCGAACGCGCGGATCAGGTCGAGATAGATGTCCTCGAGGGTGGGGCGGACGACCTCGAGGTCTCGGGGCTCGCCGCCGTCGCGCTGCAGAGCGGCGACGAGCGCCCCGGGTTCGCCGGTGCGCTCCTCGCGCCGTGCCCCCGTGCCGTCGGTCCAGCGCACGAGCGGGATGCGCGACTCCGCTCCGCCGAGCTCGTCGATGCGTCCCATCGCGGCGATGGTCCCTCCGGCGATGACCGCGGCGCGGTCGCCGAGCTGCGCGGCCTCGTCGAGGTAATGCGTCGTGAGCAGGATGCTCGTGCCCTCGGCCTTGAGCGAGCGGATGAGCTCCCAGAACTGGCGGCGGGCTTCGGGATCGAAGCCGGTGGTCGGCTCGTCGAGGAACAGGAGCTCCGGTCGGCCGATGATGCCGAGGGCCACGTCGAGCCGACGCTGCTGACCGCCCGACAGCCGTGCGGCCCGCGTGCGCTGCTTCTCCTCCAGGCCGACGGCGGCGATCACCTCGTCGACGTCACGCGGCCGCGGGTAGTAGCCCGCGAACTCCTTGAGGAGCTCCCGCACCGTGAACGAGCCGGCCTCCCCGGTGGACTGCAGCACGATGCCGAGCCGCGCCTTCCAGTCCAGGCCGCCGTGCTGCGGGTCGACGCCGAGCACGCGCACCTCGCCGGAGCTGCGGTGGCGGTAGCCCTCGAGGATCTCGATCGTCGTCGACTTCCCCGCGCCGTTGGGGCCGAGGAGCGCGAATGTCTCGCCGCGCTCGATGTCGAAGCTGAGGCCGTCCACCGCCGTGAAGTCGCCGTAGTCCTTGCGGAGGTCGCGGACCTCGATCACGCTCTCTGTCATGCATCCCAGACTGCCGGTGCGCAGCCGTGGGCGGTAGCGGTGGACCGGCGGATCACGGCATCCACCGATCGGTGGATGCCGACAGGACGAAGAAGAGGTGCGCGCGGTCACCCGCGCGCACCTCTTTCCGATCGTTCGACCGCGTCAGCGCTTGCTGCTCTCCTCGGCGTCGACCACGTCGATCGTGATCTTCTCGAGCGGGCGGTCGTCGTCGAGCTCGTCCTCGAGCAGCTCGTCTCCGAGGAACTCGTCGTCGGCCACCTCGTCGTCCGCGTTCTCGGCCGGAGCGCTCTCGGCGATTTCCGCGGGGAGGGCCTCGTCGGAGAAGATGCCGTCGGGGCGGATGAGCTCGCGCACCTCGGCCATGAAGCTCGTCAGCTGCTGCTGCTGCCAGCGCAGCTGCCGGGCGCGGTCTTCCGCATCGCGCAGCACGGCCGTGGTGTGACCGGTGACCGACTCGACGATCTTCTGCGACTTCACACGGGAGCGATCGAGGATCTCGCGGGCCCGCACCTTCGCGTCGGCTTCGATCGCCTGCGCCTGCGAGCGCGTCAGGTGCTCGTAGTCCTCGGCCCTGGACGAGATGCGCTGGGCGTGCTCGAGCGATGCCGCCACCTGCTCGTTGGCATCGTTCGTGATGCGCTCCGCGTGGGCCACGGCCTGGTTGTGCAGCACGAGGAACTCCTGCTGCGCGTCATCCTGGCGGCGGCTCAGCGTCTCCTCGAACTCGAGGACGCGCGCGTTCATGTCGCGCACCTCGCGCTCGGCATCCGCGCGCAGCTGGGTCGTCTCGCGGGTGACGAGGGAGCGGAGCGCGGCTGCGCCCTTCTCCGCCTCGGTGCGGATCGCAGTCGCCTCCTGCGCGGCCTGGTTCACCTTCTCGGCGGCGTGCGCGGCCTCGCGCTCGATGCGCGCCTCGTGCGCCGTGTACTCGGTGTCCATCTTCAGGCGCACCTGATCGGCGTCGCGCTGCGCCTGCGCGGTGATGCGCTCGGCGTCGGCCTCGGCCTCGGCGCGCTGCGCCGTGACCTCTTCACGAGCCGAGGTCATCAGGCGATCGGCCTGGACGGCGGCGTTCTGGATCAGGACGTTCGCCTGCTCCTCGGCCACGCGGAGGATCGCCTCGAACTGCTGGCGGGACGGCGCTTCCTTGCCATCCGGCTGCGGGGCGTCGACGAGTTCCGAGGTGAGGGTCGCGATCTGCTGCTCGGCGTCGGAGGCCTTCGCCGCCGCGGCGCTGAGCTCGCCCTCGAGCGCCTCACGGGCCGCGCGCTCCTCGTCGCGGATGGCCTCGACGGCCTCGGCCTGGGCGGCCTTGGTCGCGGCGAGGTCGGTCGTCAGCTGCTCGATCTGGGTGCGGAGGGTGCTGAGCGCAGCATCGACCTCGCCCTTGTCGTAGCCGCGGAATCCCACGGTGAAGGCCGCCTGCGGCTCACGCGGGTTGGTCTCGATCAGCTGATCGAAGAAGTCGGGGGACCGCTCGTCGCGATCGGTGCTTCCGGAGGATTCGCTCATGAGCTGCAAGCCTTTCTGGCGAGGCCACGTCGCGGAGCTGCAGCTCCGTCCCGCCGAGCGGGGAACACGTGGACCGTGGGGGGAGGTCGTATGGGCTCACGCCGCGGCCGAGACCTGGCGGAGGTCAGGCCGTGCGCGGGCGCGCATACAGCCTAGTTCCGTCTTCCGCATCGTGCGCGCTCGGTTTTCCGGGCGGTGAGGGCGGCGACCTCCGCCGTGTCGTCAGCGAGGGTCGACGAGGTGGTCCAGGACGAGTTCTCCCGTGGCGTTGAGGGCCTTCATCATGTCGGCGATCAGGTGCGGGTCGACCGCGGGCGGGTCGGCGCTGTCGAATCCGAACTGCAACGGGATCGCAGGGTGGATCCAGACGGTCGCGCGCTGGTCCTCGCCGCCGTTGACCGGGCGCCACGTCATCATGAAGCTCTCCTGGCGGCGGAGCTTGGTCGCGATCACGATCTTCAGATGCGCCAGGGTCTTGTCCTCGATGAGGATCGGATCCGAGGTGCCGTCGTACCGGAGTCTGCCCATTCATGAACCGTACACCCGAGCAGGTCCGTCGGTGCATGCCCGGGAATCGTCCTGCGCGCAATCCCCTTCTGCGGCGACCGCCGGCGGTCTAGTGTCGCCGGATGACGGAGAACGGGGAGGCGAGTGGAATGAGTGAGATGCGGACCATGGTGCGCACCCAGGTCACGGTCAACGACGTCGGGTACTTCCTGGCGCAGGGACAGGACGTCGACGACCTGAAGGGGGAGATCGAGTCGGCCGTGCGGGCCGGTCCGCGCTTCGTCGAGTTCATCGTGGTCGGGAACCGCTCGGTGAGCGTGCTGGTCTCCGCCGCGACCCAGGTGGTGATCTCGGTCGACACCGTCGAGTACGACCACCGCGACAACGGCGATGACAGCGCGCCGTTCGGGGGCACGTTCGACCTGCTCTGACCGAGGCGATGCGCGTCAGGGCGACACCCGCGGTCCCCGGCCGAGGCTCGCCGATCGGCCGCACCTGCCCTGGTACGGTGACGGCGGAGGACACTGCGTCCCTGGGGCCGACCGAGCAGAGAGAACGTCGAGATGAAGCGAGCATCCCGTTGGCGTCTCGTGCGCGTGAGCGCGGTCACCGCGATGGTGCTGGTCGTCGGAGCACTCGTGCCCTCCCTCTCCGGTGGAGCCCCGGCCGCAGCGGCCACCGACGGGCAGATGATCTTCCCCGCCTCGGGCAACATCCAGTCGATCGTCTGGGACGGATGCCTCGGCGACTACCGTCCGCACGAGGGGATCGACATCACCGGGCGCGGAGGAGATCCGATCCTCGCCGCGTACGACGGAGTGATCAAGACCCGCACCGCCAACAACGGCTACGGGAACTACACCGACATCGAGCACCCCGGCGGCTATGTGACGCGCTACGCCCACATGGTCGCCCCCGGATGGTACCCGCCGGGCACCGCGGTCGTGCGGGGCCAGCAGATCGGAGTGGTGGGCAAGACCGGGGCGACCACCGCCAATCACCTGCACTTCGAGGTGCGGTTGAACGGAGCGGTCTACACGGCGATCAACGGCGGCTTCACCTGCCTGAGCGACGTGCGGCGCGGCGACCCGATCCCGCTGTTCTTCCCCGGCCTCGGCAGCGACAACGGCTCCGTGGTCGCCTCGGCCGACTACACCGGCGACGACAAGGCCGACCTGCTGACGGTCGCGGGCAACGGGGACGTCCAGCTCCGCGCCGGCAACGGCGCCGGCGGGTTCCAGAAGACCGCCACGTACGTCGGGTTGGGCACCGTCCGGCGCCACTTCACGCACACCGACCTCAACGGGGACGACAAGGCCGACATCATCGCGGCGCGATCCGATGGGGCGCTGGAGTACTTCGCCGGCGTGGGCAACGGAGGGTTCCAGGCGGTCGCGGTCGTGGGCAACGGCTGGTACGACATGCTGCACGTGACATCGGGCGCGGACTACACCGGAGACGGCAAGCAGGATGTCATCGGCGTCTCGGCCGCCGGAGTCATGACCATCTTCCGCGGCTCCGGGTGGGGAGGTTTCGCGACGCCCTACGTGACGCTCGGCGGCGGCTGGGAAGGGTTCCATTTCCTCGTCGGCGGAGACTTCGACAACGACGGGCGCGGTGACATCATCGGGATCGACGACACGGGCACGCTCTACTTCTATCCCGGCGGCGTCAACGGGTTCGGCACACGCCGCACGGCCGGTGCCGGATGGCTGGAGTTCACCGCCCTCACCGGCGGCGTCGACTACAACGGCGACGAGCGCGCCGATCTGCTGGGACGCACTCCCGCGGGAGAGCTCTTCCTCTATCCGGGCAACGGCAAGGGCGGCTTCAACGCCCGCACGCTCGTGGCCGCAGACGCCGCCGACTACCTGTCCATCGAGTAGCGTTCCCGATCTCCCGGGCGGACGGGGTCGTCCGCGTATCGTGGGCGCATGGCCGATCCGACTCTCGAGGAGATCGCGGCCGGGCTCTGCGCCGGCCCACCGGAGGACTTCGTGTCCGCACGCAACGCCCGTGCCAAGGAAGTGGGCGACGCCGCCCTGTCCGCGCAGATCCGCGCGCTCCGCAAGCCGTCGATCGCGGCCTGGGTCGTGAACCTGTTCGCCCAGGAGCGCGCGGGGCAGCTGGACCAGGCGCTGCAGCTCGCCGCCGAGCTCCGTGAGGCACAGGACGATCTGGATGCCGCGACGCTGGCGAAGCTCGGCAGGGAACGGCGCACGCTCACGCGACGGCTGGCCGAGACCGCGGCGGAACTCGCGGGTTCCCGTGGCGAGCGCATCACCCCGGCGACGCTCGAGGCCGTGGAGCAGACCATCTCGGCCGCGTTCTTCGACCCCGGTGCCGCGGCGGCGGTCGCCTCGGGGCGGCTGACCCGCGCCCTGGAGCCCACCGGAAGCGCGGATGACGTGCGCGACGCGGTGGCCGGCGAGGTCACCGCGCTCCCGGCCGCTCCCGCGCGCCCCGCGGATGAGCTGCAGGCCCGGCGGGTGCGCCGCGATGCCGAGCGACGGGTCGCCGCCGCGGAGAAGGAGCTCACCACGGCCGAGCGTGCGCTGGCGAAGCAGACCACGGCGCTGGAGGCGCTCCGCTCGCGCGCCGCCGAGCTGTCCGAGGAAGAGGCCGACCTCGAGGCCCGGCTCGCGAAGGTGCGGAAGGAGAGCGACCGCGTGCAGCGGGAGACGCCCGAGGCCGAGGCGACGCAGGCGAAGGCTCAGGAGCAGGCGGATGCCGCCGCCGACGAGGTCGCCGAGGCGCGACGCGCGGTCGAGGAGCTGTAGCGGGGCGCTCCGACGCCGGACGCCGTGGAGAGAACAGTCCCCGGACGTCGATAGAGTTCCTCCATGCGAGCGAAGACGGCCGTGCCCGAGAAGTCGGCGCGCGCCCGCGGCATCCTCGCGCTGATCGTCGTCGCCGTGCTTCTGGCCGCGGGGGCCGGCGTCGGGCTGGTGGTCGGCGACGCCCTCGGGATCCGGGCCCAGCCCGCCGAGCGGATGGGCGGGGAGTCTCGCGCGGTCGAGACGGTGTCGGCATCCGTCCCGCCTCCGCAGATCACCGTGGTCGGTGCCGGCGGGTCCGAGCGGATGCGCGTCGCCGTCGACGAGCTCGATGCCGCGCTGGCGGGGGTCGAGACCGCGGGCAGCGCGACCCTGACCGTCGTGCTCGTGCAACCCCACGTGGGTGCGGTCGATGACGAGGGCTATCTGCTGGCGGGCACGCCCGATGCGCTGCGCATCGAGGCCGGGGAGGCGGGGGCGGCGCGCGGCATCTACGACCTGGCGGCCGCGATCCGGCAGGGGAGGGACATCACCGCCGGCATCGGAACCCCGGTGACGTCGCGACTCCCGTTCCGCATGGTCGATCTCGGTGCCGTCGGCGTCGCTGCGGACCCGGCGGAATGGCTGCCGGGAACCGACTACTCCCACGCGTCGAAGGCGTTCGCGGATGTGTTCCTCCCCGAGGCGCCCTACATCGACGAGCAGGCGCTCGCCGCGGCCTACGACGACTACGACGGATACCTCCGCCGCGTCATCGCCGACGGGTACAACGCCATCTCCTTCCCCGGCTTCGTCGAGTTCGCGACCTTCGACGAGGTCGACGGGGTCTATGCGGACGGCGACGAGCACGTGGCCAAGGCGCTCGCGCTGCGCGAGGCCTTCGGGCCGTTCTGGGACCGCGCCGAGGAGCTCGGGATGAAGGTGTTCCTGCGCACCGACATGCTCACCCTCACCTCGCCGCTCGAGGCCTATCTCACCGACCGCTTCGGCACCCTCGACACCACGTCACCCGAGCTCTGGGATGTCTACGCTGCGGGGCTCGACGAGCTCTACGCCGCCGAGCCCGCGCTCGACGGCGTGCTCATCCGTATCGGAGAAGCGGGGCGCGTGTACGACGTGGAGGGCTGGGACTATTACTCGGCGCTGGCCGTGACCACGCCCGAGGCGGTGCGCGCGATGCTCACCGCGCTCACCGGTCAGGCCGAGGATTCCGGACGCGAGGTGATCTTCCGCACCTGGAGCGTCGGCGTCGGCGCCGTCGGCGACATGCACACGAACGCCGCGTCGTACGAGGCCGTGCTCGGCGGGATCGACTCGCCGGCGCTGATCGTGTCGACGAAGTACACGCTCGGGGACTTCTACAGCTGGCTGCCGTTGAACGACACCCTGCAGCAGGGCGAGCAGCGGCGGATCGTCGAGTTCCAGAGTCGTCGCGAGTTCGAGAACAACGGGGCGTTCCCGAACGACCTCGGTGCGGAGTACGCCTGGGCGCTGCAGGAGCTGCTCGCGTCGAACGATCGCATCGAGGGCATCTGGGCGTGGGCGCAGGACGGCGGCCCGTGGCGCGCGGGACCGATGATCCTCTACGACAAGGCGGGCTTCTGGCAGCTCGCGGACCTGAACTCGCAGCTGGCCGTGCAGCTCGCGCGCGATCCGGACGCGGACCCTGCCGAGATCACGGAGGGGTGGGCTCGGGAGTGGTTCTCCGACGACCCGGCCACCGTCCGGGCGATCACGGATGCCATGGCGCTGTCGCGCACCGCCATCGAGCAGGGGCTGTACATCCCGCCGTTCGCGGAGCAGCGCGTCTCGGCGATCGGGCTGGAGCCCCCGCCCATGATGTGGATCTTCGAGTGGGACATCCTCACCGGCGACTCCGCGGTGCTCGACGTGATCTACACGATCTCCCGCGACCGACTCGACGAGGCTGTGCAGGGCGGCGATATCGCATCCGACGCCGTGGAGCGGATGCGCGCGCTGATCGAGGGGACCGACCCATCGACCTGGCGCGACGCCGGGCTGCGCGAGGCGTTCCTCGGCAGCCTCGACTACGAGCAGGACACGCTCGACCTGCTCGGGTCCTACCGCGCGATGATCCTGCATCAGGCAGCGTGGCACGACACGCTCTCCGCCGACTCGTACGCCGCATGGCAGACGGCCCGTGACGCCTACACGGCGCAGGCCGCCGCCCACCTCGCCGCGTACGAGGGCGACGTCGACCACCCGGCGTTCAACCTCACGGCCGCCGAGCTCGGGATCGAACGCGGCGACCGCGATCTCGCGATGGCGTGGATGGCTCGGGTGCTGCTGGTGCTCACCGCGGCATGGGTGCTGATCGGCATCCTGTCCGCGCGGACGCGACTGGTCCGGCGTCCGGGGGCGATGGCGGCGCGCGCGACCTGGGTCAGCTCGACCCGTCCGTGGCGGGCGGGGGAGTCGACGCTCGGGATGCTGCGGGCCGACCATGTGCTGCTGGTCCTCGTGCCGGGTGCGCTCCTCGTCGCGACGAGGGCGGTGCAGACGTCCTTCCTGTCCTGGGTGCATCTCGCGGTGACGCTCGGAGCGTGGGCCGTGTTCGTCGCCCTGCTGCTCGTGCTGTTCCGCGGACGGTGGGGGTGGGCGGTGCTCGCCACGATCGGCGGAGTCGTCGTGCTGCGCTGCGCGCTCGTGCTCACGGCGCTGTCGTTCAGCGGCCCGGGGGGCTACTGGTTCGCGTTCTGGACCGATCCTGTGCGCCGCTCGCTCTACATCGCCGTGGCGTTCGCGCTCTTCGTCTGGCTGTTCGTCGCCGTCGGCTGGGCGCTGGCCGCCCGCATCGGCGCGCGGCGCGCGACGGGCGCGGTGCTCGCCGCCGTCGGCGCGGGTCTCGCGGTGCCGGCTGCGGTCATCGCGGTGGTCGGGCTCGAGCGAGCGCTCACCGCGTGGAACGACCAGATGGGTCTGCTCCCGTGGGGGCTGTCGCGGATCCTCGGGATCACGGTGTACCTCGACATCCCCGCATCGACGGCGTGGGTCGCCGCCGGCGCGGGTGTCGTGCTGACGGCGATCGGCCTCGGTCTGCTCTTCATCGGCCGACGGGTGCCGGGGCGCAGGGACGCCGTGCCTAGTTCTGGATCAGCGTGAGCTGCGTGCCGTCGGTGTCGATCAGGTAGCCGATCCGGAGTCCGGAGCTCTCGACGCGGGGTTCGTGCAGGCGCGGACGCCCTCGGTCGGCGATCGGCACGCCCGCCGCATGGATCGCCTGCCACAGCTCGTCCAGGTCGTCCACGCGGATCGTGCACTGATGGCTGCTGGTCAGCGGATCCACCTCGGGATGCGGGAAGAACTCGATCTCGACGGCGCCTCGTCGCAGGATCATCCAGCCGTCGTCTCGGAACGTCGGGCGGAAGCCGAAGCTCTCGTAGAAGCGCTGCGTGACGTCGAAGTCGCTCGACGGGAGGTTGGGGAGTGCGCGGTCCGGGGCCATGTCGGCAGCCTAGGCGCGAGGCGCCCGTGAGTGGGGTGCCGAGTAAATCCGGCCGGGAAGGAACGGCAGCGCCGGCGCCCGGTACTCGAGCGCCGTGTCGTCGGGGGCGAGGGCGTACTCCGCCTGGCCGAACCGCCAGAGCCGGTTGAACAGGAAGACGCCGACGGTCACGGTCTCGTCGGTCGGGACCTGCCAGGTTCCGAGTCCCCACTGGGTCGGCTGCCCTCGTCCGGCGAGCACGAGGGTGGGGCGGATGCCGAAATACAGCGCGAACCACGGCTTGCGCATGGTCAGCTCGATGCGGCGTGAGGATTCGGGCATGGTGCTCCTGCGATCGGCGAGACGCGTCGGATGCATCCTCTCATCCTCGCTGCGAGGTGTTCTCGCGCAGGGTTCCCCTCGCGATCGTCGGAGACGAAGATGAGGGTCAGCCGAAGGGAACTGATGATGAAGTTGCTGCTGACCTCGGGAGGCGTGACCAACGTCACCATCCGCGACGCTCTGGTCGAGATGCTCGGCAAGCCGATCGAGGAGTGCACGGCGCTGCTCCTACCGACGGCGCAGTGGGGGCACCCGATGTGCTCGCCGTTCTCGGCGTGGAGGTCGGTCGCCGGCCGCTGGCCGGAGCGGCAGGATCTCGTAGAGCTGGGCTGGAAGGAAGTGGGGCTGCTCGAACTCACCGCTCTGCCGAGCCTGGATCGGGATCGATGGGAGCCGTGGGTCCGAGACGCCGACGTGCTCCTGGTGGACGGCGGAGAGGCGATCTACCTCGCGCACTGGATACGGGAGTCCGGCCTCGAGCGACTCCTGCCGGAGCTGACCGACACGGTCTGGGTCGGAGTCAGCGGCGGGAGCATGGCGCTGACGCCTCGTGTGGGCGAAGCGTTCCTGGGGTGGAGACCGGGGGAGGGAGACGAGGCCCTCGGCATCGTGGACTTCTCCGTGTTCCCGCATCTGGACTACCCGGGATGGGAGTCCAACACGTCGGAGAGGGCGCGCGAGTGGGCGGCCGACATCGGAGGACCGGCGTATGCGATCGACGATCAGACGGCAATCGCGGTCACGGACGGCCGAGTGCGCGTCATCTCGGAAGGCAGCTGGTTCGCTCTTCCCGAAGAGGACTGACGGAACGAAGAAGCCCCCAGGAGTCGCAGGCGTTTCGTCTCGCTGCGCTGCTCGACGACCGGAAGGTCCGCCAGGGCAAAGCAAAACCCCCGCCATGTAGAAGCTAGGCGAGGGTTTCTAAGGTGATTGTAATGATCACCCTGTGGCTCCGACGGGCGTCGATCCCGTGACCTCACGATTTTCAGTCGTGCGCTCTACCAACTGAGCTACAGAGCCGAGCGACGGCGATGCTGTCGCTTCCTAGACGAAGAGCCCCCTCCGAAGAAAGAGCTCGACGCTTAGAGCGACCCTGACGGGACTTGAACCCGCGACCTCCGCCGTGACAGGGCGGCACGCTAACCAACTGCGCTACAGGGCCATACTTGTTTTCAATTATATCGGATGGAGTGACCCCAACGGGATTCGAACCCGTGCTACCGCCGTGAAAGGGCGGCGTCCTAGGCCGCTAAACGATGGGGCCGAGTCAGTCCCGGGGGACTTCCTTGCCGACGCTCAAGCATAAGGGATGTTTCGGGCAAATCGCGAATCGAGGGCGCGGCGGCTTCCTCGACGGACGGATCAGGAGGACGATGGACACGTCAGATGTGTCACGGCATCCGTATCCACACCCTGTTGCGGAAGTGAATGTTGTTGTTAGTGTGACATGTGTGAAACCGGCGGAAGGGGCCGAGTGAACGACAGGAACACGCTGGATGCTGCTGAGGCTGCATCCGCGGAATGCGGCTGTGCACCCAGCCCGACAGAACAGCGCGCCTTCTCGAAGCCCGGGATCAGCCGTCGCGGTGCGCTCGGCATCGGCGTGCTCAGCGTCGTCGCGCTCAGTGCTTTCGGTGTCTCGTCCGGTGTCTCCGCCGCGTACGCCGCCTCGTACCCCAGCTGGGACGACGTGCAGGCCGCGAAGCAGAACGAGGCCGCCGCCGCCGCGGAGGTCACCCGTATCGAGGGCCTCATCCAGGCGCTGACCCAGAAGGTCGCCGAGACGCAGGCCGCCGCCAAGCTGGCATCCGACGAGTTCTATGCCGCGCAGCAGGCCTACTTCGCCGCGATCGCGGAGGCCGACACGCTGCAGGCCAAGGCCGATGAGCAGTCCGCCATCGCCGTCGAGTCCGCGCGCAAGGCCGGACAGGTCGCTGCCCAGCTCTACCGCAACGGCGGAGACGACACGTCGCTCGAGCTGTTCTTCGCCGGATCCGCCGACAACGCCGACGAGCTCCTCGCCCGTCTCGGCACGATGGACAAGCTCCTCGAGTACAACCAGTCGGTCTACGACGACGCCGTCGCCGCCCGCAACTCCGCGCAGTCCCTCAGCGACCAGGCCGTCGTCGCCCGCAACGAGCGGGACCGTCTGCAGAAGGTCGCCGAGGAGAAGATGCAGGCGGCGCAGCAGGCTGCGGATGCCGCGAAGGCCGCGCTCGAGGAGCAGTCGACCTACCTCGCGACCATGCAGGCGCAGCTCGCCGCTCTCAAGGACACCACCGCCACGACGGTGGCCGGATACCAGGCCGGAGTCGAGGCCGAGGCTCAGGCGCGGCGGGAACGAGAAGCGGCCGAGGCCGCGGCCAACGCCGGCGGCAACAGCGGCGGAGGAGGCACCCCGGGCACCGGAGGCTGGGTGCGCCCGCACGGCGGCGAGCGCAGCTCGGGCTACGGCCCCCGTTCGCAGCAGTGCAACTCCAACGGATGTTCGTCGAGCTGGCACTACGGCATCGATCTGGCGAACGGATGCGGCGCGGCGATCTACGCGGCCTACTCCGGGACCGTCGATGCCGCGTTCTACAACGGCGGCTACGGCAACTACGTCCGCATCCAGCACGGCTACGGGGTGGCCACGGGCTATGCGCACATCAAGCCGGGCGGATTCGCGGTCAGCAACGGCGACTGGGTCGAGGCCGGACAGGTCATCGCCTATGCGGGCAACACCGGCGGCTCCTTCGGATGCCACCTGCACTTCGAGGTCTACATCGACGGGCGCTACACGAACCCCGCCGACTTCATGGCTGACCGGAACATCTGGATCTGAGCGCCGTCGTCCTCGACGCCAGAAGACCCCCGGCCGCTGAGCGGCCGGGGGTCTTCGCTTCGACAGGCTCAGCGACCCATCAGTGACAGGCTCAGCGACCCATCCGTGCGTCAGCGGGTCAGTGACCCTGCTCGCCGAAGCGGACGATCGCCTCGTCGAGGATGCGCTGCGCCTCAGCGGCGTCGCCCCACTCGTCGACCTTGACCCACTTGTTGGGCTCGAGGTCCTTGTAGTGCTCGAAGAAGTGCGCGATCTCCTTCTTCGTGAACTCGGCGATGTCGCCGATGTCCTGGATGTGCGCCCAGCGCGGGTCCTTGGACAGCACGGCCACCAGCTTGTCGTCGCCGCCGGCCTCGTCGCTCATCTTGAGCACGGCCACGGGACGCACCTCGACGACGACGCCGGGGTAGATGGCGTGGTCGAGGAGCACGAGCACGTCGAGCGGGTCGCCGTCCTCGCCCAGGGTGTTGTCGAAGTAGCCGTAGTCGGCCGGGTACCCGAAGGTCGTGTAGAGCACGCGGTCGAGGTGCACTCGTCCGGTCTCGTGGTCGACCTCGTACTTCACGCGGCTGCCGCGCGGGATCTCGATGACGGCGTCGTGTGCGCCCATGCGTGTGCTCCTCAGAAAAGACGGTTGGATGCCGCGGACCAGCCTACCCGCGTGCGCGGGGAGCGCCGGGTCCGTCGTCTCCGACGGTCTCCTCCGCGCGTCCCGGAGCCCGCCGGGTCCAGAGCCGGTTCAGCGCGTGGGCCAGGATGCCCGTGAGAAGCAGCAGGAACAGTGCGAAGTAGCCCTGGTCGCCGATGGCGACGGCGATCCCGAGCGCCAGGCCGAAGAGGATGATCGCCGCGACGTCGCCGGCCACGTCCTGCCGCACGCGTGCGATCGGCGCGCTCGTGAGGTCGGGATGCCGCAGCAGGTACAGCTTCGCCGCGAGGGTCGCGACCTGGGTGAGGATCAGCGTGCCGATGTAGACCGTCTCCTGGAGTGGGTCCGTGTCCATCTGCCCGAGCATCGCGGTCGGCACCGGCAGCCAGACGATCGTCGCCATCCACGCGATGTTGATCCAGAGCAGCGCGGGGGTGATCGCCGTGACCTCGGTGTACTGCCGGTGATGCTCCATCCAGAAGTTCGCGATGAGCAGGAAGCTGAGCGCGAAGCTGAACAGCTGCCCGCCGTTCTCGGCGAAGAACTCTCCGGTGGCGAGGCCCTTCGTGCCGGCATCCGACACCGCCTCCAGCAGCGGGAGGATCAGCAGCGTCATCGCGATCGCGACGACGGCGTCGGCGAACGCCTTGAAGCGCTCGGTCGAGAAGCGGAGGCTCGTGCGATCGGTCACGGCGCCAGACTAGACCGCTCGCGCGGACCTGTCAGGCATCGACGTCCGTCACCGCACCCAGGAGCTCGTCCTGCATGGCGGCCGTGCGGCGCCGGAGCGCATCGGCGACCGCGGCCACGGCCGGCTGGCGCAGCGAGTCGGGCCGCAGCACGAGCCAGTACGGCAGGCGCTCGGCGAACTCCTGCGGGAGGAGGCGCACCAGGTCCGGATGCCGGTCGGCGAGGAAGCACGGCAGGAAGCCGATCCCCGCCCCGGCCCTGGTGGCCTCGACGTGCACGAAGACGTTCGTGGAGCTGAGTGAATCCCGCATGCCGGGGACGAGGCGCCGCGGCGCGTCGAGGACGTCGACCTGCAGCATCGAGTCGACGAAGTAGACCAGCGGATGCGCGCTCAGCTCGGTGATGCCGGCGGGCGTGCCGAACTCGTCCAGATAGCTGCGCGCGGCGTACATGCCCAGCGTGTAGTGACCGAGCAGGATCGCCTCGGCGCGGTGCACCTGCGGCTCGCCGACCACGACCTCCATGTCCAGACCGGAGCGGTGCTGGAGAGCGCGGCGGGTGAGGTTGACGATCTCGACGCTGAGACGCGGATGCCTCCGGTGCAGCTGTGCGAGCGCGGGGGCGATGATGAACGCGCTGAACCCGTCGGTGGCGGAGATGCGCACGACGCCGGTGATCTGGTCGGACTGTTCGCCGTCTTCGTGGATGCTCGCCATCGCGGTCTCCACGTCTTCGGCGGCCCGCACGGCGCGACGCCCCAGGTCGGTCAGCTCCCACCCGCCCGGTGTGCGGGCCAGCGCCCGACCGCCGAGGCCGGCCTCCAGTGCGGCGATCCGACGCGAGACGGTCGTGTGGTTCAGCCCGAGGCTCTCTCCGGCGGTCGTGAAGCGCCCGGTCCGCGACACGGCGAGCAGGATCAGCAGATCGTCAGGGCTGGCGGAGCTTCCGGGCGATGCGTTCACATCTGCAATTCTGCACCACGCCTCTGCTCGACTGGTCATTGGTGCACAGCATCCGTCGTGCCCATACTGGCTGGGGCTTCCCCCCTCCCGAGGGAGCGCGGGGCCAGGGCAGCAGATGTCGATGCGGACACTGCAGAACACGAAGGAGTGCACCCATGAGCGTCAAGAAGACGACGACCGTCCCGGAGACGGAGCCGCAGACATCCGGGCTGAAGAGGATCGTGGCCGCATCGATGGTGGGCACCGTCGTGGAGTGGTACGAGTTCTTCCTCTACGCCACCGCGGCCTCGCTGGTCTTCGGCACCTTCTTCTTCCCGGATGCCGGCACCGAGCTCGACGGGATCATCGCCGCCTTCCTGACCTACGCGGTGGGCTTCGTCGCCCGGCCGCTCGGCGGCATCGTGTTCGGCCAGATCGGCGATCGGCTGGGCCGCAAGCACACCCTGCAGATCACGATCATCCTGGTGGGCGTCGCCACGTTCCTGATGGGCTGCCTGCCGGGCTTCGACACCATCGGCTACTGGGCGCCCGCGCTGCTCGTGGCGCTCCGCTTCATCCAGGGCTTCGCGGTGGGCGGCGAGTGGGGCGGCGCCGTGCTGCTCGTCGCCGAGCACAGCCCGGACCGGTCGCGAGGCTTCTGGTCGAGCTGGCCGCAGGCCGCTGTCCCCGTCGGCAACCTCCTCGCCACCCTGGTGCTGCTCGGGATGTCGTGGATCCTGCCGTCCGATCAGTTCCTCGGCTGGGGCTGGCGTGTGGCCTTCTGGCTGTCCGCGATCGTCGTCATCATCGGCTACTACATCCGCACCCACGTCAGCGAGGCGCCGATCTTCCTCGAGGCCCGTGCGCAGGTGGAGGCCGACAAGGCCGCCGGCTACGGCGTGCTGGAGGTCGTGAAGAAGTACCCGCGGGGCATCTTCGGGGCGATGGGGCTGCGGTTCGCGGAGAACATCCTCTACTACATCATCGTGTCCTTCACGATCGTGTATCTGAAGACCGTGCACCAGTACGACACCAGTCAGCTGCTGCTGGCTCTCCTGATCGCCCACGTCATCCACTTCCTGGTGATCCCGCAGGTCGGGCGCCTCTCCGACGCCCTCGGTCGTCGGCCGGTGTACCTGGCCGGTGCGGTGCTCGGCGCCACGTGGGCTTTCTTCGCCTTCCCGATGTTCGACACCCTGAACCCGTTCCTGATCATCGCGGCCGTCACCATCGGACTCTGCTTCCACGCGCTGATGTACGCCGGCCAGCCGGCGATCATGGCCGAGATGTTCCCCACGCGCATGCGCTACTCCGGTGTCTCGCTCGGCTACCAGGTCACCTCGATCGTCGCCGGCTCCCTGGCGCCGATCATCGCGACCGCGCTGCTGCAGCAGTACGGGTCGTGGATGCCGGTGGCCGTCTACGTGGCCGTGGCCTGCGCCGTCACCGCCTTCGCGGTGATCACGATGAAGGAGACCCGCGGGATCTCCCTGCTCGCCGTGGACGAGGCCGACGCCCGCACGCGCGGCCTGGCCAGGGCCGCCCGGTGAGCGCCGCACCGCAGCCACTCGCCGGCCGACGGGCGCTCGTCACGGGCGGTGCCAGCGGGATCGGACTGGCCGTCGCACAGGAGCTGGCGGCTCGCGGTGCGCACGTCGTCGTCGCCGACCGGGATGCCGAGGGGTGCGCGGCGGCCGCGGAGGCGGTGGGCGGCTCGGCCTGGGCCGTCGACCTGCTGGACCCGGCAGCACTCGCGGACGACCGGCTGGCGGATGCGCTCGACGGAGTCGACATCCTGGTGAACAACGCCGGGATCCAGCACGTCAGCCCCATCCAGGATTTCGATCCCCGCGAGTTCCGGAGGATCACGACCCTCATGCTGGAGGTGCCGTTCCTGCTGATCCGCGCCGCTCTTCCGGCGATGTACGCGCAGCGCTTCGGGCGGATCGTCAACGTCTCCTCGGTGCATGGGCTGCGGGCGTCTGCGTACAAATCGGCGTACGTCGCGGCAAAGCACGGGCTCGAAGGGCTGTCGAAGGTCACCGCGCTGGAGGGTGGTGAGCATCGCGTCACGAGCAACTGCGTCAACCCGGGGTACGTCCGGACACCGCTGGTCGAGAGGCAGCTGGCGGACCAGGCTCGCGTGCACGGCATCCCCGAGGCGGAGGTCCTGGACCGGATCATGCTCACCGAGAGCGCCATCAAGCGCCTGGTCGAGCCGGCCGAGGTCGCAGGTCTCGTGGCATGGCTCGCGAGCGACGAGGCGGCCATGGTGACCGGGGCGAGCTACACGATGGACGGCGGCTGGTCGGCCCGATGAAGAGGACAGGCGGCGGCGCACCCCGCTAGCGTTGGGTCGTGCCCTCGCTCAACCCCGCCGTCGCCGAGATCCGCCTCGCCGTGCGCACCGCGCTCGCCGACCTCCCCGAGGGCTCGACGGTGATCGTCGCCCTCTCCGGGGGCGCCGACTCGCTCGCGCTCGCCGCGGCCACGGCCTTCGAGGCCTCGAAGAGGGGGATACCGGCGACGTCCGTCACCGTCGATCACGGTCTGCAGGTCGACTCGGCGGAGGTCGCGGCGCGTGCGGCGAGCATCGCCACCGGACTCGGTCTCGAAGCGATCGTGGTGCGTGTCGACGTCGACGGCGAAGGAGGCCCCGAGGCGGCGGCGCGCGAGGCACGCTACCGGGTGCTGCGGGATGCCGCGACCGAGAGAGGGGCATCCGCGGTGCTCCTCGGGCACACGCTCGACGACCAGGCCGAGACGGTGCTGCTCGGGCTCGCGCGCGGTTCCGGGGCGGCGAGCCTTCAAGGCATGGCGCCGGCGCGGGAGGACGAGGACGGGCTGCGCTGGCTGCGGCCGCTGCTCGGGGTGCGGCGCGAGACGACGCGTGCGTTCTGCACGGCATCCGATCTGGACCCGTGGGACGACCCCCACAATCTCGACGACCGGTTCGCCCGGGTGCGCGTGCGCGAGAGGGTGCTCCCGGTGCTCGAGGCAGAGCTCGGGCCGGGTATCGCGGAGGCGCTCGCCCGAACGGCGGAGCAGCTCCGCGAGGACGCCGAGGCGTTCGACGAGATGATCCACGAGACGATCGAGGACATCGTCGAGCATGCGGAGGCGGGCATCTCGGTCAGCGTCGCCGCGCTCGCGGCGAACCCCGCCGCGCTGCGGAACCGGATCATCCGCCTCGTGGTCGACAGCGAGTTCGGCGTCAGCCTGACCCGCGCGCAGACCGTCGAGGTCGCGAGACTCGTGACGGACTGGGCGGGTCAGGGGCCGATCGATCTGCCCGGCTGCTCGGCCGTGCGCCGAGGCGGGCAGATCGTCTTCACGGCATCCGGTCGCTGACTACTTCTTGCCGCCGAGCAGGCCGCCCAGGAGGTCGCCGATCCCGCCGCCTCCGGAGCCTCCCGACCCGCCGCCGAGCAGGCCGCCCAGCACGTCGCCGATGCCCCCGCCGCCCGCGCCGCCGCCGCTGTTGCCTCCGCCGAGCAGACCGCCGATGAGGTCGCCGATGCCGCCGCCGGACTCCGGCGCGCCGGCATCCGCCTTCTTGTCCTTGTTCGCGTTCGCGATGAGGCCCATCACGATCGGCGCGAGGATCGGCAGGAGCTTGCCGAAGTCGATGCCCGGGGTCGCCTTCGACTCCGTGAGCTTCGTGGTGACCTCCTTCTCGTTCCCGCCGAGGATGTGCGCGACGATCTTGCCGCCGTCGGCCTGATCGACGTCGTCGACCTTCCCGGCTCCGGTGGAGCCCTCGTGCTTCTGCAGCGCCTTCTGGATGGCGGCAGAGCCCTCCGCGGTCTCGGCGTTCTTGGCGAGCCCGCCGAGCAGCACCGCACCGCCCTGCTCGATCGCGACCTTCGCCTCGTCGCGCGAGACTCCGAGCTTCTCGGCGATGTCGTCGACCGGCACCTGCTTGAGGATGTCGTCCAGGGCCATGTGAATCCTTCCGTCGGTGGGCATCCGCCCGTCTCACCGCTCACAGTAGTGCGGATGCCGGGTCGGAGGGAGTCTAAAATCGATCCATGCGCGCCGCGGAAATCCAGGACGACCTTGCCCAGATCCTCGTCACCGAGGAGCAGATCCTCGCGAAGCTCGACGAGCTCGCGGCCCAGGTCGCCGTCGACTACGCGGGCAAGGAGCTCGTCCTGGTCGGCGTGCTCAAGGGCGCCGTGATGGTGATGGCGGACTTCGCACGGGCACTGCCGTTCCACGCCCCGATGGACTGGATGGCGGTGTCGAGCTACGGTGCGAGCACCAAGTCCAGCGGCGTCGTGCAGATCCGCAAGGACCTCGACACCGACCTCAACGGCAAGCACGTGCTGATCGTGGAGGACATCATCGACTCCGGGCTGACCCTCAGCTGGCTGCTCGAGAACTTCGAGTCACGCGGGGCCGAGTCGATCGAGGTGCTGGCGCTGCTGCGCAAGCCCGAAGCCGCGAAGGTCGTCATCGACTGCAAGTACGTCGGATTCGACATCCCCACCGACTTCGTCGTCGGCTACGGCCTCGACTACGCCGAGCGGTACCGCAACCTGCGCGACGTGGCCGTCCTCGCGCCGCACGTCTACAGCTGACGCTTCGACAGGCTCAGCGACCCAGGTGGGGCGCCCAGCGGTGCATGGGTCCCTGAGCCTGACGAAGGGTACGCCGTGGGTGAACGCACAGCGGGTGCCTAGTTCTCGCGCGATACGCTGATCCGATCATGGATGTGAAGAAGCTCACCCGGAATCCGCTGATCTACGTCGCGCTGATCGGCGTGCTGCTCTTCGGCGGCTTCCTCCTGATCTCGAACCTCGGGGCGCCCAAGCAGATCACGACCCAGGAGGGGCTGAAGCTGCTCTCGGGCTCTTCGGTCACCGAGGTCGTGAACACCGACGGCGACCAGCGGGTCGACATGACCCTGTCGAAGCCGTTCGAGGGTTCCGAGAACGTGCAGTTCTACTACGTCGACGCCCGTGCCGACGAGGTGGTCTCCGCGATCAACGAGGCCGCCCCGAAGGACGGCTTCAACGACGCGGTGCCGCGCGCCACCTGGTTCGACGGCTTCCTCTCGCTGCTCCTGCCGCTCGTGCTGCTCGGCCTCCTGTTCTGGTGGCTGCTCTCGTCCATGCAGGGCGGCGGCGGCAAGGTCATGCAGTTCGGCAAGTCGAAGGCCAAGCTCGTCAACAAGGAGACCCCGACGGTCACCTTCGCCGACGTCGCCGGTGCCGACGAGGCGATCGAGGAGCTCCACGAGATCAAGGAGTTCCTGCAGGACCCGGCCAAGTTCCAGGCGATCGGCGCCCGCATCCCGAAGGGCGTGCTGCTGTACGGCCCTCCCGGAACCGGAAAGACGCTGCTCGCCCGCGCGGTCGCCGGTGAGGCCGGTGCCCCGTTCTACTCGATCTCCGGCTCGGACTTCGTCGAGATGTTCGTCGGCGTCGGCGCCTCGCGTGTGCGCGACCTCTTCGGCCAGGCCAAGGAGAACGCCCCCGCCATCATCTTCATCGACGAGATCGACGCCGTCGGCCGTCACCGCGGTGCCGGCATGGGCGGCGGCAACGATGAGCGCGAGCAGACCCTCAACCAGATGCTGGTCGAGATGGACGGCTTCGACCCGAACGCGAACGTGATCGTGATCGCGGCGACGAACCGCCCCGACATCCTCGACCCCGCGCTGCTGCGCCCCGGTCGCTTCGACCGTCAGATCGGCGTGGACGCCCCCGACCTCAAGGGCCGCCAGAAGATCCTCGAGGTGCACAGCAAGGGCAAGCCCCTGTCGAAGAGCGTCGACCTCGAGGTCGTCGCCCGCAAGACCCCCGGGTTCACCGGTGCGGATCTCGCCAACGTGCTGAACGAGGCGGCGCTCCTGACCGCGCGCTCGAACGCGCAGCTGGTCGACAACCGCGCCCTCGACGAGGCCATCGACCGCGTGATCGCCGGTCCGCAGCGCCGTACCCGCGTGATGCGGGACAAGGAGAAGCTGATCACGGCGTACCACGAGGGCGGACACGCACTCGCGGCGGCGGCGATGAACTACACCGACCCGGTCACCAAGATCACGATCCTGCCGCGCGGCAAGGCGCTCGGATACACGATGGTGCTGCCGCTGGACGACAAGTACTCGGTCACCCGCAACGAGCTGCAGGACCAGCTGACCTACGCCATGGGCGGCCGCGTCGCCGAGGAGATCATCTTCCACGACCCGACCACCGGCGCCTCGAACGACATCGAGAAGGCGACCTCGATCGCCCGCAAGATGGTGCTCGAGTACGGCATGACCACGCAGGTCGGTCCCGTCAAGCTCGGCACCGAGGGCGGCGAGCCCTTCGCCGGTCGTGACATGGGTCGCGGCCGTGAGTACTCCGAGCGGGTCGCCGAGCGGGTCGACGCCGAGGTGCGCGCCCTGATCGAGCAGGCGCACAACGAGGCCTACGAGGTGATCAGCGCGAACCGCGACATCCTGGACAAGCTCGCCCTCGCGCTGCTCGAGGAGGAGACCCTCGACCACAACCAGATCGCCGAGATCTTCACCGAGATCAAGAAGCTCCCCGAGCGTCCGCTGTGGCTGTCGAGCGAGGACCGCCCGGTCTCCGAGCGCCCCCCGATCGAGGTGCCGAAGAAGGACGTGTCGCTCGCGGCATCCGTCGAGGCGCCCTCCGCGACGCCGCGCGCCCAGCAGGGATCCGCCGGAGTGAGCAACCCCCGTCCCGCGACGGCGTGACGTGACCGTCGACAGGCAGCGCGTCGAACGGCTCACCAGAGAGCTGCTCGAGGCGATCGGCGAAGACCCGGACCGGCCCGGCCTGAAGCAGACCCCGACCCGCATGGCCGAGCTGTACTCGGAGTTCTTCGACGGCGTCGGCGCGGATGCCGCGGAACCGCTGGCGCGCACGATCAGCGTGACCCGCGGGCCGGCGCCCGACACCCTCCCGTCCGGGGCAGTGCTCCTGCGCGACATCCGCTTCCGCTCCGTCTGCGAGCACCACCTCCTGCCGTTCGCCGGCCACGCGCACCTCGCGTATCTGCCGGGCGAGCAGGTCGTCGGACTCGGCGCGCTCGTGCGCGTCGTCGAGATCCTCGCCGCCCGCCCGCAGGTGCAGGAGCGTCTCGGCGAGCAGATCGCCGACACGATCGCGGAGCACCTCGACACCCGCGGCGTCCTCGTCGTGCTCGACGCCAGCCACGGCTGCGTCACCATGCGCGGCGGTCGGCAGACCGAGGCGTCGACGCTGACGATCGCCGCGCGCGGCGAGTACACGGATGCCGCGGCGCGGGCCGAGCTCATCACGCTGATCGGCGCTTCGGGCGCCGCTCCGGTCATCGAGCGACCGCAGCGAGACGAAGCGCCCCATCGTCCGACGGGTTCAGGATCCGACGCATGACCGGGATCTGGGGGATCGTCAACGTCACTCCCGATTCGTTCAGCGACGGCGGGCGCTATCTCGATGTCGACAGGGCGGTCGCCCACGGCCTGCGACTGCGTGCCGACGGCGCGAGCGTGCTCGACGTCGGCGGCGAGTCGACCAGGCCCGGCGCGGAGCGCGTCGGCACGGATGTCGAGCAGCAACGCGTGATCCCCGTGATCGAGCAGCTCGCCGCGGCGGGCGTTCCGATCAGCGTCGACACGCTCAGCGCGGCCACCGCCGCGGCGGCCGTGCGCGCCGGCGCCCGGATCGTCAACGACGTCTCGGGTGGTCTCGCCGACCCCGACATGCGGGCGGCGGTCGCCGAATCCGGTGCGGACTACGCGGTCGGGCACTGGCGCGGATTCTCGGCCGACATGTACGCCAACGCCGAGTACCGCCGAGCGGCCAGGGAGGTCGCCGGAGAGCTGCAGGAGCGCATCGGAGAGGCCGCGGCAGCCGGTATCGCCCCCTCGCGACTGATCGTGGATCCCGGCATCGGCTTCGCCAAGGCGGGCGCCCAGAACTGGGACGTGCTGCGCGGGCTCGACGAGATCGTGGCGCTCGGACCCCGGGTGCTCATCGGCACCTCCCGCAAGCGGTTCCTCGCCGAGACGCTGCCGTCCGAGGCGGGGGAGACCGGCGGGATCTCGGAGGCTCGCCGTGACCTCGCCACCGCCGTGACCAGCGCGTTGGCCGCACGCGCCGGCGTGTGGGCCGTCCGGGTGCACGACGTCGCCGCGACCCGCGATGCGCTCGCCATCGCCCACGCCTGGACGGGGTGAGGCGGCTCGACCGCCGCCGTACGCTAGGGACATGGACTCCCTCGACGAGATCTCCCTCACCGGGCTGACCGTGTTCGGACGCCACGGCGTCTACGACCACGAGCGGGAGGACGGGCAGGAGTTCACGGTCGATCTCCGCCTGCGGCTGGCGCTGGACCAGGCCGCGGCATCCGACGACGTGAGCGACACCGTGCACTACGGAGAGCTCGCCGAGAAGGTCGCGGCCGTGGTCGCCGGGGAGCCCGTGAACCTCATCGAGACCCTCGCCGAACGCATCGCCGTCACCGCCCTCGAAGACCCCCGGGTGCACGGCGTCACCGTGACCGTGCACAAGCCGCACGCCCCGATCCCGCTCACGTTCGCCGACGTGGCCGTCACGGTTCATCGCAGCCGCCCCACCCCTGGCCTGGAGGACATCACCGCATGAGTCGGAATCTCGCCCAGCCCATGGACGCACCCGAGCGCCGTCCGGGTCGTCCGGAAACCGTGGCCGTCGTCGCCCTCGGCGCGAACCTCGGCGAACGTCACGCGACCATCCGCGCCGCCGCGGAGCGGATCGCGCGGCTGCCGCTCGTCGGGGAGGTGCGCCTGTCCCCGCTGTTCGAGACCGTCGCGCTACGCGTGGACGGGCCCGACCCCGAGGCGCCCGGCTACGTCAACGCCGTCGCCCTGGTCACGACCCGGCTCGCTCCCGAGATCCTGCTCGGGATGCTGCACGCCATCGAAGACGAGAACGGCCGGGAGCGCCGCGAGCGCTGGGGGGACAGGACGCTGGACCTCGACCTCATCGCGTACGGCGACGTCGTCTCGGACGAGCCGCACCTGCAGCTCCCGCATCCGCGCGCTGCGGAGCGCCTCTTCGTGCTGGGTCCGTGGCTCGATCTCGATGCCGACGCCGAGCTCATCGGGCACGGCAGGGTCGCCGACCTCGCGGCGGAGCTGCGCGATCGGGGCGATGGATGAGGCGCACGTCCGTCGGCCTCCTCGCCGTTCTGGCCCTCCTCGGGGTCGGGCTCGGGTACCTGGTCGATCACCTGCTCACCGCGAGCGGTCGCGCGACCTTCACCCCGTCGCTGCTGCTGCCGGTGCTTCTCCTGCTGATCGCGGCCGCTGCTCTCGGCGTGGCCTGGCCGGTGCGGAACAGCGTGCGCTCCGGCATCCGGATCGATCCCTTCCGGGCACTCAGGGCGGCGACCCTCGCCCGCGCCTCGAGTCTGCTCGGCGCGATCATGGCGGGCCTCGGAGCCGGTCTCCTCGTGTTCCTCCTCACCCGCCCCATCGATCCGCCGGTAGGGTCGACTGTGGCCATGCTGGCCCTGATCGGGAGCGCGATCGTCCTCGTGATCGCCGCGCTCGTCGCCGAACAGTTCTGCACCCTGCCGAAGGATCCTGATGACTCAGAACCCAGAGACCGCGCCCCTGAACCCGGCGGAGGGCACTGACCTCGACGCCCTCGACCAGGGCACCTACACGCGGCTGCGCACCGCGCGGAACGAGGCGCGGCTGGAGCTGGACGGCACCTGGCACCAGATCTCGCCCCGCTATGTCGTCTCGCAGATCGTGCAGAACGTGATCTTCATCGTCGTGGTGGTCGTGGCAGCCGTGGTGCTCAACATCTTCCTGGAGCAGGACTGGGTGTGGATCCCCGCCGGCGTGATCCTGCTCCTCACGGTGATCGCGCTCATCATCCTGCCGCGACAGGCCAGGGCCATCGGCTACATGCTCCGCGCCGACGACATCGTCTTCCGCAAGGGCATCCTGTGGCAGCGGATGATCGCCGTGCCCTATGGGCGCATGCAGCTCGTGGACATCACGCAGGGTCCGCTCGACCGCGCCTTCGGAATCTCCCAGCTGAAGATGGTGACCGCGGCCGCCACCACCGGCGTGCAGATCCCCGGCCTCACCCAGCCCGCGTCCGAAGCGCTGCGCGACACCCTCATCGAAGTGGCCGAGACCCGCCGGACCGGCCTGTGAGCGAGCAGCAGTTCCCTGCCACCCCGCACGCACCGGCGCCCACGCAGGTCGGCGACGCGTCGACGACTCTGGCGGACGGCGAATGGCATCGGATGCATCCGCTGACGCCCCTGTTCAAGGGCGGGCTGGTGCTGATCATCGTCGCCGGCATCCTGATCGCGAACATGCGGGACCGGATCATCACCTGGCTGGTGACGCTCTTCACGCCCGAGGAGGCGCACTACGGCGACTACGCCGGCCGCGACCCGGTCGACTGGGTGTTCGAGAACAACCTGATCCTGCTGGTGCTCCTCGGAGTCCTGGGGCTCGTGGTCGTGCTGGTGCTCGTCTTCTGGATGCTCTGGCGCTTCCACCAGTTCCGCATCACCGGTGATCACGTCGAGGTGCGCAAGGGCATCATCTTCCGCTCGCACCGGCGCGCGCCCCTCGATCGCGTGCAGGGCGTCAACCTCACGCGTCCGTTCCCCGCCCGGATCATCGGACTCGCCAAGCTCGAAGTGGTCGGCGCGGGCAACGACGCCAACGTCGACCTGGAGTACCTCGCGACGACTCGGGCGGAGTCGGTGCGCGCCGACATCCTGCGCCTCGCCTCCGGGGCACGGGCCGCGCGTCACGCGGCCCTCAACCCGCAGGCCCCGGCGCCCGGCCCCGATGCCGCTGCGGTCCCCGCGACGACGCGGGCGCAGCTGCGCGGCTCGGTCAACGAGGGCGTCACGAGCCTGATCGCCGGAGTCGACCTCGCCGATGTCGCTCCGGAGAGCGTCGTGAAGATCCCGGCCGGTCGTCTGATCGGATCGCAGCTCATCTCGGGGCTGCTGTGGCTGTTCTTCTTCGGCATCATCTTCGCGATCGCGCTCGGCAGCACGATCATCGGCCTGGTCGCCGACGGTGACACCGGCGGTGGCGTGGTGCTGCTCGGCATCGGCCTCGCCATGGGCATCCCCATGCTCATCGCCGTGGTCGGCATCACCTGGGCGCAGATCTCCAAGTCGCTGCGCTATTCGATCGCGCCGACGCCCGACGGGGTGCGTATCACGTACGGTCTGCTCACCACGGTGACCGAGACGCTGCCGCCCGGACGCATCTTCGCGGTCGAGGTGTCGCAGTCGCTCCTGTGGCGCCCCTTCGGCTGGTGGACGATCAAGATCAACCGGATGAGCGGCAAGAGCGCGGCGGCGCAGCAGTCCGGCAACGCGCAGCAGTTCAACGTGGTGCTGCCGGTGGGCAAGCGCGCCGATGTCGAGCGCGTGCTCGGCCTCGTGCTGCCGGACGTGCCGGCGGCGAGCATCCCGTTCCTCTGGGAGCAGGGCATCGTCGGGCCTGCCGACGGCGATCCGTTCCGGCGGATGCCGCGACGTGCCTGGTGGCGTCGTCCGCTGTCCTGGAAGCGGCACGGGTATGCGATCGCCGACTTCGGGCTCCTGCTGCGCCGTGGGTTCGTGTGGCGCAAGCTCGCGGTCTTCCCGCTCGCCCGTCTGCAGGGCGTCTCGCTCTCGCAGGGTCCCATCGACCGGGCGCAGCGCGTCTCGGGCGCCCAGGTGCACACGGCACCGGGACCGATCACGGGGTACCTCTCCGGACTCGAGCGCGAGGATGCGCTGGCGCTGCTCGGCGATGTCAGCCGCGCCGCGGCCGAAGCCGCGTCGCGAGACACCAGCCATCGCTGGAGCGAGCACGCTCCGGCGGCTGCTCCGGCGAACCCGGCTCCTCCGGCGTACGCGAACCTCCCGGCGCCTGCGGGACCACCGGTCGCGCTCCCCGCGCCAGGCGTGACGCCGCCTCCGATCGCGCCACCTGCACCGCCCTCTTACGCGCCTCCGGTGACGCCGCCGACGTACGCGCCACCTGCACCGCCGACGTACGCGCCTCCGGTGACGCCGCCGCCTGCGCCTCCGGTCGCGGCGCCGCCTGCACCTCCGGTCGCACCGCCGGCGTACGCGCCTCCGGTGACGCCCCCACCTGCGCCTCCGGTCGCACCGCCTCCTGCGCCTCCGGTGACGCCGCCGCCTGCACCTCCGGTCGTGCCGCCGCCCGCGCCGCCCACGAACGGGGAGTGACGCCGTGGTGCGCGACGGGCGTCTCGGCGTCGGCATCATCGGCGCGGGCCGCGTCGGACCGGTGATCGGCGCCGCGCTCGGCGGCGCCGGCCACGCGATCGTCGGGATCACGAGCGGATCGGATGACGAGCGCGCGTCGGCCGTCCTGCCGGAGGTGCCCGTGCTCGACGCCCTCGAGGTCGTGCGCAGGGCGGAGCTCGTGATCCTCGCCGTGCCGACGGACCAGCTCGCCTCTCTCGTGGCGGGAATCGCCGAGGTCGGCGGGTGGCAGATCGGTCAGCTCGTGCTGCACACCGATCCCGGCCACGGCACCGATGTGCTGCGGCCCGCTGCCGAGCGCGGCGCGATCCCGCTCGCCGTGCATCCCGCGATCACGTTCACGGGGACCTCGATCGACCTGCGACAGCTGCAGGCGGGCTTCGCCGCGGTCACGGCCCCTGCCCCGGTGCTGCCCATCGCGCAGGCGCTCGCCGTCGAGATGGGATGCGAGCCGATCGTGATCGCCGAAGAGGATCGCCCCGCCTACGCGGACGCCATCCAGACCGCGACGGAGTTCTCCCGGTCGATCATCGGCCAGTCCACGGCGCGGCTGCGCGAGATCGGCGTCGAGAACCCCGGCGGCTACCTCTCGGCGCTCGTGCAGTCGACGGTCGAGCGCGCCCTGCGCGAGGCATCCGATCCTCCGCCGCTGATCTGACCCACACGACGGGCAGCATCAGCGTCCGCCCGAGAACCCTCCGCCGCCTCCGCCGCCGGAGAAGCCGCCGCCGAACGACCCGCCCGAACTCGACGAGCTGCCCGACGACGGCGAGGTGTAGGTCGCGGCGGCATGCGACGACGAGGTGAAGGCCGAGAGGTAGACGCCGAGGTACGGGGTGGTCGGGTCGCCGATCCACCCGGGTCCCCGCTGCTCGCGGGAGTAGGCGGTCTCGAGCACGTCGCCCCACTCCTTCTCCATCCCGAAGAGCATCGCGTAGGGGAGGAGGCGCTCGTACACGTGGATGACGTCGGCGGTCCCGTCCTGCCGGCGCTCCGCCCCCGTGTAGGACTGCAGCATGCGCAGACGGTCGGCATCGGCGACCCGGATGAACTCCTCGACGCCCTTCAGGTACTCGAATTCCCTGGCGCCCTCGGGGGTGAGCACCGTGTGCTTCGCGAAGGAGAAGAAGCTCGCGATGAGCACGAGCACGAGTCCGAAGGAGATCGCGACGAGAGCGGGGACGGCGGAGAGCCGGCCGGAGGCCACGCCCCACACGCTCAGTCCCATGCCGACGGCCGCGATCGCGATCGCACACCACTGCACGATCGCCGCGCCGCGACTGCGCGCCGTGGTCGTGAGACCGCGGGTCTTCGCTGCGGTCTTCCCCGCCTCCTGGAGAGCGACCATGCGCATGGCGAAGGCCTCGCTGGCGCTCGGCACGTCGACGACGCCGCCGTCGTTCGCCTTCAGGAAGAGGGCGTCGAGCGCCTCGACGTCGAGTTGATCGGGGATGCGCGTCCCGGCGATGCGGCGCAGCCTCGGATGCTCGGGCGAGCCGCCCTCCTCGATGCGCAGCATTCCCCGCACCGCGAGATGCACGATCTCGGCGGGGATCACATCCTTCGCGCTCGGCAGGAGGGCGGCGGCGAGCAGCGGGGGCATCGAGTCGGGAACGTCGTACTGCGCGACGATGACACCGGTGGCGGTGCGGCGGCGGCGCTTGAAGGCGGACACGGCGATCCAGGCGCCGACCGACAGTCCTCCCGCGCCGATCGCGGCGGCCAGAGGAACCGTGTCGGTGACCGGGTTCGGCGTGCGCGCGGACGGCTGCACGGCCGTGCCCTGCGCGAATCCGATCGCGACCGTCACCCCGTCGCCTGCCGCGCGTTCCCCCGACTCGACGCGGAACGTGGCGACGTCGCCGTCGACCGCCGGACCCTGCAGGTCGCACTCGTCGGTCGATCCCGAGTATCCGGTGTAGCAGCTCGCGGCTCCCGTGAGGCGGTCGCTCATCGCCGCGTCGAGGACGATGTCGGCGCGGAACCGCTCGATCGCCTGGGTGCTGTCGAGGGGGAGGAGGTCCCAGTAGAACTCGTCCACCGCGGGGTTCCCCTCGCCCTGTCCGCGCACGCTCTGGCGGGTCGAGGAGCCGGTCGATGCGTCGGCCGCGAGGATGACGTCGCGCATCTCGTACTCGATCACGTAGGTGGTCAGTCCCCGCACGAAGTCGTCGTTCCCGGTGAGGACGAGCAGCAGACCGTCTTCCTCCTCGGTCTCGTACGGCACGTCGGCGCCGTTCTCGTCCGTGACCGACAGCACACGGGTGTCGATGCCGGCCCCCTCGTACGCGGTGGGCAGCCCGCGGACGATGCCGCGGTTCTGGTCGTACTCGGGGAAGCGGGCGACGAGCGTCTCGACGACGTGCATCCGCGCGCGGCCCTCTTCATCGAGCCCGACCTCGTAGAGCGCGTCCCAGGAGGCGTAGGAGAAGTCGTCGACGTCCGCATCCGCCACGGTGCTCGCGGGCGCGCCCGTCGATCGTGCGTCGGCAGGCGCGGATGCGGCGGTCGCCGACGTCGGGGCGGCGACCGCGGCGACGGCGAGGGCGATGGCGGCGAACGCGCGGATGATCCGGGTGGCGGTCATGCTTCGAGGCTACCCAGCCTGCGCGAAGGAGTCGGCACGCCGTCTCGGTAAACTGGGGAGGACTTCAAGGAGCCCCGCACATGACTGACGCGTCCGCCGCGCCCGATTCGGCCTCGTCCGACCCTTCGAACGAAGAGGACGCCCACGAGCAGAAGACCGTCCGTCTCGCCAAGCGCGCGCGCCTGATCGAGAAGCGGGCGGATGCCGCGGGCGGCGCCTTCCCGGTCGGCGTCCCGGTGACGCACACCATCCCGGCGCTCCGCGCGGAGTACGGAGAGCTCGAGGCGGGCGCCGAGACCGGCGTCGTGGTCGGAGTGGCCGGTCGCGTCGTGTTCAGCCGCAACACCGGCAAGCTCTGCTTCGCGACGCTGCAGGCCGGCGACGGCACCCGCATCCAGGCGATGATCTCGCTCGCGAACGTCGGCGAGGAGTCCCTCGCGGACTGGAAGGAGTACGTCGACCTGGGTGACCACGTCTTCGTGCACGGCGAGGTGATCTCCAGCCGCCGCGGCGAGCTGTCGATCATGGCCGACGACTGGGCGATCGCCTCCAAGGCGATCCTCCCGCTGCCCAACGCCTACTCCGAGCTCAGCGAGGAGGGGCGGGTCCGCAGCCGCTACCTCGACCTCATCGTGCGCGAGCAGGCACGCACCACGGTCCGCGCCCGCGCCGCGGTGAACGCGAGCCTTCGCGCGACCTTCACCGGGCACGACTACCTCGAGGTCGAGACGCCGATGCTGCAGGTGCAGCACGGCGGAGCATCCGCTCGCCCGTTCATCACCCGCTCGAACGCCTTCGACACCGAGCTCTACCTGCGCATCGCGCCGGAGCTCTACCTGAAGCGCGCCGTCGTCGGCGGCATCGAGCGGGTCTTCGAGATCAACCGCAACTTCCGCAACGAGGGCGCCGACTCGACGCACAGCCCGGAGTTCGCGATGCTCGAGGCCTATCAGGCCTACGGCGACTACAACCAGATGGCCGCACTCACGCAGGAGCTGGTGCAGCAGGCCGCGATCGCGGTGACCGGCTCGACCACCGTGACCTGGGCCGACGGCACCGAGTACGATCTCGGCGGCGAGTGGGACCGCATCTCGATGTACGAGTCGCTCTCCGCGTCATCCGGTCGCACGGTCACCCCGCAGGACTCGGTCGACGACCTGATCGCCTTCGCCGAGCAGAGCGGAGTCGATCTGCCGCCGCAGGCCACGCACGGCAAGCTCGTCGAGGAGCTCTGGGAGCACTTCGTGAAGGGCGACCTCGTGCGCCCGACCTTCGTGATGGACTTCCCGGTCGACACGTCGCCCCTGGTGCGCGAGCACCGCTCGATCGACGGCGTCGTGGAGAAGTGGGACCTGTACATCCGCGGCTTCGAGCTGGCGACGGGATACTCCGAGCTCGTCGACCCCGTGATCCAGCGCGAGCGCTTCGTCGAACAGTCGAAGCTCGCCGCGCGCGGTGATGTCGAGGCGATGCCCATCGACGAGGAGTTCCTGCGGGCACTGGAGCACGGCATGCCGCCGTCCGGTGGCATGGGAATGGGCATCGATCGTCTGCTGATGGCGATCACCGGGCTCGGCATCCGCGAGACGATCCTCTTCCCGCTGGTCAAGTAGCTCGTCCCGCTGGTCACGCAGCAGGGCCGCGTCGGAACGCCCACTCCGGCAGCAGCGCACCGCCGATCATGGTCTCGAGCAGCGCCGCGAGGCCGTACTGCGGATCGATCTCGCGCACCATCTCGAGATACCGGCCCGCGTGGGTCGACCTGCCGAGCGCCCACGACAACCACGCCGCTGCCGTGAGCGGCGCCGGTCGGTACGCTCGGGGCGCCTGCGCCGCGGCCCGGCGGACCACCGACAGCGCGAGCCGGAGACGGTCGAGATCGGGAGCGGGGCCGCGGCCCAGGAAGACCTGACCCAGATCGTCGGGGACCGTCGTGCCGGAGCCGGCGAAGGCGAGCTGTGCCGCGAGCGTGCGCATGCCGCCGGCCAGGTCCGTCGCCCACTGCGCGATGGCGACGTCGCGGAGCAGCGGCCGGTTCAGGCTCCACAGCAGCGCAGCCGTGGCGAAAGGCGGCAGGTCCTGCGGCGTTCGGAGGACCGATTCGAAGAACGCCGGCACGTCTTCCAGCATCACGAGGGCGGCGATCGCCATCGGGTTCTCCCGCCCGGTGAGTGCGCCGCACCTGTCGAGGCAGAGCATCTCGGTGAGCTCGAGGAGCGCCCGTCCCACCCGCTCCTTCTCGGCGAGGTCGGAGGGCGGAAGGTCGACGCCGGCGAACTGGTCTCCGGACACGTCGCCCTCCGACGAAAGGGCGGGCGAGGCCCCGATGTCGGAGAGCAGGCCGATCACGGGCTCGTCGACGAGGTAGCTCGACCAGCCGGCCGGGGTCACGCACAGGGCGTCGACGACCCGGAGACCCGCGTCCTCCGCGCAGCCGAGCAGCTCGTCGACCTCGACCGCGAAGGGGAGGACGAGACCGTCGCGCGTCGGGTGCGCCTCGGCGTCGGTGTAGACGACCAGGGCCACGGCATCCGTCCCCTCCACGCGCGACACCAGCCCGACCGCCGCGTCGGCGTACTCCTCGAGGGAGATGCCGTCATCGGGGAGGTCGAGGCGCATCGCACCGTAGGTGCGCGTACCGCGGAAGGGGAGGAGCACGATGCTCTGTCGAGGCGTGAACCCGGCGAGAGCGGGGACGACGCGGAGGAAGTCGGTGGAGTCGGAGGCGCGAAGCACGGTGGTCATTCCAGGAGTGTGATCGAACCCCGACCGGTCAGGGGGCGATAGCGCCCCCTGTGGAGTGTTCGGGCGAAAGGCGAGGAATGTGGACGAAGAGTCGCTCGCGTACGATGGACACATGGAGAACTTCTGGCTCGCTGCGGCATGGTCGATCCTGCCGACCATCGGAGTGAGCGCCGTCTTCTTCTTCGTGCTCCGCGGGATCATCCGCTCCGACCGCACAGAGCGCAAGGTGCACGCGCGCATCGAGGCCGAGGAGCGCGCCGTGCGCGGCCTCCCTCCTCGCGCCTGAGAGACGTCCGAGCCATCGGCTACTGTGTAGCCAATGCGCGGGCGACCGCGCGAGCCCTCGGTGATCGACGCCGGCGGAGCAAGGGGAGACGATGACGCCGGAGACCGTGGCCTGGTGGACCGCCGCGTTCCTGCTGCTGCTCGACCTCGTCATCCGCACGACGGCGATCATCGTGATCCCGCGCAATCGCCGTCCCACGGCGGCGATGGCCTGGCTCCTCGCCGTGTTCTTCATCCCCTTCATCGGCGTCTTCCTCTTCCTGCTGATCGGGAACCCGCGCCTCCCGCGCGCCCGCCGCCGCAAGCAGGACCAGATCAACGAGTACATCGCGCAGACGAGCGAGCACCTCCACTTCGGAACCCTGCGGCCGCACGCTCCGGCGTGGTTCGGCCCCATCGTCGAGATGAACCAGAGGCTCGGCGCCCTCCCCCTCTCCGGCGACAACGGCGCGCACCTGATCTCGGACTATCAGGAATCGCTCGACGCGATGGCCGACGCGATCCGCGAGGCGCAGGACTACGTCCACATCGAGTTCTACATCCTCCAGTCCGACGACTCGACCGACAACTTCTTCCGGGCCATGGAGGAGATCGCAGCCCGCGGCGTCGAGGTCCGCGTGCTCCTCGATCACTGGGCGAACCGCTGGAAGCCGCGCTACCGGGCCACCATCAAGCGGCTGAACGCCATGGGCGCCGACTGGCAGCTCATGCTCCCGGTGCAGCCGCTGAAGGGCAGGATGCAGCGGCCCGACCTGCGCAATCACCGCAAGCTCCTCGTCGTCGACGGCAAGGTCGCCTTCCTCGGCTCGCAGAACGTCACGGCGTCGACGTACAACCTCCCGAAGAACATCAAGCGGGGTCTCAACTGGGTCGACCTGATGGTGCGCATCGACGGGCCGGTCGTCCTCAGCGTGAACGCGATCTTCCTGAGCGACTGGTACAGCGAGACCGACGAGGTGCTCGAGGAGATCGACATCTCCCACGCGAACATCGGATCGGGCGACCTGGACTGCCAGGTGGTGCCGTCGGGACCGGGCTTCGAGGTCGAGAACAACCTGCGTCTGTTCCTCGGTCTGCTCTACGCGGCGAAGAACCGCATCATGATCGTCAGCCCCTACTTCGTCCCCGACGAGGCGCTGCTGCTCGCCGTCACGGCAGCCGTCGACCGCGGCGTCGAGGTCGAGCTCTTCGTCTCGGAAGAGGGCGATCAGGCGATGGTCTATCACGCCCAGCGCAGCTACTACGAGGTGCTGCTCAAGGCGGGCGTGCGCATCTGGATGTACCGCAAGCCCTACATCCTCCACACCAAGAGCCTCACGATCGATGACGAGGTCGCGGTCATCGGCTCGAGCAACATGGACATGCGCTCCTTCGGTCTGAACCTGGAGGTGTCCATGCTCGTGCGCGGCGAGGAGTTCGTCACCGAGATGCGGGCCGTCGAGGACAAGTACCGCTCCCTGAGCCGGGAGCTGACCCTGGAGGAGTGGATGCAGCAGCCCCTCCGGTCGACTGTGCTCGACAACCTGGCACGCCTCACCTCCGCTCTGCAGTGATCCGCCGCGATCCCGGTCGGTCTGGGGGATGAAACCGGAATATCGGGCGGGTACCCTGTGACCATGGCCACACGCACGCGTCTCGCAGCCGTCCTCTCGTCCCTCGCCGCGATCGCGCTCCTCGGTGCGGGCTGCACGGCGACGCCCGGTGCCGTGACGCCGACGAACTCGCCCGCACCGAGCTCGACGACCGGTGACGATGCGGGCGACATCGAGGGCGTTCTCCTCGACGAGGGACGCATGTTCGCCGTGGTCACCTGGGGGTCGTCCGGGTGCATCCCGCAGGTCGACGAGGTCTCGGCAGAGGGCCAGACGGTCACCGTGAACCTCGTGGATCTCGACGCCGCGGACGGCAAGGAGAAGGTGTGCACGGCCGACTTCGCGCCGCGCGCGAGCATCGGAGCCCTCCCCGAGGGAGTGGATCCCACCGCCGAGATCACCCTGCAGGTCACCTACGGGGACATCGTCGACGATGTCGAGCTCGACGGCGATGCCGCCTTCACCGGCAAGCCCGGGAGCTCGACCGAGTATCAGCCGTCGGCCGGCTGGTTCGACGACGGCAGCCTGGTGCTGCTCACGTGGGGCTCCTCCTCGTGCGCTCCGGTCGTCGAGGCCGTCGAGGGGTCCGGCAACGCGGGCACGGTCACGTTCGTCACGGATGCCGATCAGGTGTGCACCATGGACATGGCGCCGCGGGCGACGATCATCGCCTTCCCCGACGATGACGTGGACGACGACGACTTCACGCTGACCCTCACCGGCGGCGGCCTCGAGGGCACCGTGAAGGTGCTCAGCAGCTGACCGGTGCCCGGCGCTCCGCCGGGCTCAGAGCATCGACACCGGGTGCCCGGCGGGCAGCGCGAGCAGCAGCGCGCCGGGGTCGGCCCGGCAGGTGATGCGCACCGCCTCGCCGAACTCGTCTCCGTCGAGCTCGACAGGAGTCGGACCGGGAGCCGCGGCCTCCGCCGCCGCTCCTCGGAAGTAGTGCACCGAGGCGTCTCTGCCGCGACGCTCCAGCACGCGGCGTCCGGCCCGGAAGCGTCGCAGGACGGAGTTGTCCCACCAGATCTTCCGCCAGACGCCGAGCCAGCCGAGCACGCCCGTGGGCTGGATGACGGCGACGTCGAGCGTCGCGTCGGTGATGGAGGCATCGGGGATCAGCGCGATCCCGGCCGGGAGCGTGCCGCAGTTCGCGAAGAGGATGCTGTGCACCTTCGTGGAGTGCAGGCGTCCGTCGTCGATCTGGTACACGGCCCGGAAGGGCCTGGCCCGCGGGAGCGACCGCGCCGCACCGTCGACGTAGGCGATCCAGCCCACGGACTTCTTGAGGTCGGAGCGCGTGTTCGCGATCATGTCGGCATCCAGGCCGATGCCGGCCAGCACCACGAAGGCGTGCTCCGACTCCTCGCCGTTCGCGCGGCTCACGCGCGCCCAGCCGATGTCGATCGGATGCCGGAAGTCGCCGAGCGCCGCGCGGATCATCTCCGCGGGATCGCCGAGCGGGAGTCCCAGGTTGCGCGCCAGCAGGTTGCCCGTGCCGCTCGGCAGGATGGCCAGCGGCACACCCGTGTTCGCGATCGCCTCGGAGACCGCGCGCACGGTGCCGTCACCGCCCGCCACGAGCACGACGTCGACGCCGCGGGCCAACGCCTGCGCGGTCGCCGCCTGGCCGGCGTCCTCGACGGTCGTCGGATAGAAGGCCGGATGCTCCCACCCGGCCTCCCTCGACAGATCGCGCACCGCGGCGCGGAGTCGCTTGCCGTCGACCTTGATCGGGTTGTAGACGAGCGCCGCCTGTCGTCGGGCGGAATCGCTCGTGGTCATGGCGCTACTCTAATCCCGGCATCGGCCCCCTCTCTCCGGCGACGCAGGCCCCCGTGTTTCCGTGCGTTACCTCCGGGATCGTGCGCTCCCTCGCCCCGCGGCTAACGTCGGAAGCCATCCCGCATCTCCCCGCGCCGCCGTCCCGATCGGCCGGCGCGGACGATGGACGCACTCCCGACGACCGGCCCACCTCGCAGGAGCACGACATGTCAGAGCAGAACCAGACCCAGAACGAGATCGACGCGCACCTCTCGAAGCAGAAGTCGCGCACGCGCCTGTGGCTGATCGGCGGGGCCGTCGCGGTCGTCGCGATCGCCGCCGCGTTCGTGATCCCGATCGTCGTGCAGAACTCCGCCCCCGAGGCCTCCGGCGACGGCGGGGAGGAGCTGATCCCCCTCACGATCGCCGACACCGCGCAGAGCGACTTCCAGGACGCCATCATCGAGGTCGGCAAGGAGAACGGACTCGACCTCACCTTCGTGAACTTCGACGACCCCTACCTGCCGAACACCGCCCTCGTCGAGGGCGAGGTCGACGGCAACTCCTTCCAGCACGTCGCCTGGCTCAGCCAGTTCAACAAGGAGAACGGGTCGGACATCACGCCGGTCTTCTCGACCGTGATCTCGGCATGGGGACTGTTCTCGGACGATCTCGACTCCGCCGATGACATCCCGGAGGGTGCCAAGGTCGCCGTGCCCGACGACCCGGCGAACTTCTCCCGCGCCCTCTTCATCCTGCAGACGGCCGGTGTCATCGAGGTCGACGAGAACGCCGGCGTCTTCCCGACCGAGGAGGACATCACCTCGAACCCGCGCGGCATCGAGCTCGTGCGCATCGCCCACGAATCGGTGCAGACCAGCTACAGCGACCCGACCATCTCCGCCGTCGTGATCGCGACCGACGACTTCGACCCCGCGCTCGAGATCACCAGCGACGACGCCCTCGTGCTCGAGGACTCCTCGGCCACCACGTCGAGCCCGTACGTGATCGTGGTCGCGACGACCGCAGACCGCGCCGACGACCCGGCCTGGGCGCTGCTGGAGAAGACCTACCGCGACAAGCGCGTGGTCGCGGCACTCGAAGAGGAGAAGCGCGGCGAGGCCACCATCGTCGAACTCCCCGTCGACGACCTCCGCAAAGCGCTCGCCGAGCTCGTCGCCCAGTAGTCCGCCACGGTGCGGAGCAGCCGCACGACCAGACCGAGGATCGAATGACAGAGCGCATCCAGCTCTCCGGGGTGTCGAAGGACTACCCCGCCCGAGGGAAGGGCGAGCCCGTCCGGGTGCTCCGCGATGTCGACATCACGGTGCATGCCGGAGAGGTCTACGGACTGATCGGGCGTTCCGGAGCGGGCAAGTCCACGCTGCTGCGCATGATCAACGGTCTCGAGGCTCCCACCGAGGGGCGCGTGCTGGTCGACGGCGTCGATGTGCACGCACTGCCGCCCGCCGAGCTGCGCACGCTGCGGCACGGCATCGGGATGGTGTTCCAGCAGTTCAACCTCTGGAACTCGCGCACGGTCTTCAGTAACATCGCCACGCCCCTCAAGCTCGCGGGCTGGAAGGACGACGAGATCTCGCGGCGCGTGGCCGAGCTGCTCGACTTCGTGGGGCTCGGCGGCAAGGCCTTCGCGCGTCCGCGGCAGCTCTCCGGCGGTCAGAAGCAGCGTGTGGGGATCGCCCGCGCGATCGCGGCGAAGCCGTCGGTGCTGTTGGCCGACGAGGCGACGAGCGCGCTCGATCCGCAGACGACGACCGAGATCGTCGACCTGCTCCGCTCGGTGAATCAGGAGTTCGGGATCACGATCGTCGTGGTGACGCACGAGATGGACGTGATGAGCCAGCTGGCCGACCGCGTCTCGATCCTCAGCGACGGCGACGTCGTCGAATCGGGGGACATCCACCAGATCCTCGCCCGGCCGCAGCATCCGGTCACCGCGAACCTGGTCGGCTCGTACACGCGCACGTTCCTCAGCGACGCGCAGCGCGCCGAGCTGGCATCGAGCTTCGCCGGTCGCCGCATCTCGGTGGCGATGGACGGCGCGGTCGCGGAAGGGCCGCTGCTCTCGTCGCTCGCCCGCATCCACGAGGTCGACTTCTCGATCATCCAGGGCGGCGTCGCGCGCGTGAAGAACCTGCCGTACGGGCAGCTCAGCCTCGCGCTCCACGGTGAGGACGCCGCCGTCGACCGGTTCGTCGCTGCGCTCTCGACCCGGACGGAGGTGACGACATGGTGAGCCTCGACGTCCTCGACCTCGACGTGGTGATCCCGAAGGTCGCCCGCGCGCTCGGCGAGACGCTCTTCATGGTCTCGGTCGCGTTCTTCCTCGCCTCGGTGATCGGTCTGATCCTCGGGATCTTCCTCTACGCCACGCGCCCGGGACAGCTGCTGCACAGCCGCATCGTGCACACGACCCTGAACATCGTCGTGAACACGCTGCGCCCGATCCCGTTCATCATCCTGCTCATCGCCCTGACGCCGCTCACCCGCGCCCTCATCGGCACCAGCATCGGGCCGGCTGCCGCGATCCTGCCGCTGACGATCGCGGCTTCCGTCGGCATCGCGCGCGTCGCCGAGTCGAATCTCGTCGCGGTCGATCCCGGTGTCATCGAGGCGGCCAAGGCCTTCGGAGCCTCGCCTCTGCACATCCTCTTCGGGTTCGTGGTGCGCGAGGCGTTCGGGCCGCTGCTCCTGTCGCTGACGTTCATCTTCGTCGCGCTGATCGACGCGACAGCCGTCGCCGGAGCGGTCGGCGGCGGCGGACTCGGAAACCTCGCCCTCACGTACGGATACCAGCGCTTCGACTACGCCGTCATGATCCTCATCATCATCGTGCTGATCGCCCTGGTGCAGCTGGTGCAGTTCATCGGCAACCGGATCGCCCGGCACTTCATCGACGGATGACGTCGACCGCGCGCCGTGATCACGCCGCCCTCGCACGCCGACGTGTCGTCGTCGTGGGGGCGGGCGTGGTCGGCGCGTGCGTCGCGGCGCGGATCGCCGAGCGCGGAGCGGATGTCGTCCTGCTCGCCGCCGAGCCGGCCGGGAGCACGGAAGCCTCACGAGCGAGCTTCGCCTGGGTGAACGACCATGGCAAGGAACCGGCGTCGTACCGGCGGTTGAATGCCGACGGCAGGCGTCGGCACGCCGAGCGCTCCGCCGCACACGACATCCCGTGGTTCATCCGCACGGGAGCCGAGATCGACGACGTCGTGTATCCCGATGACGGCTACGTCGACACGGAGGCATTCCTCGCGGCGCAGCTCGCCGATCTTCGCAGCGCCGGCGGCACGGTGCGCGATGCGACGCCTGTGGCCTCGCTGGAGCACCTGCGCGGCCTCGTCGGACCGGCGGACCTGATCGTCGTGGCGGCCGGCACCGGCACCGCTGCGCTGGTCGCGGCGGTGTCTCCGCGGGTGCAGCGGCTGTCGTCCTCGGCCGGCGACGACGGCTTCCTTGCACGGATCGAGGTCGACGGGCATCCGATCGACCGCATCCGCTCCGTCGCCGGGCTCCAGGTGCGCCCCGACGGCGACGGGCGGATCGCCGCGCAGAGCCTGCGCATCGAAGCCGATCTGCGGGATGCCGGCGTCACGGCATCCGTCGACACGGTCTGGCCGGCCCTGCGCGACGAGATCGAGCACGCACTCGGGTGGCGACTCCCCGCCGCGGCGAGCGTGCGCGTCGACCACGCGGCGCGCCCGCACGCCGCCGACGGGATGCCGCTCGTCGGCGCCGTCGCGGATGATGTGTATGTGGCCCTCACGCACAGCGGCGTCACGCTCGCCCCCCTGCTCGGCGAGCTGATCGCTCGAGACCTCGACGGCGACGCCGATCCCCGGCTCGTCCCCTTCTGCCCCTGAACCGATCGGACCCCCATGACCGACCTCGCCCCGACTCCGAGCGCCCTGCTGGCCGGGCTCCCTGCGCGCCAGGGCTTCGGCGATGCGACGCTCATCCGGCTCGCACCGGGCTCGATCGATCTCGGCGGCGGAAACCCGGCCACGGATCTGCTTCCCCTGGACATCTATCGCGACGCGTTCCGCGCCGTGACCGAGAGCGCGGATTTCGCGCCGCTCCTCAAGTACACGCCCGCCCCGGGCCTGCCGCAGCTGCGCGCGGCGATCGCCGCGCGCGAGGGCGTGTCCGCCGACCGGATCCTCGTGACGAACGGCGGAGCGCACGGCCTCGCCCTCGCCGTGCTCAGCACGCTCGATCCGGGGGACCTGATCGTCGTCGACGACCCGGTGTATCCGCTCTTCCTCCGTGTGCTCGACCTGATCGGCGTCGAGGTCGCCCCCGTCGCGGTGGGACCGGACGGCATCGACGTGGACGAGCTCGAGCGGCGCCTCCGTGCCGGGCTCCGCCCCAAGGCGCTGTTCACCGTCCCGACGTTCCAGAACCCGTCCGGAGTCACGCTGAGCGCCGAGAAGGAAGCCGCACTCGTCGCCCTCGCCGAGAAGTACGGGTTCACGATCATCGCCGACGACCCCTACCGTGCCATCTCGTTCCCCGGCGTCGCGGTGCCCGACCGTCGCGCGTTCCGCGCGTCCGATCGGGTGATCGCGGTGAACACGTTCTCGAAGACGCTCGGGCCCGGACTGCGTCTCGGCTGGATCGTGCTCGCGGCCGGGCTCTCGGAGCGCGTCACCCGCCTGCGCAACCGGCTCGACGGCCAGACCAGCGGCATCCTGCAGGCCGTCGTCGAGCGGATGCTGGGCGACGAGCGACTGGACGCCTCGATCACCGCGGCGGGCGCGGGGTACGCCCGCAAGGCCCAGGTGCTGGTCACGGCGCTGCGGACGGAGTTCGGCGACGCGGTCGAGGTGGCGCAGCCGCAGGGCGGGTTCTTCGCGTGGGCGCGTCTCGGCTGTGACCTCGACTTCGCGCAGCTCTTCGAGGCCGCACAGGACCGCGGCGTCACCTACCAGCGGGGCGAGTGGTTCGCGGCTGAGGGTGAGGGCTTCCGCGGGTTCGCTCGTCTGTCGTTCTCGGAGGTGAGCGAGCAGGACCTGACCGAGGGCGTGGCACGTCTCGCTCAGGCGTGGCGGGGGCTCACCGGGCGCGGCTGACGCCCCCGGCACGCGCTCTAGACTTGGTGGATGATCGACCTCGCACTCCTCCGCGACCAGCCGGAGATCGTCCGCCGTTCGCAGGCCGCCCGTGGAAACGACCAGGGCACCGTCGACATCGCACTCGAGGCCGACCGATCGCGTCGTGCCGCGCTGACGACGTTCGAGGAGCTGCGCGCCGAGCAGAACGCGTTCGGCAAGCAGGTCGCGAAGGCGCCGAAGGACGAGAAGGCGGCTCTCGTCGCCCAGGCCAAGGAGCTCGCCGACCGCGTCAAGCAGGCGCAGCAGGCGGCGAACGAGGCATCGGAGGCAGCGGCGGCGGCGCTCGCCCGGATCGAGAACGTCGTGATCGACGGCGTCCCGGCGGGCGGCGAGGCCGACTTCGTCGAGCTGCGCCGCGTCGGCGACGTGCCCGCCTTCGACTTCGAGCCCCGTGATCACCTCGAGCTCGGCGAGCTCCTCGGGGCGATCGACATGGAACGCGGCGCGAAGGTGTCGGGTGCGCGCTTCTACTTCCTCCGCGGCATCGGCGCGCGCCTCGAGATCGCCCTCATGAACCTCGCCCTCGACAAGGCGCTGCAGAACGGCTTCGTGCCGCTGATCACGCCGACCCTCGTGCGGCCGGAGATCATGCAGGGAACCGGCTTCCTCGGCGAGCACGCCGACGAGGTCTACCACCTCGACAAGGACGACGACCTATACCTCGTCGGCACCAGCGAGGTCGCGCTCGCCGGGTACCACAAGGACGAGATCGTCGATCTGACGGACGGCGCCCTCCGCTACGCCGGCTGGTCCACCTGCTACCGCCGCGAGGCCGGCTCGCACGGCAAGGACACCCGCGGCATCATCCGGGTCCACCAGTTCAACAAGCTCGAGATGTTCGTCTACACGAACCCCGACGACGCGGAGGCCGAGCACCTCCGCCTCGTCGCGCTGCAGGAGGAGATGCTCACCTCGCTCGGCCTCGCCTACCGCGTGATCGACGTCGCGGCCGGCGATCTGGGGTCGAGCGCCGCACGCAAGTACGACATCGAGGCCTGGGTTCCGACCCAGGGGGCGTTCCGCGAGCTCACGTCGACCTCGAACTGCACGACCTTCCAGGCGCGCCGGCTGGACGTGCGTCACCGGCCCGCCCCTTCGACGGGCTCGGGGACCCAGGGTGCAGCGGAGGGGGCTGCGAAGACGCAGCACGTGGCCACGCTCAACGGCACCCTCGCCACCACGCGCTGGATCGTCGCTCTGCTCGAGACCCACCAGCAGGTCGACGGATCGGTGCGCGTGCCCGAGGTGCTGCGCCCGTACCTCGGCGGACTCGACGTGATCCGCCCGCAGGGATCCACCTCATGAGCGAACCCTGGCTCGTCGGCCTCGACGTCGACGGCACGATCCTGCTGCAGGACGAGACGATGAGTCCCGGTGTGCCCGAGGCGGTCGCCCGTGTGCGGGAGGCGGGGCACGAGGTCACCATCGCCACCGGCCGCAGCTGGATGGCGACGCGACGCTATGTCGAGGAGCTCGGCCTGACGGCGGAGTACGTGGTCTGCTCGAACGGCGCCGTGACCATGCGCCGCGTCGACGGGGAGTGGGAGCGCTGGAAGATCGAGACCTTCGATCCGCGGCCGGTCCTCGCACTGCTGCAGGAGCGCCTGCCGGACGCGCGATACATGGTCGAGCTCGCCTCCGCGCAGCGTCTCTACACCGCGCAGCTCGACGACTGGACCCTCGACGGCGGACGCCAGGTCGACTTCGACGAGCTGGGAGCCGAGCCGGTCTCGCGCATCGTCGTCGTCTCGCCGGGCCACGACGAGGAGGACTTCCACCGACTGGTGGCGGATGCCGGGCTCAACGAGGTCTCCTACGCGATCGGCTGGACCGCGTGGCTCGACATCGCCCCGCAGGGCGTCGACAAGGGCACCGCCCTGGAGCAGGTGCGCACCGCGCTCGGCGTCGACGGCAGTCGCGTGCTCGTGGCCGGCGACGGCCGCAACGACATCGGCATGTTCGGCTGGGCGCGGTCCCACGGAGGTCGTGCGGTGGCGATGGGGCAGGCTCCGGACGAGGTGAAGGATGCCGCGAGCGAGGTCACGGACGACGTGGCCGATGGCGGCCTGGCGACGGCTCTCGACACGCTTCCAGCACCCGCCCAGGTCGACGCGTCAGAATAGAACTCGGCTAGACTCACGCGTTGTCGGCAGATTCGTCTGTCGGGAGGGTTGTCCGAGCGGCCGATGGAGCTGGTCTTGAAAACCAGTGGGCAGAGATGTCTCGTGGGTTCGAATCCCACACCCTCCGCATACTGAACCCCGAAAGGCCACGAGTGAGCGAGAACTCCCGACGGCGTCGCACCATCGCGCGACACGGTCAGCAGCGCACCCCGGGGGCAGTCGGGCAGCTGTTGAAGTTCCTCGCCATCGGCCTCGCCGTGGTGCTCGTCAGCGGTTTCGGCGTCGGCGCGTACATCCTCTACGACTTCTCCAGCACGGTCTCCGCCAACGCGGTCGACCTCGAGGGGCAGGAGCAGCTCCCGCCGGACATCGGAGAGTACAAAGAGGGCTTCAACCTCGTCCTCACCGGTGTCGACACGTGCGAGGAGAAGTACAAGGACCTCTTCGGCGATCGCTGCACCGGTGCGGATTCCGAAGGCACGCTCAACGACGTGAACCTCCTGGTCCACGTCTCGCAGGAGCCTCGTCGCATCACCGTCGTCAGCTTCCCCCGCGACCTGATGGTCCCGATCCCGGAGTGCACCGACCCCGAGGGTGAAGTGCACTCGGGCATGAGCAAGCAGCCGCTCAACGTCGCCTACACCGACGCCGGGCTGAACTGCGTCGCCAAGACGATCTCCGCGCTCACCGGGCAGGAGATCCAGTTCGCGGCCTCGGTCACCTTCGGCGGCGTGATCGAGATCACGAACGCGATCGGCGGCGTCGAGGTCTGCCTCGCCAGCCCGATCGACGACGTGTACACCGGCCTCGACATGGAGGCGGGAACGCACTACCTGCAGGGCCTGCAGGCGCTGCAGTTCCTCCGCACCCGCCACGGCGTCGGCGACGGCAGCGACCTCGGCCGCATCGGCAACCAGCAGCAGTACATGTCGAGCCTCGCTCGCGCGCTGATCAGCGGCGAGACGCTCGGCAACGTGCCGGTCATGCTGAAGCTCGCGAACATCGGTCTCAACAACCTCGAGACCAGCACCTCGCTCGCCGACCCGATGAAGATCGTGCAGATCGCCCTGGCCGTGAAGTCGGTGCCGTTCGAGGACATCGTCTTCCTGCAGTACCCGACCGTCGGCGACAGCGACGATCCGAACAAGGTCGTGCCCAACGAGCAGGCGGCGAGCGTCATGTGGGACGCCATCGCGGCGAACGCGCAGCTGCAGATCACGCACCAGAACACCAGCAACGACGGTGTGGTCGTGCAGGAGGCCGCGCCGCCTGTGGACGGCGCGACCCCGGACCCGACGGTGGTCCAGCTCCCCGACACGATCAAGGGCAACTCCGCCGCGCAGCAGACCTGCTCGAACGGCAACGTCCGCGAGTAGCATCCTCCGCGCTTGCAGCGCGTTTGCGCGATCTTGCAAGAACTTGCGTACACTGACCCCATGTCGAAGCGACTCGCCGAGGTGGCGCGCAAGGTCGGTGTGAGCGAGGCCACGGTCAGCCGCGTGCTGAACGACAAGCCGGGCGTCTCGAGTGCGACGCGCCAGGCGGTGCTCACCGCTCTCGACGTGCTCGGCTACGAGCGGCCGACGAAGCTGCGGGGCGAGCGTGCGCGACTGGTCGGCCTCGTGCTGCCCGAGCTGCAGAATCCGATCTTCCCGGCTTTCGCCGAGATCGTCGGCGGCGCCCTGACGCAGAACGGGTACACGCCCCTGCTGTGCACGCAGAACGCGGGCGGCGTCACCGAGTCGGACTACATCGACCTGCTCCTCGCCCAGCAGGTGTCCGGAGTGATCTTCCTCGGCGGCAACTACACGCAGGCGGATGCCGCGCACCAGCACTACGAGAGGCTGCGTCAGGTCAACCTGCCGACCGTGCTGGTCAACGCCCGCGTCCCCGAGCTGCAGTTCGCCACGGTCTCCACCGACGATGCCGCCGCCGCCGAGCAGGCCGTGCTCCACGTGCACCAGCTGGGGCACCGGCGGATCGGCCTCCTGCTCGGCCCGGGCGATCATGTGCCGTCGCAGCGGAAGCTCGACGCCGCGCGCCGACTGCTCGAGCGACTCGGCACCCCGCTCTCCGACGACCTCGTCGTCCGCGGCATGTACTCCCTCGAATCGGGGCAGGCCGGGGCTGCACGCCTCCTCGAGGCCGGGGCGACCGCGATCGTCTGCGCGAGTGATCCGATGGCGCTCGGCGCCGTGCGCGCGGCCCGCCGCGCGGGCTTCTCGGTCCCCGGAGACGTGAGCGTGGTCGGCTTCGACGACTCCGCCCTGATGAGCTGCACCGAACCGCCCCTGACGACGGTGCGTCAGCCGATCGAGTCCATGGGGCGGGCGGTGATCGCCCTCCTCCTCGCGCAGATCGCCGGCACGGCTCAGCCGATCGACGAGCTCCTCTTCGAGCCCGAGCTCGTCCTCCGGGCGTCGACGGGGCCTCTGGCCTGACCCTTCGGGATCCGGTCGGCCCGCCGCCGACTTTCATGCGGTCCGCAAGAATCGCAAAATTGCGACAAATTGTTTAGTTCTTGCGCCAAACGTGAGGTAAAGCTACATTCGGGACATCGCCACCGACGACGAGGAGTTCCGTGGACACCGATGTTCTGCGCAGCACCGCCCCCGTGCCTGCACGCACCGCCACCCTGCCGGCGGATGAGGGATGGTGGCGCACGGCCGTGATCTACCAGGTCTACGTGCGCAGCTTCGCGGACGGGAACGGCGACGGTGTCGGCGACCTCGCCGGAGTCCGCACGCGCCTCGGGTACCTCAAGAGCCTCGGCGTCGATGCTCTCTGGTTCAACCCCTGGTACCGGAGCCCGCTGGCCGACGGCGGATACGACGTGCAGGACTACCGCGACATCGACCCGCGGTTCGGCACGCTGGAGGAGGCGGAGCAGCTCATCGCCGAGGCCCTCGCGCTCGGCATCCGCACGATCATCGACATCGTCCCCAATCACATCTCCGATCAGCACGAGTGGTTCCAGCGTGCACTGGCCGCGGGCCCGGGGAGTCCCGAGCGCGAGCGCTTCTGGTTCCATCCCGGGCGTGGGGAGACCGGCGACGGCATCCCCACCAACTGGGTCTCCAGCTTCCAGGGCGAGACCTGGACGCGCACGCGGAACCCCGACGGCACGCCCGGTGAGTGGTACCTGCACCTGTTCACGCCCGAGCAGCCGGACCTCAACTGGAACCACCCCGACGTGAGGCGCGAGCACGAGGACATCCTGCGCTTCTGGTTCGACCGCGGGGTCGCCGGCGTGCGCATCGACTCCGCCGCGCTGCCGGTCAAGGACGCGGCCCTCCCGGATCTGCCTCCCGGGAGCGCGCCGGCGATCGGGCATCCGCACATCGATCGCGACGAGCTGCACGACATCTACCGGGACTGGCGCGCCGTCGCCGACGAGTACGACGGCGAGCGGGTGCTCGTGGGGGAGGTGTGGCTCGAAGACGCCGAGCGCTTCGCCCGCTACCTGCGCCCCGGCGAGATGCACACCGCTTTCAACTTCGGCTTCATGACGCAGCCGTGGAGCGCGCAGGCCATGCGCGACTCGATCACCCGCACGCTCGCCGAGCATGCGCCCGTGGGCGCCCCGGCCACCTGGGTGCTGTCCAACCACGACGTCACCCGCCCGGCGACGCGCTACGGCCGGGCCGACTCCTCGTTCGCCTTCGATCGCAAGCGCTTCGGGACCCCGACCGATGCCGCGCGCGGGCGGGAGCGGGCGCGCGCCGCCGCGCTGCTCGTGGCAGCCCTCCCCGGCAGCCTCTACATCTATCAGGGCGACGAGCTGGGACTTCCGGAGGTGGAGCTGCCGCTCGACGCGATCGAGGACCCCATGCATTTCCGCTCCGGCGGGGTCGACCCGGGGCGGGACGGATGCCGCGTGCCGCTGCCCTGGTCCGGCACCGCGACCCCCTACGGGTTCGGCGGGACGCCCTGGCTCCCGCAACCGGGGGACTGGGCGCCCCTCAGCGTCGACGCGCAGGAGCACGACCCGGCATCCACGCTGAATCTGTACCGCGACGCGATCGCGCTGCGCCGCGACGTCGAGGACCTCGCCGAAGGCGGCTTCTCCTGGCTGGAGCTCGGCGCCGACGTGCTGGCCTTCCGGCGCGGCGACGGGGTGCTGAGCATCACGAACCTCGGTCCGACGCCGGTGCCGCTGCCCGCGCACCACGAGGTCCTCCTCGCCAGCACGCCTCTCGACGGTGCGCTGCCGCCCGACTCCACGGCCTGGCTCGCCCTGCGCCCGCTGCCGGAGCGCGCCGGCGGAGCGCACCACTGAACCCTGCACGACCCGATCAGCAATCACATGGAAGGAAAGACGATGAAGTCACCGAAGAGGACCCTGGTCGCCGGCGTCGCCGTGCTGGCCACGGTCACCGCTCTCGCCGGCTGCTCCGCAGGCGGAGACGAGGGCAGCGCGAGCGGCAAGACCGAGCTGCGCGTCGCGACGTTCCCGCCCGGGGCCGATGCCGCGGCCTACGACGCGTTCGCGGCGCAGGAGAAGCAGTTCGAGAAGGAGCACCCCGACATCGACATCATCGGGGTCGAGTACGAGTGGGAGGGTCCGACCTTCGCCGTGCAGCTCGCCGGCGGCAGCCTGCCCGACGTCTTCACCGTGCCGTTCACCGACTCCAAGACGCTCCTCGAGAACGGGCAGCTCATGGACGTCACCGACGCGATCGACGAGCTCGGCTACACCGACAAGTTCAACCCGATCATCCTCGACGGCGTCACGGGCGACGACGGCAAGCTCTACGGGTTCCCGCGCCAGGCCTACGCCGCGGCACTCCACTACAACCGCGATCTGTTCGAGCAGGCGGGTCTCGACCCCGACAACCCGCCGCAGACATGGGACGAGATCCGCGAGGCCGCGAAGGCGATCACGGATGCGACCGGCAAGGCCGGCTACGCGCAGATGGCGATCAACAACACCGGCGGCTGGCAGCTCACCTCGCAGACCGTCGCCCGCGGCGGACGCACGCAGACCGACAACGGCGACGGCACGGCGGAGTCGACCATCGACAACGATGCGACGAAGGCAGCGCTCCAGTTCCTGCATGACGTGAAGTGGACGGACGGCTCCTTCGGGTCGAAGGTCGACCTCGACTGGGGCACGATCAACCAGGAGTTCGCCGCCGGCAACATCGGCATGTACACGTCGGGCTCCGACATCTACACGGCGCTGGTGCGCGACTTCGGCATGGACTCCGCGATCTACGGCATGACCGTGGTCCCGCTCGAGGGCGACGACCCGGGCACGCTCGGCGGTGGGGACATCGCCGTGATGAGCCCGACCATCGACGAGAAGACCAAGGCCGCCGGCGTCGAGTGGATCGACTGGTACTACATGCAGAAGCTCATGGACAAGGACGCCGCGGTGCTCGACGCCAAGACGCTCGACGAGTCGGGCCAGGCGGTCGGCACACCGCTGCTGCCGGTGCTCAGTCGTGAGCTCTATGACGAGTCGCAGGAGTGGATCGCCGATTACATCAACGTCCCCGTCGATCAGATGAAGCCGTTCAGCGAGCGCATCTGGGATCAGACGCCGGTCGGCGAGCCGAAGGTGAAGACCCAGGAGGTCTACTCGCTTCTCGACTCGGTCGTACAGACCGTGCTCACGGACCAGAACGCCGACATCGACGCTCTCCTCGCTCAGGTGCAGACCGAGGCGCAGGCGAAGCTCGACGAGTAGTCGATGACGATGACGCTCTCCGAACAGCGGGCGGCGGTGGAGGATTCTCCGCCGCCCGCTGTGCGCCGACCCCGCCGCCGCTCACCGCTCACCTGGTATCGCGGCGGCGGGCTGGCGAACCTCGTGTTCGTCCTGCCGATGCTGTTCGTGTTCGTGTTCTTCTCCTGGTCGCCGATCGTGCAGTCCGTGATCATGAGCCTGCAGAAGACGAACCTGATCGTCGCGGAATGGGTCGGCTTCGACAACTACCTCGCGGTGATCGGCGACCCCGAGCTCGGTCGGGCCGTGATCAACACGCTCTGGTTCGCGGTGCTCGCGCTGCTCTTCGGGTTCCCGCTGCCGCTGCTGATGGCGGTGCTGATGAGCGAGGTCCGCCGCGGCAAGGGTCTCTACTCCGCCCTTGCTTATCTCCCGGTCGTCATCCCCCCGGTCGTCGCCGTGCTGCTGTGGAAGTTCTTCTACAGCGCCGATCCGTCGGGCGTCTTCAACACCGTGCTCGGCTGGGTGGGCATCCCGCCGCAGCCGTGGATCCAGGATGCCGTGCAGGCGATGCCGTCCCTCGTGCTCGAAGCCACCTGGGCCGGGGCCGGCGGCTCGATCATCATCTACCTCGCCGCTCTGCTGGGCGTCCCACCCGAGCTCTACGACGCGGCGGAGGTCGACGGCGCCGGCATCTGGAAGAAGGTCTGGCACGTCACGCTGCCGCAGCTGCGCGGCATCCTCTTCATCATGCTGATCCTGCAGGTCATCGCGACCGCGCAGGTGTTCCTCGAGCCGTTCCTGTTCACCGGCGGCGGTCCTGCCGGCGCGACGAAGACCGTGCTGCTGTACATCTACGACAAGGCCTTCCGGAACAGCCTGGGCGGCGACTACGGCGAGGCGACCGCGGTCTCGGTGCTGCTCGCGATCGTGCTGGCCGTCCTCTCCTGGCTGTACTTCACGCTGACCGACCGATGGAGCACGACATGAGCCTCACGACCCGCCTCTCGACGCGCGCGGCGGAGCGAGCCGCAGAACGCGCCGCCGACCGCGTGGGGGATCGCACCGTGATCTCCGACTCGGAGCGCCGGCGCCCCGGCATCCGCGTCGGGATGTCGATCACGCACGTGTTCCTCGCAGTCGGGCTGGTGGTCGCCGGACTCGGGCCGATCCTGTGGCTCGCGAAGTCGGCGGTGACGCCCACGCAGGACACCCTGCAGCAGCCCTTCGCGCTCTGGCCGAACGGCATCGACTGGGCGAACCTTCAGGCGGCGTGGAACGACATCCACATCGACCAGTACTTCCTGAACACGGTCGTCATCGCGCTCGGCGCCTGGTTCGTGCAGCTGTTCATCGCGACGACCGCGGGCTACGCGCTGTCCGTGCTGCAGCCGCGGTACGCGCCGCTGCTGAACGCGCTCGTGCTCGCCACGCTGTTCATCCCCGGCATCGTGCTGCTGGTGCCGCTGTACCTGACGATCGTGCATCCGCCGCTGCTGGGCGACGTGAGCCTGCTCAACAACTACCTCGCGGTGTGGCTGCCGATGGGGGCGAACGCCTTCAACATCCTGCTCGTGAAGCGGTTCTTCGACTCGCTGCCTCGCGAGGTCTTCGAGGCCGCCCGCACGGACGGCGCGGGCCCGTTCCGCCTGTTCTGGTCGATCGTGCTGCCGATGTCGAAACCGATCCTCGGCGTCGTCTCGGTGTTCGCGATCATCGCCGCGTGGAAGGACTACCTCTGGCCGATGCTGGTGCTGCCCGACCCCGCCGTGCAGCCGCTGTCGGTGCGGCTTCCCGCCGTGCAGTCGCAGACCGAGCTCGACGTCTTCCTCGCCGCGCTCGCGATCGCCACGCTCATCCCGATCGCGATGTTCCTGGTCTTCCAGTCCGTGTTCCTGCGCTCGGCAGGACTCGGGGGAGCGGTGAAGGGCTAGTCGCCGCGCGCGGGCGACGGGGCCAGCGTGTCGATCAGCGCGGCCATGATGCCGGGCATGTCGACCGTCGGGTCGATCATCCACTGCAGCTGCAGGCCGTCCGATGCCGCCTGGATGATCCGCGCCAGGGTGTCGGGGTCGAGGGCCGGACGCTGGTCGTCGTTCGTGAAGCTCTCGGCGATGCTCGAGCGCAGCCGCTCGCTGCGCTCGAGGAAGTAGTCGTGCGCGGGATGAGCGGGGTCGGCGGCATCCACCGCGAGTCGTGAGAACAGGGCGACCAGGCCGGGCACCTGCGTGTTGTGGCGGATGACCTCGAGGAAGCCGTCCCTCGCCCCCTCCGCGTCGAGGAAGGCGGGATCGAGGCCGTCGTGCTCGTCGCGCTTGCGCAGCACCGCGGTGAAGAGCTCCTCCTTCGAGCCGAAGTAGTGCAGGAGGGCGGCGGGAGTCACACCGACGACCTCGGCGATCTCCTTGAGAGACGCGTTCTGGTATCCCTTCCGGCCGATGACGTCGAGCGCGCTCTCGAGGATCTCCTCGCGTCGCGCGACGCCCTTCGCGTAAGAACCTCGGACAGCCATGAGTCGAGACTAATCCTGAATGACGTTTGGAATCTAATACTGAAGGGCATATAGTTTTCGCAAGGACACCGCCGTCGCTGCGAAAGGAAGACCATGACCGAGATCTCGGCCTCCGACCTGACCCTCGAGGAGAAGGCGTCGTTGACCAGCGGCGCGGACTTCTGGACCACGAAAGCGGTCGATCGGGCCGGCATCCGCTCGGTGATGATGACCGACGGCCCGCACGGCCTCCGCAAGCAGATGGGCGGCACGGATCACCTGGGTCTCTCCAGCAGCGTTCCGGCGACCTGCTTCCCGCCCGCCGTCGGCATCGGTTCGTCGTGGGATCCGGAGCTCATCGAGCGGGTCGGCGCGGCGATCGGTGTCGAGGCCGCGATCGAAGACGTCGCGGTCGTGCTCGGACCCGGGATCAACATCAAGCGGTCGCCGCTGTGCGGGCGCAACTTCGAGTACTTCTCCGAGGATCCGATCGTCTCGGGCGTGCTCGGCGCCGCCTCCGTGCGCGGCGTGCAGTCGCAGGGCGTCGGCACGTCGCTCAAGCACTTCGCCGCGAACAACCAGGAGTTCGACCGGATGCGTGCGAGCTCCGACGTCGATCCTCGTCCGCTGCGCGAGATCTACCTGCGCGGCTTCGAGCGGGTCGTGAAGGATGCCGCGCCGTGGACGGTCATGTGCTCGTACAACAAGCTCAACGGCGTCTGGACCTCGGAGGACCCGTGGCTGCTCACGAGCGTGCTGCGCGAGGACTGGGGCTTCGACGGGCTCGTCGTCTCGGACTGGGGCGCCGTGAACGACCGCGTCGCCGGCGTCGCCGCGGGGCTCGACCTCGAGATGCCGGCATCCGGCGGACGCACCGACGCGCAGCTCGTCGCGGCCGTGCGCGCCGCGACGCTCGATGAGAGCGTGCTCGACACCGCCGCCGCCCGCATCGTCGACCTCGTGCGCAAGGCGGGTGAGCGCCCCGTCGTCGATGGTCCGCTCGACGTCGACGCCCATCATGCTCTCGCCCGCGAGGCGGCCGGTCGGTCGATCGTGCTCCTCAAGAACGAGGCCCGTCGCGCGGTTCCCGAGCCTGTCGAAGGGCAGGGGCCCGTCCTGCCGCTCGCGCCGACGCGGCGGATCGCGGTCATCGGCGCCTTCGCGACGGAGCCCCGCTTCCAGGGCGCCGGTTCCTCGCTGATCAACCCCACCCGCGTCGACACGGCGCTCGACGCGCTGCGAGCCGTCGGCGGCGACCTCGTGTCCTACGCTCCGGCCTTCGCCGTCGAGGGCGGTGCGATCGCGGCATCCGGTCGTCCGGCGGACGAGCTGCGGGCCGAGGCCGTCGCGGTGGCTGCCGCCGCCGAGGTGGCCGTGGTCTTCCTCGGCCTGCCCGCAGCGGAGGAATCCGAGGGCTTCGATCGCGAGCACATCGACCTTCCCGCCGACCAGCTCGTCCTGCTCGATGCCGTGGTCGAGGCGAACCCGCACACGGTGGTCGTCCTGTCCAACGGCGGCGTGGTCGCCCTGCCCTTCGCCGACCGCGTGCCCGCGATCGTGGAGAGCTGGCTGCTGGGCCAGGCGGGAGGCAGCGCCGTCGCCGACGTGCTCTACGGTGCCGTCAACCCCTCGGGGAAGCTCACCGAGACGATTCCGGTGCGCCTGGCGGACAACCCCTCCTTCGGCAACTTCCCCGGTGAGTTCGGGCACGTCCGCTACGGCGAGGGCCTGCTCGTCGGCTACCGCTGGTATGACGCGAAGGGGCTCGACGTGACGTTCCCCTTCGGTCACGGGCTGTCCTACACGACCTTCGCCTACGGCAGCACGACCGCCGAGGTCGGCCCCGACGGCGACATCGTCGTGCACCTCGAGGTGACGAACACGGGTGCCCGCGACGGACGCGAGGTCGTGCAGGTGTACGTCGCGCCGGTCCGGTCGATCGTGCAGCGCGCGCCGCGCGAGCTCAAGGCCTTCGCCTCTGTGGAGCTCGCCGCCGGAGAGACCAGGACCGTCGAGCTCGTGGTGCGCCGCCAGGACCTCGCGTACTGGGACGTGCGCGTGGATCGGTGGATCGTCGAGGGCGGCGAGTACACCGTCGATGTCGCCGCATCCAGCCGCGACATCCGCGCGACGGTCTCGGCGCAGGTCGAGGGGGACGAGATCCTCCTCCCGCTCACGCTGAACTCCTCGGTCGGAGACGTCCTGGCGCACCCGATCGCCGGGCCGATCGTCATGGGCGCCCTCGGCGGCTTCCTCGGCGAGCTGTCCGGTGCCGACTCCTCGGCGGCGTCGATGATGCCGAACGACGAGGCGATGGAGAAGATGATGGCCTCGTTCCCGATCGGCCGACTCATCGGCTTCCCCGGCGTCGACGTCTCGCACGAGCAGGTCGAGCAGCTGCTCGCGGCCGCGAACGCGGGTGGTTCCGTCCCGGCGTGACCGATGGCTCCCGCTACCCGCGCGGTTCGAAGCGCGTGGGGGCGTGGGTCGCCGCGACCAGCGCGCGCAGATCCTCCAGCGTCGAAGGTGCGGCGTCGAGCGCGCGCGCCTGCACCAGCACGTTGCCGAGAGCGGTCGCCTCGACGGGGCCGGCCAGCACGGGGAGGCCCGTGCGGTCGGCCGTCGCCTGGCAGAGCAGGCGGTTGAGCGACCCGCCGCCGACGAGGTGGATGCCGTCGATCTCGGGTCCGGCGAGAGCGGATGCCGTCTGCACGGCCTCCGCGAACGCCGCCGCGATCGACTCGACGATGCTCCGCGCGAAGCCCGCTCTCGACGACGGAGCGTCCGCGCCCAGAAGGGCCGCGATACGGGTCGGCATGTCGCCCGGCGCGCTGAGCGACGGGTCGTTCGCATCGAACAGCGGCACGTCCTCGTCGACGGCGGATGCCGCGGCCAGCAGCTCCGGCAGGTCGACGGGTGTGCCGTCCTCGGCCTCCCAGGCGCGCACCGTCTCGCTGAGCAGCCAGAGCCCGGTGACGTTGTGCAGGAACCGGTAGCGGCCATCGACGCCGAGCTCGTGCGTGAAGTTCGCGTCGCGCGCGGCATCCGTCAGCACCGGGTCCGTCAGCTCCAGACCCACGAGGCCCCAGGTGCCGCACGAGATGTACGCCGCCGAGGGCGTGGCCATCGGCACCGCTGCGACCGCGGAGGCGGTGTCGTGCGAGCCGACGGCGATGACCGGCAGTCGGGCGCCGATGCGCTCGACCAGCTCGGGGCGGAGTTCGCCGACCACCGTGCCGGGGTCGACGAGATCCGGCAGCAGGGCGGCGGGGATGCCCAGCCGATCTGCGAGCTCGGTGTCCCACTCCCCGCTCCCGACGCGCAGCAGCCCTGTCGTCGAGGCGTTGGTGCGCTCGGCGACGCGCGCGCCGGTGAGGAGGAAGGCGAGGAGATCCGGGATGAGCAGCGCCGTGTCGGCGTCGGCGAGGCGCGTGTCGACGCGGTACTGGTACAGGGTGTTGAACGGCAGGAACTGCAGGCCGTTGCGACCGTAGAGCTCGGTGAAGGGGGCGATCGCGTGCACCTCCTCGACGCCGCGCGCCGTCCGCTCGTCCCGGTAGTGGAAGGGCTCGGCGAGCAGCTCGCCGTGCGCGAGGAGCCCGTAGTCGACGGCCCACGAGTCGATGCCGATGCTCTCGATCGCCGGCTCCCGTCGGACCGCCTGCGCCAGCCCCTCGACCACGTGCTCGTACAGCGCCGCGAAGTCCCAGTGCAGGCCGTCCTCGCGTTCGACGGGGCCGTTGGGGAAGCGGGAGACGAGCTCGAGCTCGAGCGTGCCCTCGTCGACGCGCCCGATCATGACCCGACCGCTGGTCGCCCCGAGGTCGACGGCCGCGACGGCGCGCAGGGTCATGACGTCCTCCCGACCGAGGAGGTCATCGCAGGAAGGCCGCGGCGACGCCGGAGTCGACGGGGATGTGGAGTCCGGTCGTGCGGCTGAGCTCGGGTCCGGTGAGCACGAAGACGGCATCCGCCACGTTCTCGGGCACGACCTCTCGCTTGAGGATCGTGCGGTTCGCGTAGTACTGGCCCAGGTCCTCTTCGGCCACGCCGTAGGTCGCGGCGCGGTTGGCGCCCCAGCCCGAGGCGAAGATGCCGGAGCCGCGCACGACGCCGTCGGGGTTGATGCCGTTCACACGGATACCGTACTCCCCGAGCTCCACGGCCAGCAGCCGCACCTGGTGCGCCTGGTCGGCCTTGGTCGCCGAGTAGGCGATGTTGTTCGGGCCCGCGAAGACCGAGTTCTTCGACGAGATGTAGATGATGTCACCGCCGAGCTTCTGGTCGATGAGCGCCCGGGCCGCAGCCTTCGAGACGAGGAACGAGCCCTTCGCCATCACGTCATGCTGCAGGTCCCAGTCCTTCTCGGTGGTCTCCAGCAGCGGCTTCGAGAGGGAGAGCCCCGCGTTGTTCACGACGAGGTCGACGCCGCCGAACGCGAGCAGCGCCTGGTTCAGCGCGGCCTGGATCGCGTCGGCATCCGCCACGTTCGCCGCGACGCCGATCGCGACGTCGGTGTTCCCGAGCTCCGCCGCGGCGGCCTGCGCCTTCTCGAGGTCGAGGTCGGCGATGACGACGCAGGCGCCCTCCGCCGCGAGACGGGTGGCGATGGCCTTCCCGATCCCGGATGCCGCACCCGTGACGAACGCGATACGGCCCTGGTGGCTCTTGGGCTTCGGCATCCGCTGCAGCTTCGCCTCCTCCAGCGCCCAGTACTCGATGCGGAACTTCTCGGCGTCGGAGATGGGGGAGTAGGTGGACAGCGCCTCTGCGCCGCGCATCACGTTGATGGCGTTGACGTAGAACTCGCCGGCCACGCGGGCGGTCTGCTTGTTGGCGCCGTAGGAGAACATGCCGACGCCGGGGATCAGGACGATGAGCGGGTCGGCGCCCCGGATCGCGGGGGAGTCCGTCGACGCGTGCGCGTCGTAGTAGGCCTGGTAGTCGGCGCGGTACTCCTCGTGGAGCTCGTGCAGACGCGCAGTCTGCTCCTCGATGGATGCCGTCGGGGGCAGGTCGAGGATCAGCGGCTTGACCTTGGTGCGCAGGAAGTGATCGGGGCAGCTGGTGCCGAGGGCGGCGAGAGCCGGCGCCTTCTCGGACGCCAGGAAGTCGAGCACGACGTCGGCGTCGGTGAAGTGGCCGATCTGGGGGCGGTCGTGCGAGGCGATGCCGCGGACGGTCGGGGCGAGGGCGGCGGCGCGCTCGCGACGCTCGCTCTCAGGCAGGGCCTCGTAACCGGCGCGGACGCCGCCGAAGGGCTCCGCCTTGCCGTGCGCGGCGATGTACGCGGCGGCCGTGTCGATGATCCAGAGGGAGTTCGCCTCGACCTCTTCGGAGGTGTCGGCCCACGCGGTGATCCCATGACCGCCCAGGATGCAGCCGATCGCCTGCGGGTTCTCGGCCTTGATCGCCGCGATGTCGAGTCCGAGCTGGAAACCGGGGCGCCGCCACGGCACCCAGACGACCTTGTCGCCGAAGATGGTGGACGTCAGCGCTTCGCCGTCGGCGGCGGTCGCGATCGCGATGCCGGAGTCGGGGTGCAGGTGGTCGACGTGCGCGGCATCCACGAGGCCGTGCATCGCCGTGTCGATCGAGGGAGCCGCGCCGCCCTTGCCGTGCAGGCAGTAGTCGAAGGCCGCGACCATCTCGTCCTCGCGCTCGAGCCCGGGGTAGATGTCCGTCAGCGCGAGCAGACGGTCGAGCCGCAGCACGGCGAGTCCGGATTCCTTCAGCGTGCCGAGGTCTCCGCCGGATCCCTTGACCCAGAGCAGCTCGACCGGCCGGCCGGTTACCGGATCGGTCGCCGCGCCCTTCGCGGAGGTGTTGCCGCCGGCGTAGTTCGTGTTCTTCGGGTCGGCGCCCAGGCGGTTCGACCGCGCGATGAGAGCGGCAGCGGTGGGATCGGCATCAACCATGGGAGACTCCTGACGTTGTGATGTCTTGTGAAGTATTACAAAAGATAACCGGCGGTGCAAGCGGCAGGGCGACCGCTGCGGCTCGCATCGGTTTGTGATTCTCTGTTGCATGTACCAGGGTTTGTGACATGAGCATGGGATCCCTCGACGGCGAACAGCGCAAGGCCACCCTCGCGGCGATCCTCGAGCGCGACGGCATCATCCGCCTCTCTTCCGCCGCCGAGGAGCTGGGCGTCTCGACCATGACCGTCCGTCGTGACATCGTCGACCTGGAGATCGCCGGCGTCCTTCGTCGAGTCCGGGGTGGTGCGATGCCCGCACTCGGGCCGAAGCCTTTCCGGGAGCGGAGCGCGCGGTCGGCCAGGGCCAAGTCGGTGATCGCGGAGAAGGCGCTGCGGCTGGTGCCGAACGGAGGCGCCGTGGCCCTCGATGCCTCATCGACCGTCGCCGCGCTGGGCGCGACTCTCGGCAACAGGGAGGGCATCATCGTCGCCACGAACTCGTGGGAGGTGTTCCAGGCCGTCCGCCGGACGGGCGGGCCCCGACCGCTGCTGATCGGCGGCGAGCCCGAGGAGCACACGGACAGCTTCGTCGGGCCGATCGCCTGCGAGGCCGCAGCCTCCATGCTCTACGCGCGCTTCTTCGCCTCGGCCAGTGCCATCGACGTCGAGCACGGGTCCAGCGACGTCTCGCTCTCGGAGGCGCAGGTGAAGCGCCGGTTCGCGTCGGTCGCCGGGGAGACCGTGCTCTGCGTGGATGCCACGAAGCTCGAGCAACAGGATGTCGCGCGCAGCTTCGACTGGGAGGCGGTGAGTGTGCTCATCACCGAGCTCGACCCGCGTGACCACCGGCTCGACGCCTATCGCGAGCGCGTCGAACTCCTCTAGCGCCGCATTCTAGCCGCTCATATGAGCGGGTAGTGTTCTGGAATGAGCGTCGCCGCTATGCTCGCCTCATGTCTGGAACCACCACTGAACCGCTGCGCGGTCGGATCGCCGTCGTCACCGGCGGCGCACGCGGCCTCGGCTATGCCATGGCTCGATCGCTCGCGGATGCCGGAGCCGATATCGCCCTCCTCGACCGCCTCGACGCCGTCGGCGATGCGGCCCTGACTCTGCAGAGCGACTCGGGGCGCCGGTGTCTCGGCGTCTCCGTCGACGTCACGGCGGAGGAGTCCGTGGCCGCGGCGTTCGACATGGTCGTCCGAGATCTCGGTGCCCCCGACGTGCTCGTCAACAGTGCCGGGATCACGTCGGGGACGCCCCTGATCGACACTGCAGCGCAGGACTGGCAGCGCGTCCTCGACGTCAACCTCACCGGCACGTTCCTCGCCAGTCGCGAGTTCGCGCGGCGACACGTCGCGGCGGCGCGAGGGAATCCGGCGAGCATCGTCAACGTGTCGTCGATGTCGGCGTTCGCGGTGAACATCCCGCAGACGCAGGCGGCGTACAACACATCGAAAGCCGCGGTCTCGATGTTCACGAAGAGCGCGGCGATCGAGTGGCTCCCGCTCGGCATCCGCGTGAACGCGATCGCGCCGGGCTACTTCGCCAGCGACATGACGCGGGACTTCGTGGCGGCGAACCCAGAGATGGCCGACGACTGGGTGCGCCGCATCCCCGCGGGGCGCATGGGCGAGCCCGACGAGCTCGGCGGCCTTCTCGTGTACCTGGCGGGCGAGGGATCGAGCTACGTGGTCGGCCAGAGCATCCTCATCGACGGGGGTTACACCAGCGTGTGATCACCGCGCGGACCATAGGCTGAGACCATGCCCGCAACGCCCTCACGCTCGGCGCACTTCCGCGCCGCTGCCGTCGACCTCGGCGGCTCCAGCGGCCGTGTCGTCAGCGCCTCGGTCGATGGCGGGCTGCTGAGGATCGACGGGGTGCGTCGGTTCCGCAATCGCGCCTTCACCGACGAACTGGGCCTGCGCTGGGACGCGCAGCGGCTGCATCGCGATGCGGTCGCGGGGCTGAGAGCCCTCCGCGAGGAGGGCACCGCCTTCACCAGCGTCGGGGTGGATGCCTGGTCCGGGGACTACGGTCTGCTCGGTCACGACGGACTCGCCGATGCGCCGTTCCATCAGCGGGATTCGCGCACGGACCGCAGCTTCCCGCTCGTGGAGGCGCTGCTCCCCGCCCAGCACGCGTTCCGGGCGACCGGCGTGACGGCGTTGCCGATCATGACGATCTATCAGCTCATGGCGGATCGGATCGGGGGTCGGCTCGACACGGTCCGCCGGATGCTGCTGATCCCCGACCTCCTCTCGCACTGGCTCGGCGGCGAGGAGGTCGCCGAGGCGACGAACGTGTCGAGCACCGGCCTCGCGCTGCCGTACGGCGAGGGCTGGGACCGGGAGCGGATCGACGCGCTGGACCTCCCGGCGCGGATCTTCCCTCCGACCGTCGCACCGGGAACGGTGACCGGTCGCGTGAGCGCGGGGATCCTCGCGCCGGGGGACGAGACCGACATCACCGCTGTCGCGTCCCACGACACCGCCAGCGCCGTCATCGCCGTGCCCGCTGCGGGCGAGCGCTTCGCCTTCGTCTCATGCGGGACCTGGATCCTCACCGGAGTCGAGGTCGATCGGATCATCGCGAGCGACCGCGCCCGCGACGCCGGCTTCACGAACGAGCTCGGTCTGGACGGCACCGTGAGGTTCCTCCGCATCGCGGCCGGCCTCTGGATCGTGAACGAGTGCATGCGGGAATGGGGCGTCGACGGCTGGGGCGCGCGCAGCACGGCGGCCCGCAGAGAGATCCTCGCCCGCGCCGAAGCAGCGCCGGCATCCGCCGTCCTCATCGACACGGGCGATCCGCGTCTGCTCCGTCCCGGCCAGATGACCGCGCGCATCTCGGAGCTGATCGCCGAATCCGGCGGGCGCGCTCCGACGGACCGCGCCGCCGTCGTCCGTCTGGTGCTCGAGAGCCTCGGCGCCTTCGTGGCGCGACAGGTCGACGAGGCCGCGGCCCTGTCCGGCGTCGACGTGCAGGTCATCCATCTCGTGGGCGGCGGTTCCGAGTCGCCGATCCTCGCCCAATCCGTAGCCGATCGATCCGGCCGCACGGTGCAGGCCGGGCCTTCCGAGGCCACGTCGATGGGCAACATCCTGGTGCAGGCCCGCGCGCACGGGGCCGTGAGCGGAGGTCTCGGCGATCTGCGCCGTGTGGTGCGCGCCTCCACGGAGCTGCGGCGCTACGATCCCGCGCGCCCCTGACGCCGGGGTCAGACGGCTGTCTCGAGGAGCCGTCGAGCGAGGGCGGCGTCCGTCACGAGGGAATCGACGATCCCGGATCGGAGGACTGCCGCGATGGCATCCGTCTTCGACGGGCCACCAGCGACCGCGATGACCTCGGGGATCCGGCGCAGCTGTTCCGTCGACACCGCGAGGGATCGTTCGGCGACCGAGCCGACGGGGCGGCCGGCCTCGTCGATCAGAGTCGCGCAGATCTCGGCCTTCACCCCGGATGCCAGGAGCTCGTCGAGCACTCCCGCGCGCCCGGCGTTGTCGTAGAGCTGCGAATCGGGCGGGCTCCACGAGCCGATCGCGACGACGGCCTTGGTGACCGAATCGAATCGTCGGAACGTCTCCAGGATGCCGGGCTCCCGGCGCAGGGCGGAGGCGGTGGCGGCGGATTCGACGAGCAGCGGGGCGAAGATCGCACGGGAGCGACCCCCGGAGATCCGGCTCACCTGTCGGATCACCTCGACGCCGTTCTCGGGCGTGGGGGCGGCGACTCCGGCGAGCTGCACCACCTCGCAGGTGGCGAGCGTGCGCAGGTGCCCCGCCATCGCCGTCAGGGTCCTGCCCGCCGTGAGGCCCAGCACGTCGCCCTCCGTGACGATCTCGCTGAGCAGGTCGGCGGCTGCGCGTCCCAGTCGGTCCTGGATGAGCTCCGGCGCCGTCCCCGGTGTGATGACCGCGAGGGCGCGTGTGAGACCGAATCGCGTGCGCAGCTGCATCGACAGGTCGAGGTCGAGCGAATCGGGCGCCTCGATCGTGATCTTCACCAGGCCCTGCTCGAGCGCCTCCTCCAGCATCCGGGCGATCTTGAACCGCGAGACGCCGAGTTCGTCGGCGATCTCGATCTTCGTCAATCCGTCCAGGTAGTGCCGGCGCGCCACGTGCGAGATCCGGACCAGCTCATCGGGGCCCATGTGTCGCCTCTTCACCTCGTGTCGAATAAGTCGACTCAGCCTATCGCGTTCTGAGCTGTTTCGCTCATATGAGCGGGTGCTTGTCTCATTCGTCACGAATGCCCTATCGTCGGTCGAGCACTCACGACTGCACTGGAGGAGCCCGATGATGCGCAGCGAGACACCGAGCACGATGCGGACGAGCGTGCTCGTGCGAGCGGGCGAACTCACGGTCGAGAACCGTCCGGTTCCCGCTCCGCAGGCCGATCAGGTGATCGTCCGCGTGAACGCGGTCGGCATCTGCGGATCCGACGTCCACTACTTCCACGAAGGGCGCATCGGCGACTTCATCGTGGAGGCGCCCCTGGTGCTCGGGCACGAGGCCGGCGGCGTGATCGTCGCCGTCGGCGAAGATGTCGAGGCCTCCCGCATCGGCGAGCGGATCTCCATCGAACCGCAGCGACCGTGCCGCCGATGCGCGTTCTGTCGCAGTGGCCGGTACAACCTCTGCGAACGCATCGAGTTCTACGCGACCCCGCCGATCGACGGCGCCTTCGCCGAGTACGTCGCGATCCAGCAGGACTTCGCGCACGCGGTGCCCGACTCCGTCAGCGACGAGGCCGCAGCGTTGATGGAGCCGCTCTCCGTCGCGATCGCGGCGATCCAGAAAGCCGGTGTCCGTCCCGGCGGCCGGGTCCTCATCACGGGAGCCGGCCCGATCGGCATCGTCACGGCGCAGACCGCGCGGGCGTTCGGCGCGACCGAGGTCGTGATCAGCGACCCGATGGCCGAGCGCCGAGACGTCGCCCTCCGCTTCGGCGCGACGGACGCGGTCGATCCGGCAGCCGGTCCCCTCGGATCCGGGTACGACGCCTTCATCGACGCCTCCGGGTCGCCCGTCGCCGTCAGGCAGGGCATCTCGGCACTGAAGTCCGGCGGCGTCGCCGTCCTGGTCGGGATGGGCGCCGACGAGATCGCGTTGCCGGTCTCCACCATCCAGAACCGGGAGCTGGTCGTCACGGGCATCTTCCGGTACGCGAACACCTGGCCGACCGCGATCGCTCTGGTGGATGCCGGAGCCGTCGACCTCGACGCGCTGGTCACCGGCAGCTTCGGGCTGGCCGAAGTGCGGGAGGCTCTCGACTCGGCATCGCATCCGTCGACGCTGAAGAGCATCGTGCGCCCCGACCGCGAGTTCTCGGAGCGATGATGACCGATCTCGGGCGCACGGGCGGCATCGCCGTCCAGGAGCAGCCGGACATGCTCGAGTGCATCGACATCCGCAAGGCCTTCGGTGGCGTCCCGGTGCTCAAGGGCGTGGGACTCAGCCTGGTCCCCGGCACCGTCACCGCGCTCGCGGGCGAGAACGGCGCGGGCAAGTCGACGCTGATGAAGATCGCCTCCGGTCAGATGAAGGCCGACGGCGGGCGCGTGCTCGTGCGCGGCGAGGAGCTCGCTGCCGGGTCCGCGCGCGATGCCCATCAGCGCGGGATCGCGATCGTCCCCCAGGAACTCGCGTCGATCCTCGACACGACGGTGTACGAGAACATCTTCGTCGGTCGCGAGCTGCGCAACCGCTTCGGCTTCGTCGATCGCCGGCGCATGGCCCGGGAGGCGCGGGACATGCTCGCCGAGTTCGGCGTCGACATCGACCCTGCTGCCCGCATGGGCTCGCTGCCGGTCGGTCTCCGTCAGATCGTCGAGATCGTCAAGGCCACCAGCACCGGTGCCCGGGTGCTGCTGCTCGACGAGCCGACGAGCGCGATCGCGGAGCGGGAGGTGGCGCGCCTCATCGCGAGCATGCGGATGCTGCGCGACCGAGGAGTCGCGATCCTCTTCACCACGCACAAGATGGAGGAGATCCGCTCGATCGCCGATCGAGTGGTCGTGCTCCGCGACGGAGGGCTCGTCGCCGATGAGCCCCTCTCGGCCCTCAGCGACGACGACATCGTGACCGCGATGATCGGCCGTGAGCTCGAGGACCTGTTCCCCGATCTGCCCCCGGCGGCCGATGACGTCGCGCTCACCGTGCGGGGACTGACGTATTCGCCGGCGCCTCACCCGGTCGACCTGCAGGTGCGGCGCGGCGAGATCGTCGGCCTCGCCGGACTCGTCGGTGCGGGACGGACGGAGCTGATCGAGGCCCTGTTCGGTGTGCGCTCCTCGACCGCCGGCGAGATCCGCGTCGGTGGGGTCCGGGTGCGTCGCGGCCGTCCCTCGGATGCGATCACGGCGGGCATGGCGCTCGTTCCGGAGGACCGAAAGGGTGCAGGCGCCGTCCTCAGCATGGACATCCTCGCCAATGCGACGCTGCCGCGGATGGATCGGTTCTCCGTCGCGGGCTGGCTGAAGGGACGGAGCCGGACGGATGCCGTCGCCGAGGTCATGAAGTCGGTACGGCTGCGCAGCCGCGGTCTCGGCCAGCTGATGGAGACCCTCTCCGGAGGCAACCAGCAGAAGGTCGTGCTCGCGCGATGGCTCACCGGCGAGGTCAAGGTGCTGCTCCTCGACGAGCCGACGCGCGGCGTCGACATCGGGGCGCGGAGCGAGATCTACCGGATCATCACCGACCTCGCGGCGTCCGGCATGGCCGTCGTGATGGCGTCGAGCGACATGCCGGAGATCCTCGCGCTCTCTCACCGCGCGCTCGTGCTCAAGGGGGGCGGAGTGGTCGCCGAACTCGACCGCGCCGCGCTTCAGCTGCCCGATGTGCAGGATCGCATCTTCCGCCTCGCCAGCGGGCTCGACATCTCCCCGGTGCCCGCCGGCACCGCCCCTTCCGCAAAGGACGACCAATGACCGACACCCGCACGGCTCCGCAGAGCAGCGTCCTGCCCGAGTCCGGAGTGAAGCGCTTCAGCCCTCCCTGGTTCGGCGACCTGGCGATCCGCTACGCCATGGTGATCGTGATGGTGCTCATCATCGCGTTCTTCCTCTACCGCAGCGCACGGTTCGGCACCGTGGACAACCTCCAGACGATCCTGGTGGCCGCGGCGCCGTTCGCCCTCATCGCGCTCGGACAGACGCTGGTCATCCTCACCGGCGGCATCGACCTCTCCGTCGGCAGCGTGATCGCCGCAGCCGCCGTGTTCGGAAGCCTCACCGCCAAGGCGTTCCCGGATCAGATCTGGCTCGCGATCGTCGCCGGCGTCGTCGTCGGCTTCGTCGCCGGGGCGATCAACGGGTTCGTGGTGTCGGTGATCAAGGTTCCCCCGTTCATCGCGACGCTCGGCATGCTGACCCTCGCGTCCGGTGTCGCCTACGTCGCGGGGAACGGCGCGCCCATCACCGGGCTGCCGCCGGAGTTCTCCCGCATCGCCAACGCCCAGTTCGGCGGACTCACACTGCCGGTCATCCTCATGATCCTCGGCATCCTCGGTCTCGCGATCGTGATGCGCCGGACCACCTGGGGCATGCGGGTGTACGCGATCGGCGGCAACCCGATCGCCGCGGGCATCGCGGGCATCAACGTGGGGCGGACGATCTTCAGCGTGTACGCGATCTCCGGCATGCTCGCCGGCATCTCGGGAGTGATGCTCGCCAGCCGAGTCACGCTGGGGGCGCCGAACCTCGGCGTCGGCTACGAGCTCGACGCCATCGCGGCCGTCGTCATCGGCGGTGCGAGCCTGCTCGGCGGACGCGGATCCATCTGGGGCACCGCCCTCGGTCTGCTGCTCATCCAGACACTCAACAACGGTCTCGACATCCTGACCGTCCCCGCCTATTGGCAGAAGGTCATCAAGGGCGTGCTCATCGTCGCGGCGGTCGCCGTCGACGTGTGGGCGACACGACGCCGAAGCCGCTAGACGACGATCCGACCCGGATCGTCACGCCACTGCATCACCAAAGGAGAGGAATCCCATGTCCATCAAGAAGAGCCGCATCGTCGCGACCTTCGCGTTCACCGCGGTCGCCGCCCTGTCTCTCGCCGCCTGCGGCGCCGGAGACCCCAATGCCGGTGCCGGTGCGACCGAGGGCGGTGAAGAGCGCATCACCATCGGTGTCAGCGTCTACGACATGTCGTCGTTCGTCACGGAGGGCAAGGAGGGCATCGAGCGCTACGCCGACGAGAACAACATCGAGATCCTCTGGAACTCGGCCGGTCTCGACGTCAACACGCAGGCCACGCAGGTCGACCAGTACATCACCGCCGGCGTCGACGCGATCGTGGTGATCCCGGTCCAGGCCGACTCGCTGCAGCCGCAGATCGCCGCGGCGAAGGCCGCGGACATCCCCTTCTTCGACGTCAACGCCTCGCTCGACAGCGAAGACCTCGCCGGCTCCGTGCAGCCCGACGATGTCGCTGCCGGCGAGCAGGAGGCGCAGATGATGATGGATGCCCTCGGCGGCACCGGGAACGTCATCATCCTCCAGGGTCCGCTCGGCGGATCCGGCGAGATCAACCGCGGGAAGGGCATCGACAACATCCTCGCCGACTACCCCGACGTGACCGTGCTCGCCAAGGACACCGCCAACTGGCGACGCGACGAAGCGGTGAACAAGGTCAGCAACTGGATCTCCGCCTTCGGCGACGACATCGACGGGGTCATCGCGCAGAACGACGACATGGGTCTCGGTGCCCTCCAGGCGCTCAAGGAGGCCGGTATCACCGGTGTCCCGATCGTGGGCATCGATGGGATCGCCGACGGCCTCGAGGCCGTCAAGAACGGTGACTTCATCGGCACGTCCCTGCAGAACGGCACGGTCGAGCTGTCGGCCGGCGTCGCCTACGCGGCCGCCGTCGTGCGCGGTGAAGACGTCAAGGAGAACCCGATCTACCTGATGCCGGCGATCACGAAGGACAACGTCGACGAGGCCATCAGCCACGTCGTGACGGAGCGCGAGGCGTTCCTCGAGAACCTCAGCGAGATGACCAACAAGAACCTGAAGAGCGGCAACATCGCGTACGAGGGGCTGACCGGCCAGGAGGAGTGACCGGAAGGAAAGGAACGAAGGGGGAGGGCCGCAGCGGCCCTCCCCCTTCGTTCGTCTGCAGCAGGTGCTCAGGCGCCCCAGCCGGCCTGCACGCCGCCCACGCGCTCGGCGGCGATCTTCTGCTGGTAGCCGGATGCCGCGTACGCGGCCATCGGGTCGCCGGCGAGGCCGCGCGACTCGCGCCACTCGGCCAGGGCCGGACGCACGTCGGTGTAGAACGCGTCCATGAAGACGGCGTTCGCGGCGAGGACGTCGCCGGACTTCTGCGCCGAGGTCAGAGCGTCGCGGTCGACGAGCAGCGCGCGGGCCGTCATCTCCTGCACGTTCAGCACCGAGCGGATCTGGCCGGGGATCTTGTCCTCGACGTTGTGGCACTGGTCGAGCATGAACGCGACATCCGGGTTGTTCAGCCCGCCGCCGCGGATGACCTCGAAGAGGATGCGGAACAGCTGGAACGGATCGGCCGCGCCGACGATCAGGTCGTCGTCGGCGTAGAAGCGGGAGTTGAAGTCGAACGACCCGAGCTTGCCGAGGCGCAGCAGCTGCATCACGATGAACTCGATGTTGGTGCCGGGCGCGTGGTGCCCGGTGTCGAGGCAGACCATGGCCTTGTCGCCGAGCGCGCTCACCTGGGCGTAGGACGTGCCCCAGTCGGGGACGTCGGTGTGGTAGAAAGCCGGCTCGAAGAACTTGTACTCCAGCACGAGGCGCTGGTCGTCGCCGAGGCGGTCGTAGATCTTCTGCAGCGACTCCTGCAGGCGGTCCTGGCGTCCGCGGAGGTCGGCCTGACCCGGGTAGTTCGACCCCTCGGCGAGCCAGATCTTGAGGTCGCGGCTGCCGGTGGCGTCCATGACGTCGATGCAGGCGAGGTGGTGGTCGATCGCCTTCTGCCGGATCGCCGCGTCCTCGTGCGTGAGGGCGCCGAACTTGTAGTCGTCGTCCTGGAACGTGTTGGAGTTGATGGTGCCGAGTGCGACGCCGTGGTCCTCCGCATGCTTGCGCAGGTCGTCGAAGGAGTCGACGAGGTCCCACGGGATGTGCAGCGCGACCGAGGGAGCGAGGGCGGTGTAGGCGTTCACCTGCGCGGCATCCGCGATCTTCTCCCACGGATCGCGCGGTGTGCCCGGCGTGCCGAACACCTTGAAGCGGGTGCCGGAGTTGCCGAACGCCCAGCTGGGGAGCTCGATGCCCTGCTGCTCGAGAGCGGCGAGATTGTCGGTCGAGAGGATGCTCATGAGGCGCTGCCTTCGGTGTCGGCGCGGTCGACGTCGACCGCGTAATGAATCGTTTCAACAATAGGACGGATGGAAGGACTCCGCAACTGCGGCGCTACGGTGTCGCTATGGAACATCAGGAACGCGCGCTGTCCGCGTACGTCGCACAGGTGGCCGCCGACCCGCAGGTCCTCGGCGTGGTCCTCATCGGCTCGCTGGCGCGGGGGACGGAGCGGGAGGACTCGGATGTCGACGTCTACCTCGTCGTCACCGAGGAGGCGTTCGCCCGCGCCCGCGCCGAAGACCGATGGGCGTGGATCGATCGCCATGGCGTGGACTACCCGGGTTCGTACATCGACGTGAAGCTCGCCGACCTCGCCTATCTGCGCACGGCGGTCGATCGTGCCGACGACCCCACCAGGGCGTCGTTCGCCGGAGCGCGCGTCGCGTTCACCCGCACCGATGAGCTGGAGCCCCTCGTCCAGGCGGTCAGCGCCCTCGACGACGAGGTCTGGGCGGGCCGTGTCAGCTCGCACATCGCCCAGGCGCACCTGCACGGCGGATACTTCCTCCGGCAGGCCGAGGAGCGCGACGACCCCTTCCTGCTCCAGCACGCGGCCGTGCACCTGGCGTTCGCGGCGGCGCGCGCCGCGATCGCGGCCGACCACCGGCTGATGCCGGGGCCGAAGTACATCCACCGACTGGTCCGGGAGGTGCCCAGCGCCGACGGATTCGTCGCGGCCTGGGACCGCCTGGTCGCCGAGCCGTCCACGGCATCCGCGGAGGCGCTGACGACGATCCTGGACGACTGGCTGGGCGGCGGCCAGACGCGCGATGAATCCCTCTCGATCTTCATCCGCGACAACGAGCTCGCGTGGCTGCGCGGCACGACGCCGGCGGAGTACTTCTGACACCGGTCAGCCCTTGACGGCGCCGCTCGTCATGCCCGCCACGATCTGCCGGTTGAAGAAGATGTACATGACCAGCGGCGGGATGGTGATGAGCAGGATGTTCATGAACAGCAGGTTCCACTGGCTCAGACTCTGGCTCTGGAAGTTGTAGAGCGTCAGCTGCACGGTGGCGTTCGCATCGCCGGGCAGGAAGTAGAGCGGTCCGGTGAAGTCGTTGAACACCGCGACGGACTGCACCACGATCACCGTGATCGCGACGGGCTTGAGCAGCGGCATCACGACCGTGAAGAAGAGTCGCAGGGGACCTGCGCCGTCGATCACCGCCGCCTCGTCGAGCTCGCGCGGGATCGTCGAGATGAACGCGCGGAACAGCAGGATGCAGAAGCTCAGGCCGAACGTCGCCTCGATGAGGATCATGCCCGGCATGGTCTTGAAGAGCCCGATGCCCTGCAGAACCCAGATCGTCGGCACCACGGCGGGCGGGACGATGAGGCCGGCCAGCACGAAGACGTTGATCACGTGGTTCCAGCGCGACTTGCGGCGCTGCAGGATGTACCCGACCATGGCGGCGAAGACCACCATGATCGCGACGCTCGCCACGGTGAGCACCGTCGAGTTGATGAACGCGCGCACGAGCATCCAGTCGCGGGTCTCGAGGACCGTGACGACGTTCTCCCACAGGTACCAGCCCTGCGCCGGCAGCGAGAACTCGAACAGCGAAGCCTCTGCCGGGTTCTTCGCCGCCGTGAGCACGATGAACGCGAACGGGACGATGAAGACGATGATCGACGCGATGATCGCGATGATCCCCACCACGTAGCGGCTGAGGAACCGCCGTGGGGTCATCGGACGGCGGTCCTGGCGACGGATCCTCGCCTTCGACGCACCGGCCGTCGTGATGGTGCGGGTGAGGGTCATTGCTCCACCTGCCTCTTGTTGAGGATGTACTGGATCGGCACGATGATCGCGGTGACCACCAGGAAGAGCACCACGTTGCCCGCGGTGGACAGACCGTAGAAGCCCGCCTGGTACTGCTTGTAGATGACCGAGGCGATCACGTCGCTGGTGAAGCCGGGGCCGCCCTTGGTCATGGCCCAGATGAGCTCGAAGGACCGCAGTCCGCCGATCAGCGACAGCAGGATGACGGTCGCGGTCGCGGGCTGCACGAGCGGGAGCGTGATGTTCTTGAATCGCTGCCAGGCTCCGGCGCCGTCGACCTTGGCCGCCTCGAAGTACTCCTGCGGGATCGCGACGAGGCCGGCGATGAAGATGAGCGTCGCGATGCCCACGCCCTTCCAGACATCGACGAGCGCGACGGACATGAGCGCCCAGGCCGGATCGGTGAGCCACCCGGGCCCCTCGACGCCGATGAGCGACAGGCTCTGGTTGATGAGACCGTCGAACGGATCCATCAGCACCTTGAAGGTGATGCCGATCCCGACGGTGGAGACCAGGACCGGGAAGAAGATCGTCGACCGCAGGTAGCCGCGGCCGAGGATGGAGCCCGTCAGCAGCAGCGCGAGTCCGAGCCCGAGGACCACCTTCAGGGCGGAGGTCACGAACCCGTAGACGAACGTGTTGACGAAGCCCTGCACGAGCATGGGCTCGGTGAAGAACTGGACGTAGTTGTCGAAGCCGATGAACTGGATGTCGAACAGCGACCAGCGGGTGAGGCTGAAGTAGAACGAGGCGAAGGTCGGGATGGCGAACAGGACGATGTAGAGCACCGCCGACGGGATGTAGAACCACGTCGGGTAGGAGCTCCTGATTCCCTTTCGCCCCCGGGGCGAGGTCTTGGCGGCGGGTGGCGTCGCGATGGCGGTCATGGGTCTCTCCGTCGAGTGAGGTCGGCGGGTGCGGGCCCCGTGCAGGGCCCGCACCCCGGGATCAGTCGGCGATCACCAGCCGTCGAGACCCAGCTGCTGGGCCTGCTTCTTCACGTCCTCGTCGTAGAGTGCGGCGCCGTCCTCGGCGGAGCGGATGCCGCTGCCGACCTCGACCGTGATGTTCTCGAGGTTCGGTCCCTTGATGGGGGAGAGGAACTCGAGGGCGGGGTTCGTGTTGTCCTCGTCGAAGTACACCTGCATGTCCTTCAGCAGGCCGGGCACGTCGTCGCCGAGCTCGCAGGTGCTGATCGCGTAGGGTCCGGAGGGGACCATCGCGGTGTTCTGCACGTCGCAGCCGGCCGGCGAGTTGATGAACGCGACGAACTTCTTCGCCGCCTCGAGCTGTGCGCCCTCGGTGGTCTTCGGCACGTACACCGCGTTCGGGAGCCAGACGGTCAGCTTGGTGTCCTCGGCCTTCTGCGCCGGCAGCGGGAAGACGCCGACATCCTCGATCTGGTCGGGGAAGTTCTGCTGGAACGTCGAGACGATCCCGGTGAGGATCGGGTAGTGCGCGCCCTCGCCGGTCGCCACCATCCGCGCTCCGTCGTCGTAAAGGGCGGACGCGAAGTCCTCGTTCCACCAGCCCTCTTCGAATCCCTCCTGCTGGTTGGCGAAGCCGGCCAGCGCGGGCTCGTCGACGTACTTGCGCTCGCCGGCCGTGTACTCGCTGCCCCAATCGGCATCCTGCGCGAGCACGTTGCCGAAGTCGCCGAGCACGAACAGCTGGCTGGTCCACGTGTCGCCGTACGTCTGGATGACCGGGGTGATGCCTGCCGCCTTGATCGCGGCGTTGTTGGACGCGAACTCGTCCCACGACGTCGGGATCTCGAGGCCGAGATCGGCGTAGATCTTCTTGTTGTAGACGACGGCACCGGCCTGGGTCGCGCCGAACGGTGCGCCGTAGACGCCGTTCTCGGTCTCGACCACGGCCTTCATGGTGTCCTGCATGTCACCGACCCAGGATTCGTCGGTGAGCGGGGCGAGGTTCTGGTCCGGGTTCAGCGCCTGGAACAGCGAACCGGAGTTGTACCAGAACACGTCGGCCATCTCGCCCGTGGCGAGCTTGGTCTTCATGAGGTTGTCGCCCTCGGTGCCGGCCGGCTGGGACTCCACCTTGACGGTGATGTCGGCGTTCTCCTCCTCGAAGGCCGCGATCATGGCCTCGGCGGATTCGACGTTCGTGCCCGAGTTCGGAACGAGGAACGTGATCTCGACGCTGCCGTCGGCGCTCTCGCCTCCTCCGCCCGTGCTGCAGGCGGCGAGCGGGACGGCGAGGGCTGCGACGCCTGCTGCGGCGAGGAGAACCCTTCGACTACGGGTGTTGTCCATCCTTTACCTCCATGTAAAAGCTGACTCTTGTGACGATCTCTGCACTGAGAGCGTTCGGCGTCGAAGGGTTGAAACCATTCAACGTCGGTACCGTACGACGATCCGGAGTGAGAGTCAACGATTGTCACCGAATCGTCAGAACCCGCGTCCGGCTCCGGACGGGCGCTGCGGCGTCGCTCGGCATCCGGACCTTGACATCCGATCATGAATCGTTTCAGGATCGACTCGTGTGCCGCGATGAAGCGCACGCGGGGAATGATGACCGTGACCTGACATGAAGGCGGGAAGAATGACTCTGACAGTGGCGCGCGTCGACGTGGACGCGCCGTACCGCAGCGATGCGGTCGCCGTGGCCGCTCCGGCGATCAGCTGGGCGACCGAGGCCTCCGCGCCGGAATGGACGCAGGATGCCGCGGAGCTCGAACTCACCGGCGATGGCGTGCAGACGCACGTCATCAGCGGACGGGAGTCGGTCCGCATCCGCTGGCCGTTCCGCCCGCTGCGTCCGCGCGAGGAGGTGCACCTGCGCGTGCGCGTGACCGGTGCCGACGGTGCGGTGTCGGAGTGGAGCACCCCGCGGCGCATCGTCGCGGGCTTCCTCGCCGACGGGGAGTGGCAGGCGAAGAGCGTCGGCGTCGCGGCCCCCGCATCCTCGGCGGAGCCGGCCGAGCTGCGACGCGTGGTCGCGCTCGACGGTGACGTGCGTCGCGCCACGCTGTACGCGACGGCGGTCGGCGTCTATCAGGTGTCGATCAACGGCGTCGATGTCGACGACCAGGTGCTGAAGCCGGGATGGACGCCGTTCCAGGCCCGCACGGTGCACGAGACGACCGACGTCACCGGACTGCTCTCTGCGGGGGAGAACACCATCGCGGTGCGACTCGCGGGAGCGTGGGCGACGGAACGCTACGGCTTCCGCGACGAGGCGGCCACGGTCTACGGCGATCAGCCCCGTTTCGCCGCGCAGCTCGTCATCGAATACGCCGACGGGCGCACCGAGACGATCGTGACGGATGCCGACTGGCAGAGCGCCCCCGGCCCGATCACGGCCAGCGGCCTGTATGCCGGGGAGGAGCACGACGCCCGCCTCGCCGCGTCGGCGTGGGCGCCGGTCGCGGTGGTCGAGGACGTGCCGGTGCCGGGCGCCCGCGTCTCGCCGTTCGTCCGGCGGATCGAGGAGCTCCCGGTCGTCGAGGTCATCACGACCCCCTCCGGGAGGACGGTGGTGGACTTCGGGCAGAACCTCGTCGGGCGGCTGCGCATCCGGGTCGACGGCGAGGCGGGACAGGTGGTCACCCTGCGGCATGCGGAGGTGCTGGAGCACGGTGAGCTCGGCACGCGTCCGCTGCGCGCCGCCGCCGCCACCGACCGGTACACGCTGGCCGGAGGGGGTGTCGAGGTGTGGGAGCCCGAGTTCACCTTCCACGGATTCCGCTACGCCGAGATCGACGGCTGGCCGGGTGCCTTCGATCCGTCCGACGTCACGGCCGTCGTGATCCACAGCGACATGGAGCGCACCGGGTGGTTCGACACCTCGCATCCGCTCGTCCGACGGCTGCACGAGAACGTCGTGTGGGGTCTTCGTGGCAACTTCCTGTCGGTGCCGACCGACTGCCCGCAGCGTGACGAGCGACTCGGGTGGACCGGCGACATCCAGGTGTTCACGCCCACCGCGAGCTTCCTCTACGACGTACGCGGATTCCTTGACTCCTGGCTGCGTGATCTCGCGATCGACCAGGTCGACGGCGTCGTGCCGTTCGTCGTGCCGAACGTGCTCGGGCCGGCGCAGCCGGCTGCGGCCTGGGGCGACGCCGCGACCGTCGTGCCCTGGGTCCTGCATGAGCGGTTCGACGACCTCGAGACGCTCGAACGGCAGTACGACAGCATGAAGGGCTGGACCGATGCCGTCGTCGGGCTGTCCGGCGAGCGGCGGCTGTGGGAGGGGATGTTCCAGTTCGGGGACTGGCTGGACCCGGATGCTCCGCCGGAGCGGCCGGCAGACGCGAAGACGTCGGCCGACATCGTCGCGACCGCCTACGTGTTCCGCTCCGCCGACCTCACCGCGCGGACGGCCGCGCTGCTCGGCAGAGACGACGACGCGGCGGAGTACGCGCGGATCGCGGAAGAGGTGCGGCTCGCCTTCCTCGCGGCGTACGTCTCGGCAGAGGGGCGGATGACATCCGATGCGCAGACCGCCTACTCCCTCGCCATCGTGTTCGACATCGTGGATCCCGGGCGGCGGCAGGCTCTGGGCGACCGGCTGTCGGAGCTCACCGCGCAGGGTGACCACCGGATCGGCACCGGGTTCGTCGGGACGCCCATCATCGCGGACGCCCTCACCCGCACGGGGCACATCGATGTCGCGCAGCGGCTGCTCACGCAGACCGAGAACCCGTCCTGGCTGTACCCGGTGACGATGGGGGCGACGACGATCTGGGAGCGCTGGGACTCGATGCTGCCGGACGGCACGATCAACCCCGGCGAGATGACCTCGTTCAACCACTACGCGCTCGGGGCGATCGCGGACTGGCTGCACCGCACCCTCGCGGGACTCGCGCCCGCGGAGCCGGGATACGCGCGTCTCGCGATCGAGCCCCATCCGCTGGACGGGTTCGACTTCGCCGAGGCCGTGCACCTGACCCCGTACGGAGAGGCGCGCGTGCGATGGGAGCGTTCCGACGGCGGCGTCGTGATCGACGCGCAGGTTCCGGCGAACACCGAGGCGGATGTCGTGCTGCCGGATGGCCGACGGCACGTCGTCGGCTCCGGGAGTCACCGTTGGGTCTCGACCGCGGTGAGCGCGCGGCGAGCCGAGGACAAGGAGTAGGCGGGGCTGCGGCGTGCCGTACACTCGCGGACAGTGCACGACAGGAAGGGGCACCCGTTGGCAGTGAGCGTGCGCGAGGTGGCCGCGACCGCCGGCGTCTCCGTCGGCACCGTCTCCAACGTCCTGAACCGGCCGGACAAGGTCGCCGAGGGCACCGTGCAGCGCGTGCGCGACGCGATCGAGAAGCTCGGCTTCGTGCGCAACGACGCTGCGCGTCAGCTGCGCGCCGGTCGCAGCCGGAGCATCGGGCTCATCGTGCTCGACGCGGGCAACCCGTTCTTCGCCGACGTCGCCCGCGGCGCCGAGGCTCGCGCGGACGAGGACCACCTCTCGGTCCTGCTCGGCAACAGCGACGAGGATGCCGCGCGGGAGAACGGCTACCTCGATCTCTTCCGCGAGCAGCGGGTGAACGGGGTGCTGATCACGCCGTCCTCCGACGATGTCGCCGGGATCCGGAGGCTCGCCGATGCCGGCACCCCGGTGGTCCTGGTCGACCACGAGATCCCCGGGAGCGGGTTCTGCTCCGTCTCCGTCGACGACGTCGAGGGCGGGTACCTGGCCACGAGGCATCTGCTCGAGATCGGCCGCCGACGCATCGCCTTCCTCGCCGGCCCCGGTTCGCTCACCCAGGTCGCCAACCGTCTCGCGGGCGCGCGACGCGCGGTCGCCGAGGTGCCCGAGGCCGAGCTCGAGGTGATCGAGGTTCCGGCGCTGACCGTCCTGCACGGACGGGAGGCCGGCGAGTCGATCGTCGCGAGGGCCGGGGCCGACCGTCCCGACGCGGTGTTCGCGGCGAACGACCTCCTCGCGGTGGGGTTGCTGCAGGCGCTCACGATCCTCGGGAGCGTGCGCGTGCCCGAGGAGATCGCGCTGATCGGCTACGACGACATCGACTTCGCGTCGGCCACGGTCGTGCCGCTGACCTCGATCCGGCAGCCGGCGCGGCTCATCGGACAGACGGCGGTCGATCTCCTGCTGCGGTCGATCGACGATCCCGATGGCGAGTACGAGCGGAACGTGCGATTCCGCCCCGAGCTCGTCGTGCGCGCCTCGACCGCCGGCTGACCGGCCGTTCGATGGACGACGGTCTCGCCGTCATCAGCTCCGCGAGTCGTCGCCGGATGCCGACAGGGTGCGAGCGCTCCAGGCGCCTTCGATGCGGTGGCTGCCGCTTCCCACCTCGTGGCGCTCGCCGCCGGGGAGCTCCACGGTCGCGGTCGTGCCCGTCGGCACGGTGACATCGACCCGCAGCGATCCGCCGTCGACGCGCCAGGCGATCTCGGCCCGTCCGTAGGGCGTCTCGTGTGCGGCGCGCGCGTGCGTGAACCCGCCGCCCGGCGTCGGGGCGAAGCGGATCGACCGGTAGCCCGGGGCTGCGGGCGCGAGCCCGGCGACGGTCCGATGCAGCCAGTCGGCCACCGCGCCCAGGGCGTAGTGGTTGAACGACGTCATCGTGCCGGGGTTCACGGTGCCGTCGGGGCGGAGGCTGTCCCAGCGCTCCCAGATCGTCGTCCCGCCCTGCAGGACCGCATAGAGCCACGACGGCGCCTCGGTCTCCAGGAGCAGGTCGTATGCGGCATCCGCGTGGCCGGTGACGGTGAGGGCGTCGGAGACGAGGGGCGTGCCGACGAAGCCGGTGGCGATGCGGTGCCCCGCCTCTTCCACGAGCTCGGCCAGACGGGCCCCCGCCGTCGCGAGATGCTCATCCGACACCAGCTCGAAGGCGATCGCGAGCGAGTAGGCGGTCTGCGCATCGCTGGTCATCCGGCCGTCCTCGCGTACGTAGGTCGCCGTGAACGCCGCGCGCACCTCGGCTGCGAGCTCCGCGTATCGCGCCCGGTCGTCGTCGTGACCCAGCACCTCGGCCATGCGGGCGACGCGGTCCGCGGAGCGGGCGAAGTACGCCGTCGCGACCAGGTAGCGGTCGGTCGTCGCATCCGCCGGGTCCTCGGGCGGGGCCGCGGGGTCGAGCCAGTCGCCCAGCTGGAAGCCCTCGTCCCAGAGCCGATCCTCGCCGGCGAGCCGTTCGAGCAGATCGACCCACTTCTTCGCACTCTCGTACTGGTCGCGGAGGATGCGGGTGTCCCCGAATCGCTCGTAGAGGGTCCACGGCGTGAAGGTCGCGACGTCGCCCCACGCCGCGCCGGGGCGGATCGGCGTCCACTGCTTGTCGGCGGGGATCACCGGGACGTACCAGGGAACCGTGCCGTCGGGCAGCTGCTCGATCGCGACATCCTTCAGCCAGCTCGAGAGCATCCCCGAGACGTCGTACAGGAAGGATGCGGTCGGAGCGAACACCTGCAGGTCGCCGGTCCAGCCGATCCGTTCGTCGCGCTGCGGGCAGTCCGTGGGGATGTCGAGGAAGTTGCCCCGCATGCTCCAGACGACGTTCTCGTGCAGTCGGTCGACCCGGGCGTTCGACGACTCGAACCACCCCGTGCGCTCCATGTCGGTGTGGTAGACCCGGGCGACGATGTCTCCTGCCGCGACCGCGGCTTCGAGAGCGTCCGCGTCTCCGGGCCACTCGATCTCGGCGTACCGGAAGCCGTGGAATGTGAATCGCGGCTCCCACTCCTCGACGCCGTCTCCGGCGAGGACGTACTCGTCCGTCGACTTCGCGTCGCGGAGAGGGCGCGTGTAGATCTCGCCCTGCTGCAGCACCTCGGCGGTGCGGAAGCGCACGACGTCGCCCGCCTGCCCGGTGACGCGGAAGCGCGGACGCCCGACGAGGTTCTGACCGAAGTCGAGCACGCGCCGGCCGCTGGGCGTCGTGAGCAGCTCGACCGGGGCCACCTCCTGCGTGCAGCGGACGGGCGGGCCCTCCGGGGCGGTGAGGGTCGCGGGGTCGCGATGTGCCGCGACGACCCGGGACCAGCCGGCGGCGTCGAAGCCCGGCCGCGACCAGCCTGCGATCTCGGCGGCGACGCGCGCGTCGTAGGTCTCGCCGTCGTAGTTCCCGGTGTGCAGGATCGGGCTCGGCGCCGCACGCCAGTCGCCGTCCGTCACGATCGTCTCGGTCGAGCCGTCGCTGTAGCGCAGCTCCAGCTGCGCCAGCAGCGAGAGGTCGGTGCCGAAGACGTTGCGGAAGCCTCCGCGCCAGCCCATGCGTCCGCGGTACCAGCCGTCGCCGAGCCAGGCCCCGATGGCGTTGGGCCCCTCGTCGATCGCGTCGGTCACGTCGTAGGTGTAGTAGCGGAGCTTCTGCCGGTACGGCGTCCAGCCGGGGGACATCGCATCGTCGCCGACACGGTTGCCGTTGATCTCGACCTCGTAGACGCCGTGCGCGGTGACGTAGAGGCGGGCCGACACGAGCCCTCCTCGCGCGGCGAAGTCCCGCCGCAGCACGGACGGGCGGCGCTCGTCGCTGAGCGGGTTCTCGTTCCAGTTCGCGCCGACGGCCATCGCCGACCAGTCCCCGGGCTCGAGCAGCCCCGTCTCGACCGCGGCGGGTTCGCTCCAGTCCGAGACCGAGCCGTCGTCGCCCGAGACACGGACGCGCACGACCGCGCGTTCCCGCGAGGCGAGCGGATGCGACGGCCACGCGCGCAGGACCGAGTCGTCGTCGGTGGCGGAGGCGGTGGACACCTCGTCGCCGCGTGTCACCTCGAGTTCGTATGACGCCTGCCTCCATCCCGCCGGCGCCTGCGTCTTCCAGGAGATGCGGGGAGCGGATTCGCCGATGCCGAGGGCGTGGCGGTGGTGCTCGAACGTGGGCGCAGCGACGACGATGCTCATGAGTCTCCAGATCGGGGTGTGTCTCGATCATCGCGGATGAATTGACACGTTTCAAGTGTGGGCGGGAAGATAGGGGGAACGAAAGGATGGATCCCCATGCGCGTCGTCGTCACCGGCAGTTCGGGAAAGCTCGGGCGTGCCACCATGGAGCGGCTGCGCGCCGACGGCCACGAGGTCGTGGGATTCGACATCGTCGGGGAGCCGGGATTCGGCTTCGTCCGGGTGGATCTGCAGGACTACGGGCAGGTGCTCGACGCGCTGCTCGGCGTCACGGCCCGCCACGACGGCCTCGACGCCCTCGTGCATCTCGCCGCGCTGCCCGTGAACGGACTCGTCCCTGATGCCGCCACGTTCACGAACAACATGAACGCCACGTTCCATGTGCTCCACGGCGCCCTCCGCGCCGGCATCCGCACCATCGTGCAGGCGTCGAGCATCACGGCGATGGGCTTCCCCGACTTCGCGAATCTGACGTCGCTTCCGGTGGACGAGGGGTACGTCGAGGCGAACAACACGTACGCGCTGGGCAAGGTCGCCGAGGAGGCGATCGCCGCACAGCTCGTGCACTGGGCCGAGGGGACGAGCATCACCGCGCTGCGGTTCACGAACGTCGTCGCGGAAGGGGAGTACGCGACCTTCGAGCGGGCCGGTGCCGCCGACTACCGCCGCGACCTGCTCGGCACCTACGTCGACGCGCGCGATGCGGCCACCGCCGTCGCCCTCGCGCTCGAGCACGCGTCCCCCGGCTTCGAGGTCTACAACGTCGCGGCGTCCGACTCCGGGGTGTCGATGCCGACCGCCGAGTACGCGGCGCGCAACTACCCGGGGGTCCCGCTGCGGGAAGGGCTCGGCGAGTTCGAGACTCTGATGTCGATCGACAAGGCGCGCGACCGGCTCGGATTCGAGCCCGCCCACCTGTGGCGCGAGGAGTACGCGGCGGCACAGCACTCGGCCCCCTAGGCGGCTCCCGGAGCCGCGCCTTCGCCTATCGAGGCCCGTCATGGGCTCGGGGCGACGTGCGACCAGGCTCCGGCCAGAGCCCGCAGCGTGCCGAGGCCGGGTGCCAGTCTCCCGGCGAGGTTCGTCGGTGCCGCCGGCGCCCCGACCTTCACCCCCACCTGCCGGAGGCTCGCCGGCTTCGCGACAGCCACGGCATCGGCGAGAGCCGCCGCGGTGAGGAGCGACTCCGGGTCGACGTCGGCGATGGCCAGATGAACGTCCTCCCACGGAAGGCTGCGCGAAGTGGCCTGGTCCGACACGCCGGACACGGTGAAGCCCCAGAGCGTCCCCGCCGCACGCAGCCGCTCGAGGTGCTCGACGGCACCGCCCGGCATGCGCGTCTCGACCACCGAGCGGCCCCAGTTGACGGCCTGGCCGATGGCGGCGCCGCTGCGCTCGATGGCCGTGCGCACGGCGACGATCTCGTCGTCCAGTGACAGCCACCCCTTGGCCGGAGGGTGGGTCGACGTCGACGCATCCGAGTGCTCGACCAGAAGCCGCACGTCGGCCCAGTCCCAGCCGGCGATCTCGGTGAGCGACGTGGCGAGGTGCGTGCCGCCCGCTGCTCCGGTCGCGGCCAGGGGAGCGGACTGCAGCTCGACCGCGGTCACGGCGAGCGGACCGAGCGCCGCACGCAGCGCGAAGACCTCGTCGTGCAGCCGTGCCACGTCGTCGACGGCGCGACGGCGACCGCCCGCGTCGGCGGAGGCGAGTCCATAGGAGCGGTCCTCGGCGACGATCGCGAGCGTGTGCGGCATCGCGGTGACGATGTTCCGCCATCCGGGATCGAGCAGGGAGCGGAGTCGCTCGACGCCGCGCGGATGCAGGCCGTGCAGGAACCCGAGTTCGAGCCCGCCGATGAGCGGTTCCGCGCGGAGGAGGCGGTACCACTCGCCTTCCTCCTGCGCGGAAGCGGCGAGCTCGGCCGGAGCGGCGTTGTAGGCGGCGTAGGTGAACATCGCTCAGACCGCGGTCGTCGTGGTGCGGATCCGGTAGAGGCTCGTCGAGGCCGTGATGAAGAGGTCTTGGCCGTCGTCGCCGCCGAAGGTGCAGTTCGAGACGGTCTCGGGTACGGCGACGTGGTGGAGCAGCTCGCCGTCCGGTGCGTAGACGTAGATCCCGTCGCCGGCCGAGCTCCAGAGCCGGCCCTCGCGGTCGACCGCGAACCCGTCGGAGGCACCGAACGGCGGCTTCGCGAACTCCCGTCCGTCGCCGACGACCGTCGCCCCGTCGACCTCGAACACGAGGACCTGCTGGGCCTCCGGGTGGTCGGCGTAGAACCCCGTGTCGGCGACGTAGAGCCGGGAGCCGTCGGGGGAGAACGCGATGCCGTTGGGATGCACCATGGTCGTGACGACCGGTTCCGCCTCGCCGGTGATGGGATCCCAGCGGAACACGAAGCAGGCGTCGTACTCGGAGGTGCCCGGGTGTCCTTCGCGACCGCTGGGGTGGATGCCGTACGGCGGATCCGTGAACCAGATCGCCCCGTCGGCTGCCACGGCGAGATCGTTCGGGGAGTTGAACCGGCCGCCGCTCCAGCGGTCGACGATCACCTCGGGTCCTGCCGCTCCCTCGCGCTCGATCGCGCGTCGGCCGTGGCTGCACTGCACGACCCGGCCCTCGTGGTCCAGTGCGCGCCCGTTCGTGTACTCGGCGGGCTGGCGGAAGGTCGAGACCTCGCCGGTGGCCGCATCCCACTCGAGGATGCGATCGTTCGGGATGTCGCTCCAGCGCAGTCGTCGGATCGCGGGCAGCCAGATCGGGCCTTCGCTCCACTCGGCGCCGTCGGCGAGGCGCTCGAGTTCGGCTCCTGACGCGATCAGACTCGGTGCGGATGCCGTTGACATGTGAATTCTCCTATGAATAAACTTGCGCTGAAACGGTTCAGAACCGACCGTAGCACTCGCGGCGAGGAGATCCCACGATGACGTCCCGGCAGCGGCCGACTGTTCTGGTGCTCGGCACCTCGGGGCTCGGCTCCGGCGACGAGGAGGCCGCGGTCGAGACCGCCCTGGCGCTGCTGCGCAGCGGACACCTCATCGACACCTCCAACAACTACTCCGGCGGATCATCCGAGCGCATCCTCGGACGGGCGCTCGCGGCCATGACTCCCGAGGAGCGCACCTCGGCAGCCCGCCGGATCCTCACGAAGGTCGATCGCGATCCGGAGACCGGTCGCTTCGACGCCGACCGCGTGCTGCGCTCGGTGGAGGAGAGTCTAGGGCGACTCGGCGTCGACGCGGTGCCACTGCTGCACCTGCACGATCCGTACGTCGTCACGGTCCGTGATGCTCTCGCGCCCGGCGGAGCGGTCTCCGCGCTCGTGCGACTGCGCGACGAGGGCGTGGCGGCCGCGATCGGCATCGCCGCCGGCCCCGTTCCCCTGCTGCAGCGCTATCTCGACAGCGAGCTGTTCGACGCGGTGCTCTGCCACAACCGCTACACGCTCGTCGATCGCAGCGCCGCATCGATGTTCCGCGACGCGCACGAGCGCGGCCGGCGCGTCTTCAACGCGGCGCCGTTCGGCGGCGATCTGCTGGCACGAGGGCCGAGAGAGGGTGCGCGGTACCACTACCGGCCGGCATCCGATGCTCTTCGCGACTGGACCGCGCAGGCGGACCTCGTGTGCGCCCGTCATGCGGTCTCCCTGCCGGCCGTCGCCCTCGCCCTCTCCCTGCGCGAGGAGATGATCGACGGCACGGTTGTCGGCGTCTCCTCGCCCGAGCGACTCGACGCCCTCCTGCGGCTCGCGGCCACGTCCATCCCCGACGCGGTGTGGGATGAGCTCGCCGCTCTCGGACCCGCGCCGTCGCCCATCGACGACAGCGGGTACGGAGCCGACGAATGACCGGTCGCTACTGGGAGAGCACTCTGCCCGGTGCCGGTCGGCGTGCGCCGCGCGCGGATGCCGTGAGCGACGCCGCGGTCCTCAGCCTCAACGGCACCTGGCGCTTCCGGCTGTCCCCGACCGCCGCCGGGACGGGTCACGGCTTCGTCGCGACGGACTTCGACGACACCGACTGGGACGAGATGCGCGTCCCCTCGCACTGGGTCCTCGAGGCCTTCACCCCGCTCGTCGGCGGCCCCGCGCGCCGCATGCTCGGCACGGAGGAGGGGCCGCTCTACACGAACACGGCCTACCCGATCCCGCTCGATCCGCCGTACGTGTCGACCGAGAACCCGACGGGCGACTACCGCCTGGTCTTCGACGTCCCCGCCGACTTCGGCCCTGCGGTGCTGCGGTTCCAGGGCGTGGACTCGTGCGCGAAGGTCTGGCTGAACGGCGAGGAGCTGGGCTGGTCGACGGGCAGCCGGCTGCCGTTCGAGTTCGACGCCCCCGTGCGCGCCGGCCGGAACGTGCTCGCGGTGCGGGTGCACCGCTGGTCGGCTGGCACCTACCTCGAGGACCAGGACATGTGGTGGCTGCCCGGCATCTTCCGCGACGTCGAGCTGATCTCGCGGCCGACGGGCGCGATCGATGACCACTTCGTGCACGCCGACTACGACCACGTCACCGGCCTCGGCACCCTGCGCGTCGACGCCTCGATCGATGCGGTCGTCGTGATCCCCGAGCTGGGGATCGAGATGCCGGCGGGGGAGACCGCGACCGTCTCCGTGGAGCCCTGGAGCGCCGACATCCCCCGTCTCTACCGTGGCACCCTGCGGGCGGCGGGAGAGACGGTCGAGCTCGCTGTCGGATTCCGTCGCGTCGAGATCGTCGACGGCGTGCTGCGCGCGAACGGGAGCGCGCTCACGTTCCGGGGAGTGAACCGCCACGAGCACCACCCGGACACCGGGCGAACGCTCGATCGCGAGACGATGATCCAGGACATCGTGATGATGAAGCGCGCGAACATCGACTCCGTCCGCACGAGCCACTACCCGCCGCACCCCGAGTTCCTGCGCCTGTGCGACGTGTACGGGCTGTGGGTGGTCCTCGAGGTCGACCTGGAGACCCACGGCTTCATCTACGAGGGCTGGGAGCACAATCCACCGGCGCTGCCGGAGTGGCGCGAGGCGATCGTGGATCGCCTCCGCCGCACGGTCGAGCGCGACAAGAACCACCCGAGCATCGTGGTCTGGTCGCTCGCGAACGAGAGCATGTCGGGAGACGGCTTCACCGAGATGCGCCGCTGGCTGTACGAGCGCGATCCGTCGCGGGTCGTGCTGTACGAGCGCGACCCGAGCTATCGCGACTCGGACTTCTACGCGCTGATGTACCCGTCGCTGGAGCTGCTCGAGAGCATCGGACGGCGCGAGGAGCCGCGCGGCGGCAAGCTCAGCATGCACGGCATGGTGTTCGACGACCCTGACGAGCCGCTTCCCGCCGGCGTGACCGAGGCCGAGGAGGAGCGCCGCCGCGGGCTGCCGTTCCTGCTGGTCGAGTACGCCCACGCGATGGGCAACGGACCCGGCGGCCTGCAGGATTACTGGCGGGTGCTCCGCGCGTACGACCGGCTCTGCGGCGGCTTCGTGTGGGAGTGGATCGACCACGGCATCAATGCGGTCGACGCCGACGGACACGCGTTCGTCCTGCAGAGCGAGGACATCGACTACGAGCCGCGCGGCGGCCGCTTCAGCCTCGACGGGCTGGTGCTGAGCGACCGCACCCCGAAGCCGGCCCTCGCCGAGCTCGCGAAGGCGCACGAGGTGATCGACATCGAGGTCGGCGAGCGGGTGCGCATCGCGAACGAGCGGCACGCGGCCGACACCTCCGACCTCGGGTTCCGCTGGTCCGTCGAGGCCGACGGGCGCGTCGTCGCGCGCGGAGTGCTCGATGTGCCGCCGATCGCGCGAGGGGAGCGCGTCGAGACCGCGATCCCGGATGCCGCGGCATCCGCTCTTCGTGCGACGGATGCCGTGCTGACGGTCGAGGCGGCGCTCGCGGCCGCGACCGCATGGGCACCGGAAGGGCATGTGATCGCCTGGGGGCAGAAGGTCGCGGAGCCGGTCGAGGAGGCCGCGCGGCCCGGGCGGGGCATCGCGGCGTTGGCCTCCCGCGACGGTGACGTCATCCGCGTCGGGGAGGCGTCGTTCGATGCCGCCACCGGCCGCCTGATCGGGCTCGGCGACCTGCCGATCGACGGCCCCTGGATCGACCTGTACCGGGCGCCCACCGAGAACGACCGTGGACAGGGAGACAACAACAACCTGGCGGCCGTGTGGCACGCCACCGGCCTGCACCGCCTGCTGCACCGCGTCGATGACGTCGCACTCGACGGCGAACGCCTCGTCGTGCGTGGGCGGACCGCGCCGCGCACGCACCCGCACGGCGTCGCCTGGACGATGACGTGGGTACCGGACGGTGAGGGCGTGCGCCTGGACACCACTGTCGACTTCGTGGGCCCCTGGGCGGACACGCCCTTCAAGCACCGGGACATCTGGGTGCCGCGGCTCGGCCTGCGCTTCGCCCTGCCCGCCGCCGCGGACCGGATCGCGTGGTTCGGCCGCGGGCCGGAGGAGACCTATGTCGACTCGGTCGACGGCGCTCGCGTCGGCCGCTTCGAGCGCACGATCGACGCCCTGCAGACGCCGTATCCGATCCCACAGGAGAACGGCAACCACACGCAGACGCGGTGGCTGGAACTCTCGGCAGAAGGCATGCCCACGCTGCGTGTCGACGGCGAGCCCTTCGACTTCACGGCGCGACGATGGACCTCGGAGCAGCTCGAGGCTGCGCGTCGCCCGAGCGAACTCGTCGCGGGCGACCGGGTGTGGCTGAACCTCGATCACGGTCAGCAGGGGATCGGCTCGGCATCCGTCGGCCCGGCTCTCCCCGAACGGTACCGCGTTCCGCGAGAGCGCACCGCGTGGAGCGTGCGGCTGTCCGTCGTGTGACACCCCCAGAGGCCAAGTGTTGGCGCGGACGGCGCATACCAACACTTACGGCTCTATGTGTTGGTAATATTACTGGTATGCCCACGGCTTCCCCGACCATGCGAATCTCCGTCGACGCTGTCGCGCACGAGAGTCTTCACTGGACGCCGCGCGCGCCCGAGATGTACTCGCGAGCCGAGGTCGAACGGCAGACGGGGTCGTATGAAGCGACGATCACTGCACGGATCGCGGAGTGGCGCCCTCGGATATCCGCCGAAGACGCGGCGGACATCGAGGATGCGACCCGTCGCCTGGTCGCCTTCGACGACCACGCCCAGCGCAGGCTCGGCATGGGCAGTCCTGTCCTCGGGCCGATGGCGGCGATCCTGCTGCGCACCGAATCCGCGTCGAGCTCGCAGATCGAGCAGCTGACGACATCCGCAAAGCAACTCGCCCTCGCCGAGATCGACGAAGGGGGGAAGAGCAACGCGCTCACTGTCATCGGCAATGTCCGTGCAATGGAAGCGGCTCTGGCGCTCTCTGCAGACATCACGGAAGACGCCATCCTCCAGATGCACGCAGCGCTCCTTCGGCATCAGGTCGGATCCGAGCAGGACGCCGGCCAGTACCGCCAGGAGCAGGTCTGGATCGGGGTGGGGGATGCAGGTCCGCGCCTGGCCGAGTTCGTCGCGCCTCACCAGCAGCGGATTCCCGCCGCGATGGCCGACCTCATCCGATTCGTCCAGCGGCAGGACCTCTCCATCCTGGTCCAGGTCGCCGTCGCGCACGCACAATTCGAGACCATTCATCCGTTCGTCGACGGCAACGGCCGAACCGGCCGTGCACTGGCGCAGTCGATCCTGCGGAACAAGGGGCTGGTCGGCTCGACAGCGGTGCCGATCTCCGCAGGCCTCCTCCTGGACACGGGAAGCTACTTCGCAGCCCTCACCTCTTTTCGTGAGGGGGATGCGGGGCCGATCATCCGGGCGTTCGCCGCCGCGAGCCGTATCGCTGCGACGACGGGAACGCAGCTCGTCGATGATCTCGTCGCCGAGCTGGACGGATCGCGCAGCCGGATGCAGGGCCTCCGCGCCGACGCCGCAGCGTGGAGGCTGCTGCCCGCACTGGTCGGCCAGCCTGCTGTGAACACGCAGTACCTCGTGGACACACTCGGCTTCGGCGAGATGGCAGCTCTGCGCGCGCTGGGCGCGCTCGCCGACCGAGGAGTGCTCGTCGAGACGACCGGCAGGGGGCGCAATCGTGTCTGGCAGCACCGCGGGATACTCCGTGTCCTCGACGGATACGCCACGAAGATCCGCCGGATGACGCCCGTCAGGTAGATCCGCTCGCTCGACGCTGACACCCTCTTGACGCCTTACTTGTATTTTGCAAGTATGAGCGCATGAGCCTCTTCATCACCTGCCCGGTCGAGAGCGTCGAACGCGCGACCGCCTTCTACACCGCGCTCGGCTGGACCCTCAATGCCGAGATGTCGGATCACAACGTGTCGTGCTTCGCGATCGCGCCCGAGCAGTACGTCATGCTCGGCAGCCGCGAGATGTACGCGAGCGTCGGAGGAGTCGAGGAGCTCATCGGCGGCCCCGACACCCCCTCCAAGGTCACGGTCTCGTTCGACCTCGGCAGCCGCGAGGCGGTCGACGAGTTCGTCGAGCGCGCCGGTGCCGCCGGTGGACGCATCGGCGACACCGACGACTATCCCTTCATGTACCAGCGCCAGTTCGACGATCCCGACGGCTACCACTACTCCCCGTTCTGGATGAAGCCGGCGGACGAACCCGCGGCGTGAGCGATCTCGCCGCGGCCCTCGACATCGTCGGCGCGCGGTGGGCGCTGCTCATCGTGGAGCGGCTGCTCGACGGCCCGCAGCGCTACGGCGACCTGCAGCGCGACCTCGGTGCGCCGACGAACATGCTGGCGACGCGTCTGCGCGAACTCGAAGCGGCCGGCGTGCTGACGCGGCTGCCTCTCCGGCACAACACCCGCGCCTACGCGCTGACCGAGCGCGGCCTGGCCCTGAGCGAGGCGATCACCGCTCTGGGACGCTGGGGCGCAGGGGACGACTAGCGAATCGAGTGCCCCTTCGGGCGCAGCCGTCGAGCGCGGCCACGTCGAGGAACAGCGTGTCGGCACCGACCTGGCCGCCCTTGAGCAGCAGCTCCAGCCGGTCGATCGCGGGGTCCGCGGCGTGCGGCCGCAGCAGCACGACATTGCCCCAGGGATTCGCGGCGATGGAGAGCGCCTCGATGCCGAGCAATCGAGTGATGCGACTGGACGTGTCACCGCCGCACACGATCACGCGGCGTGAGGCTCGCGCCTGTGCAGCGGCATCGACGATGATCGCCGATGCCTCCGCGATCGCCTCGAGGATCGGACGGTCGCCGACCGCCGACACCTCGGCGTCGGCGGATGTGAAGACCACCCCGCGGCCGGAGGCGAGCGCAGCCACGGCCTCCTGTGCGGCCTCGGCGGCGCCGGCGAGGTCGAGGGGCAGCGGCCGCACCAGCCACCCGGCCGCCGCGGCGGCCTCGGCCTGACGGCGCGTCTGCGGCGAGCGGCTGCCCGAGACGACCAGCACCGCTCCCGCGGCGGGCGTCGCGACGGGAACCGCCGCGCTCATGCCGGGGGCGGCTGCGGCGATGCCCTGCGAGAGACCGCCGGAGCCGATCGCGAACACGGGTGCGGAGAGGTCGCGCAGGGCGGTGCCGACAGTGACGAGGTCGGCGTCGGTCACGGCATCCAGCACGACTCCGGCCACGTCTGCGTCGCGCAGGCGCTGGGCGAGGTCCGCGTACGCGGTCAGCGGCAGGGCTCCCACGGGCAGGGCGGTCTGCCGGCCGATGTGGATCGCCAGGTCGGCCTCGGTCATCGGGGTCGACGGGTGGGTCGACATGGTCGGCTGGCGGTCGAGACGATGGACGACGCCGTTCTCCGACGCGAAGTGCGTGCCGAACAGGGTGAAGCGCCCGAAGTCCGGCTGGGCGAACAGCATCGGCACCGGACGCGGTGCGACGATCTCGCGCCCGATCTCGATCACGCGTCCGAGGCTGCCCACCTCCGGCGCGGAGTCCGCGGTGGAGCAGGCCTTGTACTGCACGATCGGAGCGCCGGTCGCGACCAGCGCCTGCAGCGCGGGGGTGACCTCGGCATCCATCCGCTCCGGCGGGAGCGAACGCGCGATGCCCGCGATCCCGACCACGTCGACCTCGCGCGCTGCCGCGTGCAGCGCTGCGGGCGTCGGGAGCGTGGTGAAGAGCCGGCCCGACCATCCGCGCCGCGCGAACTGCAGCAGCGCGTCGACGCTCCCGGTGAAGTCGTCGCCGTAGAACGCCGCGCGGATCTCAGACACGGACGGGGCCGAACACCTCGGTCGCCCGCCGCAGGGCGCCGGACCGCTCGACGGCCTCCTGCGCCGACTCGCCCCTCGCGGCGGATGCCCAGGCGTCGCGCATGCTGCTCACGCCGGCCGCCGCGCCGTCCGGGTGGCCGTGGATGCCGCCGCCGGCGAGGACCAGCAGATCCGTCGTGCCGACCGCGCGGTACGTGGCGTGCGCGAGCCCGCCCCACTGGCCGCTCGAGAGCACGGGAACGGTCGGGGCGATGCCCAGAAGCGGTTCGCGGACCGCGGCGATGGAGTCGAGCACCTCGTCGTCCGTCTCATAGAACTTGTTGCTGATGCCGTTGGTGTGCAGATGATCCGCACCCGAGAGGCGGGCGATCTTCTGCCACGCGCGAAAGCCTATCCCGACCTGCTCCGACCGGCCGATCGCCCCGAACATCGTGCGGTGCCCGTGGATGGGGACCGCCGTGTGCGCGCTGAGGAACTCGAGACCCGCGAGGCCGACGAGGTTGACGCACGCCATGACGCAGGTGCCGCCGGCGGCGACCACCAGATCGTGGTTCGCCTCGAGGCGTGAGATGTCGTCGGTGATGTTGAACGCGTACATCGGCATGCGGCCGGTGCGGTCGGCGTATCGGTGCAGCACCGGCATGACCGCGGCCACGCGTGCGGACAGCGGCGAGGACGGACCGTTCCCCTGCAGCTCGTCGTCCTTGATGAAGTCGATGCCCGCCTCAGCGAGCTCTCCGACGACTTCGGCGAGCTCGGTCGGGGCGAGTCCGATGCTGGGCTTGATGATCGTGCCGATCATCGCGCCGTCGGATGCGCCCATCAGCCGACGCGTGCCCTCCACGCCGAAGCGGGGGCCGTGGTAGCGCTCCGCGAACGCGGCAGGCAGATCGAGGTCGATCAGGCGCACCGCGGAGAGCTCCTTGATCTCGAAGAGGTTTCCGGCGACGGCCGCGAGCAGGTTCGGGAGCGACGGCCCGAAGTTGTCGAGCGGGAAGCGCAGCCGCAGCACGGCCCTGCGCCGCCCCGCGGGATCGCCGACCGCGCCGGGCAGCGGGGAGGCGCCGGTGAGCGGGATCTCCTGGAGCGACTCGACCTGGGCCGCGAACCGCGCCCGCACGTCGTCGGACTCCCGCTGCACGCGCACGAAGGTGCCGGTGGACTGCTCGCCCGCCAGCACCTCGGCCGCGTGCTGCAGCGGAAGGGAGGTCTCGATGACATACGTCGCGACGACGTGGTGGGTGCTCATCCCGATCACCACACCAGGGGGAGCCACACGGACATCTCGCCCGCGCCCCGGTTGCCCCACGTGTAGTACGGGACGAGGCGGGCGGGAGCCGTGGTGACCTCGGCGTCGCCGATCAGGTCGTACAGCGAGTCCTCCGCCGTGGTCGGCAGCACGGCGATCTCGGTGTCGAGGGCGACGACGCGGTGGCCGTCGATCTCGGTCGGCACCGGCGTCAGTTCGATCCCGCGCCGGAGCGCGGCCTGCTCGAGCACGACGCCGTCGGGCAGATCGGCGCTCTCCAGGGCGTAGACCACCGGCCCGCGTCGCACCGCGACCTGGTTGGCCGTCTCCTCGGCGAGTCGGTGACCCCGCAGGATCCGCACGGGCATCGGCAGCGTCAGCACGACCACGTCGCCCGCTGTCCAGGCGCGGTCGATCCGGGTGTAGGTGCCCGGTGCCGACACCTCGACCTCGACACCGTTGACGGTCGCCGTCGCCCCCTCGCTCCAGCCGGGGATGCGCAGGTGCAGGGGGAGGCCGCCGCCCGATGCCGCGGACACGGTGAACGTGAGCGTCTCGCTCCAGGGGTAGTCGCTGTCCTCGCGGAGGGCGAGCGACCGGCCGTCGTCCGTCGACACGGTCAGCTCGCTGCCGCCGTACTGGTGCACGTACAGGCCGTCGTCACCGAGGGCGGCGGCGCGCTCATGGAACCGCGCGAGCGTGCGGGCGATGTTCGGCGGGCAGCAGAAGCAGGCGAGATAGCCCTCGCGCAGCCGCTCGTCGGAGGGCGGTGGCGGCGGAGTCGGGTGGATCGCGGTGTCGCCCGGACGGCGCAGCGGGTAGGGGAGGTCGCGGACCTGGCGCAGGGCGTTCGTGTAGAAGTACTCGGAGCCGCCCAGGCTGATGCTCGCCAGCAGGCTGTTGTACGCGACCTGCTCGATCACATCCGCGTACTTCGCATCGCCGGTGAGGGCGAGCATCCGCTCGCTCCAGAAGATCATGCCGATGTTGGCGCACGATTCGTTGTGGGCGGTGGTGTGGGGGAGCTGGTAGGCGCGGCCGTACGCCTGGTGCACGCGGCTGATGTCGCGCTGCCACGGGGAGGCGTCCGGCGAGGCGCCGTCGTAGAGGGCGCCGCATCCGCCGGTGATGTAGAGCTTGGTGTCGACCACGTCCTGCCAGAGCCGCTCCAGCACGCCCTTCAGCTCCGCGTCTCCGGTCTCGAGCACCAGGTCGGCGAGGCCCGCGTAGAGGTAGTTGGCGCGGACGGCGTGCCCGGCGACGACCGTCTGATCGCGGATCGGCACGCGGTCCTGGTTGTCGTCGCCGCCCTCGAAGTCGTCGCGCACGCGGACGAACGCCTCGGCGAGACGCAGGTAGCGCTCCTCGTGGGTCACCCGGTAGAGCTCGATGACGGCCATGTAGTGCGAGGGGCAGATGGCGCTGCGGGCGAGCTCCAGGGGCTTGTTCGTGGCGAGGTCCTCGAGGAAGCCGGCGGCCTTGCGTGCCGCGTCGAGCAGCGTGTCGGATCCGGTGACCTCGTGGTGCCGCACACCCGCGGTGATCAGGTGGCCGAGGTTGTAGGTCTCGAAGTGGAAACGGTCGGCGAGGGCGGCGACATCGACGTCGTTGCGGTCCGCGATGATGGTCGGAGTGTGGAGGTAGCCGTCGGGGCGCTGCACCGAGGCGATCAGCGCGGCGATGTCCTCGATGCGCCGGGCGAGCTCGTCGTCCGGGTCGGTCTCGAGGCTGGCGATGGCCGCCTCCAGCCACTTGTAGAAGTCGCCGTCCATGAAGGAGGGGCCGAGGTGCTCGCCCTCTTCGAGACCCGCCGCGATGCGGAAGTTCGCCAGTCCCGGGCTCACCGCCGGGTCGCTGAGCGACGACCAGATCTGCGGGACCGTGACGTCACGGGTGCGATCGTGGATGCCTCCCCAGAAGCCATGGGTCCAGCGGGCGCTCTCCGCGCCGAGCGGCCGCAGAGGGCTCGTTTCGCGCAGAGTCTTCGTCGTCGACATGACGTGTTCCTTCCGAGGCTGCTGCCATCAGTTCCCGCAGTCAGGTCCCACGCCGTGCAAGAGATCACAGGACTGCATGATCATGCATGCTAGCGCGGAATCGGGGTCGATGTGAATATATTTTCAATACTGATTGTTGACACACCGTTGAAACGATTCTATTCTCGTGTCGTACCCGCATCGCCCTGCACTTCGTCAAGGAGGACGTCATGAACATCCACAGCACCCGCGGCCGCAAGTGGCTCGCGCTCGGAATCGTCGTCGCCGCGGCGCTGCCCCTCGCGGCATGCGGCGGCTCCGGTGACAACGGCGGCGGTGGTGGTGGCTCGTCCGACGGCGGCACCGACCCCGAGGCCTTCACGGTCATGACGGCGAACGAGAACACGGTCATCGGCCCGACGCTCGACGCCCTCGCCGCCGACCAGTGCAAGGCCGAGAACGAGGCGCTCCCCATCGAGCACCAGAAGATCGCGCAGGCCGACACCGTGCAGCGCATCACGCTGCTGGCCAGTCAGAACGCCCTCCCGACCCACACGATCGCCGGTACGGCGCTCATCCGCCCCGACGGCGACCTCGGCGCCGCCGGTCTGGTCGGCGACCTGAAGGCGGCACTGGAGGAGAAGGACGCGTGGGACAACGTGCTCCCCGCCGCGGCATCCACCGTCGAGCAGGTCTACGGCGGCTTCGTCTCGCTGCCGTACCAGTACAACATCGAGGGCATCTTCTACAACAAGCAGATCTTCGAAGAGCTCGGCCTCGAGGAGCCGAAGACCTGGGACGAGCTCGCCGAGGTCTCGCAGGAGCTGCAGGACGCGGGCTACACGGCGATGGCCCAGGCCGGTGCCGCGGGCTTCCCGCTCACGCGTCTGCTGGGCATGTACATCTTCCGCAACGTCGGTCCCGAGGCGATGCAGGCCGTCGCCGACGGAGACGCGAAGCTGACCGACCCGGAGTACGTCGCCGGCGCCGAGGCGCTCGCCGCGTACGCGGAGAAGGGCTACTTCGGCGAGGGCTTCTCGACCCGCGACCCCGATGCCACGTCGAACCTGTTCCTGACCGGCAAGGCCGGCATGGCCTACGACGGCACCTGGCTGCTGAGCGCCATCAACGACCCGGAGCGCAACCAGATCGGCGGCGAGAACGTCGGCTTCATGCCGTTCCCCGCGGTCGACGGCGGCAAGGGCTCGATCGACCAGTACCCGGCGAACGCCGGAGCGCCGATGATCATCGACGCCGGGCAGTTCGGCCCGAAGGTCAAGGACTGGGTCGCCTGCATCTCCGAGAACTACGGCCAGCAGGCCCTCCAGGACACCGGCTCGATCTCGGGCTTCGCGGTGAACGGCGAGGTCAGCGACATCAGCCCGAACACGCTCGACATCCAGGAGCGCATCGCCGGCATCGACGAGACCGTACTGTGGTTCGAGGCCCTGATGGACCCGAAGAGCAACTCGCTCGCGTCCACCAACGGCACCCTCCTCACCACCGGTCAGATGTCTCCGGAGGACTACATGGCGGCGCTGCAGGACAGCATCGACGCCAACCGCTGACCTGAAGCCGACTCCTCGCCGCACAGGTGAGGAGTCGGCTTCTTCCGAGAAAGGACCGAGCGAATGAACTCGATCTTCGGAGATCGCAAGACGATCTTCATCCTCCTCGGCCCCGCCCTTCTGCTGTACACGCTGCTGAAGATCGTGCCGGTGCTGTGGTCGTTCGGCCTGTCGTTCTTCGAGGGGAACACCCTGCGCGGCTTCGACTGGGTCGGCATCGAGAACTTCACGACGTTCTTCACCGACAAGGCCGCGCTGCAGTCCCTCGGCGTCAGCGTGTTCTTCGCCATCGTCGCGACGATCGGCCAGGTCGCCCTCGGATACGGGCTCGCGCTCCTCTACGTCTTCGTGCTGCGCAAGGGCTCGTCCCTCGTGCGCACGATCGTGTTCTTCCCGGCCATCCTCCCCACGGTCGCGGTGGCGCTGCTCTTCAAGAGCTTCGTGGCGGTGGGAGACAACCAGGGGCCGGTCAACGACATCATCAACTTCTTCGGCGGTGAGAGCGTCGAGGTGCTCGCGTCGACGGCGGGCACGATGTCGACGGCGATCGTCATGACGCTCTGGAGCTCGATGGGCTTCTACGCGGTGCTGCTCTACGCCGGCCTGCTCGACATCCCCGAGGAGATCATCGAGTCGGCGCGGCTCGACGGCGCGAACGGCCTGCGGCTGGTGAAGAACATCATCCTGCCGCTGTCCCTCCCGATTCTGCTGTCGTCGATCATCTTCAGCCTGAACTCGACGCTCAAGGTCTTCGACAGCCTCCTGGCTCTGAACAACGGCCAGCCCGGCACATCGACGGCCCCGCTGACGCTGTACATGTACCGCACGGCGTTCGAGTACGCCGAGTACGGATACGGCTCGACCATCGCCCTCGTGCTCACGATCCTGTGCCTGGTCTTCACCCTCGCGATCTTCCGATCGCAGCGACGCAAGGCGGAGGTCTGATCATGACGACGCTGCAGACGCAGACACAGCCCACCGTCGCCACCCCCACGGTGCAGCGGCCCCGCCCGGGTCAGGGCCGCCGCGCCGCGATGCGCGCCGTCCGCCGCATCCCGGTCTGGATCCTGGTCGCGCTCCTCATGGTGGTCGTGCTCTATCCGCAGGTCTGGATGCTTCTCGGCTCCTTCAAGACGCAGTCGGAGTTCCTCTCCGACCCCGCGCTCTCACTGCCGAAGACCTGGCAGTTCGACAACTACGTCGCCGCCCTCACGAACGGCGATGTCGCCCGCAACTACCTCAACAGCATCATCGTGACGATCCCGTCGGTCCTGCTGATCGTCTTCATCGGCGTCGCCGCCGGGTACGCGCTCGAGGTCATGATCTGGAAGGGCCGCAACGCGGTCCTGCTCTACGTGCTCGCGGGCATCATGGTGCCGGGGCAGATGATCCTCGTCCCGCTGTTCATCGTCTACTTCCGACTCGGCCTCACGAACACCATGCTGCCGATGATCATCACCTACACCGTGATGGGGCTGCCGCTGACGACGTTCCTCATGGCGACGTACTTCCGTGCCGTCCCGCGGGAGATCTTCGAGGCCGCGACCGTCGACGGGTCGGGTCCGCTGCGGTCGTTCTTCCTGATCGGCATGCCGATGATGAAGAACGCCATCCTCACCGTCGGTCTCGTGCAGTTCTTCAGCGTCTGGAACGATCTGCTGATCGCGCTGACGTTCACCACAAAGCCGGAGCTCGCGACGATCCAGGTCGGCCTGCTCAGTCTGAGCGACGAGTACGGCTCCACGCAGTACGGTCCGCTGTTCGCGGCCGTGAGCCTCAACATCGTCGTCCTGATGATCGTGTTCCTGGCGCTCAACAAGAAGATCATGGCCGGCATGGCCGGCGGTGCCCTGAAAGGATGATCCGATGACCTCCTCCGCCCCGCGCGTCGCCTTCATCCACACCGGAGCCGTCGTGATCCCGCCCGTCGCCGTCCTCGCGCGCGAGCACCTCGCCGGGGCCACGACCGTGAACTACCTCGACGACAAGATCGTCGCCGACCTCGGAGACCCCGAGCGGGCGGCATCCGTGCCGGAGCGCCTGATCGACCTGGCACAGGCGGCACGCGCCGGCGGGGCCGATGTCGTCATGTTCACGTGCTCGTCGATCTCCCACCTGGCCGGTCCGACGGCGGATGCCGTGGGCATCCCCGTGCTGCGGATCGACGAGGCCATGGCCGACGACGCGGTCGCCGCGGGGGAGCGGATCGCCGTCCTGGCGACTCTCCCGACGACCCTCACCCCGACGCTCGCCCTGCTCCGCGAGCGCGCGGAACTCGCAGGACGCGCACCGGAGTTCGTCAGCGAGGTCGTCGCCGGGGCCTTCGAGGCCGTCGCCGGCGGCGACAGGGCCACGCACGACCGGCTGGTCGGCGCCGCGATCGAGCGTCTGGCGGCGGGTGCTGACGTCGTCGTGCTCGCGCAGGCGTCGATGGCCAGCGCGGCGCAGGGCGTCGACGTGACGGCCCGCGTGCTCACGAGCCTCGACCCCGGCATCCGACGTCTGAGCGAGGCGGTCGCGGCGCTGTAGTCTCGTCGCCCGCCGACGACCGTCAGATCGTCTCGGCGAGGCGCTCGGCCGTGTGCAGGTCGGTCACCAGCGCCGTCACCCAGCCGCCGGCGATCGCGCCCCGGATGGCGTCGAGCTTGCGCTCGCCGCCGGCGATCCCCACGCGCCGCGGGATGCGCAGGAGCTTGTCCACCGGGATGGCGATCACGCGGTCGTCGATCTCGCCGGTCACCGGTGATCCGTCGACACGGAAGACATGGTGGCAGATGTCGCCCACGGCGCCCTCGGCGAGCAGCTGAGCACGCTCGTCATCGGCGAACGCGTTCCCGCTCGTGGACAGCACATCGGACGGGTCGATGCTGCCGATGCCCATGATGGTCATCGTCAGCGACTCCCAGTGGCGCATGGTCTCCTGCATCGACGGGTCCTTGAGCAGGCTGTCGCGCACGGCGGGGTCCGCCACGATGCCCGGGGCCTGCACGTAGACGGGGTCGGCGCCGAGCATCCGCGCGAGCGAGCTGAGCAGTCGGTGCGAGTGGCTCTGCACCTCGGGGGCACCGGTGCCGCCCAGCAGCTGCACGACCTCCGTCGCCCCGCGCGTCGGAAGGGGGCGCATGCGGTCGGTCATCGCGAGCACGGAACGACTCCACGAGGAGACGCCGATCCGGTCGGCGCCCGACAGTGACGCCTCGAGGTAGCCGGCGGCTCCGGCGCCGATGGCGGCGAGCAGCTCGGCCTCGTCGGCATCCGGTTCCACGTCGACGATGACCGCCTCGGAGATCCCGTACCCGAGCTCGAGGCGCTCCTCGAGCTCGGCGTGCACGCCGGGAGCGACCGTGACGATGGTGCGCACGATCCCCGCGGTCTCCGCGCGCTTGAGCAGACGGGAGACCTTGGCCTGGGAGATGCTGAGGGCTGCGGCGATCTCCGACTGGCGGATGCCGCGTTCGTGGTACATTCGCGCCACCTTGGTGAGCAGGCGCAGCTGGCCGTCGACGGGGGCGGCGAAGGGGGTCGACGACACGGTGGTCCTCCTGCTTCAGCGGGAACGGATGGAGATTCGCTGATGAAAGTATATTCTCGCAGATTCGCTTTGAATAGAGATTCATAGAGCAAGGATTATGCAAGACTGGAGATCATCGACGCCCGACGACGGGTGGCCGCCGACGCAGGAGGATGATGATGTTCCCCAGGTACGACACCGTCGAGCTCGCCTTCGAGGGCGCGGATCGTCTGCCGATCGGTGCAGAGCCGCCCTTCTCGGTGCGCCTGCGCAACGGCGGGGATGAGCTCGTGGTCCCCGCGTTCTGGGACGGTGGGACGACGTATCGCGTGCGCATCGGCCCCGAGACCGAGGGCACCTGGACGTGGGAGGTCGAGGGGGCGCGGACCGCGCTCGACCGAACGAGCGGCAGCTTCGACGTCGGGCCGCGCACCGCGCACGGCCCGGTGCGGGTCGCGCACCGCTTCCACTTCGCGCACGCCGACGGCACGCCCTACCGCCCGGTGGGGACGACCGCCTACAACTGGCTGCACCAGGAGGAGCCGCTGTTCACGCAGACGGTCGACGACATCGCCGAGATCGGCTTCAACAAGCTGCGGTTCATGGTCTTCCCGCAGGGCGGCGGCTACATCGAGCACGTTCCCGCGCTGATGCCCTTCGAGAAGATCGAGGGTCGCTGGGACGTCAGCCGCCCGGTGCCGGAGTTCTTCCAGCGCCTCGACCGTGCCGTCGAGATGCTCGGCGCGCGCGGCATCCAGGCCGACGTGCTCATCTTCGACGCCTACGACCGCGGCCAGTTCGGACTCGACGCGCTGAGCGAGGAGGAGGACGCCGTCTACCTGCGGTACCTCGTCGCGCGGCTGTCGGGGTACGCGCACGTGTGGTGGTCGCTGTGCAACGAGTTCGACCAGCTCGAGCGGTCGGATGATCGGTGGGACCGGGTCGGGGCGCTCCTCGCCTCGGTCGACCCCCACGATCACCTGCGCTCGATCCACAACTGGATCGAGATCTACGACAACAACCAGCCCTGGGTGACCCACGCCTCGATCCAGAACGGATCGGCGACGGAGGACTACGGTCGAGCCAACCTCTATCGAGAGGTCTGGAAGAAGCCGGTCGTCCTCGACGAGATCAAGTACGAGGGCGACATCCCCGACCGCTGGGGGCACCTCGACGGCCCGGAGCTCGTCCACCGCTTCTGGATCACGACCGTGGCGGGCTGCTATGCCTCGCACGGCGAGAGCTTCCGCACCGAGAGCGGCAGTCTGCACATGGTCGAGGGCGGCGTGCTGCGCGGCGAGTCCCCGGTGCGGATCGCGTTCCTGCGCGGCATCCTCGACGACCTCGTCGTGCCGGGGCTCGATCCGATCGACAAATGGGACGACCCCGCATATGTCGCGGGCTGGCATCGACAGCAGTACGTGCAGTATCTCGGGCGCTCCGCCCCGGCGTCGTGGTCGTTCCGGATCCCGGTCGGGCAGCCGGGCGAGAGCCCGGTGGTCGGCGATGTCTTCGAGGTCGACGTCATCGACACCTGGAGCATGACCGTCACCCCGGTCGGGCGTCGGTTCACGCTCACGGAGGTCACACGCAACGAGGCCTTCGATCGTGCCTCCGCGCCGGTGGATCTGCCCGCGGGGAAGCGGGTCGCACTCCGCATCACCCGCGTCGAGGCCTGAGCGGTGCCCGGGACCACGTCGCGTGGCCGGTCCGCATGGGCGGAGGGCCCGCGGCTCGGGACGGCGTACTACAACGAGTACCTGCCCGACCCTGCCCGGCTGTCGACGGATCTCCGACTCATGGTCGAGGCGGGGATCACCTGCATCCGGGTCGGGGAGTCGGTCTGGTCGACCTGGGAGCCGCGCGACGGGGAGTTCGACCTCGAGTGGCTGGCGCCCGTCCTCGACGGCGCGGCGGAGCACGGGATCGATGTGATCCTCGGCACCCCGACCTACGCCGTGCCGCCGTGGCTCAGTCACCGGCATCCCGGGCTCGCGGTCGTCCGCAAGGACGGTTCTTCCGTGCCGTGGGGCGGCCGGCAGGAGGTGGACTTCGCATCCGAGGTCTTCCGCGGGTACGCCGAGCGTGTGATCCGTGCGGTGCTCGGACGCTACGGCCGGCACCCGGCCGTCATCGGGGTGCAGCTCGACAACGAGGCGGGCCTGCACCTCATCCACAACGCGCACGTGGTCGAGCGCTTCCGCCGCTGGGTCGCGGAGCGGTACGGCGATGTCGAGACCCTCAATCGCGAATGGGGGCTGGCCTACTGGTCGCATCGGATCTCCGCGTGGGACGAGCTGTGGGCTCCGGCGGGCAACACGACCCCGGCGTACGACCTCGCCTGGCGCCGCTTCCAAGCCGAGCTCACCGCCGAGTTCATCGGCTGGCAGGCCGGGATCGCGCGCGAGTACGTCGCGGAAGACACCGTGCTCACCACCTGCATCGCGTACCAGCGACCGGCCATGGACGACGTCGCCGTCGGAGCGCACCTCGACATCGCCAGCGGCAACGCGTACTACCTCGCGCAGGACTCGCTCGACTACGAGCGCGAGGGTGCCGGCGGCCAGTGGTATGCCGATGACGTGCCGCAGCTGATCCTCAGCGCCGATCGGATGCGCGCGACGAAGCAGGCGTCCTTCCTCGTCACCGAGACCGGCGCGGCGTCGATCGGCGCGGCGTCGCTGACGAGACCTCCCTACGCCGGCCAGCTCGCGCAGGCCGCGTGGCTGCTCGTCGCGCGGGGCGCGCGCCTCGTCTCCTCCTGGCACTGGCACACCCTGCATTCAGGCGCGGAGGTGCACTGGGGCGGCATCCTCGGGCACGACCTCCGGCCGGGCCGGGTGTACGACGAGATCGCCGCGATCGGGCGGGAGTTCGCCGCCGCGTCGGAATGGCTGGCGGATGCTGTACCGGATGCCGACATCGGCATCGTGTACGCGCACGACAGCGAGTGGATGATGACCTTCGAGCCGCCGCTGTCCGCGTCCGGCGGGGCTCCCGACCGCGGGTCCTATGCGCGGATCGTCGGTGCCTTCGGCCGTGCCGCGATCGACGCGGGCCTGCAGATCGGGTACGTGAATGAGCGGCAGGTGACGGAAGCCGCAGAGCTGCTGTCGCGGTATCCGACCCTGATCGTGGCCGGGCTCGTCGCGGCATCCGATCGCACACTCGAGATCCTCGCCGAGTACGCACGGCTCGGCGGTCGTCTCGTCGTCGGTCCGCGCACCGGATACGCCGACGACCAGGGGCGGATGCGGTCGGTCACGGCGCCGGCGGTCCTCGGGCCTCTCGCCGGTGTCGCGTATCGCGAGTTCGCGGCGCCCCCGACGCCGGTCCCGCTCGAACGGGACGGCACCGTGGTCGGCGAGGCGCACGGCTGGATCGACGCGCTGGAACCGGGGGAGGCGGAGGTGCTGCTCGGGTACCGGCATCCGCACTACGGTCGATGGGCGGCCGTCACCCGGAGGTCCGTCGGCGAAGGCGAGATCACGGTCGTCGGGACGCTGCCCGATCGAGACTCGGCCGCGCGGGTGATTGCCGACGTCTCAGGCCCGCCGCGATCGCTCGCGCTGCTGGGCGACCGGCCGCGCGGCGTCACCGTGCATTCGCTGGTCGGGGCGCGCGGCGCGCGACTCTGGGTGGTGCACAACTGGTCGGGGAGCCCCGCGGAGGTCGAGGTGGCCTCGACGGTCGTGTCCGTCGTCGACGAGGGGGCGCATGATCGGGGTTCCGTGGTGAGGCTGGCGGCCTGGGACGTCCGCCTCTGGAGAGAGGCATGAACCGAATGGCGGGCAACTGGGCAGGGACTCACGAGTACCGGGCGGCACGGAGGGTGATGGTCTCCTCCGAGAGCGAATTGCGTGCGGCGCTCGCAGGATCAGTCCCGGTGCACGCCCTCGGCACCCGGCACTCCTTCACGGATCTTCCCGACACGACCGGCGTTCTGATCGACATGGTGGGGTTCGATCGCCCCGCCGTCATCGACGCGTCCACCCGCACCGTGCGCATCACCGGCGGGACACGATACGGCGTGCTGGCCCGCCAGCTGCACGAGGCCGGCTGGGCGCTGCACAACACCGGCTCGCTGCCGCACATCAGCGTCGGGGGCGCGACCTCCACGGGAACCCACGGCTCCGGCGACCGCAACGGGGTGCTCTCCACCGCGATCGCCGGCGTGCGCTTCATGGATGCCGGGGGCGAGCTCCGCGACATCCGCCGGGGCGAGCCGGACTTTCCCGCGGTCGCCGTCGGAGTGGGGGCATTCGGCATCCTCACCGAGCTGACGCTCGACATCCAGGCCACGTACGACGTGCGGCAGAGCCTCTACACCGGCGTCACCTGGGACGCCCTCCTCGGCGACCTCGATGCCATCACGGCGGCCGGCGACAGCGTGTCGGTGTTCACCCGATGGGGCGACGAGCTCGGGTGGGTGTGGGTCAAACGGCGAGTGGAGGATGCCACGGATGCGGTCGCCGGTCGGCTCCTCGACGGACGGCTCTCAGACGGCGGACTGTCGGCGCTCGGGATGGGCGACAACGTCACCGAGCTCGGTACGCCCGGTCCCTGGTATCAGCGACTCCCGCATTTCCGTGCTGACGCCGAACCTTCTCGTGGCGACGAGAGGCAGTCCGAGTACTTCATCGATCGCGCGCACGCCGGGGACGCGCTCCGAGCACTGCGCGAGGTCGCAGCGGCCTTCACGGAGCACCTGATCTGGACGGAGCTCCGCACGGCGGCGGCTGACGACCTGTGGCTCAGCGGCGCCTACCGAAGGGAGACCTTCATCATCCACTTCACGTGGGAGAACCGGTCCGCCGAGGTCGCCGCGGCGCTTCGACTCATCGAAAGGACGCTCGCCCCGTTCGAAGCACGCCCGCACTGGGGCAAGAATCATCTGTTCGAGCGCGAGTGCATCGAGCGGGTCGTGCCGCGCCTCGCCGACGCCCGCGCCGTGTTCGAGCGCCTCGACCCGACGGGCCGCTTCGTCAACGAGCACCTCGTGCGTGTCGGGCTCCGAGAGGCGCACCACCTCGACTAGGTCCGAGGCGGCGCTGCCGCGACGGAGTCGCCCGGCACCATCTCGCAGGGGATGAGCACCGCGGGCAGCTCCGCGTCGGGATTCTCGATGCGGTCGATGATGGTGTCGACCCCGAGGCGTCCCAGCTCGTCGGCCGGTGAGCGCAGGAACGTCAGGGTGGGATCGACCATGTTCGCCATGTGGGCCGAGGAGCCCAGCGAGATGATGGAGAGGTCATCGGGCACGCGCACCCCGGCCTCCCGCAGGCCGATCACGATGCCCGGTGCCGCGTGCTCGTTCAACAGCAGCAGGGCCGTCGCATCGGGGAGCTCGTCGCGGAACGCGCGCCCGAACGCCCTGCCCTCGCGCGAGTCCTCCAGGCAGTACCGCACGGTGCCCGTCAGTCCGGCGCTCTCCATGTCGGCGAGGAAGGCGGCGCGCGAGCGCTCGGCGGGGCCGTGCTCCTCGAAGCGGCCGGCGCGGGAGCCGCCCGTCACCAGGCAGAAGTCACGGTGTCCGAGAGCCGCGAGGGTCTCGACGGCCGTCGACACGGTGGCGCCGAAGTCGACGTCGACGTAGGCGAGCCCCTCCGGCTCGGCGGTGCGTCCGATGAGGGCGAACGGCGTGCGGCCCGCGATCAGCGCGGGCACGCGATGGTCGTTCAGCTGGACCTCCATCAGCAGCACGCCGTCGACGAGCCCGGTGTCGGCCAGTGCCATCGCCTCATCGGACTCGTTGCTGATCGGCCAGAGCACGAGCTGGTAGCCGCGCTCGCGCGCGCGGGCGGTGGCGCTCGTGAAGAAGCCTCCGACGGTGCCGCTGAGCGGACGCTGCAGTGCGGGGTACAGCATGCCGATGATCTTCGTGCGTCCCCGGGCCAGCGCGGCTCCGACCGGGTTGCGACGGTACCCGAGCTCCCGCATGGCCTGCTCGACGCGCGCGGTGGTGGCGGAGGAGATCGACTTGGTGCCGTTCACGACGAACGAGACCGTCGCCACCGAGACGTTCGCGCGGGCGGCGACGTCGTGCATGGTGACCATGAGCGTTCCTCTCGAGCGAGGCGACCCCGCGGGGATACGGGTGCGTCCATCATCGCGGATGAATATGTTGACAAGTCCAACATATGTCTGCATACTCGGACAACGGTGAGTTTAAACGCTTAACCGAAACTCTCGTGCGAAGACGAACAGGAGTGGTGATGACAGGGATGTCGGACGGCGACGAGCTCGGAGTCGGCCTCGTCGGCACGTCGTTCATGGGCCGCGTGCATGCACAGGCCTGGACCCTCGCACCCCGTGCCTTCGACCTCGCGCTCACCCCTCGCGTCGTCGCCGTGGCGGGCCAGGATCCGGAGCGGACGACCGCGTTCGCCGCGCGCAACGACATCGCCAGGGCGTCCACCGACTGGCGGCGGCTGCTCGACGACCCCCGCGTCGACGTCGTCGACATCTGCGTGCCCGGCGACCTGCATGCGGTCATCGCGGAGGAGGCGCTCGCCGCCGGCAAGCACGTGCTGTGCGAGAAGCCGCTGTCCAACTCGCTCGCCGAGGCCGAATCCATGGTCGCGGCCGCCCGGTCGGCGCGCGAGCGCGGGATCCAGTCGATGGTCGGCTACAGCTACCGCTTCGTGCCGGCGCTCGCGCACGCCAGAGCCCTGGTCGGAGCCGGGCGGCTCGGGACGATCCACCATGTCAGGGCCCAGTACCTGCAGGACTGGATCGTCGACGAGCACTTCCCGCTGGTCTGGCGTCTCGACCGCGAGCGGGCGGGCTCGGGTGCGCTCGGCGACATCGGAGCGCACATCGTCGACGCGGCCGTCTTCGTCACCGGCCAGCGGCTCACCGGGGTGAGCGCACTCACCGAGACGTTCGTGCGAGAGCGCCCGCTTCCGGCGGCGACGGGTGCGCTCGCCGCGACGGCCGGCACCGGATACGGCCGGGTCACCGTCGATGATGCCGCCGTGTTCATCGGGCGCACCGAGGGCGGCGCCCTCGCGACCTTCGAGGCGACCCGCTTCGCGGCGGGGCGCAAGAACGCGATGCGCCTCGAGGTCAACGGCTCGCTCGGCTCCGTCGCATTCGATTTCGAGAGCGCGGACGAGCTGTGGTTCCACGACCACACCGTCGATGCGTCGGAGGCGGGTTTCCGTCGGATCCACATGACGGAACCATCGCATCCGTACGCCGGCGCCTGGTGGCCGGCCGGTCACGGACTCGGCTACGACCACGCGTTCGTGCACGAGGTCGTCGACTTCGTCCGTGCGATCGCGGAAAGACGCACGCCGGAGCCCTCCTTCGAGGACGGCCTCTACGTGCAGCGCGTGCTCGACGCCGTCGAGCGCAGCGCGGCATCCGACGCCGGCTGGACGCCGGTCGACGCGGATCGACCCTGAATCACATCCTGCATCACCCACGAAGGAGTAGACGATGCGCACACGCAAGACACTGATCACGCTGGTGGCGGGAGCCGCCGTCCTGCCACTCGCCCTCGCCGGCTGCGGCGGGGGAGGGTCCGCATCGAGCGGCGACCCCGACACCCTCACCATCCTCGACTACTACAACAACGAGCCGGACAAGACCCTGGTCCAGGACCTGCTCGACCAGTGCGCCGCCGACGTCGACGTGACCATCGAGCGCGAGTCGGTCCCCGGCAAGGACCTCATCCAGAAGGTCCTGCAGCGGTCGTCCTCGAAGACCCTGCCCGACGTGCTCATGCTCGACAACCCCGACGTGCAGGAGATCGCCGCGACCGGCGGGCTCGCGCCGCTGAGCGACTTCGACGTCGACACCTCGGGTTTCGCGCAGGGGATCCTCGATGCCGCCACCTACGACGGCGAGGTCTACGGACTCGCGCCGGTGGTCAACACCCTCGGCCTCTTCTACAACGTCGACCTCTTCGAGCAGGCGGGCCTGGAGCCGCCGACGACCTGGGATGAGCTGAAGTCGACGGCCAAGGCCCTGACGAGCGGCGACCAGTACGGCATCGCGTTCTCGGCGATCGCGACCTACGAGGGCAGCTGGCAGTTCCTTCCCTTCATGTGGACCAACGGCGGAGACGAGACGGATCTGCAGAGCCCGGAGAACGCCGAGGCGCTGCAGCTCTGGGTCGACCTCGTCGGCAGCGGGTCCGCCTCCGAGAGCGTGATCAACTGGAGCCAGGGCGACGTGAAGGACCAGTTCGTGGCGGGCAAGGCCGCCATGATGGTGAACGGTCCCTGGAACATCCCGGCCCTCAACGAGACCGACGTGAAGTGGGCCTCGGTCCAGGTGCCGGTGAACAAGCCCGGCCAGACCCCCGTGGCGCCCCTCGGCGGGGAGGTGTGGACCGTGCCGCAGACCGGCGACAAGGCGAAGCAGGCCAAGGCGGCCGAGTTCGTCGAGTGCATGGCCGGCGACGACATCGAGCTCTCGGCGGCGGAGTCGCGGTTCACGGTCCCGACCCGGACCGACCTGATCCCGGAGTACGTCGAGAAGGTGCCCTCGATGGAGGCCTTCGCCGAGCAGGTCGTCAACGCGCGTTCCCGGACGGGACAGCTCGGCGAGGAATGGCCCGAGCAGGCCACGGTCATCTACAACGCGATCCAGCTCGCCCTCACCGGCAAGGCCACCCCGGACGAGGCCTTCGAGCAGGCGGCTCAGGGCTGACCCATCGAGGTCCGCAGGTGCCCCGCGGCCGACCGCGGGGCACCTCGAAGGGAATCGTGATGATGACGACAGCGACATCCGCAGCGCCGGTCTCGGCCGAGACATCCCCGCGGACGCCTCCGCAGCGCCCCCGCCGCCGCTTCCGGCGGGAGGGCCTGGTCAAGGCGATGTTCCTCGCCCCGGCCGCGCTCTACATCCTGCTCTTCTTCGGCTACCCGGTCGTGAAGAACCTGGTGATGAGCTTCCAGGAGTACACGACCAAGACGTTCTTCACGGGGGAGGCCCCCTGGGTGGGGCTCGCGAACTACCTGACCGTCGTGAACAGCGGTCTCTTCTGGCCCGCGATGCTCAACACGGCGCTCTTCACGGTCGGCTCGATCGCGGGGCAGTTCGTGATCGGGCTCGCGCTGGCGGTGTTCTTCCGCCGGAAGTTCCCGCTCAGCGGCTTCCTCCGGGCGATGCTCCTGCTGCCCTGGCTGCTCCCGCTCATCGTCGCGAGCGCGACCTGGCGGTCCATCCTCGATCAGGACAGCGGCATCCTCAACGAGTTCCTCACATCGGTGGGGCTCAGCGCCGTGCCGTGGCTGAACAGCCCGGATGTGGCGCTGATCGCGGTCATCCTCGTGAACATCTGGATCGGCATCCCGTTCAACGTGACGATCCTCTACGGCGGTCTCCAGGACATCCCGGAGGAGCTCTACGAGGCGGCATCCCTCGACGGCGCGACCGGCTGGAAGTCGTTCTGGCACATCACGCTGCCGAACCTCCGCCCCGTGATCAACGTGGTGCTCGTGCTCGGCGTGGTCTACACGCTCAAGGTGATCGACATCATCCTCGGGCTGACGAACGGCGGGCCCGCCAACGCGACGCAGACCATCGCCATCCGTTCGTATCAGTCGTCGTTCGTCGACTTCGAATTCGGCGTGGGCGCGGCGTTCAGCAACATCCTCATCCTCATCTCGCTGGTGTTCGCGATCTTCTACCTTCGCGGGAACCGCAAGCAGGTGGACGAGTAGGAAGGCAGAGCAATGACCACCATGGCCATCGTCACCGACGGCGCCGCGAACCGGCGGGCGACCCGGCGCTCCGGGCGCGACATCCTGTTCACCGCGCTCGGCGTCGCGTTCCTCGCGATCATGCTGTTCCCCGTCTACTGGATGTTCAACGCCTCGCTGCAGCCCTCGGGCAATACCCTCACCGCCTCGCTCCTGCCCCTGAACCCCAGCTTCGCGGGGTACGAGAAGGCGTTCGCCGACCAGGGGCCGAATCTCGTGACGAGCCTCATCATCTCGGTGGGGACGGTCGTGTTCAGCCTGGCGATCGCGGCGCCGGCCGCCTACGCGCTCGCGCAGTTCCGCTATCGCTGGATCAACGTCGCGCTGCTCGCCGTGCTGATCGCCCAGATGATCCCCGGGGTGGTGATCGCGAACGCCCTCTACGCCGCGTACAACGACATCGGCATGCTCAACTCGATCCCGGGCCTCATCCTCGCCGACGCGACCCATGCGATCCCGTTCTCGATCATGATCCTGCGGGCGTTCATGATGAGCGTGCCGCCCTCGATCATCGAAGCGGCCCGCGTCGACGGCGCCGGACACCTGCGGGCGTTCTGGTCGATCGTCCTCCCCGTCGCGAAGAACTCGCTCATCACCGCAGGCCTCTTCGCCTTCCTGTTCTCGTGGAGCGACTTCCTCTTCGCGCTGACCCTCACGACCACCGACGACATCACCCCGGTCACGCTCGGCATCTACCAGTACCTCGGCACGCAGGTCGCGAACTGGAGCGCGGTCATGGCGACCGCGGTGCTCTCCTCGATCCCGGCGATCGTGCTGCTCGTCATCGCGCAGCGGTACATCGCGGCGGGTGCCACCGGAGGAGCCGTGAAGTAGCCCCGATGACCGAGACCCCAGGCGATCCCCGCATCCCCAGAGCAGAAAGCAGGAACGAAATGAGCGGCACCACCACGCCCGAGTACCCCATCCGCGTCGTCGTCTGGGGGGAGAACCGGCACGAACAGGTCGAACAGAAGGTGCGCGAGATCTACCCGTCCGGCATGCACACGACCATCAAGGAGGGCATCGAGGAGAACCTCGGTGAGCGCGCCGTCGTCACGACGGTCACTCTCGACGATCCGGAGCACGGTCTGACCGAAGAGGTCCTCGCGGCCACGGACGTGCTCGTCTGGTGGGGGCACGCGGCGCACGGGGAGGTCTCGGATGAGGTCGTCGATCGCGTGCAGCGTCACGTGCTCGAGGGGATGGGGCTCCTCGTCCTGCACTCCGGGCACTGGTCGCGCATCTTCGGGCGACTCATGGGCACGACCTGCACCCTGCGCTGGCGGTCCAAGGACGACCGCGAGATCGTGTGGACGGTCGACCCGACGCATCCGATCGCGCGCGACATCCCGCATCCGTTCCTCATCCCGGCGCAGGAGATGTACGGGGAGTTCTTCGATGTGCCGGCACCGGATGAGCTCGTCTTCCTCTCGACGTTCTCGGGCGGAGAGGTGTTCCGCAGCGGCATGACCTATCGGCGCGGCTTCGGGAAGATCTTCTACTTCAGCCCCGGCGATCAGGACTACCCGGTCTATCACCAGGCCGAGGTGCGGAAGGTGATCGCGAACGGTGTGGAGTGGGCCAAGACGCTGCGTCCGAACCGCGAGATCCCCGTGCTTCTGCGCTACGAGACCGAGGACTTCTACAACGGGCGCGGGTACGAGGGGGCGATGGAGCGATGACGGGCCCGCTGCGCCTGGTGCAGGTCGGCGCCGGCGGCATGGGGCGCGCGTGGCTGCGCACGATCGCCGAGAGCCCGGAGGTCGAGCTGGCGGGGCTCGTCGACCTCGACCTCGACGTCGCCCGCGCCGCGTTGGCGGATGCCGGACTGCACGGTGTCGAGGTGGGCAGGAGCACGGCGGAGGTCGCGGATGCGGTCGGGGCAGATGCCGTCGTGAACGTCACGGTGCCCGAGGCGCACCTCATCGTGAACGAGGAGGCGCTCGGTGCGGGCTACCCCGTGCTCTGCGAGAAGCCGGCGGCGCCGACCGTCGCGGCGGCGATGGTCCAGGCGGGGATGGCCGCACTGTCGGGCCGACTGCTCATGATCAGCCAGTCTCGGCGCTACTTCGCCGCCCTCAGGGAGCTGCGCCGGCAGGTCGAGGGGCTCGGCGCGATCGGCACGGTCACCACGGAGTTCTTCAAGGCCCCGCACTTCGGCGGCTTCCGCGAGGAGATGCCGCACGTGCTGCTGGTGGACATGGCGATCCACGCCTTCGACGCCGCGCGCTTCGTCATCGGCGCGGAACCCGTCTCGGTGTACTGCGAGGAGTACAACCCGACGTGGAGCTGGTACGCCGGTGCGGCGAACGCCGCCGCGGTGTTCGAGTTCGAGGGCGGCACGCGGTACGTGTACAACGGCAGCTGGTGCTCACCCGGGCAGGAGACGTCGTGGAACGGCTCGTGGCGGGTCAGTGCCGCGGAGGGCACGGCGACCTGGGACGGTGCGGGGCATCCGCTCGTGCAGCGATCGGATGCGGGCGAGCCGGTCACGGTCGCGGCGGCTCCGATCCGTGAGGAGATCTCCGGGTCGCTCGAGGCCTTCGTGCACGCGCTCCGCACCGGAGCCGAGCCGGAGAACGGCATCCGAGAGAACCTCCGGAGCCTGGCGATGGTCGAGGCGGCCGTCGCGTCGGCGGAGACCGGCGCCAGGGTGCGGATCGACGACGTCCTGGAGCGGGCGCGGGAGACCGCGATCGCGCAGACCCGCCGAGAGGACGTGCGGGAGTGGCTCCGGGGGGCGCCGGTCGCGCCCTGAGGAGCGCGAGGCGCAGCGTGGATCAGAAGTGCCGCCAGCGGCCCCGTCGCAGATGCGTTCTCGATCCAGCCCGAGAGGGGGAAGGGGGACCGCCGGGACAGCGATCCCCCTTCCGGCGTCAGCGCTCGATCTTGTCGAGGTGGAGCATCCGCGCGAGGTTCTTGTCGAGCTCGTCGTCGCGGAAGATCTTCTTCCAGTCGTCCTTGATGATGCTCTCGCGGCCGTAGTCCATCGCGATCAGGCACGCGTCGGAGAACGGGTTGTCGCCGCGCAGACCGTTGGCGAGAGCCACCTGTGTGTGGCCGTAGAGGATGCTGCGGGCAGCGGCCTCCGGAACGCCCATGGTGTTGACGGTCTCCTGCAGGGCCTCGTTGAGCAGGTCGCCGATCATGCAGGCGACGGTCTCGACGAGGGTGGGCTCGAGCTGGGCGAGCTGCTTGATCGTGACCCAGTGCACGTCGATGACGGGAGCGTAGATCGCGCGGACGGTCGCCTCGACGATCGCCTTCTTCGCCTCGTCGTCGCTCTCGATCGCGGCGATCGCGTCCTGCGGGGCGGCGATGCCGCCGAACGTGTCGGCCCACTGCTCCGGGGTCTCGCGCTGCAGGAAGATCGACGGGTGGCACGGGTGCGCCACGGCCTGGATCACGTCGTCGCGCGTGGTGAGCAGACCGGCGTAGGCGGCGGCGGGGTCGAGCGTCAGCAGGACCGCACCCGAGCGCAGCTGGGGGACGAGATCCGCAGTCACCCGGCCGAGGGCCAGGTCGGGAACGGCGAGCACCACGATGTCGGCGTCGGCGACGGCCGTGGAGGCGTCGGTGAGCTCGCGCCCGGCGTCGACCGTGCGCTGCTGGCCGGCGGGGGAGTTCTCCACGTACCAGACGGTGTGGTCGGTCTTCGCGAGGTTGTTGGACACGCGCATGCCCATCTTGCCGCCGGCGCCGATGACGGCGATCTTGTAGGTGGCGGTGCTCGTCGACGTGTCGGTCATGATGTGCTCCTCAGTTCTTCCAGGGTGAGGCGGGTCCATTCCCGCTCGGTTCGGATGGTGGTCTCGGCGTCGTCCTGCCAGGGCAGCCAGTGCTCGACGATCTCGTTGATGCCGCGCTCGCGCGGCCGGACCGTGGCGAGCAGATGGGCGTAGTCGTGCAGACCGGTTCCCATCGCGCAGCCGGAGTATGTGAAGCCGACCCAGCCCGGCTGGCGGGCGAAGGCGAAGTCCTTCACGTGGATGTTCCTGGTGAGGGCCGCGGTCTGCTCGACGCAGGTCCGCGGGCTCTCCAGCTGGGCGACGACATTGGCCGGGTCGAGGCAGACGCCGAGGTTCGGGCTGCCGACGCGCTCGATGATCCCGAGGAGGTCGGCGGTGGGCACCTGTTCGTACGTCTCGAGGGCGAGGGTCACTCCGGCGGCCTCGTAGGAGCGGATGCTGTCGCGAAGCCAGGACTCCGCCTCGTCGTCCGAGGGGCGCGAATCCGGTCCGTAGAGCATGCTGCGTACGAGCCGGGCGTCGAAGATCGCGGCGAGCTCGAGGAAGCGGTCGAGGTGCGCGGGGACGATGCCCTTCGTGCCGAGCTCGATCGTGAGGCCGAGGTCACGGGCGGCCGCGGCGGCGTCTCGCACCTCGTCGTCGCTCATCTGCTCGAGCGGGGCGTAGTCGCAGATCTGGAAGAGGTCGACGCCCTGGGCGCGGGTGTCCTCGAACGCGCCGACCAGGGTCAGCGGCTCGGGCGCGCGCTCGGAGTGCTGCCAGAAATAGGCGTAGGTGCCGAGGCCGATCACGCCGCACCTCCCGTGGGTCCCTGAGCCTGTCGAAGGGCCGCCAACTCCGCCGCCTCATCGAGCACGGCGACGAGGGCGTCGGGATCGTGGGCGAACCGGCCGAGGAAGACACCGTCGACGTCGTCGCCGAGCGCGGTGAGAAGGCCGGGGCCGGCCGCTCCGCCGTAGATGACGGTGGAGTCCGCGCGATCGGCATCGCCATCGAGCGCGGCGCGCAGGGCGGCCGCGACGACACGGATGTGGGAGTGCGGAGCCGGCTCGGGCGCGCCGATCGCCCAGACGGGCTCGTACGCGACGATCACGGCGCCGGCGGGGGCATCGGCGAGGGCGGCACGCAGCTGGGCGACGGCGACCTCGGCGGCATCCGACGGGGCCTGGAGTTCGGTCTCGCCGATGCACAGGAGTGGGGTGAGGCCTGCGCGCAGGGCGGCGGCGGTCTTCTGCGCCACGATCTCGTCGGTCTCGGCGAACAGCCGGCGGCGCTCGGCGTGCCCGATCTCGGCGATCGTCGCGCCGACCTCGGCGAGCTCGGACGCCGCCACCTCTCCGGTGTAGGCGCCCCCGTCTGCCGCGGCGACGTCCTGTCCGCCGATCCGCACCGGGGTTCCGTCGAAGGCGGCGATCGCCGGGAGCACCTGGAGGAACGTCGGCGTGATGAAGAGCTCGACCGCGCCCGATCGCACGGCCTCGTGCGCGCGGACTCGCGCGGCGACCGCGTCGAACCATGTCGCCGCCTGCTGATGACCGAAGTACATCTTCAGGCTCACGCCGACCGTCACCTTCGTCATCAGCAGGATCCGGTGGACTCGTATTCGCCGATGACCGCGACCTTCTCGGCCGAGGCGCTGCTCGGGTCGAAGCGGTACGTCAGCCACTCGCGCACGAGACGGCGGGCGAGCTCGATGCCGACGACGCGCTGACCCATCGTGAGGATCTGCGCGTCGTTGGAGAGCACGCCGCGCTCGACCGAGAAAGAGTCGTGGGCGGTGACGGCGCGGATGCCGGGGACCTTGTTGGCGGCGATCGCGACGCCGAGACCGGTGCCGCAGATCAGGAGGGCGCGGTCGGCCTCGCCCGCAGCGACGAGCTCGGCGGCGGCGATCGCGACGCGCGGATACGCGGTGTGCCCGTCGGCATGCACTCCCACGTCGACGACGCTCGCGACGATGCCGTTCTCCTCGAGGTCCTTCTTGAGGATCTCCTTGTAGTCGAAACCGGCGTCGTCGCTGCCGATCACGAGGCGGAGGGTGTCAGTCATTGCGGTTCCTTTCGAGGTCGGCGAACACGTCGCCGACGGCCGTCACGATCAGCGCGAGCGAGTGCGCGCCGGGGTCGGGGGTTCCCACGCTGTTCTGACCGTGGGTGCGGGCGCGGCCCATGCGGGGGAGCAGGTCGGCCGTGGCGGCGGCCGCGCGCGTGGCGGCATCCGCGGCGGTCCGCCACGCGTCGACGAAGGAGGCACCTCCGTCGGTCGCAGAGGTGAGGGTGCTGCTGAAGGGGACGAGGGCGTCGACCAGCGTCTTGTCGCCGACCTCCGCCTTGCCGTACTCCATCACTCCGCGGGCGCCCGCGGCGACGCCGGTCGCGACCGCGGCGGCATCCGGTCGTCCGGCATCGCCGAGGCGTGCCGCGATCGCGTTCAGGATGACGCCCCACAGTGCGCCGGAGGTGCCACCCGCCCGGTCGGCCCAGGCATCGGCGGCCTGCGAGAGCGTCGTCGCCGCACCCGCCCCCGCCCGAGCGGCAGCCGTGGCGGCGGCGAGGGCCGCGTGCGAGCCGCGCTGCATGCCGATGCCGTGGTCGCCGTCGCCGGCGATGGAGTCGATGCGGCCGAACTCCTCGACGTGCTCGTCGACCGTGTCCACGATGCGCTGCACGGCGGCCTGCACGACGGCGGCGACGGCCACGGACTTCTCGTCGCCGGGTTCGACGGCGACGACGGCGACGGCATCCGCTTCGACGATCTCAGCGCGCGCGGCGGCGATCACCGACCCCCGGCGATAGGCGGGGGTGTCGACGGGGGTGTCCCAGAGCTGCTCGAGCTCGTCGTCCAGCCAGAACAGGGTGAGCGAGGTGCCGGCCATGTCGAAGCTCGTGCAGTACTCGCCGACGTGCGGGTCGACCAGCACGAGACCGGCATCCGCGAGCAGCTGCGCGATGCGCCGGTAGACGACGAACATCTCCTCGTACTTGAGCGAACCCAGGCCGTTGAGGATCGGGACGACGCGCGCGCCGGAGGTCTCGACACCCGCGGGAACCTCGTCGAGCAGTCGGCTGACGAGGAGCTCGGCCAGGCCGTCGGCCGACGGGATGTCGGTCTCCTCGATGCCGGGCTCGCCGTGGATGCCGAGGCCGATCGCCATCCGCCCGGCGGGGACCGTGAACAGCGGCTCGGGGGCACCGGGGAGCGTGCATCCGGAGAAGGCGACGCCGAAGGAGCGCGTGCGCTCGTTCGCGAGCGTCGCGACGCGGGTGACGCCGGCGAGGTCGTAGCCCGCCTCGGCGGCGGCGGCCGCGGTGCGGAACACCGTCAGGTCGCCGGCGATGCCACGGCGCTTATGCTTCTCGTCGACCGAGGCGCTGAAGATGTCATCCGTGACGGTGACCGTCTCGCAGGCGATCCCCTCGGCGCGGAGCTTCTCCTGTGCGGCGTCGAAGTTCAGCACGTCGCCGGCGTAGTTGCCGTAGCTGAGGAAGACTCCCGCACCGCGGTTCGCGGCCTTCGCCACCGTGTGCACCTGCTGGGTGGAGGGCGACGCGAACAGGTTGCCCATCACGGCGCCGTGGGCGAGACCCTGGCCGACGAGTCCGCCGAAGGCAGGGTAGTGGCCGGAGCCGCCGCCGATCACGACGGCGACCTGGCCCTCGGGGACGACCGTGCTGCGTACGACTCCGCCGGGGACCCCGCGCACCGAGCGCTCGTTCGCGGCGATGAAGCCCGCGATCATCTCGTCCGCGAAGTCGGCGGGGTCGTTCCAGAGCCTGGTCATCGCGTCTCCTCCACGGCGGGTGTGGGGGCGGTGGCGCCGGGGAGCACGCGGCTCCGACGGGCGAGGATCACCATCAGCACGGCCGAGAGCAGCATGAACCCGCCGACGATGAACATCGGCACCTGGTAGCCGCCGGTCCAGTCGTGCACGGCGCCGGTGATGTACGGGGCGCTGAAGCCGGCGAGGTTGCCGATCGTGTTGATCAGCGCCACGCCTGCGGCCGCCGCGACGCCGGTGAGGAACTGCGTCGGGAGCGTCCAGAAGTTCGGCAGGGCCGCGAAGATCGCGCAGGCGGTGACCGTGATGACCGCGATGGTCGCCACGGGGGATCCGGTGAACAGCGCCAGCGGGATGGAGACCGCACCGGCGACCGCGGGGATCGCGATGTGCCAGGTCTTCAGGCCGCGCTTGCCGGCGTCACGCGACCAGAAGTACATCACGATGGCGGCGGGGAGGTACGGGATCGCGGTGATGAGGCCCTTCTGCAGCACGTCGAACGTGCCGCCGGTCGCCGTCTGGAAGCCCTCGATGATCGTGGGCAGGAAGAACGCCAGCGCGTAGAGGCCGTAGATGAAGCCGAAGTAGATGAACGACAGCATCCAGACGCGTCCGCTGGAGAAGGCGAAGCGCACGGAGACGTGCTTCTGGCTCGCGGCGGTCGTCTTGCGCTCGGCCTCGAGGGCCGAGGTGAGCCAGGTCTGCTCCTCGAGGGTGAGCCACTTCGCGTCGGAGGGCTTGTCCTTCAGGTAGAACCAGGCGATGACGCCGACGACGATCGCGGGGATCGCGACGCCCATGAACATGAAGCGCCAGCCCTCGAGGCCGAAGAAGACACCGTGCTGCTGGATGAGGGCTCCGGCGAGCGGGGCGCCGATGACGGTGGTCAGCGGCTGAGCCAGGTAGAAGAGCATGAGGATGCGACCGCGGTACTGCGACGGCACCCAGAGGCTGAGGAAGAGGATCGCGCCCGGGAAGAAGCCGGCCTCGGCGACGCCGAGGAGGAAGCGGAGCACGACGAGCTGCTCGAAGTTCTGCACCCAGGTGAAGAGGAGGGCGACGATGCCCCAGCTGACCATGATGCGGGCCAGCCAGCGGCGCGCCCCGAACTTGTGCAGAGCGAGGTTCGACGGCACCTCCAGCAGGATGTAGCCGATGAAGAAGACCCCCGAGGCGAAGCCGAACTGCGCGGCGCTCAGGGCGAGGTCGTCGTTCATCCCGTTGGGAGAGGCGAATCCGATCGCCGTCCGGTCGAGGTAGTTGATGAAGAACATCAGTGCCACGAACGGTACGAGGCGTATCGAGACCTTGCGGATCGCGGACTTCGCGACAGGCGTTTCGGTCTGGGTGGTGTCCACAGTGACTCCTGTATCGACGGTGATCGCGCAGGGTTTCGTCCGGTGCGCATCATCCATACTGCACAACCGGTTGACCAATTTCAAGTCGCTCGTGGTATTTCGGTGACGGTAGGTTGGCAACCATGCCCGCGTTTCCCGGTGAACCCATCGACGACATCGCCGCTGCGCTGACCGCGATCCCTTCGGGCACGCCGGTGTCGGAGGTGGCCCGTCGGCTGCTCGACCTCTTCACCGGCGGATCCATCGCCCCTGGCACGCGCCTGCCTCCGGAGCGCCAGCTGTCGGCATCGCTCGGCGTCGGTCGATCCGCCGTGCGCGAAGCGCTCGCCGCCTTGGAATTGCTGGGGATCGTCGATGTCCGCCCCGGCTCCGGCACCTACCTCCGGGGAGCGGCGAGCGAGCTGCTGCCGCAGACCCTGCGCTGGGGCCTGCTGATCGGCGAGCGCAACACCGCCCAGCTGCTGGAGTTGCGCGAGGGCCTCGAGATCTTCGTCGCGCGCCTGGCTGCGGCCCGAGCCGACGCCGCGATCATCGAGCGACTCGAGAAGAGCGTCGAGCGGATGCGGGCGAGCATCGACGACCTCGCCACCTTCGCCCGCGCCGACCTCGACTTCCACCACGCGCTCGCCGAGGCGGCGGGGAACGAGACGCTGACCGATCACGTGCACGTCGTGCGATCCCTGCTGCAGGTGTACGCCGACCGTGCGGTGCACGACCCCGCTCACGCCGAGCAGGCCGTCGCCGAGCACGGAGCCGTGCTGGATGCCGTCCGCGCCGGCGATCCGGATGCCGCGGCATCGGCCATGGCGATCCATATGTCGACCGCGACCACGCGTCTCCTCGACGCCTGACGACGGCGCTCATCCGCTCGGTTCGTACCTGCGCATCCGACCCGTTATGATGGCTAGGTGCATCCGTGCTTTCGGGTCGGATGCCTGGAGACGTCGCATAGTCCGGCCGAGTGCACCACCCTGCTAAGGTGGAGTCCCCTCACGGGGACCAGGGGTTCAAATCCCCTCGTCTCCGCAGTAGAAGTCCTGATCAGGGGCTAGATTCCGAACCCTGATCCATCGCGATTCGGGTGCATTGCTGGCGATTCTGAGCCGAATGTGTACGTGGAGTGTACGGGCCGAGGAGATTCGGTCTCGGCGGTGGCGAGTCGGCTAGCGAAATCTCGTCGCTGGCCCTCGCCGAGGACATGTGCGTACGTCGTCAAGACAGTGCGCGGATCATCGCCGAGGTACTCGGCGACTTCGTTGATGGGGGTGCCGAGGCGCAACCACGTCGACGCGGCGTAGTGACGGAGGGCATGGCGGCGGAAGCCGAGTGGGAACTTACGTGCGACCCCAACCTTAAGCTGGCCGCCGAATTGGTTCGTGAAGAGATAGTCGGTCCTTGCCTTTCCTGCCGCGTGGGCCTGGAAGATCTCGAGTCCGCGCGGTGACAGAGGGACTGATCGGGTTCCGCGCCAAGACTTCGGGGACTTCTCGTCGTACCTGTCGGAGTGCGATCGGGTCACGTCCAGCTGAGGAAGGCCGTGATCGCTGAGCCAGCTCACGCGGATCGCTCGTGCTTCTCCCCAGCGGACGCCCGTCAACGCCATGAACTCGAACACATCGGCGATGTCCGAGCGGCGTTCACGCAGTGCGTCGATTGCCGACTTGACTTGCTTCGGCGTCGGTATCTCGCTGAGGCTCAGTGACCGTTGAGCGGCCGTACCGAGCTCAGGGATCTTCTTCATCGATCGCACAGGGTGCGCTTGTCGAAGGAGATCTTGCTCTGCTGCGTAGGTGAACAGCGCACCGAATGTCGTTCTAGCTCGCGCGACGGTCGATGGCGCTTTGCCAGATCGAAGCTCGGAGATGAGGTGCTCACGGATCTCATCAGGCTGGATCGACGAGACGGGGCGCACGAGCAGACGCTTCGGCAGCGCCGCAAGGTTGTTGTTGTCGGTATCGATGGTGTGTGGGTTGCCCTTCGCACGCGCCTTCTTGAACATGGCGACGAGCTCGCTGAGTGTCACCGTCTTAGTGGACGGCAGGGGACGCCCGGTGGCCAGAAGGTGCTTCTGCTCGCGTTCCCAGGCCTCAGCATCGCTCTTTCGCCTGAAGGTCTTCGTGGCGACCTGAACTTCGCCGACTTTGACGCGTGCTAGATACCGTGGCTTGCCTGCTTTCGTTCGCCGCGTCTCGATGCTCATGGCGCGACTCCTGCGAGGCGCTCGACGTCAATGCGGCGGTAGATCCGCTTATGCTCTGTGATCTGAACCGGGGGAACCGGGGAGCAACCATGGACCGCGAGAGTTCGGAGCGTGGTCCGATGGATGCCTAGAAGTTGTGCCGCTTCCTCTTCGGAATAGAAGAGGGGAGGCAATGCAGAACGGCGTTCTGATCCAGCCTGCCCGAGGGTGTCGGTATCCGCTATGTCAACGAGGGATGTGCGCTGCCTATTGACCATCTGCCTGGCGGCCGACGTTGTATGTCATCCCGTCCAGGCGCCCGTTGTCGCGAGCCTTCTTGATCCAGTCCGAGGCAGTGCGGTGCGGGATGTCGAGCTCGAGCTGCACCGCGCGCACAGGCGGGATGCCGGCGAGGGCAGATGCGCCGTAGATGATCTCGATGACCTCCATGCGCTCGTCCTTCCCGCCGCGCTTCACCGCCGCTGCGGCCATCCATGGAGGGATGATCCTGCCCTCGCTCGAGGTGAGATCTGCGATCGAGGTCCAGCCCGTCTCGTCCTCGTCAGTGAGGCGGACGGCGATGCACTGGGGGACTGCTGCTTGCAGGATTGCCACGGATGCTGTGCGGCGCAGAGCCTGCTGATCGAAGTCGTCGCGGAACGCGCGGTTGGTGATCGCGGCGACGATGTAGCGTCCCTCGTCATGGCTGTAATGTGCCTCGATCGTGGTCTGCACCCCTGTGGCCTCGTCGCGGGTGGATGCGACGAACTTCGGAGCGATGCGCAGTGCGGACCCGACCGGCTGCGTAGCGGATCGCCACGTCATCATCGTGCCATCGAGATTCTTCACGTCGACCTTCACCCCCTCAGTTTGCCTTACCGCACTGGAGATTCGCAGAACCACTGAGACAAGTGTACGTCTAAGACATCTACATATGTCAATAACTGTTCCTGATGCGCAGATTGGAAGATGGATCATGATCGTGACGGTCTACTCGACATGGCCGTCGTGCCAACGGTGCCGACTCACCTGTCAACGGCTCGATGAGCTTGGCATCCGCTACGACCTTGTGGAGTTGCATGAGGCGCACAACGCGGTCGTGCGTGCGTTCCTCGTCGACGAGCTCGGTTACTGCGAAGCCCCTATCGTCGAGGCGGAGAACGGGCAGATCCGATGGGCGGGGTTCAGGGCGGACCTCATCGATGCTCTCGGACGACGACTGGGATTGTAGAAGCGTGCTGTCGGGATTGATTTCATCTCCGGTGGGCGGTGGGTACTCAGCGTTCGAGAGTCCCTGTCGATGGTGTCGGCTGCATCGACGGCGCCGCGGAGTCCGGGCCCGGTTGCCGATTGAACCCGCGGGTCAGCTCGGCAAGAGCTTCACGGTGCCGCCCCGCCTGGAGCCGTTGAACCTCCGACCCCGTCGGCACAGGAAGTTCGGGAACTACCCGGCGCAGCGCCATCTCGTGCAGGTCGATCAGTGCCTCGCGGATGGGCGTCGGCAGATGGCGCAGCGCCTGCGCGAATTCGGTAATCCGGCGCAGCTCTCCCAGCCACTGGGCGGACTCCAGAGTGGTCATCCGTTCAGCTTGGGCGAGTTCCCATGCTCGAGTCGCTCCCGCGAGCGCTTGACCGTTCGGTGAGCGCTGCTCGTTGAACGCAAAGCCTCCATCGCGTCCCAGCACCGACACGCGATGCACCGCCGGGTCGATCTCGGACGCTGCGATCAAGGCGCGGGTTCCCTCGAGGGTGGCTGCGTGCTCGCGGGGAGAGACGATGCGCGGGGCCTGAAGTTCCCGCATCTGCCTCAGTGCAGTGGAGGTGCTGGCGAGTAGGCTCTCGTCAGCGCGAGCGGCGACGGCTGCGACGTGCACGGTGTAGCCCGACTGCGCGAATCGGTGCGACACAGCCAACGCGGCATCCGGTGACGCGAAAGCACCTTCGAGCAACATCGAGTACCGATGCTCGCGACCGTGCCGCAGCGCGGCCTGCAGCCAGCGGGCTGCGGACTCTGGGAGCTCGCGCTGCCCGTCCGGGGATGACCGGAACGAGGCGTCGAGAAAGCGCGGATGGAACGCCTGCAGCTCTTCCGCCGAGAGCTGCACCGCACCGACATCATGCGCCTGCAAGAGCCGGGGGATCCAACGCCCTGCACCGGAACCGACCTGTCCGGCGAGCAGGATGAACGACGGCTCCGGTTGCTCCGCCTGGCCGGCGAAGAGCGTCTGCATGATCGCCGTGTCTAACGCGTCGCCTGTGAGTCCCGCCAGCGATGCCTTCATCGCTTCGGCGCGCAACCGGAGCTCGGCCTCGCGTTGCGCGTTGAACGTCGAGACCGGACCTGCTCGCCACGGTGAGGACTGCTTCGACACGATGACTCCTTCACTGCGAAGTTTAGTTTCTAGGTTATGGACGAACACGACAGCGAAGCGGAGTCGGGCGGTGTCGCGTCTGCTGCGTACGGGCTCACGCCTGTGCGAGCCGCTCGTTGAAAACGAGGGCACATCGCGGAGGGGGCAATCCCTGCGGGATTGACTTTCGGCTGCAGAGTGTACGGGCGCATTCCTCCTCGTCAAGGCACGCGAAAGCTTCTCGGCCGCGCTGCGCTTATTTCGGCCGAGAACCTTTCGCTCGCCGGCCTTGACGATTCCCCCTCCCCCCGTGATTCAGCAAGGGCCGAAAGGCACTCGAGCGAGGGACGCGACCACACGGCTCCGGTTCCTCGCCTGGTTCACCGAATCCAGACGCAGACAGAACAATGTCCGACATCACCACACAACGACCGGCCACATAGGTGGCGCTGGGACACCTGGGCCGGAGCAGACCGCATACTTCACGGTGCTGTAAAGCGAGGCGACCTGTACTGTCCGCCGCTCGTCGGACATGCTCACGCGGATTCGGCGCAGGGGTTATGCCCCGGAAAGGTCAACGATCAGACCGACACATGCGGATGCGAGACCGATGGCTTGAGCTGTCGCCGCCCACACAAGCTTCGAGAGCTTCGCCTCAGGAGATGAGCACCAACGGTAGAGGACCCATACCCCGCCGAAGAACGCTATTGCCATACCCACAACGATCCAAGTCCAGGCGTCGATCGCGATAGCAATCGCAATCGCTGTTAGCCCGGTCAATCCCATGGCAACCGACCAGAGGACGCGCTTCAGTTGATCGCGCTGCCAATTGACCCTGTCTTTCAGCGCTGAAATCTCTAGGTTCGACGACTCCACTTCAGCCCGCGCCGAGCGTGCTTCGTTCTCCCGGGCGCTCGCAAGCGATTGTGCGGTGACTCGGGATGCTTCTGCTGTTGCCAGGGCGGCGTTTGTGGTCTCGAGTTCAAGTCGCGTGATGCGTTCTTGTCGTTTGGTGCGAGCCTCGAGCACGTCCGCAGCGATCGCGTTCGCGCTTCGTTCGTTCTTGTCGGCATCCAGCGCGAGGTCTAGCGTCATCTGCGCGTAGCGGATGTCGGTCTCGGAACCACCACGTTGGGGAGAGAGACGTTCTGCGAGCTCGAGAGCAACTTCGCTTGGGAATCGTGAGGGGAGAAGCCACATCGCTTCCTCGACGAGTTGCGTCGCTGCCGCTTCGGCGAGCGAAACTACGTCTGCAGGGGGAACGGTTACCGATAGCAAGGTGCTCCATTGCGCCAAACTCAGACTGATGGCTACTTTGTCGGAGCGCTCGAGCGACGCGTATGGTGCGGACAAGTGGCGGTCCGGCGTAATGATCCATCCGCCAGGCCACCGATTTGCTGATCCTTGACGGCGTCGTCGGCGCCAGATGATTGCCATAGATTCCGCATCACGCTGGATGGCGTTGGTGGAGCGATGCGATCCTGCGAGCTCAATGTCGAGCGCCGCCCTGCAGCGGTCGACGTTAGCCCGATCGTTGTCGTTGAAGTGGTCGCGAACGGTCACGCCGAGCTCCTCGAGTCGCGACGAGACCGCCCGCGCGGCGCCGAGCATCTGATCTAGAGACCTGTATGTGCCATCGCGGAGGACTTCGATCGCGTAGGAGGCAAGCTGGTCCGCGGAAAGGCTCGCGTACCACTCCTCCTTTATGCCGCGTGCGTGCGCTTGTTGGAACTGCTGGCGGATCTGAGGCAGCTCGACATCCACCACCCGGATGAGTTCGTCGATCGAATGCTCGCACACGATCACGTCCCAGCCGGCGGAGACAGCGGCCTTGATCGTCAACGCAACTGTTCTGCTTACACGAGTAGGGCCGATCAGATCGAGGAGAACCGGCGTGTCGATAAGTGCGCGCTGCCCGGCGGGAGTGCCGAGTGCGTCGAGGACGGGCGCCGACTCCCGTCCAGCGACATAGGAGTGTAGAACACAGCCGGTGGTGATGTGCGACACCAACTCATCGCCGAAAGGATCCAGCGGATCGAGTGCGGCCAACGTGCATGCTTTCAAGAATTCTACGATGCTTGGGTCGGATTCGATCTCGTCAAGATGGGATAGAACCAGTCTTCGATCTACCTTGCGTGGAGAGAGACGGCGCCCGACGAGGTGATCGACCTTGCCCAAATAGGCATCCTGGGAGGCGGTGATCCCGGTGACCAGAGCACTGACGATTCGCTCCAACCAGAGTTCCGCCTGATGAGGCGTGATCGTCAGCCCGAGGTCCTTAAGAGCCCTGCCCTCAAGAGCGGTTCCGGTTCGCTTGCGTACCTTGCTCACCCAGTCGGCTTGCCGCTGAACATCATCGACACCCCGCGGAGTCAGCTGCCAGAGACGCGCTTCATCAGCGGTGATGACGGGGTGCGCAAGGCCGAGTTCTTCTCCCATCACAAGCGCCGATTCGACATCCTTGGCGTCCACTCGTGCTCCTGGCCAGACCCGGCTGACGAGGCCGTGAAGTTCCTCGACCGACTTGTCGCCGTCTCGAAGGGAATGGCAAGCCGCAGCGAGGATCAGGTCGAACTTTGTGGGCGATCGGTCCGCGCGTACGAGGCTGTGTACGGCGCCAACGAATGCGTATCCGCCGGCAAGGAGTTCGTCTCCGTTCGTCGCGGAGGTTTCTTCAGCGATGTCCCCAGGCATGTCTATTCTCTTCTCTCCCTCTCGCGCCCCAGACTATCGAGGTTCACGACCATGCCAGCGGACAACATGCGCGTGCGGACCTGCTGATCTGACCCGTCCCACATCACCCAGTTGAGATGCACGCAGGCACTTTCTGTGAATACTCTGGCGTGATAGGCAAAAAGGGAGTAGCCTGGCGACGTGCGAGGCGGTCTCGAGCGCTGGAAGCGTGGCGCGGGCTCCCAGGGGGTTCGCCAGGCGATGAGCTATGCGTTCCGTGGGACGTGTGATTCGCACCTGCGAGCATCCGGCGGGGATGCGCTTGCCCGGTACAGCGAGATCGGCGACGCGACGGTCGCACGGTTCACCGTCGCTGCCGGGGCGATCGACCGTGATGAGCTGGACGCGGAGCAGTTGGCCTTGTGGGTTGACGGGTGTGATCCGTTGACGGAGGAGCGACGTGGCCGGCTGTTGTCGTCACCGGATGCGGACCTGGTTCTGGACAGCATCCTGAATGCGGCGAAGTCGTTCAGCATCGCCGCGTTGCTGCATCCTGATCTTGCGACCGAGTACGAGGCGCTGCAGGACCGGTTGCGTGATCGCGTCCTTGTTCTTTGGCAGTCGGAGTTGAACGCCCGGCGCGGCGCCGGCGGTCGAGTGCGCGAATCACTGGCACGGATCGAGGTGGTCGAGTTGCAGCATCGGCGATCCCGGGCGTTGGATCCGCATGTGCATCGGCATCTGTGGTTGAGCGTCAAGGTGCAGGGCGGGGACGGGAAGTGGTCGAACGTCGATTCTCGGGTGGCGATGCGGATGCAGACTCTCGTGAATGCGGAGGGGGAGCTTGCCGCGCGCACGGATCCGCAGTGGCTGCGCGCGCTTGCGGCGCACGGGTACACGTTGGATGCGGATGGGGAGATCGCGGAGCTGAAGCATGTGGTGCGGCCTCTGTCGCGGCGGTCGAATCAGATCGAGGCGAACCGGGCGGTACTGCTCGCGAACTGGCAGGAAGGGCATCCTGGGCATCATCCGGACTTCGATGTGCGGCGGCAGATCGACCGTTACGCGTGGGCGCAGCATCGCCCCGACAAACCCGACGTGATCGATGAGCAGGAGTGGACAACGCTGATCTTGAGCGAGCTCGAGCATCTGGATCCGCGCCTCCTCGAGAGGCGACGGCCTCCACGGGCCCCTGCGCCCGGAGTGACGATCGTTGATCGGGACTTCCTGGCACGGTGCGCGGTCCGGGATGCGGATGAACGGTCGAGATCCAGCAATGGCCGCTTCAGCGTTCTGGATCTGCGCGCGGGGGCGGCGCGCGCGGTTGCCTCCGCGGAGCTGGTCGCTGATCGCGACGCGCTGCAGTCGCTGCTCGACGATGTCACTGCCCGGGCCTTGACCTACACGAGAGACCTCCTCCCTGAGAACCCGGACAGGCCGCAGCATGTGAAGGCTCTCGTCACGCGGGCATTCGCGCACCGTAAGACGGAGCTCGCCGCGCACCTCCTCGCGCTCGCGGAGCGTCCGCACTCTGGGCCCGAGACTTCCAAGGTGGGGGTCGGTGAGTTCGCCGCGGGGGAGTGGATGCTGGACGGGACGCAGCGGGCGGCAGCGGACGCGATCGCGAGTGGCGAGAGCTTGGTGACTGTCACGGGTCCGGCGGGTACCGGGAAGACGACGCTTCTGCGTCTCGCTCGCGCCGTCCTGGCCGTGCAGCATCGGGATCTGGTGGTGGTCGCGCCCACCCGTAAGGCGGCTGCGGTCGCAGGTCGAGAGGTGGGAGTGCCGAGCACGAGTATCCACGCGCTGCTGGCTGACTACGGATGGCGGTGGCGGACCGACGACGCGGGAGCGGAGATGTGGTGGCAACTGCGACCGGGAGCTGTCGACCCGGTCACCCACGTCCGTTACCTTGGCCCGCGCCTGTTGCAGGTGGATGGCTCGACGCGGATCGTGGTCGATGAGGCGGGGATGCTGAATCTGGACGCGGCGGACGCGCTGATCCAGCTCGCGCTTGAGACGGGCGCCGGGATTGCGATGATCGGGGATCCGTTGCAGGCGAGTCCCGTGGGCCATGCCGGTGCGATGGAACTCGCTGCGCACCGGGCCGGACGGGCGGTGGAACTCGCTGAGGTGCATCGGTTCGCTGACCCGGACTACGCCACCCTCACGCTGCGGCTGCGCGCCCCTGGCACGCTCGAACAGGCGCTCGCCGTTGCAGCGGACCTGCAGGACGGTGGTCACGTCCGCCGAGCTCACGACCGTCTCGATGCGCGTCAGGTGCTCGTCTCCGGATACTTTCACCACCATGGGAAGTCGCGGAGCGTGGCGATCGTGACGGGCAGCAACGAGGAAGCGCGGGAGATCAACGAGGCCATCCAAGATGAACGGCTCGCGCGCGGTGAGCTGACCCTGGAGCGGGTCGGCGTCGGAGCGGGGGAGCAGCGGCTGTTGGAAGGCGACATAGTGCAGACCCGTCGTAACGAACGTGCGACAGGGATCGAGAATCGCGCCCTGTGGACGGTCGCTCGCGTCGGCCCGTCCTCGATCGACCTGCAACGTCACGACGACGCCACCGACCGCCGGACGATTACCAGCGACTACGCGGCGGAGTACGTGCAACTCGCGTACGCGACCACCGTCCACGGCATCCAGGGCGAGACCACCGATGTCGCACTGGTCGGTCCGGACGTCACCGCGGCCGGCCGCTACGTCGGACTCACCCGCGGGCGCCACCTCAACGAAGCGGTCGTGATCGCCCGCACCGACAGCGACGCCCGCCAACGCCTCGCGGAAGAGATGATGCGAGGACTGCCCGAAACAGAACATGACGACGCCATCCACGGCGCCGCCCATGATCTCGCCCGTGCGGCCCGAGACCCCGCCGACGAAGAGCGTGCCGCCACGACGCAGCTCGCGAGCGCAGTCGGTGCGTGGCTGACTACGGCCCGCAATGTTCTGCGGCGGGCAGACGCCCTCTTCGCGAACACCAACGCCCGCGGCCACGCGCGAACCCGCCATCCCGATGCGCGACCGCTGCGCGACGAGCTGTCGGAGGAAGCCCGTGGGACATTGCGTTCGCGGATCCGTGCTGCGGAAGTGGCGGAAGCTGGCGCGTTCGAACGGTACATCCGCACCGCGGACAGCCCGCCCGTTGCTGATCGCGGCGACCGAGAACTTATGACGGCCGGCGTCAGAGCGCCGGAAGGAAGAGAAAGAGGAATCACATGAAACTGGAGGATGCGGATCTGCTCCTGCAGAAGGTGGGAACGATCGCGATCATGTACTACCCGGACATGCCGGCAGATTCACCCGAGTACCGTCTGAACGACGACATCGACTGGTGCCTCGAGGGCATCGACGGACACGTCACGACGGCGGAGCTGCGGGAGCTGGTCGGACGGACCATCGTCGACCCGACAGGGCACCGGGAAGCTCTCACCGAGCTGGTCTACGGACTGGTTCCCGAGGGCGCTGAGGCCGACGGATGAGATCATGTCCGCCGATGAGAAAGACTATGCAGAGCACCGGCGTGAGGTAGACCGTCGTTGGCGGGAAGCGAACGCCGAGCACCTCCGCGACTATCGGCGCCGCTACAGGGAGAAGAACTCCGAATATCTCGCTGAGCGGGCCCGTGCCTGGCGCGAGGCGAATCTTGAGCGCGCACGGCAACACAACCGCGACTCCGAACGCCGACGATCAGCGCGGCTCCGGCAGCAGCAGGCCCGCAACGCCCGTGCACGTGAACGGTACCCTGAGATCCGCGACCAGCAGATCGAACGCGGACGACGTTTTCGGCGGGAGCATCCGGACAAGGTGTGTGAGTACCAGCGCCGCTACAAGGAACGACACCCGGAGCGGCATCGCGCGAACGCCGCCGCAACCGCGCAACGATACCGCGACGCACACGCGGACGAGATCCGCGAACGGCAACGCCTCGCAGCCGCAGAGCGCCGACGGGCCAACCCCGACGCATACAAGGAGCAGTACGCGCGCAACATCGAGAAGCAACGTGAACGCGGTCGCAACGCGTCACGACGACGAGCCCGCCTGAAGGCGCTCGACTTGCCGCCCCGGCACGTTCACCGCACCTACGCGGCGGACAAGCGCGCGCACACCGCCGACGCGGACGAGTTCTTCCGACGGCAACGATCGCTTGACATCCGCTCCGCGATCACCCTGGAAGCATCCCACCCGGATGCCCTCGCCGTACCCGACCGGGTCGACACACGTCGCCGGCAACTCCTCCGAGGATCGCCGTCGATTCCTGCCATCGAACGAGTTCGACGGACGGTCCGTGAACCAGAGTACCGGCAGCGACTCCAAGACTGGCAAGACGTGCGTCGCGCGGAGACGCTCAGAGCACGCCGTGCCCGCGACCTGCAGCGCGTCAGGGAATCACACGAGGCCGCTCGCCAGAAGATCCTGGACTCCCGACCCGCGATCTACGAAGGACACCGCCGGCGACGTCAGGCGAAGGTTCGCGAAGAAGTGCGCATGGACTCGATCGCGCGAGCGCAACGAGGACTGCCACCCTACGACCTCGACCGGGAAACACAAGAACGATTGGACGCGGAAGTCGCGGAGACTCTGCGCACACGGCTCGGTGAGGTTCGTGATCGCACCCTGAGGAGAGTCGATGGGGTTCTCGACAAGTACGACCGAGCCGCGCCTCACGGCACCAGCCCCGGCGTGAGGGGCAGTGGGTCAGGGCCGTCCATTGCCAGGTAGCGTCCGGTGTCCGATCAGTAGTAAGTGCGGTGGACGTGCCAGCCGTCCTCGGCCTTGTACACATCGAAGACAAGTGAGAGGCCATCGTCGTTCGTGCCTTGGAACCTCCACCCGCACAGGCCGGTATGCGGTTCGCTGAGCGGCACCGTCCAGTTCGAATGCCGCAACCGGGTCGGGATGTCCGAGACGCGCCACCGCTGGCCGGCGTAGACCATGCGGGCGGGGATGTCGTTTGCCAACCATAGCGTCGCGTGCTGTTCTACAGTTGCGGCGCTCATGAGTTAAGAGTGTAGAACGAATGTTCGATACTTGCTACCACTTATAGTGGTCGGAGGAAGGCGTACTGGCAACGCGAAGCCCGAGCCCACGCCCACGCCTCCGCGTGCGCGGCGGTGTCACCGTCGACGCCGGCGGCACCCGGGATCGAGTTCCGGGCAGGAGGGAACACCTACCGGTACTGGGTGTGGGGCAGCGCTGTCAGGGGCGACGACCGCGAATGAAATTGATCGGAGCGTCGGGAGACCAGGGGTATCACTGCCTGTGCCGAGCGCGACCGATAGCATGTGCGCATGGATTTTCCGGTGGGCGTTTGGGGACACTACGGGTTCCGGTCATCTCCGTACTCGACGTCAGCGTTGCGAGTCGACGATGCCGATGAGAGTCTGCTTGTCGGCCGGGACGATGAACTTGGGCTCGTTCTCCGCGACCTGATGAGCGGCACTCAGATGGTCGCCCTAGAAGGCGATTACGGGGTGGGAAAATCGAGTCTCGCAGCGGTAGCTGCTTCGATGGCATCCAGGTGGCGCCAGGATACGCGAAGCATCGCACCTCTCTTTCTGGCGCCTGGCCGGCCCCTTGAACTAGACGAGAGCGATACAGCCGCATCGCTCGAAAGCGGGCCTATTACCAAGTAGCAGGGTCAATCCTCGCGAACGAAAACCGGCTCGTCAGAGAGGGGCTCAGGCTCCCGCAGATCGGCGAGTTTCGCCGATGGCTTACGACGTCATCCGGTGGCGGGTGGTCAGCAGGCATCGGCGTCAGCTTCCCGAATGTCATCGGTGCCAATCTCTCCGGAGGAAGGAACAAGAGCCCGAACACGAGCCCTGGCTTCAATGAGATCGGCGTTGTAACTCTGATCGATTCCTGGCTGTCGGAGATCTCGACCTCTCCCGCCGGCGGCGGTGTGATTCTGATGCTTGACAATCTCGAAGTCCTTGGCAACTTCCCTAAGGGGGTGCAAGTCTTTGAGTCCCTGCGCGACCGTCTGTTCAAGCGGCAGGGACTTCGATGGATCATCAGTGGAGCCGAAGGTACCGTGCGTGCAGCCCTCAGCACGCCGAAGATGAGCGGCGTCTTCCCCGAGCCGATCGAGATCACCCCTCTGCCACACGATCTTGTATCTCAGGTGATCTTGCGTCGAGAGGAAGCTTTCCGGACGCGAAGCGATGCGAAGCTGCCCGTGTCAGCGACGGCCTTCGAGGATGCATACATAGCGACCGGTCGGAATTTGAGAATGACGCTTGGCCTAGCGGAGCGATTCTCGATGAGGACCGAACCCGGGGACATGGCTTGGATGTCTCCGGAGGCGCGTGACGCGAGGTTCTGGGATTGGCAAGTTCGCGAGGGTGAGAAGGTGATCGAGCAAGTCTCAAGTAAGCTCACGGAGGCTCGTTGGAAAGTCCTCACCACTCTCGTGAAGAGCCTTGATGGCTTCTCCACCTCTGCGAACTTCAGCGATTTCGGATACAAGTCCCTGGGGTCGCTTCAACCTCACGTTCAGGCGCTCTCGCAGCTCGGCCTTGTCGACTATGCGGCAGACGAGACCGACGGCCGCAGGCGGACCATCACTGCCACCGAGCGGGGTCGGCTAGCGGTGGCGACGCGACCACTTCTCGCGTCCGATGAAGAATAGATTTCCGTCGGCGGAACGGAGTCGTCAACCCCCGAAAGAGCTGTAACGTGTCTATCCCTTCGAAAGCCGAGTTCGCTCGACTTGTCGACAACCTCACTCGGGAGCAGTACGAAGACCTAATCACCGTAGTCGCAGCAGCCGATGTGGATATCCCCGGTTGGCGCGACCGAGCCTTGCGATCAGATCCGACCGAACTCGATAGTGACCCGGTATCGTTCTGCGTCTCGTTTGCGGACTGGGAGTCAGCCATCGCGCTCGCGCAGATTTCTCCATGTGAGGTTCCAGGCCACTGGTATGGCGGTATCTGGATCGAAGTCAGAGAATCTCAGCTTCAAGTCATCACCTCGAACAATAAAGACGCCCATAGGGCGGTGATCGACGCCGAGGTCTTCGGATACGGGCGTACTCTGGTCGACGCCCGAGACGTCCGTCTCCTCACGGAAGCGCTTCGGAAGGGGATGCCGGCATCGGTACGGAGGAACGCAACGCTCACCGTCACGACCGAAGATTCGCACCTCCGACTTTCCGCTCATGGCCGTTCCCACCGCGTCGCTACGTTCCGCAGGTCTTCCGATGCTCCAACGGTGCCGCCGACGGCGGAAATCGAAGTGTTGGTGGCCGACGGCCCGGCGCTCGGGCGCGCAATTCTTCACGTCGCGGCGGCGGCGGACGAGAAAGGCAGCGCCGACGTCCTTCGAACCGATCGAATCGGATTCCGCGCGTCGGACGGGTTTCTCACTCTCGATGGAACGGACCGGTATGCGGCGGCTGAGGCGACTATTCCCGCGACGCACGAATCGCAAAGCTTCGATGTGTTCGTCGATTCTTCCTGGCTCAAGCGAGTGGGGAACCTCTTCCGGCCGGGGCCGGCACGGATCGGAGTGACCCAGGAGAACGGTACCGATGTCCTGATGCTCGCAAACGGCACCTGGACGGCCTGGACCACGGGTGTTGGCAGCTGGCGGAAGCGATTCACTCCGCTAGTCGACACCGATCGCACGAGTGTCGTCGTTGCCCGAAGAAACCTGCACCGGTTTCTCACCGAGGCCGATCGGTTGGCAGGGTCAGGAAAGGTAGGAACGAACGACTGGAGAGTGCGTTTCGTGTTTGCTGATGAGACTCTGCACATTTCGTCGTTGGACGACTCAAGCAGTGCTAGAGCGGGGAGCCTTCATCTCCGAGTCGAGCACGAAAGCGGACCTGGTTCGACGTCCGCCTACCTGGATGTGCGGCGAACTCTGAGGGCGTTACGACGGTTCTCGAGCCACAATGTTGCAATTCACTTCGGAGCGGCGGATGTGGCCTACGTGACGAATCCCGGCGCAATCATCGAGCGCCGTCCGGCGTTGCTCTGGGGCATGAGGACTTCGCCCCCTGAAGACCCCGGGGAGTAATCCAGCGTGTCAAGCGAGGGGACGATGTTGGCGTGGCTTCCTGTCGCCGCTGAGATGGGCGTCTCTGCGACAAGGGACTCCGGTCATGGAGTGACTAGGACGCCGCGCAGCTACTTAATTGAATCCATCATGCGCGGACAAACTGGCGTATGATGGTTCTCGCAGACCCCCTCCGTACATGCGGATCAAGGGGGTCTCGCTGTATCTCCGTGCCGTCAGATCTGCTGCGGGCTCCGGCGGAGATCCCGTTCGGCGAGGTGGTCGCGGTACCAGTTCCAGGCGAACTCGTTGCCAGGGTGGCGATCGAGGGAGGCGCAGGCGCTCCAGGCGACGAGATCCGCCATCTGCTCGAGCTGTGAGTGCCGAGAGTCGAGATGGATGGCGTCCTCGATGACTCGCCGCAGGTCGAGCCTGAGGGCACGATGGGTGGAGCGGTAGGTCGGATCCGTGCCGTCGCCGTCCATGAACACCATCGCCAGCGATCTGGAGCGTGAGAGCTCCTGCTCGATGTGCGCGACGAGGGCTGAGTACGCTTCTTGGCGGGTTCGGGCGAGGTCTTGCGGTGCACCATGCCGGAAGACCGAACCGACAGTAAGGCCTTCGGTGCTTCGCAGCGTCTCGAGGCACGCGGTGGCGATCTCTCGGCCGACGTCTTTCCAGTATTCGACGCCGTTGTGGCGGTGCCGATCGGGGAAGCGCTGTGAGATCCGTCCGCGGCCGTTAACGTAGTCGGTCGTGTGCAGCTCCTGCGTTACGGGAATGCCTAATTCGCGCCAGAGCCGCTTGCGCATGTCGAGCCAGGTTCGCAGGATGCCGGCCCATTGGTGCGGGGCGAACTCGACCCATCCGTAGACGACGAGCCCGGACTGCGGGTGCCCGGAGTCGTCGACGTAGATCAGGCGGTCCAGGGTATCGGGCATCATCCTATCCTCGCAGCGCCACGCAGCGCTGCGACGCTCAGCGCTCAGGGTTCCTCTGTCGTGGAAGAGCGGACGGGAGTAACATCACTCCCGTCCGTTCTGGTGGTTCAGCGCGCGACGTCTGCGCCGGCGTACGAGGCCGGTGCTGCTACCGGCCCCGAAGCGTCTGCTGCGGGGCCGTTAGCTTTTGGGGCGCGGCTGATGGTGGCGTCTGCGAACTTGAGTGAGGCGCCGATGGTGTCGGCGAGGATGTCGCGGGTCTCTCGGACCTGCCCGGTCTCCTTGTCGGTGTAGGAGCCGAAGCGGAGGTCGCCGACGACGATCGCCGTGTCGCCCTTGTGGAGCGAGTTGGTGACGTGTCGGGCCTGCTGGTTGAACACGACGACGCGGTGGAACACGGTGCCTGCGTCTTCCCACCGGCCAGTGTCCTCGTTGAGGCGCCGATCGTTGACGGCGAGGGAGAACCGCGTGTATTCGGTGCCGGATTCTCCGGAACCGTGTTCGGGGTCGGCGGTGAGGTTGCCTTCCAACGTCACCGGGATCTTGGTGGTCATTCTTCTTTCCTTTCGTCAGGGGACGGGGTCGTCCCCGGGTGGGCGCGGGCCTGGCTGGCCCACGCGGTCCAATCCTCCTCATCGGTAGCGCCGTCCCAGGTGCGGGGTTTGGTGGGGCGGTGTCCGGTGGAGCATCCGCCGCCGTAGGCGTGGCTGAGGCGGGGCCAGGCGATGGCGAGGCGTTCGTGCCAACCGATGGGGCCGAAGCCGGCGTCGCTGGGATCGAAGGCGGCGAGGTGGGCGGTGTGGAGAGCGGAAAGTTCTTCGACGAGCCTGTCGTGTTTCCACCAGCAGGCGGGGATTACGCTGACTGGGACGTTGTAGCGAACGGTCATCCATTCCACCCAGTCCCGCAATGCTTCCCACCGTTCGGACGCATCGTCGTCGGCGAGCTCATGCCAGTTCGTCACGATCCCGCCGATGGGTGCGGACGTGCCGTAGCGGTTGAGAGGGTCGAGGCCTGCGAGTTCTTGTGCGAGCAGTGCCTCGACGTCCTCACGGTCGCGACTGTTCATGATGCCTCCTCCTGCAGTTGCGGGAGCCGCTGCTGGAGGGCGGTGAGGGCGTGGTCGGATGCTTGCCGGCGGGTGCGGTGGTGGGCGAGGATGATGTCGCGGTCGATGAGCCGGTGCAACAGTTCGTGACAGTACGGGTGCAGGGGCATGAGGTCGACGTCGTCTTCCCAGGCCTGCCAGACGCCGTGCACGATGCCGACGCCTGCGTAGTCGCGGTGATGCAGTTCGAGGTGGTCGGCGGTGTCGGCGATGCCGCACGCGGCACACGGGACGCGGCCGGCGCGGGTGTGCTGGCGGAACCAGCGGTCGCGGCGGGCGTGCCAGGCGGGGGAGCGGAGGAACTCCTGCCGGTAGAGGTTCTTCAGGCCGGTGCGGCGCTGGTTGCTCATTCGTCTCTCACCGCCTCCGAGACATCCTCCGCCGCGACGGGTTCCTCCGGGCCGTTCACCGCGTCGCGGTGGTGGATGTCGTGGAAGACGCTGCGTTGTTCGGCTTCGGTCTGCTGCTTCCCGCGGGTGACGTCGGCGGCGTCGCGGCGCTCGTCCCAGCCAGCGAGGTCCAGGAGCACGCCGCGGCGGTTGCGGTAGGCGAGCAGCCCCAGGGTCTCCGGCATCCGGCGGATCTCGTCAGCGGACATCAACGGCAGCCGATCCTGCCGTTCGGCGGTGTGGTGCCCAGCTTGGTTCGTGTCCCAGGATCGCTCTGTGCGGCGGGCATCTCTCGTGCCGAGGAGCGTCTCGATGTCGCGGAGGTGGGCGACATGACTGGCGCCGCCGAGGAGGACTTTCGCGGTTGCGGCGGCCCAGATCGTGTCCGCTTCGGCGCGCGACCAGGCCGTCTCGGCCTGGGAGAGGGCTTGCAGGACGACGAAGGTGCAGATTCCGCGTCCGCCGCCGTCCGCCATCACCCGGGGGAGCCCGCCCCAGCGGAACATGTTCACGATCTCGTCGAGGATCAACCCGAGCGGCCGGGTGAGCCTGGAGCCGGGGGATGAGAGAGCGCGGGCACGGGCGACTTCGACGATGTCGTCGAGGAGCGAGCCGAGGAATCCTCCCATCGCGGCGGCGCCGGAGGAAGAGCCAAGGAGGTAGAGAGTGTTCGCGTCGTCGAGGAACGCGCGGGCGTCGAAGATGTTGTCGCCGGGACGAGGCATGAGTGCGTCGCGGATCTGAGGGACGGCGAGGGGCGCGACGGCACCTTGGACACCGAACCAGATGGAGGAGACGAGTTTCTCGTCCCCGCTGATCGTCGCCTCCAAGTTGTCGCCCCACCCGGGGGCGCCATCGGAGCGGAGGATGTCGACCGCGGTACGGGCAAGGGCGGGGCTGGAACCCCAGTCATAGACGTCTTCGATGGTCCGCTCGCCGACAGCGGCTGCGTGCAAGAGCCGGCCGAGGACGACTCCGGAGGCGTGCGCCCATTCCCCGTTCGTTGTCGACGCGCCCAGCGCGGTGCCGGTGATGATCGCTGTGCCGCGTTGCATCGCAACCAGGGGGTCTTCGCAGCCGGGGAGTGGGCTGACTTTTAGCGGGTGGCGGATGCCGGAGAGGCCTTGCGGGTCGAAGACGTGCACGGCGCCGCGGCGGGTGCGGGGTCGCATGGTCGCGGTGAGGTTGTCGTTCGTCGTGGAGGTAGTGATGAGGGGCCCGGACCAATCGAGGATCGCGGAGATCAGCACCCGGTACCCCTTGCCGGAGCGAGGTGGGCCTTCGAGGGCGACGGAGTCTTCGATCGACACGTACACGTCGCGGCCGCGGGAGCGCCCGACCCGCCACCCCACGTCCGCCGGCTGCGGGTGCTCGAGGTCCGGGCGCAGCTGCGCGGCGCGTCGCAGGACGGCCGCCGAGGATAGGTGCTGGCGGATCTCGGAGGCAGGGGCGAACCCGGGACGGGAGCGCAGGTCGGCGATGAACGCCCGATCCGATTCCCGGTACCACCGGTACCCGATCACCCCACCCGCGATGACCGCAAGCACCAGGAGCACGGCGACGAGATCCAGAACCCGGATGGCGGTGACAGGTATCGCGCAGCCGGCCAGTGCCGCATACCCACCGGGGTCGCCGGTGACAGCGAGGGCGATGCCGGCGAATATGCTGGCCGGCGCAGGGCGGGCGCCGCAGACGGTGTGCGTCACCGCCTCGGCGACGATCGCGAACAGGAGGCTGAGCAGGAAGATCGCGGCGAGGACCCCCGCGACACCCTTTCCGGCCCACCGGTTGTTCATGATCGGCTCCCGTTCTGCTCAGTCGAGTCCGATGGCGGCGTTGGCGGCGACGAGGATCCACGCGTCGCGGGTGCGGGTGCGGAGGGCATCGAAGCGCAGGGCGCCGCTTTTGAGGGCGGGGTCGAAGGGGATGACTCCTACTACCCGCACTTGCCCGGCGAACGCGTGGGCGATCCGTACTGATTCTCGCCGGGAGCCGGGTTCGGGTTGGGTGACGACGACGACCGCGTTCGCGGCGAGGTCGGCAGAGTGCTCATCGCGGTTCTTCAGGGCTTCGAGGAGGAGCGCGGCGGATTCGGCAGAGTCGGCGGACGGGAGAGTGGGGATGATCAGCTGGTGGGAGTAGTCGATCATCCGCAGCCACCGGTCGGCGGATTCGTCATTGCCGGAATCGAAGATCACGAGACGGTAGTAGTGCGTCGCGACGCGGGTCAGTAGGTCGAACTCGGCAGTCGCTATGCGCTGGTCGGCGGCGAGCAGTTCGGGGTTGGAGCGAAGGACGTCGTACCGGTCGGCGGGCTGGTGGTGCACGAACCGGGCGATGTCTGACACCGATGCCGCGGGATCGAGGAGCTCGGGGGCCGCGGGTAGCAGGTCGCGGATGGTGGTGTCGTAGAGGCCGTGTTCGGTGCGCCAGCCGAGTGTGCCGCGGGTGTCGTTGTTGTCCCAGGCGAGCACGCTACCGCCACCGTAGCGGGCGAACACGGCGGAGATCATCGCGGTCGACATGGTCTTCCCGATTCCACCTTTCCCGTTCACGACCGCGAGCAGACGGGAACCCGCCCAGTGCCGGGAGACGCACGCCACCGCGTCCCGCTTCAGCTTCTGCATCGGTGACTCGGACACGCGAATGCCTGCGCGGGCGGCGACTGCTCGCCATCCGGTCGACGGGGTGTCCGTCCGCGTGGTGTCGATGAATGAGCGGCGTGCGGTGGCGGGTTCAGCAGGATCACCGGTCGCGGAGGCTGCGGAAGCGGCGTGCTCTTCGGGTGCTTCCCTGGATGGGGCGGGCGAGATGTCGCCCGCAGCGGTGACGAGGAGGCGGTGATCGCCGCGGTCTCCGCAGGTGACGAGCTCGAGCGTCATCCCGCTGCGGATCGCTTCGGCGGCGGCACGCTGCACGACGAGGTGGCGGATGTCCTCACCAGGGGCAGCGGTGATCGGCTCGCGGTGCCCGTCAGTTGAGGTGAATGTCGCCGTGGCGCCGGTGACGGTCGCATAGGCGCGGGGTGTGGTGCCGATGCTCATGTCAGCTCCTTGTCCGTGGTGAGCCACCCATCGACGGCGGTGTCGGTCGGCCAGGCGACGTCGATATCGCGGAGATCCAGGTCCGAAGGGCCTGGTATAGGGGTCGTCGAGTTCGAGGGCGTCGTCGGTCTGGAACAGGTCGTATTCCCAGTCGGTGGAGGTGCTGAACGCGTCGACGAGATACGGGTACTGGCCGACATAGGCGAGAAAGACGCCTTTGCGGAGCTGGCGGGCCATGGCGACGTGCGCGGTCGGGATGCTGAGGCGTCGCTGGAGGGCGTCGCCTTCTTGCTGGTTGACGCGGAAGATGAATTTGTTCTCGATGTCTCCGATGATCGAGTAGGCGAGGTTGCGTTCTTGGGAGTCGGCGTCGCCGACGGCATCGACGTCGCCTATCTTGTGCAGGATGACGATGTTGCTGATGCCGTAGTGGCGGGATAGCTTCAACCATTGCTGGTACATAAACAGGGATGAGATGGAGGTCATGTCTCGCCAGCCTTCTTCGCGGATGACGTATCGGGTGCGGCGGGCGGTGCGGTCGGAGATCACGGCCTGGATCCAGGCGGTGGTGCAGATCTGCGACATCTGTGCGACGAGGTCGCCGCGGGCGAACAGTTCGGAGGTGTCGACGACGACGATCGGCGCGTCCTGGTCGAACACGACGGTGGACTCGTCTTCGAACAGACCGGAGAGGTCGCCGTCGACGAAGCGGCGCAGCACGTAGCTGGGCTGCACGGCACCGTCGGCGAGGTGCCGGTCGGCGGTGGTGTCTCCGGCGAGGGCGGTGAGGTCGGCGTAGACGCCGCGCAGTGTCGGAGTGTCGTCGGTGCGGCGGATGCAGCGGGTGAGGGCTTCGTGGAGGGCTGCGTGTTCGACGGCGGTGAGGCGGGTACCGGGGAGGGCGGCTTCGGCGAGGGAGGTGAGGACGGTGACGCGGCGCTGTTTCACCATGAGCTCGTGCTGGCTGTCGCTGACCCCGGTGCGCCGAGGACCCCGATCCAGCGGGTTCAGGCGCGTGTCGAGCGCCCCGCCGAGTCGGATCACGTTCCCGCCCGGGATCGCCTCGGCCATTGTGACCCATTCGCCTTTGGGGTCGGAGGGGACCACGGCCTGGTGCCCGAAGGGCAACGAGCGGGTGACGAGGGTCTTGATGATGGCGCTCTTGCCGGCGCGGTATGCGCCGAGGACGAGGATGTTGGTGGAGAACGTGCCCCGGTCGGTGCTGTCTGCGTAGGTCTCCCAGGGGGAGAAGTGCCAGAGTGCGTCCGCGTTGAGGTCGACGCCGAGTATCGGTCCCTTGTGGCCGAGGCCGGCGTCGGCGACGAACGGGTAGATCCCGGCGAGGTGCTGCGATGTCGCCTGGTGCGGCGGGATCGTCGCCGCCGCGAGGTTCCAGTACCCGGACTGGGTGAGCCCCGGGCCGAACGGGCCCGGCACCGCGGCCTCCGGCAACGCGAGCTCGCGCCGCGACCGTGCAGGCGGCCGGTCGGGTGGGGCGGCGGTGGTGCGGCGCAGTGTGCGCCGTTCCCGGCGCGACAATTCGGAGGGTTCGAAGAGGATGCGGTGGCGGGTCATCAGCTCATCCCCAATCCGAGGGGCAAGGCGTTGACCAGGAGCGCTTCGGCCTGCTGACAGTAGAGGACCTGCGCTTCCATCTCTGCCTGCACGAGCGCGTTGCGCATCCCGGCGACGGCTTGATCGAGTTGTTCTTCGTCGCGGGCGCTGATGGTCAGGTAGGCGCCGTACCGGAACTCGCCGTTCCCGGCGACGAGCTCTTCTTCCTCTTTCTCGAGCGCGTCCCAGTCGGCCTTGTCGGCGGCGGATCCGTCCGCGCCGCGTCGGGCGCGCATGCGCTCGTTACCGCGCCAGATCTTCTTGTCATCGCGGACCCGCTTCAACGCCCGCTTCAACGGCACCGGGGTGAGGACGATCGAGAAGATGTGTGTGACGGCTTCCCCGGTGTGCGGGTGGCGGGCGAACACGATCGGCGACACGAAACCGACGTAGGCGTCTGAGCGCGGCCATTCGTGAATCCACAGGGTGGTGTGCACGCCGGAGTCGGTGCGGACGAGGTGGTTGGATCCGCGGGGTTCTTCCAAATACATCGGGCCGATCGCGGCCGGATCGACCCCGGCGTGGTCGTCGTCGCGATTCTGGATGTGGGATGCGGACTCCGGGTCGAATGCGACCCTCGCGAGCGCCGCGATCTGCCGCGGCGAGAGCCAGGCGCGGACTTTGATGCTCGCCGCGGTGAGCGCATCAGCGAGGGTCCGGGTTTCCATGAACGCGAGGGTCTGCGCTCCGGTCTTCCCTCCGCCGAGCGCTTTGACTTGGGCGCCGAGGGCGAAAAGATCGAGGCTGAAGGTGAGGTAGTTGCGGTGGGCTACGGCGAACCGCTCCGAGTCGTCCATGACTTGCTCGTAGTTGACGGCCACAGGTGAACTTCGATCCTGCCCGCGGTGCTCGACGACCGCGTCGTAGTGCGTGCGGGCGGCGCGGATCGTGGTCGGCAGGGTGCGCTCCTGCAGCGTGACGCGTTTCATCCCCGGCCGTTGGGTGAAGGAGGCGAGCACCCGTGACCACTGCTCGGCCAGGTCCAGCCGTTCCGGGATGTCGTGCATGAGGAACCCCTGCACCTCGAGCTCGGCGGTGACCGATACCGTGCGGCGGCGCGGGTCATACACACAGGCGACCCCGTCGACGTCCCACAGTTGCACGGATGCTCGGGTGCCGGGGAGATTGAGGGTGCCGGCGAGCTGGATCCGCTCAGGACGGAATGTCTGCGTCGTCGCACCGGCGACGTGCCGGACCTGCTTCATCAGCCACAAACCGGCCATCTTCGGCGCGGACAGGCCGTGCACGGTCACCACCGCCGTCAGCGCCAAGGGCACATATACAGGTGCGGCGTACAGCAGCCCGAAGGGTCCGAAGCGGTTGATGAACACGAGGATCACGAGGGCAGCGGCTGTGACGAATCCGAGCTGCCAGGGGTCCATGCCCAGCACGATTCCCTGACGGGACCGCCCAGGTAGCCGTACCGGCCGGTCTGGGGAAGCTTCAGCGGTCATTGCCTGCTCCTTTCCGGTCGCGGCGGAGATGCCGGTGATGTTGAGGATGGTGGGGGAGGCGGTGCCGAGGTGGCTTGGCTGCGTGGCGGTGTCGAGCCCGACGTGGATCTGGGTGGCGGTGTGGAGGCGGGCTTCCGCGGACCCCCCGGTCCGCCCGTCCCGGTGCGGGGCGTGGTCGGTGTCGAGCGTGCGGGGCCGCGGGGGACGCCGGCGGGGTGCGCACCGAGCCGGGAAGGCATGCGGGCGGCGGAGCGGGCGGCGTTCGATCCGGCGCGGGCGGCGTGGCCGCCTATCCTCGATCCGATGCGGTCCGCGGCGACGCCGCCGAGGAACGTGAACAGCCCGAACACCGCGAACGGCGCGAACGCCGCGAGCACGAGCCCGATGAGGAGCGGCCAGGCCTGCGGGTCCCAGATCGTCTCCACCTCGGCGAGCCCGTTGACGATGAGGGTGAGGAACCCGATCGTCAGCGGCCCGGCGAGCAGCAGCGACACGACAGCGGACACATACCGGACCACCCATTGCGGGCCGATCGTGCGCAGCGGAAACAGCATCCAGGCGACGGGTCCCGCGGTGACCAATGCGGCCAGGGCGATGTTGCGGAACGTGAACACGAGGACGAGCAGCAGCATCGACAACAGCAGGAGCCCGTGGATGAGGAACGCGAAGAAGTAGTTCGCCTCCCCGCCCGCCCAGGTTACCTTCTGCAGAGTCGTGAACAACGTCGCCGGCCCGTCCCGGTTCAGGATGTACCAGGTGAGGTCATCGACAGCGTTCAGAAGGTGACCGGTCATCCACAGCGTCAGCGGCACCGCGGGAATCGCGAGGAACGTGCGCACCACGGCGCTGACCAGCTCGTCGCGTTCGCCGGAGATGACCGCGGCGGCGACGGACCAGGCCATGGCGGCAAACGTGATCACGAGGACCGCCCACTGCCAGAACGACCACTCGGTCGCCGCAGCGGTCCACAGCACCGTACTGGTGTCGAAGCGCAGGCTCGACGCGACGAGCAGCATCGCGGTTGTGGAGGCGATCGCCATCCCGCGGCCGGCGTTCTCGAACGTCGTACACACGACATCGCCGACGCTGCAGCCGTATTTCACGATCAAGTTCTTCCCTCCCGCTTGCTGCAGCGCGGCGGCGTGGCCTTCATATGTCGTACACACCGTTGTGGACGCGCCGTTCATTAACACGTCGACAAAGCACTGCTGAGGCTTCACCTCGCTCGCGGTCGTCGGTGTGCAGGCGACCTGTCCGGAGGAGTACCGGCAGAACACGGGATACGCCGGCGATGACCAGCTCTCGCCCTCCACGACGATCAGAGGTTCGCCCGGCCCTGCCTCTACCGACATCGACCGCGGAGTCGATTCGGTCGTGGCCGATGCGGGTGCGAGCGCGCAAAGCATTGAGAGGAGTCCGAGAAGAGCTCCGATCAGGACGGTGCGCGCAGTGGACATCAGAAGCCGAAGTCGAAGTTCACGAACCAGCCGAACAGTCCGTTCGCCGCTCCCAGAATGGCGGCGGCGATGAAGATGCGGGTGATGTTGTCGCCCGCCCAGGACTGCACCTTGTGGGTGGCCATGTTGGGGAAGGCGAGGGCGGCGCCGGCGATGACCAACATGATGAACACGGCCAGCATCGCGCCGGCCAGCACATAGGAGGCGAGGACTTGCAGTCCACCGAAGAACGGGGCGGAGAAGTCCGGATTGATCGGGGGGACGTCGACGTCGAACGGCAGTATCACGATGAACTCCTTGTTCTCATCTGAGCGGCAGGCCAAGAGCGGCCATGAAAGGTTCCGGGTCGATCGCGACACCGGCCCTACGGACCTCGAAATGCAGATGGCATCCGAACGATTGCCCGGTGTCTCCCTCCGCGCCCAACGGGGTTCCGGCGGCCACGTCGTCGCCGATCTCGACCCGGAGCGAATCCCACAGCATGTGGCCGTACAGGGTCTGGATGCCGTCGCCGTGGTCGATCATCACGGCGTTCCCCCACCCAAAGTAGGAGCCGGCGACGACGACCGTCCCGGGACCGGCCGCGTAGACGGTGCTCTTGCACGCCTGCGACATGTCATAGCCTTTGTGATTCGTGGAGCAGTAACTGCAGCCCGATACCGGGTTGTATCCGAACCCCCGCCCGGTGCTGTACGCACCCTTCAGCGGGTACCCCCACTGACCGTTGACCGCCGGACCGTCCGTCGTCCCAGTCGACGTCCCCGTCACAACGAGCGACCCCGACGCGGCGAACGGGATCACTGCGAGTGGCGCAAGCACGAGCAACATGAGCAACACGCCGGCCGCGAGAACCGCGGTCACGATCCGGCTCGCGGTCCTCGACTTCGCGAGGGCCGCAGCGGCCAGGACCGGGATGCCCATGTCAGGGCTCCATCGGCTCCGCAAAGAACCGGACGACCTTGCAATCCCCCGACTGCTGCGCGCTTCCGGGCGCCGGGACGGACCCCTCACCGCAGAGCACCTGCACGCTGACCCGCACCCGGTCCTCGTAGCCGTACTCGGCCCCATCGCCATCGACACGGGTGTAGGAGAGGGCCACGTCGGCCGTGCCGATCCGCATGTCGCCTGACGGATCCTCGGACACCGCAACATCCTCAATCGCGCCGGTGAGCGCCGCAACCACCCGCCCCTTCGCAGAGGCGAGGGAATCCCAGTCCGCTTCCGTGAGCACCACAGATTGCCGGAGTTCGAGCAGCGCAGCATCCAATGCTGAGTCACGGTCAGGCTCGGACGTGTACCGGGTATCTGGTGTGAACCAGGTTTCGAGATACGCAAGCCATTCTTCCCGCGAGCTCAGTTGTGTGTCGAACGTCGATGCCGCCTCGAGGGCCCGCTGGATGTAGAAGTTGGCGTCCGTCGTGATCGGCTCGGGCACCCAGCCCTTGTCGGTGACGCTGGGATCCACCACGGCACCGGGAACCACCGTCGGTAGGGCCGAAGGGGAGTCGGGAGGCTCGGGGGATGCGGACGGACTAGGAATCGGGGTCTGCTGGTTCAGGAGCGCGCCGAAGATGATGGCGATGATACCCGCGGCTAGGATGACCGCGCCGATCCATGCCCACGCGATACCGCGCTTGCCGTTCCGCTCCCTGGCCACGATGGTCAGCCCTCCCGAAGCTCCAGGACGGCGACGATGCGCGGGCTGCACTGGTCCGGCATACGCCGCAGTGACCCAGTGGACAATACTCCGGTCAGATCGCCCCGTCTATAGGCCTTTTGGGGGAAACGCGCCACGGCTTCCCGCTGGTTCGCGGGGCTGTATAGCTGCGATGCCTTAATCATGAAGTGAACGGTACACCCACTCACTTCGGAAGTAAATGGGTAAATAGTTCGGTCTGCATCTGGATCGCGTGGATTATAGGGACGACAATGGAGCCATGCCCAAGTACGCCCGACCTGCCGATGGCGAAGCTGCCGAGAGCCTCCTCGCGATCCTCGGCAACCGGGCCAAGACCAGCATCATCCGGCAGCTACGCAAGACCCCGGACGTGGGGCGCAAGGACCTCGTCGAGGCGCTGCAGCTGCCGGCATCGACGATCATCCCGTACCTCGGCGAACTCGAAAGCGTAGGTCTCCTGTTCGCAGACCCCCCGCGCGGGGAGCGCAAGCGGGGCGAGTGGGTCGTCTACCGCGTCAACGACGAAGCCGTCACCGAGATGTATCTCCGACTCGGGCAGGAGATCGGAGAAATTTAGACTCGCAACGGCTCGCAACCTCGTTGCACTACGCATAGCGCAACCTCGTAGTGCGCCTCTCAATAACTCACAGGTGGGTCAGCGTATAACGCGCCAAGATGGGTTCATAGCCACAGTTTTACCGCGATCCTTCGCCGTTGTCGGTGTCGGCATTCTCAGGATGCGCTTTCCGCCCGGGGTAGCGACCAGTGCGCGTCGCACACGACCGGCTGGCGTCTCCGTAACGCACGCATTCGCAGCGTGGATGTGTGGCAGGGTCGGTTGCGGGTCAGCAGAGAAGGAAGCGCATGGAGACGTGAGAGCATGCATGGGGGCACGGCCGGCGGTCGCCGGGGCGCACCCTGCTTGCGGGTTGCGGGAAGCTCGGATTGCGACTCGGTGAGCGGCTGGTCGCAGACGGACACGAGGTGCTCGCGCTCCGTCGAACGGCGGGGCCGCTTCCTTCCGGTTTCCGATCGATCACTCAAGATCTGCGTGCCGCCCCGCCGCGCGACCTTCCCAGTTGTGAGTCGGTCGTCGTCAGCCTGCCTCCGGACTCGGAGGACAGAGCCGACGGTGACGTCTACGCAGCGGCGCTCGCCAACCTTGCCGGAGGGCTGTCGTCGCGCCCGTCACGCGTGATCTTCGTCTCTTCGACTCGGGTACTCGAAGGGTGGCAGGGCCTCGCCCGCTCACCGAATCGGACGCGCCAGTCCTAGCCGGCAGTCGGTCACGAGCTCTCTTGGAGGGAGAGCAGCTTGCGTCTCGGCTGTTCGGAGCATGCATCGTCCGCCCAGCGGGCATCTATGGGCCGGGCCGGGACTCCGTGATCCGTCGCGTCCGCGCGCACGCCCCGGTCGACTACTCCAGACGCACGAATCGCATCCACGAGGACGATCTCGTCGGGCTCTTGTACACGATGCTCCGAGCCGAGAACGCGCCCCCCGCTTGTCCATGCGGTCGATCGAGAGCCCATCGCGATGGGCGAAGTCGTGACCTTCATCGCTGAAAGCCTCGGCATAGAGCCCCCGCCGCACGCCGAGGGCGAGAGCGGTGGTGGAACGGTGCTCCACGGCAATCTGATGCACGACTTCGTCGGTGCACTCCGCTACCCATCGTTCCGGGAAGGGTACGCACAGATGCTCAGCGGATCCGTCTGAAGTCCTGCCTCGAGGGCTGCACCACTAGATATCCGAGCCTTGGCATGAGCGGAGCATCGTCTCCGTGATCTCCTCGCCGACATGGGCCCTGCCACGACATGAACCGGGATGGTGAGGGCAGGCTCGATCGCCAGAACGCGGATGTCGTCGTACGCATGTTCTGCCTCGTAGCCGAAGATCGGGGGCCACATCGGGATCGGATGCGTCGCCATCTCGGCGAACGTCGACTCCACCCCGGTGAAGGGGATACCGTGGATCAAGCCCTGGCCCGAAGCGACCAGAGCACCGCTCAGAAGGTCGTGGAGGGCCGGACTCTGCTCGCGCTCGACAAGCGCGACAGGTGTTGCACCGTGCTCGGCGATGCTGACCTCCGATCGGTGGGTTCCAGAGCGTCGGAGTCCGCACCCGCCCGCATATGGTCGCCAAGTCGAGCCGGAGCTCAGCATCGCCGTACGCGCTCGCGGGCCCGTCATAACCGGTGTGAGCGGATGTCCGGCACGTTTTGCGGCGCGCATGATCGCCGTCGGGGCCGCGATCAGGACGCCGGCCATCCTGTGTACGCCTCGGCGAGGTAGGCGCGCCCCGCCTCGGAGTCGACGACTGAGCGGAGCTCGCCGAGTTGGCGGCGGCGATCGAATCCGTCGGCATCCGTCGCGGTGTGGAGCATGCTCGTCATCCACCATGAGAAATGCTGCGCCTTCCAGATGCGCTGGAGCGCCCGCTCCGCGTAGCCGTCGATGAGGCTCTCGTCGCGCCGCCCGAGGAACGACGTCAGAGCCTCGGCAAGGAGCACCACGTCGGCGACGGCGAGGTTCATGCCCTTCGCTCCGGTGGGAGGCACGGTGTGCGCAGCGTCGCCGACGAGGGCCACACGTCCGCGCCGCAGCTCGCTCGCGACGAAGCTCCGGAAACGCAGCACGTCTCGCTGGAAGATGCGCCCCTCCTGCAGGGTGGTGCCGGGGACGCGGGACTGCAGCGTGCTCCAGATCTCGGCATCACTGAGAGCCTGGGCGTCGGCGTCCGGAGCGCATTGGAAGTACATGCGCTGCACGAGCGGGCTGCGCTGGCTGATCAGCGCGAAACCATTGTCGGAGTTGCTGTAGATCAGCTCGTCTGCGCTCGGCGGCGCCTCGCAGAGGATGCCGAACCACGCGAAGGGGTACTCGCGGAAGTAGCCGTTTGTCGTCCCGCCCGTGACCGCCGGGCGCACGACCGAGCGGGAGCCGTCGGCCCCGACCACGAAGTCGGCGTCGATCTCGACCGCGGACCCGTCCGCATCGGTCGCGATGAGGCGTGGTGCGTCGGTCCCAGCTCCCTCGATGCGCGTCGCCGTGACGCCTAGTCGAAGATCCTGACCTGCGTGCACGCGCAGTTCGAGCAGATCCTTGAGAACCTCGTGCTGCGGGTAGAGCCAGACGCTGCGACCGACAAGGCCGGGGAAGTCGATGCGATGCCCCTCGCCCTGGAAGCGCAGCTCGATCCCGTCGTGGCGATGACCCACGGTGTGCACACGGGTGCCGGGGTCGATGCGGGTCAGCAGGTCGACGGTGCCCTGCTCGAGGATGCCGGCCCGGATGGTCGACTCGATCTCCTCGCGTGAGCGCTGGTCGATCACGACCGAGTCGATCCCGCCCTCGGCGAGGAGATGGGACAGGATGAGGCCGGCCGGCCCGGCTCCGACGATCGCGACGCGGGTTCGGATCGAGGTGATCATGGTGTCTCCTTCGACGGCGGCGCCGGTGCGTCCGCTCTGCCGATCAGTGTGCGCGACCACCTGCCGCGCGCACCGAAGAATCCCATTGAATGAGATCTAGCCGGGGTGCAGGTCTTTCTCGATGGCTGCCGCTGCGTTTTTCAGGACCGCCACGGCGGGGTCGCTCCGGGAATCGCGGGGCAGCACGACGGAAAGGGCGGCCACCACTTGACCGCGCTCCCGCACTGGCACCGCGACGCCGGTCGACACGGCCTCGATTGATCCCACCGCGATCACGACCCCCTGGCGGCGGACCGTCGCGAGCACGCCGCGCAGCACCGACGGATCGGTGATCGTCTCACGTGACACGGCGCGCAGGGGGCCCCGGAGCACACGCTCACGGAGCTCAGGGGCAGCGAAGGCGAGGAGGACGAGTCCCGAAGACGATGCGTGCAGGGGGAGGCGTCCCGCGATCCGGGTGATGTTGGCGCCGGCGTCCGGATGAGACAGCCGTTCGAGGAACAGCGCCTCCTCCTGCTCCAGCACGGCGAGCTGGGTGTGCTCGCGGATCATGTCCTGCAGGCGCTCCATGTGCGGCAGTGCGACCTGACGCAGCCGGAGCGCGTGCGATCCGCGCAGCGCGAGCTCCCACAGCCTCATGCCCAGCCGCACCCGCATCTCCTCATCGCGCTCGAGCAGCCCGGCCGCGATGAGATCTCCCACGATGCGGTGCGCGGTCGCCGGCGGCAGATTCGCACGACGCGCGATCTGCGTCGCCGTCTGCGTCGTCCGGTCGGCCGCGAACGTGTCGAGGACCCGCACGATGCGATCCGTCATCGAGTCGCCGGAGGGGGAGTTCGCCATTCCGGCAGTCTTGCACGCCTCCCGTGTCGCTCGGCGACCTGTGAGCGGTAGCCTCGGTGCATGACCGCTCCCGTGCTCGCGTCTTCGACGCCCTGGATGCCAGCGGACGTCGACTCGATCGCGGGCCTGCTCGGCGGGGTGCCCGTACGCTGGTGGCTCTCCGGTGGAGCCGCGCTCGATCGCTGGCTGGGGCGTGAGATCCGGACGCGCCCGAACACCGATGTGAGCGTCGCCGCCGTCGACCTGTCCGCGCTCGTCGATGCCCTGCCTGCGCGAGTCACCGCGTGGACGCTCTCCGACGTCGAGGGGTGCGTCGTCCCGCTCGACACGGCGCCTGCCGACGCCGATCCGCACCCCGTGCTGCTCCAGGACGAGGAACGCGGAGTCTGGGTGCTGCAGGTCAATGTCGAGGACGGCTCCCCCCGCGCCTGGGTTTACAAGCGAGATCCGCGGCTGTCCCTGCCGTGGGATCGGGCCGTGCTCGACCTCGACGGCGTGCCGACCGGCGCCCCCGAGGTCCAGCTCGTGTGGAAGGCCCTCCGTCCGCGCCCGGAGGACGAGGTCGACAAGGATGCCGTGATCGCGACCCTCGACGACGAGGCGCGCTCCTGGTACGAGGGTGCGATCCTCTCGATCCATCCGCATTCGACGTGGTCGATCCGCATTCGCAGCCCGTTCGCCCCGGCGAAGGCGAGCTGGAACCGCACGATGCACTCCTAGTCGCGCGTCTCTCTCGCCGCGTGGTACTCCTCGGTGCTGACGGCATCGTGCACGAGGCCGCGGAACCACCGCTGCGCCGGCGAGAGCGCGGCCCCGCGGCGGGTGTAGAGCGAGACCGGTGTGCTCTGCGCGGGCCAGGGGAGGTCGCTGATAGCCAGGCCGTCGAACCACCCGCAGAAGACCTCCGCGACATGGCGGGGCAGGAGCACGACGAGGTCGGTCGTCTGCACCACCGACGGCACCGTGGCGTACTCCTCGACGGTGAGCACGACCTGCGGCATGAGACCGTGCTCGATGAGGGCCTGATGCGGGAACACGTGTCCGCCCCGAGCCGACACGCGCACGAAGTGCCGGCCGTCGAACATGTCCGGTGCGGTCGGAGGCAGCGGATGAGCCGTAGAGGAGAGCGCGACGTACTCGACAGCACGGACGTGCGTGCGCCACAGCCGGGGGCTGCCGATCATTGACACCGTCATCGCGAGATCGATGCTTCCTCGGGTGAGGCCGTCCTCCACCTGGTCGGCGTCGAGTCTCTCGACCGTGATGCGGGGGCGGGCGTCCTCGCGCGTCAGTGCCGCCATGATCGGGGGGAGGAAGGTCTGCTCGCCGATCGACGTGAGCCCCAAGGCGAGCGCTCCGGTGAAGCCGGTCGGCTCGAAGTCGGCGTCGGAGTCGACTGTCGAGTCGATCTGGGCGAGCGCTTCGTGCAGCGGCCCGAACAGAGCTGTGGCGCGGGCGGTGGGCACCATGTCGTGCCCCTCGCGCCGGAAGAGGTCGTCGCCGAATCGCTCGCGCAGCCGTCGCAGCGTATAACTCACGGTGGGCTGGGTGACGTGCAGCCTCTCGGCCGTTCCCGTCACGCTGCGCAACTCGTAGAGCACGACGAACGTGCGCAACTGGTTCAGATCGACGGTTCCCACGAATAGATGCTATCGATACAAGGCTTCTCCATCATCTATTGGACTGCAGATCATGACCGCCCTACCGTCGGAGGAAAGCCCTCCAGCGACAAGGACGCCCCGCGGTGATCATCGACATCCACGGCCATTACACGACCGCCCCTACCGCGCTGGGGGCGTGGCGCGAGCTGCAGATAACCTTCGCCGAGAGAGAGGGCGAGGCTCCGGATCCCGCCGCTCTCCGGATCACCGATGACGAGATCCGCGAGACGATCCAGGCGAATCAGCTGCGCCTCATGAACGACCGCGGGAGCGACATCACCGTCTTCAGCCCTCGTGCCTCATTCATGGCGCACCATATCGGCGACCTCGCCGTGAGCGAGACCTGGGCCCGCATCTGCAACGACCTCGTCGCCAGGGTCGCCCAGCTCTTCCCCGACCGGTTCCTTCCCGGCGCGATGCTGCCGCAGTCGCCCGGCGTCGACCCCCGCACGACCGTCGCCGAACTCACCCGTGCTGTCGAGGATCTCGGCGCGGTCACCGTCAACATCAACCCCGACCCGTCGGGAGGGAGATGGTCGGCGCCAGCGCTGACCGATCGCTCCTGGTACCCGGTCTACGAGAAGCTCGTGGAGTACGAGATCCCGGCGATGGTGCATGTGAGCACCACCTGTCGGCCAGACGTGTTCCACACCACGGGTGACCACTACCTCGGTGCCGACACCACCGCGGTGATGCAGCTCATCAGGGGCGACCTGTTCCGCGACTTCCCCGACCTCAAGCTCGTCATCCCTCATGGCGGAGGTGCGGTCCCGTACCACTGGGGTCGCTTCCGCGGGCTCGCGATGGCGCTGGGCAAGCCCGAGCTCGAGGAGCACCTGTTGGACAACGTCTTCTTCGACACGTGTGTCTACCACCAGCCGGGCATCGACCTCCTGACGCAGGTGGTCCCCGCGCGCAACATCCTCTTCGCGAGCGAGATGATCGGCGCGGTACGCGACACGGATCCGCGCACCGGCCACCATTTCGACGACACCAAGCGGTACGTCGACGCGACCCCGAACCTCACCGACGTCGAACGCTTCGCGGTCTTCGAGGGCAACGCGCGCCGCGTGTACCCGCGCCTCGACCGTGCCCTGACCGCACGCGGGCTGTGAAAGGAATCACCATGCGACTCAACGACCTCGGCATCGTCCGCACCCGTATCGAGCGCCCCGACCCCGACGACGTCGCCAGGCTGTCGGAGTTCGGCGTCGCGACCATCCACGAGGCCATGGGCCGAGTGGGGCTCATGCGTCCCTACATCCGCCCCGCATACCACGGCGCGACGCTGTGCGGTCCGGCCGTCACCGTGCTGTTGCAGCCGGGCGACAACTGGATGTTCCACGTCGCAGCGGAGCAGGTGCAAGAGGGAGACGTGATCGTCGCGGGCTGCACGACTGAGAGCGAGGACGGCTTCTTCGGCGAGCTGCTGGCGACCTCGCTCACCGCCCGCGGCTGCAAGGGCCTCGTGATCGATGGCGGTGTGCGTGACGTCGCCGACCTCGAGCGCATGGACTTCCCGGTCTTCTCGCGCGCGATCAACTCCAAGGGCACGGTCAAGGCGACGCTCGGCTCGGTCAACGTGCCGGTCGTCGCGGCCAACGCGCTCGTGAACCCCGGCGACGTGGTCGTCGCCGACGTCGACGGGGTGGTCGTCGTGCCGCGCGCGCTCGTCGGGGCAGTGGCAGACGCGAGCCGTGCACGTGAGGACAACGAAGAGTCGAAGCGCCGACAGTTCCGCGAGGGCGTCCTCGGTCTCGATCTCTACGGGATGCGCGCTCCGCTCGCGACAGCCGGCCTGGAGTACGTGGAGGACTGAGATGGCGCACGACGACACTACACACGGAGAGACGACGGGCGGGTTCGACAAGACTCCAGGATGGCTCGACTGGTACGACGGGCCCTCTGCTCCGCGCTTCCGGATGCCGGACGGCGCGGTCGACGCGCACTGCCATGTCTTCGGCCCGGGAGCCGAGTTCCCGTACGCGCCCGAGCGCAAGTACACCCCGTGCGACGCGTCCGCCGACCAGCTCTTCGCGCTGCGCGACCGGCTCGGCTTCGACCGCAACGTGATCGTGCAGGCGACGTGCCATGGCGCCGACAACAGCGCCCTTGTCGATGCGCTGCTTCGCAGTGAGGGGCGCGCGCGTGGCGTCGCAACCGTCCGCCGCGACGTGTCCGACGAGCAGCTCGCGGAGCTGCATGAGGCGGGTGTGCGCGGAGTGCGCTTCAACTTCGTCAAGCGGCTCGTCGACCGGGTTCCCACCGACGCCCTCGAGGACATCGTCGCGAAGATCGCCCCTCTCGGCTGGCACGTCGTCATCTACTTCGAGGCCGAAGACCTTCCCGAGCTCTACAACTTCTTCTCCCGCATCCCGACGGACATCGTCGTCGACCACATGGGGCGCCCGGATGTCTCGAAGGACCCGGATGGGCCCGAGTTCGAGCTCTTCCTCCGCTTCCTGCGCGAGAACGACAACGTGTGGACCAAGGTGTCGTGCCCAGAGCGGCTCAGCATCAGCGGTCCGCGCGCTCTCGACGGCGAGCAGCACGCGTACACAGACGTCGTGCCGTTCGCCCGACGCGTGGTCGAGGAGTTCCCCGATCGTGTGCTCTGGGGCACCGACTGGCCCCATCCCAACCTCAAGGACCACATGCCCGACGACGGGCTGCTGGTCGACTACATCCCGCAGATCGCGACGACCCCCGAGCTCCAGCGGAGGCTCCTGGTCGACAACCCGCGCCGTCTCTACTGGGGCGAGTCCGCGAGCGACGAAGGAGCATGACCATGGCACTCGACAAGCCGTACAAGGACGTCCCCGGCACGACGATCTACGACGCGGAGCAGGCCCGCAAGGGCTATCACCTCAACCAGTTCTCGATGTCGCTCATGAAGCCGGAGAACCGTCAGCGCTTCCTCGCCGACCAGGCGGGATACCTCGATGAGTGGCCGTTGAACCCGGTGCAGCGTCAGGCCGTGCTCGACATGGATCTGAACACCATGATCGCCGAGGGCGGCAACATCTACTTCCTCAGCAAGATCGGCGCCACGCACGGTCTGAGCTTCCAGCAGATGGCCGGGTCCATGACGGGCATGAGCGAGGCGGCGTACCGCGACATGATGATCGGCGGCGGACGGCGCCCCGAGGGCAACCGCCTGAAGGACCTCGACGGGTGGACGCCCCCGTCCGCGGAGAAGGCCACGACCATGCGGCCCGATGCGCCGGCCCATTACACCTCGGCGCTGTTCACCTCCCACGTCCCGGCGATCGGCGCCGCGATGGACCTCGGCAAGACCGAGGAGCCGTATTGGAAGAAGGTCTTCGACGGATACCGCTGGACCAGGAGGTGGGCGGAGGAGAACACTCCAGACGTCGTCATCCTCGTCTACAACGACCATGCCACTGCGTTCGACGCCTCGATCATCCCGACCTTCGTGCTCGGCACCGGAGCCGAGTACCCGGTCGCCGACGAGGGCTACGGACCGCGACCGGTCCCGGCTGTGAAGGGATTTCCGGAGTTCGCCGCGCATCTCGCGCAGTCGATCATCCAGGACGACTTCGACCTCACCCTCGTCAACGAGATGGTCGTCGACCACGGTCTGACCGTACCGCTGTCGCTCGTGTACGGCGACGTCGAGGAGTGGCCGGTGCGCGTCATCCCCCTCGCCGTCAACGTCGTGCAGTACCCGGTGCCGTCCGGTCGCCGGTGCTACGAGCTCGGCAAGGCCCTGCGCCGCGCGATCGACAAATGGGATGGCGAGGAGCTGAACGTCCAGATCTGGGGCACCGGAGGCATGAGCCACCAATTGCAGGGTCCGCGTGCCGGGCTCATCAACAAGGAGTGGGACAACGCGTTCCTCGACCACCTGATCGCCGACCCGCTCGGGCTCACCGAATGGCCGCACATGGAGTACGTCGACGAGGCGGGGTCGGAGGGCATCGAACTGGTCGACTGGCTCATCGCCCGCGGTGCGATGGACGATCAGTTCGGCGGCGGAGAGCCCTCGACCGACCACAGGTTCTACCATGTTCCTGCATCCAACACCGCGGTCGGCCATCTCGTGATGAGCAACCCTGCACGTGAGGACTCCGCATGAACGACAAGATCCGCGTCGCCGTCGTCGGCGCCAACGGCGCTTTCGGCATGAAGCACCTCGACGGCCTCGCGAACATCCACGACGCCGAGGTGACGGTCGTCAGCGCGACCTCGCAGGAGAAGGCGGATGCGGTCGCCGCACAGTACGGCGTCGCACACGCTGTCGTGGGTCTCGACGCGGTGCTCCGCCGCGACGACGTCGAAGCGGTGATTCTCGCGACGCCCACCGGTCTGCACGCAGCGCAGACGCAGGCCGTGCTCGCCGCGGGGAAGCACGTGCAGGTGGAGATACCCCTCGCAGATTCGCTGGCCGACGCGGAGACGACGTTGGCCGTCGCCGACGCGTCCGATCGCGTCGCGATGGTCGGCCACACCCGCCGCTTCAACCCCTCGCACCAGTTCGTGCACGAGCGGATCCGATCCGGCGAGTTCGCGGTGCAGCAGCTCGACGTGCAGACGTACTTCTTCCGGCGCACGAATACGAACGCCAGAGGCGAGAAGCGCTCGTGGACCGATCATCTGCTGTGGCACCACGCGGCGCACACGGTCGATCTCTTCGCTTATCAGTCCGGACGGATCGTCGACGCGCATGCCATGCAGGGCCCGATCCACCCCGTGCTCGGCATCGCGATGGACCTCTCGATCCAGCTCAAGAGCGAGACCGGGGCGATCTGCACGCTTTCGCTGTCGTTCAACAACGAGGGGCCGTTCGGTACGTTCTTCCGCTACATCGGCGACACCGCGACGTACGTCGCGCGATACGACGACCTGTTCACGGGTGCGGAGGAGCAGATCGACGTCTCGACGGTGGCTGTGAGCATGAACGGCATCGAGCTGCAGGATCGTGAGTTCGTCGCGGCTATCCGCGACGGGCGGGAGCCGAATTCCTCGCTGCGCCAGGTCATCGACTGCTACCGCGTGCTCGGGGCGCTCGAGGCGCAGCTCGCGTGATGCTGCCGCGGTTCGGCCTCGGCTGCATGAACCTCAGCCACGCCTACGGGGTCCCACCCTCGGAGGAGGAAGGGATCCGCCTGCTTCGAGTCGCTCTCGATGAGGGAGTCGGAATGCTCGACACCGCCACGCTGTACGGCGGAGGTCGTAACGAGGAGCTCGTGGGACGGGCGATCGCGGGGCGCCGGGACGACGTCGTGCTGGCCAGCAAAGGCGGCATGGCGCTCATCGACGGCATCCGCACCATCGACGGGCGGCCGGAGACGCTGCGGGCTCAGGTGGACGCCTCGCTCGCGCGGCTCGGCGTCGACCGCATCGACCTCTACTACCTGCACCGGTGGGATCGCTCGGTCCCCATCGGTGAGAGCGTCGGCGCGCTCGCCGCGCTCATCGACGCAGGCAAGATCGGCGCGATCGGCCTTTCGGAGGTGTCGGTCGCGAGGCTGCGCGAGGCGCAGCGGGTCGCACCGATCGCCGCGGTGCAGAACGAGTACTCGTTGTGGAGTCGCAACCCGGAGCTCGGGATGCTGGACGCGACGCGTGACGCAGGCATCGCACTGGTCGCGTTCTCCCCGGTGGCTCGCGGATTCCTCAGCGACAGCGTCGCTGATCCGTCGACGTTGGCGCAGAACGACATCCGCCGCACCATGCCCCGTTTCCGCCCCGAGCACTGGCCGGCGAACGCCGCGCTGCTGCCGCGCTGGCGTGCGCTCGCCGCAGAGGCAGGATGCACGCCGGCACAGCTCGCCCTCGCGTGGGTGATGTCGCGCGGTGATCACGTCATTCCGATTCCGGGCACCACGAACCCCGACCACCTCCGCGACGACCGCGCGGCGATGGATCTCGTGATCGACCCGGTTCTGCTGGCTCGGGCCGGCGACCTCATCTGCACCGCGACGATCTCCGGCCCTCGCTACGCCTCGGGCCCCGCAGCCGATGTCGACACCGAAGCGTTCGAGGAGGCAGGGTGAAGGCGATCTCGTCCATGGCGACCCGGCATCTGCTCGCCGACCTCGTCGCTTCGGCCGCCTCGGCGGGATGCGCGGAGGTCATCGTCGAATCCGTCGGCGGCGTCGACGCCGAGCGACGCGTCGCGGCAGGGGAGGGGTTCGACCTGGTGTTCCTCGCCGAGAGCGCCCTGCGCCGACTCGCCGTCGGCGGGCACGTGGACGCCAGCACGGTGATGCCGCTCGTCGTGTCGCAGGTCGCGGTGGCGGTGCGGTCCGGCTCGACCGGTCCTGCGGAGCTCCCGCTCGGACCGGCCTTCGACGACGCGGCCGGCCTGCGCGAGGCGCTGCGCGCGGCGGAACGGATCGGCTACTCGACCGGCCCGAGCGGGACGGCGCTGCTGCGCATGATCGATGAATGGGGCTTCGCCGACGAGTTCGGCGACCGCCTCGTGCAGGCGCGCCCAGGCGTTCCGGTCGCCGCGCTCCTCGCAGACGGGGAGGTCGATCTGGGGTTCCAGCAGCTCAGCGAGCTGGTCGGGCAGATCGGCGTGCGCATCCTCGGGGTGATGCCCGACGATGCCGCGATCGACACCGTCTTCGGGGGCGTCGTGGCGACAGCATCCGCTGACCCGTCGCGCGCTGCGTCACTTCTCGCCTTCCTCGCATCGGAAGTCGTCGTGCCGATCAAGCTGGCGCACGCATTCGGCACCGTTTAGAGGGAGTGCGCGGATGCCTGCCCGCTCTCCGAGAGCTCTCCGCCTGCGCTGGTCAGGGCGTGGTCGCCGAGAGCAGATCGGTGTGGCCGGTACGCCGAAGGTAGTCGATGACAGCCTCGCGACTCTTCTCCAGGCATACGATGCGGTTCTCCACCACACGCAACTCCCTCGCCAGCTCCTCAGCCGAGGTTCGGTTGTGTGCTCCCGTCTGGTGCTCCGGCGAGGACGCCTCGATGTTCAGCACGATCTTGATCATTCGCGTGGACAGCCCTGCCTCGACGAGGGCTCGCACATGGCGGGCGTTCTCTATCTGCTCCTCCGTGTAGTCGCGATATCCGTTCCCCGACCTCGACGCCTCGATGAGCCCCTGCTGCTCGTAGTAGCGCAGCATCCGCGCGGGAGCCCCGATCTCTTCGGCAGCCTCGCTGATCCTCATGGTGGCGCGCCCTTCTTCGACCCTCGATGGAGATGAATTTGACCTTGACAGTGATGTCAAAGTTTACATTGGTGTTCGTGCGCCGTGTCCCGAACTGCGGGCCGCCGAAGAAAGGAAGACACATGTCGATGAGCGACTGGACAGGAACGTCGCGGAGGATCCTCGTCATCGGGGCGGGTGAGCTGGGGATGCCCGTCCTGCGCAACGTCGCCCGAAGAGCGGCCGCCGTGCCGGGTTCGTCGGTAGACGTGCTGCTGCGTCCTCGCACCATCGAGTCGACCGTGACCGCGAAGCAGCGCGATGTCGCCGAGATCCGCAGCCTCGGTATAGGGGTCGTCCCCGGCGACCTGGTGGAGAGCACGGTCGACGACCTCGCTCAGATCTTCTCGGGCTACGACACGGTCATCGGGTGCACGGGGATCACCGCCGGGCTCGACGCTCCCATGAAGGTCGCGCGGGCGGCGCTGCAGGCGAAGCTCCCCCGATACTTCCCGTGGCAGTTCGGCGTCGACTTCGACGTCATCGGTCGCGGCAGCCCCCAGGACATCTTCGACTCGCAGCTCGACGTACGGGACCTGCTCCGATCGCAGGACGGCACCGAGTGGGTGATCATCTCCACGGGCATGTTCATGAACTACCTCTTCGAGCCGGGGTCGGGAATGGTGGACCTTTCGAACGACGCGGTGAACGCGCTCGGGACCGCCGACACGGCCGTCACCGTGACCACCCCCGAAGACATCGGCGCGCTCACCGCCGAGATCCTCTTCGCCGAGCCGAGGATCCGCGATGAGATCGTCTACGTCGCCGGAGACACGATCACCTACGCCCAGCTTGCGACGACGCTGGAGGAGATGCTCGGCCGCCCGTTCGAGCTGCGGGTGTGGTCGGAGCCGCTCCTCATGGACGAACTCGCCGCAGACCCCGACGACATGACCCGCAAGTATCGGGCGGCTTTCGCGCAGGGGCGTGGTGTGGCCTGGGACAAGGCGGCGACCTTCAACGCGCGCCACGGGATCCCGACCACCACCCTCCGCGAATGGATAGGAGAGAATCTCGTCGCCTGAAACGCTCGCGCCGATGTTGCGCCCGAGTCGCGAGAGAAACTCGGGCGCAACATCCGCCCGCTTCCGACGCCGGCTCCGACGGCGAGCAGTGAGGGCTCAGGCGCTCGCCGCGGCCACCTTCCCCAACAGGCCGATGAGGACGTGCTGCTCGGAGGAGGACAGCGGCGACAGCAGGTCCCTGGTGAGCGCAAGGATGAGAGCAACGAGTTCTTCCTGCTGTGGAGGCTATGGCTTCCACGCCTCGCGAAGACGCGCGTACTCCTCCGAGGTCACCGGCAGCACGACCCCGTGGCAGGCATCCCGCGGCAGCCGCACATCGTCGGCGAGCGCCCATCTCCCGCTGGTCAGATCAGCCGTCTCGAACGGGACGTATCGTCGCTCGGCGGTGAACTCGTCGATCCAGAGGAACCACCGATCCTCGGTCTGCGACTTGTACACGAGCGGACCCTCGCCCTGACGGATGGCGTCGAGTCCGATGCCCTCAGTCAGGGGCGTCCACTCGTCCCCGGTCAGCGACGAGGAGGTCTCCGAGAAGACGGACTTGCCGTGGGGGCTGGTCGCCGTCCGATGCCGCTCGTCCTTCACGAATCGGTAGTAGAGTCCGCCGTGCTCGATCACCGTGGCATCGATCGTCTGCCATCCTCTGTCGATCCACACCCGCGGCGCGGAGAAGGTGCGGAAATCGCGAGTGGTCGCGTAGAGGATGCGGTGATAGCTCTCTCCCTCGTGTTCGGCATCGTCGTAGAGCTTCGAAGACCAGTGCACGAGGAATGCGTTCTGCTCGGGGTCCCAGATGGACTCCGGAGCCCACGCGTTCCCGGCCTCCTGGGGGGCGACCTCGACGAGTCTGCCTTCCCCCCAGTGCACGAGATCCGCGGACTCCCACACCATGATCGAGCGGCTGCCGTGCCGTTCGAGCTGATCCCAGTCGTCGTTGGCGTACACGCGCAGGTCTGTGGCGACCAGGTAGAACCGGTCGCCGGACGGCGACCGGACGATATGCGGATCCCTGACTCCGCGTTGACCGAGCGTCGAGCGCAGAACGGGCTCACCACCGTTCAGGTCATCGAAGTGGAGCGGGTCATCGCCGTCGCTCAGAGCGAAGTAGATCTGCTCCCCGTCTTCGCTCTCGCGCTTGAAATGCACATAGAGATAGCCCGCGCCCGTGGCGCGGTCCTCCGTGTCGTCGAGACGTGCCATTCAGCTGCCAATCGTGTGAGTCTGGTCCTCGGGGGCGACGCAGATCCACTCGGCGCCGTACCCGGGAAGGTCGATGCGGTGCCCTGACACGACGACGGTCACGACATCCGGTGTGTGGTTGGCGATCAGACGCCGCCCGCCGCGCACGACGGTCTCCACACCGGCGATGCTCTCGGCGAGAGGCGCCTTGATGCCGGCGTCGTCGAGCCAGGCCGCCACCAGGTCGTCCATGAGCGCGGTCGAGGGCCGGGTGCCCACGTACCACGCTGCTCCCTGTCCGCTCCTGCGGTTGACGGTGACGGCCGGCGAACCGTCTGCGAATCCGTCCGCGAAGGAGGCCACCACCTCGACCCGCGGATCCTCGGTCCTGATGAGCTCCTGCCAGAAGTCTGATCTGCCCGCCAGATCTCCCGTGAGCGTGAAGGGGGACCCGTCGGCGGCCGGCGCGAACTCCTCGACACGCACGCCGAGGGCGCTGCGCAGGGGGCCGTCGCCTCCCAGATATCCGCCGAGGTGGATATGGAGCCGTTCGTCGACGACACCGCTGAGATATGTGACGACGAGCGTGTCCCCACGACCCGGCACCTCCGCCAGCGCTCGCGCTGCGTCATCGGAGAGAACGTGCGTCGCGGGCGCGACGACGAGCGAATAGCCTGTCGAATCGGCTTCCGGATGAATGAAGTCGACCGTGACCCCGCGACGGAGGAAACCCTCGTAGAAGCGCAGGACGGTGTCCAGGTAGTCCACCCTCACCGGGGTGCCGTCCTGTTCGATCGCTCTCCATGAGTCCCAGTCGAAGCACAGTGCGACGTTGCTGGAGACGCCCTCGCCGACGAGATCACCGAGCTCGCTCAGCTCTGCGCCGAGAGCACGGACACCGCGATGCACACGGGTGTCCTCGCCCGCGTGCGGGAGCATCGCGGAATGGAACTTCTCGGCGCCGGCGGCCGACTGACGCCATTGGAAGTGCAGGACGGCATCAGCGCCCCGGGCAACGGCCTGGAGCGAGTTCAGACGGTGGCGTCCGTCGGCCAGTGGCACGTTCGGCGGACGCCAGTTGACGGCGGAGGTCGCCTGCTCCATCAGCAGCCACGGTCTGCCTCCACCCAAAGACCGCATCAGGTCTCGTGCCGCCGCAGACAGCACATGACTGCGCGGATCGGCGGGATCCGGGTAGAGATCGTCCGAGACGACGTCGACGTGCGGGGCCCAGGACCAGTAGTCGACGTCCTTGAAGAAGCCCATGAAGTTGGTCGTGATCGGCGTATCAGCCCGGTCCCCCGCGTAGGAGCGGATGATCTCCGCCTCGGCGCGGTACAGGTCGAGCAAGGCATCGGAACTGAAGCGATCGAAATCGAGCACCTGCGTGGGATTGCGGATCATCGGAGCTGCGGAGGGGACGCCGACCTCGGCGAAGCTCTGGTAGGTCTGCGACCAGAACGTCGTCCCCCACGCGGCGTTCAGGGATTCGATGCTGCCGTAGCGATCCTGCAGCCACCCCCGAAACGCCTCCGCCGACTCGGGGTCGTAGCTGCGGGTCACATGATTGCCGTACTCGTTTCCGACGTGCCATCCCACTAGGGACGGATGCTGAGCGTACCGTGCGGCGAGCTCGGTCACCAGTCGCATCGCATGGTGGCGGTACGCCGCCGAACTCGGACTGAACTGCTGACGAGAGCCGAAAGCGAGCCTGACGCCGTCGATCGAGACGGGCAGCGACTCCGGGTACCGGTGGGCGAGCCAGGCGGGCGGTGACGCGGTCGCCGTCGCGAGGATCACCCGGATGCCGCCGCGGTGCATACGATCGAGCACATCGTCGAGCCAGGCGAAGTCGTAGCGACCGGGCTCGGGCTCGAGCTGGGCCCATGCGAAGACCGCGAGGGTCACCGTCGACACCCGGGCGAGTTTCATGAGACGCACGTCCTCGTCCCAGATGGCGGCGGGCCACTGCTCGGGATTGTAGTCACCGCCGTACATGACGCGAGGAGAGGGATCAGTCATCCACGGGCCCTAGGTCGAGAGTCGGACGAAATGTCAGCTGGCGTGATCGGGGTGGCTCCTGCGTGAACAGGAGGACGGTGTTGGTGCCCTGTCGAGTGACGGGGCGGGGCGCGTAGAGCGTCCGCTGGGGGCCGCGGGGACGGAACCTTCCGAGGTTGAACCCGTTCATCCACGCCACGCCCCATCCGAGATCGCCGGTGTGCAGAGCGAGATCCGTCGGCGCATCCAGTTCGAACTCAGCCCGGATGAGCCCCGCCTTCAGCGGGAAGAGGGTCGAGGTCGAGCGCTCCGCCAGGGTCGGCAGGTCCGTCAGGGGGACGACGGACGCCTCCCATCCGGTGATCTCCCGCCCGGCCAGCACGGCCGGACCGATGAGGCCCTTCGGCTCGCCGATCCGAGGACCGTAGTTGACCCGCCCCTCGTCTTCGACGAGAACCTCGAGCACGCCTGTTCCTCGGGGGAGCGTGATCGAACGTTCGCCCGCCGATCGGGAGAGCACGCCGACAGCCGTTCCGTCGAGGGACACCCACGCGCGATCACGCACGTCGGCGAACTGCAGCACAGTCGGCTCATCGCCGGCGGAGAGTGAGGCGCGATAGCGGATGAAGCCATTGGCCGAGCCGAGATCGTCCAGCGTCGGGAGGTCGCCGAAGACGCTCCATTCGGCGGGGGCGACCTGATCGAGTGCTCCCACCCCCTGCAGGGAGACGGATGCGGGGACCACGAAGTCCGAAGAGCCGAGTGCATCCGAGGGAAGGGGAGGGACGGGTTCGTGGCGGGCGATCACTTCCCGGAAGCGCCAGAACTTGGCGGTGGGTCGGCCCGCTTCATCGAGCGGGGCGTCGTAGTCGTACGACGTCACCGTCGGCTGATACACCCCTTTGTCGTTCGCGCCGTTGGTGAGGCCGAAGTTCGTGCCGCCGTGCAGCATGTAGATGTTCACGGAGGCGCCGGCCTCGAGAATGCTGTCGAGACTCCGCGCGGATTCCTCCGCATCCGTCACGTGGTGGAAGCCGCCCCAGTGATCGAACCACCCGCACCAGAACTCCGAGCACATGAGCGGCCCGGTCGGCTGGTGGGTGCGCAGCGCGGCGAGGCGTTCGTGCACACGGGAGCCGAAAGATCCCGTCGCCAGCAGGCCAGGCACGTTCCCGCGCTCGAGCATGCCGTCGCGCGGCTGGTCCACCGTCGTGAGGGGAACGGTGATGCCGTTGCGTCGGTAGATGTCCACGAGCGTGCGAAGGTAGTCGGAGTCGTCGCCGTAGGCGCCGTACTCATTCTCCACCTGCATCAGCACCACGGGGCCCCCGGCGTCGATCTGACGCGGGGCGACGACGGCGAGAGCAGACTCGAGGTACTCGGTGACAGCCTCGAGGTAGTGGTGCTCGGAGGAGCGCACGCGGATCCCGGGGATCGCCATGAGCCAGTGCGGAAGCCCTCCGTTGTCCCATTCGGCGCAGATGTAGGGACCGGGCCTGACGATGGCATGCATTCCGGCTTCGGCGATGAGGTCGAGGAATCGCCCGAGGTCGAGGCCGCCCTCGGTGTCGAAGCTTCCGCGCATCGGGCTGTGCGCGTTCCACGGGATGTAGGTCTCGATGGTGTTCAACCCCATGAGGCGACCCATCGCGATCCGCTCGGCCCACTGGTCGGGATGCACACGGAAGTAGTGCAGGGCGCCGGAGACGATGCGGAAGGGTTCGCCATCGAGGCGGAACGTCTCGTCGTCGTACGAGAAGCGTGCGGCGGTCATTGTTGTGTCCTCCTTCTACCGAAGAGAGGGTGTGGGCCGCTCGTGGCGAGCAGCCCACACCCTCTCTCGGATGTCACTTTCCGAGGGTGAAGCCCTGCGTCTCGCCGTACTTGATGTTCGCGTCCTGCCAGGCCTTCAGGCCGTCGGCGACGTCACCGTTGCTCGTGTAGATCGGACCCATGGCGTCGCCGTAGATGCTGTTCGCGTAGGCCTGCCACGGCAGGTACTGCCAGTCGGGCACGACGGACTTGGACGCGTCCACGAGCACCTTGTTGATCTGCTGCCCGCCGAAGAACTCGGGCTCCGCGTTGAGGAACTCGGACGACTCGAGCTGCGCGACGGTGGCGGGGAAGCCGCCGCCGTCCACGAAGATGCCGATCGACTCATCCGAAGAGTTCAGCCACTTCAGGAAGCCGGCGGCCAGCGCAGGGTTCTTGGACTGCTTCGTGACGGCCTCCGTGCTGCCACCGTTCTCCGCCGTCGCGGGGGCCCCGCCGTCGTAGGTCGGCATGGGCGCGACGCGCCAGTCGCCGGCGCTGTCGGAGGCACCCGACTCCAGGACGCCGGGCATCCAGGCGCCGGCTGCCAGAGTGGCGATCTTCCCGCTGGAGAGACCGTCGAACCACTCGTCGCTCCATCCGCCGATGCCGTCGAGGAGGCCCTCCTTGACGAGCGTCCCCCACTTCTCGGCATAGCGCTGGGCGCCTTCGTCCTGCAGGTCGATGGTGACCTTGTCTCCGTCGACCTGGAAGGCGTTGGAGCCTGCCTGCCAGAGCATCGCGGAGCCGAATCCGCCGTCGAGTCCGGAGTCGTTGGTGATGTAGTACTCCGGGTCGGCGGCGTGGAGCTTGCGGGCTGCGTCGATGTACTCGTCCCAGGTCGTGGGAACGGTGAGGCCGAACTTGTCGAACGTCGCCTTGTTGTAGAACAGCGCCATGGGGCCGGAGTCCTGGGGAAGGCCCCAGATGCCGCCCTGGCTGATGTTGGTCCAGGAGGACTCGGAGTACTGATCCTTCAAGTCGGCGAAGCCGTAGTCGGTGAGATCGACGAAGGCGTCCGCGAGGACGAACTGCGGCACCGACATGTACTCGAGCTGGACGACATCGGGTGCGCCCTTGCCCGCGGCCAGCGCGTTCTGCAGCTTCAGGTTGCTGTCGTTCGCGCCGCCGGAGTTGACGAAGTCGACCTTGACGTTCGGGTAGGCCTTCTCGAAGGCGTCGACCTGCTTCTCGGCGGACGGGCTCCAGCTCCAGAAGGTGATCTCGCCTCCCTTTTCCAGGGCCTTCTCGACGGCGTCCGCTCCCTTCTCTCCGGAGTCGGGCGTGCCGGTGCTGGCACACGCTGCCAGGCTCAGGCCGACCAGAGCGGTGGCGACGCTCGCGGCGACGCTGCGCACGATAAGACGACGGTTCATGCTGTGTTCCTTTCTGTGGGTGGTGGTGATGCGGGCCCCAGGGGATGGGGTGGCGTCATCGGATGCAGCGGTCACTGCTTGACGCTGCCGGCCGCGAGGCCGGACTGCCAGTACCGCTGCATGAGCAGGAATGCGCCGACGATGGGAATGATCGTCAGGAGCGATCCCGTGATGACGAGGTTGAAGATCGGATCGGCGCCGATTCCCTGGCCTTGCTGGTTCCAGAGGTTCAGACCGATGGTCAGGGGATAGAGCTCAGGGTCGCTGAGCATGATGAGCGGGAGAAAGTAGTTGTTCCATGAGGCGACGATCGAGAACAGGCCCACCGTCGCCACGCCGGGCGCCAGCAGCCGAAGTGAGATGGTGAAGAACGTGCGAAGCTCTCCGGATCCGTCCACCCGAGCAGCTTCGAGGAGTTCTGCAGGGATTGCCTCTTGCGCGTACACCCAGACCAGGTAGAGACCGAACGGAGACACGAGTGAGGGGATGATCACGGCCCACACCGTGTTCGTCAGACCCATCTGGCTGAACAGCAGGAAGGTTGGCACGGCGAGCGCGGTTCCGGGGATCGCAATCGCAGCCAGGATCACAGTGAAGATGACGCGCTTGCCAGGGAACTCGAACCGTGCCAGCCCATAGCCGCCGAGGGTGGCCAGGAGCGTGGCTCCGCCCGCCCCGGCGACGACGTACAGAAGCGTGTTGCCCAGCCACTGCACGAAGATGCCGTTGTCGTGGGTCAGCGTCTGCCAGATGTTATCGAAGAGAGCGAACGGCCCTGAGAACCACAGGCCGAAGGATCCGGAGAGCGACTGCTGCGTCTTGGTGGCACTGATGATGAGCCAGGCCAGCGGAACGAGTGAGTAGAGCACGAACACGACCATGACGATGGTCAGGGCAACAGACCGTCGCGGGCTGCTGAGGAATCGACGGCGATCCGCCACTGCGCGACTCATTGGATCTCCTGACGGGTACCGCGGACCTGGACGATGTAGGCGATCACTCCCGTGATGACGCCCATGATGATCGCCAAGGTTGCCGCGTAGTTGGCCTGCTGCCCGATGAAGCTCAAGTTGTACGCATACATGTTGGGTGTGTAGAACGTCGTGATGAGGCCTGGGGCGTTCGCGCGGAGGATGTTCGGTTCGTTGAAGAGCTGGAAGCTTCCGATGATGGAGAAGATCGTCGCGATGACGATGGCACCACGCAGGGCGGGGAGTTTGACACTCGCCACGACGCGCCAGGCCCCGGCCCCATCGATGGCTGCCGCCTCGTACAGCTCCTCGGGGATGGTTCGCAGGGCTGCGTAGAAGATGACCATGTTGTAGCCCACGAACTGCCACGTGACGATGTTTCCGATGGCGAAGAGGATCCACTGGGATGCGAAGGGCGTGATCAGCTCGAAGCCGAGGAGGGAGTTGATGTTCCCCGCCATGCCGACGCGGTCGGAGTAGAGGAACCCCCACATGAGCACCGCCACGATGCCGGGAACCGCGTAGGGCAGGAACAGTGCGATGCGGTAGAAGCCGGGCTTCGCGAGCCGTCGGGAATCGATCGCCATGGCCGCGAGAAGAGCCAGCACCAGCATGATGGGGACCTGGACGACGAGGAAACCGGACACACGGAGGAGTCCCTCGAGGAACTTGGGGTCTGCGAACGCGGCGAGATAGTTGTCGAACCCTACGAAAGAGTTGCCTCCGACCAGTCGCTCACGGAACACGCTCAGGACGATCGCGTAGATGACGGGCGCCAGGACCGTGACGGCGAACACGCAGAGGAAGGGCGTCAGAAAAGCCAGCCCTGCCCACCTGTGGCGACGACGACGTGGTCGGCCAGGTTGTGGTCTGCGCGGGGCGAGAGCCGTCGGCCTTGCCATGGTTGACATCTATGTCCAATCCTTCGGTGTCGAATGGTGACGTGATCATCCGATGTTTCATCATAATGTGTTGACGTCGCCATATGTCAAGGCCGGCAGGAGATGAGGCCGCCTCACCGCTTGTTTTCGAGCTAGTTCTCTGGGGGAACGCGCGTCGACGGGCTCCAGCCATCCCGTTGTTGACGTGAACAAGGATCAGATCTATCTTCGTTTTGACCCGATCAATCTACGAGCGAGGAAGTCATGACGAAGAAGTCACCCCGGGCGGTCACTGCGGCACTGATCGCTGCCATTCTGATCAGCCCCCTGATCTCGGCCCCACCTCCCGCCGCCGCTGAGGCGGCTGCATCCGTGCACACGTATCGCGACACCCCGGGAGATGCCCGGTCCGATCGCTTCACGCTCGAGGCGAACGGTACGGACGTGTTCGTCGCGAAGTACTCGAACCGATTCAACAACCGGATGGCTGTCGCACGGTTCGCGTCGGACGATTCGACGCCCGTCCTCACAGTGACGGCGAATGAGCCGATCACCTCGTGGAAGATCTACCCCGAGAAGGACTATCCCGCTTCGGCCGTCGCGGTGTCCGGCACGACACTGACCTTCACGATGTCGAGCGAACTGCGCTACGTCATCGTGGAGATCAACGGAGCGCAGCCGGGACTCGCCATCGTCAACGACCCGCTCGAGGACCCGGCCACCATCCCCGACCCCAGCGCCGACAACGTGGTGAACGTCATGGACTTCGTCACCGACGCGACGGGCGCTACCGATCAGACGACTCAGATCCGGGCAGCTATCGACGAGCTCTACTCGGACGACTCGAAGGACACGCTGTACTTCCCCGACGGATGGTACACATATGCCGGTCTCGATCTGCGCAATAGAACGAAGCCCGTCACGATCTACACCGCGGAAGGCGCTCTGCTGAAGAACCGCATCCAGCCGACCATGGAGGCCATGGAGCCGACCATCGGGATCTGGAACTCGGCCAACATCACGTTCTACGGACGTGGCGTGTTCGACGGCAACGGATTCGCGAACTACGACACGGGCAACGGAGGCTGGCGCCACGATGCGGCGACGTCCCAGCACCAGGGTGGCGTCATGATCCTCCACTCGCAGAACATCACGTTCAACGACACCCTCGCCCGCGATGCGAAGCAGTGGAACTGGGAGACGCACACCGCGAAGAACATCACGTTCAACAACATCAAGGGCCTGACCCCCTACGCACAGCCCTGGGTCGACGGGATCAACCTGGCCAGCGGCCAGAACGTCACGGTGAACGGAGCGCTCTCCCTGGGCAACGACGACACCTTCGCGAGCGGTCACTACAACCCGAACGACAAGTTCACCCCCGACCCCGACCGGCTGTCGTGGGACACCGCGGACACGTTCGGCATCTCGGTCAAGAACCACCTCGGCTGGACCGCAGGTGCAGGAAACGGCGTGCGCATCGGCGGTGGCGGCGGTTACACGCAGAAGGACTTCACCTTCGAGAACGTCAACTACGTCGGATTCAAGAACCTCGGGATCACGCTGTCCAACTTCACCGCGGACACGAAGGTGAAGTTCACCGACGCGACGTTCGACACCTCCAAGGTCACCACCAATGCGTCCATCGGCGGGCGAGGGAGCTCCGCATCCGACCGTTTCGGCTCCCTCATCCTGGACGACGTCTGGTTCTCGCACAATCTGCCCATCAACATCTCGAACACCACTGATCTGCGCATCCACGACCTCTCGGTCGCCGGAACGCCGGTCACGAGACTGACGCAGTTCGCCCTGAAGCTCACGAACGTCGTGAACCGCGACTTCGACTTCATCGAGGATGTCGCGCCCGTCTTCGGAACGATCCCGACGTCGGAGATCGAGGTCGGCACCGAGCTCGTCCTCCCGATTCCGGTGAGCGACGGCGACGGCGACACCGTGCAGGTATCGTCCCCGTCGCTGCCGGAGGGCGCGACCATCACGGACAACGCCCTGCACTGGACGCCCACCAGCGCTCAGGCCGGCACCACCAGCATCCCCCTCCTCGCGACCGACTCCCACGGTGCGACCGCGACGGGATCGGCGACGGTCAAGGTCATCGATCCCGATGCGGAGAGGATCGAGATCCCGGTCGCGGCGGACACGAACGTACAGACGTGGAACGCGGAGCAGACCCTGAACTACGGTGACGGCGAACTGCTGCGGATGTTGAACTTCAACGACGCGAACCTCGGCGGCGTCCTCGGCGAGAAGTACGCGGGTAACCAGTCGAATCGTGACTCCAAGCTCAGCCTGCTCTCGTTCGAGCTGGGAGACCTGGGCGAGCGCATCGCGGCAGGGGAACTGCTGTCCGCCGAGCTCACCATGACGTACGCGGGGCCCGCCAAGGGTGGACTCAGCGGCTCCAACAGCCTGGTCGCGGCGCTCGCGACCCCCGGGTGGATCGAAGGGGACGGCAAGAGCACGCCTCCGGCGCGCACGAACACCGTGGACGGTGCCGTGACCTGGCTGACCAAGCCGGCGATCGACACCACGGTGACCGCCACGTCGGCACCCTTCGACGTCACATCACCGAACAAGGTCGGATCGGACGCGTCGTACTCCGCGACGCAGAAGCCGGTGGGCTCCAAGGCGACGATCGACGTCCTTCCTCTTGTCACGCGGCTCGCCGCGGACGCCTCCGCGGTCTCCTTCGCCGTGAACGAGACGAAGAGGCAGGATCTTCTCTTCGTCTCGAGAGAGGGCGGCGCCCGTAACCCCAACGCGGAGGGCCTGGCACCGCGCCTGACCCTGACGTTCGCCGCACCGACGGTCGTCGACGAGGTCGCTCCGTCGGAGCGTCCGTCGATCTCGGGCCAGGCCGTGGTCGGAGAGACTCTCGCCGCGGAGTCGGAGGGCTGGCCCGAGGGCACGTCGCTGACGTACGAGTGGGCCGTCGACGGCGTCCCCGTCGGAGCCAGGAGCGACGATACTGTCCCCGCGTCTATCCTTCTCTCGGCGGCGGCGGCACAGACGGGCGATCAGTTCGTGATTCCCGCGGATGCCGTGGGCTCCCGCATCACTGTCACCGTCACGGGTTCTCTCGAGGGCTTCCGAGACGGTTCGGTGACGAGCGATCCCACCGCCGCGGTGCGCGCCGCGACCGTTCCCGGAGGCGGCGCAGGCCCGGGCACGACGCCCGGCGCGGGCGGCGGGATAGTCGGCGGATCTGTCGGCGGATCGACGACCGGACACCTGGCAATCACGGGAGCCGAACTGCCCATCGCGGTGGCGCTGCTCGCGCTCGTCCTGCTGACCGCGGGTGGAGTCTTCGCGGCCGCTAAGAGTCGCCGCGTCATCGGCGTCTGACCCGGCGGCCGCATCGCACAGACAAGGAGCGCACGTCCTCGACCTGGGGACGTGCGCTCCTTCTGTGCATTCGAGCCCGAGGGACTCGGCGGCACATGTCGAGGGGTCAATCGTCGTACTCCATGTTCGGGATGCCGCACTCGTCGATCACACCGCGAGTATGCGACTGTCCCGCAAGACACGGGCCGCTCGATCCGCGGTGTGGATCGAGCGGCCCGTTGGCACCTCTTCGTTCGGCTCAGCCGTGGAGGAAGTCCTGGCGCGGCGGCGTGACGGCCTCTTCGAGGAACACCTTGACGACGGGACCGCACGCGAGCGGGCTCTGCGGGGGCAGCGTCACGCTCAGCTCAGAGGCCGTCTGCTCCCAGGCCACGGCTTCGGCGACGCCGAGCACCGTCACCTCGCGGATACCGCGGTCGAGCAGACCGGATCCCGTGCCGAAGGAGCGGATCCGCGCCACGCCATCGTCGGGCTCGGCGAGGAGGATCGCGTACAGGTAGTCGCCCGTGACATCGTGCCGAGTGGTGAAACGGATGTCTGCAGAGCCGTACTCCGGGGTCGCGGCGTCGACGAATGACCCGACGGTCAGCTGCGTCGGGCCCTCCTGGGCGATCCGCCAGGGGCGGGTGCCGTAGATCGCCTCGCCGTTGCGGGTCAGCCAGTCCCCGATGCCTTCGAGAACACGCTTCTCGGCATCCGGAATGGTTCCCTCCGGGGTGGGGCCGACGTTGAGCAGGAGCAGGCCGTTCTTCGACACCGTGTCCGCGAGCTCGGCGACGAGCGCATCGACCGTCTTGTACTCGTGACCCTCGATCCAGCTCCACGAGTTCTTCGAGATGGCCGAGTCGTTCTGCCATACGGCCGGACGGATCCCGCCCATCGTCCCGCGTTCGATGTCGTACACGGCGCTGCCCTCGGCGAACGCCTTCCATTTGTAATTGATGGCGACCTCGCGCCCCAACTCGGCAGCGCGGTTGTAGTAGTACGCGGCCAGCCGGCGCAGGTAGGGCTCGAAGGCCGGCTGCTCGATCCACCAGTCGAACCACAGGACCTGGGGGCGGTACTTGTCGATGACCTCGACGGTCCGCAGCAGCCAGTCTTCGAGGAACCGCTCGTTCGGCGCCACCTCTTCCCGCTGGGCCGGTCCGTAGAAGTCCGCGTACGCAGGGTCGCGCACATCGGAGTCGAAACGGGAACCGCCGTTCATGAAGAACCAGTGCTCGGCCCGATGCGATGACGCCCCCGGTACCATCCAGGCGCGGTCGACAGCCGCGGTCAGATCGCCGAAGACATCCCGCTGCGGTCCCATCGCCGCCGCGTTCCACCGCGATCGCTCCGTGTCGTACATCGCGAAGCCGTCGTGGTGCTCGGCGACGGGAACCACGAACTGCGCTCCTGCGCGCTTGAACACAGCCGCCCACTCGTCAGGATCGAAGTCGCGCATCGTGAAGTGAGGGATGAAGTCCTTGTATCCGAAGTCGCGATGCTCACCATAGGTCTCCCGATGATGAGCGAAGTCTTCGCTCGCCTCGCGGTACATGTTTCGCGAGTACCACTCGTTGTGGAAAGCAGGTACAGAATAGACGCCCCAGTGGATGAAGATGCCGAGTTTGGCATCGAGATACCAGCGGGGCGGTTCGTACGCGCGAAGCGATTCCCAGTCCGCCGCGTACGGACCCGCCTCGATCACCGCATCCACTGCCGCAAGTGCGGCGGAGTTGTCGGAGACGTCCACGGGGGCAGGGAGAGTGGACGGATCGAGGGGTGAGAGTGGTCTGTTCATCGGGTCCTGATTCCTGTTCTGAGGCGGAAGACGGGGGTCGCCTCGGGGTGGGTCGGCGGGCATGCGGGTTCCGGTGGTGGCGCGTGGAGGCGAGACCTGGTCATGATCTCGAGGGAGTCGTCTCCTCGACCCACCGGAAGTTCAAGGTGTGCGAGTCGGCCTCCGCAAGACGGAAGCGCGTGGCAGGGTCGGATCCGCTGCGCAGGGACGCAGGCCGGGGGAGCTGAACAGTCACGCCCTCGCGACGCACCCAGCGTGAGGCCGGATCGCCGGACAGTGCGACGGTCATGCCGTGCTCGTCCCAACTCAGCTCGTCCACCCGCAGGCCGGTTCGGGTGGTGAGCCCCGTCACGGATCCGTTCGTCCAGGGCCCGGGCAGCGCAGGCAGCAGATGGATCGTCTGGCGGGTCGACTGCACGAGAGCGGAAGCGATCACAGCGGGCAGTCCACCGCTCGCGTCGACGTTGAACATCCTTCCGGCATCGTGAGTGGTCGTCATCGCCGTCGTGAAGTGCAGCTGTGTGAGCCATTCGATGCACTGCTGCAGGGCGTCGGAGTCTCCCAACGTGGCCGCGGCCAGACCGAGCTGTGTGAGCCCGAACGCCATCTCCATGTTGCCAGGAGGTGGTCCTGGGTTCTCGGCCCGCCAGGCGATCTTGTCGTGAATCAGCTTTGCCGCGGCGCTGCGCAGCTGCGGGTCGTCGAAGGCATCATCGGGCTCGTACCAGAGGCCGTACAGCTGACTTACGTGACGATGGGCGACGTCATCGGGTTGTCCTGGGGATGACCACTCGGCGAGACGCCCGTCTTCCACGCGGTACCGTGCAGCGACCGTGGGCAGTTCCGGAGTCGGCACTCCTCTGGCCTCGGCGAGCACGGTAGCAGACCGGGCAAGGTCCCGGAGGATCGCGATGTCCATCGTCGGGTCGACGGAGATGGGGGTGGGGGCGCCCAACGGGGTGTTCTCCGGCGAGTAGGCGGGCGCAAGCGGAACCTGGGAGCCGACCTCCTGGTAGAAGCGCAGCACTTCCTCCACGAGGTGCCATGTGCTGTCGTCGACGAGCTCGCGGTCGCCCGTCGCCAGGACGGCGTCTGCGAGCATACGGAGGATCCAGCCGCCGCATCCTGTCCAGAACTGGAGAGGGTAGTCAGCGGAGAAGTGATTGGCGAGGCCGTGGCTGCTCATGCGAGACGGAAGCAGGGCGCCCTCGACTCCGAAGACGCGTCTCGCGTTGGTGCGGAAGTCTTCGAGGCGAGGGACGACCAGTCGCGTGACCGATCGAATGAGCTCGGGGGTGCCCGTAGACACGAGCGAGGCGATCGACCCGTTCTGCACGTTCCCGTTCAGGGTGTAGTCCGCCGACCACGGGGGTGACCATGTGCCTTGCCAGACTCCCTGGAGGGTGGCGGGGAGCTCGCCTGTCGACGAGATGATGTTGTATCGGCCTGCCGCGTAGGCCAGCTCGATGAGCGCGAGTGCGTGGTCCGTGTCGTCGGGGGCCCGGCCGAGCAGCTCCTCCGTCGTGATGTCCGCGGGAACGAGCGAAGCGAGAGAGAGGGTGGAGGCTCTCTGCAACGCGTCATGCGCGTGGGGATCGGATGACGAGTGCGCAGCGCCGTCGTTCACGTCCACGGTGATATCGACCTGCGCCCATTCGCCGGCGAGGGTGTCGATGCGGGCGATGATGTCGCCGTCGTGGATGCGCACCTGCGAGGCGAGGGGCGCCTGGATGCGGGTCGTGGCGGAGACGATGCGTCCACTCTCGGGGTGCGTCGCACGCAGCTCCAGGCTCGCCGTCGTGGGGCTCTCCTCCCATACGCGGCACTCGACGTCGTCGGCGTAGTCGGGTGATTCGCCGCGCAGTGCCTCTCTGTTGCGAGGCATGCCGAGGTGCGCCGTCACGGGCCCGGGGCTGTCGGAGCGGTACCGCACGGTGACGTTCGAGTCGCCGCGGCGGGCGGATACGCGAAGTTCGGTCGCGCCGGCGTCGTCCATCCAGCGGATGTGGACCTCGCCGGTGGCGAAGTCCACGGATCGGCGATACGTGTGCGGTTCGACCGTCGCGCACTCGATGCGCAGCTCCGACGTGGGGCCAAGCGGGTCTGTCCAGATGAGATCGTCCATTGCAGCTTCCGCGACGCTGTCTGCGACCAGAGCCGCTGCGGCGGACGGGTTCGCGGAGAGGAGCTCTCGTCGAATGTCCTCGATCCGCGCGCCGGTGTCGGGAGGCGGCATGATCGAGTTCGCGGGCACGAAGAACCGCTCATGTGAGAGGGAGACCACGTGCTCGTGCGGAGCGCCCCATACGATCGCACCGACGACTCCGCTTCCCGTGACGACGCCATCGAACCAGTGCGGCGCGGTGCTCGTGCTGATGAAGGATTCCCGCCCGGAACGGGTCTCAGTCGTGCGCCCGGTGGGCCCGGTCTGATCGGTCTGCGTGAATGTCACGGACAGCGGCCTTTCGCTCACGAACGGAGGGGGATAGGGATGAGTTTCGACGATCGTGGGTCCGAACTCTGAGGGGAGCTTCATGTCGGTGTGGTCCCGCGAAAATACGAATGGTTACGTAAACATTCGAGCCAAAGATACATGCTCGGAAACGCTGATGTCAACGGCGTGAGTCGGGCGATCGCCTATCGGCGGGAAGATCGCTCGCCGAAGGGGCCGGTCGACGCGCGCACCACGAGCTCTGTATCGATCACGCGCCGTCCTGCCGGGGCTTCACCATGCTCGATCTGGTCGACGAGCAGGGATACGGCGGTGGCACCCGCTGCCTTGAAGCGTTGCCGCACCGTCGTGAGCGGGGGCCAGAACTGCGATGACTCGACCATGTCGTCGAATCCCACGACGCTGATGCCCTCAGGTACAGGGACCCCGTTCTCGTGAAACGCGCGGAGGGCGCCGAGTGCCATCTGATCGTTTGCTGCAAAGACCGCCGTCACTTCCTGGCGGGCGGCCAGTTCCAGCGCTGCGTTGTAGCCGGACTCAGGGGTCCAGTCGCCGATGAGCATCTCGGGAACGAGTCGACCGGCTTGTTCGAGCTGAGTCCGCCATGCTCGTGCACGTGCAGCCGCCGCGTTCGATTCGGGCGGCCCGGCGATATGCCAGACGGTCGGATGTCCGAGCTCAAGAAGGTGATCCACGGCGAGGCGGGCGCCCTGCTCCTGGTTCGCGTCGACCGACGGATGCTCGAAAGCGGCGCCCGCATCGACGATCACCGCGGGAACGCCAGGAGGTAGGCGGACTGCCGCTCCGGCGGAGTTGCTCGTCTCCAGGATCAGTATGATGCCGTCGACGGCATCCTGCCCGAGTCTACGTATGGCCCATGAGAAGTCGGCCGTGCCCGCTTCTTCGGGCGAATGCTGCACCGATATCAGTTCGACGGCATAGCTCCGTCTCGCCGCCTCCTCGGCTATCGCGCTCACTGTCCGCACGTTGCCCAGAGTCTCGAGGCCGAACACCACGACGGCTATCGATCGGAACTCGCCGTTTCGGAGGGCACGCGCCGCGATGTTCGGACGATAGCCGAGCTCCTTCATCGCCAGTTCGACGCGACGGCGTGTCCGCTCCGTCACGTTGCCCAGATTGTTCGCCACGCGAGAGACGGTTTGTCCGGATACGCCCGCGAGCTCGGCCACGTCGCGCATAGACGCCGACCGAGCGCGATCCTCCGGCATGCAGTCGTACCTCTCGAGCGTTGATCACCGTTGTTGACGCCAAGGTAGTACAAGATCGATCGACGAGCCGGCATGCTTTTCCTCGGGCGCGTCTCCGCTCGAGGGGCAGGGCGGCTCGCGGGCGAGGCGCCGGCCTCGAGCGTCCTGCACCCGGAAGCCGGCGAGACGAGCGCCCTCACCGCGAGAACAGTGCTCGAACCTCGTTCTTGCGCACTTTGCCCGAGGCGGTTCGAGGCAGCGAGTCGACGATCTCGATGCGGGTGGGCAGCTTGTACCGGGCGACGCGACCTTCCAACGCTCCTCGAACGGTGTCGAGCGTGATGTCGAAACCATCGCCAACCGTGAGAACCGCGATCGGCGCCTCGCCCCATTTCTCGTCGGGGACCCCGATCACGGCGGCTCCCGTCACCCCGTCGATGTCTGCGATGAGTGACTCGACCTCGGCGGGATAGATGTTCTCCCCGCCGGAGATGATCATGTCCTTCAACCGGTCGGCGACGTATAGGTAGCCGTGGTCGTCGATGTATCCGAGGTCACCCGAGCGGAACCAGCCATCCGAAGTGAGCGAAGCGGCCGTCGCATCGGGAAGGCCGTGATAACCCGCGAAGACGTTGGGCCCCGTGATCTGGATCTCGCCGACGGTTCCCGCCGTGACCTCCCTGCCGCGCTCATCGACCACGCGGACATCGGTGAAGAAGTGCGGAAGACCGACGCTGCCGTGCTTGTGCACGGTCATCTCGGGGGCTAGCGAGGTCGCACCAGGCGAGGTTTCGGTCATTCCATACCCCTGGGAGAACGACATCCCGCGTTCCTCATAGGCGGTAAGGATGCGCGAGGGCACCGCGGACCCTCCGCAGGTCAGTTTGCTGAGACTCGACAGGTCGGTCGAGCCCCAAGCCGGGTGATCGGCCAGCAGCTGAAACGTGGTGGGGACGCCGGAGAGCATGGTGACGCGGTGACGTTCGATCAGATCCAGCGCCGTGCCGGCATCGAAGCCTCTCTCGAGAACGAGGGTGCCACCCTTGAGGAGCACCGGCAGTGCCCCCATGCCCAAAGCCGCGACGTGGAACAGGGGGGAGATCATCAGTGCGACGTCGTCGGAGCAGATGTCATAGTCGATGAGGTTGTTGACGGCCACCGCGGTCAGGTTCGCGTGCGTGAGGACGGCGCCCTTGGCCCGACCCGTGGTCCCCGAGGTGTAGACGATGGCCGCAGGAGTGTCGTCGTCGGCCGCGTGCAATGGCGGGACCTCCGTGGCCTGATCGATCAGACGGGCGAGCCCGAGGGAGCCGTCGCGCCCTGACGATCCGGTGCGGATGGCATGGGCCGGGGCTCCGGGCGCGGCGAGCATGCGCTCGAGCCGATGGGCGAACTCCGGATCGTAGATCAGGATGCGAGCGCCGCTGTCCGTGAGGACGTGCGCGATCTCGGGTACCGCGAGGCGGGTGTTGACGGGGACGAACACGGCGCCGATCCGCACCGTTGCGAACAGCGTGATGAGGAAGTCCGGGCTGTTCTCGCCGAGATAGGCGACCCTGTCGCCCTGGCGCACGCCGCGTTCGACGAGGACCGCGGACATGCGCTCCGCCGAGTGCGCGAGCTGCGCATAGGAGAGCTGCTGCCCGTCTCCGAAGGCGATCGCCGCCTTGCGGGGGTTTCGCAGTCGGCGTCGAGGGAGCCAGGCTCCCAGGCCTTGTGTGTGCATCGTTCTCTTCTTCGAGGTGGGGCGCGTCCTTGCGCCGAAGCGGTGTCTGCGCCCGCCGTGTGCCGGGCGCCGAGAGGTGTCACGCGTAGAAGCGGTACAGGCTCCGCGCGGCGACGGCGGGCTTGGCGGCGCCCTGGATCTCGATGGTGTGGTCGACGGCGAGCTGGTAGCCGCCCGGTATCTCGGCGACCTCGGCGATCACGGCGTTGCCGCGCACCTGAGCGCCGACGGTGACGGGGGAGATGAAGCGGACCTTGTCGAGACCGTAGTTGACCTTAGTGGAGACGCCGTCGACGTCGAACAGCTCGGTCCAGAACTTGATGACGAGCGAGAGGGACAGGAAGCCGTGCGCGATCGGTCCTCCGAAGGGGCCGTCCTTCGCACGCTCCGGGTCGGTGTGGATCCACTGGTGGTCGTCGGTGGCGTCGGCGAAGAGGTTCACGCGGTCCTGCGTGACCTCCAGCCATTCGGACCAGCCGAGATCTGTTCCGGCGAGTCCGTCGACGTCGGCATAGGCGACGGTGGTGGTCATGATGTTCCTTTCGATGGGGTCAGTGTGCGAGGCCGAGCAGGCGTGCAGCGTTGTCCTTGAGGATCCCCGGCATCACCTCTGATCTGAGCGAGGTCTTGTCGACGTCGCGCATCCAGCGTTCGGGGGTGAGGAGGGGGAAGTCGGAGCCGAAGAGCACGCGGGACCGGAGAAGCGTGTTCGCGTGCCTGACGAGGTTCTCCGGGAAGTACTTCGGGCTCCAGCCCGACAGGTCGATCCAGGTGTTGTGCTTGTGGGTCGCCACCGACAGCGCCTCGTCCTGCCAGGGCACCGACGGGTGCGCCATGACGATCTGCAGGTCGGGGAAGTCCGCGGCAACCGGGTCGAGCAGGATCGGGTTCGACAGCCCGAGACGCAGGCCACGCCCACCGGGGAGTCCTGCGCCGATGCCTGTCTGCCCGGTGTGGAACAGGGCGACCACTCCCGCGTCCTGCAGGACGCCGTAGAGCGCGTAGTTCGTCGTATTGCTGGGATCGAACCCCTGGACAGTGGGGTGGAACTTGAATCCGCGAACGCCGTGCTCGTCGATGAGACGCCGTGCGCGGTCGACGGCCTCGATGCCGAGGCGCGGGTCCACCGAGCCGAACGGGATCAGCACGTCGTTGTTGCGCGCTGCACCCTCGGCGATCTCCTCGCTCGCGAGGCCCCTGTGGCCCAATTGCGTCGTCGCGTCGACGGTGAAGACGACTGCGGCCATGCGGTGATCGCGATAGTAGGACGCCACCGAGTCGAGATCGGGGCGCGGCCCCTCTGTCGAGAAGTAGGCGGAGGCGGCGTCGGCGAGGTCGGGTGGCAGCGAGGTGTGCCCGTGTTCATCGACCTCGATGTGCACATGCATGTCGACGGCGGTGATCGAGGCGAGGTCGATGGCCGACTCGTAGCGGGCCACGGTCATCAGGCCTGAGGAGCAGGACGCTGGAGTTCGGCGGGAAGAGGCGGGAACTTCTCGCCGACGTCCTGCAGCCGCTCGCCGATCAGTGCGGGGAAGAGCTCTTCGAGCGCGGCGGTCGTCCAGCCTCCGTCACGGTACTCCGTGACCACGGGCTCGGGATGGGACCACAGCTGGATGCGGTCGCCGCCGATGCCGATCGCCTGTCCTGTCACGCCGGCCGCGTCGTCCGAGGCCAGGTAGGCGATGAGTCCGCTGACGTCGGCAGCGGTGCCGAAGCCGAGGTCGTGCCGGAAGAAGTCGGGCATCGGTCGGCCTGCGGCATCCGCCTCGACGGCGGCGGCGAAGTACGGCACCGTCGCGGTCATCGCCGTGGCGGCGACGGGAATGACCGCGTTCGCAGTGATCCCCGCCCGCCGGAGCTCGAGCGCCCAGGTGCGCACCATCCCGACGATCCCCGCCTTCGCCGCCGCATAGTTCGTCTGCCCGAAGTTGCCGCGCTGGCCGGTAGGCGATCCGATGCAGATGATGCGGCCGGCGATCTCGTTCTCACGCATATAGGAGGCAGCGGCGCGGACGGTGGTGAATGTTCCACGCAGGTGAACGTCGATCACGGTGTCGAAGTCGTCGTCACTCATCTTCCACAGCACGGTGTCGCGTAGGACTCCGGCATTCGTCACGAGGATGTCGAGTCGTCCGAAGTGGGAGACGGCGGCATCGACCAGAGCCTGTGCGGTGTCCGCAGACCCGACCGGCGCCGCGACGGCGGTGGCGTTTCCGCCCGTTGAGCGGATGCTCTCGACCGCTGAGTCGGCGATGGCGGCGTCGACGTCGTTGATCACGACGGAGGCTCCTTGGCGTGCGAGTTCCTGCGCGTAGGCGAGGCCCAGCCCGCGGCCGGAGCCGGTGACGATGGCGGCTTTTCCGTTGAGAGACATGATGTCCTTTCGAATCACGATGATCGAACCACACAATGATTGAGAAAGTCAATCATTGTGTTCGCTCATCATTTGTTATCGTTGCGTCGTGACCTCCCCGATTCCGACTGATGATGTGAGCGTGGCTGTGGACCGGCTGCGCGAGAGCGGTCTCGCCGACGAGCTCAGTTTCCTGCTCGCCCGGACGAACGCGCTGTCGCTCGCTGCGGGGAACGTGGCGCTCGCGGCGCACGGGCTGCGAGTGAGGTCCTATTCGGTGCTCGCGCTCGCCGTCTCCGGCGAGCGTCCGTCGCAGCGCGAGCTCGCTGACTTCCTCCGGCTCGATCCCAGTCAGGTCGTGGCGCTCATCGACGAGCTGCAGGCCGATGGCCTCGTCGAGCGGCAGCCCGACCCTCGAGATCGTCGGGCGAACGTCGTCGTCGCGACGGATGCCGGAGTGCGCCTGCACCGTGTCGCCCACCACGCGGCGCGCGCTGCGGAGGAGCGGTTGTACTCGGTGCTCGACGAGGAGACGCAGGATCGCCTCGCTGCGATCCTGCGGGAGATCGCTTTCTCTTCGCGCGGCTGAGGCGCGTGTTCGCGGAGCCCGGAGCGGTCGTTCTGCAACGGGAAGCCTCTTGCTTTTTTAATAGCAAGTGTTCTATAAAAGTCTGAACAGCCGCCCATCCGGAGGACTCCATGGCCGAACGCACGTCCCTTCGATACCGCAGGGTCTTGACGATGGCGACCATCGCCGCGGGTCTCCTGTCCATCACCGCATGCTCGACCCCGACGGGATCCAACGAGATCGAGGTCGACCTGACCGATCGCGCACCATCGGCTGCGGAGTCGGTGTCGGAGATCACGTGGAACCTCTCGGATGGCGAGCCGGCGACGCTTGATCCCAGGGACTCCGCGACGTACTCGAGCGCGACGGTGGTCGCGAACCTCTGCGACCCGCTCCTGGCGATCGACGAGGACTACACCCTGCATGCGAACCTCGTCAGCTTCGAGGCGCCGGACCCGCTGACGCTCGTCTACACCATCGAAGCGAAGGCGACGTTCTGGGACGGTCGGCCCGTCACCGCAGACGACATCGTCTACAGTCTGGACCGAGCGGCGGACCCGGCTGCGATCACCGCGTTCCTGTTCGCGAACGTCGCCGACGTCGAGAAGACGGACGATGCCACGGTGACGGTTCGGTTCGCCCAGCCGGATGCGATGTTCAATGCGCAGATGGCGACGTTCGCCGGTGCCGTCGTGGAACGCTCCTTCGCCGAGACGGCCGGTGCGTCGTTCGGAACCGCGGCAGGAGGGATCATGTGCAGCGGGCCGTACACGCTCGACCAGTGGCGCCCGGGAAGCGACATCACCATCGAGCGCAACCCCGACTACTGGAACAAGGAGCTCCCTCTGCTCGTCGAGCGCGCGAAGTTCACCTTCATCACGGACAGCACGGCTGCATCCCAGGCGCTGTCGACCGGCGAGATCGACGGCGCATACCGCATCGATCCCTCCGCAGTGCCGACTCTCGGAGCAGCCTCGAACGGGCAGCTCTTCTTCGGTCCGTCGATGGAGAGCCTGCAGCTGTATGTGGCCAGGGCGGACGGGCCGCTGGCCGACGTCGCCCTCCGGGATGGCCTGCAGAAGGCCATCGACAGAGAAGCGCTCGCGACGACCGTGTACTCCGGAGCGGCGGCCCCTCTCTACGCCACGGTGACCCCGCGCACGTGGCCGACCGCGCAGCACGAGCTGTACCAGGACGCCTATGACAAGTGGGCGGCTGCGCGGACGTTCGATCCCGAGGCCGCGAAGAAGCTCGTCGAAGGCTCAGGCTATGGCGGCGAGACGCTGGTGCTGGGCGTGCCCGCGGGGCAGGCCACCCTCTCGCGGGTGGCGCAGCTGGTGCAGCAGCAGGCAGAGGCGGTCGGTGTGCAGATCGAGATCAAGGATCTCCAGCCCCTCGACTATGCGACCGCCTCCTACGACACGGTGACCAGGGAGCGCTTCGGCTTGGACCTGCTGCTCGGCGAGTCCTTCAACGCGACGGCGGAGCCGCTGGAGCCCCTCGGGTTCACCCTGACTGAAGGTGCCCCTTACAACTACACGCAGATCGCCGATCCCGAGCTCGCCACTCTCCTCGAGCGGGCGCGAGCGGCCGTCGATCCGGAGGACCGTGCGCGCCTCGTGATCGAGGCGCAGGAGATCGGGGAGGCGACGTCGGCCGCGATCCCGCTGCTGAGCCTGCACACCACGACGTTTCTGAACAGCCGCCTCGGCGGCGCGATCACGTCGTTCGCGTACATGTCGATGCCCTCCGTCGCCTACCTCGGCGGCACCGGTGGTGGCGAATGAACCGGGGAGTCCTGCCCCGCGAAAGGGTGATGTCCGGGATGATCCTGACGAATGCGGTGATCCACACCTCCGACGACCAGTGTCCCGTGGCGGACACCGTCGTGATCCGAGACGGCCGCTTCGAGTGGGTGGGTCGTGCCTCCGATCTCCCCGCGGATCACGATCTCCCGACGATGGATCTCGATGGGAGGACGGTGATCCCCGGTCTGATCGATGCCCACTCCCACCCCGCCCTGGTGGCGATGAGCAGATGGCATGTGCAGCTGCCGGAGACGCACAGCGTGGACGAGCTCCTCGATGCCATTCGCGACCACGGCGCAGCGCATCCGAAAGAGGAGGCGCCGTACCTGTATTTCGAGTACTTCCCGACTGCTCTCCTCGGCGAAGCCGGCGCGACGAAGGAGCTGCTCGATAGCGCTATCTCCGATCGTCCGGTGCTCGTACAGGACTCCGGCGATCATGCGAGCTGGGTCAACACCCGGATGCTCGAGCTCCTCGGTGTCGACGAGAACACTCCGGACCCTGTGCCAGGACTTGAGCGATTCGCGAGGGATGCCGGTGGACGCCCGACCGGGTACATCTTCGAGAACGCGCACGCGGGGTTCCTTCCGCGAATGTATGAGGCGCTGGGCTGGACTCCGCCGGAGCGGCCGACGCCGGAGATCATCCGGCCGGTCCTGGACTTCCTCGGGAGCACCGGAGTGGTGGCCGTATTCGACGCGCTCATCGAGTCGCCGGAGGTCATCACTGCGATGCGAGAGCTCGACAGCCGTGGAGACCTCCACATGCACTACGAAGGAGCGATTCGGTTCCGCACCCTGGCCGATCTGCCAGAGGCGCTCGAGACGGTGGCTGCGCTCGACGACGACTCCGACTCGAGCAAGGTGCGGGTGCGCACCGTCAAGCTGTTCCTCGACGGCACGAACGAGCTCGGCAGCGGAGCCGTCATCGATCCGCTGCTCAGCGAAGACAATGCGGGCCCGCTGGGGGCGATCCAGATGGAGCTCGACGATCTCGTGGAGTGCCTGCGTCTGTGCAACGGAGCAGCCGTGGACCTTCACATCCACATGGTCGGCGACCGGGCCTTCCGCACGGCATGCGACGCGGTAGAGCGTGCACGGTCTCAGGTGGAGGCAGAGGGCACCGCATGGAACGTCCAGGTCACGTTCGCTCACTGCGAGCTCGTGGATCCGGCCGATCTGGCTCGGCCCGCTGAGCTCGGAGTGATCGTCAACTGGACCAATCATTGGTCCGGCGGATACTTCGGGGAGGAGGCCGCACGCCACCTCGGTCCGCATCGCTGGGAGCGTATGTACGACGTGGCCGCGATCGCCGACGCCGGTGCGCGGGTCACGTTCTCGAGTGATGTGGTGTCGGCCGCTGAACTGCACCGGGCGGCACCCTTCTTCGGCATGCAGATCGCCGTCACCCGGATCGATCCGGAGGTGCCTCTGGATGCTGAACGATTCGTCGAGAGCAGGCGACCTGCCGCCGCAGCATCGCTCTCGCTGTCCAGGCTGCTTCGGGGGTACACGATCGATGCCTCGGTGCAGCTGCGCATCGAGAAGGACTACGGCAGCGTATCGCCGGGAAAGCTCGCAAACCTCGTCGTGCTCAACGTCGACCCGTTCACGACTCCCGGTTACGACCTCGCCGCCGTACATCCGACCGCGGTCGTCTACCGGGGTGCGGTCGTGTCGGGACGTCTGCCGGCGCCCCGATGATTCCGCTCGGGTCTGCGCATGACCGCCGAGGAACACACCTGAAAGACCACGACAAGAGGAACCCCATGCCCGACCTGACCATGCCGACCTTCGAGTTCGCCTTCGACATCCTCGTGGACATCGCCGAGGGGTGGCACATCGGTGTCGGAGAAGACGAGAAGTTGTGGTTCACTCCGATCACGGGGGGGAGTTTCGAAGGGCCACGCCTCTCGGGCGAGGTGCTGTCGGGCGGCGGCGACTGGTCGGTGAAGCGGCAGGACACGACGCGTGTCGAGGCCCGGTATCTCATCAAGACGAGCGATGGCGTCGTGGTGGACGTCACCAATGTGGGCTACTTCCGTGCGACGCTCGAGGTCGAGGAGCTTCTCGAGGCAGGGCAACCCGTCGAGGAAGGCTCGTACTATTTCCGTACGGCCTTCACTTTCCGCACGGATTCGCCCACGTACCGATGGTTGGCGGAGAATCAGTTCATCGGGGTGGCGAGCGATGAAGGCCAGCGGATCCGGATCCGCGTATTCCAGCTGCTCTGACCGGGCGGGGTGTTACAGACGGAGGAGGGATCATGCCGAAGATCGTCGACCATGCGGCGCGCAGGCATGAGATCAGCGTGGCGGCGATGCGCGTGCTCGCCCGCAGCGGCCCCGACGGGCTGACGTTGCGTGCGCTGGCCCGCGAACTCAAGGGCTCCATCACGCTGGTGACGCACTTCTACGCGGACAGGCAGACGCTCCTGGCCGGCATCATCGATGAGCTGTCCACAAACTACGACGATGATGTCGCATCGCTGCCCCTGACCGGCGACCGCGTCGAGGACCTGCGTGCGTACCTGCTGTGGATGGTTCCGCTGACACCTGAGGAGATCGATATCGAGCGCTGCAGAGTCGCGCTCGTCCACTCCGCGGACAACAGTGCGATAGCGAGCTTCTTCGACTCGATGGAGGGCAGGGCCCGCTCGGCATTCCGGGCGAGGCTCAACGGTCTGATTGATGAGGATGCGATGGGGGAGGCGATCGACTTCCTTCGCACGCTCGTCAACGGAGCTGTGCTCTCCGCGGTCGAACACCCGCAGTACTGGACGGAAGAGCGTCAGCGAGCGGTGGTGGAGCGCGGCTTGGCGGCGCTCGGCTTGGTGGGCGTGCAGAGCGCGAACGGCTGACGATTATTATTTTGTGACGAGCTCTATACAAACGGCGAGTTTTTTCGTAGAGTGCTTTCACCCGACCTTGAGTGCGAGTACCCGAGGAGCACCGTGAGCACTATCCCAACCAGCGCAGAGCGCGCCGTGGCCCCTTGGAGCGAGATCGAGAGTCTCGTCGGACGACGGTTCGTCAGCGAATGGCTCGAGATATCAGACGACGCCAGAATCCATTTCGAGAAGGCGTCCTACCTGGATCAGGCCGAGAGCCCTTTCGATCCTGCAGGCTATCCGGAGGGCCTGGTGGAAGGATTCCACCTGCTGGCGCTCCTGGATCACCTCGTCGGCCAGGTGTCGTACGTGGAGGCGGACGCGTGGACGGGGTGGAACTACGGTCTCGATCGAGTCCGGTTCACGTCTCCGGTGACCATCTCCGACCGTGTGCGAGTCGCGGGTGAGATCACGCAGTTGCAGCCTCGAGCCGGCGGCTACCTCGTCACCTACGACTGCGTCATGGAGATCGAGGGATCCGAGCGACCGGCGATGGTCGCGACGTGGAAGGCGCTGTGGAGCGTGGACGAGGAGGACGAGGCGTGATGTCGACGACTCCGCGCTCCGACGAGCTCGCCTGGATGTCCGGTGCAGACGTGGCGTCCCTCATCCGCTCGCGCAGCGTCAAGCCGTCGGAGGCGGTGGCCGCCGCGCTTCAGCAGATCGATGAGCACGAAGCGCAGACGAACGCCTTCGTCACGGTCCTCGCCGAGCAGGCAATGGATCAGGCGGCGCGTGCGGACGAGGAGGTGATGCGAGCAGATCCAGCAGACCTGCCTCCGCTGTTCGGCGTGCCGCTCACCGTCAAGGACCTCTCGGCCACAGCGGGGATCAGAACGACCTTCGGCAGCACGCAGTTCGCCGAGCACGTCCCCGATGCGGATTCTCTCGCAGTGGGCCGTCTTCGAGGCGCTGGGGCTATCCTCATCGGCAAGACGACCACCCCGGAGTTCGGGATGCTCGGAGTCACCGAGAGCGCACTCACCGGAGTCACCAACAACCCTTGGCGGCTGTCGCGCACCGCCGGCGGATCCAGCGGCGGTGCAGCAGTGGCGAGCGCATCCGGCATGGGACAGCTCGCCTGGGGCTCAGACGGCGGCGGGTCGGTGCGCATCCCCGCGTCCTACTGCGGTGTGGTCGGGCTCAAAGCCTCGCTGCGTTGGATCCCGGGTGAGCACCCTTGGGACTCGGCGGTGACCGACGGTCCGCTCACCCGTACCGTCGTCGATCAGGCTCTTCTGTTGGAGGTCACGGCGGGGCATCACCCATTGGCTCCGTTCTCGACGCCGTTGCCCGCCCGCGACTTCGTCAGCGCCGTGCGCGCCCTTCCCGCCGACCTCGCCGGTGTCCGCATCGCCTACGCGCAGAGCCCGTCCGGTGCGGCCCCGAGTGCTGAGGTGGCTGCCGTCGTCCGTCGGGCCATCGACGTGCTGGTGGGCGCAGGAGCCGAGGTCAATCTCATCGACCTGCCTCTGCCGGACCCGGTGGAGTACTTCATCGATTTCTGGGGTCCCGCCTTCCTCGATCCGAACGCCCCGCTGCCGCATCCCGCCATGCGCAGCGTCAGCGAGGCGGCGCAGCGGGTCACATTGGAGAGACACCTTCACACGGCTTCCGAGACTCGAGCCGAGATCACCCGGACCTACAACCGCGTGTTCGAGGAGTTCGATCTGCTCATCACTCCCACGAGCCCGGTGGCGGCGTTCCCGCATCCGGGCGCAGCAGGGGGCAACACCGAGATAGACGGGGTGCCCGTCGCGCACCCGGCGATCGACTTTCATCGGTACACCGAACCCGCATCTCATGCCGGGATCCCCGCGATCACGGTGCCGGCGGGGTTCGATTCCGACGGGATGCCTGTCGGCATGCAGCTGCACATGCCTCAGCATCAGGACGCTCGGCTTCTGCAGATGGCCGCCGTCTGGGAGACGCTGCAACCGTGGGCTCACCTGCGCCCGGAGTTCCGGCTGTGACAGCGGGGATCGATCTGGGGCCATCGACCGTGAGCGTGCGGGCGATCGGAAGGCGCGCCTCTGCGGCGACCAGAGTGCGCCAACGGCTCGTGCGCTGGATCGTGCTCCCCGTGGCGACGATACTCGTGACGTCGTTCCTCGTCTTCTCGGCGTTGTCCCTCACGCCGGGAGACCCGATCGCTCAGATCCTCGGAGGGAAGGCGACCGAAGAGGCCCGCGCGGCCATGCGAGAGCAGCTGGGCCTGGACAGGCCGCTGATCGTGCGCTACGTCGAGTGGATCGGAGGTCTGCTGCGTGGAGACCTCGGCACCTCGTACACCTACCGGGACTCTGTCATCTCCGTGCTCGCGCCTCGCGCAGAGGTCACTCTGCAACTGGTCCTCTACGCCGCCGTCCTGATCGTGCTGCTCGGTATCGCGCTCGGTCTGATCGGCGGGCTCACCGAGCGCATCAGACCTGCGATCGCGGGACTGATCGCCCTGCTGATCTCGATACCGAGCTATGTTGCGGCGACGGCGCTCCTCGGGCTCTTCGCAGTGAACCTGCGGTGGTTTCCGAGCTTCGGCGCGGGCGCGCCCGGCGTGGATCGGTTCTGGCATCTGACCCTCCCGGCGATCGCGCTCTCGGTGTCGTGGATCGCTTACATGGCGCAGATCTCGATGGCGTCCATCGACGATCAGCGGTCGAAGGAGCATGTCCGTACGGCGATCGGCAGGGGACTGCCGCGGCATCTGGTGATCGGGAAGCATGTGCTGCGCAATGCCGGGGTCCCGATCGTCACAGCGACAGGTCTCACTCTCGCCGCACTCGTGGCGGGCAGCGTGATCGTCGAGACCGCCTTCACCCTCGACGGGATCGGATCCTTGCTCGTCCGCAGCGTGGGAACCAAGGATGTCCCTGTGGTCGCGGCGGTGTCCGTGATCGTCGTCGCCGTGTACGTGATCGTCATGGCACTGGTCGATGTGATCCACGTGCTCCTGGATCCGTCGCTCCGGTCCCGAAAGGAGAGAGCATGACACTCGCCGGCATCACCTCAGCTCTGCGCATTCCTCGGTGGGGCCGGAGACGCCTGCGTGCCCTGGATCCGTACACGATCTTCCTCATCGTCCTCTGCGGGGCGCTTATCGTGATGGCCGCGATCGGGCCGTTGGTCGCGCCGTATGCCCCGGATTCCACTGATCTCCTCGCCGCTAACCAAGGCCCGAGTCCGGCGCACCTCCTCGGCACGGATTCGCTCGGACGAGACCTTCTCTCCCGGATCCTCTGGGGCGCGCAGATCAGCTACGCGGCGGCTTTGCTCATCGTCTGCATCAGCGTCATCATCGGCACCCTCCTCGCTCTGCTGTCGTCCTGGTACGGCGGGTTCGTGGACAGTGCGACGTCCTCGGTTCTCAACGTGTTCATCGCCATACCCGGGATGATCGTGGCCATCATCGCGGTCACGGTTCTCGGTGCCGGGTTCTGGGCGCCCGTGCTGGCCATGGCATTCGCGAGTTCGCCTTACGTGGCGCGCGTGATCAGGGGAACTGCGCTGCAGGAGCGTCACCGCCCCTACGTCGAGGCGCTCGCACTCTCTGGAGTGTCGACCGTGCGAATCAATGCGCATATTTTGCGCGGTGTCATGCCGATCGTGCTCGCTCAGGCGACTTTCGGCTTCAGCGTCGCGCTGCTCGAGTTCGGTGCGCTGTCGTTCATCGGACTCGGAGTCCAGCCGCCGACCGCGGAATGGGGGGCCATGGTCATCGCCGGCCGCACCGAGCTCCTCGCCGGGAATCCCCAACAGACGACGGCGGCCGGAGTCATGATCGTCCTCACCGTGATCTCTTTCACCCTCCTGGGGGAACGTCTGCAGAGGATGCTGGGAGCGAGTCGATGACACACACAGAAGACCCTCGTCCCCCGCTTCTTTCGATCCGGGGCCTGCACGTACGCAATCGGATCGGGCGCGAGCTCGTGCCGGTCCTCAGCGGAGTCGACCTCGACGTGCGCCCTGGCGAAGCCGTCGGCGTCGTAGGGGAGTCCGGCTCGGGCAAGTCGATGACGTTGCGCGCGGTGATGGGGCAGTTGCCCAAGGGCTTCAGCAGTAAGGGCAGCATTGAGTTCGACGGTGAGGACGTCCTCTCGATGCGACCTTCGCACCTCGCGAGGTTTCGATCTCGTCGGGTGGGGATGATCTACCAGGATCCTCGAGCGCACATCAACCCACTGTGGACCATCGGCGACTTCCTCACAGAGGCGGTCGTGGCCGATCGCCGTCTGTCCCGCCGCGAAGCGCGGGATCGCGCCGGGCGACTGCTCGAAGAGGTGGGGTTCCGCGATCCTGTGCGGCAGATGAAGCAGTACCCCGGCCAGCTCTCGGGGGGTCTGCTGCAGCGCGTGATGATCGTCGCCGCCCTGATGCCCGAACCTCAGCTCCTGCTCGCCGACGAGCCGACCACCGCGCTCGACGTCACCGTTCAGGCGGAGGTCATGTCGATCTTCGGAGATGTGATTCGGGCTCACGATGTCGGGCTCCTCTTCGTGACCCATGATCTCGATCTCGCCGCGGCCACGACCGATCGGCTGGTGGTGATGTACGCGGGGCGCATCATCGAGGCGGGGCCGGCTCGCTCAGTGACGAGCACCCCGACGCACCCCTACACCTCTGCGTTGCTGGCCGCGCGCCCTTCTCTGACGAGACGCGAGCTTCCCGCCAGCATCCCGGGAGTCCCGACGCTCGCGTCGTCCGTGCACGATCGCTGCGCTTTCGCGGATCGATGCCGCTTCGTCGAGCCCGAATGCGTCGAGAGCGAACCGCGGCTGCGGCCAGTGGGCGACGACAGTGTGTCCGCATGCGTGAGAACTCACGAGATCCGAAACCGGCTGGAGAGGATCGCACAGTGAGCGCATCTCTTGTATCACTGGAACACGTGACGAAGGTCTTCGCTTCTCCCGGCGGAGATTTCCGAGCCGTCGACGATGTGAGCTTCGATCTGATGCCAGGCGAGTCCGTCGGGATCGTCGGTGAGTCGGGTTCGGGGAAATCGACCACCGCACGAATGATCGCGGGGCTCGAGCGGACCACAGAGGGGCGGATCACCTTCTGGGGCGAGCAGACGAGACCCGCCCGGACAGCGGTCGCTCGCCGCGCCCAGGCCCGACGAGTGCAGATGGTCTTCCAGGACCCGTTCGGATCCTTGGACCCTCGCCAGAAGCTCGGAGCGTGTCTCGCGGAGATCTTCGCCATCCATGGCACGCCGGCCGGTCAATCGACGAACGAGTTCGCCCGCACGCTGCTGAAGCGTGTCGGACTGGAGGCGCACCACGCCGATTCCTATCCCCGGCATTTGTCCGGAGGTCAGCGGCAGCGATTCGCCATCGCGCGGGCTTTGGCGCCGCAGCCGCACCTGCTGATCCTCGACGAAGCGGTGTCGGCGCTCGACGTCAGCGTCCAGGCGCAGGTGCTCAGATTGCTCAGCGACCTCCGCGAGGAGACGCAGCTGGCGTATCTGTTCGTCTCGCACGACCTGGCCGTCGTCCGTCAGATCTGCGATCGCGTTCTGGTGATGCGAGACGGAACCGTTGTCGAGGAAGGTCCCATCGACCAGGTGCTGGACGATCCTCAGGCTGCCTATACCCGCAGGCTCATAGAGTCCGTGCCGGTACCGGGCTGGACACCGCCGCAGCGCAAACGTCGGTGAGAGAGATCACGAATGCTGTGAGCGAGCGACCTCGTCGACGGCTCGTGAGAGGAGGGGGAGCACGTCGTCGAGCCGGAACGGAGTGACGGAGGCCAGTAGTATGCACGCGTCCGATCCGATGATCGGCACGTAAAGGGGCAGCGCGATCGTCGTCGCCAGTCCACCGATCGCATTGCTGAATCCTGCGGCATCCGCGAGCGGATCGGTCGCCGCAGCCCCCCTGCCTGCGTCGATCGCTCTGAGAGCGACGTCGTTGTTCTCATGCACGAATCCTGGCGGCGCGGCGACATGCATGCCGGGACGCTGCGGGCCGGCGCTCGCGACGGTGACCAGGATGCCGTCCGTGTCGGCGATGATCATCGCCGAGCAGTCCGTGTCATCAGCGAGCTTCTGGAGCGAACCTCGGACGAGGTTCTCGATGGGCTCGGCGACCGCTCGAGCGAGCGCCGTGATACCGAATCCGAGATAGTAGCGCTTACGATCGTCCCTGCGGATGAACTGCGTGCGCAGGAACGGTCGCAAGAGGCGGTAGAGAGCCGTGCGCTGCGTGTCGAGTCGACGCGCGAGGTCGGATGCGGATAGTCCCTCCGGGTTCGCATAGAGCTCCCAGAGCAGGGCGATCGATCGTTCCACCGTCGTCGAGGAATCGGACGTCGCCAACTCAGCTCGCCGGTTTCTGTGGGACATGACGAAAAAGGCCGGCATCGCCATGGGGGTCAGCTGAGTCCGGAGAGCGCACCATTGAAGAATAGCAACGGCTCTCCGTCGGTCCTCCCGAAGTCCGTGATCCTTCCGACCACCAAGGTGTGATCGCCCGCATCATGCTGCGCCCAGTGCTCGCATTCGAACCATCCGATCGCGTCAGCGATTCGCGGCACTCGACCGGAGCGATCCCAGTCCGGTGCCCCTGCGCGGTCTTTCGAGGCGAAGGACCGCGCAGCCGCCGCGTGCGTGTCCGCGAGGATGCTCACGGAGAACGGCTGCTGCATGAGCGGTTCGTGCGATCGGGACGTCTTCTGGATCGATACGAGAAGCAGCGGGGGGTCCAGCGACACAGAGGTGAAGGCGTTGACGGTGAGCCCGTGGATGCCGTCATGGTTCTCGAAGCCGACGATCGTGACGCCGGTGGCGAAACGCGAGAACGCGCCACGCAGCGCCTGTGCATCGAGCAGGGACGGGGTCCGCAGTGTCGACGTGTTCATCATGACCGCTTGCGGGTGGGAAGGTCGACGCGGATGCTCGCCCGGTCGGCGAACTGCGGGTGGGGCGGGTAGATGGCGGACATCTCGATATTGTCGATGAAGGGACCGCCTTCCATGTCGCGAGTCATCCAGTAGGCGCCGACGGAGGGAAGTTGGTTCTGGGCGATGATGATGTGGTTCGCTGCCACCGCCATGTCGCGGAAGATCCGTGCGAGACGGGACTTGGCCCCGACACCGCCCACGCCGCTCTCGACGAACAGGGTGTTCACGATGTCTCGGCACTCGTGAACGATGAACGTGTTGATCTCCGCCATGAGCACACGCAGCTCGTAGTCGATGAAGCGGTTGTTCTGCGCACTCTCGAACGCGCGGGAGATCACATCGTTCTGCAGCAGCCGCGATGCGCGGATCCGCGCGTCCGACCGAGCGATAGCGATGTGCAGGTTCTCGTCGGTCGCGAAGCGAAGCTGACGATAAGAGCCGCGACGGGCTTTGAGGTGTGTCTGCTTGATCAGCTCCTCCAGCGCGGCGGTTGCCAGCCCGAGCGCATGAGCAGAGTGTGCGGCCTGGATGAATGGCCCCTTCTCGTGCGGCGTGCCGTAGGTGATCCCCCAGATACCGCGCTCGTCCACCATGTCGGCAGGAACGAACACCTCTTCGTCGACCGAGAAGTCGCCACTTCCTGTTCCGCGCAGACCCAGACCGTCCCAGGTGTCGTGGAGAGTCACGTCCTCCCGGCGGAAATAGGGAACGACGAACCACGGAGTGCCGTCCTTCGGAGAGAGCACGACCTCGCCATTGTCGTCGTGGAGCACGCACAGGCCGAAAAGATGGGTCGCCTCCGGGGATCCACTCGAGAACGGCCAGCGTCCTGATACCCAGTAGCCTCCCTCCACGGCGCGCGCGACTCCGCCGGCGCGGCCTCCGTTGCCTGCGATGATCCATCGCTCGTCTTCGAGGATGCGTCGCATCGCGTCCTTTCCGGCCCAGGTCTGCCCCGTGTGCAGCATGCAGAGCCAGCCTGCGGAGCCGTTCACGTGGGAGAGCGCCTCGACGGCTTCGAGCCATTCGACGGGGTGCGCTTCCAGCCCACCCAGCTCTTTCGGGAGGAACGCGCGGTACATCCCGCACTCGTAGAGGGCGTCGGTGATCTCTTCAGGCATCCTCCGCTCGTTCTCGATGATCTCCTCGGCATCGCGAACAAGGGGGAAGATCTCGGTCACGCGCTCGAGAAGCGTGGCCTCGGCAGTGGTTGTGGCGGTGTTCACGGCATCTCCTGTCACATAATTAGTACGACAAGTCACAGTGTGTATCAATAGATAGACATTTGCAAGAAGATCTTTCAGGCTTCTTCCGGATGTGCGTGATGGAGCGATCGTTATATAAAAGTCACCACATTAAGGTCGATCTGCGGTTCAATGACGGAACCGGAGTCCGTCCCTAGGGCTCTGCGATGAACGTCGAGAGGAAGCACGATATGAACCGATCGCGCCGGACCCTGAGCAGGGCCGCACTCGTCGCCGCCGTCAGCATCGCGACCGCGAGCTCGGTGGTCGGATGCACGGCGGTGACGCCGGACACGACGCCGGACGCCGCTGTGAAGACGGTGCTCAGATCCCCGGGAGGGGACGGGCCTGTCGACTCGATCACCTGGAACCTCGGGTCCGGAGAGCCCGCCACTCTGGACCCGCCGAACGTCCCGACCTATTCGGCGATGGCCGTCGTCACCAGCGTCTGCGACTCCCTGCTCTCCGTGGACGAGTCGGGGGCGATCGTGCCCGGTCTTGCGTCCGTGACCCAGGAGTCCCCGCTGAGGGCGGTGTTCACCCTCCGTGCGGACGCGACGTTCTGGGATGGGGCGCCGCTGACGACCGAGGACATCGTTTACAGCCTCAACCGGGCCGCGTCGCCGTCGTCCTACCTCGCGCCGACGTTCGCCAACGTGGCGTCGATCTCGGCCATCTCGGACACGGAGGTCGCGATCGACTTCAGCGCCCCCGATGCCACCTTCCTGCCGACGATGGTCGGCGTCGGGGGTGTCGTCATGGAGAAGGCGTTCAGCGAGAAGGCCGGGGAAGCGCTCGGCACCCCCGCGGGCGGTTTGATGTGTTCTGGCCCGTTCGAGATCTCCCAGTGGAACGTCGGCACCGACATCCGCCTCGTCAAGAACAAGAACTACTGGAACGAAGAACGAGCGGCGAAGGTGGGCGACGTCCGCCTCACCTTCATCACCGACACGAGTGCGCTCACTCAGGCGATGGCGACCGGTGAAGTCGATGGCGGATGGGAGATTCCCGCGTCGTCGATCCCGGCTTTGGAGGCCGTCGACACCGGGTCTCTGTACTACGGCAACACCACGACGATCTGGTCTCTCCGTGTCGCGAGCCCCGACAGCATCCTCGCGACCGACGCCACGCTGCGGCAGGCCTTCCAGCAGATGATCGACAGGGACGCGATCGCGAAGACGGTCTTCCATGGTGCCGCCCGGTCGTGGAGCACCGCGATCAGCCCCAACTCGTGGCCGGCCTCCGTGCGTGAGAGCACGCAGAAGCGGACGTCCGCGATCGCGGACGTCCGCGGCTACGACCCGGAGAAGGCGAAGCAGTTGGTGGAAGAGGCCGGAGCCGAGGGGCGGAAGATCGAGCTGATCGTGGCGAGCGGAGACGAGACGGCTTCTCAGCTCGGCCAGCTCGTTCAGGCCCAGGCGGAGGCCGCGGGCCTTCGCGTCTCGATCAGGGCGCTCCAGCCGCTCGAGTACGCCCAGGCGATGTACGACCCGTCCGTGCGTGGGGACAGCGACTTGCTTCTGAGCAGCAGCGGCGACATCGTGCAGGAGCCGCTCGCCTCGATCCGCTACTACTACCTGCCCGACGGCCTCTACAACTGGGATGGCTACGTGGACGAGAGGCTCGCGGGACTGTTCGGTGAGGCCGTCGGCGAACTCGACGAGAAGCGCCGCACCGAGATCACCCTCGACATCCAGGATCGCTTTGAGGAGCGCGCCGCGACGATCTCCATCGTCAACCCCTACCAGGTCAACTTCGTCAGCGATCGTCTGGGCGGGGTGATCGCCTCTTCGGTCTACGTCAACCTTCCGTCGCTCTCCTTCATCGGGAGCGCCGAATAGCGACGGCCTGATCGGAACGGCGGCCAGCCCGGATGCAGCCGGGCTGGCCGCCGTTCCGCTGCAGGATCGGGCTGGACGTGGCACTCCGCTTTTTATATAATAACTGCTACATAATAAGGAGTCCCTATGTCGCTCGCCAAGCTCGTCCCGCTGATCACGCTCGTTTCCCCGAGGCGAGTCGTCGTCGTGGGCGCTTCCTCGACCAGACCCGATGCCACCGGGAACCAAGTGCTCCGCAATCTCCGCGGCGGCGGTTTCACCGGCCGGATCGATGTTCTCAGCCGGGGCGATGGCACGATCGAGGGCATCGTGCCGCTGGCCGACGTGAGCGAGGCGGCCGACGTCGACCTCGCCGTCGTGACCCTTCGAGCAGGAGCCGTGCTCCCCGCGCTGCGTGACCTCGCGGCTGTCGGCGTCAAGACGGGGCTCGTGATGAGCGTGGGATTCACCTCCGACGAGATCCAGGCGATCAGCGACTTCTCTCGCAGCTCGGGCATGCATATCCACGGACCGAACTGCATGGGGCTGATCAACGTCCACGACCGCACCATGTTGTGGGCGGACGAGGGGATCCTCGCCGACCTGCCCGCCGGCAATGTCGCCATCGTCTCGCAGTCGGGGTCTGGCGCGATCTTCGTGGCGCGATCGACGAGTGGTGTCGGCTTCTCCCACATCGTGTCGACGGGCAACGAAGCGGTGCTGACGACCGCCGACTATGTGCGATACCTCGCGGAGGATTCCAGGACGGGAGTCATCGCGCTCATCCTGGAGTCGGTGTACGACTCCGAGGGTCTGGCTCGCGCGGTCGACGCCGCTCGGAAGGCCGGCAAGCCGGTCGTGGCGCTGAAGGTGGGAGCTTCTGATTCCGGGCGGGCGGCGACTCTCGCGCACACCGGAGCGATGCTCAGCAATCGAACGGTCATCGACGCGTACATGGAGCAGATCGGCGTGCCTCTTCTGTCGGACTACGACGAGTTGGCGGCTGCGATCGACCTGCTCGCCCGCGTCGACGCACGAGCCGTCGGAGCGGGGCGTACCGCGATCGTCACTCTCTCCGGGGGCCAAGCAGCTCTGGCTGCGGACCTGGCCGAACAGGTGGGGGCGACGCTGGCGCGCTTCTCGCAGGAGACCCAACGGCGCCTCGAGGAGGTACTCCCCGACATGCACGCGATCAACCCGCTCGACGCATGGGGAAGCGCGGATGCCGACGACGATACCTTCCGTCGCACTCTGCAGATCGTCAGCGAGGACGAGGGCGTGGATGTCGTACTAGGTGTCATCGATGCACAGTCGAGTCTGACTTCGATCGAATTGGAATACGAAGACGATATCGTCGATGCCTTCACGCATCTGAACACTGAGACCGAGATCCCCGTGCTCTTCGCTTCCAGCTCCTCGATGACCGTCCACCCTGCCCGGGTGCCCACGACCCCCACGGACATCCCGGTGCTCCGCGGACTCCGCAACGCGTTGACAGCAGTGCGTGCGGCCTCTCTTGTCGCGGGCTCGGGCGCGGGACTGCCCGCCCGCCCATCGTCGGTTCCCGGCACATCGATCGTGGGCGAGATCCGCGACTCTCTCGCGCGCACATCGGGCGTGCTGGACCGAGACACCATGCGACGGGTTTTCGATGCGTATGGCATCAACGCCGTCGGATCGCGTTCCTTCGGCGATGTGGATGAGGCGGTTCGATGGTGTGAGCGCAATGGATACCCCGTCGTGGCGAAGATCGATTCTCCGGACATCACCCATCGTTCCGATGTAGGCGGGGTGGCGCTCGACTTGCAGGACGAGGGCCAGTTGCGCGATGCATGGAAGTCGATTCTCGAATCAGCACATCGCCATCGCCCTGATGCCGTTGTGCGCGGCATCGAGGTGCAGAGGCAGATACTCTCGGGGATCGAAGCCTTCGTTGGCTTCGTCTCGGACCCCGACATCGGCGTGGCGGTCGGTATCGGTGTCGGTGGAGTGCTGGTCGAGCTTCTCGGCGATGTGGAGTACGCGATCGCACCATTCTCGGCGGATACAGCGCGGCAGCTGCTCGACCGGACCCGTCTCGCTCGTCTGTTGAGCGGGTTCCGAAATCTGCATCCTGTCGTCGATGTCGAACCTCTTCTCGACGTCCTCGTGAAGCTCTCGTGGCTGGCGGAGGACATGAAGGATCTCTTGGCCGAAGGTGACCTGAACCCGGTGATCATCGACCCGATCGGAGGCACCACATTCGTGGTCGATGCGCTCCTCGTCGCTCGCGCCCGGAACTGAGACGGCATCCTGCACGGGTCGTCAGGGTGACGGCTGCTGCAGTGGAGAACATCAACGAGAGAAGGGCCGCATTGACCGTACGAAGAGAGATTCAGATGGAGACCACCCCCGCGCATCCCATCGCGGGCAGGCTAGTGCTGCTCGCCGGGGGGACATCCGCTTCGGGACTTGCCGCCGCGAAGGCGCTTCTCGCCCGCGGCGCCCGAGTGATCATCGCCGGACGGAATGAAGAGAAGCTCGCTCGGTGTCGAAGGGAGCTGCCGCACGTGTATGTTCAGCGCGCGGACCTTGCGAGCGAGGAGTCGGTCGCAGAACTGAAGGCGCGAGTAGACGACATGTGGGGGCCGGTCGATGGGGTGTTCCATCTGGTCGGCGGATGGAGCGGGGGTGGCGGCCTCGCCGCGCAGACGGAGGAGGCATTCCGTCTGTTGGAAACCGGTCTGTCAGCCCTGCGGCACGTGTCGCGCGCGTTCGACCGTGATCTAAGACAGTCGTCGGCCGGCCGTACCGCGATCGTCTCGTCCGTCGTAGCTTCCCGCCCGACCGACGGCTCTGCGAACTACGCCACCCTCAAAGCAGCAGGCGAGACATGGATGCGCGCTGTCGACCACGGCCTTCGAACACACGGGGCGATTGGGGGCGGCGGGGCGAGGTCATTCGCAGCCGTGTTTCGAGTCCGGTCCCTCGACGGCGTCGAGGAGGCGCTTGGGGAGGCCTTCGCCGAGCTCTGGTCGCGTCCCATCGCTCCCTTGGAAATGGTGCTGACCGAGCTCCATGCGAGTTGATCGGCGGCTTCGTCGTCGCCCGGAGCTCGAGAACGGTATTCGCCTGCTCTGGGAACGTCTTCGCGCGCGTCTGGCCCGATCGGTGGCGGTGAGGGGGCTGGCCGTGATGGAGGAGGTGCTCTGCCAGCCGCGGTGTTGTGCAGGATGTGCGCCGCAGCGTCACAGGTTCAGACCGTGAAGAACGGCGTCAGGCGAGGAGCCAGCCAGAGTAAGCCTCGGCGAGGAATGTGCGCCCGGCCTCGGAGCCGACCAACGAACGCAGCTCGCCGAGTTGCCGGAGGCGGTCGAAGTCCGACGCGCCCGGAGCGGCGTGCAGCATCCACCATGAGGAGTGCTGAGCTTTCCAGATGTGGTTCAGTGCAGTCTCCGTGTAAGCGTCGATGAGGCGCTCATCGTTCCGAAGTAGCAGCGGTCGCAGCGCGCTCCCCCTAGCGCAGCGAGTGTTTCACGATCAGCTGCGTCGCCACCGCGAGTCAGCGCGGAGAAGGCGACGTTCGACGTGAGAGGAGTGATGGCGGTGGCAGTGAGCAGTCCACGACCAGCCGTCGATGCCCTCCGGCTCGGCCACGTCCAGCGCGTGATCCTGTGCGCCGCGAGCGGCTCGTGATGATGACGTCGTTGCCTGAGCCAATGAGAGCCTTTGCGAGTTCGAGGCCGATGCCGCGTGATCCGCCGACGATCAGGATCGTCTTATTCTTCGATGTCGCCGTCTCCTCGTTCGATTCCTATCGTCGCGTCGGCGGCGATGCTCCCCGCATCCGCCGAAGACGGCGCCTGCACGTGAGCTCTTCTTACAGGCGCCGTCTGTTGTCGATCAGGTCAGGAGCACGCCTGCGTTCGCAGGTGCCCTGGAGGCCTCGTTCTCACGTCGGTTGACCTCGATGACGTAGTTGCCGCTGTCGGTCGTCCAGGACTTGTAGCGCTGCACGATGTCGATGTCGTGGCCGGGAATGATCCGGCTCGTCTCGTCTTTGAGTTCTTCCTTGAGCGTCTTGTAGAGCCTGATGAGGTTGAAGTCGTTGCCCTGACCATAGCCGGGGGTCCACATCTTCTCGACGTTCGAATACCAGTACACGGTGTCACCGGCGACGACGAACGGGCCGCTCTGCGTCTCGATCTTGAACCATTGCGACCCGAACGTGTGGGAGTCGCGGGCCAGACGAGCCGTCACTCCCGGGAGCAGTTCCTCGTCGCCGTTGACGAAGCGGATACGGCCGTCCGCGATGCCCTTGGCCGCACGGGCCAGGTCGGTGGGGTCGAACGATGAGAAGATCCATGCGCGGTCGGCATCGCTCGGCATCTGGTTCGCCAGATCCACCGCTTCGGACCACCCGACGTACTCGTCGAACTGCACATACAGCTGGGCGTTGGGGAATGCCTCGAAGTTGCCCATGTGGTCGAAATGCATGTGGGAGACGAGGATGACGTCGATGTCCTCCGGGGTGAGGTCGACCTTCGCGAGAACCTCTACCGGGCTCTCCCAACTCTGGAACGGGTATCGATCGAGCCAGTAGTCGTTGCGGAAGCCACAGTCCACGAGTGCGACATGCTGCTTGCCTCCCACTTCTCCACCGATCAGGAGGGTGTAAAGCATCGGTATGCGCACCGTTCCTGCATTGCTGTAGAGGCCTGAACCTCCGAAGAAGTCATGGGGCATGGTGCCCTGACAGAACTCAAGTGAATAGATCGAGTAGTCGGTCTTGCGTTCGCTCATGATGGCGCTTTCTCGGGTTCGGGTTGCGGGCCTGGTCTTGTATGAGAGCTGACGTTGCTGCACGGGTGTGCAGTACACCTACATGTACATCTCTTCACAAACGATTGCAATACTTTTAATCAGACGGTAACGTCAGAGCGCGGACAACAAGGCTGCGGCGGATGGCTGTGCACCTGCGCCGCCTGACAGCTTGAGGAAAGTAGACGGAGATGCCCGGTGATCGACTCGTACGCTTTCCCGCTCCGGTGGTCCCGGGAATCGCGGACAGTGTCCTGGACACTGCCACGGGGCTCCTGTACGTATCAGGCGTCTACGCTCCCTACCCCGAAGACGACGAGCACTCGATCAGGCTGACCTTCGGAGCATTGGAAGAGGCGTTGCACAGAGGCGGCGCGACCTTTGCAGACCTGATTCGGGTCAACGTTTACATCAAGCATCTCGACGAGGAGAAGCTTCAGGCGTACCGCCGCGTCCGCGACTCGATCCTCGATCCGGATCAGCTGCCGGCGAGCACGGCCGTTGGCGTGCACTCGCTCTACAACGATGCGGTGATCGAGATCGACGCGATCGCCGCGATCTGACACCCATCGCTCTGTGTAGTCGCGTTGCACGGACTTTGAGCCTGGCACGATAGTCTTGCCGAATCGCATGATTGAGGCAACGGAGATCATATTGTGGCCGCTGATGAACTGGGAACGCGCCTGCGACAAGCTCGGCAGTCGCGAAGCCTGAGCCTCCGTAGCGTCGCGCAGTCGCTCGGCGTGTCGCCCAGCCTCATATCGCAGGTCGAGACAGGAAAGTCCCAGCCTTCCGTGTCCACCCTCTATGCCCTCGCGAATCTCCTCGAGGTATCGGCTGACGACCTGCTCGGCATGGGATCCGACCATTCGAGAGGCTCCTCTGCGGCCGTTGCGCGGTCCGATGTCCAGCGCGCGGGCGATGGCCCTGTGATCGAGATGGAGAACGGCGTCCGATGGGAGCGGCTCGCGATGTCGCAGGGCGGTGCGGTCGAGGCGTTGCTCATCACATACGATCCCGGCGCCTCCAGTTCGGTGGACGGGCGGCTCATGCGTCACGCTGGGATCGAGTACGGGTACATGCTGGAGGGTGTGCTGACGCTCCAGCTTGATTTCGACACCTACGAGCTGTCGCCCGGCGATTCGCTCCATTTCGAATCGTCGCGGCCGCATCTGCTGGCCAACAGGGGGGCGGTCCCTGCCCGTGGGGTGTGGTTTGTCATCGGCAGACACGACACCCCGAACGTCTGAAGCCCACCCCTCCAGCGTCTGAAGCCGACGGCTCTCCGGCATGGCACGTCGTCCTGTGTGATGCACGATTCGTGCTCCGGAGGAGAGTCAGAGGCACGCCGTCCTCCGATCCGTCGCTTCTCTCCTTGTCGTCGACGTCGACGATGGTCGATCCCTGCGGCGTTTCCAGGCCGCGAAAGTCTCCACGAGGTTTGGCGCGCTGGGCCTGGGGAGAGAAGCTCCTTCTGCAGCGCCCCCACGGCAGATGTACAGTGGCACTTGACACAATGGGGATGCTCCGTCATTGTTGTTGAACACGCGAGACACGGCCGGAACAGCCGACCGCGCCGCCACGAGGAGAGTGCCATGGCAATGACAGGAATTCGGCCCGAAATCGCAGCGATCGTCGAGAAGATCGACCAGTTGCGCCCTCAGCTCATTGCGGGCGGACGCGAAGCCGATCAGAACCGTCGTATCTCGCGCGAGGTCTTCGAGGCGGTCGCTGCGACGGGCGCCTTCAGCATCTCCGCTCCGACGAAGTTCGGCGGGCTTGCGGCCAACACGCGCGAAGCCCATGCTGTGGCACGAGCCATCGGTCGCGGTGACGGCAGCCTGGCGTGGGTGGACGGCATCCTCGATTCCGGCGCCTGGGTACTCAGCCTTATGGATGAGCGCGCACAGCAGGACGTCTGGGGCGATGGCCTCGACTCGTTCATCTCGATCGTGCTCGCAACCACCTCTGAAGCGGAGCCCGTCGAAGGCGGATACCGTGTCACCGGCAAGTGGGGCTATGGCACCGGCAGCATGCATGCCACGTGGTCGCTTCTCGGCATTCCGCTGAAGAACGACGCCGGAGAGGTCGTCGACGCGGGCCTCGCCCTGATCCCGACGGCTGACCTCACTTATGACGACAACTGGTTCGTCGCAGGGATGAAGTCGACGGCGAGCGTCATGCAGATCGCCGAGGACGTCTTCGTTCCCGCATATCGGGTCCTCCCGCTGACTGCCGCCGTGGAGGGCGGATATCTCGGCGACAACCCGGAGGCCGCCTATAAGACGATCTTCGTGCCGTCGCTGTTCATGAAGCTCGTCGGACCGCACCTGGGAATGGGACGCGCGGCTCTCGACTTCGTGATCGAGAAGGCCGAATCCAAGCCGATCGCCTACACCGGCTATGCGAAGCAGGCGGACTCCGTCCTCTTCCAGACCGCGATAGCCAAGGCGACCGTCGACCTCACGGCCGCGGAGCTCGTCGCGGCACAGGTCGCCGACGAGATCTACGCCGGGACGGAGACGGGGTATTACGCGCCTTACAGCGAGCGCATCGAGATGCGGGCGAAGGCCGCGTGGGTGGTCGAGACCATCACGAACATGATCCACGACCTCATGACCGCCCACGGATCGGGAGGTTTCGCAGACGTGTCGCCGCTCCAGCGGATCTGGCGCGACCAGGCCACGGCATCGCGCCATGGCCACACGCTCGGAGCGAGTGGCTACGAGGCATTCGGAAAGGTGATCTTCGGCCGGGAAGAAGACGCGCGCTTCGTCCTGCCCATCGTCTGATCCGCCCGCAGCGCCGGCGGTCGTCTGCGTGTGCCAGTGCGCCGCAGGCGGCCCCTCGGTCGACCGGCGCCGTGACAGCCTCGACCGTTTACGCACACCCAACCCGCATCGTGGCGCGCCGTCGCGTCCGACCTGGAGGAAAGCAATGAAGAGCACGGGCACGACAGGCACCAACGGTGTCGACTGGGAGGCGCGCGTCGACTTCGACCGCCTGCGCGACGAGCGCCTCAGCCGGTTGAAGAGCGAACTGGCTTCGTCGGATCTCGGAGCTGTTCTGGCGTTCGACTTCTCGAACATCCGATACATGACGTCGACTCACATCGGCACGTGGGCCATGGACAAACTGATCCGATTCAGTCTGCTCACCCGCAACACCGATCCGATCTCGTGGGATTTCGGCTCGGCAGCGAAGCACCATGCGCTCTACAACCCGTGGCTCGACGTGACCTCGTCGGAGATGGATGCTGATCCGCATGCGCCGCACGAGGGCACGAAACGTCCGCGTCTGGAGTCGGGCGCACGGGCGGGTATCTCGACGCTTCGCGGAGCGTTCCCGCCTGACGCGGGTGTCGCGGAGGAGGTCGCGCGCAAGATCAAGCGCGAGCTGGAGAAGTTCGGGGTCGCGCACGAGCCGTTGGGCGTCGACGTCATCGAGCTCCCCATCCTCTTCGCACTGCAGAAGGAGGGGATCACGGTCGTCGACGGCCAGCAGGTGTTCATGGAGGCTCGACGGATCAAGACGCATGACGAGATCCGGTTGCTCACGCAGGCCGCCTCGATGGTGGATGCCGCGTATGAGGAGCTCTATCGCTTCCTGCGGCCGGGGGTGCGTGAGAACGAAGCCGTCGGTCTCGTTGCCAAGACCCTGTACGACCTCGGCTCCGAGTACGTCGAGGGTGTGAATGCGATCTCCGGAGAACGATGCTCACCGCACCCTCACGTGTTCAGCGATCGCCTCATCCGCCCGGGTGATCCGGCGTTCTTCGACATCCTGCACAGCTGGAACGGGTATCGCACCTGCTACTACCGGACGTTCGCGGTGGGATCGGCATCGAGGCAGCAGAAGGATGCGTATACGCGCGCTCGGGAGTACATGGACCGTGCGATCGCTCTCGTGAGGCCGGGCGCGACGACAGCCGACATCTGCGCGGTGTGGCCGACAGCTCAGGAGTTCGGATTCGCCGACGAGGAAGCGGCGTTTGCTCTACAGTACGGTCACGGCGTCGGGCTGTCGATCTGGGAGAAGCCGATCTTCTCGCGCCTCACGTCCTTTGATCACCCGGAAGAGCTCAAAGAGGGCATGGTCTTCGCGCTCGAGACTTACTGGCCGTCTGCCGATGGATGGGGCGCCGCACGGATCGAAGAGGAAGTCGTCGTCACGGCGACCGGGTGCGAGGTCATCACCAAGTTCCCGGCGGAAGAGCTGCTTATCGCAGGCCCGCGCTACATCGCCGTCGGCGGTCCGTTGAAGAACGAGCGCGACTCGCAGTCGCACCTGAACACGATCTGGGGGCAAGGACAGGCCTGAGACCCGCGCGGCTCCGCTCCGAGGAGCGGAGCCGCGCCAGGTCACCCGTCCGTGTGCAAGGACTCCCCGTCGCAGGTGAGGTCAAGATCATCGTGAAGGAAGCCCGACGCGAGGCGTGAGCATCCCTCTTCGATGTCGCCGCCGTGGACTGTCAGCGCGCGAGGCAGCGAGCATCGATCGACACGGCCGCCGTGACGGTGGTCTGATCTCGCTCGCTAATAAGCCGAACGCCGCCAGTCATCGGGGCGGGATGCTCGATGGGTGAAGGCGAGAGACGGCCGCCCGGCTCGGTGCGCCGGTCAAATCACTTCGCGATGGGCACCGCGAACTGGTTCACTCTCCACCGCCGAGGCGGCCCTGCGAGGAATCGTCCCGGGGATCCTGACTCGATCGATCGTCAGCTGACCAGGATCCCTGCCATCATGCGCATCGCTCTCCCCGCCAGCTGGCGCCTCACCGGGTACGGCGGGGGAGCGCCGCGATCGTGACCGCGCAGAGAGCAACGGCGACTCCAGCGAGAAGTCCTGGCGTCGATCCCTCTGCCAGGGGGAGGGCAGACTCGAGCGCCACGGCGGCCAGGAGCTGCCCTGCAACGTTCGACATGCTCAGCAACAGCACGCCGACTGTGCGCACGAAGACGGCCGCGAGGCCGATGAAGAGGGTGCCGACGAAGCCACCGATGTAGTAGCCGGGATTGCTCGGCCAATGGTGCGGCCAACCCTGGATGCTGACCGAGACGACGGCTGCGATGAACAGTACGGATGTTCCGATGATGAAGTTCACGGTCGTCGCCGACGCGGCGCTGTCGGCAGCGACGCGCACAAGACCGTTGACTGCAGACTGCCAAGCGACGGCGATCCCCGCGACGACCGGGATCAGTATCAACCAGAACTGTCGGCCGACGGCGATGAAGGAACTCTGATCGGATAGCACGGCGATGGCCACGGCCCCCACGGCGAGGATCATTCCGACGACCCGCTGAACGCTCGGCCTGACGACGCCGCTCGGACCGACGCCGATCCTGTCGATCAGCAGACCGCCGAGTACCTGGCCGCCGACGATGCCGACAGTGAAGAGCGCCACGCCTGTCGCCGACGCAGCGAGTCCCTGTCCGAGAACGAAGAATGCGCCACATGCCCCGCCGGTAAGAGCCCAGACAGGGAGCGTCCCTGCCCTCACCTGCGTGTGAACGCGCCGCAGGCCCTGTCGGCCGCGCGAGGAGAAGAGCAGGACCACCAGCATCACGAGTAGTCCCGAGCCGAAGGAGATCGCCGACGCCAGGTACCCGTCGCCGATCTCCCCGCTCAGCGCTGCGTTGGACTGCGACTGCACTGCGACGAGAACGCCGGCGATCCCGGAACCGAAGAGCGCGAACCAGGCGGGGAACGTCCGGCCGTCACTGCTCATCGCCGACCTCGCCCGCAGCGGCGGTCCTCGCCGCGGTGGGCACTCAATTCTTCGCTGCCGTACTGGCTGCAACCTCAGTGAACGTGGCTCGAAGCTCTGCACCGACGAATCGCCGTGCAGCGAGGGCGTCCTTGATGATTCCGCCCATGTAGAAGAACGGGTGAACCTGCCCCTGGAATCTCACGCATGTCGTGTCGACACCGGCCTCGCTCAGCCGTCGCGCATAGTCTTCTCCGCTGTCGCGGATCGGATCGCATTCGGCGGTGAGGACGAGCGCCTTCGGGAGTCCGCTGAGGTCGGTCGCCTTCCCCGGATTCAGACGTAGGTCATCTGCATCCGAACCGTCAGCATTCGGGGCGTAGGCGGCGTAGAAGTACCTCAGATCACGAGCCGTGAGGAAGTGCCCTTCGCCGTAGGTGCGCCACGCCTCGGACTCGCGGATCATGTCCCAATCCAGGTTCGGGTAGATCAGCACCTGGTGAACCGGCTGGCGCTCGGCGTGCCGGAGGGCCAGCGCCACCCCGGCCGCAAGATTGCCGCCCGCGCTGTCCCCGGCGACCGCGACGGCATCCGGGTTGATCGACAGTCCAGCGCTGCCGGAGAGCAGCGCCTTCGTCACGGCGACAGCGTCTTCGTGAGCCGCAGGGAACTGGTTCTCCGGTGCGCGACGGTAGTCGACGCTGACGACGGTCGCCTGGGCATGAAGAGCGAGATCGCGGGTGGTGGAGTCGGCGAGATCTGGATCGCCGATGACCCAGCCGCCACCGTGGAAATACACGATGCAGGGTTGGTCGGGCTGGTTGGAGTATGCGTGGACACGGACCCTGACTCCTGCGATCTCTGTGTCCTCGACGAGCATGACATCTGCCCCGACTCCCGTCAGCGGGATCGCCTGCTCGAGATCCAGCCGGTTCTGCTCCGCGCTCTGAGTGTCGAGGGGTGGTGCGTCCTTCACGACGGCGAGGAACTCGCCTGCGTCTGCGGCCACTGGTGCCTGTGAGCTCATGTGGTTCTCCTCTGGTATGACGAACGACCCGCGTCCGTCGGTGGGTGGGGGGCTTACTTGGAGACGCGAACGGCAGCGGTGCGCGCGCTCAGCTGCACTCGACGCGGACGCCTTCTTCGCCGCTGGAAACCGCTCAGCGAGCTCGCAGCGGCGAGGACGAGAACGACACCCGTGACGATCCCGGAGATCTCGGTCGGCACGTTCAGCAGCGTGAGTCCATTGCCGAGGACTGCGATCAGCCACACACCGATAAGAACTCCGATGACGCTGCCTCGTCCACCTGTGAATGGCACGCCTCCCAGAAGGACAGCGGTCAGGACGGCGACTTCGAACCCCAGACCGAGCGTGCCGGACGGTGCGCTGCCGAGTCGCGCGACCTGCATGATCGCGGCGATTCCGACACTGATGCCCACGACGATGTACAGCACCATGACGAACGACTTGACCGGGATGCCGGTCAGGAACGCTGCGCGCGGGTTCGCTCCTACTGCGAGTGTGTGCTTGCCCGCGGGCATCCTCGCGGACACGAACCAGAAGATCGCACAGATCACTCCGGCGATCCAGACCAGGATGGGTATGCCGAGGAACACACCTGATCCCATTCCGATGAGGTCAACGGGCAGACCATAGAGCGAGCCGGGAGAGAGCAACTGCGCGAGTCCGCGCGCGGCCGCGAGCACACCGAGCGTCACGACGATGGGCGACATGCCGATCTGGCCGATTAGCACTCCGTTCAGCGTGCCCACCAGCGTTCCGACCAGCACGGCGCACACGATGCCGGCGATCATTCCGTACTCGATCGATGCGAACGCGGCGCAGACGCCGGCCAGTGCCATGACCGACCCCACAGACATGTCGACGTATCCCGCCATAAGAAGCATCCCGGCCGCGGCAGCGACGATGAACGTCGACGCATTCTGGTTCGCGATGTTGAGCAGATTGTCCGCCGTGAAGAACATTGGAGAGGCTGCGGTGAAGCCACCCATGAGCAGGACGGTGGCAATGACGAGGATCACCAGCTGGAGATCCATGGCTTGGCGGAACCGCAGCAGCACGCTCTTGCGAGGTGTCGTGGACGGTGCGGTCGGTGTGTGTGCTGTTTTCGTCGACATCATGTGAGGGATCCTCTGGTGAAACGTGAAGCGTGAAGGTTCATTGGGTGCTGAGTGTCGTGTCTTCGCCGAAGGCCAGCGACATGAGCTCTGCCTCGCTAGCAGAGGAGTCGATGATCGCCTGGACCTCGCCCTCATGCAGCACGACGATTCGATCGGCGAGGCTGACTGCCTCTTCGTAGTCGCTGGTCGTGAATATCGCGCACCGGCCGGGCTCGGACACGAATGCTCTGACGAAGGCGTAGATGTCTTCTCGAGCGCCGACATCCACTCCCTGGGTCGGCTCGTCGAACAGGAGCACCTTCGCGTCGCTGGCCGGGTTGGTCCATCGTCCGATCATGAGCTTCTGCGCGTTCCCCCCGGAGAACGCGCCGCCTGCCTGATCGGGCTCACGCGGGTGCAGGGCGAGCGCATCGGCGATCGTGTCGAAGGCAGCTCGTTCCGAACGCCTCGAGCGAATGCCGAACTTCCCCAGTTTCCGCATATGCGGGAGCACGACGTTGTCAACGGCCGTCATGTCGGGGAACAGGGCTTGGAGTTTGCGGTCGGCGGGCACCAGGACGATCCCTCGCGCCGCCGCATCGCGCGGAGTCCGGGCGTTCAGCACAGTGCCGCCCACTCTTGCCGTGCCTGCGTGGGTGGGACGAACGCCTGCCAGCGTCTCGACCAGGTTCGTCCGCCCGGATCCCAGCAGTCCGAAGACTCCGATGATCTCCCCCTCGCGCACGCCGAGGTCGACGGGGCCGCTGGCCGAGCCGCTGAATGACGAGAGCCCCAGCGCGATCTCGGCGCTCGCGTCCCTCGTGTCCCGCACCGACGGCAGCCGTTTGTTCGGGGAGATGAAGTCGACGAGGTCTGAGATCTCGAACTCTCCGCGTCTCCGGTCCTCATATACGACGCCGTCTCGCAACACGATCGCGCGATCGGCAACGTGAACGATCTCCGACAAGATGTGGCTGACGTAGATCACTGCGATGTCCCGTGTGCGCGCGAGCATCGAGACCAACTCCAGCAACGCCGACACTTCGCTGTGGCTCAGTGCCGCCGTTGGCTCGTCCAGGATCAACACCTTCGGGTCGCGTCGCAGTGCACGCACGATCTCGACCACCTGCTGCTGACCGACGCTGAGGCTCCCGACCGTTGCGGCAGGATTCAGCGTCAGTCCCAGCGGCAGCAGCAGGCTCAGGGTCTCGCGCTCCTGGGCGCGACGGTCGGTCGCGCCCAGGACTGTGCGTACTTCGGAACCGAGGAAGACGTTGTCGGCGATGCTGAGCGAGGAGATCAGCTGGAAATGCTGGTAGATCATTCCGATCCCGGCTTCGATCGACTCCCTGGGGCTGGACCCCGAGTGTTCCTCGCCGTGTATCAGGATCTGACCGGATGACGGTGCTTCGGCACCGCTTATGCATCCGAGGAAAGTGGACTTCCCTGCTCCGTTCGCTCCGAGGAGCGCCGTCACCTCGCCGGAGCGAAACTCCAGGCTGATGCCTTTCAGTACTCGGTTCGAGCCGAAGCTCTTCTCCAGGCCCTTCGTCTCCAGCGCGACGACCATCGGCCGCTCCTCTCGCCTCTTCCTCGGTACGACTCTCACTTGGCGAACGTGGTGTATGCCTTGAGCAGCTCAGCGATCTTCTCGCTGTCGGACGGGTTGACGAGGAACATCGGCGTCTGCTTGCTCGCATCCCCATCGCCGGTGATCGTAGCGATGGCGTTGTCGACGACCGACGCACCGAGTTCGATCGTCGGAATCGCCGACGATGCGGTGTATCCGGTCTTGTCCCGCAGTGAGACGAGCGCCTCTTCAGCACCGTCGAACCCGGCGACGAACACCTCGTCGAGATCCACCTTGGCGTTCTGGAAGGCTCGCAGCGCTCCGAGCGCTGCATCATCGTTGAGGCCGATAAACACGCGCAGATTCGGGTGTGCGCGGAGTGCGTCCTCAGCGAGCTGCAGGCCGCAGTCCTGCGCAGCGCAGTCCTGCTGCGAGACGACATCGATGCCGGAGGACTCGAGAAGGCTGATGGCCGGGAGCACACGCGGCTGGATCGACGGAAGCGGCGTTGCGGTGGTCACGGCGGCCGTGATGTCACCGTCCGGGTGCTTCTCGGCGACCCACTCGCCGAGGTAGGCTGCCATGTCTTTGCCGGCCGTCTCGTTGTCGAATCCGACGGTTCCGTCCTCTTCGGGGTTGGAGGCCACGTAGGTCAGCCACTTCGTGCCTTGCGATTGCGCCTTCTCCCGCAGGTTCTCCAGCGCTGCGGGGTCCACGGGCAGGACGACGATCGCGTCGACCTTCTGGGTGACCCAGCTCTCGAGTGTGGAGCGCTGGGTTTCGAGGTTCATTCCGCTGGTGTTATCGAGCAGGACCGTGATGCAGCCGAGCTCTTCCGCATGCGCCGCAGCAGCCTCCTTGACGACCTTGACGGCTGATGCCTCGCTTGCGGGGTGACTGAAGCCGATGGTGTACTCCTCTTCGCACGAGGCGTTGGCGGAGTTGCCTGAACCACCAGGCGAACAGGCTGTTGAGACCAGGGCGACGGCGATGATGGTTGCGGTCACGGTCGCGAGACGACGCGACTTGGAGAACGATTGCATGGGCTTTCCTCGATCCGTTGGACGGGCCAGTGCATCTGGGGCTCGAGCGGGCTGCTCGACAGGCTGGCACAACTTTGTGACGCGTGACACAGGGGCGGCGAGTCCTTCGCGTTCGGGTGGAGTGACCGTGAGCCGACCTTTGACGTGTTGCGCCAATGTACGTTGATACTGAACGATGCGTCTATACAATCGTTTGCTTGTGTCCGATTCGTTACGTGGAAGTTAAAACCTGCGGCGCTGATCGGGATGGAGAACGCGACTGGCGAGCGCGCGTGGTCGGGAATGCAGCTACCGGATCCTCAGGAGTCCGTCGGTGTCGCGCGCGACGGTAGGGGGCAGGTCGCACGAGGGGAAGTTTTCACAACCGAAACACAAAAGTGACCTGAGGGCATATAGCATCAGGAGGAGAAGCAAACGATTGCAATCACACGCAGGCTCCACGCCAGCGTCACCTAAGGAGAGCGACAGTGAGCAGTTCAGTACAAGCGACATCGACCATGGACGCCTTCTTCGGCGCTCCCGGTCCCGACCAGGACATCGTTGCGAAGGCGGAGGCACTGCAGCCTCTGATCCGCGAGTACGCCCAACAGGGCGAGGAGAACCGTCGCGTCTCGGAAGAGGTCATCACGGCGATGCGGGATGCAGGACTCCTGCATGTCTCAATCCCGAGACGCTGGGGCGGTCTCGGCGGAAACTTCCGCACTTTCATCGACACCGTCGCGGCGGTGGGCCAGGCCGACGGTGCGACCGGCTGGGTTTCCGCACTCCTGAACTCGTCCACATGGTTCGCCACCCTGTTCCCCGATCAGGCCCAAGAAGACGTCTTCGGAGCGAACCCCCGCGCGTCCGTCGCCGCTGTGCTCTCGCCAGGCGGCCCCTTCATGCAGGCGAACTCCACCAAGAAGATCGAGCACGTCGAGGGCGGCATTCGCCTCACCGGCGAATGGGGCTACTCCACAGGTTCGCTTCACGCGGACTGGTCCATCGTGCCGGTGCGCACGGGGGAGGACGAGAATGGTCTTCCCGTGAACTCGCTCGTACTCATTCCGAGGGCCGACTCGAGCATCAAGGACACCTGGTATGTCGCAGGCATGCGTGCGACGGGTTCGAACACCGTCGTCGTCGATGACGTCTTCATCCCCGAGCACCGGATCGTGCCGATCGGCGACTTTGCGACCGAGCAGTACCCGCGTGAGTGGGCTGAGGAGGACAACTACAACGCCTCCTTCGTGCCGGTCGCGGAGATCGTTCTGAGCGCCGCGCAGCTCGGTATGGCGCGCGGCGCCATCGAGCTGGCCCGCCGCGTCGGCGAGAAGCCGATCACCTACTCGGTGTACCAGCACGCGAAGGATTCGGTCGTGCACCAGATCGAGCTGGCCAAGGCTCAGTCCGAGGCGGACCAGGCCTACCTCCTCGTGATCCGCAGCGTTGCGGCCATCGACTCCGCCGCCCGTGACCGTCGCCCGATGACCGTGGAAGAGCGCGCCAGGACTCGCATGGACAACGGTCAGGCCGCGGCACTGGTGCGCAAGTCGATCAACCGCTGCCTCAGCATCGCCGGTGCGTTCAGCTTCGCGGAGATCAACCCGTTGCAGCGCTTCTGGCGCAATAGCGAGACCGCCAGCCGCCACGCTCTGGTGCACCCGGAAATCGGCGCCGAGGTCTACGGCAAGTTCCTCTTCGGCATCGAAGACAACGTTCAGCCCTTCTGATCGTGTGTGACGGGGCCCTCGGGACGGCATCGCTGCCTCGAGGGCTCCATGTCATCGGTGCTCGCGGCGCAGCGAAGGCAGAAGACCAGATGTTCCCCCCCCTCAACCAAAGGCGAAGACCATGACGAACGTGACAGTGATCGGAACAGGCAGTATCGGATCAGCGGTGGCTTCGGTAGCGGGAAAGGCGGGCGCTCGCGTGCAGCTTCTAGGCCGAGACGCCGTGAAGGCCAGCAGTGTCGTCGCCGAGTCGGGCGCTGAAGCAGGCAAGGTGGGCGACCCGATCCTGGGCGACATCGTGGTGCTCGCCGTGCCCTACGAGGCGCTGGAGGAACTTGCGGAGCAGTACGCGGACCAGCTCGACGGCAAGGTGGTGGTCGATGTGACCAACCCGGTCGACTTCTCGACGTTCGATGAGCTGCTGGTGCCCTCCGACTCATCGGCGGCTGCGGAGCTTCAGAAGCGGCTCCCGAACGCGCGAGTGCTCAAGGCCTTCAACACGAACTTCGCGGGCACGATATCGACGGGGCTGGTCGGGGACGTCCCCACCACTGTTCTCGTCGCCGGGGATGACGAGAACGCGACACGGGCCCTAGTCGACCTCGTCACGGCCGGCGGCGTCGAGGCGGCCGTGATCGGATCGCTCAAGCGAGCGAGGGAGCTGGAAGCGTTCGCCTTCCTCCAGATCACCCTTGCCGCTCAGGAGATCGTCGGATGGGACGGCGGATTCGCCCTGAGGAAGTAGGTCTGCTCCCTGCGCCCGTTCGAACGCTCCGCTAGAAGGGCGAATGCCTCGGGCTGGTGATCGCACTCACCAGCCCGAGGCATTCGAGTTCCTCACGGACATCCCCTGTGGTCTGCTTCTGCTTTGAGACGCATCGGCCGAAATGTCACGCGTTCCTTCCGAGAAGGAGCTCTCAGGCGACCCACACCGTCTTGAGGTTGCAGAACTCCCGGATGCCCTCGGCCGAGAGCTCACGTCCGTAACCGGATCTCTTGATGCCTCCGAAGGGCAGCTCGGGGTACGAGATGGTCATGCCGTTGACGAAGACGGCGCCTGACTCGATCGTCTTGATCGCGTGCCCGATCTCTGCTTCGTCCGAGCTCCAGAATGCCGATCCCAGGCCGAAATCGAGACCGTTGGCGATCGTCAGAGCGTCTTCGAGCGACGCCGCTTCGTACAGACCCGCGACCGGCCCGAAGGCCTCTTCCGCATACAGGCGCATCTCGGGGGTGATCCCCGCGATCACGGTCGGCGGATAGAACCATCCTTCGGCGCCATCGTCGAGGGAGCCGCCCACGATGATGTCCGCGCCCTTCTCCCGAGCATCGTCGACGAGTTCGACGATGTCGTTGCGACCGGAGGCGGTGGCCAGGGGCCCGATGTCAGTGCTCTCGTCGTGCGGATCGCCGATCTGCAGCTGTGCCATCTTCTCGGCGAACTTCGCGGCGAAGGTCGCGTAGGCATCGGTGTGCACGATGAAGCGCTTCGCGTTGATGCAGGCCTGGCCGTTGTTGCTGGTGCGGGCCTTCACCGCCATCTCTGCGGCGGCGTCGAGGTCAGCCGAGGGCATGACGATGAACGGGTCTGATCCGCCGAGCTCGAGCACGACCTTCTTCAGCACATCTCCCGCGATCGACGCGACCGATCGCCCGGCCGGCTCGGAACCGGTCAGCGTGACGGCCGACACACGCGAATCGCGGATGACGCCCTCGACGCGTCCGGCGCCGATGAGGAGGGCCGAGAATGAGCCCTCCGGGAAACCCGCGCGTGTGAAGAGGCGGCCGAGATAGACCGCTGCCTGCGGCACGTTCGATGCGTGCTTCAAGACGCCGGCGTTTCCCGCCATCAGCGCGGGTGCGGCGAAGCGGATGACCTGCCAGATGGGGTAGTTCCACGGCATGACGGCAAGGACGACCCCGAGCGGGTCGAAGCGTGTGCCGGCCTGGCTCGCTCCGACGGCGGAGGGGTCATCGAGCGAGCGTCCGCTGAGGAAGCCTTCGGCATTCTCCGCGTAGTAGCGCATCGCGTAGACGGACTTCGCCACCTCGCCACCTCGCCACGTGACTGTGCGATGGGCTTGCCCATCTCGTCGGTGATCATCGCCGCGACCTGCTCGAGGTCGGCCTCCAGCAGATCGGCAGCGGCGTTCATGAGCTCGGCTCGGCGAGCCCACCCTGCGGCCTTGAGCTGCGGCACGGCGGCACTGGCAGCGGCCAGCTTCTGTTCGACGACATCCTCGCTGTCCTGCTCGAACGTCGCCAGCTCCTCACCGGTGGTGGGATTGACACTTCGCATGATTGCCATGGTTGCTTTTCTTTCGTCAGGTCAGGTCAGGTCAGATCAGGATGGTGAGGGGGTTCTCGATGCGTCGCTGGAAGGCGGCGAGCCACTGGGCTGCGACCGCTCCGTCCAGCACGCGGTGGTCGGCCGAGAGCGTCACGGTCATGACCTTCCCGACCGAGAGCGCTCCGTCGGAGTCGATCGCTGGAACGGAGCGTGCGGCGCCGACCGCGAGGATTCCCGCCTGGGGAGGGTTGAGGATGGCGCTGAACTGCGACGTGCCGTACATGCCGAGGTTCGACACCGAGAAGCTGCCTCCCTCGAGCTCGTGCTGTTTGAGCCGCCCTGAGCGAGCACGATCCGCCATCTCGGCGATCGTGGCGCTCACCTCCGTGAGCGACATGCGCTCGATGCCGCGCAGGACCGGTGTGGTCAGTCCGCCTGCCGTGGCGACGGCGACGGAGACATCCGCGGACGAGAACTGCCGGATGCTGTCGCCATTCCACGTCGCGTTCGCCTGCGAGACTTCCATGAGCGCTGCACCGACGGCCTTCACGACGAAGTCGTTGACAGAGATCTTTCGGCTCGCCGTCTGATTCACCGTCGTGCGCAGGTCCATCAGTTCGTCCACGCGGCAGTCGGCCACCAGGTAGAAGTGCGGCACCGTGGACTTGCTCTCGGTCAGTCGTCGGGCGATCGCCTTGCGCATTCGATCGAGGGGGATGTCCTCGTAGGCTGCGGCGCTGCTCGGCGCGGCCGCAGCAGGGTCCGCACCCGACGGTTCCTGTGCCGGAGCGGGCGAGGTGGCGGTCGGGGCCACCGTCAGCTGTGCAAGGTGCGTCTCGAAGTCGCGACGCACGATCCGGCCGTGCGGTCCAGTTCCCTGAACGTCGCTCAACGCCACACCGTGCTGAGCGGCGAGGCGCCGAACGATAGGGGTCGCGAAGAGCCGCCGCGTCTGGCCATCGTCGCTCTGCTCCGCGACGTGTGTAGCCGTCGTATCCGACGAGGTCGTCGGCGCAGCCGCCAGGGTGGCGCTCGCCGGTTCCGGCTCTGACAGCGGGGGCGTTGTCGGCGCCCCCAGTCCGATCGCGGCGAGAGCGCCGTCGATGTCCTTCTCGGCGTCGCCGGGGGCGAGCATCACGAAGATCGGATCGCCCACTGCGACGCTGTCGCCCTGGGGCACCAGGAGGCGTCCGACCACTCCGGCGACCTCCGAGAGCATCTCCACGCTCGCCTTGTCGGTCTCGATCTCGGCGATCGGCTGATTCTGTGCGATGGTGTCGCCCGGCGCGACGAGCCACGACTGGACGGCTGCTTCCTCTGCGCCGGCGAGGATCGCGGGCATACGGATGATTTCCACCATGATCAGGATCCGAATCCGGCGCGGACAGCTTCGAGCCCCGCGACCACTTCTTCCGTGCGGGCGATGGCAGCCCGCTCCAATACGCGAGAAATGCTGGGGGATGCTTCTTCGCCGGTGACGCGGGCGACGGGCTGGTCGAGCCAGTCGAAGAATCGCCGCTGGATCTCGTCCGCCAGCCACGCGCCGTAAGACGTTCCCTGCGAGCCCTGTTCGACGATCAGCACGGCATTCGTCTTGCGGATGCTCTCGCCGATCGTGTCCCAATCGATGGATGCGCGGTCGAGCCAGCGCAGGTCGATGAGTTCGGCATCGATCCCGGTCTGCTCGATCGCCTCCTTGGAGTGGGCGACCATGGACAGGTATGTGAGGACTGTGACATCAGAACCTTCGCGAAGGACCGCCGCCGAGCCGGGTTCGATGATGTAGTCGAGATCGCCCTCGGGGATCTCGTCGGCGGTGCTGTAGAGGTCGACGTGCTCGATCACGAGCACGGGGTCCTGTAGTGCGAGTGCCGAGTTCATCAGACCGACGTAGTCCCTCGCATTGGAGGGGGCGACGATGCGCCATCCGGGGCTGGTCGCAAAGATTCCCGCGGGGTCCATCAGATGCTGCGAGCCGTAGCCGGAACCCATCGCGACCTTGGTGCGCAGCACGAGCGGCACGTCGTTGTCGCCGCCGAACATGTGCCGGGCCTTGCCGATCTGGTTGAAGACCTGGTCTGCGGCCACCCACATGAAGTCGGGGTACATGAACTCGACGACCGGACGAAAGCGACCGTCCAGTGCGAGACCGCCAGCAAGCCCGACGAACGCGTTCTCACTGATCGGTGTGCCGAGGACGCGTTCGTCGCCGTACTTCTTCGACAGGCCCTTCGTGGCTCCGTTCGTCCCACCGTTGAGGCGGTGCACGTCTTCGCCCATCACGACGATGCGCGGGTCCGTCTCCATACGGCGGTCCATCACCTGAGCCACCGCGTCGATGAACTTCACCGGTCGGAGCGGAGCGGCCTCGTCAAGTGCGGGGAGGCCGTGCAACTCGCTGCCGTCGCCGCGGACGCCCACGTTGACGAAGCCCGTCTCCGGCCACAATTCCGGACGGATACGGCGCTTGCCTGGACGGTCCGGGTCGGATTCGAGGAGCTGCGCCGAGGCCTCGGTCATCGCGCGCTGCACGCGCTCGCGGAGGGCGGCGACGCCTGCGACGTCGATGAGTCCACGGCGGATCATGTGCCGCGCCACGAGATCCAGGGGGTCGCGGGCGACCCAGTGCGCCTCTTCCTCCTTCGTGCGGTACCCGAACGCGCTACCCGGGTAGGCGCCGTTCTGGTGGAAGAACCGATACACCTCGGCCTCGATAATGGTCGGACCTTCGCCCGAACGCATCCGCTCGGATGCCTCAAGGGTGGCCAGGTGCACCGCAAGCGGGTCCATGCCGTCCACGCGCCAGGACGGGATACCGAAGCCCTGGCCGCGAACCGAGAATCGGGGATCGGCGGTGATCTCGTCGGCACGCGTCGATACCGCATAGAGGTTGTTTTCGACGAAGAAGCAGACCGGCAGCTTCCACGCTGCGGCGAGATTCATGGATTCCAGGACGGATCCGATCTGCGCGGCACCGTCGCCGAAGTAGTTGATCGACAGATCTGTCGTTCCTGAGTGCTTCTGTGCCCAGGCGTTGCCGGTGGCCATCGGCGCGCCGCCGCCGACGATCGCATTGGTGCCGAGAGCTCCGGCTTCGAACCACTGGAGGTGCATCGATCCACCGCGACCGCGGCAGTATCCCTGCGCGAGGCCGAGGATCTCGGCCAGAGTGCGCTGCAGGACGGTCTGGATGTCTTCGCTCACAGGCTGGGTCGGGTCGATCCTTCCTGCGCTGACGTGGGTGAGCGCCTTGGCGAGGAACTGATGGTGACCACGATGAGAGCCGTTGACACCGTCCGTCGAGCGGAGCCCCACGATCGAACCGACCGCCCCGCCTTCCTGTCCGATGCTCGAGTGCGCGGGGCCGTGCACCAGTCCCTCGCCGGCGATCTCGAGGACGGTCTCCTCGAAGGCCCGGATCAGATGCAGTTGGCTCAGCATCGTTCCCAGGAGTGCGGGATCGGCTGCATTCCAGTCCGCGTCCGTAGTGGTCAACTGGAACCAGTCGGCGCCGGTCTGGAGTCGCTTCTTCTTCGGCATCTTCGCCCATTCCTCTCGCGCGATCACCTAGACCGCTGAAACGACGGTAGCGGAGTATCGGATACAATTCAAACGTTTGCATATGCGGGTTTCTCGTCGTAGACTCCCAATGTGGGTACGATGTATCCAATTTGGCAGTGACAGAGGAGTCCACCATGGCTGACGCCGTGCGACCTGGCATCCCGGGAATCCGCGGAACCGACCACATCGGATTCACCGTCCCGGATCTGGAAGAAGCTGAGCGCTTCCTCGTCGACATCCTCGGCTGCGATCGCGTCTACACCCTCGGTTCGAAGCAGTCCGACGACGACTGGATGCAGACGCATCTCGGAGTGGATCCGCGTACTGTCATCAGCGAGATCCGCTTCTTCCGGCTCGGCAACGGAGCCAACTTCGAAGTGTTCCTGTACGAGGCCGCCGACGGTCAGGCGCCCCATCCTCGCAACAGCGATCTCGGCGGTTATCACATCGCGTTTTACGTCGATGACCTCGACGAAGCGGTGCGCTACCTGAAAGACAAAGGCGTCGAAGTCATGGGCTCACCGACGTCGAGTGCCCAAGCAGCCGAAGGCCAGCGCTGGGTCTACTTCATCAGTCCGTGGGGTCTGCAGTTCGAACTCGTGAGCTTCCCCCAGGGTAAGGCGTACGAGCAGTCAGCCGACCGCCTGTTGTGGCACCCGGCGCACCCGGGGCGGTGAGACAGTCATGTCGATGGTGAACAATTCGACCATCCATGGCGCGACCGGCGCTCGCATCGCGGCGACGCTGCGCGACGCCATCCTCTTGGGCGAGTACGCGCCAGGTGAGCGCATTCGCCAAGGCCAGCTTGCCGACCAGCTCGGCGCCAGCCGCCTGCCCGTGCGGGAGGCGCTGCGGATGCTTGAGGCCGAAGGTCTCGTGACGATCGTCGCGAACACCGGAGCCTGGGTGTCGAAGCTCACGGCATCGGACTGCGAAGAGATGTATCGCATGAGGGAATGTCTGGAGCCGCTTCTCCTCGGTCTGAACGTGTCTGTGCTGCCGGAATCTGTGATCGACGACATGAGCGCCCTCGCTGACGCGATGGAGAGCACCTCCGACGTCGAGCGTTTCCTGCTCCTAGACCGCGAGTTCCATCACTCGAGCCTTCAGGCGGTGCAGACCACTGTTCTCGCTGAGACGGTCTTCCGTCTGTGGAATCGCACGCAGCACTACCGTCGAGCCGCAACGCGTCTCTTCTATCGTGAGGGCGATGATGCCGTTCATCATGATCACCACCTCCTCGTCACGGCTCTTCGTCGTCGAGACGCCGAAGAGGCCGAGCAGGTGCTCCGTCGGCATATCCGCCGCAGTCGACTTGAACTGGTTCGACATCCCGAGGTCTTTGATGCCTGACTCGCGGAAGGTGACGCCTCCGCGCACACGACGCAGGCGAATCCGACTTATCACGACCTGGAAACATCGCGGCAACAATCTCGACCTAGCATCAGACGCAAGCAATCGTTTGCAATCATCCTTTCGCTTCGAACGATCAGACGCCCCGAGGAGGAACACCTATGTTTGACACGCTTGTTCGACCATCGATCACCGAGATCATCGATCAGCTCACGATGCTTCGCCCCGAGCTCGCGGAAGGGGGACGCGAAGGAGATCTCTCCCGGCGTGTTCCGGAGCGCGTCTTCAAGGCAGTTCAGGCCACAGGTGCCTTCAACGTGTCGGCGCCGGAGAAGTTCGGCGGGCTCGCGGCCAACTCCCGCGACGTGCAGGCCGTGACCAGTGCGATCGGCGCCGGCGACGGCAGCCTCGCCTGGATGGCCGGCATCTACAACACCGGCGCCTGGGTGCTGAGTCTCATGAGCGATCAGGCCCAGGAAGACGCCTGGGGCGAGCGAGGAAAGGTGGGCGCTCTCGTCTCCATCGTTCTGGCCACCACGTCAGAGGCTGTCGCCGTCGACGGGGGATACCGCATCACTGGTCGTTGGACGTACGGCACGGGCAGCCGTGAGGCGGACTGGTCGCTCCTCGGTATCCCGCTCAAAGACGGTACGGGCGAGATCATCGACGCCGGTGTCGCGTTGATCCCCCGCGAGAACCTCACTTTCGAAGACGACTGGTTCGTCGCCGGAATGAAGTCGACGGCGAGCGTAACTCAGCTCGCGACCGATGTCTTCGTGCCGAGTCACCGCATCTTCCGGCTGACCGCGGCGATAGAGGGTGAATACACCGGCAGCAACCGGGGGACGTCGTACCGCACGATGTTCGTGCCTTCTCTCTTCATGAATCTGGTGGGACCCCATCTCGGGATGGGGCGCGCGGCGTTGGACTTCGTGGTCGCGGCGGCAGAGACCAAGTCGATCGCCTTCACGGGATATGACCGTCAGGCGGATTCGACGATCTTCCAGTACGCGCTCGCGAAGTCTGCCGTGCAGCTCGCCGCGGCCGAGGCGCTGGCCGAGCAGGTCGCCGACGAGATCTACCTCACGGCAGAGCGGGGCGACTACGCACCGTATGCCGACCGGATCGCGCTGCGCGCGAAGGTCGGCTGGATCATCGACACGATCACTCAGCTCATCGGCGATTTGGTGACGGCGCACGGTTCCGCCGGGTTCGCCGATTCGTCGACGCTCCAGCGGATCTGGCGCGACCAGGCAGCAGCAGCCCGACACGGGCACACCCTCTCGGCGAGCGGCTATGAGGCTCTCGGGCGGGTGATGGTGGGCCGTGAAAGCGATGCCCGCTTCGTCCTGCCTGTTGTGTGAGTCCCGAGTGTCGACCCCGATTCCGAACCCAACCAACTGAACGGTGAGAAGATGACCATGACTGATACGCATTCCGCTATTTCCGCCGATGATTTCCGCTTCGCCTTTCGGTCGCACCCGGCGGGCGTCGCGATCGTCACCGCCGATGCCGGAGACGGCCCGGTCGCGATGACCGTCAGCTCTGTCGCATCCGTGTCGATCGACCCGCCGACTCTCGTCTTCTCGGCTTCCGCCCTTTCGTCGAGCACGCCGACCATCCTCAAAGCGGAGACGGTCGTGGTGCACATGCTCGCCGCCGACCAGGTGGCGCTGGCCAAGCTGGGGGCGCAGCGCGGAGTCGACCGATTCGGCCCGGACATCGAATGGAGTCGGCTCCCCTCCGGCGAACCCTATTACCCGGGTGCGCACTGGCTGCGCGGCAGAGTCGTCCAGCGCGTAGACGCGAACGGATCGACTCTGATCGTCGTCGAGGCGATCGAATCCAAGCAGCACGGTGACGACGTGGACCAGGAGCCGGTGCCGCTCGTGTACCACAACCGGCGTTGGCACACGCTCTCGGATCGATCGACGCTTCCCACATCGTCCGTTCCGTTCTGCGTCGTCTACGGACGAGACGAGTAAGACCCGATCAATCAACCGCATACAACAAGGAGTAGTCACCATGACCAACGAACGCATCTCTCGCATCCCGGCTCCCGTGGTTCCCGGTATCTCGGACAGCACCCGAGTCGCCGCGGGCGAGCTCGTCTTCATCTCGGGGCAGGTCGGATTCGAAGAGGATGGCTCGGTCCCCACCGACTTCAAGCGCGCGATCGAGCTCACCTACGGCGAGTTCGAGCGTGCCCTGCACGCTGCCGGCGTCACGTACGACGACCTGGTGCGCGTGAACGTCTACATCACGGAGCTCGACCAGGAGAAGCTATTCACGTGGCGCGAAACGCGCAACGGGATCATCAAGACGACGACGCCGTCCGCGAGCACCGTCATCGGCGTGCATTCCCTCTACAACGGCGCCACGATCGAGATCGACGGCATCGCCGCCGCCCGATAGGACGGAGAGAGTGGGTGGCCTCTCGGTGTGAGCGGCCACCCACTCGTCCGGCGCTGTCGTCGCTCTGAATCTGGGCGGAATCTTCACCGCCCATTCGGGGCTCGTCTTGTGCCCTCCGATGGCCTCCTCGCCATCGTGGTGGGGAAACGGCTGCGATCCCCTTAGAGATCGGACTCCGACTTAATGCAATCGATTGAATTTGCGGTAACGTCGATCTCGACCACCGTCCCAACAGAGAGGCCGTCACCGATGGCTGAGGCCGCCAACACCCCCCGACCGCTTCTGACGCCCGGACACATGGGAGTCGACTACGAGATGCGAGTCGACTTCTCCCGTCTGCGCGACTATCGACTTCAGCGTGCCCAAGCAGCCCTCGAGGCGAGCGAATGCGGGGCCTTCCTGTTGTTCGACTTCTACAACATCCGCTACACCACTTCGTCATGGGTGGGGGGCGCGCTGGGGGACAAGATGATCCGGTACGCCCTGCTCACGCGCGGGGGCGAGCCGCACCTGTGGGACTTCGGTTCTGCCGTGAAGCACCATCAGCTCTACTCGCCGTGGCTGAAGCAGGAGCACAATCACCCCGGCTTTCTTGGATTCCGTGGAGCGGTGGCTCCCACCGCGGGTCTCATGGTCGATGCGGTGACCGAGATCAAGGGGATACTCAAGGACCTCGGACTGCACAACGCTCCTGTCGGGGTCGACATCGTCGAGCCGCCATTCCTGTTCGAGATGCAGCGACAGGGACTCACAGTGGTCGACGCCCAGCAGCACATGTTGGACGCCCGCGAGATCAAGAGCGCGGATGAGATTATGCTCCTGAATCAGGCGGCGGCGATGGTCGACGGCGTCTACACCGATATCGTCGAGGCGCTGAAGCCCGGCGTGCGCGAGAGTGACATAGTCGCCCTGGCTGCAAAGAAGCTCTATGAGTATGGTTCCGATCAGGTGGAGGCGATCAACGCCATCTCGGGAGAGCGCTGCAACCCGCATCCGCACAACTTCACCGACCGGATCATCCGTCCCGGAGATCAGGCGTTCTTCGACATCATCCACTCGTTCAACGGCTACCGGACGTGCTACTACCGCACGTTTAGTGTCGGTCGCGCAACGGGGCCTCAGAAGGCGGCCTACTCGCGTGCCAGAGAGTGGATGGACAACGCGATCGCAGCGATCAAACCAGGGGTGGGCTCAGACGAGATTGCTTCGTTGTTCCCGACGGCGGAGTCCTTGGGATTCGACGACGAGCTCTCGGCGTTCGGTCTGCAGTTCTGCCATGGACTTGGACTCGGCCTCCACGAACGCCCGGTGATCTCGCGGCTGAACAGTTATCGCGAACCAGTCGAGATCAAGACCGGCATGGTGTTCGCGGTCGAGACCTATTGCCCGGCAAGCGACGGCTATTCCGCTGCGCGAATCGAGGAAGAGGTCGTGGTGACCGAGGACGGTCCAGTCATTCTCACGAAGTATCCGGCCGACGAGCTCATGGTCGCCAACCCCTACTGACATGAGAAGCAGAGAAGACCAGCAGCTCCGATGCGTCGCGACGTACGCGGAGGGGGGATCTGCACCCCAGTCGGGGTCGATCGCCCCAGCGGCGCCGCGGCGTCGGTCCCCAACGAGCACATGAATCGACGTTACAGTGCGAGCATGGCAGATTCGCGCACTCCCAATCTGAAAGACGTCGCACATGAGGCTGGAGTCCACGTCGCGACAGCATCTCGTGCGCTGAGCGTCGATCAGTCGCACCTCGTGAGCGAAGCGACGAAGGAGCGGGTTCGCGCTATCGCCGAAAAGCTCGGTTATAGGACGAACGCGGTTGCGCAGAGTCTGCGTACGGGGCGCACGGGAACGGTCGGCGTCGTCGTCGCAGATCTGGGAAACTCATTCGTGGTCTCGCTGTTACGCGGGATCGAGTTCGAGTCGCGCGGGGGCACCTACACCCCGCTCGTCGTCGAGACTCATGACGACCCGGAGACGCTGCGCAGCGTCGTGACCCGGCTGCTCCGCAATCAGGTGGACTGCATCATCTTGAGCGCTGCCCAGATTGATGATGGGGACTTCGTCGCCGACCTCGAGCGTCAGGTGCCCGTCGTTCTCGCTGTGCGAGGGTTCGGCGCTGCCGAGCCCGACAGCCCCACCCACCACCTGGAAGCGCTTCCGGATGACTTCGCGGGTGCTCGCCTCGCGGCGGAGCATCTGATCGCGTTGGGCCACCGCCGTCTCGCGCAGATTCCCGGAACGTCGCAGATCTCGTCGTTCATCGACCGGGAGCGGGGTTTCACCGCTGCCGTTGAAGAACATCCCGATGTCGTCGACGTCTCGACCGGCGTGCGCGCCACGGAAAGCACCGTCGACGAGGGGCGACGGCTCGCGCATGCGCTTCTGCAAAGGCGCCCGGAAGAGCGACCGACAGCCATCTTCGCGCATAACGACCTGATGGCAGTCGGGGTGATCGACGCGATCCGCGCAATCGACCTGCGGTGTCCCGAAGACATCTCCGTGGTCGGATTCAATGATGCACCGCTCATCGATCACATCGATCCGCCGCTGACGACAGTGCGTCTTCCCGGTTTCGAACTCGGGCGACGAAGCGCTCGCCTCGCTTTCGATCTCCTGGAAGGGGTGAGACCTGCACAATCCCGACTCATACTCGCCCCTGAGTTCATCGAGCGCCGCTCCACGCGCCCTCTCAGTCCAGATCACACTCGAACAACGAACGGATGAACTAATGACTACCGTAGGATTCATCGGTCTCGGCACGATGGGGGCGGCGATGGCGGGCCGCCTCATCGATGCTGGCCACACCGTGCTCGTCTGGAACAGGTCGAGTGCAGCGGCAGAGCCGCTAGTCGCGGCCGGCGCTCGATCGGTGGAATATCCGGCGGAAGCCCTCCGTGCGGGTGTGGCCATCTCCATGCTCGCCAACGACGCCGCGGCCAGTGCCGTCTTCACTCCCGATGCGCTTCGGTCTGCGTCCGGTGCGGTGCACGTCAACATGTCCACGTTGAGCCTCGCCACCGTGCGGGAGCTGGTCGTGCGGCACCGCGAGGCCGGCGTGGCGTACGTCGCTGCCCCTGTACTCGGACGCCCCCACCTCGCTGCGAGCGGCGGGCTGAACATCGTCGCGGCTGGGCCGTCGGACGCCCTGAATCGCGCCGAGGAATTCCTTTCTGTGCTTGGGAAGCGGACCTGGCGGCTCGGAGAGGAACCCGAGCGAGCGAATCTTGTCAAGATCGGGGTCAACTACAACCTCATCCATACCTTGCAGGCCCTGGCCGAATCCGTCAACCTCGTCGAGCGGGGCGGTGTGGACGGTTCAGTCTTCGTCGAGATCCTGACCGACGCAGCCTACACGGGCACTGCGTACACCGGATACGGCAAGATGATCGCCGAGCGCGGCTACAGGCCAGTCGGATTCTCCGCTGCGCTGGGTCTCAAAGATCTCACTCTGGCGCAGTCTGCCGCACAGGAATATCGGGCTGCCCTTCCTACGGCGGATGTCCTCGCCGACATTTTCGAGCAGACTCTTGAGGACGGCGAACTTTCGCAGCTGGACTGGTCGGCGATGGCTGAGATCACGCGCCGACAGAACTGAGGGCGGAGTAGCTGTAGCGTTGCATATCGGATGTTCGAGCGTGGCATCGACGATCGTGAGCTCTCTTCGGGACATGGCCCCGAAGAGCCGCTCCGTGACGGTGCGCGTGTGATGCTGGGCCTCGACGAGTGTCCGGGAAGTGTCCGGAGTGTCCCGAGCACAGCGATCTCAGAGCGCAATGCGAGTGTGGCGAGAACCACGAGAGCCAATGTTGAACGGTTGTAGATCCGCATTGTCATGCGGTGCCCAAGGCGATCCGGGGCCAAGCGCGCAGACGGGCGAGAAGCCAGCCATGGAGGGAGCACCACCCTGCTAAGGTGGAGTCCCCTCACGGGGACCAGGGGTTCAAATCCCCTCGTCTCCGCACCTGGATCGTTCAGACGATTCCTCCTCCGGGTCGCACCCGATCTCCGATGCATCTGAAGACGACCTCGGTCGTGATGCCGGGTGCCAGCACGATGTGTGCCCCGAGCGCGTCCGTCGCGCGGCACTCGAACTCGGCGGCCACGAGCTGCGCCGTCCCCGATGCATCGAAAGTCCACTCCATGTCGATGGAGATCCCCGGTCTCGCGATCAGCCCTTTTACCCGTCCCGGCCCGAACGAGCGGGGGACCGCCGGGAGCAGATCGAGCACGCCCTCGTGAGACTGCACGAGCATCTCCACGACCGCGGCGAGGTAGCCGAGGTTGCCGTCGATCTGGAACGGCGGATGCGCCGAGAGGAGGTTGGGGTAGAGACCGCCCACCCATGTTCCGCGATCGACCGACATGTCGCGGAACATCAGCTGCAGCAGCCGATCGATCTGCTCCGTCTGCCGCAGCCGCGCTCGCAACGCGAGCTTCCACGCCAGCGACCATCCGGTGGATTCGTCGCCGCGCTCGTCGAGGAATCGACTGGCCGCGGCGAGGAGTGCAGCATCGCTCGAGCCCGGGCCCGGATAGAGGAAGTAGAGCGGGGACAGGTGACGATGATGCGGGTCGGTCGGCGTGAGATCGCCGGCCCACTCGGCGATGCTGCCGGAGCTCGAGATGCGCGGTCCCGGGATGCGGGGGAGGGCGTCGATCGCGGCGAGCACCACCTCGTCGTCCGCGCGTCCGAGAACGCGCCCTGCGTCGATCAAAGCGCGGAGATGGTCGCGCACCAGGTCCAGATCCAGAGCCGCGGATGCCGCGACGGCACCCACACCCTCAGCGGTCACGAAGTCGTTCTCGGGGGACGTCGAGGGGGACGTCCCGAGCTGTCCGTCCGGCGCCGCCCGGAGAATGGCGAGCGCGAACCGTGCCGCGGACGCCAGGATGCCGAATCGTCGCTCGAGCACCGCGCGGGAATCGCCGTAGGAGGCGTGATCGATGAAGCGGCGGGCGAGCCAGAGGCCGCCCATGGGCCAGAACGCCGACTTGGCATCGTGGGTGCCGTGCCCGATCATCTGCGTGTACGCCCAGGCGTCGGTGTTGTGATGCGCCACCCACCCGTCGGCGCCGTACAGTCGGCGAGCGGTCTCCGTGCCCCGTTCCGCGAGCCGTCCGATGAGGCGATCGAGAGGCTCGGCCGTCTCGGCCAGGTTGACGGCATCCGCCGCCCAGTAGTTCATCTGCAGGTTGATGTTGAGCGTGTAGTTGCAGCTCCACGGCGGACGGATGCTGTCGTTCCAGATGCCCTGGAGATTGGCGGGGAGCGTGCCGGGCCGCGACGAGCAGATGAGCAGGTACCGACCGTAGTTGAAGAGCAGCGCAGCGAGCGCGGGATCGCGTTCCAGTCGCACACCTCCGACGTCGAGGTTCTCCAGGCGCCTCCCGGTGTCGCCCGCGGAGGCCGCGGAGCCGAGGTGGAGCACGGTCCTCTCGTAGAGCGCGGCGTGATCCGCCACCTGATCGGCCCGCACGAGATCGAGCCCGCGGTCCCGTGCGGAGCGGACCCGTCGACCCGCCTCGCGCGACGCCGACTCGGCATCGCCGCGCAGGGCGCGGCCGTCGTCGGCGTAGGTGGTCGCGGTGGCGAGGACGAGAGTCAGTCTCGTCGCAGATCGCACCCCGATTGCCTCTGCGATCGACTCATCCGTGACGCCGTCGTGCTCCACGGCGATCACCGCGGCGCCCTGCAGGGACTCGCGGCCGTCATCGGAGTAGCGGACCGGCCGGTCGGCATCCGTATGGGGTGGGAAGACGTCGACCGGCATGCGGAGCAGCATCTCGAGGACTCCCGTTCCGCGCCGGTTCGCGAGGACTCGGAGCGCGCTGGTCATGCGGACGCGGATGTCGACCGGTTCGCTCGCCGTGATGTCGTGGATCAGGACGCCATCCGGCGCGCTCACGCGTGTGACGTGGGTGAGGTCGACGCCGCGGATGCGCCCGGACGCCGTGTGAGTCGCCGTCGGCAGGTGCAGTTCTCGGTGGTAGTGGTCGACCGTGTCGGTCGATGCGTGGGGAGGTGGATCGACGCGGATCTCCACGTCGGCGAACGGGAGGTAGGCCTGGCTGTGGCGATGCTGGAGCGCGCGCAGTGCGTGCTCGGCATCGGCGTATCGCTGTTCGGAGACCGCGGTTCTCGCGCGACGGAGCGCTTCGGACGCGATATCGGCCGCGACCGGCGCGAGCAGTTCGGAGCCCGGTCCTCCTGACCACGCGGTGTCGTCGTTGATCTGCAGGCGAGGGGAAAGGAGGTCGCCTGAGCACATCGCGCCGAGGCGGCCGTTGCCGAGCGGCAGGGCCTCGTCGAAGGTCTCTGCGGGACGGGAGTATTCGAGGCTGTGAACCATGACCTGTCTTCTTCGAAGTGACAAACGATTATCGATTACTGTATGTTATGACTGTTCTTCCACAACGATGTGTTCTTGAAAGGATCGACGATGCTCAGACGACGGAAACTCGCGCTTGCCGCTGCCCTCACCGCGACCACAGCCGCTCTCGCCGGGTGTGCCACGGGCGGAGGTCAGGGCGACGGGAGCGCGACCGAGATCCGCATGCTCGTGAACGTGACCCCCAATCTGACCGAGGAGTGGTGGAACGATCTCGTCGCCCCCTTCGAAGAGGCCAACCCCGACATCGACGTCGTCATCCAGAACCCCGGTGCCGAGGGAGTCACAGCGGCGGTGCCGCGACTGCTGGCGTCCGGCGACGTGCCGGACATCGTGCAGAGCATCCCTCCGTCGCTCGAGCTCGCCCCGGAGCTCGTCGACCTCTCGAAGTACGAATGGGCGTCGGAAGGCCCTCTCGCCGACCAGTACTCGATCGACGGCGCCTATTACATGGCCGGCATCGGCGTCCAGTTGCAGAGCCTCATGTTCTACAACAAGGCCGCGTTCGAAGAAGCCGGCATCGCCGAGGTCCCGACCACCCTCGAGGAGCTGGACACCGCACTGGGCAAGCTGTCCGCAGCGGGGTGGGTTCCCCTCCAGACCGGCGGCGATTGGATGTCCAGCCACCTGCTCCAGGCGATCGGGCTTCCCTCGATCATCGCGGAGCACCCGGACTGGTTCGCCGAGATGGACGGCGGTGAGCTCACCTTCAGCGACACGTACGCGGATGCCGTCGAGCAGTACGCCGACTGGGTGAAGGCCGGCTACATCCCCCAGGATGCGCTCGGGGTCAAGTATCCCGATGCGGAACAGACCTTCCTCGCGGGCAGCAGCGCGATCTACCCGATGGGCAGCTGGTTCGCGGGCACCGAGGCCAAGACCGAGGACGCTCCCGAGATCGGCGTCTTCCGCGCACCCGCCGTCGCGGGCGTGGACAACCCCGCGATGGGTGCCAACATCGCGAGCCCGTACCTCATCATGAAGTCATCGGAGCATCAGGACGCCGCGGCGAAGCTGATCGAGTACCTCACCACGGATGAGACCGCGGTCATGGATCAGCTCGTGGTCGACGGCAACTTCCGCGACGGCTACGAGTACGACATGACCGCGCTGGGCGAGGAGCTCTTCGCGATCGTCGCAGACACGCCTGCCGCCGACTACACCCCGACCGGTGAGGGCTACGGCGAGCGCGTTCTGCCCGGCGGGTACTCGACCGAGATCAACGCTCAGACGCAGGCTCTGCTGGGCGGTGTGCCGGCTGCGGATGTGCTCACCGCCATGGACGCCTGGTTCGACGCCAACCGCTAGCAATCCACTCCGGGGGTGCTGCAGCACCCCCGGTCCCCCCTCGACGACGGAGGTCCCTCATGGCAGTGAGTGCCACATTCCGCCCGACTGCGGCTCGCGCGTCGCGGAGCGCCGCGCAGGTCTGGCGCCACCGGCTGCCCGGCATCATCATGGGCGGCCCCGCACTGCTGGTGTTCATCGCGATGTTCATCATCCCGATGATCCTCGCCGTCGTGCTCAGCTTCACCGACTGGAACGGCTACAGCCTCAACTTCACGTTCGTCGGGGTGGAGAACTACCTCTCCGCCTTCCGCAATCCGCGAACGGTGGATGCCGCGATCTTCACGGCGACCATCGCCCTCATCGGCACGGTGCTCTGCAACGTCGCCGGGCTCGCGGTCGGCGCTCTGATCGCCGGACCCGGCCGTGCCAACACCGTGATGCGGACGATCTTCTTCTACCCCTACATCATCAGCGCCCTCATCATCGGCTTCCTCTGGTCGGCGATACTCGCGCCCCAGGGCGCGACCAACGGGCTGCTCGAGCAGCTGGGGATCTCGGCGCTGCCGTTCCTCACCGACACGGGATGGGCCAAGGCGAGCGTCATCTTCACGGTGGTGTGGTCGCACTTCGGCTTCAACATGATCCTCTACATCGCCGGCATCAAGTCCGTCCCCGCGGAGTTCTACGAGGCGGCGACGGTGGACGGCGCGTCCCGCTGGCAGCAGTTCCGGCACGTCACCATCCCGCTCATCGCTCCGGTCGTCACCGTCAACCTCGTCCTGACGCTCGTCGGCCTGCTCAAGGTCTACGACATCGTGCTCGCGCTGACCGACGGCGGTCCAGCCGGATCGACGCAGACGATCGTGTACCAGGTGCTGAAGGACTCGTTCGCCCAGGCCGAGCTCGGGTTCGGCGCAGCCCAGTCGGTGATCCTCCTCGTCGTCACCGCGGTCCTCGGTCTGGCCGTGACGCTCGCCAGGCGCGGCTCCGAGAAGAAGGTGACGGACTGATGATGACCACCACGCAGACGAGGACGATCATGACGGTATCCGCTGGCATCATCGAGGAGATCGAGCCGCCGGAGGGACCGCGTCGTCGCCGTCCCCGTCGGATCCGATCCCGCGGTCCGCTCGCTCGTGCGGGCACCACCCTCAAATGGGTGCTGCTCGGCTCGGGAGCGCTCGTGATGCTCGTGCCGCTCTACATCATGATCATCAGCGCGTTCAAGCCGCAGGAGGCGATAATCCGCTCGCCTCTCGCGATCGATCCGAGCATCTTCACTCTCGAGTACCTCGCCGAGGCGATAACGAGCGAGAAGTTCAACGTCATCGGCGCCTACGGCATCACGCTGCTCTTCGTGGTGCTGGTCAACGTCTTCGGCATCGCGCTCGCCGCCCCCGTCGCCTACGTGATCGCGAGAGGTCGCTCCCGATGGCATCTGGGGCTGCTCCTGGTCTTCGTCTCGGGGCTGTTCATCCCCGGGCAGGTGACGCTCATCCCGGTCGTCTTCGTGCTCCGACTGCTCGGACTGATCAACACGATCCCGGGATTCCTCCTCTTCGAGACGGCGGCGACGCTGCCCGTGACGATCTTCCTCTTCGCGGCCTATCTCCGCACCGTGCCGAGGGACATCGACGAGGCCGCCTCCCTCGACGGAGCGGGTCGCATCCGGGCCTTCTGGTCGTGCATCTTCCCGATCATGAAGCCGGTGGTGGCAACGGTCGTCGTGCTCAACTCGATCAGCGTGTGGAACGACTTCGCCAGTCCCCAGATCATCCTGGGACCGAGCTCCGGCATCTACACGGTCACCACCGGGGTCTACGCCGCGGTGGGCGAGTTCTCGACGAGCTACACGACGGTCTTCCCGACCCTTCTACTCGCTGTCGCGCCCGCGGTCCTGTTCTTCATCGTCATGCAGCGCCACATCATCGGCGGCCTCGTCGCCGGCGCGACGAAGGGCTGACCCCGTGACGATCGACATCCCCTCGACGCCGCTCCGTGCCATCCCGGCCTGGGCCGTCCTCCAGCGTCGCGTCTTCGACGAGATCGAGGTCGCCTGGAGGAGCTTCTCCGACAGGTACACGGGCGGTGACGGCCGGCTGAACTGGTCGGGCTCGTTCGACAGTCGAGACGGTGTGGACGACTTCTACGAGCCGTTCTTCAACTGGCCGACCTTCCATGCGCTCGGCGGCAGCGACGACATCCTCATCGCCGCGAAGCGGCACTGGGAGGGCGTGACCGCGCAGCTCACCGAAGCAGGCATGCTCACGGGGGAGTTCGAGAACGGATACGACTGGTTCCATCAGGGCGAGTCGCTGCTGTTCTTCTACGCGCTGTGCGCTGCCGATCCCGACGACGTGCGATTCGCGGATCGAGCCCGGCGATTCGCGGAGCTCTACACGGATGCCGCGCACGGCAACTACGACCCGACCGCGAACATCATCCGGGCTCCCCACAACGGAGCACTCGGCGCACTCACCGGACTCGGCAGGCAATGGCAGGCGTACTCGGCGAGCCAGCCCGAGATGCGACCGTACGGGCTGCCGCTCGAGCACCTCGACGGGATCCGCACGTGGGACGATCTCGCGAGTCCCGCCAACGCCGAGACCATGGGGCGTGCGATGCAGGAGCTCGCGATCGGCGATGTCCCCGTGAATCTCGCATCGACGAGCCTGGTCGTCAACCGGTGGCTCTACGACGGAGACCCGGCGGCCGCCTCCTGGGTGCAGCGATACGTGGACGGCTGGATCGGACGGGCCGCGGATCACGGCGGGCTCATCCCCGACAACGTGTCGCCGGAGGGGATCACCGGAGGGCGCCACGACGGTCGCTGGTACGGCGGTCACTACGGCTGGGGATGGCCGCACGGTCTGCATTCGGTCGGGATGGTCGCCCTCATCGGCGGCATCAACGCGTCGTTCGTCACCGGCGACGACCGATATCTCGACCTCGCCCGCACAGCGCTCGACACCGTGCTCGACCACTCGATCACGGCATCCGTCGCCGAGACGCCCTTCAGCATGCGCGGCAGCTGGCTCGCGAAACTCGGCTCGGCCGCGTCAGAGCCGATGACTCTCGTCCCCTACCGCTACGGCCGCGACGGCTGGTTCGACTACGGCCCGCTCTCCCTCGACCTCCCGACGTGGTTGTGGTGGTGGTCGAGAGACGCCGCCGACCTCGAGAGGCTCATCCGCGTCATCGACGGCTACCCGCGCACGGAGCATCCGGTGATGCCGTTCCGGGACAAGCTGGAGGCGGGACATGAGGCGCCGTGGCTCGAGTTCCTCGCCGGCAGGCTCCCCGACTACCCCGAGCAGGCACTGTCGATGGCGCTCGGTCAGATCGCGCGTCGCGTCGCGATCATGGACTCGGACGAACTCGATCCCGACGGCGATCACCTCCATTTCTGGCAGCGTGTGAACCCGGTCGTCACCGAGGTGCTCGGTCAGCTGATCAGCGGGACGCCGCAGATCCTCTACAACGGAGGACTCCCGTTCATGGCCGTCGCCTATGAGGATGTCGATGCGGCCCGACCCGGTCTGCCGCCGGATGTCGCGGCCCTCGTGCACCGACTCGACGGAGCCGAGATCGAGCTCGAACTCGTCAACACCTCCCACACCCGAACGCGCCGCGTACGGGTTCGGCCGTCGAGATTCGGCGAGAAGCGGATCAGCGGCGTCACGAGCGAGGGCGAACGCGGGGGCGTGCATCCCGGCGCGTCAACGACCTTCGCCTCGGTTCCCGGTGAGCGCTTCTCCGAACACCGCGACCTCGACGTCCCGGACGTCGTCGTCGTGCTGCCTCCCGCCCACGGTGCACGGCTCACGCTCACCACGGTGGCGGCATCCGATCGTCCCACCCACAAGCGCCCCGGCAGGGCAACCTCATGACCGACGACATCGCCGGCAGTACGCCATCCAGAGCACAAGGAGCTCCACCCATGTCCGATTCCCCGATCGAGCTCGCTCGACCAGACTTCGACCTTCCCGTGCGCGGCGGACGATTCGAACGCGCCGACGTCGAGTCGATCGCGAGAATGGGGACGGTGTCGTCGGCGACGGCGTGTGCCAAGCTGCACGGGATGGGGATCACCCGTTCGTTCGTCGACGGACCGCAGGCGCTCTCACCGGGACAGCGCGTCGTCGGCTCCGCCCTCACCCTGCAGTTCATGCCGCAGCGGGAGGACATGGCCTCCGGGCTCGGGCAGGAGTACGTCGAACGTCACACGGCGCTGTGGGAGGTGCTCGAGACGGTGCAACCCGGAGACGTGCTCGTCATCCAGGCCTACGGCAGCCGATTCTCCGGCTGCATCGGAGACATACTCGCCAGCTACTTCGCCCGCAAGGGCGGGGCGGGCATCGTCGTCGACGGACGCATCCGCGATGCCGGTCGCATCCGCGACCTCGGCATCCCCGTCTGGTCCACAGGCACCACGCCGCACTACGCCTCGCAATCCGAGCTCTTCCCGTGGGCGTACGATGTGCCCGTCGCCGTCGGCGGTACCCTCTGCATGCCCGGTGACCTCGTCGTGGCAGACGACGACGGCCCCGTCATCGTTCCGCAGCGGCTGGCTCATGACGTCGTCGATGCGGCGCAGGATCACGAGCAGTGGGAGGTCTTCAGCAGGCAGCGACTGGAGGAGGGAGCGGTCCTGAGCGACTACTACCCGCTGTCGCCCGACGCTCGGCAGGAGTACGAGTCGTGGCTCTCCGCCCGAGCCTGAGGCCGGCGAGCGGCCGATCGGGTTCGCTGCTGGCGGGGTTGGGGTGCGCACCCATCGGGAACCTCTACACACCCGTCCCCGATGACGCCGCGACGGCGACCATCGAGCGCGCCCTCGAGCGCGGCATCCGCTTCTTCGACACCGCCCCGCACTACGGGGCGGGGGAGAGCGAGCGACGCCTGGGCGCCGCTCTCGCCGGGGTGCCGCGCGACGACGTCGTCATCGCGACCAAGATCGGGCGGAGGATCGTCGCCGCCGACGGGGCGACCGTGGAGACCGGCGGCATCGGCGTCGACACCACAGGCGACCTCACCCGCGACGGAGTCCTGAGGAGTCTCGAGGGCAGTCTGCGTCGCCTGCGCACCGATCGGATCGATCTGCTGCACCTGCATGATCCGGAGGACGTCGATCTCGCACTCGCCGAGGTGATGCCCGTCCTTCACGATCTGCGGGATCAGGGCGTCGTGCGCGCGATCGGGATCGGTATGGTCCGCACCGCTCCGCTGGTGCGCTTCGTCGCGGAAGCGGAGGTCGATGTCGTCATGCCCGCGGGCCGGTTGACCCTCCTCGATCGGTCAGCCGAGGAGCAGCTGCTGCCCCTCGCCCGTGAGCGCGGCGTCGGGATCATCGGGGCTGGGGTGTTCAACTCCGGGATCCTCGCCGACCCGGTGGGCTCGCCCTACTTCGACTATCGCGCCGCCTCCGATCGACACCGCGAGCAGACGGATGCCTTCGCGGCGGTGTGCCGCCGGTGGGGGGTTCCGCTCGCCTGGGCGGCGGCGCGCTTTCCGCTGCGATACGCACAGGTGGAGGGGATCGTCGTCGGTGCTCGCACGGCGCACGAGGTGGACGATTTCGCCGACGGACTCGAGGCCGAGCTCCCCGGCGAGCTCTGGGAGGAGCTGGACGAGGCGGCATCCGGCATCGCTCGATGACTCCCATCGTCGATGCGCACGTGCACCTGTGGGACGTCGAGCGGATGTCGATCCCCTGGTTCCGTGACGACCTCCGGCTGCCGCGATCGGTGACGGCATCCGAGCTGCGCGAGACGTTGGCGGGAACGGACGTGCGCTCGGTCCTCGCCGTGCAGGCGGCGGACACCCTCGGCGAGGCGCGATGGCTGCTCAGCGAGGTCTCGTCGCTGCCGGCATCCCGCGTCGTGCTGCAATACGAGCCGCACGATCAGGAGTGGAGCGGCGCGACGGGTGCCGCGATCGAGGAATCCGGCGGCCGCGTGGCCGGCATGCGCGTGGCTGCACCCGCCGCTCGGGCGGATCTCGCCGACGTGCCGCACCTCGAAAGGCTCGCGGAGGGACTCGCGGAGACGGGAAGGGTCATGGAGGTGCTCATCCGGGCCGAGCAGCTCCCCGCGGTGCGAGGGCTCGCCGAACGGCATCCGTCCCTCGCCATCGTCGTGTGCCACCTCGGTCTCGGGATGGCGGAGCCGACCCGGCGATGGCGTGATGATCTGCGGTCGCTCGTCGACCTGCCCGCGGTCGTGGCGAAGTTCTCCGGCGTCGCACGGACGCCGGGCGATGGGCGGCGACTGCGTTCGCTCTTCGCCGATGCCGAGGCCGCGGTCGGAGTGGACCGGCTGATGTTCGGCAGCGATTGGCCGATGTCGTCTCGGGTGCTGCCCTACCGAGACCTCATCCGTCTGACGGCCGAAGCCGTCGGAGAGCTGGACGCTGTCGGTGCGCGAGCATTCTGGTCGGGTACCGCCGCGCGGACCTACTCGCTCGCCTCGTCCTGATCGGTCGGGACGAGCAGCGTTCCGGCGGCGTGGGCGCGGAAGAGCTCTGCGGCGGCAGCCGGATCGGATCCTTCGAGCACATCGAGGAGGCTGCGGTGCCAATCCGCCACCTGCACCCAGTCTCCCGGGAAATGCGGGTCGCCGAGCACGTGCATCGATCGCAGGCTCGGCTCGATGATGTCCCACATCCGAGGGAGGTAGCCGTTGCCGCTCGCCTCGATGACCGCCCGGTGGAACGCGAAGTCGAGCTCGCGGAACTCACCGAGGCGCAGGTCGTGGGCGGCGGTGTGCATCTCGTCGATGAGGCCGCTGAGGCGGCGCCGCGTCGCGTCATCCAGACGACCGCAGGTGAGCGAGCCGGCGAGCGATTCGAGAGCGGCTCGAGCGACCTTCGCCTGCTCCACCTCTTCGTCGGAGTACCTGGCGACGAAGTTGCCCTGGTGACGGATGTGCGTCACCAGACCCTCGTGCGAGAGCCGCTTGAGCGCATCGCGGACCGGGGCCTGACTGACCTCGAGCTTGCGGGCCAGCTGAGACTCGACGAGCTGTTCTCCCGGGTGCAGGGTCGCATCCTTGATCATGGCCTTGATCAGCACATAGATCTGGTCGGAGAGCAGGCCTTTCTGCAGACCGGTGACCGAGCTGAACACATCGCTCATGTGCACACCATAACCTCTCTATGACAATCGTTCACAGCGTCACGCCCGACCGCTGTACGCGTCGAGCCAGGCGTCCGCGATGATGCGGGATCCCGTGGCTGTCGGGTGCACGCCGTCGGGGGCGAGGGCTTCGCCGCCGACACCCGCCGCGGCCTCGGAGAGGATGCCGTGCAGCGGGACGAACGATGCGTCGAGCTCTGCAGCGATGGCGGCGACCGCGCGCCTCTTCCCTGCAAGGTCGTCGAGCCACTCGCGCTGCTCCGATCGCACGGGAAGCAGGAAGGGCTCCATGAGGATCAGGCGGGGAGCATGGTCGCGCGGCCAGACGTCGAGGAGGTCGCCCAGGGCGTCCTCGAATTCCTGCGAGGTCGTCGGATCTCCGTCGTCGAACCGGCGCCAGGTGTCATTGACGCCGACATACACGGTGAGTGTGGAGGGGGAGTGGGACAGGACGTCGCGCTCCCATCTGGCGGACAGGTCGCGGACGCGGTCGCCGGCGATGCCGGCATTGATGATCCGGGAACCCGGCAGCTCGGGGGCCACCAGGGAGACATACCCGTCACCCAGGGAATCCGGCCGGCTCCTATCGCGACCCGCGTCGGTGATCGAGTCGCCGACGAACATGAGGATCTCGTGTGCTGACATCCGCTTCCTTTCCTTGCCACCACTCTATCGATAATCGCTAGAAACATGCGGAAGGGGCGGTCGCCGATGCGACCGCCCCTTCCGTCGGATCAGACGCGTGACCGTCGACGCAGGACGAACGCCGTGCCCAGGATGAGCAGCACCGCCGCGAGCGCACCGGCCGCCCAGCCGACGGAGCCGCCCGTGAGCGCGAGACCGCCGCCGGATGCGGAAGGCCCGGTCGGCGCCCCGGGCCCGCTCGGGCCGCCCGGCCCTCCGGGCTCTCCGGGTTCCGACGAGCCCACCGTCGGGGCGAGCAGCAGCCCGTTGCCCTCGACGTAGTGGAAGACGTTCAGGTAGCCCTCCGAGGCGATCGGGTTCGCCGTGTCCGCATCGACCCGGCTCCACACCGTGACGCCGTCGACGCGCAGCACCAGCCGGGAACCGGCGGTGGCCTCGGCTCCGGCGGCGACGACGCCGAACTCGATGGTGTGGGGCGTGCCGGCCGAGATCGTCGAGTTCGGGATGACGTCGATCATCGTCTGGCCCGGCTTCCAGCTCTGGAACTCGATGACGTCCTCCTTGATGACGACCAGGTATCCCTTGTTCCCGTCGACCCACGGGGGATCGCCGGGACGGTCGGAGCGCACCGCGAAGCCGAACCAGCCGTCCTCGAAGGCGTCGACGGTGGCATCGAACCTGAGGAGCCCGTCGCCGAACGTCTCCGCGGCGTAGCCGACCACCCCCTCGGCGGTCACCGAGACGCCCGCGTCGCCCACCGAGACGGCCTCCGACGCCGGCCATCCCTCCACATCGGTGAGTCGGTCGCCGAGATCGATCACGGCGTACTCCGGATCGGTGACGGACACGGTCGCGGCAGCCGTGACCGAGGGGTTCACCACGGAGGTCGCCGTGATCACCACGTCTCCGGCGGCGACGCCGACGACGGTCCCGTCCTCCGCCACCGAGGCGATGGCCGGGTCGGCGCTCGTCCAGGTGACATCGGCACGCGCATCCGGCGGGGTGACGGACGCGGTGAGGGTGAGGCGCTCGCCCGCCGCCAGCCCGACCGACTCGTGCGAGAGGGTCAGGCCCGTCACTTCCACGGGAACGAGCGACAGGCGCACGTCGTCGAACTCGACGTGTGCAAGATCCTGCACGTAGAACCCGACCTTCCCGCGTACCTCGGGCGCCGGGTTCTCGCCGTCGATCACGAGTTCGCCATCGACGCTGACCCGGATCCCGGATGCCGTCACCACCAGCTCGATGTCGTAGACGGTGTCGGGAGCGAGGCCCTCGCCCGCAGGCAGCACGACGGATTCGACCGTTCCCCACGCGCCGTCGAAGATGATCCACTCCGAACCGGCGGCGAGGTGCTGATAGCGCACGTATCCCGCGGTGGTCGCTCCGCTGCGGTCGTAGATCAGCATCTGCCCGCCCTCGGTGAGCTCCTCCGGGGTGCGCATCTGGAACTGGAGCACGTATTCGCCGAACTGACGATCCAGCTGTCCGTTCGCCCCTCCGCGCACGCGGTACCAGTGGTCGCCGCTCTCGTCCTCGACGAGCGTGAGGTTGCCGTCGACCGGCCACCCGTTGCCGCCGGATTCGAAGTCGGTGAAGTGCAGCACGCCGTCTCCGTCGAGCACGACCACGACCATCTGATCGGTGAGGCCGGGGTCGGCGACCGAGGTCGCCGTGACCGTCACCGAGCCGGGAGCGAGAGCGGTGAGCACGCCACCGGCATCGATGGACGCCACCGCCGGGTCGCTGCTCGTGTAGGTCACCGAGGTGTCGTCCGCATTCCACGGCACCGCCTCGGCCGCGAGGGACAGGGATTGGCCGAGGGGCACGGCCGCCTCATCGGTGGGGAGGTGGATCGACTGGAGCGGGATGGAGTCGATGCCGTCGCTGACACCGACCGAACCCTGCAGGCCGATCTGCTCGAACGGGATGGCGGCGAAGCCGGGCACCGCGTCGAAGACGGCTGCATCCTCGGCGAGCCGGAAGTCCTCCCCCTGCCAGTCCACAAAACCGGGATCGGAGTCGGTCACCCAGTTGTCCGCGTAGCTCATGAGCTCCACGACATCACGGGCGCCATGCGCGTTGACATCACCGCTGCGAGGCATCGTCGGGTTCCAGGTGACGTTGCGCTCGAAGACGTTGTGCGCGGGGAAGTGATGGTCCTCCTCGAAGAACGTCAGCAGCTCGGGGTGCTGCGCGGCGTACGGAGTGTCGACGAATCCGTTGTTCTCCTCGAACAGCTCGATCCATCCCGGCATGTAGTCGGTGTCGACCTTGTTGCCCGGTTCGTCCCCCATCCACATCTCGTAGTTGTTGTAGGGGATGTGCGTGTCGACGAAGACGTTGTTCCTGGCGGTGATGTAGTCGCCCGAACCGTTCTTGATCGCGTCGTTGCCCATCCGGTAGAACACGTTCTCCTCGATGAGGAGATCGCGGGTGAGGTTGTCGGGATAGATGCCCTCCACTCCCAGGCGGCCGATTCCGGTGTCATGGAAGTAGTTCCTCGAGATGACCGTGCCGCGCTGCTGGGGAGTGGCGCCGGCGTTCATGTAGATCGCGCCGAGATCCTGGAACAGCTTGCATATGTCGTAGATTTCGTTGTACTCGATCAGATGATTGTTGCCGTGCACGATGATCCCGGGGTGAGGCGCATCGTGGATCTCGTTCCCGCGCCCGATGTTGCCGACCCCGACGAACATCAGCGCCGGGTTGTAGGCCTTGTGGTAGTAGGCGAAGTCGTGGATGTGCGAGTTCTCCACCCGGATGTTGCCGGGCGTCAGCGTCTCGGCATCGCCGCCCTGGAGCACGGCGGCCACTCCGCCGATGTGGCGCAGCTCGGATGACACGATCGCGTGATCGACGCCGCCTCGGTTCACCGGGATCTCGTCGTAGGTGTAGCGACCCGGGGTGTTGAACAGCACGCCGCCGTCGGCGAAGTTCTGGATGTCGCTGTTCGTGATCTGCACATCGGCTCCGCCGAGGATGACGGCTGCCGTCGCGCGTCCGTATTCGAGGACGAGCTCGTCGAAGCGCACGTGCGATGTCTCATCGGTCCAGATCATCGGCTCGTCGAGCATCGTGACCGTAGCTTCGGCGTCCGTGGTCGAGAACGCGGCGTTCGGCAGGTGATAGAGGATGCCGGCTTCGCGGTCGATGTAGTACTCGCCGGGGGCATCCAGCTCTTCGAGGAGGTTCTCCGCGAAATGGAAGTCCTCGAACCACGTCTTCATGAGGCCCGACATCTCGCCGTAGGCGAGGCTGATCGTCTTGGCTTCGGTGTCGATCGATTCGATGCGGTTGTACGACCACTCCCAGCTGTATCCGAAGATCCCGTCGAGCCAGATGTCCTCGGCTTCCGTCCAATACTGAGGGCGGTCGTAGGTGTACGTGAAGGTGCCGCCGCGCTCCTGGAGGTCCGCGTCGCCCTGCACCGGGCCGGCATCGAGGATCTCGCCCATCTGCACGGTGTCCGTGTTGGGCCAGCGCGCGAGCGTCTGGCCCTCTCCGCCGACGTAGAGCTCCATGGGCGGCGTCTCGCTGACGTCGTTGGCCTTCCAGTATCCGTGGCGGCTCACCTGACCGTAATCCGTGATGCCGAGCGCTCCGAGGTCGAGCTGGAGGACGCGGCTGTGGGCGGAGTCGTCGATGATCCGGTCGAGTACCGCAGGATCGTCCACGGGCACGAAGGCGTTCTTGTCGAGCTCGACGCCCCCTGTCAGACGCGCGGTCTCGCCCGGGTAGGAGCGGTAGGTGATCGGGGCATCAGCGGTCCCCGAGTCCTCCGCGGTGAGTTCGAACGACTCGGAGCGTGGATACGAGCCGCCGCGGAGGTAGACGGTCGCGCCTTCGTCGAGGCCGTTCGCCGCCCGCTCGACTCGAAGCGCGTCGCGCGCGGCCTCGAGTGACTTGAGCGGCGCATCCTCCGTGCCGGCGGCGGAGTCATCGCCGTCGGGGGAGACGTAGACCTCGAAGGGACCGGCCGCAGATGCGGGTTGCGCGCCTGCGGGTGCCAGGGCGAGGCCGACGGCCAGAAGGAAGGCGGTGCAGAGGGCGATGGGCATGCGCTTCATTGCGTCGTTTCTCCTCGGTGAGTTCGGCACGCGCTGCGCGGGCAGCTGCGGACCATGCGTGAGATCCGACAATAATCGATAATCGAGAAAACGAAAAGGGGTAAGACGCACCACCCGGAGGAGCTCACGGATCAGGCTCTCGTCGCCGTGACGCTGCGAGGCGAGCGGAGCGCCGAGGTCGTCGTCCGACCGCGTCAGGCCTCGACGGGGGGAAGCGTCGCGAGAGCGTCGAGGAACGAGCGGACGACCGGCGTCTCGTTCCTCGGGTTCCAGACCACTCCGACCTTCCAGGAGGCGCTCGCCCCGCGCAGGCGCCGCATGCCCACGTGCCGGGGCGCGATGTTGCGCGCGCTCTCCGGCACGATCCCGATGCCGATTCCTGCTGCGACCAGCGCGAGGACCGTCTGGAGGTCGTCGGCCTCTTGGACGATGGTCGGCTGGGCTCCGACATCCGCGACATAGCGGGCGGCCTGAGCAGCGAGTCCCGGGCCGCGGCCGACGGACAGCCGGACGAGCGGATGCTCGTCGAGCCAGTGCGGAAGCGCCGTGTCGTCTGCGGGAGGCACCCAGTGGGCGGGATGAGCGATCGCCAGATGATCCGAGAGCACGGAGACGGCGCGGAGGTCGCGCGGAACCGGAAGACGGGTGAACGCGATATCCAGCTCCCCGCTTCGTACGCCGTCGACGTGAGCCGATGACGACATGTCCTCCAAGCGCACGGAGACCCCGGGGGAGCTCACGCGGAAGGCCGCGACCGCCCGGGGTGCGACCCCGATGCTGGAGAGCCCGAAGCCGATGGTGAGATGACCCTCTTCTCCGGCGCCGACGCGCTTCGCCCGTTCCTCGAAACGAGTGGCGAGGTCAACGATCGCGCGGGCCTCACTCATGAGTTCCGCGCCGGCGGCGGTGAGCACGGCACCGTGACGTCCACGGTGGAACAGGGGTGTTCCCACCAGGGATTCGATCTGCTGGATCTGCTTGGTGAACGCGGGTTGGGTGATGGAGAGTGCTATCGCGGCTTCGCTGAAGGTCTGCCGATCGGCGGCCTCGACGAAGGCGCGCAACAATCGGATATCCATTCCCAGAGGATATATCTGATTAGTGAGAATTCATTGGATGTCATGCAATGAATCGAGTTGAGTGGAAGCAGTCCTCGACGAAGGGAAGAGACCCGATGACCGAATCCGCAGCCGACCTCCGCGTGTCCGTGGTGCAGTTCGAAGCCCTTCCGGCAGACAAAGCGGGCAACCTCGCGACGGTGCGGCGCCTCGCCACGTCTGCGGCGGAGGACGGATCGCGCCTGGTCGTGTTCCCGGAGATGTGCCTGGTGGCGTATTGGCACCTCACCACGTCGACCACCGAGCGCCTGCGTGAACTCGCAGAGCCGGCTGATGGGCCGCTGGTCCGGGCCCTGAAGGAGATCGCCGCTGACCTCGGCGTGGGCATCGGGGCGGGCTTCCTGGAGTCCGACGGCGACGAGCTGTTCAACTCCTACGCCGTCTGCTTCCCCGACGGCACCGTACACATCCATCGCAAGCTCCACGCCTTCGAGCACGAGGCGATCTCGAGCGGCAGCGACTACACGGTGTTCGACACGCCCTGGGGCGTGCGCATGGCGATTCTGATCTGCTGGGACAACAACCTCGTCGAGAACGTGCGAGCGGTCGCGCTGCTCGGAGCAACGGTGCTCATCGCTCCCCACCAGACCGGCGGCACGAGCTCGCGCAGCCCGCACGGCATGAAGGTGATTCCGTCCGAGCTCTGGCGCGACCGGTTCGAGAACCCCGAGGCTCTGCGGGAGGCGGTCGACGGTCCGAACGGGCGAGGCTGGCTCCTGCGCTGGCTCCCTGCCCGCGCACACGACAACGGGATCTTCCTGCTCTTCAGCAACGGCATCGGCCCTGACGACGACGAGATCCGCACGGGGAACGCGATGATCCTCGACCCGTACGGGCGGATCGTCGCCGAGACGCCCGTTGCTGACGAAGCGGTGGTGACCGCCGACCTCGACATGGATCTCCTTCCGCTGTCGACCGGTCGCCGGTGGCTCCTGGGCCGCCGCCCGGAGCTCTACGGCATCCTCACGCAGCGCTCCGGTCTGGAACGCGACGCGCGCACCGCGCGCCACTCCGATGTCCCCGTCCCGGACGACTTCCGGATCGAGCGCTGAGCGGGCCGTGTCGACGCCGAATCCCCATGCGGTCGAGGCGCGCGCTCACACCGTCAACAGGCTCTCCGCCTCGATCGACTCCTTGAGATCGCGTCCTCCGCGGAAGCGTGCGGCCGGATGCGTCTCCGCCACGCGGGGGCCTGCGCCGTGCACGCGCTCACGCAGAGTTGCTGCGGTCCCTGCGCCGTCTCTAGTCGGAGTCGCTGTCGCCGTCGACCAGGCAGGACGTGAGGTCGAGCCCGTAGAACACGCGCGGCGCCCCGTCGAGCACGACATCGATCATGCCCGCCGCGGCGGCGAGGTCGGATCGCTGTCCGATCGCATCGATCCGGAAGGCGGCTCCGCCGGATGCCGGCAGCGTGAGGGGCGTCTTCGTGGGCCACGGATCGACCCAGACCTCCGGCGCGGCGAAGTGCCAGTCGGCGGGATCGTGGTCCGTGTTGAGGAGGTAGCCGTCCGCGCGATTCCACAGCACCGCCGCCTGCCCGAGAGGCGTGTCGAACAGCAGGCCCTTCGAGTGCGCGTCGCCGAGGTCGAGCCACCCGAGGAATGTCGCGGCGTCGAACGTCGTCGCGGCGTTCGCGTACGCGAGGAGTGACGGCTTCGCACTGAGATCCCGGTTCATGAGCCCGTAGTGGTACTCGACGTTCTCGGGGTCGGCGACCTGAGGGTTTCCGAGCACGCTGTCGTGGAACTGATACCAGCAGACGTTGCGGATGCCCTCCGCCTTGGCGAGCGCGAGGGTGAGGAACACGTTCTCCGCCGCATGTCGGTAGGTGTCGTTCCACCAGCCGTTCGGTCGCGTGCAGGCGTACGCCTCCGTGAGCCAGATCTCCTTCTCGCCGTGCACGGCCATCAGCGCCTTCAGCTGCTTCAGGCCGCCGGCGAAGTTCCAGTAGGTGCCGTTGCTCGACTCCTCCCAGTCGTCACCCGCAGGGACGTAGTCGGGAGTGAAGTTGCCGCGTCCGGGGTGGTAGGCGAAGGCGTCGATGAGATCCCAGCCGCCGCCGGCGATGAAGTTCTCCACCCAGGGCTTGTCCATCCCCGCGAGGCCGTTGTTCATGATCTTGAGCGTCGAGCCCGTCGCCGTCACCCGATCGACGACGGGGCGGAGTGCCTTGTCGATGTAGGCCTGCGCGGCGAGGCCGGTGTTGAAGGGACGGTTCAGCTCGTTGCCCACCTCGAAGTACTCGGCGCCCGCGGTGATCGCGGTCGCGACGTTGGCGACCGCCCAGTCCGCGGCTGCCGTGTCGGTGACCTCCAGGGAGGGCTGGAGCTCGATGTTGTGGAGCATTCCCCGCGCATCGAAGTCCGCCGGCGGGAGGCCGGGGCCTCCGGCATAGGAGATCCGCACCCGGCTGACGCCGACGCGCTGCCAGAGATCGAGGACGGCCGGAGCAGAGGGACGCAGCAGCCAGGGGTAGTTCGCCATCCCGAACATGCTCGCCGCGCTCGGATCGAGGGTCCGCGGCGGGAGTGCGGCGAGGGTGGTGCGGGCGAAAGCGGCATCCGTTCCCGCGCTTGCCGTCACCTCCGCCAGAGCGATCCCCTGCGCGGGAACGGTGAGGGTGAACGTGTGCTCGGCCGTCCCGGCCGCGCCGACGGGCACGGTCACGGTGCTGGCTGCCAGCTCGGTGCCGTTGAAGTCGCGAACCCACCAGGACAGCTCCACGTTCTTCGCGGTCGCTCCGCCGTTGGCGACGAGGGCCGTCACGGACGCGGTCTGGCCGCTTTCCCAGATGTTGAACGCCTGATCCGTGCGCAGTTCGATGCCGAGCTCGTCGCCGTGACCGATCGTCGCCGTCGCCGAGGGGCGGGTCTCGCTGAAGAAGAAGTCGGCCTGGCTCAGGTAGCCGCCACCGGACAGCTCGGTGCCGGGGGAGTGCACCCACGTGGTGTTCGTCCACGCCTGGCGGGAGCGCTCGAGCAGGAACATGCCGTGCAGCGCGCCCCAGGTCGAGACGTGGGCGACGCCCGCGGTCTCCTCGTACGGGATCCCGCCGCGGTCGTCGCGCACCCATTCGGTGACCGCGACGAAGTCGTCGGGGGCTGTCGGTGCGAGGATCGCGCGGCTGAAGAGGAAGCCGTCCGGGACGAGGGTCGCGTCTCCCTGCACCTCCCATTCGAGGTGGGCATGGTTGGTCGACAGGGTGATCAGTCCGACGACGGTCGTCGGTCCGGCTGCGGCGTCGAACGAGTAGTCCATGCGGATCGCCGGGGAGCCGTCGGGGGCTGTGACGAGGCTCGGAGTGCCTCCCACGGAGACGTGGATGCCAGTGACCCGATCCTTCACCTGGAACTTCGAACCCTGGGTGCGGATCACTCCGGACGCGTCGCGGATTGCGACGCGTCCGCCGACGCTCGCCAGCACGCTGATGCCGGTCGCGGAGAGGGTGACGTCTCCGGCGGCCGCGTGTGCCGTCACCGGACTCGCCTCCGCGACGAGCACGACGCCCGCCACGATCGTGGCCTTGAGGAATCCCCGGCGGCTGAGGCCGGGCGTGCGGGGGGCTGCTGCTGACGTCATCGTCACTCCTGCTGTCGGTGGGGGAGGAATCTGCTCATGCGTATCAGCAGATTCGGTTTCCCCATCCTGAGGAGTGTCTCCGACGGTTGTCAAGCGAATTTGCAAAAGTTGCAGATACGTATTAGCGTCCTGCAAATACGAATTATCACTGGGTCAGGAGTCAGGATGGCATCGAAGCCACGCAAGGTGACGCAACGCGAGATCGCGGAGATCGCCGGGGTGAGTCAGAGCACTGTGTCGATGGTGCTCAACGACCGCGACGGAGCGAGCGTCCGCATCCCCGAGGCGACCCGTGCTCGAGTCAGGCAGGCGATCGAGCAGTCCACATACGTCGCCGACCCTGCGGCCCGGCGGCTCGCCGGTCTCGACAACCAGATCATCGGCGTCTTCACCTACGAGGCGGCGCTCTCGCCGGAGAGCATGGACTTCTACGGCCCCCTCCTCAACGGGATCGAACGCGCCGCGGAGCGCGCCGGCTGCGACCTCCTGTTCTTCACGAGCTCTCCGGTGGAGGACGGCTCTCGCCGGCTCTTCCACAAGAACACGCGCTTGCGCCTGGCCGACGGCTGCATCCTGCTGGGGCAGCGGATGGACGGCGACGACCTGGCCCGTCTCGTCGACGAGCAGTTCCCCTTCGTCGCCGTCGGTCGCCGAGACGAGACCGACGCCAAGGTCCCCTATGTCGGACTCGACTACGTCACCCCGACCACGGCCCTGATCGAACGAGCGGCGCACCTCGGGCACGAGCGCGCCGTCTACGTGCACCACGACCTCACGAGCCCGGCCGCCGACGACCGCATGAACGCCGTTCGTGCGGCGGACGCGGCGCGGCTGCTGGCGTTCGACTACGTCCGCGAGGCCGATCTCGCGTCGCTCCCCGGCGCGATCGGCGCGGCGAGCGTCGTGTTCGCCGAGGACTCGTTCCTCGCGGAAGACGTGATCCACGCCCTGTCGAAGGCGGGCATCAGCGTTCCCGGCGACCTCTCGGTCGCATCCCTCGCCGAGGTGCGCGGGCACCGGGTCGGCGACCGTGCGCTCACCGGGTTCCACGTTCCCCGTGAGCAGGTCGCGGTCGAAGCCCTCGCTCTGCTGCAGCAGCTCGTCTCGAGCTCGGCGGAGGAGGACTGGCCCCAGCTCGACACGCAGCGCCTGTTGAGTGCCGAGGTCGAGTTCGGCGCCACCCTCGTCGAACGGCATCCAGAGTGAACCTCACCACCGACGTCGCCGTCATCGGCGGCGGACTCGGCGGCGTCGCCGCGGCCCTCGCCGTGCTCGAGCGCGGCCATCGTGTCGTCCTGACCGAGGAGTACGCCTGGCTCGGCGGACAGCTCACCTCGCAGGCCGTGCCGCCCGACGAGCACATCTGGGTCGAGCAGTTCGGCGTGACCGCCCGCTATCGCGCCCTGCGCGACGGCATCCGCCGCTACTACCGCGACCACTACCCCCTCTCCGACGAGGCACGCGCCGACAGGACGCTGAATCCGGGGCGCGGGCGCGTGAGCCGCCTCTGCCATGAGCCCCGTGTGGCGGTCTCGGTCATCGACCAGATGCTGGCGCCGTACCGGTCCAACGGGCAGCTCGTCGTGCTGCAGCCGGCTGTGCCGGTCGCTGCCGCGGTGACCGACGGGGTGGTGCGCTCCGTCACAGTCGAAGACACGAGGTCCGGCATCCGCACCGTCATCGAGGCGTCGTTCGTGCTGGACGCCACCGAGACCGGAGACCTGCTGCCGCTCACCGGCACGGACTACGTCGTCGGCGCAGAGGCCCGTTCCGAGACGGGCGAGCCGAGCGCGGCGGCGGTCGCCGATCCCGATAACGTGCAGTCCATCGCCTGGTGCTTCGTCTTCGATCACGTCGACGGCGATCACACGATCCCGCGTCCTGCCGACTACGACGAGTGGAAGCAGCTCGAGCTGCCCTTCTGGGGTGCGCCGATGCTGTCGTTCACCGCCCCGAACCCGCGCACCCTGGAGCCGGAGGAGCGCACGCTCGACGTCAACCCCGACCTCGATCGCTCCGGTGATCCGCGCGTAGACCCCGGCGACACCGACCTGTGGCAGTTCCGTCGGATCGCTGCCCGCCAGACCTTCCGCGATGGCTTCGCCCCGAGCGACATCGTGCTGGCGAACTGGCCGCAGCTCGACTACGTCGGCGGGTCGATCATCGACACCGCCGACCGGGAGTCGCATCTGGCGGCGGCGAAGGCGCAGTCGCTGGCCTACTTCCACTGGCTGCAGACCGAGGCACCGCGCCCCGACGGCGGCCGCGGATGGCCGGGACTCCGACTCCGAGGCGACGTCACCGGAACGGAGGACGGATTCGCCCAGGCGCCGTACATCCGCGAGTCCCGCCGCATCCGCGCGCTGCGCACCGTGGTCGAGCAGGACATCTCCGTCGCGTACCGCGGCCACGGGGGACCGGCGACCTTCGACGACACCGTCGGGGTCGGCATGTACCGCATCGATCTGCACCCGTCGACGGGTGGCGACAACTACATCGATGTCGAGTGCGCTCCGTTCGAGATCCCGCTCGGTGCCCTGATCCCCGTGCGGACGAAGAACCTGCTCGCCGCCGCGAAGAACATCGGCACGACCCACATCACGAACGGCGCGTACCGCCTGCACCCCGTGGAGTGGAACATCGGCGAATCGGCCGGCGAGCTCGCCGGCTTCTGCCTCGAGCAGGGACTCCGCCCGCAGGACGTCGCGGCGCAGGCCGCGCTCACCGTACAGCTCCAGTCCCGTCTCATCGAGGCCGGCGTGGAGATCCATTGGCCCGAGATCATCGGCTACTAGAGAAGGAAACGACATGAACACAGCAAAGAAGCTGTTCAGCGCCGCAGCGCTGACCGCATCGATCGGCCTCGTGGCCGCGGGCTGCGCGGCATCCCCGCCGGAGCCCGTCGAGACCGAGGCAGCACCGGGCAGCGTCGATCTCCGGATGAGCGTGTGGACCTCGAACGAGGACCAGCTCGCCCTGTTCGACTCGATCGCCGAGGCGTACAAGACCGACCATCCGGAGATCGGCTCCATCACGTTCGAGAGCCTCCCCTTCGCCGACTACAACACGACGCTGACGACGCAGATCGCCGGCGGCAACGCGCCCGACCTCGCCTGGATGGGCGACCTGTCGAAGGATCTCATCGCCGCGGACGCGCTCGTCCCGCTCACCGACAAGCTCGAGGCGACGAAGGGCTGGGACTACGACGATCTCCTGGGGAGCGTCACCGCGGAGTTCTCCGTCGACGACGAGCTCTACGCGTACCCGTTCTCGAACTCGCCGTTCGCTCTCTATGTCAACACCGACCTCCTGACGGCGGCGGGCCAGACGCTCCCCACCGGCGATCCGACGTGGGAGGACATCTCGACCATCGGCGCCGCGGTCAACGCCGCTACCGGCAAGGCCGGCTTCGTCATCCGCGACTTCGACTACTCGTCGTGGAACAACCTCGCCACGGTCTGGACCGGCTGGGGAGCATCGGCGTGGTCCGAGGACGGGGCGACGTGCACGTTCGACAGCCCCGAGATGGTCGACGCGTTCCAGTTCCTCCACGACGCCGCCTTCGTCGACAAGTCCATGCCGGGGCCGGGGGTGGCCGCCGACTTCTTCGCCGGCGACGCGGCCTTCACCGTGGCGCAGGTGTCGCGCGCGTCGCTGCTCGACGGGACCTTCGCCTACGACGTGATCCCGTTGCCCGCGGGGCCCGAGGGCGACTACTCGGTGATCGGCCAGGCCGGCGTCGGAGTGCTCTCCTCGAGCGCGCACACGCAGGAGGCGACCGACTTCCTCGCCTACCTGACCGATCCGGAGAACGCCGCGCTGCTGGCCCAGTACTTCCCGCCGCCCCGCGCGTCGCTCCTCACGGGCGAGAAGCTCGCCGAGAACAACGCCAAGCTCACGGCGGATCAGCTCCAGACCGTCGTCGTCGACCAGGTGCCGGACTCCGTGACGCTGCCCAACCACACCAACCCGGCGGAGATCGCGCAGAAGGGCAAGGCGGCCTTCGATGCGATGTGGGTCGCGGATGCCGATGTCGAGGCCGTGCTCGGAGAGGTGTGCGAGGCCATCCAGCCCGTGCTCGCGAACTGACATGACCGTCACCACCGTCGAAACCCGGGAGGCGCCCGCCGGCGCCTCCCGGCCCCCCGCCGCGCCGCCCAGACGACGGTTCTGGTCGGCGAGCCGCCGCGACGCGCTCGCGGGCTACCTGTTCATCACTCCGCAGCTCATCGGCGTCGTGCTGTTCGTGCTGGTGCCCGTCGGGCTCGCCGTCTGGTACAGCCTCAACGACTGGAACATCTTCAGCGGCCGGCTCGAGTTCGTCGGCGGCGACAACTACGCCGACCTGCTCACCGATCCTCAGCTGCCGTCCGTCCTCCTCGCGACGGTGGTGTTCTCGGGCGGCATCGTCGTGCTGAACATCGCCCTCGGGCTCGGAATCGCCGTGATGCTCAATCGCCGCTTCCGCGGTGTGACCTTCTTCCGCACGCTGTTCTTCTCGCCCGTCGTCGTGTCGGTCGTGGCATGGACGCTGGTCTGGGGCTTCCTCCTGCAGGACAACGGCGGCATCAACGGCGCGCTCTCCGTCATCGGCATCGACGGCCCGAACTGGCTGCAGAGCGGCGACACCGCCATGATCGCCGTGATTGTCTCGCAGGTGGTCCGCAGCGTCGGGATCAACATGGTGCTGTTCCTCTCGGCGCTGCAGGGAGTGCCGAGCGAACTGCACGAGGCCGCCCGCATCGACGGGGCGGGCAGCGCCACCATCTTCTTCCGCATCACGCTCCCGCTCATCTCGCCGACCGTGCTGCTCACCGCGATCATCACGATCGTCGGCGCGCTGCAGGCCTTCGCCCAGATCGCGGTGCTCACCGGTGGCGGTCCCGGGCTCTCCACGACCGTGCTCGTCTACTACGTGTTCCAGCAGGCGTTCGAGTTCAACAACATCGGCTACGGGTCGACTCTCGCGCTCATGCTGCTGACGTTCGTGATGCTGCTGACGCTGCTGCAGTGGCAGCTCCGCAAGAAGTGGGTGTTCTATGAAGACTGAGGTCCTCTCCCGAGGTCAGCGCCGCGGCGCCCATGTCCTGCGCCGCGTCATCCTGATCGTCGCGCTCTCGGTCCTCGCGATCCCCTTCGTCCTGCCGACCGTGTGGATGATCGCCTCGTCTCTCAAGCCGCTGAACGAGATCTTCCAGTCGCCCCCGACGATCTTCACGGGATCTCCGACGCTCGCCGCCTACGCGGAGGCGTTCACGTTCCAGCCGTTCGCGCGCCAGTACTTCAACAGCGTGTACATCGCCGTCGTCGTCACGCTCGTGACGATGCTGGTCGCGAGTCTCGCCGGCTACGCGTTCGCACGCATCCGGTTCCGCGGGCGCAACCTGCTCTTCTTCATCGTGCTCGTCGGACTGCTCGTGCCGAGCGAGGTGACGATCGTGCCGCTGTTCCAGATGTTCACGCAGGCGGGCCTGGTCAACACCCATTGGCCGCTCATCCTGGTCACGGCGCTGGCCGCGCCCTGCGTGCTGGCGACGTTCGTCATGCGTCAGTTCTTCATCGCCCTTCCCGGCGAGCTCGAAGAGGCGGCGCGCCTGGACGGGCTGGGACGGGTCGGGATCTGGTGGCGGATCAGCATGCCGCTGGCCAAGCCGGCGCTCTCGGCGGTCGCGATCCTCACGTTCCTCGCCTCGTGGAACCTCTACCTCGAGCCGACCGTGTACCTCACGTCTCCCGAGCTCTTCACCCTGCCGCAGGCGCTCACCCGCTACGCCGACGCGTACGGCGGGGAGATGTGGAACACGCAGCTCGCCGCCGCGACGATGACGGTCGTGCCGATGCTGATCGTCTTCATCATCGCGCAGAAGCAGTTCGTCGAGGGTCTCGCGCATTCCGGGCTGAAGGGATGAACGACGCATGAGCGAGCAGCAGGAATGGTGGCGCAGCGCCGCCGTCTACGAGGTGTATCCGCGCAGCTTCCGCGACGGCGACGGCGACGGCATCGGCGACCTCGCCGGCGTGCGGGCCGCGTTGCCGTACTTCGTCTCGCTCGGCATCGACGCGCTCTGGTTCACCCCGTGGTACCGATCTCCGCTCGCCGACGGCGGCTATGACGTCGAGGACTACCGGCAGATCGATCCGGCGTTCGGCACGCTGGAGGAGGCCGAGGCGCTGATCCGCGAGGCGCGGGAGGTCGGGATCCGCACCATCATCGATCTGGTGCCGAACCACGTCTCCGAGCGACATCCTTGGTTCGTCGAGGCGCTGGCCTCTCCTCCGGGCTCGGAGGCGCGCAAGCGGTTCTGGTTCCATCCGGGCCGCGGCGAAGGGGGATCGGAACCGCCGACCCGCTGGAAGAACAACTTCGGCGGCGGAACCTGGACGAGGACGACGGATGCCGACGGCGAGCCGGGGGAGTGGTACCTCCATCTCTTCTCGTCGGAGCAGCCGGATCTGAACTGGACCCACCCCGACGTCGCGCGCGAGCACGAGGACCTGCTGCGCTTCTGGTTCGACCGCGGGGTGGCCGGCATCCGGATCGATTCCGCCGCGCACATCATGAAGGATCCCGCGCTGCCGGAAGACGACGGATCGCACGCCCCGGGGCGTCATCCGAATCTCGACCGCGACGAGGTGCACGCGGTCTACCGGCGGTGGCGCGAGATCGCGGACGGCTACGACGAGCCGCGCGTGCTCATCGGAGAGGTATGGATTCCCGACGGTCAGCGATTCGCGCGCTATCTCGCGCCTGATGAGCTGCATACGGCCTTCAACTTCGACCTGATGACGAGGGCGTGGCGGGCGGAGGAGTACCGCGAGTCGATCGACCGGATGATGGACCTGCACCGCGGAGCCGGTGCGCCCTGCACGTGGGTCCTCTCCAACCACGACGTCACCAGGCCCGTGACCCGATTCGGCCGCGCCGACACCGGGTTCTCCTTCGAGGCCAAGCGCTGGGGCGTCGACACGGATCTCGCCCTCGGCCGGGGTCGGGCGCACGCGGCCGCTCTTCTGATCGCCGCCCTTCCCGGATCGCTGTACGTCTACCAGGGCGACGAACTCGGCCTTCCGGAGGTGGAGGATCTGCGGCCGGACGAGCTGCAGGACCCGATGTACTTCCGCACCGGTGGCGAGAGTCCGGGTCGTGACGGATGCCGCGTTCCGCTGCCCTGGGCGGGGATGCGCCGCCCCTTCGGATTCTCGCCCGACGCGGGGGCGTCCACGTGGCTCACGCAGCCCGACGACTGGTACACCTACGCCGCCGAGCGCCAGGAGCAGGACATCGATTCGACCCTCTCCCTCTACCGCGCCTCGCTGCGGGCGCGACGGGAGATCCCCGACCTGCGCGCCGACGACTTCGAGTGGCTCGATCTGGGCGACGATGTCATCGCGTTCCGGCGCCGGCAGTTCGTGTCGATCACGAACTTCGGCAGCGAGCCCGTACGCGTCCCGCCGGGCCTCAACGTCTTCCTGGCGAGCGACGCATCCTCGCGAGGGGCACTCGACCCCGATCGCACGATCTGGGCCCGCGTGGCCGCCGAGGTGTGAGGGCGCGCGACACCGGAGCGACCGGTCGGGTCCGAGAGGTCGCGGAGCGGCGTCAACGAGGGCCGGTGCGATCGGGCTCCCCGCCGAGCACCGGCGCGAAACGGATGCCGAGCCCGGAATGCGGCGCCTCGGTCAGGTAGCCGTCGGCGATCCGCACGGGCGCGGGGTCGGCCAGGGCACCGAGCGCGCCGAACCCGGCATCCTCCACATCCTCCACCCAGGGGTCGCCGTCGAGCGTGATCGCGAGCTGCCCGGAGAGCTCGGGGAGCAGGTGCGGGTGCACCGCGACGCCGTGCTCCGCGGCGAGTTCCGCGATGCGCAGGAACGGCGTGATGCCGCCGACGCGGACGATGTTCGGCTGAAGGATCTGCGCGGCGTCCGCACGGAGGAAGTCGGCGAAGCGGTGCGCGGTGTGGATGTTCTCCCCGACGGCGACGGGAACGTCGATACGGCGCGCCAGTTCGGAATGCGCAGCGAGGTCGTCGGCCCGCAGCGGTTCCTCGATCCAGGCGGGGTCGAAGGCCGACAGCGCCTCGATCGCCGTCGTCGCACGCGCGAGATCCCACCGCTGGTTCGCATCGATCATCAGCGCGCGGTCGGGGCCGAGCAGCTCGCGCACACCGGCCACACGGTCCACATCCTCGGCGAGATCGGGCCCTCCCACTTTGATCTTCACGGCCGGGAAGCCGGCATCGATCCAGCGCTGCACCTGCGCGAGCAGCTCGTCCTGCGAGTAATGCAGGTTCACGCCTGACCCGTACGCCCGTACCCGGTCCCGCCGCCGGCCGATCCGTGCGGAGACCGTCACGTCGTCGGCGCGGGCGGCGGCATCCCAGAGTGCGAGATCCAGTCCGGCGAGCGCGATCGTCGTGATCCCGCCCCCGCCCGCTTCGTGCAGGTGCTCCCAGGCGCTCTGCCAGATCTCGCCGGGGACCGCCGAGCGTCGGAGGGCGAACGCGGTGATGTCGTCCGCGAGCAGCGAGTGCACGGCCGAGGCCCCGATCTGCGGGGTCCATGAGAATCCCCAGCCCTCGGCGCCGTCGGAGCGGACCACGTGCGTGGCGATCACTCCGACCGAGGTCACGTCGGTTCCCCAGGGGCGGGTCAGGGGGATGCGTTGAAGGCGTGTCTCGAACCGCTCGATCGTGGTCACAACAGCGCGCGTCCTGCCGCCAGGATCTCGCCGAGCCGCGCCTCCTGATCCGGTGTCGGGTCGACGAGCGGAGCCCGCACCGAGCCGACCGGAACGCCGGAGAGACGCAGACCCGCCTTGATCAGGGAGACTCCGAAGCCGGGAGTCTCGTCGCGCAGCGCGACGAGCGGACGGTAGAACCCGTCGAGGATGCGGAGTCTGCGCTCGTCGTCGCCGTCGACGTAGGCCCGGTAGTAGGCGTTCGCGACCTCGGGGATCATCGCGAACGCGGCCGAGGAGTACAGCGGAACGCCGATGCCCCGATAGGCGGCCTGCGTGAGCTCGGCGGTGAGCAGCCCGTTGAAGAGGGCGAAGTCCGTGCGCCCGGATTCGGCGATCGCGCGCACGATGAGCTGCGTCGTGCCGATGTCTCCGGTGCCGTCCTTGAACCCGACGACCTTCGGGTTCTGCGTGAGCCGGCGGATGACGTCCACGGAGAACTGCGCCGTGGCGCGGTGGTAGACGATGACGGGGAGCGCGGATGCCGCGGTGATCTGCTCGACGTAGGAGACGAGGCCCTGCTGCGTGCCCCCGACGAGATACGGCGGCAGCACGAGCAGTCCGTCGGCGCCGGCATCCGCCGCCGCGCGAGCGACCTCGAGCGCGTGGCCCAGAGGGCCGCCGGAACCGGCGATCACCGGCACCCGTCGCTGCACGGCCTCGACGGCCGTCCGCGTGACCGACGCGGCCTCGGATGCCGACAGCGCGTGGAACTCTCCGGTGCCGCAAGCCGGGAACACCCCGCCCGCTCCGGCGGCGATGCCCGCGTCGACGTGCGCGCGGAGCAGATCGTGGTCGACGGCACCGCCGGCGTCGAAGGGGGTGACCGGGAAGAACAGGATGCCGCGGAAGTCCATCAGAGACCTTTCGTGGGGAGGGATGTCGAGGGGGCGAGCTCGCTGCGCCACGTGCGCGTCGGCCGCCAGCCCAGCAGCCGGTGGGCCTTCGCCGAGCTGAAGGCGGATGCCGTGCCGTCGAGGGCTTCAGCGGCCGGCGCGGCTCCGGGGTGGAACCGGGGGATCAGCTCGCGGAGCGGCTGGCGGGCGAGAGCGTCGTCGGCCCCGACGAAGAAGACCTCTCCGTTCGGGATGTCGTCGAGTCCTCGCACCAGCGTGTCGGCGAAGGTCGCGACGTCGCGCGCGTCGACGTAGTTGAACAGGGCGGGTGCGGCGAGCGCCGGGTCATCGAGCCGCTCCCGCACGGTATGCCCCTGCTGGGTCGGAGCACCGGCCCATTCCTCTGGCGCGATGACGTAGCAGGGGCGGAACGCCGCGAACCGGGTGCTGTCGCCGGTCTGACGCCGCAGCATCCCGATCGTGTGCTCGATCACCAGCTTCGAGAGGCCGTAGGCGTTCCAGGGCAGGGTCGGCGATTCCTCGTCGAGCGGGAGCCGATCGGGCGCCCACCCGGCCGGTGCGCCGTAGCCGATCACCGTCGGGCTGGACGCCGCCACGATACGCGGGACACCGGCGGTCACGGCGCCACCCAGCACCGACATGGCCAGGGCCGCGTTGGTGCGCAGGATCTCGTCCTCCGGTGCGCTGAACGGCACCGCGATCGCGGCGAGGTGGATCACGGCATCGGCGCGAGCGGCGGTGAGGACATCGACCGTGGCGCCGGCGTCGACGAGATCGACGGCGACCTGCTCCACGCCGTCGCGGTCGAGCGACGACGTCGGGGTGCGATCGAGCGAGACGAGCTCGTGCCCGGCATCCGCGAGATCGGAGACGAGGGAACGCCCGAGGCGCCCGGAGCCGCCGGTGACGACGATCCTCATGACGATGCGCCGATCGACGGGGGAGAGCTCTTCGCCATCGCAGGACCTCCAGGAAACGTTTTCTCATCTCACGCTAACACAGCGGTCTGGCCGGGTGGCAAGGAAGTCGCTGCGGTCAGTGCGCGACGTGAGCGGTGCTCGCGCGGACGACCATCCGCGGCACGAGCGTCTGCCTGCCGGGGGCGGCATGCCCTTCCAGCTGCTCGTGCATCGCCTGCCACGCACGCGCTCCGAGTTCGTGCGCCGGCACGGCGGACGTGGTCAGCGGAGGGTGGGCGTGTGCGGCGAAGGGGATGTCGTCGAAGCCGACGACCGAGATGTCGGCAGGGACCAGGATGCCGCGATCGGCGAGCGCGGTGAGCAGCCCCATCGCGACCAGGTCGTTGAAGGCCAGAACGCCCGTCGCCCGCGAATCGACGACGGCATCCGCCGCCGCGCGACCGCTCTCGAAGTCGACGCCGGTCGGGATCTCGAGAACCTCGATCTGCGGCTGGTCGACCCGAGCGCGGGCGATGGCCTCTCGCCGCGCGTGGTGCGACGCGCTGCGGGTGCTGCCGGCGAGATACGCGAGGCGCGTGTGACCGAGCGCGCGCAGGTGCTCGATCTGCTCGCCGAGTGCCGCGCCGTAGTCGGCGGCGATCACCGGGATGTCGGGGAGCTCCTCGCGATTGATGACGACGGCGGGGGAGACGTCGGCGAGCAGGTCGGTCAGCTCGTCCGCGGGCATCCGCGGCGAGCACAGCACCAGGCCGTCGGTGCGTAGCCGTGTGGCCCGGGCGAGGGCGCGCTCGCTGTCGAGATCCTCGACCGAGTCGGCGATCAGCACGTGATAGCCGTCGGATGCCGCGGCATGGCTGAGTCCGCGCAGGATCGCCTGGAAGGTGGGATTCTCGAGGTCGGGGACGACCACGGCGACCGTCTGCGTGCGCCTCAGCACGAGGCTGCGCGCGACGGGGTTCGCGGTGTAGCCGAGCTCGGCGGCTGCGGCCTTGACGCGCGCGACCAGGGCGGGGTCGACCGTGGGGTTGTCGTTCATCGCCCGTGACACGGTCGACAGGGAGACTCCCGCGAGCCGGGCGACGTCGGTGATCCGAGTCCTCCGGCTCGACCGTGGCATCTCTCTCCCTCTGCGCGCCCGCGAATCGTCACCGGGCGGCGAACCAGGCCATCCTAGCGAGGGCTGTCCAGCGGCGGCTTCGGCTGAGATCGCGAGCGGAGCCGGGCGAGACCTCCGACGAGAAGGGCGACGGCGGCCCGTCGTCGCTTCTTCATGCGGACGCCTCCCGGTTCGCTCTCCCGATCGACAGTAGCCAATCTCGTTCGCGGCGGACGTCGGGGCCGCGGTGCTGCCTGACTGTCGATGAGATTCGTGGTGTCAGGACGTAGTGGCACGTCTCCGCCTGCGCGTGTCCTGCTTCACTGAGGTCGACCACCCCCGACGACCCCGAGGTGAAGAATGACCATCACTGACACGTCCGCCGCCTCGACGACGGCATCCTCCGTTCCTGTGATCGCGCATTGGATCGATGGCGCGCTGCGGCCGTCGGAGTCGGGGCGGACCGCTCCGGTCTTCAACCCGGCGACCGGTGCGGTGCAGGCGCATGTGGCGCTGGCGGATCAGGCCGAGATCGATGAGGCGATCGCGTCGGCGGAGGCGGGATTCCGGGTGTGGTCGGGGTTCTCGATCGCGAAGCGGCAGTCGGTGCTGTTCGCGTTCCGGGAGATCCTGAACGCCCGCAAGCAGGAGCTGGCGGAGCTGATCACTTCCGAGCACGGGAAGGTCGTGTCGGATGCGATGGGGGAGATCCTGCGTGGGCAGGAGGTCGTGGAGCTCGCGACGGGATTCCCGCACCTGATCAAGGGCGCGTTCAGTGAGAACGCGTCGTCGGGCATCGACGTGTACTCCCTCAAGCAGCCCTTGGGCGTGGTGGGGGTGATCTCGCCGTTCAACTTCCCGGTGATGGTGCCGCTGTGGTTCGTGCCGATCGCGATCGCGGCCGGCAACGCGGTGGTGTTGAAGCCGTCCGAGAAGGACCCGTCCGCCGCCCTGTGGCTCGCGCGGGTCTGGCAGGAGGCCGGGCTTCCCGATGGCGTCTTCACGGTGCTGCAGGGGGACAAGCTCGCGGTCGACGGGCTGCTCACCTCTCCCGTCGTGCAGTCGATCAGCTTCGTGGGGTCGACGCCGATCGCGCAGTACATCTACGAGACCGCGTCGAAGCACGGCAAGCGCGTGCAGGCCCTCGGTGGGGCGAAGAACCACATGCTCGTGCTGCCGGATGCCGACCTCGACCTGGTGGCCGACAACGCCGTGAACGCCGGCTACGGCGCGGCGGGCGAGCGCTGCATGGCGATCAGCGTGGTCCTGGCCGTGGAGCCGGTCGCGGATGATCTGATCGCGAAGATCACGGACCGCATCGCGGCTCTGAAGATCGGGAACGGCGCCGGCTTCGACGGCGTCGAGCCCGACATGGGCCCGCTGATCACCGACGTGCACCGCGACAAGGTCTCCTCCTACGTCGACATCGCCGAGGCCGACGGGGCGAGGATCGTCGTCGACGGGCGCGGGTTCACGGTCGACGGTCACGAGGACGGCTTCTTCTTCGGCCCGACCCTGATCGACGGCCTCCCCACGACCTCCCGCGCGTACACGGAGGAGATCTTCGGGCCGGTGCTCTCCGTCGTCCGGGTCGCCTCGTACGACGAGGGCCTCGCCCTGATCAACTCGGGCGAGTTCGGCAACGGGACGGCGATCTTCACGAACGACGGGGGCGCGGCCCGCCGGTTCCAGAACGAGGTGCAGGTCGGGATGATCGGCATCAACGTCCCGATCCCCGTCCCGGTCGCGTACCACTCGTTCGGCGGCTGGAAGAAGTCGCTGTTCGGTGACGCGAAGGCCTACGGTGTGCACGGCTTCGACTTCTTCACCCGCGAGAAGGCCGTCACCGCCCGGTGGATCGACCCCGCCACTCGCAACGACTCCGCCCACACCGGCATCAACCTCGGCTTCCCCCAGAACAACTGAGCCCTTCTTCTCGCCGAGAGAGGGGGGATCAGCGCTGCGTGAGCTGCAGGGCGCCCCAGAGCTCGGCGCGCGCCGCGAACGTGTCGAGGTCGAGCGCGAGCAGCGCGCCGGCGGCATCGACCCTGGCGCGCAGGGTATGCCGATGGATGCCGAGCGCCTTGGCCGCGGGATCCCACGCGCCGTTGTGCTCCAGCCAGACCTCGAGGGTGCGCCGCAGGTCAGCCGGGTCGTTGGCGCTCTCGAGCGGCAGCAGCATCCGTCTCGCGATGTCGTGCGCCTGCGTGTGCTCCAGGTGTCCGAGCAGTCCGGCCCCGGCGATGTCGTCGAATTCGGCGATCGGCTCGTGCGGCGTCGTCCGGGCCAGCGCCCGCTCGGATTCGGCCATCGCCTCGGTCAGCCGGTCCCAGCTCGCGGCCGCCGAGAAACCCGCGGCGACGCCGTGGCGATTCAGCAGCGCGAGCAATCCGGCTCTGCCGTCGTCGGGCGTGACCGTCACGACACGGTCGCCGCGCTCCGCGAAGAACACCGCTCCACGGCTCTCGACGGCGAGCAGTTCCAGGGCGGAGCGCAGGGCCTGCGCGCCGCCCTCCGCGTCGTCCGGCAGGGCGATGCCGCCGACCCGGAGAGGGCCGTCGGGGAGCGGCCCCCACAGGTGCGCCACGGTGCGCTGCGCTACCGCGGTGATGCCGGCCATGAGCAGCTCGAGCACGCCGGAGCGCAGGCGCCGCCGCGCATCGTCGAGCGTGCGGCTCTGTTCGAGAGCGATGCTGGCGAGCGCGATCACCGCATCGACGAGGTCGGCGCGTGCCCGATCGAGAGCCCCCGTGCCCGTGCCGACGGCCAGGATGCCGCGCAGATCTCCGCGCTGACCGAGCGTCTGCAGCGTGACCTCGTCCGCTCCGGTGACGCTGAGCCGCACGGCCGCCGTGCGGCTGCGCGCGAGCATGCTCGCCACGGCATCCTGGATCTCGGGTGCCATCGACGGCGGGATCTCCCGCAGCGTCGGCACCTTCACGCGCGCGCCGGAGGCGTCGAAGAGGGCCACCCAGCAGTCCAGGTTGCGCTCGAGCTCGCGGAGGATCTCGGCGAGTCCGTCGGGCCGCAGGGCCGCGCGGGCGACCGAGCGCTGCGCGCGCAGTGATCGCTCCAGCATCTGCCGGTCGTCGTCGGCCACCGCGTCGGAGATGAAGCGGATGATCCCCATGAACGGGGTGTCCCTCGGGACCTCGAGCAGAGGGAGGCCCCGGGCCGCGGCGGCCTCGGTCAGCTCGCTCGGGATGCGCTCGTGCACGATCCCGGTGGCGAATCCCAGCGCGAGCACGCCGTGATCGACGAGCCGCTGCACATAGGGGTGCGCCGGCTCGGGGTCGGGTGCGTCGAACTGCACGCCGTCGGTCAGCAGGAGACCCCCCGAGTCGAGCCAGGGGGTCGGATCGGGGAGGTCCGAGTTGTGCGCCCACAGGACGGCCTGCGCGAGCAGGGCGTCGTCGACGCCGCTGACCGGACGCAGGTCGAAGCGCGACTCGTTCAGCAGGGCGCGGAGAGTGGCGGGCACTCCCGCATCCTGTCCGATGCCGTTCTGTCCGTCAAGTGGCCGGTTGGTAGACGGATTGTCGCGATCTCTCCGCGCCGCGACCTGAGATGATCGGGGTGCCGCCGACTTCGAAGGGCCCTCCATGACGACCAGCACCCCCTCCGCCTCGACCCTCACCAACGCCGAGGTGTCGAACGCCGACCGCTCGCGGGTGTTCCACTCGTGGTCGGCCCAGGGTTCGCTCGCGCCGATGGCGATCGCCGGCGGCTCGGGCACCACGGTGTGGGATGCCGACGGCAATCAGTTCCTCGACTTCTCGAGCCAGCTCGTCAACGTGAACATCGGGCACCAGCATCCGAAGGTCGTCGCGGCCATCCAGGCGCAGGCGGAGGTGCTGACGACCGTCGCTCCCGCACACGCCAACGCCGTGCGCGCCGAGGCCGCGCGGCTGATCGTCGACATCGCTCCCGAGGGATTCGAGAAGGTGTTCTTCACCAACGGCGGTGCCGACGCGAACGAGAACGCGATCCGGATGGCCCGCCTGTTCACCGGGCGCGACAAGGTGCTCTCGGCCTACCGCTCGTACCACGGCAACACGGGAGCCGCCGTCGTCGCGACCGGCGACTGGCGCCGCATCCCCAACGAGTACTCCCGCGGACACGTGCACTTCTTCGGGCCGTACCTGTACCGCTCGGAGTTCTGGGCGACGACGCCCGAGGAGGAGTCCGCCCGCGCGCTGCACCACCTCGAGCGCGTCGTGCAGGCCGAGGGCCCCGACAGCATCGCCGCGATCCTGCTCGAGACCGTGCCCGGGACGGCCGGCATCCTCACGCCGCCGCCCGGCTACCTCGAAGGCGTGCGCGAGATCGCCGACCGCTACGGCATCCTGCTGATCCTCGACGAGGTCATGGCGGGCTTCGGCCGCACCGGCGAGTGGCTCGCGCTCGACGCCTTCGGCGTGCGCCCCGACCTCATCACCTTCGCGAAGGGCGTCAACTCCGGCTACGTGCCGATCGGCGGCGTCATCATCCCCGGTGAGATCGCACACCACTTCGATGAGCGCGTCTTCCCCGGAGGGCTCACCTACTCCGGCCACCCGCTCGCGGCCGCCAGCGTCGTCGCGACGATCGAGGCCATGCGCGAGGAAGGCGTCGTCGACAACGCGAAGCGCATCGGCGCCGAGGTCATCGGACCGCGCCTCGAGCAGCTCGCGGAGAAGCACGACGTCATCGGCGAGGTCCGCGGCAGCGGCGTCTTCTGGGCCGTCGAGCTCGTCGAGGACCGGGAGACACGGGCGCCGCTGCCGGCGGCCTCGATCGGTGCGCTCAAGAGCGATCTGCTCGCGCGCGGTCTGCTGCCGTTCTTCGCCGACAACCGCCTCCACGTCGTTCCGCCGTGCGTGATCACCGCGGAGGATGCGACACGGGGCCTCGACATCGTCGACGAAGCGCTCGCCGCCTTCTCGCGCTGACTCCGCGTCAGACCTTCTCGGTCTGCACCGAGCGGGCGATGCCGACCGCCTCGCACTCGGTGGTCTCGTTCGCGACGCCGAAGCGGATCAGGTCGTGGGAGTCCGTCCGGTAGTCGGGCGGCGCGGTCGCGAGAGCGGAGGCCTCCAGCAGGATGAACTCCGCTGAGGAGCCCACCACACGCAGGGCGCCCGCGGGAAGGCACTGCGCGACGAACTGGAACTCGCCGAGTCGCTGGTGGATCGTGGCTCCCGTGATCGACCAGGCGGTGAACTCGTTGGCCATCGCGGTGCAGATCCAGTTCTGCTGCGCCACGCCGGTCACGCGCAGCAGCGCGGTGTTCGCACGCAGGCGCTCGGCCTGCCGCAGCTCGAACAGGATGCCGACGGTGCCGGTCATGACGTCGACGAGGATGCGGGTGACCTGCGCGTCGACGAAGAGCTCGGTGTGCAGGAACGGGTTCTCGGCATCGTCGAGGTCGGGTGCCCGGAAGGGGACGCCGGCGAGCACATCGTTCACCTTCATGTTGCTTCGCCTTCGCCGTTTTCCCCAGGAACATCAACATTAGCCGTCCCTTGTTCACAGTTGGCTGATCGAGTGTGATGAATGCCCTGGCCGATCGGATCCGACCAGAATGATCGGGTGACGAGGTGCGTCCGGCACCGACGATGGTGAGGAAAGGAGGACCTCATGATCGGCACGCTCAATGCCCTGATCGATCTCGTCGACGCCGATGCGGGCGAGGAGATCGACGTCGTCGGGTTCGCCCGCGAGCACGGCACGACCGAGTACCACCTGCGTCGGATGTTCTCGGCACTGGCGGGGATGCCGCTCTCGGAGTACGTGCGTCGGCGGCGGATGACGCTGGCCGGAGCCGAACTCGTGGCCGGCGCCGCGAACATCCTGGACGTGGCGGTGCGCCACGGCTACGGCTCGATCGAGGCGTTTGGCCGCGCGTTCCGCGCCGTGCACGGGATCGGCCCGAACGATGCGCGTCGAGACGGGGGGCCTCTCCGCACACAACCCACGCTCCGGTTCCGCCTGAGCGTCGAAGGGAGAACCCCGATGGATGTCACCATCACGCAGCAGCCCGAGCTCGTCCTCGCCGGTCATTCGGCCGAGGTCCCGCTCATCCACGAGGGCGTCAACCCTCACATCCAGCAGCACATCGCCGCCATCCCGCCGAGCGAGCACGCTCGCCTCAAGGCGCTCGGCGACGCCGAGCCGAGCGGCATCCTGGCGGTGACCGCCGATGTCGAGCCCGACGCGCCGGAGGGCAGCATGCTCACCTACCTGCACGGGGTCGCCCTGCAGGCGTCGACGCCGGTGCCCGACGACCTCGACGCCATCCGCCTCGAGGCGGGTGCGTGGGCGGTCTTCGCGTCGAGCGGCCCGTTCCCCGAGACGCTGCAGAACCTGTGGGCGGCGACGGCGACCGAGTGGTTCCCGTCGAACCCGTGGCGGCTGCGGCCCGGTCCGTCGATCGTCCGGTATCTGGAGTTCACCGGGACGACCGCGTCCTGCCAGCTCTGGCTGCCGATCGAGCAGGGCTGAGCACCCGGCCGGGCCGGGGAGCGCGATCACCGCGGTCCCCGGCCCGATGTCGGCGGGCCCTGCCACACTGGTGGCACGAACACGGAGGCGTGCCATGGCTACCGATCCCAAGAAGACACTCGACGCGTATCAGGCGAAGCGCGGCGTGATCCGCCTGGTCGAGGTGCCGCCCCTGCAGTATCTGATGGTCGACGGCACCGGCGATCCCAACACGGCGCAGGCGTATCAGGATGCCGTGACGGCGCTGTTCCCCCTGGCATACACCCTGAAGTTCGCGAGTCGCGAGAAGCTCGGCATCGACACCGTGGTGATGCCGCTCGAAGGGCTCTGGCATGCGCCCGACATGGAGTCGTTCACCTCGCAGCGCGACAAGTCGGCCTGGTTGTGGACCCTCATGATCATGGTCCCCGACCACGTCACCCCCGAGATGTTCGCCGATGCGGTCGCGAGCGTCGAGACGAAGGCGGTCAAGAAGAAGGAGCAGCCGTCACCCGCGCTCCCGTCGGTGCGCCTCGAGACGCTCGCCGAGGGGCTGAGCGTGCAGACGCTGCATGTCGGACCGTTCGACGACGAGGGACCGGTGCTCGACGACCTGCACCATCGCTTCATCCCCGAGAACGGGCTGGAGATGACCGGGCTGCATCACGAGATCTATCTGAGCGACATGCGTCGCGTCGAGCCGTCGAAGCTGCGCACGATCCTGCGGCAGCCGGTGGCGAGAATCGACGGATCGGCGGGCGAGTGACCCGGTGGTGAGGAAGGCAACCCCCTCGGCACCCCGCCCACGACCGGCGTAGTCTGCAGCGATGACCACCGCCAAAGATGCCGCGCGCGCGGCCCAGCGCTCCGACGGGTTCCGCCGGATCGCTCGTGTCGGCTTCGTCATCGTCGGGGTCATCCACATCATCATCGGATGCCTCGCCGTCTCGCTCGCCGTGGGCGCCGGCGGCGACGCCGACCAGGACGGCGCCATGGAGCAGGTGCGGCTGAGTCCCGTCGGTGGGCTGCTGCTGGGTGTGATCGCGGCGGGGCTCATCGGCCTCGCCGGGTGGCAGATCGCGAGCGCCTTCCTCGCCTCCGACCCGGCGGACACGAAGAAGTGGGGCAAGCGGGTCAAGTTCTTCGGCATCGCCCTCGCCTATCTCGTCATCGCCGGGATGGCCCTCATCGTCGCGTTCGGCGGCCGGGTCTCCTCCGAGAAGGCCTCGCAGACCCTCAGCGAGGTGATGCTCGCGGCACCCGCCGGCGTCGTCGTGCTCGTCATCATCGGACTCACCGTCAGCGGGGTGGGCGTCGGGTTCGTCGTGAGCGGCTTCACGCGCGGTTTCGAGAAGCTGCTCGATCTGCCCTCCGGCGCCGAGCGCGGCGGCATCGTGACCTTCGGAGTGGTGGGCTACATCGCCAAGGGCATCGCGGTGGCGGTGACCGGCGTGCTGTTCGTGGTCGCCGCGTTCACGAACGACCCCGAGAAGTCGGCGGGTCTCGACGGTGCCCTGCGCAGTCTGGTCGCACTCCCGCTCGGACCGGCGATCCTCTGCGCGGTGGGCGTGGGGCTCGCCGTCTACGGGCTCTTCTGCATCGCGCGCTCGCGCTACGCGCGGATGTAGTCGCACACGGGGATCAGGTGGTCGCCGGCTTCTCGCTCCAGACGAGGAGGAAGGCGCCGAGGCCGATCATGAGGGCCCCACCCGTCGCGCCCATCGCCTCGATCCGGCGCGGGGACCGCCCGAACCAGTCGCGTGCCGCGCTGGCCAGAAGCACCCAGACGGCATCGCAGGCGACGCCGATCGTCACGACGATCACCCCGAGCACGAAGAGCTGCGTCGGGACGGAGCCGGCGTGCAGGTCGACGAACTGAGGGAGGATCGCCAGGAAGAAGGCGATCGACTTCGGGTTCGTGACGCCGACCACGAAGCCCTCGAGAAGCAGCCGCGGACGCGAGCGCTGCGGCTGCGCACCCGACATCGCGCTCGCCGCGTCCTTCCGGTGCCTGATCGCCTGGATGCCGAGGAACACCAGGTACCCGGCGCCGAGGACCTTCACGATCGTGAACAGCACCGCCGACTGCGCGACCACGGTGCCGACACCCAGGGCGACGGCCACCACGAGCACGATCGAGCCGACGGCCGTGCCGAGGATGCTGAGGAAACCGCCCAGGCGCCCCAGCGCCATCGCGCGCCCGATCGTGAACAGCACGGTCGGACCGGGGATGACGACCATGACGAAGGCCGCGATGATGAAGGTCACGAGGGTCTCGGCGCTGAACATGGTGCGAGCTTACTGTCACGGATCGTCGAGGTGCCCGGTCATAGCCGACAGAGCGGGCGCATTCGGCGCCCCCCTTCACGGAAGGAATCCCATGTCGAAGATCGTCGTCATCGGAGGCACCGGTCTGATCGGATCCAAGGTCGTCCGACTGCTCGCCGAACACGGACACGAGGCCGTCGCCGCATCGCCCAACACCGGAGTCGACACGCTCACCGGAGCCGGGCTCGCCGAGGCTCTCGCCGGCGCATCGGCGGTGCTCGACGTGTCGAACTCGCCGTCCTTCGCCGACGCCGATGTTCTCGCCTTCTTCACCACGGCGACGGGCAACATCACCCGGTTCGCGTCGGAGGCAGGCGTCGGTCACTATGTCGCGCTCTCGGTGGTCGGAGCGGAGCGCATGACCGACAGCGGATACATGCGCGCCAAGGTCGAGCAGGAGCGCCTGATCGCGGACTCGGGGGTCCCGTACTCGATCGTCCACGCCACGCAGTTCTTCGAGTTCGTCGGCGCGATCGCCGGAAGCGCGACCGTGGGCGACGAGGTGCGCCTCTCCTCGGCTCTCATCCAGCCCATGGCCGCGGACGACGTCGCGACGGCCGTCGCCCGCGCCACCGTCGGGTCGCCGACGCGCGGGATCACCGAGGTCGCCGGTCCCGAGCAGTTCACCCTGGCGGACTTCGTGCGGACCGGACTGACGTTCCGCGAAGACCCGCGACCGGTGGTGGTCGACCCCGACGCGACCTACTTCGGCGAGCGGCTCACGACCGAGATGCTGCTCCCGGGCTCCGGGGCGCAGATCTTCGAAACGCGCTTCGCCGACTGGCTGCCGCTGAATCCGCCGCCCACGCGCTGACAGCTCTCCACGACGAAGGGGCCGGGATCCTGATGGATCCCGGCCCCTTCTGCATGCTTCCCGCACTTCGACGCGGGCGCCGATGAGTCCTGTTCCGCCGATGACGACGATGTTCATGGTGACTCCCTCTGGAGCGCGGATGCGATGAGAGTGATGTCGCCCCACAGCTAGGTCCGCGCGGCACCCGCGATTGTGACGGGTGCGCGCCGACTCTGCTCAGGAATCCCAGTGCCGCAGCTTGTCCGGGTTGCGGACCGACCATAGCGTCACGATGAGCCCGCGACGTGCGACCGCGCTGACGGTCGCGACGACCTCGCCGTCGCGCCGCGCCACGATGCCCGGTGCGCCGTTGATGCCCACGACCGCGAGGTCGGGCGGATACGACAGCAGCTCGACCGCCGCGACGTCGCGACCGATCAGCTCGCCGCCGAGGTCGAGCGGACCGCCGTCGACGACCATCGTCACCTCGGCGTCGAGCAGCCTCCGGATCCCGGCCGCATCCTTGACGATCATCGCGGTCGCGAGCGCAGCGACGAGCTCCGCGTCCTGCACGCTCTCACGTCGTCGTCGCCACCACCGAGACGGACGTGTCGTCATCCCCGAACCAGCTCGGCGTTGCCGAGCTTGTCCGGAGCCATGACCCAGAGCACCTGTTCGATGCCGTCCTCTCCCGTGACGACGGTGACCAGCGTCGTCACCTCGCCGTCGACGAGGAGAGTCGCCGCAGGTTGGCCGTTCACCTCGACCCAGCCGATGGTCTTCCCCGTCCAGAAGTGATCGGCGAAGGCGGCGGTGAACTTCGCGACCCGCGTGCGGCCGAACATCGGGATCCGGGCGGCGAGTTTCACCCCGTTGCCGTCGGTGTAGCTGACCACGTCGGCGGCGAAGATCGATTCGAGGGCGCTCACGTCGCCGCGCTGTGCGGCGGAGAGGAAGGCCTCGAGCAGTCGGCGCTGCTCGCTCTTGCTCGCCTCGGCCTTCCGCGCCGAGGCGAGGTGACCGCGGGCGCGGCTCACCAGCTGCCGGGCGTTGACCGCCGTCGACGAGATGACCTCGGCGATCCGCGGGTAGGGGTAGTCGAAGGCCTCGCGAAGCACGTAGGCCGCGCGCTCGGTGGGGGTGAGCTTCTCGAGGAGGATGAGCACCGCGTACTGCAGAGCCTCGCCCTTCTCGGCGCCGAGAGCGGGGTCGTCGTCGGTGTTGACCGGTTCCGGGAGCCACGGACCGATGTAGGTCTCGCGCCGCGAGTGCGCGGACTGCAGGGCGTTGATGGAGAGCCGGGTGGTGATCGTCGCGAGGAAGGCGGCGGGTTCGCGGATGTCGGCGCGATCGGTGCTCTGCCAGCGGATCCAGGTCTCCTGCACCATGTCCTCGGCATCCGAGACGGTGCCGAGCATCCGATAGGCGATGCCGAAGAGTCGCCGCCTGTGTGCATCGAAGACGGCGATCGCGTCGTCCAGCTCGGTGATCGGCTCCTGCTGCATGCGGCTCCACCCTTCGTGGTCATCGTACGCGCGCCGTCGCGCACGCACCTGTCTCCAGCTGCGACCGGACAGCGGTCGGATCCGTGACACCAGCTGTGACCGGACAGCGGTCGGATCCGTGACATCGCCCCGTCCGCGCCGTCAGGTGAGAAACTGGAACGATGAGCAATTCGCCCGCAGTCGACGTGATCGCCCCTCTGAGCGAGGCCGAGGTCCGCCGCATCCGCGAGGACTTCCCGATCCTGCAGACGCAGGTGCAGGGGCATCCGCTCGCCTACCTGGATTCGGGGGCGACCTCGCAGCGGCCGCTCGCCGTCCTGGATGCCGAGCGCGCGTTCGCGACGACCATGAACTCCGCCGTGCACCGCGGCGCTCACACCCTGGCCGCCGAGGCGACCGAGCTCTTCGAGGACGCCCGCAGCACGGTGGCGCACTTCGTGGGCGCCGACGACGACGAGATCGTCTGGACCTCGAATGCCACCGAGGCGATCAACCTGGTGGCCTACTCGCTGTCGAACGCGTCCGTCGGCCGCGGGGGAGCGGCGGCCGGACGACTGCGTCTCCGCGAGGGCGACGAGATCGTCACGACCGAGATGGAGCACCACGCCAACCTCATCCCGTGGCAGGAGCTCGCCGCCCGCACCGGTGCGACGCTCCGGGTGATCCCGCTGGATGACGACGGCGCCCTCCGCCTCGACGTCGCGGCCGACCTCATCACGGAGCGCACGAAGCTCGTCGCGTTCACGCACGTCTCGAATGTGCTCGGCGTGATCAATCCGGTCGATCAGCTCGTCTCGCTCGCCCGCGGGGTCGGAGCGCTGACTCTGCTCGACGCCTGCCAGTCGGCCCCGCATCTGCCGCTCGACGTGCGCGCGCTCGACGTCGACTTCGCCGTGCTCTCCGGCCACAAGATGCTCGGACCCACGGGCATCGGCGCGCTGTACGGTCGGCGTGCGCTGCTGGAGGCCATGCCGCCGTTCCTCACCGGCGGCTCGATGATCACCACCGTCACCACGACCGAGGCCGAGTACCTTCCGCCGCCGCAGCGGTTCGAGGCCGGAACGCAGCGCGTCTCGCAGGCGATCGCGCTCGCCGCCGCCGTGGACTACCTGACGACTGTCGGGATGCCGCGCATCGCGGCCCATGAGGCGGCGTTCGGTCGGCGACTCGTCGACGGACTCGCCGCGATCGACGGCGTGCGCGTCCTCGGCGCCGGTATCGATCTGCCGCGGGTAGGGCTCGCGAGCTTCGACGTCGCCGGCATCCACTCGCACGACGTGGGCCAGTACCTCGACGACCTCGGCATCGCCGTGCGCGTCGGGCACCACTGCGCCCAGCCGCTGCATCGCCGCCTCGGCGTCACCTCGTCGACGCGGGCGAGCACCTATCTCTACACGACGGATGCCGAGGTCGACGCGGTGATCGACGGCGTCGCCGGCGCGATCGACTTCTTCCGGAGGGGCGCATGAGCGATCTGCAGAATCTGTACCAGGAGCTGATCCTCGACCATTCCCGCACGCCGCACGGGTACGGGCTGCGTGACGAGATCCCCGCGCAGTCGCATCAGGTGAACCCGACGTGCGGGGATGAGGTGACCCTGCAGGTGCACCGCGCCGCCGACGGGACCGTCGAGGCGATCGCCTGGGAGGGGCACGGCTGCGCGATCTCGCAGGCCTCCGCCTCTCTGCTCGCCGAACTCGCGGAGGGTCTCTCGGTCCAGCAGCTCGAGGTCCGGATCGCGGCGTTCCGCGAGGCCATGCGCTCGCGGGGGAAGATCGAACCCGACGAGGAGCTGCTGGGTGACGCGGCCGCGCTCGGCGGGGTCTCGAAGTACGTGGCCAGGGTCAAGTGCGCGATGCTCGCCTGGGTCGCCGCCGAGGACGCGCTGACGCGGAGCTGACTCCGCGCGGGACGCGGTCACACGGCGTCACGTCCGGGAATAGCCCCGGCGCTGCGGCGTTGCCCCGAGCATGACAACTCTCGGAATCATCGGTGCAGGACACATCGGCAGCCAGGTCGCGCGGGTCGCGGTGGCGAACGGCTACGACGTGGTGATCGCCAACTCGCGCGGCCCGGAGACTCTCGCCGACCTCGTCGCAGAGCTCGGACCGCGGGCGACCGCGGCCACCGCGGCAGAGGCGGCGACGGCCGGCGATGCCGTCGTCGTGACGGTACCCCTGCACGCGATCGATCGCCTGCCGGTCGAGGAGCTGGCGGGCAAGATCGTCCTCGACACCAACAACTACTACTTCGAGCGGGACGGCCACATCGAGGCGCTCGACAAGGGCGAGACGACGACGTCGGAACTGCTGCAGCGCCAGCTTCCCACCTCGAGGATCGCCAAGGCGTTCAACCACATCTACGCCGCCGCGATCACGAGCGAGGGGACCCCGGCCGGCACCCCCGACCGCCGGGCGCTCGCCACCGCGGGTGACGATGCCGAGGCCGTGGCCTTCGTCACGCGCTTCTACGACCAGGCCGGGTTCGACACCGTCAACGTCGGACCGCTCAGCGAATCCTGGCGCGTCGAGCGCGACCGTCCGGCGTACGTCGTGCGGCAGAACGCCGAGGAGCTCGAGGCCAACCTCGCGATCGCGAACCGCCTGCCCTGAACGGCGGCCCCGCCGCTCGGGGTCCCCTCCCGTCACGGTTGGGATACCAAAAGTTGGTGAACCGTCGTCCAGGTGAGAGAATGCGGACATGACGGCGGCGGGGGCGACCGGCGAACTGGAGTCGGTGAGGGTGACGCGTATTCTGCGCGACGACATCGTCCTGGGTCGACGACTTCCGGGATCGCGACTCGTCGAACGGGACATCGCGGCCGAGCTCGATGTCTCGCGCCTCCCGGTGCGTGAGGCCATCCGCACGCTGGTCTCGGAGGGTGTCGTCGTCGCGCGACCGCGCAGCTGGGCCGTGGTGCGGGAGTTCACGCAGCGCGACATCAGGGACTTCGCCGAGGTGCGCGAGTCCGTCGAGACGCTCATCTTCGTGTTCGCCGCCGAGCGACACGATGAAGCCGGCATCGCGCGACTCCGAGACGTGTACGAGCGGGAGCTCGCCGCCGCGCAGGCGGGCGACGCGGAGGCCGCCCGGATGGCGGCGGGGGAGTTCCACGAGGTCGCGGCCGTCCTCGCCGGGAACGACATGCTGTGCGAACTGATCGACGTCTTCGCGACCCGTCTGCGCTGGCTGTTCGGGCAGCACGACGATCTGCTGGCGATGGCGGCCGAGCACCGCGCGATCCTCGAGGCCATCAGCGCCCGCGACACGGATGCGCTGCGCCGCATCGTCCCCGAGCATCTCGCGAGCGGCCAGCTGGCGGCCCAGCTGCGGCTCGCGGACAACGACGTCGTGATCTGACCCGGCGACGCGCGAGCGGCGACGGGTGGGTCGGCCCGCGCCCCAGTTGTATATTGGGCACATCGGAACGGTTCCGGAGCTGTCGCGATTGCCCTGGGGAGCGAGATGCGGAATCTTGCTGTCGTCGTCGGAAGCCTGCTGCTGGTCGGCGGAGCCGTCGTCGTGATGGTCGCCGATCAGGAGCGCGCCTCGGCCGTCGCCGAGGTGAAGGCGCAGATCGAGCAGGTCGAGCAGGAGCTCGATGCGTCGCGCGGCGAGAACCTCGAGCTCGCCGAGAAGCTCACGACGTTGCGCTCCCAGATCGCCGAACAGGACGCCAAGCTCGCCGACACCACCGGATTCCTGAAGTAATGCGCCGGATGCTGGCGGTCATGGTCGTGTCCGCGATCCTGCTCTGCGCCGGCATCGCGGCGCGCGCCGCCGGACTCGACCAGGAGCGGGCGGAGGCCGTCGCTGAGCTCCGTGCGCTGGCAGCCCAGTCGCACTCCGCCGCGCAGCGCACCGACTACCTCGAAGGCGCCGTCGACCGGGCCGAGCAGGACGCGGAGGATCGTGCTGCCGTGCTGGAGGTGCGCCCGGCATTCGTCACCGAGCTCGCGGGGTTGAGCGCGGCGCTCGACGGGGCGCAGGGCAAGGTCGACACCGCGACGCATCTCGCGTCGGCGCTCTCGACACAGCAGACGGTCCTCGCGGAGAAGGCGGATCCCGCCACCGTGGTGGCGGCGACGGCAACGATCCACGCACTGACCGCCAAGGTCGGCTCCGAGGTGGCGAGCTGGGAGTCGGTCCAGGCCGCGCAGTATGCCGGCCCCGACGGCCCCCCGTGGGCGACGAGCGGTCCGGGCGGCTACGCCAGGGTGCGCGCGGCTCTCGACCGCGTCGGGGGTGCGGGTGTGGGTCTCTACGAGTCGTCGTCCTGCGCCGGTGGGAGCGCGCCGGCCTGTGCGAACAGCAACGGGTACATCAAGTACCGCGCCGATGTCGCCGACTGGGACGAGGGGCGGTTGAACTGGGCGATGGCGCACGAGCTCGCGCACATCTACCAGTTCCGCGTCTGGGGCTCCCTGACCTCGTCGTCGGCGTACGACTCGATGTTCGGGTCCGATCCCGAGTTCCTGGCGAACTGCATGGCCGTGGTCCGCGGCTATCCGGGCTCGGTCGGCTGCGACGGCGATCAGCAGGCCTGGGCATCCGGGATCTGGGTCGGCGCGGTCCAGTGACCGCTCTGTCGCGCGGTCAGGCGACGGGCGTCGTCGTGTCGATCGCCGCGCGCAGGGGCCGGCGCATCGCCCGCCAGTAGCCCGACGGCGTGGCGCGCACCAGCACGTCGATCAGGCGGGCCTCGCGCCCGACCATCGTGCGCGCCGCGCGGCGCTCCGTCGCGCGGATGATCCGGGCCGCGGCATCCGTGGGCTCGGTGTGGTACATCGCCGCCTGCGCGGCGGCGGCTCGCGCGGCGACATCGGGATCGATCGCCGCGGCGTAGCGGCCGTGCAGGATGATCCCGGTGCGCACGCCGGCGGGATACACCGCGCCGACCGAGACCGTGCTGCCCTCGAGCTCGTGCCGCAGCGCCTCGGAGAACGCCCGCACCGCGAACTTGCTCATCGCGTAGGGGATCCGTCCCGCGGGAGCAGCCAGGGCGTAGACGCTGGCGAGGTGGGTGATGTGCGCGGCGGGGGCTGCGCGCAGCGCCGGGAGCAGCGCCTTGGTGACCGAGACCGTTCCCCAGAGGTTGACGTCGGTGAGCCAGCGCATCTCCTCCATCGTGAGCTGGTCGAGGGTGCCCAGCATCGACGAGCCGGCGCAGGTGATCAGCGCATTGATGCGCGGGTGCGCGCCCGTGATCTCCGCGACGCCGGCGAACACGGCGTCATCGTCGCGGAGGTCGATGACGTGCGTCGTGACCGTGGACCCGCGAAGCCCGTCGGCCAGCGCCGACAGGGCCGCCGCGTCGTGGTCGATCAGCGCGAGATGCGCTCCGCGGGCCGCGAGGAGTCGGGCGATGTCTGCGCCCATGCCGTTCGCCGCTCCCGTGATCACGGTGGTGCTGCCGACCAGGTCGAGATGCTTCATGCGGCCTCCTGCGGACGCGTCACGGGTCGCACCGGGCGAATGTCGGACCGATGGGGGATGCTGAACCGGTACCCATTCTCACCCACACCGCTCCGGCGGCATACCGGTACGCTCGAGGAGAGGAGGTCGCGGTGGGACGAACAGCGGATGCCATCGCCGAAGGCGTTGCGATCGCGACCGCTGCCGCGCGCCTCGCCGTGAAGAACCACATCCTCGTGGGCACCATCGCCGAGGACGGCGTCTTCGACACCGACAAGTACATCGCCGACGCCCGCGAGGCGCTCGGAGCGATGGCCGCCGAGGCCGAAGAGGCCGCCGCGAACGTGACGGCCCTGCGCAAGCGCGCTCGCGGTCGTCACTCCGATCCGCACGGCACGCATGACTACCGCGACCGCGATGTGCGCAACCTCCGCCGACGGGCCAAGCAGTCCACCGGCGTCGCCGTGAAGCTGCGCGAGATCATGCAGGACCGGCAGCGGCTGAGCGTCATCGTGGAAGAGGCGCGCGAGGCGGCCTGGGCCGACGTGCGGCACAACCTCGACCGCCGACTGCGGGTGGAGGGCATGCGTCCTGACCAGGATCCGGAGTACGGCAAGATGCGCGAGGCGCGCATGCAGGCGCTCCGTCTCGTCGACCTTCAGGCACTGTCGTCCGAGCAGCGTGCACGGGCGAAGCGCCGCAAGAAGCAGGAGACGGCCGACGCCGCCTCGGAGTGAGGCCTCGTTTCGCTTTCGCGTCGGGACTGTTGTAGGCTTATCGTCGGCCCGCTGAGCTTCACCGCAGCGCGAGTCATGCGCCCGTAGCTCAATGGATAGAGCATCTGACTACGGATCAGAAGGTTAGGGGTTCGAGTCCCTTCGGGCGCACACTGTGTTGAGACAGTGACAGAGACCCCGTCGCGAAAGCGACGGGGTCTCTGCTTCGTCCGGGGTCTCGCGTGCGACCGGGCGGTGCTCCCGACCCGCTCATCAGCCCACGACGCCGATCCCGCTGAGCGCCTTCTGGTCGAGGGGTGCATCCGAGGTCACGGCATCCACCAGGGCCAGCGTCGCCTGCGCCGAGAGACGCGGACCCTCCGGCCCCCGGATCCCGGTGATGGTCGGCAGCGGAGCGAGGATCAGTCCCGCATCGACGAAGCCGAGATGGGCGACGCCGTCGAGCGTCACGCGCTCCGCATCCCCGTGCGCGAGGAAGCCGTTCACCGCGGTCTCGTACTCCGGGTTGGGGTCGCTGTCTCCTGCGACGAGGAAGACCACGGGGCGGCCGAGGTCCGTGCCGGCGGGGGATCGCGGCATCCCGTCGATGTCGATCACGCCCCGGATCCGATCGTCCATCCGTGCGGCCTCGACCGCGGCGGCGCCGCCGAGCGAATGCCCGGCTGCGATGATGAGCGACGGATCCGCATGGTCGAGCGCCGGGAGCCCGGCGTCTCCTCGATCGATCCGGTCGATGACCGCGCTGATGTCCTGCGCGCGGATCGCCGCCGCGGCGTCGGCTGCGGCCTGGTCACGCTCGTCATCTCCGGTCGCGACGAGCTCGCTGTCGGCCGTCGAGCCGTCGGCCAGCTCGGCGGATGCCGAGTCGTAGGGGTGATCGAGCGCCACGACGATGATGCCGTGGCTCGCGAGCTCCTCCGCCCACGAGGTCATCAGCCATCGGGTGCTCCCCGAGCCCGGTGATGCGATGACCACGGGGAAGCGGCCGTCGGTCGGAGGGGCATCCTCGGTGGCGTTGGCGCGAGCGCGGGCGACGCCGTCGAACATCAGGGCGGGCATGCCGTACTGGGCGGCCAGCCCGCCGGTGAGCTCATCCACTCGTCCTCGATCGGGGAGGTAGGCGGCGGCCTCGCCCGAGGCGGAGGCCGGGTACCAGACCGTGGCCGGGATCGATCGGGATTCGCCTTCGCCCCCGTCGCCGCCGCGCGCATCGCGGGTGTCGTCTATCCACACCGTCGACCCCACACCCACGGCCTGCGGGCCGGACGGCACGGGCACCCGCAGCGGTGGCAGTCCCCACGCGGCACCGGCGACGATGACGAGCGCGGCCACGACGACGACGGATGCCGCACGGGACAGCACCGTGAGCCGGCCGGACCGCGCCCACACGGCGAGACCGGCGACGAGCGCACCGCAGACGGTCAGAGCGATGACCTGCCAGCGGTCGCCCTCCACCCACCACGCGACGCCGAGAAGGATGAACGCCGCACCGCCGACAACCGAGACCGGAGTGAGGGAGCGCTTGCGTGTCGTGAGCGCGGTGAGGAGGGTGGCGATGAGGCCGACGGCCACCGCGATGTCGAGCCAGGGCATGTATTCCACGCTAGGAGCCGGCGCCTGCACGGGTCGTCATCCTCGGGGTGGAATCCGATACCTCGGGAGGATGAGCCGCACCGCGTCAGAGCAGGCTCGTGATCGCCGGGTCGCGGCGGGCGACCTCAGCGGCGGTCGACAGGATGACCTTCCGCATGGCGGCCACGGCGACGGCCGGCGTCACGTCCGATCGGTGTGCGAGGCTCACGATCCGCGTCATCATCGGATGCGTCAGCCGCACCGATCGCAGCGCCGGCTGGTCGAGCAGCACCATCGCCGGCACCACCGCGACACCGAGCCCGCGCTCGACGAAGCGCAGCACGGCGTCCATCTCGGCGCCCTCCAGCACATGCGTCGGCGTGAGCCCCACAGAGCGGAAGGCGGCGTCGGTCGTGGCGCGCAGCTCGTAGGTCTCGTCGAGCGCGATCAGCGGGAGGGTGGCGAGATGCTCGAGTCCGATCGCAGGTGTCACCGCCACCGGTGGCCGGGATGCCGCAGAGACGACGACGAGCTCCTCGGTGAGCAGCGGTGTGCGCGTGAGACTGAACCCCGATGGCGGCGGTCCGTCCGATTCGGTGATCAGCGCGATGTCGACGGCGCCGACGGCGAGCTGCTCCACGAGGAGGCGCGAGCCGCTCTCGATGAGGTGCAGATCGACGTCGGGGTGCGCGGAGTGGAAGACGCTGATCGCCTCGGCGACGAGACTGATGCACAGCGTCGGAGGAGCCCCCAGTCGCACGCGCCCGCGGCGCAGGCCCTGCAGCTCGTCCATCTCCTCGCGGATGGCCTCGGCCTCGGCGAGCATCCGCTGAGCGCGGGGGAGCAGCGTCTCTCCGGCGGAGGTGAGAGCGATGTGACCGCGTGCGCGATGGAACAGCTCGGCCCCCAGCTCGCGCTCGAGCGTCGAGATCTGGCGGCTCAACGAGGGCTGCGCCAGATGCAGGTGCTCGGAGGCGCGGGTGAAGTGGCCGAGTCGTGCCACCTCGACGAACCCGCGCAGTTGCTCGAGGTTCATGACCATAGCCTACCTGCATGGTTCGAAGTCGAACTATGCATTGGAGTTATTAGGATCGCCTAACTAGCGTGAAATGCATGAGTACACGCGAACGTCAGATCTCCACTACCGTCCTGGTCATCGGGACCGGTGGTTCCGGGCTGCGGGCGGCGATCGAGGTCGCCGAACACGGCATCGACGTCCTCGCCGTCGGCAAACGCCCCCGACAGGATGCCCACACCTCCCTCGCCGCCGGCGGCATCAACGCCGCGCTCGGCACCATGGATGCCGATGACAGCTGGCAGCAGCACGCGGCGGACACGATCAAGGAGAGCTACCTCCTCGCCAATCCGCACACGGTCGAGATCGTGACGCAGGGAGCGGAGCGCGGCATCCGCGATCTCGAGCGCTGGGGCATGGACTTCGCGCGCGAGGACGACGGCCGCATCTCGCAGCGTTTCTTCGGCGCCCACACCTTCCGTCGCACGGCCTTCGCCGGCGACTACACCGGTCTCGAGATCCAGCGCACCCTCGTGCGCAGGGCCGAGCAGCTCGAGGTGCCGATCCTCGACCACGTCTACATCACGCGTCTGCTCGTGCGTGACAACGTCGTGTTCGGCGCCTACGGCTTCGACCAGGCCGACGGCACGCGCTACCTGATCCACGCGGATGCCGTGATCCTCGCCGCCGGCGGGCACAACCGCATCTGGCGTCGAACCTCGTCGCGTCGCGATGAGAACACCGGCGACTCGTTCCGCCTCGCGGTCGACGCCGGGGCCCGGCTGCGCGACCCGGAGCTCGTGCAGTTCCACCCGTCCGGCATCATCGAGCCCGAGAACGCCGCCGGCACGCTCATCTCCGAGGCGGCCCGCGGCGAGGGCGGCATCCTGCGCAACGCGCTCGGCGAGCGGTTCATGGAGAGGTACGACCCCGAGCGCATGGAGCTGTCGACGCGTGACCGGGTCGCGCTCGCCGCGTACACCGAGATCGCGGAGGGACGCGGCACCGAGAACGGCGGCGTCTGGCTCGACGTCTCGCACCTGCCGCGCGAGACGATCATGACCCGGCTGCCCCGCGTCTACCAGACGATGATGGAGCTGCAGATGCTCGACATCACGACCGATCCGATCGAGATCGCCCCCACGGCGCACTACTCGATGGGCGGCGTGTGGGTGCGGCCCGAAGACCACCAGACCGACGTCGACGGACTCTACGCGATCGGCGAGGCCTCGAGCGGACTGCACGGCGCGAACCGCCTGGGCGGGAACTCGCTCATCGAGCTGCTCGTCTACGGGCGCATCGTCGGGCAGGCGGCCATGGCGCACGCGGCCGGGCTCGATGCACAGCGGCGCTCGCCGGAGGCGGTCGCTCAGGCACGCGCCGAGATCGCCGATCTCCTCGCCGCCGACGGCCGCGAGAACGTCCGGGCGCTGCAGCGCGCGATCCGCAACCTCATGACCGAGTACGCCGGCGTGGTGCGCTCGGAGGACGGGCTGCGCGCAGGGCTCGCCGACCTCGACATGATCGAGGGGCGCATGGAGGACGTCGGCATCCACCCCGACATCGCCGGATTCCAGGATCTCGCGCACGCGTTCGACCTCAAGGCGTCGGCGCTCGCCGCTCGCGCCACGCTCGAGGCGGCGCTGGAGAGACGGGAGACCCGCGGATGCCACAACCGCAGCGACTTCCCCGACAGCGACCCGACGCTGCAGGTGAACCTCGTGTGGAGCCCGCGTGACGGCGTGACCCGGGAGGCCATCCCGGAGATCCCGGCCGAGATCGCCGAGCTCATGCGCGAGGTCGACACCGAGGGCAAGCTCGTCGAGTAGATTCGACGCTTCGACAGGCTCAGCGACCCATCCCCGGATCACTGAGCCTGCCTCTGGGGCCCTGAGCCTGTCGAAGAGCCCGCCTCTGGGTCCCTGAGCCTGTCGAAGAGCCCGCCTCTGGGTCCCTGAGCCTGTCGAAGGGCTCAGCCGGCCTGCGGCTCTTCCGTGTCGATGACCCCGATCCCGACCGCCTCATGGTCGGGTTCGGGGTCATCGCGCTTCGGGGCCTTCGGCTCCTCGCCGGGGTCCTTCTCGGTGCTGGGCTCCTCGAGCTGCTCCGTGGTCGGAATCTCCTCCGGGTCTGCCTGCTCGGGTGATTCGGCCTCGGCAGGCGTCGTCGCCTCGCCGGATGATTCGGCGTCATCCGTCGTGTGCACCTGCTCGGGCGTCTGGGCGTGCACCGTGTCCTCGTCGACGGCCGGTGTCGTTCCCTGGTCTGGCATGCTGTCGGTCATGATCGTCCCTTCTCGATGTCGTCACGATCAGGATGCCGCGTCACCCCTCCTCGATGAAGGGGCTTGACGAGCGTCAGGTCAGCGGGGGTGAACCGAGTGCGGGAATGCGGCGTAGCCTGGACCTGTGACTGCGTATGTCTCGGCCTTCGACCTCTTCTCCATCGGAGTGGGACCTTCGAGCTCCCATACGGTCGGACCGATGAGGGCGGCTCTCGCCTTCGCGCAGCGGCTGGACGCGAGCGGCGCGGTGGACCGCGTCGCCCGTATCGGCAGCACGCTCTACGGCTCCCTCGGCGCGACCGGGATCGGCCACGGCACACCGGATGCCGTCGTCGCCGGGCTCCGCGGGCTCTCGCCGGAGACATGCGACCCCGCCGAAGTCCGCTCGGCGTGGACCGCCTACACGCCCGGCGAGCCGCTGAGGCTGAACGGCGTGCACGAGGTGGCCTTCGCGAAGGAGGACATCGTCTTCGAGCCGCGCACGCGCCTCCCCGGCCACCCGAACGCCATGACCATCACCGCGTGGGACGCCGACGGCGGTGTCGTCGCCGAAGACACCTACTACTCGATCGGCGGGGGCTTCATCCGCCGCGACGGCGAGGAGGCGAGGCTCACGACCGGCAGCTTCCCCTACGCGTACACGGATGCTGCGTCGCTGCTCGCCCTCTGCGACGAGAACGGGCTGTCGATCGCCGAGCTCGCGCGACTCAACGAGTCCTCGGTGCGAGGCGAGGACGAGGTCGCCGCGGGGCTCGATGCGATCTGGAACGCGATGTCCGCCTGTGTCGACGCGGGGCTGCATTCCGACGGTGTCCTGCCGGGGATGCTGAAGGTGAAGCGTCGCGCCGGCACGATCCGCGCGCAGCTCGAGGAGTCCGAAGCCGACGGGCACCGTGAGCTCCCGGGCGAGTGGCTCGGTGCCTTCGCTCTGGCCGTCAACGAGGAGAACGCGGCCGGCGGTCGCGTCGTCACCGCTCCGACCAACGGTGCCGCGGGCATCCTCCCGGCGGTCGGCATGTACTGGTGGCGGTTCATGGCCGACTCCGGGCTCGGAGCCGGCAATGCCGTCACCCCCTACGGAGAGCTGGTCGGCAGCGCCCTGCTCGGATTCGATGGCTCGCGGTCGTCGAGCGACGAGGCGAAGCGCGACGACGACCTCGTCGCGGAGGCGAACCGCCGCCGCGGCATCCGTCGTTTCCTGCTGACGGCGACGGCTCTCGGATCGCTCTTCAAGGCGAACGCGTCGATCTCGGGGGCGGAGGGCGGATGCCAGGCCGAGGTCGGCTCCGCGTGCGCGATGGCGGCCGGCGGCCTCACCGCGGTGATGGGCGGCACGAACCGCCAGATCGAGAACGCGGCCGAGATCGCGATGGAGCACCACCTCGGCCTCACCTGCGACCCGATCGGCGGGCTCGTGCAGATCCCGTGCATCGAGCGCAACGCGATCGCCGCCTCGACTGCGGTCACCGCCGCGCGGCTCGCGCTGCGCGGCGACGGCAGCCACTACGTGTCGCTGGATGCCGTCGTCGAGACGATGCGTCAGACCGGGGCCGACATGTCGACCAAGTACAAGGAGACCAGCGAGGGCGGCCTCGCGGTCAACGTCATCGAGTGCTGACCCCTCCCGTCTCGCCGAGCGCTCCCCTTGTGCACGAGCGGCCCCTCGGTGCGCGCCCTCACGGGGGCCACTCGCATGAGAAGGGGTGGGTCGCCTTTGTCGGGAGTCGCGATTAGTCTCCCTGAGTGAGCGGATGCCGGGGGAGTGAGCATGACGGGTGACTTCTGGCTGCCGACCTCGCGTCGACGAAAGCAGCAGCCCGTGGTCTCGGTGCAGCCTGCCGATGACGCTCCCGAGGCGGGCGCCGACTGGCCGACGAACATCCCCGCGGTGGCGCAGGTGCTCCGAGAGGGACTCGAGCTCGACCCGGGGGTGACCTTCCTCGTGGGAGAGAACGGCAGCGGCAAGTCGACCATCGTCGAGGGCATCGCGATCGCCTACGGCCTGTCGCCGGAGGGCGGTTCGCGGCAGGCTCGGCATCGCACCCGCCCGACGGAGTCGCCCCTGTCGGACTGGCTGCGTCTGCAGCGCGGCGTCGGCGCGAATCGCTGGGGCTTCTTCCTGCGAGCCGAGACGATGCACTCGTTCTACACATATCTCGAGGAGAACCCGTCGACCCGCGGGCCCGACGTCCCGTTTCACGAGATGAGCCACGGAGAGTCCTTCCTCGCGCTGCTCGACAGCCGCTTCGACGATCCCGGCTTCTACTGCCTCGACGAGCCGGAGGCGGCGCTGTCGTTCAACTCGACGCTCGCGTTGATCGCGGTGCTCCGGCGGATCGCCGACGAGGGCGGGCAGGTGCTCTGCGCGACGCACTCACCGGTGCTCGCCGCGCTTCCCGGGGCCCGCATCCTCGAGGTCGGAGACTGGGGGATCCGGCCGACCGAGTGGGACGATCTCGAGATCGTGAACCACTGGCGCTCGTTCCTCGACAGTCCCGATCGCTACCTTCGGCACCTGCTCGACTAGCGGTGGTGGCGGCGTCGTAGGCTGGCGGGCATGACCGAGCAGAAGCCGCTGCGTCGTCGCGGGCGCCCGCGGGGTGGTTCCGATTCGCGAGAGCGGATCATCGGGGCGGCCGTCGACGAGTTCGGCGAGCAGGGGTACGACGGCGCGACCGTGCGCTCGATCGCCGCGCGCGCCGGCGTGGATTCGGCGCTCGTGCACCACTACTTCGGCACCAAGGCCGACCTGTTCGCGGAGGCCGTCGGCATCCCGCTCCGTCCGGACATCGACGTCCCCGGCATCGTGAGCGGGCCCCGAGACGAGGTCGGCGAGCGCCTCGTCCGCTACGTTCTCGAGGCGTTCGAGCAGCCCGACATCCGCCGTCGCGGCGTCATGCTGATGCGCACGGCGATCGGCAGTCGGCTCACGACGCCGCTCCTCGCGGGCTTCCTCTCGCGCGAGTTGATCGGTCGGATCGCGAAGCAGCTGGGAGTGGACGATGCCGAGCTGCGCGCGACACTCGTCGCCTCGCAGATCGCCGGGCTCCTCCTCACGCGCTACGTGCTCAAGATCGCGCCCATCGCCGCGGCATCCATCGATGAGCTCGTCGCCCGCATCGGCCCCACGGTGCAGCGCTACCTCTTCGCCTGACCCGCCCCACCCCGCCGCGGTCCCACCCACCCCGCCGCTGCCGCACCCCCGCCCCCGCGCCCGCGCACAGCTTCGGAGACAGCATCCGCCGCGCCGGTGTCGGCGGAGGACTGCGCGTGTGTCGCCCCGGTTCTCCGAAGCTGTGCGGTGGGTGTCGGCATCGTTGACGTGCTCGGGTCCGAGGCGCATAATTCATCACATGATGAATAACTCGGCTGTCGAGATCTCACAGCTGCGTGTGCGGCGGGGAAGCACGCACGTGTTCGACGGCATCGACCTCGCGATTCCGCGGGGGCAGATCACCGGACTGCTCGGGCCGTCGGGGTGCGGCAAGACCACGCTCATGCGCACGATCGTCGGCGTGCAGAAGATCGCGTCCGGTGAGGTGGTGGTTCTCGGTGAGCCCGGTGGATCCCGCCAGCTGCGCCGTCGCGTCGCATACGGGACCCAGGGTGCCGCGGTCTACGGCGACCTCAGCGTGCGACAGAACCTCGTCTACTTCGCTGCCCTGCTGAAGGCGCCGAGATCCGACGTCGACCGCGTGATCGACGAGGTCGGGTTGGGGCCGCAGAGCGGTCAGCTGGTCGATTCGCTCAGCGGCGGGCAGGCCACTCGAGTGTCGCTCGCGATGGCGCTCATCGGCTCGCCGGAGGTGGTCGTGCTCGATGAGCCGACCGTCGGTCTCGATCCCGTGCTGCGCGCCGAGCTCTGGGGGCTGTTCCGCGAGCTCGCCGATCGGGGGGTGACCCTGATCGTGTCGAGTCACGTCATGGACGAGGCGCTCCGCTGTGACCGACTGCTGCTGATGCGCGAGGGCCGGATCATCGCCGACACGACTCCCGCGGCCCTCCTGCAGGACACCGGCACCGCCGACCCGGAGGCCGCGTTCCTGGCGCTCATCGAACGTGACCGCGAGGTGTACGGCGACACGCGTCGATCCCGCAGGGATGCACGCGATCACCACGAGGAGGCGGGGCGGTGAACGGCCGGCGGATGCTGGCGACCGCAGGGCGCGTGCTCGCACAGCTGCGGCACGACCCCCGATCGATCGCCCTGATGCTCATCGCACCGAGCCTTCTCGTCGGCCTGTTCGCCTGGCTGTTCAGCGATCAGGACGGGGTGTTCGACCAGTTCGGCGGCGCGATCCTGGCGCTCTTCCCGTTCGTCGTGATGTTCCTCGTCACGTCGATCACGACGCTGCGCGAGCGCAGGTCCGGCACGCTGGAGCGATTGATGACGACGCCGCTCGGCAAAGCCGACTTCATCCTCGGCTACGCACTCGCCTTCGGGCTGATGGCGCTGCTGCAGGCCGTCATCACGGTGTCGTTCGCGGTGGGCGTGTGCGGGCTCGACGTCGACGGCCCGCTCTGGCAGCTGGGCCTGGTGGCGGTCGTCGACGCGCTGCTCGGCACGGCCCTGGGGCTGCTCGCGAGCGCCTTCGCCCAGACCGAGTTCCAGGCCGTGCAGTTCATGCCCCTGCTGGTGTTCCCGCAGATCATCCTCGGCGGACTGTTCATGCCGCGCGACCGGATGCCCGATGTGCTGCACGCGATCTCCGACTGGCTGCCGTTGAGCCACGCTATCGACACGATCAACGCGGTCGCGGCGGGTGACGACGGGTGGGACGTGTTCGGGCCGCTGCTGATCGTGGTCGCCTTCGCTGTCGGTGCGCTGGTGCTCGCGTCTCTGACTCTGCGGCGGCGCACGCGCTGATCGACCCTGCCCGTTCACAATTCAGCAAGAACGCCGCACAACGCGGACAGACGGACCGGTTTCCAGGGCGCGCGCGCAGAACTGGCTGAGTTGTGGACGCCAGCGGCCGGCCTCAGCGCGCGGCGCGGCCCTTGGTGTGCCTGGTCGGTGCAGTGGACCAGGGATCCTCGGGCCACGGATGCTTCGGATAGCGGCCGCGCATCTCGGCGCGCACCTGGGCGTACGGACCCGACCAGAACGAGGTGAGGTCGTCGGTGACGGCGAGCGGGCGCCCGGCAGGGGAGAGCAGGTGGAAGAGCACCGGCACGCGCCCATCGACCAGCCGGGGAGTCTCCGCCCATCCGAAGCACTCCTGCAGCTTGACGGCCATGACGGGGCGGGTGTCGGTGTCGTCGGGGTCCGGGTACGAGATGCGGATGCGGGATCCGCTGGGGACCTCGAGACGCTCGGGCGCGAGCTCGTCGATGCGCCCGGCCTCGGGCCAGGGGAGCAGGCGGCGCAGCGCGGTGGTCAGGTCCAGCCGGGCCGCAGGGGTGCCGCCGGCCAGCGCGTCGAGCTCGGGCGCGAGCCAGGAGTCGAGGGCCTTGAGGAGTCCGGCATCCGACACATCCGGCCAGGGCGATCCCAGCTCTCGGTGCAGCAGCGCCAGGCGGCGTCGCAGCGCGACCGCGGTCTCGGACCAGACGAACAGGCTCAGCCCCTCGCGCCGAAGTGCTCGGCGAACGGCGTCCCTCCCCTCGTCGGCCGACGCCCGCACCGGCGCCGAGGACCGCAGGACCGCGCCCACCCGACGCTCGCGGCGCGCCTGGATGCGACCTCCGACGAACTCCGCCTCGACGCGGTCCGAGAGCAGGTGGCTGGCCGCCTTCTCCATCTGCTCCTCGGTGAGCGCCGCAGCGGACCGGACGATCGCCCCGGAGCCGGCGGCCGCACGGCCGGACGCCCGCGCGACATCGGCGATGGCCAGCCATTCCAGCGCGGCGAGCGGACCGCTCACTCCGGCGCGCGTGCCGGACGCCAGCAGGAACGTCGCTCCGCCGGCCGTGTGGTCCACGCGTCGGGCGACGCGCTCGGGGAACGCCAGCGCGATCACGAGACCTGTGCCATCGAGATCGGAGCGCGCGCCGGGCGCTGACGGCGTCAGCCTTTCGAGGCGATCGGCATCACTGCGCCACCGACGCGCATCGGGCGTCCGGCCGCCACGGAGCGCGATGAGCGCCTGTGCGACATCGGCGTCGGCGGTGCGCACGTCGCCACCCAGCAGCGCGACGACCTCGGCGGCGAGTCGAGTGCCGACGACCGGACTGCCGTCGCGCAAGGCGCGGGCGAGCCGGGGATCGGTCGGGATGCGTGCGAGGGCGCGGCCCGCGGCGGTCGCGCGGCCGTCGTCGTCGATCGCGCCGAGATCGCGCAGCACCGTGACTGCGTCTGCCAGGCTCTCGGCAGGCAGCGGGTCGATCAGGCGCAGACCCGTTCCGCCGGGCGCACCCCAGCAGGCGAGCAGCAGGGCGGCATCCGCGAGATCGCTCGAGGCGATCTCGGGCGTCGGCCGTGCGGGAGCAGCGGCATACGTGCGCTCGTCGACGCAGCGCACCACGGACCCCGGCCCCTGACGGGTCGCGCGCCCGGCGCGCTGCACGCACGAGGCGCGGGAGGCGGCGGTGGTCACGAGCCCCGTCATCCCGCGGGCTGCATCGCGTTGCGGGCTCCTGGCCAGGCAGGTGTCCACCACGAGCCGCACGCCGGGCACGGTGAGCGACGACTCCGCGAGCGAGGTGGTGACGATGATGCGGGCCAGCTCGCCGGGGCGGCGTCCGCGGATCACGGCGTCCTGATCGGCGGCGGGCATCCGTCCGTGCAACTCCCGCACGTCGAACGCCTCGGTCGCGCTGCGGATGCGGCGCGCGATCTCCGACACCTCGCGCGCGCCCGGTGCGAAGACCAGCACGTCGGCAGCGGGGTCGTCGTCGTGCAGCTCCCGGGCAGCGGATGCCGTGACTCGAGCGACGTGATCGAGGAACGCCCAGGTGACACCCCGTTCGTCGAGGCGCGGCGCGGGACTCGGGGCCCAACGCTCGGTGAGCGGGAAGGCGGGCACGACGTGGTCGACGATCGGAGCGCGCTGTTCGTCCGTGCCGAGCACAGCGGCGATCCGCGTGGCATCGAGAGTCGCCGACATCGCGATGAGCACGAGGTCGTCGCGCAGTTCGCGCACCTCCGAGAGCAAGCCGATCAGGAGGTCGGTCTCGAGGGCGCGCTCGTGCACCTCGTCGATGATCACGGCATCCACCCCGGCGAGTCCCGGGTCATCCAACAGACGCCGCAGGAGCACACCCGCCGTGACGAACTCGACCCGGGTGTCCGCACCGGCCTTGCGCTCGCCGCGGACGGTGAACCCCACGCGGGTGCCGAGCGGCGAGCCGTCGAGCTGTGCCAGTCGACGCGCGGCGGCGCGGGCGGCGACCCGACGCGGCTGGGTGACGATCACGCGGCCCGGGCGGCGCGAGGCGAGCAGCGGCGGCACGAGCGTGGTCTTGCCGGTGCCCGGAGGAGCGCTCACGACCACGGACGTGCTCGTGTCGAGGGCCGTCGAGAGCTCGTCGACGGCGGCCGCGAACGACAGACCCGCGCCGATCGTTGCGAGGTCGAAGGCGGCGGACGTCATCGTCCCAGTCTGCCCGGTCGGCGCGCGGACTGGCGGGTCGGGCAGCTCGGCGGCTCGTTCACAATTCAGTCAGAACGCAGCGGATCAGCGCCGCGCAGGCCGAATCCGACCGCTTGCGCGCCGTTCTTGCTGAATTGCGCACGCGCGACTGCCCGCAGACGACGGATGCCGCGACCGAATCGGCCGCGGCGTCCGCTGTGTCCTGTGCTCTACTCCGCGGCAGACGCCGGGGGAGCGGGCGGCGGCGGGCTGGTCGGCGCGGGGGTGCGCGGGGCGGGAGGAGCAGCCGCAGCCACGCCTTCGCCGATGCCGCGACCGACGGCCTGGCCCTGGATGATGCCGGCGAGGTCGAGTCCGGTCGCCGAGTGCACGCTGTCGAACACCGAGCGCAGGGCCTTCGCGCTGTCGGCGCCGACGACGCTCGATGCGCCGTCCTCGCCGGAGCTTCCGATGATCGACACGTTGCCGATCGCCCCATATCCCTTGGCGAACTCGGCCATGATCGACGGCAGCACCTCGAGCACGCGCTGCGAGAGGAAGGCGTCCTGGTTGGAGGCGATGGCCTTGGCCTCTGCCTCGAGTGCGGCGGCGCGGGCGTCACCGGTGGCGCGGATCGCCTCGGCCTCGGCGGCGGCCTGCAGGCGACGGGCGTGTGCCTCGGCCTCGGCCTTGGAGCGGAGCGCGTCGGCCTCACCCGTGGCGCTCGCCACGGCCGCGGCAGCCTCACCGTCGGCGCGGGCCTTGTCGGCCTGAGCCTGCTGCTCGGCGATGCGGGTGCGGGCCTCGGCCTGCTTGACCTGCTCGATCGCGGCGGCCTCTGCGGCGCGCTCACGGGTGTAGAGCTCGGCCTGCGCGCGGGTCTCGGCCTCGTAGCGCTGCGCGTCGGCGACGCGCTTGACGTCGGCGTCGAGCTGAGCCTGCCGGTTCTCGGCCTGCTGCTGCAGAACGGCCTGCTGCGCCTGCTCGCGGGCGAGGTTCTCGGCCTGCTCCGCCTCGGCGCGCGCCCGGCCGATGCCGGCGTTCGCGTTGGCGGTGTTGGTGTCGAGCGCGGTCTGCTCGACCAGGTTGGCTTCCTGGTTGGCGATGTTCTTCTGGTTGATCGCACGGTCGGCGTTGGTCTGCGAGATCTCCGCCGACTGACGCTTCGCCTGGATCTCGGGAGCACCGAGCGACTGGATGTAGCCGACCTTGTCGGTGATGCCCTTGATCTGGAACGAGTCGAGGATCAGGCCCTGCTCGGCGAGCTCCTGCGAGACGTCGGCGGCGATCTGATCGGAGAACTTCTTGCGCTCTCGCATGAGCTCCACGACCGACAGCGTGGCGACGATGCCGCGGAGGGCACCCTCGAGCTGCTCGGTGGTGAACTGCTCGATGGCCGTGTCCTGTGAGGCGAAGCGCTCGGCGGCGCGGCGCACGAGGAGCGGGTCGGAGCCGATCTTCACTATCGCGACGCCGTCGACGTTCAGGGTGACGCTGTCGAGCGACTGCGCCTCGGCGTTGAGGGAGACCTGGCGCGAGCGGAGCGAGATGATCTCGTGGCGCTGGGTGATCGGGTTGACCAGAGACTTGCCGTTCACGATGACCGTGACGGGCGACTCCGACATCTCGTCGCGGCTCGATCCGTCGGCACCGAGAACCGCGAGCTGCACCTTCTGCTTGCGTCCCGAGATGACGAGAGCCTCGTCGGCTCGGGCGACCTTGATCCAGCTGCGTGCGAACAGCAGCAGGATGAGCAGGACGACGACAACGACGACGACGGCGATGCCGACGATGACGAGGATGCCGATGATTCCGGCGATCTCCATGAATGACCCTCCCTCTTCCCCCCAAGGGGTGGCGCGCGATGCTGCGCGCCTTCACGCTCCACCCTGCCAGATCGGGCGGAGCGCGGTGAGAAGGGTCAACCGCGGCGGAGCTTCTCGGCCAGGTCGCGGAGGGTGCGGAGCTCGTCGTCGTCGAGGCGCGACATGCGCTCGGCGATCGAACGACCGTGGATCGTCGCGAGAGCGCGGAACGTGCGGGCCCCGGCATCCGTCGCTCGGATCAACGCGCCACGGCCGTCGTCGGGGTCGGGGCATTTCGCCACGAGGCCGCGCGTGACCATGCGGTCGACCAGTCGCGAGACGCTGGGCTGACTGATCAGCATGTTGTTCGTGACGTCGCGAAGGCGGGCGGTCATGCCGGGGGAGCGTGTCACCGTGAGGAGCACGTCGTACTCGGCCTGTGCGAGATCGCCGTGCTCGAAGTCGGTGACCATCTCGTCGAACAGTTCGTGCTGCGCGCGGAACAGGCTCTCCCAGGCCTCCAGGGCGAGCTTGCGATCGGTCATGGTCACAGAATACTGGCAACAGTAAAGGGCCGGTCGGAGAGGCTCCCGACCGGCCCTTGTCCCTTGCACCAAGAGTGTCCTGCAATCACATGCGGTGAGTGCCACAGCAAACATTCACCGTGTGATCACTGTATAACGGCGAGGTAACGAATGCAACGGTTTGGTCACGGAATCTTTGTGACGGCGTCGTTTCGTCCTATCTCGCTCTCCTCACGCCTCACCGGGCGGCGACTGCTGGCTCGGAGAACGGGACAACGTCAGCCGTGTGGTACTGGAACACGAGGCGAGCGGGCACCGCGCCTGCCAGTACCTCGTCGACGGACGAGTTCACCTGCTGCAGTTCGCGCGGCTCCGTGACGACCCTGGTGCGTCCGGCGGCGTGCAGGGCGAAGACTTCGGTGAGGTCCTGCCGGGTACCGACGATGGAACCGATGATGCTGATGCCCTTGAGCACGGTGTCGAAGATCGGCACCGTCAACTCGCCGCCTGCGGGCAGGGAGACGAGAACCAGTCGGCCTCCGCGATTCAGAGACGTGAATGCCTGGTCGAAGACGGTGGGCGCGACGGCGAGAACCACGGCCACGTCGGCACCTCCGAGACTCCGGATCTGCTCCACTGGATCCGAGTTGCGCGCGTCTACGACGTGATCTGCGCCAAGCTCGGATGCCAGCTCCAGCTTGTCGTCCGTGACATCCACTGCGATGACTTTGGCGCCCACGAGGCGGGCGTACTGAACGGCGAGATGTCCGAGTCCGCCGATGCCGAAGATCACGACGGTTTCTCCCGGAGTGACGCGCGCGTTCTTGATCGCTGCGTACGTCGTGACTCCCGCGCAGGTGAGGGGTGCGGCGTCGAGCGCGGTGACGCCGTCGGGCACGGGGGTGGCGAAACGGGAGTCAGCCAGCATGTACTCGCCGAACCCGCCATCTACGGCGTAGCCGTTGTTGTACTGCTGCTCGCAGAGGTTCTCGCGGCCGTCGATGCAGTACCGACACTCGCCGCACGCGTGTCCGAGCCACGGCATCGCGACCCGCTGCCCGATCGTGCGGTTCGTCACCCCGTCTCCGAGCTGCTCGATGATCCCCACGCCTTCATGCCCGGGAACCAGAGGAAGACTCGGCTTCACCGGCCAGTCTCCGTGCATCGCATGGATATCGGTGTGGCACAGCCCGCACGTCTCGAGGCGGACCAGAACTTGTCCGGGACCGGGCTGCGGGATCGGGCGCTCCTCGACGTGCGCCGGCGAACCGAATTCTGTGACAACTGCTGCTCGCATCATTCCTCCTTGACGGGATTCGTACGACGGAAGTCTTTCGCGGGTGATGGAGAGGCCACGGGTCCAAGGTCCCTTCGTGTGGAGATCGTGTGGTGCGGACCGACGATCATGGCGCTGCTGGCACGGAGAGGGCAGTGGCGGCGCTCGGCGCGACCGGAACCTCTTCCTCGTGCTCGGGGACCCGCGCAGGCCAGCCGAGCTCGCGTTCGATCCGCAGGCGGAGCGTGTCGGCCGCTGCGGGCTCGCCGTGGGTGACGTACACGGCAGCCGGCGGCCGAGGAGCCTTCCGCATCCAGTCGATGATGTCGTCGGCATCAGCGTGCGCGGACATCGAGTCGATCGCCGCGACTTCAGCTTTGATCGGCACGTCCTTGCCGAAGATGCGCAGAGAACGTTCGCCCGCGGCCAAGCGTGCTCCCCGCGTGCCACCCGCCTGAAAGCCGGTGAGGACGATGGTGTTGCGCTGGTCAGGACCGTATGCCCGGAGATGATGAAGGACGCGACCACCTGTGAGCATCCCGCTGGCCGAGACGATGATCATCGGACCGCCGCGGAGGTTGAGGAGCTTCGATTCGTCGACGCTGCGGACCGGTGTCGCAACCTGGTAGAGGCGCTCGACCTCCTCGGACGACATGCGGTGTTCTTCGGGATGGCCGCGATAGACATCCGCGACGCTCACAGCCATCGGGCTGTTCACATAGATCGGCACGTCGGGGATATCTCCGCGTTTTAGGAGCCTGGACAGATGGAGCAGGATCGTCTCTGTGCGGCCCACCGCGAAAGCCGGGATCAGGACGACGCCACCCCGGCGAACAGTGCGGCGAACGATGTCCCCGAGCTGCTCCTCCGGATCGGCGTCGCTGTGGCTGCGGTTTCCGTAAGTGGATTCGGTGACGAGCACGTCGGCGCCATCGAATGGGTGCGGTGGGCGCATGAGCGGTTCATCCGGACGGCCAAGATCACCTGTGAAGCACAGCCGGACCCCGCTGACATCAAGGTAGGCGCTCATGGCCCCCAGAATGTGGCCGGCCCTGAGGAGCCGGACACTCGCCGACCGGGTGAGCGCGACGTCGTCGCCCTCAGGCACGGCGACAAACCGCTCCAAGGCCGCGGTGGCATCGTCGACCGTATAGAGCGGGTGGGGTTCCGGATGCCGGGACCAACCGTGCTTTGCCGCATGGCGCGCTTCCTCCTCGAGAAGATGCGCGCTGTCCAGGAGCATGATGCGGCAGAGCGCGACCGTGCCCTCACTCGCGTAGATGCGACCGCGGAACCCGTCGCGCACGAGCGCCGGAAGGTAGCCGGAATGATCCAGGTGCGCATGCGTGAGCACTACCGCGTCGATGGACTCCGGAGGGACCGGGAACGGGGCTCGGTTTCGCTCGCGGAGCACCTTGAAGCCCTGGAAGAGCCCACAGTCCACAAGAACCCGCGAGGATGAGTCGGAGACAAGGTAGCGCGAGCCCGTCACGGTGTCCGCGGCGCCGAGAAACGCCAGCGAGACGCCGCCCGAGTCCCGCACACGCCGCCGGTCTCTCGCGGTCATCGCTTCACCCGAGTCTCCGGAGGTGCCGCTGCCGCTGCCGTGTTCGCGATCTCACGGCCCCACCGTCGTGCACGGTCCAGTTCCGCCGGCAGCAGGTGACTGTCCTTGTCGACGAGAAAGCTTTCCGAGGGGAGCACCTCGTGCAGGCCCTGCTTTCTCAGCCGCTTCGCGATCGCGGAAGCTGCGGAACCGGTGAAGATCCGCGGCATATCGACGCGGGTGTCAAACGCGACGTAGCCGATACCGACGGAGGGACAGCGGTCGATCCACTCCCTCACCCCGGTGGTGCCGGCGTTGCCTTCGAACCGCAGATGCTTGACCGGGTCGCGTGCCCAGCTTTCGGCCTCCGCCCGGGAGGCAGGCCCGCTCAGCGAATGTGCGTGAGTCGGCGCGCCGAGGACCAGGACGTCGCATTCAGTGACGGCGGGTGCGTCGACAACGGACATCAAAGACACGGGAGTGGTCTCCCGGATTCCGTCAGCGATGGCCTCAGCCACGCGCCGCGTTCCGCCGAACAGCGATTCGAAGACGAGGGTCACCGTCGGAAGCGATTCTTGAGGCGCATCCGTGTTCACCGCCCCGTCTCCACTCGGATCAGATCGGTGATGTCGATCGGCTGCGTGGGCGGAAGCTGCAAGTCGGCCGGACCGACGGAAAGCGGTGGACGGATGACGAAGCTGGTGTCGTTCATGATGCTCCTTGTGCGGCGATCTGGTTCCCCCGATGTCACATCGTTTCCCGTCGCCGATTCGGACGCAGGGTCGAACGTCCCATGGCGTTCAGCAACGTTCGGAGGACCTTTTGCCCTCTTGCGCAACGTAGGTCGAGATAGCTTTCGGCGACCGATGCAAAGAGAGAAGGGCTGAGAGACGATGACCGCCACGACCGAGAGTTACGGGCAGCAAAGCCGCGTGCGGGTGTCTCGCCCGACGACCAACTGGCACACACAGCACAGCGAGGCCCTCACCCCTGGGCAGCGGGCGGCTGACAAGTTGAGGAACGGGATGGGGTCCTGGTTCTTCATCGCGTGCTTCCTTCTCTTCATGCTCGCCTGGGCTGGCGTGAATGCGATGGATTTCTCCTGGGACCCTTACCCGTACATCCTGTTGAACCTGTTCCTCAGCATGCTGGCTGGTCTGCAGGGAGCCATCCTTCTCATCGCCGCAAAGCGTCAGGACGCGATCGCCGCTGTGCTCGCACAACACGACTACGAGACGAACGTCGCGGCCAAGCAGGAACTCGAGGAGTTGATGGAGATCAACCGACTTCAGCTGGATCTGCTCCGCGAAATGCACGCGCAGGGCCCGCCCCACTCGCATCCCTCTGACGTTCACGACCGCGTGCCGCACACGAGCGAAGCGTGAATCAAGCTGGTGTGTGGCCCGCTCCCTCAGCCGCCGCATAGACCGCGGCCTGGGTGCGGCGCACCATGCCGAGCTTGGCGAGGAGGCCGGAGACATAGTTCTTGACCGTCTTCTCAGCAAGACCGAGGCGTTCTCCGATCTGACGGTTCGTGAGCCCTTCGGCGATCAGCCCCAGAGCCTGGCGCTCTCGAAGAGTCAAATCCACCGACGGAGAGCGCGTCTCTGCCGCTCGGGCCTCGATGTTGCGGCGCACGCGATCCGCTATCTCCTGAGGGATCAAGTTGTCGCCTCGCGCCGCACGGTGGATCGACTCGATAAGCAGCGTGCCCCGAATCGTCTTGAGCACGTACCCGGACGCCCCCGCCATCACCGCGGCGACGCTCGCAGCATCGTCATCGAACGCGGTGAGCATGAGGCAGAAGATGCCAGGATGCTCGGATCGGATGCTGCGACACAGGTCGATCCCGTTCCCGTCTGGAAGATGCACGTCGAGGACGACCACGTCGGGCGACGTCGCGGCGACTCGCCCGAGGGTCCCGTGGACGGCCCCCGATTCCCCGATGACCTCCAGTCCTGGGTCAGCATCGATCATCTGAGCGATGCCGCGGCGCACGATCTCGTGGTCGTCTACGAGGAACACGCGGGTCATGGAGAGATCTCCTCTGCCGATTCGAGCGGGACGTGCCATCGCACCCGCGTGCCGCCCGTGCTTCGGGGCTCGATGTTGCAGACGCCGCCGTGTGTGCGCGCGCGAGTGGCGAGGTTCGCCGTGCCGCTCGCGCGCGCCGGCCGCGCGGGCATGCCGATCCCGTCGTCGTCCACGATGATCGTGACGTGCGAAGCCGTGGCCGAGACGCTGACCTCCGTAGTCGTCGCACGGGCATGACGAGCGACGTTGGTGAGCGATTCGCGCACAACGGCGACCACGTCATCGGCGAGCATTCCCGTCACCAAGAGGTCGACCGGCCCGGCAAATGCAATACGGGGCGAGCTGTCGAGAAGCGGCGTGAGTTCGTTCGCCACATCGAGCAGGCGATGGCGGAGCGATCCGGGATCAGAGGTCTGCAGCGTGAAGATAGCCGTGCGGAAATCGGCGATGGCGGCATCGATCTCTCCCACCTGCGCGGTGATCTTCGTGGCGTGCTCGGGAATCTTCGCCGCGAGCGCCTGCAGGCCGAGTCCTGTGCCGAACAGTCGCTGGATGACGTTGTCGTGAAGATCTCTGGCGATACGGGCTCGGTCCTCAATCAGGTCCAGCCGCTGACGATCGGCGCGCGCCTGAGCGAGTGCGAGTGCGAGACCCGCCTGGGCGGCGAACTCCGCAAGCGTCGACAGATCCTCGGGCGAGAACCGTCGACCCTTCGCGTCACGTGTCACGCAGAGAGCTCCAGCAGATTCACCCCCGACCACCAGAGGAACTGCGACCGTGGCGCCGCCGGCGAGGCGCGGGTCGTCCGACAATGCATCCGGGGGCCCCTCGGACACCGCCGCGCCCCCAGTGGCCATCGCTCGCGACGCCGCCGACCGGGGACTCGAGATCTCTGCGCCCTCGAGGGACTCAGCGCCGGCTCCGCGCGCCGTCTCGACACGATAATGGCCGGTGAGAAGGTTCGGAACGACGATGTAGACGAGGTCGGCTTCGACGAGCGAGGCGACCCGCTCGGCGAGCACGCCGAAAACGTCGCCAGCGTCCGGGGCCAGGAGAGCAGCGTTGATCTCGGCGAGTGCGGTGCTCAGGCGTTGCAGTCGGCGGGACTCCTCAAAGCGCCTGGCGTTGTCGATAGCGATCGCCGCGGTCGACGCGAGCGCGAGGACGAGCTCCTCGTCTTCATCGGAGAAAGTGCCGTCGGCGCGGTTGGTGAGGTACAGGTTCCCGTAGATCTCACCGCGCACTCGGATTGGCACCCCGAGAAAGGTGCGCATCGGTGGATGGTGGGCCGGGAACCCTACCGACCGAGGATCGTCTCCGAGATCTTCGAGCCGGATCGGATGCTCGCTCTCGATGACCGCTCCGAGAATGCCGTGACCTTCGGGAAGGTGTCCGATCTCCAGGGCCACCTCGTCAGGCATCCCCACGTGGATGAACTGCTCGAGACGTCCGTCGCGATCGATGACCCCGAGAGCACCGTATTGTGCATCCACCAGAGTGAGGGCAGCCTCGGCGATGTGGCGAAGGACCTGCTCGAGTTCAAGATCTTCGACCACGGCTTGGTTCGCGCGAAGAAGACTGCGAAGACGTCCTTGAGCCCCCAGAACACGGTGAGCGCGTTCGACCAGTTCCCCGATCGTGCGCTCCAACTCCGAGCGCCGCTCATCTGGGAAGTTGAGGTGACCTTCCTCCATCGCACTCCCTTCCGGGCTGTCGATGCTGACGACACTACTCCCGAACAGACGCCGAGGGACCTTCGACTCTGCACGCCGGGCGACGGATGACCGACGATCGTTTCGAACCTGTTCCGATCCAAGAGGCGGTGGACGAATGCCTGCACGATACGTCCTCGGCGTCGGCAATCCAGATGGGGTGGATGGGGCCGAGGCCTGGGCGAGATCCCACGCGTCCGTCGCGGACGTTCCTCTAGTCCGTGTGCGCGTCCGAAGGACAGATGCCGTTGCCGCACACCATCATCACGCGGCCGACTACACTCCGGCGCACGATTTGGTGTATCTCGACGGTCCGGTCCCGGAAGCACTCGCGCGCTTCGTAAATGCCGATGACATCCTTGTGATCGGTACGGGTAAGACCGGGTTCATCCGCAGCCGTGTCTTCGGCACGTTGAGCTTGCAGATCGCCGCTGAGGTCGCGTGCAGCGTCGCCGTGATTCCTGAGGTCGACCTGCGGTTCCGTACCGGGGTCGTCGCCGGTGTGAAAGACGACGACCTGCTGCCGGCAATCATTCGGGCCTCCGCTGAGGAGGCGCGTGCCCGGAAGGAGCCGCTTCAGTTGATCCACTCATCGTTTGCCGGTCTCGTCCCTGCCCCCGTCGAGACGCGGGGGCCGATCCTCGATCGCGCTGCGTCCGCGGCAATCATCAACGGTGCTGACCTGAGGGTTCGAACCCACGGGACGGAGCGCGCGCCCGCGGAGGCACTGCTCGACGCCTCGCGGAACGCGTCACTTCTCATCATCGGAGCGGGGCACCCGCGGGGAGCCGGGCATGCTCTCGGATCCGTGACCCATGACGTGCTCGTGAACATCAACGCGCCCGTCCTGATCGTACGCCCGTCACCGGAGGACCACGCCGAGCTGGGAGGGCAGCGAACATCATGATCGATAACGCCGCTGCTGTGCCGATCATCGTGGGTGTCGACGGCTCCGCCGCTTCGGTGGAGGCGCTCGTGCATGCGGCGACAATTGCTGCCGCCTTCGATACGCCGCTTGAGGCGATCACGACCTGGACGTACCCGGTTATGGTGGATCCGTTCGATCCAAGCACTGACTGGTCGCCGAAGGAGGAGGCGCAAAGGCTTCTCGACGAGTCCGTGCGAGAAGCATTTCAAGGAGCCCCTCCAGACCGGTTTCGTGCCTCCACTCTTCCTGGTCCGGCCGCCGAGGTGCTGCTCGAGCAGAGCAACCGCGCGGCGATGCTCGTCGTCGGCAGCCGCGGCCGCGGCGGATTCAGCAGATTGCTGCTCGGTTCAGTCAGCACCGCTTGCGCAAGCCATGCACGCTGTCCCGTCCTCGTCGTCCACGCTCCCGCCGCACTGAACATCTGAGCGTCACACCCGTGAAAGGGGCGGTGCGCCCGAAGCACCGCCCCTTCCATCTCCCCTCTCGGCGCCACCCTTCGCCTTTGTGTCAGGTCCCACACCTGGCACAAGACCGAATCCCCAGTACAGGCGGCTGACCATCGATCCCTCCGGACGTGGTCTCGTACTGTGCAGCGTCACCCACCGCCCCACGGTCTGAGATGCGGGATCGGATGCGGCTTGTCTGCCGCCTGAGGCGGCGTACGGCCCCGCGTCGAGCTGCGTCCGTCCGATGTGATCTCGAGACCGGGGGTCGGGGATGGATCGCCTCCACGGTTCGAGACGGGACCGCGTGCAGCGAAGCGGCGACCTGTGACCGTCTCTGGGACGAGTCGCACGTAGTTGTGCTTGGCGGTGGGCGTGCTCGAGACAAGGCCGAGAATCCCGGACGCTTCGATGGCCGCATCGGTATTCATTCGCGTCGCGGTTCCCCTGATCACGACGCTCCAATGGAACGCGTCCTCCATGCCGTCGACCTCGAGAGCCACCTCGGGATGGGCGACGATGCTTCTCAGCTTGGTGCCCGGCGCCGACCTCATGAACAGGTTCCCCTCGTGCACGAGGTAGTCGAGAGGAAACACATCGGGGTGGCCATCGACGTTCTGGATGGCGAGCCGGCCCAAAGAGTTCGCCTCAACCAGCCGCCAGCACATGGCCGTGCCGATCTTCTCGACGCCGGCGAACTCGGCCCGCACGGATGCGAGCGGCGCATCGCGGTAGTACGGGTTCGGGTCGTCGTTTGCCATCGTCTGTCTCCTGAGTCGCCGGCTGCTGTGCAAGAAGGTGTCCAGTCAACCGTCGAGCAGCCCGACCGGACAGGGTCGAAGGTCCCGAGAATGCTTGCGATTCCAGCGGTACGCTGATGCGCACCTGAGAACAGCGACATGAACGGGGGCGAGATGTTCCGTATCTTTCTCGTCGACGACCACGAGGTGGTTCGGCGCGGTGTCGCCGACCTCCTGGACGCGCAGCCGGATCTCACCGTGATCGGCGAGGCGGCGACCGTTCGCGAGGCTGCCGCACGCGTAGCGGCAACGCTGCCGGATGTCGTGGTGCTGGACGTGCATCTCCCTGACGGCAGCGGCATCGATCTCTGCCGTCAGATTCGGCAGGCGCATCCAAGAGTGCAGTGTCTGATACTCAGCGCGTTCGACGATGACGATGCGGTCTTCGCGGCCGTGATGGGTGACGCGGCAGGCTACCTGGTGAAGACGCTACGCACCGGCGAACTCGTGGCGGCGGTCCGCGCCGTCGCGGGAGGCCAGAGACTGCTGAAACCATCGATGGTGCGACATGTCACGCGCAGTGTCAGTGCGGCTGACGACGAGGACCCTCGCTTCGGCGCGCTGAGTCTGCGCGAGAAGCAGATCCTCGCCCTCATCGCCGAGGGACTATCGAATCGGCAGATCGGCGACCGGCTCGGCCTGGCCGAGAAGACCGTGAAGAATTACGTCTCTTCCCTGTTGAACAAGCTGGGGCTTGAGCGGCGCACGCAGGCGGCAGTCCTTCAGGCTGAGCGGGCAAATCGCTCGACCGATCACCCGCTCGGTCGGTGAACGGTCCCTCCAGCAGGCCCCGTCCAGGTCCAGTTCTTGATCTCGGGTGCGTCCTCGCCATGGAGCCGCGTATATGCCCGTGCGCGTACCCGTGAATCCTGCATTTCCTGTCGCAAGCCCGCCTCCCTGGCTCCGAGACCAGGAACTCGGTCGATCACGTCCATCACCAGGTGGAACCGGTCGATGTCGTTCATCATCACCATGTCGAATGGTGTGGTCGTGGTGCCTTCCTCGATGTATCCGCGCACGTGGAGATGGGCGTGGCCGTGCCGGCGATAGGTCAGACGATGAATGAGCCACGGGTAGCCGTGGTAGGCGAAGACGACAGGCTTGTCGGCGGTGAAGATCGCGTCATATTCCTGATCGTCCAGGCCGTGCGGATGCTCGCCCTGCGTTTGGAGCCGCATGAGGTCGACGACGTTGACGACGCGCACCTTCAGTCCCGGTATCCGGCTCCGCAGGATGGATGCTGCGGCGAGCACCTCCAGCGTCGGGACGTCGCCCGCCGCCGCGAGGACGACATCGGGTTCCTCCCCGGGCCGTTCCGTCCCTGCCCAGTCGAGAAGGCCCAATCCGCGGGTGCAGTGCTCGATCGCGGCATCCATATCGAGCCAGTTCGGCGCAGGCTGCTTCCCTGCGACGACGACGTTCACGTAGTCGCGAGAACGCAGACAATGGTCGTAAGTCGATAGGAGGGTGTTCGCATCGAACGGCAGATACACCCGGACGACATCGGCCTTCTTATTCACGACGTGGTCGATGAACCCGGGGTCCTGGTGGGACAGCCCGTTGTGGTCCTGCCGCCAGACGTGAGAGCTGAGCAGGTAGTTCAGCGAGGAGATCGGCCTCCGCCACGGTATGCCCCGGCTCGTCTTCAGCCACTTCGCATGCTGATTGAACATCGAGTCCACGATGTGGATGAACGCCTCGTACGAGTTGAGGAGGCCGTGGCGGCCGGTCAACAGGTATCCCTCCAGCCAGCCCTGGCACTGATGTTCGCTGAGCATCTCCACGACCCTGCCGGTGCGCGCCAGATGGTTGTCGTCGTCCATCGGCAGCGACTCGGCGTTCCATTGCTTGTCCGTCACTTCGAAGACGGCATCGAGGCGGTTGGATGCTGTCTCGTCGGGGCCGAAGATGCGGAAGTCGTGCGGGTTGGCCTCGATCACATCGCGAAGCCAGCCCCCGAGCACACGGGTCGCCTCGCTCACAGTCGCGCCCGGCTCTGGGACGTCGACCGCGTATTCGCGGAAGTCCGGGAGTCGCAGATCCTTCCTCAGCAGCCCGCCGTTCGCTACCGGGTTGGCACTCATCCTCAGGTCCCCGTCGGGGGCCAGTGCTGAGACCGATTCGGCGACGGCGCCGTTCTCATCGAAGAGGTCATCCGGACCGTAGGACCGCATCCACGATTCGAGCAGCCTTGTGTGCGCCTCGGTGTCGCGCGCATCGCGCAACGGCACCTGATGCGATCGCCAGTTGTCCTCCGCCGGGTGGCCGTCGATCTCTCTCGGGCACGTCCACCCTTTCGGCGTGCGCAGGATGATCATCGGCCACGCCGGTCGCCCGCGCAGAGCGCCGGAGTCTGCATCGGCCTTGATCTGCGCGATGTGATCCAGTACTTCGTCGATGACCACGGCGAAGCGTCGATGCACGTCCATCGGATCCTCGCCGTCGAACCCACCGGAGACAAGGTACGGGGTGTGGCCGTACCCACGCATGAGCTCGAGCAGTTCCGTCTCGGGTATCCGAGCGAGAAGCGTGGGGTTGGCGATCTTGTATCCATTGAGATGCAGGATCGGCAGAACCACCCCGTCCTGCTGCGGATCGAGAAACTTGTTCCCGTGCCACCCGGTCGCCAGAGGGCCGGTCTCTGCCTCGCCATCACCGACGACCGTGGCGACGAGGAGGTCGGGATTGTCGAACGCGGCGCCGTAGGCATGAGAGAGGGAGTAGCCGAGCTCACCGCCCTCGTGGATCGACCCGGGGGTCTCCGGTGCGACGTGGCTCGGTATGCCCCCAGGGAAGGAGAACTGGCGGAACAGTCGCCGCACGCCGTCCTCCGAGCGATCGATGGAGTTGTAGATCTCGCTGTACGTCCCATCCAGGTAGGCGTTCGCGACCATGCCGGGACCGCCGTGCCCGGGGCCGGCGATGTAGATCGCGTGGAGAGATCGCTCTTGGATGACGCGATTGAGGTGCGCGTAGACGAAGTTGAGGCCCGGGGTGGTTCCCCAGTGTCCGAGTAGTCGCGGTTTGATGTGCTCCCTGTCAAGCGGTTCTCGAAGCAGTGGATTGTCGAGCAAGTAGATCTGCCCGACGGAGAGATAGTTCGCTGCCCGCCACCACGCGTTCACAGCATGGAGTGTCGGCTCTGCGACGGGCCTCACGCCACGTAGCGGCCACGGATGTGCGGCCAGGAAGTCGACGGAGCGGTCATCGGGCATCCCAGCGGATAGTTCGTCCATTGCTGCAGTCTTGCCCTGAGCCGACACCCGCGCCAGTGCCCTAGGTCCCGCCGGTCGGGATCGCGGTGGCGGGACCTTCGACCCTGGCTGCACCAGCGAAGCGGGCCCACGATGTCTGCACGACACCGAAGTCTCAAGAACGGGAGCCATCATGACCGAGACGGAACGCCAGCCTTCTCGACAGCTGACCGAGGATGAGTGCTGGGAGCATCTGTCGCGGGCACCCTATGGACGGATCGCATCCAGCGCAGCCGGCGAGATCGATATTTTCCCGGTCAACCACCGGACGGACGGGCACTCCCTCGTCTTCCGCACGTCGGCGGGCACGAAGCTGGTGGAGTTGACGATCCGCAGCTCGGTCGCGTTCGAGATCGACGGGCACGATGATCGTGAGGCCTTCAGCGTGGTCGTCAAGGGCACCGCGGAGGAGTTCGACCGGGATGCTGAGGTGCGAGACGCGGAACGCCTGGGGGTGCGTCCCTGGGCCCCGGAAGAGAAGGACCGTTGGGTGCGGATCACTCCCACCAGCGTCCAAGGTCGAGCGTTCGATCTCGTGACTGGACCGTCGTCCTGAGAACCTCGAGGTTCGCACGTCGCATCCGGACCAGAGGGGCGCCGCATCGATGGATGCGGCGCCCCTCTGGTTCGTCGCCTCACAAGCCGCGAACTTCGATCCTGTTGTCCACGTCGGTGACGTGCGGAGAGGCCCACGCGGTGTTCGCCGCTTGGCGACGTTCCGCCCACGACTTCACGGTTCCCGTCAGGACGACCTTGTCGCCCTCGGCACGAACATGGATGCCGTGGCCCTCCAATTGGGCGTTCCGGACAAGCGCCTTGCGGATGCGCTCCTCCGTATCAGCGGCGGAGGGACGCGCCTTCAGTGTGATCATGCTGTTGACGGTATAGACGCCACGCAGGTACTGGACGGCCCGCTTCGCGGCTGTCCGCTGGTAGTCCCAGTCGACCTCACCCGTGAGCGTGACGTTGTGGCCGTCGATCTCCGCTTGAACGGCGTCAGGGACATTGGCGGTCCGTGCGAGCGCACGGTTCACCTCTTTCGCGATGTCCGTCTCGGTGACGGGGTTCGCCGACCTCGGGTGCACCCTGATGTCGTCGACGATCGTCCGCACTCCCCGAACACGGCGAGTCGCGCGCTTCGCGGCGAGGCGCTCCGCATACGTGTCCACCTCGCCGGAGAGCGTGACAGTCCCGTCCGCGACGGCGACGCCGATACGCGCGGCGTCGACATCCGGGGTCCATTCGAGTTCATCGATGACGAGAATCTGCACGTCGAGGTCGCTGTCTGTGGCAATGGGCATGGTTCTTCCTTTCGCTGAGGTGCATCTCCTGCACACGATTCACGGTCGTCGCGTTTGCCCAGGGGCGTCAGGGTCCTAGGTCCCACGACTGACCGCACCGATGCTCGTATGACCTTCGTCCCGTTCGCTGCGAGCTCGGCAAGACACCGTGGACTTATGGAAAAAGCAGCCGCAGATCGCATCGTCGTCGGCGTGGACGGATCTGAATCCTCTATCTCAGCCCTTCGCTACGCCGCGCGAATGGCCGCCGCACTTGACGCGCCGCTGCACGTCGTCACGACGTGGACAGCACCCCCGATCGATCCCTACCTGGCCATCGACTGGACGCCTGAGAAGTACGCCGGGGAGACGCTGGACGCCGCGATCGAGGAGGCTTTCGGCAAGACGCCCCCTGAGGGACTCACCCGTGCCGTCCTCCCCGGGGCAGCAGCGCGCACGCTCATCGGACTGAGCGATACGTGCGCGATGCTCGTGCTGGGCAGTCGAGGCCATGGTGGATTCGTGGGACTCCTCTTGGGCTCAGTCAGTGCGGCTTGCGCCGAGCACGCGCATTGCCCGGTGCTGATCGTGCACACACGGAAAACCAATGAGGGCGCGGACGAGGAAGCGACTTCTTGATCTCTCTGCTCCGGAGGTACCCCGTCATCGCGATCACGATCATCGTCTTCATCGGGGTCCTGGCGCTGCATGCCATCGGCACGCAGAACGCGGGGCGGTGGATAGCGACGATCTACGTCGGAGGGTTCATCGCTTGGACGATGAACGTCATGATCCGCGACGTGATTCGCGGACACGTCGGGCTCGACATCCTGGCCCTTGTGGCCATGATCGCCACCCTCGCGGTCGGCGAGTACATCGCCTCGCTCATCATCGTGCTGATGCTCGCCGGCGGCGAGGCGTTGGAGGACTTCGCCAGCAGACGCGCCAAGCGCGATCTGTCCGCCCTGCTCGACAGGTCGCCCCGTGTCGCACATGTGCTCGTGCACGCTGATGACCCGACTGGCGCAGAGGTCAAGGACGTCCCGGTGGATGACGTCGTCGTCGGAGACGTGCTTCTCGTCCGCCCATCCGAGATCGTCCCCGTCGATGGCTCCCTCCTCACCGACACCGGCTCCTTCGACCAGTCCTCGCTGACGGGCGAGAGCATGCCTGTCACTCGCGAAGCCGGCGGGGAAGTACTGTCGGGATCGATCAATGGGAACCGGGCGGTAAGAATTCGTGCGGAGCGCTCCAGCGCCGACAGCCAGTATCAACAGATCGTCGCACTCGTGCGGGCCGCGGAAGACTCCCGTTCTCCCGTCGTCCGATTGGCTGACCGCTTCGCCATACCGTTCACCGCCGTAGCGCTGATCTTGGCGGGAACGGCATGGGCGATCTCGGGAGACTCCACACGGTTCGCTGAGGTCCTCGTGCTGGCCACGCCTTGCCCACTCCTGATCGCAGCACCGGTCGCGTTCCTCGGCGGTCTCTCTCGGGCAGCGAAGGCGGGAGTGATCATGAAGGGCGGTGCGGTGATCGAGCAGATCGCCCGGGTGCGCTCTGCAGCGTTCGACAAGACGGGAACCCTCACCCAGGGGCGCCCCGAGGTTGTCGATATCCGCCCGTCAGAGGGGTTCGGCGCCGACGAGATCCTGCAGCTCGCGGCCTCAGCGGAGCAGTACTCCTCTCATGTTCTCGCCGACGGGATCCGGCGTGCTGCAGAGAGCAGGGGTCTCCTCCTGCGGGCTGTCACCGATGCTCGCGAGGAAGCCACCAACGGCGTCGTGGCAACGATCGATGGGCGTACCGTGGTCGTCGGCAAGCCCGCATTCGTCGCCGAGCTCGCCCCCGGTACCACTCGGGCCCTGCTTCATGCCGGCGAGGCCGCGGCCTACATGGCAGTGGACGGACGATTCGCCGGCGTGCTCGTACTCGCCGACGACGTACGTCCGGAAGCAGCGGACGTCGTCTCGTGGCTGCGCGCCCACGGTATCGATCAGATCATCATGCTTACCGGCGACGTGCGGTCGACCGCCGAGGCCGTCGGGCAGCGCGTCGGGATCACGGAGGTTCGCGCTGAGCTGCTGCCTCCGGAGAAGGTGGGCCTCGCGAGGGAGCTCGAACCTCGACCGATGATGATGATCGGTGACGGGGTCAACGATGCACCCGTCCTGGCCGCGTCAGACATCGGTGTCGCCATGGGAGCGAAGGGGGCGACCGCCGCCGGCGATGCCGCCGATGTCGTGGTCCTCGTGGATTCTCTGGCAGGTGTTGTCGATGCTGTGGCGATCGGCCGCCACACACTTCAGGTCGCACTTGCGGCGATCTGGATCGGCATCGGGCTGAGCCTCGTGCTCATGGTCGTGGCCATGAGCGGAATCATCCCGGCCGTCGTCGGTGCTGTCACTCAGGAGTTCGTCGACCTGGCCACGATCCTTTATGCGCTCCGTGCGCTGCGGGGACCGCGCGTGGCGTGACGTGATCGGGCCCAGGACTCGGCCGCGCACGGAGGGTGCGATCGGAGCACGCTCCGCGGTTCAGCGGACGACGATGGTGGTGGTGGCGACTCGGGCGAGGACTTCCCGGCTGGTCGATCCAAGGAGAAAGCGCGCGATCGCTCCTCGTCCATGAGATCCGATGACAGTCAGACGGGCTGTCGCCGCGAGGCGGTTGATGGTGTTCTCCGGGTATCCGCGTTCGACGAGACGATGCACGACGAGGTCCGGGTACCGTTGTCCGATTCCGGCTAGCGCGATGCCGAGAGTCTCCTCTGCGATCTTCTGCATGCCGGACAAGTAAGTCGTTGGGTAGGAGTGCATACCTACGGGAAGCGGAACAGTCGACCAGGTCATGACGGCGGTCAGCCGGTCGCCAGCTTGGTCCGCCTCCGCAGCTGCGACTGCGAGGGCTCGCTCCGACGTCGGGGATCCGTCGATACCGACGATGACTCCGCTTCTTCCCGCCAGATCGATGTCGGGAACCACGGCGACGGGACAATGCGCGCCTGCGACGATCCGGATCCCATGCGGTCCGCGGCTGATCCCCGCGTCCGGTCCGCGGTAGTCGCTTCCGATCACAAGCAGATCGAAGATCATCGACGCATTGATGAGCTCTTCGACAGGGTTCCCGCGGCCGACTCGCGTGTCGGCTGCGATACCTCTGGTGCCGATGCGTTTAGCCTCTCGATCCAGCCTCGTCTGAGTGAGCGTCATGGCTTGATCGACGACAGCTCCCTCGCCGACGGCGCCTGTCGCCCCACCGACGATCGAGATGAGTTCGATCCTGCCCTTGCGTTCCTGCGCGCGCTCTGCTGCCCAGTCGGTTGCTCGCCGGGAGGCTTGGGTGTCGGTCACTCCTACGAGGATGCTCTCTTGCACGATCTTCGTCCTTCCGATCACTGCGTGCGCTGGTCCGGTTGTGCGGGGAGACGGCGCCGAGCATCTCGCGAGGCGACGTGCGACACAGTGCTGATCACTTGTCCTCTGCTTCGGTCGCCGCATCCGAGGGTACGAAGGGCCAACAGACGCGGGTAAGCCATCTGCGAGGGTCAGGCTCTGCTTCGGGATCGGTCAGATAGTGCTCCCACATCACCGCCGCAGGCGCGAGGTTCGCCGAAGACATGTATCGCTCGATCTCTGCGTAGGTTTCTTCAAGCGTGTCGTAGGGCCCAGTGTGGAATGCCTCGATGACCTTTCCTGCGGGAAGCGTGCCGGACTTCACGTCGCCGGTCGCGATGATGGGGAGCGCTACTGGGAACCCCGCTTCGACATCGATGGTGTCAGTCGGAGAGCCGTAGTACTTTGCGAACGGAGCACCGAGAGGTCGAATGTTCTGGGACTGAAGAACACTCATGGTGTCGCGGAAGGCTCGCGAGAAAAACTCGGTCAGGCCCGTAGCGGGAACCCGCTCCCTGACGCCGGCGGTCCATTGCTGAGGCTCCTCGGTGATCCGGATATTCGTCATTCCACAACACTGATGGGCGCGACGGTGCGCCATAGAGTCCAACGTCCCACGGAACACCCGGAGCCAGACGATCTCAGCCCGCGCGCGAGGACCGACGACGATCGGTCGGGGGACTTTCGGCCCGCTCGCATCGCTAGTCGCCCAAGATGCTTAGCGCACAGACCGAAACGAGGAAGTCGTATGCGTGAAGAACGGAGCACCATCAGAGTGGTGGAGACGGCCGGCCAATGGGGCTTCTTCTTCCTGCTCGCCTACATCGGTGCCGCGATCTAGTTCATCTCAGGTGCAGATGGCAGCTTCTGGGGCGCGATCCTGGGCCTGCTTCAAGCGGCCGTTTGGCCCGCCTACGTCATCTTTCATGTACTGGAAGCTCTCGGCGCCTGATCTGGCCCCGGAGATCGTCCTATGGCGCGGCCAGTCATCGGCGAGACGTTCTTCGCCTCGAATGAGAAGGCGATCCCGATCTATCGTTCGCTCGCCCGACCGCTTGTGGCGCTCGACGGCGTCAATGTGGTGGTATCGCGAAGTCAGGTGGCACTCCGGGCGCGACGAGCATTCGCGTACGCGTGGGACCCCTCTCGCTATGTAAAAAGCACTGCGCCTCTCGTCGTGTCCATCGCGTTGCGCGAGAAGCTCTCCTCCTCTCGGTTCAAAGAAGTCGTCCATGTGTCGCCGCGAACTTGGATGCACCACGCTGAGCTTCGATCGGTGGCGGACGTCGACGACGAGCTCATCGGATGGCTCAAGCGTGCCTGTGAGGAAGCTCGCTGAACGCGCGAACAGCCGTCATCCCGAACCCATGGCCCGCGGGACCTTCGGCCCGATCGCCGAGCGGAGCGTTGACGAGACTATCTGCGTGGAGAAGCCATCAGAAGTCGCGAACTTCCTCGTCAAGGTCACCGTGGCCCACGTCGTGACCTACTTCCTCGTGGGAATGGTCGCTGCGACGGTGCTCGACTACGAGTCGCTTTTCGCGGAACCGATCATTCGGGAGTACATGAAGAGTTTCGGGTCCATTGCGCTTTTCGTCGGTCCCGTCGTCCAAGTAGCTCGTGGTCTGATCATCGCCGCTGTGCTCTTGCCGTTCCGCAGTGCTCTCGCAGCCAGATATGGCTGGTTCTGGCTATGGATGTTGATGGTGGGAATCTCCATCCTCTCTACAGCGGCTGCGGCGCCATCGTCGATCGAGGGAGTCGTGTACACCAAACTGCCGCTCTGGTATCACGCCATCGGATTGCCGGAGATGCTCGTGCAAACCCTCCTGTTCAGCGTCTTGACGGGGCTCGTGATTCGCCATCCGCGGGGAGTGCTCGCTGCGCTTCCTGCGGTTTTTGAACGTTTGTTGCGTGCCGTCGTAGCGGCGTCACTCGCATTCATGGGGTACGCAGTCGTATCTGTGCTCTTTGCCCTGGCAGCGGGTGCGACCATCGACGCCGGAAACAGCCTCACACTCGAGGTGCAAGGCCTCTTCATCGCGCCGTTCCTCATCAACGGCATCGTCGCTTTCGCAGCCGCTTCAGGCCTGTCAGCGCCGAAGCGGCTCGCGGCTTGCCTTGCCGCGTTCGTGGCCAGTGCCGCGGCAATCCTGGTCTACCAGTCGACTGTGAGCGGGGCCACTAATCTGGTCTATGCGCTCGTGGCTCCGATTCTGCCCTCGCTCATCCTGTGGCTTCTGATCTCCCGACACCGTTCGCATGTTGGATCTCCCACTGGGCTCGCGCGAGCAGCGGACACGCATTCCGTCTCTGAACCCGCAGATAGCCCGACAGCCCCGGCGTCCTCCTGAGCAGCAGCGGCAACTTCGGCGCTGGACCGGTAGCGAACCGAGCACGGAAAGGTGATGCAAGTACTCGGTCCCGATATCATCGCCAAGCAGCTGAGGTGCTCGGCTCTGAGGCCGACGTCGTCACCCGTCCTTCATCGGACGAACTGGTGGCGGATGTTCAACTGCTCCGAAGCGCCGCAGGTGCATTGCGGAACGCGATCGCGTTCATCGACCTGCTGTCTTGTTGCGCCGAGCGTCCTGAGGCCCGGCGAAATGTACAGCGTCGACCCCAGCTGACACAGCGCCGAGCAGCACGGACTCGGCCGGCGCTGAGTAGCGAGCAGGGCGGATGGATCGCGGATTTTCAGACAGGTCTGGTGAAAAAGGTCACCTCATGAGCCTGACACGATTCCCGCGGAATTCCGCAGAAGTCGTGTCGCACTTTGTGACAGCTCACGCGAGATCGGACAGGAGACTGTCGATCGGGGTTGCTCCTTTCCGGCTTCCGCTTACTCCGTGAGCGCAATCGCTAGTCGCGGAAGCTCGCGGCCCGGAATGGAGCCACTGGGCGAGGTGCCGATGCGTCGAGCTCCAAAACGCAGATAGAACGACTCCGCACCTGGATCCGCATCGAGCTCCAGGCGTGTGAACCCCGCGGCCCGCGCGGAGTGCAGTGTGTGCTCGAGCAGCATTCGGCCGCATCCGGTGCCGATCGCGGACGGATCGACGAACAACGCCGATAGCTCGCCTTCGTCTGTGTCACCTTTCACGAGGCTGAAGCCGAGAACGGTATTGTCCTGCTCCACGACCCACATCAGCGGTGACCCACAGGTCGTCGCATCGAAGGTCAGCTCTGCTCGGCATGCCTCGAGGAACTCGGCTGAGTACCCCCAGTACCCCTTCGAGCGCAGAGCCAAAGCTGAGATCTCTTCGTGCTCCTCAGGCCGTGCTCTCCGTACGTGCTGATCGCTCACATTCTCACTATGCACGCCGCGGCATCCCAGACGCCAGCCGGCGGTGTAGGAGTGACGCTCTCGAGCCCGTCGACATAGACTCGCCACCGGTGACCACAGGCTGACTCAGGGAGGCAGGAACATGGGATTGTTTGCGAAGAAGGGCGACGAGGCTGTTCTCGCGAAGCTCCGAGAAGCCCCCGCGCAGTACCGGGAGGTCGCTGAGCGCCTCCACACTCTCGTCCGGGAGAGCGCGCCCTCGTTGGAGCCGGTCGTCCGCTGGGGACTCGTGTTCTACGTGAGAGACGGCAAGGACATCTGCTACATCAAGCCGGACAAGGACTACCTCGCGTTCGGCTTCGGCGAGGTCGTCAACCCGACACGAGAAGAGGGTGCCCATCTGCATCCTGTCGCGTGGACGGTCACATCGCTGGATGCTGCGACCGAGGCCACGATTCGCGCCTGGGTCGAGAAGGCCGCCGCCTGACACGGACGGGATCCCAGGGGACCCCATCCGTGAGCGTCGAATCCGTGCCTACCGCACGTCTCTCACCGCACGCTCTGCGCTGGCCGCCGTGTCCGTCGTTGCTGCGCCGCGCGGCCATGTCCAGGCCCACCGCACGATGAACGCGAGCACGACCAGCTCCAGTGCGACGCCCAGGAGGTAGAAGAACAGCCACGACCCGCCTACCTCGCCCACGGCGTTGAAGGCCGCGAACGGGACCTGTATCGAGGCCACGACGAGGTTGGCGATGCGGCTGGCTCGGGCGGGCAGCGCCACCGACAGCACGACCATGAGGATCGGGATCGCGAGGAGGCTCAGCGCGATGATCGCCCAGGTCTGGGTGATGTCGAACTGCCAGACGACGCCGACGAGGATGTCATCGACGACGCCGGGCTTGTAGAAGGCGAGGATGTCCACGTAGATGTAGAAGAGCATGAAGCTCGTCCAGGCGGCAGCGAGTCTGACTCTGACCGGCATCCGCTGCTCTTCCAGCGCGGTGGTGGTGGGTCGTCGTGTGTTCATCAGGTACTCCTTTGTCGGGTGCGGATCATGAAAGGGGGTCGACGTCGGCGATGCGCAGCACGACGTTGCCGCGCTTGCGCCCGGTGTCGACGTAGCGGTGCGCCTCGACGATGTCGGCCAGGGCGAAGGACCGGTCGATGACGGGTCGGTAGCGACCGGAGTCTGCGAGAGCCACGAGGTGGGCGAGCTCGTCGGCGCCGGGTTTGCCGACGTTCCAGGTGACGAGCTTTCCCGATCGACGGATCTGACCGCGGCTGCGCAGCATCGACCGCAGATCGGCGACCACGAGCAGGAGCGCCCCGCCGGGAGCGATCGATTCCTCGACGCGGTCGAACCCGGCATTGCCCACGCCGTCGACGACCACGTCGTACGTCTCGTCGCCCGCGGTGAAGTCCTGGCGGGTGTAGTCGATGATCCGGTCCGCGCCGAGTGACAGGACCAGAGAGGCGTTGCCGCCGCTGGTGACGGCCGTCACGTCGGCGCCGAGCTGCTTCGCCAGCTGGATCGCCGCAGTGCCGACCGCGCCGGATGCTCCGTTGACGAGCACCGAGGTGCCCGGCCCGATCGAGACCTGTCTGAAGAAGCCCTGCGCGGTGATGCCGCCGAACACGAGGGTCACGGCCTCCTCGAGGGTCATGCTCGCCGGAGCGTGGGTGATCGCCCCGTCGGCGGGCACGCACACGTACTCGGCGTGACCGCCGAACGCTCCGCCCATCGCCGCGATGACACGGTCGCCGGCGGTGAACGCTGTGACGCCCGGGCCGACGGCTTCGACGACGCCCGCGGCATCCATGCCCAGAATCGGATGCTTCGGCCGGAACACGCCGATCCCGGCGGCCGCGAGCAGACCGAGGCCGGGCGGCACGTCCCTAGCGCGGGACCGATGATCGGCGATGCTCACCGTGCTCGCGTGCACCCGGACGAGCACCTCGCCGGACTTCGGCGAGGGGATGGGGCGCTGTTCGAGGTGCACCTCCTCAGGGCCGCCGAACCGGCGGTAGACGGCCGCGGTCATGGTCTTATCGGGTGTCATGCCTCGATGCTCGTCTTCCCGGGTGCGCGGATCATCGGCCAGGCGGTCCGGCTCTGCTCGGCCGAAAGTACGGCATCCGTTCTGTGCCGCGGGCCGATGTCCTGGCCCTCCGAGGCGACGAGCATCGAGACATGTCGCAACAGATGAAGGCCACCCGCCGTCCGACCTCGGTGCGACGGCGGGCGCGTCCGAAGAGCGGATGGCCGGCGATCACCGGGCTCCTGCTGCTCAGTGCGCTCCCGGTGCTCGGCGGCGTGCTCCGCCTCGGAGAGGTGGGCGCCGGCTCCGGGGACCCGTCGCCTCCGGCCTCGACAGTCGCGTTGGTCGTGCACATCGTGGCGATGACCGTGTACTGCGTTCTCGGCGCCTTCCAGTTCTCTCCGGCGCTGCGAGCACGGCATCGCTGGCATCGCTCCGCCGGCCGCGTCCTGGTTCCCGCCGCCTTCCTCGCGGCCTCGTCCGCCGTCTGGCTCGCCGTCTTCTTCGGCGGACCTCCGGACGAGCTCGCACTCGCGATGATCCGCCTCGTCTTCGCGACGGCGATGACGGTGTTCCTGGTGCGAGCGGTGATCGCGATCAGACGCCGGGACTTCCCCGCGCACGGTGCATGGATGACACGCGCCTACGCGATCGCGATCTCCGGCGGAACCCAGGCGCTCGTCTTCGCGTCGTGGACGATCCCCCTCGGCGAGGTCGACGCGCTCGGCGAGGCCTGGCTGGTCGCGGTGGCCTTCGTCATCAACAGCGTCGTGGCGGAGCTGCTCATCCGCCGACGGACCGGCCGGCGGATGAGCCGCGTGACGGATGGCGCTGCGCTTGTATCCTGACGGAGTGACCGGACTTCTGCGTTCCGCGTGGAGTGCGCCGAGCGCTGTGCCCCCTCCGCCGCGCCGGGTCTGGCGGGATTGGGTTCTCCTGACCGTCGTCGCCGTGCTGGCGGTGGTCGAGAGCATCCTCCGAACCGACCTGCAACAGCCGCTGCTCTCGGTGCTCGTGCTCCTCGCCGTGCTGCCGTCAGTGCTCTGGCGCCGCACGAAGCCGCTGCTGATGCTCATCGCCGTGATGGTGCCGCTCGGGCTGCTCCTGCCCGACTCGACCCTCTACACGAGCCTCTTCGCCATGGTGAACGTCTACGCGCTCTATCGCTGGGGGGCAGGTCGCGACCTCGTGATCGGCTCGGTCGTCCTCCTGGCGAGCCTCGGCCTCACGTTCGTCCGCGGGGAAGGCCTTGATGAGCTCATCGGTGGGTTCGCGCTGCTGCTGACGGTGGTGCTGCTCGGCATCGCCTTCCGCTATCGCGCCGGATCCCGGCAGCGTGGCCTCGACCGCATCCGGATGCGGGAACGTGAGCATCTTGCCCGTGATCTGCATGACACGGTCGCCCACCACGTCTCGGCCATCGCGATCCGGGCCCAGGCGGGCCTGGCGGTGGCGGCGCGAGACCCTGGAGCGGCGGAGGACGCGCTCGGCGTGATCGAGGCGGAGGCGGCCAAGACCCTGAGCGAGCTGCGGTCCATGGTGCGGGTGCTGCGACAGGGCGATACGGCCGAGCTTGCGCCGAGTCCGCGTTTGGGCGACATCATGCAGCTCGCCGGAACACGACCCGGTGGCGCGACGGTCGTCGTGAAGGTGGCGGGGGATGACGGCAGCATCCCGCCGCCCGTGGCCGCCGCGGTCTTCCGTCTCGCGCAGGAATCCGTGACCAACGCTCTCCGTCACGCCCGGCAGGTCACGCGTGTGGACGTGCTCGTGGAGGCGGACGCGGGAGGGCTGCGGTTGAGCGTGACGAACGACGGAGAGGTCGCCTCCTCTCCCACGCCCGGATTCGGGATCATCGGCATGATGGAGCGCGCGGCTCTGCTCGGCGGCACCTGTCAGGCAGGACCGGCGCCCGGCGGCGGATGGGCCGTCACCGCGGTGCTCCCTCGTGTTGGATGGTCAGCATGACCATCCGCGTGCTCGTCGCCGACGACCAGGAGCTCGTGCGCACGGGCCTCAGCATGATCCTCGGCGCCCAGCCGGACATCGAGGTCGTGGGTCGGGCCGTCGACGGCAACGAAGCCGTCGCCCTGGCCCGCAGCCTGCGGCCAGACGTCTGCCTGTTCGACATCCGCATGCCCGATCTCGACGGCATCGAGGCGACCCGCCTGCTCGCCGGTCCGGGCGTGGATGACCCGATGGCGGTCGTCGTCATCACGACCTTCGATCTCGACGAGTACGTCTTCGCCGCGCTGCGGGCGGGCGCCAAGGGCTTCCTGCTCAAGGATGCCGGACCGGAGCTTCTCGCGCAGGCGATCCGCGCTGCCGCCGGCGGGGATGCTCTGATCGCCCCCAACGTCACGGTCCGGCTGCTCGAGGCATTCGCCGGAGCGCGTCCCGCCGCGCCGCCCCCGCAGCCCGTCGAGCCGCTCACCGAGCGCGAGGAGCAGGTGCTCGCGACCGTCGCGGGAGGCCTGAGCAACGGTGAGATCGCGAGCGAGCTCTACATCACCATCAGCACGGTGAAGACGCACGTCGCGAGCCTCATGACGAAGCTCGGCGCCCGCAATCGCGTCGAGATCGCCATCTGGGCGCACCAGACGGGGCGGATGCGCCGGCGAGCCGGCGACGGCGACGAGCGGTGATCCGTCGCTGACGGCTGCGTGAGTGCGCGTCAGCCGGCTTTCGCGGGAGTCGTGCGCGCGCGGAGATGCATCCGCTGTCCGTGTGCGCCGAACAGGCTGAGAATCTCGACGGGTCCCGCGCCGGCCGACCCGAACCAGTGCGGGTTCTTCGTGTCGAACTCCGCGACCTCGCCCGGCCGCATGACGATGTCGTGCTCGCCGAGCACGAGCCTCATGTGACCGTCCAGTACGTAGATCCATTCGTACCCGTCGTGGGCGCGCAGGGTCGGCTCCCGCTCAGTCGCAGGGATCGTGATCTGGAAGGCCTGCGGCTCACCTCCTCTGGCCGAGAGTCTCGTGAGGATGCGTCCGTCGGCGCGAGAGGTCTTCGGAGCCACACGGGGGTCGCCGATGCGGGGAGGGCTGACGATCTGCTCGAGAGGCACGGCGAGAGCGGCGACGATCGGCAGCAGCAGCTCGAGGCTGGGTTTGCGTTGACCGGACTCCAACCTGGACAGGGTGCTCTTCGATATCCCCGTCATGCTCGCCAGGTCGAGGAGAGTGGTGTCCTTGGCCAGACGGACTCGTCGAAGCCGCGGCCCGATCTGGCTCAGTTCCGTCTCTATCCGCTGCCTCGTGCTCATCCGCTCACTCAAGCATCTCCTTCCCGGTTTCGGCAACGGAATTCCCACTTTCGTGCCGGTACCTGGGACGGTGGTCCCATGCGCGGAGAAGCCGCGCTCCTACCCCGAATGAAGGACAGACGATGTCGAACCCTCAGGCCGCCACGCGCCCCGCCGACCGCGCCATCACGAAGCCTCCGTCCGTGCATGTCCGCGCCGTCATCACCTGGCTCGCGATCTTCCCGCTCGTGACGCTCGGCTTCATCGCGATCGCACCGTTCTCCGAGGGATGGAATCCCGTGCTCCGCGCGTTCGTCCTCACGATCGTGGTCGTTCCCGTCGCGGTCTACCTCGTGGTCCCGCAGCTGATGCGCCTGCACGCATCGCTGCAGGCCGGCATCCGACGATGACTTCGCGGCGTCGCGCGCACGGGCGCCCTTCGGGGAGCTCCCGTCAGAGCAGCATCGCCTCGCTCAGGGGCACGCCGCTCCACTTCACGATCCCGAGACCCACGAGGCACACTCCCGCGGTGACGGCCAGCAGGATCCACGACGGCTGAGATCCTGTCGCGAGAAGCCAGGCGCCCACCGCGCCGAAGAGGATGGTGAAGCAGAGGCCGCCCCAGAACAGCAATGCCCCGACGAGTCCGAGAAGGGGACGGGGTTCCGGGCGGCTCATGCCTCCACGATATCGGCCGATTCCACAGTCCCGAGAGCGCATGCCGCACCGATGATGTGCGCACAGAGCTGCATGTTCCTGTCGGCGCGGCGGGAGCGGTGAACAGAGCAGAATAGCTGCATGCTCTCCGTCCGCGTCAGCGTCACCCAGGCTCTCTCCGATCAGACGCAGGAGATTCTCTCGGGAGACCCCACCGTCTGCGGGCTGGCCGTCCTCCCCGGGGCGGCGTTGGACGGACGCGGCGACGTGATCCTGTTCGAGATGACCAGGGAGAACGCGAACAACATCATGCGCTCGCTGCGGCACCTCGGCATCCCCGCCGAGGGCGGCATCGTCGTGTCGGAACCTCTGGTCGTGGTCTCCGATGCCGCCGACCGGGCCGAGGCTCTCGCCCCCGGACATCCTGCCGACGGTGTGCTCTGGGCGCAGCTCGCGAGCAAGGCGGAGGAAGATGCGCATCCGTCGGTCTCCTTCTTCGTCTTCCTGCTGCTCGCGACGCTCATCGCGGGTGTGGGCCGTCTGCTCGACCAGCCGATCCTCATCATCGGTGCGATGGTCGTCGGCCCGGAATTCGCGCCGCTGGCCGCGATCTCCTACGCGATCGTCCGTCGACGCCGCGGGATCGTCGGTCCCGCCCTCGGAACGCTCCTCGGGGGCTTCGCCGCGTGCGCCGCCATCGCCTGGGCGATCTGGGCGATCCTCTACTCGATCGGCGTCATCACCTACGAGCAGGCGACCACCGGCCCCGCGACGGAGTTCATCGTCGCTCCCGACGCGTGGTCGTTCGTCATCGCGATCCTCGCCGGGATCGCCGGCGTGCTCTCGCTCACGACGGCGAAGTCCTCGGCCCTCGTCGGAGTGTTCATCTCGATCACCACGGTGCCGGCGGTGGGGACCATCGGGCTCACGCTCGCCGTCGGCGCCTGGGATGAGGCGCGCGGCTCCGCGATCCAGCTGCTCGTCAATCTCGCCGGTCTGCTGATCGCCGGCGTCGCGACGCTCTACGTGCAGCTCGTCGCAGGACGTAGGCGGGGTCGACGAGCCGCCCGCCTACGCCGACCGCGTCGCCGGCGGAGCACGACCCGGCTGCGGATGCTCAGCATCGAAGACAACGGGCAGCCGTCCCCACCCCGTCAGGATTAGTCGGCTCACTGCGACGGCGTCGCCTTCTCGCATGGAAACGGGGCGGGGCCGCATGGGTTCCGTGTGCATCCGCGCTCCCGGGGTCCGCGCGGAGGAATGTGGGGGACATGTCCCTCGTCCATCGTCCTCGATTCACTGCCACCACCCGCACCGTCCCCGCTCCCGCAGATTCGTCGGTTCCGCGTTGGGGTCACGTGTCGCGCACCGTGAGCCACTACGGTACCGTCGCGTCCGTGCTCGCCGTCTACCCGCCGGACTCCACCGGCGCGGAACGGCGCCTCGCCGAGGCCAACCGCTTCTTCACGCCGCTCGCGCTCGGCGGGGGCGTCGTCGTCTGGGTGGGCCTCTGCGCAGTGGACGTCCCCCCGATGCTCGCCGCCCTGGTGCTCACGGCAGCACTGCTCCCGGTCGGCATCTCGCTCTCGCGCCGTGCGCGCGGCATCCGTCAGCGCACCGTGACGCTGGCAGCGAGCCGGTCCGGCCTGCACGAGGAGACCGCCGAGGAGCGCGCGCAGCAGCGCAGGCTCGACACGATCGCCGAAGCTCTGCAGGATGCCGCCTTCGCCTGCAGACACGGCGTGATCAGTCGACGGGAGTTCGACCGAGCGTGGCGAGCGGCGTACGCGCACGCCGGCGGACGACTGACACCGGGCGGGTGACGACGACTTCCGTCACCTTCGCCCGAGGACCTTCTTCCATCGGGCGGCGTACGACAGCGGCACGAATCCGACTGCTTCGTTGACGTCGAGCATGTGGCGATTCTCTTCGGCATTCATCGTCTCGATGAGACCGTGATCGGGGAACCCGTCGCGGAGCTCGCGGATGTTGGCGAGTTTCAACAGCATCCCGAGGCGGCGACCGCGATGATCGCGCAGCACCAGGGTGTCGCGCTGTTCCACGGATCGATCGGGCTCCGGCGGTACATCGAGCTCGGTGTAACCCGCCACCGTTCCCGTGGCGTCGTGGACCACGATGGTCGTGAGCAGCATGCGAGGGCTCGTCTCCCACAGGTCATCGAACGCACGCACACGCTCGGTCGTCCAGACGTCTTCGCTCTGTTCGATAACGGCATTCGGAGCATCGGTGCTCATCCTGGTGCGCAGATGTGCGATGCTCTCCATCCATTCGTCCGGCGTCCGCCCCTGCCACGTCACAGTGCGGTAGCCGGCGGCCCCCGCGGTCGTCTCAGCGAGCAGGGCCGAAAAGGCCTCCTCATCGACGGGCAGTGCGAGGCCGCTCAACCGACCGACCTGCTCGAGAGAGAAGTCGCGGTTCCGCAGGAAGCGCGTCGAGGCGAGCTCTGCCGGCACGGATCCGAAGCCGGTCGGGGCGGAGATGCGGTCGCCCGTGTCTGTCGGCGTCGCGAGGAAGCTCGTCTGATTCTGGACCGTCGTTCGACCTCGGGCTCTGGCCGTCTGCTCGAGGCGCTCGTAGAGCGCTGAGCCGACGCCCTGGTTCCGGTGATCGGCAAGCACCGCGACGGAGGCCCAGCATTCGCTCGCATCGGCCGGGAGCGCCAGGCTGCCGCGCGCGACGACCCGGCCGTCGACCTTGGCGACGAACCCGAGCATCTCGGTGCTCTCGTCCTTCCAGTTCGGCAGCATCTCCTCTGCCGTGAAGAGCTCGCCCGGGGCTCCGCGCTGCTCGGCCTCGACGGTGCTTCTCACCTCGGCCATGCCGATGAAGTCCGCGGCATCAGGGGAATCGATGGTCTCCGGCACGGTGAGCGCGGAGATCGTGAAGGCCGGCTCGACGCCGGTGTGATCAGGGGATGACATGGTGAACCTTCGGTTCGCGGGATCGTTCGACTCACCCACGGCGTGGGGAGGAGGGGGATCGCTGTCAGATGGTCACGACGGAAAGCCTCTCATGCCGCCACCGCGGCGGCAATGGTGCGGCTCCGGTCGTCGCCGCGGTCAGTTGATGATCTCGCCGCGCTCGTCGGCGCGGATCGCGGCCAGCGTCTCCCGCCAGGTCGCGAGTGCTTCGGGGGTCAGCCGGGTCCAGTCGAGCACCTCGGAGACGACCCGGATCGGCTCGGTGCTGCGATACGAGCGCGTGGGGTTGCCGGGGAACTTCTTGTCGGTCACATTCGGGTCGTTCTCGAAGGGGCCGGTCGGCTCGACGAGGTAGACGCGCGGCTCGCCGTCACCCGCCGCGAGTTCGGCCGCCAGCCCTGCGCCATCCCGCAGAGCCGTGAAGTAGATGTGGTTCATCACGATCTCGGGGCGGTAGTTGGAGCGGAAGCCCGCCGTCAGGAGGTCGCCCTCCTGCAGATCGGCCTTCGTGCCGTGAAAGAACGGTCCCTCGTCCAGCGCGTCACTCATCCCGACAGCCTAGGAGTTCTATCCCGAGCCCGTGATGTCCAGCTCGTCCTCGTCCAGCGCGATCACGCTCCAGACGGTGCCGTCCGCGGCGGTGAAACCGCGGCGCTCGCCGAACGGCTCATGCTTCCGGGATCTCCCGACCGAAGGCCTCGAGAGTGACGGCCTCCGGCTCGGGCCCGCGACGCACGTCGGTGTCGAGCGCGTCGATCGAGGCGAGCTGCTCGGCCGTGAGCTCGAAGTCGAACACGTCGTAGTTCTCGGCGATGCGCGCGGGTCGCACCGACTTCGGCAGTGCGGAGCGGCCCTGCTGCAGGTGCCAGCGCAGCATGACCTGTGCCGGCGACTTGCCGCGCTCCGCGCCGATCGCCTTCAGCGTCTCGTCGTCGAAGGCAGATGCGCCGTTGGGGCGGTATGCGGTGATGCCGCCGATCGGCGACCAGGCCTGCGTGATCGTGCCCGCCGCGGCATCCGCCCGCTGCACATCGCGCTGCTGGAAGTACGGGTGCACCTCGACCTGGTTGACCGCGGGCACGATCGAGGTCGAGGCGGCCAGGTCGGCGAGGTGCGACGGCATGAAGTTGCTGACGCCGATGGCGCGCACGCGCCCCTCGCCGAGCAGGGACTCGAGGGCCTTGTATGCGCCGACGGTCAGGTCGAACTGCGAGGGCAGCGCCTGGTGCAGGATGAGCAGGTCCAGAGTGTCGACGCCGAGCTTGCCGGTCGACTTCTCGAAGGCGTGCAGCGTCTCGTCGTAGCCGAAGTCGCTGATCCACACCTTGGTCTCGATGAAGATCTCGTCGCGGGAGATGCCCGACTGTCGGATGGCCTGTCCGACCTCGCGCTCGTTGCCGTATGCCGCTGCCGTGTCGATCAGGCGATAGCCGGTCTCGAGCGCCGCGGTCACCGCTGCGACGGTCTCCTCGGGAGCGGCCTGGAAGACGCCGAAGCCGAGTGCCGGCATGGTGACGCCGTTGTTCAGGGTGAGATTCATGGTCATACCTCCAGTGTGCGGATGGACGCGGCCGGATGGGAGGGGGTGCTGGTACCTCCCTTCCGCAGCCGGCGAGGCGTACCGTCGAGGTATGGACACCCGCAGCGAGGTGCGTGAGTTCCTCTCCACGAGGCGCGCACGACTCACCCCCGACAAGGCAGGGCTCCCCGTGTTCGGGGGCAACCGACGCGTGCCGGGGCTCCGTCGCGAGGAGGTCTCGCTGCTCGCGGGCGTCAGCGTCGACTATTACACCCGCCTCGAACGCGGTGACCTCTCCGGAGCGTCCGACAGCGTGCTGGACTCCCTCGCGAGGGCGCTGCAGCTCGACGACGCGGAGACGGCGCACCTCTTCGACCTCGCCCGCACCGCGAACGCCTCACCCGTGGCCAGGAAGCCGCGAAAGAAGGCGGAGGCGATCCGCCCCAGCATCCAGCGCCTGCTCGACGCGATGACCGGGGCGCCGGCACTCGTGCGCAACAGCTCTTTCGACTATCTCGGCGCGAACGCGCTCGGCAAGGCACTCTATTCGCCGCACTTCACCGATCCCGCGCCGAACAGCGTGCGCTTCGCCTTCCTGAATCCGGCGGCGCACGAGTTCTACCCCGACTGGGACCGTGTCACCCGTGAGATCGTCGCGGCGATGCGCGGTGAGGCCGGCCGCAATCCGTTCGACCGTCGCTTCAGCGACCTGGTGGGCGAGCTCTCGACGCGCAGCGATCGGTTCCGCACACTGTGGGCCGCGCACGATGTGCGCCACCACCGCAGTGGGGTCAAGCGGCTCCGGCATCCGGTCGTCGGCGAGATCGAGCTCGTCTACGAGGCGTTCGAGCTGCCCTCCGACCCGGGACTGCGCATGTCGACGTACACGGCCGAGCCCGGCACGGCATCCGAGGAGAAGCTGAAGATGCTCGCCAGCTGGGTCGCGACGGAGTCGGCGAGCGCGGACCAGGCGGCATCGGCCGAAGCCTGAGGCAGCGAGCGGCCGGACACGACGACCGACGGGCGGTCGTTCAGGGGCGCTCCTCGACGATCGACGGCCACGCGGGGAGCGGGTCCTCGAACTCGCGCCATGCGACCGGACCGGCGGTGAGCTCCTCGTCGGTGACGGCGGCGTCGTCGAGGGCGTCGCGGAGTGCCCGCGCATCGATGCCGAGCCCGGTGAACGCGATGTCCTGCACGGTCGACGCCGCCTCGATATCGGACGACAGCGGATCCATCCAGATCGCGGAACCGACGTGATCCCAGCGTGCGAGGACGCTCGCCCGCGTCGCGAGACGACAGAATCCCGCCGACCGCAGGATGTGGCCGTGGCGACCGGACTCGATGTCGTCCAGCGCAGCGGCGAGCCTCGCGGGGTGGAACGGGCGGGGCTGCTCGTAGCGGAGCGTCGTCACACGCGCATCTGTCATGTGCGGATCGTGCTCATCGTTGAGCGCGTGCACCCAGCCCGCTCTCTCCAGCAGCAGCGGCGACTCCGGCGACCCGGAGCTCAGGGCGCGGATGTCGTCCGCCGGTCCGCGCGACAGACGCACGCGGGCGGCGGGATTGAGGTGAGAGGCGATCGTCATCACGAGGGCCAGACGGGGCGTGTCGACCGCCTCCCAGTTGACGAAGGAGATCAGCGTCGCGCCTTCGACGAAGGACACGGCGCGACGGGCGCGAGCGCCGACGTCGCCGCGGTCGTCACCGGGGCCTGCGGTCTCGAGGAGCGGGCGCTGGTCGGCGAGGTCCTCCAGTAGGTGCAGGGCGTCCACGACGCACACGACCGGAATCCGCGGATCCGTCGCGAGGTCGACGTGCGGGAGGTCGATCTCGGTCCCGATGTCGGCCACGAATCGCCAGAGTTCGCCGCTGCCGAGAGACCGCTCCGACGGGATCGGATCGCGTTCCTCCCGACGCGCGGGAGGGAGCTCCGAGATCCGCACGAGGCGCCTGCCGGTCGCTCGGGCGAGCGCGGCCGCGTACCGTCGTCGCTCCGGCACGCAGACGCCGACGACGATGAGGGGGTGCTCCATGGACGATCTGCTCTCTTCTTGACGGGCGGTCCTCGCCACCCTACCTTGTTATTGAGAAAGATTATCAATAAGGAGATCGTATGAAGGTTCGAGCATCGCTCAAGTCCCTGAAGAATCAACCCGGCGCCCAGGTCGTGCGCCGTCGCGGGCGCGTCTTCGTCATCAATAGGGTCAACCCCCGATTCAAGGGTCGTCAGGGCTGACCCGGGGCGGGCGGCTGCTCAGAGGATCGTGTCGCCCGCCGAGCGCAGCGCGCGCCAGCCGCCCGCCCGCAGGTCGGCGCGATCCAGCACGTCGGCGTCAGCGAGCGGCCCGAAGTCGACACCCGTGATGCCCGTGATGTCCGCGATCGGCACCTGGAAGGTGCGGAAGGCCCCGAGCGGCGGCTTCGCCAGAAGGCCTTCGCCGGTGTCGACGAGTTCGGTCTGGTCGAGGACGAACCCCGCGGCGCGAAGACCGATCGCATCCTGCCAGGCGGCGACCTTCCAGAATCGCAGCGGGATCCGGATGCCGCGGTACGCCGGGTCTTCGTCGGCGAGGACAGGCGCGGTGAAGACGCTCAGCCGCTGATCGGTCGTCTCGGCATAGGCGAGCACATGGTCTTCGAGGCCGAGCCACAGTTCCTTCGACTGGTTGAAGCCGGCGGCCTGCGGCGCGGCGTTCGGGTAGAAGAAGGTCGCCTCCATCGCCTCCCGTGCGTCGGCAGGCTCGCCCCAGCCGGGATCGCGCCGGCGGACCAGGTGCCCGCGGTCGAGGTCGTTGCGCGCGTAAACCTCGGGGCCGGTCTGCTCGTCGGCATCGACCCGGGGATCGAGGCGCCACTCGCCCTCCCTGGCGAGGTCGCGGAGCTCGGCGCCGTCGATGTTCACCGCCGTCGCCGCCGCGAGGCGACGCGAAGGGTCGAGCAGCACCGAGAAGCGCGGGTAGTCGAGCCTCCGAGTGGCGCGCCCCGTCTGCGGCAACGCCACCGCGGTGGCGAGGAAGTCGTCCCGATACCCGTCCGTCATCCGTCCATCATGGTGCTCCCGTGGCAGTTTTGGCGGGTCTGCGAGCGAAACACCCGCCATACCTGCCACGGGAGCGCACTACACGTGACTGCGCTGCTCGATCAGCGGGCAGCTGAACACGTCGCGCTCGCCGAGGCCGACGCGGTTGATGTAGCGGACGACGATCGCGTACGAGGCGAACAGGCCGATGCGGGTGTACGGCACCCCGAGCTCGCGACAGTACGCCTCGACCACGGGCGCCGCGCGACGCAGGTGCGGGCGAGGCATCGAGGGGAAGAGGTGGTGCTCGACCTGGTAGTTCAGCCCGCCGAGGAGAACATCGATGAACCGGCTTCCGCTCACGTTGCGACTCATCAGCACCTGGCGCCGCAGGAAGTCCAGCGTCATGTCCCGCGGGACGACCGGCATCCCCTTGTGGTTCGGTGCGAAGGCGATGCCCATGTAGAAGCCGAACAGTCCGAGCTGCACGGCGAGGAACACGAAGGCGATGCCCGGTGACAGCACCAGGAAGACCAGGACGAGATAGCCGATCATCCGCACGGCCAGGAAGACGATCTCCACCCATCGCCGCTCGAGGCGTCCGCGTGTGAACACGCGTCGAACGCTCGACGCGTGGAGCGACAGGCCCTCGAAGAGCAGGATCGGGAAGAACATCAGGCCCTGGTGCGCCCGCAGCCATGACACCAGCGGGCTGTGATGCCGTGCGGCGCTGTCGGCTGTGACCGCGATGACAGGCAGCTCGATGTCGGGGTCGGCGCCGAGCTTGTTGGGATTCGCATGATGCCGGGTGTGCTTGTGCTGCCACCAGCCGTAGCTCATGCCGACGAGCAGGTCGCCGAGGATCAGGCTGATCCAGTCGTTCCAGCGTCCGGAGACGAAGATCTGGCGGTGGGCGGCGTCGTGGCCGAGGAACGCGATCTGAGTGAACACGATCGCGAGCACGGCCGCGGTGAACAGCTGCCACCAGGTGTCGCCGATCCAGACGAACACGAGGATGCAGGCGATGAGCACCAGTGGCGCTCCCACGAGCTTCGACCAGTAGTAGCCGTAACGGCGGCGCAGCAGTCCGCGCTCGCGGACGGTCTGAGCGAGCTCCGTGAAGGTGCTCGATGCGCGGGCCGCGCTGTCGCGCGGACGGGTGCGGACGGTCGGACGGATGTCGTCCATGATGACCTCTTCGCGGGTGTCGCCCTAGTCGCGGGCGGCACCGCCCTCTTCGGCCCAGTCCGAGATGCGTGCCTCGTCGTCGTCGGTCACCGTTGCGGCGGTGTGGTGGTCAGGCACGTGCTTCGTCGTCAAGGCGGCCGGAAGCGCGTCGACGAGGGCAGATCCGTGACCCAGCGGATCGGGGCTGTGCCCCGCGATCTTCAATTGTGCGTTCATGACCGGACGTTACGCCCCCAAGCTGGGTGGGCTCACAGTCTCGATCGGTCCGTCGCCGGTGAATCGGATGCCGGTCAGCTCCTCGGAGACCTGCCAGACCCGCCGCGCCTCCTCCTCGCTGCGCAGACGGGAGTACAGCCGCTGCTCGGCGGGAGCGCCGCCGAGGTGACCGATCCCTCGCGGTCCGTAGAACGCGCGACGGCGGGCGTCGGGAGACGTCGCTGCGTAGAGGGCGGGGAGAGCCGCCGATTCCGGAGTGCCGAACACGATCCCGCGGGCGGATCCCCACCGGATCACCCGCACACCGACCGTGTCCTGTCCGCGTCCGAGCTCCGGCCGGGCGGCGAGCAGGCTGGTGGGGGCGACTCCGGGGTGGGAGAGGTTGCTCGTGATGCCCCAGCCCTGTGCTTCGCTGCGACGGTCGAGCTCGAGCGCGAACTGACCGAAGGCGATCTTCGACTGGCTGTACGCGGTCATGCCGTTGTACGAGCGCTCCCCGTTCAGATCGTCCCAGTGGATGGATCGCTCGTTCGCGGCGACGCTGACCTGCGACGTGACGCGGGCCTTGCCTGCACGCAGCAGCGGCAGCAGCTGCCCGACGAGCGCGAAGTGGCCGAGGTGATTCGTGCCGAACTGGAGCTCGAAGCCGTCGGCCGTGACCTGCCGGTCCGGTGGCGTCATCACGCCGGCGTTGTTGATGAGGAGATGGATGGGCTGTCCGTCCTCTCGCATGTTGTCGCCGAATGCGGCGATCGACGCGAGCGATGAAAGGTCCAGGGGCAGCAGTTCCACTTCGGCGGACGGAGCCTTCTCCCGGATCCCGGCGGCCGCCGCCTCGCCCTTGCGGAGATTGCGGACCGGTAGCACGACGTCTGCGCCGGCCTGGGCGAGACGGGTGGCGATCCGCAGTCCGATGCCGTCGCTCCCGCCGGTGACGACGGCGCGTCGACCGTGCAGCGGTGGGATGGTGATGTCGATGGTGCGTGGCATGAGCGTGCTCCTTCAGGTCTCCTCCACTCTCATCGGTGCCCGGCGCGCTATCCAGGACTCGTCGATCAGTGGATGCCGGAGCACCGGCGTGTCAGGATCGTGGCGACGAGAGGATGCCGTGCGCATGGGGATCGACAGGGCAGGGCTGGCGGAGTTCCTCCGGATGCGGCGCGACGTGCTCCAGCCGGAGGACGTCGGCCTGCCTCGCGGGCAGCGTCGGCGCACCGACGGACTCCGGCGCGAGGAGGTGGCTGCGCTCAGTCACATGTCGGCCGACTACTACGCGCGCCTCGAGCGCGGCAGCGGCCCGCTGCCGTCGGAGCAGATGATCGCGTCGATCGCCCAGGGACTTCATCTCTCGGCGGATGAACGCGACCACCTGTTCCGGTTGGCGGGCCACCGACCTCCCGCCCGCGGTGTGGAGAGCGACCACGTCTCACCGGGAATGCTGCGCATCCTGGACCGCCTCGAGGACACGCCGGCCGAGGTCGTCACGGAGCTGGGGGAGACGCTGCGTCAGACCGCGCTCGGCGTCGCGCTCACCGGCGACACCGCGCAGCTCACCGGCCCGCAGCGCAGCATCGGGTTCCGGTGGTTCACGGATCCGGGTTCGCGCGAGCTCTACGACCCCCGCGACCACGCGTTCCTCGCGCGGCTGTGGGTCTCCGGCCTGCGCGAGGTGATGGCCCGCAACGGCCCGGAGTCGCGCGCCGCCGAGCTCTGCCGCCTGCTGCGCGATGAGAGCGAGGAATTCCGGATGCTCTGGGAGCGGCAGGAGATCGGGCTGCGGCCGCAGGAGACCAAGCGGTTCATCCACCCGGAGCTCGGCGCCCTCGATCTGTCCTGTCAGAGCCTGATCGATCCGGGGTCCTCGCAGGCCTTGCTGGTCTATACCGCGGCCCCGGGGTCGGAGAGTCACGAGAAGCTGAAGCTGCTCTCGGTCCTGGGGCCGCGGTACGCGCACTGACCGGGTGTCGGCTGGAGGGTACGAGGACAGGATCTGTCCGCATCTGCTCGTAGGTTCATCGCATGACATCCAGATCGGAGAAGAAGATGACCGACACGAAGAACTCCGCCCCCGCCGGCTACACGACCGTGGCGCCATGGGTCGTCACGGACGACACCGGAGCACTGCTCGACTTCGTCGCCGCGGCGTTCGACGGCGAGGAGATCGCGCGCGTCGCCACGGAGGACGGCTTGATCGGCCACGCCGAGGTCCGGGTCGGGGACACGGTCGTCCTGGCCTTCGATCGCCGTCCCGAGTGGCCGGTGATGCCGAGCCTGCTGCGGGTGTGGGTACCGGATGCCGATGCGACCTTCGCTCAGGCGATCGCAGCGGGAGCCGTGGTCGTGACCGCACTCGACGACAATGCCTTCGGTCAGCGCGGGGGACGCATCAAAGACCCGTTCGGCAACATCTGGTGGGTGGTGAGCGACGTCGAAGACGTCCCGGAGGATCTGATCTGGGAGCGCCTGCGGGAGCCGGTCTACGCCGAGCAGATGCGCGTCGCCCAGGAGACGCTCGACGCAGAGCTCAGCGGTCGTGATCAGGGGCGGTCGAGCGCACCCACGCGCTGAGCGGCGTCGAGGCGGCTCAGCGCGTGGCACCGCTGTCAGCCGACGTGCTCCTCCGTCGGCTCGACCCACTGGACGAGCTGGTAGACGATGCCGTTCGGGTCCGTCATCTGGAAGTAGCGCTCGCCCCAGGGCTCGGTCTCGATCGGCGTGACGATGGTGACGCCCTCCTCGCGCAGGCGGGCGTAGTCGTCGTCGATGGCGTCGACCGTGAAGACGACGAGGAGGCCTGTCGCGTCCGCAGCCGCCGACGCGGGCTTGAACGTCGGCAGGCCCGTGCGGAGGTAGATCAGGTTGATCCCGGCATCCGGATGCTGCAGCGAGCAGAATCCGTCGGCCGCCATCGCGACGGAGAAGCCGAGGTGCTTCTGCACCCACTCGGCGGAGGCGTCGACGTCGGGCACGTTCAGCGAGATCGCTGTCGAGGTGAACTGCATGGATGCTCCTATCGGTAACACTGTACGACGTACAATGTACTGCGTATAACGCAGATGTGGCAAGATCATTCCCATGGATGCCGATCGCACGGGCGCAGGAGAGCCGAGCCGGACCCTCGCTCTGCTCTGGGGTGAGCCGTCGGCTCCGCGGAAGGGCCCGGCGCGCTCCGTCGCCGTGGGTCGGCTCGTCGAGGCGGCCCTCGCCATCGCCGATGAGCAGGGGCTCGCCGGAGTCACCGTGCGTGCCGTGGCCGAGCGCGTGGGCATCGCGCCGATGTCGGTGTACACCTATGTCCCGGGGAAGCCGGAGCTCCTCGACCTGATGGTCGACGCGCTCTACGCCGGCATGGCGCGGCCGGATCCAGGGGAGAGGCCGTGGCGCGAACGGGTGACCGAGATCGCGCAGGCGAACCGTGAGCTGCTGACCCGGCATCCGTGGCTCACCGAGGTCGCCGCGCTCAGCAGACCGCCGCTCGGTCCCGGGGTCATGGCGAAGTACGAGCACGAGCTCGCCGCCTTCGACGGCACCGGGCTCTCGGATGTCGACGTCGACGCCTCGCTCACCTACCTCCTCGGCTTCGTCCAGGCGCACTGTCGCTCGGCGCACGACGCCGCCCGAGCGGTCACCGACACCGCGATGAGCGATGAGCAGTGGTGGTCGGCGAACCAGCCGATCCTCGCCCGCGCCCTCGACCCTGCGGCCTTTCCGCGGGCGGTGCGCATCGGCGCCGCCGCCGGAGAGGCGCAGGGCGGCGCGTGGGGTGCGAGCCAGGCCTGGGCGTTCGGGCTCGCGCGTACGCTCGACGCTCTCGCCGCCCTGATCGAAGGTCGCGAGCCCCATGCCTAGTCGTCCGCTCGTCCGCGGCGCGGTCGTCGACGACATGACCCGATGCGTGCACTATCGGACCGCCGTCGACATCATCGCGATCCGCTTCGCCTGCTGCGGCGAGTACTACCCGTGCCACCTCTGTCATGCGGAGGCTGCCGGGCATCCCGCGCGCCAGTGGGGCTTCGACGAGCGCGAGACGAAGGCCGTGCTGTGCGGAGCCTGCGGTGCGGAGCTGACGATCACGGACTATCTGGCGGCATCCTCATGTCCGGAGTGCGATGCCGGGTTCAACGAGAGGTGCGCGCTGCATGCCCACCTCTACTTCGAGGCCGAGCCGGCGGTGCGACCCTCAGGTCGTCCGCAGGGCATCGGCGGCCGCGTCGAGCGCTGAGTCGTTGAGGGCGAAGTACGCCCACTTGCCGCGCTGCTCGCGCGTGACGAGCCCCGCCTCTGCGAGCAGCTTCATGTGGTGGGAGACAGTGCCCTGGGAGAGACCGACCGGCTCCGTGAGGTCGCAGATGCATGCTTCCCCGCCCTCGCCCGCGGCGATCAGTGACAGCAGTCGAACGCGTGTCGGGTCGCCGAGCGCCTTGAACACGCGGGCTGCCCTTTCCGCGTCCTCGACGGAGACGGCAGAGGTGACGCGGGGGACGCAGCAGGAGGTCGCTTCGATGGTCAGGGGCAGGCTCACCCCGCTAGTCTGTCACGTATTGACATTCTTCGATAGGTGGGGGATGGTCTTCGTATTGAAGTTTTTCGATTTGAGGAGACGCCATGGATGAACTGCCCGTCGTGATCATCGGAGCGGGGCCGCAGGGCCTCGCCGCCGCGGCGCATGCGACCGAACGCGGGCTGGACGCCGTCGTCCTCGAACGCGGGGATGCGGCCGCGGCCGCGGTCTCGGAATGGGGGCATGTGCGGCTGTTCTCCTCGTGGCCGGAACTCACCGATGCGGCCGGTCGGCGCCTGCTCGAGCCGTCGGGGTGGTCGGCTCCGCCGGCCGGGTACCCGACGGGTGCGGAGTGGGTCGAGGGATACCTCGCCCCACTGGCCGACGCGCTGGGTGAGCGGGTCCGCTACGGGGTCGCCGTCACCGGCGTCGCACGCTACGGGCGTGACAAGGTCGTCGACGGCGGACGTCGGAGTCAGTCGTTCGTGGTGCACACGCGAGATGCCGACGGCACCGAGAGCCGGCTCCTCGCACGTTCGGTGATCGACGCCAGCGGCACGTGGGGGCAGCCGAACCCGGCGGGTGCGGACGGCTACCCTGCGCTGGGCGAGCCGGCCTCGGCAGATCGCATCTCCTATCGGATCCCCGACGACGTCGCCGCCTTCGCGGGCGCGCACGTGGTCGTGGTCGGAGCCGGCCATTCCGCGACGCACGCGGTGCTGCGACTGAGTGAGCTCGCACGCCGCGCACCGGGTACGCGGGTGACCTGGCTGCTGCGACGGGGAACCGCGACGAACGTGTTCGGAGGCGGTGCCGGCGACGAGCTCCCCGAGCGGGCGGCTCTCGGAGCGCGCGCTCGCCGCGTGATCGAGTCCGGCGTGGTCGACGTCGTCACCGGGTTCCGTGTCGCCGAGTTCCGGGCACAGGACGGCGCTCTCCGCATCCGCTCGGACGACGGGCGAGAGGTCGCCGACGTCTCCCACGTGTTCGCGCTCACCGGATTCCGACCCGACTCCGACCTGCTCCGGGAGCTGCGCATCGATCTCGATCCCGCACTCGAGGCGGTCGCGGGCATCGCGACCGAGATCGATCCGAACATCCACTCGTGCGGTTCGGTGTCGGCGACGGGTGCGCGTCAGCTCGCACAGCCGGAGCAGGGTCTGTTCATCGTCGGCGCGAAGTCCTACGGGCGCGCGCCGACCTTCCTCGCCCTGACAGGCTTCGAGCAGGTGCGGAGCGTCGTCGCGCACCTCGCCGGAGATCACGAGTCCGCGGCCCGCAACGAGCTGGTGCTGCCGGACACCGGTGTCTGCGGCGGCGCGGGCGGTTTCGACGAGGGAGCGAGCGGATGCTGCGCCGCTCCTGCGCCCTCCGTGCTGCAGATCGGCTCGCGCCCTGCCGCGGTCGGCTGATCCGAGCAGCCTCCCCCGCATCGATGAATGTCAGACTGGAAACGTAGACAGGAGCCACCATGCCCGACGCCGCATCCACCCCCTCCGTCCTGTTCGTGTGCGTGCACAACGCCGGCCGCTCGCAGATGGCCGCGGGGTTTCTCCGCGACATCGCCGGCGACCGCATCGAGGTCCGCTCGGCCGGGTCCATGCCCGCCGACGCGATCAACCCGATCGCCGTGGAGGCGATGGCCGAACTCGGCATCGACATCACGGCGGAAGCGCCGAAGGTGCTCACGACCGAGGCCGTCCAGGCATCCGATGTCGTGATCACGATGGGGTGCGGCGACGCGTGCCCGTTCTTCCCGGGCAAGCGCTACGAGGACTGGAAGCTCGATGATCCTGCCGGCCAGGGCATCGACGCGGTGCGGCCGATCCGCGACGACATCCGCAGCCGCATCGAACAGTTGGTGGGCGAGCTGCTCGACTGACCGCGGCGCTCGTCCGTTCACGCACATAGATACCTATTTGCGCGCCCGAGAGTGAACGGCACCTCAACGTGTATTGACATCTTCGCGCGAACCGTTGGCGGCGCGGTCTCCGAGTTCGAGACTGTCTCCGGGCATGGACGTCACCATGCCCGTGAAACCAACGTCTCGGAGATCAAATGCCCTCGTATCGCAAGCGCGCAGTTGTGCTGACAACTGCGGCCGCATGCCTCCTGTCCCCGCTGGTGGCCGCACCCGCCCTGGCGGCCGCCGACGCGGCCGCCGTCAAGACCCTCGTGATCGGGATCGACGGTGCGTCGTTCGACTTCCTCGACGATGCGGACATGCCGAACCTCGACGCGCTGATGGCGCGCGGCATGGTCTCGTCCAGCAACCTGTACGGCACGCCGCTGGCCGGCACCATCTCCGGACCGGGGTGGTCGACCATCGCCACGGGTGTCTGGCCCGACAAGCACAACGTCGTCGACAACAACTTCACGGCACCTCGGTACGACCTCTACCCCGACTACCTGACGCGCATCGAAGCCGCACAGCCGGAGCGCTCCACGGCGGTCGTGGCGACGTGGTCTCCGATCGCGACCACGGTCTTCGGGCCGGCCGCGGACTCGCGCATCCAGGGCGGCAACGATGTCGGCACGACGGCCAAGGCGGTCGAGGCGATCGCGGGCGGCGCCGACGACGTGTTCGTGCACCTCGACGAGGTCGACGGCGCAGGGCACAGCACGGGCACGAACGGCACTGCCTACGGACAGGCACTCGCGAAGGCGGACGGCGAGATCGGCCAGATCTTCGCCGCGGTCGAGGCCCGACCCTCGGAGGAGGAGTGGACCATCGTCGTCACGGCGGATCACGGCCACACTCCGACCGGTGGTCACGGCGGAAGCAGCCCGGCTGAGCGCAAGGTGTTCGTGATCGCGGCGGGACCGGGCATCGAGCCCGGTGTGCGTCACGACGTCAAGATCACCGACGTCGCCCCCACCGTCCTCTCCGCCGTCGGCATCGCGGCTGACCCGGCCTGGGCACTCGACGGCACTGCCGTACCGGACCTCGCGCCCGATGCCTTCGACGCGCTGCGCCCAGCGCTGCAGACCCGCGCGGACGAGACCCGCCCCGGAGCGGATGTCCTCGGCTGGACGCATGCGACACCGGAAGGCTGGAGCATCGACAACTCCCTCATGCCCTCCGGCGGTGTGAGGGAATGGGCCGGCTGGTCCTTCTCCACCGATGACTTCTGGACCAACGTCGAGCTGGGGCAGCGTCGGGAGACGTCGGTGCGCGTCCGCGACGTCTTCGCCGTGGCCGACTCGGATGAGTGGGACGACAAGTCGCACGCGGCGGGCGCCTTCGACTCGACGCTCGTCAGCCCCGCCTACCCGCTGACCGGCGCTTCCACGGCGACTCTGGCGTACGCCACCAACTACTTCATCGACGGGCCGCAGTCGGCCGAGGTCCTCGTCAGCTTCGACGGCGGCGAGGCGCAGTCGCTCAAGGCGTACACGGCGAACACGAATGCCGAGGAGCGTCTGGTCTTCGACGTGCCTGCCGGCGCGCAGACCGCGCAGTTCCGATTCCACTACACCGGGACCAACAGCGCGTTCTGGGCGGTCGATCGCGTCGCCCTCGGCCAGGATGCTGCTCCGGTCGACACCACGAAGCCGGTGGCGACTCTCGTCGCGCCGACCACTGCCGGTCCGATGCCCGCGCTGACGCTGCGCGTCGACGCGACCGACGACATCGGTCTGAAGCGCATCGTCGCGAACATCTACAAGGACGGCACGCTCGTCAAGAGCACGCAGTCGGCGATCGACGGTGCGACGAGCGGTGTGCACGAGACGACCCAGACCCTGCCCGACGGTGCGTACACGGTGAAGTACAACGCGGAGGACCTCGCGGGCAACATCGCGCAGACCGGCGTCTTCGCGGTGACGATCGATGCCACCGCTCCGACCGCGACGGTCAAGGAGGGGGCATCGTTCACCGCGGGCTCCGCGGGGGTCTACGACCTCGTCAGCTTCAAGCTCTTCGACGCGGGCAAGGTCTCGCAGGTCTCGCTCAACGGGGTGGTGAAGGACCTCTCCGACAACACGTGGTCCGACATCAACCACGTGAAGCCCGGCGTCTTCGGTGCTGTCCAGGGGGAGAACACCCTGGTCGTCCAGGACGTCGCGGGCAACAGCGCGACGGTGACGTTCACCCTGAACTGACCGTCTCAACCGCGGGGCGTCGTGCGCTGCGCCCGCCGCCCCGCGGTTGTCGGCAGATCCACAGGGATGATCCAGGCCTCCTTGTACCCTGGAGATCCCAAGGGGAGTACTCCGATACGGTCGGGTCGTCATTACGGATGCACGTCGCATCCCGGGCCACCGGTTCCTGATCTCAGGAATGGAGAAGACTTTGGCGCTGCTTTGTCACGCCGAGTCTGGAGCCCCTGTTGGAAATCACGCCTCTGATCTGGATCATCACGATCGCGGTCACGATCGCCTTCTTCGTGTACGAGTTCTTCGCCCACGTGCGCAAGCCTCACGAGCCCTCGATCGCGGAATCCGCCCGCTGGTCGATCTTCTACATCAGCCTCGCTCTGCTCTTCGGCGTCGGGATCGGCGTCTTCTCCGGATGGACCTTCGGCGGGGAGTACTTCGCCGGGTATCTGACCGAGAAGGCGCTGTCGATCGACAACCTCTTCGTGTTCCTCATCGTGATGACCGGCTTCGCCGTGCCGAAGATCTACCAGCAGAAGGTGCTGATGATCGGCATCGTCATCGCGCTGATCCTGCGCGGCATCTTCATCGCCGTCGGCGCGACTCTCATCGAGAACTTCTCGTGGATCTTCTACCTGTTCGGCGCGCTGCTGCTGGTCCTCGCGTACCGACAGGCCTTCAGCAACCACGAGAGCAACCCGGCCAACGGCCGCTTCATGACGTTCGTCCGTCGGCACCTCCCGGTGACCGACGAGTACAACGAGGACAAGCTGACCGTCGTGAACAACGGCAAGCGCTTCGTCACCCCGATGCTGCTCACGATCATCGCGATCGGCTTCATCGACCTCGTGTTCGCGGTCGACTCGATCCCGGCGATCTACGGGCTCACCGACGAGGCCTACATCGTGTTCACGGCCAACGCGTTCGCGCTCATGGGTCTGCGGCAGCTGTACTTCCTCATCGGCGGCCTGCTCGAGCGCCTCGTCTACCTGGCCCAAGGGCTCGCGGTCATCCTCGCGTTCATCGGCGTGAAGCTCGTGCTGCACGCCCTCCACGTGAACGAGCTGCCCTTCATCAACGGCGGCGAGCCGATGCTCTGGGCTCCCGAGATCCCGATCTGGTTCTCGCTGCTGTTCATCGCCGCGACGATCACCGTCGCCACGGTCGCCAGCCTCCTCAAGACGCGGCGATCCCCGGGGGCCGCAGAGACGGTCGATGCCTCGGGGACTCTGAGCTCGCTGGAGAGCACCGACACCGCAGGGATCGCCGTTCCCTCGACATCCGCCATCGACAAGGAGAATTCGTGAGCGCGTCGCGCTGCTCCACCCCTTCCTCAGACCCTGACAGTATGAGCGCCCGGCTCCCACCGGGCGTGCTCGGTCCCCTCAGCGGGAGCTTCCGCTGATGGGTGATCTGCTCTGGAACATCGCGCTCGTCTTCGTGTTCGTCCTGGTCGGCGGTGTCTTCGCCGCGACCGAGATGGCGCTCGTCACCCTCCGTGAGAGCCAGATCACCGCGATCGGGCTCCGTGGACGCCGTGGTGCGAAGGTGGCGGCGCTCGCTCGCAATCCCAACACCTTCCTCTCGGCCGTGCAGATCGGCGTCACCGTGGCGGGCTTCGCATCGGCCGCATACGGAGCGACGTCGATCGCGCCGTCGCTCGCCCCGCTGTTCGAGATGTGGGGCGCCGCGCCCGCTCTCGCCCTCACGATCGCGACGGTCGTGCTGACCCTGTTGATCGCCTACCTCTCCCTCGTGCTGGGCGAGCTGGTCCCGAAGCGACTGGCGATCCAGCGGAATGCCCAGTTCGCCTATGCGGTGGCGCCGGCGCTGAACGGTTTCGCGACCGTGATGCGCCCGGTGATCTGGCTGCTCTCCGTGTCGACGAACGCCCTCGTGCGGCTGCTCGGCGGCGACCCGCACAAGACGGGGGAGGAGATGACCGACGACGAGGTGCGCGACATCGTCGCCTCGCATCAGGGACTGCCCGACGATGAGCGTCGGATCCTCGACGATGTACTCTCGTTGCGCGGGCGGCAGATCAGCGAGGTCATGCGCCCCCGTCCGGAGGTCGTCGCGCTCGACGAATCGGCGAGTGTGGCGGACGCCGTGGTCCAGGTGCGGGATCTGCCGTTCTCCCGCTATCCGGTCTCGGATCGCTCGATCGACGACATTATCGGCTTCGTGCACGTGCGTGATCTGTTCGAGGCGTCAGGCGCAGGCGTGACCGAGCCGCTGAGATCTCTCATGCGAGAGATCCCGTACATCCCGTCGACCGCGCGCGTCCTCCCGACGCTGACCCGGATGCGGGCCGACGGTCATCAGATCGCGGTGGTCGTCGACGAATACGGCGGCACCGACGGACTGGTCACGCTCGAGGATCTCGTGGAAGAGGTCGTGGGGGAGATCTTCGACGAGTACGACGCGGACGTCGTCGCGTCTCCTGACGCGGGCATCGACGGCAGGCTCAACCTGCAGGACTTCGAGGAGCTCACCGGCCTCTCGATCCCGCGCGGGTCGTCCGACACGATCGCCGGATTCGTCACGGAGCGTCTCGGGCGGCTCGCCGCAGTCGGCGACTGCATCGAGGTCGACGGAGCGACGCTGCGGGTGGTCGAGCTCGATCGCCGCCGCATCTCCCTCGTGCAGGTGACGGCTCACGCGGATGCCGAGGCGACGCCGGCGTGATCAGGGCTGTCGCGTCAACCGCGGATGCCCGACCCGAGTTCGCGCAGGCCGGCATCCAGGATGTCGACCAGCAGTCGCGCGTAGCGGCCGTCTGGGTCGAGGTCGGGGTCGAACACGGTGATGCTCGCGCCGATGGCCCGAGGTGCCAGTTCCCGCAGGAGATCGGTGAGCTGCGCCGCGGTCAGGCCGCCGGGATCCGGGCTGTCGACCGCCGGCATCACTGAGGCATCGAGCACGTCGACGTCGACCTGGAGCCAGTAACCGTCGGGACCGGCCGCCGCGGCGGAGTCGGCCGCCACGGCCGCCGCACCCCGTCTGATGACATCGGCGGCGGGGGTGACGAGTCCGAGGAGCGCGCGCACCTCTTCCTGTTCCTCGTCGTCATCGCGATGACCGATGTGTGCGGTGCGGGCAGCCGCGAAGTACGGGGAGAGGCCGTCGATGTCCGCGATGGCGGGCCAGTGGTACCCGATCGCGGCCGCCAGTGCCTCGCCGGCCACGCTCGCACTCTCGTCGCTGTTCCCCGGATGGCGGAAGTCGGTGTGCCCGTCGACGTGCACCAGCCCGGTGCGACCTCGTCGCGCCGAGGCCATGCCGGCGCCGAGCAGCAGGGCGCAGTCGCCGCCGATCACCAGCGGAGCACTCTCCGCGGCGAGCACGTCGGTGATGCGCGCGGCGAGGCGCCGGGAGTGCTCGACCAGCGCCGCTTCATTGCGGACATGCCCGGCGGCCCTGGTGTCGTCGTCATCGACATAGCGTGCGGAGAGCACGACACCTCCGTCGATCGCCCCGCGCTCGGCGAAGCGGGTGTGGAGTCCTGCCTCGCGCAGCGCCTCCGGAGCCTTCGCCGTGCCCGGCACGCTTCCGCGCTGAGGCGGCCGCAGACCGAGGTTGCTGGGGGCGGACAGCAGAGTGATCATGACCCCAGTCTGGCCGCGGCATCCGACATCGGCTCAGGTCGGGAAGCGCACGCCGGTCAGCTGCTCCGCAGCATCCCAGAGGGCGGGGCCGGTGGCAGGCGATCGGACCTCGTCCGAGGCGCGCACGCGGGTGGGTGCGCCGCGGAACTCGAGCGCCCCTCCCGGGCCCCAGTAGTCGCCGCTCTCTGCCTCGGTGGCCGTGGCCGCATGGATCAGCGGCGCGGCGCCGTCGTCCTTGCCCTGCACGAACGGTCGGCTCAGGGTGGCCAGAGCGCGCACGACCGCGGGCACCTCGACGAGTCCGGGCCGCGGGGCGGTGAGCGGATCGACCGCGTACCCCGGATGTGCGCAGAGGGCGGATCGCCCGGTATCGGACCAGCGTCGGTCCAGCTCGAAGGCGAACGCCATGAGCGCCGCCTTGGAACGCCCGTACTGACGCAGCGAAGAGCCGCGCCAGGGATCCGAGAGACGGCCGGGCTCGAGCCGGGCGAAGCGATGCGCGATCGAGCCGACCGCCACCACGCGGGCATCGTCGGCGAAGAACGGGGCGAGCTGGGCGAGCAGAGCGAAATGCCCGAGGAAGTTGGTGCCGATCATCAGGTCGAAGCCGTCGTGCGTCCGGGCATCCTTGCGGGCGGTCTTCACACCGGCGTTGCAGATGACCGCATCGAGTCGTTCATCGACGTCGGCTGCCGCGCTGCGGATGCTGTCGAGTGAGCCGAGATCGACGGAGACGATGCGCAGCTGCGCGTCGGAGACGCGGGCTGTGATCGCCGCGACCGCGGTCTGCGCTCGCTCGGGCGATCGGCATCCCAGAAGCACGCGCGCACCGCGAGCGGCGAGACGCTCGGCGCACCAGTACCCGATTCCCGCGTTGGCTCCGGTGACGAGGATCGTGCGACCGTCGAGGTCGTGCCGCAGCGGCAGGCGAGCATCCATCTCCCCAACCTAGATGCTCAGTGCGCGTGGTGATCGTGGTGATCGTGGTCGTGGTCATCGTGCTCGTCGTCGAAGATCATCCCGACGGAGGTCGCGCATGCGTCGCCCCTCCATGCCTCCACGCCCTCGCGCACCGCGAAGGCCGCGATGACCAGCCCGGCCACGGCATCCGCCCACCACCAGCCGAACAGCGAGTTCGCGACGAGGCCGACGAGCACGGCGGCCGACAGGTAGGTGCAGATCAGCGTCTGCTTCGAGTCGGCGACGGCAGTGGCGGATCCCGCCTCGCGACCCGCTCGCCGCTCGGCGAACGACAGGAAGGGCATGACCACCACGCTGACGGCGGTCAGGACGATCCCGATCGTGCTGTGCTCCGGTCGTTCCGCCGTGACGAGGGCGAGCACGGAGGTCGCGGTGACGTAGACGGCGAGCGCGAAGAAGGCGATCGCGATCACGCGCAGGGTCGGCTTCTCCCAGCGTTCCGGGTCGCGTCGCGTGAACTGCCAGGCGACGGCCGCTGCAGAGAGGACCTCGATGGTCGAATCGAGGCCGAACCCGACGAGCGCCGCCGATGAGGCGATCGACCCGGCGGCGATCGCCACGACCGCCTCGATGAGGTTGTACGCGATCGTGATCGCGACGATGAGTCGGATGCGTCGATGGAGGGTCGCGCGGCGGTCCGCGGTGAGCGTCGACATCAGCAGCTGCATCCTTCGCCGTCGCAGCAGTCCGGCTCGACGATCAGGGTGACGCGCACGAGTTCGTCGAGGGCCGGCGCGAGGTGCGGGTCCGTGAGGCGATAGCTGCTCCGGCGGCCGTCGGGGACGCTCTCGATCAGTCCGCATCCGCGAAGGCAGGCCAGGTGGTTGGACATCACCTGCCGGGAGACGCCGAGATCATCGGCCAGTTCGGCGGGGTAGCGGTCGGTCGCCCGCAGGGCGAGCAGGATGCCGGCACGCGTCGGATCGGACAATGCGTGGCCGAGACGGGCCACCGCCGCGGTATGGGTGAGAGATGCCGTCGCCGTGGTCATGATGACAACCGTACAGCAGAACCTGAATTCAGGAATGCCTGAATTGAGATCAGTAGTCGACGGTGCCCTGCGCGAGCACCTCGGGATCTTCGTCCCGCGGGCCGGTATCGATGATCGACACCGCATGCTGCCCCGAGGTCATCGGCAGCTCGATCTCTCCTGTCCAGACGCCGTCGGAATCGAGGGTCACGACCGCTCCGCTGCGCTGATCATCGATGACGACCAGGACAGTCGTTCCGGCGACCCCGCCGATGGTCACGGTGGCGATCGGAGGGCATCCGATGAGATCGGCGGGAGTCACGGCGACATCGACCCACCACCAGCGCGATCGGCTGAGGGAGGTCGTCGGTGGGGGATCGTGCTCGCTCGACGCGGTCACGGGCGCCGTCACGGGGGCGGTCGTGGGTGACGCCGGAGGTTCTTCGACGGGCGCCGGAGCGGCGTCGGGTGCCGGCACCGGAACGGGAGTCGGCACCGGTGCCGGAGTGCTCGTAGCGTCGGCGATCGGAGCGGCGATCTCGCGGATGCCCACGGTCGAGGACGTGGCGGGATTCGGCTGTGCGAGGTCCGGAGACGGAGCGAGAGGCGGTGCGGATGCCGCCTCGTCCGGCAGCGCGACCGACGGCAGATCCACCGCGGTCGCGTCCGGTTCGGTCGGGGTGCGCAGGAACAGACTGCCGCTCACCGAGAGGGCCACGGCCACGGCGGCGGCGACGGGCCACAGCACGGGCGCCGTCGGCGCTGCGGCCGCAACGATCGCCGCTGCGGCCTGCCCCGCCCCGAAATACGCGGGGACGATGACGAGTCCGGCGCCGCCGACGAGGAGCGGGCCGAGCGTGATGGCGCGCGCGAGGTGTCTCGCCTCACCGGCCGCCGCGCGGCAGTCGGCGCACGATTCCAGGTGCCCCGCGACGAACTTCTGCGGGCGCGGACCCAGATCGCCCTGCACGTAGGCGCCGAGCAGCTCGATCACGCGCACATGGTCGGAACCGGCAGGTGCACGGCGGAGGTGCGCGCCGATCCACGCCTTCCGGAGCCCGTCCCTGGCGCGGTACGTCAGAGCGGCCACGGCGTTCGCCCTCATGCCGAGCACATCGGCGATCTCGCGAGGGGGGAGCTGTTCGACCTCGCTGAGCCAGAGCGCATGCTGCCAACGATCCGGAAGCGCGCAGAAGGCCTCGGCGAGGGCCGTGGAGTTCATCATCGCCTCGACGTCGATCGTGCCGACGCCCGAGGGGGGCTCCTCGACCGCGTCGAGCGGAACCGTCGACGGCGCGCGCCGAGCGGCCGTCAGCCAGGTGTTGCGCACCGTGGTGAGCAGATAGGGACGGAACCTCTCCTCCGGCCCTCGGCCGGTGCGCACCAGCTGCAGGATGCTCAGGAACGCATCCGAGACGACGTCCTCGGGGTCGGGCGGCGCGGCGCCGAGGCTGCGGGCATAGGCCACGGCGGTCGGAGCGTGTCGGCGCCAGAGCTCGGAGAACGCGCGACGGTCGCCGTCGCGGCTGCGCCGGAGGAGGTCGGCGTCGGTCTCGTCGGCGGTGCCTGCGCCAGAGCTTTCCATGGGACCTCGTGTTCCGTCGCACGACGTCCGGGTGTCGCGTCGGGGGATTGAGAGATTACCGCAGACCGGGTGGCCGACATGCGAGGGTTACGACGACAGTGGAGCACCGCACCACGAGAAAGAGGGTGGGATCCCGGGGAAGGGATCCCACCCTCTGGCCGCTCTGTGTGAGGGGTGGGCGGCCGATGACGGAGCGAGCCAATATCCCCAAAGGCCCGGACCTCCGTCATAGGCAAGACCCCGTGGCGGACGAATCATGACGCGAGTCCGCCGAATCGGTCGGAGGCGCCGTTCGGATCAGCGGATGGCGTAGACCGCACCGCCGACGATCACGGCGACCGCCGTCGTCCAGCCGATGATCGCGAGCGCCTGCCAGAACAGCACGCGCGCCTTGCCGACGCCGGCCGCGGCGAGCATCGTGGCGGTGAAGTGGGTCGGCAGCAGCAGCGGTCCGAGAAGGCTGACCCCGGGGACGCCGTAGCGCTCGAACGCGCGCTGGAACTTCTCCCGGCGGGCGGCCTTGCGATCGGCGTGCGGCGCCTCGGACGCGGGTGCAGCTGCCGCTCCTCCTCCTGCGAGGGCCGGTTCCGTCACACGAGAGCGGTTCACGATCGCGCTGCGGGCACCCGAGCTCGCCAGCACCAGCACGGCGACGCACACGAAGTTGCCGACGATGGCTGCGACGGCGGCGATCACCGGGTGGATGCCGCCGATGATCCCGATGCTCGCGGCACCCTCGCCCTCGATGAAGGGGATCGCGCCGGCGAGGGCGACGATGAGCGGCTGCACGAGCTCGGGGACCTGGGCGACCCAGTTCTGGAAGATCTCGATGAGGTTCATGGGGTGTGCTCCCGGTTGTCGGTGCGAACGGCGTGTCCGTCGCGATGGATCCAGTCCACCGCTCCGGGGTCGCGCACGACAGTGCCGGGCCGTCACCGCTTCTCGGGTGTATCGCACGTCGTATCCGTGACATCTGTCACGCCCGTATCGTGAGAGCGTGAGCAGCCGCATCGAGCCCCTCGCCCCCGCCGTTCCGACCCCGGGGGCGGTCTCGCTGACGCGCGGCGTCACGGTCACCTGGTGGTACACGCTGACCGCCGTGCTGTTCATCGAGGTCATGCTGATCGGCGCCTGGGCGGGCATCGTGGCGGCGATGGACCTCCGCGTCACTGTCGTCCTCGTCATCGCCGTCGGAGGCCTGCTGTGGTGCGCGTCGACGCTGCTGCTGCTGTTCGACTACCGGCACCGCATCGATGCCGGACCGGGAGTGCCCTGGCGGCGCCTGGCCGTCCCGCTGGTCGTCGCCGTGGCCTTCGGGGCGGTCGCCGGAGCGCTCACCGGCAGCTGGCAGCTCGCCGTCATGCCGCTCGCGCAGTCGCTGGTGCTGCTCAACTGGCCGCGTGGCGTCCGCTTCCGTGTGGTCGTGGCGGCGACGCTGCTCCTGGTGGCGCTCGCCCTCGTCGACTCGGCGACCGACGCGCTCGGTGTCGGGATCCCCACCTGGCTCCCGGGTGCCTACACCGCGCTGCTGCCGGGGATGACGGTCAGCTCGCTGTGGTTCTGGGACGTCATGGTGACTCTGGACCGCGCCCGTGCATCGGAGGCGCGCCTCGCGGCGACGCAGGAGCGGCTGCGCGTGGCGACCGATGTGCACGACCTGCAGGGGCATCACCTCCAGGTCATCGCGCTGCAGCTGGAGCTCGCGGAGCGGCTGCTGCCGCGCGATCCGGATGCCGGCATGGAACAGCTCCGCGCCGCGCGGGTCAGCGTCGACGAGGCGCGCCAGGGCACGAGGGACCTCGCGACCCGGTACCGGTCCGTCCCGCTGAGCGATGAGCTCGCCAACGCCCGAGACCTCCTGCGCGCCGCCGGCCTCGAGGTCGAGGCGGTGATCGATCCGGATGCCGCCGCCGCACCGGCATCCGCTCTCGGGCCGGTGATCCGGGAGACGACGACGAACGTGCTGCGGCACGGCGGTGGACGCCGTGCGCGTCTCGCCCTGACCCGGACGGTGGATGCCTGGCGGTACGAGATCGCCAACGACGCGGTGCAGGGCGCCCGGTTCGGTGACGACGGCTCCGGCCTGGACGGTGTCCGTCGTCGGATCGACGACGTGCACGGCACGCTCGAGATCCACGCCGACGCGGAGGAGTTCGTGGTCGTGGTGACCGTGCCGTCGAACGTGGAGGAGGCTCGATGATCCGCGTGCTGCTCGCCGACGACGAGGGGATGATCCGGTCGGCGCTCGCGGCGCTGCTGCGCCTGGAGGAGGACATCGAGGTCGTCGCCGAGTGCGAGGACGGCGAGCAGGCGGTCGCCGAGGCGCTGCGCCTGCAGCCCGACGTCTGCCTGCTCGACCTCGAGATGCCGGGCCTCGACGGCGTGCAGGTCGCCGAGCGTCTGAATCGGGCGATCGCGACGCGCTGCGTCGTCGTCACCCGTCACGCGCGGCCCGGCGTGCTGCGTCGCGCGCTGGCATCCGGCGTCGCGGGGTTCCTGCCCAAGTCCCGCGGTGCCGACGAGGTCGCGGCCGTCATCCGGCGGGTGGCAGCGGGCGCGCGCTACGTCGACCCGGAGATCGCGGCGGATGCGCTGAGCGACGAGCGCTCGCCGCTGACCGATCGCGAGCTGGACGTGCTGCGTGCCGGACGGCGGGGGGAGACGACCGGACAGATCGCCCGTGCCCTCGCGCTCGCGCCGGGCACGGTCCGCAACCACATCTCGGTGATCCTCGGAAAGCTGCACGTCGGCACCCGACAGCAGGCCGTGCTGATCGCCGAGGAGCGCGGCTGGATCTGACTGGAGCCGCGTCTTGGAGGTCGCTAGGCTGTCGGCCATGGGAACAATATGCTTCGCGCCCGTGATGGGGCGCACCCTCGTGTTCCGCGACCGCCGCGCCTGACGGCGCGCTCGCTCGCACGCATCTGCGCGCCGTCCATCGAGATGTCATCGCACCTCGGGACGGGCAGTCCTCACTGACGCGTCTCCGCGTCCTTCCCTCCTTCGAGGTGCTCCGATTCTTCCTCTGGAGCGCACTCATGCCTCGTTCGATCCACGGCGGCCGACACGAACTCGGCCAGAACTTCCTCACCCATCGCCCCACCCTCGGACGCATCACGATGATCGTCCGGCGAACGTCCGGGTCGATCCTCGAACTCGGCGCCGGCGACGGCGCTCTCACCCGCTCGCTGGCGGAGCTCGGACGACCGCTCACGGCGATCGACATCGACGAGCATCGGGTCCGCAGACTGAGCGGGCGCCTGCCGAGCGTGCGGGTCGAGCACGCCGACGCGACGCGCCATCCGCTCGACGCCGATGTCGTGGTCGGCAACATCCCCTTCCACCTGACGACCCCGATCCTGCGGCGGATGCTGTCGACGGGCCGGTGGCGCGACGCGGTTCTGCTGACGCAGTGGGAGGTCGCCCGCAAGCGGGCGGGCGTCGGGGGAGGCACCCTGATGACCGCCCAGTCGGCACCGTGGTTCGAGTTCTCACTCGAAGGGCGTGTCCCGGCGTGGGGCTTCTCGCCGCAGCCCAGCGTCGACGGTGGTCTGCTGTCGATCACGCGACGCGGCTCACCGCTCGTGCCGACCGCCGAGCGTCGCGCGTACGAGGGGTTCGTCCGGTCGATGTTCACGGCGCGCGGGGCGACCCTCGACGCGGTCGTGGCCTCGGCGGCTCGCGTGTCGAGGGCCCAGGCGCGGCAGGCGCTGACGGCCGCCGGCGCATCGGACCGGCGTCTCCCGCGCGATCTCGGACCGGAGCAGTGGTCGGGGCTCTGGCGGTGGTTCGCGCGGTCGGCGTGAGGAAAGGGGGTGCGTCCGAGGCGCACCCCCTTTCCGATCACCGGGTCTCGAGCACGGCTCGCAGCCGTGCGGCGAACTCCGCGGGGTGGTCGACGAAGCCCGTGTGATCGCCCGGGAACCTCGTCGGCTCGACGTCGAGCTGCGCGCCGAGCGCCGTCGTGGTGCGCTCGCACAGCTGGCCGACCGACTCCTCGCCGATGCCGAGCACGAAGCTCACGTCTGCGCGCCGCAGCGCGTCGAGATCGGGCTGCCAGCCGACGCTGCCGAGGTACTCGCGCTCGAACCAGAACCGCTCGTCGGCGAGGCTCTGCGGATCGGCATCCCCGCCGAACCACTGCACGAGCACCTCCTCCGGCATGACGATGTTCGCCTGCGCGAAGAACATCCGCCACGCGCCCAGGCGATCCCCGCCGAGAGCGAGCGCGATGAGGTCCTCAGCGGTCTGCAGCTGGGCCTCGTGATCGGGCAGCAGGCGCAGCAGGGGCGGTTCATGGGCGATCACGACTTCGACGAGGTCCGGTCGGTCCTGCGCGAGGGCGAGCACGGTGACGGCACCTCCGCTCGATCCGAGGACCGTCGCGGGTCCGCGACCGACATGCTCGATCAGGGCGGCGAGATCCGCCGCCCGCACGGCAGGACTCGACTCGCGTGTCGGGTCGGCCACCGTGCTGCGCTTGATCCCGCGGGGATCGGCGGTGAGCACCGTGTGATCGGCGGCCAGCTCGTCCGCGAAAGGGGCGAACGCGTCGGCATCCATCGGGGAGCCGATCAGCGCGATGAGCGGACCCTCCCCGCGCACCTCGTAGTGGAGGCGTGCGTCGGGGCGGTCGAGGGTCGAGGTGGTGTTCATGGGTGTCTCCTTCTCTCGGTCACTGCTTCTGGGGTACGGCGGTGGTCAGGGGCGTCGACGATGACGTCGAGCGGATGCCGCGGCAGCGGCGGATCACGGACGGCGCGGTGATCGCCAGGAGGACCGCGAGCCCGGCGGGCAGCAGCATCGCGACGGGCAGAGAGGCCGCGGCGGCGAGGAATCCGATCAGGGCGGGGCCGAGGAGCCCGCCGCCGTAGCTGATCATCGTGACGACGGAGAGCTTCCGGGGGGTCTCGCCGCGCTCAGCCAGGGTGCCGATCACGATCGGCCAGATCAGGGCGGTCCCGGCCCCCGCGAGCGCCCAGCCGGAGACGGCGACGATCACGGCGACGGGCCTGTCCGGCACCAGACCCGCGGTGAGCACGGCGGCATAGCCGATCGCGGCGAGCCCGCTCGTGAGGCGGACCGTGCGCAGCGGCCCGAGCCGGCGGCGGAGCGCGTCGCCGCCGAAGCGCATCACGGTCATCGCCGCGAAGAAGACGCCGTAGACCAGGGAACCGGTCGCCGGATCCGCGCCGAGGATGCGGGTCGTGTGCACACCCGCCCAGTCGGTCGCGGCACCTTCGGCGAGAAAGGCGGCCGCCCCCACCATGCCCAGGGCGACGAGATGGCCCGGCCGGAGCGGTGCAGCGCCGGCATCTCCTGCATCGCCGTCGACGGAAGGGACGAGCGCGGACGCCGGAGCAGCACCGGACGCCGTCGGCAGCCCGCGCAGCCGCATCCCCACCAGAGCGGATGCCGTCACCAGGAGCCCCGCGCCTCCGGAGATCGCGAGGCGACTGTCGAGGCCCGCGTGCAGAGCGGCGGCGAGCAGCAGCCCGCCGCCCGCGGCGCCGAGCGTCCAGAAGCCGTGCATGCGGGCGATCACCGGCCGCCCCATCGCCGTCTCCACCGCCATCGCCTGGGTGCTGAGCGCGATGTTCGTCGCACCGCAGCCGAGTCCGAACATCCCGGCCGCCAGGAGCAGCACGGGAAGGGACGGCGCGATGCCCGCCAGCATGAGGGCACCGCCGGCGCATGGCAGTGCCGCGGCCAGCATCCGCCCGGCCGAACCGGAGAAGCGGCCCGCGGCCCGCATCGCCAGCAGCGCGAAGCCCGCGACGACGAGCAGCATGACGCCGATGGCCGCCGGTCCGAGGTCGAGGCGCGCGTCGAGCGCGGGGAGACCTGCGCCCCAGACCGCTGTCATCAGACCGGTCAGCCCGTGGCAGAGGGTGATGAGTCGGCGGCGGGAGCGGAGGATGTCCATGGCTCCAGGGTGCGCCGGCACCGGCCGCCATCTCCAACACCCTTTTGCGCGCGATTGACGCGTTCCTGTTGTGAATCCGGTATAACGAGACCATGGCCGATGAGCTCGAGCTGCGTCTGCTGCGCCACTTCGTCACGGTGGCGGAGGAGCTGCACTTCCGTCGTGCCGCCGAACGGCTGTTCATCGCCCAGCAGGCCTTGAGCCGCGACATCCGGCGGCTGGAGGATCGGGTCGGCACCCCGCTGCTCATCCGCTCCACCCGCAGCGTCGAACTGACGGATGCCGGGCGACGGTTGCTGCCGCGTGCCAAGGAGATGCTGGCGCTGCACGACCTCGCGCTGCGCGAGCTCCGTGACGATGAACCCCTCGTGGTCGACGTCGTGGACGCGGAATTGACTCCAGCTCTGGTGCTGGAAGCCGTGCGGAGCCGAGCATCGGGCAGCGAGTTCATCGCCCGGTTCGATCAGCGCGGGGACGGGGGCCGAGGCTCGTCGGCGGACGTCTTCTTCGATCGCGTGCGGCGTCCGTCGCCCGAGGTGTCGTCTCAGCTGGTCCGCTTCGAACCGCTCGCGGTGCTCGTGCCGGAGGGGCATCCGCTGGCGGATCGGGACGCCGTCGCCTTCGAGGATCTGCGCGGCACGCGCGTCTGCTCGCGTGCCGGCGGGCACGTGACAGAGGGGTGGATCGACGCGACCGCGCAGCTGCTGGCACCGTTCGGCATAGACCCGGCGATCGGCCACCCCGTGGTGGCGGGAGGGGAGGAGCTCGCGCAGCATCTGCGGCTGCGCAGCGCTCCCGTGCTCGCTCTCGCCTCCCAGCATCCGGTCGAGGGGGCCGTCCTCCTTCCGGTGGTCGACCCGATCCCGCTCTTCCCCTGGGCGATGTCGTGGCGGAGTGATCTCGACCACCCGGGGCTCGACGAGCTGCGCGAGGCCGCTCGTCGGCTCACGGAGACCCGGGGGTGGCTCGATGTTCCGGCGGGCGCGTGGCTGCCCTCGCCCGAGAGCCGATCCGCGGGGTGAGCCACACGTCGGGAGTGCGACGTCAGGTCCGTGGCGCGGAGTAGCCTCGGCTCATGGTCGCTTTCGGAACGCTCGACACCCCGGTGGGCGTGATCGGCGTCGTCACCGACGGCACCGCGATCACTCGCCTCGGCTGGCGCGCCCCCGCTCCCGAAGGAAGCGATTCCCGGCCGGATCCGCTGCTGAGCGAAGCGCTCGCCCAGCTGCGCGCCTACTTCGCAGGCGAGTTGACGACGTTCGATCTGCCGATCGATCTCGGCGCGCAGACGGCGAGCACGCACGCCGTGCTCACGGCGCTGCACGAGACCGTCGGCTACGGCACGCCGGTGACGTACGGTCAGCTCGCCGCGCGCAGCGGCTCCGACGTGCCCGCGCGGGGGATCGGCTCGATCATGGGAGCGAACCCGATCCCGATCATCGTGCCGTGCCATCGGGTCGTCGCCGGCGACGGCCTCGGCGGATACTCGGGCGGCAACCCGGGCGAGGGACTCGCCACGAAGCGATGGCTGCTGGAACTCGAGGGCGCGCTGCCCGCCTCCTTGTTCTGATCCGGTCCTCGTCATCCCGTCATCTCGGCCCACCGCGGCCTGAGAGAATGGAGGCGCCGAGTCCCGATCCCGAGGAGCCAACGTGCAGTTCATCTCCACCCGCGGCGGCATGCAGCCGCAGTCGTTCAGCGAGACGCTGCTGGAGGGCCTCGCGCCCGACGGGGGACTCGCCGTTCCCGAGGTGATCCCGACGGTCGACGGCGAGACGCTCGAGCGCTGGCGCGCGCTCACGTATCCGCAGCTCGCGACCGAGGTGCTGGGACTGTTCGCCACCGACATCCCGCGTGCCGACCTCGCCCGGATGACGGCCGACGCGTACGCGGACTTCCCGGCCGGCGTCGTCCCGCTGCGCGCGATCGACGGCGACCTCACGCTGGTCGGACTCTCCGAGGGGCCGACGCTGGCGTTCAAGGACATGGCGATGCAGTTCCTCGGCCAGGTGCTCGAGTACACGCTGGAGCGCCAGGACGCCGTGCTCAACATCCTCGGCGCCACCTCCGGCGACACCGGCTCGGCTGCCGAGCACGCCCTGCGCGGCAAGGAGCGCGTCGCGGTGTTCATGCTCTCGCCGCAGGGGCGGATGAGCGCGTTCCAGCGCGCGCAGATGTTCTCGCTCGACGACGCGAACGTGCACAACATCGCGGTCGAGGGCGTCTTCGACGACTGCCAGAATCTCGTCAAGCACCTCGCGGGCGACCTCGTGTTCAAGCGCGCTCAGCACCTCGGCGCGGTGAACTCCATCAACCTCGGGCGGATCGCCGCGCAGGTCGTGTACTACTTCTGGGCCTGGCTGCGGGCGACGGATGCCGGGGGCTGGACCGAGCTCTCGTTCACGGTTCCGTCCGGCAACTTCGGGAACATCCTCTCCGGGTTCTACGCCAAGCAGATGGGGCTCCCTGTCCGTCGGCTCGTCCTGGCCGCGAACGAGAACAACGTGCTCGACGAGTTCTTCCGGACCGGTATCTATCGTCCGCGCAGCGCGGAGCAGACGCTGGCCACCTCCAGCCCGTCGATGGACATCTCGAAGGCGTCGAACCTCGAGCGGTTCATCTTCGAGCTCGTCGGTCGTGATGCCTCACGGGTCGTCGGCGCCTGGCGCGACCTCGAGGAGCAGGGCTTCTTCGACTTCTCCGCCGAGCTGTCCCGTTTCGCCTCGGAGTTCGGCATCGTGAGCGGCACATCGACCCACGACGACCGGCTCGCGACGATCCGCTCCGTCTACGAGACCACGGGCGAGATCATCGATCCGCACACGGCCGACGGCGTCCGCATCGCCCGGGAGTACCTCGAGCCCGGTGTGCCGATGCTCGTGCTGGAGACCGCGAAGCCCGAGAAGTTCGCGGAGACGATCCACGAGGCCATCGGCGTCGAGCTCGCCTACGCTCCCGAGCTGCGCGAGATGCTCGATGCTCCGCAGCACGTGACCGAGATGGCGGACGACGAGCACGTGCTCCGCGCCTTCATCGCGGAGAACGCGCTGCACTGAGTCGGCGTGCGCGGACGCCTCGGATCACTCCGGGTTGCCGTGCAGCATCCAGGCGATGCCGAAGCGGTCGACGAGCATGCCGAACGTGCCGCCCCAGGGCGGGACATCCAATGGCATGGTGATCGTCGCGCCGTCGGACAGCCTGTCCCACACCTGCTGCGTGACCTGCTGCGTGTTGCCGCTCAGCGACACCGATATGCCCTGCGGCTTCTCGTACGTCATGCCGTCGGGAGTGTCCGACGCCATGAGCACCAGCCCCTCGGGTGTCGTCAGCTGGCCGTGCATGACCAGGTCCTTCTGGCTCGGGTCCTGCACCATGTCGGGGAAGTCCCCGAACACGCTGATGTCGAGCTCCCCGCCGAGGACGCTCTGATAGAACTCGAGCGCGTCGCGCGCGTCGGTGCGGAAGGACAGATACGGGTTGAGGTCGGGCATGGACGACTCCAAGGATGTGCGGGACGGAGCCCGGATCGGCATCGATGCACGACAGTCTGCGCCGGGTCGGGGTCGTCCGCAAGGGGTCCTGTGTCAGGTCGGCAGCGCCTTGACCGCCGCGGTCAGAACCTGCGGGACCGTGGGCACGCCCTCGGCGCGGAAGACCTCGACGCCGGCGCCGTCCCGGATGATGACGGTGGGCGTGAAGCGGATGTCGAGCGCTTCCGCGGCATCCGGCTCGAGAGCGACGTCGATCTCCGTGACCGTGGCGTCCGGAAGGAACCGGACGGCATCGGCGAGCACCGAGCGGGTGCGCGAACACGCGCCACAGAACGACGAGGAGACCAGGGTCAGCTCCATCCGCACCTCCTCGGGACCATGCCTGTTCCTCGGATGCAACCGCCGGCGATCGTCGCCTGTTCCCTGAGGGGCCGGCGCGCCTCGACCGCGTTCAGAACTCGGTGCGCTTGACGAGGCCGCGATTGGTGCGGATGTGCTCGTAGTCCCACTGGATCTCGCGAGCCGCCGACAGCCAGGCGCCCAGTGCTTCGACGTCGATGTCGTCGGCGCCCCGGTAACGCACCTCTGCGGCCTCGAACGAACCCGACGGTGCGAGTCCCTCGACGTCGAACGACTGCCCGCTCCAGAACATCAGCCGCACGGCGTCCTTCGGGCGGTCGTAGCCGACGATCGGGTTGCCGTCGAGGAACCAGACAGGATGCGCATGCCAGACCTTCGCGGCCGCTTCGGGGAGCCCTCGGTCGATCTCCGCCGCCAGCAGGTCGCAGATCTCCCGATCCTCGGGCGCGAGCTTTCGGTGGTAGCCGAGTACGTCGTCGGGGAGAGACATGGTCAGCCTCTGTCCAGCCCGAAGGTGTGCTTCACGAGTGCGCGGACGTCTCGGTCGAGCCCGTCGATGCGGGAGTCGATGGCGTCGAATCGGGAGTTCACCGAGTCGAATTGGGAGTTCACCGAGTCGAATTGGGAGTTCACCGAGTCGAATCGGGAGTTGACGGAGTCGAATCGGGAGTTGATGGAGTCGAAGCGGGAGTTGACGGACTCGAACTTCCAGTCGACAGCGTCGAACCGGCCGATCACCTCTCCGCGCAACCCGCTGATCTCCGCCCGGAGAATGCGGATGAAGAGCGTCGACACGATCGTGAGCATGCCGAACATGAGAGCGATGACGGCACCGATCATGGTCCAGGTCTGAGGTTCGGTCAAGGCGGGCACGCTCCCATTCTGTTCGGACGATGCCATCCTGCCAAGGGGTTGCGTGTTGCGGCAGCGGTTGGGGACAAGCCGTATCCCGCAGGCTCTGGGGAGGAGAACTGACGCTCTCAGCGGCTCTCGGGCATCACCCGCGGATGCAGCAGGCCGGATGCCGCGCCCAGCACCGCCCCGACGAGTGTGTCGACGATGCGTTCTCCGGCGACGTCCATCGCGCCGATCTCCCCGGTCGCGGCTCCCGTGAGGAGCAGGACGAGCGGTGTGATGAACACCAGCGCCAGGGCGTAGTGGCGCACCACGACGAGCTCGATCAGGAACTGCAGCGCGGCCAGGAGGAGTGCGAGCCAGAGTCCGGACGGATGCAACAGGGCGAGAGCCGCGTAGACGCCGGCCCCGACGACGGTGCCGAGCATACGATGCAACCCGCGCTGGAATGCCGCGCCTCGGGCCGCGGCGACACCGATGACCGCGACCGCCGAACCGACGACCCAGTAGGTGCGAGCAGGGTCGATCACGAGTCCGAGGAGCACGCCGACGACCGCGACGATGGCGACGCGCAGCAGGAGCACGCGGGATCCGGCGTCGAGCGCGGGCCCGGGAAGCAGCGCGTTCAGCCGTCGTGCGGTCTTGGCGCGTGCTCTCGCCGACAGCAGCGGGGTCAGGGCGACGGCGTACGAGAAGGCGCACCCCGCGGCGAGCGCGGTGACATACACGAGAGGTGACACGTCCGAGGCCGCCACCACGTGCGCGGAGAGCCCGAAGACCAGCACGAAGAACAGCGGTCCCGGCGGGCCGAGACGAAAGCCGAAGGCGAGCCCGGCGGAGGCGACCGCCACGACGATGACACCGGCGCTCACCAGCCACGGGCTCTCTGCGACGAGAACGCCGAGCACCGCGCTGAGCATGAGACCGGCCGCGATCAGCGGAAGCGCTCGTGCCCGATCGACGGTCGGCGCCGAGCCGAGGTACAGCACGGTGAACGCACCGCTCGCGGCGATGTATCCGAGGGCCGGCTGACCGAGAAGGGCCATCACGGCGATCGGAACCCCGATGCCCAGCGCGGCCTGCAGCGCGAGCGGCCACCGGGGACCGCGCGATGGCGCGAAGGTGAAGAGACTCACCCCTCCATTGTCGCCGCCGCCCGGCATCCGTCAGCGCGCGGCGAGCCACTCCTCGAAGGTCTGTCGCCCCAGAACGGCATCCGGCCCGGGGAGGGCGGCCCCGGCGCGCATGCCGGCCATCTGCGGCCCTGGCACGTTCAGCGCCGGGATCCATCCGCGATAGCCCTGTCCGCGCGCATAGGCGCGGATCATGTCGGCGAGCTGCTCCTCGCGCGGACCCGCGATGTCCGCCGCCCGTCCCCGTGGCTCGTCGACGGCGAGGGCGGCCAGGCGCTCGCCGACCTCGCGAGCGGCGATGGGCTGGGTGCGGGCCCTCGGGGCGATGTGGAGGGGGCCCACCTTCGCCCGCGCGAACAGCTGCGCCGCGAACTCGTGGAACTGCGTCGCACGCTGGATCGTCCACGGCACCCGTGACGCCTCGATCACCTTCTCCTGCGCGACCTTCCCTGCGTAGTAGTCGTAGGGGATGCGATCGATGCCGACGATCGAGAGGAGCACGACGTGCGAGACGCCGGCGTCCGCGGCGGCCGAGACGAGATTCCCCGTCGCGGCGGTGAAGAACTCGATCGCCTCCGCGGCCTTGAGCGTCTCGACGCTCGCGACATCGATGACCGCATCCACACCCGTGAGAGCGGCGTACAGGCCGCTCCCGGTCACGAGATCGACCCCGTGCGAGCGGCTGAGCACGACGGCGTCGTGGCCGGCTGCCCGCACCGCCTCGACGGTATGCCTGCCGACGACTCCGGTTCCTCCTGCGATGGCGATCTTCATGACGGACTCTCCTCGATACGGGCTCATACTCCTTCGACGACGCGGGCACCGGAAACGTGAGGCGCCCGTGTCGACGGATGCTCTGATCCGGGACAGGATAGAGGGCGATGGACGATATCGACGCGCTGGAGTCCGAGCGCCGCAACCTCCTCGCCCTCGCGTACCGCATGCTCGGCACCGTGGCCGACGCCGAGGACGCGGTGCAGGAGACGTATGTGCGCTGGTACCGCCTGTCCGGAGAGGAGCGCGCCGAGATCCTCAACCCGGCGGCCTGGCTCACGCGCGTCGCCGGGCGCGTCTGCCTCGACGTCCTCGGATCCGCGCGGGTGCGACGCGAGAGCTACGTCGGTCCATGGCTTCCCGAACCGCTCCCGCGCAGCTCCCCGCTCGTGGCCTCCGCCCCACTCGATCCGCTCGAGCGCGTCACGCTCGATGAGTCCGTGAGCATGGCGCTGCTGGTGGTGCTGGAGTCGCTCACGCCGGCGGAACGGGTCTCGTTCGTGCTGCACGACGTGTTCGGCGTGCCGTTCGCCGAGATCGCCGAGACGGTCGGCCGCAGCCAGGACGCGGTCCGCCAGCTCGCCTCGCAGGGGCGACGGCGCGTGCGGGATCGTCGAGCCGGGATGGCCACACGAGAGCAGCACGACGCCGTGGCGCGCGCTTTCCTCGAGGCGTCGGCGACCGGAGAGCTCGAGCGGCTCATCGCACTGCTCGATCCCGACGTCGTGCTGCGGTCCGACGGCGGCGGCAAGATGTCCGCAGCGCGGCGTCCCGTGGTCGGCCCGGACCGGGTCGCGCGGTTCCTGCTCGGCATCCCGCATCTCAATCCGGGGATCGAGCTCACCCCCACGGAGACGCCCGACGGCATCGCGCTGCTGGCCACGCTGAACGGCCGCACCGATTCGGTCGTATCCTTCGCCGTCGCCCGCGATCGCATCACCGAGATCTTCATCGTCCGCAACCCCGACAAGCTCACGCAGTGGCAGTGACGGGGCGCTCGCTACGATGGCGACTGTGACCACAGCGACCGTGCGCCCGGGCATCGCCGACCGGCTCTCGCAGATGATCCGGCTGCCCACGGTGTCGGCCGAGCTCGAGGAACGAGGCTCCGGTCCGTTCGAGGATTTCGTCGCCCTCATCGCCGAGCTGTATCCGCTCACGCACGAGACGCTGCGGCTGGAGCGGCACACGGACTTCGGGCTCCTGTTCCATTGGGCGGGGCGCGGCGCGGCATCCGACGGCCCCCTCGTGCTGATGGCGCACTACGACGTCGTCCCCGTCGACGAGAGCGACGACTGGTCGCACCCGCCCTTCGCCGGGGTGATCGCCGACGGCTCCGTCCACGGTCGCGGCGCGCTGGACGACAAGGGTCCGCTGATCGTGGTGCTGGAGGCCGTCGAGAACCTCCTCGCCGATGGATTCGTCCCGGCGCGCGACGTCTATCTCTCGTTCGGCGGCAACGAGGAGACGTACGGGCGGGCGGCGGAGGAGATCGCACGTGTGCTGCGCGAGCGCGGGATCGTCCCCTGGCTCGTCGTCGACGAAGGCGGAGCGGTGGTGGACGCGCCGCTGCCGTTCGTGCCGGGGCGGGCGGCGATGATCGGCGTCGGGGAGAAGGGCGTGATGACCGTGCGGCTGTCGGCCCGGGGCGATGGCGGCCACGCCTCGGCACCTCCCTCGCTGACGGCCGTTCGGCGTATCGCCCGCGCCGTCGACCGACTCGGACCTTCCACGTTCCGGCCGCACGCGTCGTCGGCGATCCGGCGGATGCTGACGCAGCTGGCTGCGCAGACGCCCGGCCCCGCCCGCCACCTGCTGCGTCTGCTCGGCGCGGCGCCGCTGCTGACCGCCCGGCTCTTTGCCGCGCTCGGAGGCGAACCTGCGGCTCTCGTGCGCACCACCGTCGCACCGACGATGCAGTCCGGCGGCACGGCGGCGAACGTGCTTCCGTCGCAGGCCTCCGCCACCGTGAACCTCCGCATCGCGCTGGGGGAGACGACGAGTCAGACGGTGTTCCGCGTGCGACGCCGCATCCGCGACCCGCTCGTCGCCGTCGAGGTTGTCGAGGCGAGCGAGCCGTCCCCGGAGTCGCCGACCGACAACGCGCAGTTCGCGCTCCTCGCGTCGGCCCTCGAGGTCTCCCACCCGGGCGTCCCCGCCGTGCCGTATGTGATGATGGCCGCGACGGATTCACGGCATCTGCATCGGTTCTCGCCGGCGGTCTACCGCTTCGCGCCGCTGGAGATGTCGAACGCGCAGCGGGCGTCGATCCACGGGGTCGACGAGAGGGTCGAGATCGCCGCCCTGGAGCGTGGGGAGCGATTCCATCGCGCTCTCCTCGAGCAGCTACAGTGATCTCACCCGCCCCTCGATCTGCTCGGGGCTAGAGAGAAGCAGGAGACGCGATGACGCGCACCCGCACGCTGGGAACCCTCGCCGTCGTCGTCGGCTTCCTCGCCTTCGTGGAGTTCACCAGCGGTGTGCTGCAGGGCTACTACACGCCGATGCTCAGCGACATCGCCCGTCACCTGGGCATCCACGACGCCGACGTGAACTGGCTCGAGGGAGCGCAGCTCATGCTGTCGGCCCTCGTGGTCCCCGCGTTCGCGAAGCTCGGCGACATGGTCGGCCACAAGCGGATGCTGTTGATCTCGACGGCCCTCACGGCTGCCGCGGCGCTCGTGCTGCCGTTCACCGACTCGTTCGGCGTCTTCCTCGCGGCCTGGGCGCTCATGGGGTTCTACGTCGTGTGGCTCCCGCTGGAGATCGCCCTCATCTGGTCGCGGTCGCGTCGGATGGAGGGGCGCTCGTCGATCACGGCGAAGGCCGCGGGACTCCTCGTGGCCGCTCTCGAAGGCGGCGCGATCATCGGCGCCCTCGTGGGTGGAGCGCTCATCGACGTGCTCCCGCTCACCGTCGTGCTGCTGGTTCCGGCGGTGCTCATCGTGGTCTGCTTCTTCGTGATCCTGTTCGGAGTGAAGGAGTCGCCCGATCCGACCGGCGGCATCTTCGACACCGTCGGTCTCGTTCTCATCTCGCTGGCGCTCGTGTGCTTCACCGGCGGACTCAGCCTTCTGCGCCTCGAGGGCGGCCTCGCGAACCCCTGGTCCTGGGCCGTGGTCGTCGCCGGGCTTCTGCTGGTCATCCCCTTCGTGCTCTGGGAGCTGCGGTGCGATGACCCGCTGATCGACGTGCGCATGTTCCGGTCGCCGGCGCTCGGCCCGGTGTTCCTGACCGCCGGGCTCTTCGGGGTGAGCGTGCTGGGTGCACAGGCTCCGCTGTCGACCTTCGCGCGCACCGATCCGACGGTGTACGGCTACGGGCTCGGCACGACCGGATTCGCGACGTCGCTCATCATCGGCGTCTACCTCATCGCCATGATCACCGGTGCCCTGCTCTTCCCGACGATCGCGCGACGGATGTCGCCGCGCCTCACGCTGATGGGGGCGTCCGTGCTGGTGGGCATCGGTTTCCTGCTGTTCCTGCCCTTCCACCATGAGTACGCCCAGGTGATCACGAACATGGTGATCGTCGGACTCGGTTCCGGCGCTCTGGTCGCGGCGCTCCCGGCGGCCGCGGCATCCGCTGCGCCTGCGTCGCAGACCGGTGTCGCGACCGGGCTGACCAATTCGGTGAAGACGGTGGGTGGGGCGATCGCATCGTGCGTCTTCGGCATCGCCCTGCTGAACGGGGTCGCGAGCACGGCCGGTGCCACGGAAGGAACGGCGGGGTCGCTCGCCGGCTACTTCACGGTCTGGGTCGTGTGCGGTGTCACCGCGCTCGCGGCCGCCGTGCTGCTCGTCTTCGTCCCGAAGGCGGCGTTCACGGATCGGTCGGTGGAGACCGAGGCGGCACCGGCGGTCTGACGTCGGCCGCGCCGGAGGCGAAGCTCCCTGGCGGAATTCGGAGAGGGGGCGGACGGAGATTGCTCCGCCCGCCCCCTCCGGTCAGTCGCCCTTCACGTTGACGAGCTGCCGCAGCGTGTGCCGGATCGACACGAGGCTCGCGGCATCCGCCATCACCTGGTCGATCGGCTTGTACGCCTGTGGGATCTCGTCGATGAAGGCGTCCGTGTCACGGAACTCGATCCCCGTCATCGCCTCCCGCAGCTGCTCGTGCGTGAACGTCTTCCGTGCCGTCGACCGGGAGAACTCCCGCCCGGCGCCGTGCGGCGACGAGTTCAGCGACTGCGGGTCGCCGAGCCCCTCCACCACATAGGAAGCCGTGCCCATCGAGCCGGGGATGAGTCCGGGCCGACCGGCATCCGCCTGGATCGCACCCTTCCGCGACACCCACACCTGCTTGCCGAAGTGCTTCTCCGACTCGGTGAAGTTATGGTGGCAGTTGATCCTCTCCTGCTCGTCGACAGCCGTCCCGAGGAACTCGGACACCTGCCGCGCGACGCGGTCCATCATCTCCTCCCGGTTCAGCAGGGCGAAGTGCTGGGCCCACCGCAGCTCTCGGATGTACCGCGTGAACTCGGGCGTTCCCTCGACGAGGTAGGCCAGGTCGGGGTCGGGGAGGTCGATCCACCACTGCCTCGCGAGCCGCTGCGCGACCGAGATGTGCTTCATGGCGATCTTGTTGCCGATGCCCCGGGATCCCGAGTGCAGGAACAGCCAGACCCGGTCCCGCTCGTCGACAGACACCTCGATGAAGTGGTTGCCCGATCCGAGCGTGCCCAGCTGCAGGCGCCAGTTCCCGGCGTACTGCGCGGGGTCGAACCCGTTCTTCTCCGCCAGTGCCTCGAGCTCCGCGATGCGGGGCTCGGCGGTCGTGACGACCTTGTTGCTGTACCGGCCGGCCGAGAGCGGGATGGCGCGTTCGATCTGCTCCCGGAGCTCCGCGAGCTCACGACCTTCGAGGTCGCTTCTCGTGAACTGGGTGCGGACCGCGATCATGCCGCAGCCTATGTCGACACCGACGGCGGCAGGGATGATCGCGCCGAGCGTCGGGATGACCGAGCCGACCGTCGCCCCCTTGCCGAGGTGCGCATCCGGCATCAGCGCCAGGTGCGGGTGGATGAACGGCATGCGTGCCGTGGTGTGCGCCTGCGCGAGTGTCTTCTCGTCGATCAGCGACGCCCACGACAGCAGCCGTGCGGAGAGCCTCTCCATGATTCCTTTCCTTGTGGTGGTGTGCAGCCACAGGTCAGGGGGTCTCTCCCACAGAAAACGCCCCGGACCTGACGGTGCGGGGCGTTGCGAGAGCGGATGCTGTCACACGGCGCGCGCCGGAGGGTACGACTCGTGACGGTCGTTGCGCTTCGGCTGAAGCGCCTCGACCGTGGCGAAGGGGAGTTTCCGCAGAGCGGTCATCCTGTCGTCTCCTCGGCTGGCGTGCTGCGCCGGTCGGCACAGCTTTCCGAGACTAGGGGGCGACACGCCCGGGCGTCAAGCCTGCTCGCGCGGAGGGTTGTACATGAACTCGATGCGGATGCCGTCGGCGTCCTCGACGAACGAGGCGTAGTAGCGATCGGAGTAGCGGGGGTACTCCTTGGGGTCGCGCACGGCGGTCCACCCCGCGTCCAGCGCCACGGCGTGCAGGCGATCGACCTCGTCCCGCGAGTCCATCGCCCAAGCGAGATGCTGCCACCCGACGCGACCGTGCCGGTGCGGACCGGAGTCCTCATCCCACGTGTAGAGGATGATCTCGGTCTCGTCGCCGTTGTTCCACGAGATCGAGTGGTCGTCTTCGCCGCCGCTGCGGTAGCCGAGCGCCGTGAGGACCGGATGGAACTGCGCCCGGCCGCGCTCGAGATCGTCGACGGTGATGCCCAGATGATCGAGAAGAGCCATGCCGCCAGTCTTCCAGGGACCGCGGACGTCGCACTAGTGTGGGGCGTGGTACTCGGCCTCGCCGCGCTTCCAGTAGCCCTTCACGACGGCGTGCGACGCATCGACGCTCCACCGCTCGAGGAGTGCCCGACCCGGCTTCACGATCGACTGCTCGGCGGCGATGAAGACGAACGGATCCTCGCCGACGGCGTCATCCGCGGTCAGCGACTCGAGGAACGCGATGAGCGCCGAGCCGGAAGGGGCTTCGCCGCGATGCAGCCATTCCACGTCGACCGGGGCGTCGATCTCGATCTCGCGACCGGGGGAGACCGTCTCGATCACGATCCGCGCGGGGGAGTCTGCGGGGATGAGCGTCGCGAACCGGCGGATCGCGGGGATCGCGGTCTCGTCGCCGGCGAGCAGCCAGGAGTCCGGCGTGCCGACCAGGACCGCGGATCCGCGTGGGCCGCCGACGCCGATCGCTGAGCCGAGAGGTGCCGTCGCCGCCCAGGGGGCCGCGACACCGGCATCGCCGTGGACGGCGAACTCGACGTCGAGCCAGTCCTCGCCCCACGCCAGAGGCGTGTACTCGCGGCTGGGAGCGGCGCGCAGTTCATCGACCGTCTCCGTCGGGCCGGCGGGGAAGAACAGGCGCATGTGGTCGTCGGAGCCGGGAGAGTCGAAGCCCGCGAGATCGGGCCCCGTCAATCGCACCCGCACGAAGTCCGGAGCCAGCCACTCGCGGGCGCTCAGGGTGACGTTGCGGAAGCGCAGATCGAGGCCGCGACGCTCGATCGAGAAGCCTGATTTCGTATCGCTCATAAAGTAAGGCTAACCTAATCAAGGCGAAGGCAAGGTCACCCTAACTTCGCCCGTCCGGCGCCCCGACGCGTGCGCGCAGATCCCGCAGAACAGGAGTCTCTCCATGTCCGTGCCCAGAACTCTCACCGCCACGAGCCTCGGCCTCGTCGGCCTTCTCGCTCTCGCAGGCTGCGCCTCGGGGGCGGCCGCCGAACCCGAGGAGACGCAAGCCGCACCGGCATCCGTCACGATCGAGGACAACACGGGCGAGCATGAGATCGCGACCCCGCCGGCATCCGTCGTCGCGCTCGACAACCGCACCTTCCAGACCCTGTCCGATTGGGGAGTCGAGCTCTCCGCCGGCGCCGTGGCCCTGATGCCGGAGACGGTCTCCTACGTGAAGGACGACGCGATCGTCGACGTGGGCCTGCACAGCGAGCCGAACCTCGAGGCTGTCGTCGCGGTCGAGCCGGACCTGATCATCAGCGGCCAGCGCTTCACCCAGCACAACGCGGCCATCGCCGACCTGGTGCCGGATGCCACCATCATCGACCTCGAGCCGCGCGAGGGAGAGCCCTTCGACGAGGAGCTCAAGCGGCAGATCACCGTCCTCGGCGAGATCTTCGGAAAGCAGGACGAGGCGAAGAAGCTGGTCGACGAGTTCGACGCCGCCGTGGAGCGCGCCAAGGCTGCTTATGACGACGCCGACACCGTCATGGCCGTCAACACCTCGGGCGGCGAGATCGGCTATCTCGCGCCCACCGTCGGCCGCTCGCTCGGCCCGGTGTACGACATCCTCGGTCTCACCCCCGCGCTCGAGGTCGACGATGCCACCGACGACCACCAGGGCGATGAGATCTCCGTCGAGGCGATCGCCGCGTCGAACCCTGACTGGGTCCTGGTCCTCGACCGCGACGCCGTGTTCGCGGCCGAGACGCCCGACTACGTGCAGGCGGCCGAGATCCTCGAGAGCTCCGAGGCGCTCGCCGGCGTCACCGCGGTGAAGGACGAGCAGATCGTCTACATGCCCACGGACACCTACCTGAACGAGGGCATCCAGACGTACACGACGTTCTTCAACGACCTCGCCGACGCCCTCGAGGGCGCCAAGTAGCAGTCGCCGGTCGTCGAGCGCCCTTCGTCTCGCTCCGCTCGCTCAGGACCCGCGGAGCGAGACGAAGGGCAACAACCAGGGAACCTCCTCATGACCTCTGTCGGCCCCGCCGCGCCGCCCCGCAACGCCGGGCGGCTCTTCGACGTGAAGCTGCTGATCGGCGTTCTCGCGGTCGCCGTCCTGCTCGTCATCTCGCTGTTCACCGGCGTCTACGACATCGCGGGCGCCGGCGACGGCGCCGAGATGTTCCAGATCACGCGCGTCCCCCGCACGATCGCCCTCGTGCTCGCCGGCGCCGCCATGGCCATGGCGGGACTCGTGATGCAGCTGCTCACCCAGAATCGCTTCGTCGAGCCGACCACCACCGGCACCACCGAGTGGGCGGGACTCGGCCTTCTCGCCGTGATGGTCCTCGTGCCGCAGCCCTCGCTTCCGCTGCGCATGGCGGGCGCGGTGTTCGCCGCGTTCGTCGGCACGCTCGTGTTCTTCGCCTTCCTCCGCCGCGTCGCCCTGAAGTCCTCGCTCATCGTCCCGATCGTCGGGATCATGCTCGGCGCGGTGGTCGGCGCCGTCTCGACCTACCTGGCCCTCGCGACGAACTCGCTGCAGATCATCGGGGTCTGGTTCGCCGGCAGCTTCACGTCGGTGATGCGCGGGCAGTACGAGATGCTGTGGATCGTCGCGCTCGTCGGCGTGATCGTGTTCATCGTCGCGGACCGCCTGACGATCGCGGGACTCGGCGAGGAGATCGCCACGAATGTCGGTGTGAACTACAACCGGATCATCCTGCTCGGAACGGTGCTCATCGCCATCACCACGGGAGTCGTCACGGTGGTCGTCGGCAATCTGCCCTTCCTCGGCCTCATCGTGCCGAACGTCGTCTCGATGGTCCGAGGCGATGATCTGCGCAGCAACCTCCCGTGGGTGTGTCTGCTCGGCATCGCGATCGTCACGGTCTGCGACATCATCGGCCGCACGATCATCATGCCGTTCGAGGTGCCGGTGTCCCTGATCCTCGGTGTCGTCGGCGCTGTCGTCTTCGTGCTCCTCCTGCTCCGGCAGCGTCGACGTGGCTGAGGGCCAGGTGGTCACCGCACCGGCGGGCCTTCCTTCGCGATCGGCGGGAGCTTTCACGTCACCGCGCGCGCGTCGCCGCTATGTGATCGTGGTCGCCATCCTGGCCGTGCTCGCCGTCGGATCCGGGTTCGGCCTGCTCGCCTGGGGCAATCCGATGCCGCCGGGCTCCGAGGGGTTCTGGCGCATCGCGCAGCATCGGGCGACCGACGTCACCGTGATGGTGCTCGTCGCGATCGCCCAGGCGGTGGCCACGGTCAGCTTCCAGACCGTCACCAACAACCGCATCATCACACCGTCGATCATGGGCTTCGAGTCCCTGTACCGCGTCGTGCAGACCTCGACCGTGTACCTCTTCGGGGTGGCCGGAGTCGTCGCGATCCAGGGCGTCGGTCAGTTCGCGATCCAGGTCGCCATCATGGTGGGGCTGGCGGTGGCGCTCTACGGCTGGTTGCTCTCCGGACGCTACGGCAACCTGCAGATCATGCTGCTGATCGGCATCGTGATCGGAGGCGGGCTCGGGGCCGTGTCCACGTTCATGCAGCGCCTCCTCACTCCGAGCGAGTTCGACGTGCTCACCGCGCGGCTGTTCGGCAACGTGTCGAACGCCGACCCCTCGTACCTGCCGTTGGCCATCCCGCTCGTGGTGGCGGCATCCGTCCTGCTGTGGCTGCGTTCGCGACGCCTCGACCTGATGGCGCTGGGGTCGGATGCCGCGCGCTCGCTCGGTCTAGATCACCGCCGCGAACTCTTCATCGTGCTGTTCCTCGTCGCGGTGCTGATGGCCACCTCCACCGCGCTGGTCGGGCCGATGACGTTCCTCGGCTTCCTGGTCGCCACTCTCGCCTACCAGTTCGCCGACACGTACGACCACCGCCTGATCTTCCCCGTGGCGGTGCTCACGGCGTTCACGATCCTCGCCGGGGCGTACTTCGTGATGAAGAACATCTTCTACGCGCAGGGGATGGTGTCGATCCTGATCGAGCTGGTCGGCGGCACCGTGTTCCTCATCGTCATCCTCAGAAAGGGCAGGCTGTGATCGCACTCGACGGCGTCCGCCGGGACTACAGCAGCGAGGTCGCCATCGGCCCCGTCGACCTCCAGATCCCGGCCGGCGGGATCACGGCCCTCATCGGTCCGAACGGTGCGGGCAAGTCGACACTGCTCACGATGATCGGCCGTCTGAACGGGATGGATGCCGGTGCCATCGAGATCGCGGGTCTCGACGTCGCCTCGACCAAGTCGAAGGACCTGGCGAAGGTGGTGTCGATCCTCCGGCAGGAGAACCACTTCGTCACGCGACTCACGGTGCGTCAGCTCGTCGGCTTCGGGCGCTTCCCGCACTCGAAGGGGCGGCTGAACCGGGCGGATGAGGACATCATCAGCCGCGCGATCGACTTCCTGGATCTCGCTGCCCTGGAGGGGCGCTATCTCGACGAACTCTCCGGCGGACAGCGCCAGCGCGCGTATGTCGCCATGGTTCTCGCGCAGGACACCGAGTTCGTGCTGCTCGACGAGCCGCTGAACAATCTCGACATGAAGCACGCGGTGCAGATGATGAAGCATCTGCGGCGCGCCGCCGAGGAGCTCGGGCGGACCATCGTCATCGTCCTGCATGACGTGAACTTCGCCGGGCACTACGCCGATCACATCTGCGCCATGAAGGACGGCGCGGTGGTGGAGTTCGGTGCTCCGGGGGAGATCATGACCGACGATGTGCTCACCCGCGTCTTCGAGACACCGGTGCACGTGATCGACGGGCCCTCCGGACCGCTCGCCGTCTACTACTGACGCACCCGAGCGCGACTCAGAGCTCGATGCCGTGGTCCTCGTCGTTGACACCGGCGTTGTTCCCGCGCCGCGACTCGTAGCCGAGGAACCAGCCGAGCCAGACGATCGCGGCGAGCAGCACGCCGAGCCAGACGTTCTGGAAGATCAGCCCGATGACGACGCCCAGGATCAGCAGGCCGACGGTGACGGAGACGCGGAGCGCGGTGCGGGACATGGCCTCAGCCTAGATCCTGTCCCATGGAGGGTGCCGATTCAGCGGTCGCGATGGTTCTCCGGTGCGAGGCGCGGACCGCGGCGCGGCTCCTTCACCCCGCTGGCGTAGATCAGCCGGATCACGCGCTGGCGATGGCCCGCCCACGGAGCGAGGAGCTCCAGCATCCCGTCGTCGTCGGTGCGCGCGCCGGCGAGGACGTAGCCCACCTCGTGCGCCAGATGGAAGTCGCCGACGCTCACGGCATCCGGATCGCCGAGCGCCCGGATACGGGTCTCGGCCGAGGTCCACGCGCCGACCCCCGGAAGGCTGCTGAGCACGCGGTCGCGGTCCGGTCCGGTCGACGCGGCGCGGACGGCCCGCTCGATGCTGTCGCCGCGTCGGGCCGATCGCACGATCGTCTGGGACTGCGGCGGCTCCACGCCCGCACGATGCCAGGACCAGGACGGGACGGTCCGCCAGACGGATGCCGGGGGAGGAGCGAACATCGGGCGCGGAGTGGGACCCGGCGCGCGTTCTCCGAAGCGCGACACCAGGAACCGCCAGGCGCCGAACGCCTGCACCGCCGTGACCTTCTGCTCGAGGATCGAGCCGACGAGCGCGTCGAAGATCTCATCAGTGCGCGTGAGACGGATGCCGGGGTGGCGCCGGGCGACCTCGGCGATGAGCGGATGCCGCGACGCGTCGAAGCCCGTGGGATCGTCGCGCGCGCCGCACAGCTCGGGCACTCGGTCGAGTGCCACGGCGGCTCCGGCTCCCCACGCGGTGGCCCTGACCTCACCGCCGACCGACCGCAGCGCGAGAGTCGCCGTGCCGAGCGGCGTGCGCACGGCCCGCCAGATCACGGGGCCCTCGACGACGGTCGTCGGGTCGGTTCCCCCGCGGCGCAGCACGCCGACCGTGCGACTGAGATCGAGGTCGTACGAGGGGCGATAGACCGTCTCCTGCGCCGCGCTCGCGCGCGCGGCACCGGCCGCGGCGGGATCGGCTGTCAGGGTCATGCGCCCACCCTACGCGGCGGCGCTGACACCGCCCTCACGACTGAGGTGCGACCACGGCGAATCTGCGCGACGCGGGTCAGAAGCGGTCGGGTGACGGGGTGCCGTGGCCGTACCGGATGACGACGTCGGCGTGGCGGTCGAACCGGTAGCCGATGCCGCGAACAGTGCGGACGATGTCCTCGTAGCGGCCGAGCTTGGCGCGCAGTCGACGCACGTGCACGTCGATCGTGCGCTCTCCGGGGGTCTCGTCGTCCTGCGCCTGCCAGAGGGCGGAGACGAGCTCGCTGCGCTCGATGGTGCGACCCTCGCGGAGGACGAGGTACTGCAGCAGCTCGAACTCCTTGTAGGTGAACGCGGCGGACTCGCCGTCGATGAGCACGCGCTTGCGGGAGATGTCGACGGTCACGCCCGTCTCCTCCTCGGCGATGTCCTCCTCGGCAGCTGCCTTGGTCCGGGCGATCGCGCCCGGCTCCTGCAGGGCGAGGCGGACGACGTCGAGGTCGCGACCTCCGGAGCCGTGCGGGGCGAGGGCGACCGTCGCGTGGGTCTCGGCGCCCGGTGCGAGCTCGGCCAGCGTACGGCGAAGTGCGTCGACCAGGAGCGGGAGGCTGACGCCGGCCTCGGCGGCCTTGATCTCGTCGAGCCCGACGTAGAGGGCGAAGCCGCGGGGCGAGCGGACGGCGGGGAGATCTGCGGCTGCGCCGTTCAGCGGCGCTGCGGCCTCGGACGAGGTGGGGCGGGCGGTGCGGGCCTGGGCGGAGGAGGCGGGACGCTCGAGAAGTGCGATGTTCGACATGATGATGAAGTCCTCAGGACGTGAGCCGGTGAGCGGCTCTGATGCGTTGCATGAATGACCGGCGGAGCCGGGAAGCGAGCAAGGGTGGATGCTCGGTGACTCTGACCTCGCAGATGGCGAAGGATCAGGTCAGGCGGGGTGGCTGTTCGTTCAGCGACACATTCGGCAACACATGCCAACGCGACCGGGCATCATCATCCCGGCAGTCCCGTTCGCCTCCTGGGCGGACAAAGGGCGTGCGTTGGTGGTCATGGGGGGATTATGTCTGATCGTGTCGCCTCGTGTCAAAACGGGCTCCGTGCGCAGAAGCGGGCGTAACGTTGCTCGAATGACGATCTCGACCACTGTCGGCGGCTTCATCCTGACCGACGAGAAGGATGAATCGCGTTACACCCTCATGCGCGACGGACGGCTGGTGAGCGTGCTCGACTACCGTGACGACGGTCGGACGATCGCGCTGACCAGGGCGTTCACCATCCCGACTTTCCGCGGCCACGGCTATGCGGGGAAGGTCGTGGAGGGCGCCGTGGCCGACATCGAGTCGCGCGGCGATCGCAAGGTCGACGCCGTCTGCTGGTACGTCGCCGACTGGTTCTCGGCGAACCCGGAGCACGCCCACCTGCTGCGCTCGCGCTGACGCGCCCGAGTATTTCGTTCTATTACGCGGCGGCCCTGCGAGGATGAAGGCATGAAACTCGCCGAGGCCCTCACCGCACGAGCCGATCTGCAGCGTCGCATCGAGCAGTTGCGCGCCCGCATCACCTCGAACGCGCGCTACCAGGAGGGCGAGGAGCCTGCGGAGGACGCGGGGGCCCTGATCGTCGAAGCGGATGCCGCGCTCACCCAGCTGCGCGACCTGATCCGTCGCGTCAACGCCACGAATTCGCGCCTCGATCTCGGCCGCGACGGCACCATGACCGATGCCCTCGCCGCGCGCGACGTGCTGCGTCTCCAGCACTCCCTGCTGACGGATGCCGCGGCAGCGGCATCCGGAGCGAACGACCACTTCCAGCGCCAGATGAGATCCGAGCTCCGGAAGATCTCCGCGCTCCCGGTCGCCGAGCTGCGCGCCAGAGCCGACGCGGTGGCGCAGGAGCTTCGCGAACTCGACAACCGGATCCAGCAGGCGAACTGGACGAACGAGCTGGAGGAGGAGAGCGGAAGTCGGTAGTCACGACGGAGCGGGCACAACCCCCGCCGGGAGGGGCAAGTTCCGGCACACCTGGAGGGCGGAGGGCAGCCCGGATCGCATCGCGCAGCCCCGCACGCCGCACAGGTGAAAGCGCACAGCGCACCATGCATCACCGCGTGCCGATCGTCGTGACGAGGGTGGGTCAGGGGACCTTCCGCTCTCTCCTCCGCATCTGCGGCACGCCTGGGGCCGAATGTCCGTGGTGGTTCGTAGCGTGTGAGTATGCGAATCCTGCACACCTCCGACTGGCACATCGGTCGCACGTTCCACGGTCACTCGACCATGAACGCGCTCGCCGACGTGCTGGCCGCGCTCACCGAGCAGGTGCGGGAGAACGCGGTCGACGTCGTGGTCGTCGCCGGAGACGTCTTCGACTCTGCGACGCCCTCGGGTCCCGCCTACACTCTGCTCGGCGATGCGCTGGTCGCGCTGCACGAGACGGGTGCTCGCGTGATCGTGACCAGCGGCAACCACGACTCCGCGGCCCGGCTCGGTTTCCAGGCACGGCTGCTGCGCGACGGCATCCACGTCCTGACCGATCCGCTCGCCGTCGGCGAGCCGGTCATCATCGCCGATGCCGACGGGCCGGTCAACTTCTTCGGCATCCCCTATCTCGAGCCGGCGATCGTGCGTCAGCACTGGCCGGAGGGCGACGCCGAGGGGCGTCAGCTGCGCACGCAGGCGCAGACCATGGCGCATGCGATGGATCTCGTGCGGATCGGCATGGGGCGGCACTCCGGTCGCTCGGTCGCGATCGCGCACTGCTTCGCCGCCGGCGTCGATGCGACGGTGGGGCTCGAGCGCGAGGTGCGACAGGGCGGTCTCGACGTCGTGCCGCTGAGCGTGTTCGACGGGCCCGACTACGTCGCGCTCGGACACATCCACGGACGCCAGCAGATCAGTGAGCGCGTGCGCTACGCGGGCGCCCCGCTGCACTACAGCTTCGGCGAGCAGCACAAGCCCCGTGGCTCGTGGCTGGTCGACCTCGATGCCGATGGGCTCGCCGGTGTCGAGTGGCTGGAGCTGCCGGTGCCTCGACGGCTCGTCACGCTCACGGGTCCGCTCGAGGAGATCCTCTCGGAGGCGAACATCGCCGAGCATGTCGACGACTGGGTGTGCGCGATCTACACCGACGCGGCGCCGCAGGCCGAGCCCATGCGTCGCCTGCGCGAGAGCTTCCCGTTCTGCGCGATGGTGCAGCACCAGCCCGAGGTCGTCGCCGAGGAGCGCGAGCGCAGCTACTCCCAGCGACTGCGTGCGGCGGTCACCGACGCGGAGCGCATCGAGGCCTTCCTCGAGCATGTGCGCGCGGGCCACGGAGCGACAGAGACCGAGAGCCGCCTCATCCGCGCCGTGCTCGACGATCGCGTGCGCGCGGAGGCGCTCGTCTAGATGCGTCTCCATCGCCTCGAGGTCGAGGGATTCGGCCCGTTCCGCTCCCGCCAGACCGTCGACTTCGATGCGTTCGCCGACGACGGCATCTTCCTGATCGCCGGACGAACAGGCGCGGGAAAGTCCAGCATCCTGGATGCGGTCTGCTTCGGCCTCTACGGCGGGGTACCGCGCTACGACGGCGGAGAGAAGCGGCTGCGCAGCGACCACTGCGAACCCGACGACATCTCGGAGGTCGTCGTGGAGTTCAGCGCCTCCGCCGGTCACTTCCGGGTGACCAGGTCACCCGAGTACCTGCGCCCGGCCAAGCGCGGCGGCGGCATGACGAAGCAGGCCGCCGCCGTCTCGCTCGAGGAGCGTACGGATGCGGGGTGGGTCGGCCGCGCGGCGCGGGCGGTCGACGTGGCCACCGAGCTCGACGAGATCCTGCAGCTGAGTCGCGAACAGTTCCTGCAGGTCATCCTGCTCGCGCAGAACCGGTTCTCGGAGTTCCTCCTCGCGGGCAGCAGAGACCGTCAGACGCTTCTCCGGCGGCTGTTCGGCACCCAGCGGTTCGAAGACGTCCAGTCGCGTTTCGACGACCGGCGCAGGGCCGCGGAGCAGGCGCTCGGGGCTCGCCTCGCGACCGTCGCCGCGCGGGTCGACGAGGCGGAGCGGCTGGTCTCGACGGAAGGCCTCTGGGGAGACGGGGCCGACGACGAGGCGGGCGCCGGGGAATCCGTTCATCCCACGGTGGCGGCCACGACCCCGGAGCGTCTCGACGACCTGCGGCGCGCGAAGGCCAGGGCCGACTACCGCGCGGAGCGTCGCGCCTCGGAACGCGCCGAGGCCGAGAAGCGCTCGGCCGACGCGGATGCCGTGCTGGCCACCACCCGCGAAGAGCAGCGTGCGCAGACCGAGAGGGATCGCGCGCGGGCCGCGCTCGACCGTCTCGACGCCGAGGAGCCCTCGATCACGGCGGCCCGCGCCGAACTGCATGAGGCGCGCGCGGCCGAAGCGCTCCGCTCGACCATCGCCGCAGCCGACCGAGCGCGAAGCGCGTTCGAGAGTGCAGGCCGAGCAGAGGACGTCGCCCGCGAGTCGTGGCGGTCGTTCGACATCGAGGTCGACGACGAGCTGGCCGCATGGGCTGCGGAGCGCCTCAAGGAGAGCGGAGCATGGGAGCGCGCACTCGACCTCGAGCGGCAGGAGAGCTCCCTCGCACACGAGCTCCAGACGGCCGAGGCCGCCGTGCGGTCGGCCGAGGCCCGCGCCGAGGCGGGGACTGCGCAGCGCGCCGAGCTGCCGGCGCAGATCTCCGCGCTGACCATCGAGCGTGACGAGGCACGGCGGGTCGCCGACCGTGCCGGTGACCTGCTCATCGCTCGGGACGTCGCTGACTCCCGCCTCCGTGCAGCCCGTGACGCGGTGCGGCTGCGCACGGACCACGCGCGCGCCGAGCAGCAGCTGGCCGCCGCGACGACGGAGCACGCCGCTGCGCAGACGACGTTGGCGCAGCTCCGGCAGCGCCGCTTCGACGGCATGGCCGGCGAGCTCGCCTCGGGGCTGGCTGACGGTGAAGCGTGCCCCGTGTGCGGTGCGCACGAGCATCCGGCGCCGGCAACGCACGCGGATCCCGTCTCGGCCGATGACATCGCCGCCGCCGAGGTCACCCGAGATGCCGCGTCCGAGCGCGAGCGCGACGCGGCGGCGACGTCGTCCGCGCTCCGGGCCGAACTCGCGGCCGCGGAGACGAAGGCCGACGGGCGCACCGTCGAGCAGGCTGAGAAGGAGCACCTCGAGGCCGTCGAGGGGCACGAACAGGGCCTCGTCGCGGCGGATCGCGTCGCGTCCCTCGACACGCGGCTGCAGGCGCTCTCCGATCGAATCGAGCTGCTCGAGCGCGAACGAGCGGATGACGATGCTGCGCTCGCGGCCTCGCGCGAGCAGCACGCGCTGCTGACCCAGCGCGTCACCGAAGCGCGCCGGCTGATCGCCGACGCACGCGGGCCGTTCGACACCGTGGCCGAACGCCTCGCCGACACGACGGCGAAGGTGACGGCGGCGCGCGCACTCGTCGAGGCCATGGCCGAACGCGCGCGTCGCGCACAGTCCCTGAGCGAGGCGGAGAGCGAGAGGGATGCCGCGCTGACCGGGTCGGCGTTCGACGATGCCGCCGCCGCTGTCGCCGCACTGCGCTCGACCGCCGCGCAGGAGGCTCTCGACGAGCGGATCTCCCAGCACGCGGTGCAACGCGAGAAGGAGCGCGCGACCCTGTTCGACCTCGAGCTGCGCACGCTCCCCGAGGAGCCCATCGACCTCTCGCCCGCCGAAGCGGCCGCGGCGACGGCGCGCGCGAGCTGGGTGCGGGCGGTCGACGAGGCGAGCCGCGCGACCGGAACCGCTGAGCGGCTCGACGGCCTGATCGCCTCCGCCGACGCCGAGCACGCGAAGACGGCCGACGACGCCGCCGAGTTCGAGGTGCTCCAGAGCCTCGCCGACACGATCGCCGGGAGGGGTGCGAACACCCGCAAGATGGCGCTCGAGACCTTCGTCCTCGCGGCCGAGCTCGAGGAGATCGTCGAGGCCGCGAACCGACGGCTGTACGACATGTCGACGGGCCGCTACCAGCTGCAGCACTCCGATGCTCTCGCTGCGCGCGGCGCGGCATCCGGTCTCGGGATCGTGGTGTCCGACGCCTTCACGGGTCAGACCCGTCCGCCCCAATCGCTCTCCGGCGGCGAGACCTTCCTCACCTCGCTGGCTCTCGCGCTCGGGCTCGCCGAGGTGGTCACCGCGCGGGCCGGCGGCATCCGCCTCGACACGCTCTTCATCGACGAGGGCTTCGGATCCCTCGACGGCGACACGCTCGACGTGGCGATGCGCACTCTCGACGAACTCCGGCAGGGTGGCCGCACGGTCGGCGTGATCAGCCACGTCGAGGCCATGCAGGAGCAGATCCCCGCGCAGCTCACCGTCCGCGCCACGCCCCACGGGCCGAGCATCATCGAGACGCGCTGAGGCGTCTCCTGATCCGGCGGCGTCGACCCGAGGTCAGACGCCGTACTCGCTGCGGATGAAATCGCGCAGCTGGACGCTGCACCGCGCGACGGCCTCGCGCCAGTCCGTGAGCGCCCCGTCCTCGGCCTGGTCCGAGACAGCGCGGAACACCCGGATGGGCACGTCGAACTGCTCGGCGACCCAGATGTAGGCGTAGGTCTCCATGTCCACCAGCGCGGCACCGGAGGGGCGGATCACCGCAGTGACCTCCGCGTCTTCCACGAAGTGATCACCGGTGGCGATCAGAACGCCTTCGCGTCCGGTCGACACCCGGGCGGGCAGTGAGACATGCTGGCCGGCGATGCCGTCGAGGTCGGTGACGTCGTGCTGGAACGCGGTGCCGATCTCGTGCACCGTCGCCTCCAGACCGGGGGCGATCGCGCCGGCGGTGCCGACGACGACGATCTCCTCGTAGGCGCGTGCGTCGAGCGCCCGGGTGAGCGCGTAGGTCGCCTGGAGCTTGCCGGGGCCGGTGACGAGGCGGTCGAAGCCTTCGAGTGCCTCAGGGAAGGCGGACAGTTCGGACGCGAGGGCGGCGACGAGGAGTTTCACTTCCTCATTCTTTCAGGTCGTGGCTGACAGGAGTGTGCACGGGCGGTTCTGTCACCCCGGCGTAACACAGAAGCGCGATACTGATTCGAGGAAGAGTGGAGGCCCCCGTGTCGTTGCAGCAGCAGATCTCCGAAGCCCTCGGTGTCCAGCCCGAGGTCGATCCCGAAGCCGAGGTGGAGCGTCGAGTCGGATTCCTCGTCGACTATCTCCGCACGACAGGAGCACGGGGCTTCGTCCTCGGTATCTCCGGCGGGCAGGACTCGACCCTCGCGGGGCGCCTGGCGCAGCTCGCCGTCGAACGCGTGCGCGCCGAGGGCGGCGAGGCGAAGTTCCTCGCCGTGCGTCTGCCGTACCGGGTGCAGAAGGATGCGGCGGATGCCGAGGCGGCACTCGAGTACATCGCGCCGGACGCCTCCGTCGAGGTGAACATCCAGAACGGGGTGGACGGGGTCGAAGAGGACATCGAGTTCGCCGTCACCAGCGACATCAGCGACTTCAACCGCGGCAACATCAAGGCGCGCGTGCGCATGGTCACGCAGTACGCGCTCGCCGGCCACGACGGCCTGCTCGTGATCGGCACGGACCACGCGGCCGAGGCCGTGACGGGCTTCTACACGAAGTTCGGCGACGGAGCGGCCGACATCCTGCCGCTCTCGGGGCTCACGAAGCGGCAGGGCCGCTCGCTGCTGCAGTTCCTCGGCGCTCCCGACCGGCTCGCGTTCAAGGTGCCGACGGCCGACCTCCTCGACGGCCAGCCGGGTCGCGCGGACGAGGACGAGCTCGGCCTCACGTACGAGCAGATCGACGACTTCCTCGAAGGGCGACCCGTCGACCCCGAGGCGGCCGGACGCATCGAGGCGAAGTACCTCGCGACGCAGCACAAGCGCCACCTCCCGGTGACCCCTGACGACGACTGGTGGCGCTGACCGGAGGTGCGCGCCGTTCGTCCCGTGTCGGATGCCGCGGATAGTGTCGAAGCATCCGACAGAACGGGAGCATCGTGCGGATCGACACTGCGGCGCAGCGCGTCATCTGGAGCGCCAGCGATCTCAAGGCGGCCGCGGAATGCGAGTTCGCCTGGTGCCGTGCGATCGACGCGAAGCTCGGCCGCGTCCCGGCCGTCGAGGAGCCTGAAGACGCCACTCTGAAGCGTGCCGCGCTGCTCGGCGACGTGCATGAGCAGAATGTGCTGGCGCGGTACGTCGACGAACTCGGCGACGACAGGGTCCACCAGATCGAGAAGGTCTCGTCCGTCGACGCCGAGGCCCTTCGCGCTGCGACGGAGGAGACGGTCGCTGCGCTGCAGTCCGACGCGTTGGTCGTCTTCCAGGCAGCGTTCGCGACCGAGGAGTTCGTCGGATTCGCCGACTTCCTCCGCAGGGACGACGACGGCCGCTGGCGCGTGCAGGACTCGAAGCTGGCGCGCAAGGCGCGCGTGACCGCGCTCATGCAGCTGGCGGCATACGTCGACCAGCTCGATCGTCTCGGCATCCCACGATCCGACGAGGTCGACCTGATCCTCGGCGACAGCACCCTCAGCACGCACCGCGTCGACGATCTCCTCCCGCTGTTCCAGGTGCGCCGAGCGCGACTGCGAGCGCTGATCGCCGATCGTCGCATCGGCGACGGAGCGACCGGCACCCCGCTGGCCTGGGGCGACGACCGTGACGACCTGCAGATCGTGGCGTGCGGTCGGTGCGCGACCTGCGAGGAGCAGGTCCTCGCGCACCGCGACCTCCTGATGGTCGCGCGCATGCGTCCGGTGCAGCGGGCACGTCTGCGGGCCTCCGGCATCGACACGATCGACGCCCTCGCGACGGCATCCGACGCTCCTGTCGGCATGAACGTCGATTCCTTCGAGAACCTCCGCGCGCAGGCGCGTCTGCAGATCCGCGCCGATGCCGATGGCACGCCGACCTACGACGTGCACTACGCGCCGGCGATCCACACCCTTCCTCTTCCGAGCCACGGCGACATCTTCTTCGACTTCGAAGGCGATCCGCTCTACACGGAACCGGCCCCCGACGGCGAGGCGCACTGGGGCATCGACTACCTGTTCGGCTGGGTCGACAACGCCGACCAGTACTCCGCGCTGTGGGCGCACACCTTCGCCGACGAGCGTCGGGCCCTCGAAGCATTCCTCGATTTCGTGAAGGTGCGACGGGCCGCGCACCCCGCCATGCACATCTATCACTACGCGCCCTACGAGACCTCGCACCTCGTGGCGATGGCGGCACGGCACGGTGTGCGTGAGGGCGAGGTCGACCGGCTGCTGCGCGAGGGCGTGTTCGTGGATCTGTATCCGCTCGTGCTGCGCACCGTCAGGGTCGGGTCCCGCTCGTACTCGATCAAGAAGCTCGAGCCGCTCTACATGGGCGACGACGTGCGCACGAGTGATGTGCAGAAGGGCGACGACTCGATCGTGCAGTACGTCGCGGCACGAGAGCTCGCCGCCGCGGGGGAGCGGGGCGAAGCGGATGCCGTGCTCGCCGACCTCGCGGACTACAACCGCTATGACTGCGTCTCCACGCGTCGGCTGCGCAACTGGCTGATCGACATCGCTCGGAAGGAGGGCGTGACCCCGGCGCCACCGGACGAGATCGACGAGGTGATCTACGAGCCCTCTCCGCGATCCGTCGCCCTTCTCGCGGATGCGGAACGCGCGGTCGACGCCGGCGGTGACGGGCTCGTGCACCGCATCGCGGCAGCCGCGATCGACTACTTCCCTCGCGAGGCCAAGAGCTTCTGGGTCTCGCACTTCCAGCGTCTGCGCGAACCCGTGACCATGTGGGACGGCACGCGCGACGTGGTGCGGGTCGATCGGCCGTCCTCGTCGGTCCGCCGGGACTGGAGCATCGGTGAGGGACGGCGCTCGATGTCGCGCGACATCGAGATCCGCGGCGAGGTCTCACCGGGAACGACGCTGGGCGTCGGTGCGCAGCCGTTCGCGCTGTACGAGGTGCCGGCGCCGTTCGACACCGAGGTGCCTTCCCGGGCGGTGCATGTCCCGCACACGGTCACCGTGTCCGAGGTGCTCGACGACGGCTATCTGGTGACCGAGTCGGCCGTGCAGGGGCAGACATGGGACGAGCTCCCGCTCGCACTCACGCCTGCCGCGCCGCCGCGGGTGGTGTCGCTGCAGGGTGCGATCGACGAGTGGGCCGATGCCGTGCACGCTGCGGCGCCGGATTTCCCGGCCGACCCTGCCACCGACATCCTGCGGCGCCTTCCGCCGCGCACGGCATCGGGTGCGCCGATTCCCCCTGCCGAAGACGATGTGATCGACGCGATCGTGCGCGGCGTCCTCGATCTCGACCGCAGTTATCTCGCGGTCCAGGGCCCTCCCGGAACCGGCAAGACGTATACCGGGTCGCGGGTGATCGCGCGGCTGGTGAACGAGCACGGCTTCAAGATCGGCGTCGTCGCGCAGTCGCACGCCATCATCGAGACGCTGCTGGAGCGGGTGGTCTCCGACGGCGTGGCGCCGGCTCAGGTCGCCAAGGCGCCGAAGGACAGCGAGGCCGAGACCTCGTACACCGCGATACCGAAGAACGGCATGGCGGCATTCCTCGCAGAGCACGCCGACGAGGGCGCCGTCGTCGGCGGAACCGCCTGGGACTTCAGCAACACCCAGCGCGTCGATCGGGGCGGGCTCGACCTGCTCGTGATCGACGAGGCGGGGCAGTTCTCGCTCGCGTCGACGATCGCGGTCGCGGCGGGCGCCCAGAGGCTGCTCCTTCTCGGCGACCCGCAGCAGCTCCCGCAGGTCAGCCAGGGCGCTCACCCCGAGCCCGTCGACACGTCGGCCCTCGGCTGGGTGATGGACGGCGACCCGGTCGTGCGTCCGGAGTTCGGCTACTTCCTGGCGCGGTCGTGGCGGATGCATCCGCTCGTGGCGGCTCCTGTCTCGAAGCTCGCGTACGCGGGCCAGCTCGCCTCTGCACCGGGAACGGAACGCCGCTCGATCGACGGCATCGAGCCGGGGCTCCACGTGATTCCTCTCCGGCATCGCGGCAACGCGACCCAGTCGCCCGAGGAGGCCGCCGAGGTGGTGCGTCTCGTGCGAGACCTCGTCGGCCGCACCTTCACCGACAACGACTCAGATGCCTCGATCCGGCCCCTCGAGCCGTCCGACATCATCGTGGTCACGCCCTACAACGCGCAGCGCCAGCTCGTCCTCGACGCGCTCGCGGATGCCGGATTCCCCGATGTCCCCGTCGGCACGGTCGACAACTTCCAGGGCAAGGAGGCGGTCGTGTCGATCACCTCTCTGGCGGCGTCGAGCGGGCGGGATGCTCCTCGGGGACCGGAGTTCCTGCTGCTGCAGAATCGGCTCAACGTCGCGATCTCCCGGGCCCAGGCCGTCGCCTACCTGATCCACTCCCCGGCACTGCTCGACGACCTGCCCTACACGCCGGAGGGCGTCGCCCGGCTCAGCGCGTTCGCGCGTCTGGTCGGAGCCGCGTCGTGACCGCGCCGACCCATACCGAAGGCGACATCCTCCGGGCCGCGGCAGCGTGGTCGTGGTTCCCGCGAGACGGCGAGCAGGAGAACGTCCACCTCCGCCTCGTGCGCTATCCCGCCAGACTCGGCGGCGGAGTGCGTGGCTCGCAGGTGCACTCGACCTCGGAGGCCGCGGCGGTGCTCGATCACGCCGTCGAGCGCGCGAGGAGCTGGGGCGAGTCTCGGCTGACGTTCTGGACCAACCCCTCGGACGATCCCGACCTCGAAGCGGAGCTGCGACGACGCGGTGCGGAGCACATCGATACGGTCGCGGTGCTCGCGCGCGCCATCGATGCGCCCGCGATCGACGATCTCGCCGGCGACGTTCCCCCGGAGGCATCGGGAGAGGTCGTCCGCACTCTCGATCAGGTGCGCGAGGTCGATGCGATCAACGTGCCGGTCTGGGAGCAGGAGCCTCTCGACGACGAGGGCCTCCGCGTCGAGCTGGCCGAGCTCACCGCCGAGCGCGAGGCAGGGGAGGGTCTGCGCGTGCTCGGACGCCTCGACGGCCTGGCGGTCGGCACCGGTGGATGCACGATCGTCGACGGCTTCACACGGCTCTGGGGCGCGGCGACTCTCGCGGAGTTCCGCGGCCGAGGCGTGTACCGCGCGGTCCTCGCCGAAAGGCTGCGCGCGAGCGTCGAGCTCGGCGCGACGACCGCGCTGGTGAAGGGCCGGATCGCCACCTCGGCGCCGATCCTCACTCGGGTCGGCTTCGAGCACTACGGCGATGAGCGGGCGTATCGCCTGGATCTCGCCTAGATCGGTCGGCGAGCGGATCGGTCGGCGGGCTAGATCGGTCGGCGAGCCGCCGCGCCCGGGGTATCAGACGGTGCCGTAGAGCCGGTCGCCGGCGTCGCCGAGTCCGGGCACGATGTACCCCTTCTCGTTGAGACGCTCGTCGAGGGCGCCGAGCACGAGCGTGACATCGCGGTCGCCGGCCATGGCCTCGATCGCGGCCACACCCTCCGGGGTGCCGAGCAGGCAGATCGCGGTGACGTCCTTGGCTCCGCGGTTGAACAGGAACTGGATCGCCGCCGCGAGCGAGCCGCCCGTGGCGAGCATCGGGTCGATGGCGAAGCACTGGCGGTCGCTCAGGTCGTCGGGAAGACGCTCGGCGTAGGTCGTCGGCTCGAAGGTCGTCTCGTCGCGGACCATGCCCAGGAAGCCGACCTCGGCGGTCGGGAGGAGCTTCACGAGGCCCTCCAGCATGCCGAGACCGGCGCGCAGGATCGGTACCACGATCGGACGCGGCTCCGAGATCTTCACGCCCATCGTCGTCGTCACCGGTGTCGTGATCTCGATCGGGCTGACCTTGACGTTGCGCGTCGCCTCGTACGCGAGCAGCGTCACGAGTTCTTCGGTGAGCTGCCGGAAGACCGGCGACGGGGTGCGCTGGTCGCGCAGCACCGAGAGCTTGTGGGTGATGAGGGGGTGGTCGGCGACGTGAACACGCATGGATACAGGCTAATGCGCGGGGCCCCTCCGCACGACATCGATGCTGCCGGATGCCGGAGGCCGCTGTCGTAGGCTCGACCCATGACCGAAGCCGACGATCTCGCGATGCGACGCGCGCTCGTGCTCGCGGCGGAGGCTGCGGCTGCGTCGGAGATCCCGGTGGGGGCGGTGATCCTCGATGCCGAGGGTCGCATCGTCGCCGAGGGGCGCAACAACCGCGAGGAGACGCACGACCCCACCGGCCATGCCGAGATCGACGCGCTGCGACGTGCCGCGGCATCCGCGGGCTCCTGGAATCTCGGGGGTCACACGCTCGTGGTGACGCTCGAGCCGTGTCTCATGTGCGCGGGGGCGATCCTGCAGGCGCGCATCGGCCGCGTGGTCTTCGGGGCGTGGGACGACAAGGCGGGAGCGGCGGGCTCCCTGTACGACGTGCTCCGCGACCGGCGCCTGCCGTACCGCGCGGAGGTCATCGGCGGCATCGAAGCGGATGCCGCGACGGCCCTCTTGCGCGACTTCTTCGAGCAGCGTCGCTGAGCTCCACGTTCTTCGGAGAGACTCAGTCCGAGGACTTGAGCACGAAGACGTCGGTCGAGGGCTGCGGATCGATCGCCGGTCGATACACGTCCGGCTCGATGTAGACGACTCGTGCGACCGGCACGGCCTCGCGGATGCGGGCTTCGATCGCGTCGATGTCGTCGGCGGCCTCGCGCAGCGGCTTGTCGGCGCTGAGCGCGATCTTGGCAGCCACCATCAGCTCGTCGGGACCGAGGTAGAGGGTCTTCATGTGGATGATCTTCTCGATCTCATCGCCCGCGTTGATCGCGTCGACGATCCGGTCGTAGTCGGCCTGCGTCGCGCCCTCGCCGACCAGCAGGCTCTTGGTCTCGACGCCGAGCACGATCGCGATGAGCACGAGCAGCACGCCGATCATGACCGTTCCGAGTGCATCGAACACCGGGTTGCCGGTGATCAGCGTGAGACCCACGCCGAGGAGGGCGAAGGTGAGACCGGTCAGCGCGCCGACGTCCTCGAGCAGCACGACCGGGAGCTCCGGCGCCTTCGATCGGCGCACGAACGAGACCCACGACTGCCCCTTCTCGCGCACGAGATTGCTCTCCCTGACGGCCGTGCGCAGCGAGAACGACTCGAGGCCGATCGCGATGACCAGGACGACGAGAGGCAGCCACCACCACGTCTTGTCGAGCTCGTGCGGGTTGGTGAGCTTGTCGACGCCCTCGTAGATGGCGAACAGGCCGCCGACGGAGAAGAGGATGATCGAGACGACGAAGGCGTACACGTAGCGTTCGCGCCCGTAGCCGAACGGGTGGGAGCGGTCGGCCTCGCGCCGGGCCTTGCGTCCGCCGAGCATCAGGAGCAGCTGGTTGCCGGAGTCGGCGACCGAGTGGATCGCCTCGGCGAGCATCGACGCGGAGCCGGAGAGCGCCCAGGCGACGAACTTCGCGAGCGCGATGCCCAGATTCGCCAGGAACGCCGCGACGATGGCCTTGTTGCCTCCGGATGCACTCATGGCACGAGTCTAGAACTGCTCGCCGATGGATTCCGGAGCGCCCGCCGTAGGATGACGACATGGCTGAATCGCTTCCCTCGCTCGCGTTCCTCGGTGCCGGTTCCATGGGAGGCGCGATCCTCCGGGGCGTCGTCGCCTCCGGCATCCGCATCGACGGCGGGATCACCGCGACCAACCGCACGCCCGAGAAGGCCGCGGCCTTCGAAGACGTCGACGGGGTCACCAGCATCGCGCTCTCCGAGCGGCCGCAGGGCAACGCGGATGCCGTCGCCGGAGCGCGCATCGTGCTCGTCGGCGTCAAGCCGGCGATGGTGCCGGAGCTGCTCCGTGAGATCGCCCCGCACCTCGCGGACGACGCGATCGTCGTGAGCCTCGCAGCGGGCGTGACCCTCCAGACCTTCGCCGATGTGCTCGGCGACGACGCCCGCGTCATCCGCTCCATGCCGAACACTCCGTCCACCGTGCGCAAGGGCGTCGCCGGGCTCGCAGCCGGGGCCTCTGCGACCGCAGACGACCTGGCCCTCGTCCGCCGCCTGTTCGAGACCGTCGGCGCGGTCGTGGAGGTGCCCGAATCGCAGATCGACGCGCTCGGCACGATCTCGGGTTCCGGGCCCGCGTACGTCTACCTGCTGATCGAGGAATTCACGAAGGCCGCCATCGGTCTGGGGTTCGCCGAGGCCGATGCGCGCCTCATGGCCGAACACACGTTCATCGGTGCGACGGCGCTGCTCGATGCCTCGGGAGAGGACCCCGCCGAACTCCGCCGCCGGGTCACGAGCCCCAAGGGCACCACCGAGCGCGCGATCGCCGTGCTGCAGGATGCTCGACTCGACCGCACCTTCTCGGATGCCGCGGCGGCGGCCCTCGCCCGCTCCAAGGAGCTCGCGGCAGGAGCCTGAGCGATGCGGCTGCGGATCGAGGGGGAGATCTTCCACTGGCGGGGTCCTGCGCCGTTCCACTTCGTCGCCGTGCCACCCGCGGAGAGCGAGCTGATCCACGAGATCGCCTCGATCGTGACCTACGGATGGGGAATGATCCCGGCGTCCGTCACGATCGGCGCCACCACCGTGACGACGGCGCTCTGGCCGAAGGACGGCGGCTACATCGTGCCGATCAAGAAGGTGCTGCAGGACCGCGAGGGAGTGACCGTGGACGACGTCGTCGCGATCACCCTCGATATCGACGCCTGAGTAGCTACCGTCCGCGTCAGCGGTCGAGCGCGGCGAAGCGCTCGATGTCGCTGTTGGTGCCCGAGACGATGATGAGGTCGTGGTTGGTGACGATCGTGTTCGCCTCCGCGTAGCGGAACGGCTTGCCGGGGCTCTTCACACCCACGACGGTGACCTTGTACTTCGAGCGCACGCCCGATTCGTTGAGCCCGACGCCGCGGATGAACTTCGGCGGGTACATCTTGGCCAGCACGAAGTCGTCGTCGAAGCGGATGAAGTCGAGCATCCGGCCGCTCACGAGGTGCGCGACGCGCTCGCCGGCCTCCCGCTCGGGGTAGATGACGTGGTTCGCTCCCACGCGGGCGAGGATCTTGCCGTGCGACTGCGAGACGGCCTTGGCCCAGATCTGCGGCACCTTGAGGTCGACGAGGTTCGCGGTGATGAGGACGGATGCCTCGATCGACGAGCCCACCGCGACCACGGCGACCTGGAAGTCTCCGGCGCCGATCTGCCGCAGTGCATCGATGTTCTTCGCGTCGGCCTGCACCGTGTGCGTGACGCGGTCCGACCACTTCTGCACGAGCTCGAGGTTGTCGTCGATCGCGAGGACCTCGCGGTCGAGCCGGTCGAGCTCACCGGCGCACGCGGCGCCGAATCGACCGAGACCGATGACGAGGACGGGAGCGTCGCCCCGGAGGACTTCAACCAACGATCGGCCTTTCCACGGGCAGCGAGTAATACTGCGATCGCGATGTCGCGGCGACTGCCGCGGCGAGAGTCACTGTACCAACGCGCCCCATGAAGATGGTCGCGGCCATCACATAGGACGCTGAATCGGGGAGCTCCGCCGTGAGACCGGTCGACAGCCCGACGGTGCCGAACGCCGAGATCACGTCGAAGAGCACATGACTGATGTCGGCCTTCGTGATCTGGGCGATGATGATGGTCGACAGGGCCACGATCGTGGCGCCCCACGCGACGACGCTGAGCGCGACGCGCTGCACGTCGCTGGGGATGCGACGGCCGAAGACCTCGACCGACTGGCGTCCCTTCGCCTCCGACCAGACGGCGATCGCCAGCACCGCCAGCGTCGTGACCTTGATGCCGCCGGCGGTCGACGCCGAGCCGCCGCCGACGAACATCAGCATGCTGGCCGCCAGCAGCGACGAGCCGTTCAGATCGTCCATCTCGATGACGTTGAACCCGCCGGACCGGGTCATCGCAGACAGGAAGAAGGCCTGGAACGTGGTGTCTGCGGCATCCATCGACCCGAAGGTCTTCGGGTTGGCGTACTCGAGGATCAGGAAGACCGCGGCGCCGAGCACGAACAGCAGCACGGTGGTCACGAGGGTGAGCTTCGTGTGCAGAGACCACTTCTTGACGTGCCAGACGTGCTTGGCGAGCGTGTAGATGACCGGGAACCCGATACTTCCGAGGAAGACGCCCACCATCAGCAGGAAGAGCACGAGGTAGTCGTCGGCGAACACCGCGACGCCGCCGTCGTTGGGCGCGAAGCCGGTGTTCGTGAAGGCCATCGCGGCGAAGTAGGGCGCCTCCCACAGCGCGGCGATGGGGTCGACCTCCGCCATCACGAGCGCGGGGTAGAGGAGCACCGCGAGGGAGGCCTCGATGATCAACGCGGAGACGGCGACCGTGGTGAGCAGCTGGCCCACCTCGCCGAGACGCACGGTCTGGCTCTCGTTGACGACCCCGCCGTGCGCGCGCAGGGGGTTCGTGTCTCCGGCGGCCATGAGCTTGGCGCGCAGGCCGAGCCGCCGGGAGATGAGCATTCCCATCAGCGAGGCGAGCGTGAGCACGCCCAGGGCTCCGATGTTGACGCCGACGAAGACCAGCACGTGACCGAACGGCGACCAGTGGTTCGCCATGTCGACGGTCGCGAGGCCCGTGACGCAGATGGTGGAGACGGCGGTGAAGAGCGCGTCGCTCAGCGGAGTCACCGTGCCGCTCGCGGAGGCGATCGGCAGCGACAGCAGGACGGTGAAGACCAGGATCAGCAGAGCGAAGATGACGATCGCGAATCGTGAGGGCGACGAGGTGACGATGTGCTTGACCCAGCCGGCGACGCTCTCGAGGCGCTCCCGTGGGGACGACGCCGAAGCGATGCCCGACATCGCGTCCCCCTTCGTCCTGCGCCTGCCCGCGGTGCGGTCACACGGCGCCTTTCGCCGAGCCTTCGTCATGGTACTCCGTGCCGGGGACGACTACCCTGATCTCATGACGGACATCTTCGACGTGATCGCAGACGGTACGAGGCGCGACATCCTCCAGCTCCTGCTGCGACGCACGGCCGAAGGCGAGTCGGGCACGAGCGTGAGCCACATCGTCGCCGATCTGGGCATCAGCCAGCCCACGGTGTCGAAGCACCTCAAGGTCCTGCGCGACGCCGAGCTCGTCTCGGTGCGCGAAGACGGGCAGCGTCGCTTCTACAGCCTGTCCGTCGAGCCCCTCGAGGTCGTCGACGACTGGCTGGTGCCGTTCCTCGTCGACGCGTACGGCGATGAGGCTCCCGACATCGCCTACCCGGTCCCGCTGCCCGACAGCGCAGCTCACGCGGCCGAGGTCGTCGGACGCGCGGCCGCCTCCGCGAAGCACGTCGTGACATCGGCGCTCAAGCGGCTCGGCGCCTGACGGCATCCGCTCCCGCCGTCGGGTTCCGCCCTGGACATGACACGCCCCCGATGACAGGGGGGCATGTCATCAGGGGCGATCCGCGGGCCCCAGCCCGCGTGGACTCGGCGGTGCCGGCACAAGTCCTGCCAGAACCATCGCAGGCCTGGCTGGGTGGAAGGCCCGGAACGGCTATGTCTCAGCTGAGACTCCGTCCCGGACCTGTGGTCCTCGGTGTCAACGACGGGCGGCCTTGCGGCGGAAGAGCCAGGCGCCCCAGGTCACCGCGATCAGGAGGATGACCAGGCACCACCCGATCGCCCACCAGGGCTCGCTCTGCAGCGGGTCATCCGTCAGCAGTCCGCGGATGGTCTCGACGATGGGAGTGATCGGCTGGTGGGCGGCGACCGGCTGCAACCAGGCGGGCATGCTGGCCACCGGGACGAATGCGCTGGACAGGTACGGCAGGAACAGCAGCACGAAGCCGTAGCCGTTCGCGCCCTCGGGGCTGCCGGCGGCGAGACCGATCGCGGCGAACAGGTAGGTGATCGCGAGGATGTAGAGCGCGATCAGTCCCGTCAGGGCGATCCACTCCAGCGGAGTCGCGGTCGGTCGGAAGCCGACGAGGATGCCGACGCCGATCACGATCGCCGTCGCGATGAGGTTGCGCAGCACGCTGGCGACGACATGCCCTGTGAGCACGGCTCCGGCGCGCAGCGGCATCGTGCGGAAGCGGTCGATGATCCCCGTGCGCATGTCGTTCGCGACATACACGGCCGTCGACGAGGCTCCGAAGCCCGCGCAGGTGAGGATGATCCCCGGGACGACGTAGTCGACGTAGGCGCCGGAGGGATCGATCGCCCCGCCGAACACCCACGTGAACATGAGCATGAGCATCACGGGGAGCATGATCGCCATCAGCAGCGATTCGCCGTCGCGCAGCGAATGGCGAAGGCTCCGGCCGACGAACACGGACTCGGCCGTGAGGCCGCGCACGCGCGGGCGCGGGACGGGGGACGAGGGGACGGATGCCGTGGCGCGGGGCGCGGCGATGGCGATGTTCATGCGAGCTCCTTCGACGAGCGGGCGGCAGGGGATGAGGTGACGGCGAGGAACACGTCGTCGAGTGTCGGACGACGGAGGGTCACGATGCCGTCCGCGCCCTCCTCGTCGAGCAGGTCGAGTGCGCGGCGGAGGTCGGCGACGGATCCGTCGGTGGGGATCTCCCGGCGGAGCTCGCCGCGATCGTCGTGCAGCTCGACGGTGTCGCCCCCGATGCGGGCCTTCAGCTCCGCGGGGGTGCCGAGGGCGGCGATCCTCCCGTCGTGGAGCACGGCGATCCGGTCGGCGAGCTGATCGGCCTCCTCCAGATACTGCGTCGTGAGGAAGACGGTCGTGCCGGCGCTCGCGAGCATGCGGATGATGTCCCAGAGGTCGCGACGGCTCCGGGTGTCGAGGCCCGTCGTCGGCTCGTCGAGGAACAGCACCTCGGGTGTCACGACGAAGCTCAGCGCGAGGTCGAGACGGCGACGCATGCCACCGGAGAAGGTCCGCACGATCCGGCCCGCGGCATCCGTCAGGTCGAACTGCGCGATGAGGTCGGCGGCGCGGCGCTTCGCCGCAGCGCGGCCGAGGCCCGACAGTCGGGCGAACATGACCACGTTCTCGGTGGCGGTCAGCGCGTCGTCGACCGCGGCGGACTGCCCGGTGAGACTGATCCGGCGCTGCACCTCGGTGCTCTGCGTGCGCACGTCCCATCCGGCCACCTCGGCCGAGCCGGCATCCGCGGTGGTGAGCGTGGTGAGGATGTTGATCGTCGTGGTCTTTCCGGCGCCGTTCGGCCCCAGCAGCGCGAACACCTCTCCGCGCGCGACGGTGAAGTCCAGGTCGTCGACGACGACCCTGCCCTGGAAGGCCTTGCTGAGGCCCTGCACCGCGATGGCTGTCTCCATGGTCGATCCTCTCTGTGTATGGGGAAAACTGTGTACGTGACAAACAACTGTGTATGACCGTAACACACTGTTTATTAAATAAACAGAAGTAGGATGAAGCGCATGACTGAGACCGAGCCGCCGGAGCTGCCGCGGGGGATCGCGCTCGCCTGGGGCGTGGCCGCCGATCCGCAGCGCGGACCGAAGCGCGAGATGAGCGTCGAGAAGATCGTCGACGCGGCCGTCGAGCTGGCGGATGCCGAGGGCATCGGCGCCGTGTCGATGGCCGCCGTCGCCGCCAAGCTCGGATTCACACCGATGTCGCTCTATCGCTATGTGAGCGCGAAGGACGACCTGCTGCTGCTGATGCAGGAGCAGGCGACCGGGCTCCCGCCGGAGAGCCACCTCGAGGTGGATGGCTGGCGGGAGCGGATGCTCGCCCTCTACGAGGAGCAGGTGCTCCTGTATCTCCGGCATCCCTGGATGCTGTCCCTGCCGATCAACGGCTCGCCGATCACGCCCAACAGCTCGGCGTGGTTGGACGCGTCGCTCGCGGCACTCGAGAGCACACCTCTGACCGCCGATGAGCGGGTGGCCGTCGCGCTGGCGGTGACGGGTGACGCGCGGTGGTGCGGGATCGTGCAGGCCGGGTACACCGCCCAGTCCCGCGGCTCCGGGCTGACGCCGGAAGAGGTCGCCGTGCGCGAGGCCACCCTCTACGACCGGGTGATCACCGCCGACGAATTCCCCGCCCTCCGTCGCGCGATCGAGGAGGACGTGTTCCTCTCTCCGGCCGACCCGTTCCGGTTCGGGATGGAGCGGATGCTCGACGGCGTCGCCGCCTACATCGCGACGCTCGATCGCGACGAGCCGCGCGATCCCTCGGACGAGTGGGTCGCTCTGGATCCCGCCGAACTCGCCGGCGACCGCCGGCTGCGCGAGGCGCAGAAGGCCGTCCGCGAGGCCGAGAAGATGCTTCGCGCGGCGCGCAAGGTCGAGCGGCAGACGCTGCGCGAGGCCGGAGAGCGGCTGGCGAAGGCGGCGAAGTCCGCCTGACGTGCATCCCGGAGGCCGTGCCACCGGGATGATAGGGGGATGACGACCGACTTCAGAGCGCACTTCGACTTCACGATCGCCTTCGCCAACGGCGGCGGCATGCAGGGCGAGGGATTCCGTCTCGATGTGCCGCGCGAGGAGATGACGTCGGATCAGGTGGGCGCGCTTCTCGTCGCGCACCTGGGTCTCGCGCTCGTCAGCGAGGTCGTGATCCGCGACCTCCGGATCGTCGCCGAGGCGCATCGCGGCAGTCGGGGCGTCGAGACGTCGGCCCCCGTCGAGGCCTCTGCGGCGATGCGCGTCATCGATCTCAGCCACCCGATCGAAGCGGGACTGGTGACCTACCCCGGGCTTCCCGCGCCCACCATCACCTCGCACCTCACGCGCGAGGACTCGCGATCGAAGTACGCGCCGGGGACCGAGTTCGCGATGGACATCATCACGATGATCGGGAACACCGGCACCTACATCGACTCGCCGTTCCACCGCTACGCGGACGGCGGCGATCTGGCTTCGCTCGACCTCGAGACCCTCGTCGATCTTCCCGCCGAGGTGTTCCACCTGCGGGACGCCTGGACGGCCGAGCGGCGCGGAATCGCGGCGATCACGCTCGGGGATCGCGACCTCCGCGGCGCCGCCGTCCTCCTCGACACCGGATGGGACCGGCATTTCGGGACCCCGGCGTACGGTACCGGCTCGCCGTTCCTCGCCGAGGACGCCGTGCGCTTCCTCGTCGAGGCCGGCGTGCGGCTCGTCGGCATCGATGCGCTCAACATCGACGACACCGAGAGCGGAGGGGAGCGGCCGGCGCACAGCATCCTGCTCGCCGCCGGGATCCATGTGGTCGAGCACCTGACCGGGCTCGACCGGCTGCCGCCGCGCGGCGCCCGGTTCACGGCCGCGCCCCCGGCGGTGCGCGGCTTCGGCACATTCCCGGTCCGCGCGTTCGCGACGGTCGCGGCACCTCACTGATCACACGAGCCACATGGGTTTACAGGTGTCCCACCCACCCCATAGAGTGTGCACATCGAGAAAGGGGTACGTGGGATGCCCGAAGTGCCTGACGTCCGGTTCCTCACGGTGGCCGAGGTCGCCGAGCTCATGCGCGTGTCGAAGATGACCGTGTATCGGCTCGTTCACGCCGGCGAGCTGCCTGCCATCCGCTTCGGCCGCAGCTACCGCGTGCCCGAATCAGCGGTCAGCGACGCCCTGCAGCGACCCATCGCCGACGTCGGCTGATACCTGACGGGAGGATGTCGTGGATGTCAGCACGTTCTACGCCCTCTTCTCCACCACGTGCTTCACGCTCACCGGGCTCTGGTGGAACGTCGTCCGAGCTCGCCGTGACTGGACCGCGGATCCGGCGATGCGTCGCACGATCGGCGGCATCTACCTCTCCTTCCTGCTGCCGGCCCTGATGGGCCTGTTCGCCCAGGTCGGGGGCACGGAGAACCCCCTGCTGTGGCGCACGTCGTTCGTCGTCGTCGCCGTCGTCGGCGGCGCATCCATGGTGCGCCTGGTCGCGCAGGCCGGTCGTGACGGCACCCCCGCGGCGATCCGCTGGACCCAGCTCGGGACCGTGCTCGTGTACATCGCGATCGCCGTCATCGGCGTCGCTCCACAGCTCGTGACGTCTCTCGGCCTCACCGGAATCCAGGTCGAGGCGCTGCTCCTCATCGGCCTGGTGGCTCTCGGGCACGCCCTCGTGTGGCGGTTCCTGGTGACGGACGACGTCGCGGAGTGAGACCGCACAGAGGGGCCGCTCGGGTTTGCTAGACTGATCCGAGGCATTTTTTCGTGCCCGTTACCCGGGCGTCCGATTTTGCGCGACGCCCAGCCGCTGACTTAGTGAGGTTTCCGTGGGTTCTGTCATCAAGAAGCGCCGCAAGCGCATGGCGAAGAAGAAGCACCGCAAGCTGCTTCGTAAGACTCGCCACCAGCGCCGCAACAAGAAGTAAGCGGCCAGACACGAGCGCCTGTCTTCGGACGGGCGCTTTGTGTCTCTGCCCGCATGTCTGCACCGTCGAGAGGACGTCATGAAGTCGATCACCGTCACCGAGCTTGCCGAGCGCTCCACCACGCCGCTCATCGACGTGCGCGAGACCGCGGAGTTCGCCTCGGGCCATGTTCCCGGTGCTGTCAACATCCCGATGTCCGAGATCGGCAACCGCCTCGACGAGCTGCCCGATGAGGCCTTCGACGTGATCTGCCAGATGGGCGGTCGCTCTGCCCGTGTCGTCGAGGCGCTCGAGGCGCGCGGCTACGACGTGACGAACGTCGAAGGCGGCACCGGCGAATGGATCGCCCAGGGCCGCGAGGTCGAGGTGCCGTCGGCGTGACCACGCTGACGCTGATCGGCAAGCCCGACTGCCATCTCTGCGACGTCGCGTCCGAGGTGATCGACGCGGTCGTCGCCGAGCTGCCGGACGCCGCTGCGGAGCAGATCGAGATCACCGAGGTCTCCATCAAGGACGACCCGGCGCTCTACGAGCTGTGGTGGGAGAAGATCCCGGTCGTCCTCATCGACGGACAGCTCCATGCGCACTGGCGGCTCTCGCCCGACCGGCTGCGCCTCGCCCTCGAGGAGTCCGTCCGAGCCGTCGCGCTGAGCGACCAGAAGGAGTCGAAGTGACCGTTCGCCATGTCGTGACGTGGAAGCTCGCCGCCGAGGATGCCGCCGAGCGCGGCGCGCAGGCCGCCGAGGTCGCCCGTCGTCTCAATGCGCTCGACGGCGTGGTGCCGCAGCTGCTGTCGATCTCCGCCGGGGCCAACATGGCCTACCCCGACGCGAACTGGGACGTGACCCTCGTCGCCGACTTCGCCTCGATCGCCGCGCTCGAGGAGTATCAGGTGCACCCCGCGCACGAGGAGGTCGTCGCCTACGTGCGCTCGGTCGTCGCGTCGCGCGTCGCCGTCGACTTCGAGGTCTGATTCGGAAACACGGCCGTCACAATCGGACACACTTGCAACACAAATGTGATCCGCGGAGGTCCTCTCCCGTTGGTCGGGGCGACGAGCCGCATGTTTAGATGATCACCTACCAGTCCGTGGGCGTCATCGCCCTCGTCTCACAGGAGTCGACATGTCCCGTCGCAACATCCTCGCCGGCCTCGCCCTCGTGGCGACCGCCACTCTCGCCCTCGCAGGCTGCGCCACGGGCGCGGGAGACTCCGGAGGCGGCGAGCCCGCCGCGGGTGACGAGTACGGTCTGGTCGAGGCGGGAACGCTGACGGTCTGCTCCGACATCCCCTACGCGCCCTTCGAGTTCGAGGGCGGCGACAACGGCACCGGCTACACCGGGTTCGACATCGATCTGCTCGACGCGATCGCGAAGAAGCTCGACCTCAAGCTCTCGGTGCAGGACGTCGGATTCGACGCACTCCAGTCCGGGACGACCCTCGCGGCAGGCACCTGCGACATCGGCGCCTCGGCCATGACGATCACCGACGAGCGCAAGGCGAACATCGACTTCTCCGACCCGTACTACGAGTCGCTGCAGTCGCTGCTCGTGCGCACCGACTCGGGCATCAAGTCGATCGACGACCTCTCCGGCAAGAACGTCGGCGTGCAGCAGGGAACGACGGGTGAGGCCTACGCGACCGAGAACGCGACCGGCGCCCAGCTCGTGCAGTACCCGTCCGACGGCGAACTGTGGCCCGCGATGCAGGCCGGCCAGATCGACGCGATCCTGCAGGACCAGCCCGTGAACCTCGAGCACGAGAAGGCCGACAGCGCCTACAAGATCGTCGAGGAGTACGAGACCGGCGAGTCCTACGGCTTCGCGTTCGCCAAGGGCGAGAAGGACGCGCTGCGCGAGGCGATCAACGGTGCGCTGAAGGAGCTGCAGGACAGCGGCGACTACCAGACGATCTACGACAACTACTTCACCGCGAAGTAATCGGCGAGCAGCGTAGAGCAAGGAGACCTTGACAATGGCGTTGAGGCGCACCACCAAGAGCAAGCTCTATCGGTACATCGTCTATGTGGTGCTGATCGCCGTCGTCGTCTGGGCGGCGGTCAGCACCGACTGGGCGAAGATCGGTCCGCTGTTCTTCAACCCCGAGGTCGCGGTCAAGATGTTCCCCGGGATCATCACGACCGCGCTCGTCAACACCCTGTGGTTCACCGCGGTGGCGTTCGTCGCAGGGCTCGTGCTCGGCGTGGTCCTGGCGCTCCTGAAGCTCTCGAGCATCGGGCCCTTCCGGTGGATCGCCACCGCCTGGATCGAGCTGTTCCGCGGGCTCCCCGCGATCCTCACGATCTTCGCGGTGGCCTTCATCCTGCCGATCGCTCTCGGGATCTCGGGCCGTGATCTCGGCGGTCCTGTCGTCCTGGGGCTGATCGGTCTGATCCTCGTGGCGTCGGCCTACATGGCGGAGACCATCCGCGCCGGCATCCAGGCGGTTCCGAAGGGCCAGACCGAGGCGGCTCGCTCGCTCGGCATGTCGCCCATGAAGACCACCTTCTGGATCATCGTGCCGCAGGGGTTCCGGATCATCATCCCGCCGCTGACGAACGAGTTCGTGCTGCTGCTGAAGGACACCTCGCTGCTCTTCGTGGCGGGTACCTTCATCTGGTCGAAGGAGCTCACCAACTTCGCCCGTGACGCGGCGACGCAGAACACGAACGCGACGCCGCTGATCATGGCGGCGATCCTGTACCTGATCGTGACGATCCCCCTCACACGCTTCAGTGCGTGGCTGGAACGACGGATGGCGAAGCAGCGATGATCACCGACCTGATTGATGTGCACGCCCCGGCGATCGACCTGCAGGGGCTCGTGAAGAGCTTCGGCGACAACGAGGTGCTCAAGGGCATCGACCTCACGGTCACCGCCGGCGAGGTGGTCTGCGTGATCGGCCCCTCGGGGTCGGGCAAGTCGACGCTGCTGCGCTCCGTGAACCTGCTCGAGGAGCCGACGGGCGGCAAGGTGCTCATCGAGGGGATCGACATCACCGACCCCGACGTCGACATCGACCGCGTGCGCACGCGCATCGGCATGGTATTCCAGAGCTTCAACCTGTTCCCGCACCTCGATGTCATGGGCAACCTCATGATCGCGCAGCAGCGCGTGAAGAAGCGCTCCAAGACCGAGGCGCAGCAGGTCGCGCTGGCGATGCTCGCCCGCGTCGGGCTGGCGGAGAAGGCCGATGCCTATCCCGGGCACCTCTCGGGAGGTCAGCAGCAGCGCGTGGCGATCGCCAGGGCGCTGTGCATGAACCCCGACATGATGCTGTTCGACGAGCCCACCTCGGCGCTCGACCCCGAGCTCGTCGGCGAGGTGCTGCAGGTCATGCGCTCCCTCGCGGACGAGGGCATGACGATGCTGGTCGTCACGCACGAGATGGGCTTCGCCCGCGAAGTCGGCTCGCGGCTCATCTTCATGGACGGCGGTCACATCGTCGAAGAGGGCGACCCGCGCGAAGTCCTCGGAAACCCGCAGAACCAGCGCACGAAGGACTTCCTGTCCCGCGTGCTCTAGCACCCGGCTCCAGTTCGCTCGTCGCGCGGGAGCAGCGACACGAAACGCCTCACGTTCCGCGGAACGTGAGGCGTTTCGTCTCGTCGCTGCGCTCCTCGCGCAACGACCGAGAAGCGCGGTCAGGCCTCGACGACCTCGGCGTCCGCGGCATTGCGGCGCACCGACTCGATTCCGGCGAGAGCGCTCGACTTCGAGGAGTAGCCCTCGCTGACGGCGACGACCTCGCCGTTGCCGGCCTTCAGACGGAACCGGTATTCGCCGGACTTGTCGGTGTACAGCTCGAACTTGCCTGCCATGGAGGCGTCCTTTCTCTGTCGGGTCGGGGGATCGACCCTTCGCGTTCACGCTATCCCCACCCGTATATCGGAGGGAAGAGCCGGTCAGCCGCGCGGATGCACCGCGACGGGCTCGGGCGCGACCGCGATGCGCACGCGGTCGCCGAAGGAGGGATGGATGCCGGGTGCATGCTGCACCCGCACGAGCTCGCCCGACTCGGTCCGCACCAGCGTGCGTCGCATGCTCCCGAGGAAGGTGCTCTCCTCGACGAGCGCGTCGGTCGCGGCATCCGCCTCGGAGGCGAAGTGCACGTTCTCCGGACGGAGGTACACGTCGACCGGACCGTCGGCCGGCGTCTGCAGCGGCAGCGCCTGCCCCCACACCATGACATGATCTCCGTCGGCGACCCCCGAGACGACGCTGGAGAGCCCGACGAACGCGGCCACGCCCGCCGTCGACGGCGTCGTGTACAGCTGCTCGGGGGAGCCGATCTGCTCGATGCGACCGGAGTTCATCACCGCGATCCGGTCGGAGACGGCCAGGGCCTCCTCCTGGTCGTGCGTCACGAAGACGGTCGTGATGCCGAGGCGCAGCTGGATGCGGCGGATCTCGTCGCGCAGCTGCACGCGCACCTTCGCGTCGAGGGCGGACAGCGGCTCATCGAGCAGCAGCACCTTGGGCTCGGTGACGAGCGCGCGGGCGAGGGCCACGCGCTGCTGCTGACCGCCGGAGAGCTGGTGCGGGAAGCGGTCGGCGAAGTCGGCGAGACCCACGAGGGCGAGGGCGTCGAGCGAGCGCTTCGCGGCATCCGTCTTCCCTGCTCCCCGCCGCCGCAGGCCGAAGGCGGTGTTGTCGACGACGCGCAGGTGCGGGAACAGGGAGTACGACTGGAAGACCATGCCGATGTCGCGCTTGTTCGTCGGCACGCGCGAGACGTCGCCGCCGCCGAGCAGCACGGCTCCCTCGTCGGCGCCCTCGAGCCCGGCGAGCACGCGCAGGAGCGTCGTCTTGCCGCAGCCGGAGGGACCGAGCAGGGAGACGAACTCACCGGGCGCGATGTCGAGGTCGACGCCGTGCAGCACCCTCGTGCCGGCGTAGCTCTTCACGATGCCCTGCAGCTCGACGCGGGTGCCCTCCCCGGCTTCGGCGAGCAGCACGTTGTCCTTCGTTCGGGGGAGCGCGTGGTCGAGGGTCATGAGCGGGCCTTTCCGGTGCCGCGGGCGACGCGGCCGAGGACGAGGAGCAGGACGAAGACGAAGACCAGGGCCAGCAGGGTGAAGATCGCGGGTGCGTAGGGGTCCTGCTTCTGGACGACCACCATCGCGGTCTGGAAGACCTGGCGGTTCAGGAGAGAGGCGATCGTGAACTCGCCGAGCACGACGGCGATCGAGATCAGGGATGCGGCGAGCAGGCCCTGACGGATGTTCGGAGCGAGCACCTTCAGCACGACGGTCGGCCAGCTCGCCCCGAGGGAGCGGGCGGCCTCGGCGAGGGTCTTGAGATCTGCGGCGTCGATCGAGGCCTGGATGGAGCGGAACGCGAACGGCAGCACCGTGATGCCGTACGCGAACGCGAGCGTCCAGGTCCCGGTGCCGAGGGAGCGGCCGATCTGCAGGTAGATCGGCGCGAGGCCGACGACGAGCACGATCGCGGGGATCGAGATCGGCAGCAGCACCGCGAACTCGAACGCCGGCTTGAGCTGGGGGAAGCGCAGGTTCACCAGGATCATCGTCGGTGCCAGCAGGAAGAGCACGATCGCGACCGTGACGACGGCGAGGATGAGCGAGTTGCCGAGTCCGGTCCAGATCGGCTTGATGGCGGCGGATGCGGCGGGGTCGAACAGCGCCGTCCAGTGGATGAGGGACATCCCGCCGGACGGATCGCGCAGGGTGAAGAGCAGCGTCGACACCAGCGGGATCGCGAAGAAGGCGCCGACCAGGATGCCGATGACCCAGCGGGTCGCGAGCGAGGGGCCGAGGCGGTTCACGACTGCCACCGCGCGGCTCGACGCTGGATGAGCGAGTACAGGGCCATCACGACTCCGACGATGACGATCATGCCGAGGGCGAGCGCCCCGGCGAGGTTCTCCCGGCCGAGCACGGTCTCACTCGTGAGGGCGGTGCGGATCTGCAGCGGCACGATCTGCGAGCCCTGGCTGGCGAGTGCGGCCGCGGTCGCATAGGACGAGAACGCGTTCGCGAACAGCAGCAGCAGGCTGGCGAGGAACGAGGGGGCGAGCACAGGGATGCCGATGCGCAGCCAGAAGCTCGCGCGGGTGCCGCCGAGCGTGAGGTTCGCCTCGGACCACTGCGGCTTGAGCGCGGCGAGTGCGGGCATGAACGTGATCACCATCAGCGGGATCTGGAAGTAGATGTAGGGCAGGATCAGGCCGGGAAGCTCGTACAGCCAGGTGCCGTTCGCGTAGATGTCGATGCCGAAGGAGTCCTGGAGGAAGAGCTTGAGGACGCCCTGGATGCCGATCGTCGCGATGAACGCGAACGCCAGCATGACGCCGCCGAACTGCGCGAGCACGCCCGCCGCGGCATCCACCATCGACCGGATGGCCCCCTCGGGGTTCATGCCGAGCAGCGCGTAGCAGACGAGGGCGCCGACGAGCGCCCCGACGACGGCGGTGAGCAGCGACAGGCCGGCGGAGTTGGCGAACGTGGTCAGCACGACCGGATCACCGAGCGCCGACACGTTGGTCCATGTGAAGGCGCCGCTCTCGGTGAAGAAGCCGGAGCCGATCGCGAGGGCTGTCGGGACCGCCAGGAAGAGGACGACGTAGGCGGCGAAGGGCACGAGGCCCAGCCAGGCCCACGAGGGCGCGGACCGCCGGGCCCTCGCGTCATGCGAGGTCCCGGCGGTGGTGACAGGGGCGGATGTCGCGGCATCCGCCCCCGTTCGGGTGAGGGTCGTCACTGGACGGCCGCGGCCCACTTCTCGCCGAGCAGGGTACCGGCGTTCGTGGACTGCTCCTCGGTCGGCACGACGGTCTCGGACGGAACCTCGGGAAGGGTCGCGGCCAGGTCGGCGTCGATCGTGCCCGCCTCGGTCATGGCCTCCATGCGGGCCGGACGTGCGCCGCCCTTGAGCCACAGGTTCTGGACCTCGTCGCTGTAGAGGAACTCCTGCCACAGGCGCGCGGCGGCCGGGTTCGGGGCATCCTTGTTGATCGCCTGGTTGTAGTAGCCCGCGTAGCCGGTGCCGTCGAGCACGACGACCTTCCAGTTCTCGTTGTCGGCCACGTGCGACGCGTTCAGGTAGTCCCAGTCGAAGACGACGGGGGTCTCGCCGCTCGTGACGGTCGCGGTCGTGACGTCGACCTTGAGCAGGTTGCCGGCCTTCTGCAGCTCGGAGAAGAAGTCGATGCCGGGCTGGAAGTCGTCGAGCGTGCCGTCGGACTGGACCGTCGCGAGGCCCACCGCGGCGAACGCCGCACCGGCCTGAGTCGGGTCGCCGTTGATCGCGACCGCGCCCTTGTAGTCGGCGCTCTTCAGGTCGTCGAGCGACTCGGGGGCATCGAACTTCGAGGAGTCGTAGCCGATCGACATGTACCCGCCGTAGTCGCCGACGAACAGGCCGGTCGGCTCCTTGAGGGCGTCGGGGATGTCGTCCCAGGTCTCGACCTTGTACGGCGCGAAGACGTCGGTGTTCTGCAGGGCGACGGTCAGACCGAGGTCGAACACGTCGGGGGCGGTGTCGAGGCCCTGGTTGGTCTCGGCGGCCTGGATCTCCTCGGCGCTGGAGACGTCGGGCGACGCCTCGTTGATCGTGATCTCCGGGTACTTCTCGGCGAACAGATCGAGGATCTCGCCGTAGTTCGCCCAGTCGCGGGGGAGTGCGATGACGTTGAGCTGCCCTTCCGCCTTCGCTGCAGCCTCGAGGTCGGCGAACGTGCCGAAGTCGGCGACCGACGTCGCGGATGCCGCATCGACGGCGGAGTCGCCGCCACCGGCGGAGGCGTCAGCGGCGCCGGAGCACGCGGTGAGCGCGAGTACGGCCGTGGTGGCCAGGGCGATGCCGGCGCCGATGCGCGCGCGGCGGATGTTGCGAGCCATGTGATTCCTCTCGGGTGACCGGCGAAGGCCGGTTCGGGGTTGCGAGAGGACACTATGAGGGCGAGGTTGCCGATTGTGCCGGCGAGGGTGAACGTCAGGTGACCGGGTCGTGGCGAGAACGCGCTCGCGAGCGCCTGCGGAGTAGAAGTGCGCTACGGGAGGACGAATCCGGACGATTCATCCTTCGGAAGCGCGCTTCTCCTGCGCTGCGGAGCCGATGCCGGTGGCGTTCAGCCCTGCGGGACCGCGTACTTGAAGCCCTTGTGCGAGCCGACGTACCCGAGGTGCTCGTAGAAGCGGTGCGCGTCGATGCGGCTGGCGTCCGAGGTGAGCTGCACCATGGCGGCGCCGAGGGCCGGTGCGGCGTCGTCGGAGACCCAGCGCATCAACGCGGAGCCGATGCCGGACGAGCGCAGGTCGCTGCGCACCCGTACGGCCTCGACGAGAAGCCGACGGGCGCCCCGTCGCGACATGCCGGGGATCGAGGTGAGCTGCAGAGTTCCGACGATGGCGCCGTCGAGTTCGACGACGAGCAGATCGTTCGAGGCGTCGGCGAGGATCTCGACGAGTCCGGCGGTGTACGCGGGGCGATCGTCGTCGGATGCCACGTCACCGCGGGCAGCGCTGATCGCGTCGTCGGCGAGCAGGGCGATGACGGCATCCGCATCGTCGATCGTCGCCCGGCGCAGGACGGCGGCGCCGGCGCGGGAGTCGATCGGATGCGGCAGGGCGAGGGCATCGAGCATGCGTCCAGTCTGACATCCTGAGGGGATGGACATCGGCGCACTCCTCGGGCTCGAGCAGCTCACCTGGGGGATGCTGATCCTCGTCATCGTGGCGGCTTTCGCAGCCGGTTGGATCGACGCGGTCGTCGGCGGGGGAGGTCTGCTCCAGCTTCCTGCCCTCCTGCTGATCCCCGGGATGGCGCCCATCCAGGCCCTCGCGACGAACAAGCTCGCCTCGGTCTTCGGCACGGCGACCAGCAGTGTCACGTACTACCGACGGGCGAAACCCGACATCCGCACGGCTCTGCCCATGGCCGGGATCGCCCTCGCCGGGTCCTTCGGCGGGGCGGCGGTGGCGACGATCCTGCCGCCCGCCGCCTTCAAGCCCATCATCGTGGTCGCGCTGCTGGCCGTCGCGCTCTTCACCGCGTTCCGACCGCAGATGGGGGCGGCGACGAAGCTGCGGTTCCACGGGCACAAGCACCACGTCATGGCCGGTCTCGCGGGTCTCGCGATCGGCTTCTACGACGGGATGATCGGCCCGGGAACCGGCACCTTCCTCGTCATCACCCTGGTGGCGCTGCTCGGCTACGACTTCCTGCAGGCGAGCGCCAAGGCCAAGATCGTGAACTTCGCGACGAACGCGGGTGCCCTGCTGCTGTTCATCCCGAACGGATCGGTGCTGTGGCTGCTCGGCGGCATCCTCGCGGTGGCGAACGTCGGCGGCAGCTACCTCGGGTCGCGGATGGCGATCTCGCGCGGCACGACGTTCATCCGCGTCGTGTTCCTCGTCGTGGTGATCGGGCTCATCGGCAAGCTCGGCGTCGACGTCTGGAACGAGAACATCGCGCCGGCGCTGGCCGCGGCCTGACCATCACCCCGAGTGCTGAGACCGCCCTCTGGGTTGCTGAGACCACCCTCTGGGTTGCTGAGCCTGCCTTCTGGGTTGCTGAGCGTGCCTTCTGGGTTGCTGAGCCTGTCGAAGCACCAGCGACGGGGCCCTTCGACAGGCTCAGGGACCCAGGCTCAGGGACCCAGGCTCAGGGACCCAGGGCTCGGGGACCCGGGCCCTTCGACAGGCTCAGGGACCCAGGGCTCGGGGACCCGGGCCCTTCGACAGGCTCAGGGACCCAAGTGGCGGCAGGCTCGACGACCGGAGGAGCCCGGTCGTCGAGCGAGCGAAGCGAGACGAAACGCCATGAGACGAGACGCGCGGATCAGGCCTCGTCGTCCTCCGGCTCGAAGTCGACCCCGGCCTCGGCGCGCTGCGCCGGGGTGATCGGAGCCGGAGCCGCGGTCAGCGGGTCGAAGCCGTTGCCGGACTTCGGGAAGGCGATGACCTCGCGGATCGACTCGGTCTTCGACAGGTGCTGCAGCACGCGGTCCATGCCGAGCGCGATGCCGCCGTGCGGCGGAGCGCCGAACTTGAACGCGTCGAGGAGGAACCCGAACTGCTCGTCGGCCTGCTCGTCGCTGATCCCCATGACCTCGAACACGCGCTTCTGCACGTCTTCGCGGTGGATGCGGATCGAGCCGCCGCCGAGCTCGGAGCCGTTGCACACGATGTCGTACGCGTAGGCGAGGGCCGAGCCGGGGTCGGTGTCGAACGTGTCGGCGAACTCCGGCTTCGGGCCGGTGAACGCGTGGTGCACGGCGGTCCAGGCGCCGGCGCCGACGGCGACGTCGCCCGAGGCCACGGCATCCGCCGCAGGTTCGAACATCGGGGCGTCGACGACCCAGGTGAACGCGAACTCGTCCGGGTTCAGGTAGCCGAGGCGGCGGCCGATCTCGACGCGCGCGGCGCCGAGGAGCGCACGGCTCTCCTTGGTGGAACCCGCGGCGAAGAAGACGCAGTCGCCCGGCTCGGCGCCGACGAAGGCCGCGAGGCCCGCCTGCTCCGCCTCGGACAGGTTCTTCGCGGCAGGGCCGCCGAGCGAGCCGTCCTCGTTGAAGAGCACATAGGCGAGACCGCGGGCACCGCGCTGCTTGGCCCAGTCCTGCCACGCGTCGAGCTGCTTGCGCGGCTGGCTCGCGCCGCCGGGCATCCGCACGGCGCCGACGTACTCGGCCTGGAAGACGCGGAACGGCGTCTCGGCGAAGTACTCGGTCGCCTCGACGAGCTCGAGTCCGAAGCGCAGGTCGGGCTTGTCGGAGCCGTACTTCGCCATCGCGTCGGCGTAGGTCAGGCGCGGCAGCGGGGTCGCGACCTCGACGCCGATCGTCTTCCACATCGCGACGACGAGCGACTCCATCAGCGCGATGACGTCTTCCTGGTCGACGAAGCTCATCTCGATGTCGAGCTGCGTGAACTCCGGCTGGCGGTCGGCACGGAAGTCCTCATCGCGGTAGCAGCGCGCGATCTGGAAGTACTTCTCGACGCCGCCGACCATCAGCAGCTGCTTGAACAGCTGCGGGGACTGCGGCAGCGCGTACCAGCTGCCGGGGCTGAGGCGCGCGGGCACGAGGAAGTCGCGGGCGCCCTCCGGCGTCGAACGCGTGAGGGTCGGGGTCTCCACTTCGGTGAAGTCCTCGGCGTGCAGCACGTCGCGGATCGCCTTGTAGACGTTCGAGCGCAGGCGCAGGTTCGACGCCTGAGCCGGACGACGAAGGTCGAGGTAGCGGTACTTGAGGCGTGCCTCCTCGCCGACGGTCTCGGTGTCGGCGACAGCCGTCGACACCTGGAACGGCAGCGGAGCGGACTCGTTGAGCACCTCGACGTCGTTCGCGATGAGCTCGATCTCGCCGGTCGGGAGGTTGGGGTTCGCGTTGCCCTCGGGGCGCTGCGAGACCTCGCCGGTCACCTTCAGCACGAACTCGTTGCGCAGCGGGTGGGCGATCTCCTCGTCGCGGATGACGACCTGGGCGATGCCCGACGCATCCCGAAGATCGATGAAGGCGACTCCTCCGTGATCACGACGGCGATCGACCCAACCCGTGAGGGTGACGGTCTGACCGATGTGCTCGGCTCGCAGAGAGCCTGCCGAGTGGGTGCGAAGCACGGAGGATTCCTTCTGATCTGGGAAATGGCGAACCCGCCCAGTCTACGGGCGCGGGAACCCGGAACGATGCGGGGTCGGCCACGACGCCACGACGCGACGAGGGCAGTCGCTAGACTCACGCCGAAGCCACGACGGTACGAGGGGCCGGCGGGCGAACAACGAAGGAGAACCCATGGATTCCAACATGCTGAGCGAGCAGGTCTTCAGCACGAGCTCGGTCGTCATCTCGGTGATCTACTACCTGATCTACGCGATCACGATGTGGAAGGTCTTCTCCAAGGCCGGATACCCGGGAATCCTCGCGCTGATCCCGATCGTCAACTGGGTGTTCCTGGTCAAGATCGCCGGCATGTCGGGCTGGGCGGCGCTGCTCTACCTCATCCCGATCGTGAACGTCATCTTCGCGATCGTCGTCGCCATCAAGGAGGGCAAGAACTTCGGCAAGGGCGGGGTCTTCTCCTTCTTCCTGCTCTGGCTGTTCCCCTTCATCGGCCACCTGATCATCGGCTTCGGCTCGGCCCAGTACAACAAGGTCTGATGTCGCGAGAGCGCCTGCATCTCGTCAGACACGGTGAGGTGCACAATCCTCATCGTGTGCTCTACGGGCGACTTCCGGACTATCACCTGAGTGAAGCCGGCCGGCGCATGGCGAGGGCGGCGGCGGACCACGTCGCCTCCCTCGACCGCCCGATCGCCGCGCTGTACTCCTCGCCGCTGGAGCGGGCGCAGGAGTCGGCCGAGCCGTTCGCCGAGCGCTTCGACCTGGTGCCCGAGATCGACGTGCGCGTGATCGAGCCGACCAACGTGTTCGAGGGAACCCAGATGCGGCGATCCCTGATGAATCCGCTCAACTGGTGGCACCTGCGTCAGCCGGCGCTGCCGAGCTGGGGCGAGCCGTACGCGTCGATCGCCGAGCGGATGCTGGGCATCATGGACGAGGCGTGGGATGCCGCCGACGGCGGCGACGTGGTCATGGTCTCGCACCAGGCGCCGATCTGGATCACCCACCTGAGGGTGGCGGGTCTTCCGCTCCGCCACGATCCGCGCACACGGCGCTGTGCGCTGTCGAGCGTCACCTCGTTCGAGAGGGTCGGCGATGTCTGGCGCGAAGTCGCCTACGCGGAGCCCGCAGCGACCGACGGCGCGGTCGACGTCGGGGCGGTCTGACCGGCAGCCTCGTCCACCCCATGCATAGGAACCCGCACGTAAACTGGGAATCGTGCCACAGACCAGCTGGGTCCCTGAGCCTGTCGAAGGGCCGATCCGCAGCGGCCGCCCCTCCCGCACCCGCCTCCCGCGGCGTGCGCTCGGAGTCGCGCTCGCCGCGCTCTTCGCCGTCGGCTTGAGCGCGTGCGCCCCCGATCCGGTGAGCGAGTCGTTCCTGAGCGGTGACAACACCGGCTACGTGGCGGCCGACGGCGCGATCGTCGAGATCCCCGAGGCCGAACGCGGTGAGCCGGTGGACTTCGGCGGAGTCACCGAGACCGGGGAGAAGCTCGACAGCGCCGACCTCGCCGGGCAGGTCACGGTCGTCAACTTCTGGTACGCCGGGTGCGCACCGTGCCGTGTGGAGGCCGCCGCTCTGGAGAGCGTCTGGCAGGAGTACGAGGGAGACGGCGTCTCGTTCGTCGGCATCAACACCCGCGACCAGGCCGACACGGCGGTCGCGTTCGCCGAGGAGTACGGCATCACGTACCCGAGCCTGATCGACGTCGACACGGCCGAGGCCAAGCTCGCCTTCGCCGAGGTCACCCCGATCGCCGCCACCCCGACGACGCTGGTCCTCGACAAGCAGGGCCGTGTCGCCGCTCGCATCATCGGGCCGATCGACGGCACCTCGATCCTCTCCACGCTCGTGGGGGACGCGCTCGCGGAGTCCTCGTGACCGCCACGGGAGCGCTGTGAACACCGAGACGATCATCGGATCCGGCGCCCTCTGGCTCGCGATCCCTGTCGCCATGCTGGCCGGGCTCGTGTCGTTCCTGTCCCCATGCGTGCTGCCGCTCGTGCCCGGGTACCTCGGATTCCTCGGGGGTGCGGTCGCGCCTCGGTCGGTTTCGTCGAATGGCGCCCTTCGACAGGCTCAGGGACCCAGCGGTGCGACCGACGCGACGGCCACGGCCACGCGGGGGCGGCTCGTGCTCGGGGTGCTGCTGTTCATCCTCGGGTTCAGCATCGTCTTCATCCTCTACACGGTGCTCGGCGGCACGGCGGGCGTCTTCCTGCTGCAGTGGGGCGATCTGATCACCCGCATCCTCGGTGTGGTCATCATCGCGATGGGCCTGGTGTTCCTCGGGCTGTTCGGATTCGCGCAGCGCGAGTTCCGGTTCCACGTCGACTCGAAGTACGGCGTCGTCGGAGCCCCGCTCCTCGGCATCGCGCTCGGCATCGGCTGGGCGCCCTGCATGGGACCGACGCTGGCCGCGATCGTCGCGCTGTCGTTCAACGCCGGTGACCCCGTGCGCGCGGGCTTCCTCGGACTCGCCTACTCGCTCGGCCTCGGCATCCCGTTCCTGCTGGTCGCTCTCGGATTCGGCTGGGCCACCAAGGCGATCGGCTTCCTGCGCCGCCACATCCGCGTCGTGAACATCATCGGGGGCGTGCTGCTCGTCGTCCTCGGCATCCTGATGGTGACCGGACTCTGGACCGACATCATGTCCCGGCTGACGGCGGTGATCGGCAGTGTCATCCTCCCGCTCTGAGACCGACGCCACGAAGAACAAGGATGCTGTGAACAGCGACATCAGCGACCCCCTGCGTCCGTCCGACCATGTCGACGGCGACGACTCGATCTCGCAGCCGCGCCTCGGCCTCGTCGGCTGGCTCCGGTGGGGGTGGCGACAGCTCACCTCGATGCGCACCGCGCTCATCCTGCTGCTCGTGCTCGCGATCGCCGCGATCCCCGGCTCGATCTTCCCGCAGCGGATGGCCGACCCGAACGGCGTCACGCAGTGGCAGCGCGACAACCCCGACCTCTTCCCGGTGCTCGACGCCCTGAAGCTGTTCGATGTCTACCTGTCGCCGTGGTTCTCGGCCATCTACCTGCTGCTGTTCGCCTCGCTGGTCGGCTGCGTCATCCCGCGCATCAAGCATCACGCGAAGGCGCTGCGCGCGCGTCCGCCGCGCACACCCGCCCGTCTGCAGCGTCTCGAGGACTACCGGTCGGTGGTGCGTGACCCTTCGACAAGCTCAGGGACGGATGCCGAGGCCGCGGCATCCGCCTCCGTCGACGTCGCGACCACGCAGCTCAAGGCACTCGGATACCGCGTCGAGCGCTATGACCGCGGACGGACCTTCTCGGTCTCGGCCGAACGCGGCTACTGGCGCGAGACGGGCAACCTGCTCTTCCACCTGGCGCTCGTCGGCGTGCTCGTCACGGTCGGCATCGGCGGAGGCTTCTCGTACACCGGCCAGCGCGTGCTGGTCGAGGGCGAGACCTTCGCGAACACGCTGGTCGACTACGACTCGATGAACCGCGGGCGCTTCGTCGGCGACGACGCGCTGGCGCCCTACTCGATGCGCCTCGACTCGTTCGATGTGTCGTACCAGCCGTTCGGCGAGCCCGGATCCGGGCAGGCCGGGGACTTCTCCGCGAACATGACCGTGCAGGAGAAGGGCGAGGAGCGCACCGGCGCGGTCAAGGTCAACGAGCCCCTCGCGGTCGCCGACGACGACGTCTTCCTGCTCGGCAACGGGTACGCTCCGACCGTCACGGTGCGCGACCCCGACGGCGACGTCGTCTTCACCAACAGCACGCCATTCCTCCCGCAGGACAACAACATGACGTCGCTCGGCGTCCTCAAGATCCCCGACGGACTCGCCGAGCAGGTCGGCCTGGTCGGCTTCTTCTACCCGACCACCGGCATCCTCGAGAGCGGCGCGTTCTTCTCGGCCTACGGCGACCTCACCAACCCGACGCTCACCCTCGACGTCTACACCGGCGACCTGGGCATCAACGACGGCGTCCCCCGCTCGGTCTACGTGCTCGACACCACCGGCATGACGAAGCTGACCGGACGCACCACCGACGTCGAGTCGATCGAGCTCACGCCGGGGGAGACCGCCCAGCTGCCGAACGGCCTCGGCAGCGTGACGTTCGACGACGAGTCCCCCGCGGGGGCGACCGACGCCTCGGAGTCCGTCAAGCGGTTCGCGTCGCTGCAGATCCACCGCGACGACTCCGGCCCCTGGGTGCTCGGCTTCGCGCTGCTCGCCCTCGCGGGCCTCATGATCGCGCTGTTCGTCCCCCGACGCCGCGTCTGGGTCAAGGCGACCGCCGACGGTGGCGCCGTGACCATCGAGTACGCCGCGCTCGCCCGCGGTGAGGACCCGACCCTCGCCGCTGCCGTCGACGACCTTGTCGCCGGGCACGCGCGTCTGCTCGATGCAGCGGGTGGCACCACCGCCCGCGAACCCCAGGCCGACGCCGATCCGTCCACGGCGCAGCAGGCCCCGGCATCCGATTCCCCGAAAGTAGACTGACACCATGCTCGAGCTCAACGAGATCTCGCCGATCCTGCTGTGGACGGCGATCGCGATCTATGCGGCGGCCTTCGTGGCCTACGCCTTCGATCTCGCGCGCCGCTCCGAGGTGTCGGCGGATGCGCAGACCGTGCGCGAGTCCGCCCTCGTCGGCGCAGGGGGAGGCGCGGTCAAGGCCTCCGGTGCGGCATCCGTCACCGACGCGAAGCCCCAGCGGTTCGTGATGGCGCGGATCGGCACCTCGCTCACCGTGCTCGCGTTCCTCTTCCACCTCGGGGCGACGCTGACCCGCGGCATCGCGGCCGGTCGCGTGCCGTGGGCGAACCTCTACGAGTTCGCGATGATCGGCACGCTGCTCATCGTGGCTGTCTTCCTCGTGGTGCTCACCCGCATCGATCTGCGCTTCCTCGGCACGTTCATCACGGGTCTCGTCGTGGTGCTCCTCGGGCTCGCGGCGACGAACTTCTACGTCGAGGTCTCGCCGCTGATGGACCCGCTGAAGAGCGTGTGGCTCATCATCCACGTCTTCGTGGCGTCGCTCGCGACCGCCTTCTTCGCGCTCGCCTTCGCGCTCTCCGTCATCCAGCTCATGCAGTCGCGACGCGAGCGCCTCATCTCCGAGGACGCGCAGAAGACGGGCCCCGGCTTCCTCCGCACGTTCCCCTCCGCCGAGCGGCTCGAGAGCATGGCGTACCGCTTCACGATCATCGGGTTCATCCTCTGGACCTTCACGCTCATCGCCGGATCCATCTGGGCGTACTACGCGTGGAGCCGCTTCTGGGGCTTCGATGTGAAGGAGACCTGGACCTTCGTGATCTGGGTCATCTACGCCGGCTACATCCACGCGCGGGCGACCCGTGGCTGGCGGGGCAACCCCTCGGCATGGCTCGCCATCGTCGGCTTCTCGGCCGTGATCTTCAACTTCACGATCGTGAACGTCTTCTTCAAGGGCCTGCACGCGTACTCCGGCCTCAGCTGAGTCCGGCTCGCTCTCGGAGAACGGAGAGCGGATGCCGTCGCCTCGGCGTGTCGGGCGGGGACGCGCCGAGTCCGTCGTGCACGGTCTGGGTCTCCCGGGCTTCAGCCGCCGAGGGGGATGAGCTCCGCGTGCTCGGCGCCGTCCTGGTACCAGACCAGTTCCGCCTCGGCGATCGTCTCGGTGGGTGTGCGTCCGAGCTCGCTCACCGACGTCTGACGGAACTCCTCCCACACCGCAGGCTCGAGTGACCTGCCGTAGACGACGGAGAGATGGAACGTCCAGTCGTCGACGCTGAGCTCGTCGAGCCGTCGGAAGTCGGTGCCCGCCAGGGCCGCGGAGAGGCTCGCATAGGCCGCGACGAGGGAGGGTGTGCGTGCGAGACGCACGATCAGAACCTGCCACGGTGCGGGGAACGCGTCGATCGCCTCGGCCGTGACCTCGATCGGGGGCTGGTCCGCCGCCCACCGGCGGATCAGCGCGCCGAGCTCCGCCCGACGGTCCGGCTCGAAGAACGCGCGCAGCGTCGCATGCTCGGTGTGCGGATGCCGGATCTCACCGCCGAAACGCGCGAGCGCGGCATCCTGCACCTCTCGGAAGAGGGAGGCGACGCCGAGCGTCGGACGCAGCACGAGGTACTGCTGACCCTCCAGTGAGGCGAGCTGGTCGGGCGTGTCCATGAACGGTCGGCGCATGACGCGAGCGTACGCCGAACACGTGCGATCCCGGGCACGGCTTCGGAGCTGCGGCCCGACTCGCCGTGTTCGAGGGGCGATTCTCGGCGAGTCGAGGCCGATCTCCGAAGTCGTGCGGTGGGGGTGCCCTGTTGCGGTGGGGGTGCCGGGGCTACGCGGTGGCGAGGACCGCCTTCGCCGAGGTCGTGCGGCGCAGGGTCACCGCGAGCGTCGTCGCGACGAGGGACAGCACGCCCCACACGACCAGCGCCGCGATCGCCGAGCCGTTGCCCGCGATCAGGCCCGCGAAGGCCGGAGCCGTCGGCAGGGCGGCTCCGAGACCGGCGAGCCAGTCGGGAACCGTGGAGATGAGTCCCGTCGCGACCGCGAGGACGCCGACCAGGGCGGCGATCCAGCGCCCCGTGCCGCCGAAGAGCGCGACGAGCGCCTGGTTCACGGCGGCGAACACGATCCCGGCGAGCACCGCGGTGCCCGCGAACGCCCACCACGCGGCGGGTTCGTAGCCGGCGATGATCTGCACGACCAGCGAGACGAGCAGGCCCTGTCCCGCACCGATCAGTGCGGCCGGAGCGAACGCGCGTAGCGTCAGGGCGGCCGACGGACGCCGCGAGGTCAGGGTGCGGGCGGTGTGCGCGCGCATCACCAGGAACGACGCGAATCCGCCGAACCACAGCACGACGGCCGCGAGCAGCGGGATCGCGGTCGGGCCGAAGATGGTGTTCATCGACGAGTTCGTCGACACCGGGTCGGCGATCACCGAGGCGAGCGACGTCGACTCCTCGTCGCTGAACGAGGGGAGGGACTCGGCCGCGGTGCGCAGACCGCCGGCGAGATCGCCGGTGCCCGTCGCGAGAGTGTCCAGTCCTGTGGCGAGCTCGGACGTGCCGGTGGCGAGCTCGGTCGCGCCGCCCGACAGCTGGGTCGCACCGGACGACAGCGAGCGCGCACCGGCCGCGGACTGGTCGATGCCCTCACCGGCGAGCTGGTTCAGTCCGCCCGCGAGCTGCGTGGCGCCGGCGCCGGCCTGGGACATGCTCGCCGCGAGAGTGCTGAAGGTTCCGGGAATCGCGGCGACACCGGGGGCGACCAGGTCGCTGTTCAGCACTCCGGATGCGGTGCCGGCGGACTCCGCGGCGACGCCGGCATCCGCGGCTGCCGCGGAGAGCTCATCGCACATCGCCTGTCCGTTCGTGGCGGGGACGCAGGCAGCCGCCATCTCGCCGAGACGCTGGGCCAGATCGGCCGACTGCGTCGCCGCCGATCCCGCGGAGGCGGAACCTGCCTGGATCGCTCCGACGAGCTGGTTCATCCCTCCGACGTTCTGCTCCAGAGCTGCAGCTCCGCTCGTGAGTCCGGCGCCGATCTGCCCGGCGCCGGTGGCCGCTTCGCGCGTCTTGCCCGCGATGGTGTCGAGCCCGGAGGCCAACGACGACGCCCCCGTCGCGAGCTGGCTCGCCCCGGAGGCGAGCTGCGTGGCGCCGTCGGGGATGGCGGCCGCGCCGTCGGCGGCCGATCGGGCGCCGGTGGCGAGTTCGACGGCGCCGTCGGCTGCCTCGCCGATCTGATCGCCGATCGTGGTGAAGCCGACGAGGATGTTGTCGGTCGTCGCCTCGGTGAGCATGGTTCCCATGGTCGATGCGGCGACGTTCGCGATCTGACCGGTGATGAGGTCGTCGGCGACGAGGCCGTCGTCGGGGGTGGTCACCGTGATGGTGGCCTTCTCGGCATCCCCTCCGCCGTCGGCGACGGCCTGCCCCGCGGAGGTCGCCGCCGCGGAGAAGTCCTCGGGAATCGTGATGACGGCCTGGTAGGTGCCGTCGGCCAGCCCTTCCTTCGCGTCGTCCTCGTTCGAGATGACCCAGGTGAGGTTCGAGTCGAGCTCGTCAGAGCCCTCCACGAGTCCCGAGGCCAGCTGACGCCCGAGGGGCGTGAGCTGGTCGTCGATCGTGACAGGCTCATCCAGGTTCACGATCGCCGCCGTCATGGAGTCGAGCCGCTCGGTCGGGTTCTGCAGCGCCGCGACGAGGATGCCGCCGACGGCCGCCGGCAGGAGCAGGATGCCGAGGATGGTCAGCCACGTGACCGGCTTGCGGGAGCGGGCGCGCTCGATGGGGAGTGTCATGCGGTCACCTCGGTGGATTCTGCGGCGATTCGGCGCGGAGCGCGCGTGTCGAGTGTGTCGGCGTCGGGCCAGCCGGCCTCGGCGAGAGTCGTGCGGGCCGATGCGGCATCGGCAGCGGTCGCGAAGACGGCGAGGGGCCGTGAGGCCGCGGCATCCCGCAGCATCGCCTCGGCCTGATCGCGCTGGCCGCCGCTCAGACGGTCGAGCCCGTCGATCACGACGACCGCGGAGGTGCCCCGCAGGGCTTCGGCGAGATCGTCGAGCGCGGCATCCGCATCGTCGACGAGCACGCACCCGACGTGCGAGCGCACCCAGGCCGCGCGGCCGGGGAGCAGGTGGCCGCCGACCCGGAGACGCCCGTCGCTCGGGGCGATGCGGCCGGCGATCGTGAGCGCCAGAGCGCGGCGGGTGCGCGCGTCGCTTCCGGTCGCGACCACGGCGCCGCCCTCGAGGATGCGCACCGTCAGGCCTTCGATGACCGGCGCGTCCGCGCTGATCACCAGGTCGTCCGCTGCCACGACGGAGCCGTCGCCGGGCCACTCGGACAGGTGGCGCTCCCGTTCGACGGCCTCGCCCTCGATATCGACGCGGGGGAGGATCTTCTCCAGCCAGGTCGGGATCTCCCAGGCGCGCTCGCCGAGGATGGCCATCAGCGCGGGGATCAGGGTCATGCGCACGAGGAAGGCGTCGATCGCGATGCCGGCCGCGAGGCCGAGGGCGATGGGCTTGAGTGAGGAGTCGCCCTCGGGGACGAATGCGACGAACACCGCGAACATGATGAGGCCCGCGGCCGTGACGACCTTCGCCGAGCCGGTGAATCCGCTGCGCACGGCGCGGAGGGCGGCGGCACGACGGGTCGCGCGATCGGGGCTTTTCGAGGCGGGATCGTGCACGAAGTCCTCGCGCATGCGGGAGACGAGGAACACCTGGTAGTCCATGGCCAGGCCGAACAGCACGCCCATCAGGATGATCGGCATGAAGCTGATGATGGGGCCGACCTTGGCGACATGGAGGAGATCGGCGAACCAGCCCCATTCGAAGACCGCGCCGACGACGCCGAATGCGGCGACGATCGAGAGCAGGTAGCCGAGGGCGGCGGTGATCGGCACCCAGAGCGAGCGGAACACGATCGTGAGCAGGATCAGCGAGAGCCCGATCACGAAGATGCCGAACGGCAGGAGGGCGTTGCCGAGCTGATCGGAGATGTCGATGCCGACGGCCGTGAAGCCGGTGACCTTGAGGTCGATCCCGAATTCGTCGAGCCACTCGTCGTGATGAGACCGGAGTTCGCGCACGAGGTCGGCCGTCGCAGGATCGTCGGGTGCCGTCTCCGGGATGATCTGCACGATGCCGGTGTCGGCGGTCTCATTGGGGGTCGCGAGGGCGACTTCCTTGACGCCGGGGATGTCGGCGACGGCGTCCCCGAGATCCTCCATGAGCGTGAGCGGATCGGTCGAGGTGACGATGGTTCCGGTGAGGATCAGGGGACCGTTGAAACCGGGCCCGAACTCCTCGCCGACGAGATCGTAGCTCTGGCGCGCCTCGGAGTCCTTCGGCAGCACGCCGGCGTTGGGGAGGGCCAGGTTCAGGCTGAGCGCGGGCACTGCCACGATGCCGAGCCCGATCACCACGGCGAGCGAGACCAGGACGGGATGCTTGGTGACGCCGCCGACCCAGCGGTCGCTGAACCGGCGACGCGGAGCGGCGACCTTCTGTCCCTTCTTGGGCTTGGGTGCGCGACGCGGGCGGCCGACGACGTTGCCCTTCATGAAGCCGAGCAGTGCCGGAGTGAGCGTGACCGCGATCGCGACCGCGATGGCCACCGCGACGGATGCCGCGATGCCCATGGTCGTGAGGAACGGAATGCCCGCGAATCCGAGACCGATCAGGGCGATGAGCACCGTGACGCCGGCGAAAACGACAGCGGATCCGGCCGTGCCGACGGCTCTGGCCGTGGATTCCTCGGGATCGACGCCGTCGCGCACCTGGTCCTGATGCCGGGCCATGATGAACAGCGCGTAGTCGATGCCGACCGCGAGGCCGAGCATGAGTGCCAGAAGCGGGGTGGTGGAGGAGACGGTGGCGAACGCGGTGGCCGCGAAGATGCCGGCCATCGAGATGCCGACGCCGAGGACCGCCGTGAGGAGGGGGAGCCCGGCGACGACGAAGGAGCGGAACGTCACGATCAGCACGAGCAGCGCGATCAGCAGCCCGACCGCCTCGGTGAGCGTCAGGCCGGGGATCGATGTGGCGAAGAGGTCGCCGCCGAGCGCTGTCTGCGCGCCGTCGGGGAGCGCTTCGCCGAGCTCATCGGACACCGCCCGCAGGGAGTCCTTCGTCTCGTCCGAGACGTCGGTGGATTCGCCGTCGAACTGCAGCCGCACGATCGCGGCGGTCTCGTCGTCGTTGATCATGCCGCTGACCATCTCGTCGTAGGGCGAGTTGGCCGCGAGCACGCCGTCGAGGTCTTCCATCTCGCCGATGGACTGCTCGATCTCGTCGCGATAGTCGTCGTCGGTGACCTTGTCGCCGTCGGCGGCGACCACGATGATCTGCGCGCTGGTGCCGCTCACCTGGGGGAACGAGCGCGACAGCTGCTCGAGACCGGCCTGCGATTCGGTGCCGGGGATCGAGAACGAGTTGTCCGTTCCTGCACCGAGGACCAGGGCGCCCGCCCCGGCGATGCCGAGCGCGAGGAGCCAGGAGACGAGGACACGCCACGGATGCCGGTAGGACCAGCGACCGAGCGAGGACAGGAGAGTGGACACGCGTTCCTCCGAGAGATGCCGATTGGATACACAGGTGTACTCAATACATAGATGTATCGTAAAGTGACCCGCCCGCTGGAGTCTGTGTGCGGGGTGTGAATCATGCGAGAGTGAAGGGTCAGGAGGTTTCGATGACGACACCCGCAACCCGCAGTCGGGAGAACACGCGTGCCCGACTCCTCGAGGCGGCGGCACAGGTCTTCGCGGAGGTCGGCCTCGACGGCGCCTCTGTCGAGGCCGTCTGCGAGCGCGCCGGTTTCACTCGCGGCGCGTTCTACTCCAACTTCGAGTCGAAGGACGAGCTGTTCCTCATGCTCACGGCCAGTGTGGCCGAGGTGCGCGTGAACGCGGTCCGCACCCGGGTCGAGGAGATGACGGCAGAGGGCGCGCTCTCCCCGGGATGCGATCCGATCGATCTCGTGCAGCAGGTCATGGAGCTCGGGGGCGATGATCGCCTCGGGGTGATGCTGATGAGCGAGATCCGCATCCGCGCCCTGCGCGACGAGCAGTTCGGCATCGCCTACCTCGCGCAGGAGCGGGAGATGGTCGCGAGCATCGCGCGGATCGTCGAGGACATCGTCGCGGCGGGACTGCTGAAGCTGCGACTGCCGGCCGACGTCGCGGCCCGCATGCTCATGATCGTCTGGGAGGGCATGACCGTCCGCGGTGCGATGGCCGGCCAGGATGACGAGAAGCTCCGCCACTCCGGGAGCGAAGAGCTCGGCCGGCTGGTGCAGCTGCTCATCGAGGGCTGAGCCGGCTCAGCCCTCGGCGATCACTCCGTGGCAGCGCTCGAGTCGGGCCAGCCACCAGTCGCGGCGCTCGGCCGAGGCGGCCAGGCGCGTGAGCGCTGCGGCATCCGGCGTCACCCGGCCGACGGGGATCGCGCCATCGACAGGGCGCAGGTCGGCGACATCATCGAGGAAGAGCGACGAGGTGCCGAGTCCGCAGTCGTAGTCCAGGTTCGGGAGAGCAGCCGCGAGGGCGGCGCCCTGTGACAGGCCGATCGCGGTGTCGAGTGCGCTCGACACGACGACGGGGAGACCGGCGGCCGTCACGATCTGCAGTGCGTGCGTCACTCCACCCAGCGGCTGCGCCTTGACCACCAGGATGTCGGCGGCGCGGGCGCGGGCGACGGCGAGCGGGTCCGACGACTTGCGCACGCTCTCGTCGGCGGCGACCGGGATGCCCATGTACTTCACCCGCCTGCGCAGGTCGGCGAGCTCCGGCACGGTCGCGCACGGCTGCTCGACGTACTCGAGGTCGAATTCGTTCAGGGCGTGCACCGCGTGCTCGGCCTCGTCGACGTTCCACATCCCGTTCGCGTCCACACGGATGCGACCCTCCGGGCCCATCGCCTCCCGCACTGCGCGCACCCGGGCGACGTCGTCCGCGAGCGTCTGGCCGGGCTCGGCGACCTTCACCTTGGCCGTCCGGCATCCGGCGAAGCGCGCCAGGACCTCGGCGACGCGTTCCACCGGGATCGCGGGGATCGTCGCGTTCACGCGTACTCGACCGCGCAGCGGCGCGGGCTGGGGCTGCCAGCCGAAATCGATGGCGGCGGCGAGCCAGGTCGCAGCCTCCACGTCGTCGTACTCCACGAAGGGGGAGAACTCGGCCCACCCCTCCGGCCCCTCGAACAGGAGCGCCTCCCGCGTGTCGACGCCGCGGAACCGGGTGTGCATCGGGAGCGAGACGACGCGGGCGGAAGCGAGGAGGTCTGCGAGCGGGGGGAGCATGACCCCATTGTGCCCCCATGCCTTCTCGTTCCCGTGGCAGCTGTGGCGGGTCGTGGATGGAGACACCCGCCAGAACTGCCACGGGAGCCCTCACATAAATGTGTGATTGACAATGGTGTGTGACGCACAGTAACGTGTGATTCATGAACGAGACGCTCGACACACATCTGCAGGAGCTCAGGCGCGGCACCATCGTGCTCGCCTGCCTGCAGCTGCTGCGCACGGCGGGGTACGGCTACGGACTGCTCGAGGAGCTCGAGCGCCGCGGCTTCGCCACCGACGCGAACACGCTGTACCCGCTGCTTCGCCGACTGGAGAAGCAGGAGTACCTGACGAGCGAGTGGAACACCGACGAGGCCAGGCCCCGCAAGTTCTACCGCACCTCGGAGGCCGGCGTCCGGCTGGCCGACACCCTCACCGACGAATGGCGATCTCTCACGACGGCGATCGCATCCCTCACCTCAGAGGAGAACTGACATGCCTACCAAGACCACCCTCACCGAGCGGTACATCACCGCCACCATCCGCAGCCTGCCCGCGACGGCGCAGGCCGATGTGCGGGCCGAGCTCGAGGCGTCGATCGCCGACGCCGTCGAGGCCCGCGTCGAGCAGGGCGAGCCGCGCGAGGCCGCCGAGCACGCCGTGCTCACGGAGCTCGGCGACCCGGGTGTCCTCGCCGCCGGCTACGCCGATCGCCCGCTGCACCTGATCGGCCCGCGCTACTTTCTCGTCTGGTGGCGGCTGCTGAAGCTGCTCCTCTGGATCGTCCCCGCCTGCGCGGCATTCGGCGTCACGATCGCCAAGATCCTGGAATTCGCGACGATCGGCGAGACCATCGGCGCGGTCGTCGTCGTGATCATCCAGGTGATCGTCAACGTGGGCTTCTGGACCACGCTCGTCTTCGCGATCCTGGAGCGGACGGTGCCGGTGCCGGAGACCGAGTGGAGCGTCGACCAGCTGCCGGAGATCTACGAGACCCGTGCCGGGTTCTCCGAGATGATCGGCTCGATCATCTTCCTCGTGCTGGCGGGCGCTGCGATCCTGTGGGATGCGCTACGCGGCTTCGTCCGCACGGACGGCGAGGCGCTGCCCATCCTGAACCCGGAGCTGTGGCCGTGGTGGATGACGGCGCTGCTCGTCCTGATGGCGGCGGAGCTGCTGCTCGCGATCGCCGTCTACCGCGCCGGACGCTGGAACGCCGGCTTCGCCGTGGTGAACACCGTACTGGCCATCGCCTTCGCCGTTCCCGCGCTGTACCTGCTCGCCTCGGGTCAGCTGGTCAACCCGGAGTTCCTCGACTACCTCGCGACGAACCACGCCGACGACCTCGCGAATGCGAACGCCGGTGCCGCCGAGCAGGGCGGGGTGCTGCGTGTGGTCAGCGTCGTCCTCGGCGTCGTCACGGCAGGGATCGTCGTGTGGGACATCATCGACGGCTGGCTGAAGGCCTCGCGCGCGCGCCGGAGCTGAACTCCGGGCAGACGGAACGCCGCCCTCTGCGGGGCGGCGTTTCGTCGTTCTCCGGGAGGGCGGGAATAGGCTGGATCCCGTGACCACCGCATTCGTCTCCGATCTGTTCGACCCCGCCGAATGGGTGCTCGCGCCCGGAGCCGAGGACTACACGGACATCACCGCCCACGTGACGCACGACGGGGGCGTCGCCCGTATCGCGTTCGACCGGCCGGAGGTGCGCAACGCCTTCCGCCCGCACACGGTCGACGAGCTGTACCGCGCTCTCGACATCGCGCGTCAGGACCCTCGCATCGGCGCGGTGCTGCTGACCGGCAACGGCCCGAGCCCGAAGGACGGCGGGTGGGCGTTCTGCTCCGGCGGCGACCAGCGCATCCGCGGACGCGACGGGTACAAGTACTCCGACGCTTCGACAGGCTCAGGGGCCCAAGGGGCGACGGGCTCAGGGGCCGAGGGTTCCTCCGCTCGCGTGGGACGTCTCCACATCCTCGAGGTGCAGCGTCTCATCCGCTTCATGCCGAAGGTCGTCATCGCCGTCGTCCCGGGATGGGCAGCCGGCGGCGGGCACTCGCTGCACGTGGTGTGCGACCTGACGATCGCCTCGGCGGAAGAGGCGCGTTTCAAGCAGACGGATGCCGACGTCGGCAGCTTCGACGCCGGATACGGCTCCGCCTACATGGCCCGCCAGACCGGGCAGAAGTTCGCGCGGGAGGTGTTCTTCCTGGCGGAGGAGTACTCCGCGCAGCGCGCCTACGAGGCCGGCGCGGTGAACCGCGTCGTGCCGCATGCCGAGCTCGAGGTCGAGGCGCTGAAGATGGCACGGACCGTGCTGACCAAGTCGCCCACGGCGATCCGGATGCTGAAGTTCGCGTTCAACGCGGTCGACGACGGACTCGTCGGACAGCAGGTGTTCGCCGGTGAGGCGACCCGCCTGGCCTACGGCACCGACGAGGCCGTCGAGGGGCGCGACTCGTTCCTCGAGAAGCGCGACCCCGACTGGTCGTCGTTCCCCTGGCACTACTGAAGCCCGCGGACCTGCCATGACCGCCCTGATCGCGACGGATGCCGAAGACCCGGGGCAGCTCCGCGGCGCGCTGCAGCGCGCTCTCGACGACGGGCCGGCCCTGGGCTTCGGAATGCTCGCGGGTGCACCGGATGAGGTGCCGGACGGTATCGCGGCGGTCATCGCGACCTCCGGGTCGAGCGGCATCCCGAAGCGCGTCTCCCTGAGCGCGGAGGCGCTGCGGGCGAGTGCCGAGGCGACAGCGAGCCGCATCGGCAGTGGGCGGTGGCTGCTCGCACTGCCCGCCGGCTACGTGGCGGGGCTCCAGGTCCTGGTGCGATCGATTCTCGCCGGCACGGAGCCGGCGGTGATCGACGGCCGCTTCTCGCCGAATTCGTTCGCCGAGGCGACGTTCGAGATGCTGCGACCGGCGCCAGGGGCGAGCGCCGGCCTCCCGGAGCTGTTCACATCCCTCGTGCCCGCCCAGGTCGCGACGCTGCTCGACGCGGCCGGGGACACGGCCGTGCGTGCCGCCCTGCAGGCGTATCGGGCGATCCTCGTCGGCGGCCAGTCGCTGCCCGAACCGCTGCGAGAGCGCGCCGCCGACCTCGGCATCCGTCTCGTCCGCACCTACGGTTCGACCGAGACGAGCGGCGGCTGCGTGTACGACGGGGTGCCGCTCGAGACGGTCACGGTGCGATCGGTCGACGGCGAACTGCGGATCGCGGGCCCGATGCTCGCCGAGGGCTACCTCGGGGACGCGGCCCTGACCGCGCGCACATTCGTGCGCGACGAGCACGGCATCCGCTGGTATCGCACGGGTGATCTCGGACTCGTGGAGGACGGCGTCGTCCGTGTGCACGGGCGCGCCGACAACGTCATCGTGTCCGGGGGGATCAACATCTCGCTCGACCGCGTCGAGCGGATCGTGCGGCGCGTCCCCGGCCTGCACCAGGCTGTCGTCGTCGGCGTCGAGGATGAACGCTGGGGAGAGGCCTCGGTGATCGTCGTCGCACGCGGCGAGGTCCTGCGGCGCAGCGAGGGGGAGCAGCTCGCGCAGGCACGCGACGCCGTGGGCGAGGAGATCGGCAAGCACGCACGGCCGGCCCGGATGATCGTGGTCGACGAGCTGGCGGCGCTCGCCTCCGGCAAGCCCGACCGCGAGGCGATCCGGCGCGTGGCCGCCGAGCTCCACTGACACCCGGGGCTCCTGCCAGACTCGTCGGATGGACATACTGCGGTTGGCCGGAGTGCCCGGCGTGGGCAAGAGCACCGTCGCGTGGGCGGTCGCCCGGCAGCTGACGGCCGACGGCGTGCGCGTCGGATACGTCGACATCGACCAGCTCGGCATGTGCTATCCCGCCCCGTCTGAGGATCCCGACCGCTGGGATCTCAAGGAAGTGGCTCTCCAGCGCGTGGCCGCGCGCTTCGCCGAAGCCGGTGTCGAGCGGCTGGTCGTCTCGGGCGTCGCTGATCCGGCGGACCCGCCCCGGGCGAACGGTCACCCCACGGTCTCGCTGTGGCTGGATGCGGACGAGGCGACGAGGCGAGCGCGTCTCGCTCCCCGGGGCTGGCCGCAGAAGCAGGTCGACGATGTGCTCGCGGTCGGCACAGCGGAGGCCGCGGCGGCTCATCCGTCGTGGGCGAGGGTCGCCACAGACGGCAGCGCCGTCGAGGAGACCGTGCGCATCGTGCTCGAACGGCCGTCTCCCGGATCCGTCGCGACACCCGCGGAGTTCCCGCGGAGGGAGCCCGACGTGGCGGGAAGAATCATCTGGATCACGGGGCCACGATGCGCCGGAGCGTCCAGTGTCGGCTGGGAGATCGCCGCCGAGTCGTGGAGGGCCGGGCAGCGCACGGGATTCGTCGATGTCGCCCAGCTCGGGTTCGTATGGAACGTCGACCGCACCGTGGGGCTGCGCAACACGACCTCGCTGCAGCGGCTGTTCGCCGGAGCCGGAGCGCGGACCCTCGTCGCGGTGGCCCCCTTCGAGATGAGCCCGGCGGCCGTGCGGGATGCCTTCCCCGGCTCCGACATCCGGTTCTTCCGGCTGGATGCCGACGACGACACCCGCCGCGCTCGCGCGCTGCAGGGGGCCGCGGGTACCGGTCCGCTGCTGGCCGGTGACGATCTGATCGGGGCTTCCCCGCAGGCCGTCGACGACATCGTCGCCCTGGGTGCGCGTCAGCGGCAGACGCCTGTGCGCGCGGGAGAGCTTCTCATCGGCAGGGCCGGGATGTCGGCGTCCGAAGTCGCCGAGCAGGTGCGGGCGCACCTGCCAGACTGATCCGCATGGCCCTGTACACCCACGGACATCACGAGTCCGTCCTGCGCTCGCACAACATCCGGAACATCGCGAACTCCGCCGCCTATCTCCGCCCTCACCTCGAGAAGACGACCCGCCTCCTCGACGTCGGCGCCGGCCCCGGATCGATCACGGTCGACTTCGCGGGCGTCGTCGCCCACGTCACGGCCACGGAGATCGACGAGTCCGCACTGTCGCTGTCGCGCGGGCTCGCCGCCGAACGGGGCCTCACGAATCTCGCCTTCTCGGTGGAGGACGTGCATGCGCTGACGTTCCCGGACGACTCCTTCGACGTCGTCCACGCGCACCAGGTGCTGCAGCATGTCGGCGATCCCGTGCAGGCGCTCCGCGAGATGCGTCGCGTCACCGTCCCCGGCGGGATCGTCGCTGCCCGCGATGCGGACTACGCCGGTTTCCTGTCGTTCCCCGTGCTTCCTGAACTCGACCGCTGGCTCACCCTGTACCGGGAGGCCGCTCGGGCCAACGGCGGGGAGCCGGATGCCGGCCGCCGTCTGCTGTCCTGGGCGCGGGCAGCAGGGTTCGACGACGTCACCGCGACGGCATCCACGTGGTGCTACGCGTCACCCGCCGAACGAGCATGGTGGGGAGGCATGTGGGCCGACCGGATCCTCGAGTCCGCGCTCGCGCGCCAGCTCGTCGACAGCGGGATGGCGACGCCGGAAGACCTCCGCGCCATCAGCGACGCCTGGAAGCGCTGGGCCGATGACGGCGACGGGTGGTACCTGGTTCCGCACGGCGAGATCCTCTGCCGCGCATAGTCGCACGGATACATCTCGAGGCGGATGCCGGCGCTGAGGCGCTCGCGTAGCGTGGGGGAGTGATCCGCCCGCTCTCCCGTACGGCGCTGATCCTCGACATCGTCGGGGCAGCGCTGCTCTTCCTCGTCCTGACGCCCATGTCGGTCGTGTTCTACGGCCCCGGCACGGGCAACCAGGCGATCAACGGCGTCGCGGTCGGCGCCGTCGCCGTCGCGGGCTTCCTGATGTTCGGCGGCGTCGCGATCGGCCGACTCGCCCCGGGACTCGCACTCGCCGCCGCCTGGGCGGGTGCGGTCGTGCAGATGCTGGCGGGCTTCGGCCCGCTTCCGATCGACTTCGCGATCCTGCTCGTGCTCTACGCGACGTCTGCCTGGGGGACCAGGCGCGTGCTCTGGTGGGGGTTCGGATCGGCGCTCGGCGGCGGACTCATCGCCGCCCTGTACATGGTCTTCGTCAACGGCGTCGCGCTCGGCCCCGGCACCGGCTGGGAGAAGCTGACCGCGGGGACCCTGCTGCTGATCGTCTCGGTGCTCGCCCTGGGCTTCGCGTGGGTCTGCGGTCTGCTCTGGCGCGTCGTGCTGCGCGCTCGGCGCACCCGCTCCGCGCAGCTGCAGGCGGAGTCGCTCGCCGCCGAGGAGCAGGAGCGCGTGCGCATCGCGCGCGACATGCACGACATCGTCGCCCACTCGCTGGCGGTCGTCATCGCGCAAGCCGACGGCGCTCGATATGCAGCCGCGACGAAGCCCGAGATGGCGACCGAGGCGCTCGGCACGATCGCCTCGACGGCTCGCGGAGCCCTGAGCGACGTGCGGATGCTGCTCACGCAGCTCCGCCACCGACAGGGCGACGGGCCGCAGCCGACGCTCGCCGACCTCGAGGCGCTGTTCGCGCAGGTGCGTCAGGCCGGGGTGGAGCCGCTCGTCACGGTCGACCCGATGCCCCCGGGCGAGCCGCCGGGGTCGATTCAGCTGGCGGTCTACCGCATCCTCCAGGAGGCGCTGACGAACGCGATCCGCCACGGCGACGGCAGCGTCCATGTGCACCTGGCGTGGCTGCCGGAGCGCGTCGACATCGAGGTGCGCAACACGGTGTCCGGAGGAGCATCCGCGGCCCCCGGCGGGCACGGGCTCATCGGCATGCGCGAACGGGCGCAGCTCGTCGGCGGTAGTCTGCAAGCCGAACGCCGAGGGGCGCAGTTCGTCGTCCGCGGCTCGCTCCCGATCGGCCCGTCGACAGCCGCAGAGACCCAGGAACGAGAGCACGCATGATCAGAGTCGTCCTCGTCGACGATCAGGCCCTGTTCCGCGCCGGCATCCGCATGCTCGTCGCCTCGCAGCCCGACCTCGAGGTGGTCGGAGAGGCCGGCAACGGAAAGGAGGCGCTCGAGATCGTGCGCACCAGCCGTCCGGACGTGGTGCTGATGGACATCCGGATGCCGGTCATGGACGGGCTGACCGCCACCGCGGAGATCCTGAATCGGCCGGAGCCGCCGCGCATCGTCATGCTCACGACCTTCGACCTCGACGAGGCCGCGGCCCGGGCGATCCGTCAGGGGGCGAGCGGCTTCCTCCTGAAGGACGCCGACCCGGAGTTCCTGCTCGCGGCGATCCGCACGGTGCATGCAGGGTCCAGTGTCATCGCGGCATCCGCCACCCGCGACCTGTTCGAGCACTTCTCCGAGGCGCCGAAGCCGGTGCCGCCGCAGTTCGCCGATCTCACCGACCGCGAGAAGGAGATCTTCGCGCTCGCCGCACGAGGTCTGTCCAACGCCGAGATCGCCGGACGCGAGTACCTCAGCGAGGCGACGGTGAAGACACACATCAGCCGCATCCTGACCAAGCTCGCCCTGCGCGATCGGGTGCAGCTCGTCGTCTTCGCGTTCGAGCACGGCCTCGCCTGACGCCGAGCCACCCCTTTCGGCGCTCGGCGAGGGGACGCGATCATCCTTGCGATGTACACGGATGCCCCCTCCGGGCGACGCGCCGGGATGGACGCGGAAAATAGCGTCGAAGCATGGAGATCACGACCACCGACCTCGGGCTCGCCGCCCGCGTCCAGCACCTGAAGAAGACCTACGGCTCCGGTGAGGGCACCGTGCACGCCCTCGACGACGTGAGCGTCGGGATCCGCCGCGCGCAGTTCACCGCCATCATGGGCCCGTCGGGCTCGGGAAAGTCCACGCTCATGCACATCATGGCGGGGCTCGACAGCCCGAGCCAGGGACGAGCCTGGATCGGCGACACCGAGATCACCGGTCTCGGCGACCTCGAGCTCACGATCCTCCGCCGACGGCGCGTGGGGTTCATCTTCCAGGCGTTCAATCTCGTGCCGACCCTCGATGCGCTGGGCAACATCATGCTGCCGTTCGAGCTCGACGGACGCCGCCCGAGCGCGATCGAACGGGCACGCATCGACGGCCTCATCGACTCCCTCGGACTCGGTGCACGCCTGAATCATCGGCCGCACCAGCTGTCGGGCGGGCAGCAGCAGCGCGTGGCGATCGCCCGGGCGCTCGCCACCGCGCCCGACCTCGTGTTCGCCGACGAGCCGACCGGCAACCTCGACTCCCAGACGGGTCGCGAGGTGCTGCGCCTGCTCGCGTCTGCGAGCCGAGAGCACGGCCAGTCGATCGCGATGGTCACGCATGACGCGATCGCCGCGAGTCACGCCGACCGGGTGCTGTACCTCGGCGACGGCCGCATCGTCGCCGACCACCCTCGGCAGACCGCCGAGCAGATCTCCGCGTACATGCTCGCCGCGGAGGTGGCGGCATGACCGCCGTCGCCACGGTCGTCCCCGAGACCGCCGCCACCGGTCCGCGCCTCGCGTGGCTCCGCGACCGGGGCATGGGGGCGAGCATCCTCGTGGCCGCCCTGTCGGCGGCGTTCGGCGTGATCCTCGTCGAGGTCACGGCGTACATCGGCGCGGTGCTGCAGGCCGATCCGCTCATCGGCGACAGCGGCACCCTCGCCTTCATCGTGGGGATGCTGTCGATCCTGCTGACCGCGGTCGCGATGTATGTCGCCGCGATCGTCACGGCCAACACGTTCGCGACGATCATCGCCGGACGCACCCGGCAGATCGCTCTGATGCGCCTCATCGGCGCGACCGCGCGTTCGCAGCGCGCGCAGGTCGGCCGGCAGGGCTTCCTCGTCGGCGTGCTCGGAGCGGGGATCGGGCTGCTCGCGGGACTGCTGCTGGCGGTGGTGGGCGTGCAGATCGGGTCCCAGCTCCTCGACAACGACCCGACCGGGTTCTCGCTCGCGCAGCCGTTCATCGTGCTGCCGGTCGTCGGCGTCGCCCTCACCACCTGGGCCGCGGCGTGGGCCGGGTCGCGTCGGGTGCTCTCGGTCACCCCGCTGCAGGCTCTCGGCGGCTCGGTCGAGCGCACGCACGACGAGGTGTCCGGGAAGCCGGCGCGGCACATCGGCTCCTGGATCCTGCTGATCTCGGGAGCGGTGCTGCTCCTCGGCGGCGTCGTGATCGGTCTGGTGAGTCCGCTCGGGGTCGTCGTGGCGTTCTTCGGCGGCATCCTCTCGTTCACCGGACTCGTCCTCGGGTCGGTGATGTTCATGCCGCCGGTGCTGCGCCTGGTCGGGCGGATGTTCGGGTCGAGTGCGACCGCCCGTCTCGCGGCGGAGAACGCGCTGCGGTATCCGGAGCGGTCGTCGCGCATGGCGATCGGCGTGGTCATGGGCGTGACGCTGGTGACGATGTTCGCGGTCGCGCTGGAGTCGGCGAAGCGGCTCATGATGAGCCAGGTGACCGGAGAGATCCCGGAGGAGTTCTTCGCGCCGTTCGACGCGTTCGCCGCGATCATGATGGTGCTCGTGGCGGTCTCGGCGGTGATCGCGGCCGTCGGACTCGTCAACCTCCTCACGATCGGCGTGGTGCAGCGTCGCCGCGAGCTCGGACTCCTGCGGTCGATCGGACTGTCGAACGCCCAGGTGCGGACGTTGGTGCTCCTCGAGGCGACGCACATCACGGTCACCGCGACCCTGACGGGGCTCGTCCTGGGCGTCGTCTACGGCTGGATCGCCGCGCAGTCGTTGCTCGGCTCCGTGCCGACCCTGCCGGACTTCACGCCGGCCGGACTCGTGGCGCCGCAGATCCCGTGGATCCCGGTGGCGATCATCGTCGTGGCCACCGCCGTGCTCACTCTCGTCGCCGCCGCGACGCCCACTCGACTGGCGACACGAGTGGCCCCGGTCGAGGCGCTCGCCGCCGACTGACGCCTCTAGGCTGGACGGATGTCGTCGCCGTTCGATCAGTCCACGTATCAGGTCCGTCTCGACTGGGGGACCGCGGGCCTCGCCCGTCTGGCCCCGGCCGACATCGTCGTGGTCGTCGACGTGCTGCGGTTCTCCTCGACGGTGGCGGATGCCGTCGCTGGCGGTCGCGAGATCGACCTGGCCGACGCGGTGGAGTGGTCGACCAACGGCGCAGCCGTGGCGGCGGCCGCGAGTGCCGACGCCACGGTGCTCGTCGGCGGCATCCGCAACGCCTCCGCGGTGGCCCGGGCCGTGCAGACGGTGCAGGAGCGCCGGCAGGAGCGGACCTCGGTCGCCGTCATCGCGGCGGGGGAGTGGGACGAGGCGGGGCGTCCCCGGTTCGCGGTCGAGGATCACCTCGGCGCGGGAGCGATCATCGCGGCGCTCACGGATCTGGGCATCGACCACACGGCACCGGACGCGGCGGTCGCGGCAGAGGGGTTCCGCGCGCTGCGGAGGGCCCTCCGTCATCTGCTGAGCGCGAGCGGCTCGGCCCGCGAGCTCGAGGTCGGGGTGCCGTCGACCGAGCGGATGGCGGCATCCGGTGTGGTGCCGACCGCGCCGGGGGATGCGGCCGTGCTCGACGCGGTCGACGCCGTGCCGGTGCTGCGCGACGGGCTGTTCACGCGTTTCGAGTGAGCGGCCGCGCCTCCGACGGGAGGACTTCTCGGCGATGGGAGGAGCCTCCGCGTCGCGTCCTCCGCCCGTCGGGGTGATCTCCGCCCCGGGCCGCGGGGCGCGCGCGGCCTCAGCGGTCGACACGTAGGGTCGTGGCATGAGGTTCCTCCCTGCAGTCATCGTCGACGCCCTCTTCGTGCTGATCTTCGCCGCGATCGGTCGTGCGTCGCATCAGGAGGACCCGGCGGGATTCCTGCTGACGGCCTGGCCGTTCCTGGTCGCTCTGGTGATCGGGCACCTCGCGGGCGCACTGCTGCCGGGCAGGCCTCGCCGACCGTGGTCCCTGATGTGGGGTGCGGTCGTCTGGGTGGTGACGGTCGCGGGCGGGATGCTCGTGCGCGTCCTCGCCGGCGACACCGCGGAGGTGCCGTTCATCATCGTCGCGACGATCGTGCTCGGCGTCTTCCTCGTCGGCTGGCGCGGGATCGCGGCGCTCGTGCGGCGCGTCCGCGGCTCTCAGCCCACCGGTGACGCGGCCGTGGCCGACGACCCCGCCGAGCCGATCGACTGACCGGCTCTCGGAGGAGCAGCGCGGTCAGCGCGGCATCTGGGCGGACAGGCGTGCGTCGGTCGTGATCTCGCGGCGCGTCCAGGAGAACACGTGCCGAGGGTCGAACGTGCGCGAGCACCGCGCGCACGAGGTCGCTCTCGTCGGGCGACGGTGGCGATACGTGACGTGTCCGGCCGGGCAGCGGCCGACCCACGGGGCGAGCTCGACGGCGGTCTCGCCGCGGTGCGTGGTGCCCCCGACATAGCCGAGGTCGCGTGCGACGCCCTTCCAGGCCGGGCCGTGCGCCGCGGTGTGCCCGGCGAGGGCATGCGCGACCTCGTGCAGAAGCACCTGATGGATCTCGTCGTCCTCGAAGCGGGCGGCGAGATACCGCGACACGGTGATGCGCTTCTTCGTGTAATCGCACAGTCCGGCACGGCGCTTGGCGTTGTCGAAGCCGAAGGACCAGCTGTCATCCAGATGCAGCCTGATCAGTGCCTCGCCCCAGATGCGCACACGGTCAAGTTCGGCCATGCGCCCAGGGTAAGCCATGCCGCGGACATCGCGGCCGAGGCCTGCTCAGCCCGCGACGAGCTGCGTGGAGCGGCGCCGCTCGGCCGCCTCGATCGCGAGCAGCGCGGTCTCCAGATCGCGATCCTCCGCGCCGGACTCCCGCCGCAGGAACAGCGAGCGCTTGAAGCTCTCGCGAGCCGTCTCGTAGTCTTCCGCGTCATAGGCGTTCTTGCCGTGGTGGTGATGCGCGAACGCCGCGATCGACACCCAGCGCTGACCCTCCGCCTCATCGGCGCAGGTCGCCAGCTCCTGCTCGGCGGCGGCGTACGCGCCCCGGTACTGGAGGATCGTCGCGTGCAGCACCCGCGCACGCAGCACGTCCTTCCGGGTGCCCGCCATGCGCGCCTGTCGCACCGTCTCGTCGGCCAGTCGCAGTGCCTCGTCGAGCCGATCGAGCACCTTCAGCAGCCACACGCGCTCGAGCAGCGCGGGGAGGCTGCGCTGCGATTCGATCTCCGCGAGGCGCACCGCGCACTCGTCGAGATCGACCAGCTCGCGGAGGGTCTCCTGGTCGTATCCCTGGATCAAACTCATTGCTCTCCTTCCGCAGCGTCCCCGTTCAGTCTGCCTGGCGGTCGCGCGCTCCCCGGGGCGGCGCGCCCCGCACGTCGGCATCCGCTCTCCGGGATGACCTTCTCGGGCGCGATCTGCGGAGCCTGTCCCGATTCGCGGACGTTCCGGGCGAGAACATCCGCAGATCGTGCCACCATCCGCAGATCGGGACGCCGCCGATCCACGCGGCGGCACCGGTGGGCGCTCAGCGCAGGAAGAGCGACGCGTCAGGGCGCGGGGATGCCACGGCGTCGGCATCCGTGACCACGCGCGCGCCCTGCACGAAGGCGTCGACTTCGGCGCCCTGAGCGATCTTCGCGGGATGCGGACCGGCCGCCAGCATCCGCGGAAGCCACTCGGTCGGGAGCGGAGCAGCGGATGCCGCGATCACGAGGTTCCCGAATCGCCGCCCCTTCAGCACCTGCGTGTCGGCGAGGATGCCGATCTCGGGGAGCACCTCGGCGATCGTGGCGGCCTGACGCCGGGCGAACGCGAGGCCCGGCCCGTCCGCGACGTTCACCAGCAGCACACCGGCCGGAGCGAGGAGTGCGGCGAGCTCGCGGTAGAACTCGATGCTGGTGAGGTGCGCAGGCGTCTGCGCGCCGGAGTAGACATCGGAGACGACGAGGTCGCAGTTCTCCTGCAGGGCGGCGGGGAGTCGGCGGACCCCTTCCCGTGCGTCGCCGATGCGGATGCGGATGCCGGCGGCCTTCGGGAGAGGCAGATGCTCTCGGACGAGCTGCGCGAGCGGCGCCTCGAGCTCGATCACCTGCTGTCGCGAACCGGGACGCGTGGCATCGATGTAGCGGGGGATCGTCAGCGCTCCCGCGCCGAGGTGCACCGCGGTGAGAGGGCCGGGAGGCAGCTGATCGATCACCGCGCCCATGCGCACGATGTACTCGAAGTGCAGGTGGGTGGGGTCGTCCAGATCGACATGCGACTGCGGAGTCTCGTCGACGACGAGCTCGAATCCGGTGGTGAACTCGCTCGGCACGATGCGGGCGATTCCGCCGTGATCGAGGCGGGCCTGGGGGTGCTCGGTGTCCCGCGTTCGCATCCGTCCCATGCGCACGAGCCTACGCCCGGGCGCTGCGGTCAGTTCTGCCTGCCGTTCGCGCAGGTCTCCTGATCCGCGGTCTGGCCCGAGACGCTCGGGGCGAGCGGGGCGCGGGTGGCCGGGGCGTCGGTCGAGGGTGTCTCGCCCTCCGGAGTCTCCTCGGTCCCGGGCGCCGGATCCACGAGCTCGACGCCCTCATTGGTCGTCACGTCGCCCGTGATCTGCACGGCCTGTCCGGCGCGCAGCGCGGCCCAGATGGTCTCGGCCGCGTCGTAGTCGGGCACTCGTCTGTCCTCGTCATCCGGGTCCACGAACACCGGATACTGCAGGAACGCGAAGTCCGAGAAGGGCACGTCCTTGACCGAGAGGGCCAGCTGGGCCAGGCGGATCGGGTTGGAGAGCTCATCGCTCGGCTCGATGTTGTCGACCACGGTGTTGGCGAGGCCGAGCAGCTTCGCCGGGTCGGTGAGGACCTCGTCGCTCATGATCTTCTGGACCAGTCGCGACATGTACTGCTGCTGGTTGGAGATGCGGGCGAGATCGCTGCCGTCGCCGACACCGTGTCGCGTGCGGATGAACTGCAGCGCCTCGATGCCGGACACCGAGCGCATGCCGGCGGGCCAGTCGATGCCGGTCTGCTCATCGCGGATGCCTTCGCCGCCGATGCAGACCTCGACGCCCCCGATCGCATCGGTGACCTCCATCACGCCGTCGAAACCGATCTTGGCCGCGAAGGGGATCTCGATGCCGGTCAGATCGGTGACGCTCTTCGCGACGCAGGAGAGGCCGGCGCGCTGGTAGATCTCGTTGATGGCGGAGTAGTCGGTGGCCGAGGCGACCGATCCATCCGCCAGGGTGCACTCCGGCGTCGACATCATGAGGTCGCGGGGGAAGGACACGACGGTGACGTTCCGCGGCTCGGCGGAGACATGCACGAGCAGGTTGACGTCGTTGAGCACGCCCCCGTCCGCTTCCGAGCAGCGCTCGCCGAGCAGGCCGGTCGAGACCTCGCCGCACTCGTCGGTGCCGATGATGAGCATGCTGAACTCACCGGGGTAGGCGTCGATCGTCGGCGGCTCGACCTCGGGGGCATCCTCCAGGGTCACGGCGCCGTCGCCCATGCGGTTGACGAGGTCCACGACGACGAATGCGACGACGGCGAGCGCCGACGTGAGGACGATCGCCAGCACGATGCCGGTGATCTTCAGGAACCGCGGGGCGGCGCCGCGTGTGCGCGTGTCCGCGTGGCGAGCGGCGGTGGATCGGTCGTCGTCTCGGGAGCGTCTGGGCATCCGGTGAGCATACCCACGGCAGTGCACGACCAGCCGAGAAGGTGCAGGGAAGCCCGATGTTACGGGCGCGTGACGATTGTGAGAGTAACTTGCAGCGAATTAGTTAGTCGTGGATACTTTTTCCTATCCGGTGAGCACCCGATGCCCGCCAGGAGAAATTTCGAAGAGGAGATCCCCTGATGCACAAGCGCATTCTTCCGGTCGTGGCGCTGGGCGCCGCGGCCACGCTCGGCCTGGCGGCCTGCGCCGGCGGTGCCACCGAGAGCGGCACCGACGGAGAGGGCCAGGAGCTCACCGTCTGGATCATGAAGGGCACCAACCCCGACGCGACCGCCTTCTACGACAAGGTCTCCGAGGCCTTCGAAGAGGAGACCGGCGCGACGGTGACGATCGAGGAGATCCAGTGGGCCGACGCCCACGATCGCTTCGTGACCTCCATCGCCGGCGGCACCACCCCCGACATCGCCGAGACCGGCACCACCTGGACGGCCGAGTTCGCCGACGCCGGCGCGCTCGAGCCGCTCGACGAGTACGTCGACGCGGAGAAGGGTCTGCGCGACGACCTCGTCGAGGGTCTCGCGGTCGCCGGCACCTACGACGATGCGCTCTACGGCATGCCGTGGTACGCGGGCGTCCGCTCGATCGTCTACCGCACCGACGTGTTCGAGGAGCTCGGTCTCGAGGCTCCGAAGACGTGGGACGACATCGTCACCGCAGGCGAGGCCATCAAGGCCGCGAAGCCCGAGATGCTCCCGTTCCCCGTCGCCGGCGACGCCGAGTTCCAGGTCTACCCCTGGGTCTGGGGCGCAGGCGGAGAGATCGCCACGCAGGACGGCGGCGAGTGGACCAGCGAGCTCGACAGCAAGGAGTCGCAGGCCGGCATCGAGTTCTACACGGGTCTCGCGACGCAGCACGGCTTCTCGTCGGCCGGTGCCACCACCTGGAAGGAGACCGACCTCCGCGACGCGTTCACGCAGGGCAACGTCGCCATGATGCTCTCGGGCTCGTGGACCCCGAAGGCGCTCATCGAGGCGAACCCCGACCTCGAGGGCAAGATCGGCGCGGCGGTCATCCCCGGCGAAGACGGCGGCATCGCTCCGTCCGTGCTCGGCGGGTCGCACCTCTCCGTGTTCAACACCACGAAGAACGCCGACCTCGCGTGGGAGTTCGTCAAGCTCATGACCACCGGCGAGTTCGCCGAGCAGTGGTCCAACGAGACCGGCTACTTCCCGGGCGTCCAGTCGGCCATGGAGGAGGCCCTGGCCTCGACCGACCCGCTCGTCGCGCCGTTCGCCGAGCAGATGGTCGACGGCGGAGCATCCGTCCCGGTCACGCCGAACTTCGGAGCCGTCCAGGCGAAGAAGACGACCAACGCCATGATCCAGGCCATCCTCAGCGGGCAGAAGGACGTCGCGACCGCGACGAAGGACGCCGCCGCCGAGATGACCGAACTGCTCAACCAGTAAGGAAGCATCCCTTCCATGTCGATGGTGCAAGCGCCACTGCCGACCACGAAGGCGGAGTCCACCTCCGCCTCCGTGGTCGGCGGCCGGCCGAAGCGGGGCGTCTCGCTCCTCAAGGCCCGCCCCTGGCTCCTCCTCGCCCCCGGGCTGATCATCCTCGCGGTGCTCATGCTCTGGCCGCTCGTCCAGGTCGTCATCTACTCTCTGCAGGACTACGGCCTGCGCGAGATCAACACGGGCGAGAACAACTGGATCGGCCTCGAGAACTACGCCGAGGCGCTCACCAACCCGACGCTCTGGACGGTGGTGCTGCCGAACACGGTCGGCTTCGCGGCCGTCGCCGTCTTCGTCACCGTGGCGGTCGGCACGCTCGTCGCCCTGCTGCTCGCCCGCCTCGGCACCACGTGGCGCGTCATCGTGTCGAGCTGCATCATGGTCGCGTGGGCGATGCCCGCCGTGACCGGCACCTATGTCTGGACCTTCATCTTCGATGCCGACCGCGGCATCTTCAACACCGTGCTCAAGGACCTGGGTCTCATGGACGGCTCGGTCAACTGGTTCACGAACCAGTGGTCGTTCTATGCCATCGTTCTCCTCAACGTCGTGCACCACGGATTCCCGTTCGTCGCGATCACGGTGCTCGCCGGTCTCCTCGGCGTCTCGAAGGAGATGCTCGAGGCGGCGGCCCTCGACGGCGCCGGCGCCTGGCGCCGCTTCTGGAAGATCATCTTCCCGACGCTCAAGCCGGTGTTCTCGGTCGTGATCATCCTGTCGACCATCTGGGACTTCAAGGTGTTCGCGCAGGTCTATCTGATGCCCGGCGGCAGCGGAGGCAACCGCTCCGTGCTCAACCTCGGCGTCTGGTCGTATGTCGAGTCGTTCGGCCAGAACCGGTACGGCTTCGGCGCCGCTCTCGCGGTGCTGCTGACGCTCGTCCTGATCGGCATCACGATCGTCTACATCCGCTCCCTCATGAAGGAGGACGAGCTGTGAATCCCCGCGCTTCGCTCCGGTCCCGCATCGGACTCGGCATCGCGGTCGCCGCGGTCCTGATCTTCACGCTGTTCCCGGTCTACTGGATGGTGTCGAGCGCCTTCGACAAGAAGGCGTCCAGCGGTGGGCAGTCGCTGCTCCCGCAGGAGTTCACTTTCGACAACTTCGCGTTCGTGCTCAACGAGGGCGGCTTCGGAACCTTCCTGCGCAACTCCGCGATCGTCGCGCTCGTGACGGTCCTCGTCAGCGCCCTCGTCTGCCTGCTGGCGGCGGTCGCCGTCGCGCGCTTCCGCTTCAAGTTCCGCACCACCGTCCTCATGATGATCCTCGTCGTGCAGATGGTGCCGCTCGAGGCCCTCGTGATCCCGCTGTTCCTCCAGGTGAAGAGCCTCGGACTGCTGAACAGCATCCTCGGCCTGATGATCGTCTACATCGCCCTGTCGCTCGCGTTCGGCATCTGGATGCTGCGCGGCTTCGTCGCCGCCGTCCCCGTCGAGCTCGAGGAGGCCGCGTACATCGACGGCGCGAGCTGGTGGCGCATGTTCCGCTCGATCCTGCTGCCGCTGGTCATGCCCGGCCTCGTCGCGACCAGCATCTTCAGCTTCATCACGGCCTGGAACGAGTTCATCTTCGCGATGACGATCCTCGGCGCCGAGACCGACCAGTACACCGTCTCGATCGGCTTGAAGTCCTTCTTCGGACTGTTCTCGAACGACTGGGGCAGCATCATGGCCGCCTCGACGATCATCACGGTTCCTGTCATGATCTTCTTCGTGATCGTTCAGCGCCGCCTCGCCTCCGGCATGGTCGCGGGAGCGGTGAAGGGATGAGCATCGAACTCGAACGTCTCGCCAACGGTGTGCTCTGGCCCGGGTTCCTCGGGACGGAGGCGCCGTCCTGGCTCCTCGACGAGCTGCGCGACGGTCTCGCCGGAGTGGTCTACTTCGGGCAGAACGTCGGCGACGGGCTCGCAGACCTGAGCGACGAGATCCTCGCCGCCAACCCCGATGCCCTGATCGGCATCGACGAGGAGGGCGGAAGCGTCACCCGGCTGGAGTCCGCCTCCGGTTCGACCGTCCCCGGTGCCGCGCAGCTGGGCCTGCTCGACGATCTCGTCGCCACCGAGCGGACCGGCGCCGAGCTCGCTCGGCGCGTGCGTGCCGTCGGCGCGAACGTGATCCTCGGGCCGGTCGCCGACGTCAACACCGACCCCAGCAATCCGGTCATCGGCGTGCGCGCGTTCGGGGCCGATGAGGACCTGGTCTCCCGGCACGTCGTCGCGACGGTCGACGGCATCCAGGACGGCGCGGTCGCCGCGTGCGTCAAGCACTTCCCGGGTCACGGCGACACGCACGTCGACTCGCATCATGCGCTGCCCGAGATCTCCCTCGACATCGAGGAGTTCGAGCGCGTGCACTTGGAGCCCTTCCGTGCCGCGATCGACGCCGGAGTGGATGCCGTCATGACGGCGCACATCGTCGTCCCCGCCTGGGGCGAGGCGCCGGCGACCCTGAATCCCCGAGTCCTGGGGATGCTGCGCGAGTGGGGCTTCGACGGCGTGATCATCACCGATGCGCTCGACATGGCCGCCATCCGCGAGACCGTCGGCATCGGAGGCGGGGCGGCTCTCGCGCTCGCCGCCGGCGCGGACCTCCTCTGCATCGGCAATCCGACCAACCCCGGCGCGGCCGCGTTCCCCGACCAGGACCGACGCGACTTCCTCGCCGCCCGCGACGGGATCGTCGACGCCCTGCGCGACGGATCGCTCTCACGGGAGCGGGTCGAAGAGGCCGCTCGGCGGGTCGCCGTGCTCGCTGCACGGCTCCGGATCGCCGCGGACGGGCAGCACGAGACGACCGAGGAGTTCGACGCGGCCGAGATCGTCCGTCGCGTCGTCTCGTTCACAGGTGACGCCCCGGCGGCGGCATCCGGACTCGCGGTGATCGACGCGCGGCGCCGATCGTCGCTGGCGGTCGACAGCGCCGCGGGCTACGTCTCGAACGCGCTCGCCGCGGACGGCTTCCGCGTGCGGCTCGACGTCGCGAGCAATCCGGTGGCCGAGCAGGACCGAGTCCTCGACGAGGCCGCCACGGCGGCCGGGACCACCGTGGTCCTGATCGATCGGCCCGACGCGGATGCCGCGCAGCGCGCGCTCGTGGAACGTGCGGCGGTCCGCGACCCGCAGGCGGTCGTCGTGAACGTCGGCCTGCCCGCTCGGCATCCGCTGCCTCTGCCGACCGTCGAGGTCGCGGCGGCCAGTCGACTCGGCGCCCAGGTCGCCAGGGAGACCCTGCTGGGTCGCTCCGCCCCGCCCGAGAGGGTCGACGCCGCCGGTTGAGGCGGGATCCGCCGATGGACGCCGACGTTCTCGCACTGGTGCGACGCTCGCTGCCGAGGCTGAGCGCGGCCGAGGCGCGCGTCGCGGAGACCATCCTGGGCGACCCGACGCTCGTGATCGACCTCGCGATCAACGATCTCGCGAAGCTCTGCCGCACGTCGCTGTCGACGGTCGCGCGCTTCGCGCAGACGCTGGGCTACAGCGGGTATCGCGAGCTGCGGGTCGCCGTCGCGCGCACCGTCACGCTCGCGCAGGCTCAGCAGGCGCGGTTCGGGCTCGACAGCACGACGATCGACCCCGAGGACGAGCCTCCCGCCATCGCCGCGAAGCTCGCCGCGATGGAGATCGACGCGATCGAGAAGACCGCGCTGGCGATCGATGCGGCCGCAATCGATCGCGTCGCGAGGGCCGTGGTGGCGGCCCGGCACATCGACCTCTTCGGGCAGGCCGCCTCGTCCCTGACCGCGCAGGATCTGCAGTTGAAGCTGTCCCGCATCGGCTGCTCGGTGTCGCATTCGCCCGACCCGCATCTCGCCGTGACGACGGCGTCGCTGCGTACGAGCGACGACGTGGCCATCGCGTTCTCCCACGGCGGGGAGACCCTGGAGACGGTGCGGGCCCTCGAGGTCGCGCGAGACGCGGGCGCGCTCGTCGTCGCCGTCACGAGCGTGGCCGACTCGACCCTCGCCCAGGTCGCCGACGTGGTGCTGCTCACCCATGCGCACGAGTCGCCGTTCCGGATGGCGGCGATGTCGAGCCGCATCGCCCAGCTCGCGCTCGTCGATGTGCTGTTCGTACGGGTGGTGCAGCACCGCGGCGAGCCCGTCGCCGTGTCTCTCCAGCTCACGCACGACGCCGCAGCCCCGCGCCGCCGTCGCTGACAGATCCCGGGCGTCGAGCGAGGAGCGTCGGCGACGAGACGAAACGTGCCCCGTCTCGGTCGTTGAGCGAGGAGCGCCAGCGACGAGACGAAACGTGCCCCGTCTCGGTCGTTGAGCGAGGAGCGCCAGCGACGAGACGAAACGCAGTTTCCTCGCGGAGCCGCCAGTGTCGGCATCCGCTCGTATCCTCACCGGCATGGGCTACGTGTACATCCTCCGCTGCTCCGACGGGACCTTCTACGTCGGAAGCACGCGCGATCTCGATCGGCGGGTCATCCAACACCAGCAGGGCATGGGGAGCGCGTACACGAAGCGACGTCTACCGGTGCATCTCGCGTGGAGCGACGCATTCGATCGCATCGACGAAGCCTTCGCCTGGGAGAAGCGACTGCAGGGTTGGAGCCACGCGAAGCGCGCCGCCTTCATCGAGGGTGGACTGGATGCCGTCATCGGCTGGAGCGCCCGGACCCGAGCCGGTGATCCGCCCGGTCGTTGAGGGCGTTTCGTCTCGCTGGCGCTCGCTCAACGACCGAGACCTTCCGGTCGTTGAGCGAGGAGCGCCGGCGACGAGACGAAACGCGATGAGGCGGGCGGTGGGCGTTTCGTCTCGCTGGCGCTCGCTCAACGACCGGTCGACGGCGGGTCAGTCGACGTGGTCGCGGGTGCTGGCGAGAGCGCGCGTGGCGATGCGGTGGCCTCGCGCGAGGCTCCCCGCGAGCGAGAGACCGGTCAGCACCCCGGCGAGGAAGCCGGCGGCGAAGGCGTCTCCGGCACCGATGGTCTCCACGACCGGTACCTCCAGTGCGGAGCTCTCGGCGCGTTCGGCGCCGTCGAACGCCACCGCGCCGTTCGCATCCGTGACCAGGAGGTACCGGGGCTGCGGGAACAGTGCGCGCAGCCGATCCGGATCGCCGGCCCCGAACACGGCCTCGGCGTCGGGGCGCGAGCAGAACACGACATCGGACCGGCGGGCGAACTCGCTGATCAGCGCCCTGCCCTCCTCCTCGCGGGCGCGCCACAGCGCCGGACGCCAGTTCACGTCGAAGCTGAGCAGTCGATCGGGGCGACGATCCGCGAACAGCGACTCCTGCGCGGCACGGGCCGACGGCGAGAGGGCCGGGGTGATCCCGGACGTGTGCACGAGCGCCGCCTCGGCGAGGAGAGCGGATGCCGCGGGCGATTCCAGCGTCTGGGGCGACAGGTCTGCCGCGGCGGACCCCGCGCGGTAGTAGTGCATCGTCCCGTCCACGGCGCCGTCCGGGCGGGGCGCGAGCTCCTTCACGTAGAGTCCGGTCGGAGCATCCGGATCGATCTCCACCGCGGAGTCGTCGACGCCGTGTCGACGCAGCTCCGCCGTCAGGAATCGCCCGAACCCGTCATCGCCCACGCGTGAGACCACAGCGGTGCGGATGCCGGCCGATGCCAGCGCGATCGCGGTGTTCCACTCCGCGCCCGCGAGCGAGCGGTGGAAGGTGCGGTTGTCCTCGAGCGGGGCCGCGAGGGCGGGGACGAGGGAGACCATGCCCTCACCGAAGCAGACGACGAGAGGGGAGGAGTCGGGCACGATGTGGACACTACCGGATGACACCCAGTCGCGAGATGTCGATACCGGATCGCAACATGCGGGTGTTTGGTATCTGAGAATTCACTGGGTAGCGTCGAGGAATCACCGTGTCCGGGGCGAAGAGGCCCCGGAACGTGCAGAAGCGCCCTACAGGGAAGGTCACAGAATGCACCACACAGTCACACGTCGGCGAGGTCTCATCGCCGTCACCGGAGCAGCGCTCGCCGCTCTCGTCCTGGCGGGATGCGTCGCCAGCGAGCGGGGAGACGACGGTGGAGAAGGATCCGGAGATGTCGACGGCACGTTCGTCTTCGCGGCATCGTCCGATCCGGCCAGCCTCGACCCCGCGTTCGCTCAGGACGGCGAGACCTTCCGCGTCTCCCGCCAGATCTTCGAGGGCCTCGTGGGCACGGAGCCCGGCACCGCAGACCCCGCACCGCTCCTCGCCGAGTCGTGGGAGTCGTCCGAGGACGGCATGTCCCACACCTTCACCCTCAAGGAGGGCGTGACCTTCCACGACGGTACGCCGTTCAACGCCGAGGCCGTGTGCTTCAACTTCGACCGCTGGTACAACTGGACCGGTCTGGCCGCGTCCGAGGCGTTCGGGTACTACTACAACAAGCTCTTCAAGGGCTATTCGTCCAACCCCGAGGAAGCGGTCTACAAGTCCTGCACCCCGGACGGCGAGGGCAAGGTCACGATCGAGCTGAACAAGCCGTTCGCCGGCTTCGTCGCCTCGCTGTCGCTGCCGTCGTTCGGCATGCAGAGCCCGTCGGCGCTCGCCGAGTTCGGTGCAGACGAGGTCGGCGGCTCGGCCGAGGCCCCGCAGCTCTCCGAGTACGCCATGGGGCACCCGGTCGGCACCGGCCCCTACCAGTTCGACGAGTGGGCGCCGGGTGAGCAGGTCACCCTGAAGGCCTATGGCGACTACTGGGGCGACGCCGGGCAGGTCGACGAGATCATCTTCCGCACCATCGACGACCCGACCGCCCGCCGCCAGGCGCTGGAGTCCGGTTCGATCGATGGCTACGACCTCGTCGGCCCCGCCGACACCAAGGCACTCGAGGACGACGGCTTCACCATGGTGTCGCGCCCGCCGTTCACGATCCTGTACCTGGCGTTCAACCAGGCCGTGCCGGCGCTCCAGGACCCCAAGGTCCGTGAGGCGCTGTCGTACGCGATCGACAAGGATGCGCTGATCAGCCAGGTCCTCCCGGAGGGTACCAAGAAGGCGATCGAGTTCGTTCCCGAGGTCGTCAACGGCTACAACCCCGACGTCACGACCTACGAGTTCGACCCGGAGAAGGCCAAGTCGCTTCTCGCCGAGGCGGGCTACACCGAGGCCAACCCGCTGAAGCTGGACTTCAACTACCCGGTCAACGTGTCGCGCCCCTACATGCCGGACCCCGAGCAGATCTTCACCGTGCTGTCCTCGCAGCTCGCTGAGGTCGGCGTCGAGACCACCCCGGTCTCGGAGGAGTGGGTCGAGTACCTCGACCGCACCACCGGAACGCCGGACCACGGCATCCACCTGCTCGGCTGGACCGGTGACTACAACGACACCGACAACTTCGTCGGCGTCTTCTTCGGTCAGGAGAGCTCCGAGTGGGGCTTCAACAACCCGGAGCTGTTCCAGAAGCTGGCCGAGGCACGCGGTGTCTCCAGCCTCGACGAGCAGACCCCGCTCTACGAGCAGATCAACGAGGATGTCGCGCAGTTCATCCCCGGTGTCCCGCTCGCGCACCCGGCGCCGACCCTGGCGTTCGACCCGCGCGTGAAGAGCTACCCGGCCAGCCCCGTGAACGACGAGGTCTTCACCGACATCGTCCTCACCAAGTAGGTCTGACCATCTGAGGAGCCGTGTTCCGGTTCTCGCGCATCGCGAGAACCGGAACACGGCGTACCTTCCGATCATCGGAGATCTCTTTGCTGCGCACCATCGGCAGGCGACTGCTGTTCCTCATCCCCACCCTGTTCGGGCTCAGCATCCTGCTGTTCGCCTGGGTCAGGGCCCTCCCCGGCGGCCCCGCCGTCGCTCTTCTCGGTGAGAAGGCGACTCCCGACGCCATCGCCAGAGTCAACGAGCTCTACGGCTTCGACAGGCCGCTGCTCGAGCAGTACTTCATCTGGATCGGACGCCTCCTCCAGGGAGACTTCGGCACGTCGATCCAGACCAACCGTCCCGTGGTGGAGGAGTTCTTCCGCCGCTTCCCTGCGACGCTCGAGCTGAGCGTCATGGCCCTCATCTTCGCCGTCGGCGTCGGCATCCCGCTCGGCTACTGGGCCGCGCGCCGCCACGGCAAGCTCACGGACCACGCGTCCGTCGTGCTGAGCCTCGTCGGCATCACCATCCCGGTGTTCTTCCTGGCCTTCATCCTGAAGTACGTCTTCGCGGTGCAGCTGGGCTGGCTGCCGTCCGACGGCAGACAGGATCCGCGAATAGACGCCACCCATCCCACGGGCTTCTACGTGTGGGACGGCCTCATCACCGGCGAGTTCGACGCGTCCTGGGATGCGATCCTGCATCTCATCCTGCCGGCGCTCGCTCTCGGCACGATCCCGCTCGCCATCATCGTCCGCATCACCAGGGCCAGCGTCCTGGAGGTGCAGAACGCGGACTACGTGCGCACCGGTCGGGCGAAGGGCGTGGGGTCGTCGACGCTGCGCAGCCGCTTCATCCTGCGCAACGCGATGCTCCCGGTGATCACGACGATCGGCCTCCAGACCGGTCTGCTCATCTCGGGCGCGGTGCTCACCGAGACCGTGTTCGCCTTCCCCGGGATCGGCTCGTTCCTCGCGAGAGCGATCTTCACGCGGGACTTCCCCGTGCTCCAGGGATTCATCATCTTCATCGCGATCGCGTACGCGCTGATCAACCTGGCGGTGGATGTCTCCTACAGCTTCATCGATCCGAGAGTGAGAGTGCAGTGATGTCCCTCACCATCGTCCGCACGGAGGCCGCATCATGAGCGTCGCACTCCCACCCGCACAGGGACCGTCGGCGGAGAGCGGCGGCGTCATCGACACCGTCGCGATCGCCCAGGCCGGTCTCAAGGACGGATCCGGAGGATTCTGGCGCGACGTCTTCCGCCGGCTCCGCCGCAACCCGACGGCGTGGATCGGCGCGGCCATCGTGCTCGCCTTCCTGCTCGTCTCGGCACTCGCACCCCTGCTCGCTCCCTATCCGGAGACGGCGCTGCCCGGGGCGAAGTTCATCACCCCGACGCACATCCCCGGTCCCGGTGAGCTGCCGGAGTTCCCGCTCGGTCTCGACCGCTTCGGCGGCGATGTGCTCTCGAAGCTCATCTGGGGAGCGCAGGCATCGCTTCTGGTCGGCGTGATCTCCACGGCCCTCGGCCTGGTGGGCGGCATGGTGCTCGGCCTGCTCGCCGGCACGTTCGGGGGATGGGTCGACACCGTCATCATGCGCGTCGTCGACATCATCCTGTCGGTGCCGAACCTGCTGCTGGCCGTGTCGATCGCGGCCATCCTCGGTCAGACGCCGTTCGCGGTGATGATCGCCATCGGAGCGTCCCAGGTGCCGATCTTCGCGCGCCTGCTGCGCGCCTCGATGCTGCAGCAGCGGTCGAGCGACTACGTGCTGTCCGCGCAGACGCTGGGACTCGGCCGCGGCCAGATCACCATGTCGCACGTGCTGCCGAACGCCATCGGCCCGGTCATCGTGCAGGGCACCCTGACGCTGGCCACCGCCGTCATCGACGCGGCCGCGCTGTCGTTCCTCGGTCTCGGCGGCGGTCGCCCCGAGACGGCGGAGTGGGGCCGCATGCTCACCTACGCGCAGGCGGAGCTCGCGATCGCACCATGGCTGGCGTTCCTGCCCGGTATCTGCATCGCGGTCACCGCGCTCGGCTTCACCCTGCTGGGTGAGGCGCTGCGCGAGGCGATGGATCCCCGGACGAGGGCGCGATGAACGCCGCGAAGGAGAATCAGATGTCGACCGCACCGCTGCTGTCGGTCCAGGGCCTCGCCGTGGACTTCGCCACGATGGACGGCGTCGTGCACGCCGTCGAGGGAGTGGATCTCGAGATCGCCGCCGGCGAGACCGTGGCGATCGTGGGGGAGTCCGGCTCGGGCAAGTCCACGACCGCGATGGCCATCATCGGCCTGCTGGCCGGCGGCGGGAAGGTCGCCTCGGGCAGCATCCGTCTCGACGGCAGGGAGATCGCGCACGCGCCGGAGAACGAGCTGCGGATGATCCGCGGTCGTGACATCGGTCTCGTGCCGCAGGATCCGATGTCGAACCTGAACCCGGTCGCGAAGATCGGGACGCAGGTGGCGGAGACGCTGCTCGCCCACGGTCTCGCCAACCGGCAGAACGTGCAGGAGAAGGTCGTCGAGGCGCTCACCGCCGCGGGGCTGCCCGACCCGGAGCGTCGTGCGAAGCAGTATCCGCACGAGTTCTCCGGCGGCATGCGCCAGCGAGCGCTCATCGCGATCGGCCTGGCGTGCAAGCCGCGTCTGCTGATCGCGGACGAGCCCACCAGCGCGCTCGACGTCACCGTGCAGCACACGATCCTCGACCAGATCGGCGCGATGACGCGAGAGCTCGGAACGGCGGTCCTGCTCATCACGCACGACCTGGGTCTCGCCGCCGAGCGCGCCGAGCGGGTCGTCGTGATGCACCGCGGCAAGGTCGTGGAGCAGGGCCCTGCGCGGCAGATCCTCGAGGCTCCGCAGCATCCGTACACCCAGTCCCTCGTGGCGGCGGCGCCGTCGGTCGCGGCCGCGCGCCTGCGGCCGGAGGCGTTCCACGTCGAGGAGCGGACGGATGCTGCGGACGAAACCGAGACGGCGAAGCCGAAGGACAACATCGTCGAGATCGAGAACCTCACCAAGGTCTACCCGGTGAGGGGTCGCGGCGAGGACTTCGTGGCCGTCGACGACGTATCGCTCGCGATCCCGCGAGGCGAGACGGTCGCGATCGTGGGGGAGTCCGGTTCGGGCAAGACGACGACCGCGCGGATGCTGCTGAAGGTGATCGAGCCCACGAGCGGGCTGATCCGCTACGAGGGCAAGGACATCTCGTCGCTGAGCCGGGCGGAGACGAAGAACTTCCGCCAGCAGGTGCAGCCGATCTTCCAGGATCCGTACTCGAGCCTGAACCCGATGTTCACGATCGAGCGCCTGATCGCCGAGCCGCTGGACTTCTACAAGAGGGGGAGCGGTGCCGACCGGCGCAAGCGCGTGCGACAGCTCCTCGACGACGTGGCCCTGCCGCAGTCGATGCTGCGCCGCTACCCGTCGGAGCTCTCCGGCGGGCAGCGACAGCGGGTCGCGATCGCGCGGGCGCTCGCGCTCTCGCCGGATCTGATCGTGTGCGACGAGCCGGTCTCCGCGCTGGACGTGCTCGTGCAGGACCAGATCCTGAAGCTGCTCGGCGAGCTGCAGCGGGAGTACGGCCTGAGCTACCTGTTCATCTCGCACGACCTCGCGGTGGTGCGACTGATCAGCGACTACGTGTGCGTGATGAAGGACGGCAAGCTCGTGGAGGCGGCCTCCTCGGAGGAGATCTTCACGAACCCGCGCGACCCGTACACGCGCAAGCTGCTGGCTTCGATCCCCGGCAACGAGCTGAACATCGCGTCCTGACCGGCCGATCTCGGATGCTTTTACCGCAGCTTCCGAGATTGGTCAAGGACTGAGCTTGCCATGTCGCAGAATCACACGTATAGTTGGTAGTTGCGCTCGCTTCTCCCTGCCCTCATATGGTGGTCGGCATTCGTTGAGTCTTTGAGCGCACACTCCACCTGACGACAAAGGAATCGAGAAGCCCTGCGGGGCTCACGGAGGTTATTCCCTTGGCTGCTGCTCGCAACGCATCCACATCCACCACCACCAAGAACGGACGCGGAGCATCCCGTCTTTCGTTCGCCAAGATCTCCGACACCCTGACGGTCCCTGACCTTCTGGCTCTGCAGACCGAGTCCTTCGGCTGGCTCGTCGGCAACGACGCCTGGAAGGCGCGCGTGGCCGAGGCCAAGAAGGCCGGCCGCACCGACGTCAACGAGAACTCGGGTCTCGGCGAGATCTTCGAGGAGATCTCTCCCATCGAGGACCTCGGCGAGACGATGCAGCTGTCGTTCACGAACCCGTACCTCGAGCCGGAGAAGTACTCGATCGACGAGTGCAAGGAGCGTGGCAAGACCTACGCCGCTCCGCTGTACGTCGAGGCCGAGTTCATGAACCACCTCACCGGTGAGATCAAGACCCAGACGGTCTTCATGGGCGACTTCCCGCTCCAGACCGACAAGGGCACGTTCATCATCAACGGCTCCGAGCGCGTCGTCGTCTCGCAGCTCGTGCGCTCGCCGGGTGTGTACTTCGACAAGACCCCCGACAAGACGTCCGACAAGGACATCGTGTCGGCGCGCGTCATCCCGAGCCGTGGCGCATGGCTCGAGTTCGAGATCGACAAGCGCGACCAGGTCGGCGTGCGCGTCGACCGCAAGCGCAAGCAGTCGGTCACCGTCTTCCTCAAGGCGCTCGGCATGACGAGCGAGGAGATCCTCGCGGAGTTCGCCGGCTACACCTCGATCGAGGAGACGCTCGCGAAGGACACGATCGTCACCAAGGAAGATGCGCTCCGCGACATCTACCGCAAGCTCCGTCCGGGCGAGCAGGTCGCCGCCGAGGCCGCCCGCGCGCTGCTGGACAACTTCTACTTCAACCCGAAGCGCTACGACCTGGCGAAGGTCGGTCGTTACAAGATCAACCACAAGCTCGGTCTCGACCAGCCGCTGAACTCCTCGGTCCTGACCGTCGAGGACATCGTGGCCACGATCAAGTACCTCGTGCGTCTGCACGCCGGTACCGAGGAGACCTTCACGGGCATCCGCGGTGGCAAGAAGGCCGAGATCCGTCTCGCGACCGACGACATCGACAACTTCGGCAACCGTCGCATCCGCGCGGTCGGCGAGCTGATCCAGAACCAGGTCCGCACCGGTCTGTCCCGCATGGAGCGCGTCGTCCGCGAGCGCATGACCACGCAGGACATCGAGGCGATCACGCCGCAGACCCTGATCAACGTGCGCCCCGTCGTCGCCGCGATCAAGGAGTTCTTCGGAACGTCGCAGCTGTCGCAGTTCATGGATCAGAACAACCCGCTCGCGGGTCTGACCAACAAGCGTCGTCTCTCCGCGCTCGGCCCCGGTGGTCTGAGCCGTGACCGCGCCGGTGTCGAGGTGCGTGACGTCCACCCGTCGCACTACGGCCGCATGTGCCCGATCGAGACGCCGGAAGGCCCGAACATCGGTCTGATCGGTGCGCTCGCGACCTTCGCGCGCATCAACTCGTTCGGCTTCATCGAGACCCCGTACCGCAAGGTCGAGGGTGGCGTCGTCACCGAGCACATCGACTACCTGACGGCTTCCGAAGAGGTCGACTTCAACATCGCGCAGGCCAACGCCCCGCTCGATGCCAAGGGTCGCTTCCGCGAGAGCCACGTCCTGGCCCGCCCCAAAGGCGGCAGCGGCGAGGTCGACCTGTTCCTGCCCGAGGAGATCGGCTACATCGACGTCTCCCCGCGCCAGATGGTGTCGGTCGCGACCTCGCTCGTGCCGTTCCTCGAGCACGACGACGCACAGCGCGCCCTCATGGGTGCCAACATGCAGCGTCAGGCTGTGCCGCTGCTCCGCAGCGACTCGCCGCTCGTCGGAACCGGTATGGAGGGCTACACGGCCATCGACGCCGGTGACGTGCTCACCGCCGACAAGGCCGGTGTCGTCTCCGAGGTCTCCGCGGACCGCGTCGTCGTCATGCTCGACGAGGGCGGCACGCAGGAGTACCACCTGCGCAAGTTCGACCGCTCCAACCAGGGCACGTCGTACAACCAGAAGGTCGTCGTCTCCGCCGGCGAGCGCGTCGAGGTCGGAGAGGTCATCGCCGATGGCCCCGCGACCGAGAACGGCGAGCTGGCCCTCGGGAAGAACCTCCTCGTCGCCTTCATGACGTGGGAGGGCTACAACTTCGAGGACGCGATCATCCTCAGCCAGGACCTCGTGAAGGACGACACCCTCTCCTCGATCCACATCGAGGAGTACGAGGTCGACGCCCGCGACACGAAGCTCGGCAAGGAGGAGATCACCCGTGACCTCCCCAACGTCAGCCCTGAGCTGCTGAAGGACCTCGACGAGCGCGGCATCATCCGCATCGGCGCCGAGGTCCGCCCCGGCGACATCCTCGTCGGCAAGGTCACGCCGAAGGGCGAGACCGAGCTGTCGGCCGAGGAGCGCCTGCTCCGCGCGATCTTCAACGAGAAGAGCCGCGAGGTCCGTGACACCTCCCTGAAGGTGCCCCACGGCGAGCAGGGCACGATCATCGCCGTCAAGGAGTTCAACGCCGAGGACGGCGACGACGAGCTCGGCTCCGGCGTGAACCGCCGCGTCGTGGTCTACATCGCCCAGAAGCGCAAGATCACCGAGGGCGACAAGCTCGCCGGCCGTCACGGCAACAAGGGTGTCATCGCGAAGATCCTCCCGATCGAGGACATGCCGTTCCTTTCGGACGGCACCCCGGTCGACATCGTGCTGAACCCGCTCGGCATCCCGGGTCGAATGAACTTCGGCCAGGTCCTGGAGACCCACCTCGGGTGGATCGCCAACCAGGGCTGGAAGGTCGAGGGCACTCCGGAGTGGGCCGCACGGCTCCCGAAGGACGCGTTCGAGGCCGCCCCCGGCACGAAGGTCGCGACCCCGGTGTTCGACGGTGCGAGCGAGGAGGAGATCGCCGGTCTCCTCGACGCGACGCTCCCGACCCGCGACGGTGTCCGCCTGATCGACTCCACCGGCAAGACGCAGCTGTTCGACGGCCGCTCGGGTGAGCCGTTCCCGGCTCCGATCTCGGTGGGCTACATGTACATCCTGAAGCTGCACCACCTGGTCGACGACAAGATCCACGCACGTTCCACGGGTCCGTACTCGATGATCACCCAGCAGCCGCTCGGTGGTAAGGCGCAGTTCGGTGGACAGCGCTTCGGTGAGATGGAGGTGTGGGCCCTCGAGGCCTACGGCGCCGCATACGCGCTCCAGGAGCTCCTCACGATCAAGTCCGACGACATCCTCGGCCGCGTCAAGGTGTACGAGGCGATCGTCAAGGGCGAGAACATCCAGGAGCCGGGCATCCCCGAGTCGTTCAAGGTGCTCATGAAGGAGATGCAGTCGCTCTGCCTGAACGTCGAGGTCCTCTCGGCCGACGGCACGCTGGTCAACCTCCGCGACACCGACGACGAGGCCTTCCGCGCAGCGGAGGAGCTCGGGATCAACATCTCCAGCCGCTTCGAGGCCGCCTCGATCGACGAGATCTAATCCGCAGGCAAGCTCAGGAGCCCACCCGGGTGACTGAGCTTGCCGGCGCCAGACTTCTCAAAAAGAATTTCCGACACAGGAGAACTAGTGCTCGAGTCCACAACCTTCGATGAGCTTCGCATCGGCCTGGCGACCGCAGACCACATCCGCGCGTGGTCCTACGGCGAGGTCAAGAAGCCCGAAACCATCAACTACCGCACCCTGAAGCCGGAGAAGGACGGTCTCTTCGGAGAGCAGATCTTCGGCCCGTCCCGCGACTGGGAATGCGCCTGCGGAAAGTACAAGCGCGTCCGCTTCAAGGGCATCGTCTGCGAGCGCTGCGGCGTGGAGGTCACCAAGAGCTCCGTCCGTCGTGAGCGCATGGGTCACATCGAGCTCGCTGCTCCCGTCACCCACATCTGGTACTTCAAGGGTGTCCCCTCGCGTCTCGGCTACCTGCTCGACATGGCGCCGAAGGACCTCGAGAAGGTCATCTACTTCGCCGCCTACATGGTCATCTCGGTCGACGAGGATGCTCGTCACCGCGACCTGGGCACGCAGGAGAACAACATCCGTCTCGAGCTGAAGACGCTCGGCGACCGTCGTGACGCCAAGATCGCCGAGCGCCTCGCTCGTCTCGAGGAGGAGCTCGCTGCTCTCGAGGCCGAGGGGGCGAAGGCCGACGCCAAGAAGAAGGTGAAGGACGCCGCCGAGAAGGAGATGTCCCTCATCCGCAAGGGCGCCGACGAGGCGATCCTCAAGCTGGAGCGCGTGTGGGAGGACTTCCGCACGCTCGAGGTCGGCGCACTCCGTCCCGAGGACGACGTCTTCCACGAGCTGCAGGACCGCTTCGGTCAGTACTTCGAGGCCTACATGGGCGCCGAGTCGATCCAGCGTCGCCTCGCGGCGTTCGACCTCGCTGCCGAGGCGGAGAACCTGCACCTGCAGATCTCCGAGGGCAAGGGTCAGCGCAAGATCCGCGCGATCAAGCGTCTGAAGGTCGTCAACTCGTTCCTGGAGACCGGCATGAGCCCGGCCGCCATGGTCCTGGATGTCGTCCCGGTGATCCCGCCGGAGCTGCGCCCGATGGTGCAGCTCGACGGTGGCCGCTTCGCGACCTCCGACCTCAACGACCTCTACCGTCGTGTGATCAACCGCAACAACCGTCTTCGTCGTCTGATCGACCTCGGTGCTCCCGAGATCATCGTCAACAACGAGAAGCGGATGCTGCAGGAGGCCGTCGACGCCCTGTTCGACAACGGTCGCCGTGGTCGTCCCGTCACCGGTACCGGCAACCGCGCCCTGAAGTCGCTCAGCGACATGCTCAAGGGCAAGCAGGGTCGCTTCCGTCAGAACCTGCTCGGAAAGCGCGTCGACTACTCGGGTCGTTCGGTGATCATCGTCGGACCGCAGCTGAAGCTGCACCAGTGCGGTCTGCCCAAGCAGATGGCTCTGGAGCTCTTCAAGCCGTTCGTGATCAAGCGCCTGATCGACCTCGGTCACTCGCAGAACATCAAGGCGGCCAAGCGTGCCGTCGAGCGCACCCGTCCCGAGGTCTGGGACGTGCTCGAGGAGATCATCCGCGAGCGTCCGGTGCTGCTGAACCGTGCGCCCACCCTGCACCGTCTCGGCATCCAGGCGTTCGAGCCGCAGCTCGTCGAGGGCAAGGCCATCCAGCTCCACCCGCTCGTCTGCGCGGCGTTCAACGCCGACTTCGACGGTGACCAGATGGCCGTGCACCTGCCGCTGTCGGTCGAGGCTCAGGCCGAGGCCCGCGTGCTGATGCTCGCGTCGAACAACATCCTGAAGCCGTCCGACGGCCGTCCGGTCACCCTGCCTTCGCAGGACATGATCATCGGTCTGCACCACCTGACCACGGTCAGGGAGGGCGCAGCCGGCGAGGGCCGTGCGTTCGGTTCGGTGGGAGAGGCGATCCTGGCGAAGGACGAGGGCAGCCTCGACCTGCAGGCCAAGGTCCGCATCCGCATCCCGGGTCTGACGTTCCTCGAGGGCGACGCGCCCGAGGGCTACGAGCGTCACGGTCTCGTCGACGCCTCGCTGGGTCAGGCGATCTTCAACGACACGCTCCCGAAGGGCTACCCCTTCGTCCGCGAGCAGGCTGACAAGAACAAGCTGTCGCAGATCGTCAACAAGCTGGCCGAGGAGTACCCCAAGGTCGAGACCGCCGCATCGCTGGACCGCATCAAGGACGCCGGCTTCTACTGGGCCACGCGCTCCGGTGTGACCGTCGCCCTGAGCGACATCCTCACCCCGCCGAACAAGGCGGAGATCGTCGCGGGCTACGAGAAGCAGGCCGCGAAGGTCCAGTCCCAGTACGAGAAGGGCCTCACGACCGACGCCGAGCGTCGTCAGGAGCTCATCAAGATCTGGACCGAGGCGACCGACGAGGTGCAGGCCGCGATGAAGGCGCACTTCCCTGAGGACAACACCATCAACCGCATGGTGTCCTCCGGCGCCCGTGGTAACTGGCTGCAGATCCGGAACATCGCCGGTATGCGTGGTCTGGTGAACAACCCCAAGGGTGAGATCATCCCGCGTCCGATCATCTCCTCGTACCGCGAGGGTCTGTCGGTGGCGGAGTACTTCATCGCGACGCACGGTACCCGTAAGGGTCTGGCCGACACCGCTCTGCGTACCGCCGACTCGGGTTACCTGACCCGTCGTCTGGTGGACGTCTCGCAGGACGTCATCATCCGCGAAGAGGACTGCGGCACGTCGAAGGGCCTCGAGCTCCCGATCGCCGCTCCGAACTCGCAGGGTGAGCTGGTCCGCGATGCGAACGTCGAGAACTCGGTGTTCGCCCGTACCCTGGCCTCGGATGTCGTCAGCGAGTCGGGCGAGGTCCTCGCCTCGGCCGGCGACGACGTGGGCGATGTCCTGATCGACAAGCTGGTCGGTCTGGGTGTCGAGACCATCAAGGTCCGCTCGGTCCTGACCTGCGACTCCGCCGTCGGTGTCTGCGCGCAGTGCTACGGCCGTTCGCTGGCCACCGGCAAGACCGTCGACATCGGCGAGGCCGTCGGCATCATCGCGGCCCAGTCGATCGGTGAGCCCGGTACCCAGCTGACGATGCGTACGTTCCACACCGGTGGTTCCGCGTCGGCAGACGACATCACGCAGGGTCTTCCCCGTGTGCAGGAGCTGTTCGAGGCTCGTACCCCCAAGGGTGCGTCCCCGATCGCCGAGGCCGACGGTCGCATCACGATCGACGAGACCGACAAGGGCAAGAAGGTCATCCTGACGCCCGACAGCGGCGACGAGCCGGTCATCTACCCGGTGCTGCGTCGTGCGACGCTGCTCGTGGAAGACGGACAGCACGTCACGGTCGGTCAGCCGATCCTGGTCGGAACGCTCGACCCCAAGGAGATCATGCGCGTCATGGGTGCTCGCGAGGTGCAGCGTTACCTCGTCGGCGGCGTCCAGGGCGTGTACCGCTCGCAGGGTGTGCCGATCCACGACAAGCACATCGAGGTCATCGTCCGTCAGATGCTCCGCAAGGTCACCGTCGTCGATCACGCCGACACGACCCTGCTCCCGGGTGAGATGGTCGACCTCAAGCGCTACCAGGCGATCAACCGCGAGGCTGTGGCCGAGGGCAAGCGTCCGGCTTCCGGTCGTTCGGAGCTGATGGGTATCACGAAGGCGTCGCTCGCGACCGAGTCGTGGCTGTCGGCTGCGTCGTTCCAGGAGACGACCCGCGTGCTCACCGAGGCTGCGATGCAGGGCAAGCGCGACCCGCTGGTCGGTCTCAAGGAGAACGTCATCATCGGTAAGCTCATCCCCGCCGGAACGGGACTCTCGAAGTACCGTGACGTCACGGTCGAGGCGACCGAGGAAGCCAAGAGCGAGCGCTACCCGAACCGGATCTTCGCATCCGACGGGGCGTACGCCGACGGCGACTTCGGCTACGTCGACTTCGACGCGTTCTCGACGGACGACATCACGCCCGGTACCTATAACTGAGGTGTGACGAAGTGAAGAAGGCCCCGGGGTTCGCCCCGGGGCCTTCTTCGTGCGTTCACGCGCCTCCTCCCTCGCACGGGGGAGGAGAAATCGTCCCGTAGGCGGACCCGGTCGGTACCACCGGCGGATGCCGGGGTGGACCGGAGACGATTGGCTGGACTCATCGCTGCTCGACGGCGGCCAGGAATCGCGCACGACCGCGGCCGGGAGCCGCGACAGGGCGGCGCCTCTGCCCTGTCGCACCGAACGAAACTCCTCGCCACACATGACATTCCTCACGCGCGCCAGCCTCGCCAACCGTGCCATCGTCGGCCTGATCACGATCGCCGTCGCCGTGTTCGGCATCATCGCGATGTCCTCGCTCCGTCAGGAGCTGACGCCGTCGATGACGCAACCGGGAGCGTACATCTCGGTGAGCTCCAGCGGGCTCGCGCCCGACCAGATGGTCCAGCTCGCCACAGAGCCGGTCGAAGAGGCGCTGGGAGGCGTGAGCGGGCTGACCTCGGTCAGCTCCACCACTCAGAGCGGCAGTGCGCAGGTGATGGTCAACTGGCCGTTCGAGCTCGACGCCGAGGAGACGCTCCGCGCGATCAAGGCGGCCGTCGACGGGGTCAAGACCGCGCTGCCGAAGGACTCGACCGTCATCGTGCAGTCCGGTTCCGCCGCAGACATCCCGGCCATGGTGCTGAGCGCGGGCTCGACATCGGATGCCGACACCTTCGCAGAGGCCCTCGAGCAGAGCGTCCTGCCCGAGATCCGCGCCGTGGCCGGGGTGCGCGCGGCCACGCTGGAGGGCCGCGAGTCGCAGCGGATCGAGGTCTCGCTGCGGCCGGCCGACGTCGACCGTCTGAAGGTCGACCCGGCCATGGTGCTGGCGGCGCTGCAGAGCAACAGCCCCGTGCTGTCCGCCGGTCAGGTCGGCACCGACGAGGGCCAGGTGGCGGTCAACGTCGGTCCTGGCGTCGACAGCATCGAGACGATCGCGGCGCTTCCCGTGCAGGTCGCCGAGGGCGCGGTCCAGATCCAGGATGTCGCGGACGTCACGCTGCAGCCCGAGCCGACCGGTTCGCTGTCGCGCGTGAACGGCAAGGCGGCTCTCACGATCCAGGTGATGCCGGCCATCGGTTCGAACGCCGTCGAGATCTCGCACGGTGTCACCGCGATCCTCGATCGGTACAGCGACTCGCTGAAGGCCGAGTTCCTCCCGATCTTCGATCAGGCTCCCTACATCGAGCAGTCGATCGAAGACCTCTCGACCGAGGGCGGACTCGGGCTGCTGTTCGCGGTCGTCATCATCTTCGCGTTCCTGCGGTCCTGGCGCTCGACGATCATCGCGGCCGTGTCGATCCCGCTCTCGCTGCTGATCACGATGATCGCGCTGCTCTGGACCGACAACACCCTCAACATCTTCACGCTCGCCGCCCTCACGATCGCGATCGGACGCGTCGTGGACGACTCGATCGTCGTCATCGAGAACATCAATAGACATGCGGAGACGAAGGTGCCGACGGCGGCGGACATCGTCGCCTCGGTCAGGCAGGTATCGGGAGCGATCATCGCCTCGACGGCCACGACGATCGCGGTCTTCCTGCCGATCGCGTTCGTGTCGGGCGTCACCGGACAGCTGTTCCGTCCGTTCTCGATCACGGTGACGATCGCGCTGGCCGCGTCCCTCGTCGTCGCGTTGACGATCGTCCCGGTCCTGGCGTACGTCTTCCTGCGGTCACGCGGCGCGCGACGTGCCGCAGCGGCGACGGCAGGCGGCGCGATCGCAGCGACGGAGGCGGAGGCGCCCGTCGAGGATGCAGGTGCGTTCGCCCGCGCCGAGATGAGCGCACCGGAGGACAGGCTGCAGCGGGGGTTCATGTCGTTCCTCGGTGCGACCCATCGGAGGCCGGTCATCACGCTCGCCGCCTCGACCGCGGTGCTGCTGGCGACGTTCGTCCTCGCGACGCAGATCCCCACGGACTTCCTCGGGGAGTCCAGCCAGCAGAGCATCACGGTGACGCAGACGCCGGAGGAGGCGGGAACGGTCGAGGACCGTGTGGCGGCGGCTGAGCCCGTCGAGCGCGCACTGCAGAAGGTCACGGGCGTCGAGAGCGTCCGCTCCACGATCCCCGGGGCATCCACCGGCGCCGGCGAGGAGAACGTCAACACCTTCGACGTCACGCTCGACAAGGGCGCGAAGGTCGCGGATGTGCAGGACGGCATCGACCGCAAGCTCGAGGAGCTCGGAGACCCCGAGCAGTTCGAGGTGCAGACGGCCGACTCCAGCGGTGCGGGATCGGGAATCGATCTGCGCGTGATCGGGGACGATCCGAAGGCGCTCGCGGCGGCGAGCGAGTCCCTGATCAAGGCTCTCGAGAAGGAGGGGAGCATCCAGAACGCCTCCAGCGACATCAGCGGCGAGCAGCCGCTCGTGCAGGTGACGGTCGATCCTCTCAAGGCGGCGGCGCTCGGTTTCGATCAGCAGCAGATCGCGTCGGCGATCACCGCTGCGCTGAACGGCACGCCTGCCGGCAGCGTGATGCTCGACGGTCGAGAGCGTGACATCGTCATCCGCACCGCCGCGGTCAGCGGCGGGGTCGACGCGGTCGCCGCGATGGCGCTCCCGGTCACGTCCAAGCAGACCGCGGCGGCGCAGAAGGCAGCGCTCGACGCGCTCGAGGCGCAGCAGAAGCAGAAGGCCGAGGAGCAGAAGGCGAAGGCCGAGCGCGAGATGGACAAGCAGATCGCGGACACGACCGACCAGCGCTCCGAGCTCCGCGATCAGATCAGCACGCTCCGAGGCCAGTTGGCCCAGTTGGAGGCATCGGCGCCCGTCGTGCCGGATCCGGTCACGCCCGAGACACAGGCGGCGATCGACGCCGAGCGCGAGCGTCAGGAGCAGATCGCCGCGATGCTCTCCGCGATCGGACAGGCACAGGCCGGCGTCGAGGCCGCCGACGCGCAGCTGACGCAGCTCCGGGAGAGTCAGACGGAGGCCGCCGCGCAGCAGGAGGAGGCGACCCGGCTCGAGGCCGAGCAGAAGGCCGCGGCGGAGGTGCGCGGCACGGCCGTGCGCGTCGCCGATGTCGCGACCGTGACCGAGGAGATGACGGCACCGTCGATCTCGCGGATCGGCGGCGAACGGGTCGTGACGATCACGGTCACGCCGAAGAGCGGGCAGCTCGATGCGGCGACGCAGGCGCTGGACGCGGCGACCGCGAAGTTCGATCTGCCTGCGGGCACCCGATTCGAGGTCGCCGGTGTCGCTGCCGATCAGGATGACGCCTTCGGGCAGCTCGGCCTCGCCATGCTCGCCGCGATCGCCTTGGTCCTGCTGGTGATGGTCATGACGTTCCGCAATCTGCGTCAGCCGACGATCCTGCTCATCGCGGTGCCGTTCGCCGCCACCGGAGCGATCGTCGGACTGCTGCTCACCGGCACGCCGCTCGGCCTCCCGGCGCTGATCGGACTCCTGATGCTCATCGGCATCGTGGTCACCAACGCGATCGTGCTGCTCGACCTGGTCAACAAGCTGCGGGAGGGCGGGGCCGATCTCGCTGAGGCGGTCTACCACGGAACGCGACTGCGTCTGCGCCCGATCCTGATGACGGCGACGGCGACGATCTTCGCGCTGCTCCCGATGGCGTTCGGGATCACGGGAGGCGGGGTGTTCATCTCCCGTCCGCTCGCGATCGTCGTGATCGGCGGCCTCATCAGCTCGACCCTTCTCACGCTGGTGCTCGTGCCGATCCTGTACCTGCTGCTCGAACGCTCGCGTGAGCGCCGCATGGCCAAGCGCGCAGAGCGGCGGGCACGGCGCGAGCAGGAGAAGCTCGACGCGCAGGAGCCGGGTGAGGACGAGGGCGTCGCGGTCTTCGACGACGGCTCCGAGGGTACGGACGACAGCGTGCCGGCGGTGCAGCGCGAGTGAGCGCCCGCCCGCCGGCCGGCGCGCGGTCGTCAGTCGAAGAGGTGCGAGACGATCGACGACGTGTAGCCGGACGGCGCGAGGTTGGAATAGCGGGTGTCGATCATGATGTCGTCGCGCCAGAACAGGGTGCGTCCGTCGGTCACCGGGTACTGCGTGTTCGGCCACGTCTTCTCGCACCGGGTGCCGCCATCAGGGGTGAAGCAGGCGAACCCCTCGGTGTCGGCGAGGGCGTTGAGCATGTCGAGAGCCGGGCCGCGGTTCATCGCGGAGATCGTCGTGACGAGACGGGTCGTGTCGGCTCGGGGGTCCGCCCAGATGCAGGTGAGGGTCCCGTCGGTGCCGACGCCAGAGGGACCGAAGGCCGCGTCGTTGAGGGGCACGCCCTCGAGCTGGGCGAGCACGTCGTCAGAGAGGATCGCCCGGCAGTCGGTCGGCAGGGCGACGCCCTTCGCGGTCGGTGACGGGCTGGGGGAAGGGGTCGGCGATCCGGTCTCGGCGGGGCCGTCGGATGCTCCTGGCGACGGACTCGGTGATCCGCCGGCATTCCCCGGGCCATCGGATGCCGTTCCGCACGCGGTGAGGATCGCCACGAGGAGGAGTGCCGCGGCGCCTGCGGGGAATCGCGCGTTCATGGGCACACCGTAGCGCGCTCGCGGGTCGCACGACAGCATTCGTGCCGCGCACTCGCGGTGGCGCGTCGCGATAGGGTCGGCGGATGAGCATCGAGACTTCCGTCGCAGGATCCGTCGTCGTGATCGGCGATGCCCTGATCGACGAGATCCGCGACGATTCGGGTGTGCGCGAGCTGGTCGGCGGGGCGGCGCTGAACGTGGCCGTGGGGCTCCGGCGACTCGGCGTCGCGACGACGCTGATCGCGATGGTCGGTGCGGACGAGGCCGGGGAGCACATCCGCGAATACCTCGCCGATCACGGCGTCCGCCTCATCGAGAGCGCGGCCCCGCACGGGTCCTCGCGTGCGGTCGTGCAGCGGGCAGCCGACGGGGAACCCGACTACGTCTTCAACGAAGCGGCCCGGAAGCGCAGCATCCGCTATTCCGACGCGGCCCGCGACGCCATCGCGGAGGCGGGACTGGTCGCGATCAGCTGCTTCCCCTTCGACGTGCCGGCGGAGGTGGACGCTCTGCTCGAGGCCGCAGCGGGAGCGCGCCTTGCGATCGATCCGAATCCGCGGACCGGCATGTTGAGCGACCGGGACGAGTTCGTGAAGGGCTTCGAGCGCGCTGCTGCGGGTGCCGCCATCGTCAAGGTCGGCGCCGATGACGCGGCGATCCTCTACGACGGCGACCTCGGCGCGCTGCGCGCCCGACTCCGCGACCTCGGAGTCGGGGCTGTTCTCGCGACGGCCGGCGCCGACGGCGCGATCCTCGAGACGGACGCCGGCACCGCGGCGGCACCGATCTCGGACCTCCCGGGCCGCGTCGTCGACACGGTGGGCGCAGGGGACGCGACGCTCTCGGCGGTCGCCGCCGGGCTCGTCGGGGGGAGTCCGGCACGCCTCGTCGAGTGGCGCGCGCTGCTCACCAGGGCCATGGACATCGCCGCCGCGACATGCCGCGCCGAGGGCGGTCTGCTGCGCACGCCGGAGTCGCTCGCAGAGGCCGAACGAGGCGTCTTCGGCAGCTGACGCGTCGATTTCATGTGCCCGCGTCTGACGGGTATGATGGTCTTTCGTGCCCCCGGTTGGCTGTCGAAGTCGGACGGGTGCGCTCTGGCGAGTTACCCAAGCGGCCAAAGGGATCTGACTGTAAATCAGACTGCATCGCATTCGGGGGTTCGAATCCCTCACTCGCCACCAGCGCAGATCACACGCAACAAGCCCCGGTCGCCCGGGGCTTGTTGCGTTTCTCCCCGCGTTACGACCGGCCGCGTGCCCGATACAGTGACCTCATGATGAACCCCGTGGGCGTCTCCGTCGCCCTTCGCGAGGCGCCGTGAGCGCGCCGGCAGGCTGGTATCCCGACGCTGCGGGTGCTCCGCGCTGGTGGGATGGGTATGGGTGGGCCGACGAGTATCGGGCGCCGCCAGACCCGCTGCCGCCGCAGGCCGCTCCGGGAACGAGTTCGCACACGGTGTGGGTGTGGCTCATCGTGCTCCTCCCGCTGCTGAGCCTCTACCCGGCGTTCGTGTATCTCGACCAGATGTTGCGAGGGATGGTCGACCTGGTGGCGCTGTTCCCCACCGGCGGTTCGACTCCCGACCCCCAGCGCCTCGTCGCCGCAGAGCTGGCCCTCTTCTTCAATCCCTGGTTCCTCGTTCTGATGGTGATCGGTTGGGGATCGTCCGCCCTGTACGTGTGGTTCGCTTTCCTCGATGCGCGAGAGCTCGAGCGTCGCGGATTCGCAGACCCCTTCCACTGGCTGTGGACCTTGCTGTCTCCGCTTGCCTACGTGATCGGACGCCACGCCGTCATCCGACGCCGAGGAGGCAAGGGGGCAGCACCTCTCATCGTGACGATCGCGATCCAGATCGCCGTCTTCATCGCGGCGATGGTCTGGACTGTGGTGCTGGTGCTGCAGATGACTGCGGCCATCCTCCCTTCGAATGGCGCGTCGACGGCCCTCCCCGCTCCCGCGGAATCGGCCAGTCCTGTGGTGGATGAGTGGGTCGTCGTGACATTCGAGGACCGTGATGCCGACTTCGACCTCTCGCTCATGGACGCGATGCTCGAGACCGAGCTGGCGGCGGACGAAGCGCTGACGAGGGCGGATGCCGGCCAGATCGACGGGAACGAGATCGGAGCGGGCGAATACGCGCTGTACTTCGTCGGTCCGGATGCGGAGCGCATCTGGGAGGTGATCCAGCCGGTTTTCGACGACGCGCCGGTCCCGTGGACGCAGGTTCAACTGATGCAGGGACTCGATGATCCGTCTCCGGTGACGATCACCCCGTGACACCGAGGCCCTGCATCCGCCACACTGAGTCCCATGGGATCAGCGTTGACCACCATCGGACTTCCCGTCGCCCTCGGCATCATCATGCTGGGGCTCGGGCTCAGCCTCACCCTCGCCGACTTCGCGCGGGTGCTGAAGCAGCCCAAGGCGGTGATCATCGCGCTGCTCTGCCAGCTGCTGCTTCTTCCGGCGATCTGCTTCGGTCTGGTGCTCGCATTCCAACTCCCACCGATCCTCGCGGTCGGCATGATGATGCTCGCCGCATCGCCGGGCGGCACGACGGCCAACCTGTACAGCCACCTGTTCCGGGGTGACATCGCACTCAACATCTCGCTGACAGCGGTGAACTCGGTGATCGCGGTGATCACGCTGCCCCTCATCACGAACTTCGCCATCGCCTACTTCCAGCCGTTCGACGACCGGCTCGGCCTGCAGTGGTCGAAGGCGCTCGAGGTGTTCGCGATCGTGCTCCTCCCCGTCGCGCTCGGAATGCTGATCCGCCGATTCTGGCCGAAGTTCGCCTCGGGCATGGACAAGCCCGTGCGGATAGCATCCGTCATCATCCTCATCGTCGTCATCGTCGGCGCCGTCGTGTCGAACTGGGCATTGCTCATCTCCAACTTCACCCAGCTCGCGCTGATCACGGTGCTCTTCTGCGTGATCAGCCTGACCATCGGCTTCCTCGTCCCGCGGTGGCTGCGGGTGGGCAGGCGACAGGCCATCGCCACCTCGTTCGAGATCGGCATCCACAACGCCACTCTCGCGATCGTCATCGCGCAGTCCGTGCTCGGTTCCGTCGAACTGAGCCTCCCCGCAGCCGTCTACGGCGTGCTGATGTTCTTCATCGCCTTCGGATTCGGGTTCCTCATCCGCGATCGGACGGTGGCGGAAGAGGCGGCGCCGGCCTCGACGACATCCCAGGGTTCATAGACTGGAACGATGCGAGCGCTCACCGAAGCCGAAGTCCGGGCATCGTTCGTCAACGCGGACGAAGAGGAGCTGCGCACCCTCGAGATGCCGCACGACTTCGTGCTCGTCGACTGGGACTACCTCGACTTCTTCGCGTGGCGCGACCCGAGCGCGTCCAAGCGCGGGTACGTCCTGATCCAGCACGACGACGGCGGCGTCGTCGGAGTGGTGCTCCGCGCGTCAGAACCGGGACGAGGGCGCTCCGGCATGTGCAACATCTGCCACACGATGCAGCCGGGAAACCAGGTGGCCATGCTCTCTGCCCGCCGCACAGGAGATGCGGGTCGCCGCGGCGACTCCTTCGGCACCTACATCTGCTCCGACCTCTCGTGCCACGAGAACGTGCGGTTGGCGCACCCCCTCGCACCCAACGAGGTGCGCTCACCCGGGCAGGTGGACTTCCGGCTCGACGGCACCCGTCGGCGGATGGAGGCGTTCGTCTCGCGCGTCTGGGCGCAGGACTGATCGCGGTTACGCTGGACCCACACGTCCCATGCTCGAAGGAGAAGCCATGAGCGATGCCATCCTGTTCCGTGTCGAAGAGGGGATGGCACGGCTCACGCTGAACCGTCCGACCCGGCTCAACGCGTTCAACGCCGACCTGGCTCACGCCTGGAAGGACGTGACGGCCGAGGCCACGTCGAGAGCGGATGTGAAGGCGATCCTGCTCGACGCATCGGGCCCGGCCTTCTGCGCCGGCGGCGACGTCATCGACATGGCGACAACGATGGGATCCTCCTCCGGGGCGGACATCACGGCGCTCGCCGAGGTGATCAACGCCGGCATCCGCTCGCTCACCGAATCGTCGGTTCCCGTCGTCGCCGCGGCGCACGGGACGACGGCGGGCGGGGGACTCGGCATCCTGCTCTGCAGCGATTATGCCGTCGTCGGATCTCGTTCCCGGCTCGGCAGCCTCTACGCGAACATCGGTCTCACTCCCGACCTGTCGGTCTCGGCGCAGCTCGCCCGCGCCGTCGGGCAGCGCCGCGCGCTGCAGCTCGTCCTGCAGGACCGCCTTCTCACCGCGCAGGAGGCGGTGGAGTGGGGACTGGTCGCGGAGGCGGTCGAGGGAGAGGATGCCGCGACCGAGGCGGAGCGCGTGCGGGCACGCGGCGAGGAGATCGCACGCTTCTGGCTGGCCGGTGCCGCCGACGCGTACGGACAGGCCAAGCACCTGGTGCGATCCCAGCCGGAGCGCTCGTTCGTCGAGCAGCTGAGCGAGGAGGCCCGTTCGATCGGGGCAGCCCTCGAGACCCCGGACGCGCAGGCGCGGGTCGCGGCCTTCGCCGCGGCATCCGCGAAGCGATCCGTCTGACTGCTCCTGCACCGACCGCGCTCCGGCGGTGACTTCGCCCCGTTCGGGCGGCCGCCGGGGCAACGGGCCGCTCGCGTGGCAGGATGAGGGCATCGCCGCTCAACGAGAGGATGGCCATGTCTCAGCCGGAGATCACCGCGCATCAGACGACGCAGGGTGAGAAGAAGAACATGTCGCTGCTCATCAGGGGAGCGATCTGGATCGCCATCGGTGCGCTGATCGCTGCGGCGCTCGTGTGCGTGGTCTGGGTGCTGATCGGCGATCAGGGCGGCCTGATCGGTCGGGCGTTCCTCACCATCCTGCTCCTCGCCGCCTTCGCCGGCATCGCGATCCTCGAGGCCGGTCTCGCACCGAACCGGCCGGACTGGCTCGCACTCGCCAGCATGGTGACGTGGATCGTCGCGCTCCTGGTCGGCGCCGTGAAGATCTGGCTTCCCGAGGAGGACGGCTACTTCACGGGGGCGGAGCGGTTCTTCCAGCTGCTGCTCGTCATCGGCATCCTGCAGCTCGCCCTGCTCCACGTGCGTCTCTTCACGCCTGCGGCGCGGCGCCACGTGACGACGTTCACCCGCATCATCTACATCGCGACGATCGTGTTCCTGGCCGGCCTCGTGGGTCTGCTCATCTTCTTCCTGGCCTTCCCGCACAGCTTCGACTACAGCGAGCTCTACTGGCGCATCGTGGTCGCGCTGACGATCCTCGCGGCTGTCGGCACGACGCTCATCCCGCTCCTGAACGCGCTCTTCGCGCCGAAGAAGCCGACGCAGGCATCGGCCGCCATCGCAGCCGCGCCGGCCTGGCCCACGTACGCCGACGGCGTCACCCCGCTCCCCGCGCTTCCTGACGCGTCGCCCGACTGGAACGCCTACTACACCGGATACCCGAGTGTCGCGCCGCAGCAGCAGGCGCTCGGGCAGGCTCCGGCAGCAGCGTTCCCTGTCGCGCCGGAACCGGCCGCGCCGCAGTACGCACAGGCGTTCGCCCCGCCCGCTCCGCAGGCGCCGGAGGTGCCCCCGGCACCGCAGGCTCCCGTCGCCGAGCCTCCGGCCGCACCGCAGCAGGCGGCTCCGCCCGCATTCCCGCCGCCTCCGCCCGCACCGCAGTACCCGGCGCAGTGACGCTCGAGGGCGAACTCAAGGATCTCGCGACCGAGATCGCACGTGAGGCCGGCGAGCTCGCGCTCCGCCGTCGCCGTGACGGCGTGCATCTGGCCGCGACCAAGTCGACGATCGCCGATATCGTCACCGAAGCCGACCGCGAGGTCGAGGAACTGATCCGTGCGCGCGTCGATGCGGCCCGCCCGGACGACGGATTCCTCGGTGAGGAGTCCGGGGCCGAGAGCGGGACCAGCGGCATCACCTGGGTCGTCGATCCGATCGACGGCACCGTCAACTACGCCTACGGGATGCCGGCCTACAACGTCAGCATCGCCGCCGTGCGAGGCTCGGCGGAACCCGGGTCGTGGGAGGCGCTGGCCGCCGCGGTCAACGCCCCGGCGCTCGGCGAACTGTTCACGGCTGCCCGCGGGCACGGCGCCTGGGCGGGGGAGACCCGACTCGCGGTGACGTCCGACACCTCGGCCGGGGCGCTCCTCGCCACCGGCTTCGGATACGACCCGGCCACCCACGACGGCGACCTCGCGACCGTGCGACGTGTGATGACGATGGCGCGAGATCTGCGCCGGTCGGGATCCGCCGCCCTCGATCTCGCCTATGTGGCGGCGGGAAGACTCGACGGCTACTTCGAACGAGGGCTCAAGCCGTGGGATTTCGCGGCGGGAGCGCTCCTCGTCGAGGAGGCCGGCGGACTGGTCTCGCGCCACGACGTCGATTCGGCGCGGCCCATGCTGATCTCCGGAGGACCCGAGGTGCACGCCCGCCTCCTCGCTCTTCTGGGTGAGAAACACTGACCTGTTCATGGCATTCCCAGGCGGATACCGATAGGGTCTTACGCGATCGTTACTTTCACCACCCGAAGGTGAAAGCTGAGTTAGCGCCCCCGAGCTTGACGCACGACTGAGAGAACAACGCTTTGCCCTTCGAGAATCCCCAGGCTGCCTCTGCGCCCACGCGCCGGTCCAGCCGACTCCGCACCACGGCCTCTGAGGCCCCTGCGGTGGGACCGACGGAATCTGTCGCAGCAGCTGAGGCTGTCATCGCCCTCGCCGCTGTCGCCCCGCTCTCCCGCCGCGCCGCCCGCCAGCGTGTGACCGCCGACGCCCCGATCGACGACGCGCCCCTGACCCGCATCGACGATGCCTCTGAGCACGCAGCCGAGCCCGTCACCGTCGACGCCCCGGCCGAGACCGACAAGGTCGAAGAGCTCGTCGAGGTCTCCGAGCCGGAGACCTCCGAGGCTTTCGAGATGCCCGCAGCGACGAGCGCGGAGGCGGCGGACGACACGGCGGACGCCGACGCTTTCGAGCGCGCGTCCCGGGCATTCCGCGCGACCGGGCCCGTGCCCACGGCATCCGCTCCGTCCGAGCCGGCCGCCGGCCAGTCCACGACCGACGCGAAGAGCGAGAGCGACGCGGCTGTTCCCGCCGCGAGCCGCCGTGAGCGCAGCGCGCGCAAGGTCTTCGCCGTCGGTGCGACGGTCGGTGTCATGAGCCTCGCGGGTCTGCTCGCGGTCTCGATGACGCTCCCCGCCGAGGCTGTGGCCGCCTCCCAGGGCACGTCCCTCGCCGCGACCTCGCTCGTCGCCTCCTCCCAGCAGGCCGCCGACGGTGAGTCCGCCGACGAGATCCAGGCCTTCGTCGCTCCGGCCGGCGTCCAGAACGAGGCCCTCACGCGCGCCGACGGCTTCAGCACGATCTCGCTCGTCCAGGTCGCGGCCGAGCAGGGCATCAACTACTCCAACGAGGTCTTCACGAACGACCCCGACGCGGCCATCCAGTGGCCGTTCCTCGTCGGCGTCGGAATGACCGACGGCTACGGCATGCGCAGCGGCCGTCTGCACGAGGGCATCGACTTCGTCCCCGGCGACGGCGCTCCGATCCAGGCCATCGCCGACGGAACCGTGCGCATCGCGACCGAGCAGGGCGACGCCTACGGCGTGACCGTCTACATCGATCACGTGATCGACGGCGCGGTCATCACGAGCCACTACTCGCACATGCAGTACGGCTCGCTGCAGGTCAAGGCCGGCGACACGGTGAAGGTCGGCGACATCGTCGGCAAGACCGGAAACACGGGCCGTTCCTACGGCGCACACCTGCACTTCGAGCTCATCGTCAACGGATCGACCATCGATCCGCTGCCGTGGCTCCGCACGAACGCGGGTCGGTCCTCGTACTGACCCGCCTTGATTTCATGAGGACGCCATGGTGATGGTATTCTCGTGTGGTTGCCCCGAGAGGGGCAGCACGCCCCGATAGCTCAGTGGCAGAGCACTTCCATGGTAAGGAAGGGGTCGTCAGTTCAATCCTGACTCGGGGCTCGCAGCATTCTTCTCACACGCGGACGGATGCCTCGCGGCAGGGTAGCTCAGCTGGTTAGAGCGCACGACTCATAATCGTGAGGTCGCGGGTTCAAGCCCCGCTCCTGCTACAGATCAAGACCCCCGGTTTCCGGGGGTTTTGTCGTTTCTGGGGTGACGGCCGGAGCGGCGCGGGCGAGGATTGTGCCGGTTTTGTGCCGGACGCAGCACCACCGCTGAACGCTGGCCGCTGTCGGTGGCTGCACGGTACACTTGGGGTACGGCGGGCAGTAGCCCTCGGAGCCTGGCAGTCTTCCGGACGGTAGACGAGCCAGGCTCACGTGTTTCTAGAGTCGGAAGACCCGTGCATCGACGATCGCGTCGACCCGACGGATCCAGTCGCCGCCGTTCGAATAGCACCAAGCGACGGCGTCGCTCACCCAGAGCAGCGGATGCTCGTGGGGCGCGACGTGCCGGTAGGACATCTCTGAAGATCCTGCACGGCGGAATATTTCGGCGATCAATCTTCGGTCTGCGCGCTCGAGGGATTCGTCTCGCTCGATGATCAAATGCGCCACGCCCGCATCGACAGCCTTCTCTGTCAGCGCGGTCAGGCACAGGGGTCGTGCTTCCTTGTCCGACTGATGCTTGACGACCCACACCGACGCCCGCAGATCAAGATCGCACATGCGAGAAATGATCTGGCGGCGCCGACTGTCGCCCTCACTCTTGAAGTGGATTCGGCGCTGACCAGGCTTGAGCAGATCCCGCAACACGCGCTCGGAGACCTGCACACTCTCCATGATCGAGGCGGTGGCAACGACGTAGTAGCCTCGCGCCTTGGACTCGTCAACGTAGACGCGGTCGTTGGGGCGGAAGCTCACGGGTCCACCGTATGTCGCATGTCGGACGTTGCTATGGCGACCACAGGCTGGGCTCGAACACGAGCATCCGACTCTCGCTCTGACGCACTCTGCCGTGAACGCAGCCGCCCTCAGTCGTCCGGGATGAGCCGCTTGCCGGTGAGCAGCGTGCCCTCGCGGGTGTAGTCGAGGCCGTCGTAGAACTCCAGCACCGCGTCGTTCCCCGGACGGACCATCAGCATGACCTTCGGACATCCCAGTGCCTCGAGCCGGGCTTCCGCCTCCTGCACGAGCCGTCGACCGATGCCTTCGCCCCGGTGCGCCGGCCCGCTCGCGAGGTAGTAGAGCCACCCGCGGTGACCGTCGTACCCCGCCATGACGGTGCCGACGACGGTGTCCCGGTCGACGGCGACGAGCAGCAGCTCGGGCCACACCGCGCGGGCGCGGCGGATGTCGGCGCGAGGATCGTTCCAGGGGCGGGTGAGGCCGGTCTCGTGCCAGAGGTCGATGACCGGTTCGATGTCGGCATCGGTCAGGGCGCGGATCTCCAGAGTCACCTGGCAAATCTACTTCGGTGCCGGTGAAGCGTTCGAACGAGGGGTGGTGCCCGCGCCGGGACACCACCACTCCGATCAGTTCACCCGCGACACGTGGTAGTGCGAGATGAGCAGGTCGTCGGCTGAGTGGTCGAAGACCAGCGTCAGGTGGGTCGCAACGTCCTCGCGCCCCTCGAGGTGGAACACAGCCCCCAGGTAGGCCACGACCGCGTCATCTCCCAGGTCGTGCGCCCGAAGGACGTCGTACTCCACCGTCAGGGGGACCGGCTGGGAGGCGTAGTACTCCACGACCCCGGCACGCCCGATCGAGTGCTCCGGACGCAGCCCCTGGAACAGGGCATCCGTCGTGAACGCGGAGGCGATGCGATCGAGATCCCCGGCGCCGATTCCCTGCTGCCATCGGGTCAGCGCCGGTGCGATCCGGGCTGCGGCCGCCGTCGTCTGTGCGGTCATGATCAGTGCCCCGCGCTCTGGCCGCCGTCGATGTGCAGGAACTCGCCGGTGACGAACTCGTTCTGCTCGAGGTAGACGACCCCGCGAGCGATGTCATCCACCGTGCCGGCCTTCTGCAGTGGGTGGAAGGCCGCGAGCTGCTCCGGTGTCGCGCCGCCCTGCAGGGGAGTGAGGATCATTCCCGGCGAGACGGCGTTGACGCGGATGCCGCGATCGCCGTATTCCACCGCGAGCGACTTGGTGGCTGCCGCGATCCCGCCCTTGGTGAGGGAGGCGAGCACGGAGGGGATGTCGGATCGCGCGGACTCGACGAGCGTCGTGGTGATGTTGACGATGTGGCCGCCGCCCTGCTCCAGCATCGGGACGATCGCGTTCCGAGTGAAGTGGAAGAAGCCGCCGAGGTTGACGCCCAGGTTGAGGGCGTAGTCCTCGTCGGTCGTGTCCGTGAAGGGCTTCGCCGTGAACACTCCCACGTTGTTGACGAGCGTGTCGACCCGTCCGAAGCGGTCGAGGGCCGCGCGGACGACGTTCGCGGCGGTGGCGGGATCCGCGGCGTCGCCCGGGACGGCGAGGACTCCGGGGTCATCGCCCGCCGTGATCGAGCGGGAGGTGGCCACGACGGCGTATCCGAGCTCCCGGTAGGCGGCGACGAGTCCGGCGCCGATTCCCTGCGACGCACCGGTGATGATCGCGACTTTCTGAACAGACATGATTCTCCTATAGACGATCGGTCAACTACTGACATTGACCGTTATAGACGATCGGTCATATACTTGTCAAATGGGTCGGACATCGGATGCGCGGGAGCGGCTGCTCGAAGCAGGGGAGCGGTTGTTCGGCGAGCGCTCGTACGGAGCGATCGGCGTCGCCGAGATCAGTGCGACCGCGGGTGCGCCGAAGGGCAGCTTCTACTACTACTTCCCGTCGAAGCAGGAGTTCGCCGTCGCTGTGATCGATGAGCACTGGCGCCGTCAGAAGGCGGAGTGGTCGAGCATCCTGTCGTCCGAGGGCAGCACTGTCGATCGCCTCCACCGGCTCTTCGAGGCCACCGCCGCCGTGCAGCGTGAAGCGCAGGCGGGGGTCGGAGCCGTGGCCGGGTGCATGTTCGGCAACCTCGCCCTGGAGCTGTCATCCACGGAGCCGGTCATCCGCGAACGGCTTCAGGAGATCTTCGAGACCCAGGTCGACATGATCGCCGCCGTGCTGGGGGACGAGCGGCGCGACATGGCGACGGCCGTCGTCGCGAACCTCGAGGGCCTCGTCCTGCTCGCGAAGCTGCGCAATGATCCCTCGCTGATCGAATCCCAGTGGGTCAGCACCGCTCGGATGCTCGAGGCCGACGTCTCGGCCTGAGACCTGCGGCCCCGTCAGTCGATCGCCGGGAAACGTTCGATGTTGGCTTCGACCCAGCCGCGAAGCGCGCGCAACGGCTTCTCAGCGTCGACGCCGAGGTCGGTGAGCGAGTACTCCACGCGGACCGGGACTTCGGCGAAGACCGTGCGCACCAGCAGCGCTCGCGCTTCGAGGCGTCGTAGGGTCGCCGTCAGCACCTTCGGGCTGATGCCCTGCAGCCGGGTCTTGAGCTCGCCGAAGCGCTGCGGTCCCTCGCTGAGCGCGCCGATCACCAGAGCGCTCCATTTGTCCGCGAGCAGATCGAGCACCCCGCGGCAGGGACACTGCGCGTCGTACACGTCGTGAGGGGCGTCGATGCGGCAGGCGGTCTCGGTCAGCATCCCTCCATGGTATCTCTTGGATACTTGGGGCGCTTGCGGGTAACTGGGGGTCTTCGGATAGCGTGACGTCATGGCAAACGACACCTCCTCCCTCCCTGACTGCATGCCCGCGATCGGCGCGCGCGGGCGCCGCCCCGTCTCGGACTCCGAATCGCTCACCGACCTCTCGCTGCCGGTCCCGACGCCCACCGGCAGAGACCTCCTGGTCGAGGTCGAGGGCGTCTCGATCAACCCCGTCGATGTGAAGGTCCGCGCGGGCTCGCCGACCTCCGGTGCGCATCGGATCCTCGGCTACGACGCGGTCGGCGTGGTCGTCGGCCTCGGCGATCAGGCGACCCGCTTCGCCGTGGGGGATCGGGTGTTCTATGCGGGACAGATCGATCGCCCCGGCACCAACAGCCGCTACCACCTCGTCAATGAGAACATCGTCGGCCACGCTCCTCGTTCGCTGTCCACCGCGGAGGCGGCAGCGCTCCCGCTCACCGCGATCACGGCATGGGAAGCGCTCTTCGACAAGCTGGGTCTCGACGACCGGAGCGAGGGGACTCTGCTCGTCATCGGTGCCGCCGGCGGCGTCGGCTCTCTCATCATCCAGTTCGCCAAGGCGCTCACGAAGCTCACCGTCATCGCGGTCGCCTCGCGCCCGGAGTCGGTGGAATGGGTGGAGCGGATGGGGGCCGATCACGTCGTCGGCCGCGACTTCGTCGACGAGGTCTCCGCGATCGCCCCGAGCGGCGTCGACTACGTCTTCACGTCGTTCACGCCCGGCAACGTCCGCGCGATCGCCGACGTCATCCGTCCGCGGGGCGAGGTCGTCTCGATCGACGAGACCGGTGGCAGCATCGACGCGCTGAAGGGCAAGAGCGTGACCTGGCACTGGGAGCTGATGTTCACCCGTCCGGTGACCGACCCCGCCGATCACTACCAGCATGAGCTCCTCGAGCAGGTCGCCGAACTCGTCGACGAGGGCGTGATCCGCACCACGATGACCGAACATCTGACACCTCTGGATGCCGCGACCATGCGCCGAGCGCACGAGATCGTGGAGGCCTCGCAGACGATCGGCAAGGTCGTCGTCACCGACTGGCCGGAAGAGGCGCATCCACTATCGTGATGTGGTTATGACTGCTGCCGCTCGGCACGATGCCATCCTCCGCGAGCTCGAACTGCGCGGTTCGCTGACCAGCGCCGTCCTCGCGGCGCGGCTCGGCGTGACCCCGATGACGCTGTGGCGGGACCTGGTCGCGCTGGAGCAGCGCGGCCTGCTCGCCCGCGTGCACGGGGGCGCGATCTCGCTCGCGGTCGCCCAGCAGCAGTCGCGCGAGGACGGGTCGGGGGCGCGCGTCCGCCCCCGACCCGTGGCCACCATCGGCATGATCGTGCCGACGACCCAGTACTACTTCCCCGAGGTGATCCGCGGGGCGAGCCAGGCGGCCCATGAGGCGAACTGCCGCCTCGTCGTCGGTGCGACGAACTACTCGTCGCAGGAGGAGTTCCGTCAGGCGGAGCGCCTCATCGCCAGCGGCGTCGACGCGCTGATGATCACCCCGCACGACGCGATCGCCGAGAGCTCGCCGCTGCAGCGGATGCTGGAGGAGGCGGGCATCCCGGTCGTGATGGTCGAGAGGTCGGTCGAGGACCAGCTCGCCGGGCGCCTCGAATGGGTCCGCACCGATCACGCGCACGGCGCCGAGGTCGCCGTGCGCCACCTCGCACAGCAGGGGCACCGTGCGATCGCGCTCGCCGCGCGGCCCGCGGCGACCGTCGCCGGGCTCGACGCGGGGTTCCGGCGCGCGATGGCCGCGATGGACCCGGCATCCGCGCTCGGGCTCCGCCGCGACCTCTCGCACCCGCGGATCGGCGACAACGCCGACATCGCAGAGCTCGGCGACCTGCTCGACGACTGCGTGCAGCAGGGGATCACTGCGGCGATCCTGTTGGGCGATGCGGATGCGATGGCCTTCCTCGACCTGGTCCTGGAGCGAGGGCTGCGCGTCCCCGAGGACTTCGCTGTGGTCGCCTACGATGACGAGGTCGCCGCCTTCGCGACCGTGCCGCTGACCGCCGTCGCGCCGCCGAAGCACGAGCTCGGGCACACCGCGCTGCGACTGTGCGTCGATCAGCTGAAGCGCCCCGCCGCCTCCGCCCACACGCCGGTGCGCATGGCGCTCCTCCCGGCCCTGGTGGTGCGGGATTCGTCCGTCCGCGCCGGGTGAAATGTTAGGTTTTGTGAGAAATCCACCGCTCTCCTTGGTGAATCGCTTCGGGTGACGAAAGATCGGACTCGCACGGTCAACGATTCGAAGGAGAACCCGCGATGTCCCTGCGTCGAACTTCCCTCTCTGTGGCGGCACTGGTCGCCACCTCCGCACTCGTCGCGGGTTGTGCTGCGAGCAGTCCCGCAGCCGAACCCGTGAAGACCGAGACTCCGAAGGGCGAGGTCACCTTCTGGTCGTTCCTCAGCGGCATGGCCAATGTCGCCGCCGCGTTCAACGCGAGCCAGGACGACATCACCGTGAACTTCGAGGAGATCCCGAACGGAGCCAACGGCGGCTACACCAAGCTGTCCGCGGCGATCGAGTCCGGCAGCGGACCCGACATCGTCGGCATCGAATACGACCGGCTCCCCGGATTCGTCGCAGCCGAGCAGCTCGCTCCCGTCGGCGATCTGGTCTCCGGCGATGTCCTGGGGGAGTACGACGAGCAGGTGCGCAACCTGGTCACTTTCGGCGACGCCGCCTACGCGCTGCCGTACGACGCCCCGCCCATGGTCGTCTGGTACCGACAGGATGTCCTCGAGGCGGCCGGTGTCGAGGTCCCGACCACCTGGGACGAGTTCGAAGAGGCGGCGCGCGCGCTGAAGGCCGTGAACCCCGACGCCTACCTGACGAGCTTCTTCACCAACGAGCCGCAGCTCGCCCCCATGGCGTGGCAGGCCGGAGCCGAGTGGTTCAGCGTCGAGGACGAGAGCTGGAAGGTCTCGGTCGACGACAAGAAGTCGCAGGAGGTCGCCGACTACTGGCAGCGCCTGATCGATGACGGACTGGTCAAGGCGCAGCTCGGTTTCAGCGACGAATGGACCGCCGACCTCAACAGCGGTGTGGTCAACGGCTGGGTCGGCGGCTCCTGGAGCGCGTCCGCGCTCAAGACCCGCACCGAGGCATCCGGCATGGCCGGCAAGTGGATCGCGGCCGCTCCGCCGTCGTGGGACGGCGAGCCGACAGGCGCGCTCAGCGGCGGCACGAGCTTCGCGATCCCGGAGAACTCCGAGAACGCCGCCGCAGCGGCGGTGTTCCTCGAATGGCTCGTGACGTCGCCCGACGCCATCGAGGCGCGAGGTGCTGTCGGCACCGCGTACCCGGCGTTCCCGGGGCTGGCCGACGTCGCGGCATCCGTCGCACCCGTCGAGTACTACGGCAACGACATCTACGAGGTCTTCGACGAGGCGTCCGCGAACCTCGGCCCCTGGGCCTGGGGGCCGAAGTACGACCTCACGGCGACTGCCCTCAAGGACTCGGTCACCGCGTCGCCCACGCTGGGCGACGCACTGACGGCCACGCAGCAGGCCACTGTCGACGGGCTCGAGAAGCTCGGCCTGGACATCAAGGAATAAGCGGATGCTCCGTCGGGCGGGCGTTGCAGGGGGAGGGACCCCGCCCGGCGGTTCAGATCGAAGGACATCGATGATGACAACTCCGGCACCCGCGAAGCGGCGGACGAGGAAGACGATACCGGGAACGGGCGGGCGCACCGCCTCGGTCTTCCTGATCCCCTTCTTCACGCTCTTCGCCCTGACGATGATCGCCCCGGTGATCTACGCGATCGGCATGAGTCTGTTCGCCGAGAAGCGCAGCGGCCTCGGCTTCGGCGGCTCGACCACCGAGTTCGTGGGTCTCGGGAACTACGTCGAAGTCCTCGCGGATCGCACCTTCACCGATGGCTTCGGGCGCCTCGCCCTCTACTGCCTGCTCTACGTCCCGTCGCTGCTCGTCGTCGCCCTGGTGCTCGCGCTCCTGCTCGACTCGGCCGTTGCCTACGCCAAACGGGCATTCCAGCTGCTGCTCTTCCTGCCGCACGCGGTTCCGGGAGTGATCGCGGCTCTCATCTGGGCCTACCTGTACACCCCGGGCGTGAGCCCGATCGTGAAGGCGCTGGAATCGGGTGGCATCGGGATCGACTTCCTCTCCGTGCAGCTCGTGCTCCCCTCGATGATGAACATCGCGGTGTGGGAGTGGGCGGGCTACAACGTGATCATCCTCTTCACCGCCCTCCAGGCCGTGCCGCGCGAGATCCTCGAAGCCGCAAGGGTGGACGGCGCGGGGGAGATCCGCACCGCGTTCTCGATCAAGACTCCTCTGGTCTGGCCGGCGATCGGCGTCGCGCTCCTGTTCACCGTGATCGGCTCTCTCCAGCTGTTCACCGAGCCGAAGATCCTGTCCTCCGCGACGACCGCGGTCACCAGCACCTGGGTGCCGAACATGTGGGCGTACGACGCGGCCTTCAATCGGAACGACCTTCCTCAGGCCGCAGCAGCGTCGATCATCCTCGCCCTGCTTGCCGGACTGCTGTCGTTCGTCGTCACCCGATTCACCTCGAAGGAGAGGACGCAATGACCGCCGTGATCGATCGTCCCGTGCCCCGCGCCGCGGCACCCGTGAAACCGCCGCGGGCCCCTCGTCGAAACCTCGCCGGCGGGCGTCACCTGCCGTCGAAGGTCGCGGTCAACGGCCTGTTGATCCTCGGCTCGGCCTACATGGTCCTGCCGCTGCTGTGGCTCGTGTTCGCCGCGACGAAGAACGCCGGCGAGCTCTACTCCGGAGACGCTTTCGCCTTCGGGTCGGATCTCGTCGCGAACATGCAGCGACTGCTCGGCCAGGACGACGGCATCTTCCTGCGCTGGCTGGGCAACAGCATCCTCTACGCCGGAGTCGGCGCCGTCTTGGGAGGGTTCGTCTCCTTGATGGCCGGGTACGCCTTCGACAAGTTCGAGTTCCGCGGCAAGCGGGGTCTCTACGCCTCGGTCCTCGTCGGCGTGCTGATCCCGAACACCGCGACCGTGATCCCGCTGTATCTGCTGGCGGCGTCGATCGGTCTCACGAACACGATCTGGGCGGTGCTCATCCCGACCCTGTGCAACCCGTTCAGCGTGTACCTCGCGAGAGTGTTCTCCTCGGGCTATCTGCCGGCGGAGACTCTCGAAGCCGCGCGGGTCGACGGAGCGGGCCCCATCCGCAGCTTCCTCCAGGTCGGACTCCCGATGCTCGTGCCGGGATTCGTCACGATCGCGCTCTTCCAGTTCGTGGGCATCTGGAACAACTTCATGCTCCCGCTCATCATGCTGCAGAACCGCGATCTCTTCCCCTCCAGCGTCGGCATCGCGCTGTGGCAGAGCCAGGTGCAGCAGAATCCGGAGTTCGCAACTCTCGTCATCGCGGGCTCCTTCATCTCGGTCCTGCCCCTGATCATCGCGTTCGTGATGCTGCAGCGCTTCTGGCGGGCGGGCCTCTCCGCGGGGAGCGTCAAATGAGCCGCCGCCCCGTGATCGCCTTCGCGATGCCGGAATCCGTCAGGCAGCGCGTGTTCTCGGCGCGGACGATGACGGAGTACGCGGGCGTCGGCGAAGTCGCGGGTCAGCTCACCGAGTTCGATTCGGCATCCGCGCGTCGGATCCTCGGCGACGTCGAGGTGCTGATCACCGGCTGGGGGGCACCACGACTCGACGCCGCGCTGCTGGATGCCGCACCTCGACTCGAGGCGGTTCTGCACGCGGCAGGGACGGTCAAGCCCTACCTGGATCGCGCAGTCCTCGACCGCGGGGTGCGCGTCAGCTCGGCGGCCGCGGCCAACGCGGTGCCCGTCGCCGAGTATGCGGTCGCGATGATCGTCCTCGCGGGCAAGCGCGTGCTCCCGATCGCCCGTCGATACCGGGACCTCCAGGAGGACTTCGACATCGAAGCCGCCTTCCCGGGGATGGGGAACTACGGGCAGCGGATCGGCATCATCGGCGCGTCGAAGATCGGCCGGATCGTGATCGACATGCTCAAGGCCTACACGTTCGAGGTCGTGGTCTACGACCCGTACCTGAGCGACGCCGAGGCGGCAGCGCTGGGCGTCGCGTCGGTCCCGCTCGATGAGCTCCTGCGCACGAGCGACGTCGTCTCCGTGCATGCGCCTTCGCTGCCGTCGACCCGTGATCTGGTGGACGCCCGCGGCATCGGCATGATGCGCCGCGGTGCGACCCTGATCAACACGGCGCGGGGCGAACTGGTGGATCAGGAGGCCCTCACCCGCAGGGTCGTCGACGGCGAGCTCTTCGCCATCCTCGACGTCACCGTCCCCTGGATCCTGGAGACGGACCATCCGCTGTACGCCTCGGAGCACGCCCTTCTCACGCCGCACATCGCCGGATCCCTCGGTGCGGAGCTCGGTCGGCTCTCCGGGTCGATGCTCGACGAGCTCCGGAGGATCGCCCGCGGCGAGCCGCTCCGGCACGAGATCGCACCGGATCTCCTCGCCATCACCGCCTGACCGCACTTCCCCGACCCGAGTCCCCGACCCCTCCGCAGTTCAACGACGACCCAAGGAGCTCCACCATGTCCGAAAACACCGCGATGTCCCGCCGCACCGTGCTGCTCGCCGGAGCCGGCGGTCTGCTCGCCGCCGCTGTCGGCATCGTCTCGCCGTCGCCCGCTCAGGCCTCGTCGCTCGTGCGAGCCGGGCGCGGCTCGACGACGATCACCGAGATCGGCCCCGGCATCCTGCAGTACTCCCTCATGAGCGGAGTGCTCCTCGACGGCATCTGCTACATCGGCTCGCGCAACCTCGAGCCGACCGGCATCCTCGCCTTCGACGTCGCCTCCGGCACGGTGACCCATTCGACGACGCTCGCCACGGGGCACAGCATCCAGGCGCTGGCGGTCGATCCGGTGCGGAAGGTCCTCTACGCCGGCATCCTGCAGAAGGCCGCGGGAAACGACAACCTCTACCGGTGGGACCTCGCCGATCTCTCCGCTCCCGCCGTCTCGATCGGGCGGATCGGCGACCGCGATGTGCGCGATCTCGCCGTCTCTCCCGACGGCACCGTCTTCGCGGTCGGCGGCGGCGGCACCGGCGCGCCGGCCCTCTGGCAGTACTCCCCGTCGACCGGGGCCGTCACGAGCCTCGGGGTACCCGATCCGAAGGCGACGCTGGCCCGTGCGGTGGCCGCGACCGACCAGACGGTCTACTTCGGCGCCGGCAGCACGCTCGGCGGCGGCACCGAAACGAGCCGGGCGGCGCTCTACGCGTACGACCGCGCGTCGGCCGCGTTCACCGACATCACGCCGTCCGAGATGGTGAACGACCCGAGCATCCGCGAACTCGCCGTCGACGGCGACCGGCTGCTCGCATCGACCGCGGGTTCCCTCGAGCAGTCGAAGATCGCCGCGATCTCGCTCGCGGATCACACGTCGTACGAGCTCGTCACCTCGATCGGCAAGACCGCCAAGAGCTTCGCCGTGATCGACGGCGACGTGTACTGCGCGAACGAGGCGGGCGTGCTGCGCTGGTCACCGGGAGCGGTGGCGGTCGAGCAGCTTCCGCTGAGCATCGAGCTCGGCGAGATCTGGGGCCTCGATGCCCACGACGGCGGACTCGTCGCGGTGTCGGGATACGCGGTCGTCGCGGCCTTCGACCGCGACGGCACCCTTCGGTCGGAGGTCGATCTCGGCGATGCGGGCGCGCCGATCAGTGCGCAGACCTGCATGGGCATCGCGGTCGGCGCCGGTTTCGCGTACGTGGGGGGAAACGGCGGCATCGCGCGCCACGATCTCGGCAGCGGCGAGGTCATCAACCTCCGTGCACCGGGTGAGGCGAAGGATGCCGAGGTCATCGGCGGCGTGCTCTTCACCGGTCAGTACAACTCGCAGGGGATCTGGTCCTACGATCCCTCCTCCGGGGAGCCGATCCGCCGCGTGGCGTCGTTCCCCTCCGAGCAGAACCGGCCGCTCGACACGCACTGGGACGACTGCAACGGGCTGCTCCTGGTGGCGGCGCAGGCCGACACCGAGGGCGGTGGCTCGCTCTGGACGTACGACCCCCGTACGGGCGCGAGCACGCACGCGATCAATCCGATCGATGACGTGCAGCTCGTCCGTGCGGTCGTCTCCGTGGACGGCGTCGCCTATCTCGGCGGCGACAACGCGCAGAAGACGGGCCCGCGCGGCACGATCGTGGCGTGGGATCCGATCGCTCATCGAGAGCTCTGGCGAATCGAGACCGCGCAGGCGAACGGGATCGGTGCTCTCGCGAGCCACGGTCGACACCTCTTCGCGCTGACGCAGCGGGGCACCCTGTTCGTGATCGACCGCCCGCGTCGGAAGATCGTCCACACCGCTGATCTGAAGTCCATCGCCCCCGGGTTCGTGGCCATGAAGGCGGCTCGTGGCGTGATCTATGGAGTCTCCGACACCACGCTGTTCCGCATCGACCCGAAGTCCTTCGAGGTCACCACCGTCGTGGCGGCCATCAACGGCGGCTGGTACAGCGGACCGCACCTCAACGTCGACGAGGAGGGTGTCGTCTACACCCTGCGCGGACGCACGCTCGTGAAGGTCGATGACCACCCCCGGAAGCCGTGACCTCATGGCCGTGCGCATCGGAGGCGTGAGCGCAACCCCCTGAGGGAGTCGGCTGCGGGCGCGTACGTTCACCCCATGAGCCCTGCACCGGCAACAACTCATACCCACGTCGACATCGACGGTCACGACTTCCTGCTAAGTCCCGGGCAGGACCTCGAAGACCTGATGCGCCGGATCGAGGATGCCGCGCGATCGGAGGGCACCTTCGTCGGCTTCATCTCCCAGGGCGTTCGCCTCAGCGCGCTGATCTCGCGGTCGAGCCGGGTCGTCATCGCGATCGATGACGACCCGGGGACCGGGCCGCCGTCGGACCTGGGGGAGTACGCGCACGCCGAATGGGAGTACTGACCGCGGGGCGGAAGAGGCTGGCGCGCCGGTCGTCGCCGCGTCTATGGTCGGATGCATGAAGTCATCCATCTCAGGAACGACCATGCCCGTCCTCGAGGTCACGCTCGACCCGGGCGAGAGAATCGTCGCGGAGGGTGGGGACGTGGCCTGGATGTCCCCGGGGTTCGCCCTGGACACGTCGACCGTGCACGGCACCGGAGGACAGGGTGGCTTCATGAGCGGTCTGAAGCGCGTGCTGGGCGGCGCGCAGCTGTTCCTCACCGAGTACACCGCTCCCGCGCAGGGCGGCCTGGTCGCGTTCGCGGCGCAGCTGCCGGGCACGATCCGTCAGATCGACATCGACGCGGCCGATCAGTTCATGGTGCAGGCGGGCTCGTACACGGCGAGCACACGCGATGTGGAGGTCACGGTCGGACTGCAGAAGAAGCTCGGCGCAGGGATCTTCGGCGGCGCCGGCGTCGTGTTCCAGAAGCTGACCGGCTCCGGTACGGCGTGGGTGCAGCTCGCGGGGGAGATCACGGAGTACACGCTCGCGGCGGGTCAGTCGCTTCTCATCCACCCGGGGCACCTCGCCATGTTCGACGCGAACATGGATCTGCAGTTCACCTCGATCAAGGGCATCAAGAACAAGTTCTTCGGTGACTCGCTGTTCCTCGCCGAGATCCACGGCCCTGGACGCATCTGGCTGCAGTCGATGACGCCCGCGAAGCTCGCGGCAGCCATCGAGCCCTACCTGACCGAACGCTCCGGCAGCTCGAGCACCTCCTAGAGGACCCTGCGGATCACCCGCGCTCTCCGCGCCGCAGCGAGGGCGGCGGCCGGTGCGGGATCGGGATCGGGCGCGTGGCGCGGGATGCGTCCTGGAAGCGGCGGACCGACTCGAGGACGTCGTCGACGGACGGATAGCGCGGGGCCAGCGGGAGGTCGCGCAACCACAGCACCTCGACATCGGTCGGCGTGTCCTCGTAGATCCGGCACACGATCCGCCGGTGATCGCCGTCGGGATACTGCAGGTCGTGGATCGCCCAGGCCTCGGTGCTGACCTGGGTCAGCACGAACCGTGGGTCTGACGCCTGCTCCATCATTCTCCTGCCTGTCCTCACTGTGAAGGATGCCGGGAGCAGGAGGAGACGGGTAGCCCCTTGACAGGATCACGAGCGGATGCCGCGCCGGTCCCGCGTCAGCGGCGGGCGGGCGACGTCTCGCCGCCGCCCTCCGAGCCGGCCGGATCGCTCCCGGCATCGGTCGACGCGGCATGCGTCCGTCCGCCGCCGCGGAGCTCGGCCTCCAGCCGCTCGGCCTCCGCGCCGCTGATGGCCTCGCCGCGGGCGACGAGTCCTGCCTGGTCGGAGAGCGGGATCTGCTTGAGGAACAGCGACAGCACCAGGGCCAGCACGATGAACGGCACGAGGTACCAGAACACCGGCGCCAGCGCGTCGGCGTAGGCGGTGACGATGCCGTCCCGCACCTCGTCGGGCAGCGAGTTCAGCGTGGAGGGGTCGATCGTCGACGCGGCCTGCGATGCGGCATCCGGCGATGCCCCGGCGTCGGCGAACACGCCGAGCAGGTTCTCGGTCAGCCGTGTGGTGAAGATCGTGCCGAACACGGCGGTGCCGAGCGAGGCTCCCACCTCGCGGAAGTAGTTGTTCGTGCTGGTCGCCGTGCCGATCTCGCCCGCAGGCACCGCGTTCTGCACGACGAGCACGACCACCTGCATGATGAGCCCGAGTCCCGCCCCGAACACGAACAGGAAGACGCAGATGAGCCAGATCGGCGTGGCCGCCGAGAGCGTGGTCATCGACACCATCGCGACACCCGTGAGGATGGTGCCGACGATCGGGTAGATCCGGTACTTCCCGGTCTTCGAGATCGCGATGCCGGAGAAGATCGACGTGCCGATGAGGCCGACCATCATGGGGATCATCAGCAGACCGGATGCCGCGGCCGAGGTGCCCGACGACATCTGCAGGAACGTGGGCACGAATCCGATCGCGGCGAACATGCCGATGCCGAGGACGAGGCCGATGGCCGTCGCGTTGACGAAGATCGGGTTCCGGAACAGGCTCAGCGGGATGATCGGGTCCTGCACCCGCGACTCCGTGATGACGAAGGCGGTGGCTGCGGCGAGCAGTCCGGCGCCCCAGGCCCAGGTGGCCAGCGAGTCCCAGCCGAACTCGGCGTCGCCGCCGAAGTCGGTGAAGAAGATCAGGCACGTGGTCGCGATCGAGAGGAAGATCACGCCGAAGACGTCGATCGGCTTCTCGGCCTTCTTGCTCGGGAGCTTCAGCGCCACGAGGGCGATGATGAACGCGGCGATGCCGACCGGGATGTTGATGTAGAACGCCCACTGCCACGTCATGTGGTCGACGAAGAATCCGCCGAGGAGTGGGCCGGCGACGGCCGAGAGGCCGAACACCGCGCCGAGCGGGCCCATGTACTTGCCGCGCTCATTGGCGGGGACGATGTCGGCGATGATCGCCTGCGACAGGATCATCAGGCCGCCGCCGCCGAGGCCCTGGAGAGCGCGGAACACGACGAACATCCAGAAGTCGGTGGCGAAGGCGCAGCCGACGGATGCCAGCGTGAACAGGGCGATCGCGAGGAGGAACAGGTTCCGCCTGCCGAGCACGTCGCCGAACTTGCCGTAGATGGGCATGACGATCGTGGTCGCCAGCAGGTACGCGGTGGTGATCCAGACCTGGTGGTCGACGCCCCCGAGCTGGCCGACGATCGTCGGCATCGCCGTGGAGACGATCGTCTGATCGAGGCTGGAGAGCAGCATCCCGGCGATGAGCGCGCTGAAGATGATCCAGATGCGGCGCTTCGTGAGGAGGAAGGGCGCATCCTTCGTGGCGGTGGCGGACATTCAGTCGACTTTCTGTGTCGGTGCGTAGACGGAGCGGGCGAGTTCGAGACGTCGCGTGATGAGCGCCTCGAAGGAATCGGTCGAGTGGTGGTGCAGGAGCTGGTCCATGGACAGCCGCACGAGGGCGCCGACGGAGTGCACCATGACCTCGGCGCGCAGATCGGCATCGGCGACATCGCCCATGCGGCGCACGATCAGCTCGATGTCGCGGCGTTCGTTCTTCGCGATCTGCTCGAACGCGGCCTTCAGCAGCCGCGGCTCCTGTTCGATGATCGCGAAGAGCTCGGCGGCATCTTCGAGCGGGTTGAAGAGTCCGAAGCGGTGGATCGTCAGACCCACGAAGTCATCCAGCAGCTCGCCGTGCTCGGAGACGAACGCCTCCTCGAGGGCTTCCTGCCGGGAGTCGCTGGAGGTGAAGCCGAAGACGGCGTTCTCCTTGCTCTCGAAGTAGTTGAAGAACGTGCGCCGGGAGACCCCGACCTCGGCGCAGAGCTCCTCGACCGTGAAACCGGCGAAGCCCTGGTCTGCTGTGAGCCGCCTGGCGATCTTCGTCAGCGCGCGCGAGGTCTCCCGCTTGCGCTGCTCTCTCAGTGAATCTGCACCCTGCTCCATAGAGTGCAAGTTTGCACTCTCAAGCTTGGAGTGCACTGTGAGCCCCGCCGGCACGCTTCACAGAGAAAAGTCGGACGGATCTGTGACGATCGGCGCCCGGCATCCGTCCTAGTGGTGTCGCTGACCTGCGACCCGCACCCCGCGCGGATGCGAGACATGTACGAAGGAGCTCACCATGGCGAATGTGACGAATGCCGCTCAGGCCGGGACCCCGGCCGTCGCGCCTCATGAGGCGGTCGCGCCCGGCACGACCACGATCGAGGATGCCGTCGTCGCCAAGATCGCCGGCATCGCTGCGCGCGAGGTGAGCGGCGTGCACGCCCTCGGCGGAGGAGCCGCCCGCATGGTCGGCGCGATCCGCGATGCGCTCAACACCAGCGACCTCACGCAGGGCATCGCCGTCGAGGTCGGCGAGACACAGGTCGCCGTCGACGTGACCATCGTCGCCGAGTACCCGGTCTCCCTCCAGAAGGTCGCCGACGACGTGCGCGCTGCGATCCATCGCGCGATGGTCGACTTCGTCGGCAAGGAGGTCTCCGAGGTCAACGTCACGGTCAACGACGTGCACATCGCGACGGACGACGACTGAGTCGATGCGCGATGATCCGATCCGATGGCGCATCCGTTCCGAATCTCCTAGGGGATCGGGACGAGGAGGTGAGCAGATGGCAGACGAACGCTTTCGCAGCGCGCTCGAGCACGCCGACGACCGCATCGTGGCCGGACGCGCCATGGATGGCGACGTCGAGTCGTTCGCGGTGCTCGTCCGGCGGTACACGCCGATGATGCGCGCGTACACCCACCGGATGCTGAACGCCTCGGCCGACGTGGACGACGTGGTGCAGGAGGCGTTCGTCACCGCATGGCAGCGGTTCTCCGAGCTCGAGGATCCGTCGAAGGTCAAGAGCTGGCTGATGAGGATCGTCAGCCGCAAGGCCGTCGACCGCATCCGCGCCCTCCGACCGCTCGTCGACATCGACGACCTCGACCGCCCTGCCCCCGCGCACACCTCACCGGATGAGGTCGTGCAGGCGCGGGCCGGGATCGCGGCACTCGGGGCCGCACTGCGCGAGCTCCCGGATGCACAGCGCGAATGCTGGGTCCTCCGCGAGATGGGCGGCTACTCGTATGACGAGATCGCCGAGGAGCTCGGCATACCCGTCACGACCGCACGCGGCCTGCTGGCCCGTGCGAGGAAGTACATGATCGTACGGATGGAGGAGTGGCGATGAGCGACGACCACGGCACCCCCGACCGCCGTCGACTCGGACTCGAGCCGACCGATCTGGATGGGCACACCATCGAGGAGCTGACGGAGTACCTCGACGCCGGCAGACAGCCGCTGAACCGCTCCATCGAGGAGTCGCCGGGCTGTCAGCTGGCCCTCGATGCCCTCGAGCGTCTCCACGGACTGAGCGGCGAGCTGATCGACGCCGATGCCGCGGCGGCTCCCGAGGTCGAGGCGGGCTGGGTCGACCGGATCCTCGCGGGTATCGCGATCGATGCGCGCGCGGGCCGGAGGATCCCGCTCGGGTCGCCGGAGCCGGGCGCGGATCTCGCGATCACCGAGGGCGCGGTGCGCGGCCTCATCCGATCGGCCGAGAACGCGGTACCAGGACTGCTGCTCGGGCGCTGCCGACTCGATGGCGACGTCACGGTGCCGGGGACACCCATCCGGGTCGAGATCGAGGCGAACGTCTTCCACGGCGAACCGATCCCGCTTCTCGCGGATCGTCTCCGCGCGGAGGTCGACAGGCGACTGCGCCTGCACACAGAGCTCGACATCGTCGCGATCGACATCGCGATCCGCGACATCCAGGAGGTCTCGTCGTGAACGGAGCGGAAGCGATGACGCCGGAGGTCCGCATTGGGCTCGCGCAGGAGATCGAAGGGGCCGTGCGGGCGACGCCGGGTGTCCGGAACGTCTACCGATCCGGCTCGCTGGTCTCCAACCTGCTCCGCGCGGGAGCTGTCGCGCTCGGCGTCGGTGACGACGAACGGCCGATCGTCTCGGTCGTCGTGAGGGACGAGGGCGTCGCCGTCGAGGCCTCGCTCGGCGTCGACGTCACCGCGTCGTCGGGCGTCGTCCTGCGCGAGGCGTACGAGAGGGTCGACGCTGTGCTCCGCGCCGCGGGGCTGCAGAGGGAGAGCATCACGCTCACGGTCGTGTACGTGCAGTCGCGCGACGCCGCCTGACGCATCCTGCGACGACAGGAAGTGCCGCCCTCCTCGACAGGGGAGGGCGGCACTGCTGTCTCAGCGGCGGTGATCAGGCTGCGGCGCGCAGCCCGTCCACGAGAGGCGTGGTCGGCCGCCCGATCAGGCGCGCGAGGGTGCCGTCGGTGTCGGCGAGCGCACCGCCGCGGATGCCCGCGTCGAGGGCCACCACGAAGCCGATGGTCCCGGCATCGAGTCCCGCGGCTTCGAGCGCGGCGCTCTGCTCCTCGGCGGTGAGGGCCTGGTACGCGACCGGACGCCCCGACACCTCCGACATCGCCGCAGCGAGCTCCCCGTAGCTCCACGCGACGTCGCCGCCGAGCTCGTACACCTGACCGATGTGACCGTCTTCGAGAAGCACCACGGCTGCCGCATCCGCGAAGTCCTTCCGGCTCGCCGAGGCGACCCGTCCTTCGCCGACGCCGGCGGCGAGCACCCCGGTCTCGGCGGCACGGCGGAGATCGGCGACGTAGTTCTCGGTGTACCAGTTGTTGCGGAGGATCACGGCGGGAACACCCGACGCGGCGATGAGCTCCTCCGTCGCCTTGTGCTCGGGGGCCAGGACCAGGTCGCTCGTCGAGGCCTTCGGCGCGCTCGTGTAGACGAGCTTCGTGATGCCTGCCGTCTTCGCGGCGTCGATGACCGCCTGGTGCTGAGCGACGCGCTGACCGACTTCGGAGCCGGAGACGAGCGCGACGGAGTCGACGCCCTCCAACGCCGCCGCGATCGAGGCGGGATCCGCGTAGTCGAGGAGCACCACGCGCACGCCGAGGTCGGCGCCCTTGGCGACGTCGCGCGCGCCGGCGACGATGGACTGCGGATCGGCTCCGCGCTCGATGAGGCTGGCGATGATGAGGCGGCCGAGGTTTCCGGTGGCGCCGGTGACGAGGGTGGTCATGGGAGTCCTTTCGTGGATGACACCCTCGACAACCCCCGGAACCCCTCGGCGCATTCCATCCGGAGGGTACCCACTTTCAGGTAAGGTACCTACATGTCGGTGAGTTTCGCGCAGATCAAGGAGTCCACCCCTGCCGTCTTCGATCAGGGATGCGGCACCCGGGTCGTGCTCGACCACATCATGAGCAAATGGGGCGTGCTGATCCTCTCCTCCCTCTCCGACGGGACGCATCGATGGGGCGAGCTGCGCCGTGCGGTCGACGGCATCAGCGAGAAGATGCTCGCGTCCACTCTCCGCACGCTCGCCGACGACGGTCTCGTGCACCGCGAATCCCTGCCCACCGTGCCGCCGCACGTCGAGTACAGCCTGACTCCGCTCGGCCGCGATCTGATGGAGCGGATGCTGCCGCTGATGGAGTGGGTCGCCGACCACGCCGACGGAATGCTCGGGCGCGACTGAACCTGCGGAATCCGTCGTAGTACCCGGCATCGAAGTGCGGAATCAGTCGGTGAAAGAAAACGATTGACGCGAGAACAGCAGTGGCTCTACTGTTCTGACATGGCAGCAACGACGCCGATTCATCTGGAACGACCCGACGGCAAGGGTCTGGCTGCGGGAACACTGGGACTCTGGGGATCGACCGTCATCGGTCTGGCCTCGACGGCTCCGGTGTACTCGCTCGTCGCAACGCTCGGATTCGTGGTCCTCGCGGTGGGTGCTCAGGCGCCGATCGCGTTCATCATCGCGTTCGTGCCGATGCTGCTCATCGCCTTCGCCTACCGCGAGCTCAACAACGCGGTGCCGGACTGCGGTACGACGTTCACCTGGGGGACCAAGGCCTTCGGTCCGTGGGTCGGCTGGATGGGCGGCTGGGGAGTCGCGGTCGCCGGCATGGTGGTGCTCGCCAACCTCGCGCAGATCGCCTCGGTCTACTTCTGGTCGCTGATCGGTCAGGACCTGGAGAACAACGACTGGCGCGTCGTGCTGGTCGCCGTGCTCTTCATCGCCGCGATGACCTGGGTCAGCTGGCGCGGGGTCGAGATCGGCGAGCGCATCCAGAACATCCTGCTGGGCATCCAGTACCTCGCGCTCGCGATCTTCGTGGTCACCGCGCTCTGGCAGTTCTTCGCCGGCACGGCACCCGACCCGACGCCGTTCGACATGGCCTGGCTCAACCCGTTCGCCTTCACCGACTTCGCCGGATTCACCGAGGCCATCCTGCTCGCCCTCTTCATCTACTGGGGCTGGGACACCTGCCTCGCGCTGAACGAGGAGACGAAGGACCCGAAGCGCATCCCCGGCCGCGCCGCTCTGCTCACCACCGTCATCCTGCTGTTCACGTACGTGGGCGTGACCATCGCCGCCATGATGTACGCGGGGCTCGGCGAGACCGGCACCGGTCTCGGCAACGAGGCCAACGCCGACGACTTCTTCCTGGCCATCAAGGACGGTCTGCTCGGCCCGTTCGGGTGGGTCCTCGTGGTCGCCGTGGTCATCTCGGCGATCTCCTCCACCCAGACCACGATCCTGCCGACCGCCCGCGGCACGCTCGCGATGGGCGTCTACCGGGCGCTGCCGGCGAAGTTCAAGGACGTGCACCCCACGTACAAGACGCCGTCGTTCTCGACGATCGTCATGGGCGTCGTCGCAGTGGCCTACTACGTCGGGATGACGCTGATCAGCGACAACATCCTGCAGGACTCGATCCTCTCTCTCGGGCTCGCGATCGCCTTCTACTACGCCATCACCGGCTTCGCGTGCGTGTGGTACTTCCGCAAGGACCTGACCCGGTCGGCCCGCGACTTCTTCTTCAAGGGCCTGTTCCCGCTGCTGGGCGGCCTGATGCTGGCGTGGGCGTTCATCCAGTCCGCGATCGACATGTGGGACGTCGACTACGGCTACACCGTGCTCTTCGGCATCGGGGGCACGTTCGTGATCGGCATCGGCTCCCTCGCCATCGGACTGGTGCTCATGTTCGTCTGGTACCTGTTCCCGCGCTCGAAGCGGTTCTTCCGCGGTGAGAGCCTGAACCGCGAGACGCAGGTGATGGTGCCCGACGAGCCGAGCGTGACCATCCGCTCGATCGACGGCGGCATCTGAGCGTCACCGGGCGGCGCGGGGGTCTGCCCTAGGCTTGCTCCGTGCGCATCCGGCTCGACATCGCCTACGACGGCACCCACTTCCGCGGCTGGGCGAAGCAGCCCACGCTCCGCACGGTGCAGGGAACGCTCGAACCCGCGCTCGCCCGCATCGTCGGCTCCGATGTGCAGTTCGTCGTCGCCGGACGCACGGATGCCGGTGTGCACGCCACCGGGCAGGTGGCGCACGTCGACCTCGACGAGGCGCAGTGGGCACGGATCGAAGCCCGGCACGGTCGCGCGGCGCAGGACCCCGCCGGCTCGATCGCAGGACGCCTGCGCGGCGTGCTCGGCGCATACTCCGACGTCACGGTCACGCGGACGTCGCTCGCGCCCGAGGGCTTCGACGCCCGATTCTCCGCCGTGTGGCGTCGCTACCGCTACCGGCTCGCCGATGCGGAGGCCGGGTTCGATCCGCTGCGGCGGCTCGACACCACGAGCATCCGCGGACGACTCGACGCGCAGGCGATGGATGCCGCGGCCCGCACCCTCATCGGACTCCACGACTTCGCGGCCTACTGCAAGCCGCGCGAGGAGGCGACGACGATCCGCACCCTCCTCGACTACCGCTGGACGCGCGACGCCGACGGCGTGCTCGTGGCCGAGGTCAAGGCCGACGCGTTCTGCCACAGCATGGTGCGTGCCCTCGTGGGCGGATGCGTCGCCGTCGGAGAGGGGCGGCTCGACATCGGCGACCTCGTGGTGCTGAGGGACGCTCTGACGCGCACGAGCGAGTTCAAGGTGCTGGCGGCGCGCGGCCTGACGCTGACCGAGGTCGGCTACCCGGCCGACGAGCTGCTCGCCGCCCGCGCGGAGCAGACGCGCGCTCGCCGCGACGCCAAAGACGACGGCGCCTGACGGCATCCGTCGCCTCGGAGGTCGAGGAAGCCGTTCCCCGCGACGGCGCCGACCGACCGTAAGCTGAACCCGGCAGACCTCTTCACGGTACGACGGGGGAAACGTGACGGATCGGATCGACGCCCGGACAGGGGCCTTCGCCGCGGCCCTGCGCGCGGCGATCTCCGAGCGCGGCATCACGCTGTCACGGCTCCAGCAGGGGCTCGCCGACGACGGCAACCTCGTGTCGATGGCGACCCTCAGCTACTGGCGGTCGGGCGACCGGCAGCCGGAGGGCGCCCAGTCGCTGAGCGCGGTCGACGGCATCGAGGATCGCCTCGGACTCGCCCGCGGGCACCTGAGCTCGTTGCTCGGGCCGTCGACGCGACTCGGACCGGTGGCGCCGCCTCGGCTGCCGTTCGACGAGGAGCGTGAGAACCGGGAGACGGAGGAGACGCTGCGCGCGCTGAAGTCCTCCCCGCAGGAGGCGCTGCGCGATCTCTCCACCCATGTCACCGTGCGGGTCGGAGCGAGCGGCGCAGTCGAGAGCGTCGTGATGCGCTCGCTCGTGCAGGCCACGCAGGGCGTGATCACAGAGCTCCCGCTCGTCGACGTCGCTCCCGAGGAGACCGAGGTGATGTCGGTGATCACCGACGTCGTCGGCGGTCGCATCGACCGGGAGTACCTGCATCCCGGCCATCTTCTCTCCGGGGTGGTGATCGCGCTCGATCAGCCGATCACGACCGGCGGCACCACGCTCGTGGAGTTCACCGAGACGTTCCCGCCCGGCTATCCACCGCGCCAGTCCGCCTGGCATGCGACGTCGAGGCCCGCGCGCGAGACCCTGATCTGGGTGCGCTTCCACCCGGATGCCCTGCCTTCCTGGTGCGAGGAGTACATCGAGACCGAAGACGACTGCACGTCGTCGATGCGGCCGGTGCAGAGCGGCTCCGTGCATCTCGTGCGTCACGGATTCGGGCCGGGGGTGCTCGGCATCCGCTGGGGATACGACGAGTGATCGGAGCCGGTGCACAGCCGCGACGGGTAGCGTGGGAGGGGTCATGAAGGTCATCTCGTACAACCTCCAGAAGCACCGGGCCGCGGGCGAGCTCGCCGCTCTCGTGCGCGAGCACGACCCCGACATCCTCTGTCTGCAGGAGTGCGACGTGCCGGAGCTCCCGCCGCGGATCGGCGGACTCGTCCTCGCGGATGCCACGCACGGCAACCGGCTCGGCATCGCGCTCTTCTATCGGGAGAGCACCTATCACCTGCAGGGGATCCGCATGCTCGGGCTCAAGAAGTCCCTGCACGACCGGATCGCGAAGCCGGCGCACGAGCGCGTGCTCGGGGCGCGTCTGCGCGACATCGACGACGGTCACGACTTCATCGTGGCTTCGTTCCACGCCGCCCCCCTGACAGCGCTCAACTCCCTCCGCCGTCATCAGATCCGTGCCGCGCTCACCGAGCTCGCGACACTCGGCGAGGGGCTGCCGCAGCTCATGGTCGGGGACTACAACTACCCGATCTTCAAGGAGAATCTCGGACAGGCGGTTCGCGACCACGGGTATGCGCTGACCCTGAGCGACGACCACACCTACACGCGCTACCGCGTGTTCCGCGGGCACTACGACTTTGCCACCTCGACGGGTTTCGAGATCGAGCGCATCACCACGCTGCCCCAGGGGTCGAGCGACCATCGACCGATCCTGGTGACGGTCAAGCCGGACTGAGAGCCGCCCGCTCAGGCCGCGCCGGTGCGGAATGCCGCACGGTGCGCCGCAGGACTGACGCCGAGTCTCTGACGGAAGTGCAGACGCAGCGACACCGCGCTGCCGAAGCCGGCGAGCTCCGCGACCCTCTCGACCGTGTCGTCGCCGCTCTCGAGCAGGGTGCGAGCGAACTCGACCCTCTGGTCGAGCAGCCACTGCTGCGGACTCGTCGCGGTGCGGTCGCGGAAGCGTCGCGTGAACGTGCGCCGGGACATGTGCGTCGACGCCGCCCAGCCGTCCACATCGATGGGCGTGCCGAGGCGCTCGCGCGCCCACCGTATCGCCCCGCCGATCGGGTCGTCGGCCGACACGGCGACCACCGGAGCGGGGATGTACTGCGCCTGCGAACCCGTGCGGTGAGGCGCGAGCACCAGGGAGCGGGCCAGCGCCGCCGCCGCGACGCTCCCGTGGTCCGAGCGGACGATGTGGAGGCAGCAGTCCAGCGCTGCCGCGGCGCCGGCGGACGTCACCACGTCGCCGAGATCGGACCACAGCACGTCGTCGCGCACCCGTACCTGCGGCTCCGCGGCCGACAGCCGGTCGGCGGCGGCCCAGTGCGTCGACACCTCGCGCCCATCCGCGATGCCGGACGCGGAGACCACGATGGTTCCCAGGCAGAGCCCGACGATGCGCGCACCGCGACGGTGCGCCCTCCGCACCGCGTCGAGCAGCTCGGTCGAGGGCTCCGACCCGTGGCGCCAGCTGGGGATGACGACGAGGTCGGCCTCGTCCATCGCCTCGAGCCCGGCCTCGACCCGGATGCCGTATCCCGCCGCGGTCGGCATCGATCCGGGCTGCTCGGCGCAGACCTCGACGTCGTAGAGGCCGCTCACGCCGTCGAGCCCGGCTCCGCCGAAGACGAGCGTCGGGACGGACAGGTGGAAGGGGCTGATGTGCGGGAAGGCGAGCACCGCGACGCGAGAGCGGGAAGCGGGGGAGAGCATGGCCCGATCTTATCGGAAGTGTGCGTTCAGGCCACTGGGCCCGCGACGGAGGATGGCGGAGACTCGATCCATGACACAGATCTCTGCTCTCCTCGTCGGAGGCCCCACGCTCCACTTCACCTACGCGGGACTCGGATTCCTGACCGACCCGACCTTCGACGAGCCGGGCTCGTACGAGGGTCCGATCGTGCTCCGCAAGCTGACGGGCCCGGCGGTGCCGGCATCCGCTCTCGGTGCGATCGACGTCGTGCTGCTGTCGCACGACCAGCACGATGACAACCTCGACACGGCCGGACGGGCGCTGCTCGAGGAGGTGTCGCTCGTGCTCGGCACCGAGGAGTCGGCCACGCGCATCTCGGGCATCTCGGGCCTCGCCCCCTGGCAGCAGCACCGCGTCGGCGACGTCGTCGTCACCGCGGTGCCGGCACTGCACGGGCCCGAGGGCGCCGAGGCCCTGTCCGGTCCGGTGACGGGATTCGTGCTCGAAGCCGAGGGCCACCCCACGGTGTACGTCTCCGGCGACAACGCGTCCGTCGACCTGGTCCGCGAGATCGCCGCGCGCTTCCCCGGCATCCGGGTCGCCGTGCTCTTCGCCGGAGCCGCGAACGTGGGGCGCTTCGGAGACATCGACCTGACGCTGAACGCGCGCACCGCGCTGGAGGCGGCCGAGGTGCTCTCCTCCGCCGTCATCGTCCCGGTACACGCGGAGGGCTGGTTCCACTTCTCCGAGACCCGGGAGCGGCTCGTCGCGATGTTCGAGTACGCCGGGCAGGGCGACCGGCTCCGCGTGCTGGCGGCGGGGGAGCGCGTCGCGATCGGCTGAGGCCGGTTTGGGGGAAGGGCACCGGGTGGCGTATGCTGTCTCTTTGGTGCCCTTCTCCTCACTGCGGGGAAGATGCACTATCCGAACGTGAGCCCTCCACTGGCGTGTTCCTCCCCCTGGGGAAGAACCACCCCGGAGTGGGATTCACGAACTTCTCCGTTCGAACAAGAAAGCAGCACTATCGTGACGCGCACTTACACCCCGAAGGCCGGCGAGGTCCAGCGTGACTGGGTCGTCATCGACGCCACCGACGTCGTTCTCGGCCGCCTGGCTTCGCACGCCGCTACGCTCCTGCGTGGCAAGCACAAGCCCACCTTCGCCAACCACATCGACTCGGGTGACTTCGTCATCATCGTGAACGCCGACAAGGTCGCGCTCACCGGTCAGAAGCTCCAGAAGAAGCTGGCTTACCGTCACTCGGGCTACCCGGGCGGCCTCAAGTCGGTCACCTACGCCGAGCTCCTCGAGAAGAACCCGATCCGCGCTGTGGAGAAGGCCATCCGTGGCATGCTCCCCAAGAACAGCCTGGGCCGTCAGCAGCTGTCGAAGCTCAAGGTGTACGTCGGTGCCGAGCACCCGCACGCCGCGCAGCAGCCCCAGCCGTACACCCTCGACCAGGTCGCCCAGTAAGCGCCGTAAAGACTTAAGGACATACTCGTGGCTGACATCCAGGACACCACCGAAACCCCCCAGAACTTCTCGACGTCGACCCCCGAGACCGAAGCAGTCGAGGCGGCTCCCCGCCCCGTGCTCAGCGTCCCGGGTGCCGCTGTCGGCCGTCGCAAGCAGGCCATCGCCCGCGTGCGCATCGTCCCCGGCTCGGGAACGATCACGGTCAACGGCCGCACGATCGAGGACTACTTCCCGAACAAGCTGCACCAGCAGCTGATCAACGACCCGTTCACGGTGCTCAACCTCACCGGTGCCTACGACGTCATCGCCCGCATCTCGGGTGGTGGCCCCTCGGGTCAGGCCGGCGCGCTCCGTCTCGGCATCGCCCGTTCGCTGAACGGCATCGATGAGGAGAACAACCGCCCGACCCTCAAGAAGGCCGGCTTCCTCTCGCGCGACGCTCGCGTCAAGGAGCGCAAGAAGGCTGGTCTCAAGAAGGCCCGTAAGGCGCCTCAGTACTCGAAGCGTTAAGGTCCACTGCTCCGATGCCGATCTTTGGCACGGACGGCGTGCGAGGACTTGCCAACGGCATCCTCACCGCCGACCTGGCGCTCACCCTGGCCCAGGCGACTGCTGTCGTCCTGGGCCAGGGCCGTACTGCGGAGTCTCGCAAAGCCGAAGGCAAGCGACTCACCGCAGTTGTCGCCCGCGACCCCCGGGTCTCGGGACACTTCCTCACGGCCGCCGTGTCGGCGGGGCTCGCATCCTCGGGCGTCGATGTGCTCGAGGCGGGCGTCATCCCGACGCCGGCGCTCGCGTTCCTCGTCGCAGACCGTGACGCGGACTTCGGCGTGATGATCTCGGCGTCTCACAACGCCGCGCCCGACAACGGCATCAAGATCTTCGCGCGCGGCGGGCGCAAGCTGCCCGACGTGGTCGAGCAGCGCATCGAAGAGGCGATGTCGGGGGAGATGCTCCGCCCGACCGGCGCCGGCGTCGGCCGCATCGAGCGGTTCTCCGACGCCGAGGACCGCTACGTCCTTCACCTCCTCGGATCCCTGCCGAACCAGCTCGACGGCCTGCACGTCGTGCTGGACTGCGCCCACGGTGCCGCATCCGGTGTGTCTCCCGAGACGTTCCGCGACGCGGGCGCCGAGGTGACCGTGATCGGCGCCGACCCCGACGGCTGGAACATCAACGACGGCGTCGGCTCGACGCACCTCGACAACCTCGCGGAGGCCGTCGTGCGTCTGGGCGCCGACATCGGCATCGCCCACGACGGCGATGCGGACCGCTGCCTGGCTGTCGACGCCGAGGGCAACCACATCGACGGCGACCAGATCATGGCGATCCTGGCCGTCTCGATGAAGGAGCGCGGGCACCTCACCGATGACACGCTCGTCGCGACCGTGATGAGCAACCTCGGTCTGCACGTCGCCATGCGCGAGCACGGCATTACGGTGCGTCAGACCGCCGTCGGCGACCGCTACGTGCTCGAGGACATGAACGCGGGCGGCTACGCCCTGGGCGGCGAGCAGTCGGGTCACGTCATCATGAGCGAGTACGCGACCACGGGCGACGGACTCCTCACGGGTCTGCACCTCGTGGCCGAGATGGCGCGTCAGAAGAAGTCGATCGCCGAGCTCGCCTCGGTGATGAACGTCTACCCGCAGGTGCTCATCAACGTCCGCGACGTCGACAAGGACCGCGTGGCCGACGACGAGCACGTGCAGCAGGCCGTCCGAGAGGTCGAAGCCGAGCTCGGCGAGACCGGGCGTGTGCTGCTGCGCAAGTCCGGCACCGAGCCGCTCGTGCGCGTCATGGTGGAAGCGGCGGATGCCGAGTCGGTGCGCGAGTACGCGGATCGTCTGGCCGGCGTCGTGCAGGAGCGCCTGGCTCTCTGACACGGCCGTCTGCGGTACGACATCGAAACGCCCCCGCGCCTTCGGGCCGGGGGCGTTTCGCGCGTCTGCGGGGCTTCGCCGTGCGCTCAGGGCGCGGCGCAGATGCGGAAGTAGCCGCTGTCGGCGAGGGTCTCGGTCGTGCAGGCGAGGCCGGTGAGGCGCGGTGCGTCCTGCATCGCCACGGCGTCGAACAGGCCGACGTGCGCCCCGGTGAGGACGATCGGCGCGACGGCCGCGCCCCAGGGATCTGCGGCGAGCCACTCCACGTCGTTCTCCTCGACCCAGGCGGTGAGCGGAGCCACTCCCGCGCGCTGCTCGTCGAGCGTGATGAGGGTGCGCGGGGCGAACTGGGCCGCGACGTGTAGCACGCCGCCGGCCGCGATGACGAGCGCCAGAGCGGATGCCGCCACGACACCGGCGATCCGCACGGCCCTGCCCCGCGGCATCCGCACGACGGCCCAGACCGCGACCGCCGCGATGATCGGGAAGAACGCGAAGATGCCGGGAGCCGGATGCCGCACCCAGAGCGGCAGCCGCGACGCGGTCGCCCACCAGCCGACGAAGGCGAGCGCGCCGACGAACGCCGCCAGCGCGTAGGCGATCACGACGCGCTCCTCAGAGGTGGCCGAGCGCCAGCGGAGGACGATCCCTGTGGCGGCGAGTCCGATCGCGATGACCGCTCCGATGGCCGCGATCACTCCGGGCAGCGACCAGGAGTCCGCGAGCGCGCCGAGCTTCTGGATGATGGAGGTCGCCGCGTCTCCCTGCCCGCCGCTGCGGACGAAGTTCACGAGGTTGCGCAGATGCTCGACGAATCCGGTGGCGCCCAGGGAGATGAGCGCCGCCAGCTCGAACACGAGCGTCGGCACGGCGACGAGGAGGAGGGGGAGCCAGGCGCGTCGCAGCAGATCGCGCAGGCGCGCCCAGCCCGTGCCGTCCGACAGGACCCAGAGGGCGACCGCGAACGCGGGGAGGGCGAGCAGCACGATGAGCTTGGCCTGGATGGCGAGTCCGACGAGGAGTCCCGCCAGCCAGGCGCGCCGCGGCAGCACGATCAGCGCCCAGACGAGGAGCGCGGCGGCCGGGATCTCGCCGAGCAGGTCGCCCGGCCCCTGGATCGGTGAGACGCCGGCTCCGGCCGTGAACGCGAGCGGCACCGCGACGGCGAGCAGCGCCGCCCACCGCCCGGCGATCCTCCGACCGATGACGGCGAGCCCGGCGAGCAGCAGCACCCAGTACGCGAGGGGGACCAGGCGCGCGGCCAGCACGGGGTCGATGCCCGTGGCGAGCAGCAGGGCGACCGGCAGCAGCACGACAGGCCCCGTGGAGATGCGCGGATCGAACGGCGTGATGGTCGAACCGGAGAGGGCGCCGTCGCTCGAATAGCCGAGACCGGCGAGCAGATTGCGGGGGACGGTGAGGTTGAACGCCTCGTCCTCCCAGAAGCGCCAGACCACGAGGCTGTGCCACGCGACGATCACGTGTCCGATCAGCAGAGCGGCCGCGACCGCCCAGAACAGGATCGTGCGCGTGCGGGTCATCGCGAGACGGGCTCCGGCCGACGGATGCCGCGCAGCGGCGCCGAGGGGCGCAGGGAGAGCGTCCAGGCTTCGCCCAGCGCGGTGCGCACGAAGGCACGCAGGCGCTTGGGCGGCAGGCTGACACCGTTGCCGCGACCCCACATCGTGCCCGTGGTGGATGCGCCGCGACGCGGGATGCTGGCGACCCGCAGGTAGCGCACCGTGAAGCCGGCGCGGGCTTCGGCCAGAGAGAAGTGCACATGCGGCACCGTCGCATCGGCGGGGATCGCGTCGATCAGAGTCTGCAGGGCGTCGGGGCGGTACGCCCGCAGCGGAGTGTTGACATCGGGGATGCGGCGGCCGGCAGCGAGGGCGATCAGCAGGCCGACGGCCGAGGTGAGGACCTTCCGGTACCAGGGGTCGGTGCGCCCGTCGCGGACGCCGTGCACGACATCGGCATCCGCCTGGTCCAGGGCGGCGAGCAGACGGGGGAAGTCGCGGCCGTAGAACTGCCCGTCGCCGTCGACGTGGATGAGCACGGTCGGGTCGGCGGCGAGCCCTGCCCGGTAGGCGGCGAGGGCGGTGGGGCCGTGCCCGCGGTTCACCGGCTGCACGTCGACCGTCACGTCGGCGACGTCGTCGAACACCGACGCCGTGGCATCCGTCGACCGGTCGTCGGCGATGTGGAACGTGACGCGGTCGGCCAGGGGGGCCACGGATTCCCTGATCTCGTCGATGAAGCCACGGATGCCCTCGGCCTCGTTGTAGGCGGGCATGACGATGGCGAGATGGGTGAGTGTCACAGGGGTCCTAGGGGTGGCCGGGCGCAGGGCATTCTGCAAGTAGCCTAGTTGAGCCATGAATCCTCCCTCCCGACTGCGCCGCTTCGTCGGCGTCGGCAGCCGCTTCCTCGTCGTCGGGGCGCTCAGCACCCTCATCGAGATCGGGGTCTTCAACCTTCTCGTCTACGTGTGGGGCTGGGACGTCGTCGCCGCCAAGATCGCCGCGTCACTGGTCGCGCTGATCAACGCCTACATCGGGAACCGCGAGTGGACGTTCCGCCACCGCGACCGCCGGGGCCGCATCGCCGAGGTCGCGCTGTTCCTCGCGACCAATGCGGTGTGCACGGCCATCGGCGCCGCGCTCGTCTGGGTCGGTGTCGAGCTGGTGGCCGCGTCGCTCGGACGCACGCCCGGCGCGTTCGCCGTCAACGTCGTGAACCTCGTGAGCATCGTGATCGTCGTGCTGCTGCGCTTCGTCCTGTACCACTGGGTCGTGTTCCGGGTGAAGCGCTGACGCTGCCACGGGAGCGGTCAGCCGAGAGCCTGGCGGACGCGCGAGACCAGGTCGGCGGGGCGGCCCACGAGATCAGCGGTCACCTCGATCACTGTCCACCCCGCGGCCCGTAGACGGGCGATGCGCTCGACGTCGCGCGCATACGTCGAGCTGTGCCAGATGCCGTGATACTCGACGGCGACCTTCATTCGCGGGTAGGCCATGTCGGCGCAGCCGAGGAATCGGCCGTCGTCGTCGAACACGTCGATGTTGAGTTCCGGCTCCGCAAGCCCCGCCTCGACCAGGATGCAGCGCACCTGGCTCTCGCGCGGCGACCAGGAGTCGGTGCGCACGAGTGCGAGCGCCTCTCGCAGACGGCGGACGCCGACGCGTCGACCGGATGCCGTGGCTGCGCGCAACCGAGCCGGAGTCGTGAGCGGCTGCCGGTCGGTGCGAGGGCGACCGTACCCCGGCCGCCACACGCGGCAGAAGTAGTCCCCCAGGGCGACGAGGTCGTGCAGGGGCAGAGTGCCGAGACTCGCCCAAGTACTGGCCGGAGTGGTGACGCGCAGTCCTTCCAGAGTGCAGACCGCGGTCGTCGCGGGGCGCATACGATGCCCCGTCACCCCTGCGAGGCGCGGCAGCGAGCCGGTGCCGAAGACCCCGACATGCACGGGCAAGTCATCGCCGTCTTCTCCGAGGCGCCGGAAGAGCGGGAGGGGAGCACCCCACAGTGCTGCAGCGGTCTCGAGGGCGAAGAAGTGCTCCGGGTGCATCCGCGGCGCGTACCCGTGCGCGTCGGCGCGGCGCTGCAACTGCTCGGCCCGGTGAGGTCCGGTCATCGGGCCGATGTCGGTCGCGGCATCCGTCGTCTCGAGCGCGGACGCGCGTCGACGCGTCCCGCGGAACGGCGACTCCAGGTCGCTCGCGCGCAATCGGCTCCGCAGCACGCCCTCCTCCCGTGCCGTGGACACGCTGAAGTGCTGTCCGAGCGACGGCGGCAGCTCTCCGATCCGGGTCATGCCCCCAGCATCCGCCGCCGTTTCTCTCCGCGCCCCGTTCCTCCACAGGCAGAACGATGCTCCCGTGGCACTTGTGGTGGGTACTCCGGCCGAACACCCACCACAACTGCCACGGGAGCGTCGAAAGCGCCGCGGCAGGGGAGGAGAAGTCAGGCGGAGGTCTTGGCGCGCTTGCGCTTCTTCGGGCTCGCGTCCTCGGGATGGGTCGCGCCGTAGGTGTAGGCACCGTACCCGTAGCTGTCCGGGCCCTTTGTCGGCAGCATCGTGACGACCACGCCCAGCAGGTTGACGCCGGCGGTCTCGAGCGAGCGCACCGCGCCCTCGAGCTCCTGCTTCTTCGTCTTGCCGGATGCTGCGGCGACGATGACTCCGCGGGTCTTGGCGCCGACGACCGCGGCGTCGGTCACGAGCAGGAGCGGCGGCGCGTCGATGAGCACGTAGTCGAAGTACTCGCCGAGGGGTGCCAGCACCTGGTCCATCGCGGCGGAGCCCAGCATCTCGCTCGGGTTCGGCGGCACCTGCCCGCTCGGCAGCACGTACAGGTCGTTCGTGCCCCACTTCTGCAGGGCGTCGGCCACGTCGATGCGCCCGATGAGCACGTCGGTCAGCCCGACGCTGCCTTCGATGTCCATGTAGTCGGCGACGCGCGGCAGGCGCAGGTCGCCGTCGACGAGGGCGACGCGCGCACCGGTCTCGGCCAGCGCGATCGCGAGGTTGGCGGTCGTCGTCGACTTGCCCTCACCGGGGCCGGCACTGGAGATCACGAAGATCCGCGGTCCCGCGTCGACGTTCAGGAACTGCAGGTTGGTGCGAAGGCTGCGGAACGACTCGGCGCGGGGGCTGCGCGGGTCGGCGTGCACGATCAGCGGACGCTTGGTCGCCTCCGGGTCGAAGGCGATGCCGCCGAGCACGGGGCGGTCGGTGAGGGTCTCGATGTCGTGCAGAGTGTGGATGCGGTTGTCGAGCACGGTCCGCAGCGTCGCGATCGCGATGCCCACGGCCAGGCCGATGATGCCGCCGAGGATGATGAGCATCCGCACATTCGGGCTGGTCGGCTGCGTCGGAGTGACGGCCGGTTCGGTCACGGTGATCTGCACCGGGCTGACGGCGCCTTCGACGGCGGGCTGCTCGAGCGTCTCCTGGACCGCGTCCTGGAAGCTCGAGGCGACCGTGTTGGCGATCTCCGCCGCCTGCCCGGCCTCTCCGTCGGTGACGGTGATGTCGATCAGCACGGTGTTGAGCGGGGTCGTGGCCGTCACCCGGCCGCTGAGGTCTGCGACGCTGTCGTCGAGGCCGAGTTCGTCGATGACGGGTTCGAGCACGAGCGCCGTGCTGACGACGTCGACGTAGCTGGTGACCATCTGACGCGCGAAGGTGGTGCCCTGCACGAGGTCACCGGTGGCGGCGCCCTCGGTGTGGACCGAGACGTACAGCTGGGTGGACGCCACGTACTTGGGCTGCTGGAGCGCGGCGTAACCCGCGCCGCCGGCCAGCCCGAGGATCAGCAGGATGACGATCAGGATCCAGTTGCGGTGCAGGATACGCACATAGTCGCGAAGTTCCACGCGGCAGATTCCCCCTGTTGTGTGCGGTCCCCGTCTGCTGAGACGAGCCGCATGACGATTCTCGACATTGTTTCATGGCGCGCGTCGCCCTCCGGCACCGCGCGTCGCGCGTCAGGTGCTGACGCGCTCGGCCTCCGAGCCGTACGGATTCTTCTCGGCACCGCGCACCGGCACCTTCGTGACGACGGTGCCGAGCACGCGGGCGTCGACGGCTTCGATGCTCTTCGCGGCGTCGGAGAGACGCGTGGCGTGGGTCGATCCGGATGCCGCGACGAGGATGGCCCCGGTGGCCACGCGGGCGATGACGGCGGCATCCGTCACGAGCAGCAGCGGCGGGGCATCGATGATCACGACGTCGAACGCGGCCGTCAGCGCCTCGACGAGCTGCGCCATCGCGCGGGAGCCCAGGAGCTCCGCCGGATTCGGCGGGACGGTCCCGGCGGGGAGGAGGAACAGCGCGCTGCGTCCCCAGGGCTGGATCACGTCGTTCAGCTCGACGCGACCCGCCAGCACGTCGCTCAGACCGATCCCGCCTTCGATGCCGAAGTACTCGGCGACGCGCGGGAGGCGCAGATCGCCGTCGACGAGCGCGACGCGGTGCCCGGCATCCGCGAAGGCGAGGGCCAGGTTGCCTGCTGTCGTCGACTTGCCCTCACCGGGGCCGGAGCTGGTGATGACGAACACGCCCTGACCCTCGGTGAAGAGGAAGCGCACGTTGGTGCGCAGGGCGCGGAACGCCTCGGCCCTGAGGCCGTGGGGAGCCGAGCTGACGGCGAGCGGGTGGTCGCCGGTGTCGGCATCCAGGGGGATCTGCCCGAGCACGGGCACCGCGACGGCGGCCTCGACATCGGATGCCGTGCGCACCCGCTGGTCGAGCGTCGCACGCAGGAGCGCGATCCCGATGCCGGCGGCGAGACCGATGATCCCACCGAGGGTGAGCGACAGCTGCATGTTGGGCGCGACGGCCGTGGTCGGGACCTGTGCGGCCTGGAGGGTCACGAGACGCACGGAATACGCGGTCTGCTGCTCGCGCTTCTCGAGGGTCTCGGTGACGACCGTCGTGAAGCTCTCGCTCACCGCGTTCGCGATGCGCGCGGCCTGGCCGGGGTTGCCGTGCTCGACGCTGATCGTGATGATCGCGCTGTTGAGTGCGGCACTCGTCTGGATGCGACCGGCGAGACCGGCGGGCGTGGTCGACAGGTTCAGGTCCTCGATCACGGGCTCGAGCACCAGCGTGCTGGTGAGGATCGCGCGGTAGGTGCCCACCGTCTGCATCGCATAGCTGGTGGCGAGCGCCCGCTCGGCGGGGGTCGCGGTGTCGCTGACCTGCACCGTGACCATGACGTCGGCCGAGGCCTCGAATCGCTGCGGGGTGAGCATCGCGACGAGCGCGCCGGTCGAGAGCCCGATGACCGCGCCGGCGATGATCAGGATGATCTGCCGTCGCAGGACTCGGACGTAGTCGTGGAACTCCATGGCTCTCCCGGTCGGTACGGCGCGGATCGACGGTATCGTCTTCTGAGACTACCGATTCCTATGAAGGCACCATGACTGGTCTGAGCGAACTCTTCCCGAACGGCCCGCGCGACGGTGCGTCCGGGCGCGCGCCGCTGGACGACCATCACACGGTCCGGCGCCTGCGGGAGATGATCGGCGAGCCCCGCGACACGCGCGGCCCCGTGCGGCCGCTGGCGGACACGAACGAACTGATGCGCCGGGTCGAGGTCGCCGCGCAGAACGCCGCGCCGATCGCGGCCGGGTCTGCGGATGCCGGGCGTCCCGCGAAGCGCTCCCGTCGGCGCTGGGATCCGCTGGCCACGTCGGTCGGTGCGCTCGCCGTCGTCGCCGTGGTCGCGGCAGCGGCGGTCGGCGGCGTGCAGATGGCGACCGCGAGTCCGGCGGCGAGCTCGCTCGTGTCGCTCGAGGCGGATGAGGCGACGCTCCAGAACGCGCATCAGGCGCTGATGTCGACGAGGAACCGCATCGTCGCCGACATCGAGACGCAGACGGCGGCCGCAGCATCCCTGCGCAGCGCGCTGGTGTCGACGAGTACCGCGCCGGATCCGGCATCCGACGGCGGCGGCGTGATCGCGGTGACCGATCCCGCGGCGCTGGCGTCTGCCGTCGCGGCGGTCGACGTCTATGCAGCGGGCCTCGCGGCGATCACGGTGCCGAAGCTGCCCGCGGAGTACCGCCGCGGCGACATCGACGAGGAGTCGCTGGAAGACGTGGGAAGCGCGATCGACCGCGCGCAGGAGAAGCTCGTCGCACTCGACGGCGCGACCACCGAGATGCGGTCGATCCGCACGCAGTTCGACGCGCTCCGCCCTCCCGCGGACGCCGCGGTGGCGGCCTATGCGGCGAGCTTCGCCGGCGCGGCGGAGGCCGCGAAGTCGGCCTATCCCGAGGCGGACGAGGCGCTGAAGGCCCGACTGTCGGAGGCTGCGGCCCGCATCGGCGCGACCGGGCTCTGGGGTCCCGGGGGTGCCACGGCGCTCCAGGGGTACCACGATGCGTTCGTCGCCGTGGTCGCCGACCAGGCGCGCATGGATGCCGAGCAGGAGCAGGAGCAGAGCTCGCGCCAGACCGCCCGGCGACCCGTGACCGAGGAGACCGCGCCACCGGCGGATCCGACCACTCCGACGGACCCGCCCGCGCCGGAGACCCCGGTCGATCCCGAGACGCCGCCCGAGGGCGAAGGGACGCCATAGTTCACGGACCTGCTCAATACCTGTGAGAACATATCTCCAGGGGAGTGAGTAAGTCTGAGGGGGCTTCCAGTCTTGAATGCGAAAAAGCCGTTCGTCGATACTTCGACCGGCGATATACCGGTTGTCGCGGAGGTGTCCGTGACACAGAAGCGACGCCGGATGCTGGCGGCGATCGTCGACGGACTCGCCTGGAGCTTCGGCGTCGTGCTCGCCGTCGCTCTGCGCTTCGAGTTCATCATGGACGCACGCGGCTGGATCTCGACCACGGTGCTCGCCTTGATCGCCGGCGCGATCCAGATCGTCATCGGCTACGCGACCGCGCTGTACCGCGGACGCTTCACCTACGGGTCCTTCGACGAGGTGCGCGCCGTCGGCGTCATCGTCGTGATCGAGGCCGTCGCGCTCTCGCTCATCGTGATCCCGATCGGTCCGGCCGTCGGCGTGCCGCGCGGCACGCTCCTGCTGGCCTTCCCGTTCGTGCTCCTGCTGATGTTCGGCGTGCGCTACTTCGCGCGCCTGCTCATCGAGCGCGCACGCAAGCCCGGGGAGGATGCCTCGCCTGCGCTCATCGTCGGCGCCGGCTTCATCGCCGACAAGCTGCTCGCCAACGTGACGACCGATCCGACGTCGCCGATCCGCCCCGTCGGACTGATCGACGACGACCCGGACAAGCGCAACCTGCGGCTGCGCGGCGTCTCGGTCATCGGCACCACGCGTGACTTCGCGGAGGCCGCCCAGCGCACCGGAGCGGAGCTCGCGATCATCGCGATCGGCCGCGCCGACAGCGCGCTGCTGCGCAAGCTCAGCGACCGCGCCGAGGCCGCCGGTCTCCGCGTCGCCGTCACGCCCTCTCTCAACACCCTGGCGTCGGGGGAGCAGTCGATCAGCGACGTGCGCGACATCAGCATCGAAGACCTCATCGGCCGGCATCCGGTCGACACCAACGTCGAGCTGATCGCCGGCTACGTCACGGGCCGCCGCGTGCTGGTGACCGGTGCCGGGGGATCGATCGGGTCCGAGCTCTGCCGACAGCTCGCCAAGTACGGCCCGAGCGAGCTGATCATGCTGGACCGCGACGAGACCGGGCTGCAGGACGCGCAGCTGGGCACCTCCGGGCACGGACTGCTCGACACCAACGACGTGGTCCTCGCCGACATCCGCGATGTCGAGCTCCTCGACCGCATCTTCGACGAGCGCAAGCCCGAGGTGGTCTTCCATGCGGCAGCGCTGAAGCACCTCCCGATGCTCGAGCAGTACCCCGACGAGGCGTGGAAGACCAACGTCATCGGATCGCTGAACGTGCTCAACGCGGCGCGCCGCGTGGGCGTCTCGACGTTCGTCAACATCTCTACGGACAAGGCGGCCAACCCGACGAGCGTGCTCGGGCACTCCAAGCGCGTCGCCGAGAAGCTGACCGCCTGGGCCGGCGAGGAGACCGGGATGCGCTACCTCTCGGTGCGCTTCGGCAACGTCATCGGCAGCCGCGGATCGATGCTGCCGACGTTCCAGCGCCTCATCGCCGACGGTCGCCCGATCACCGTGACCCACCCCGATGCGACGCGGTACTTCATGACCATCCCCGAGGCCTGCCAGCTCGTGGTCCAGGCGGGAGCGATCGGCCGCGCCGGCGAGGTGCTCATCCTCGACATGGGCGAGCCGGTGTCGATCCTCGAGGTCGCGAAGCGCATGGTCGCGATGTCGGGCAAGAGCATCGAGATCGTGTTCACGGGCCTGCGTCCGGGCGAGAAGCTGCACGAGGAGCTCGTCGGGTCCCGCGAGAACCTCGAGCGTCCCTTCCACCCGAAGGTCTCGCACACGCGCGCCGACGTGATCACCCCCGAGCGACTCGACAAGACCGGATGGATGGAACGCATGTTCGCGAGCCCGCGGAACAACGACACGGTCGTGATCGAGCCGATCCGCCTCCCGAAGGGCGCAGAGGCGTGAGCGAACGGATCTACATGTCCTCGCCCGACGTGGGAGAGGCCGAGGAACAGGCCGTCGTCGCCGCGATGCGCTCCGGCTGGATCGCCCCGCTCGGTCCCGATGTCGACGCCTTCGAGCGCGAGCTCGCCGCACGTGTGGGCGTCGCTCACGCTGTTGCCCTCAGCTCGGGCACCGCGGCGCTCCACCTCGGTCTCCTGACCTTGGGAGTGAAGCCCGGCGACGTCGTGCTGACGTCGTCGATGACCTTCGCGGCGACGGCCAATGCGATCGTCTACACGGGTGCTGAGCCGTACTTCATCGACGCCGACGCCCTGACGGGGAACATGGATGCCGCGCTGCTCCGAGAGGCGCTCGTCGAGCTCCGTGAAGCGGGCGAGCGGGTGTCGGCGATCGTTCCGGTCGACCTGCTCGGCAAGGCCGTCGACTACACCGCGATCCTCGCGATCGCGGACGAGTTCGGGGTGCCCGTCCTGTCGGATGCCGCGGAGTCGCTGGGCGCCACGCACCAGGGGCGCGCGGCAGGCAGCTTCGGCCGAGCATCCATCGTCTCCTTCAACGGCAACAAGATCATGACCACGTCCGGCGGCGGGATGCTGCTCACGGACGACGCGGACTTCGCACAGCACGTGCGGTACCTGGCCACGCAGGCCCGTCAGCCGGTCGTGCACTACGAGCACACCGACATCGGATACAACTACCGGATGAGCAATCTGCTCGCGGCTCTCGGGCGCGCGCAGCTCGCCCGCCTCGATGCGATGATCGCGCGCCGTCGTGAGGTGCGCGAGCTGTACAAGCAGCTGTTCGCGGATGTCGACGGCGTCGAGGTCTTCGGGGCCGAGGGCGACGAGGCCGACAACGTCTGGCTCACGTCGATCGTCGTGGATCCGGCGAAGACCGGCTGGGAGCCCTCCGAGCTCGCCGCCGCCCTCGCCGCGGATGACATCGAGAGCCGTCCGCTCTGGAAGCCCATGCACGCGCAGCCCGTGTTCGCGGGAGCGCGTCGGAATACCAGCGGTGCTTCTGAGTCCCTGTTCGCCCGCGGCCTCACGCTGCCGAGCGGCTCCGCTCTGACATCGCCGCAGCGTGAGCGCGTGCTGGCGGCGATCCGCGGCTTCCTGACGCGATGAGCGCCCGATTCCGTCCCTACGACGTCGTCAAGCGGGGTCTCGACATCGTCGCCGCCGCGGTGGCGCTCGTCGTGCTCTCGCCGATCATCGTCGCCACGGCCGTGCTCGTCGCGGTGAAGCTCGGACGCCCCGTCGTGTTCGCGCAGGAGCGCCCCGGCAAGGACGGCCGCATCTTCACGCTGTACAAGTTCCGTTCCATGCGCTCGGTCGACGAGGCCCGCGGATGGGTGACGGATGCCGACCGGCTCACGCCGTTCGGCATGCGGCTGCGCTCGACGAGCCTCGACGAGCTCCCCAGCCTCTGGAATGTGCTGCGCGGCGACATGAGCATCGTCGGCCCGCGGCCGCTGCTGGTCGAGTACCTGGAGCGCTACTCGCCGGAGCAGGCCCGGCGGCACGAGGTGCGCCCGGGGATCACCGGCCTCGCTCAGGTGACCGGCCGCAACGCGATCTCCTGGGAGAGCAAGTTCGCCCAGGACGTCCGCTACGTCGATCGCCGCAGCGTCGGCCTCGACCTCCGCATCGTCGCCCGGACCGTCGGCTCGGTCGTGAAGCGCGACGGCATCTCGGCTGAGGGGCACGTGACCATGACGAAGTTCGGTGAGGCGCATGGCTGAGCGGATCGTCATCGTCGGAGCCGGCGGCTTCGGCAGAGAGACCCTCGATGTCGTCGAGGCTCTGATCGCCGCAGGCGAGCCCCTGCAGCTTCTCGGCGTCGTCGACTCCGGGCCGCGCCCGGTCGACCTCGGCCGTCTCGCGGAGCGCGGCATCGTCTATCTCGGCACGGAAGAGGAATGGCTCCCGACCGCGGCGGGGGACGAGCGCTTCGTCGTGGCCATCGGCTCGCCGTCGGTGCGCGAGGCCGTCGCTCAGCGGCTCTCGAACGCGGGGCTGCGCGCCACGACGCTCATCCACCCGCGCGCGGTGATCGGATCGCGGGCGCGCATCGGCGACGGCGTCGTCATCACCTCGGGTGTGCAGGTCTCGACGAACGTCGGCATCGGCGACCACGTGCATCTCAATCCGGCCAGCATCCTCGGCCATGACGCGACGCTGGCCGCCTTCGTCTCGGTCAATCCCGGGGCGATCGTCTCGGGCAACGTCGTCGTCGAGAGCGGAGTGCTTCTCGGCGCCGGCTCTGTCGTGCTCGCGGGGCTGACGGTCGGGGCGGGTGCGACCGTCGGGGCTGCGGCCTGCGTCACCAAGGATGTCGTGGCGGGGACGGTCGTGGTCGGCGTGCCGGCTCGCCTGCTCGGAGACGGGACGGCGTCATGAGGGTGCTGATCGTCTCGCAGTACTACCCGCCCGAGGCTGTGCCGCTGCCGGCGGACCTCGCTCAGGGGCTCGCCGCGCGCGGGCATCAGGTGAAGGTGCTCACGGGCTTCCCGAACTATCCGACCGGCAAGGTCTTCCCGGGCTATCGACAGCGCTGGCGCTCGACGGAGCAGGACGGCGGGGTCGAGATCCGCCGGGTCCCGCTGTTCGCCGACCATTCGCAGAGCGCGCTCAAGCGCATGCTCAACTACTTCTCGTTCGCGTTCAGCTCGGCGACGGCCCGGCGCCTCTCCCGCGGAGCGGACGTCGTCTACGTGTACGCCACCCAGATGACGGCCGGGTTCGGCCCCTGGCTATGGCGGGTCACGGGCGGGCGCCCGTACGTGCTGCACGTGCAGGACCTGTGGCCCGACTCGATCGTCGGCTCGTCGATGATGTCCGGTGGCGCGAAGGAACGGGTCATCTCCGGAGCGCTCGGACCGTGGCTGCGCAGCGCCTACCGGCGGGCCGCCGGTGTCATCGGCATCGCTCCGACCATGGTGTCGACGCTCGTGTCGCGAGGTGTGCCGGCCGACCGCGCCCATCTCGTCTACAACTGGGCGGATGCCGGCGAGCCCGTCGCATCCGTGCTCCCCGCGGCCGAGGAGCCGCGCGCCGAGATCGTCTATGCGGGCAACGTGGGCGACATGCAGGACCTCGACACGGCCGTCCGAGCGGCTCACGCCGCGGCGGATGCCGGCGTGACGCTGACGCTCGTCGGCGACGGCGTGGTGAAGGCCGACCTGCAGTCGCTCGTCGGCGACCTGGGCGCCGACAACGTGCGTTTCCAGGACCCGGTCCCGCGCGAGCGCATGCCGGAGGTCTACGCGCGCGCCGACTACGCGCTCGTCTCGCTGAGGGACATGCCGGTCTTCCGCGGCACCATCCCCTCGAAGTTCCAGGCCGTGCTGTCGGCGGGTGTTCCCGTCGTGACCACGGTCCAGGGCGATGTGCGCCGCCTCGTCGAAGACGGGGACGTGGGACTGACGGCGGATGCCGAGAGCGTCGACTCGCTCGAAGCGGCATTCCGCTCGGCGGCCGCACGCTCCTCCGATGAGCGCGCGGCGATGGCCCGGCGCGGACGCACGATGTACGACGACCATTTCTCCCGCGAGTCGGGAATCGCAAGGATCGAAGAGCTGCTCTCGGCAGCCGCGAAGGGAACGAGTAGACGACGATGAGCGAGTCATACGGCGGAGCGCGGGTGCTGGTGACCGGCGGAACGGGATCGTTCGGCCACACGGTCGCGAAGAAGCTCCTCGAGCGCGACGTCTCCGAGATCCGCATCTTCAGCCGCGACGAGGCCAAGCAGGATCTGATGCGCCACGAGATCCCCGATTCTCGTCTGCGGTTCTACGTCGGCGACGTGCGCGACTACGACAGCGTCGACCGCGCCACGCGCGACGTGGACTTCATCTTCCACGCCGCGGCGCTCAAGCAGGTGCCCTCCTGCGAGTTCTTCCCGATGGAGGCCGTGCGCACGAACGTGCACGGCAGCGAGAACGTCGTGCGGGCGGCCGACCGCAACGGTGTGCGATCCGTCGTGGCGCTCAGCACCGACAAGGCCGTCTACCCGGTGAACGCGATGGGCATGTCCAAGGCCCTGATGGAGAAGGTCGCGCAGTCGCACGGCCTGAACAACCCCAACACCGCCACGACCGTCTCCTGCGTCCGCTACGGCAACGTCATGTACTCGCGCGGCTCGGTGATCCCGCTGTTCATCCGTCAGCTCAAGGCGGGGAAGAACATCACCGTCACGAACCCCGACATGACGCGCTTCATGATGTCGCTCGCGCACTCGGTCGACCTCGTCGAGTTCGCGTTCCAGAACGCCTCGCAGGGTGACCTGTTCGTCCGCAAGGCGAGGGCGACCTCGATCGGCACCCTCGCGCAGGCGGTGCTGAACCTCTTCCGCTCGGATGCGAAGCTCGAGGTGATCGGCACCCGGCACGCCGAGAAGCTGTCCGAAGCGCTCGCGACGCGGGAAGAGCTCTCTCGTGCCCGCGACATGGGCGACTACTTCCGCGTCGTCGCCGACAACCGCGACCTCAACTACAGCGTCTACTTCGAAGAGGGCGACGTCGCACAGAACCGCTTCGAGGACTACGACTCGCACACCGTGCAGCAGATGTCGGTCGGCGAGGTCGAGGAGTTGCTGCTGACGCTCCCCGAGGTGCGCGACGAGCTCCGCCTGGCGGGGATCCCCGTGAGCGGGTCGGACTCGTGAGCGGACTCGCCGTCACCGGTGCCGGGGGGTTCCTCGGCTGGCACCTGCGCGCGGCGATGAAGGAATCGGGGACGCCCGGCGAGGCCATCCCCGTCGGAGCCGCATTCGAGGCGTCGAAGGCGACGGCCGCGGTCGACGGCAGCGACCGCGTCGTGCACATCGCCGGCATCAACCGCGCCTCGGATCAGGAAGTGAGCGAGGGGAACATCGCGTTCGCCGAGCAGCTCGCGTCGGCCCTGCTCGCCGCGGCGACACCGCCTCCTGTGATCGTCTACGCGAACTCCACGCAGGCCACCAACGGCTCCGTGTACGGAGAGGCCAAGGCCAAGGCTGCGGAGATCCTCGCCGACGCGGCATCCACGATCGGAGCGGAGTTCGTCGACGTGCGGCTCCCGAACCTGTTCGGCGAGCACGGGCGTCCGTTCTACAACGCGGTCACGGCGACGTTCAGCCACCTGATCGCGGCGGGGGAGAGCCCCACGGTCGAGAACGACAAGCAGCTCACGCTGCTGCATGCGCAGAACGCCGCCGACATCCTCAGCGGAGCTGTGCCCCTCACCGCCCTCGGCGAGCTGCAGCAGGACGAGACCGTGTCGGGGCTGCTCGCCCGCCTGCAGGGGTACGCCGAGCTGTACGGCCGCGGCGAGATCCCGAGCGTGGCCGAGGACTTCGACCGCGACCTCTTCAACACGTACCGTTCGTACACGTTCCCCGCGCAGTCGCCGATCGATCTGACCCGGCACGCGGATGCCCGCGGGTCGTTCTTCGAGATCATCCGCTCGCACGGTGGTCCCGGCCAGTCGTCGTTCTCGACGACGGTTCCCGGCGTCACCCGCGGGGACCACTTCCACCGCCGCAAGATCGAGCGCTTCACCGTGCTCCAGGGCCGAGCCCGCATCTCGCTGCGCCGCCTGTACTCTGATGAGGTCGTGTCCTTCGAGGTCTCGGGCGACGCGCCCGGTGCCGTCGACATGCCGACGATGTGGGCGCACAACATCACGAACATCGGCGAGGACCTGCTGTACACGTCCTTCTGGACGAACGACATCTTCGACCCCGCGAACCCCGACACGATTGCCGAGGCAGTGTGACCATGGCCGACAAAATCAAAGTGATGACGGTCGTCGGCACCAGGCCGGAGATCATCCGCCTGTCCGCGACGATCAAGATGCTCGACGAGCACACCGACCAGGTTCTCGTCCACACCGGGCAGAACTACGACTACGAGCTCAACGAGGTGTTCTTCGAAGACCTCGGGCTGCGCCGGCCGGATCACTTCCTCAACGCCGACACCTCATCGCTGGGCGCGGCGCTGGGATCCATCCTCACCAAGACCGAAGAGGTTCTCCGCGAGGAGAAGCCGGATGCCTTCCTCGTGCTCGGCGACACGAACAGCTGCATCTCCGCGGTGATCGCGAAGCGCATGAAGATCCCGGTGTTCCACATGGAGGCGGGCAACCGCTCGTTCGACGAGAACGTGCCGGAGGAGACGAACCGCCGCCTGGTCGATCACGTCGCGGACTACAACCTGGTCTACACCGAGCACGCCAGACGGAACCTCCTGGCCGAGGGTCTGCACCCCTCGAAGATCCTGCTCACGGGTTCGCCCATGCGCGAGGTCCTGGAGCAGAACCGGGCGCAGATCGAGGCAAGCGACGCGGTCGAACGAGCAGGACTCACGCCGGGGGAGTACTTCCTCGTGAGCCTGCACCGCGAGGAGAACGTCGACAACCCTGCTCGTCTCCGGTCCGCGATCGCCTCGCTGCAGGCGCTGCGGAGCGAGTACGGCATCCCGATCCTCGTGTCGACGCATCCGCGCACGCGCAAGCGGATCGAAGCGCTCGACGACGCCGCGGCGGTCGACGGCATCACCTTCCACCCGCCGTTCGGGTTCCACGACTACATCAAGCTGCAGCAGGAGTCCAAGCTCGTGCTCTCGGACAGCGGCACGATCAGCGAGGAGTCGAGCACGCTCGGTTTCCCCGCCGTGACCGTCCGCGACTTCATCGAGCGTCCCGAGGCCCTGGACGCCGGCGCCATCATCACGACCGGGCTGACGCCGGCGAGCGTGCTGCGTGCTGTCAAGGCTCGGCTCAGCATCCCCGCTGATCTGGCATCGCTGCCCGCCGGATACGAGATCGACAACACCGCGTGGCGGGCGACGGCCTTCATCCTGTCGACCGCTCACTCGCACCGCGCACGGCTGGGTCTGCATGACTGAGGGCGAAGGCGACGAGCTCAGCCTCGCCGGTCGAACCGTTGGCACAGATGCATGGCAGTTGGTCGTTCCCGCCGCCGTGTCGCAATCCTCGCCGTTGCTCGTCGTTCCGACGGTGCACCCCAGAGGTGATCGCCGCATAGTCCGGTGCGCACAGGTGGCTCTCGAGGCGGGGTTCAGAGTGCACTTCATCTGGTTGGGGGACGGCGAAGCGTCCAATGATCCTGCGGTCAGCGAGACCATCCTTCCTTCGCCGCGCAACGCGCGGGAACGAATCGGGTTGGTCAAGGCAGTCGCCCGGGCTGCACGGCCGCTCCCCGCAGTTCTCTGGCACATCCACGACTACTATTTCCTGGCCGCCGCGAGACGTTGGCAGCGCAAGTCGGGGAAGGCCGTACTCTACGACGTGCACGAATACTACGCGTCCTACTATTCGGAGAAGCTGCCGATTCCGTCGGTCTTTCGACGCGCTGTCGCGAAGGCGCTCGAGTGGTACCAAGTGACGATGGCGAAGAAGCTCGGTGGCGCGAATGTCGTGACCGAGAAGATGGCCGAGAGCTTTCGTGCAGCGGGAGTGCCGGTCTCGGTTTCTCCGAACTTTCCGCTGCTCGCCCAGTTCCGTGGGCTTCCCGCCGCTGATTTCGAATCCCGGCGCTGGAATGTGGTGCACATCGGTACTCTGAGCCGTGAGTACGGCACAGAATTGCTCGTACGATTGGCGACCCGATCGGCGGAACGGTCCCTGCCATTCACATTCCATGTCATCGCTCGCTACCCCTCACCTGACCATCAGGCCGATTTCGAGCAATTGCTCACGGCGGCTTCGAGTCCCGTAAACGTTCGACTCGTGCCCACGCGGCCGACCCATGAGATGCCGGCGTTGCTGTCGGATATGGGATATGGACTCTCGCTTCTCATGCCGGACGGACAGAATGAGTCTGCGGTCCCCAGCAAGAACTACGAGTACGCTATGGCGGGACTCGTCGACGTCGTGACTGACCGGCGTGCGCAGAGGGCGTTCGCGGAGTCGTTCGCGGTTGGGATCAGCGGTCACGGGGGCGACCCGGATCTCATGCTGGACCAGATGATGAGGCTCGCCGATGAGAGCACGGAGACCGGCAGCCGCCTGAAGGATCGCGCTGAACAAGCACAACGAGAGTTCACGTGGGAACTGGCCGTCCAGCCCGGGCTGAGCAAAATGTTCGTCAGGATGGCGTCGCACACGGACGGCTGATTACCGGAGTTTGCGCGAAGAGAGTTTTGAGACGACGTGGTGAGAGCAGAAGATAGCGGCGAAAGCGCAGAGACGGTCGTCGTCCTGTTCACGCTGGCTTACCCGTACGGAAACGGTGAGCCCTTCCTCCATGCAGAGGTGGCAGAGCTTTCTCGCCAGTTCGACCGAGTGCTCATCGTTCCCAGTTCGGTCACGGCTTTCGCGCGGCAACCCAGAGCAGTCCCCTCCAACGTCACGGTGCTCGGTGCGGTAAGAGCCAGCGTGCCGCGGGCCGCTGCTCGGCAGATCGTCCTGCACCTGCCTCAAACGCTCGGAGCCCTGCTTCATGCCCTGCGCGCGCCGACTGACCTTCGCGGCAAGTTGCAAGATCTCAGATTCCGGATCGCGGTGCATGTCAGGGCGAACACGGTGCGGCGTCGAGTTGGTATGTTCCTTCGCGATCGATCGCGCGTCGTCTTCTACGCCTACTGGCTTGATCTGCCGGCCGCCATCGCTATCGATGTCAGGCGCGCCATGGGGTTCGCTCGGGGGAAGATCGTCGCTCGCGCTCACGGGTTCGACGTTTATGCGGAGCGTCGGATCTCGAACTACCTGCCCATGCGGGACGACATTCTTCGGGGCGTCACGCGGATCTTCTCCGTATCCCGCGCCGGCTGTATCTACATGCGCCGTCGATGGCCGGATCACGCAGACAAGATGTCGATCGCTCATCTCGGAACCGCGCCTGCCGAGAACGCCGGGAATGCTGAGCAGTCCGTGGCGACACTCGTCTCGTGCGCCTTCATCGTGCCCTTGAAGCGCCTCGAACTCGTCATCGACACCGTGGCCGAGCTCCAATCGCGGGGGCATGATGTGCACTGGAAGCACATCGGGCCGACGGACTCACCCTATGCCGCGGACCTCAAGCGTTACGCGGCCGGTGCATTGCCGGACGGAACGTTCGAATTCGTCGGCGAGTTGGACAACGGTGGCGTGCGGAACTGGTACGCCCGTAACCCCGCGTCCGCGTTCATCAACGTCTCGGAATCAGAGGGAGTTCCTGTCTCGATAATGGAGGCGCTTGCCCAGGGGCTTCCGATTCTGGCAACCGACGTCGGCGGGAACGGGGAGACGATAGATACAAGCCTGGGGATGTTCGACGGGTTGCTGCCTGCTGATCCGACGGTTCGTCAGATCGCCGATCGCGTCGAAGGTCTCCTTCAATCCGACCCGGCCGCTTACCGTCGGTATGTCGATGCGAGTCGCGAGAACTGGAAACGAGCGTGGTCGAGCGAAGCCAACTACCGCGTCTTCGTGTCTGAGCTTCTCGCCGATGCGCAGACCCGAGAGGGGCGCGGCGCCGATGTCGGCTGACGGATCACGCGGTATGGGCCGCAGCGTGGTCACGCTGATCTCCGGGTCTCTGGTCGCGCAGCTCGCCACTCTCGCGGCGATGCCGATCCTCAGCCGTCTCTACAGCCCCGAGGCGTTCGGTGAGTATTCGATCTTCGTCTCCGTGACCCTGCTGATAGCGGTGCTTGCGACACTGCGATATGAGCTGGCGATCGTTCTCCCTCGCTCAGTGAGAGAGGCGGCAGCAGTCAAGAAGCTCACCGGTCGCCTCCTTGCCGCGAGCTCGATCTTCGTCACGGCCGTCTGCGTCCTCGTGGCTCTGTGGCCCTCCGATCTGTCTGACACGTGGCGGTGGCTGATTCTGCTCATCGGGGTGGAAGTCTTCGTGCTCGGGTGGCTGAGCCTGCTCACCTTCTGGTTCACGCGCACCCAGATGTATGGAGTGCTCAGTCGAAACCGCATATTGCTCGCAGTGCTCGTGGCGTGCGCCCAGATAGCGATGAGTTTCACTGCCCTCGGCGGAGGCCTTGGACTCGTCGTCGGACTCCTCCTGGGCCAATTGCTTGCGGTCACGGTTCTCGCGGTCTCCGATGGTTCGCGTAATCATCTTGCGGGAGCATTCGCTCGGCGGCGGTGGTCTTACCTTCTGCGGAAGTACTGGAGAATGCCCGCGCTGACCACGCCGCAGACTCTTGTCGACTCCTTCCGATTGAACGGGATCAATCTCGTCATCGGGCAATACTCTCTCGACGCCCTCGGACAGTACTCCCAGGCTTGGCGCCTGGTGAACGTCCCGGCGGCACTCATCGGGTCGGCTCTCAGTCAGGTGTACTTTCCGCGTCTCGCCACCACTCCGCGACAGGACCTGCCGCAGGTCGTGCGCTCCAGCGTGGGAAAGTCCCTGCTCTTCGGTATTCTGCCGTTCGCGTTGATCTTCGTTCTCAGTCCCTACCTTGTTCCCTGGGCACTCGGCCCGCAGTGGGGCGATGCAGGCTTGTACGCGCAGGCGCTGACCCCTTGGTTGTACCTGAATCTCGCCGCGTCTCCGATCTCGACGTTGTTCGTCGTTCTCGACAAGCAACACATCGGGTTGCCTTTCTCAGTCATCTACGCTGCGGCGCCCATCGCAGTCCTTGCGCTCTTCAGCAGCGACATGTATCTGGCGATCGTCCTCATGAGCATCGTCCAGAGCATTCTGCTCGTCTTCAACCTGGGCTTGGCCGGGTGGATCGCACGCCGCGCCGCCTTGACACAGCGCGACCATTAGCCGGAACGCGAAGTAGGCGAGCAGCGAATGCGAGTCACCGAGCCACGCTCGTCGGTGTCGGCGGCAGGTTGAGGTCGTCCAGAGCATCGCATAGTGTTGAATCACTCATCGCGTTCTGAGACGGGCAGGCGCCTGCGGAACGAGCGCAATCAGAACTCGTTCCCTCGGATGGATGGAGCGAACGTCGGCCATCGCCGCCATGACTCAAGAGGAGCAGCCGATGGTCTGGGGCACAGGTCGAGTGCCTGTCGACGGGGTCGGACCGGTTGCCGTCGCAACCGGATCTACGACGACAGAAGATGCGGCGAGCTTTTCGACGAAGCCGGCGGTGGGTCGAGTGATGGCGGCGGTCGTCTACCTCCTTCCTGCGCTCGCAGCGTTCGGTCCGCTCATCCCCGGGATCGGCTCGCTGTTCGCGTTCCGGCTGGCCGCTGTGCTGCTCCTCATCGTCGCGCTTCTCTCGAAGAAGGGGCAGACTCGTTCGGCGACTCGGACAATCACGCTGATTCTCGCCGTCACCTGGCTGTTCGTCACTGCCGTTGGTCTATTGGTGGCAGGACCGTCGTCGAATACCTTCTCGGAGTTGTTGTCTCTGCTGACAGGCCTCGCGATCCTCATCGCGATCGCCATTGCGCGAGCACCCGTTGCGCTGCTGATGGCGTTGCTCCGAGGCTGGTTGCTTGCGTACGGCGTCATCTCCGTCTATGCCGTCATCGAGATCGTGACCGGATTCTCGTTGAGTTCCTCATACGCTGACGAGAGGGCGTTGGATGGGTGGGGCATCACGGTCTCGTTCTACAACCCCAACAACTACGCGACGTTCCTGCTCTTCTCCTACATTGCGCTCGTCGTCCTCTGGAGCCGCTCACGAGGGCGGGGAACCCGATTGGCCGCGGCCCTGGCGATCATAACCGTTCCGGTCTTTATGGCTGCGACGAACAGTCGCACAGGAGTGCTCATCCTCGCGGTTTTCGTGCTGGTCTCGATTTTCCTTGCGCTTCGCGCTCGGCCGGGACTGATGATCATGTTCCTCCTATTGACGCTCGTCGCGTTGATCCTGGTCCTGGAGGGCATCGCACAAAATCCCTTCGAGGGCTACGCACAGTACGCGGGAACCTCGGGCTACGCGATCGAGTTCATCGGACTGAGCATTCCCATCGACATCTCGACCTTCGTTCGCTGGCAACTGGTTCTCGCCGGGCTGACGCTGGCAGGGAGCAATCTCGCGCTCGGCGGCGGAGCCGGCTCGTTCGAAGACTACGTCGACCTCAGCGGGGCGCGTGGCCAGACGCTGGGTATCGTCAATCCGCACAATGGATTCATCGAGGTGCTCTCTCAGTACGGCGCAATCGTGTTCGTCGTCTTCATCATCTGGTTGTTCAGGATGTTGCAGATGGCGTCACGCGCTCGCCGCCGACCGAATCGGTTCTCGAGTGGAGGGTGGATGGTCGTCGCGGTCGGTATCGTCTGCCTGCCGTTCATCTTGACCATGCACAGCTCTGCGATCGAGCCGTCGACCACCTGGATCTACTTCGCCATGCTGCTCCTCATCGCCCGAAGCGAGGAAGAGCCTCAAGATGACGAGCAGTCTGTCGCCTCGACCCGACCACAGCGTCCGTCTCCGCGATCCTTCGTGCGCTAGGCGACTTGATGCTGACACCATGTGCGAGTATGAATGCGTGTCGGTCTGGATTGCTATCGGGTTCGGGGCTCTCGACCTAGTCGAGAGCGAGTACGCAGCCGACGGGTTCGACATCGTCGTTGTTCCCGCTACCCCAGGCGGACCCGTCTTTCTCCTGGGAGAAGGGGCCGAACTATGGCGTCGGATGGCGGCAGGGCCGGTCACGGTCGCCTCGCTCAGCGCGCATGAGCAGGAGGTCGCTCGAGGTCTCGCGGAGATGGGCCTCGCCTCCGGTGATGAGGGGCACCCGTCGCGCGTGCGAGAACTGAATAGGCCATGGCTCGTCTCCCTGTTCCATGAACTCGTCTACGCGCTGATCTCGAACGTAGCTGCGTCGGAAGGCATAGACATTCTGTTCATCAAGGGGCCGACTCTCCACGCGCAGGGTCTGCGTGTCCGGGAGCACTCCGGAGACGTGGACTGCTGGGTTCGTCCCGGCGATGATCGCAAGCTCGCGGGGGCGATGGAGGCCTGGGGGTGGACGCCGCTGTTCCTTCCCTTCACCGGAACGACCGTCACTCATTCGCTTACCCTCGTCGCCGGCGAGTGGGGCTGCGCGGTGGATGTACACACGTCCTTTCCCGGGATCGGGCTGCCGCCCACTGAGGCGTTCGAAGCGCTGTACGCAGGTTCCGAGATGAGACTGTTCGCCGGAGCGATGGCCAGAACGCCGAGGGTTCCCGAGCACGCGGTGATCGCCGCGCTTCATGACATGCGTCCTTACGACGGCGTACCCGCGGGCGCCTCCGCGATCGAGAAGTCCGAATTCGTGCTTCGACGTGGCGGGCGTTCCGTGCTTCCGGTCGTCAGCCGTCTCGACGCAGGGTTCGTCTTGAGTAACCCCCTCGAAAGGGTCTTCGGCCAGGAGGCGGCGCCGTTCAAAACGGCGGCAGCGCCGAGGGATTGGGGCATGCGTCTAGAGACCGCCTCCTCCCGTCGACATTTCAAGGCCCTGCGCCTGCTGCCGATCCGGCAGAGACCAGCCGTGCTGTATCGGCTCGTCTGGCCGCACTCGGACACCATGCGAATTGCCATGGGGGACCGGTCGGCGACGAGGCTGGCAGTCCTGAGGGCACGAGTGCGACGCGTCGGAGTGAGCGTTCGGAAACTGATCTCTCGACGCTGAGTCGTCCTCAGGGCTGCTCCCGACTCGGCAGCTCATCGAGCGGAGTGTCAAGAAGTTGCGATTGAATAGGACCGATGTCCTCCTCGCACCAGACCCGAGCCAGCTTGCGCGCCAGTGCAAACGCCAACGTGAACGCCAGCGCGAGCGCGAGCGCAAACGCCGACCGAGGTCGGCGTAAGTCGAAGCGACCCCGTCGTCGGCGAGTCGTCTGGATCATCGTCGGAGTGGTCTTCCTTCTTCTCGTCGCGGTCGCAGCACTGACCGCAGTCGCGGCGTCGAAGGCTCTGTCGGTTCGTGATTCACTCACTCCGGCCGTGCCCATCGCCAGCGGCATGCCCGCGAAGGTCGTGGCTGGAGACACGGAGGGCGCAGCGGCGGACGCGGCTTCGCTCAAGCAGCTTTCCGCACGGGCCGTCGCCGAGACGGAAGGCTGGGACTGGCGCGTCGCGGAATGGGTTCCGGTCGTCGGCCAGAACCTCGCCGCTGTGCGCGCGGCGGCCGAGAGCATCGACGATGTCGCCGACTTCGCTGTGAATTCACTGCCCAAACTCGATCTCACCGCCTTCAAGCCGGTGAACGGCGCCATTGATCTGGCCGCCGTGCATGATCTCGAGAAGGTCGTCTCGACCGGAGCCGCGACCTTCGCCGGCGTGAGCACGCGGATCGAGAACGCTGACCGCACCTTCCTGCTGCCTCAGGTGACCGAGGCGCTGACCACCTTGGACGATGCCGTCTCCGGTGTGGACGACACGCTCGGCACGCTGTCGCCGATACTCAAGGTCCTTCCGGCGGCACTGGGCGAAGGCACACCTCGCACTTATCTCCTGATGTTCCAGGGCAACTCGGAGCTGCGGGCGTCGGGTGGCAACCCCGCCGCTCTCGCGCTCGTCACGGCCACCGAGGGCCGCATCGAGCTGACGACGCAGGCGACGAGTGTGCAGTTCGCGAACGCTCGTCCCGAGAGCATCTCGCCGCTCGACGCGGAGACGGAGAACCTGTACTCGGACATCATCGGGCGATGGATTCCCAACATGACCGCAACGCCCGACTTTCCCACAACTGTCGACATCATGCGCGCATGGTGGGCAGACGAAGGGCTTCCGCCCTTTGACGACGTGATCTCCACTGATCCCGTGGCCCTCTCTTACATTCTCAACGCGACGGGCCCGATTCAACTCGCCACCGGTGAGACGCTCACGAGTGAGAATGCTGTCGCGCTCCTGCTCAACGAGGTGTACTTCAACTACGGTGAGGTCATCAACGGGAACAATGTCGACGCGTCCGCCCAGGATCTCTTCTTCGCCTCCGCCGCCGCGCAGATCTTCGCCACGCTGACAGCAGGCGTCGAGAACCCCCTCGCGCTTTTCGACGCTCTGCGTCAGGCGAGCGATGAGAGCCGGATGAAGATCTGGTCGTCGAACCCCGACATCGAGGCGATGATGTCGGACACCCGCCTCGCAGGCACGCTTCCCGCGACCAACGACGACAAGACGATCGCCGGCGTGTACTTCAACGACACGACGGGCGCGAAGACCGACTACTACGCGGATGCGAGCGTGGTCTCGAGCACCGACCAGTGCACGGCAACCGGAGCGCCCACCTTCCAGCAGACCATCACGTTCGCGAACAACATCACGCCCGAGCAGGCCGATGCGCTCCCGTACTTCATCACGGGCCCGTACTACGAGCCCGGGCACATCGCGACGGATGTCGTCGTCTACGCTCCCGTCGGCGCGACGATCGATTCGTGGAATGTCGAGGGAGCGGAGAGCTTCGCGTTGATCGCGGAGGGCACGCACCTCGGGCGCTCCGTCGTGCGCATCAACGTCGTGACACCCCCGCAGACGGCCGCGACGATCACGGTCTCGATGAAGGGCGCCGAGGGCACGACGGGAGCGGACTACGGCGCCTACGACGTCTGGACGACACCGATGGTGCGTGCGACGCCGGTGACCCTGGAGACGCCCGGCTGCGGCTGATCTGCAGCGCCTACGGTCCGCCCCAGCGCGACACGGGCCAGAGGATCGGCCCGGCCTTGCCGAACACCGAGTCCCGCTGCATCCAGCGCCAGCATCCGTCGTCCGGGTCGGCGACACCGCGGCACAGGAACACGGAATCCGCGGAGTTCGCCCTGTTGTCGCCCAGCACCAGGTACGAATTCTCAGGCACCGTCACCTCGGCGAAGCACCGCGTCGACAGGGGTGTGGTGTCGCAGTCGAGCTCGCCGCTGACGAATGGCAGGTCCTTCACGACGTAGGGCTCGTCGAGCGGCTCGCCGTCGATGAGGACCCGCCCCTCGGCATCGCAGCACTCGACCGTCTGCCCCTCGCCCGCGATGACCCTCTTCACGAGCACATACGGGCGGATGCCGGTGGTCTCGCCGATCCACTGCAGCGCGCCGGTCGCCCAGTTGCCGGCTGTGGGCTTCTCGCCCCAGCTGTCGTCGGGCCGGAAGACGACGATGTCGCCGGGAGCGGGGTCGGAGCCGAGGAACGCGAGCCTGTTCACGACGATCCGATCGCCGGGCTCGAGCGTCGGAGACATCGAGCCGGACGAGGGCTGCCCGAGGAACGCGACGATGATGGCCGTGAGCGCCAGCGCGAGGGCGACGTTGAGCCACACTCCGCCGATTCTGCGGCGACGAGGAGCAGGGGATTCTGCGGTCGTCATCTCGGTCTCCAGGTCGCGCGCGTGGGGGTCCAGCCAATACTGTCAGGGAATGGACCAATATTCTGCGAGTGCGGCGACGCACGCGCCGGAGGCCCGCGCGCGGCTCCGGTCTGCACCGAGTCGCCTTCTCATTCCTGATGTCCTGCGCGGCTTCGCGATCATCGCGATGCTCATCGCCCACGCGGCATCCTTCGTGCCGAACGCTCCGTGGGCCGTGTATTTCATCACGGCGAACTTCAGCGACGTCGCGTCGCCCCTGTTCGCGCTCGTGATGGGGATGTCGGCGGAGCTGGTGTGGCGGCGCGGAGGACGCGTGGGGACGACGCTGCTCCAGCAGACGCTCCGGGGCCTCTTCCTCGTCGTCCTGGGCGTCTGGATGGCCTCCTGGGGCTCGTGGGTGGCCGTGGTGCTCGCCTACCTCGGCCTGCTCATCATCATCGGGGCGCCGATCCTGCTCGCCCGTACGCCCGTCGTGATCGCGGTGACCGTGGTGATCCTCGTCGTGAGTCAGCCCCTGCTCGCCCTCGCCCGCACCTGGGTGTGGGCCTACACGAGCGGCGACCCGGTGCGAGAGGTCATGACCTGGCTGTTCCTCGGCCCCCAGTATCGGGTCGTCAACCTGCTGCCGATGTTCCTCATCGGCGCGCTGCTCATCCGTCACGGCCTCAAGCGGGATCGCCTGCTCTGGGTGCTCGCCGCTGCGGCGCCGCTGGCGTACCTGGCCTGGGGCGTCGGCCAGCGTCTCGGCACGGTGCAGTCGGGCGACTACCTCGACACCCTCAAGGACTTCGGTCTCGTCTTCGCCGTCTACGTCTGCGTGGTCCTCGCGGCGACCGTCCGTCGGGAGCGCGCGCAGCGCGTCTGGGGCGCGATCTTCGTCCCGCTCCGCGCCTGCGGCCAGGTCGCGCTCTCGCTCTACCTGCTGCACGTCGGGCTCATCGCGCTCTGGAACAACGTCTACGGTCGTCCTGCCGAGAACTTCTATCCGGGCTGGCTCGTCATCGTGCCCGGCATGATCCTCATCGGATGGCTGTGGTGGCGCTTCGTCGGCACCGGGCCCGTCGAATGGGTCATGGGCTGGCTCACGGGTCGACCGAAGGCGATCCGCCGCACGGCGTAGACCCGCGGCGGCTCACGCCGGCGGGGCGGTCGCGAGGGCGCGGATGCTGTCGATGAGCAGCGCCGTCTCGTCGCTGCCGACCGCGAGGGGACCGGCCTGCAGCCCGTCGGTGCCGATCAGGGCGGCCACCGGGGTCGCCCGGCCCGTGCCCAGACTCGCGCTCAGCGATCCGCCGACGTCGAGCGCGAAGCGCGCTGCCCGGGGGAGGGAATGGGCGGAGGCGGTGTCCGCAGTCCCCGACGCGGCCCTCTGCACGACGTAGAGGTCGACGAGCCCGTTCAGGTCGACTTCGGCCGCTCTGAGGGCCGTCAGAGCGGTCTCGCAGGCGTGGCAGCCTGGCGAGACGAACACCAGCAGGCGGGCGCGGGAGCCCGCGGCGAGCAGATCGACGATCTCGCCCGTCTCCGGCACGACGACCGCACCCGCTCCGCGGTCAGCGGGCGATGAGGCGGCCGGGGTCGCGGCGGAGGCGCGGACGGTCGCCCAGGTGGCCACCGCGATCAGCGCCGCGGCCGCGAGCGCTCCGACCGTCGGCGCGACCGACGACGGCGACGAGAGGGCGAGCGGCACCCCGACGGGCCCGCCGAGGAGCGCCTGAACGAGGATCGACGACGCCAGCACGGCGGAGGCCGCGATGGTCAGCATCACGTTGCGCAGGATCAGTCGCGGACCGATCGCGGACGGGATCCACTCGCCGAAGCATCCGCAGTCATCGGTGGCGCCCTTCCGGTGCGCCCGGACGACGACGATGAGGAGACCGGCCGTGAGAACGAGCGCGGCCCCGGCGAAGCCGACGAAGAGCCATCCCCCGGTGGAGACGAGTCCGACGGCGACCACGGCTTCCGCAGCGATCAGGGCGATTGCAGCGGCATCCGGGTGGCGTACCGGGATCTGCAGGGCGGCGAACGACGCGCTCCCGCGGTCGGCGGACCGGAGCTTGCCGAGGGCGCTCACGGCGAACACCACGGCGAGGAACACCGTCAGGGGGACGACGAATGCGTGCATGACTTCATCTTGGCGGATCAGCAGAGCGGCCGGACCCCGAAGGATCCGGCCGCTCTGGTGGTCTGACTTCTCAGATCCTCTGGTGCCCGATCAGGTGGCCGAGCAGAGGATGAGGGTCGAGCTCACCGAACCGGCAGGCTTGCCACCGGTGCCGGTGTAACCGGCGGGGAGCGTGGTCGTCGCGTTCAGCGTGAACGCGACCGAGATCGAAAGCGTGGTGCGGAAGGCGATGGTGCCGCCGGCCGGGACCGGAGCGCTCAGGACGATCTGGGTGCTCGTGGGCGACAGGACGTTGACGGCAGCCGTGCCGCCCGTGACGCTGAAGACACCGATGTTGGCGATGCCGCCGCCGGTGATGGTGACCGTGGTACCCGCCGGGATCGGCTCGGTGGCACTGGCTTCGAGCGTGAACCCAGGGCCCAGGACGCCGAGGACTCCACAGGAGCCGTCGAGCGCGAAGGCTCCGATGTCTCCGCCGGATGCCGCGGCGAGCGGCGTTGCGACGGCAGCCGCGATCACCGGCACCGACCATGCGGCGCCCTTGACGACGGTGCGGCGCGAGAAGCCGCTGTTCTTCTGGATTTCTTCGGTCACGTGAGTGCCCTCCCTCATAGATGCAGATACGGTTCCCCGTTGTGTCGCGAAGAGGCGACACGTTCGTCTGCATCCCCCAGGAGCCTCTTCGTAGGCATCAACGTAGGCGGGGGAGAACGGCCGAGAACATCGAATGGAGGAAGTCAGCGCATTGTGCGCCGAACCTGCGCGATCTGAGCGAAAAGACCGATTTCGAGCTATGCGCGACGACGTGCGCGGAGGGCGCGCGGCGTCGCCCGGTAGGCCTCGTCGAGGGCCCGGCGCAGGCTCATCGGCGACTGGAACCCGGAGCGCTGCGCGATCTGTTCGATGCTCAGCACGTCGTAGCGGCTGTCGACGAGCAGCGAGCGCGCGAGGCGTGCGCGCTGGCGGCGGATCTCGCCGGCGACGCTGTTCTCGGCCTCGGCGAAGACCAGCTGCAGCTGACGGAGCGAGGACTGCACCTCGCGGGCGACCTGCGTCGGCGTCAGGCTCGGATCCCCGCACTGCTGGGCGATCACTGCGATCGCACGGTCGCGCAGCACAGCGCGCGGCGAGCCCTGACCCGAGACGGCGCCGACCCGGTCCAGGAGGATCGCGCCGCCCATCTCCACGACCAGCTGCTCGACCGCGTAGCGCTCGATCGCGGTCGCCCGCTCGTCGGCATCCAGCAGCCCCTCGACGAAGTCCTGCATCGCCCGGTCGAGCAGGCGACGCTCGGGGAAGATCCGGGCGTCGGTCGGCAGGGTCGAGACGAACGACGCCATCGCCGTGCGGGGCACCAGTGCGACGGTCGCGCTCCACGCGCCCTGACAGCGCAATCCGCGCGTGAGGCCGGGAGCGGCGATCACCATGCCGTTCTCGATCTGCAGCCACGGCTCGTCCTGCATCCTCGACCAGAGGGCCTCGGCCTGGATGAAGGCGAAGACCGCGTGCTCCGGGTGAGCGGTCAGCGTGTCGATCGCGACCTCGCTCGACGTGCCGCTCATGGTCAGCAGGATGACGGAGCCGGGAGTCCGTTCCCGAGCACGCAGGGAGGCCCGGTCACCGACCGGCCGGATGCCGTGATCGATCAGCTCCTGCGGACCGATCTCCCTCACGTTGCCGAGATCCACGCATCACCCTTCCGTGCGCCGAATGAACGCGCGCCAGACTGATCCGTGCTCGTCGACCCCCTCAGATCGACCCGCACTCTGGCTTCGCGTGGTCGATACGCTACCGTCTCGAAGACCGTCGCGGTGACCGTTACTCCGCTTTTCTTCTGGAGTCAGAGGATTTCTTCTCGCGAGGATTCCCCTGTCCTGGATACCGTCACGCTATGACGAGCAGCGGAATTCGAACATCGAAGTGAAGAACACTGCGCAGATTGTTCGTTAAATGCGCGCGATGTGTTCTTTCGTGCGTTCGATGAGGGCTCCATCCCGGTCGATAGGCTGTTCCCATGCCTGATCGCTTTCTCGTCAGCGCGGTCGGTGCCGTCGTCGATGTCGATGTCTCGAGTCGTGATGCGGAGTTCCGGATCCGTGCCCATGAGGCATGGGCGGATGCCTGGTACGAGGGAGCTCGGACGCCGGACGTGATCGTCGCGGTGCGTGACGGACTCGAAGACGACGCAGCGCTCTCGATGCTCTCGACCGACGTGACGATCGCCGCCCTCGCGCACCGTCGCGCCGATCCGGTGTGGATGCTGCACGCGGCCGGCCTCGCCGACGAGAGCGGTCGCGTCGTCGTGCTCAGCGCGCCGTCGGGCACAGGCAAGACCACGGCTGCACGGCACCTGTCCCGGCGGTACGCGTATGTGAGCGACGAGACGATCGCGATCGCCCCCGACGGCGGTGTCGAACCGTATCGGAAGCCGCTGTCGATCATCGAGGCGCACTCGACCCATAAGGCGCAGGTGGCGCTGTCGAGTCTCGACGGAGGGCGTCCGCTCCCGTTCCCGCTGCGCGTCGCGAAGATCGTCGTGATCGATCGGTCAGCCGACGGCCCTGAGCAGCCGTCGCTCGAGGAGCTCGACGTCGCGGAGGCCCTCGAACTGCTCGGACCCCAGACCAGCTACCTGTGCGACGGAGAGGCCCCGCTGCAGCGGATCGCGGCCCTTCTCGAGGCCACCGGCGGCGCCGTGCGGCTGCGGTACCGCGAGGTCGCCGATATCGATCCGATCATCGAGCGTCTGCTGCGCACCGAGCTCCGCCCGGTGGACGCGGTCTCACCCCGTCCGACGGCATCCGATGCCGCGCCGACGCGCACCGACGCGTTCGCGCGCGCTGCGACGGCCGACGAGCTCGGCCTCGACGGTCGCATCGCGATCCTGCAGCGGACGCCGACGGGAGGACAGGTCCACGTGCTCGACGGCATCGGGCCGTCCCTGTGGGCGGCGGCGCACGACCACACCCTCACGGAGATCGTCGAGGCGGTCGTCACCGCGCACGGCGAGCCTGAGACCGGTGACGCGCGCTCGATCGTGCAGGCAGCTCTCCAGGAGCTGGTCGAGGACGGGCTCCTGCAGGCGCCGACGACTCAGACCTGAGCGGCGCCGCGACGGCGCACGCCCGGCTCCGGGGTCTCCGCTTCGGTGTCCTCTTCCTTCTGCGCATACCGCTCGTACGCGCCGTAGTACTCGCGGCCGTAGTACGCCGACTCGGCGCCCTTGCGGGGGACGCGGTTCAGGACGACGCCGAGCACACGACCCGTCGTGCGGGTGATGTTCTCGATGGCGCGCTGCAGCATGTCGAAGGTGGTCTTCCCCGACGACACGACGATCAGCACGCCGTCCGCGCCGGCGGCGAGCACGGCGGCATCCGTCACCGGCAGCACCGGAGGGGAGTCGAGGATCACGATCGCGGACTTGCTGATCTCCGCCAGGAAGTCGCGCATGCGGTGCGAGCCGAGCAGCTCGCTCGGGTTCGGCGGGATGCGCCCCGCCCCCACGACGGCCAGCGGCACGTCGCGCGACGGGCGGTGCGCGACATCCTGCAGGTCGGCACGCCCGGCGAGAACGTCGGTGAGGCCGACATCCTTGGACATCCCGAAGATGTCGGCGATGACCGGGCGACGCAGATCGCAGTCGATGAGGATCGCCCACTGGCCCGCGGCGGCGAGGCTCGAGGCGAGGTTGACCGACACGGTCGACTTGCCGTCGCCGGGCACCGAGCTGGTGACGACGATGACGCGCGGCGGATTGTCGACGTCGATGAACTGCAGATTCGTGCGCAGCTCGCGCATCGACTCGATCGTGTGGTGCGAGACGCCGTGCTGCGACTCCAGCGAGAAGTCGATCACCTGGCGCTCGTCGGACATCGACTTCTCGAGCGGGAGCGTGCCGATGACCGAGACGCCGGTCTCGCGCTCGATGTCGCGCGGGTGGCGGACCCGACGGTCGACCGTGTGGCGCACGAACGCGTACACGAGCCCGAGGGCGAGGCCGACGAGGGCGCCGATGATGAGGTTCAGGCGGGTGTTCGGAGACGAGGGCGCAGAGGGGAGTCGCGCGGAATCGCCCACCATGAGCGAGATCGCCGCGGGGGACGTCGTCGTCCCTCCCTCGAGCTTCTCGATCTCGATCGCCATGCCGTCGAGCCAGGCCTGAGCGAGCGCCTGCGCGGACTCGGGCGTCGAACCCGTCGCGGTCACCTTCAGGGCCGTCGTGTCGACGGGGTTCGTCACCGTGACGTGGTTGACGAGGACGTCGGGGGAGGTGTCGAGGTCGAGCTCGTCGATCGCGTGCTCGGCGACGGCGCGCCACGAGCCCAGGTTCAGGTACGACTTCACCCGGCTCTGGGCGAGCTGGTTGCCCACGAGGGCGCTGCCGCTCGTGCCGTCGCCGCCGACCGCGGTGACGATGCCGGTCGTGTCGGCCGAGTACACGCGAGGCTGGATGGCGCTCCACCCGAAGGCCGCGGCGGCTCCGATGATCGTGGCGACGATGATCACGATCCAGTGCGCGCGCAGAATGCGCACGTAGTCTCTGAGTTCCAACTCTTTATCCCCTCATGCATCCCGTGGGGAACTCGGGATGCAGATACGACATCGAGCATACGGTGAACCACCGCCTGCCGTGGGAAAGACGAGGCTCAGCCGAGTGCCGCGCGCACGATCCGCTCGACCTCGTCGAGCGCCGGAACCAGTTGAGCGGCGGAGCGAGCATACGTCTCGCTGGAGCGTCGGTAGGGGTCGACCACGTCGTCGTCCTCGGCGGCCGACGGCGTCAGGCCGCGCTGGTCGGCGACGGCGCGGAGCACGGCGGCGAACCGATCCTGCGGCGATCCGCCGGCGGCATCCGCTGCGCGGCGCGCGTCTTCCGTGCTCAGGGTCGAGGCGAGGCGGGCGAACTCGCGGACCGTGAACGTGCGGCGCAGCCGATTGGGCATCATCTTGACCACGTGCGACCGGTGCTCGCGGGCCATCGCGAGGACGAGGTCGGCGTCGCCGATGATCGGCTCGACGAGATAGCGGGCCTGGTGAGCGGCGGCGACCTGCGCATCCGCACCGGCCTTCAGCGCGAGGTCGAGGGCGGGCTCGGGCATGCCGTGGCCGACCAGGGCGTGCGTCCCGGCGCTGTGCACGCGGACGCCCAGCGGCTCGAGCCTGCCGCGCAGCAGCACCTCGGCCAGAGGGGAGCGGCAGATGTTCCCCGTGCAGACGGTGAGGATCGTGAGGCTCGCGCTCGGCTGCTCGGCGGGCGGCGGGCCCCCGAGGAAGTCGGGCATGACCGGCGCTTCCGCCGGGGGAGCCTCGGCCGCGGCGGCGGGCGCCTGGGATTCACGCCACTCCCGGCGGCTCATGCCGGCGGGCGGACCGTCCTGAGAATGCGCGTTCACGCCGTCAGCCTACGCGCAGGAGACGGTCGGCCGACGCCCGCGAGAGACAGGATGATCGTCACGATCAGCGCGCCGATCAGCGTGCCCGTGGTGTTCGCGATCACGTCCGACAGCGTCGGGAACCGCGAGGGCATCACCCCCTGCACGGTCTCGATGAGCACGCTCATCAGCGCGCCGATCAGCACGGTCTGCCACAGCCGCAGGCGCGGCCAGGCCAGTGCGAGGAGCAGGCCGACGGGCACGAAGAGCGCCACGTTGGCGAGGATCTCCAGCACGAAGGCGCTCCGCGAGTACGACGCGATCCCGGCATCCGCGACCCAGGTGGCGACGATGCCGACGAGACCCGTGACCTTGGCCGAGACCGTCGCGGGCAGCCATACCGTGAAGCCCACGAAGAGCAGGTAGCCGACCAGCAGCGCCCGCGCCACGACGGCGCCGGTGCGGGCGCGGACGACGGCGGGAGCGGACATGCCGCCATGCTAGCCACCGCAGCCGACCCCGGTTCTCAGCTTCGGGTGCCGCTCCAGTTCAGCTGCTCGATATAGCGCAGCAGCACGCCCTCGCGCAGCGCCCACGGCGACACCTCGAGCTCCTCGATGTCGAGCACGGTCATCGCCGCATGCAGCGAGACCGCCGCGGCGACGATCTGGAACGTGCGGTCCGGCGTGATCCCGGGGAGCTCCTGACGAGCGGATGCCGGGAGCCGCGCGAGACGCGGGATCCAGGAGCCGAGCGAAGCGCGGGGGAGCAGCATCCGATCGGTCCCCGACCAGCCGGGTGCCGGGTATCCGACGAGCCGGGCGAGCGAGCGGATCGCCTTCGACGAGCCGACGACGTGATCGGGACGCGGGAGCGCGAGGAACTGCGGCAGCACGGCGGCGAGCGTCTTCTTCGCGTGCGCTCGCAGCCGTTCGACGTCTTCCTCGCCGGGCGGGTCGTTCGGCAGGAACTGCACGGTCATTCGTCCGGCGCCCAGGGGGACGGATGCCGCGGCATCCGGCATCTCCTCGGCACCCGCCGCGATCTCGAGCGAGCCGCCGCCGATGTCGAGGAGCAGCAGCTGCCCCGCCGACCACCCGAACCAGCGGCGCACCGCGAGGAAGGTCAGCTCGGCCTCGGTCTCGCCGTCGAGCACCTGGAGCGGCTGCCCGAGGGCGGCCTCGATGCGGGCGATCACGTCGACGCCGTTCTGCGCGTCGCGCACGGCGCTCGTCGCGGTCGCCAGGAGCTCGTCGACCTTCTCGCTGTCGGCGACCCTGCGCGCCTGCGCGACCGCCTCCTCGAGCGCGACGACCCCTTCCTCGGAGATCGCACCCTCCGGTGTGAGGTAGCGCATGAGGCGCAGCACCGTCCGGTCGCTCGTCTTCGCGAGCGGGCGACCGCCGGGGCGGACGTCGGCGGCGAGCATGTGAACGGTGTTGGAACCGATGTCGAGGACTCCCAGGCGCACGGGAAGAGACTACTCGTGCCCCGATACGATGGAACAGTGACCACCGTCGACTCCGCGCAGCCGCTGTCTCCGTATCGTGAGATCGGTCGCGCGGAATGGGCGCGTCTGGCCGCCGACCTCGATCAGCCGCTCAGCGAGACCGAGGTCGTCGAGGTCCGCGGCATCGGCGACAGGCTGAGCATGACCGAGGTCCGCGAGGTCTACCTGCCGCTCAGCCGCCTGCTCAGCCTCTACGCCACGTCGACCAAGCGCCTCGGAGCGGCGACCTCGTCGTTCCTGCAGGAGGACGACACGACGACGCCGTTCGTCGTCGGCGTCGCCGGCTCGGTCGCCGTCGGCAAGTCCACGATCGCCCGACTGCTGCGCGAGCTCATGAGCCGCTGGCCCGGCACGCCCCGGGTCGAGCTCGTCACGACCGACGGCTTCCTCTACCCGAACGCCGAGCTCGAGCGCCGGGGTCTGATGGAGCGCAAGGGCTTCCCGGAGTCGTACGACCGACGCTCCCTCATCGAGTTCCTCACCGAGGTGAAGAGCGGGGCCCCCGAGGTGCGCGCTCCCTTCTACTCGCACATGCGGTACGACATCGTCCCCGACGCGCATGTCGTCGTACGGCGGCCCGACGTCGTGATCGTCGAGGGGCTGAACGTGCTGCAGCCGCCGCCCGCGCCGAACGACGTCGCGGTCAGCGATCTGTTCGACTTCTCGATCTTCGTCGACGCCGACACCTCGCACATCGAGAAGTGGTACGTCGACCGCTTCCTCGCGCTGCGGCAGGGCGCGTTCAGCAATCCGTCGTCGTACTTCAACGTCTTCGCGCACCTCACCGACGAGGAGGCGATCACGACGGCGCTCGGCTACTGGAACGAGATCAACATGCCGAACCTCGTCGAGAACGTGATGCCCACCAAGCACCGCGCGCGTCTGGTCCTGAACAAGGGCGCCGACCACACGGTCGAATCCGTCCTGCTCCGCAAGCTCTGACTTTCCACGGGAGCGGCCCCGGCTATTGTTCGGACGACTCGCAAAAGTTGCCGCTTATCTTTGAAGCATGTGTGGAATCGTCGGATACGTGGGCCCGCGCCCCAGCCAGGACATCCTTCTCGCCGGCCTCGCCCGCCTCGAGTACCGCGGATATGACTCCGCCGGCGTCGCCGTCATCGACGGAGACGGCGCGCTCGGGATGCGCAAGAAGGCGGGCAAGCTCGCCGTGCTGCGCGACTCGCTCGCCGATGCACCCCTCTCGGACGGCTCGACCGGCATCGGCCACACCCGCTGGGCGACGCACGGCGGCCCGACCGACGTCAACGCGCACCCGCACCTCGCCGACGACGACAAGCTCGCCGTCATCCACAACGGCATCATCGAGAACTTCTCGGCGCTGCGCGAGGAGCTCCTCGCCGACGGCGTCGTGTTCCGCAGCGAGACCGACACCGAGGTGGCTGCAGCCCTCCTCGGCCGCGAGTACGCCGGCAACGGCGGCGACCTGCAGCTCGCGTTCCGCAGCGTCGTGAACCGCCTCGAGGGCGCGTTCACCCTGCTCGCGATGCACGAGGACCACCCGGGCCTCGTGGTCGGCGCTCGCCGTAACTCCCCGCTCGTCATCGGCCTGGGGGAGGGCGAGAACTTCCTCGGCTCCGACGTCGCCGCGTTCATCGAGCACACCCGCAAGGCGCTCGCGATCGGGCAGGATCAGATCGTCTCGATCACCCCGGATGCCGTCACCGTCACCGACTTCTTCGGAGCGCCGGTCCAGGCCGAGCCGTTCGATGTCTCCTGGGACGCCGCCGCCGCCGAGAAGGGCGGATGGTCGAGCTTCATGGCCAAGGAGGTCGCGGAGCAGCCCGAGGCCGTCGCGAACACGATCCGCGGCCGCATCCAGGACGGCCAGGTCGTCATCCCCGAGCTCGACGGGCTCGACGAGCTCTTCACCGGCATCAACCGCGTGATCATCACGGCCTGCGGCACGGCATCCTACGCAGCGCTCGTCGGCAAGTACGCGATCGAGCAGTGGGCGCGCGTCGCGGTCGACGTCGAGCTCGCGCACGAGTTCCGCTACCGCGACCCGGTGATCGGCGCCGACACGCTCGTCGTCTCGATCAGCCAGTCGGGCGAGACCATGGACACGCTCATGGCCGTCAAGTACGCCCGCGAGCGCGGTGCCCGCACCCTCTCGATCTGCAACACGCAGGGCGCGACCATCCCGCGCGAGTCGGATGCCGTCGTCTACACGCACGCCGGTCCCGAGGTCGCCGTGGCGTCGACCAAGGCGTTCTCGGCGCAGATCACCGCGCTCCTGCTGCTCGGCCTGCACATGGGTCGCGTCCGTGGAACGGTCTCCGACGCGTCGGCAGACGTCGCAGAGCTCGCCGCTCTGCCCGAGAAGGTCGCCCGCGTGCTCGAGAGCGAGCAGGAGCACGTCACGCAGCTCGCCGGGTGGATGGCCGACACCCGCTCCGTGCTGTTCCTCGGCCGCCACGTCGGCTACCCGATCGCGCTCGAGGGAGCTCTCAAGCTCAAGGAGATCTCGTACATCCACGCCGAGGGCTTCGCCGCCGGTGAGCTCAAGCACGGTCCGATCGCGCTCATCGAGCCCGGCCAGCCGGTGTTCGTGCTCGTGCCGTCGCCGCGTCACTCGGCGCTCGTGCACTCCAAGGTGGTCTCGAACATCCAGGAGATCCGCGCCCGCGGCGCCCGGGTCATCGTGATCGCCGAAGAGGGCGACGCCGCGGTGCTGCCCTTCGCCGACGAGGTCATCCACATCCCGCTCGCGGGCCCGATGTTCGAGCCGCTGCTCGCGGTCGTGCCGCTGCAGATCTTCGCCATGGCGCTCGCCACGGCCAAGGGCCTCGACGTCGACCAGCCGCGCAACCTCGCGAAGTCCGTCACGGTCGAGTAGGCCCTCTCGGCGGTCTGCGCGTCGCGCGCTTCGCAGTCCCTGCACTTTGCAGGTCGAAAATACATCTGCAGGTCGGATCGGGCTGATTCGACCTGCAGATGTATTCTCAGCCTGCGATCCGACTCCGACTCCGCTTCACCCTCGGGATCGTCCGAGCGCGGGAAGGATCGCGGCGAGGACCGTCGGCCAGTCGTGCACGATCATGGCGTAATCGAATCGCAGGGTCTCGAATCCGAGGGCGGATGCCGCGGCATCCCTTCGCAGATCGTCATGCCGCTTGGCGTGCGTGTGGTTCTCCCTGCCGTCGGCCTCGAGGATGATCCGCCCGGCCACGACGAAGTCGACGCGGCCCACGCCGGGGATCGAGACCTGACAGTCCAGGCGGATGCCGTGCAGATGCAGCCGCAGTCTGAGCAGGGATTCGAGCCCGCTCTCGGCATCCGGCCGCGCGAGATCGAGCAACCAGCCGGCCGCTCGGGGCAGTTCGCGGCGGATCCGTGCGCGGTCGTGGGCGCCGATGAGGCGCTTGTTCCAGGCTGACTCATACGCGGCGAAGAAGGCCTCTTCATCGAGGCAGCGGTAGGCGTGGATCAGGCAGACCACGACGGGGGCGAGTCCGAGCCCCGCGGAGCCGGGCGAGTAGTGGGTGGTGCACGAGCATCCCTCGTGGGAGTGCGGACGGCCGCTCCGTCCCATCCAGACGTGAACCTCGTGGTTCGGCGCGGGGAGCATCCAGACACCGTGGGCGCGCAGCGCCGCAGCGCAGGTGAGGCTGCCCCCGTGTGCGGCGGCCGCCAGGACTCCGGCATCCGTCTTCGGCAGAGCGAAGACCCCCTGTCGCACACGCCGGATCTCGCCGGCATCCGCCGCGGCCGCGATCCTCGTGCGCGAGCATCCGTAATCCTGGAGTGTGGTTCCCCGTGCGACGCCGCCGAAGCGGGCGAGGAGATAGGCCGGATCCATCATGTCCCGAGCCTCCGACACTCCGGCCGTGCCGCAGTCCGGAAGGAGGGGATTGTGGATGGATATCGGCGCGGCGACGGCTGTGCAGTATTCGTCGTCGGCCGTCTGCAGGTCGAGATCACACGTGCAGGTCGGATAGGCCCGATTCGACCTGCAGATGTGATCCTGACCGACGAACTGCCGAACCCCATCGAACCGGCGGCCAACCGCCACGGCTCGGTAGGCTGAACGGGTGATCATCGGGACCGGCATCGACCTCGTGGACATCCCGCGGTTCGAACGGACCATGGAGCGGACGCCACGTCTGCGCGAGCGACTCTTCGCGCCGTCGGAGCGGGCCCTCCGTCTTCCCTCCCTCGCCGCGCGCTACGCCGCGAAGGAAGCGCTGATCAAGGCGCTGGGCGGCTCGGACGGCGTGCACTGGACCGAGATCGAGATCGCCTCGGAGTCCTCGGGCAAGCCGCACTTCGTCCTCTCGGGTTCGACGGCCGCCGTCGTCGAGGAGCGCGGCATCCTCGCGCTCCACCTCACCCTCACCCACGACGCCGGTCTCGCCGCTGCGTTCGTCGTCGCCGAAGGAGCGCCACTGTGACCGTCCCGTTCCGCGAAGCGACCATCGACCTCGATGCGATCGCCGACAACGTGCGGCACTTCCGTCGACTCACCGGCGTCGAGATCATCGCCGTCGTGAAGGCGAATGCCTACGGCCACGGTGCGGCAGCCACCGCCGTCGCCGCCCTGTCCGCCGGCGCCACCCGCATCGGCGTCGCCGAGATCCCCGAGGCGCTGGAGCTGCGCCGGCAGGGCGTGCACGCCCCGATCATGGCGTGGCTGCATGCGCCGGGGGAGCGGTTCGAGCGCGCCGCCGCCGAGAACATCGAGCTCGGGATCTCCTCCTTCGATCAGCTCGAGGCCGCGGCGGCCGCGGCGAGCGTCGACCGACCTGTCGGCGTGCACCTGAAGTTCGAGACCGGACTCTCGCGCAACGGCATCGCCCCGGCGGACTGGGCGCGCGTGCTCGCGGAGGCGGCACGGCTCGAGCGGATCGGACGTCTGCGCATCGTCGGCCTGTTCAGCCACCTCTCGAACACCTCGCCCGAGGACGACAGGGCGGCCCTCGCACGATTCGAGGAAGGCGTCGCCGCTGCGGCGTCCTTCGGCATCCGTCCGGAGATCCGGCACATCGCGGCCACCGCGGCGGCCATCGACCTGCCCGAGATGCGCCTCGACGCGGTCCGCATCGGCATCGGGCTGTACGGACTCTCGCCGTTCGACGATCGCCGCTCCGCCGAACTGGGGCTGCGCCCCGCGATGACCCTGCGCGGATCGATCGCGGCCGTGCGCCGAGTGAGTGCCGGTTCCGGCGTCTCGTACGGCTACGACCACCGCACCGACCGCGACACCACGCTGGTGCTCGTCCCGCTGGGGTACGCCGACGGCGTCCCCCGCAGCGGTTCCGGCAGGCTCCCGGTGTCGATCGCCGGGCGGCGCTTCCTGAACGTCGGGCGCGTCGCGATGGACCAGTTCGTCGTCGACGTCGGCGACACCCCGGTCTCGATCGGCGACGAGGTGGTGCTGTTCGGCGACCCCACACTCGGCGTGCCGTCGGCCGCGGAGTGGGCGGATGCCGCGGGCACGATCAACTACGAGATCGTCACGCGCATCGGCCATCGGGTGCCCCGGCGGGCATCATGAGCGTCGACACCGCGTTCCTCGGGCGCCGGGAGATCGCCACCTCGGAGGAGATGGAGCAGCTCGGCCTGCGCATCGGCGAGCAGCTCGCGGCGGGAGATCTGCTCATCCTTACCGGTCCGCTCGGCGCGGGGAAGACGACGTTCACGCGTGGACTCGCGGAGGGCCTCGGCGTGCGCGGACCCGTGCAGAGCCCGACCTTCGTGATCGCGCGCACGCATCCGTCCCTCGTCGGGCGGGCACCGCTCGTGCACGTCGACGCGTACCGCCTCGGCTCCGCCGCCGAGCTCGACGACCTCGATCTCGATCTCGCGCGGTCGGTGGTCGTGATCGAGTGGGGCCGCGGGATGGCCGAGGAGCTCGCGGATTCGTGGTGGGACATCGAGCTCGAGCGCCCGGTGGGCGGCGGGGACATCGACCCGTCGGAGCTGGATGCCGACGCCCCGCGGGTCGTCACGATCCGCAAGGAGGCGGCATCATGAGCGAGCGAAGCATCGGCGCTCTCGTGGCCGTGATCATCGAGGATGATGCCGATGTGAGGTCGCTGCTCGACGAGGTGTTCCGCGCTGCCGGCTTCCGGACCGTCCTGACCGGCTCGGGCCTGGAGGGCATCGCCGCGATCGAGGAGCACGCTCCCGTCATCACGACGCTCGACATCAACCTTCCGGGGATCGACGGCTTCGAGGTCGCCCGCAGGATCCGTCGGATCAGTTCGACGTTCATCATCATGCTGTCCGCGCTGGCGGACGAGTCGGATGTCGTGCTCGGGCTGACCTCCGGCGCGGACGAGTACCTGGTCAAGCCGTTCCGGCCGCGCGAGCTCCGGGCGAGGATCGAGGCGCTTCTCCGCCGTCCGCGCAGCGAGGACCCGCGCAGCGTGCCGGCGGCCCGCACCGTGGCGGACACTCCACCGGCACCGAGCGCCGACGCGACGGTGCTGACGTGGCGGGGGATGGTGCACCGCGACCTCAGCCTCGACCTCGACACCAGGATCGTCCTGGCGGGTCAGCGGCGGATCGACCTCACCCCGACCGAGTTCGAGCTGCTCGCGGCGCTTCTCACGGCGCAGCGGAGGGTGTGCAGCAAGGCCGAGCTGGCTCTCGGACTGCGCGGCGTGCCTCCCGGGGTGTCCGGTCATGTCAGCGAGCCCGACAAGCGCGCCATCGAGACGCACATCGCGAACCTGCGACGCAAGATCGGCGACAGCTCCGCGGAGCCGCGATACGTGGAGACGGTGCGTGGCGTGGGCTACCGTCTCACCCCCGCGGACGACGACACGCGGTAGGTCTGCTGGTGAGGCCGCGGCTCCCCAGCCGCGGCCCCGACGCCTGCGAATCCCCTAACTCGCGCGGCCCAGCGCCTGCGAATCCCCAGTCGCAGAGTCAGCCCCCACTCAGGATGTTAGAGCCGGGAGGCCGCCTGAAGAGCGCAGTGACCCGATCTTTGAGTAATCTTGCGTGAAAGCTGAGGATCGACCGGAGGGCGGGCGAGGATGATCCGCACGGTCTCGATCTGGCGATGGCAGCTGGTGTTCACAGCCAGCATCGTGGCGATCGTCGTCATGATCACCGCATTCACGCCGGAGACGCTGGGAATCCCGCTGTTCATCGCGGCGCTGGCCCTCGTCGTCGTCACGACGCTGCTGGCCTTCGTCATGCCATGGCACCGGCTCCCGCGCCGGGCGGTGGCCGTCCTTCCGCTGCTCGACGCGCTCGCCGTCGGGTTCGCCACGAGTGCACCCGACATCCGGCTCGGACTGCTCTGGGTCTTCCCCGTCACGTGGCTCGCCACGTACTTCACGATGCCCTGGGTGCTCGCAGGGGTGGCCTTCTGCGGGGTCTGCCTCGTGCTCTTCGCCGAGCGCACGGGGGATACCGCCGATCTGCTGCTGCGCGTCCTCACCGTCATCATCACGCTGAGCTTCCTCGGCGTCACGGTGCGCATCGGCTCGCAGCGGGCACGGGCCGCACGACGCCTTCTCGAGCGGCGTTCGGAGCAGGTGAACCGCGCGGCCGAACGGGCTGAGACCAACCAGCGCCGGGTCACCCAGATCATCGACGCGCTGGGCGTTGCTCTCGTCGTCGTCGCCGCGGACGGGCGGATCCTCCAGATGAACGACGCCTACCGCGCGTTGTACGGCCGAGGCCGCTTCGGCGAGACGCTCGCGTCGGCCGCGGTCGAGTACGACCGGCGGCGCGGTGCCGCCGTGCCGCCGGGCCGCACGACCCTGGCGCGCGCCGCGAACGGCGAGCGCCTGCACGACGAGCGGGTCTGGCTCTTCGACAGCGAGGGGCACTGGCGCGCCCTTCAGGTGAGCACGCAGCCGATCGCCGCCGCGGCGGAAGGCGCGCACGTCACGCTGGTGGTGATCGACGACGTCACCGAGCTGCTGGAGGCGGCCGAGGAGCGCCGCGCGCTGGCGGCCGTGGTCTCGCACGAGCTGCGCAATCCGCTCACGGCCATCATCGGACATGTCGATCTGCTGCTGGAGCGCGACGATCTCGCTCCACAGGTCACCGCGCAGCTGGAGGTCATCGCGAACGCGGGTGAGCGGATGGAGGGTCTCGTGGCGAGCACGTTGGAGACGACGAAGAGCGCGCCGGCGGAGCCGTTCGAACCCGTCGATCTGCGCGAGGTCGTCGAGGCGTCGGCGGCGTCATATGCGCCCCTCATCTCCGGCAATCGCCAGGAGCTCGGGATCAGCGGTGCGGAGAGCCTCGTCATCTACGGCGACGCGTTCCGGCTGCGGCAGGTGCTCGACAACCTGCTCAGCAACGCGGTCAAGTACACGCCGGCCGGCGGCCGAATCGACGTCCGCCTCGGCACGGCGGCCGATGGGCAGGCCGAAGTGGTCATCAGCGACACCGGAACGGGCATCGCCGCCGATGAGCTGCCGCGCCTGTTCGACCCGTACTTCCGCACCGACCGCGCCGTCCTGGCGGGTATCGCGGGCACCGGGCTCGGCATGGGCATCGCCCGGGGCATCATCGAGGCACATGAAGGAAGCATCGGCGTGGAGAGCGGAGTCGGCGCCGGCACGACCGTCACCCTGCGTTTTCCGCAGCGGCGAGTGAAAGAGGTCCTGGAATGATCGTGCCCGCCCATGTGCCCGTGCACGTCGACATCACGACCAGCATGGTCGCCGTCGTGACGGTCCTGGCCGCCCTGGTCTTCACCCTCGCGACGCTGGCGCGTCCCAGCAGGGCGACCGTCACCTGGGGGGCCGCGTTCGGGCTCGGCGTGCTCGGCGCATATCTCTGGCTCGCCGGGAACCAGACGTCGGACCCCCTGATGAGAGCCGCCGCGTCGGGCCTCCTGCTGTGCTTCGAGCCGCTCGTCTGGATCGGGCTGCGGATGCATCTGCGCCGGCGGGTCGTCGGGTGGCCCGTGGCGGTCTACCTGGCGATCGTCCCGTCGCTGCTGGTGCTGACGGCGAAGACGCCGGTGTATCTGCTCACCTTCCACACCGTGTTCGTCGTGAGCGGCGTCTTCGCCGCCTTCGTCGGCTACGAGCTGCTGCGCCGGCAGCCGGGCCCGCGCGACATCCTCCTCCCGCTCGCCCTGGCCTCGTGCGCGTTCATCGTGGTCGCGGTCACCGCAGCCGTGGCGGCCGCCATGAACCAGGGGGTGAGCACCGATGAGCAGCTCAGCACGCTGCGCGGGATGAACGCGGTGGGAACGCTCGTGCTGAGCACGTGCGCCGCCTTCACCCTGGTGCTGATGGTCAGGGCGGAGGCGACACCGCCCTCCGCGATCGAGGCCGCGATCGAGCGCGCCCGGTGGCGGCTGCAGAAGGCCGGCGCCCAGAACGAGCAGGTGTGGTCGCTCCTCGACGTGCGCCTGGACGACCCCGCCGATCTGCGTGAGGCATCGACAGGCTCCACCTTCGCGATGATCGCCGACCGGTTCCACGACGACATCCAGGACGCGCTTCCCGCTGCCGCAGACGCCATCCGCATCGACGACACCCGGGCGATCGTCATCATCCGAGGGAGCGAGGAAGCGGTCCGGTTCCACATGCGCGATATCCTCACCCGCATCTCGACCATCGAGCGGGGCGACCCCATCGACGGCATCCGGGCGTCGGCGAGCATCGGCTGGGCGACGGTCGCCTCCACCGGATACGACTACGACGAGCTCGCCGCCGCGGCGGGAGCGGCGGCGGTCCGCGCCCGTGCGGCAGGCGGAGACCGATGGAAGCTGTCGACCTCGTCGGATGCGCCCGCCGCAGAGGTCGAGGCGCCGACGAGCGTGCCCCCGGCGGGCCGGACTACCCTGGAGAGGTGATCCTCGCCGTCGACACCTCCCTGGGCACCGCCGTCGCCCTCATCGACGCCGACGGGACCCGGCGCGCCGAGGCGGCGACCGTCGATCCTCTCGGTCACGCCGAGGTCATCGGCGTCCTGCTCGCCCAGGTGCTCGCCGAGGCCGGCCCCGGGGACATCACGCATGTCGTCGCAGGCATGGGCCCCGGCCCCTTCACCGGCCTGCGCATCGGCATCGCCGCCGCCCGCGCGTTCGCGCTCGGCCGGCGCATCCCCGTGGTGTCCGTGCCCAGCCACCTCGGAGCCGCGCTGACCGCTCTCGAGACCGAGTCCGGCCCCTTCGCGATCGTCACCGATGCCCGCCGCCGCGAAGTCGCGATCACGGTGTTCGACGGAGCGGATGCCGACGGCATCCCGCGCGTCGTCGCCGAGACCGTCCTCGTCAAGGCCGTCGATGCCGACGCGCACCTCGCAGGCATCCGCCGTGTCGACGTCTCGACGCTCTCCGGTGCCGACCTCGCACGCGTGGGTGCCCGCGCGCTCGCCGCCGGGCGCTCGCTCGCGGGTGACGAGCCCCTCTACATGCGCCATCCCGACGTCACCCTGCCCGGGGCACCCAAGAAGGTCCGGTCATGACGCTCCGCCCCGCGATCCCTGCCGACCTGGACGCCATCATGCTGATCGAGAACCGCTCGTTCCCGACGGACGCGTGGAGCGCCGACACCATGGCCGCCGAGCTCGCCAGTCCGCACGGACAGTACCTGATCGACGAGCACGACGGCGTCGTCATCGGCTACGGCGGCATCCGTGCGCTGCAGGGGAGCGCGGATGCCGACGTCCAGACCATCGCCCTCCTCGCCGAGCATCGCGGCGAGGGACGGGGACGCGCTCTGCTGCGTGCCCTGCTGGCGGCTGCACGGGAGCGCGGTGCGCGCGAGGTCTTCCTCGAGGTGCGTGCGGACAACCCTGCGGCGGCCGGCCTCTATCTCGCGGAGCACTTCGAGGAGATCGGCAGACGTCCTCGTTACTATCAGCCGGACGACGTGGACGCCATCGTCATGCGACGCGACCTGCGCCGGCATCCGCTGTCCGCCGATGAGCCGCAGGAGGCGAACGCATGAGTGAGCCTCTGGTGCTCGGCATCGAGACGAGCTGCGACGAGACCGGTATCGGCATCGTCCGCGGGCGCACCCTGCTCTCCAGCACGATCGCCTCGAGCATGGACGAGCACGCGCGCTTCGGCGGCGTCGTTCCCGAGGTCGCCGCCCGGGCGCACCTCGAGGCGCTGCAGCCCTCCATCGACGCGGCCCTGGCCGAGGCCGGGGTGACGCTCGACGACCTCGATGCGGTCGCGGTCACCAGCGGGCCGGGCCTCGCGGGCGCGCTCATGGTCGGCGTCGGTGCGGCGAAGGGCCTCGCTGTGTCGCTGGGCAAGCCGCTGTATGCCGTCAATCACCTCGTCGGCCACATCGCCGCCGACATCCTGACCCCCGACTCCGAACCGCTGGAGTACCCGACCATCGCACTGCTGGTCTCCGGCGGGCACACCTCGCTGCTGCACGTGCGCGACCTCACGACCGACGTCGAGCTGCTCGGCGAGACCATGGACGATGCCGCCGGAGAGGCCTTCGACAAGGTGGCCAGACTCCTCTCGCTGCCGTATCCCGGCGGGCCGGAGATCGACCGCGCGGCCCTCGACGGCGACCCCGACGCGATCCGCTTCCCGCGGGGGCTCTCCCGCGCATCCGATCTGGCGAAGCACCGCTACGACTTCTCCTTCTCGGGGCTGAAGACCGCCGTCGCCCGCTGGGTGGAGGGCTTCGAGGCCGACGAGGCGAACCGGGGCGCGGCCATCCCGGTCGCCGATGTCGCCGCGAGCTTCCGCGAAGCGGTCGTCGACGTGCTGGTGACGAAGGCCCTCGCCGCCTGCGCGGATCTCGGTGTTCCCCGGCTGCTGCTCGGCGGCGGGGTCATCGCGAACAGGCGCCTGCGCGAGGTCGCCCTCGCGCGTGCCGAGGCGGCCGGCGTGACCGTGCGGATCCCGCCCCTCTCGCTGTGCACGGACAACGGCGCGATGATCGCGGCACTGGCCGCCGAGCTGATCTCCTCGGGGCGCGGACCGTCGACCCTCGCGTTCGGGGCGGACTCCACGCTCCCGGTGACGGAGATCCAGGTCGCGGAGGCGGTTCCGGCATGAGCGATCTCCCGCGCACCCCCGACGCCGAGGGGACCGCACCGGCCCCGCGTCCGAGCATCGAGCGCCCCAGCGGCGAGGTCGAGCGGCCGGCGGGTGCGACCAGGATTCCCGGTGCACGCCGGGACGGGTACGCCAAGCTCCCCACCGGGCCGGTCGGCATCGAGCCCGTGGTCGTGAGCGGGCCCGACCTCGACGCCGTCGACGACACCGAGTGGGAGCCCACGACGGACACCGCCGTGATCGACGACACCCGGCTGGCGCCGTGGGCGCTCCTCGCCGCCATCGTCGCGCTGGGCGCATCCTTCTTCGTCGGCTGGGGCATCCCGGTGGCGGTCGTCTCGGTCATCGCCGCGATCATGTCGCTGCGTCGGCCGGTCGAGAGCCGCGCGATCGCCCGCTGGGCGCTGGTGCTCGGCCTCTGCGCGACGGTCTACAGCCTGGGCTGGCTCGTCTGGGCCGGTATGCAGTTCGAGCGGCTCGGATAGCCGGATGCTGGACGCCGACGAGCTCGCGGAGATGCGTGCACTGCAGGCGCGGGCATACGGGCGCGACGGCGGGCTCTCGCACGCCGAGGCCGCGCGACTGCGCGGCCTGCAGGAAGGCGGGGTCGAGCGTGGGGTGTCGAGCGTCGCACCGGAGAGCGGGCGGACAGCCGTCGACGCCCGCGCCGCGGGCAGCATCACCGAGAGCCGCGTCACGGGAGCCGTCGAGCCGGCGGAACCCGCCTCCGCCGCGACCTCCCCGGCCGTCCGGGAGCCGGTCGATGAGGCTCCGGCATCCGCTCCCGCTCCGCTGCGCCCGCCCGCGCGGTGGATCGCGCTCGCGGCCGTGGTCGTGCTCCTGTGCGGCGTCGGGATCGGATGGCTCCTGTTCGGCCAGAGCCGTGCCGCGGCGGTCGCCCTCACCGCCGAGCAGCAGGAGTGGCAGAACGCGCTGACCGCCGAGGGCGACTACGACCCGTCGTCGATCCGCGCCCTGGCCGTGAAGGAGGGCGTGGTCGTCTGGACCGCGACGAAGGAGGAGCGCCGGCGCACCTGCCTGATCCTCGGTGACGGCGAGAGCACCTCACCGATCTGCCAGCTCACCGAGATGGTCGCCGAGTCCGGCATGTACGGGTCGCTCATCGTCGACTCCGTCGGCGTCACGCAGCGCGAAGTCTCCGCCCAGCTGCTGTTCGCCGCATCGGGGGAACCCGCCGTCGCCGTCAGCAGCTACGACTACAGCTCGGGATCCGCCGGCATGATCTACGCGAACGAGAACGAGACGCGCATCGCGGAGAAGCTCGCCGACGAGGGGTTCGACCCGCGTTCGATCTGGGTGGCCGGCTACGACGGCGATGTGCCGATCTGGAGCGCGATGCAGCTCGACTCGCCGGGGGCATGTCTCATCTACGACGGCTCCCTCTCTCCGTCTCCGATGGTGTGCGCCGACCCGCAGACCATCGTGGAACAGGGCGCGGGGCTCGTCCTGAACGTCGTCGATCCGCAGACGGGCACGACGACCACCTTCGAGTTCTCGCCGCACGGACCGTCAGCCCTCGTGATCACCCGGGAGCGGGGTGAGGTCGGTGCCGGGGGAGACTGACGCCGAGGAGCGGGGGAGACTGCAGCGGAAGGCCTACGGGCGCGCCGGCGGACTGACGGATGCCGAGGCGCGACGGCTGCGCGAGCTCGAGGACGCGCGGCCGGCGCTGATGCTCTCGACGACGCCGCCGGTGCCGGCACGCGCGGCCGAGCCGCCGACGCTCATCGATCGCGAGCACGTGCCGCAGGGCACAGCTGCGACGGCTTCGCTCGGGGCCGCCGTGCCGCCCGGCGCCGAGGCGCAGGAACCGTTCGCGGGCACCGACGGCCCCGCCGCCGAGACGGGAAGCTCCATCGAGACGGGAAGCACCGCCGAGACGGGAGGCGAGCGGCGGCGCAGCGCGTGGCTCGCGGTTCCTCGACGCCGGTGGGGGCTGGTGGCCGCGGCCTCGGCGCTGCTGTTCGCGATCGGCGTGGGCGCGGGCTGGGCGCTCTTCGCTCAGCGCCCCGAGGTCATCCCTCTCACCGAGGAGCAGCAGCAGCGGCGACTCGAACTGTACGAGCAGGGCGAATACGATCCGGGCACGCTGCGCGCGGTCGGGCAGGACGACGACGCCCTGGTCTGGTACGGCACGAGAGAGGACGGACGACTGATCTGCGTGGTGATGGACGTGCAGGAGGCGTCGTCCGACTCCTGCGAGGACCGCGACGCCGTCGGTCCGTTCGGATTGTCGACGTTCGTGATGGTGCCGGACACCGTCGATGCGGATGCCGATCCCGCCGTCGCCTCGGGCACCAGCGTGAACGTCTACATGATGTTCTCCACGACGGGCGAGCCCATGGTCTCGATCCAGCGGTGGACGCCGAACCTCACGATGGTGAACCAGTTCCAGGGCGACGAACGCGCCAGGGCGACGGAGCTGTTCGAGCAGGGGTTCTCGATGGGTCTGTCGCTGGTCGGCTACTTCCAGGACGAGCCGGTGTGGCTGGGGTCCCGGTTCGCCGACGGCGATGACGCGACCTCGTTCGAGCAGTGCATGATCATCGACGCCCCGAAGGAGCGCCCGGTGTGCAGCACGAACTTCGACCTGCCCGGTGCGGGGCTCTTCGCGGTGGTCGACGGGGTCGACGGCGGGGTCCCCGTCTCCTGGACGATCGGCGTGCAGAACACGCAGAACCAGACGCCGTTCCTCACCATCACGAGGGACTCCTCGTTCACGTCGCCCTCTTCCCCCGGCGACACGGTCCGCATCGAGTCCCCTCCGGGCGATCCGATCCGCGTCGAGGCTCCGCCGGACGATCCCGGCGAGTGACGGCGGTCAGGCCGCGGCGGGAACGCGGTCGGCGAGGATCGCCCGGCGCTGGTCGCCCACCCGCACGAGGATCAGCGTGGCCTCCGCGTCGCCGCGCAGTGTGAGCTTCCTGCGGAAGGCCGCGGGATCGACGTCGACCCCGCGCTTCTTGATCTCGAGTCGGCCGATCCCGTTCGCCTTCAGCACGGCGTTGATCGCCTTGGGCGTGGCCGGCATGGTCTCCCGCACGCGGAACGACTGCACGAACGGGCTCGTCACCGCGGCATCCGACGTCAGGTAGGCGATGTGCTCGTCGAGCATCCCCGCATCGAGGCTCCGCGCGACGTCGCCGATGAGCCGCGCACGGATGACCGCCCCGTCCGGTTCGTGCAGGAAAGCGCCGAGCTCGCGGACCGGAGCATCGTCGGCGTCTGCGCCGGAGGTCAGCTCGTGCGAGCGCTCGCCGCGGATCACGAGGGCCGCACGACGCACGCCTTCGCGCGCGAGAGCACCGCTCCACACCACCAGCTCGACCACGCTGCCGTCGGCGCTCACCCACTGCGCCTCGCTGTCGGACGGGAGCGCGTCGCGGTCGTGCGCGGGGCCGAGCTTGATGCCCGTCGGCATCCGTGCGGCGACGTCGAAGGCCCAGTCGAGGGAGGGGGAGTAGTCGTCGGCGGACACGCGTCGCGTCTCGCTGTGGCCGGCGGTGCGCCGCGCGGGGTCCATCCAGACGGCGCCGGGTGTCTCGCCGGGCACGTCGAGAGCTTCCTCCGCCGTGCCGTGACGGACGACCGCGGAACCCCCGAACGGGGCGAGGTTGTAGGCGGCGATCACCGAGGTGACCTCGTCGGCGTCGACCGCGAGCACGTCGAGTCCCGCGCCGGCGAAGGCGAGGGCGTCGCCGCCGATGCCGCAGCCGAGGTCGGCGACCCGCGTGATGCCGACGCTGCGGATGCGCTGCGCGTGCCGCGCGGCGACGGCGAGCCGGGTGGCCTGCTCGAGCCCCGCGCGGGTGAACAGCATCCGACCGGCGAACGCGCCGAACTTCGCCGTCGCCTTGGAGCGCAGGTGCGCCTGACCGACCACGGCGGAAACCAGATCGGGAGAGTGCCCTGCCGCGCGCAGACGGGAGACGGCGCGAGCGACCTCCGCGGTCGAGTCGAGGGCGCCCAGCTCATCGAGCAGCTCGAGCCCCTCGGGGGTCAGCAGGGCTCGCAGCTCGGACATCTCCACGACCTCAGCCTAATTCCCCCGCCCCCGTCGCCGAGCCGGCGGGTGGCATTGGCACTCGCATTGCATGAGTGCCAGCCGAGCGCATAGACTGGATTAGCACTCTCGGGTTGAGAGTGCGAACAAGTCTTTCGTGTCAGCGTCAAGAAAGAAGAGGTAGACCGTGTCGGTTTCCATCAAGCCGCTCGAGGACCGCATCGTCATCCAGCAGGTCGAGGCCGAGCAGACCACCGCGAGTGGCCTGGTCATCCCCGACACCGCCAAGGAGAAGCCCCAGGAGGGCGAGGTCGTGGCTGTCGGCCCCGGCCGCATCGACGACAACGGCAACCGCGTTCCGATCGACGTCGCCGTCGGCGACCGTGTCCTGTACAGCAAGTACGGCGGCACCGAGGTGAAGTTCGGCGCAGACGAGTACCTCGTCCTGTCGGCCCGCGACGTGCTCGCGGTCGTCGTCCGCTGAACCAGCGTTCCTCGGAAGGGACTCGGATGCTTCGGCATCCGGGTCCCTTCTGCTTTCCGCCAGACGGCGTCGGTTTCCTGCCGGACTCCTTCGGTCCATGGCCATGTGGCGTCCGCGGCCTGTCGCGCGGCATAGGGTTGTGCAGTGCCCCCTGAGACGACCCGCGCCACTCGGACCGCCGGAGTCGCCTACGCCGGCGGCGCCTATCTGCTCTGGGGCATCCTCCCGCTCTACTTCCTCCTCCTCGTGCCGACCGGGCCGTGGGAGGTCGTCGCCTGGCGAGTGCTGCTGTCGCTGGTCTTCTGCCTCCTGCTGCTGACGGTGACGCGCGGCTGGGCCGCCTTCGGCGTGATCCTGCGACAGCCGAAGCTCTTGGCCTGGACCGCGCTGGCCGGCCTCCTCATCTACATCAACTGGCAGGTGTTCGTCCTCGGCACCCTCACCGGTCATGTCGTCGAGACCAGCCTCGGCTACTTCATCAATCCGATCACCACGGTGCTGCTCGGCGTCTTCGTGCTCAAGGAGCGCATCCGCCGCCTGCAATGGGCGGCCATCGCCATCGCCGCGATCGCGGTCGTCGTGATCGTCGTCGCGTACGGCGCCTTCCCGTGGATCGCGCTGTCGCTGACGGCGTCGTTCGGCGTCTACGGACTGATCAAGAAGAAGATCGGGCCTGCCGTCGACGCCGTCAGCGGGCTGACGCTCGAGTCGTTCTGGCTGATCCCGATCGCCGTCGTGCAGCTGATCATCGTCGCGCAGACGCCCGCCGGAATCACGATGGGGGCGAACGGCTGGGGTCACGCCCTGGTGCTCGGGTTCGCCGGCGTCGTCACGGCCGTGCCGCTGCTGCTCTTCGCGGCGGGCACGCGACGCATCGACCTCACGGTGATCGGCATGATCCAGTTCGTCACCCCGGTGATGCAGTTCATCCTCGGCGTCGTGGTCCTCGGGGAGCCGATGCCGGCCGAGCGATGGGCCGGATTCATCATCGTGTGGATCGCGATCATCGTCTTCGTGGTGGACCTCATCCTGGCCGCTCGCCGGGGCCGCGCCGCCGCCGAGCCCGAACCGGTCTGATCCCCGGTCCTGTCGCAGGCCGGACTCGGTGTCGGATCGTTAACGCACCGAAACACTAGCGACCCCTGACGGCGTGTCCCACGCTCTAGTGTTAGAGCACCCGAGCGTGGTCACAATCCACGTTCAGTTACGCAAGGGAGCATCATGAACGCACTGAAGGGTTCGCGCAGCGCGAAGGTCTTCGCAGGGATCGCGCTTCTCAGCGCATCCGCAATGGTCATCGCCGGCTGCAGCAGCACTCCGGAGGGCTCGCCCTCCGAGGGCGGCGACAAGCCGGCCGCCGACCTGACACTCAAGCTCGGGTCTCTGCTGCCGCAGACCGGTTCGCTGTCGTTCCTCGGCCCGCCCATGGAGTCGGGCGTCGGACTCGCCGTCTCCGAGGTCAACGAGGCCGCCGCCGGCGTCACCATCGACCTGACCGCCGAAGACGAGGGCGACACCGACACCAAGGCGTACGAGACCTCGATCACCATGCTCCAGGGCGCGGGCGTCACCGCCATCGTCGGCGCTGCGGCATCCGGCGTCTCCCGCCTCATCCTCGACGGCAACGTGAGCGCCGGCATCCTGCAGATCTCGGCGTCGAACACCGGCCCCGACTTCACCGACTGGGATGACAAGGGACTCTACTTCCGCACCGCGCCCAGCGACCTGCTGCAGGGCGAGGTCCTCGGCAACCTGATCGCCGAAGACGGACACAAGACTCTCGGCGTCATCTACCAGAACGACGCCTACGGCACGGGTCTGTTCGACAACATCAAGTCGACCTTCGAGGGCGCGGGTGGCGAGGTCGTCGCCGACGCCTCTTACAACGTCGGTGACGGTCAGTTCGACGCTCAGGTCGAGACGATCAAGGCCGCCAACCCGGATGCCGTCGCGATCGTGTCGTTCGACCAGTTCAAGACCATCGCCCCGCTGCTGCAGAACGCCGGCATCACGCCGGACAAGTGGTACCTGGTCGACGGAAACCTGTCGGACTACGGCTCCTCGCCCGACACGAACTTCTCGTTCTCGCTCGAGGGCGCGCAGGGCACCAAGCCCGGCCCGGCGCTCGAAGACGACTTCACCGAGCGTCTGCAGACGTTCTGGACCGGTGAGGGCAACCCCGAGGTCAACGACTTCACGTACGCCGCCGAGGCATACGACGCCGTCGTCCTCGTCGCTCTCGCATCGCTCGCGGCCGGTTCCACCGAGGGCGCGGACATCGCGGCCAAGATGGCCGAGGTCTCCGGCGGCACCGGTGACGGTGAGAAGTGCACCAGCTTCGCTGACTGCGCCAAGATCATCAACGACGGTGGCACGGCCGACTACGACGGCTACTCCGGCGAGGTCACGTTCGACGAGAACGGCGACCCGCAGGGCGCCTCGATCGGTACCTACAAGTACGGTGCGGACAACCTGATCACTCGCACGAACTGATCACACGCGAAGGCCCCGGATGCTCAGCATCCGGGGCCTTCGTCGTGCGCTCGGCCCTTCGACAGGCTCAGCCCTTCGACAGGCTCAGGGACCCAGCCCTCTGGGTCGCTGAGCCTGTCGAAGCGTCCTGGCACGGAAGAGGGGCGGATGCCGCAGCATCCGCCCCTCTTCTCTTCCGCGTCAGGCGGCGTCTTCGGTGCCGAGCGTGCCGAGGTACAGGCCGATGACCTTGGGGTCGTTGAGGAGGTCGCGACCGGTGCCCTCGTAGGCGTCCCGTCCCTGGTCGAGCACGTAGCCGCGGTCGCAGATCTGCAGGCAGCGCCGGGCGTTCTGCTCGACCATGATCGTCGTGACGCCGGCCTTGTTGATGTCGGAGACGCGGATGAACGCGTCATCCTGGCGCACGGGGGAGAGGCCAGCGGATGGCTCGTCGAGCAGCAGCACCGACGGATCCATCATGAGCGCGCGCGACATCGCCACCATCTGCCGCTCACCGCCGGACAGCGAACCGGCACGCTGCTTGAGCCGCTTGCCGAGCTCGGCGAAGATGCTGCTGACGAACTCCAGACGCTCGGCGTAGATCTTGGGGTTCTGGTAGAGCCCCATCTGGAGGTTCTCCTCGATGGAGAGCGACGGGAAGACGTTGTTGGTCTGAGGGACGAAGGCCACGCCGCGCTTGACGAGCTTGTCGGCCTTGAGTCCCACGATGCTCTCACCGTGGAGCGTGACATCACCCTCGCGCACGTTCACCATGCCGAAGATCGCCTTCAGCAGAGTGGACTTGCCGGCACCGTTCGGGCCGATGATGCCGATCAGCTCGCCCTTGTGCGCGACGAGGTTCGCTCCGTTGAGGATGTTCACGCCGGGCAGGTAGCCCGCGTGCACGTCCTTCAGCTCCACGATGACGTCGTCGTTCTTGATCTCGTTCCGGACAGGCGTCTGGTCGGTCATGCCTTCTTCTCCTCGGCGTCGTCGGCGGATTCCTCGGCCTCGACCTCGGCCTCGACCTGTTCGCGGAAGCTCACCGGGTCGATCTCCGAGATCACGGGGATGCGGCCGGTCACGGCGCCGAGGTCGACGTCCTGGTGGGCGCCGAGGTAGGCGTCGATCACGGCGGGGTCCGCCATGACCTCGTCCGGCGGTCCTTCTGCGACGACGCGTCCTTCGGCCATGACCACGACCCAGTCGGCGATGTGGCGGACCATGTGCATGTCGTGCTCGACGAACAGCACGGTCATGCCGAGGCCCTTGAGATCGAGGATGTGGTCGAGCAGCGACTGCGTGAGCGCGGGGTTCACGCCGGCCATCGGCTCATCGAGCATGACCAGCGTCGGGTCGCTCATCAGCGCCCTGGCCATCTCGAGCAGCTTGCGCTGTCCGCCCGAGAGCGAGGCTGCGAAGTCCTGCTCCTTGGCGTCGAGCTTGAACCGCGCCAGAAGGTCGCGGGCCTTGGCCTCGATCTCGGTGTCCTGCTTGCGCCACAGGAACGGGAACAGGCTCGACCAGAACCCTTCGCCGCGCTGGCCGGGAGCACCGAGCTTCATGTTCTCGAGCACCGTCAGCAGCGACAGCGACTTCGTCAGCTGGAACGTGCGGACCTGCCCCATCCGTGCGACCTTGAAGGACGGCACGCCGGAGAGGTTCTTTCCGTCGAACGACCACGTGCCGCTGTTGGGCTTGTCGAAGCCGCAGAGCAGGTTGAACAGCGTCGTCTTGCCGGCGCCGTTGGGACCGATGAGCGCCGTGATCGCGCCGCGCGGGATCTCGAGGTGGTCCACGTCGACGGCGGTGAGTCCGCCGAAGCGCCGCTCCACGCCGTCGGCGATGAGGATCGGATCGACCTTGGCGACGCCGGGCTTCACCTCGCCCGTGGTCAGACCGGTGGTCTTCGGGCGACGGATGCTCCCGGTCGCCGGGGCGGCGGTCCCCTCGGGGACCGCCTCGGGGGTCAGTTCACTTGACAAAGGTCATCTCCCTCTTGTCGCCGAGGATGCCCTGGGGGCGGAAGATCACGAGCAGCATCAGCGCGATGCCGATGAAGATGAACACCAGCGTCGAGGCCTGGCTGTCGGACATCGGCAGGATCCCCGATTTCGCCATCGCCGGCAGCAGGTTCGCCATGAAGGCGAACACGACCCAGAAGAGGATCGCTCCGAGCGTCGGCCCGATCACGGTGGCCGCGCCGCCGAGGAGGAGGACCGTCCACAGGAAGAACGTCAGCGAGGTCGTGTAGCTGCCGGGGACGACGGCAGAGGGGAGGACGAACACGATCCCGCCCGCCGCGCCGATGACGCCGCCGACGACGAGCGCCTGCATCTTGTAGGCGAAGACGTTCTTGCCGAGCGAGCGCACGGCGTCCTCGTCCTCGCGGATGCCCTTGAGCACACGGCCCCACGGGCTGCGCATCAGCGCCCACACCAGCAGGATCGCGACGACGAGCACGATCAGCCCGAACACGCGGTTCCAGAGATCGTCCGCGCTGTACGTCCACGGCCCGAACCCGTAGGTCCCGACGGGGAAGGGGTTCGCGTCGCGGAAGCCGCCGTTGAACTGGGCGAGGCCGTCGGCGGAGTTGGTGTACTCGTCGAAGACCTGCGTGGTGAACAGCAGGCGCACGATCTCACCGGCCGCGATCGTCGCGATCGCGAGGTAGTCGGCCCGCAGACGCAGGGTCGGGATGCCGAGCAGCACCGCGAAGAGCGCGCCGCCGAGCAGACCGATCAGCATGCCGATCCACCAGGGGAGCCCGAAGGTGAGCACCGAGATGGCGTAGCCGTAGCCGCCGATCGCCATGAACGCGGCCATACCGAAGTTGAGCAGGCCGGCGAAGCCGAAGTGCATCGCGAGACCCGTCGCCGCCAGGGCGTACGCCAGGGTGACCGGGCTGAACAGGTAGACGGCGGTGTTGGAGAAGATGCTTCCGAAGTCCATGGCGGTCAGCCCAACCTTTCCCTGCGGCCCAGCAGTCCCTGGGGTCTGACGAGGAGGATCACGATGAGCACGACCAGGGCGCTCGCGTACTTCAGGTCGGAGGGGATCCAGAGCGTCGAGACCTCGACCGCGATGCCGACGATGAGCGAGCCGACGAGAGCACCGAACGCGGTGCCGAGGCCGCCCAGCGTGATCGCGGCGAAGATGAGCAGCAGCATCTGCGCGCCCATGTCCCACTTCACCCCGGGGCGGAAGTACGCCCACAGGATGCCGGAGATCGCCGCGAGCGTGCCGGAGAGGATCCAGACGTAGCGGACCACCTTGTCGACGTCGATGCCGGATGCCGCGGCGAGCTGCGGGTTGTCCGAGATCGCGCGGGTCGCCTTGCCGATGCGGGTGCGCGTCAGGAAGAAGGCGACGCCGAGGATCACGATGATGCTCACGCCCATGCCGATCATGTCGATGTAGGACAGCGAGATCGGACCGAACTGGATCGGGGCGGGGCTGGCACCGGGAAGCTGCCGCGTACCGCCGCCGATCAAGTACTGGAACGCGTAGCGGAGCGCCAGCGAGAGGCCGATGCTGACGATCATGAGCTGCACGACACCGAGACCGCGCCGCCGAAGCGGCCGCCAGATGCCGGCATCCAGGGCCCAGCCGAAGAGCCCTCCGCCGATCACCGCCGCGATGATGCCGACCCACAGCGGAAGCTGCCAGAACGTGGTCGTCACCAGGGCGACGAGGCCGCCCCAGGTGACCATTTCAGCGTGGGCGAAGTTCGACAGCCGGGTGGTGCCGTAGATCAGGGCCGCTCCCATCGAGGCGAGCGCGAGAAGCAGACCGAAGTTCAGGCCGCCGACGAGTCGTGAGAGCAGCTGATCGAGGAACGACACCGTGATCCGCTGCCCCTCGCCGAGGAACAGGTTCATGATCTTGGTGCCGGTGAGGCCGAACTCGACCTCGAACGAGGCTGTCGTGCCGGCGATGGGCTGCGTGCCCTCCGGCAGCAGACTCGCGTCGACGATCACGCCGTCCGGAAGGGTCTTCTCGTCGACGGTGAGGGTGTACTTGTCCTTCTCGGGCACGTACAGCCGCCACTTGCCGTCGACGTCGGTCTCGGTCTCGCCCTTGAATCCGTTGCCTTCGATCTGCATGACGACGCCCTCGACAGGCTCGTCGTCGAAGGTGATGACCCCGGCGAAGTAGAAGTCCGTCACCTCCTGCTCGTCGTCGGAGGTCTCCGCCGAGGCGGATGACGGAGGCAGTACCAGGAACGCGGTCAGCGCCATGAGGATGCCGAGGAAAGCGACCACCCAGGGTCGTTTTCGCTGCACGGCGATTGTTGTGGGTCCCACGCAACCTCCACTGTGAGTGCTTTCTCTGCGGCATCGGGTGTGAACCGCAGGGTGGACGACGTTTTGAGCGTAGTGCGCGTTTTGCGATTCACCTACACCGGCGGCATCCCGTGCGGACGAGGGGCGCTTCCGGGAATGTTCGCGGGCGTGTCTCGCTTAGAATCTTCATACGGGTTTCGACCCGCACCGGCCGACGTCGACCACCCCACTCGCACTCGGATTCGCGCGACTCGCGCAGGAGGAGCTTCCATGGACCAGCACGATCCCTTCGGCTTCGTCGGACTGACGTACGACGATGTGCTGCTCCTTCCGGGGCACACCGACGTCATCCCCAGCGAGGCCGACACGTCGTCGCGCATCACACGCCGCATCTCGGTCGCCACCCCGCTGCTGTCGAGCGCGATGGACACGGTCACCGAATCGCGCATGGCGATCGCGATGGCGCGTGAGGGGGGCATCGGCATCCTGCACCGCAACCTGTCGATCGCGGATCAGGCCGCTCACGTCGACCGCGTCAAGCGCAGCGAGTCCGGCATGATCACCGACCCGATCACGACGACGGCCGACGCCACGGTCGAAGAGGTCGACGCACTGTGCGCCAAGTACCGCATCTCGGGTCTTCCCGTCATCGACGACGACGGAAAGCTCGTCGGCATCATCACCAACCGCGACATGCGCTTCGTCTCGGGCTTCGAGCGGCAGACCACGTTCGTGAAGGACGTCATGACGAGCGAGAACCTCGTCACCGCCCCCGTGGGCGTCGCGGCCGGCGAGGTCATCGCGCTGTTCGCGAAGCACCGTGTCGAGAAGCTCCCTCTCATCGACGAGGACGGCAAGCTCGCCGGCCTCATCACCATCAAGGACTTCGACAAGAGCGAGAAGTACCCGCTCGCCACCAAGGACGACCAGGGCCGGCTCCGCGTCGGTGCCGCGATCGGATTCTTCGGCGACGCGTGGGAGCGGGCGGAGGCGCTGCGCGATGCCGGCGTCGACGTGCTCGTGGTCGACACGGCCAACGGCCAGTCGCAGGGCGTCATCGACCTCGTCCGCCGTCTGAAGGCCGACGAGACGTTCGAGCACATCGACATCATCGGCGGCAACGTCGCCACGCGCGAGGGCGCCCAGGCGCTGGTCGATGCCGGCGTCGACGCCGTCAAGGTCGGCGTCGGACCGGGCTCGATCTGCACCACCCGCGTCGTGGCCGGTGTCGGCGTGCCCCAGGTCACGGCCGTGTACGAGGCATCGCTCGCCGCGCGTCCCGCCGGTGTCCCGGTGATCGCCGACGGCGGCCTGCAGTACTCGGGCGACATCGCCAAGGCCCTCGTCGCCGGTGCGGACGCCGTGATGCTCGGCTCGCTCCTCGCGGGCACCGACGAGTCGCCGGGCGAGATCGTCTTCCAGTCCGGCAAGCAGTTCAAGCAGTACCGCGGCATGGGGTCGCTGGGCGCGATGCAGACCCGCGGCAAGCAGACCTCGTACTCGAAGGACCGCTACTTCCAGGCCGACGTCCCGAGCGACGACAAGCTCATTCCCGAGGGCATCGAGGGGCAGGTGCCGTACCGCGGCCCGCTCGCCGCGGTCGCGTACCAGCTCGTCGGCGGCCTGCGTCAGTCGATGTTCTACGTCGGCGCGCGCACGATCGAAGAGCTCAAGACCCGCGGGAAGTTCGTGCGCATCACCTCGGCGGGTCTCAAGGAGTCGCACCCGCACGACGTGCAGATCGTCGTCGAGGCGCCCAACTACAAGAAGTAGGGATTCGACGGAAAGGGACCGGATGCCGCGCGGCATCCGGTCCCTTCGTCTCTCTCCGGGGAGATCAGCTGCAGGTGTAGGTGACGCCGTCGACGGTCCACACGCCCGGGCCGAGCTCCGCGCACGTCCCGATGATGCCCGCGAAGAGCGTCACGAACAGGATGATGCCGATGATGTACAGCAGGGTGATGACCGCGCCGACGATGATGCCCGCGATGGCGATGCCCTTGGGGGCGCCGGCCTTGCCGAGCTTGACGGCCGCGACGATGCTGAGGATCAGGCCGATCGGCGCCGCGACGAAGGCGAGCACCAGGCCGATGATCGACAGCACGCGCCCCGGAGGGGAGACCGGAGCTGCAGCGTAGGGAGCGCCGCCGTTGGGCGCGGGCGGCGCGTAGGCGGCGGTGGGATCCGGGGTGGGCGCGCCGTTCCAGGCCGGGGGAGTCTGCGGGGAATCGGGGGGCTGGGGAATCGTCATGTTCTCTCCTGTTCCAGGGAGACGGCGGATCGGCCGTCGCCGGTTCTCGTAGCCAGAGCGTAGCGAGCAGCACCCGCGTCGCACCATGCCGTTCACCGGATCGACCTCTTCCGTCCGTCGTCGGCCCGGCGTAGCGTGCCGGTATGTGTCGCAACATCGTCCCGCTGAACAACCTCGAACCCGCCGCGACCGACGAGGAGTGCCACGACGCGGCGCTGCAGTTCGTCCGCAAGATCTCTGGAGCGAACGCGCCCTCCCGCGCGAACCAAGCGGTCTTCGACCGGGCCGTCGATGAGATCGCCCGCGCGGCCCGTCAGCTGCTCGACGACCTGGTGACCTCGGCTCCGCCGAAGAACCGGGCGGCGGAAGCGGCCAAGCGACAGGCCCGTTCGGCCGAGCGCTATGAGGCGATCCGGGTGTATCAGCAGGAGAAGCGCGCAGCCAGGGCCGTCTGACACGGGAGCGCGCCGCACCGCGATCCGGCGCTGCGCAGCGGGCGCTGGCGCCTATGCCAGAATCGACGTACCCCGCTCGACTTTCCCCGCGGACCCGGTGGTAGGGCACCGAGACCGCGACGCCGATCTTCGCATCGGCAGGGATCCTCCCCAAGGAGAGCCGCTCTATGGTTGACGAAGCTCCGCGCGTCCTCGTCGTCGATGACGACCCCGACGTCGCTCTGCTCGTGAAGACGGTGCTCGAGCGGCGCGCGGGCTGCATCGTCGACATCGCGCAGGACGGCCGCGTCGCGATCGAGCGGATGGCGGAGGTGCGCCCCGACGTCGTCGTCACCGACATCGAGATGCCGGGGCTGAGCGGTCTGGAGCTGCTCGCGGAGCTGCGGCGCACGAGCCCGAACGTCCCCGTGATCGTGATGACGGCGCATGTCTCGGTGGAGTACGCGGTGTCGGCCCTGCGCGCGCAGGCCGACGAGTTCCTCACCAAGCCGCTCGACAACGCCCGCCTGATCGAGGTCGTCACACGGCTCGCCGCCGAAGGCCGACGTCGCCGTGAGGAAGCCCGGCCGAAGGAGACCGTGCTGGCCATCGGCGCGCATCCGGACGACGTCGAGATCGGCGTCGGAGGGCTGCTCGCAGCCCACGCGCACGCCGGGGACGCCATCACGATCCTCACCCTCTCGCGCGGTGCCCGCGGCGGCGACGCCGACAGCAGGCAGAGCGAGTCCCTCGCGGCCGCCGACATGCTGGGCGCGCGGCTCTTCGTCAAGGATCTGGTGGACACCGAGATCTCCGGGGGCGGGACGACGGTGCGCCTCATCGAGGAGGTCGTGCAGGAGATCACGCCGACCATCGTCTACACGCACTCCGGTCACGATCGGCACCAGGATCACCGAGCCGTGAGCGAGGCGACCATCGTCGCCACCCGACGCGTCGGCACCGTGGCGTGCTACCAGAGCCCGTCGGCCACGATCGACTTCCGTCCGACGCGGTTCGTGCGCATCGACCAGTACCTCGATCAGAAGCTGCGACTCCTGGAGCGCTTCCAGTCGCAGACCGCCAGCCGCGACTACCTCGAACCCGAGTTCGTCACCGCGACGGCGCGCTACTGGTCGCGGTTCGGCGGCGGCAAGGCCGTGGAGCCCCTCGAGGTGGTGCGCGAGACGGCGGAGTTCGTCGGCGCCCATGAACTCACGAGAAGAGAGAGCTGATGACGAAGCGCGTGCTGGTGACGGGTGCGGGGGGTCCGGCCGGGGTGGCCGTCATCCGCTCGCTCCTCCGCCGCTCCGACCTGACCGTGTTCGCCGCCGACATGGACGGCTGGGCGAGCGGCATCTACCTGGTCCCACCGGCGCAGCGCCGCCTCGTCCCTCCGGGTCGCGACGAGGACTTCGTTCCCGCGATCGCACGGATGGTCGCCGAGGATGCGCTCGATCTCGTCATCTCCACGGTCGACGTGGAGCTCATCGCACTGGCCGATCGCCGGGGAGAGCTGGCGCCGGCCGTGCTCGCCGCGCCCTCGGCCGACACCCTGAACACCGCGCTCGACAAGCTGGCCCTCGCCGAGCGCTGCGCCGCGACGGGCCGCACCCCGCGCACGGTTCTCGCAGGGCCCGATGCCGAGGAGGTCGACTGGGAGTTCCCGGCCTTCGCGAAGCCGCGCCAGGGCGCCGGCAGCCGCGGCATCCGGCTCGTGCCCGATCGTGCCGCGCTGGAGGCGCTGCCGACCGACGAGGGACTCATCGTGCAGGACTTCCTCCCGGGGGAGGAGTACTCGGTCGACGTCATCGCGGATGCGGCGGGGAACGTCGTCGCCGCCGTCCCGCGCACGCGCGCCAGGGTCGACTCGGGCGTGGCGATCGCGGGGCAGACCGTCCGCGACCCGGAGCTCGAGGACACGGCCGCGTCCATCGCCAGGGCGATCGGCCTCGTCGGCGTCGCGAACGTGCAACTGCGTCGGGATCGCACCGGCCGCGCCGTGCTGCTCGAGGTCAATCCGCGCTTCCCCGGAGCGCTCCCGCTGACGATCGCCGCGGGTGTCGACATCCCCTCGCTCGTCGCCGATCTTTTCCTCGGCATCGAGCTCCCGACGCGGGTCCCGTTCCGGGAGGTCGCCTCGGTGCGCTTCCTCGAGGATGTGATCGTCGAGGTCGACGACCTGCTCGTCTCCGCCCACGCGGGGCACCAGGAGGAGTTGTGAGCCACGCCGCTCTGCGCGGGGATCACCACGTCCACTCGACGTTCTCGGATGATGCGGTGTCGACGCTCGCGGAGAACGTCGCCGCGGCTGCGGCCGCGGGGCTGAGCACGGTGCGCCTCGTGGATCATGTGCGGCAGAGCACCACCTGGGTGCCCGAGTACCTCGCCGCCGTCCGGGAGCTGTCCGTGCCCGACGGCCTCGAGGTCCTCACCGGCGTCGAGGCGAAGATCCTCGATGCAGCGGGCACGCTCGACATCCCCGCTCTACCCGCGGGCATCGACCGCATCCTCATAGCCGACCACCAGTTCCCCGGCGTCGACGGACCGCTCGGGCCGACCGCCGTGCGCGAGCGGATCGCCGACGGCTGGGCGACCGATGATGTCCTGGACCAGCTCGTCGCGGCGCTGATCGCCTCGATGCAGCGGCACCCGGGGAACCAGCTCGCGCACTGCTTCTCGATCCTGCCGAAGATCGGCCTGTCCGAGGACGACCTCGGCGACGAGCGCACCGACGCGTGGGCGCGCGCCGCCGCCGCCACCGACACGCTCGTCGAGGTGAACGAGAAGTGGGGGTGTCCCGGCATCCGCTCGCTCGCCGCGCTGCGACGCTCGGGAGCGCGGATCGTGGCGTCCACCGACAGCCACGTCGCAACGGACGTCGGCCGCTACTCGCGGGTCCTCGAGCTCCTCGACGCGGAGGGCGAAGCCTGATGGCGGAGCTCACCTGGCCCGAGGCGACGCTGGTCGTGTTCCTGGTGCTGTGCGTGCTGGTGGGCACGCTGCCCGTGATCAACACCGCGCTGCAGTTCCTCACGCTGCCGCTGCACGCGTTCCGCAACCACTACGCCAAGGCGGCGCCGTACCACCCGAACATCGCCGTCGTGATCCCCGCCTGGAACGAAGGGCTCGTCATCGGGCCGGCGATCGAACGGCTGCTGCAGCTCGAGTACGCCCCGGAGCGCCTGCGGATCTTCGTCGTCGACGACGCCTCGACCGACGACACCCCCGAGATCGTCACGGCCATGGCGGCGGCGCATCCCGGTCGCGTCGTGCACCTGCGTCGCGACAAGGGCGGCGAGGGCAAGGCGCACACCCTCAACCACGGACTCGACGTCGTCCTCGCGGACGCCTGGACCGAGGCGGTGCTCATCATGGACGCCGACGTCATCTTCGCCAGGGACTCGCTGCGCAAGCTCAGTCGGCACCTGGCCGATGAGAAGGTCGGGGCCGTCACCGCGTACATCGCCGAGGGGAGTCGGGACCGCAACTACCTCACGCGCTTCATCGCCATCGAGTACGTGATCGGCCAGCTCTCCGCCCGACGGGTGCAGAACGTCGGCGGCGCGATCGCGTGCCTCGCCGGCGGGGCGCAGCTGCACTCCCGGGCGAACCTCGAGGCGATCGGCGGGCGCATCCCGACCGGGACCCTCGCCGAGGACACGATGACGACCTTCGAGGGCCAGCTCAAGGGGCGGCGCATGGTGTTCGAGCCACACGCCGTCGTCCTCGCCGAGGAGCCTCGCACGGTCGACAGCCTCTGGAAGCAGCGGCTCCGGTGGGCCCGTGGCAACGTGCAACTGACGTCGATCTATCGGAAGCTCTGGTTCCGGCCGAGCCGCACCCACAACCTCGGCAGCTTCACCTTCGGGCTCGCGTGGTTCGTCATCCTGCTCCTTCCCGCCTTCATGCTCCTGGCGGCGTCGGCCCTGCTGATACTCCTCCTCGTGCACAGCGACATCGCGGAGTTCGTGTTCCGATTCATGTGGATCTCCGCGGCGTGCGTCTACCTGTTCTCGATGCTCTACTCCGTCCAGCTGGATCCCCGCATCGGCAGGCAGTCGTGGCGCGAGGCGGTCATGTTCCCCGGGCTCGGCGCGCTGATCCTCATGGCGCTCGCACTGTTCCCCTGGCTGTTCGAGGAGGGGCTCGCGCAGGTCGGTCTCGCCCTGACCGACGAGAGCCGCTTCGCCTGGGCCGTGATCTTCTACCTCTGGGGGCCGATCTCGATGCTGGGGATCTGGCTCGCCCGCGCGGTCGAGCCGCTTCCGGGCGGCCGGTTCTTCGCCGGACTGCTCGTCTACATCTGTGGATACGGTTCGCTGCTGTGCGCGATCACCGTGGATTCGTACATCAAGGAGTGGCGTCGTGCTGACGCCTCGTGGATAAAGACCGAGAAGATCGGACGGGTCGTCTCATGACGGATGCGCCGCCGCAGGGTTCCGAGGTGGAGGAGATCGCCGCGGATGAACGTCGGGAGCGCCGACTCGTCCCACAGGCGCTCCTCTCACTGGCCGTCGTCGCCGTGATCGTCATCGTGCGAGAGCTGCTCCTCCGATGAGCGGGAGGCCGCTGGCCCTCGTCGTCGAGGACACCGTCGATCAGGCTGCCCTTCTGCGTCGCTACCTCGACCGCGAGGGGTTCGACGCCTTCGTCGCCTACGACGCCGAATCCGCGATCGCCGCGTTCGACGAGATCGATCCCGTCCTGGCGGTGATCGACCTGCTGCTTCCGGGGATCTCCGGTCAGGAGTGCGCGCGACGCGTCCAGGAGCGCTTCCCGGAGTGCTTCCTCGTGATCAGCTCGGTCCTCGACGCCGCGGACTATCCGCCGGCGGATGCGGCGCTGCCCAAGCCGATCACCGGTGCGGATCTGCGCGGCATCGTCGAGCGGGTGACACGATGAGGGCGACCCCGCTGGACCGCGCCGAGAACCGGTGGTACCAGGTCTTCGACAACCCCAGCCCGCTCGTGAAGCAGGCCCCCACGCTCATCGCGACGGTCGCCGCCGTGCTGTTGACCTGGTGGATCCCGGATCTGCCCGTCACGCACCTCGTCGCGGTGGTGTGCGGTGTCGGACTGGTGCTGGCCGCGACCGCTCATTCGGCCGTGCTGAGCGCTCGCCGGGTGTACGACGGGTGGGTCGTCCTGCTCGTCCCGTTGATCGACATCGTCGGACTCGGTCTGTTCCGCACCGGCACCGGTGGGGCGAGCTCGCTCTTCTCCTCGCTCGTGCTGCTGCCCGTCATCTGGATCGCCGCGGCGCCCGGCATCCGCTACGTCTTCGTCGTCGGCGGACTGACCTCGATCGCCCTGCTCATGCCGTACTTCGCCGATCCGCCGCACAGCGCGGTCGACTGGCTGCGCGGAGTCATCGGGCCACTGGTGTTCGCCGCCGTCGCCGCGGTGATCAACGAGCTCTCCCGTCAGCAGCGCGTGCGCGCCGAGCAGGCGGAGGAGCTGGTCGGCGAACGCACGGCGGCGCTCGCCGACAACGTCAAGATGATCGTGCAGCTGCGGGAGAAGGAGCATCAGTACCGCTCGCTGGTGGAGTCGTACGAGGGGCTGTGGTCGTCGATCACGGCGCAGGCCGTGATCGCGACCGACCGGAACGGCACGATCACCGCCTGGAATCCGGGGGCGGAGCGGCTGTTCGGCGTCGCGTTCAGCGAGGCGATGGACGACGTGCGCGTCGATCGCTTCTTCGCGGAGGCGTCGTTGACCGCGCTCGCGAGCGACTGCACGAAGGAACAGCGTGTGGATGCCGACTCCGACCTGCCACCGGGGCTGAGGGCGCTGTTCGCCGGCGCGGACGACGACCAGAACGTCGAGGACGACGTCGACATCGTGACGTCGGCGGGGACCTCGGTTCCCGCGCGGGTGACCGTGAACCCCCACCGCGACGCCTCCGGCACGCAGCAGGGGTATCTGCTCGTGGTGACCGACGAGAGCAAGGCCGTCGAGGTCGCGCGGATGAAGGACGAGTTCGTCGGGATGATCTCGCACGAGCTGCGGACGCCACTGAGCGCGATCATCGGCTTCCTCGATCTGCTCCAGAGCGATCCAGGACAGCCGCTCAGCGAGGAGCAGCAGGAGTTCGTCGCCATCATCGAGCGCAATGCCCAGCGGCTGCTGAACCTCGTGGGAGATCTGCTCTTCACGGCGCAGGTCGAGTCGGGGCGGTTCCCGCTGGACCGCGCGGAGGTCGACGTGGGCGAGCTCGTGCGCTCCGCCGTGGCGTCGGCGGGGCCGCACGCGCAGCGCGAGGGCATCGAGATCACCGCGGAGCTCGCTCCCGAGCCCGTCCGCATCCTCATCGATGCCGGCCGGATCGGACAGGCGCTCGACAACCTGCTCTCCAACGCGATCAAGTTCACGCCCCGCGGTGGTCGTGTCGTCGCCCGCGTGCGGCCCGTCGACGGCGGAGTGGAGCTGTCGGTGAGCGACACCGGCATCGGTATCCCGAAGGACGAACAGGGGATGCTGTTCACCCGGTTCTTCCGGGCGTCGACCGCGACGAGCAACGCCGTGCCCGGCGTCGGACTCGGTCTCACGATCACGCGCGCCATCGTCCTCGCCCACGGCGGCACGATGGATGTGCGCAGCGAAGAGGGCATCGGCACGGAGTTCCGTTTCGTGCTGCCCTCGGCGGCCAAGACCGAGACGCTGCGGACCCTGAGCCGCGCCGACTGAGTCCGTCGCCCCCCGTCCTTCGTGACGGTCGATGACGGGCCGTGAACCCCTGTGACGTCGGGGGTGCGGGTGCGCCGACGCCCCGGCTACGGTCGCGGCATGACTCTTCTCCAGGACCAGATCACCGCCGTCTCCGATGTCACGCCGGCCGAGCGCGCACAGCGCCTGACCGATGCGGGAACGGCGTGGAACGAGCGCATCGCCGCCGATGCGAGCAGCGCACAGCTGACCTACCGGGTGAGCGGCAGAGGAATCGGGTCGGTCGCCACCGAGATCCGCGCCGGCAAGCACCGGTTCCTCGTGGACGAGCCGAGCGCGCTCGCCGGAGACGACGTGGCCGCGAGCCCCGTCGAGTACGCGCTGGGCGCGCTGGTGTCGTGCCAGGTGGTCGTGTACCGGCTCTACGCCCAGGCGCTCGGTCTCACGATCGACGAGATCGAGATCACGGCCGAGGGGGATCTCGACGTGCGGAAGCTCTTCGGCATCGACGAGTCGGGCCGTGCCGGGTTCCACGACATCCGGGTGAAGGTCGACATCTCGGGCCCCGACAGCCCCGAGCAGTATGAGAACCTCCGCCAGGTCGTCGACGCGCACTGCCCGGTCCTCGACCTCTTCGCGAACACGGTTCCCACGGCGAGCGCGCTCGCCTGAGGGAAACCCATCGGCAAGAACCCGGTGGTACTCTGATCTCATGGATACCACCTTTGTCGCTCCGATGGGCGACCGGGGCCGCCTGGTCGTCCCCGCCGAGCTCCGTGCGCGGCAGCACTGGGAACAGGGTGCGCGGCTGCTGATGATCGAGACGGACGGCGGAGTGATCCTGGTCACCCGGGAGCAGGCCAAGTCCCTGGTGCGGTCGCAGCTCGCCGGGAAGGACCTCGTCGCGGCGCTTCTCGCCGATCGTCGGTCCGCAGCGGCTGCGGAGGACGAGGTCGCGTGACCGTTCTCGACGCGTCAGTCGTCCTGGCATTCCTGCAGGCCGAGCCGGGCGCTGATGCCGTCGAGGAGCTTCTGGACGGTGCGGTCATCGGGGCGGCGAACTGGGCGGAGGTGGCCCAGAGGGTCCGAGCGTCGGGAGCCGACTGGGGCGTCGCCTCCGGACTGCTGCGCAGCTATGAGCTGGTGATCGAGCCCGTGCAGCACGCGGACGCCGAGGTCGCCGCAGCGATGTGGAAGCGCGGCAGCGGGTTGTCGCTCGGGGATCGGCTCTGCCTCGCGCTCGCCCGACGTCTCGATGTGACGGTGGTCACGGCGGACCGTGCATGGGGAGAGTCGGGCCGGATCACCCAGCTCCGTCCCTGACACCGGTCACTCCGTTCCATCGCGGGCTGATAGCCTGGTCGGCTCGCTGTTCGCGGGCGGAAGGACGGCCACGGACAGTGGGCTACATCGATGTCTCCGGAGTGTCTCTGACTCTCCCCGACGGCAGACCGCTTCTCGACGAGGCGACATTCAGGGTCGGCGCGGGGTCCACCAGCGCGTTGATCGGACCGAACGGCGCCGGCAAGACGACGTTGCTGCGCATCATCCGCGGAGATCAGCCGGCCGATGACGGCGTCGTCACGATCGACGGCGGCCTCGGCGTCATGGACCAGTTCGTCGGGCACGGACGCCAGGGTCAGACCGTGCACGAACTGCTTGTGAGCGTCGCTCCGCAGCGGATCCGCGGGGCGGCACAGGGGCTCGCGGCGGCGGAGAACGCACTGATCGAACGCGACGAGCACGACACCCAGATGGCGTACGCGTCGGCGATCGCGGAGTACGCGGATGCCGGTGGCTACGAGCACGAGACCGTGTGGGATCAGTGCACGGTGGCGGCGCTCGGCGTGCCGTTCGAGCGTGCGCGCTTCCGCGAGCTCACGACGCTCTCCGGCGGCGAGCAGAAGCGACTGGCGCTGGAGGCGCTGCTGCGCGGTCCCGACGAGGTGCTGCTGCTCGACGAGCCGGACAACTACCTCGATGTGCCGACGAAGCGCTGGCTCGAGGATCAGCTGCGGCAGACGCCCAAGACGGTGCTCCTCGTATCGCACGATCGCGAACTCCTCGCTCGTGCCGCGGACCGCCTGATCACTCTCGAACCGGGCGGCGCAGGTTCCACCGCGTGGGTGCACGGCGGCGGCTTCGCGACCTATCAGCAGGCGCGCACCGATCGGATGGACCGGCTCGACGAGCTCCGGCGACGCTGGGACGAGCAGCACGAGAAGCTGCGCACCCTGGTCGCGAACCTCAAGGTGAAGGCCTCGGCGAACGACGGCTTCGCGTCGCGGTATCAGGCCGCTCAGACGCGGCTCCGCAAGTTCGAGGAGGCCGGTCCGCCCGAGGAGCGGCCCCCCGCGCAGGACTTCGACATGCGTCTGCGGGGGTCGCGCACGGGCAAGCGGGCCGTGGTCGCCGCAGGCCTCGAGCTCACCGGTCTGATGAAGCCCTTCGACGCCGAGGTCTGGTACGGCGATCGCGTCGCGGTGCTCGGCTCGAACGGGTCGGGGAAGTCGCACTTCCTGCGGCTTCTGGCCAGGGGTGGCAGCGATCCGGATGCCACCCTCGGTCACGTCACGTCCACCGGAGAGCAGCTGAGCGAGGTGCCGCACACGGGCACGGCGACGCTCGGCGCCAGGGTCGTGCCGGGGCTCTTCGCGCAGACGCACGCGCACCCCGAGTTCGTCGGGCGCACGCTGCTGGAGATCCTGCACCGCGGAGACGACCGCCGCGCCGGGATGCCGAGGGATGCCGCCAGCTCAGCGCTGGATCGGTACGGGCTCGTCCGGCAGGCGCAGCAGACGTTCGACTCGCTGTCCGGTGGGCAGCAGGCGCGGCTCCAGGTGCTGCTGCTGGAGCTGTCCGGTGCGACGCTGCTGCTACTCGACGAACCGACGGACAACCTCGACCTGGAATCGGCTGAGGCGCTGGAAGACGCGCTCGCGCGTTTCGAGGGGACGGTGCTCGCGGTCACGCACGACCGCTGGTTCGCCCGGTCGTTCGACCGATTCCTGGTGTTCGGCTCGGACGGCGAGGTCTACGAGTCCGATGCGCCGGTCTGGGACGAGAGGCGGGTCGTGCGCTCCCGCTGACCGTCACCACGGGCGGCCGGCAGTCGGAACGGCTCAGCGGCGCGTGCCTTCGAGTCGAGGGCGAGGTCGGCGAGCACCGCGCCGATCCCGGTCGCGAACTTGAAGCCGTGTCCCGAGAACCCGGCGCCGACGACGATCCGGCCGCGGCGGTCGAGCACGAACGTGCCGTCGTCGGTCGAGGTGTAGGTGCAGCTGATGGGAACGCCGGATGCCGGGTCGAGGCCCGGCATCCATTCGCGCACGTACTCCGCCAGCGCGACCTGATGCGTCGGGCGGTGCGGGCGGGAGTCGGGATCGGCCTCGTCGCCGACCCGGTGGAATCCGACCTTCACGCCCTCGCCCGGGGTCGGCATCCCGTAGACGGTGCCGGGGTATGCCTCAGGATCCACATAGTGGTTGATCGAGGGCCAGGCGGCGTCCGTCCGCGGGGCGAAGTGCGCGGGCGTCTCCTCGGTGACGGTGAGCCGGGGGAGTCCGAGTCGGCCGAGGAGCTTCGCGGTCCACGCGCCGGCCGTGACGACGAGGGTGTCGGCCCGCAGTCGGCCGCCGTCGGCGAGATCGAGGATGATGCCGGCTGAGTCCTCGCCGATGTGGGCGACCGGCGTGCTCCAGCGGACCTCGCCTCCGCCGGCGACGACGCGACGTTCGAGCTCGACCAGCGCGTCAGCCGCCCGCACGACGCCGGCATCCGCCGACCAGAGCACGTCGTCGTCGAATCGCATGCCCGGCCAGCGGACGGAGGCATCCGCGGCGGTCAGGACCTCCGCTGCGATTCCCCGCTCGACCAGGCGCGCGCGCACCGATGCGATGTCGACGTCGCCGTGCGTGACCAGCCCGTGCAGGCGCAGCAGCGGTTCGCCGCCGACACGACCGAGCGCGTCCCACCCCTCGCGGGACCGCACGAGCAGGTCGAGATAGTGCTCCTCGTCGTACGCGTTGTTGAAGTTGCGCGTCGCGCCGTGCGAGGCCCCCGCGCGGTGCCCGCGGGCGAAGCGCTCGAGAACGAGCGGACGGATGCCGCGCCGCGTCAGCTCCCACGCCGTCGCCAATCCCATGACCCCGCCGCCCACGACGACGACGTCCGCCGGATCCCTGGTCATGCGCTCCTCCTGTGGTCGGTTCCAGTCTCCCAGCCGCAGGCTCGTCCGGGCGCCGGGTAGGCTGGACGGGTGACCATGGAGATCGAGCTCGGCCGAGGAAAGCGCGCACGCCGCGCGTACACGTTCGATGACATCGCGGTGGTGCCCTCGCGCCGCACGCGCAACCCCGAGGATGTCTCGACCGCGTGGACGATCGACGCGTTCGGCTTCGACATCCCGGTGCTCGGAGCGCCGATGGACTCGGTCGTCAGCCCGCAGACGGCGATCATGCTCGGGCAGCTCGGCGGCCTCGGCGTGCTCGACCTCGAGGGACTGTGGACGCGCTACGAAGACCCGCAGCCGCTGCTCACGGAGATCGCCGGGCTCGACGACGGCGAGGCGACCGTCCGCATGCAGCAGCTCTACTCCGAGCCGATCAAGCCCGAGCTCATCACGCGCCGGCTCGCCGAGATCCGCGAGGCGGGCGTCACGGTCGCCGGCTCCCTCACGCCGCAGCGCACGCAGGAGCACTACGACACCGTGGCCGCGGCCGGCGTCGACCTGTTCGTCATCCGCGGCACCACCGTCTCGGCCGAGCACGTGTCCAGTGTCGACGAGCCCCTGAACCTCAAGAAGTTCATCTACGACCTCGACGTCCCGGTGATCGTCGGCGGCGCCGCCACCTACACCGCGGCCCTGCACCTCATGCGCACGGGCGCCGCGGGCGTGCTCGTCGGCTTCGGCGGGGGAGCGGCCTCCACGACCCGTGCGACGCTCGGCATCCACGCGCCGATGGCCACCGCGGTGTCCGACGTCGCCGCCGCGCGACGCGACTACCTCGACGAGTCCGGCGGCCGCTACGTGCACGTCATCGCTGACGGGGGCGTCGGCACCTCCGGCGACATCGTCAAGGCGCTGGCCATGGGAGCGGATGCCGTCATGCTCGGCGTCGCGCTCGCCCGCGCCACCGACGCTCCCGGCCGCGGGTTCCACTGGGGCCCGGAGGCCCATCACTCGAAGCTGCCGCGCGGACGCCGCGTCGAGGTCGGCGGCATCGGCACGCTCGAGGAGATCCTCTACGGTCCCGCGCCCGTCGCCGACGGCACCGCGAACCTCATCGGCGCCCTGCGCAAGTCCATGGCGACCACCGGATACTCCGACCTCAAGGAGTTCCAGCGGGTCGAGGTCGTGCTCGCCCCGTACGAGGCCTGAGGCTCCGCGCGTCACCGTGACCACTCCTGCGCCGTTCCCGCCGACCCTTCGTGAGGTCATGCTCCGGGGACGCTGGATCGGGATGCTCCTGCTGTGCCTCTTCGTCGCCGGGGTGTTCGCGTGGCTCGGGCAGTGGCAGCTCGAGCGCGCGATCGAGACGGATCCGCCCCCGGCGGGGGCGACCGAGCAGGTGCGGCCGCTCACCGATGTCGTGGAACCGGGGCAGTACCTTCCCGAGCCTCTCGTCGGCCAGCGCGTCGAGACATCGGGGACGTGGGTCGAGGGCGACTTCCTCGTCGTGTCGAGCCGGTTCAACGACGACGTCGAGGGATATTGGGTCACCGGCCAGCTGCGAGTCGCCGACCGCACGTCGATCGCGGTCGCGATCGGCTGGGCGCCCGACCGCGAAGCGGCGGATGCGGCCGTCGAGCGCCTCGCCGCCGAGGACGACGGCTCCGAGGTCGCGATCAGCGGCAGGATCATCTCCGACGAGGGCCCGGCGGTCCCGCCGCGCACCGACCCGGAGCGGATGGATCGGATGTCGACGGCAGCGCTTCTCAGCCGGTGGAGCGACACCGCGGATCTCGACGTGTACCGCCCGTATCTCGCCTCGACCACGGCGACGGCCGGGCTCATCGACATCTCCTCTCCCGCGCCGGAAGAGCAATCGCCGATCAACTGGCTGAACATCTTCTACGCGGTCGAGTGGGCGATCTTCGCGGGCTTCGCGTTCTACCTCTGGTACCGCCTGGCGAAAGACGCCTGGGAGCGCGAGGTCGAGGAGTTCGACGAGGCGCGGAGCGCGGAAACAGCCTGATCACATCGCGCATCTGCGCGGAGATCCGTGCGCACATGTGCGCCGGAATGCCGGGATATGGACCTTCGTCGGGGGTCGCCGCGGCCATCCGGTGAGCGGTCGGTGACGAATCGGAGAACTCCATTGAGGATGTCCGGAGCGCTCCGTATGCTCGCAACATGTGTGCGGGCTGGGAGACCCCGGTGCGCGCCGTGACAGATTCATGAGAGATGTCGCACCACCGACCGAGGAGACCGCACCGATGATGTCCGCTCCAGAGGACGGGAACCGCATGGCTCCCGTCGCTCACCGTACAAACCGGGGGCGCGTCGGCGCTCTCGCCGTGACCTGTGTGGCAGCGCTGGGCTTCGGCTCGCTGACCGCCGTGCCCGCCTTCGCCGATCCGGCAGGGACGGGGGTGGTGATCAACGAGGCGTACCTCTCCGGTGGCAGCGCAGGGGCCGCCTTCAAGAACAAGTTCGTCGAGCTCTACAACCCGACCTCCGAGCCGGTCACCCTCGACGGCATGTCGCTGCAGTACCGCTCCGCGACGGGCACCGGGCCCTCGAACGGCGTCGCGCCGCTCACCGGCGTCATCCCGGCCGGCGGCTACTACCTGGTGCAGGGCAACAGCAACGGGGCCAACGGCGCCGACCTCCCGGCTCCCGACGCGGTCAGCACCCTGACCCCGAGCGGCACCACCGGCACGCTCGCGCTCGTCGAGGGCACGGCCGCCGTCACCCTCACCCCCGGCTCGGTCGCGGGCGTCGACGGCGTGGTCGATCTGCTCGGCTACGGCACCTCCAACACCTTCGAGACCGCGGCGGCCACGGCGCCGGCGGGGAACACCGACGTCAAGTCGCTGAACCGCACAGGCGGCGCCGACACCGACGACAACAGCGTCGACTTCACGCTCTCGGCCACCATCACCCCGCAGGGCACCGGCGGCACCGACCCCGATCCCGACCCCGATCCCGATCCCGATCCCGATCCGACCACGGTCGCGATCGCCGACGTGCAGGGCACGGCCGACGTCTCACCGCTGAGCGGCCAGACCGTCACGGTCGAGGGCGTCGTCACCGCCGACTACCGCACCGGCGGCTACAAGGGGATCGTCATCCAGACCCAGGGCTCCGGCGGCGCGACCGACGCCACGCCCGGAGCGTCCGACGGCATCTTCGTCTTCCTGAACGCGCTGGCCCCGACCCTCGCGATCGGCGACCTCGTCTCCGTGACCGGCGCGGTCGGCGAGTACTTCGGCCAGACGCAGCTGAACCCCGGCGCGGTGACCGACATCGAGGTGCTCGCGGCAGGTGCCGGAGTCCCCGCGGTCACTCCGCTTCCCGACACCGTGCGCGGCGCCGACCGCGAGCAGTACGAGAACATGTACGTGGCTCCGGAGGGAACCTACCGTCTGGCCTCGAGCCACCAGCTCTTCAACTTCGGCACGCTCTGGCTCAACGCCGGCGCGGACCTCAACGTCAAGAGCACCGAGACCACGCGCCCCGGTGACGCGGCGGCGGCCATCGCCGCGGCAAACCGGGCCAACCGCCTGCTGCTCGACGACGGCTGGTCCATCCAGGTGACGAACAACGGCCACCCCGGCGCCCAGCCGTACTTCACGAAGGACGCGGTGGTCCGCAACGGCGACACCGTCGACTTCGGCGACAACGGCTACGTGCTGCAGTGGGGCTTCGACGACTGGCGTCTGCAGCCCGTCATCCCGATCGACGATGCCTCTCCGGCAGACCTCAAGGTCGGCTTCGCGGCGACGAACCCGCGCACCGAGTCGGCTCCCGAGGTCGGCGGCGATGTGCAGGTGGCCTCGTTCAACGTCTACAACTACTTCACGACGCTGACGTCCGAGAACCCCGATGCCCGTGGTGCCGCGAATGCGGCCCAGTTCGCCATCCAGAAGTCGAAGATCGTCGCGGCGATCAACGGCCTGGATGCCGAGATCGTCTCGCTCATGGAGATCGAGAACTCCGTCAAGCTCGGCGAGCCGATCGACTCGGCCCTCGAGGACCTGGTGGCAGGTCTCAACGAGGACGCCGGGAGCGACGTGTGGGACTACGTGCCCACCCCTGACGCGCTGAACGATGCGGCGACGACGGACTACATCACCAACGCGATCATCTACAAGAAGGATGCCGTCACCACCGTCGGCGACAGCGCGACCGTCACCGACGAGACCGTCTGGGGCAACGCGCGTGAGCCGATCGCCCAGGCGTTCGACATCGACGGCCGGGTCGTCACCGTGGTCGCGAACCACTTCAAGTCGAAGTCGCCGCCCCAGGGTGCGGGTGCAGAGCCCGCCGACGGCCAGGGCTTCTTCAACGCCGACCGCGTCGCGCAGGCGCAGTCGCTCCTGGAGTTCACGACCGACCTCGAAGAGGCATCGGGCAGCGGCGACATGCTGCTGATCGGCGACTTCAACGCCTACGGCAAGGAAGACCCGATCGACGTCTTCACCGCGAACGGCTGGAGCGACCTGGTCGCCGACAGGGCCGCCGGTCAGTACACGTACACGTTCGACGGCGAGCTCGGCTCGCTCGACCACGTCATCGCGTCGCCGTCGCTCGCCGCGTCGATCACGGGCGCCGGCGTCTGGGGCATCAACTCGCCGGAGTGGAGCGACCGCGGCTACGCGTTCGGCGCCACCGAGTCGGGCACGCCCTACCGTTCCAGCGACCACGACCCGATCATCGTCGGCGTCTCCTCGGAGATCCCGCCGGTGAGCATCGACGTCGTCACGGTCAACGACTTCCACGGTCGGATCGAGGCCGACGGCGCCGCCGCAGGCGCGGCCGTCCTCGCGGGTGCGGTCAAGCAGTTCCGCGACGCGAACCCGAACACGATCTTCGCCGGAGCCGGCGATCTGATCGGCGCGTCGACGTTCACCTCGTTCATCAATGACGACAACCCGACGATCGACGCGCTCAACGCCGCCGGCCTCGACGTCAGCGCCGCGGGCAACCACGAGTTCGACCAGGGCTGGGAGGACCTGCGCGATCGCGTGCAGGACCGCGCGGACTGGGAGTACATCTCGTCGAACGTGTTCATGACGGAGACGGGTGAGCCTGCGCTCGCCCCGGCATGGGTCAAGGAGCTCGACGGCGTCAAGGTCGGGTTCGTCGGCGCCGTCACCGAGGACCTCGACTCGCTCGTGTCGCCGGAAGGCATCGCCGACCTCGAGGTGCGCAGCATCGTCGACTCGGTCAACGCGGTGGCCGACGACCTGCGCGACGGCGATGAGTCCAACGGCGAGGCGGATGTCGTCATCCTCCTCGTCCACGAGGGCGCGGAGAGCGTCGATGTCGGGGCCATCACCCCGGAATCGCCGCTGGGCGAGATCGTCTACGGCGTCGATGACGACGTGAACGCGATCGTCTCGGCGCACACGCACCTCGCGTACAACCACGTCATCGACGGCCGCCCGGTCGTCTCGGCGGGGCAGTACGGCGAGAACCTCGGTCTGATGAACATCCAGGTGGACGCGAAGACGAAGGAGCTGATCTCGATCACCAACGAGATCAAGCCCCTCACGGCTGCGGGTGCGCCGCTGTACCCGGCCGTCCCCGAGGTCGCCGACATCGTGGCCAAGGCGAAGGCCGAGGCCGACGTGCTGGGGGCGATCAAGGTCGGAGACATCACCGCCGACCTCAACCGCGCGCGTCAGACCAGCGGCTCGGAGAACCGCGGTGGCGAGTCCACCATCGGCAACTTCGTCGCCGACGTGCAGAAGTGGTCCACCGATGCCGACATCGCGCTGATGAACCCGGGCGGAATCCGGGCGAACCTCGCGTACGCCTCGACCGGAGCATCCGATCCCGACGGCAACGTCACCTACCGTGAGGCGGCGACGGTCCAGCCGTTCGCGAACACGCTGGTGACGCTGACCCTCACGGGTGCTCAGCTGAAGGGCGTGCTGGAGGAGCAGTGGCAGCCGGCGGGCTCGGCGCGGCCGTTCCTGAAGCTCGGCGTCTCCGAAGGGCTCGTGTACACCTACGACCCCGCAGGGGCGCAGGGCTCGCGGATCACGTCGATCACGCTCGACGGCACGCCGATCGATCCGGCGGCCGACTACACGGTCGCCGCGAACTCGTTCCTCGCCGCCGGTGGAGACAACTTCTCCACCTTCAAGCAGGGCACGGGCAAGCGCGACACCGGCAAGATCGACCTGCAGTCCATGGTCGACTGGTTCGACGCGAACAAGACCGCGAGCCCCGACTACGCCCAGCGCGCGGTCGGCGTCGCGATCAGCCCGGCGGATGCCGACGGCTACAGCGCCGGTGACCAGGTGACGGTCTCGCTCTCCTCGCTCGCGTTCAGCGCGGGGGAGCCGGCTCCGGGCGAGGTGTCGCTCTCGCTGGGCGGCACGCAGCTCGCGGCCGGAGCGATCGATCCCGCCATCGTCGACACCACGGACGAGGTCGGGCGTGCGAGCCTGACGTTCACGGTGCCGTCGGGCGTCTTCGGGGAGCAGCAGCTCACCGTCGCGGTCGCGGGCACCGGGACCACCGTGCAGGTGCCGTTCACGATCGCGGGCGAGGAGGAGTTCGCCGGCACGATCGCGCTCGGCTCCTCGAAGGTGACGGCGGGCAAGAAGCTCACCATCACCGGCGAGGGCTACCAGCCCGGTGAGACCGTGACGGTGGAGCTGCGCCCGAAGAAGGGGCAGGCCATCGAGGTCGGCACGATCCAGGTCGGCGACGACGGCTCGTTCAGCACCTCGGTGACGGTTCCGAAGAAGACGCAACCAGGCAAGTACACGGTGGCGGTGGCGCAGGCGGACGGTGACGAGGCGACGGCCACGGTCACGGTCAACCGCGCCGGCGGCATCGGCGGCGTCATCGGGGACATCCTCGACTGGCTGTGGGATCTGCTCACCGGGTGGTGGTGATCCTGCACGCAGGATGACAGAGCGGAGGCCGTCGGGAGAGATCCCGACGGCCTCCGTCGTTCAGGAGTACACCTCCACCGGGGCCCAGGCGAAGCCGTCGGGATCGACCGCTGTCCCGAGTGCGCCGTTGACGGTGAGCCGGTGCGATCCGGAGCCGGCAGCGGGCACGCCCGCATCCTTCGCGAGCGAGGCGTGGCGGTAGAGCCCGAGTCCGATCGGGCTCGTCCCGGTGTCGAACTGCACGTAGCTGCGGCCATAGCTCTTCGCGACGGGGATGCCGCGCTCCGTGTAGAACGTCCGCGAGGCGACGACGTCCTCGGCGCCGAGGAGCAGGATGATCTCGTCGATGGAGCGGCTCGGGGGAGCGGTGTCCTTCTTCGACGAGGTGGCGATCTTCCACATCGCCCCGTCCGGCGCCTGCACGGTGCCGCCCACGCCCCAGAGCGACTTCGTGACGGGCTTGACCACGCTGGCTCCCGCGGCGACGGCGGCGTCGACGAGGGCGTGCACGTTCCCCGGCTGCGAGACCACCAGCGAGAGGGTGTATCCGCGGAACCCGGATGTCTCGGCATCCGAGGTGCGGAATCGCAGACGATCGCCGAGGTCGAACGTGTCTGCGTAGAAGGACTGTGCGGCCTCGAGGTCGGCGACGTCGAGGGTGACGGAATCGATGATCGTGTTCATGTCATCGACGCTACGGAGCAGCAGCGGGCGGCGCTTCTCGAATCCTGACCGATCCGCGTCTGCCCGGGCGTCGTCGACTCAGGGAGTGAGCACCTGCACGTCGGCCTGCGCGAGGGCGGCGGCGATGCGCGCCGGCGGCGGCGCGTCGGTGATCAGGTAGTCGGCGCGGTCGAGCAGCGCGATCTGCGCGAAGAAGCGGCGACCCAGCTTCGTGGAGTCGGCGAGGATCGCGGTCCGCTCCGCGCGCTGGATCATCTCGGACATCATGGCCGCATCGCCGAGGTTCGAGGTCGAGTATCCGGCCTCGTCGATCGCGCCGACCGCGATGAGTGCCAGGTCGCAGCGGATGTCGACCTCCGGTCCGCCGGGGGTCATGGTGAACGTCACCGGTCCGGTGGTCGCCTGGGTGATCGAGCGTACGGCTCCGCCGAACACGTACAGGTCGCGGAAGGCCGACGGCGAGAGCTCGCCCGGGATGCGGAGGTTGTTCGTGGCGATCGTGAGGTCGTGATGATTCCGCAGCGCTCGTGCGACCGCGAGGGTCGTCGTGCCGGCGTTCAGCATGATGACCGAGCCGTCCTCGACGAGCCCGGCCGCCACGCGCGCGATCCGCTCCTTCTCCTCGGTCTGCACGCGCATGCGCACGTCGAGCGCGCGGTCCTTGAGGGGGCCGCTCGCGGAGCTGACCGCCCCGCCGTGGGTGCGGACGAGCACGCCCTCGCGGTCGAGCTGGTCGAGGTCGCGGCGGATCGTGTCGATCGAGACGCCGAAGTGCTCGGCGAGATCGCTGACCGTCACCTGCCCGGTCTGCTCGACGTAGCTGGCGAGGTCGGCTTTTCTGCCCGCAGGCAGGCGGCGTCGCGCCGTTCCGGAAGCATCCATGACCTCATCTTTAGCACATTCGAGAGACCAACACCGCATAGTCATGCAAAAAGACGCACATCAGCGACACCGGCGATCGGTGCAGGAAATCCCTGTGATTCTGGGAGAGGCAGGAGGAAATGCGACAAAGTTGCCCTTGACGATCACGCAGATGTCGGCATAACATGGCTCAAAACCGCATGAAGAAGCATTGAAGCGCGTCATGCGGCACGATCTCGAAGAGGAGAAGTGATGAGCACAGTGGGACGAGGGCGCGGACGAACCCGAATGATCGTCGGCGCCGCGACCGCGACGGTTGCCCTTCTGGCGGTGGCGGGCTGCACGCCCAGCACCTCAGGCGACGGGGGCGGCGACGGCGAGGATGTCACGATCGAGTTCGCTCAGTGGTGGGAGCCGGAGCTGCCTGACGGCGAGTTCCGCGCGCTCATCGACAAGTTCGAGGAGGCGAACCCGGGCATCACGGTCGAACTGGTCAGCGGTCCGTACGCGTCGACCAAGGAGCAGCTCTTCGCCGGAGCGGCATCCGGCACCATGCCCGACGTCGTCGGACTCGACGGCGCCTGGGTGAACGACTTCGCCTCGCAGGGTGTGATCGCTGATCTCACCGCGCTGATGAAGGAGAACGACTACGACGACAGTCAGCTCGCCAGCCAGATCCAGGTCGACGGCAGCACCTACATGATCCCGGTCGTGAACTTCGTCTATCCGATGTTCACGAACGACGACCTGCTGGCGCAGGCCGGCGTCACCGCGCCGCCGACGAACCGCACGGAGTTCGCGGATGCCGCAGCCAAGGTCACAGCCCTCGGCGGAGACGTCTCCGGCTGGGTGCTCCCGCTGTCGCTCGAGACACCGAACGGCGTGCAGAACGACGTGATGTCGTGGGTCTGGGCGTCGGGCGGCTCGATGCTGAAGGACGGGCAGCCCGACCTGACCAACGGCGACGTCACCTCGGCTGTCGAGTACATCGGCGGCCTGTGGGACGACGGCGTCATCGCTTCCGGATCGTTCACGATGAAGGAGCAGGACAAGGTCGAGGAGTTCACCAACGGCCGTGCCGGCATGATGATCGACTCGCTCGCGCACATCAACCTGATCCGAGAGACGAACCCCGACCTGAAGTTCTCCATCTCCGCGCTCCCCGCGGAGGACGGCTACGACGGAGAACGAGGCATCCCGTACGCATCCTGGGGCATCGGCGTCGCCGAGAACTCGGAGCACAAGGACGCCGCCTTCAAGCTCGTCTCCTTCCTGATGAGCGAGGAGACCAACTCGGAGCTCTCGACCATGGCCAACGCGTTCCCGGGCAACTCGGAATCGGTCCCGGCCTTCGTCGAGGACGACGAGCTGTTCAAGAAGGCGTTCGAGATCTACCAGGCGGGTTACCCGGCGAACGAGTTCACGGGTCTTCCCGTCGCGGAAGAGCTCATGCGTCAGCTCGGCGAGCAGCTGCAGTCGGCGTTCGACGGTCAGCAGTCGATCGACGATGCGCTCAAGAAGGCACAGGAGGCCTGGAAAGCGGAGTTCTGATCTCCCGCCTCCCGCATGAACGGGGTGCCGCATCGCCGCTGCGGTGCGGCACCCGACCAACCAAGGAGCACCGGTTCCCATGAGCCTGAGAACGACCGACGACACCGAGGTGATCGTCACGGGAGTGCCGCTGTCGCGCCGGCGACGTCAGCTGCGCAAGACCACGGAGTCCTACGCCTTCCTGTCGCCCACGATCATCCTGCTGCTCGTGCTGATGATCGTGCCGATCATCATGGTGATCGGCTACTCGTTCCAGGACAACGTCATCCTGAACAAGTCGCCCGAGTTCGTCGGCATCGCGAACTTCGTCGAGATCCTCGGCGATCCCGGATTCTGGAAGGCGACCGGCAACACCCTCGTCTTCACGATCGGCAGTGTGATCGCCCACCTCATCCTGGGGCTCGGCTTCGCGATGATGCTGAACAGCACGCTGCTCCACCATGCGGCCCGCGCGATCTTCCGGGCCCTCTACGTCCTTCCGTGGCTCTTCACAGTCGCGGTGATCGCCGTGCTCTGGCGCATGCTGCTCGCTCCGAACGGTGTGATCAACTTCCTGCTGAACACAGACATCGAATGGCTCGCCTCGCCGCAGCTCGCGCTCGGCACCATCACGTTCATCAACATCTGGGCGGGGTACCCGTTCTTCATGGTGAGCCTGCTCGCCGGGCTCCAGGGCATCCCCGGTGAGCTGAACGAAGCGGCGACCGTCGACGGTGCGAGCGCCATCCAGCGGTTCTGGAACGTCACGATCCCGCAGCTGCGGCCGATCATCGTCAGCCTCGTGCTGCTCGACCTGATCTGGACCTCTCAGCAGTTCGCCCTCATCTGGATGACGACGGGCGGCGGTCCGATCGACGTGACCGAGGTGCTCAGCACCTTCACCTACAAGCTGGCGTTCGCCAAGTACGACTTCTCGCTCGCCGCGACCTCCGCCGTCCTCGTGCTGCTGATGTCGATGGTGCTCGCCGTGTTCTACGTCCGTCACCAGAAAGCGAGGGACTGACCATGGCTCTCACCGTCAAGGGCAAGCGCCGGGTCGCCACCGCGGGTGTGTCCATCGGCCTGATCATCGGCGCGGTCTTCGCCGCCGGACCCGTGCTCTGGATGCTGTCCAGCTCGTTCAAGTCCAACACCCAGATCTTCGAGCTGCCCCCGCGGCTGCTCACCGACACGTTCTCGTTCGACGCCTACATCGCGATCTTCACGAACCCCGAGACCATGCGGTTCTTCCTGAACAGCTACATCGTGGCCGGTGCGGTGACCGTGCTCACCCTGATCGTCGCGATCCAAGCGGCCTACGCGTTCAGCCGGTTCGACTTCCGCGGCAAGCGCATCCTGAACGTGGTGATCGTGAGCGTGCAGGCGGTGCCGCCCATCACGCTGCTCATCCCGTACTTCGGCCTCATGGTGGCGCTGGGCCTCTACAACTCGTATGCGGGCCTGATCCTCACGTACATGGTGTTCACCCTGCCGTACGCGATCATCATGATGACCGGCTACTTCAACACCCTGCCGCGCGAGCTCGACGAAGCCGTGCGCGTGGACGGCGCCGGCTCCATGACGGCGCTCTGGCGGATCCTCGTCCCGATCTCCGTCCCCGGCATCGTCTCGGTCGGCATCTACACCTTCATGATCGCGTGGAACGAGTACCTGTTCGCGTTGACCCTGACGCGCACGATCGACATGCGCACCGTCCCCATCGGCATCCAGCTCCTCATGGGACAGCACTCCTACGAGTGGAACCAGATCATGGCGATGAGCGTGCTCGGCTCGATCCCCGTGCTGCTGCTCTTCCTCTTCTTCCAGCGCTACTTCATCAGCGGGCTGACCGCCGGCTCCGTGAAGAGCTGACCTCCGTCCGACCGGACCCACGACCACCACGAAACAGGAGAAACACGTGCTCTACACCGGCAAATCCATCCTCGACGTCGCCAATGCGAACAACTTCGCGATCCCGGCGTTCAACATCAGCGACTGGGCGATGTTCACCGGCATCATCGACATCAGCGAGGAACTGAACGCCCCGGTCATCATCGCGATCCACCCCGACGAGGTCTCGCACATCACGACCGATCTGATCACCGCGATGCGCTCGCGTGCCCATCGGGCGAGCGTCCCGGTCGCGATCCACTGGGACCACGGCGGCACGTACGAGCAGATGATCACGGCGTTCCAGGCCGGCTTCACCTCGGTCATGATCGACGCCTCGCTGCTGCCGTTCGAGGAGAACGTCGCGCTGACCCGCAAGGTCGTCGAGGCCGCGCACGCCGTCGGCGTGCAGGTCGAGGGCGAGCTCGGCACGATCGGCGCGAACGACAGCTACGGCGAGTCGGGTGCGGCGGAGATCATCTACACCAACCCCGACGACGCGGTGCGCTTCGTGCAGGAGACCGGGGTCGACAGCCTGGCCATCGCGATCGGCACCTCGCACGGGCTCTACCCGGCCGAGAAGAACCCCGAGCTGCGTCACGATCTGCTCGAGCAGATCAAGGCCGCCGTCGGCATCCCGCTCGTCCTGCACGGCGGATCGTCGAACCCCGACTCCGAGCTGCGCCGCGCCGTCGAGCTCGGCGTCAACAAGATCAACATCTCCAGCGACATCAAGGTCGCGTACCACAACCGCATGCGCGAGATCCTCGGCACCGACGAGCGTCTGCGTGAGCCGAACGCGATCCAGCCCGAGCCGATCGCCGCCATGAAGGCCACGGCGGCTGAGAAGATCAAGCTGTTCGGTGCCGACGGCAAGGCCGGCCTGTACTGACGCACGAATCGACGGGGAGGGCGCTCGACGGATGATCGGCGATGTGGGCAGGCAGCTGGTGCTCGGGCTCGGCGGCACGGTCGACTACGAGCTGCGGTGGGACTCCGCGGTGCTCGAACGGCTCGCCGGCGAGCATGAGGTGGGCGTCGGCGACCTCATCACGACGGGGCCGATCGTCGACGAGCGCTCTCTCCTGGTCGCCGTGCTCGCCTTCGCCGCAGAGGGGATCGGGGCGGAGCGCTTCGTCGCCTCCTCCGAGGTCGTCGAGCGCTTCGCCGCGCATTTCGTCTACGACGTGACCCTGGGCGGCACGGGAGTCCGCGCCGGTCTCGTGCTCGACGGTCTCGGCATCCCGAGCGTGCAGCATCTGGTGAGCATCGACGACAACGTGCGTCGCCTTCTTCCCGACAGGATCACGATCCTGTCGTCCGCCGACGGGGACACGCTGGATCCGCACCTGATCGTGCAGTATCCGGCGGGGGCGCGTGTGCGCCTGACCGACGGCGAGGTGGTCTCATCCGGGGCCAATCGGCTCATCTTCGCCAACGATCCGCCGAATCGGACGATGGCGATCGCCGCAGGCCTCTCCGAGGCGCTCGCGGAGGCTTCCGCGTTCCTCATCTCGGGGTTCAACACGATGCAGGACCACGACCTGCTGGTGCGGAGACTCAGCGAGCTCCTCACCGCGATGGCGCGCCTGGCGGCGGGGGCTCTGGTGTACTACGAGGACGCCGGCTTCTACACCCGCGCGTTCGCCGAGACGGTGCGCGCGCGGCTGCTGCCGCACATCCACGTGTACGGCATGAACGAGGACGAGCTGCAGGAGTATCTCGGCCGGGCTGTCGATCTGCTCGATCCGGCGCAGGTCGCCGCGGCGCTGGGGGAGATCCACCGGCTGATCCCCGTGCCCGCCCTCGTGGTGCACACGCGCTACTGGGCGCTCGCGGTCGGACCCGACGCGTCGCGGCATCGTGCGGCGTTGGAGAGCGCGGTGCGGGTGGCCGCGACCCGCTATCGTCTCGGAGACGGGTTCACCGCCGCCGACGCGGACGCGACGGCCGCCATGAAGCGGCACGACGGGGGAGTCTCGCTCGTCCGTGCGATCGAAGAAACCACCCCGGATGCCGTCGGCGTCGCCGCGTTCGCCCTTGATGTCGCATCGCCCACCACCATCGGCCTCGGCGACACCTTCGTCGGCGGGTTCCTCGCCGCCCATGCCCGGAACGGAGAACAGCAGTGAGACCGATCATCCTCCCCTCGAATCGCCCGCCGGAACGCTTCTACCGCGGCGGCGCCCGGATCTCCGCGTTCCGAGGGGAAGCGGCGGCGGCTCCCCGTGAGCCGGAGGACTGGGTCGGGTCCACGACGACGATCCGTGGCGAGGAGGCTCTCGGCCTGACCAGCCTCCCGGACGGGCGGCTGCTCCGCGACGCGATCGACGCGGATCCGGTCGCGTGGCTCGGCGAGCGTCACGCGCGGCGCTGGGGTTCCGACGCCCGCCTGCTGGTCAAGCTCCTCGACGCCGGTCAGCGCCTGCCCGTGCATGCCCACCCGCACGACGACTTCGCTGCCTCGCACCTCGGCCGCGCGCATGGCAAGGCCGAGGCGTGGTACATCCTCGAGGGCGGCACGGTCCACGTCGGGCTGCGCGAGGATGTGGCGGTCGAGGCCCTCGCAGATCTCGTCGCGCGCCAGGACGTCGATACGCTCCTCGGCCTTCTGCACGCCGTCGAAGTGCAGCCGGGCGACGTCGTCTGGGTCCCGCCGGGAGAGCTGCACGCGATCGGCGCCGGCGTGCTCCTCGTCGAGCTGCAGCAGCCCGAGGATCTGTCGATCCTGCTCGAGTGGGAGGCGTTCGAGATCGACGGCCCTCAGCACGGGCACCTGGGCCTCGGCTTCGACCTCGCGCTCGCCGCCGTGACCAGGACGGCGCGGAGTCTCGCCGAGATGGGAGCGCTCGTGCATGCGGCACCGCCGTCGGGCTCGGTGTTCCCCCGCGATGCCGACGGGTACTTCCGCCTGGAGCGGATGCCGGTCCACGGCGCTGCCGTCGTCGAGCCGGGCTTCGCGATCGTCGTCGTGGTCAGCGGAACGGTCGATCTCGCCGGGCAGCAGCTCGCCGCCGGCGCGACGGTGCTCGTCCCCGCAGCCGCGGGCCGTCTCGAGGTCAGCGGAGACGGCGAGCTGCTGGTCGCTCGTCCGCCGGCGCCCTGAGCGGCATCCCGTGCACAACCGCGGAGATGGGGCCCGACACGCCGCCGGAACGGACCGGACGCCCGGGGATTCGCCTTCGATCTCCGAAGTCGTGCACGCGCGGAGGCGGTGCCGACACCTGAATCGGACTGTTCGCGCGCCGTCTAGACTGGACTCATGCCCGAACCGAAAGTCGCCAGCTTTCCGGCGATCCGCGGTGCGCTGAAGTTCTACCAGATCGCGTCGATCATCACCGGAGTCATGCTGCTCCTGCTGGTCGCCGAGATGGTGCTGAAGTACACGCCGATCCACCTCGAACTCTTCGCCGGGGGCTCGGGCGGACCGCTCTGGTTCGCTCCGGTCGTCGAGGGCCCGGAGGGCCTCGAATCCACGGGCGACGGATTCAACCTGTCGCTGTTCATCCTCGTGGCGCACGGCTGGTTCTACGTCGTCTACCTGTTCGCGTGCTTCCGCATGTGGAGCCTGATGCGCTGGCCGTTCCTGCGCTTCATCCTGCTCGCGCTCGGCGGTGTGATCCCGCTGCTCTCGTTCATCATGGAGACGATCGTCGCCCGCGACGTGAAGACCTATCTCGCCACCAGGGAGGCCGCAGACGCTTCGACAAGCTCAGCGACCCACCCGAACAATGCCCCGGAAGGTGTCCGTTGACCGAGCATTCCGAGACCGAGCAGCGCCCTGCTCTCGTCGTCGACTTCGGCGCGCAGTACGCGCAGCTGATCGCCCGCCGTGTGCGTGAGGCGGGTGTGTACAGCGAGATCGTGCCGCACACCGCCACCGCCGAGGAGATCGCGGCGAAGAACCCGGTGGCGATCATCCTCTCCGGCGGGCCCTCGTCCGTCTACGAGGAGGGCGCTCCGCGCCTCGACCCGGCCGTGTTCGACCTCGGCGTCCCGACGCTGGGCATCTGCTACGGCTTCCAGTACATGGCGCAGACCCTCGGTGGCGAGGTCGCCCACACGGGCCTGCGCGAATACGGCGCGACGGATGCCGTCATCTCGGGTGACGGCGGAACCCTGCTCGGCGGCCAGCCGGCGGAGCAGAACGTGTGGATGAGCCACGGCGACCAGGTCGCCAAGGCTCCCGAGGGCTTCGAGGTCCTCGCGACCACCGACGCCACCAAGGTCGCGGCGTTCGCGAACGAGGAGCGCGGCTTCTACGGCGTGCAGTGGCACCCCGAGGTCAAGCACTCGGACCACGGCCAGCGCGTGCTGGAGAACTTCCTGCACAAGGGCGCCGGTCTCGCCTCCGACTGGAACAGCGGCAATGTGATCGCCGAGCAGATCGAGCGCATCCGCGAGCAGGTCGGCGACGCCCGCGTCATCTCGGCCCTCTCCGGCGGCGTCGACTCCGCGGTGTCGACGGCTCTCGTGCACAAGGCGATCGGCGACCAGCTGACTGCCGTGTTCGTCGACCATGGGCTCCTCCGCAAGGGCGAGCGCGAGCAGGTCGAGAAGGACTACGTCGAATCCACCGGCGTCCGACTCATCACGGTCGATGCCGCCGACACCTTCCTCGGTCACCTCAAGGGGGTCACCGACCCCGAGGAGAAGCGCAAGATCATCGGCCGCGAGTTCATCCGCGCGTTCGAGAAGGTGCAGCTCGACCTCGTCGCCGAGGCGAAGGCCTCGGGCGGCGCTCCCGTGAAGTTCCTCGTGCAGGGGACGCTGTACCCCGACGTCGTCGAGTCCGGCGGCGGAGCGGGCACCGCGAACATCAAGTCGCACCACAACGTGGGCGGACTTCCCGACGACCTCGACTTCGAGCTCATCGAGCCGCTGCGCGCGCTGTTCAAGGACGAGGTCCGCGCGATCGGCCGCGAGCTCGGCATCCCCGAGGCGATCGTCGGCCGCCAGCCGTTCCCCGGCCCCGGTCTCGGCATCCGCATCATCGGCGAGGTCACGGCCGATCGTCTCGAGATCCTGCGCGAGGCCGATGCCATCGCCCGCGAGGAGCTCACCAAGGCGGGCCTCGACCAGGAGATCTGGCAGTGCCCGGTCGTGCTCCTCGCCGACGTGCGCTCGGTCGGCGTGCAGGGCGACGGCCGCACCTATGGTCACCCGATCGTGCTGCGTCCGGTCTCCAGCGAAGACGCCATGACGGCCGACTGGACCCGCCTGCCGTACGACGTGCTGTCGAAGATCTCGAACCGCATCACGAACGGCGTCCGCGACGTGAACCGCGTCGTGCTCGACGTGACGTCGAAGCCGCCGGGGACGATCGAGTGGGAGTAGGGGACGCCGTGTCCCCGGATACGGCGGCCGGGGAGCTCCCCGACGCCGAGTACCTGGTGCTGTCCAGCCGTCTGATCCCGGGCCGGGACGGCGGATACACGATCGCCTCGCTGGCCCGCGCCCGGCAGCTGGCCCGTGCCGGCGTCGCCGACGGCTGTGGGCCGCAGCTGCTCACCTTCGATCCCGGTACGGCGGCCGCGCACGCGGAGCACCGGGCGTTCTTCGCCGAGCACGGCGAGCTGACCGACCCGTCGCGGATGCGCAATCTCTTCGACGAGGCCGCCGCGCCCGGCGGGGGAGCGGCGGCCTGGCTCCTCGCGGTGGCGGATGCTGCGGCGTCACCCGAGCCCGGCATCGAGTACCGGGTGCTCGAGGACGCCGACGGCCGCCCGTTCGCGGCGCTGCCGGTCATCCCCGGGAATCCCGACTGGCATCTCACCGAGCAGCCCGTGCTGATCCACGATGCATCGGGGGAGGTCGTGGGCGGTGTCCGCGGGTTCCGCGGGCTGTACTGTGCGTGGCTCGACCACGTCACGGCGTCCTTCGGCGACCGCCGCATCGTCGTGATCTGCGAGTCCCGACAGCTCGGCGAGCTCGTCGCGGACTGGTCGGATCCCCGTGTGCGCATCATCCACCCGATCCACACCATCCACCTCGAGGCGCCGTACACGCCGGATGCGCCGATGAGCGTGTTCTGGAAGCGCTGGCTCGCGCTGGCCGACCGGTTCGACGCGGTCGTGTGGCCGACCGAGACGCAGCGCGACGACGTGGTGGCCCGGTTCGGCGACGCGGCGCGGCACGTCGTCGTCCCCAACCCCATCACACCGGTCGAGCGGCGGGATGACCTGCGCGAAGACGGCCTGGTCGTCGTGCTCGGGCGGCTCGCTCCCGCCAAGCGCGTCGATCAGGCGATCCGCGCATTCCTCGCCGCCGATGTTCCGGGCGCCCGGCTGGAGATCTGGGGCGAGGGAGCCGAGCACGAGAAGATCCAGACCCTGCTCGACGAGCTCGATGCGGGGGAGCGGATCCTGCTCGCGGGCTACACCGACGACCCGGGGCGGGTGCTCGATCGTGCGTCCGTCGTCGTGACGTCCACGGCGTTCGAAGGCCAGCCGCTCGGAGTGGTCGAGGCGCTGCTGCATGGTGCGCCCGTCATCGCCTACGACGTGCGCTACGGCATCCGTGATGTGCTGCAGCAGGGCGGGGGAGTCCTGGTCCCCGGCGGCGACGTCGAGGCCCTGGGCGACGCCCTGCGGCGCGTGCTCACTGATGACGAGTGGCGCGCGCGGCTCAGCGCCGAGGCCCCCGCGGTCGCAGCGGCCTGGAACCCCGAGCACTCCCTCGCCGCTCTCGCCGCGGTGATCCGGGACGCGGTATCGCGTCCTTCGCGCCGCTGAGCTCCGCGCGCGACCGGCACGGCCTCGAGAGAGAATCTCGAGAAAATCTCCCGAGGATGTCGATCCGGGGCATTCCCGTTCGACGTCTGTGATGAGAGGGTCGAGAGACGGCCCCTCGAACAAGGAGAACATCATGAAGTACATGCTCATCATGCGCGCGACCGACGAAGCGGTGGAGTCCTTCAAGGAGATGCCGTTCGAAGAGGTCATCGAGGCGATGGGGAAGTACAACGAGTCCATGATCAAGGCCGGCGTGCTGGCCGCGGGTGAAGGCCTCACCGACGCCGCCGAGGGATTCGTCGTCGACTTCAGCGCCGAGACGCCCCTGATCACCGACGGCCCCTACGGCGAGACCAAGGAGCTCTTCAACGGGTTCTGGATCATCGAGGTCTCCAGTCGCGAGGAGGCTGCCGAGTGGGCGAGCCGCGCACCCCTCGGACCCGGCTCCTTCCTCGAGGTGCGCCGCGTCACCGACATGTCCGACTTCCCCGCCGACAACGAGTGGATCCAGAAGGAAGAGGGCTGGCGCGACGAGCAGGCGCAGCGCGCACAGCAGTGATGGACGACTCCCCGCGCAGCGAGACGGCGCGTTCCGCCCCCGATCAGGGGTCGACGGAGCGCGCCGTCGCCGCCGTCTGGCGCATCGAATCCGCGCGCATCGTCGGTGCCCTCACCCGCATCGTCGGCGACTTCGGCCTGGCGGAGGATCTCGCGCAGGAGGCGCTCGTCGACGCGCTGCGGCAGTGGCCCGTCGAGGGGGTTCCGCGCAACGCGGCGGCCTGGCTCACCGCGGTCGCGAAGCGCAAGGCCATCGACGGGTGGCGCCGTCGCGAGCGGCTCGACGAGCGCGTCGCGCTGCTCGCCCACGACCTGGAGCGGGAGCAGGCGGAAGCGGGGGACATGCTGTGGGATCCGGATGCCGTCGACGACGACGTCCTGCGCCTGATCTTCATCGCCTGTCACCCGGTGCTCTCGAAGGAGGCGCAGGTCGCACTCACCCTGCGCGTCGTCGCCGGTCTGTCGAGCGAGGAGATCGCCCGCGCGTTCCTCGTGCCGACGGCGACCGTGCAGCAGCGGATCGTCCGTGCGAAGAAGACGCTCGCCGCCGCGAACGCCCCGTTCGAGGTGCCGCCCCGCGAGGAGCACGCGCAGCGCCTCGGAGCCGTCCTGGGGGTGCTGTACCTGATCTTCAACGAGGCGCACGCCGCGTCGAGCGGCCCGGACCTGATGCGGCCGGAGCTCAGCGACGAGGCGATCCGGCTCGGCAGAGTGCTGGCGGCGCTGATGCCCGGCGAGCCCGACGTGCACGGCCTGCTCGCGCTCATGGAGCTGACGGCGGCGCGGTTCGCGGCTCGGGTGGACGCGAACGGCGATCCCGTGCTGCTGGCCGATCAGGACCGGCGCCGCTGGGATCGCAGCCGTATCTCGCGGGGTCGTGCGGCTCTCGCTGCGGCGGATGCCGTCGGTCGCGGTCGCGGCGCCTACAGCTTGCAGGCAGCGATCGCCGAGTGCCATGCCGTCGCGGCATCCGTCGACGACACCGAATGGGACCGGATCGTGCTGCTCTACGAAGCGCTGGGACGCATCGCCCCCTCACCCGTGGTCGAGCTGAACCGTGCGGCCGCGGTGGCGATGGCCACGGGCCCGGCATCGGCGTTGCGCATCATCGACCAGCTGTCGTCGTCGGGCGTGCTGCGCGGCTACCACCTGCTGCCCGCGACGCGCGGCGAGCTGCTCCTGCGTCTCGGGCGCGAGGAGGAGGCGCGGAGCGAGTTCGCCGTGGCAGCGGGGCTGGCCGGAAATGACCGGGAGAGAGCGCTGCTGGATCGGAAGGCGCACGGACACGAAGGATGACCCGCCCCTCCGACAGCTGATGCTGCCGAAGGGACGGGCCTCTGGGGTGCTGTGCGGGCGTCAGTATCCGCTCAGTTGCGAGCCTTGCTGCCGCGGCCGACGATCAGGCCGTAGATCAGCAGCACGACGATGGCGCCGCCGATCGCGAGGAGCCAGGTCTGCAGGCTCCAGAACTCCTCCAGGCCCACACCGAAGATGACGGATCCGAGCCAGCCGCCGAGGAAGGCGCCGACCACGCCGAGCAGGAGCGTGACGATCCAGCCGCCGCCCTGCTTGCCCGGGAGGATCAGCTTGGCGATGGCGCCGGCGATGAGGCCGAGAAGAAGGAATCCGAGGAAACTCATGGTCTGCTCCTTTGTGTTGCGAATACCCGTGGTGTCGGGTCTCGCAGATGACTATGCCGTTCGACCATCCGCGAGGACACCCCCTTGCGCGCACCTCCCCGGGTATGGCAAGAGGCCCGCCTCCCCAGGGGAGACGGGCCTCTCGACGAGGTCTCTGATCAGCTGATCATCGTGATCAGTTGCTGCGGACGATCGCGATGATGCGCAGGATCTCGACGTAGAGCCAGACGACCGTGACCATGATGCCGAAGGCGCCCATCCAGCCGAACTGGCGCGGAGCGCCGTTGCGGACGCCCTGCTGGATCTGGTCGAAGTCGAGCACCAGCGAGTACGCGGCCATGATGACGACGAGCACACCGATGATGAGTCCGAGCGGGATTCCGGCGATCGACGCGCTCAGCAGGCCGAACGCCTGTCCCTCGGGCAGCACGCCCGTCCACATCAGGACGAGGTTCAGCAGCGAGAAGACGAGGTAGCCGACCATGGCGATCATGAAGACCTTGGTGGCCTTCTTCGACGCGCGGATCTTGCCGCTGGCGAAGAGGGCCAGCGTGACGCCGACGACGGAGACCGTCGCGAGGGTCGCCTGGAAGACGATGCCGGGGTAGATGACCTCGAAGAACGCCGAGATGCCACCCACGAAGAGGCCCTCGAAAGCCGCGTAGGCGAAGATCAGCGCGGGGCGCACCTTCTTGCGCGACGTGAAGGTGATGACCATGGCGAGCACGAAGCCGCCGAGGGCGCCGATGATCCACGGCAGCATCGAGACGCCGCCGTAGGGGTTCATCTGGACCCCGCCGAGCGTCCAGACCCAGCCGACGGCCGCGGTCACGAGAAGGATGGCGAACAGGCCGGCGGTCTTCCAGACGGTGTCCTCGACGGACATCCGGTCGGTCTCGATGGCGCCGGCGGGAGGTGCCGCGTACATGCCCTCGAGCTGCGCGTTGGCCGCGGCATCCATCGTGGCGTGCTGGAAGGAGGCGTTCTGCGCACCCTGAGCGGCCTGCGGTCCGCCCGGGTAGGTCGCGACATTGCGCGGATCCTGCTGCTTGAACGCCGGGTTGTTGAAGGCGAAGTTGCTCATTGGTGGGCCTCACTCCAAAAGGGGGTCGTAGGTCGCTTTCCTCTACGATACCCGCGTGGTGGCGGGTGTGGGGTGTTCTACGCTGAGAGCGTGCCAAGGAAATCGCCCCTCGTCATCGGGCATCGTGGTGCGCCCGGCTACCGCCCGGAGCACAGCCGTTCCTCCTACGAACTCGCACTGGCGATGGGTGTCGACGCGGTGGAGCCCGACGTGGTGGCCACGAAGGACGGCGTCCTCGTCGTCCGCCACGAGAACGAGATCTCCGGCACGACCGACATCGCCCGGCATCCGGAGTTCGCCGACCGCAAGACGACCAAGCGCGTCGACGGGCAGGCGCTGACGGGCTGGTTCACCGAGGACTTCACCTGGGCGGAGCTGTCGACCCTGCGCGGGCGCGAGCGGCTGCCCGAGGTGCGCGCCTCCAGTGCGAGCTTCGACGACGCGCAGGCGATCCTCCGCCTGCGCGACGTGCTCGACATCGTGCGCGAGGGCTCGGTGGAGCACGGTCGCGAGATCGGCGTCGTGCTCGAGGTCAAGCACGCGACGTACTTCGCCAGCATCGGGCTCGATCTCGCACCGCTCATCGAGAGGGAGCTCCGCGATGCGGGCTGGGCGGACGGCGAGCTGCCGCTGATCATCGAGTGCTTCGAGTCCACCGTGCTCGGCCAGCTGCGCGCACGCGGGATCTCCGCGTCGTACGTGTATCTCATCGAGGCGGCGGGGCGCCCGTACGACCTGCTCGTCGCCGAGGGCAAGCAGGCGCTCACCTACAAGGCGACGGTCACGCCGCACGGCCTCGACGAGCTGGTCGGCAAGGTCGACGGGATCAGCGTGAACAAGAAGATGCTGCTCGCCCGCGGCAGCACGATCGTGCCGGACGCGCACGCGCGCGGGCTCAAGGTCTTCACCTGGACATGCCGCCCGGAGAACGCGTTCCTCGCGGCGGAGTTCCGAGGGCCCGGCGGCAAGGGAGCCTTCGGCGACTACGAGTCGGAGTGGGGCGTGATCGCCCGATCGGGCGTCGACGGCGTCTTCGTCGACCACCCCGACCTGGGCGTGAGCTTCTTCCGCAGCTGACCTCGCGGCGTCAGGATCCGAGCGTGCGGTCGAACGCGCCCCTGCGGGTGGAGACGATCTCTTTGCCGAGCGGCATCAGCGAGACCGGGACCATCTTGAAGTCGGCGATGCCCATCGGGATGCCGATGATCGTGATGCACAGCGCGATACCCGAGATGATGTGCCCGATCGCGAGCCACCAGCCGGCGAGGATCACCCAGAGCACGTTGCCCAGGAACGACCCGACGCCGGCGGTCGGCTTGCTGACGACCTCGCGGCCGAACGGCCAGATCGCGTACCGCGCGATGCGGAACGAGGCGATCGCCCACGGGATCGTGATGATCGGGATGCACAGCAGGACGCCGGCCAGGATGTAGCCGAGGAACAGAGCCCATCCCGCCAGGATCACCCAGATGATGTTGAGGATCGTGCGCATGGATCGATTGTGTCACCTGCGATCCGAGCCGGCTGAGCATCCGCCCCGAGCTCCCGGGCCGCGCTGCACCCGGATGGCAGACTGACCGCATGACCGGAATCGTCGTGGAAGACGTCAGCAGAGCATTCGGGACGGTTCAGGCCGTGCGAGCGGCCACCCTCCGCGCGGAGCCGGGGCGCGTCACCGGACTCGTGGGGCCGAACGGCGCGGGCAAGACCACGCTGCTTCTGATGCTCGCCTCCCTGCTCGCTCCCGACACCGGCCGGATCAGCATCGGCGGCGTCGACCCCTCCGCAGACCCGCTCGCCGCTCGACGGCGACTGGGGTGGATGCCGGATGCGCTCGGCGCCTGGCCGTCGCTCACCGCCCGGGAGACCATCGTCACGACGGCTCGCCTCTACGACATGCCGAAGCCCGAGGCGGCGACCCGCGCAGAGCAGCTGCTGGCGCTCGTCGGGCTCGGCGACCTCGCCGATGCACCCGCGAAGGTGCTCTCCCGCGGACAGAAGCAGAAGCTGGGCCTCGCCCGCGCCCTGGTGCACGACCCCCAGGTGCTGCTGCTCGACGAACCGGCATCCGGTCTCGATCCCGAGGCGCGTGTGCACCTGCGGGTCCTGCTGCGCCGTTTCGCGGCGGAGGGCCGCACGGTCCTGATCTCCAGCCATATCCTCTCCGAGCTGGAGGAGGTCGTCGACGATGCGGTGTTCCTCGTCGCCGGGTCGGTCGTCGACGCGGCCCCGGCCCAGGCGTCGGTGCGCGCATGGCGGGTCCGCCTCGCCGGAGCGACGCCGGAGCGGATGAACGCCGACGCCTGGCAGGTCGCCTCCCTGCTGGGCCTCGCTCCCGAGTCGCTCGGATCCGACCGCGGCGCCGTCCTGGTCGGCTTCACCGACGACGACGGCGCGGCCCAGGCGCTGCGCCGCCTCGTCGAGGCCGGGCTCCCGGTGGCGGAGTTCGCCCCCGCGCAGAGCGCGCTCGAACACACGTTCCTGAACCTCCCGCAGCCACCGGCATCCGCCCCCACCCCGCCCCCGGCCGGAACGGAGGCAGGCGCATGAGTCTCGCGCACATCGGCACCGTCGCCCGCCTCGAGCTGACCCAGCGCCTGCGCAGCGTCAGCTGGTACGTCCTCCTCGGGGTGTTCGCGCTCGTCCTGCTCGGCATCACCGGGCTCGCGTTCGCCGTGTACTCCTGGGGTGACGCCGTCGGAGCCGGGGTCTACTCGATCGTCGTCAACATCGTCCTGCTGCTGGTGGTGCTGGTCTCGCCGACGCTCAGCGGCAACGCGATCAACGGCGACCGCGATGCCGCGACGCTCGCCGCGGTCCAGGTCACCGCCGTCTCGACCGGCGACATCATGATCGGCAAGCTCGTCGCCGCCATCGCGACGGGCGGCGCGTTCCTCGTCGTGGCGTTGCCGTTCCTCGCGTTCTCCCTGCTCGGCGGCGGAGCGAACGCCGCCGTCCTGCTCGTCTCCCTCCTCGTCCTCGCGGTGGAGATCGTCGTGGTCGCCGCGATCGGCGTGGGACTGAGCGGACTGCTCGCGCGTCCGCTGTTCTCGGTCGCGACGACCTACCTCGTCGTGTCGGTGCTCGTGATCGGCACGCTCATCGTCTTCCTCCTCGGCGGGATGGCGGTGCGCGGCGAGGCGACCAGCTATCACCGTCCGTACGACTCTTCCGGGAACGTCGACTGCGAGCGCTGGGAGAGCAACAGCTACGAGGTGCCGCGGTTCGATCTCGTCTGGTGGGCGCTCGCCGCCAACCCGTTCATGGTGCTCGCGGATGCGACCCCGACCGAGCTCTCCGCCGACGGCTACCCCGTCGACCTGTTCGGGCAGATCAAGTACGGGGTGCGCAGCGCGCAGCTGTCACCCCTCGAGCAGCGCTGGGACGAGTGCGATCCGAGCGGTGGCGTCACCGGTCGGACACCGCAGGAGGTCCTCGACTCGACCGTGCCGAGCTGGTTCGTCGGGCTGGGAGTGCAGCTCGTCATCGCCGGCTCCCTGTTCGCCGGGGCGTGGGCGCGCACCCGCACGCCGGCGCGACGGCTTCCGCCGGGCACCCGCATCGCCTGAGCCAGAGCCCACGCGGCACGGGAGGTGAACGGCCACCCGTCGTTCACCTCCCGTGCACGTGCGAGTCGCCGCGCGGCCACGCGGAGTCGGTGGTCTGGAGGCCTACCCGTCTGAACCCCTACCCAGGAGTCCTCCATGCCCCGCCTGCACTACGCAGCGGCGGTCACGGCCGTCTGCGCCCTCAGCGCCGCCGCCCTGCTCGCCACCCCGGTCGCCGCGGTCGGCGCCGATCCCGGCATCCGTCCCGTCGAGGAGGCTCCGGGCGTCACCGCGTCCGCGGGTCTCGTGCTCAACGAGATCATCTACGACGACGCAGCGACCGGTCTCGCCGATCAGGTCGAGCTCTACAACGCCGGCACCGAGTCGGTCGCCCTCGACGGCTGGTACATCTCCGACGAGAAGCGCGACACGTTCGGATCTGCGCCGGAAGGCACGTCGCTGGCGCCGGGGGAGTTCCTCGTTCTTCAGAAGGATGTCGACTTCGGCTTCGGGCTGGGCAAGGGCGACGAGGTCGTGCTGTTCGACCCGACCGGTGCGGAGATCGACGCCTACGCGTACGAGAACACCGCGCCGCTGTCGGACTGGTCGCGGTGCCCTGACGGCACAGGGGAGTGGGCGCACGCGACGGCAGCAACACCCGGTGCAGCCAACGACTGCTCGGTGACCCCCGTCGACGGTGCGATCGTCATCAACGAGGTGGATTCGCAGCCGGCCGACTGGGTGGAGTTCCACAACCCCGGCGACGCGGCACTCGACATCTCGGGCTACGAGGTCCGCGACAACTCGGATGACCACCGCTGGCAGTTCCTGCCCGGCACGACGATCGAGGCGGGAGCCTTCCTCGTCGTGGAGGAGGGCACGATCGGACTCGTCGGAGGCGCGGAAGCGGCATTCCGCGATCCGATCGGCATCGGCAGCGCCGACCGCATCCGTCTCTACGACGCCGGTGGCACGATGATCGACGACACGCTGCCCTGGTCCGGACACGCGGCCATCGACGGGGACTTCGCCGCAGCGACGCTCGCACGCTGCCCCGACGGCGAGGGCGCGTTCCTGCTGGCCCACCCCACCCCGGGTGCGGCGAACTCCTGCGTGATGCCGGACGTCGTCATCAACGAGATCGAGTCGAACGGCGATGCCACCGATTGGGTCGAGATCGTCAACACCGGAGCGACGGCGGTCGACCTCTCGGGGTGGTCCGTGATGGACAACGATCCGAACGGCCATGCCGCGGAGACCACGCCGCTTCCGGCCGGCACGATCCTCGAGCCCGGCGCCTACTTCGTGTTCGACCAGCCCGCGAACTTCGTGTTCGGGCTCGGCAACGGCGACACCGTGACGATCCGCGACGCCAACGGGAACACGGTCGACGAGCACGTCTACGCGGCGCACGCCGAGGGCGTCTGGGCGCGCTGCGCCGACGGCACGGGCGAGTTCGCCGATGTGGCCGTGTCGACCAAGGGACTCCGCAACGCCTGCGGCAACCCCGTGCGCATCAACGAGGTCGAGTCCGACGGCGGCTCCCCGGACGACTGGGTGGAGCTCGTGAACCCTACGACGGCGGCCCTCGACGTCTCGGGCGTCGTCGTGAAGGACGATGACGACGCACACGCGTATGCGATCCCCGCCGGCACCTCGATCGCGGCCGGCGGATACCTCGTCGTCGAGCGCGAGCAGCTGGGCTTCGGTCTCGGCGGCGGCGACACGGTGCGCCTGTTCGACGGAGACCTGCTGATCGACGAGACCACCTGGGGTGAGGGCCACGCGGCGACCACGTGGGGCCGCTGCCCCGACGCCACCGGGGTCTTTGCGACCACGACCGAGTCCACGAAGGGCGCGGCGAACGTCTGCGACGGCGAGGTCACGGTCTCGCCGTGGCCCGGCTCCGCCGACGTGCGCGCGCTCGACGGCGTCCCGACCTTCCTCGAGGACAGCTCGGGCCTCGACGTGCAGGAGACCGCCGACGGCGTGTTCCTCTGGGCGGTCGACAACGGCGAAGGGCGCATCTGGAAGCTCGAGGCGCATGCCGACGGCTCGGTGGAGAAGGTCGACGGCTGGAACGACGGCAAGCGCGTCCGCTTCCAGAAGGACGCCGAGGACCCGGGAGCCGCAGGTCCTGACACCGAGGGCATCACGGTCGACGGCGCAGGCGCGGTCTACGTCGCCTCCGAACGCGACAACAGCGCCAAGGGCGTGAACCAGAACGTCGTGCTGAAGGTGGCCCCGGATGCCGCGGCGGGAGACCTCGTCGCGGAGCAGGAGTGGGATCTGACCGCGCTGCTGCCGGCCGTCGGAGCCAACCTCGGCATGGAGGCCGTCCAGTGGGTGCCTGACGCGGCGCTCGCCGGAAAGCTCTTCGATGACAACACCGGAGCCGCGTACGACCCGTCGGCATACGCCGGGCACGGAGACGGGCTGTTCTTCGTCGCCGTCGAGGACAACGGACACGTCTACGCCTTCGCGCTCGCCGCGGACGGCACGGCGACGCTGGTGTCGGAGATCGCCCCCGGGCTCCCCGGGGTCATGGCACTCGACTACGACGGCGTGCGGAACACGCTGTGGGCGGTCTGCGACGACGGATGCCAGGGCCGCTCGGCCGAGATCACCCTGAACGGCACCGCGAAGCCGGGTGTCGCGCACTACGCGCGCCCCGCCGGGATGCCGGACGTCAACAACGAGGGCTTCGCCACGGCTCCGGCCTCGCTGTCGGTCGACGGTCAGCGCCCGGTCTGGTGGTTCGCCGACGGCTTCGCGTCGGAGGCGCTGCGCGTCGGGACCCTCCCGGGTGTCGACGGCGAGAACCCCGGCGGCGAGAACCCCGGCGGGGAGAACCCCGGTGGCGAGACGCCGCCGCTGCCCGGCACGGATCTGGTCGACGGCAACCGCAACGGCGTGACGGTCGACCCGGCGGTCGCGACGCGAGGCCAGACGGTCACGGTCACGGTCGGAGCGGATGCCGCCGGCGCGGACGTCGCGGTGTGGATGTACTCCGACCCGGTGCGCATCGCGACCGGATCGCTCTCGGCATCCGGCGCTCTGACCGTCACGATCCCGGCGGATGCCGCGCTCGGCGCGCACCGGATCGCGGTCTACGCGGCCGACGGCACGCTGCTCGGATGGGCGGACATCCGCGTCACGGCGGCGTCCGGCGGTCTGGCGGCCACGGGAGCGGAGCTGCCCATCGCAGCGATCGCGCTCGCGCTGATGCTGCTGACGGCGGGTGGCATCGCCGTCGTTCGGCGCCGACGCACCGCCTGACACCGACCCGCGACACGAGGGGTGTGCGAGTTCGCTCGTGCACCCCTCCCGTCTCTCGACGGCCGTCGTCGCCGTGCCGCGGTGTCGGTGCCGCGGCCTAGACTCATAAGGCCATGACCGAAGCTCCCCTCATCGTCCCCGGAACCGCCGGTCCCCGCTCCGCAGGGGCCGAGGGACAGGACGACCTCCTCGCCGGACTGAACCCGCAGCAGCTCGAAGCCGTCACCTACCGCGGACCCGCGCTGCTCATCGTCGCGGGCGCCGGATCCGGCAAGACGAGCGTGCTCACGCGCCGCATCGCGTCGCTGCTCCGCGGCCGCGAGGCGTGGCCGAGCCAGATCCTCGCGATCACGTTCACGAACAAGGCTGCGGGCGAGATGCGCGAGCGCGTCGCCGGACTCATCGGCGACGCCGCCCGCGGCATGTGGATCTCGACGTTCCACTCCGCGTGCGTGCGCATCCTGCGCCGCGAGGCCGAGCAGTTCGGGTTCACGAAGACGTTCACGATCTACGACTCGGGTGACTCGCGCGCGCTCATCAAGCGCCTCGTGAAGGAGCACGAGGCCGATGCCTACGGCCTCACCCCGGCCTCCGTGCAGTCGCGCATCTCGAAGCTCAAGAACGAGCTCTCCGATGCCGAGTCGTACGCCCGCCAGGCCAACATGAGCGACCCGACCGAGCGCATCTTCGTCGAGCTGTTCGCCGACTACCAGCGGCAGCTGCAGAAGGCCAACGCCTTCGACTTCGACGATCTCATCGGTCAGACGGTGTACCTCTTCCGTGCCTTCCCGCAGGTCGCCGACACCTATCGGCGCCGCTTCCGGCACATCCTGGTCGACGAGTACCAGGACACCAACCACGCGCAGTACGCGCTGATCCACGAGCTGACGAGGCCGGTCTCCTCCGACGCTCCCGATCCGTATGCCTCGAACGGCATGATGATCTTCGAACCTGAGACGACCCCCGCCCTCGGCGGTGCCTCGCTCACGGTGGTCGGCGACTCCGACCAGTCGATCTACGCGTTCCGCGGCGCCGACATCCGCAACATCAGCGAGTTCGAACGCGACTTCCCGGGTGCGCGGGTGGTGCTGCTCGAGCAGAACTACCGCTCGACCCAGAACATCCTGTCCGCGGCGAACGCCGTCATCGGCAACAACTTCGACCGCAAGGACAAGAAGCTCTGGAGCGACAAGGGCGACGGCGACGCCATCATCGGCTTCACCGGCTACTCGCAGCACGATGAGGCGCAGTTCGTGGCCGACGAGATCGAGGTGCTGCGCCGAGCCGGCATGCCGTACTCGGAGATGGCCGTGTTCTACCGCACCAACTCGCAGTCCCGCGCGCTGGAGGAGATCTTCATCCGCTCCGCGGTGCCGTACAAGATCATGGGCGGCACGAAGTTCTACGAGCGCGCCGAGATCAAGGACGCGCTCGCCTACCTCGTCGCTGTCGCGAACCCGGCCGACGAGATGTCGGTGCGCCGCATCCTGAACAAGCCGCGCCGCGGCATCGGCGACGTCACGGAGACCGCGATCGCTCGCTTCGCAGAGGAGCACGGCATCAGCTTCCGCGATGCCCTGGCCAACTCGGCGCAACTCGGCTTCGGCCCGAAGATCCAGGCCGCGATCGCGCACCTCGACGCCGTTCTCGCCGAGGCCACGGCGATCATGCTCCCGGCATCCGGCGAGCTCCCGGCCCCGACCACCGTCGCCGACGGCTTGAGCCTGCTGCTCTCGAAGAGCGGGTACCTCGATTCGCTCCGGGCGAGCCGCGACCCGCAGGACGAGGCCCGCGTCGAGAACCTCGACGAGTTCGTCGCCGTCGCCCGCGACTTCGCGCGCAACAACCCCGAGGGCACGATCGTCGACTTCCTCACCGAGGTCGCGCTGGTGTCGGATGCCGACGACCTCGACGACGAGTCCGGAACGGTCTCCCTGATGACGATGCACACGGCGAAGGGCCTCGAGTACGACGCCGTGTTCGTCACGGGCGTCGAGGAAGACCTCATCCCGCATCGCATCTCGGCGGGCGAGCCCGGAGGCCCCCAGGAGGAGCGCCGACTGTTCTACGTCGGCATCACCCGGGCCCGCAAGCGGCTGCACCTCTCGCTCGCGATGACCAGGGCGCAGTTCGGCGAGGTCACGGTCGCGATGCCCAGTCGCTTCCTGCAGGAGATCCCCGCGGCGCTGATCGACTGGCGCCAGTCGCCGGGCGACGTCAACTCGCGTGGGGGCATGCAGTCGCGTGCCCTGAACGCGCGTCGTTCCGGCGGATTCGGCGGATCGGGCTCGGGTTCGGGCGACCGGTTCGGCGTCAAGGCGCTGCCGGGCAGGGAATCGCTCAAGCCGCTCTCGACAGCGATGGACAAGTTCCCCAACCGCGTCACCGCCAAGATGCGCGACAACGGCGACCTCGAGCTCACCGCAGGTGATCGCATCCGTCACGTCGACTTCGGCGAGGGCAGGGTCGATGCCGTGACCGGTGAGGGCGCGAAGCGCATCGCGCACGTGCGCTTCGACACCGCGGGGCAGAAGAAGCTGCTCATCAAGGTCGCGCCGATCGAGAAGATCTAGGGCTCGCGAGCGGGTTAGGCTGGCTCATATGGCCCTCTTCTCCCGCCGCAAGAAGTCCAGCGACGACGCCGTCGCCCCGGCAGCAGACGCCCCCGAGACCGAATCGCGCACGCCCGCCGACGACGCAGCCGAGACGGCTGTCGCCGAACCGGTCGCCGCGGCGCCCACGATCGGCATCTCCGTCCAGGCGTTCCGCGGCGTCGGTGAGGAAGCCGGCCCCGAGGTCGCTCTGCCCGACCCCGAGGCGGCGCCCGGGGCAGCGGCATCCGCTTCTCCGTCGGCCCCGTCGGGTCTGCCGACTCCGCGGCCGTCGGCGGCGCAGCCCGCCCCCCAGCTCGCGATTCCGCAGGACCGGCGGCTCCCGCTCGCGCCGAGCCTGCCGCCCGAGCAGACCGAGACCATCGCCGGGATGAAGGACAACGTCCTGCTCCGCGAGGCCCTCAAGGAGGTCGAGGCCGGCGCGACGAACGAGCAGCTGCTCGGCGTCATGCGCCAGGCTCTGCAGGGGCACCTGTACATCCGCGTGATCGGCGACGCGCGCACGCAGATCAGCGAGGGCAAGCCGCTCGCGGTCGCGGTCGTCCGTGATGCCGAGCGCCAGTTCATGCTCGCGTTCAGCTCCGCTGCCGCCGTGCGCGACTCGGTGCAGTTGGAAGACGATCCCGCCGCGAGCTCGGCGGTGGCGCAGCCGGTCACCTCCGTGCTGCAGCAGGTGGTGTCCGGCGACTTCGCGGGTCTCATCGTGGACAACGCCTCCGCACCGCACCGCGTGGTGTTCCCGACCGAGCTGCTGCAGAAGACGCTCGATCAGGCCGACGTCGACATGACGGTCAAGTCGCTCCTCGCCGCGCCGCGGGAACAGGACTCCGCCGCGAAGGTCGGGGAGGCGCTCGCGTCGAAGCGCATGTGGGTGGCCGTGAACGACGGCAGCGGCACCGGTCAGGTCGGCATCGCCGAGGCGCAGACCACCGACGGCCGACGGTTCCTCCAGCTCTTCTCGCATCCGCTCGAGGTCATCGCGCTCGGCCGGGGCGATCGCCCGCTGCCGTTCGAACCCGAGCAGCTCGCCAAGGTGCTCTCGAGTCACGCCGAGATGGCCGGCGTGATCGTCGACACCGCGGGGCCGTCGATCGTCGTCGAGCGCGACGCGCTCGCACCGGTCCTGGTGCTCGCGGTCGACCTCGACGACTGAGCGCGGTCTTCCCCGGAATCCGTCGGCACCCTAGGGTCGGAGCATGGCCTCCGAACGCGTGACCCTGACCGTCGCCGACTCCGACGGAGAGCGCGAGGTCGTGCTCTCCAGCCCCAACCGTGTGGTGTGGCCGGACCTCGGCATCACCAAGGCCGAGCTCGCCGAGTACGTGCAGTCGGTGTCGATCGCATTCCTCAACGCGAACGGCAACAGGGCCGTGTCCCTCGAGCGCTTCCGCGACGGCATCGAAGCGGCGGGAAAGCCGCGGAAGGAGGGGTTCTTCTCGAAGAACCCGCCGAAGGGCACGCCTGACTTCGTCGACGCCGAGATGATGACCTACAACAGCGGGCGCCAGCATCCGCAGATCGTCCTCAACCGCGCCAGTGCGATCGTCTGGGCCGTGCAGATGAACACGATCGTGTTCCATCCCTGGGCGTCGCTGGCGACGGATGCCGACAACCCCGTCGAACTGCGCATCGACCTGGACCCGCAGCCGGGAACGGACTTCGCGGATGCCGTCACCGCCGCACACACGCTGCGCGAGGTGCTTCGCGAGGCCGGCCTCGACGCGTTCGCCAAGACCAGCGGCAACCGCGGTCTGCACATCTTCGCCCCCATCGAGCCGACGCATGAGTTCCTCGACGTGCGTCATGCCGTGATCGCCGCCGGGCGGGAGCTGGAGCGCCGGATGCCGGAGCAGGTCACCATGAACTGGTGGAAGGAGGAGCGCGGGGAGCGGATCTTCGTCGACTTCAACCAGGCCAACCGGGACCGCACGATGGCCGGCGCCTACAGTCCACGTGCCCTGCCGGGTGCGACCGTCTCGACGCCGGTCCTGTGGGAGGAGCTCGACGGGCTCGACCCGACCGTGTTCACGGTGCGCAGCATCCCGCAGCGGCTCGCGGACGTCGGCGACCCCTGGGCGGACATGCAGACCTCGCCGGGACGCATCGACACCCTGCTCGAGTGGTGGGAGCGCGACAAGGAGAACGGGCTCGGTGAGCTGTCCTTCCCGCCGGAGTTCCCGAAGATGCCCGGGGAGCCGCCGCGTGTGCAGCCGAGCAAGAAGGTCGCCGGCAACTGGGATGCCGAGGGCAATCCGATTGATGATTGACCGTTGATCCTCAGGCATTTTCGTCATACATTAATGACATGGCAGCGCGAGAGACGATCAACGGAAAGCCCGTCACGGAGGAACAGATCGCCGCTTGGGCGGCCGAAGCCGAGGCGGGTTACGACGTCGAGGCGATGAAGCGACGCGGACGCGGACGCCCAGGGCGGGGCGCCGAACCGTCTCAAGTCGTCGCTCTGCGTCTCACGCTGGACGAGATCGCGGCCCTCGATGCGCGTGCTCAGCGTGAAGGAAAGACCCGTTCGGAGGTCATCCGCGACGCGCTGACGGCGTCGGCGGCGTGAAAGCACACGAGTCCGCCAGCAAGCACGGGGCCGGCGCGACCGCAAGTGATCGAACTGCTGCCGTGAGGCGACTGACGCGGCCTCAGGACAATACGTCGGCGAGGTCGTAGCCGGCGACCGTGTCGAGCTGGTCGTAGGCGCAGGAGCGGGCATCGCGGTCGGGACGCCAGCGCTCGAACTGCACGGTGTGGCGGAAGCGCGCGCCCTCGAGCTGGTCGTAGCGCACCTCGAGCACGCGCTCAGGGCGCAACCGCACGAACGACACGTCCTTCGCGCCGCTGAACCGTGACCGCTCGCCCTCGCCGGTGACCGCGTCGCCGCTCTCGTCGCGCTCGACGAGGGGCGCGAGCTCCTCGACCAGTTCCTGCCGACGCGCATCGCTCCACGCGGCGACGCCGCCGACCTGCCGCAGGGTGCCGTCGTCGTCGTGGAGTCCCACGAGCAGCGAGCCGACGCCCGAACCGGACTTGTGGATCCGGTAGCCGAGCGCGACCACATCGGCCGTGCGCGCATGCTTGATCTTGAAGAGGGTGCGCTTGCCGGGGGCGTAGGGCTGATCGAGCGGCTTGGCGACGACCCCGTCGAGGCCCGCGCCTTCGAACTCGGCGAGCCAGCGGACGGCGGCGTCGCGGTCACGCGTGGTGCGTGTGATGTGCAGGGGATGCTCGACGGCATCCATCACGGTCTCGAGACGGGCGCGGCGGGTCTCGAAGGACTGTCCGAGCAGATCGTCGTCCCCGTACGCCAGCAGGTCGAACGCGATGAACATGGCGGGCGTCTCCGCCGCGAGCTTGGCGACGCGGGACGCGGCGGGGTGGATGCGCTGACTCAACGCCTCCCAGTCCAGGCGCTGGGCGCCCTGCGGTCCGGTGGCGACGACGATCTCGCCGTCGAGGAGGCACGGACCGGGGAGGAGTTCCGGGATGGCCTCCACGAGCTCGGGGAAGTACCGGGTGAGCGGCTTCGCGCCGCGGGAGCCGATCTCGACCGTCTCGCCGTCCCACGCGATGAGGCCGCGGAAGCCGTCCCACTTCGGCTCGTACAGCAGTCCGCCGGGCGTCTTCGCCGGGTCGGGCACCGCCGGGACGGCCTTCGCGAGCATCGGGGAGGGGATGTCGTAGCGCATGGTCCCATCCTGGCCGCGGGGGTCGTGCGGCGGAAGGGGGACCGGCTCAGGCGAACAGGTCGCCGAGGTCCGTCGGCGTCCCCGCATCGCGCAGGGCGGTGCGCGCCGCGTGCCAGCCGGCCATGCCGTTGACCGCGGGACCGGGAGGGGTCGATGCCGAGGCCAGGTAGACCCCGTGCATCGGCGTCCGCCACGGCACAGGGGACAGCGTCGGCCGTCGCAGCGCCTGCCGGATGTCGAACACTCCGCCCGAGATGTCTCCGCCGATCTCCGCGGGATTGATCGCCTCGCGCGAGGATGCCGGCACGGCGTGATGCGCGAGGATCAGGTCGCGGAAACCGGGTGCGAAGCGCTCGACCTGCGCGGTGATCAGCTCGGTGGGGTCGAGATCCGATCCGTTCGGTACGTGGATGTACGCCCACAGCACTGCTCTGCCCTCCGGCGCGCGCGAGGGGTCGAGCACCGAGGGCTGCACGGCGAGCACATACGGGCGCTCGCTGACGCGTCCGGCCGCGACGGCGTTCTCGCTGGCCCAGATCTCCGCGCGCGTGCCGCCCAGGTGCACGGTCGGCGCCTGTCGGACGTCGGGGTTCGTCCACGGGATCGGGCCGTCGAGTGCGAAGTCGACCTTGGCCGCGGCCGCGCCGTAGCGGTAGGCCGAGATCGCCCTGGCGTAGGCGGCGGGCACATCGGCGTGGGTGAGGGCGAGGCGCGGCGAGGTGCTGAGCAGCAGCAGATCGCCCCGCGCGGGATCGCCCCAGTCGAGCCGCCGCAGGTCGGTGACAGGGACGCCTGACTCGATGGTCCCGCCGTAGGACTCGATGTCGGCGATCAGCGCGTCGGCGATTTGCTGCGCGCCGCCGCGCGGGTACGGCCAGCCGCCGGCGTGGCCGAACGCGGCGAGGAGCATCCCGGCGGCGGCGCCCGCGAGCGTCGGCTGCGGAGAGTTCGCATGCGCGACGACTCCCGACATCAGGGCGGCGGCCGCATCGCCGAGGAATGCGCGTCCGGCCAAGGGCGTGCCCTGATCCAGCATCCTGATCGCATAGCGGGCGGCGGTGACCGGGTCGCGCGGAACGCGCAGCAGCTGATTGCCGGTGAAGTCGACGAGACCCTCGATGCGCGTGCTCAACGGCCGCACACGGGCGAGCCATGCCTGCTCGTCGACGCCCAGCCCTGCGGCCGTGCGCTCGATGTCGTGCCAGGCGATCGCGGCGCGTCCGCCATCGAGCGGGTGGGCGTAGGAGATCTCCGGATGGATCCACTCGATGCGCTCGGCGAGTCCGAATGCCTGGAAGAACGGCGACGAGACGGCCGCGGGATGCACGGCCGAGCACACGTCGTGCCGGAATCCCGGGAGCGTGGACTCCTGCGTCCGGATGCCTCCGCCGACCGTGTCGGAGGCTTCGAGCACGTGCACGTCGTAGCCGGCGCGTCCGAGCGCGACGGCGGCTGCGAGTCCGTTGGGACCTGCGCCGATGATCGTCGCCCGTGCCATCACGCCAGTCTCGCACGGCGGCGGCAGAGAAGCGGTCGAAGCCGGCGCTCAGACGTGCGATCCTGGAGAGGATGAAAGAAGTACAGGGGCCGACCCCCGCAGGCACCTCCCGTCCATACCGTTCGCTCAACGAAGCGCTGCGCGCGCACCGCATCGACATCTCCAACTACGCGTTCATCACGGCCATCGTCGAGGCTATCGGCATCAGCTCGTACATCGACCGCGGTCGCTACATCGAGGCGATCCGTCGTGGTGAAGGGGCTTCCCTCCACATCGGACGCACCTACACGAACGGATTCACCGAAGACGAGCGGCTCGTGATCGGCGCGGCTCCGCTGCGCCTGCAGCCGAGCGAGGGGCGTGCGCCGTACTTCTACGTCAATCACCCGACCGAGTTCATGCCGATCGCGCAGCCCAAGCCGAAGCGCACGACGACGCCGCGCGTCTCGGCTCCTCGTGGCGAGCGTGCGCCCACGCCCGTGGCCGATCGCGACTACGGCGTGTGCGACGTCTGCTTCATGGTCAAGACGCCGGCCGGCGCCTGCGGCTGCAGCTGACCCGGAGCCCGGGCATGGCAGTGGATGCCTCCGCTCCCGTGATCCGTCCGGCGGATCTCTCCGGATCGGATGCCGCCGTCGTGTCCGCCGCCGTCGGCGCCTACCTCCGGCAGACCGAGGCGGAGAAGCGCCGAGAGGGACTCGCGCCGCGGCACGACGGCGGCGATGCGCTCCCTGAGCGATATCGCGCCGAGGTCGACGATCCTGCCGCCGCGTACGCCGGCTTCCCCGTGCTCCTCGCCGACGTCGACCAGGTGACGATGGGGGTCGTCGTCCTGGCGCGGCTCGACGGCGCGGCCGAGATCAAGCGTCTCTGGGCGGCGCCCGCCGCTCGTGGCCGCGGCATCGGCTCCGCTCTTCTCGACGCCGCTGTCGCCGCAGCCGAAGGCCCCGTGCGCCTGTCGGTCTGGGACTGGCGTGCCGCAGCCGTGCGCCTCTACGAATCCCGCGGATTCGTGCGGGTTCCGAGCTGGGACGGGCGGGACCGGCTCATCTGCATGATGCGTCAGGATCGCTGGCGGCCGGCAGCGGATCAGGCGAACGCGCTCATCCCGGTGATGTCGCGGCCGAGCAGCAGCGCCTGCACGCTCTCGGTGCCCTCGTAGGTGTGGATGGCCTCGATGTCGGCCATGTGCTGCATCACGCCGTTCTCCAGCAGGATGCCGTTGCCGCCCAACAGATCGCGCGCGGTCGACGCCACCCGGCGCGCCGCGCGCGTGTTGTGGAACTTCGCGAGCGAGGCCTGCGTCGGTCGCAGTTCTCCCGCGTTCTCGAGGTCGGCCATGCGACGGCAGTACAGCTGCATGGCCGTGAGGTCCTCGAGCATGTGCGTCAGGCGCTCCTGCACCATCTGGAACTTCGCGAGGGGCTTGCCGAACTGCACGCGCTCCTTGGCGTAGGCCAGCGACGCCTCGTAGCAGGCGGTGGCGTGGCCGAGCGCCGACCACGCGACGCCGGAGCGCGTCGCGTACAGCACGGTCGATGCGTCCTTGAAGCTCGCAGCGCCGGGAAGCACCGCGTCGAGGGGGACGCGCACGTCGTCGAGCCGGATGTGCGCCTGGTGGATCGCCCGCAGCGACGCCTTGCCGCGGATGACGGTGCCGGTGTATCCGGGGGTGTCCTGCTCGACGAGGAAGCAGCGCACGGCGCCGTGCTCGGTGGCCGTCTCATCGTCGACGCGGGCCCACACGAAAGTGATCCCGCCGGAGGCGCCGTTGCCGATCCACTTCTTCGCGCCGCGGATGATCCAGCTGTCGCCGTCGCGCCGGGCGACCGTCTCCAGCGAGACGGAGTCGGATCCGTGGTCGGGCTCGGTGAGCGCGAAGGATCCGAGGACCGAGCCGTCCGCGAGGGCCGTCAGCCACTTCTCCTGCTGGGCCGGGGAGCCGAAGAGCGCCAGAGTGCGCAGCGCGAGGCCGCCCTGCACGGCGAGGATCGTGCCCAGTGAGCCGTCGCCGCGGGAGATCTCCATGTTGACGAGACCTGCGGCCAGCGGGGAGAGGCGCGTCAGCGATGGGTGGTCGATGCCGTCGACGACGAGGTCCATCTCGCCCATGCGACGGGCGGCGTCGAGCGGGTACTCCGCGCGGTCCCAGGCATCCGCCATCTGCGGAGCGACCTCGTCGACGTAGGTCTTCGCGCGGTCCCACGCCTCGCGGTCGGCGGCGGGGATGTCGGCGAAGACGGCGTAGTAGTCGCTGTCCTGGCGGCCGGTGATGTCATACGACGAGACACGCTCGCCGGGGAGGGGGGCTTCGATGCTCATGGGTACTCCTTCGTGGCACCAAGTATCGTACTCCTCGATACTCGGTCCCACGAATCAACTTCTTCCTGCATCTCAGCCTGAGGGTTCGCCAACGAGCGAAGGGTGTCGCCAACTGCTGGTTGGCGACACCCTTCGAGGTGGATCAGATCTCCGTCGTCACAGATCTTGGTGCGTTCTCCGCGAGCGTGAGGATCTACTCGTCAGGTTCGAGCCCACAAGAAAAGCGGTGAGACCGATCAGGAGATAGAGCGCCAGATCTTGTATCAGAGGGCCGCTCAGGTTGCCTGTCGAGCCGAACCACGCCAGCACTCCGAACCATCCCAACACGAGGCAGATCGCGAGGGTGGTGCCAAGTTTCGGGCCGACTTTGCCCACGACCGCCCCCAGAACGAGGAGTGCCACACCGGCGATGACGATGCCGATCATGCGGGCCTCCTAGCAATTCCTGATCCAGGGCCACCATACGCCGGCCGGGCCGCCGACGCCTATGACGTAGTGGATTGAGATGCATTTTCCCGCCACCAATTGCGCGGAGCCGATCGCCGTCACTGCAGCGCAGGCAATCTGAAGAGCTTTCGCAAACGGCACAGGGGACTTTGACAGGACAGCAGCACAAGCGGCGTAGCCAGAAACTGCGGTGATGCTCTCATGCCTGTTCAGGTGTACCGGAATGTAGGGGCCATAGAAGTTGACCGTGGGATCCGCTATGACGGGAAAGACCGCGCCGGTCGTGTCCACGACCCGCTCACCTTAGCGCGAGGCGACAAAGTCATCGCCCAGGATCTCGATCGGCGTGCCAGGAGGCGGTGGAAGCCGTCGCTAGTCGAGCTTCGACTTCAATCGTCGCGTGATCTCGGCGATCGGCATCGAGCGCGGGAACACTGCGACGACGACATCGTCGGGAGCTCCGGCCGTGGCATCCGTTCCCACGCCGTAGCGCCGCCGGACATCGGCGAGGGCCGTCTGCAGCGTCGACAGCGGCACCTTCTTCTTGCCGCGGAGCAGCTGGCGGAGGACGTGGTTGTGCACGGCCGTCACGAGGGCGGCGAAGCCGACGGCGTCCAGGGGATCGACGCCGGGGAGGGCGCCGCGCAGGTAGTCGTCGAACAGTCGCTCGTAGCGGAAGACCGTGATGATCTCGCGCTCGCGGAGCACCGGCACCTGCCGCACGATCTGGTAGCGGCGTCGTGCGAGCTCCGGATCGTGCGCGAAGTGGGCGAAGACGGATTCGGATGCCGCGCACACGGCACCCCAGGGGTCGTCATGTCCTTCCGCGAGGAACTCCCTGAGCCGTTCCAGGAGCACCTCGTGGTCGGCGAAGACCACATCCTCCTTGCCGCCGAACTGCCGGAAGAAGGTGGATCGCGAGACCCCGGCCGCCTTGGCGATCTGCTCGACGGAGGTCTGGTCGAACCCCTGATCCTGGAAGAGCTCGAGGGCTGCGGCGACGACGGCGGCGCGCGGTTCGGGGAAGTCTCGCATAGCGAAAGCCTAGATCGTCCGCGCGATAGCGCAATCGGGGGTGCAATCCGCGGGAACCGACCGGTATACGGGCAGGGTGCGCCGCGGGAGCTCTCGGGCGGAGGTAGTAGGCTGGGGGACTGGTCGATGTCTCGACATCGAGAGAATTACCAGACAGCAGCCCAGTGAAGGAACCACAGTGGATCTGTACGAGTACCAGGCACGAGACGTTTTCGAGAAGTACGGAGTGCCGGTCCTCGCCGGCATCGTCGCGGACACTCCTGAAGAGGTGAGGGCGGCAGCCGAGAAGATCGGCGGCGTGGTCGTCGTCAAGGCTCAGGTGAAGACCGGCGGCCGTGGAAAGGCGGGCGGCGTCAAGGTCGCCAAGACCCCCGACGAGGCCTACGAGGCAGCGAAGGCCATCCTCGGCCTCGACATCAAGGGCCACGTCGTCAAGCGCGTCATGGTCGCCCAGGGTGCACGCATCGCCGAGGAGTTCTACTTCTCCGTGCTGCTCGACCGGGCCAACCGCTCCTACCTGAGCCTCTGCTCGGTCGAGGGCGGCATGGAGATCGAGGAACTCGCCGTCGAGCGTCCCGAGGCGCTCGCGCGCGTCGAGGTCAACCCGCTCACCGGCATCGACAAGGAGAAGGCGGTCGAGATCGCCCGCGCGGCGAACTTCCCCGAGGACCTCGTCGAGAAGGTCTCCGACGTCTTCGTGAAGCTCTTCGACGTCTACAAGGGTGAGGACGCGACGCTCGTCGAGGTCAACCCGCTGGTCCGCACCGAAGAGGGCGACATCATCGCGCTCGACGGCAAGGTCACGCTCGACGACAACGCCTCCGAGATCCGTCACCCCGAGCACGAGGCGCTCGAGGACAAGGACGCCGCCGACCCGCTCGAGGCCAAGGCCAAGGCGTCCGGTCTCAACTACGTGAAGCTCGACGGCGAGGTCGGCATCATCGGCAACGGCGCAGGACTCGTCATGTCGACGCTCGACGTGGTCGCCTACGCCGGTGAGAACCACAACGGCGTGAAGCCCGCCAACTTCCTCGACATCGGCGGCGGCGCCTCGGCTGAGGTCATGGCCGCAGGCCTCGACGTCATCCTCGGCGACCCGCAGGTCAAGAGCGTGTTCGTCAACGTCTTCGGTGGCATCACGGCGTGCGACGCCGTCGCCAACGGCATCAAGGGTGCCCTCGAGACGCTGGGTGCCACGGCATCCAAGCCGCTCGTCGTGCGCCTCGACGGCAACCGCGTCGACGAGGGTCGCGCGATCCTCGCCGAGTACGCGCACCCGCTCGTCACCCTGGCCGCCACCATGGACGAGGGCGCCGACAAGGCCGCCGAGCTCGCCAACGCCTGAGACACAAGGACTGAAGAAATGTCGATCTACCTCAACAAGGACTCCAAGGTCATCGTCCAGGGCATCACCGGCGGCGAGGGCACCAAGCACACGGCACTCATGCTGAAGGCCGGCACCCAGGTCGTCGGCGGCGTGAACGCCCGCAAGGCCGGCACCACGGTCGCGCACACCGACAAGGACGGCAACGCCGTCGAGCTCCCCGTCTACGCATCCGTGGCCGAGGCCATGAAGGAGACCGGCGCCGACGTGTCGATCGCCTTCGTCCCCGGCGCCTTCACGAAGGACGCCATGATCGAGGCCATCGACGCCGAGATCCCGCTGCTGGTCGTCATCACCGAGGGCGTGCCCGTCGGCGACTCGGCCGAGGCGTGGGCGTACGCCCAGAGCAAGGGCAACAAGACCCGCATCATCGGGCCGAACTGCCCCGGCATCATCACGCCCGGTGAGGCGCTCGTCGGCATCACGCCGGCGAACATCACCGGGAAGGGACCGATCGGCCTCGTGTCGAAGTCGGGCACCCTGACCTACCAGATGATGTTCGAGCTGCGCGACCTCGGCTTCTCGACCGCCATCGGCATCGGCGGCGACCCCGTCATCGGCACCACGCACATCGACGCGCTCGCCGCGTTCGAGGCCGACCCCGAGACCAAGGCGATCGTGATGATCGGCGAGATCGGCGGCGACGCCGAGGAGCGTGCGGCCGACTACATCAAGGCGAACGTCACCAAGCCGGTCGTCGGCTACGTCGCGGGCTTCACCGCTCCCGAGGGCAAGACCATGGGCCACGCCGGCGCCATCGTCTCGGGCTCGGCCGGTACCGCGCAGGCGAAGAAGGAGGCCCTCGAGGCCGCCGGCGTCAAGGTCGGCAAGACGCCGTCCGAGACCGCTGACCTGATGCGTGCGATTGTCGAAGGTCTCTGACCTGAGCTACGCTTGATCTGAAGGCCCCGGACTCCACTCTGGGGCCTTCTTTCATGCCCGGCCGCAGAAGTGGGGCCCTGGGCCGCGGTCAGGACGTCTGCGGAACCACAGCGTCCAGCAGCTGGTCGAGCGCGTCGTGCGCCTGGGCGCGAGCCGCGGCATCCGCCGGCCGCTCCGACAACCAGAGCGCGAGCTCGTTCATGGCTCCCGAGAGTGCCGCCGTCAGTGCATCTCGCAGCGCCGGCGCGATCCCGGCGTCGGCGAGACCCTCGTGCAACGTCACGGCAGGGCCTTCGGCATCGAACCGTCGCCAGTCCTCCCAGCTCAGCACAGCAGGCCCGTCGACGAGCAGGACGCGCGCGGCCGCGCCGCGCGTGATCGCGTCGAGGAACGCGTGGCTGCCGTCGCGGAGCGCCGCATCCGGGGCGCTGTCCGCCGTGGCCGACATGATCGCGTCGGCGACGAGCCCCTGCTGCGCGGAGGCCACCGCCGCGAAGAGGAGCGGCTTCGACGTGTAGTGGTGGTACACGGCGCCGCGCGTGACCTGCGCTGCGCGAGCGATCTCGTCGACGGATGCTGCGGCGTAGCCGTGCTCGGCGAAGTGGGCGCCGGCGACCTCGAGGATCCGGCGGGCGGTCGCGGCGGCGTCGGCGGCGGAGGCTCGAGGCATAGGGTTCCTTTACGTGCGGTGTGTATGTATTCTAGACCCGAAGATACAATCACAGAGTATGTAAAGGAGATCCGCATGCACATCACGAGCTTCTACCCCGTGCTGATGGTCGACGACGTCGCCGAAGCCGCGGCCTTCTATCGAGACGAGCTCGGCTTCGAGACGACCTTCGAGACCGACTGGTACGTGAGCCTGCGCTTCGAGGGCGGCGAGCTCGCGATCCTCGACCGGCGGCATGAGACGATCCCCGCCGGTTTCCGTGAGCCGGTGCGTGGACTGCTGCTCAACGTCGAGGTCGCCGATGCCACCGCCGAGCATGCCCGGCTGGTGGGGGAGCGCGAGCTCCCTGAACGCCTCACGCTGCGCGACGAGGCCTTCGGCCAGCGGCACTTCATCGTCGAGGCGCCGGGCGGCGTGCTCATCGACGTGATCGAGCCGATCGAGCCGGCACCCGAGTTCGCCGCCGCGTTCGCCTGAGATCTGCTCGGCGACGGAGCCTCGTCGCCTCAGCCGGATTCCTGAGCGCTGAGCCGACGCCACATCTCCGCGATATGGCGCACGTCGGTGCCGCAGCATCCGCCGATCACGCGCACAGCCGGCATCCGCTGCAGCAGCTCGACGGTGCGGGCGGCGAGTTCCTCCGGATCGCCGTCGTCGAGCTGCTCGGCTTCGTCGAGTTCCGCGTGCGACAGACGAGACGCGTTGGGACGGATGCCGATGATCCGCGCGGTGACCGTCGGATCGATCGCGCGGTCGAGGTGCTCCGGATGCGCGCAGTTCAACAGATAGCCGTCCGGCGAGGCGGCCGCATCGACGAGGTCGATCGTCTCCGCCAGAGTGCGTCCCGAGGCGAGAAGCCCGTCGGTCTCCACCGTGAAGGAGATCTCGACCGGCATCCCGGCCTCGCGTGCGGCGCGGACGATGCCGATGGCCTCGGCGGGATCCGTGAGCGTGTACGCCGCGATGACGTGCACTCCGGCATCGCTGAGCGCCTGCACCTGCGCCCGGTGGTAGGCGAGTGCGTCGTCGGCTCCGCTGCGGGCGTCCCATGAGCCGGGTCGGTAGCCGTCGCCGCGGGGACCGATCACCCCGACGAGGCGGACCTCGGGCAGATCGCGGAAATCCGCCGCGACATCGTGGAGCAGGTCCACCGCGGCGACGTTGGACCTGCGGAGGGCTGCCGCGTCGTACCCCCGTCGCGCACCCCAGTCCGCGCTCGCCCGCCAGGTGGCGGACTCGAGCCTCAGGCTGGCGCCGTGGGCGCGCGCGACCTCGGCGAACCCGCGGTAGTACTCCCGCAGCAGGCCACGGCCACGCTCGTCGTCGAGCAGCACGAACGCGGCGAAGTCGGGAAGTTCGACGCCATGGTGGAAGATCAGGTCGGTCTCGAGACCGCCGTCGGTGACATAGCGGGCGCCTGCGGCCGCGTCGGATGCGGACATCGGATCCACCTTCTCGGGAGGTGCCTCCGGTCTACCAGAGAGCCGCCGGGATCGCTACGGGGCCGGTGACGACGGGCCCTGCTGCACACGATGCCGGGCGAAGGCCGGAGCTCCCGCGCCGTGGCCCTGCACCCCGACCTGGTTCGCGGCCGTGAGGATCAGCGTCCACGCCGCCGTGAGCGACGCGATCACGAGCAGCGTGCTGATGGCTGCCCCGGCGCTCGCCGACGAGCGGATGCCGTCGGCGAGAGAGCTGTCGTCGGCCACGCCGACCTGGGCGGCGCACGAGACGATGGCGAGTACGCCGATGAGGGCGAGGATCAGGGCTGCGCATCGGAGGATGGTCTTCCGCCGACGCATCCCTCGCACCGACTCGACGCGGAGCGTGAGGGTCTCGTAGCACTGGGGGCATCGGACGCTGACCTCCGAGGGAGGATCGCCGTCGGCCGGGCGGCGCGCCCGCCAGACCTGCCCGCGGTACTCCCAGCTCAGACTCCCCGGACGATCGCTCGACAGACCCCAGGTGTTCATCCGATGCAGCAGCGTGAACTCCTGTTCGTCGCCGGGATCCGTCACGACGACGAGCGTAAGACGGAGGGGGCGGATGCCGCAGCATCCGCCCCCTCCTTCATATCGGGATATCAGATCCCGATGCCGAACAGCGCCTCGATCGGGCCCCGCGCGAAGAAGATCAGGAAGCCCGCGCCGACCACCCACAGCAGGGGGCTGATGCTCTTGGCCTTGCCGGAGAACGCGTGGATGAGCACCCAGCTGACGAAGCCCGCGCCGATGCCGTTGGCGATCGAGTAGGTCAGCGGCATGACCGACACGGTGAGGAAGACCGGCAGCAGCACACGGAAGTCGCCGAAGTCGATGTGGCGGATCTGCGCCATCATCATCGCACCCACGATGATCAGCGCGGCAGCGGCGATCTCGGTCGGCACGATCGACGTGAGCGGCGTCAGGAACATCGCGAGCAGGAAGACGACGCCGGTGACGACGTTCGCGAGGCCGGTGCGCGCCCCTTCGCCGATGCCCGCACCCGACTCGATGAACACGGTGCTCGAGGAGGACGAGGTCGCGCCGCCGGCGATCGCGCCGACACCCTCGACGATCAGTGCGGACTTGATGCGGGGGAAGTCGCCGTTGTCATCGGCGAGGTTCGCCTCCTTGGCCAGGCCAGTCATGGTGCCCATGGCGTCGAAGAAGTTCGTGAAGAGCAGTGTGAAGACGATCATGACCAGCGCGACGACGCTGACCTTGCCGAAGTCGAACGTGAAGTCGACGGCGCCGACCAGGCTGAGGTCCGGAACGCTCACAGGCGAGCCGTTCAGCGCGGGAACGGTCAGCCCCCAGCCGCCGGGGTTGACGACATTCCCCTCGTCGTCGAAGCCGCGCGGGCCGATGTGCCAGATCGCCTCGACGATCACGGCGAGCACCGTGCCGCCGACGAGTCCGATCAGCATGCCGCCCTTGATCCGCAGCGCCACCAGGATGCCGGTGAGCAGGAGCGTGATCACGAAGAGCAGGCTCGGCACGGTCGCCACCGAGCCGTTCACGCCGAGGCCGACCGGGGGAGAGGAGGCGCCCGTCGCGGTGACGAAGCCGGAGTTGACGAAGCCGATGAAGGCGATGAACAGGCCGATTCCGACCGTGATCGCGATCTTCAGCTGGAAGGGGACCGCGTCGAAGATCGCCTTCCGCAGTCCGGTGGCCGCGAGCAGCACGATGATGACGCCGTTGATCATCACGAGCGCCATCGCCTCGGGCCAGGTGACCTGGCCGACCACCGAGAAGGCCACGAAGGCGTTGATGCCGAGACCTGCCGCGAAGCCGAACGGCAGGCGCGTGACGAGTCCGAACAGGATCGTCATCACACCGGCGGTGAGGGCGGTGGCAGCTCCCACGGCGTTGAAGGCGAGCATGTCGCCCGCGACATCGGGTTTCCCCGACAGGATGATCGGGTTCAGGATCACGATGTACGCCATCGTGACGAACGTCACCAGGCCACCGCGGATCTCGGTGCCGACCGTGGATCCTCGCTTGCTGATCTCGAAGTAGCGATCGAGAGCGCTCGTGGGCTCAGTGGGCGCGTGGGCGGGGGACGGGGCAGTTGTCATCGGGGGAACCTCCGGAGAAGACGCTATCGTGTCGTCCGACCAGCGCGCGCCCCCAGGAGGTGAGCGGGAACTCGTCGTAGTCTCGATTCGATATGCAACGCCTCCTCGTCGCGCTCCTCGCCGCCTTCGACGCCGCCATCGCCGCCGCGGTCGGCCTCGCCGTGCTCCTGGCGCCGCTGACGCTGCTCTGGACGCTGGCGTTCGGCGTCACCGCCGACTGGGGTGCGCTCTGGCCGCTCACCGGCACCCTGTGGGAGTTTGGTCACGGAGTGCCGCTCGCGGTGACGATCCCCGACGAGCTCATCGTCGCGCTCGGCCTCCCGACCGAAGCCGCGAGCTTCGCCGTGTCGATCACCCCGCTCGCATTCCTGCTGTTCACCCTGCTGTTCGCCGCACGCTCCGGCAAGCGTGCCGCGACCGCCGGCGCCTGGCTCCTCGGCGCGCTCTCCGGCTCGGCCGTCTTCGCCCTCATCGCGACCGGCGTCGCGCTCAGCACAGAGCTCGCGGCGGCGCAGACCCCCTTGTTCCTGGCGATCCTCCTCCCGCCTGCGGTGTACCTCGTCGGCGCGATGTGCGGCGGAGTCCGCGTCGCCTGGGAGGAGGGCGACGGGGGCCTGCTGGATCGCATCCACGACGCGCTCGACGCCAGGGAGGACTGGGCGGCGGTCCCGGCCGCGATCGTGCGCGGCACGGCCATCGTCATCGTCGCCGTGACGGGCGCGGCGGCCACGGCGCTCGCCGTGATGATCGCGCTGCGCGGCGGGGAGGTCGTCGCCCTGTTCCAGGCGGCCCGCGTCGACGTGCTCGGGCTGACGGTCATGACGCTCGGCCAGCTCGTCTACCTGCCGACGCTGATCGTGTGGGTGGCGTCCTGGATCGCGGGACCGGGTTTCGCGGTCGGCGCCGGGACCGCGGTGTCGCCGGCGGGCACGCAGCTGGGAGTGGTCCCCGGCATCCCGGTCTTCGGCCTGCTCCCGGAGAACAGCTCGATCTGGATGCTGATCATCGTGCTCGTGCCGATCGCCGCCGGTGCCTTCGCCGGCTGGGCCGTCCGCTCCCGCCTGGTGTGGGAGGGCACGCCGCTCGGCATGTCCCAGCGAACGGTCATCGCACTCGGCATCGGCGCCGTGACCGCGGGGATCGCCGCGCTCGCCGCGGTGCTCGCCTCGGGGTCGATGGGACCGGGTCGACTGGCAGAGGTCGGGCCGTCGCCGCTCCCGTTCGCGCTCGCCCTGGGCGGCGAGGTGCTCCTCGGGGCCGCGATCCTGCTGCTGTCGCCGCGACATCGCGACGAGCTGGCGGAGGAGCGCACCGATCGGTGGCTGGCCGAGATGTCGGCCGAGCCGCTCGTGGACGGCGACCCGGCGCCGGCATCCGACGCGGCACGCACCACCGGCCCCTCCCCGTTCGACGACACGGCGCCGCTGGACGACCTCCGCGGGTTCACGATCCCGAAGCGCGACCCCTCGGACCGTCTCGACTGATGCCCTCGGACGACGGCGGATGTGAGGCGGGAGCACTGCCCGCGCCCCGGTAGACTGGGCGCGTGCTCACGGTCGCCGTTCTCATCTCGGGCACCGGCTCGAACCTTCGCGCCCTCCTCGAGGCCGCTCGTCACCCCGATTTCCCCGCCAGGGTCGTCGTGGTCGGCGCCGACCGCGAAGCCGACGGGCTGGCGCACGCCGAGGAGTTCGGCATCCCCAGCTTCACGGTGCCGTGGCACGAGCACGACAGTCGCGAGGCGTGGGGTGAAGAGCTCGGACGACAGCTCGCCGTCTGGACTCCGGATCTGGTCGTCCTCAGCGGGCTCATGCGCCTGCTGCCGCCGGCGCTGGTCGCGGAGTACTCGCCGCGGCTGCTGAACACGCACCCGGCGTTCCTCCCGGAGTTCCCGGGCGCCCACGGCGTTCGCGACGCGCTGGCCGCCGGCGTCGAGCAGACCGGTGCGAGCGTGATCGTGGTCGACGACGGTGTGGACACCGGACCGATCCTCGCGCAGGAACGCGTGCCGATCCTGCCCGGCGACACCGAGCACAGCCTGCACGAGCGCATCAAGCCCGTCGAGCGTCGACTGCTCATCGACGTCGTGCGCGCCATCGCCACCGGCGAGCTCGCACTGACCCCCGCACCCTGACAGCTTCCACCCGACGCACCTCACGCACGAAGGAGCCCACCATGGCCGGCCCCCGCCACGACCCCTCGCTCTACCGCGATCGCGACACCGTGCCGATCCGGCGCGCGCTCGTCTCGGTGAGCGACAAGACCGATCTGCTCGTGCTCGCCCAAGCGCTGGCCGCCGCCGGAGTGGAGATCGTCTCGACCGGATCGACGGCCGCGACGATCCGCGATGCGGGCTTCGACGTGACCGACGTCGCCGCCGTCACGGGCGTCGCGGAGATGCTCGACGGACGCGTGAAGACGCTGCACCCCAAGGTCCACGGTGGTCTGCTCGCCGACCTCCGTCTCGCGGACCACGAGCGCCAGCTGCAGGAGCTCGACATCGCCCCGTTCGAGCTGGTCGTGGTGAACCTCTACCCGTTCGTCGAGACGGTCGCCTCCGGTGCCGTCGGCGACGACGTCGTGGAGCAGATCGACATCGGCGGGCCGGCGATGGTGCGCGCCGCGGCGAAGAACCACGCCAACGTCGCGATCGTCGTCTCTCCCCAGTCCTATCCCGCGGTCGTCGCGGCGATCGGCGAAGGCGGCACCTCGCTGTCGCAGCGCCGCGAACTCGCCGCCCGGGCGTTCGCGCACACCGCCTCCTACGACACCGCCGTCGCGCAGTGGTTCGCCGAGGGAACGCTCGGCGAGCCGGACGACCTGCCGGTGCACCTGACGATCCAGGCCGAGCGTCTCGCCACGCTGCGCTACGGCGAGAACTCGCACCAGCGCGCCGCGATCTACACGCGCGCCGGCGGCCACGGCATCGCGCAGGCGACGCAGCTCCAGGGCAAGGAGATGTCGTACAACAACTACGTCGACGCGGATGCCGCGCTGCGTGCCGCCTACGACATGGTGAAGCCGGCTGTGGCGATCATCAAGCACGCGAACCCGTGCGGGATCGCCACCACCGCGCCGAACGCCCTCGACCCCATCGCCAGCGCGCACCTGCGCGCGCACGAGTGCGACCCGGTGTCGGCGTACGGCGGCGTGATCGCCGCCAACGGCACGGTGACCCTCAAGATGGCCGAGAACCTGAAGGACATCTTCACCGAGGTCATCGTCGCGCCCTCGTTCGAGCCGGCCGCGCTCGAGGTGTTCAAGGCGAAGAAGAACCTCCGCCTGCTGCAGCTGCCGGAGGACTGGCAGCAGGAGCGGATGGACGTGCGTCTGGTCTCCGGTGGCCTGCTGCTGCAGGACGCCGACCGCTTCCCCGACGACATCGGATCCGTCGCCGAGAACTGGGAGCTCGTCTCCGGTGAGCGTCCGAGCGATGACGAGATGGTCAACCTCATCTTCGCGTGGAAGGCGTGCCGCGCGGTGAAATCCAACGCGATCGTGCTCGCGAAGGACAACGCCACGGTCGGCGTCGGCATGGGCCAGGTCAATCGCGTCGACTCGTGCCGCCTCGCGGTCGAGCGGGCGGGAGATCGCGCGGCCGGATCGGTCGCGGCGTCCGACGCGTTCTTCCCATTCGCGGACGGCGCCCAGGTGCTCATCGACGCGGGTGTCACGGCCATCGTGCAGCCGGGTGGGTCGGTGCGCGACGAAGAGGTCATCGATGCTGCTCGCAAGGCCGGTGTGACGATGTTCTTCACCGGGGAGCGGCACTTCTTCCACTGATCCGGGGCATCGACAGCGATGTCCGATTCCCGCCAGTCGATGTCGGCGGGTCGTGACAGAGTGGGGGCATGAGCCTCCCCCTGACTGACTTCGACGAACGCTATCGGGCGATCAACGCCCGCGACACGCGCTTCGACGGGCAGTTCGTGACGGCGGTGCGCTCGACCGGCATCTACTGCCGGCCGAGCTGCCCCGCGCGCACGCCGAAACCGCAGAACGTCACGTTCTATCCGACGAGCGCGGCCGCCCACGAGGCCGGCTACCGTGCGTGCAAGCGCTGCCTGCCGGAGGCGGCTCCCGGCTCTCCCGCCTGGAACGTCCGCGGCGACACGGCGGCCAGAGCGATGCGTCTGATCGCCGACGGCGTGATCGAACGCGAAGGCGTGCCGGGGCTGGCTGCACGGCTCGGGTACTCCTCGCGTCACCTCACCCGACTGCTCAGCGCCGAGCTGGGCGCGGGTCCCCTCGCGCTGGCCAGGGCGCATCGGGCGCACACCGCGCGGATGCTCCTCGTCGGAACCGACATGCCGATCTCCGATGTCGCATTCTCGGCCGGCTTCGCCAGCATCCGGCAGGGCAACGACACGATCCGCGAGGTGTTCGGACTCACTCCCGGCGAGCTGCGTGCGCGCCGACGGTCGTCCGGCATCGAGGTCGCCTCCGGCGTGATCGACCTCGTGCTGCCGTACCGCGGCCCGCTCGATGCCAGCGGCATCTTCGACTGGATGACGGCGCGGGCCCTGCCGGGGGTCGAGGAGGCGACGCCGACGTCGTTCTCCCGCCACCTGCGCATGAGCGGAGGTGGCGCCTGGTTCGAGGTGCGCCAGGATGCCGCCGAGCGCCTGCGCCTCCGCGCCCGCGTCGCACGGCTCTCCGACCTCGCGCCTCTCGTCGCGACCGTACGCCGCATCTTCGACCTCGACGCCGACCCGATCGCCGTCGCCGAGGCTCTCTCCGCCCACCCTGAGGTCGCGCCGCTCGTGGCGCGCACACCGGGCATCCGCGTTCCCGGATCGGCCGACCCGCACGAGATGCTGATCCGCGCCATGATCGGACAGCAGATCACCGTCGTGGCGGCGCGCACCGCGCTCAGCGGGCTCGCCGAGGCGCTGGGGGAGCGCACGGAGAGCGGTCTGCTCTTCCCGACGATGGCCGCGATCGCCGAGCGCGGCACCGAGGTGCTGCGCGGGCCGGCCGCCCGAATCCGAGCGATCACCGGAGCCGCCGCGGCCCTCGCAGACGGGTCCCTGCGCCTCACCGTCGGCGACGACGGAGCGGAGCAGCGCGCCGCGCTGCTCGCGATGCCGGGTATCGGTCCGTGGACCGCCGACTACGTGCGGATGCGGGTGCTCGGCGATCCCGACATCCTGCTCCCCGGAGACGTGGCGCTGCGCGCCGGTGCCGCGGCTTCCGGCCTCCCGGGCGAGCCCAAGGCGCTCACGGCCTGGGCAGAGCGCGCCGCTCCCTGGCGCAGCTACCTGAGCGCGCATCTCTGGCGAGCCGCACCGATTCGCCCCGCCCGCATCACCCGAACCGTCACTTCGAAGGAGACATCATGACCGCGATCATCCAGACCATCGACACCGCCGACGGCCCCTTCACGATCCTCGTCGACGACCGGCAGCGCGTGCTCTCGTCCGGCTGGACGGCCGACGCCGACGCGATCGTCGGCCGACTGGCAGCCTCCGCCCGCCCTGAGGCGATCCGCGACGGAGAGACGGATGCCGCCGCTGCGGCCCTCGCCTACTATGCGGGGGACCTCTCCGCGATCGACGCGGTCGCCGTGAAGCAGACCGGAACGGCGCTGCAGCTCGCCGGCTGGGCCGAGCTGCGTGCGATCGACGCGGGAGAGCCCCTGACCTACACCTCGTTCGCAGCACGACTGGGCAACCCACGTGCCGTGCGCGCCGCGGCATCCATCTGCGCGCGGAACGCACCGGCGCTGTTCGTGCCGTGCCACCGCGTGCTGCGCACCGACGGCAGCCTCGGCGGCTTCGCCTGGGGCCTCCCGGTCAAGGAGAGCCTGCTGGCCAGAGAGTCCTCCGCACGCTGAGATCTGCGTGACGATCACGTTACTTCTCGCGCCGTTCGGGCGATATGCCCGGATCAGGTGTCCCAGCGCGGCAGGATGGGCGCATGACCGATAACCGAGCAGCCGCGCTCCACCGCAGCGCCCTCGTCGCCGACGCGCACAACGACCTGCTGTGCGCGGTCGCGACTCGGCCGTCGGATGAGTGGGCGTCGTTCTTCCGCAGGCAGTGGCTTCCGCAGCTGCAGGCCGGCGGCGTCGATCTGCAGATCCTTCCCGTCTTCATCGACGAGTTCTATCGCCCCGAAGGCGCCCTGCGGCGAACGCTCCGCATGATCGAGGCCGCGCACCGCCTCGCGGAGGGGAACGCCGACGCCGTGGCCCTCTGCCTCACCGGTGCCGACATCGACAGGGCGGTCGCCGAGGGGCGCATCGCGCTCGTGCTGGCACTCGAGGGCATGCCGGGCATCGCCGAAGACGTCGAGCTGCTCGAGACCGTGCACCGGCTGGGCGTTCGCATGGGCTCCGTCGCGCACTTCGGTCGCAGTGCGTTCGCGGACGGCAGCGGCGAGGATGCCGCGGGGAGCAGGCTCACGCGCCCCGGCATCCGGGCCTTCGCGGAGATGGAGCGGATCGGGATGATCTTCGACGTCAGTCACCTCGGGGCAGCCGGCGTCGATCACGTGCTCGAACTCGCGACCCGCCCCGTCATCGCGTCGCACTCGTCGGCGCGGGCCCTGTTCGATCACCATCGCAACCTCACCGACGCGCAGATCGCGGCGATCGCCGCAGGCGGCGGGGTCGTCTGCGTCAACTTCTTCGCGTCGTACCTGCACGCCGACACCCACACGCTCGACACCGTCGTCGATCACCTCGAGCATGTCGTCTCGATCGCGGGCATCGACCACGTCGGCATGGGGCCGGACTTCGTCCGCGAGGTCCTCGAAGACACGACAGCCCCCTGCTGCGTGGAGGAGCTGGTCGAAGGCGTGCCGGTCGACTGCTACATCCCGGGACTCGAAGGGCCGACGGGGCTCCCGCTCGTCACCGAGGCGCTGCTCCGGCGGGGCTGGGGCGAAGAGGAGATCTTCTCGGTGCTCGGCGCGAACCTGCATCGTCTGCTGAGGGCCGAGCTCGGGCGCACGACGCGAAGCTGAGCCGCGGCTGCGACCTCCGTGGCGCGGGGCGATCCGATCAATCGGGAATGACTCTTGCCTTCAGCTGGTTCACAGGAATAGGCTGGTGGGCTGTCGCGCCGACCGGGCGACGCCGCCGAGCCCCTGAGGAGGACATCATGACCACGATCGCCGCTGTGCGGATCGACGCTCTCGGCTCGACCCCGGTGCGTCCGCTCATCTAGAGCCGCTTCTCTCGCAACGGATGCCGGACTCGCAGAGTCCGCGCTGTCATCCGTCCCTTTCCGCAACCGTTTTCCCATACGAAACTCATCTGAGAGACATGTCTTCCTCGCCTTCCTCGCAGAACACCTCGCCCTCTTCCACCCTCTCCACTCCGGCTGCACTGTGGCGCCTGAAGCCCTTCGTGAAGCCGGTCATCTGGCGGCTCGCCGGCGGTGCCGCCAGTGCGCTCATCGCCGCGATCATCGCCCTGATGATCCCGATCGTGCTCGAGCAGATCATCGGCGGACCCGTGCGGTCCGGCGAGATCAGCGCCATCGTCGTCGGTGCCGTCGTCGTCTTCGCCCTCGCGCTCGGCGAGGCCGTCATGGTGTGGCTGCGCCGGCAGTTCGTGCTGAACCCGGCCACCGAGGTCGAGTACCAGATGCGCACGACGCTCTACTCGCGCCTGCAGACGCTGCCGGTGTCGTTCCACGACCGCTGGCAGTCCGGTCAGCTGCTCAGCCGCATGATGCAGGACATCGGCCTCATCCGTCGCTGGCTCGCCTTCGGCCTCGTGCTGCTCGTCGTGAACATCCTCACGATCGCCATCGGGTCGGTGCTGCTCTTCCGCTGGCACTGGCTGCTGGGCACGATCTTCCTCGTGACCGCGATCCCGCTGTGGGTGCGTGGATACCTGTTCGAGAAGCGCTACGGCGCGCTGACCCGCCGCAGCCAGGACCAGGCCGGCGACCTCGCCACCAGCGTCGAGGAGAGCGTGCACGGCATCCGCGTGCTGAAGGCCTTCGGCCGCGGCAAGCACGCCCTGAGCCGGTTCAGCCGTCAGGCCGAGACGCTCCGCGAGACGGAGATGAGCAAGGCCCGCGCGATCGCGTCGATCTGGTTCTGGCTCGACCTGATGCCGCAGATCGCCTTCGGACTCAGCCTGATGTCCGGTATCTGGCTGATCTCCCAGGGCGCGATCGATGAGGCAGAGCTGTTCGCGTTCTTCGCGATGGCCGTCGTGCTGCGGTGGCCGATCGAGTCGATCGGCTTCCTGTTCTCGTTCATGCTCGACGCCCGCACGGCGACCGACCGTGTGTTCGACATCTTCTCCGAGACGAACACCATCACGGATCCGGAGCACCCGGTGCACATCGAGAACCCGCGGGGAGAGCTCGCGTTCGAGAACGCGCACTTCCGCTACCAGGACGCCGGCGCACACGAGCGCGACCTGCTCGACGGAATCGACCTGGTGCTGCGCCCCGGCGAGACCATGGCGCTGGTGGGACTCACCGGAAGCGGCAAGACGACGTTGACGACCCTGCCGACGCGTCTCTACGACGTCACGGGCGGCAAGGTCACGCTCGACGGCGTCGATGTGCGTGATCTCCCGCTTTCCGAGCTGCGGCAACACATCGCCATGGCGTTCGAGGATGCGACGCTGTTCTCGGCGACCGTCCGCGAGAACGTGCTGCTCGGCCGTGCCGACCTCGACGTGCACAGCGAAGAGGGCGAGCGGGTGCTGCGCGAGGCGCTGCAGGTCGCTCAGGCGGCGTTCGTGGACTCCCTGCCCGACGGCGTGGAGACCGTGATCGGCGAGGAGGGGCTCAGCCTCTCCGGCGGCCAGCGGCAGCGGCTGGCCCTCGCCCGTGCGGTGGCGGCGAAGCCGAAGGTACTCGTGCTCGACGACCCGCTGTCCGCACTCGACGTCGACACCGAGGCCCTCGTGGAGGAGGCGCTCCGGCACGTCCTCGCCGACACCACGGCCATGATCGTGGCGCACCGTCCTTCCACGGTCGCGCTCGCCGACCGCGTCGCCCTGCTCGAGGCCGGGCGTGTGACCGCGGTGGGCACGCACTCCGAACTGCTCAAGTCGAGTCGGCACTACCGTCATGTCATCTCCAGCCTCGAGGCGGAGGAGGCGGCACGAACCGGGGCGATCCCCGTGATCCGCGACGAGCAGCTCGAGGTCGCCGAAGAGGTCCGCGAGGGCCTCGAGATGGCGGCCGCCGACGATGCTTCGTCGGACTCAGCAACCGAAATGAAGAAGGAGGTGCAGCGATGAGCTCCGCCATCACCGGAACCCAGGACGAGGATCGTTCCCGGTACACCCGCGAGGAGAGCAAGGAGATCCGTCGTCGGTCCCTCCGTCTGCTCGGATCCCTCGTCCGTCCGCTGAAGCCGCAGATCGTGCTCGCGGCTGCCGTGCTGGTGGTCTCGACCGCTCTGCAGGTCGCCGGCCCGATCCTGATCAGCATCGGGCTCGACCGCGCTCTGCCGGCCGTGCTGAACGACGCCGATTGGATGCCGACCTTCATGGTCGGCGGCATCTACCTGCTCGCGGGGCTCCTGGCCTCGATCCTGATCGCCTGGTACGTGATCATCGCCGCCAAGCTCACGCAGGCGGTGCTGCTCGATCTTCGCAAGCGCATCTTCCTGCACACGCAGCGGCTGAGCCTGGAGTTCCACGAGTCGTACACGTCGGGGCGCATCATCTCCCGTCAGACGAGCGACCTCGACTCGATCAAGGAGCTGCTGGACGGAGGTCTGAACGAGCTCGTCTCCGGTGTGCTCTTCGGCCTGTTCACGTTCATCGCCCTGTGCTTCTGGGACTGGCAGTCGGGGCTGATCCTCGCGGTCGGCGGCATCCCGCTGTTCTTCCTGATGCGCTGGTTCTACTCGCGCTCGCAGCTCGTCTACCGTGAGTCCCGCGTCATCAGCGCGAAGGTGATCGTGCAGTTCGTCGAGACGATGACCGGCATCCGCGCCGTGAAGGCGTTCCGCAAGGAGCCGCGCAACGACACGTCGTTCCAGGAGGTCGCGGGCGACTACCGCGACGTCAACCGCCGGTCGATGCTGCTGTTCGGCACGTTCGAGCCGGGGCTCATGGGCGTCGCAGCGCTGGTGCTCGGCATCGTCGTGCTCTGGGGCGGCATCCGTGTCTCCGATGGAGCGCTCACGGTGGGTGTGCTGCTCTCCGCGGTGCTCTACGTGCGCAACTTCTTCGCGCCGATGCAGGAGATCGCGATGTTCCTCAACTCCTACCAGTCGGCCACGGCCGCGCTGGAGAAGGTGTCGGGCGTGCTCGAAGAGGTGCCGACCGTGCCGGACCCCGAGAAGCCCGTGGATCTGTGGGAGTCGCGCGGACACGTGAACTTCGACGAGGTGACCTTCGGCTATAACGGCGAGAAGACGATCCTGCCGAACTTCTCGCTCGACATCCCCGCGGGTCAGACGATCGCGCTCGTCGGCACGACCGGCGCGGGCAAGTCCACGCTGGCGAAGCTGATCTCGCGGTTCTACGATCCGTCGGAGGGACACGTCACGCTGGACGGCGTCGACCTGCGCTCGCTGCATCCGAAGGATCTCCGCCGCGCGATCGTCATGGTCACGCAGGAGGCGTACCTGTTCAGCGGCACGGTCGCCGACAACATCGCGCTCGGCAAGCCGGACGCGACGCTGGATGAGATCCGCGCGGCGGCTCGGGCCGTCGGCGCTGACGGGTTCATCTCGTCCCTGCCCGACGGATACGGCACCGACGTCAACAAGCGCGGTGGCCGGGTGTCGGCGGGACAGCGTCAGCTGATCTCGTTCGCCCGCGCGTTCCTGGCCGACCCGGCGGTGCTGATCCTCGACGAGGCCACGGCCTCGCTGGACATCCCGTCGGAGCGACTGATCCAGGACGCGCTGCAGACCCTGCTCAAGGACCGCACGGCGATCATCATCGCGCACCGCCTCTCGACGGTCGCGATCGCCGATCGTGTGCTGGTGATGGAGCACGGGCAGATCATCGAGGACGACACCCCCGACGCGCTCATCAGCGGCACCGGCAAGTTCGCGCAGCTGCATGCGGCGTGGCAGGAGACCCTGGTCTAGCCGCGTCGCTTCCGTATCGCCGCAACTTCCGCGGCCATCTCGAACTTCTGCGGCCACATCCGATCGATGTGGCCGCAGAAGTTCGGATCGGCCGCGGAAGTTCGAGGGGCCACCGGAGGGGTGAGGGCCGGTCGCCTCGTCAGGTGGGAATCGGCCGCAGAAGACGCCCAAGCCCGCGTGCCGCAACCTGCCCCTGGGTAGCATCGAAGGATGGACCCCTTGCTGCTCGTGGCCGAGTGGTGGTGGATCGCGCCTTCCGCGGTCGCCGTGGGGACGGTGGGGGTGATCGGGGTGAACCGACGCAACAGCACGACCAGCGGCAGGAGGCTCGCCGTCGATGCGGCCCGCCATGACCTTCGCGCCGCGCAGCAGGTCGCGGCGGAGCGGCGGACGGCGCTCAAGATCGCGCGGGCGGACCTGACGAGGGTCGCCGCCGAGCGCGCGGCACAGCGGGCGTCCGCGGAGCAGGTCGCCGCCGCACGGCGGATGCTGCGCGAGAGGGAACGCGATGCGAAGGCCGCGTCGGCCGATGTGCGAGCCCGTCAGGTGCGGCTGAACGCCGCGCGGGCGGCGATCCCGCCGGCATCCGGTCCTCGTCCGCTGGATCGGCTGCAGGCGGAGCACGACGCGGTGATCGGCCGTTGGATGCGCTACGAGACCGACCCGGCGCTGCAGATCGGCTACCCGGCGATGACCGACGTCAAGCGACCGGAGACGGCCGCGTATCTGCGAGCGGCGGATCACGCGAAGGAGATGCGTCGGGCCGCGACCGGCCGCGTCACACCCGCCGAGTTCGCCGCCTACCGGGATGCCGTCGCCGAACTCGAGCGCGCGTTCGAGGCGGCGGAGCACGCGGCGAAGGTGCAGGCGGGGGAGGCGACGACGATCCCCGCGTGGCAGGACGCGGCACAGGACGTGCTGAGTCGCTCGGCCGAGGCCATCGATCGGGCGGCGGGGGCCGCGGCATCCGCCCTCTCGGCGTGGACGTCGCGCCGACGCCCCGGAAAGCCGGACGACCACCGCTGATCGTCCGGCTCGCGATCGTGGCCTAGGCTCCCACGGTCCGTGTCCGCACGAGCTCGCGGTACCAGTGCCCCGAGTCCTTCACGGTGCGCTCGAGCGTGTCGAAGTCGACCCGCACGATCCCGAATCGCTTGGCATAGCCGTAGCCCCACTCGAAGTTGTCGAGCAGCGACCACACGAAGTACCCGCGCAGGTCGACCCCGCGCTCGAGCGCCCGGTGCGCGGCGGTGAAGTGCCGACGCAGGTAGTCGGTGCGCTCCGGATCGGGGACCGCGCCGTCTTCGGCGACCTCGTCTTCGAAGGCAGCCCCGTTCTCGGTGACCATGAGCGCCTGATCCGGGAACTGCTCCGACAGCGACACGAGCAGCTCTTCGAGCCCCTCCGGTGCGATGTTCCAGCCCATGGCCGTGTACGGCCCGGGCTGCTCGACGAACTCCACGATCCGGTCGCTTCCGGGCCATGCCGTGCCGCCCTCGGCGCCCTTGTGTCCGTCGTTCTGCTGCTTCTCGGACACGCCGTCCCAGAGCCGTACGGTCGCGGTCGAGTAGTAGTTCACGCCGAGCACGTCGATCGGCTGCGCGATCGTGGCGAGGTCTCCGGCCTGAACGAAGTCCCAGTCGGTGACGGATGCCGTGTCAGCCAGCAGATCGGCGGGGTACTCGCCCCGCAGCATCGGTCCGGTGAACGCCCGGTTCGCCAGGGCATCGATGCGCCGCACGGCCTCGGCGGCGCCCTCTCCCTGCCCGCGGAGCACATGGAAGTTCAGCGTCACCGAGTAGTCGGGGTCGCCGCTCGACGTCGCTCGCAGCGCCTGGATCGCACGCCCGTGCGCGAGGTTCAGGTGGTGCACGGCCGCCAGCGCCGATGCCGGCTCATGCCGACCCGGCGCGTGCCCGCCCTGCCCGTAGCCGAGATACGCCGAGCACCACGGCTCGTTGAGGGTGGTCCACGTGTGCACGCGGTCGCCGAGCGCGGAACCCATGATCTCGGCGTAGCGCTCGAAGGCATCGGTCGTCGCGCGGGCCGTCCAGCCTCCGGCATCCTCCAGGTACTGGGGGAGATCCCAGTGGTACAGGGTGGCCACCGGGCGGATGCCGCGCTCGAGCAGCCCGTCGACGAGCCGCGAGTAGAAGTCGACCCCTGCCTGATTCACCTCGCCCGAGGCCGTCGGCACGATGCGGGGCCAGGCGATCGAGAAGCGATAGGCCTGCAGGCCCAGGTCCTGCATCAGGTCGAGGTCCTCGTCGACGCGGTGGTAGTGGTCGCACGCGACGTCTCCCGTGTCGCCGTTCCAGACGCGTCCCGGTGTCTTGCTGAACGTGTCCCAGATCGACGGGGTGCGCCCGTCCTCGGCCGCCGCGCCCTCGATCTGGTACGAGGCGGTGGCCGAGCCGAAGGTGAAGCCCTCCGGGAAGACGAGACCGGATCCCCGGTAGTCGTCGCGCGGGATGAGCGGGGTGAGCGGGCTGGTCATCCGGTGATCTCCTCGAGGTCGACGTCGTAGGTCACACTACGGCCATCCGGGCTCGTCACGGTCACCGATCCGGCACCCGTCCCGCCGGGGAAGACGCGCAGCTGCAGCCCGTCGTGGTAGTCGTACCCGGGTCCGTCGACGCGTGCGCCCCAGGGGAGCGCGGCGCCGGGCCGCACATACAGCGGCAGGGAGTCGAAGCCGTGGGTCTCGCGGCGCCACGAGCCTCCCGTCACGGTCTCCCCGGTGAGGAGCGACGTCCACTCGCCCGCGGGCAGATAGAAGTCGACGGTGCCCTCGGCCGAGAACACCGGGGCGACGAGCAGATCCGACCCGAGCATGTACTGGCGGTCGAGATAGGCGGCGGCCGGGTCGTCCGGGAACTCGAGCACCATCGGCCGCATGAGCGGTACGCCGGTCGCCGCGGCATCGAGCCCCTGCTGGTAGAGATACGGCATCAGTCGCATCTTCAGGTGCGTGAAGCGCCGGGTCACATCGACAGCCTCCTCGTCGAATGCCCACGGCACGCGGTACGAGCTCGACCCATGGAAGCGCGAATGCGAGCCGAGCAGCCCGAACGCGGTCCAGCGCTTGAACACCGCGGCATCCGGCGTTCCCTCGAATCCGCCGATGTCGTGGCTCCAGAACGCGAAGCCGCTCAGCGCGAGGGAGAGGCCCCCGCGCAGGGTCTCAGCCATCGACGCGAACGTCGAGGTCGAGTCTCCGCCCCAGTGCACGGGCATGCTCTGGCCGCCCGCGGTCGCGGACCGGGCGAACAGCACGGCCTCGCCGTCACCGCGGACGTCAGTGAGCACCTCGAACACGGCGCGGTTGTACAGCTCCGTGTAGAGGTTGTGCATGCGCTCGGGCTCGGCGCCGTCCGCCCACACGACGTCGGTGGGGATGCGCTCCCCGAAGTCGGTCTTGAAGCAGTCGACGCCCTGCGCGATGAGCGCGCGGAGCTTCGACTGGTACCACGCCGTCGCGTCGGGATTCGTGAAGTCGACGAGCCCCATGCCCGCCTGCCAGAGGTCCCATTGCCATACCGATCCGTCGGCGCGGCGCACCAGGAATCCCTGATCGGCGGCCTCGCGGAACAGCGGCGAACGCTGCGCGATGTACGGGTTGATCCAGACGCAGACGCGGATGTCCTTGTCGTGCAGGCGTCCGAGCATGCCCTCGGGGTCGGGGAAGACCCGCGGATCCCACTCGAAGTCGCACCAGTTGAACTCGCGCATCCAGAAGCAGTCGAAGTGGAAGACCGACACAGGCAGCTCGCGAGCGGCCATCTCGTCGATGAACGAGTTCACGGTCTGCTCGTCGTAGTCGGTCGTGAAGCTCGTCGACAGCCAGAGGCCGTAGGACCACGCCGGAACGACCGGCGGCCGCCCGGTCAGCGCCGTGTAGCGGCCCAGCACCTGCTTCGGCGTGGGGCCGGCGATCACGAAGTACTCCAGCACCTCGCCCGAGACCGAGAACTGCACGCGCTCGACGGCCTCGGACCCGATCTCGTAGGAGACGTGACCCGGGTCGTTGACGAGCACCCCGTATCCGCGGTCGGAGAGGTGGAACGGCACGTTCTTGTACGCCTGCTCGCTCGAGGTGCCGCCGTCGGCGTTCCAGATCTCGACCGTCTGGCCGTTCTTGACCAGGGGACCGAAGCGCTCGCCGAGCCCGTAGATGTGCTCGCCCACACCGAGATCGAGCTGCTCATGCAGGAAGGCGGATGCCGCCGGCATCCGTCCTCCCTGCCGGGCGTTGCCCACGATGCCCGGATCGACCTGCGCGTCGTCGGCGAGACGGATGTACCCCTGCGCCTTGTGCCCGCTGCCGGTGACCCGGCGGCCCTCGACCTCGAACGCCAGGTTCCAGGGGGCGCCCGGGGCGATCCGGGCGACGAGTGCGCCGGCGTTCACGACGCCGCCGGCCTCCGAGACCGAGACGGATGCCGTGCTGCGCTCTGCCCCGGGAAGGGCGAAGCCTCCGTGCCATCGCCCGCCGGTGTGGTGTGCGATGCGCACGCGGATCACGCCCTCCGCGGGGGAGGAGAGCGTCGTGGTCAGCACCGGCCGGTTGAGCACGTCGCCGCGCCGGGCGATCACCATGGTCGGAGCGGTGATGACGATGCCGGGGCCGTCGGGGGTGTCGTCGGTCGCCGCGATGTCGTAGGCCTCCTGTGCGTGGAGCGCGGTGACGCCGGGACGAAGCTGCCAGAACCCGTCGGTGAACTTCATTACTTGACTGCTCCTGCCGTGATGCCGCGTGTCAGCGTGCGCTGGAAGATGAGGAAGAAGATGAGCGTGGGGATGATGCCGAGAAGAGCCGACGCGCTCGTCGTCGTGACGTCCATCAGACGGTCGCCCTGCAGCACGCTGATCGCCACCGGGACGGTCTGGTTGGCGTTCGAGGCGAGGAACGTCAGCGGGATGAGGAACTCGTTCCACGTCCAGATGAAGAAGAAGATGAGCAGCACCGACAGGGTCGGCCGGCTGATCGGGAAGATCACGCGCCAGAGGATCTGCCAACGAGTCGCGCCGTCGAGCGAGGCCGCCTCGAGGATCTCCTTGGGGAACGTGCCGTACACGGAGGACAGCAGGTAGGTGCCGAAGGCGGCCTGGATCACGGTGAACACGATGATCACCGCCCACACGTTGTCGTACAGCCCCACCGATTTGAACATGTAGTACAGCGGGTAGAGCAGGGCCTCCTGCGGCAGCAGGTTGGCCATGAGGAACAGCAGGACGATCCAGCTGCGCCCGCGGATGCGGCCGATGCCGATCGCGAAGGCATTCAGCATCGAGATCACGACGGCCAGCACCGCGACGATGCCGGAGATGAAGATCGAGTTCCAGACCTTCTCGGGGAAGTTCACCCGCTCCCAGAACTTGATGATCCCGCCGAAGTCGAGCGTCTCGGGGAAGGCGAGGGGACCGGATGTGGCGTAGTCCACCGGCGACTTGAACGAGTTCACCAGCACGAGGTAGAACGGCGCGATCACGAGCAGCGCACCCACGACGACGAGGGCGAGCAGCAGCCAGTCGACGGGCCGCTTCTTGGTCATGCCGCCGCGGGCACGGCTCTTCGACGGCTTGCCGGTGACGATGGCAGTGGTGGCGTGCATCACAGTCCCGCCCTTTCCTTGCGCTCGAGCGAGTTCTGCACGCGGATGAACACGATCGACACGATGACCACGACGATGGTGAGCACGGTGGCGATGGTCGCGCCGTAGCCGACGTTCCGCTTGGTGAAGAACTCCTGGTACGCGTAGTAGGCCGGCACGAGCGTGGCGCCCGCGGGTCCGCCGCGCGTGATGATGTAGACCGGGCCGAACACCTTCAGGGCCGCGATCGTGCAGGTCAGCGTCACGACGAAGATCTCCGGGCGGATGATGCTCATCGTGATGGCCGTGAACCGCTGCAGCCAGTTGGCCCCGTCGAGCTCCGCCGCCTCGTAGAGCTCGGGATCGACGCGCTGCAGAGCCGCCATGAACACGACGACCGGATAGCCGAGCTGCACCCACACCATGACGAGCATCAGCACGATGAGCGCGGAGGGCATCTGACCCAGCCAGTCGTAGGACGGCAGTCCGAAGGCGCCGAGGATCTGGTTGAGGGCTCCGTCTCCGCCCGGACGCACGATCCATCCGATCACGATGCCGGCGACGGCGATGGGCAGGATCTGCGGGAGGTAATAGGTGGCCCGCAGGAAGCTGCCGACCTTGCCGCCGAACTTGCGGCCGACGACGTCGAACAGCAGGGCGGCGACGATGAGACCGACGATCGTGGGGACCACGACCATCGCCAGGATCATCCAGACGGAGTTCGTGAACGACGTCCAGAAGTCGCTGTCGGTGAGGATCTTCTGCCAGTTCTCCAGCCCGATGAACTCCGGCGTGCGCACGCCCTTCCACTTCGTGAAGGTGAGGTACACGTTCCAGATGAGCGGGATGATGACGACGACGAGCAGCAGAGCGAAGCCGGGAAGAAGGTACATCCAGTAGGCGCCGGTCCCGCCGCTGCGCTGCGGGATGGACGGCTGTTCGGGCGGCAGCTTCTGGCGGCGGCCCTCGCGGGTGGCGAGCGACATGTTCATCTCCAGGAGGAGGCGGGGGCGGCGATCCTGAGGATGCCGCCCCCGCGGACGGATCAACGGAATTCGGCGGTGCCTTCGTCGTACTGCTCACCGAGGTTGGTGTTCGTGGTCTTCACGTCCTGCACACCGGTGACCAGACCCTGGAGCTCCTGGACGATGACGTCGTAGAAGCCGGGGGCGGGCCAGTCCGGGTAGAACGACAGGCCGTCGGCGTCGAGCACGCCGTTGAACGTCTCGATGAGGGCCGCGCTCTTCTCGTCGGTGATGTCGGCGGTGTCCGCGGCCACGGGCAGACCGCCGTTGTTGCCGATGATCGCCTGGATCTCGGGCCGCATGGTGATGTCGATGAACTCGTAGGCGAGCTCCTTGTTGGCGGCGTTCTCGGGGACGACCCAGAGGTTGCCCGAGGAGCCCAGCGAGAGATCGGCGCCGGGGAAGGCGGTCATCGTCCAGTCGAAGCCCGTGGCCTCGGCCACGAAACGACCGAACCACCACGAGCCCGACACGAAGATGGGGGAGTTGCCGTTGATGAACGAGACGCCGGCGTCCTCGGCCTTGACCGAGGAGACGTCGGAGGCGATGTAGCCCTTGTCGACGTACTCCTTCAGGGTCTCGGTCGCGGCCGTGACCTCGGGTCCCTGCCAGTCGACCTCGCCGTCGTAGAGCTGGTAGGCGTCGACGAATCCGCGGTCGCCCTCGAGCAGCGCGAGCTGGTACCAGAGCTGTCCGAGGGGGTACTCGGCGCCGGCCTCCGCCAGCGGCGTGATGCCCTTCGCGACGAAGGCGTCGAGCACGTCGACGAACTCGTCGTAGGTCGTGGGGATCTCGAGTCCCGCCGCCGCGAACGCGTCCTGGTTGTAGTAGACGCCGACGAACTCGCCGTAGTTCGGCACACCGAACCAGGTGTCGCCGCCCATGACCCCGTCTTCGGAGTACTTCGCGGTCGTCTGCAGGGAGGGCGCGAGCTTCTCATCCCAGCCGTACTCGTCCACGGCATCCGAGATGTCGGCGATCAGGCCGGTCGACGCGAGGAACCCCGCCGTCGCGTTGCCCTTGTTGAACTCCATCAGGTCCGGTGCTGCGTCGGTGTCGAGCACCTGGCTGGCGGTCTTCTGGATCTGCTCGAAGGACTTCTCCTCGAACTCGACCTTCGCGCCCGTCTCCTCCTCGAAGATCTTGATGGCCTCGGCCCATGCCTTGCCCATCGCGCTGTCGGCTCCCTCGTAGTGCCACAGCTTGAGGGTCTTGCCATCACCGCCGTCGTCGCCGGAGCCGGCCGTGCAGCCGCTCAGGGCGATCCCCGTCGCGGTGAGCGCGGCCATCACGGCGAGCGCCTTCGTCCTGCGGATGTTGCGTGCCATCGTCGGCACTCCTTTCTCGGTGGCCCGTCGGGCCGGACACTTCTCTGGGGCGGGTCTTCAGTTGTGGGGGAGCATTCGTCGAAGCGTTTCGACAATGCGCAGGCAAGAGCGTCGGGTCGGATGTCAGCCCCGAGGGGCGACCGATCCGACGGAGCGGTATTCGGGTGGGAGGAGATGGATCCCCGGTCGCACGTCCGCCTCTTCCAGGCGGCGGACCGCGAGGTCGACGGCGAGCTCGCACGACTGCTGCGGCACGAGGGGGATGGTGTCGACCGGGACGGCGAGGGTCGTCGTGTCGAAGGAGGCGGCGGCGGAGATCACGGACACGTCGTGCCCGACACGCAGCCCGTGCTCGTCGAGGACGGTCAGCAGCGCCCCGTGCACATCGTCGACGGCGTGCACGATGAAGGCCCGGTCGCCGCGCGCGATCGCCGTCTCGGCGGCCGCTCGCACGGCGGCGATGTCGGTGGCCGCCGCGCCCGTGGTCACCCAGTCGAGAGCGACCCCGCGCTCGACGGCGCGGTCCTGGACTCCGTGGAGCAGCCGCCGCGGGAAATTCGACTTCCGGTACGAGACCTCGGTCTGACCGAGGAGGGTGATGCGTGTGTGCTCGGCGTCCGCCAGACGATCGACGGCGAGGTGTCCGGCCGCCTCGAAGTCGAGGTCGACGCAGGTCAGGCCCTCGTGGTCGTCGGGGATCCCGATGAACACCGTGGGGGTGCGCACCGTCCGCGCGATCGCCGCGCGCTCATCGTCCGGCGCGACATCGAGCACGAGGATCGCGTCGACGAGGTTGCTGGCCGCCACGCGGTTCATGCCTTCGGAGGCCTGCTCGTCGGTCAGCAGGAGGATGTCGTATCCGCGCCGGCGTGCAGCCACGGCCGTCGCCAGCACGAAGGCCATGTGCGTCGGGGCGTGCGTGTCCGCGCGCAGGGGCTCGGTCAGCGCGAAGATGTGCGTACGCCTTCCGGCCAGCATCCGGGCTCCGGCATCCGGCTCGTAGCCGAGCGCACGTGCGGCATCCTCGATGCGCACGCGGGTCTTCTCGGACACCGGACGCTTGCCGCTGAGCGCGTAGGAGACCGTGCTGATCGACACTCCGGCGGCCTCGGCCACCTCGTGGATCGTCGTCATCGTGACTCCATCGTCGTCATGCGGAATGCTGTCGAAGCGTTTCGCTAATGCCTCTGGAGCGATGATACGCACGGCGATGAGAGGAGCGCAAGCTTTTTGTGGTTGCTCGCAACATATTCGTGACGATCGGCGTGGGAGCGGTCCCGCCGATGGTCGATGAAAGGCGACGGAGTCTCGATGGGGGAGGGGATTCGAGACCCCGCCGCCGGTCTCAGGGTGTGACGCGGATCTCGGCGATGATCTCGCCGTATGCCGTCTCGCCGACGGGCGTGAAGCCGACGCGGTGGAAGAAGTTCTCCGGTCCGCCGTCGCCCGCCTCGTAGATCACGTTCACGTGGTCGACCTCGCGGCGACGCGCTTCGTCGATGAGCGACTCGACCGCGAAGCGCCCGACGCCGCGACCCTGGTCGTCGGCGTCGACGTTGATGCGCCAGAGAACGGAGCGGAAATGCTCCTCCGGCGCCTCGTCGTCGAAGTTCGCGCTGACGAAGCCCACGACCTCGTCGCGATCGAGGATCACCCGCTGCCACGACGTCTGCGGGTTGATGACGGTGGCCGCGATCCCGTAGGAGACGGGGGCGAGGAACTGCTCCTGTCCGGGCTTGAGCGACAGGTTGTTCACGGCGACGATCGTCGCAGCGGAGAGTTCGACCATGCGCAGTTCGGACATGATCCCAGGCTAACCCCTCCCGCGCGGAGGAACACGTTTCGGAGGAACATTTCGCTCACGGCCGCAACGGGATCGGTTTCCGGATGCCGTGGCGAGGCGTGCGGCCCACGCGGCGAGAGCGGCTCAGGTATCTTGGTATCGAGACAAATAGACCCCGCGAACGGAGAACCTCCTGGTGACCGACGACGCCATCATCTACACCTACACCGACGAGGCGCCGGCCCTTGCCACCGCCTCCTTCCTGCCGATCATCCAGGCCTACACCGGCCAGGCGGGCATCGAGGTGGAGACCCGCGACATCTCGCTGGCCGGCCGCATCCTCGCCGCCTTCCCGCAGAAGCTCACCCCAGAGCAGCAGGTCGGCGACTCGCTCGCCGAGCTCGGCGGCCTCGCCACCCTGCCCGAGGCGAACATCATCAAGCTGCCGAACATCTCGGCGTCCATCCCGCAGCTGAAGGGCGCGATCGCCGAGCTCCAGCAGCAGGGGTACGACATCCCGGACTTCCCGGACGAGCCCTCCTCGCTGGAGGAGAAGGACGTGCGGGCGCGCTACGACCGCATCAAGGGCTCGGCGGTCAACCCGGTGCTCCGCGAGGGCAACAGCGACCGCCGCGCGCCGCTGGCGGTGAAGAACTACGCCAAGAAGCACCCGCACCGCAACAAGCCGTTCGCGGAGGGCTCGAAGACCCGCGTCGCGACGATGGGTCACGATGACTTCAAGAGCAACGAGCGCTCCTGGGTCGCCGCGCACGACGACGTCCTGAGCTTCCGCCACACGGCGGAGGACGGCACGGTCACCGTGCTCAAGGAGGGCCTGAAGGTCCTTCCGCGCGAGATCATCGACGCGACGTTCCTCTCGGCCGCCGACCTCGACGCGTTCCTCGACGAGACGCTGAAGATCGCGAAGGCCGACGGCATCCTGTACTCGGTGCACCTCAAGGCGACGATGATGAAGGTCAGCGACCCGATCATCTTCGGCCACGTCGTGCGGGCGTTCTTCACGGATGTGTTCGCGCAGTACGGCGAGCAGCTCGCCGCCGCGGGCCTCAGCGCCAACGACGGTCTCGGCTCGATCCTCACCGGCCTCGCGAACGTGGCAGGCGGCGACGAGATCGCCGCAGCGTTCGACAAGGCCATCGCCGAAGGCCCGGCACTGTCGTACGTGAACTCCGACAAGGGGATCACGAACCTCCACGTGCCGAGCGACGTGATCGTCGATGCATCGATGCCCGCGCTCGTGCGCAACGGCGGCAAGCTCTGGGGCAAGGACGGCGGCGAGGCGGACACGCTCGCGGTCATCCCGGACTCCTCGTACGCGAGCGTCTACCAGGCCGTGCTCGACGACGTCATCGCGAACGGTCCGCTGGACCCCGCCACGATCGGCACCGTGCCGAACGTGGGCCTGATGGCGCAGGCTGCCGAGGAGTACGGCAGCCACGACAAGACGTTCGAGATCGCCTCGGACGGCATCGTCCAGGTCCTCGACGGCGAAGGCACCGTGCTGATCGAGCACCGGGTCGGCAAGGGCGACATCTGGCGCGCGACGCAGACCAAGCACATCCCGGTGATGGACTGGGTGCGGCTCGCCGTGTCACGCGCACGGGCGACCGGCGTGCCGGCCGTGTTCTGGCTCGACGCGAACCGCTCGCACGACGCTCAGATCATCGCGAAGGTGCACCAGGGCCTCGCGACGCTCGACACCAAGGGGCTGACGATCACGATCCTCGCGCCCGAGGAGGCCACGCGCTACACGCTCGCGCGCATGCGCCACGGTCTGGACACGATCTCGGTCACCGGCAACGTGCTGCGCGACTACCTGACCGACCTGTTCCCGATCCTCGAGGTGGGCACGAGCGCCAAGATGCTCTCGATCGTTCCGCTCCTCGCGGGCGGCGGTCTGTTCGAGACGGGTGCCGGCGGCTCGGCGCCGAAGCACGTGCAGCAGCTGGTGGAGGAGAACTACCTCCGGTGGGATTCCCTGGGCGAGTTCTTCGCGCTGGCGGCGTCGCTCGAGCACTTCGCGGACCGCACGGGCAACGAGAAGGCCCGTGTCCTCGCCGAGACGCTGGATGCCGCGACCGGCACGTTCCTCGAGGAGGACCGTTCCCCGGGCCGCGCTCTCGGCACGATCGACAACCGCGGCAGCCACTTCTACCTCAGCCTCTACTGGGCTCAGGAGCTGGCTGCGCAGACGAAGGATGCCGAACTCGCGGCGTCGTTCGCGCCGATCGCCGCGACCCTCGCGGAGAACGAGGCGACCATCGTGTCCGAGCTCAACGCCGTGCAGGGCAAGCCCGTCGAGATCGGCGGCTACTACCGCCCGGACGACGCGCTCGTCGAGGCGGTCATGCGTCCGTCGGCCACGCTGAACGGCATCGTCGACGCCCTGCGCTGACGAACACACGAAAGGGGCCGGATGCGAATCGCATCCGGCCCCTTTCGCGTGCGTCTCGCGAGGAGACGTCCGCTCAGTGGTGGACCGAGACCTCGAGGCCGACGGGCGCCCAGTCGTAGACGTACTTCGCGACCGAGATGGGCATGTTCACGCATCCGTGACTCATCTGGTTGCCGAAGTTGTTGTGCCAATAGGCGCCGTGGAAGGCGATGTCCGGCGCGAACCAGGTGTTCCACGGGACATCCTTGGTGACGTAGTCCGTGCCGATCATGTCCTGGATCTCGGTGTGCGCGAACACGGTGAAGTTCCCGGTCGGGGTGGGAGTCGCGTCCAGACCGGAGGAGATCGCCCACGACTCCACGACGGCGCCGTTCTCATACAGCGTGGCGCGCTGCGCGCCGAGGTCGACGTCGATCCGCCGGAAGAGCGTGACGGTCTCGAAGGGGACCTCGGTGACCGAGAGTGCGAAGACGCCATCGCCGGCGGCGAGCTGCTGGGCGAACTTCTCCGCCACGTCGGAGGTGTCGCCGACCGTGCGGCCGGTGACACCGGCCTGCTCCTCACGGAGGACGTTGCCGCCCGAATCGACGATGCTCGTGGCGCTGACCGGTGCGCGGTCGACGACGAGCGCGAGGTAATCGGAGGTCGAGCTGATCGCCTGTGCGTCGGCCTCGATGCGCAGCTGGCCGTTGTCATCCACGACCGTCATCCAGCTGGCGGCGGTGGCCGCGTCGATCGGCACGGTGCGCTCGGCGCCGACGTAGAAGCCGATGGTGGTGAGCAGCGTGTTCATCTTCGCGGCCATCGCGGCGGCGTCTTCGTCGGAGACGGCGGCCGGAGCCTCGGCCGGGCCTCCGGGGAACTCGAGAGTCTTGCTGCCACCGGCGACGGCGTCGACGAATGCGGCGTTGAGCTCGCCCACGTCGATGCCGGTTCCGGCCTCGGCCGGCGTGGTCACGTAGGAGGCGGTGGCCGCGTCGAAGGCGACGCCGGCGTCGACCGGGTCTTCGAAGCTGGTCGGCACGGCGGCGCGCAGCGCGCTCGTCGCCTGCGCGGTGTCGAAGGAGATGTCGGCCGGGACCGGCTCGCCCATCCAGGCGCCGAGGTTCCACATCGGTGCCGTGGCGAACGCCTTGTCGGCGAGAGCCGTCGCGTCGACGGCGGCGCCGAGGTCGGCTCCGGTCAGCACGGTGCCCTCGCCGTCGCCCGTGAGGACGACCTCTGTCTCGGCGAGGTGGGCGTTGATCGCGTCGGCCGCGGCGCCCGGCGTCATCCAGCCGACGGGGATGCCGGCGACGGTCGTTCCCGGAGCGATGAGGACCATGGATGCGGCGCCCGCGCCGATGGCGACGACACCGAGGCCGAGACCGATCCAGAGCCCGAGGCGGCGCTTCTTCGGCGCCGGCTCCATCGGCGCCCAGGCGAGCGGCTGATCGCCGGTCGTGGGCGGCAGGGAATCGGTGGGTGCGTCGGTGGGTGCGATGACGGCCGTGGCCGCATCGTCGTCGCCATGCGCCTGTGCTGCGCTCGGTACTGAGATCACATCGGTCACGAACTTCACCCCCCGGTTCTCACGTGTCCTGATGCTCAATAGTACGTGATGGCAGGTAACGGGGAGGCAACGGTGTATGGGGGGCTCGCTCGGCGGGCCCCCGGGTCAGGAGATGACGGCGAGTCCGTCGATCTCGACGAGCATCTCCTCGCGGGGCAGACCTGTGAACACGGTGGTGCGCGCGGGGAGCACGCCGCTCGTGGTGTGGGCGGTCACGAAGGCGCCGTACGCCTCGTTCATGAGGGGGAAGTCCTCGCGCGTGGTGAGGTAGACGCGCAGCATGACCACGTCGTCGAACGTGGCGCCCGATGCCTCGACGATCGCCTTGACGTTCTCGAGGGTGCGGGTCGTCTGCGCGGCGACGTCGCCGGGGAAGAGGTACTCGTTCGTCTCGGGGTGGACCGGGCCCTGGCCGGAGACCTGCACGATGGGGCCCTTCCGGACGCCCTGCGAGAAGGTGTGCGCGGGGGCGGGGGCTGCGTCGGTGGAAACTCGGGTCTTCGCGGTCATGGTTCCACCCTAGTAGCCTTGTTAGGTGCCTCTACAAATTCCGGATCCTGTTCTCGGCGCCTGGGCGAAGGGCTTCCCGGCCCGCGCATCCGGGCTGCGGCTGTCGGAGGTCGCGGACGCGGATCTGCGTCTCTCCGACCTGGTCACGCCGGTGCTCACGGTGCAGGAGAGCGCGCTCGCTCACAACGAGGACACCGTCTTCTCCTGGGCAAGGGCGCAGGGTGTCGTGCTCGCCCCCCACGGCAAGACGACGATGGCGCCCGCGCTGTGGCAGCGACTGCTCGACGCCGGCGCGTGGGGGATCTCCGTCGCGACGCCCTGGCAGGCCGAGGTCGCCGTCGACGCCGGCGTGCCGACCGTGTTGATCGCGAACGCCGTGACGGATGCCGCGGCCGCGGCGCGGCTCGGCGAGCTCCTCGCGGCCGACGCGGGACTGCGCATCCTGTGCTGGGCCGACTCCGTCGCCGGGGTGGAGATCCTGGCGGGCGCGCTCGCGGACGCCGCCCGGCCGCTCGATGTCCTCGTCGAACTCGGCGGCGCCCACGGACGCACCGGCGCGCGCACCGTCGAGGAGGGGGAGCGGATCGCCGCGGCGATCTCCGGCGCCCCCGGACTGCGCCTCGCGGGCGTCGCCGGCTACGAGGGGCCGTTCGGCCCCGACCGCAGCGACGCATCGGTCGCGGCGGTCGACGGATATCTGCAGACGCTGATCGAGCTGCACGAGCGTCTCGCCTATCCCGACGGTCTCCGGCCAGTGGTCAGCGCCGGAGGCAGCTCCTTCCCCGACCGCGCCGCCGCGGTGCTGACGCGGAGCGAGGGAGCCGACGTGGTGCTGCGGTCGGGGGCGTTCCAGATCCATGACGACGGCTTCTACAGCCGGATGTCGCCGTTCGGACCGCTCACCGGCACGGCGCCGCTCCGGTCCGCGATGCATGCGTGGGCGCGGGTGGTCTCGCAGCCGGAGGAGAGCCTGGCTCTGCTCGACGCCGGGCGACGCGATGTGCCCTTCGATCTCGATCTCCCGGTGCCGCAGTCGGTGGACGGCGAGATCACGGCCCTCAACGACCAGCACGCCTTCCTCCGTCTCTCCGACGGAGCGACGGTCGACGTCGGGGACGTGGTGCGGCTCGGTCTCTCGCATCCGTGCACGGCCTTCGACAAGTGGAAGGTGGTCGCCGTCATCGACGATCCCGACGCCGCGGACCCCCGGGTGATCGGAGCGGTCGCGACATGCTTCTGAGTGCGGAGAAGGCGGCAGCAGGCCGCGTGCGGGTGTATCGCGGAGCGACCGTCGTCGACGGCACCGGCTCGCGGCGGTACACGGCCGACGTCGCGGTCGAGGGCGCCAGGATCGTCGCGATCGTGAAGGGCACGGATGCCCCGTCGCTCGACCTCGAACTGCCGGAGGGCGCGATCGAGGTCGACGCGACCGGGCTCGTCCTCGCGCCGGGCTTCATCGACATGCACGCGCACAGCGACCTCGCGGTCCTCACCGGCGTCGCGCACGACGCCAAGATCCGCCAGGGTGTGACGACCGAGGTGCTCGGTCAGGACGGCCTCGGATACGCGCCGCTGGACGAGGCCACGGCATCCGTCATCCCCGCGCAGATCGCCGGCTGGAACGGGACGCCCGCCACCGCGCCCTGGCGCACGATGGACGACCTGCTCGCGGCGATCGACACCGCGACGGTCGGGAACGCCGCTGTGCTCGTGCCGCAGGGGAACCTCCGCATGATGGTCGTCGGACACGCGAACCGTCGCGCCACGTCGGACGAGGTCTCGACCATGTCGGCGATGCTCGGCCAGGCGCTGGACGCCGGTGCCTTCGGGATGTCGAGCGGCCTCACGTACACGCCCGGCATGTATGCGGACACCGACGAGCTCGAGGCACTGTGCCGTGTGGTCGCCGAGCGTGGCGGCTACTGGGCCCCGCACACGCGCAGCTACGGCGCGGGAGCGCTCGACGCCTACCGCGAGGCGCTCGACATCGGCCGGCGCACGGGCTGCCCGATCCACCTGACCCACGCGACGATGAACTTCGCCCCGAACCGCGGGCGTGCCGACGAGCTGCTCTCCCTGGTCGACGCGGCGATCGCCGACGGCGTCGACGTGACGCTTGACACCTACCCCTACCTCCCCGGCGCCACGACACTGGCCGCTCTGCTGCCCAGCAGGCTCGCCGCGACGGGCGACCTGCTCGGAGCGATCGCGGCGCTCGACGCGGCCGGCAGGGAAGCCGTGCGGGTGGAGCTCGAGGAGATCGGCTGCGACGGCTTCCACGGCGAGAAGGCCGACTGGTCGGCGATCCAGATCTCAGGCGCGGCCGATCCGGCCCTCGCGGAGCTGGTCGGTCGCACGGTCGCCGAGATCGCCGCGACGACGGGCCGTCGAGCGGTCGACGTCGTGCTCGACACGATCACCGCGGATGCCGGCGCCACCGGCATCCTGATGCACATCGGCGACGAGGAGAACGTCCGCGCCATCATGCGGCATCCGCGTCACACCGGCGGCAGCGACGGGATCCTGATCGGCGCCCGCCCGCACCCGCGCGGGCGGGGGACCTTCCCCCGCTACCTCGGGCACTACGTGCGCGAGCTCGGCGTCCTCACCCTCGAGGAGGCGGTGCGGCATCTGGCAGGCACCCCGGCCGCACGGCTGGGCCTGGACCGCGGCGACGCGCCACGCGGCATCATCCGCGAGGGGGCGATCGCCGACCTCGTGCTGTTCGACCCGCAGACGGTCGCCGCCGGCGCGACCTTCGAGCGGCCGCTCGAGGCGCCGATCGGCATCCTGGAGGTGCTCATCGGCGGTGTTCCCGTGCTGTCGGACGGGCAGGTCACGGGCGCGACGCCGGGGCGAGCGCTGCGGATGCCGCCGCCCGCGCACCGTGCGACGGTTCCGCGCATCGACTCCCGCATCGATCCGGCCGCTCCCGTGTTCTCCTGGGGGCCGGCGACGCCGATCGTCGCGGAGCCGGGACTGTCCGCATCCGTCGCCCGGCTGGGCGGGGGAGCGGCCGTCGAGGACGCGCCGCCGATCCGGCTCGTGATCGACGAGGGCATCGCCGCCGAGGTCGTGGAGGGCGAGCGGATCGGCGAGGAGGCGTTCCGCCTGACCATCGCCGCCGACGGCGTCGAGATCCGGGGAGCGAGCGCGGCGGGCGTCTTCCGGGGGGCCACGACCCTGCGACAGCTGCGCGACCCGGACGCCGCGTCGGCGACGCTGCCCGCGGGCGTGTGGCAGGGGGCGCCCGCGTACGGCTGGCGCGGGGTGATGCTCGACGTGGCACGTCACTTCCGCCCGGTCGACGAGGTGCGACGCCTCATCGACCTCCTCGCGGACCACCACCTGAACGTGCTCCATCTGCACCTCACCGACGATCAGGGCTGGCGCTTCGAGGTTCCCGGCTACCCGCGGCTCACCGAGGTCGGCTCCCGCCGATCGTCGACGCAGCGGGGACACGGTCCGCTCGCGACCGTCGAACCCGGCATCCACGAGGGGTTCTACACGACCGCCCAGCTGCGTGAGCTCGTCGCCTACGCGGCCGAGCGCTTCGTGACGCTCGTGCCGGAGGTCGAGCTGCCCGGCCACATCCAGGCCGGCCTCGCGGCGTATCCCGAGCTGGGCAACACCGATGTCGGCGAACCGGTGACGGCGCCCTGGGAGCGCTTCGGCGTCAATCCGCGCACGCTCGCCCCGACCGAGGCGTCACTGGCGTTCGGCCGTGCGGCGATCGACGCACTGTGCGAGGCGTTCGACGCCGAATGGATCGGCATCGGCGGCGACGAGGTGCCCGTCACCGAGTGGGCGCAGAGCCCCGCGGCCGCCGAGCGGATGCGCGAGCTCGGCCTCGCGACGCCCCACGACGTGCAGCCGTGGTTCACGGCCCAGTTCGTCGCACATGTCCGCAGCCGCGGGCGCACCGCGCTGGCGTGGGACGAGGTGCTCGAGGGCGAGGTCCCCGAGGGCGTCCGCATCCTCGCCTGGCGGGGTCCTGTCGCGATGCGGGAGGCGCTCGCGCGCGGCATCCCGGTCGTGGCGTGCCCCGACCTGGAGGTGTACCTGGACTACCCCCAGTCGGAGTCGGCGGAGGAGCCCATCCGCGTCGGACCGCCGCTGAGCATCGAGCGCGCCTACACCCTGCGCATCGAGGACGGCGCGGTCGGCGGTCAGGCGAACGTGTGGAGCGAGCATCTGCCCACTCCCGACCGCGTCGACTTCGCGATGTTCCCGCGGCTCGCGGCGATCGCCGAACGCCTCTGGGCGGGTGGGGAACCGGAGCCCTATGCTGACTTCGGACGCCGCCTGACGACGCACCTGCGCCGTCTGCAGGCCTCCGGGGTGCGGTACCGGCCCCTGGACGGTCCTGCGCCGGACCAGAGGCGCCCCGGAGTGCCGGGCAAGCCGCTCACGGTCAAGGCGCGGGAGGCGATCGTCGCGGGGCTGGTCGCCCGCCTCGTGGAGCTCTCGGATTCCCGCCCTGTCCTGCCTCGAAAGTAATGTAACGTTTCGGTAACCCTCGCCGCCCGCCTCGCGGCAGAGGTTGCGCAAATTTTGTTCGTAAGGTCTACTAACAAACATGTCCGTTTCGGATGAACAGCGTGCCGCATCGCCGTCGGAGTACGGCGGTGCGAATGCGCACGCCTTCGGCCCCGGCCGGCACCTTCGCTCCCGGTCCAAGGTGCTCCCCGAGCACGCGCGCGGGCACAACCGTGCGCTCGTCCTGCAGACGCTCTACCACGCCGGAGCGATGAGCCGCGCCGACCTCTCGCGTGAGACAGGACTGACCCGGGTCACCATCTCCGACCTGGTCGCCGAGTTCATCGCCGACGGGATCGTCATCGAGATGGGTGTGCGCGAGGCCGTCGGCCCCGGCAAGCCTCCGATCCTGATCGACATCGACCGCATCGGGCACCAGATCCTCGGTCTCGACCTGTCCGGTCCGACCGCATTCGAGGGTGCCGTGCTCAGCCTCGACGGGGATGTCCTCGAGCGACGCGAGGTCGCCCGCCCGGAATCCCCGGACGGGGACGCCGTGTACGCGGCGACGCTCGAGCTCGCGCGCACCCTCGTCGCCGCATCGACGCAGCCGCTGCTGGGCGTCGGCATCGGCACGCCCGGTGTCGTCCGCCCCGACGGCGTCGTGCTCAGCTCGCCGAACCTCGGATGGTCGAACTTCCCGCTCGAGGCCAAGCTCAGCGTCGATCTCGACCTGCCGGTGCTCGCCCGCAACGACGCCAACGCGGCCGTGCTCGCCGAGTACACGTTCGGCGACGCCAAGGCCGACTTCATGCTGATCAAGCTCGGGCGCGGTGTGGGTGCCGGCCTCATCACGGGCAGCCAGCCCCTCCTCGGCAGCCGATTCGCCGCGGGGGAGATCGGGCACGTCGTCGTCGGGACCGACGGCGGTCCGCGCTGCGCCTGCGGCAAGGACGGCTGCCTCGAAGCGTGGCTCAGCGTCAGCCGCATGCGCCAGGCGCTCGCGGCCGACCCCGCCGCGCGCGACGAGATCCTCCGCGATTCGGGAACGCGCATGGCGATCGCCATCGCCCCGATCGTCGCGGCCCTCGACCTGTCCGAGGTCGTGCTCTCTGGCCCCGCCGATCTGCTCGACGGGATCCTCATCGACGCCGCCATCGAGACCCTGCACGCGCGCACGCTCGAGGGCGTCTTCGAAGACGTCGTGGTGCGCCGCACGCATCAGGACGACATCGTGCTGCGCGGGACCGCGGTGATGGTGCTCTCCGGACAGCTGGGAGTGTCGTGACCCGCGCCGCCCGCACGACAGACACAAGCGCCATCCGATGACCGGGGCACAGAACGTCGACCGGGCAGGTCGGCAGATTCGAGTGGGCCTGGACGTCGGCGGGACGAAGATCGACGCGGTCGCCGTCGACGGCTCTGGTGACATCCTCGGCCGCATCCGCCGTTCGACCGGCTGGGGCGATGACGCGGTGGTCGAGAGCATCGTCATGGCCGTCACCGCGCTCGCCGACGAGACGGGGTTCCCCGTCGCGGACATCGGGTCCGTCGGCATCGGCATCCCCGGCCTCGTCGACGTGGCGCAGGGGCGCGTCGACCATGCGGTCAACCTCGGCGTCGAATCGCTCGATCTCGCCGCACGTGCCGAGCAGGTGCTCGGCATCCCCTTCCGTGTCGAGAACGACGTCAAGGCCGCCGCCCTCGGGGCTGCCGTCCTCAGCGGCGTCGCCGGCTCCATGGCCTACCTCAACCTCGGGACGGGCGTCGCGGCGGGCATCGTGATCGACGGACGCATCTGGCGCGGTTCGCGCGGCACGGCGGGCGAGGTCGGACACATCTCGGTCGACCCGCACGGCCGCCTGTGCGGATGCGGACAGTTCGGCTGCATCGAGACGTTCTGCGGGGGAGGTGCCCTCGCGAAGGCGTGGGGGCGCCCCGGCGCACTCCCGATCAGGGACATCTTCGATGCGGCGGACGCCGGAGACGCCGACGCGTCGGCGCTCCGCGACGACCTGTACCACGGCGCCGCCGCCGCCGTCCGCGTCCTCGTGCTGTCCGCCGACGTCGAGACGGTGGTCATCGGCGGTGGACTCACGGCGCTCGGAGCGCGGCTCGAGGACGGCATCCGCGCCGCACTGCACGCCGGCGCCGAGGCGTCACCGTTCATGCGGTCGCTGCGCCTGGATGAGAGAATCGAACTGCTCTCCGCGGGTTCTCCCGCGGCTGCCTTCGGCGCCGCTCTGGTCGGCGCCTCCGTCCCCGAGAAGGAGATCGTCCCCCATGGCTGAGGTCGTCATCGTCGAGAACGCGGCAGCCGCCGGCGCGCTTGTCGCCACCGAGATCGTCGAGCTCATCGAGCGCCGCCCCGACGCGGTGCTGGGTCTCGCCACGGGCTCCACCCCGCTGCCCGTCTATCTCGCGCTGCGCACACAGCTCGCCGGTCACGATGTCTCGCAGGTCCGCGGCTTCGCGCTGGACGAGTACGTCGGCATCGACCCCGCGCACCCCGAGAGCTACCGCTCGGTGATCACGCGCGAGGTGGTCGAGCCGCTCGGCCTGGATCCGCAGCGCATCCACGTGCCCAACGGCGCCGAGGCGACGATCCAGCACGCCGGTGACGACTACGAGGCCGCGATCGCCGCAGCAGGAGGGGTGGACCTGCAGATCCTCGGGATCGGCACCGACGGGCACATCGGCTTCAACGAGCCCGGATCCTCCTTCGCCTCGCAGACCCGTGTGAAGACGCTCACGGAGCAGACCCGCGAGGACAATGCGCGCTTCTTCGACTCCATCGACGACGTGCCGCGGCACTGCATCACGCAGGGACTCGGAACCATCCTGAAGGCGCGCCACCTCGTGCTCCTCGCGTTCGGAGAGGGCAAGGCGCAGGCGGTCGCCGACGCGGTCGAGGGGCCGCTCACGGCCTTCCTCCCCGGCTCTGCGATCCAGCTGCACCCGCACGCCACGGTGGTCGTCGATGAGGCGGCGGCATCCCGCCTCCGTCTCGCCGACTACTACCGGTACACGTTCGCCAACAAGCCCGCCTGGCAGGGCATCTAGCGGGAGCGCCCTAGCGCGCCTGCGCCGGCCAGGCGATGGGCAGCAGATGCTCGAGGCTGAGCGGGGCGAGCGGCAGCGTCGCCACGTCAGACGGAGTGATCCAGCGCAGTTCGGCGAGCTCGGCCTGCACCGACACCGCCTCGGGGTCGATCGAGGTCGCGAACGCCTCGGCGACCACACGATGACCGGGTTCGTTGGCCGCCTCGGAGATGAACGTGCCGAGCGGCTGGAGGTCGGCCTCGTCGAGGAGCAGCCCGAGCTCTTCGTGCAGTTCGCGGATCAGCGTCTGCGCGGGGGATTCACCGGGCTCCGGCTTGCCGCCGGGCTGCATGAACCTCGTCGTGCCCTGCTTGCGCACGACGAGCACGCGCCCGTCGTCGTCGACGATCACGGCGGCGCTCACATGGATATCAGGCATCGGGCTCGAAGACCTTTCCGGGATTGAGGATGCCGAGCGGGTCGAACACGGCCGCGATCTGCCGCTGCAGCCGCCACTGGTCGTCGCCGAGCTCATCGGCGAGCCAGCGACGCTTCAGCACGCCGATGCCGTGCTCGCCGGTCAGGGTGCCGCCGAGGCGGATCGCCGCGCGGAACAGCTCGTCCGCGGCCGCCCAGACGTGCGCCGGAGTCTCGGACCCCTCGAAGATGAAGTTCGGATGCAGGTTGCCGTCGCCGGCGTGGGCGACCGTGGGGATCGTGAGCCCGAAATCGCGCTCGATGCGCGCGATCTCGTCGAACATGGCCGGCATCGCGCTGCGCGGCACCGAGACGTCTTCGATCAGCGTGGTGCCGAGAGAGGCCATCGCCGCGTGCATCGAGCGCCGGATCGCGAGAAGCCGCTCGCCGTCCTCGCGGTCGCGGGCGACGGTCGTGAGCCCGCCGTGATCGCGCAGGATCCCGGCGATCGTCTCGGCCTCCGCGGCGGCCGCGGGGCCGTCGGTGCGGATGGTGAGCTGGGCTGCGCCGACAGCGGGGGCCGGCAGATCGAGCAGGGCGTGGACGGCGGCGAGGCTCGCGGCATCCATCAGCTCCATGATCGCCGGCTGCACGCCGGCGGCGGTGACCGCAGCGGATGCCGAGGCCGCGGCCCGCACGCCGGGGAAGGTCGCGGTGAGGGTGCAGACGTCACCCGCGACGAGGCGGCGCAGCTTCAGCGTGGCGCCGACGACGACGCCGAGCGTGCCCTCCGAGCCGATCACCAGCGAGGTGAGGTCGAGGCCCGTCACGCCTTTGACGCTGCGGTGCCCGAGGTGCAGCAGGCGGCCGTCGGCGAGCACCAGGTCGACGCCGAGCACTGCGTCGCGCACGACGCCGTACTTGGCGCAGAGCAGTCCGCCCGCGCCGGTCGCGATGTTGCCGCCGACGGTCGAGATGTCGCGGCTGGCGGGGTCGGGCGCCCACCACACGCCGGAGACCGCGAGACGGTCGTTGAGGTCGGCGTTGAGGATGCCGGGTTCGACGACGGCGAGCAGGTCGTCGGGGCGCACCTCGAGGATCGCGTCCATCCGTCGGGTGGAGAGCACGATCTCTCCTTCGCCGGCGTTGGCCGCACCGGCCAGCCCCGTGCCCGCGCCGCGGACGACCACGGGTGTGCGGGTGGCGGTGGCGATCCGCATGGTCTGCTGCACGTGGTCCACGGTCTCCGCGTGCACGACCGCGAGCGGGCGACCGACGGCGGCGTGCCCGGAGCGGTCGGCGCGCGCCTCTTCGAGCGTCGCATCGCTCACGTCGACGAGCGGGCCGAGCGCCTCCTGCAGCAGCGACAGTGCGGTCATGACCGCGTCTTCACGACAGGGCGCGTCGACCGCTGAGGACGCCGGTGACGATCGCGACCAGGGCGAACGCGGTGCCGATGAGCGCCTGGCCCATCGACCACCAGGCGATCGTGACGCCCACGTAGATGAAGAGCTCGACGGCGGCACGGAGGAATGGGTGCACTCGCAGAACAGGGCGCGGGGAGAGGAACAGAGCCCACACCAGGAGGACGACGACCGGCGCACCCACACCGGCGATGACGTTCCACGGAAGCGACCAGCTGGCGAAGCCCCACAGGGCGAGGGATGCCACCGCGACGACCAGCACGACGGCGCGGACGATGTCGAGAGCGGTGATGACCGGACGGTCGACGCCGGGGACGGGTGCGGAATCCTGGGGCATGCTCCCAGTCTATTCGGCGGGTGCGGACCCCTCGGTCGTGGCGAGGGCCTCGTCCACCGGGGCGAGGGCGGCGTCGACGGTCGGTGTCGGCTCGACGACCGCGGGTGCGGACTCGACAGGGGCAGGTTCCGTCTCGACAGGAGCCGGTTCCGTCTCGACAGGGGCGGGATCGGTCTCGACCGGAGCCGGAGCCTCCTCCGCCGAGGCGGGGGCGACCTCCACCGGGGCGGCCGTCTCGACAGGCTCTCCGGCAGGGACGCCTGCGGCGCTGTCGTCGAGGGGCGTGGCTTCCGCGACCGGAGCCGCATCCGCGTCGACGAGGAGGGGATTGCCCAGTGCGCGCAACGTCGTGTCGGCGGAGGGGCCGATGCCGTCGGCGAGCACGTAGCGGAAGGTCACCGTCGTGTCGGATGCGAACACCAGCTGGGCCAGACCGGGCCGCAGATCGATCGTTCCCTGGCCGAGGGAGTCGAGAACGATCTCGTCTCCTCCGCCACGGCTCCCGTCGAGCAGCGCCTCCACGGTCGCTCCGGGAACGCCCGTGATCGGCACGCTGTAGTGGATGCGCAGACCTTCGAACCAGATCGTGGCGGCGGACCAGGAGGGCGCGGTGGTCGGCACTCCGGGGTCTGTCGGATCGGTGGGATCGGTCGGGTCCGTGGGATCGGTCGGGTCGGTCGGGTCCGTGGGATCGGTGGGATCGGTCGGGTCCGTGGGATCGGTCGGGTCCGTGGGATCCGTCGGGTCGGTCGGGTCCGTGGGATCGGTCGGATCGGTCGGGTCGGTCGGGTCGGTCGGGTCCGTGGGATCGACGTCGTCCTCCGGGTCGGGAGCCGTCACCGGAGGCGCCGGCGGGGCGACGACCGGGCCGTTCTGCTCCGGAGTCGACCGCACCGCGGTCTCATCCGCCGGCGGGGGCGGCGTCGCGTCGGGCTTCGTCACCGGCGCGATGACGACCGGCTCTTCGAGGTTCATCGACGCGTCGGGTCCGACGTCGGACGTGATCGACGACGAGTCCGCGTCGGCGGCACTGGGGAGGGAGGTCGATGGATCGGCGCCCGCCAGGCCGGGGATGATCGTCGCCGCGGCGACGACGCCGGCGACGACCAGAGCAGCCGAGCCCGCGCCGACGAGGGCACCCATCCCGGTGAGCACGCCGCCGGAGGTGCCGGCACCGGTCGCGACACCCGCGCCGCCGCCCGCCGTGCCGCTCGAACCGGCTGCACCGCTGCCGGCGCCCGCGCCGAGGGCCGCGGCGCCGGGGTCGCCGGCGAAAACGCTGCCGGGGATGCTCGAGGGCATCGCGGCGAGAGCGACGATCGGCGTTCCGCCGCCCTGCAGCGTGGCGAGGTACCCCGCGGCGCCGGTGACGCCCAGCACGAGAGGCAGCAGGACGAGGGCGAGCCGCTTCGACACGTCTTTCGCCTCGGCGGCGACGATCATGCAGCGCGCACACTCGTCGAGGTGGAGCTCGAGTCGCTTGTGATCACGTGTACCGAGGTTGCCCCGCGAGTATGCGCCGAGGTGCTCGATCGTCCACTGACAGTCCGACCCCTCAGCGGCGCTGCGCAGGTGAGCCTGGATCCACGCCTCACGAAGACCTTCGCGGGCCCGGAAGGCCAGCTGCGAGACGGCGCCGGACTTCATGCCGAGGAGCGGGCCCACCTCTTGCGGCTTCATCTGCTCGATCTCGGTGTACCAGAGCACCTCCTGCCAGCGGGAGGGAAGGCTGCGGAAGGCCTGCGCGGTCAGGCTGCGATCGAGTGCCTCGTTGGCTGCCTGGTCGGTGGTGTCCGGGTCGGCGACGGTGTCGAGCTCGTCGATCGCGGTCTCCCGACGCGACCGGCCCCATGCCGCCGCCGTGTTGCGGATGCTCGTGAACAGGTAGGCGCGGAACGACCCGTTCGGGCCGCCGCCCTTGATGATCGCCTGGTAGATGCGCGTGTACGACTCCTGCACGAGGTCGTCGGGGTCGATCGACGAGGTGATGGAGCGCGCGACGGACAGGCCGGACGGGTAGTGGCGTCGCCAGAGCTCACCGAAGGCCTCCGTGTCGCCCGAGCGGGCGCGGAGGATCAGGTCGGCGTCGCCGATCGGTTCGTCGTGGTGTGAGTTCTGTTCGTGCACTGTCATCCATCGCTCCTGGGGCGCAGGAACGCCTCCACAGGAAGAGACGCGCGAGAGTGGATCTCATCACGCGTCTTTCCATTCTCTCCCGGATCTCCCAGCTTGGCCACCCCTCGGCGGGATCTCGCCGGCAGAATCTTTTCGTGGATAAATCCCAGGTCTGGACTAATTTCTCCGGATCGTCGAGAAAAGATTCCAGGAAAATCTGAGAAGTCGCGTAATGAATCGGCGTCGGCGTCGTCTCATCCCATAGAGACAGCCGTACGAATTCCACCGGGGGGCGGAGTTCAGGCGCTGGTGCGAGGGGCAACTGCACCGGCTGGGTGGGTCGAGAGCCTCGGGGGAGGAGTTCTCGGCCCCCCTCTCTGTGAGGGGGATGAGGCCGCCGATCTGGGGAGAGGCGGCCTCCCGCCCCGTCGTCGGATCGACCGGAGTGCTCAGAGCTGCGCGTCGTCGCGAGATGCGGTTCCTGTCAGCGGAGCCGCGGTCCCACCCAGACACGCGCGACGCGCAGTTCTGCATCCAGCAGCACCGCATCCGCGGTCATGCCGGCGCGGAGGCTGCCGAGCACGGCGTCGCGGCCGATCGCCCGCGCCGGCGTCTCGGTGAGTGCTCGAACGGCCTCCGGCAGCACGGCACCCGCATCGACCGCTCGGCGCAGCGCCACGTCCTGCGTCAGGGTCGAGCCCGCGATCGAGCCGGTGTCGTCGGCGCGGGCCACGCCGTTCTCGACCGTGACGCTCACGGCGCCGAGGTCGTAATGGCCGTCGGCGCTGCCGGCGGCGGCCATCGCGTCGGTGATCAGTGCCACGCGTCCCGGAGCGGAGTCGAAGATCAGCTTGATCACGTGAGGATCGAGGTGCACGTTGTCGGCGATCGCCTCGAGGATCACGCGGTGATCCGCCGCGGCGGCGAGCACGGGACCGGGTGCGCGGTGGTGGATGCCCGGCATCGCGTTGAACGCATGCGTGAGGATCGATGCGCCCGCTTCGAAGGCGGCGACCGCCATCGTCGCATCCGCGCTCGTGTGCCCGACCGCCGCTGCCGAGCCTGCGGCGACGATCTGTCGGATCGCGTCGAGTCCGCCCGGCAGTTCCGGGGCGATCGTCACCTGACGGACGGTGCCGCGCCCGGCTTCGAGGAGGCGGGCGACATCATCGGCCGCCGGTGCCCTGAGGAGCGAGGGCTCGTGGGCGCCGTGGTGGGCGGGATCGAGGAAGGGACCCTCCAGGTGGATGCCGAGGATGTCGGCATCCGTCTCCATGAGGTCGGCGATCGTCGCGACGCTGCGGGCGAGATCGTCCAGGGGTGCCGTCACGAGCGAGATCACCGCGCGGGTCGTACCGTGAGCGCGATGCAGGGCGCGCCCGGTACGGATGGCCTCCACGCCGTCGTCGAACGCGGCTCCGGCTCCGCCGTGCCCGTGGATGTCGACGAAACCGGGGGTGAGCACGGCGCCGGGGCCGGCGAGCTCGGCGGCGTCGATCGTCTCATCCGCGGGTTCCCAGGTCGTCCCCGTCCCGCGTCCGACGATCTCGCCGTCCGCGAAGCGGACCCAGCCGTCTTCGACGATCTCGCCGCGGTCGACGATGCGGGCGGAATGGATGACCAGCGAGCCGGTCGCGGAGGAGTGGATGCTCAACGTTCGCTCCAGGGGATCTCGTCGGCGGGGTGGAAATCGACTCCCTCAGCCTTCCACAGCGGGGCGAGGGAGCCGAGCCGCTCGCGGAACGACGACCAGACGCGGTCGGGCGCCTCCTTCGGCGACCATGCGATCTCCGCCTGCGCGGCGGCGCGCGGGAAGACGAGCTTCTCGACGTCGCTCAGCGTGCGCGTGGTCTCGGACCAGAGCGGAGCCTCGATGCCGAGGATGGCGGCATCCGGGATCTCGAGTACCGCGGTCGGCTCCCATTCATAGGCCGAGCGGACGTCGATGATCGCCGCCCAGGTCAGCCCGAGGGGGAAGTCCTCCGAGTACTTCATGTCGAGGTAGGCGACGTCGGCGGCAGACATGATCAGCGCGCCACCGCGTTCGACGAAGTGGGTCGCCTCCTCGGCGTGGGTGCCCTCCGGTGTGGTCTTGCCCCAGTACTGGCCGACCGTTCCCTCGGCGATCTCGGCTGCCGAGCCCATCTCGTGCCAGGCGACCGGCGTCTTGCCCTCGGCGAAGACGATGGCGGTGACGCGTTCGGCGAACAGGTCGAAGTCCGCCTGCGGGGTGCCGAGCGATTCGTCTCCGCCGACGTGGATGTACGGTCCGGGCGTGAGCTCGGCGAGCTCGCGGACGACGTCGCGGACGAACTCGTAGGTGCGCTCCTCGTGGATGCGGACGCTGGAGTGGCCGACGCCCCAGCCCAGGTACGTCTCCCCGGCGACGGGCAGCGGCTGCCCGAGTCTCGCGGATTCGGCGACGAGGCCGTCGTTCAGCACCGGCGGCTCGACGAGATCGGGGTACGCGACGCCGATGGCATGCGTGTGGCCCGGCAGGTCTATCTCGGGGATCACGATCATGTGGCGCTCTGCCGCGTACGACACGATCTCGCGGTAGTCGTCCTTCGTGTAGAAGCCGCCGGGGTGGCCGTCGACCGAGGTGGCGGAGGAGAGCTCGGTGAGGAGCGGCCACGAGTCGATGTGGATGCGCCAGCCCTGGTCGTCGCTCAGGTGCAGGTGCAGGTGGTTGAACTTCAGCGCACTGGTGCTGTCGATGAAGGTCTTCACCTCGGCCACGTCGAAGAAGTGCCGGGCGACGTCGAGCATGACGCCGCGACGACCGAACCGCGGAGCATCCTGCACCTCGGAGCGCAGGAAGCCCCATCCGCTCTCGTCCTCGCGGAACAGCTGCAGCAGGGTCTGCACGCCGTAGAACAGGCCGGCCTCGTCGGCGCCGACGACGACCGCGCCGTCGCCGACGGAGAGCGTGTAGCCCTCGGCGGCGGCCACGGCCGGGTCGACGCGGAGCTCGATGTCGGCCGGGGCCGCGTCCGAGTGAGAGAGGCGGATGCCGCTGCGTCGCTCGACCGCCTCGATCAGCTGGGTCGCGGCGGGGGAGGGGCCGAGCACACGCGTCGTCGCGGTGATCGGCATCCGTCCCTCTCCTGCGGTGGCGGACACGGGCGCTGGCACGAGCGGAAGGGAATGGGTAAAGACCATGAACAAAACCTACCCGGCGGCAGCAGCCAGCGGAATGGTGGAGGTCGAATCGATTCTGTGGACAACCTCCGCGGCGATGCGTCCTCCCCCGCTACCGTCTCCCCATGCTGAGATCGCAGACAATGCATGCAAATGTGCATGCTAATATCTGTCGCATGGTGGCGATTCAAGTGCGAGATGTGCCGGACGGGATCCGGGACGATCTGATGCGGGCGGCTCGCGAGCGGGGGCAATCACTGCAGGTGTTCCTTCGTGAAGTCCTGGAAGTCGAGGCGAGGAAGTCGCGAAACCGCGAGTTCCTCCGTGCGATGGCGCCGATTCCGGTCTCCGGAGAGATGTCCTCCGATCGCATCGCAGAGCTGATCCGCGAAGGCCGGGACGAACGTGACGAACGCATCATGGACGTGCTGGGCACGCCAGCCGATTCGTGATCGTTCTCGACGCTTCGGCCCTGGTCGAGGCGATCACCGACCTCGGTGATCGAGGACAGCAGGTGCGTGAGGTCATGATGGGTGATGGTGACTGGGCGATGCCCGCGCATGGTCCGACGGAGGTCGCGAACGCCCTTCGAGGGCTGCGTCTCGCCCGTCTGACGACCGATGCGGAGTTTCGTGGACAGCTTGCGCTGCTTCAGCGGATGGAGCTGGTGCTGTTTCCGGTGTCGCCGCTCCTCGGGAGAGTCGCCGACCTCGCCATGAATGCCACGGCCTACGATGCGGCGTACCTTGCGCTGGGAGAGCTGCTCGAGGCCAGGGTGCTGACGATCGACCGCAAACTCGCCACGGTCCCGGGCGCCCATGCCGACGTCCACGTGGTACCGGTCGGATGATCTCGCAGCGTCGTCGCGGGACGCGGCGTGCAGCGGCGATCCGCTATGCTCGTAACCGTCGCAACTGGCGTCTGGGTGGACTACCACCGGGGAGCGACTGACCACGGAATTCGACCGCGCGCCTGGGCCGATCGGTACACCCTTCGAATCCGTCGTCAGAGGAGCATGTCATGACCGACCGTTACTTCAACGCCCCGCTTTCCGAGGTCGATCCCGAGATCGCCCAGGTGCTCGACCGCGAGCTGAAGCGTCAGCAGACGTTCCTCGAGATGATCGCCTCCGAGAACTTCGTGCCTGTCTCCGTGCTGCAGTCGCAGGGCTCGGTGCTCACGAACAAGTACGCCGAGGGGTACCCGGGTCGTCGCTACTACGGCGGCTGCGAAGAGGTCGACGTCGCGGAGTCGCTGGCGATCGAGCGGGCCAAGAGCCTGTTCGGCTCGGAGTTCGCCAACGTCCAGCCCCACTCGGGTGCCTCGGCGAACGCCGCCGTGCTGCACGCGATCGCCCGCCCCGGCGACACGCTGCTCGGACTGTCGCTCGACCAGGGCGGCCACCTGACGCACGGCATGAAGATCAACTTCTCCGGCCGTCTCTACGACATCGTCGCCTACGGCGTGAACCCCGAGACCTCCGTCATCGACATGGACGAGGTGCGCCGGCTCGCGATCCAGCACAAGCCGAAGGTGATCATCGCCGGCTGGTCGGCCTATCCGCGAACGCTCGACTTCGCGGCGTTCCGCGCCATCGCCGACGAGGTCGGTGCGCTCCTCTGGGTCGACATGGCGCACTTCGCCGGTCTCGTGGCCGCCGGCCTGCACCCGAACCCGGTGCCGCACGCGCACGTCGTCTCGTCGACCGTGCACAAGACCATCGGCGGTCCTCGCTCGGGCTTCATCCTCACGAACGACGCCGACATCGCGAAGAAGATCAACACCGCCGTGTTCCCGGGCCAGCAGGGCGGTCCGCTCATGCACGTGATCGCCGCCAAGGCGACCGCGTTCAAGCTCGCCGCCACTCCCGAGTTCGCCGAGCGTCAGGAGCGCACCCTGCGCGGTGCCGCTCTCATCGCGGAGCGCCTCTCGCAGCAGGACGTGAAGGATGCCGGAATCGGCGTGCGCTCCGGCGGTACCGACGTGCACCTCGTGCTCGTCGACCTGCGTGACGCCGAGATCGACGGCAAGCAGGCCGAAGACCTGCTGCACGACATCCGCATCACGGTGAACCGCAACGCGGTGCCGAACGACCCGCGTCCGCCGATGGTCACCTCGGGTCTGCGCATCGGCACGCCGGCGCTCGCGACCCGCGGCTTCGGCGACGCGGAGTTCACCGAGGTCGCCGACATCATCGCGCTCGCGCTGATCCCCGGCGCCGACGTCGAGGCGCTCCGTGCGCGCGTGGACGCGCTCGCCGCGGCCTTCCCGCTCTACCCGGACCTGCAGCAGTGACCGCTGTCGTCCTCGATGGCAAGGCGGCCGCTGCCGAGATCCGCGCCGAGCTGACGGAGCGGGTCGCCGCGCTGAAGGAGAAGGGCGTCACGCCCGGCATCGCGACCGTGCTCGTCGGCGCCGACCCGGCATCGCAGCTCTATGTGGGCATGAAGCACCGGCAGTCGGAGGCGATCGGGATGAACTCGATCCAGCGCGAGCTGCCCGCGGACGCCACCCAGGCCGACGTCGAGGCGCTGATCGACGAGCTCAACGCCGATCCGGCATGCCACGGCTACATCGTGCAGCTGCCGCTGCCGAAGCACATCGACACCGACGCGATCCTCGAGCGCATCGACCCGGCGAAGGATGCCGACGGCCTGCACCCGACCAACCTCGGTCGGCTCGTGCTGAACGTGAACGCACCGATCCACACGCCGCTGCCGTGCACCCCGCGGGGCGTGATCGAGCTGCTCCTGCGCAACGACTACGACCTCAAGGGCAAGCACGTGGTCGTCGTCGGACGCGGTGTCACCATCGGACGCTCGATCGGTCTGCTGCTGACGCGACGCGACCTGAACGCGACGGTCACGCTCACGCACACCGGCACCGTCGACATGCCGCGCTACCTGCGCGAGGCTGACGTCATCGTCGCGGCAGCGGGGGTCAAGCACCTCATCCGCGCCGAGGACGTCAAGCCCGGCGCGGCCGTGCTCGATGTCGGCGTCACGCGGGAGACCGACGCCGAGACCGGGAAGAGCCTCGTCTTCGGCGACGTGCACCCCGACGTCGCCGAGGTCGCCGGCTACCTGTCGCCGAACCCGGGTGGTGTCGGCCCGATGACGGTGGCCCTGCTCATGACGAACGTGGTCGAGGCGGCCGAGCGGGTCGCCTAGCCCAAGCTCCCGTCGCAGAAAGGCACCCATTCCACCGTGGATGGCTGCCTTCTCGCGATCGGAGCGGGCTCGGAGTCAGCCGAGTTCGTCGAGCATCCGCCGCTGCTCGGGAGTGAGGCCGTCCTTGAGCTCGTCGCGGGCGGCCGTCGTCTCCGGCGTCTCGGGGGCAGGGGCGGATGCCGTGGGCTTCGCACCGCCGCCCTTGACGCGCGCCTGGACGACGTCGTAGATCTCTCCGGTCTTGGCGTGGAGCTTGTCGTCGATCTGGTCGTAGACGACCCAGCCGAGCAGCAGGATCAGCGGCGGGATGACGTAGCCCCAGAAGCTCGTGGAGCGCACGCCGCTCAGCCACACCGTGAGGACCCACACGATCAGCTCGACGATGTACACGAGCACGTACTGGACGACCTTCTCGCCCGTCTTCGTGCGGTCCGCGGCCGACTTCGCGGCAGACCGTCGGAAGACGTTCCGCAGCAGCGGCTTCACGAACAGGGCCGCGAGCGTCAGGATGATGGCGGCCCAGAGCGCATTCCACCCGACGGAGACTCCGCGCAGCAGCACACCGATGAGCAGCAGGACCGCGACGTTGAAGACGTACAGCGATACGAACCGGACGATTCCGTTCTTCATGCGACCAGAGTCCCACACCGGGCCTGATCCCGCAGGTGCCGCGCCCGCGTCGGATCAGGCCTGCGCCTGGAGCGACCCCTCGATCCCGCTGATCCGCGCCTGCTCGTCGAAGCGGAACGTCGCCGAGCCCGAAGCGTCGACGACAGAGGCTCCGGAGAACGCCTCATCCGTCCAGGTGAGGGTCCAGCCGGCGAGGCGGGCGAGGTCCCAGACGGACGTGCGGGCGTCGGTGAGGGCCAGGCCCGAGAGGATGCGGGGGAGCGCGATGACGGCGTCGGACACCGTGAGGGGCGGGAGCGGCGCGTCGAGGAGGAAGACGGCTCTGGTGCCGCCGCCCACCGGCGCGGAGTAGTAGGGCGAGCGGCCGGTGAGCTCCACCGCGACCCCGCCGACCACGTGAGCCGCCTGGGCGATCCATGCCTCGTCCGCGGCCGCGTCTGCCGGGAAGGGGACCTCGGGGGCGGTGAGATCGGCGATGCCGTGCTCCGCCCCGTAGGAACGCAGCTGTGCGGCGATGCCCTGGGCATCGCCCTGCGGGTGCGCCCAGGCCCACAGCATCGACCGTGGCCCCGGGGCGATCGTCGCGATCAGGTGCGCCCGCGTGACGAGCTGGCGAGAGGGGTCGGCGTTCGCCGTGAAGGTGATGGTGCCCGCGGCCATGTCCGCGTCCCAGCGGTGCTCACCCAGCGCGTCTGCCGCGGCGGCGAGAGCGTCCTGGCGGAGCGCGGTGAACAGGGCGGCACGGTCGGCGAGGGGCTGGAGCGCGGCGAAGGTCATGCTGACAGTCTCGCCCGGATTGCTATGAATACGCCAGAGCCGGAGGTCACCCCGGCAGAGCGCTCTCGACGGCGGCCTTCGACTCTCCGACCGCCCAGACGAAGTCGGGGGTGCGTCCGTTGACCGCGTGGTCGCCGAGCTGGCGCGCCTTGAAGATCCACGGGTTGTGGGACGCGACCGTGCGGGCGTTGCGCCAGTGGCGATCCAGTGCCGTCCCCGATCGCACGGCGGATGCGCCGAGGGTGTCGAACAGGCGGGACGCGGCGCGAGGGACCAGATCGGTGAGCACGATCTGCGCTCTCGACGAGCCGAGCTCCGCTGCCGCCACGGCATCCTCGGTCTCGGACGTGCCCAGGACGTCCGCCGCTTGCTGCACGGCACGGGCGACATCGAGCACGAGCGCACGTGCCGTCGCACTCGTCGCCGTCAACTCTCCGACGATCTGCAGCACCTGCGGGTCGTCGGCCACGCGGTTCGCGCTCCCGTGGCTGTAGGTGCGGGTGCGCGCACGCACCTGCGCGACCGTGTCGCGTTCGATCGCGGCGGCGATCCCCGCGAGCACCGCCAGCAGCGTGAGCTGGTAGACGGCCGTCTGATACGGGAACCTCGAGGTGAACGGCTCGACGTCGTCCTCGTCGACGCTCGCGTCGGTGAACACGGCCGTGCCGGTCCCCGTCAGCGGCTGTCCGAAGCCGTCCCAGTCGTCCGAGATCTCCACGCCGTCCTGGTGCCGCCGGATCAGCGCGGTGACGGTCTCGCCGTCCAGATCGACGGTGGCGTCCACCCAGTCGGCGAAGATGCTGCCCGTCGTGTAGAACTTGCGTCCGTCCACCCGCCAGGTGCCGTCTGCTCGCCGGCTCACCCGTGTCGCGTTCGTGCCGACCGCCGCCGCGCCGTTCTCCGACCACGCGTTGCCGACCAGCTCGCCGTCGGCGATGCGGTCGAGCCACCGTGATCGTCGATCGCTCGGCGCCGCGGCCAGCACGTGCTCGACGTACGCGATGTGGCCCCGGAAGATCTGGGGGAGGTTCGAGTCCGCCGCGGCGAGCTCGATGAGCAGCTCGGCGAACGACGGCCAGTCGAGCCCGAAGCCGCCGTCGTCGATCGGCAGCCGAAGCCTCCCGAAGCCGGCGTCGCGCAGTGCCTCGACTTCGGTGAAAGGAAGCTCATGGCCCTGCTCGCGCACGACCGCGCCCGCCGCGATCTCGGCGAACACGGGCCGCAGGTGCTCTCGAGCGACGGTGAGCCGCTGCGTCTGCTCGCTCATCAGGTGTACAGGGAGATCGGCTGGAGCTCGCCGTTCAGCGTCCAGGCGCCGACCTCGAGCTTCTTGTAGTCGACCGGATCGTGCAGCGAGTGCGTGCGGACGTTCCTCCAGAAAAGATCCAGCCCGACATCGGCGCGCGCCGAGCTCGAACCCGTGATCTCGAAGATCCGGTTCGCGACCTCGATGCCGACCTCGGTCGACACCACCTTCACCTTGGCGATCTCGATCGCCAGCTCCCCGCGGCGCTCTGCCGTGACGGCGTCCCCTTCATCCACGACCTCGTCGAAGAGGCGTCCGGCGCGGTCCGTCAGAGCCTCGACCGCGGCGATGCGCGAGGCGAACTCGCCGACGACGCGCTGCACGAACGGGTCGTCCCGGTAGGAGTCGGCCTGGCTGAGGAACCAGGCGCGGGGGCGCGCACGCACCAGGTCGAGTCCTCGCGCGAGGGCTCCCTCGGCGATCCCGAGATACAGATTTCCGAAGGCGAGCTGGATGCCGGGCGTGATCAGCGTCGAGAACGGCTCGTCGCCGAGCTCGCCGAGCACATCGTCTGCCGAGACGCGGACGTCGTCGAAGCGCACGGACCCGCTGGCGGACAGGCGCTGTCCGAGCGCATCCCAGTCGCCGAGATAGCGGATTCCCTCGCGATCGTGATCGAGCACGACGAACAGCACCTGTCCGTCGCGGTCTCCGCCGCGGACGAGCGCCGCGGCCAGCACCACGTCGCCGGCCGATGCGCCGGTCGAGAAGCGCTTCAGGCCGTTGAGTCGGAAGCCGTCGCCGTCCGCCGTCAGCTCGAGGTCCGGGTCGGTCGGGTTCACGGAGTCGCCCCACACCCACCGGCCCGCGATGGTCTTGCGATGCCAGGCCTCTTGCACCGATGGGTCGGCCGCGAAGCCGATGTTGCTCGAGTTGATGTAGTGGTAGGCGAGGACCTGGGCCACCGATGCGTCGGCACGCGACAGGATGCGGATGACGAGGAATGCCGTCTCCCAGTGCGCGCCGCCTCCGCCGAACTCGGCCGGTTCGAGCAGCGTCACCAGCCCCGCATCGCGGAGCAGGTCGAGTTCGACCGTGGGGTCCTGATTCGCGCGGTCGCGCTGCAGGGCGTCGCTCGCGAGCTCGTCGGCGACACGCTCTGCGACTCCACGCCAGTGGGCTCGCTCCGCGGCATCCGCGGTACCCGTCCAGCGGCTGCGATTCGTGGTCTCTGCGATGACGCTCATCGGGCGCCCTCCTTCTCGGTGAGTTCGGTCAGGTCGTCGTTCGCGGCATCCACCAGCGGGCCGCCGAGTGTGCCGTCGAGCGCGCTGGGACCGCCGACGTAGGCGCCCCGATACGCGTGCGCGGGGTGCCACTCCGGAACGACCGGAGAGCCGTCGCCGGTGAGCCTCCCGCGCAGCGTGCCCTCGGGATAGTCATCCCACGTGCGGCCACGGCGGCGGAGTTCGGGGACGAGGTGCTCGACGATGTCCTCGAACGATCCCGGCGTCACCACGTAGGCGATGTTGAAGCCGTCGACGCCGCCGACCTCGACCCATCGCTCGAGCTCGTCCGCCACGGTCTGCGGGCTGCCGACGATGACGGGGCCGATGCCGCCGATCCCGACGTAGTGGGCGATGTCGCGCGGCGTCCACCGGCGCTCCGGATCGGCCTTGGTGAAGAGCGACAGCGCCGAGCGCCCGGCATCCGTGTCGATGTATTCCAGGGGGACGTCGGGGTCGTACTGTGACAGGTCGAGTCCCGTCCATCCCGCGTAGAGCGCCAGGGCGCCCTCGACCGAGACGTAGCGGCGGTAGTCCTCGAGCCGGGCCTGCGCCTCCTCGTCGGTGGCCGCGACCACGATCGTGATCAGGGTGAGGATCTTGACCGAGTCCCGCGGGCGTCCGAGAGCCTCCGCACGATCGCGGATGTCGTCGGTCACCGGTCGCGTCACCTCCGGACGCAGCCCGTTGATGAAGATCGCCTCACCGTGCTTCGCCGCGAACTGGCGCCCGCGCGGCGAGGCTCCCGCCTGGAACATCACCGGAGTGCGCTGGGGGCTCGGCTCGGCGAGGTGGATGCCGGGGACCCGGTAGTGCCGCCCCTCGTGTGCGATAGGGTGCACGCGCGCCGCATCGGCGAAGACACCGGACTCGCGGTCGCGGAGCACCGCGGCGTCCTCCCACGACCCCTCCCACAGCTTGTAGGTCACGTCGAGGAACTCCTCGGCGATCTCGTACCGGTCGTCGTGGGCGATCTGCGTGTCGAGCCCGAGGTTGCGTGCGGCGGAATCGAGGTAGCTGGTCACGACGTTCCACCCCACCCGCCCCCGCGTGAAGTGGTCGAGGGTCGAGAACCGGCGGGCGAGCGCGTAGGGCTGCTCGTAGGTCGTGGCGACGGTCACCCCGAATCCGAGATGCTCGGTCGCGTGCGCCATCGCGGAGATCTGCACGACCGGATCGCCGAGGGGCACCTGCGCCGCATCGCCGAGCGCCGTGGCGGCCGAGTCGCGGTAGACGTCGTAGGTCCCGAGCACGTCGGCGATGAAGATCGCATCGAACCTGCCGCGCTCGAGCGTCTTCGCCAGGTCCACCCAGTAGTCGAGATCGTGGTACCGGTCGGCCTGGTTCTCCGGGTGCCGCCAGAGTCCGGGAGCCTGGTGCGTCACGCATGTCATGTCGAAGGCGTTCAGGATGATGCGGCGTGACACGGTGCTCCTCAGGTGGTCGGGGACTCCGCGACCATAGCCACTCGGGTTGCGCTCTGTCGCGCGGGATGACTCTTCGCGTCGCCGCACGACGAACTGTTACGTCCGCGATGCGTCGGTCCACGGCCGAGACCTAGCCTGAGCGCCGATCCGCTTCCCCGACCCGACGCCTGAGGAGCCCCCATGTCATCCCTTCCGAGCCGCGGTGGACGCCGCATCCTTCTCGGTGCCGCCGCCCTCACGGTCGCGACCCTCGTCATCGCCGGCTGCGCGACGCAGACTCCCGACGCGGGCGGAGCGGGCGACGACGGGGACTTCTCCGGGCAGAGCCTGAACGCTCTGCTCATCACCTCGCACGAGGGTGCGGCCAACTGGCTCAAGGAGCACTTCGAAGAGGAGACCGGCGCCGAGGTGAACCTCACCATCGTCCCCTACGACGAGATCGGCTCCACACTCGCACTCGACCAGCAGTCGGGAGCGAACACGTTCGATGTCGCGGCTCCCTGGTACGTGTCGATCGGCGACCTCGCCGAGGGCGGCTCGATCCAGGACCTCACGGACTGGATCGCCGAGACCCCCTCGCTCGAGGAGGACGACTTCATCCCCTCCATCAACGACCCGTACACCCTGGTCGGCGACCGCCGCTACGGTCTGCCCTTCGACGGCGACACGCACGTGCTCTTCTACAACAAGGAGATCCTCGAGCGGAACGGCATCACCGAGCCGCCCGCGACCTGGGACGAGTACGTGGCCGACGTCAAGACCATCACCGAGAACGAAGGCGCGGACGGCGTGTACGGCTCTGCGATCTTCGGACAGAAGTCGCCCCTGATCCTCGGCGCCGCCTACGCGAACCGGCTGGCCGGCTTCGGCGGGGAGTTCGTCGACGAGGACGGCAAGCCCACGATCAACTCTCCCGCTGCGGTGGCCGCGGCCCAGTCGCTGGTGGATGCCGTGCCGTACGCCTTCCCGACGGCGGCCGAGACCGACTTCGGCGTCGGCAACGGCGCCTGGTACGACGGCAAGGTCGGCTTCATCGAGAACTGGACCGACCTCGGCGTGGGCTCGGAGACGAACCCCGACTCCAAGGTCGCGGGCAAGTGGGGTGTGACGACGCTGCCCGTCGGCGGCGACAACACCGAGGCGCGGGCATCGCTCGTGGCCGGCTTCACGTGGGTCATCGCCGCGAACACCGAGAAGACCGACCTGGCGAAGGCGTTCATCGAGTACGCCGCGTCGAGCGAGGTCAACTCCGAGCTGATCGTCGCCGACCCGCAGACGGGCATCGACCCGAACCGCGAGTCCTCGCTCGAGAGCGCGGCGTACGGGGAGACCTACCCCGACCTGCAGCGGGTCAACCGCACGACGCTCAGCGGATCGCTCGCCTGGCCGACGGGAGAGAACGCGTCGCAGGCGGCGCAGATCCTCACCGACGAGCTGGCGAAGCTCATCGCGGGTGACGGCGGCACTGCCAAGGAGACCCTCGACCGCGTCCAGGCCGAGTGGGAAGAGATCCTTGGCTGACGCCTCCGCGATCCAGGTGCGTGCCGCCCGCGCGTCCGGCCGAGTGCCGAGACGGGCGGGCGGCTCCGCGCGGGCGGGCGCCGGGCTGCTCACGGCGCCGACGATCCTGTCGATCGTGGTGCTCGGCGCGTATCCGCTCCTGTTCATCCTCGCCGCGGCCTTCACGGACTCGACGCTCGGGCGGCCCTTCCAGGAGTGGGTCGGGACGGCGAACCTGGAGACGATCCTCGCCGATGCCGACGTCGTCGCCTCGTTCGGACGGACTGTCGCGTACGCGGTCGCGGTCGCCGTCGTGAGCGTCGTGCTGGGCGTCGTGATCGCCGTCGCGCTGGAGCGCGCGACCCGAGCCGGCGCGGTCCTGCGGACGCTGCTCCTGCTCCCGCTGATCACGCCCCCGGTCGTGGTCGGCACGCTGTGGAAGCTCGTGTTCAACCCGGGCGGCGGACTGCTCGCGACGCTGCTTCCCGGCGTCTCGCTCACGCCGCTGTCGACGACGGCCTGGGCGCTCCCGGCGATCGGTCTCGCCGATGTCTGGCAGTGGACGCCGCTGATCGTGATCCTCGTCTACGCCGCGCTGCTCACGCAGGACCCCTCGGTGCGAGAGGCCGCGTCGCTCGACGGCGCTCACGGCGCGGGGCTGTTCCGGCACATCACCTGGCCGGCGATCGCGGGCACCGTGATCGCGGCGCTCTTCATCCGTCTCGTCATCGCGCTGAAGGTCTTCGATCTTGTGTTCGTCATGACGTCGGGCGGACCCGGTCAGGCCTCGACCGTGACCACGTACCTCATCCAGCAGGTCGCCCTCAAGGAGTTCGACATCGGTCGCGCGTCGGCGATCACCCTCGTGTTCGCGGTCATCGTCACGGTGGTGACGCTCGTGGTGGCCGTCTTCGCCCGAAAGGCCCGTCATGACTGACCGGCGCACCCGTCCGCGGCCCGTCGCGAGCACGGTGCTCTTCGTGGCTCTCGCGGTCACCCTGGTCCCGCTCGCCTATCTGTTCTCGGTGTCGCTGATGGGGCGCGACGAGACCGTCTCCGGAGTCCTGTGGAGCGCTGCCCCGCAGTGGGAGAACTGGGGGGATGTGCTGGCCACCGACATCCCGCGTTCGATCCTGAACTCCCTGGCCGCCGCCGTCGGCGGCGCTGTGGTGTCGCTGGTCATCGCGGTCCCCGGTGCCTGGGCCATCGTCCGGCACAACGCCGGTGGGCGCACGCTCGCCGCGACGCTCATGAGCCCGTGGCTCCTCCCGCCGATCGTCGCCGTGGTCCCGCTGCTCACACTGCTGCGCTCGATCGGGCTCAACAACACGCTCGTCGGGCTCACGCTCGTCTACGCGCTCGTCAACGTCCCGGTGGCCGTCTGGCTGCTGGAGGGATTCGTCCGCCGGCTGCCGGTGGAGATCGAGGAGGCGGCGCGCATCGACGGAGCGGGGACCCCGCGGATGCTCTGGTCGGTCGTCGTGCCGCTGCTCCTGCCCAGCCTCGTCGCGATCGGGATCATCGTCGCGATCCTCAACTACAACGAGTTCCTGCTCGCCACGTTCCTCACGCAGAGCGTGGACGCGCAGACGTTCCCGGTCGCCCTCTCGCTGTTCTACGGCGATCGCACGCCGCACTTCGGCAAGATCGCCGCCGCGTCGTTCATCGGCGTGATCCCGGTCTTCGCGGCCGCGGTGTTCTTCCAGCGCTGGCTGGTGGGCGGGTTGACGGCAGGGGCGGTGCGCTGATCCCGGACCGGGATCACTCAGGCGCGCTGAGGCGAGGCGTCGGGATTCAGGGCGCCGTCCGGCCTTCCCATGCGCCACACGCTTGGCACGGCGAGAGTGAGGAGCGCGACGCCCGCGTACACGATCCCGGACGTGATCAGTACCGTCGCGGCATCCGCATGGGTGATGAGCCAGCCGAACACCAACGTGCCGACCGGCATCGCGACGAAGCTGCCGAGCATGTCGTAGCTGGACACGCGGGAGAGCTTCTCGCCGGGCACGTTCTCCATCATCGCGAGGTTCCATCCGGTGCTGAAGACCTCGGCGCCCGCACCCGCGATGAAGGCCGCGATGGCGAGGAGCACGACGGCGGGGTGCACGCCCAGCATGGTCACGGGAATCGCGAACGCGGCCATGCCGAGCATCCCGTAGCGCAGCGGCCGTCTGAGCGGGAACCACATCAGGATCAGCGTCATCACGAGGACGCCGGCGCCCTCGGCGCTGAGCACCCAGCCCCACCCGGCGATGCCGAGCAGATCGTCGTTCTTCGCGATGTACGGACCCACGACGCCCCAGGCGCCGACGTGGATCGCGTTCATGACCATGAAGGCCAGCACGATCGTCCAGAGCCAGGATCGGCTCCAGAACTCCTGCCAGCCGACGCGCAGATCGTGGAACATTGTCGTGCCGCCGGCATGCGCGGGAGGCGGGAGCTTCACCAGGGCGAGGACCGGGATGGCGATCACCCAGCCGGCCGCCTGCACGACCATCGCCCAGGCGGGGCCGGCTGTGGCGACGAGGATGCCGGCGATGATCGGGCCGCCGATCGTCACGGCGGAGCGCACGAACGAGAGCATCGCGTTGGCCTGCTGAAGGTTCTCGGGCGTCGTCAGCTGCGGGATGATGCCCTGCATGGCCGGCAGCACGAACGCCGTGGAGGCGCCGTTGGCGACCGAGAGCACCACCAGGAGCGCGACGGTCGCCGAGTCCGTGAACAGCAGCGCCGCCATCGCGCCGATCGTGAGGATGTCGATCACGTAGCAGGTCTGGATGATCAGGGCCCGCGGCAGCCGGTCGGCCACGACGCCGCCGAACAGGAGGAAGACGATGTTGCTCACCGTGAAGGCGGTCAGCACGAACGACAGGGAGCGGGCGTCGTTGTCGATCTCCAGCACCGCGAACGCGAGCGCGATCGACGACATCGAGCCGGTGATCATGGTGATCGCCCTGGCGAGGAAGAACCACCGGAAGTTGCGGTCCCGCATCGCGGCGAGCCCGCGGCTCATCGGTTCACCGCCCTCGTCCGCATCAGACGATCCTGCCACGTCAGTAGCTGGCGCGTGCCGATCCGTCCGCCGTGATGAAGCGGGCGGCCAGCGCCTCGGATGCCCGCGCGAGCAGCGCCACATCGGCGCCCACCGCCACGAAGTCCGCACCGCCCGCGACGTACGCATCGGCGGCGGCCGGGTCGAAGGCGTTGACGCCGACCGGCTTGCCCGCCGCCTTGACCGCATGGAAGACCTTCTCGACGGCGGCGACGACATCGGGATGCGTCTGCTGGCCGAGGAGACCCATCGAGGCGGAGAGGTCGGACGGGCCGACGAAGACCGCGTCGATGCCGTCCACGGCGGCGATCTCCCCCGCCGCGTCCACGCCGGCCGCCGTCTCGATCTGCACCGTGAGGGAGGTGTGCCGCGCCGACTCCTGGAGGTAGCCGTCGACCCGGTTCCAGCGGGCGCTGCGCGCCAGCGCGCTGCCGACCCCGCGGACGCCGGCCGGGGGATAGCGCGTGGCGGACACGGCGGCTCGCGCCTCATCGGCGGAGGACACCATCGGCACGATCAGGTTCTGTGCGCCGAGGTCGAGGATCTGCTTGATCGCGACGGTGTCGTTGGAGGGCACCCGCACGAGCGGGGTGATCGGGTACGCCGCGACCGTCTGCAGCTGCAGCAGCACCGACTCGAGCGTGTTCGTCGAGTGCTCCATGTCGATCAGCAGCCAGTCGAGCCCGGAACCCGCGGCGACCTCGGTGACGAGCGTGCTGCCCGAGCATGCCCACATGCCGATCAGCGCACGATCGGAGGCGGCGATGCGCTCGCGGAACGACGGGTCTAGACGAAGCGGCATGTGATTGTTCCCATCGGTCCGTAATCGCACAGCACCTCGTCGCCGCGCGACACCCACATCGGGCGCGTGAACGATCCTGCCAGGATGATCTCTCCCGCCTCCAGACGCGCGCCGTGCTGATGGAACTTGTTCGCCAGCCACGCGACACCGGTGGCCGGATGCCCGAGCACGCCCGCGGCCACTCCGGTCTCCTCGATCTCGCCGTTGCGCGACAGCACACCGGGGACCCAGCGCAGATCGATCTCGTCCGGGCGGCGACGCTCGGTGCCCAGCACCATCGCCCCGTAGGCGGCGTTGTCGCTGATGGTGTCGACGATCGTGCGCCCCTCGAGCTCGATGTGCGAGTTGAGCACCTCGAGCGCGGGGACGGCGTAGTCGATCGCCGCGAGGGCGTCATCGAGCGTGCAGTCGGGACCTTCGAGCGGATGCTTCAGCACGAACGCCAGCTCCACCTCGATGCGCACGTTGGAGAAGTGGTCGACGGGGATCTCGGCGCCGGACTCGTACACCGTGTCGTCGAACATCACGCCGTAGTCGGGTTCGGTGATGCCGGTCGCCTGCTGCATCGCCTTGGAGGTCAGTCCGATCTTGCGCCCGACGAGCCGGCGGCCCGCGGCGATCTGGCTGTCGCGCCAGACACCCTGGATCGCGTAGGAGTCTTCGATCACAGCATCCGGGTAGCGCGCCGTGATGCGCGGGATCACGGTGTGTGCACGCTCGGCCTCGGCGAGCTGGGCCGCGATCTCTGCGATGACTTCTTGCGACAGCATCCGTTCCTTCTCTCTGTTCGGTCGGGCCCTTCGACAAGCTCAGGGACCCAGCCACTGGGTCGCTGAGCTTGTCGAAGCGTCGGTGGTGACCTATAGCTGGTTGCCCAGCTTCTTCTCGCCCTCGTCCGCGCGCGTGTACGAGAACCCGTCGGCGCCGATCGTGACCGCCATCTCCGAGCTGTCGGTGCGGGCGACGACCGGCTGCGGGTTGCCGTCGAGGTCGAGCACCAGGCTGGCATCGGTGTACCAGGACGGGACGACGGGGTTGCCCCACCAGTCGCGGCGCTGGTTGTCGTGCACGTCCCAGGTGATGACCGGGTTGTCCGGGTCGCCCGTGTAGTAGTCCTGCGTGTAGACCTCGACGCGGTGGCCGTCGGGATCGCGCAGGTACAGGTAGAACGCGTTCGAGACGCCGTGGCGGCCCGGCCCTCGCTCGATCGAGTCGGAGCGGCGGAGGGCGCCGAGCTTGTCGCAGATCGCGAGGATGTTGTGCTTCTCGTGCGTCGCGAAGCACACGTGGTGCATGCGGGGACCGTCGCCTCCGGTCATGGCGGTGTCGTGCACGGTGGGCTTGCGGCGCATCCAGGCGGCATAGACCGTGCCCTCGTCGTCCTGGATGTCCTCGGTGACGCGGAAGCCGAGATCCTGCATGAACTTCACCGCGCGCGGCACATCGGGGGTGACCTGGTTGAAGTGGTCGAGCCGCACGAGCTCGCCCGGGATGTGCAGGTCGTAGCGCCACGACATGCGCTCGACGTGGTCGGACTGGTGGAAGAACTCGATCGGGAAGCCGAGCGGGTCGACCACGCGGACCGAGTCGCCGACGCCCTTCACGAACCCGTCGGGGTTGCGGCGCACGTCGCAGCCGAGCTCCGTGTAGAACGCGACCGCACGGTCGAGGTCTTCCGCCGCGCGGACGCGATACGAGAACGCGGCCACGGCCGCGACCGGCCCCTTGCGCAGCACGAGGTTGTGGTGGATGAACTCCTCGGTCGAGCGGAGGTAGATCGCCTCGTCGTCCTCTTCGGTCACGTACAGTCCCAGCACGTCGACGTAGAACTGCCGTGACGCGGCCAGGTCGGTGACGACGAGCTCCATGTAGGCGCAGCGCAGGATGTCGGGCGGGGAACTCTGCGGCGTCGCGACGGGGTTCGTCGTGCGGATCGGCGCCTCCTGCGACACGTAGTAGCCGGCAGAGGTCAGGGTCATGTCTTCGCGATCGGTCATGTCAGCGTCCTTGCAGATCAGAGCGGCGGGTCAGTTCTTGCCGAAGGTCGGGTTGTGGGCTCCGCCGAGCGTGATGTGCACGCTCTGCTGGTCGGTGTAGAAGTCGATCGAGCGGTAGCCGCCCTCGTGACCGAGACCCGAGGCCTTCACTCCGCCGAACGGGGTGCGGAGGTCGCGCACGTTGTTGCTGTTCAGCCACACCATGCCGGCCTCGACCGACTGCGCGAAGTTGTGCGCGCGCTTCAGGTCGTTGGTCCAGATGTACGCCGCGAGGCCGTACTTCGTGTTGTTCGCGAGCGACAGCGCCTCGTCGTCGGAGTCGAACGGCGTGATCGCGACGACCGGGCCGAAGATCTCCTCCTGGAAGATGCGGGCGTCGGGGGAGACGTCGGCGAACACGGTCGGCGCGACGAAGTTGCCCTCCTCGAACCCGTCGGGGCGTCCGCCACCGGCGACCAGTCGCCCCTCGCTCTTGCCGATCTCGACGTAGCTCATCACCTTGTCGTAGTGCTCCGGGTGGACCAGCGCGCCGACCTCGGTGGCCGGGTCGTGCGGGTAGCCCACCTTGACGCGCTTCGCCTGTGCGGCGTAGCGCTCGACGAACTCCTGGTAGATGGAGCGCTCGACGAGGATGCGGGATCCTGCGGTGCAGCGCTCGCCGTTCAGGGAGAAGACACCGAAGATCGTGGCGTCGACGGCGGCCTCGAGGTCGGCATCCGCGAAGACGACGGCGGGCGACTTGCCGCCGAGCTCCATCGACAGGCCCTTGAGGAAGGGGGCGGCGTTGCCGAAGATGATCTGTCCGGTGCGGCTCTCGCCCGTGAAGGAGATCAGGGGGACGTCGGGGTGCTTGACGAGGGCGTCGCCCGCGTCTTCGCCGAGGCCGTTCACGAGGTTGAAGACGCCCCGGGGGAGTCCCGCCTCTTCGAAGATGCCCGCCCAGAGGGATGCCGAGAGCGGCGTGAACTCCGCCGGCTTCAGCACCACGGTGTTGCCGGTCGCGAGCGCGGGGCCGAGCTTCCACGACTCGAGCATGAACGGCGTGTTCCATGGCGTGATGAGGCCGGCGACGCCGATCGGCTTGCGGTTGACGTAGTTCATCTGGCGGCCGGGCACCTTGAAGGCGTCATCCGACTGCGCGACGATCAGGTCGGCGAAGAAGCGGAAGTTCTCGGCCGCCCGGCGGGCCTGGCCCAGCGCCTGGGTGATCGGCAGGCCGGAGTCGTAGGACTCGAGCTCGGCGAGCCGTGCGTCACGGGACTCGACGATGTCGGCGATGCGGTGCAGCACGCGGCTTCTCTCGCGCGGCAGCATCCGCGGCCACGGGCCTTCGTCGAAGGCGCGCTTCGCGGCGGCCACGGCCAGCTCGATGTCGGCCTTCTTGCCGGCGGCGGCCGTCGTGTAGGTCTTGTTGGTCACCGGGTCGAGCACGTCGAACGTGTCGCCGTCGACCGAGTCGACGAAGGCGCCGTCGATGTAGTGCTGGATGTGGTCAGGAAGATCGGCGGGGATGCGCGAGTCGGTCATGAGGCTTCTCCTGTGGCGTGGGCGGAACGGGTGTGCAGGGCATCGAGGAACGCGTCCATCGTGCGCCAGCGGTGGTTGCGGGCGGCGAGCTCGATCTCGAGCGGATCTGCATCCGCCCGGATGAGTGCGAGGATCTCGGCGTGCTCCTCGACCGAGTGCTGGGCGCGACCCGGGACCGACGCGAACGTCGATTCGCGGATGCCGGAGAGCCGAGACCAGCCGCGGTGGACGAGGTCGAGCAGGTGCGGGTTCGGGCACGGCTCGAACAGCACCGAATGGAACTGCCGGTTGAGCTCGGTGAACGCGTGGGCGTCGAAGTGCTCGAGCATCCGCGACATCCGGTCGTTGATCCGGGCCGCCTCGTCGAGGGCCGCCTCATCGAGCAGGGGAGCGGAGAGCGCCGTCGCCGAGCCCTCGACGATGCCAAGCGTCTGCATGGTGTGGGCGTACTCGCTCTCGTCGACGAGGGTGACCCTGGCGCCGACGTTGCGCTCGAAGGTGACGAGGCCCTCGGCCTCGAGTCGCCGGATCGCCTCCCGCACCGGCACGACGCTCATCTTCAGGTCGTCTGCGATCGATCCGAGCACCAGGCGGTAGCCGGGGCTGAACATGTGCGCGGTGATGCGCGAGCGGATCCACTCGTAGGCGACCTCGGACTTGCTGACAGCGGTCGTGCTCATAGCTGGGTCCCTGAGCCTGTCGAAGGGCTCTCCGCCTCGTAGCGGGCGCGCCATTCGGCGTTCATCGGGAACAGCCCGTCGACCGGGTGTCCGGCGGCGACCTGCTCCGCGATCCAGGCGTCTTCGATCTCCTGGGCGAGTGCGGCGTCGACGACCTCCTCGACGAGCGACGGCGGGATGACGATCGCGCCGTCGCCGTCGCCGACGATGATGTCGCCGGGCTGCACGGTCGCTCCGCCGCAGGAGATCGTCACGTCGACGTCCCACGGCACGTGCTTGCGGCCGAGGACCGAGGGGTGGGCGCCCTGGGAGAAGACGGGAAGGCCGATCTCGGCCACCGCGTCGAAGTCGCGGACCCCGCCGTCGGTGATCACTCCGGCTGCTCCGCGGGCCCGGGCGCGGAGGGCGAGGATGTCGCCCAGCGTGCCGGTCGTCGCATCGCCGCGAGCCTCGATCACGATGATCTCGCCCTCGTCTACCGCGTCGAAGGCGCGCTTCTGGGCGTTGTAGCCGCCGCCGTGGCTCTGGAACAGGTCCTCGCGGAAAGGCACGAAGCGGAGCGTCTTGGCCGTGCCGACGATCTTGGCGCCGGGGATGTTGGCGGAGACGCCGTCGATGAAGCAGGAGTGGTGCCCGCGCTTGCGCAGCTGGGCGGAGAGCCCGGCGGTGGGGGCTTCGAGGAGCTTAGCCCGGAGTTCGGGGGAGAGCGTGGGGGACGCTTCGACCGGCTCAGCGACCCCGCTTTTCGCGGGCGTCTCACCATGCTGGGTCCCTGAGCCTGTCGAAGGGCCGTCGGCCAGTCCCGCCGCCTCGGCGGATCCCCAGGCCTCGGTGCGCTGCAGGTCGTCGACTGCGGGGAGAGATCCGAGCTCCGCGTCGAACGGCACGTCGCCCTGCGTGACGGTGGTGATCAGGCGCCCGGAGGTGGGGGCGCCCGCGGCATCCGGGGCGTCCACCTCGATCTCGACGACGTCACCCGGGACGATGACGGAGGAGCCGGCCGGTGTCCCGGTGAGGATCACGTCGCCGGGCTCGAGAGTGAAGTGCTGGGAGAGATCGGCCACGAGCTGGGCGAGCGGGAAGATGAGGCCGGCGGTGGTGTCGTCCTGACGCAGCTCGCCGTTGACCCAGGCGCGCACGCGCAGCGCGGCGGGGTCGACCGTGCGCGCATCGATCAGCTGCGGTCCGAGCGGCGTATACCCGTCGCCGCCCTTGGAGCGGACGTTGGAGCCCTTGTCGTTCGCGCGCAGGTCGTACAGGCCGAGGTCGTTCGACGCGGTGACCCCGCCGACGTGCGACCACGCCTCGTCGAGCGAGACGCGGCGTGCGGTGGTGCCGATCACCAGGGCGATCTCCCCCTCGAAGGCGAGGAGCTCGGTCCCGGCCGGGCGCTCGACCGTGCCGCCGGAGACTCCGACGGAGCTGGCCGGCTTGAAGAAGTAGGAGGGGGCTGCCGGGCGCCGGCCGCGCTGATCCGCGCGGGATGCGTAACTCAGATGGATCGCGATGATCTTGCCGGGGCGGGCGATCTGGTCCGTCACGGGGCGCCTCCTCGCGCTCGTCAGCGGTGTGCTGCAGGACGCCTTGTGCGTCGTATTCGAAATCATATATCATCGGATCACCCCTCGGCAAGCAACTCGGGATTCACGTCCCCGCACGCCGTGACAGTGCAGTCACAATCAAAGGAGACACCCCATGAGCGGGCAGTCACAGGCTGGGTTCACGCCCACCGGCACCATCGCGACAGCGGCCGATCGGCGCCGCGTCGTGTTCGCCACCGTCGTCGGGACCACGGTGGAGTGGTACGACTTCTTCATCTACGCCACCGCGGTCGGCCTCGTGTTCGGCCAGCTCTTCTTCGAGCCCCTGGGCGCGAACAGCGCGCTGATCGCCTTCGCCACCGTCGGGGTCAGCTTCCTCTTCCGCCCGCTCGGTGCGTTCCTCGCCGGCCACTACGGCGACAAGCTCGGGCGCAAGACGGTGCTCATGTGGACGCTGATCCTGATGGGCGCGGCCACCGCGCTGATCGGTCTGCTTCCGACCTACGAGGCCATCGGCATCACCGCGCCGATCCTGCTGGTGCTGCTGCGCATCATCCAGGGCATCTCGGCCGGTGGCGAGTGGGGCGGTGCGGTCCTCATGGCCGTCGAGCACGCCCCGCGCAAGAAGCGCGGCATCTTCGGGGCCTCGCCGCAGATCGGCGTACCGCTGGGGCTGCTGCTCGCCTCGGGCGTGATGGCGCTGATGACCGCGATCGCACCCGGTGACCAGTTCGCGGCGTGGGGATGGCGCGTGCCGTTCCTGCTCAGCGTCGTGCTGATCCTCGTCGGCTACTACGTGCGCCGGAAGGTCGAGGAGAGCCCGGTGTTCACCGAGCTCGCCGCGCGCAAGGAGAAGGCGCGGATGCCGATCGTGCAGCTGTTCCGCAAGCACGCGCTGCTCGTGATCATCGCGGCCTTCGTCTTCGCCGGCAACAACGCGGTCGGCTACATGACCACGGGCGGCTACATCCAGAACTACGCCACGAACCCCGATGGCCCCATCGGCCTCGATCGCGGTCCGGTGCTCTGGGCGGTCGCCGGGTCCGCGGTCACCTGGCTGCTGACGACGCTGCTGGCCGGATGGATCTGCGACCGCATCGGTCGCCGCACGACCTACATCATCGGCTGGGTGCTGCAGCTCATCGGCGTCTTCGCCCTGTTCCCGCTCGTCAACACCGGACAGATCGGGCTGCTCTTCGCCGGGCTCGCCATCCTCACGATCGGCCTCGGGTTCACGTACGGCCCGCAGGCGGCGCTGTACACGGAGCTCTTCCCCGCCAGCATCCGCTTCTCCGGCGTCTCGATCTCGTACGCGATCGGCGCGATCGCGGGCGGTGCGTTCGCGCCCACCATCGCGACGGCGATCGTGCAGGCGACGGGGTCGACCCAGGCGGTGACCGGCTACCTCGCCGGCATGACGGTTCTCGGCCTCATCGCCACCCTGCTGCTGCGCGATCGCTCCGGCATCCCGCTCGGCCCGGATCACGAGGAAGAGCAGTCGGTCAGCCCGATCTACGGACTCGCCAAGGCCTGACCTCGCCCGCTCCTGTGGCACGTCGTGGGGTCATCGTCGCGATGACCCCACGACGTGCCACAGGAGCGCAGAATGAGAAGACTCCTCGAAAGGAATCGACGACGATGCAGTTCCACCACCACGGCTACGTCTCCGGGGACCCGCGCGTGCACGATGCCGCAGGGCTCGGCACGGATCGTCCGGCTGCCCTGCCCGACGAGGTCGACGTGCTCATCGTCGGCTCGGGCCCGGCCGGCATGCTCCTCGCCGCGCAGATGTCGCAGTACCCCGACATCTCGACGCGCATCATCGAGAAGCGGGAGGGGCGGCTCGTGCTCGGGCAGGCCGACGGCATCCAGCCGCGCAGCGTCGAGACCTTCCAGGCGTTCGGATTCGCCGAGCGCATCGTCGCCGAGGCCTACAACATCGGCTGGATGAACTTCTGGAGTCCTGACCCGGAGAATCCGCGCGAGATCATCCGCACCGCGCGCACCGCCGACTACGCCTATGACATCTGCGAGTTCCCGCACCTGATCGTGAACCAGGCGCGCGTGCTCGACTACTTCGCCGAGGCGGCGGCGACAGGGCCGGGCCGGATCGCGCCCGACTACGGCGTCGAGTTCGTGGGGCTCACCGTGCACGACGAGGGCGAGCACCCCGTCGAGGTCCGCGTGCGCCACGTGGCGGGGGAGCGGTCCGGCGAGGAGCAGACCATCCGGGCGAAGTACGTCGCGGGCTGCGACGGCGCCCGCAGCGGCGTGCGTCAGGCCATCGGGCGCACCCACGTCGGCGGAAGCGCCGCGCACGCCTGGGGTGTCATGGACGTGCTCGTGAACACCGACTTCCCGGACTGGCGCACCAAGTGCGCGATCAACTCCCAGGCAGGAAACATCCTGCACATCCCCCGCGAGGGCGGCTACCTGTCGCGGATGTACATCGATCTCGGCGAGGTCGCGCAGGACGACGACCACCGCGTGCGGCAGACGCCGATCGAGGAGATCATCCGCAAGGCGAACGACATCCTGCATCCGTACACGATCGACGTGAAGCAGGTCGCCTGGCACAGCGTGTACGAGGTCGGACACCGGGTGACCGACGGCTTCGACGACGTGCTCGAGGAGTCGGGCCGCACCCCGCGGGTCTTCCTGACGGGTGACGCGTGCCACACGCACAGTGCCAAGGCAGGACAGGGCATGAACGTCTCGATGCAGGACGGCTTCAACCTGGGCTGGAAGCTCGGCTCCGTGCTGACCGGTCGCGCACCGGAGGCTCTGCTCGCGACGTACGGCGCCGAGCGGCGCCCGGTCGCGCAGCAGCTCATCGACTTCGATCGGGAGTGGTCGTCGCTCATGGCGCGCAAGCCCGAGGAGATCTCGGACCCGGGCGAGCTCGCCACGTACTACCTGGCGACGGCCGAGTTCCCGTCGGGTTTCATGACGCAGTACACCGCGTCGATGATCACCGGATCCGATGCGCACCAGGGGCTGGCCGGCGGGTTCCCGCTCGGCAAGCGGTTCAAGTCGGCCGAGGTCATCAGGGTCGGCGACGGCAACGTCGTGCATCTCGGTCACCATGCTCGCGCGGACGGACGGTGGCGCGTCTACGCGTTCGGCGACCGCGCCGGGGCAGCGCTCGCCGCGTGGGCGGATGCCGCTGCGCCGGTGTTCGCTCGCTTCACCCCCGCGGATGCCGACGCCGACGCGGTCTTCGACGTGAAGGCGGTGTACCAGCAGCCGTACGAGGAGGTCGAGGTCACGAGCGCACCTGCGCTGTTCCAGCCCAAGACCGGGCCGCTCGGACTCACGGATTGGGAGAAGGTGTACGCCGCGGGACCCTCGAAGTGGACGGAGACCGACATCTTCGAGGCGCGGGAGCTGTCTCGCGACGGCGTCGTGATCGTCGTCCGTCCTGACCAGTACGTCGCGGCGATCCTGCCGTTGGAGGGGGTCGACGAGCTCGCGGAGTTCTTCGAGGGGGCCTTGCTTCCGGCGGTCTGACGCGGCCGATCTCCGTGGTCGGCGTCTGTACAAGCGCATTTGTACAAGACGGTGGCGCCGCACGTCGAGTGCGTCGTACCGTGGTCGCGGACGGGCGACGGCGCCCGCCAGGAGGAGTGCGTGATGGATTGGAAGATCGAACTCATCTTCGTGCCGGTGACAGATGTCGACCGGTCGAAGGACTTCTACGTGAAGATCGGCTTCAACGCCGACCACGACCAGACACCGTTCGACGGGATGCGGTTCGTGCAGATGACGCCGCCGGGGTCGGCCTGCTCGATCGCGTTCGGCACCGGTCTCGGCATCGATCTCGAACCGGGGCAGCAGAACACGATCCAGGTCGTGGTGCCGAATGCGGATGAGGCGCTGGCGCACCTGCGGAGTGTCGGTGTCGAGGCGCAGGGCGTCGACGAGCAGGGGTGGGGTCGATTCGTCAGCTTCGACGACCCCGACGGCAACACGTGGACGCTGCAGGAGCTTCCGGACTACGGCGCCCAGAGCTGAGAGTCCCGCGCCTTCGTTCCCGTGGCAGTTGCGGTGGGTGTCGAGCCGATTCACCCGCCACAGCTGCCACGGGAGCGTCAGGAGTTCACGCGGATGATCTCCTGCTGGTACGGGGCGATGACAGCGCCGGAGATGCGAAGGTCGAGGAGCAGGAAGCGGCGGGTCGCGGCATCCTCCTGCGCCCAGGCCTCCAGCCGGTCAAGATCGGCGAGCGTGCGGACCACGACGCCCTCGGCCCCGACCGCAGCCCCGAACGCGGCGAAGTCGACCTCGGGGATGAGCATCGGGCCCTCGGCGAGCCCCTTGAGACCGTAGAGGTTGACCTCGGCCCCGTAGGCGGCGTCGTTCCAGATGACGGCCATGCCGCGACCGCCCGCGGCGCGCACGGCGGATTCGAGGTCCGCGATCGCCATCAGGCCGCCGCCGTCGCCCGAGGTCAGCACGATCGTGGAGGAGCGGCGTGCGAGAGCGGCTCCGACGACGCTCGGCCAGCCCTGCCCGATCGACTGGAACGCGGTGCCGATCATCATCATGCGATCCGGTGCGGCGACGGGCCAGTACATGTTGGCCCAGCCGATGAAGTGTCCGCCGTCCGAGACGACCACCCGATCCTCGGGCAGGAGCTCGGCGATGCGCCGTGCCGCCGAACGCGGGTCGAGTCGCCCGTCGGCGGCAAGTTCCTCCCCGGCCTCGTATGAGCGGGCGGATGTCACGTCGACGCTCTCCCGCCACGGCCGGGCGGGCACGGTTTCGGAGCTCGCGGCCGACTCGGCGGCAGAACCCTCGGCGGATGCGGCGTGCCGAGCCCGATCTCCGAAGCCGTGCCCGTCGGCCGACGTGGACCGCAGCCGGGTCACGAGCTCCGCGGCCGCGACGCGCGCATCCGCGCGGACGAAACCTCCGATGTGCGCGTGCGTGGCGGCGGGGGCGATGTCGATCTGGAACACCCGTGTACCCGGGGCGAACAGCTCGCCGAAGCGCATCGTGAACTGGTTCAGCGACGCCCCGAAGACGACGGCGACGTCGGCCGTCCGGACGAGCTCCATCGCACCGTCGGCACCGAATCCGCCCGTGACGCCGAGGTCGTAACGGGGGTCGGGGAAGACCCCGCGGCCGAGGGCGGACGACGCGGTGAGCGCGCCGGTCAGCTCGGCGAGCTCGCCCAGCGCATGGCTCGCACCGGCCAGCCATGCGCCGCGTCCCGCGAGCAGGAACGGGCGCTCGGCTCCGCGCAGCGCCGCGGCGATCTCGTCGAGCATCCCCTCGGCGAACTCGCCCGTCGGGGTGAGCGGTGCGGGCAGGCGCGGCGACGGCGCCTCCGCCACGGGGCCCGCCTCGAGGGCGGCGACGTCGTACGGGATCGCGAGCACGACGGGCACACGATAGGTGAGGGCGTGTTCGATCGCGATGACCGTGGTCGCCGCGGCATCCGTCCGTCCGACCGTATAGGTGCGGGCCCCGACGGCCGACGCGAGGGCGATCTGGTCGACGTCCCACGGGCGTGGGCCCGACGTCGGCTCGTCGCCGACCACGAGCACGAGCGGCACGTGCGCCTGCACGGCCTCCGCGAGAGCGGTGAGGGTGTTCGTGAAGCCGGCGCCGTAGGTCGAGGTGCCGGCGGCGATGCGCCCGGAGGCGCGGAAGTGCGCGTCGGCGGCGACCACGGCGCCCTGCTCATGGCGGACGGCGGTGAAGACGGCATCCGTCTGCTTCTCGATCGCATCGAGGAAGTAGGCGTTGCCGTTGCCCATCACGCCGAAGACGGCGTCGATGTGCTGGGCGAGGGTGAGGGCGACATGCGCGGACACGGTGGGCATGGGAATGCCTTTCGAGACAGGGACGGAGAACTGCGGATCCGTATGTGTCTCGCCCTCGCTGCTGCGCGAGGTGCTTCGTGCCTCTTTTTCAGGCACCGGCGAGCGACCGCCGGACTCCTCGACTCTACCGCGGCAGCGGGCGTGTCGCTGCGTCGTCTTCCCCCGGAAACATCGCCGAAACTCCGCCACGGAAGTATTCCGTCATGGAGTCGCTGTTCAACGGATACACCTCTCGTCGCACCGCGATGCGCCGAGGGCCGCAGCCCTGGGACGAGATGTTCCCGTCCGAGGTCGTGGCGGGCGCGGGCGATGTGCGCCTCCCGTACCGCGACATGTACCCGGCGCTCGCCGGGATGGACGATGCCGAGCTGCGGGCGCGGACGGATGCGTTGGCGAGCTCGTACCTCGCGCAGGGCGTGACGTTCGACTTCGCGGGCGAGGAGCGGCCGTTCCCGCTCGACGTGGTGCCGCGTGTGATCGCCGCCGAGGACTGGATGTACGTCGAATCCGGGGTCAAGCAGCGCGTGCGGGCGCTCGAGGCCTTCCTCGCGGACGTCTACGGCCCGCAGTCGGCGGTGCGCGACGGGGTGATCCCCGCGACGCTGATCAGCTCCTCCTCGCACTTCCACCGCCAGGCGGCGGGCATCGTCGGCGCGAACGGCGTGCGCATCCACGTGGCCGGGATCGACGTCATCCGCGACGAGAAGGGCGCCTGGCGGGTGCTCGAGGACAACGTCCGTGTGCCGAGCGGCGTCAGCTATGTGCTCGCGAACCGACGGGTGATGGCGCAGACGCTCCCGGAGCTGTTCACGAGCCTCCGGGTGCGACCGGTCGTCGACTATCCGGGACGACTGCTCCAGGCTCTGCGCGCCGCGGCGCCGGCCGGCGTCGACGACCCCACCGTCGTCGTGCTCACGCCCGGCGTGTACAACTCCGCGTACTACGAGCACACGCTGCTGGCGCGCATGATGGGCGTCGAGCTCGTCGAGGGTCGCGACCTCTTCTGCTCCGGCGGACGGGTGTGGATGCACACGACCGCAGGGCCCACCCGTGTCGATGTGATCTACCGCCGCGTGGACGACGAGTTCCTCGATCCGCAGCACTTCCGGCCTGACTCGGTGCTGGGCGCCCCCGGGCTGATGCTCGCCGCGCGCCTCGGCAACGTCACGCTGGCGAACGCGATCGGCAACGGCGTCGCCGACGACAAGCTCGTCTACACGTACGTCCCCGAGCTCATCCGGTACTACCTCGGCGAGGATCCGATCCTCCCGAACGTCGACACCTGGCGGCTGGAAGAGCCGGATGCTCTCGCCGAGGTGCTCGATCGACTGGACGAGCTCGTCGTGAAGCCGGTCGACGGGTCGGGCGGCAAGGGACTCGTGGTCGGCCCGGATGCGACGCGCGCGGAGCTGGACGCCCTGCGGGCGCAGCTGCTCGCCGATCCGCGCGGCTGGATCGCGCAGCCGGTCGTGCAGCTCTCGACGATCCCGACGCTCGTGGAGGACGGCTTCCGCCCGCGGCACGTCGATCTCCGCCCCTTCGCCGTGAACGACGGGGAGGACATCTGGGTGCTGCCCGGAGGGCTCACACGCGTCGCGCTCCCCGAGGGACAGCTGGTCGTCAACTCGAGCCAGGGCGGCGGGTCCAAGGACACCTGGGTGCTGGATCCCTCCCTGTTCACCGGGCCGACCGCGACGCTGGCCGGGCTCTCGGACCCTGCGACCGACGAGGTGTCGATCGCGACAGGCGCCATCGGGATCGTGTCGTCTCCGCGAGAGGAGCCGCATCCGCCGTTCCTGTCGTCGCCGCAGGACGAGGACCTCGAGACCCGGCATCACCAGCAGCAACAACAGCAGCAGCAGGGAGGCGCGACATGCTGAGCCGCATCGCCGAGGCGCTGTTCTGGATCGGCCGCTACGTCGAGCGCGCCGACGGCACCGCCCGCATCCTGGACGTGCACCTGCAGCTGCTCCTGGAGGATCCGTGGGTCGAGGAGGACACTGCGTGCCGGGCCCTGCTCTCGGTCATGGGGACCACGGCCGACGGCGAACGCACGGTCGGGCGCGACGACGTGGTGCGGCTGCTGGCGCTGGACCGCGATCACGCGGCATCCATCGCCCACTCGATCGCCGCCGCGCGCGAGAACGCACGGCGGGCACGGGAGATCATCTCGACGGATCTCTGGGAGACCCTCAACGAGTCGAATGCGCGGATGCCGCGGTGGGTCGCCTCCGACAAGACGCACCCGTTCTTCCGCTGGGTCCGCGACCGGTCGGCGCTCGCGTTCGGCGTGGTCGACTCGTCGACGAGCCGCGACGAGGCCTGGCAGTTCTTCGTCCTCGGCCGTTCGATCGAGCGCGCCGACATGACGGCCCGCCTGTTGGCGACCCGGTCGCTGACGGATGCCGGCGGCCCGAGCTGGACCACGCTGCTGCGCAGCTGCGGCGCGTACGAAGCACATCTGCGCGGTCATCGTGCCGTGCCGACGGCGGCCTCAGCGGTGGAGTTCCTGCTCGTGGACAAGCTGTTCCCGAGGTCGGTGCTGTCGAGCATCCTGCAGGCGGAGGAGTGTCTGCGCGGGATCGACCCGGCCGGAGCGTTCGGCGCACCTGATCGTGCCCATCGGGTGCTCGGCCGGATGCGATCGGAACTGGAGTACCGACCCGTCGCCGACATCGTGCACCGGCTCTCGGAGAGCATGGAAGAGGTGCAGGTGGCGATCTCGGTGGCGAGCGATGCGATCCGGGAGCGCTACTTCCCGTCGATCGCGATGCCGGTGTGGATCGGAGAAGCATTGTGAGCAGGTTGAGGATCGTGCACCGGACCGGCTTCCGCTACGAGAAGCCGGCGACCGCCTCGTACAACGAGGCGCGGATGCTGCCGCACTCGCGCGACGGGCAGTTCGTGCTGCAGGCGACCCTGGACATCTCTCCGACGGCGACGCAGCACTCCTATGCCGACTACTGGGACACCCGCGTGTCGACGTTCGAGGTGCTCACGCCGCATCAGCTGCTGTCGGTGACGGCGACCAGCGTCGTCGATGTGCGCGCTCTGCCTCACACCGGCGACGCGGTGGGGTGGGAAGAGCTCGACGCGCGCATCCCGTCGTCCCTCTCGCTCGCCGAGTGCGTCACGCAGACACCGGCGACCATGCCCGACGACGAGATGCGCGAGCTCGCCCTGCGGATCAGAGCCGAGGGAGGCGGCGTCGACGACACCGCCTTCGAGATCTGCCGGACGGTCGGCGGAGCCATGGACTACCAGAGCGGCGTGACCGGCGTGAACTCCACGGCGCGCGAGGCGTGGGCCGCGCGATCCGGGGTGTGCCAGGACATCGCGCATGTCGCGCTGGGCGTGCTGCGGGCGGCGGGGATCCCCGCGCGCTACGTGTCGGGCTACCTGCATCCGGATCCGACGGCGCCGATCGGCCAGCCGGTGATCGGCGAGTCGCACGCGTGGGTGGAGTGGTACTCGGGGGAGTGGCGGGGGTACGACCCGACGAACCTCCTGGACATCGGAGAATCGCACGTCTACGTCGGGCACGGCCGCGACTACGGGGACGTGGCACCGCTGCGCGGCGTGTACGCGGGGCCGAGCGCATCGGAGCTGTTCGTCTCCGTCGAGGTCACGCGACTCGACTGACGGTGCGTGGGGGAGAATGAGGCGATGACGACTACGACGACCGAGCGCGAGACGCTCACCTGGGACGGCTTCGGCACGGCGACACGCGAACTGGCGCGGAGCATCCTCGCCAGCGGTTTCGAGCCGGAAGTCGTCGTGGCGATCGCCCGCGGCGGACTGCTTCCCGCCGGCGCCATCGCCTACGGGCTGGGCGCCAAGAACTGCGGCGCCATCAACGTCGAGTTCTACACCGGGATCGGCACCGTACTGGACGCACCGGAGGTCCTCCCTCCCGAGCTCGACATGGCGTACCTCGACGGGCGTCGTGTGCTGCTGGTCGACGACGTCGCCGACTCGGGTCGCACCCTCGCGCTCGCGGTGGAGCTCCTGAAAGACAAGGGCGCCGATGTGCGCTCGGTCACGATCTACACGAAGCCCTCGACGATCATCCAGCCCGATTACGCCTGGAAGGACACCGACCTCTGGATCAACTTCCCGTGGTCGTTCCAGGGAACCGTGCGGGAAGAGGACCTGGGGCTTCCGCCGTCGGCGTGAGCGACTGCCGTCGCCTTCGTTTCACTCATCGTCGCCGAGTGCGTACCGCGAGATCGCTGCGCACGCGAGCGCGATATCGCTGCGCACGCGAGCGCGATATCGCCCAAACGGGACCGAGCCCGACGGGTCACAGTGGAACGGCCTCTCGTATCGCGCTGCCTGCGACGTCATGCTTGAGGCTCGCCCGAGAGACGATGTCGACGGGGCGGTCGAGCATCTTCTCAGCGGCGGATCGCATCCGGAGCACGTCGAACAGGCTGACGTCGGGGGCGAAGTCGACAAGGAGATCGACGTCGCTGTCCGGGTGATCGTCGCCACGGGCGACGCTGCCGAAGACCTCGATGTTGGTCGCGCCGTGCTCGGCGAGGAGGGAGCGGAGATCCGCAGCGCGGATGCGGACCTGCTTCAAAGTCTCAGGCTCATCGACGAGCGACAGCGCGAGGCCGGCAGCGCCGAGGAGTCTGTCGAGAGCGGATACCGACGGTTCACGACGTCCGCTCTCGTACTCGCTGATGACGCTCTGATGAATACCGGACCTCTCGGCGAGTGCGGTCTGAGTCAGGTTGGAGCGTCTGCGTGCTTCTTTTATGAGTGCTGCTGCTCGTCGCATGCCGCTAGTTTATTGCGGATACGCGATATTTATCCTCACCCGCGGAGCAGCGCGCGCAGCGTCTGGATCGTGTCGGCTTCGGCGGGCGTCTTGTCGGGGCGGTAACCCTTCACGCGGGCGAAGCGGAGCGCGATGCCGCCGGGATAGCGCGGAGAGCGCTGCACACCGTCGATCGCGATCTCCACGACGATCTCGGGTCGCAGGAAAACCGTGCCCTGCGTACGCCGCGTCTCGTATTCGGGGAACGTCTCGGTCTGCCACCGCAGCAGCTCGTCGGTGAGGCCCTTGAACGTCTTGCCCACCATGACGTAGCCACCGGGATCGCCGAACTCGCCGTCGGGGTCGAGGGCGCCGAGATGCAGGTTCGACAGCCAGCCCTGTCGTCGGCCGGATCCCCACTCGGCGCCGAGGACCACGAGGTCGTAGGTCAGCACCGGCTTGACCTTGACCCAGGATTTGCCGCGCCGACCGGCGGCGTAGGGTGCATCGATCGACTTGACGACCACGCCCTCGTGCCCGGCCGCGAGGGCCGCGCGGGACAGCTGCTCGGCGGCATCCGGATCGGCGGTGACGACACCCGGCATCCGCCATTCTCCGGCCACGCGTTCGAGTTCGGCGAGGCGGGTGGACAGCGGCTCGTCGAGCAGATCGCGGCCGTCGACGTGCAGGAGGTCGAAGAACCACGGCCGCAGCAGGAGTTCGCGGGAGACGTCGGCGCCGAAGCGCGACATCGTCTCCTGGAACGGACGCGGCCCGCCGTCTTCGTCGAGGGAGAGGGTCTCTCCGTCGAGGATGAGATCGTGCGCTGGAAGCGACCGCACGATCTCGACGAGCTCCGGGACGCGGTGCGTGATGTCGGCGAGGCTGCGGGTGTAGACGCCGACGTCGTCGCCGTGACGATGCACCTGGATGCGGGCGCCGTCGAGCTTGTACTCGACGGAAGCCTGGCCGGTGATCTCGAGCGCTGCGGTGGGAGTCGCCGCCGTGGCGGCCAGCATCGGCAGCACGGGACGCCCGACCTGCAGGCCGACGGCGTCGAGCTCCTCCTCGGTCCTGGTGAGGGCGATGAGCGCGGTCTCGCCGAGGTCGCCGGAGAGCATCGCCGCCCTTCGCACGGTCGCGGCGGCGCGGTCCGATGCCTTCGCGATCGCATCGAGTAGTACACCCGAGAGAGCACCCGTGCGGAGCTCGCCGAGCATGGCGCGCGTGAGGAAGTCCCACTCGTCGGCGGTCGATCGTGCGGCGAGGGCGCCCAGCGCGCCGGTGCGCGTGGCGGCCGAGCCTGTGCCGGATGCCGCGGCGAGAGCATTCAACGCGTCGTCCACGTCTGCGATGGTCAGGCTCGAGCTGTCGGTGTGCGCGACCTCCAGTGCCGCGATCCCTCGCCATCCGACGCCGAGCTTGCCCTGACGCGGCGACGCGAGGAGCAGTCCGACGAGGGATGCGATCTCATCCGGCTCTGCCGTCGCGAGCAGCCGTGCGAGCGCGTCGATCTTCGCCAGGCGCGACGACGTGGCGGCGACCTCTTCTGTGGTGGAGACGAGGTCGGAGAGCTTCATCCCCGCATTCTCGCATCGGCCTCGGACATGCAGGCCTGATTCCGCGCGGCGGCTGGCGGATGCCGATGCGCTCAGCGCCCCCGGAACTCCGGCTTCCGCTTCTCCTGGAAGGCGGTGAAGCCCTCGCGGTAGTCGTCCGTGTCGCAGAGCGCGGCCTGCGCGGCGTTCTCGATGTCGACCGAGTCCCACAGGGCCAGTCGCTCGTCGCGGATCCGGGCGACGAGCTGCTTGCTGGCGAGGAACGCAGCTGTGGCTCCTCGTGCGGCGGTGGCAGCGGCATCCGTCGTCGCGGAGACGACCTCGTCGTCGGGGAAGACCCGCGAGAACAGACCGCATGCCACGGCCTCGGCACCGCTCATCAGGCGGCCGGTGTAGATGAGGTCGAGGGTCTTGTGGGCACCGAGCCGATCGAGGAAGAGCGCGTGCCCTCCCGAATCGAGCGTCGCCCCGAGCGCGGCGAACGGCGAGCCGATCTTCGCGGACTCCGCGACGTAGACGACATCCGTCGCGATCAGCAGGCCGAGCCCCACGCCGAGGCAGGCGCCGTGCGCGACCGCGAACGTCGGTGCGGGGAAGCGCGACATGCGCTGCAGCAGCGGTGTCACGAGTCCGCCGAGGTAGCCGATCACGTCGTCTTCTCGCGGGTCGACGCCGGAGATGTCGCGTCCGGCGCAGAACGCCCTCCCTTCGCCGCGGAGCACGAGGGCGCGGACGCCCGCGGACTCGGCTTCGGCGTACGCGGCGTCGAGCCCGTGCAGCGCCTGCTCGTCGAGGGCATTCAGCTTGTCGGGCGCGTTCAGCACGACCGTGGCGACGTCATCGGCGATGGTGAGATCGATCATGGGGTTCCTCTCGGCGGGCCCTTCGACAAGCTCAGGGAGCCAGGCGACGCACTCCGGTCATACGTCGTAGTCGACGACCACGCGGTCGCTGGTGGGATGGGACTGGCAGGTGAGTACGTAGCCCCGCTCGAGCTCGTCGGGCTCCAGCGCGTAGTTCTCCGTCATGCTCACGCTGCCCTCGATCACGCGGGCGCGGCACGTGCCGCAGACGCCGCCCGCGCAGGCGAACGGGGCATCGGGACGCACGCGCAGCGCCGCATTCAGCACCGATTCGTGCGCGTCGACCGGACTCTCCACCGTCGAGGAGACGCCGTCGAGATTCACTTCGATGCGGAATGTCGCAGCTCCCGCGCGCACCTGAACGGGGCGGGCGGTGCGCAGCGGCTCCTCGCCCGTGGTGAACAGCTCGAACCGGATGTGCTCGCGTGCGACGCCGACGTCCGCGAGCACCTCGCGGCACAGATCCACCAGCGCGAGGGGCCCGCACAGGAACCACTCGTCGACGTCGGCGGGATCGATGAGCGAGGCGAAGATCGTGCGCAGCTTCTCCTCGTCGATCCGCCCCGAGAGCACCGGAGCCGTCCGCTGCTCGCGAGACAGCACGTGATGCAGCGTCACGCGGGTCGGGTACCGGTCCTTGAGATCGGCGAGATCCTCCAGGAACATCACGTCGAGCGTCGACCGGTTCGTGTAGAGGAGGGTGAAGCGCGAGGTCGCCGACCGGGTGAGCACCGTGTGCGCGAGCGCCATGAGCGGCGTGATGCCGGAGCCTGCGGCGATGCCGACCACGTGCTTGTGATCGAGATCGTCGAGGCCCGACGTGAAGGTGCCCTGCGGGCTCATCACCTCGATCTCGAACCCGGGATGCAGGCCGGTCTGCGCCCAGGTCGAGAACAGGCCGCCCTCGTCGCGCTTCACCGCGACGCTGAGCCGGGTCGGCCGGCCGTCGGTGCGGTGCTCGGGAGCTCGGCACAGCGAGTACGAGCGGCGCACCTCCGTGCCCTCGAGCGTCGTGCGCAGCGCCACGTACTGGCCGGGGAGATGGTCGTAGTCGTCGGCGAGCTCGGCCGGCACGGTGAAGGTCACCTCGACGGCGTCGTCGGTGAGCGGACGCACGTCCTCGACCGTGAGCGTGTGGAAGCGGGCGCGCGTGCGCTCGCCGGGCGAGCGATGCGGCGGGACGGATGCCGAGGCGGCGGCTCGCGCGGAGGAGAAGAGCGACATCAGTGCACCTTGAAGTGGTCGAAGGGCTCGAGGCAGGCGCGGCACTCGAACAGGGACTTGCAGGAGGTGGAGCCGAAGCGGGAGACCTCGTGCGTGTCGAGCGAGCCGCAGCGCGGGCAGCGCACGCTGATCGCCAGGCGGATCGGACCGCCCTTCGACAGCCTCAGGGACCCCGTAGCGGCGCGGCCGGAGGGCGGCGCGATGCCGTAGGCCTCGAGCTTCTGTTTGCCGGCATCCGTCATCCAGTCCGTCGTCCAGGCGGGGGAGAGGACGAAGCGCACGTCGACCTCCGCGAAGCCCGCCGCCGTCAGCGACATGATCACGTCGTCGCGGATCGTGTCCATCGCCGGGCATCCGCTGTACGTCGGCGTGATGTCGACGCGCACACGGTCGCCGTCGGCCTCGACCGCGCGGAGCATCCCGAGGTCTTCGATCGTGAGGACGGGAACCTCGGGGTCGGGGACGGCGGCGGCGATCCGCCATGCGCGCGATCGAACCGGTCCCTGAGCTTGACGAAGGGTCACCATGATGCCCCCGGATGCCGGCGCGCGAGCACCTGCATCTCCGCGAGGATGTGGCCCAGGGGAGTCGCGTGTGCTCCGCGCCGTCCTCCGGCGGAGGAGGAGGCGACCGGCGGCACGGCCAACTCGGCCTCGGCGAACACCGTGTCGACCACACCGTCGAAGCCCGCGCGCAGGCTCGACGGGCGCACGGCGGCATCGCCCAGCCGGTCGATCAGGTCGTCGTCGCGGAACAGCTCCTCGACGTAGGGCCAGACATCCCGGACCGCACGGATGATCCGCTCGCGCGATTCCTCGGTGCCGCCGGCGAGGCGCAGCATCCACTGCACGGCGTGATCGCGGTGGTAGTCGACCTCTTTCAGAGACTTCTCGGCGATCGCCGCGAACGTCTCGTCACTGCTCGTCCGCAGCGCCGAGTAGAGCTCGAACATGTAGGTCGACACCACGAACTGCCGGGCGATGGTCTGCGCGAAGTCGCCGTTGGGCTGCTGCACGATCCAGGCGCACCGGAACTCGGGTTCGTCGCGGAAGAACGCGAGGTCGTCTTCGCTCCGGCCGTCATAGGAGCCGGCGTAGTGCAGGAGCGAGCGGGCATGGCCGAGCAGATCGAGGGCGATGTTGCCGAGCGCCACGTCTTCCTCGAGCTCGGGTGCGCGGGAGATCCAGGCGCCGAGCTGCTGCGAGAGGATCAGCGCGTCGTCGCCGAGGCGGAGCGCGTACTCGGCGATGTCGGCGGACGCGGCGATCGCGCCTGTGCCGGAGAGCTCATCGCTGAGCTGCAGCGCGTCGACGGTCACGTCGCCGTGGATGTCGTGCGTTTCGTCTCGCTCCGCTCGCTCAACGACCGGGTCTGGCGTGTTCACAGGTGCGGCACCCCCTCGGACGCCGTGTAGTACACGGCGTGCCGGTAGTTCTTGCCGGCGGGGCTCTCGAAGTACGCGCCCTTCGCGTCAGGGTCGCTGGTGGTGATCGCATCGGCCGGAACGGCCCAGATCGACACGCCCTCGCCGCGACGCGTGTAGAGGTCGCGGGCGTTGCGGATCGCCATCTCGGCATCCGGTGCGTGGAGTGACCCGACGTGCACGTGGCTCAGGCCGCGGTTCGCGCGGACGAAGACCTCCCACAGGGGCCAGGGCTCGCGCTCGTCGGCGCCGGGGCTCGCCATCAGGCCACGGCCTTCGTCTTGACGGCCTGCTTGCGGGCGTACTCGGCCGCGGCCTCGCGCACCCAGGCACCCTCGTCGTGGGCGGTGCGGCGGCGCTCGAGTCGCTCGGCGTTGCACGGGCCGTTGCCGCGCAGCACCTCGAAGAACTCGTCCCAGTCGATCTCGCCGATCACGTACTGGCCGCTCTCCTCGTCGAAGCGCAGCTCGGGATCGGGCAGCGTGACGCCGAGGATCTCGGCCTGCGGCACCAGCATCCCGACGAAGCGCTGACGCAGGTCGTCGTTCGAGAAGCGCTTGATCTTCCATTTCATGGACTGCGCCGAGTTCGGGGACTGCTCGTCGGGCGGCCCGAACATCGCCAGGCTCGGCCAGTACCAGCGGTTCACGGCATCCTGCGCCATCTGCCGCTGCTCCTCGGAGCCCTGCATGAGGCTCAGCAGGATCTCGAAGCCCTGGCGCTGGTGGAAGGACTCCTCCTTGCAGACCCGCACCATGGCGCGGCCGTAGGGTCCGTAGGATGCGCGGCACAGCGGCACCTGGTTGACGATCGCGGCGCCGTCGACGAGCCAGCCGATCGCGCCCATGTCGGCCCAGGTCGGGGTGGGGTAGTTGAAGATCGACGAGTACTTGGCCTTGCCGCTGATGAGCTGGTCCATCATCTCGTCGCGCGTGATGCCGAGGGTCTGCGCGGCCGAGTAGAGGTAGAGACCGTGGCCGGCCTCGTCCTGCACCTTGGCCATCAGGATCGCCTTGCGCTTGAGGCTCGGCGCCCGAGTGATCCAGTTGCCCTCGGGCTGCATCCCGATGATCTCGGAGTGGGCGTGCTGGGAGATCTGGCGGATGAGTGTCTTGCGGTACGCGTCGGGCATCCAGTCGCGGGGTTCGATGCGCTGCTCGTTCGCGATGAGCTCGTCGAACACGCGCTCCTCATCCGAGATCTCGCTCGGAACGAGGGAGAGGTCTGCGGGGCTGGTCATCGTGGCTCCTCATTCAGCATCTTTACTGACCGATCGTTAGGTTATTCTGACACAGAAGGTCGCCCCTCTTCAAGGCGGTTGTCAGTGCGAGCGCGAGATCAGTTCCAGGAGGGCCCGACCGTATGCCTCGGCCGGGTCCGGATGCTCGAACGAGAGGCCGTTCCCGGCGATCTCGATGTCCACGCGGAAGGTGTCGTCGAGGCGCACCAGCGAGCGGAAGGTCCCCCGGAGCAGCTCGCGCAGCTGATCCTCGCGCGGCAGCCAGACCGCGTCGGCGAGAGTCACGGCGTCGAGGGCCCATTCCGTCGTGCCGTTGAACGCGAGGTCGGTGCCGCTCGGCGTCTGGCGCGCCTCGATCGTCATCTCGCTGACCGTGAAGACGTCGGCCTCCGCCTCGAGCTCCACGTCGTCGGGCAGGTCGAGCTGGAAGCGGTCGCCTTCGGACGGGTGCCAGCCGATGCCGGCATCCCGCAGGGCGACGGCGAGTTCGCGGGTGATCATGCTCCTACGCTAGGCGCGATCTGCGGCCCGGGATCGACACATCTGCAGGTTGAGAGTACGGATGCAGGTCCGGAGAGGTGTTCTGAACCTGCATCTGTGTTTTCATCCGACAAGTCGGGCCCGGATGCCGGATGCCGGATGCCGGGATCCCGGGCGCGGGCGCGGGCGCGGGCGCGGGCGCGGTCGAGGATGACGGCCGCGAGGTGTCGGTGGCGTGAGGCAGAGTGGGGGCATGACCTCCCCCTCTCCCGTCGACACCCGCGAGGCCGCGCTCGCCGCACTGCGCGAGCTCGTCGGCCGCCCCGACGCCGACTTCCACGACGGACAGTACGAGGCGATCGAGGCGCTGGTCGAGGGGCGCCGCCGCGCGCTCGTGGTGCAGCGCACCGGCTGGGGCAAGTCGGCGGTCTACTTCGTCGCGACGCTTCTGCTGCGGCGGCAGGGCGCCGGGCCGACCGTGCTCGTGTCGCCCCTGCTGGCGCTCATGCGCGACCAGATCGCCGCCGCCGAGCGCGCCGGGGTGCGCGCGGTCGCCATCAACTCCACGAACGCGCACGAGTGGACCGACGTGCTCGCGCAGCTCGACCGCGACGAGGTCGACGTGCTGCTGGTCTCGCCCGAGCGGCTGAACAACCCCGCGTTCCGCGAGGAGCAGCTGCCGGCACTGGTCCGGCGCATCGGCATGCTGGTCGTCGACGAGGCGCACTGCATCAGCGACTGGGGACACGACTTCCGTCCCGACTACCGCCGGCTGCGCGACCTCATCGCCCAGATGCCGGCCGACGTGCCCGTGCTCGCGACGACGGCGACCGCGAACAGCCGGGTCGTGGCCGATGTGGCCGAGCAGCTCGGCAGTCTGAGCGAGGGCACGGGGGAGGCCGCCGCAGCCGCCGCGCCGGTGCTCACGATCCGGGGCCCCCTCGCGCGCACCTCGCTGCGGCTGGGCGTGCTGCGGCTGCGCGATTCGGCGAGCCGCCTGGCCTGGCTGCTGAGCCATCTCGATGACCTGCCCGGTTCCGGCATCATCTACACGCTGACCGTCGCCGCGGCCGTCGACACCGCCCGGCTGCTGCGCGACCACGGCCACGACGTGCGGGCGTACACCGGGCAGACAGACACCGAGGAGCGCGCCGAGTCGGAGGGGATGCTGAAGCGCAACGAGGTCAAGGCGCTCGTCGCGACCAGCGCTCTGGGCATGGGCTTCGACAAGCCCGATCTGGGCTTCGTGCTGCACCTGGGCGCGCCCTCGTCTCCCGTGGCGTACTACCAGCAGGTGGGTCGTGCCGGTCGTGCGAGCGAGAGCGCCGACGTTCTGCTGCTGCCCGGGGTGGAAGACCGCGACATCTGGCACTACTTCGCGACCGCGTCCATGCCTGACAGGGAGCGCGCCGAGCGGGTGATCGGCGCCCTCGGCGATACGCCGATCTCGACGCCGGCGCTCGAGGCGATGGTCGACATCCGGCGGACGCCGCTCGAGCTGCTGCTGAAGGTGCTCGATGTCGACGGGGCAGTGCGGCGCGTGCAGGGCGGCTGGGTCGCGACCGGCGAGCCGTGGACCTACGATGCCGAGCGCTACGAGCGGATCGCCGCCGAGCGCGTCGCCGAGCAGCAGCACATGATCGAGTACGAGCAGACCGACGGATGCCGGATGGAGTTCCTGCAGCGCTCGCTCGACGACGACACGGCCGCGCCGTGCGGGAGATGCGACAACTGCGCGGGCGGGTGGTTCCCGCGCGAGATCGGGACGGCGGCGAGCACGCAGGCCGCGGAGTCGCTCGATCGGGTCGGGGTTCCGATCGAGCCCCGACGGGCCTGGCCGACGGGAGCCGACCGGCTCGGGGTGCCGCTCAAGGGCCGCATCGCCGCCGACGAGCAGGCCGGGGAGGGGCGGGCGCTCGCGCGTCTCACCGACCTGGGATGGGGGAACACGCTGCGTGACCTGTTCGCGGCGGGCGCGTCGGATGCAGCCGTCACGCCGGCGCTGCTCCAGGCGTGCGTCCGGGTGCTCGCCGGGTGGGGCTGGGCCGAGCGGCCGGTGGCGGTCGTCGCCCTGCCGTCGCGCTCGCGTCCGCTGCTGGTGGATTCGCTCGCCCGGGGCATCGCCGAGGTCGGCCGCCTGCCGTACCTGGGGGCGCTCGAACCGGTCGGCGGCGGCCCGACAGGGCAGCCCGGCGGGAACAGCGTCTTCCGCCTCGCCGGTCTCTGGGACCGGTTCAGCGCCGAGCACCTGGAGGTGCCTGCCGGCCCTGTGCTGCTCGTCGACGACCTGGTCGACAGCCGGTGGACGATGACGGTCGCCGCTCGTGCGCTGCGGCAGGCGGGCGCGACCGACGTCCTTCCGCTCGCTCTCGCGCTGCGCGGCTGACGACCCTTCGTGGCTGTCGGCCCTGCGCGGCTGACGGCCTCGCGCGGTCAGTCCTCCGCGGGGGCGACGCGCGGCGGCCAGGACGTCGCGCCGAGCTCCCGCGAGATGTTGCGGGCCGTCTCGCGGAGCGCGTCGAGGATGGCATCCGAGGGCGGTGTCTGCGTGGTCGGCATCACCACCGCCACGGCTGCGACGATGTCGTTCGAGGCATCCGCGATGGGGGCCGCGATCGAGGACTCGCCGAGCACCGCCTCATCGAACTCTGCCGCGTTCCCGCGCTCGGCGATCGCGGGAAGCTCCAGGGTGAGCCGTGCGATGTCGGTCACCGTGTCGCCGGTGAGGCTGCGCAGCGGCTGCTCGAACACGCTCCGCTGGAACCCGAGGTCGTAGGCCAGCAGCACCTTGCCCATCGCCGAGGCGTGAGCCGGGATCGCGACCCCCGTCTCCAGCATCTGCTGACTGTCATCGGGGCGGAGGTTGTGGTGGATGACCAGCACATCGGTGAAGTGCGGGGCGCCGAGCCGTACCGAGAGGTTGGTGCGGCGGGCGAGCTCCTGCGTCCAGCGCATCGCCCGCGCGCGCACGTCGAGCGTGTCGAGGTAGACGTTGCTGAGACGCAGGAGGGTGGGGCCCAGCATGTAGCGCTGTCCGCCGCGCTCCTTCGCGACGAGGCCGTGCGAGCGCAGCGATTTCACGATGCCGTGCACGGTGGAGGGCGGAAGGCTGAGGGCTGCGGCGAGGTCGGTGATGCCCAGATGGCGCGCGCCCTGGAGCAGCTCGAGGATCTTCGCCGCACGGTCGATCGCCTGGATCACGGGGCATCCCTTCTTCCGGTTCGACGTCGAACCGGCTCGTCGTGCTGGTCTTCCGGATTGATCTTGACAACCCGACCGGGTCCGAGCATATTCGACATTAACGAATTGCTTTCCGATTTTCGCGAAAGAGATCAAAGGAGATCGCAGTGAAGAAGCTCATCAATGCCCCGGAAGACGTGCTCGTCGAATCGCTCAGAGGCGTGGCGCTCGCCCACCCCGAGCTCTCGGTCGACCTCGAGACCCACGTCATCACGCGCGCGACGCCCAAGGCGCAGGGCAAGGTCGCCATCGTGTCCGGCGGCGGATCAGGACACGAACCGCTGCACGGCGGGTTCGTCGGCGAGGGCATGCTCGACGCCGCCGTGGCGGGAGAGGTCTTCACCTCGCCCACGCCCGACCGCGTGCAGGCCGCGACCAAGGCCGTCGACCGCGGTGCCGGGGTGCTGCACATCGTGAAGAACTACACCGGCGACGTGCTCAACTTCGAGATGGCGGCCGAACTGGCGTCGATGGAGGGCATCGAGGTCGGCAGCGTCGTGGTCGACGACGACGTGGCCGTGCAGGACTCGCTCTACACCGCGGGGCGTCGCGGCGTCGGCCTCACCGTGCTGCTGGAGAAGATCGTCGGTGCCGCCGCGGAGGAGGGCCAGGACCTCGCCTCGGTGGTCGAGCTCGCGAAGCGCGTCAACGGCCAGGGGCGCTCGATGGGCATGGCGCTCACGAGCTGCACGGTCCCGGCCGCGGGCAAGCCGACCTTCGACCTCCCCGAGGACCAGATGGAGATCGGCATCGGCATCCACGGCGAGCCGGGTCGGCACCGTGAGCCGCTGGCTCCGGCATCCGACATCGCCCGTCAGCTCGTCGAGCCGATCCTCGCCGACCTCGACTTCGCCGGACCCGCGATCGTGATGGTCAACGGGATGGGGGCGACACCGCAGATCGAGCTGTACCTGATGTACGCCGAGGTCGCGGCGCTCCTCGAGAAGGCGGGCGTGCAGATCGTGCGGAACCTCGTCGGCAACTACATCACCTCGCTCGACATGGCCGGATGCTCCGTCACGGTGCTCAAGGTCGACGACGAGCTGCTGCGCTTGTGGGACGCCCCGGTGAACACCCCTGGTCTGCGGTGGGGGGCGTGATGGCGACCATCGGAACCGACACCCTGGTCGACTGGATCTCGCGCTTCCGCGACGCGGTGACCGAGAAGCGCGAGTGGCTCACGGAGCTGGACTCGGCGATCGGCGACGCCGACCACGGCGCGAACATGGCGCGCGGCATGAGCGCGGTGGGGGAGAAGCTCGCCGCGGGAGCCCCCGCGACGGCGGACGAACTGCTGAAGAGCGTCGGCATGACGCTCGTGAGCTCGGTCGGCGGCGCCAGCGGGCCGCTCTACGGCACCTTCTTCCTGCGCATGGGGATGACGGCCGGCGCGGTCGACGAGCTCGACGCCGCCGGCCTCGCATCCGCGTTGCGCGCGGGACTCGAGGGCATCGTCGCCCGCGGCAAGGCCGAGGCCGGCGACAAGACGATGTTCGACGCCATGGCACCCGCGGTCGACGCGCTCGATGCGGCGATCGCCGAAGGCGCCGATCTGTCGTCGGCGGCGCGGCGGGCCGCCGATGCCGCGGCCGCAGGACGAGACGCGACCGAACCGCTCGTGGCCCGCAAGGGCCGGGCGAGCTATCTGGGCGAACGCAGCGCCGGACACCTCGACCCGGGTGCCGCCTCGACGGCCATCCTGTTCGACACGCTCTCCGCGGCGATCTCCGGCAGCTCCTGATGATCGGGATCGTGGCCGTCTCCCACAGTGCACGACTCGGGGAGGCGGCGCTGGAGCTTGCCCTGCAGATGGTGCAGGGCGGGGATGTGCGGGTGAAGGTCGCCGCCGGTGCAGGAACCGACGGCGAAGGGGCGCCGATCCTCGGAACGGATGCCGTCGCCGTCGCGGGCGCGATCGATGAGCTGGCCGCCGACTGCGACGGGGTGCTGGTGCTCATGGATCTCGGATCTGCCGTGCTGAGCGCGGAGCTCGCCCTCGAGCTGCGCGGGAGCGACGTGCCGGTGCGCCTCGCCCCCGCTCCCTTCGTGGAGGGGCTCTTGGCAGCGGTGGTCTCGGCGGCCGCGGGCGGTTCGCTCGACGATGTGGCGGCGGAGGCCGGTGCGGCCCTCGGCGCGAAGACCGGGCAGCTCGGGAGCCCCGGGGAGTCCGATGCTGTGGAGACCGCCTCGACGGGAACGACCGCGGACGCGGGCGACGCGCACGTCCGTCGGGTGCGGGTACGCAACCCCCTCGGCATCCACGCGCGCCCGGCGGCGCTGATCGCCCGAGCCGCCGCGGGTTCGGACGTGCGGCTGCGTCGCCTTCCGGAGGGACCGGATGCGTCTGCCGCGAGCCTCTCCCGACTGCTGATCCTCGGAGCCCGCCAGGGAGACGAGGTGGAGCTGACAGCCCGGGGAGCAGACGCTGAGGCGGCGCTGGCCCGCGTGGCCGCGCTCTTCGACGACGGATTCGGCGAGGGGACCGAGGACGCATCGGCTGGGCGTCCCACCGCCGCGCCGCAGAGCTCTGCCGCGCCCGCGACGAAGATCGCGGCTCCGGCCGAGATCGCCTCCGGTGCCGTTCTCCGCGGACGCGGGGTGAGCGCGGGGCGCGTCGCGGCGCCCGTGGTGCGTCTCGCCCCTCCGCTTCCTGAGCCCGATCCGGCGACGGTGATCGCCCCGGAGGACCGCGCTGACGAGGTCTCCGCGATCGAGTGGGCGGCGGTGGCGGTCGCCGATCAGCTGCGTTCCCGCACGGCGCAGGCCACGGGGGAGGCCAGGGCGATCCTCGACGCCTCTCGGCTCCTCGCCTCAGACCCGGAGCTCGTCGCGGATGCGACCGCTCTCGTGCAGACGAAGGGGCGCAGCGCCGCGCGGGCGGTGTGGGAGGCCGCAGCGGTCCACGAGAAGGGCCTCCGCGCGCTCGGCGGCCGGATGGCCGAGCGAGTCGCGGACATCCGCGACGTGCGGGATCGGATCATTGCCGAGGTCCTCGAGGTCGACCTGCCCGGTGTGCCGGAGCGCGACGAGCCGTTCGTGCTGGTCGCCACGGATCTCGCCCCGGCCGACACCGCGTCGCTCGAGGGCGGGCAGTGCGTCGGACTGGTCACCGAGCAGGGCGGGCCGACCTCGCACACCGCCATCATCGCGCGGTCCCTCGGGCTGCCGGCGGTCGTCGGCGTCGCCGGTGCGACGGGCGTGGTCGCGGGCGCTCTGCTGCTCGTCGACGGCGACCACGGCACGGTCGAGGTGGATCCTCCCGAGGAGCGCATCGCCGAGGCGCGGGCGGCGGCCGTCGTCGTCGCCTTCGACGGCGCCGGTGTGCTCGCCGACGGACACCCCGTCCCGCTGCTGGCGAATGTCGGCGGAGGGGCGGATGCCGCCTCCGCCGCGTCCGCCCGAGCGGAGGGCGTCGGGCTCTTCCGCACCGAGTTCTGCTTCCTGGACCGGGCGGATGCCCCGAGCATCGAGGAGCAGGTCGCCGCCTACCGCGGGGTGCTGGCCGCGTTCCCCGGACGCAAGGTCGTGGTGCGCACGCTCGACGCGGGCAGCGACAAGCCGCTGCCCTTCGCGAACGCCGACCACGAGGAGAACCCGGCGCTGGGCGTGCGTGGTCTCCGCATCGCCCGTCGTTCCCCGGAGCTCCTCGACGAGCAGCTGCGGGCGCTCGCGCTCGCTGCCGACGCGGAGTCGGCGCTGGTCGAGGTGATGGCCCCGATGGTGTCGACGGTCGAGGAGGCCCGTGACTTCGCGGAGCGCTGCCGGTCGGCAGGGATCGCACGCGTCGGGATCATGATCGAGACGCCGGCCGCCGCGCTGCTCGCCGCCGAGCTCTTCGAGGTCGTCGACTTCGTCAGCCTCGGCACCAACGACCTGGCGCAGTACACGCTGGCGGCGGATCGTCTGCTCAGCGAGCTCGGCGATCTGAACGATCCGTGGCAGCCCGCCGTCCTGCGTCTGATCGGCGCCGTGGGCGACGCGGGCCGTGCGGTCGGGAAGCCGGTGGGGGTCTGCGGTGAGGCGGGCGGGGATCCGGCGCTCGCGCCGGTGCTGGTCGGGCTCGGCGTCACCTCGCTGTCGATGACCTCCCGATCGCTCGGCAGGGTCGCGGCCGCACTCGCGGATGTCGATGAGGCAACCTGCCGACGCGCGGCCCTCGCGGCGATCGCGGCCTCCACGGTCGCCGATGCCCGGGCGGCGGCGGCTTCCGAGCTCGGCGTCGCGCTCCGGTCCTGAGCCCCGAGGCGCGGGTGTATGCGCACAGCGGCATGCGTTTCTTATCATTCTGATCTCGACATGGGTCGTCATTCTCCGCCGCGTCGCGCGCAGGCTCTACGCTCGCCGCAGGGGGCGTCGACGGACGACGCTTGGTTCTGCATCGGAGGGTCATATGTCGCGCTCACGCTCACTCACGACGACGGCGGTCGGGGTCATCGCCGCCGGTTCTCTGCTTCTGCTCGCGGCGTGCGCGCCGGAACCGGGAACGGGCCCGGAGCCCACAGGTACGGAGGGGCCCGGTGCCTCTCCGTACACGGGTCCGGCGGTCTTCGTGGGCGACGAGCTCGACATGCTGCTGCTCACGCCCGACGAGATCACGGAGCTCCTGCCCGGAAGCACCGAGGTGGGTGCGTCGTCGTCGGTCCTGCAGCAGATCTCCGACGGGGGCGGCCCGAGCCCGGAACCCGCGATCTGCGCGGCGCTGTTCGCCGAGCAATCGTTGTGGACCGTGGGGTCGCGCACCGTCTCGTGGAAGGTGCCGGACGACGCGCAGCGGGGTGCCGGCAGCCTGTCCGTCCTGCAGTTCGCCGATGAGGACCACGCGGCGAAGCGCATGGACCAGCTCCGCTCCGCGGCGGAGCAGTGCGGCACCTTCGACTACAACGGCGAGGCGAGCTTCGACGCCGTGCTCCCGGACGCCTCGGAGAACGCGCAGGCGTTCGCCGGCGTCCTGACCTTCCCCGAGATCGAGGGCGGAGCCCGCACGTTCTCCGCCGTCGCCTCCGTCGGCAACGTTCTCGTGCAGATCTGGCAGCCCGTCGTCGGCGACACGGTGATCGACGGGGAGGCCATCGCCGAGCTGCTCCTGTGGCGCGCGGAAGACGCCCACGCGGCGTTGATCGACGAGCTCACGGCGAACCCGCCGACGGAGGAGGAGGAACCCGCCTCCGATGCCTCCGCGCCCTGGAGCGAGTGGGCGGTCTCGGTCGGTGGTGTCGGTCCCGTCCGTCTCGGGGACCCGATCGACGACGCCGTGAAGGCCGCGGCGGGGGCGCAGGCGCTCGAGCCCGCCTTCGAGCAGGGGCCGTGGCGGGTCGTCAACCAGGACGCGAGCGCGTCGATGCTGATCCAGCCGGACGAGGGCGGCACGGTCGTGACGTCGATCACGGTCGGCAACGACCGCACCTTCGACGAGGCCGCGCAGTCGGGGGCGGTTCTCCCGGCCCGGGGCGACGTGCGGGTGGGCGACACGGTCGCCGAGGCGATCGCCGCCTACCCCGGTGGCACCACCGTCACCGTCGCCTCGTCGGGCGACGACTGGTACGACGTCGCCACGCGGGACGGGCGCCTGTTCCGATTCCACGCCGACCGCGACGTCGTCGACGCCGGATCGCTCATCATCGGGATCACCGTGGAGGACGCGACGACGCGTCGCGAGCCCGTCTTCGGGTGACGGACGCTCAGTCGATCCGGCGGCTCGTCGTGACCGAGCGGCCGCGGAACTCCGCGACCACGTCGCCCGTGTCGTCGGTGACCGTGACGTCGTAGAGGCCGGTGCGTCCGCTGACGACGCGGCGCACCGCCGTCGCGGTCAGCGTCTGTCCGGCGTGCGTCGACTTCAGGAACGTGATGTCGGCACCCGCCGCCACGGTCACGCGTTCGTCCTCGTTGCACGCGAGGGCGAACGCGGTGTCGGCGAGCGCGAAGACGAGGCCGCCGTGCGTGATCGCGAACCCGTTCAGCATGTCGTCGCGCACGACCATCGACACGACCGCGGCACCGGGTTCGTCGCGGTCCACGCTCATGCCCAGCGCGGCAGACGCCCGGTCGCGCTGCATCATCGGCCTCATACCGGGACCGCCGCCGGAGCGGGCTCCTTGCTGACGAGCGTGAGCACGTCGTAGGTGGCCACCGTCTCGTCGGCCTGGTTGCGGATGACGGCGTCCCAGCGCACCTCGCCGTACTCGTCGGTCTCGCGGGGAGTGATCTGCTTCGCGGTGAGCTCGACCCGGATCTCGTCGCCCGGAGACACCGGGGTCAGGAACCGCAGGTTCTCCAGCCCGTAGTTCGCGAGCACGGGACCGGGCTCGGGGTCGACGAAGAGCCCGGCCGCCCAGGAGACGAGCAGATACCCATGGGCGACGCGTCCGGGGAAGAACGGGTTGGCGGCCGCGGCATCCTCGTCCATGTGCGCGTAGAACGTGTCGCCCGTGAACCGCGCGAAGGTCTCGATGTCGGCCAGCGTCACCTCGCGAGACGCCGAGACGACCTGATCGCCGATGCGCAGCTCGGCCAGCGATTTGCGGAACGGATGCCGGCCCTCGCTGCGGGCCGTGGCGCCGGCGTGCCAGATGCCGGTGAGCGCGGTGAGCATCTGCGGCGAGCCCTGCACGGCCGTCCGCTGCATGTGATGCAGGACGGCGCGGATGCCGCCGAGCTCCTCGCCGCCGCCCGCCCGCCCCGGGCCACCGTGCACGAGATTGGGGAGCGGCGAGCCGTGACCGGTCGACGATCGGGCGTCATCGCGGTCGAGCAGCAGCATGCGCCCGTTGAAGGGGGCGATGCGCGTGGCGAGGTCGACGGCCTGCACGGGATCGTGCGTCGCGATGCTGGTGACCAGCGAGCCGCCGCCCCGTCCGACGAGCGCCGCGGCCTCGGCCGTCGTGTCGTAGGTCAGGAGCGACGCCACCGGGCCGAAGGCCTCCACGCTGTGCACGGCATCGGTCCCGGGATCGTCGAAGCGCAGCAGGACGGGGGAGACGAAAGCGCCGTCCGCCGCCGCACCGGTGGTCCCGTCGGCGAGACGCACCTCGGGAGTCTCGGTCGATCCGATGACGAGCCGCCCGCCGGCGTCCTGCAGCACCTTCACCTGGCGCAGAACCTCGTCACGCTGGGCGAGGGAGGCGAGCGGGCCCATCGTGACGCCGTCGGCTCGCGGGTCACCCAGCACCGTCTTCTCGGCGATCCGAGCCTGGACCGCCGCGATCACGGCATCCGCTGTCTCCGTCGGCACGATCGCCCGGCGGATCGCCGTGCACTTCTGACCGGCCTTGGTCGTCATCTCCGTCACGAGCTGGCGCACGTAGGCGTCGAACTCCGGAGTGCCGGCCACGGCGTCCGTGCCGAGCACCGAGGCGTTGATCGAGTCGGTCTCGGCGGTGAATCGCACACCGCCCGTCTGCACGGCCGGGTGCGATTTGAGGCTCTCCGCCGTCGATGCGCTGCCGGTGAATCCGACGATGTCGCCGAGGCGCAGGTGATCGAACAGGGTCGGGACGCTGCCGCTGACGAGCTGCAACGAGCCCGCGGGCAGGAGTCCGGACTCGACGAGGATCCGCACCATCGCCTCGGCCAGGTACCCGGTCGGCGTCGCCGGCTTCACCAGCGTCGGCATGCCGGCGAGGAAGGCCGGGGCGAGCTTCTCGAGCGACCCCCACACCGGGAAGTTGAAGGCGTTGATCTGCACCGCGACGCCCGGCAGGGTCGTGTAGACGTGGCGACCGAGGAACGAGCCGTCCTTCGAGAGCGGCTCGACCGGGCCGTCGACGTGCACGGTGCTGTTCGGCAGCTCGCGGCGACCCTTGCCCGAGTAGGAGAACAGGACCCCGATCCCGCCGTCGATGTCGACCCAGGAGTCCGTCCGGGTGGCACCCGTGCGAGCGGACAGCGCGTACAGCTCGTCCTTGCGCTCGGTCAGCGCGAGCGCGAACTGCTTCAGCAGCACGGCGCGCTGGTGGAACGTGAGAGCGCCCAGGCTCGCCTGGCCGACCGTGCGGGCGTGCTCGAGAGCCGCCGCGAGATCCAGTCCCTCGGTGCTCACGCGGGTCACGATCTCGCCCGTCGACGCATCGCGCACGTCGGTCCCGGCGACGGGTCCCTGAGCCTGTCGGAGGGGCGTCCACCAGGATCCCTCGACGTAGCTCGGAAGGTGGTCGGTCATCGCGTCTCCTCGTTCCATCTGTAGAAGCCCTCGCCGCTCTTGCGGCCCAGCTTTCCGTCGGCGACCATCGCGCGCAGCAGCGCGGGCGGTTCGAAGCGCGGGCCCAGCGTCGCGGCCAGCTCCTCGGCGATCCCGAGTCGCACGTCGAGTCCGACGATGTCAGTCGTGCGCAGGGGGCCGGTCGGATGCCGGTAGCCGAGGGTCATCGCCGCGTCGATGTCGGCGGCGCTCGCGACGCCCTCCTCCAGCATCCGGATCGCCTCGAGACCGAGCATCACGCCGAGCCGTGAGGAGGCGAAGCCGGGGGAGTCGCGCACCACGATCGGCGACTTGCCGAGCGTCTGCACCCAGGTGCGAGCGGTCTCGACGACGTCGGACCGCGTGGCCGAGCCGCGGACGATCTCGACGAGGGCGGAGGCCGGCACCGGATTGAAGAAGTGCAGCCCGAGGAAGGTCTCGGGACGGGCGCGGTTCGTGGCGAGGTCGTCGATCGAGATCGAGGAGGTGTTCGAGGCGAGGATCGCGCCGTCGTGCATCGCCCCCTCGGCGCGGCTCAGCGCCTCCTCCTTGAGCGCCCGGTCCTCCGGAACGGCTTCCACGACCAGCGCGCACGCCGAGAACTCGGCGATCTCGGTGCCGCAGTCGAGGCGGGCGCGGAGAGCGGATCCGTCGAGCAGCGGGTCGCGGTCGACCGAGCGCCGGATGCTGTCGTGCACGCGCTCGGCGGCGGCGTCGGCACTGGCGCTGTCGCGCTCCACCACGCTCACGCGGGATCCGGCGAGCAGGAAGGCATGGGCGATCCCGGCGCCCATGCGCCCTCCGCCGAGGACTCCGACGTGTGCCGGTGCGTCGATCCCGCTCATCGACGTGCCCGCCTCTCGAGGAACTCCGTCATCCGACGGTGCTTCGCCGGGGACTCGAAAAGCTCGGCCTGCAGCGCGAACTCGATCGCGGGGTGCTCGGCGCGCGGCGTCCGCAGGGCCCTCTTGGTGTGCTGGGTCGCGAGCGGGTCGTTCGCGGCGATCCGGTCGGCGAGGGCGTGCGCCGCGCTGAGCAGGTCCTCGGCCGGGTGCAAGGCCGAGACGAGCCCCCAGGCGAGCGCCTCTTCGGCGTCGAGTGTGCGACCTGTCAGGAGCAGTTCGCTCGCCCTGGCCTCGCCGATGATCTCGGGCAGCCGCCAGGTGGCGCCGGCCGCGGCCATGATCCCGAGCCCCGTCTCCGGATTCCCGATCCGCAGCGCGGGCGTGCCGATGCGGATGTCGGCGGCGTAGGCGAGTTCGGCGCCGCCGCCCAGCGCATAGCCGTCGATCGCGGCGATCACCGGCATCGGCAGCTCCCTGATGCGGATGAACGCGGTCGCGTTGATGCCGCGGCGGGCGTCGTCGGCCGTGCGCTCGCGGAGCTGGGCGATGTCGGCGCCCGCGGCGAAGACGCCGTCGGCGCCGGTGAGGATGAGCGTGCGCGGGTGCTCCTCGAGCGACGCGCACAGGTCGTGCAGCGCGTCGATGGTCTCCTGGTCGATCGCGTTGCGCTTCTCCGGGCGATCCAGCACGGCGATGACGCGGTCGGGTCGCGCCTCGACCTGCAGCGTCATGAGACGCGCTCCACGATCATCGCGGAGCCCTGGCCCACGCCGACGCACATCGTGGCGAGGCCGCGTTCGACGCCTTCTCGCTCCAGGCGCCCGAGCAGGGTCACGACGAGACGGCATCCGCTCGAGCCGAGGGGGTGCCCCAGGGCGATCGCGCCGCCGTCCCGGTTGACGATCTCGGGGTCCAGGCCGAGTCGGCGCATCGACGCGAGCGACTGCGTGGCGAAGGCCTCGTTCAGCTCGACGGCCCCGATGTCGGAGATCTCGAGTCCGGCGCGCTGGAGCGCCTTCTCGGTGGCCGGTACCGGTCCGAGGCCCATGATCTCGGGGGCGAGGGCCGCCGAGGTCGCTGCGATGATGCGGGCACGCGGCACGAGTCCATGGCGTCGCACGGCGTCGGCGCTCGCGACCACGATCGCGGAGGAGCCGTCGTTGAGCGAGCTGGAGTTCCCGGCGGTGACCACCTCGCCTCCGGCGACGACCGGTCGGAGCCCGGCCAGGGCATCCAGGCTGGTGTCGCGACGCGGGCCCTCGTCGACCGTGACATCGCCGGACCGCGTGGGCACGGCGACGATCTCGGCGGCGAAGCGACCGGCGTCGATCGCGGCGACGGCGCGCTGCTGACTGCGGAGGGCGAAGGCGTCGGCATCCGCACGGGTGATGCCGTCGCGGCGCGCCACCTCCTCGGCGGTCTCGGGCATCGAGAACGTCGCCTTGTCACGCGCGGCGAGACGGGGGTTCGTGAAGCGCCAGCCGATCGAGGAGTCGAACGCCTCACCGGGCTTCGCCCACGCGCGCTCGGGTTTCGCCTGCACCCACGGCGCCCGGGTCATGGATTCGACACCACCCGCGACGATGAGGTCGGCGTCGCCGGCACGGATCGCCTGGGCGGCCATCGCGATCGCCGACATCCCGGATGCGCAGAGCCGGTTCACGGTGATGCCGGGGATGCTGTCGGGGAGTCCCGCGAGCAGCACGGCCATGCGCGCGACATTCCGGTTGTCCTCGCCCGCCTGGTTGGCCGCTCCCAGGATGACCTCGTCGATCGCGGCATCCGGGATTCCGGCCCTGACGACCGCCTCGCGCACGACGAGAGCGGCGAGGTCGTCGGGTCGCACCCCGGCGAGGGCTCCGCCGTAGCGTCCGACCGGTGTGCGGACACCGCCGACGAGGAACGCCTCCGTCATCAGACCCTCCCGAAGGCGCGCAGCGGATGCTCGATGAGCTCGGTCACGCGCCGGAGGAAGCCGGCCGCGTACCCGCCGTCGCAGACGCGGTGGTCGAACACGAGCGACAGCTGGGCGATGCGCCGCACCACGATCTCGCCGTCCACGACCCAGGGGCGCTCGATGATGCGGCCGATGCCGAGGATGGCGACATCCGGATGGTTGATGATCGCGGCAGACCCGTCGACGCCGAGCCCGCCGTAGTTGTTGAGGGTGAACGTCGACCCGCGGAGGCGCTCCGGCGGCAGCGATCCGGCCCTCGCCGAGGTGGCGAGTTCGCGCAGAGCCACGTCGAGCTGCTCGACCGTGAGGCTGTGAGCGCCCGGGATCACCGGGACCATCAGCCCGCGCTCGGTGTCGGCGGCGACGCCGAGGTTCACCCCGTCGAAGGAGATCAGCTCGCCGGCGTCCTCGCTGAGACGCGAAGCGAGGATCGGGAAGTCCTCGAGGGCGAGGAGCACGAAGCGGGCGAGAAGGGCGGTGACCGACGGTGCCCTGCCGCCCTCGGGCGCCATCTGCGCGCGGAGGTCCCAGAGGGCGGTGGCGTCGACGTCGACCCAGACCGTCGCCTCCGGGATCTCCGCCCTGCTGCGGCTGAGCTTGGCGCTGACGGCCTTGCGCAACGGCGACATCCGCTCCCGCGTCCGGACCGCGAGTCCGTCGACGGTCTCCCCGGTGACAGCCGCTGCGCTGCTCGTCTCGCGATGGTGCGCGGCCGCGCCGTCCACGGCGCTGTCCACCGCGGCCCGGAGCACGTCGGCGCGCGTCACGGCGCCGTCGGGTCCGGTCGCGGCGATCGTGTGCACGTCGAGGCCGAGATCGCGCGCGAGGCGTCGTACCAGCGGAGAGCGTACGGCGACCGGCCGACGCCGCGCGGCATCCGCTTCTCGGACGCTCGTCGGCTTCTCGGAGGATTCCGCGGGGACGGTCCGCGAGACGGAGGTCTCTCCGAGATCTGCGGGAGTCTTCGCACGCACCGCGGCGGGGCGGCGACGACGACCGGATCCGGCGCGCTCCGTGGTGCCGTAGCCGATGAGCACGTTGCCGGATCCGGCGCGCTCCTCCTCGCGGTAGGCCTCCTGCTCCACGGCAGCGCCCGCAGCGTTCTGACTCTCCTGGGCTCCCGCGACCTCGAGGACCGGGGCTCCCACGTCGATCGTGTCACCCGCCTCCCCGTGCAGCGCGGTCACGACACCCGCGAACGGCGAGGGCAGCTCGACGACGCTCTTCGCGGTCTCGACCTCGGCGATGGGCTGGTCGGTGACGATCGTGTCGCCGACCGAGACGAGCCACTGCACGAGTCCGGCCTCGGTCAGTCCCTCGCCGAGGTCGGGGAGACGGAAGACCTGCGCGGTGCCGTTCTTCAGCTCGGTGCTCATACATCCTCGTCCCAGTGCAGCGTGTCGATCGCGTCGAGAACCCGGTCGACGTCGGGCAGGTACCAGTGTTCGAGCTTCGGCGGGGCGTAGGGCACGTCGAAGCCGGTGACCCGGCGCACGGGCGCCTCGAGGAACTCGAAGCACCGCTCGAAGACGCGGGCCTGGATCTCCGAGGCGACCGACGCATAGCCGGGTGCCTCGGCGATGACCACGGCACGCCCCGTCGACTTCACGGCGGCCGTCACGGTCGCGTCGTCGAAGGGCGAGAGCGAGCGCACGTCGACGACCTGCACGCTCCGGCCCTCCGCGGCGGCGACCTCGGCGGCCTCCAGAGCGAGCACCACAGAGGCGCCGTAGGCGAGGAGGGTCACGTCGGTGCCCTCGCGGGCGATGCGCGCGGTGCCGATCTCCGCCGTGATCGACGTGTCGACCTCGCCCTTGCTCCAGTAGAGCTTCTTCGGCTCGAGGAAGATCACGGGGTCGGGGGAGACGATCGCCGCACGCAGCAGGGAGTAGGCGTCCTGCGGGGTGGCGGGACTCACGACGGTGAGTCCCGGCGTGTGCGCGTAGTACGCCTCCGAGGAATCGCAGTGGTGCTCCACGCCGCCGATGCCTCCGCCGAACGGGATGCGGATGACCAGCGGCATCCGCATCCCTCCGCGTGTGCGGTTGCCGAGCTTTGCGACGTGGCTCACGACCTGCTCGAAGGCGGGGAGGGCGAACGCGTCGAACTGGAGCTCGACCACGGGACGCATGCCGTTCATGGCCATGCCGACGGCGGTGCCGACGATGCCGGACTCCGCGAGAGGCGTGTCGAAGCACCGGTCCTCGCCGTAGCGCGCGGTGAGTCCGTCGGTGATGCGGAAGACGCCGCCGAGAGCGCCGACGTCCTCGCCGAAGACGACCACCTCGGGGTCGGACTCGATCGCGTCGGCGAGAGCTCGGTTGAGGGCGGCGGCCATGCTCATGGTCGTCACCTCGCGGGGCGGCACGGCGGTCTCCGTGTGCACGTCGTCGTGGGCGATGGTCATCGCTGTCCCTCCGTCTCCAGCTGCGAGCGGTCGATCTCGTCGCGCAGCAGCTGCCACTGCTCCTCGAGCTGAGGCGAGCGCTTCTCGGTCACGAATCGGAAGAGGTCCTCGGGGTCGAGGTCAGCATCCGTGTTCAGCGCCGTCCGCATGGCGGCGGCGATCTCCTCGGCTCCCGCGGCGAACCGCTCCTCGGCATCCGCATCGAGGGCGCCGGTCTGCGTCAGGTGGGCCCGCAGGCGCAGCAGGGGATCGCGGGCGACCCACTCCTGCACCTCGGCGCGCTCGCGGTAGCGGGTGTCGTCGTCGGCGTTCGTGTGCGCCTGCATCCGATACGTGTGCGCCTCGACCAGCGAAGGGCCGCCACCGGCGCGTGCACGGGAGACCGCCTCGCCGAGCACGGCGAGGACCGCGGCGACGTCGTTGCCGTCGACCCGCTGCCCGGGCATCCCGTACCCGATCGCCTTGTGGGCGAGAGAGGGGGCCGCGGTCTGGCGGGAGAGGGGCACGGAGATCGCGAACTCGTTGTTCTGCACGAAGAAGACGACGGGCACGTGGAACACGGCGGCGAAGTTCATGGCCTCGTGGAAGTCGCCCTCGCTCGTCGCGCCGTCGCCGCAGAGGGCGAGGACGACCGTGTCCTCTCCGCGGTGCTTCGCTGCCTGGGCGAAGCCGACCGCGTGCAGGAGCTGCGTCGCGAGGGGGGTCGCCTGCGGTGCGACCCGGTGCGCGCGCACGTCGTAGCCGGAGTGCCAGTCGCCCTTGAGGAGGACCAGTGCGTCGGCGGGCTCGACTCCGCGCGCGATGACGGCGACCGAGTCACGGTAGGTGGGGAACAGCCAGTCGGCGTCGCCGAGAACCAGGGACGCGCCCACCTGGCAGGCCTCCTGGCCATGAGACGACGGATAGACGGCGAGACGGCCCTGGCGCACGAGGGCGCCGGCCTGATCATTGATCCGTCGTCCCTCGACAAGGCCACGGTAGGCCCGCAGCAGCACGTCCGCCTCAGGGAGCGCGTACTGCTCGTCGGCGACGGGAGCGCCGTTCTGGTCGATCAGCTGCACCGCGGTGTCACGCGGGAGCATGTCGGTGTGCTGCATCCGTCGCCTCCAACTGTTCGTCGCCACTGCCGAACTCGATGAGCCCAGCATGCCTCGCAGAACTCAGTCGTCCAAGAGATTGCGATGAAAGCTGGACGATGCATGGCAAATTGCCGATTCCACGTTCGAAGTGTCAGAATTCGATGGACGAACGAAGGGGTTCCCATGACCGTGCTGGATGACATCGACCATGCGATCCTCGGAGAGCTCCGCCGGGACGCCCGGTCGTCGATGACGGCGATCGCGGAGGCCGTGCACATCTCGCGCGCCGGTGCCCACGCGCGCATCAAGCGGCTCACGGATGCCGGTGTCATCACCGGCTACTCGGTGCGCACGGATCCGGTGCTGCTGGGACACCACGCGAGCGCGTACGTCACGCTGGCGATCGAGCAGGCGACCTGGCAGGACGTGCGCGACCGCCTGCGCGCGATTCCCGAGATCGAGCACATGGCGCTGGTCGGCGGCGACTTCGACGTCATCCTGCTCGTGCGGGCCAACGATGCGCGGGATCTCCGTCGCATCGTGCTGGAGGACATCCAGGCGATCCCGTCGATCCGCTCGACACGGACGACGCTGATCTTCGAGGACTTCGGGCCGAGCTGACCCCGCGCTCCCGTGGCACCTGTGGCGGGTCGACGGCCGCTGAATCCGCCGCAGCTGCCATGGGAACGGCGGACGAACCTGCCAGACTGACGGGATGAGTCAGAGCGGCGCGACCGAACCGGCCCGGCGCGGCCGTCCGGGATACGACCGACGCGGCCTGCTCGACGCGGCTGTCGCCGTCTTCAACGAATCCGGCTACGACGCCACCTCGGTCGCCGCCCTCGCCACCCGGCTCGGACTGTCGAAAGCCGCTCTCTATCACCACTTCTCCTCGAAGGAGGAGATCCTCGAGACGGCACTCGGCGAAGCGCTGGACGGTCTCGAAGGCGTGCTCGCCGACACTCGGACGGTCGTGCCGAGCGAGCGTCTGGCGGCCGTGCTCCAGGGCGCGGTCCGTGTGCTCGCCGCGCACCTGCCGTCGGTGACCCTGCTGCTGCGCGTCCGCGGCAACAGCGACGTGGAACGTCGGGCGCTCGAACGACGCCGTGCCTTCGACCAGGAGGTCACGCGCATCGTCCGCGCCGCCCAGCGGGACGGTGCCGTCCGAGCGGATGTCGACGCCTCGGTCGCGACGCGACTGCTCTTCGGCATGGTCAACTCGCTCGTCGAGTGGTACCGGCCCGGCGGAGCCGAAGACGCCGATGCGCTCGCCGGAGACGTGCTGACCGTAGCGCTCGACGGTCTGCGCACGCGCTGAGCCGCGGCATCCTTCGCACTCGGACATCTACGACGCGCTCCCGGACAAGTGCCGTGCCGGACGGCATCCGACAATGAGATGACGACCGGCCTCCCCGATGCCGGCCCCGTCCCGCTCGAAGGAGAGTCACCGATGTCCGAATCCGCCGCAGCAGCCGCCGTGCTGCTCGACCGCATCCAGGCGCCGGAGGGCGCGGGGCGCGACATCCCCGACGCGGCGACCCGCGAGATCATCGGCCGCGCGCCGGTGCACGCTGTCGCCGATCTCGACGACGCGGTCGCGCGTGCCGCGGCCGCGCAGCCCGCCTGGGAGGCGCTCGGCCACGAGAGGCGCAGCGAGCTGCTGCTCGCGGCCGCCGACGCGATCGACGCGAACGCCGAGGCGCTGGCCCACCTGCTCTCGCGCGAGCAGGGCAAGCCCCTGAACGGCCCGAACGCCCGCTTCGAGCTGGGCGCCTGCTCGGCCTGGCTGCGCACCAACGCGAGCATCGTCATCGAACCGCAGGTGCTGGTCGACGACGAGACACTCCATGCCGAGCTCGTCTACAAGGCCGCCGGCGTCGTGGGCGCGATCGGTCCGTGGAACTGGCCGCTCATGATCACCATCTGGCAGATCGGGCCCTCGCTCCGGATGGGCAACACGGTCGTCGCGAAGCCGAGCGAGTACACGCCCCTCAGCGTGCTCGCGATGCTCGCCGTGATGAACGAGGTGCTCCCGGCCGATGTGCTGATCGGCGTCTCCGGAGACCGCGAGGTGGGGGCGCGACTCGCCTCCCACCCCGACATCGCCAAGATCATGTTCACCGGATCGACCGCGACCGGACGACGCATCATCGAGAGCTCCGCCGGGAACCTCGCCCGTCTCACCCTCGAGCTCGGCGGCAACGACGCCGGCATCGTCCTGCCGGGGACGGATGCCGCCGCCATCGCCGAGGATCTCTTCTGGGGCGCCTTCATCAACACCGGCCAGACGTGTGCGGCGATGAAGCGCCTCTATGTGCACGACTCCGTCTACGACGACGTCGTCGGTGCGCTCGCCGAGATCGCGGGATCCGTGCCGATGGGCAACGGCCTCGACGAGGACAACGTGCTCGGGCCGCTGCAGAACCGCGCCCAGTTCGACATCGTCACCCGCCTGGTCGACGACGCGAAGAGCCGCGGCGCCCGCATCGTCACCGGTGGCGACGCGGCGCCGGAGCTGGGGGAGCTCTTCTACCGCCCGACCATCGTCGCCGACATCGACAACGACGCCGCCCTCGTGCAGGAGGAGCAGTTCGGTCCGGCGCTCCCCGTGATCCGGTACTCCGACGTCGACGAGGCCTTCGCCTGGGCGAACGCGGTCGACGTGGGTCTCGGAGCGTCGGTCTGGTCGAGCGACCCTGCGGCGGCGCGCGCTGCGGCCTCGCGGATGGAGGCCGGGACCGTGTGGATCAACTCGCACGGCGGTCTGCATCCGATGGTGCCGTTCGGCGGGGTCAAGAGCTCGGGCTACGGTCTGGAGTTCGGTGTCGAGGGCCTCAAGTCGGTCGCCGTGACCCAGGTCGTGTCCGGCCCCGGTCGGAAGGGCTGACCCATGCGCTCTGCCATCGTCGTCGGAGCGGGCACCTCGGGGGCCATCGTCGCGCGGAGGCTGGCGGATGCCGGCGTCGCGGTGACCCTCATCGAAGCGGGCGGGTACGACACGAATCCGGCCATCCACGATCCCTCGCGCGCGGGAGAGCTGTGGCACTCGGCCGAGGACTGGGACTACTTCACCGTGCCGCAGGAACATGCGGCCGGGCGTCGGCTGCACCTGCCCCGGGGCAAGGTGACCGGAGGATCGCACGCTCTCAACGCCATGATCTGGGTGCGCGGAGCGGCATCCGACTACGACGGGTGGGAGACGGCCGGCGCGACCGGCTGGGGCTGGTCCGAGGTCGAACCCGTGTACGACGCGATCGAGCACGACCTCCTGTACGTGAGCGACGACTATGCGCTCTCGCCGATCCAGGAGTCGATCATCTCCGCCGCCGTGGAGGAGGGGCTGCCGCACAATCCGAACTACAACGGCGGCGTCCTCGACGGGGTCTCCCAGCAGCAGGTCACGATCCGCGACGGTCGCCGGGTGAACACCTGGACGACGTACGCGCAACCGGTCGCTGAGAAGCTGACGATCATCACCGGACGGGAAGTCCACTCGGTGATCATCGAGGACGGCCGGGCGCGGGGGGTCCGGCTGGGGGAGGGCGCGGACTCCGAGGACGTGTTCGCCGACGAGGTCATCCTCTCGGCCGGCGCCATCGGTTCGCCGATCATCCTGCTGCGATCGGGCATCGGACCCGCGACGGAGCTCGAGGCCCTGGGGATCCCGGTCGTGCAGGACTCTCCGGGGGTCGGGAAGAACCTGCACGACCACCTCCTCTCGCCGGTCGTCTTCACGACGACGGCGCGCCCGGTCGGTCCGCCGCAGCCCGGCGTCTCGGTGACGCAGACTCACCTCTTCTGGCGCAGTCGCGACGACCTCGCGGAGCCCGACACGCAGCCCATCCACTTCTCGGTGCCGATGTGGGGCGAGCTGGATCCGAAGGGGGACGACGGATTCACCCTGATGGCCGGGCTCGTGACGCCGTACAGCCGTGGTGCGCTGACACTCACCGGCCCCGGGCTGGGCGATCGACCGGACATCGACCTGGCCGCGCTGGCCGACGACCGCGATGTCGCCTCGCTCGCGGCATCCGTGCGCCAGTGCCGCCGCATCGGTGCCCAGCCGGCCCTCGCCGAGCGGTGGGGCGCGGTGGAGGCCTATCCCGGTCCCGACGTGTCGGATTCCGACGTCGAGGACTGGGTGCGCCGCACCGCCATCACCTACCACCACCAGGTCGGCACGTGCCGGATGGGGACGGATGCCGATGCCGTGGTCGACCCTCGACTGCGCGTGCACGGGGTCGACGGTCTGCGGGTGATCGACGCCTCTGTCATCCCCACGGTTCCGACCGGCAACACCAATGCGCCCGCCGCGATGATCGGGGAGCGCGGGGCGGGGTTCGTGCTCGCGGACTGAGACGCCGCGCGCGACGCCGACGAGAAACCCCCACCCGCGATGACCGCGGGTGGGGGTTTCGGCGGTACGGGTGGTCCTCGCGTCAGGCGGCGTGCACCTCGCGGCCGGCGAACCACGTCGAGATGACAGGCGTGTGCACGATCTCGTCCGGCGGCCCGGCGATCGCGTCGCGCGCCAGCACGACGAAGTCCGCGGACTTGCCGGGCGTCAGGGAACCGGTCTCCGCACCGAGGCCCATGGCCGTCGCCGCGTTGATCGTGAAGACCTCGAGCGCCTCCTCGGCGGAGATGGCCTGCTCCGGCCAGAGCACGCCGGGTGCGCGCCCGAGCGGATCGGCTCGCGTCACCAGGCCCTGCAGTCCCTCCAGGGTGTTCGGGGACTCGCTCACCGGCCAGTCCGACCCGCCGGCAACCAGTGCGCCGGAGTCGATCAGCGCGCGGTTCGGCTGCGAGTGCTCCGCGCGCTCGCCGAGCACGTCGGCGAGCGCCTGGGGGATGACACCGGGGAACCAGATGAACGGGGAGATGTCGGCCGACACGTCCAGTGCCTGCAGCCGAGGGATGTCGGTGTCGGCGAGGAACTGTCCGTGCGCGATCTGGATCGGGGTGGTGACGCCCTCGCCCCGCAGGCGCTCCGCGACATCCAGCACGAGCCGGGCGGAGCCGTCGCCGGTGCAGTGGACCTTCGCGCCGAGACCTCTGTCGGCGACCACGCGCAGCCAGCCGGCGAGCTCGTCGAACGTCATCGTCGTCTCGCCGTGGAAGTGCGCGCCGTGTGCGGCGTCGGCCGGATACGGATCGAGGAAGGCGGCCGTGTGCGCCGGGGGCACGCCGTCGAGGAAGATCTTCACGAAGTCGGGGCGGTGGTGCGTCGTGCGGAACTCCTCTCCTCGTTCGATGAGGGGCGTGCCGATCGGCGCGACGCCGAAGATGTCGTCGTTGATGAGCATCGACGACACGACCCACGCGTTCAGCGCTCCCGCGCGGTCGAGGGTCGCGAGGGCGCCGAGGATGTCGACCGAGACACCCGCGTCTTGGAAGGTCGTGATACCGAAGGAGTTCAGCAGCTCGACGCCGCGGCGCGAGGCGGCCACATGCTGCTCCGGTGTGAGCCCGCCGCCGACGTCGAAGGCCTCCTGCACCGGGATCCCCGCCGCCTCCAGCAGCACGCCCGTGGGGGTGCCGTCGTCGGGGTCGAGCATCGTCACGCCCGACGACGGGATGCTCGTCGCGGTGATGCCCGCGAGCTCGAGCGCACGCGTGTTCACCCAGCGGTTGTGCCGGGAGTCCTCCATGAGCATCACCGGCCGTCCGCCGGATGCGTCGTCGAGTCGCCGGCGCGAGTACGTGTTCGCCAGCGAAGGCAGCAGCGTCGTCGGCACCGCGCCGCCGACGATCCAGGCATCGGCGGGCAGTGCGGCCGCCCTGTCGCGCACGTGCGCGAGGATCTCATCGAGGGTCAGCGACGGCGGCAGCGACAGCTCGAACAGGTCGGTGCGGCCGGCCAGCGCGTGATGGTTGTGCACGTCGACGAAACCGGGATAGACCGCCGCGTCCCCGACGTCCAGCATCCGCGTTCCCTGTCCTCGCAGCCGTATGACATCGGCGAGGGAACCGACCGCGAGCACTCGTCCGTCGCGGACCGCGAAGGCCTCGACGAGCGGGTTCGACCGGTCGGCGGTTCGGATCACGGAGCCGGTGACGACCAGGTCGGCGGCGGCCTCCATCTCAGTCCTCTCCGAAGGCGGCCGGCTCGAGCTCGGGCGCGTGGAGCGTGGTCGACAGCAGCCGTCCGTGCGCACCGAACGTGAAGTGCGTTGGCACCTCGCCCGTCTCGTCGAGCCCGAACAGCACGCCGTGCGAGCGGATCGCGTTCACGTCGCGGTGGTCGGCGATCGTCACCGAGGCGCAGGGGATCACCTTCTCGCGCCACGCGAAGATGTAGATGCCGGGACGCACCTCCCACACGGTGTTCTCGTCGGTGTCGGCGAGGCCGCGCTCCGGCCCGGCCAGGCACTGCCACGAGTACCACCGCGACGACAGGTACACGTGCTCGTAGGCGTGCTCGGCGCTGTAGACCCACTCGACCCGACGCCCGATCAGGGTCGTCGTCGGTGCGGCCTCGGCGCCCGACACGTCGGCGCCCTCGATCACGCTCGGCGCGAAGACGTGCTGCACGCGGGTGCGGCCCTGCTCCGGGGCGGGGAGGATGATCGAGATCACGGCGAGGGCACGACCGGCGCGGAGATCCAGCACGAGCGAGACGGCCTCGTTCGGCAGGTAGCGGTGATGGAACTGCACGAAGTAGAGATCGTCATCGACCTCGAACGCCTCGTAGTCATCGGTGTCCGCTGCGGCTTCGGTGGGATCCTCCGAGCCCGGGTGATACTGCCAGGAGACCGTGGTGTCGCCGAAGCGGTGCACGATGCGGGTGCCGCGGGCGTCGACGACCGCGATCTCACGGCCGCTGAGCGCCGTGGTGTGCGGCGCCTTGTTGGCGTCGAAGCCGGGGGCGAGGCCCTCGAGCGGCAGCCAGGTGGAGGTGTCTGCGGGGTTCAGGGTCGTCATGCGTCGTCCTTGCTCTGTCGATGGGGGAGGCGGGGGAGAGCGTCAGCGGTCGCTGAACTTCTCCAGGTCGGTGGCGAGTCCGTCGTAGACGGCGGGCTTCGCGCGCTTGAGGTAGGCGCCGTACGCGATGCCGCCGATCAGCGCGACGACCAGCAGCAGCGGCATCAGCCGGATCGCGAGCTCCTCGGAGCCGGCGACGATGTTGAAGTTCACGACGGCGAGGACCGAGATCGCCGCGATGCCGAGGAATCCGATTCCGGGTGCGATGAACGTGCTCCACCAGCGCGGGTCCCGGTTGCGGCGGAAGTACACGACGATCGAGATCGCCGCGAGTCCCTGCAGGATCAGCACGCTGAGGGTACCGAAGCCGAGCATCGCGGGAACGAGCGTGAGGATCGGGTCGGCGCCGGCGATCGCGAAGATGATCGCCATGATGCCGGCGAATGCGGCCTGCACGATACCGGCGAGCTGCGGGGCGCCGTTGGCCCTGGTGCGCGCGAGCGCCTGCGGCAGGATCCGCGAGCGTCCCAGCGAGTACAGGTAGCGGGTCGCCGAGTTGTGGAAGGCGAGCATCGCGGCGAACAGGCTCACCAGCAGGAGCACCATCATCACCGTGGTGAGGGTGCCCCCGAGGTACTGCTGCGACAGGGAGAAGATCAGGTCGCCCGTCGGGAGGTGCTCGAGCGCGGTCGCCTGCGCCTGCGCCACTCCGGTCGCGCTGACCACGGCCCAGGTCGTGACGCCCAGGATCACGCCGATCGCGATGATCGAGGTGTAGGTGGCGCGGGGGATGGTGCGCAGCGGCTGATTCGCCTCTTCGCTGAAGAGCGCGGTCGCCTCGAACCCCAGGAAGCCGGTCGCGGCGAGCAGGAGTCCGATCGGCAGGGAGCCGGAGAACACCGCCTCCGGGCTGAACGCACCCAGGTCGTACCCGGTCTGCACGAGCACCGACACGTCGAACACGACGAGTATCAGCACCTCGAGCACCAGGCAGACGCCCAGCACCTTCGAGCTGAAGTCGACGCCGATGCGGGCGAGGACGAAGCACACCACGATCGAGAGCAGGCCCCATACGAGCCAGTGCACGTCGAGACCGGTGAGGTCGCGGATGATCGTCTGCATGAAGAATCCGCTGGTGCCGATCGTGCCCACGACGAAGAAGTTGTAGCCGAGAGTCGCGATGAGCCCGGCGATCAGACCGCCGGTGCGGCCGAGGCCCTTCACGACGAACGCGTAGAAGCCGCCGGCGTTCACGAGCTGCTTGGACATCTGCGCGTAGCCGACGGCGAAGAGCAGCAGGATCGCCGCCACCAGGAAGAACGACATCGGGGTGCCGCCGCCGTTGCCGAGGGCGATCGCCAGGGACGCGACGACCACGATGCCCGTGAGCGGTGCGACCGCGGCGAGCACGAGGAAGACGATGCCGGCGACGCCGAGGGCACCGGGGCGGAGAGCGGTGTGCTCGTGAGATGTTTCGGTCGAGGGTGCCACGTCGGCTCCTTTGCTCGGTGACGCCGTGCTCGCACGGCACCGACGACGAGGGGAATCGTCGATAGAGCGAGTCTGCTCGCGCGGCACCTCGGGCGCTTGACCCTGAGTGAAGGACGATGGTGCGAGCGCGCACACCCCGCCGACGGCGGTTCGCGTCATCGCGAGGGGGGAGCAGGATGACCGAGACGACACCGCCGTCCTCTCCGCACCATCCGGTGCCCGGCGGCGGCCCCGGAGGGTGCGATGGATCTGCAGCTGCAGGGTACGACGGCGCTCGTGACGGGCGCGGCGAGCGGGATCGGCCGCGCCACGGCGCTCGCGCTCGCCGCGGAAGGCGTGGGGGTCGCCCTGCTGGATCGCGACGCCGCCGCGCTCCGCGAGACGGCGAGCGGATGTCTAGGGGCCCTGATCCTCGTCGCGGATGTGACCGACGAGAGCGAGGTGCGTGCGGCGGTGGGCTCCGCTGCCATGACGCTCGGCCGCCTCGACGCCGTGGTCTGCTGCGCCGGGATATCGGGGCCCGTCGGCACGTCGATCGAGGACACCGATCTCGCCGACTGGGATGCCGTGCTCTCCGTGAACGTGACCGGAGCGTTCCTCGTGCTCAAGCACGCGCTCCCGATGCTGCGTGCCGCGCCGGCGGCATCCGTCGTCCTGCTCGCAAGCGACTCGGCCTTCGTCGCGTCGCCGGGCATGGTGCCGTACGGGGCATCGAAGGCCGCACTCGTGCAGTTCGGGCGGGCGCTCTCGGTCGATCTCTCCGACACGCGCATCCGCGTGAACACGGTGGCGCCGTCGATCGTCGACACGCCGATGAGCCGCGGCGATCTCGGCTCCGCCGCGTTCGACGCACCGGGATTCCCGGTGCAGAGCGCTGCGGATGTCGCCGCGCACGTCTCCTATCTGGTGTCGCCGCTCAGCAGGGCGATCAACGGGACGACGCTGCTCAGCGACTTCGGATACACCGCCCGCTCGGGGTTCCCCGCGTGACGAGGGAGCCGTCGAGCACGAATCCACCGCGCGCAGGCGCCAGATCAGTACAGGGAGCAGAAATGGGACTCGCAGTCGGATCGACGGTCGCCGGACGCGTCGTCGTCATCACCGGAGGCGGCACCGGCATCGGCGCCGCCATCGCCCAGCGCTATGCGGCCGAGGGCGCGCACGTCGTGGTCGTCGGGCGCCGCCCGGAGCCGCTGCAGGAGGTCGAGCGCGCCGTCGGCGCCGTGCCGGTCGTCGCGGACGCCGCCGACACCGCCTCGGCGAAGGCGGCCGTCGCCGAGGTGCTGGCGCGCTTCGGACGCATCGACGTGCTCGTGGCGAATGCCGGAGGCCACGGATTCTCGCCGGTCGGCGAGACCGACGACGCCGGCTGGGAGGCGGCGATCCGCGCCAACCTCACGACCGCCTTCACGATGGCGCGGGAGTCGCTGCCCGCGTTGATCGAGGCGAAGGGGCAGATCGTGATCGTGTCGTCGCTCGCCGGGCTCTTCGCCGGGCCGTCGGTCGCGGGGTACACCGTGGGCAAGCATGCGCTGATCGGTCTGACCCGCACGCTCGCCCGCGACTACGGCCGGCACGGGGTGCGCGTGAACGCGATCTGCCCCGGCTGGGTGCAGACGCCGATGGCCGACGACGAGATGGACGAGTTCGCGAACCACGCGGATCTCTCCTCCCGCGAGGAGGCCTATGCGGCGGTCACCGCCGACGTGCCGCTGCGCCGACCCGCACAGCCGTCGGAGATCGCGTCGGTCGTGCGATTCCTCGGCTCGGGGGAGTCGTCGTACATCACGGGCGCGGTGATCGTGGCCGACGGCGGATCGCATGTCGTCGATGTGCCGACGATCGCGTTCGACCACGCCGGGATGTAGCAGCCCGCTCAGTCGATGGCGAGCGCGAAGCCGTCGCCCGTCGCCACGACCGCGACCTGCGTGAGATCGTCGACGAGGTAGGTCGGGCTGTGCGCTGCGGCGTGCTCTCCGACGCCGACCACGCGCATGCCGGCGGCGAGGCCCGCCTGGATGCCGGCCCCCGAGTCCTCGAACACGATGCAGTCGGCGGGGTCGACGCCGAGCGTCTTCGCGCCGAGGAGGAAGCCTTCGGGATCCGGCTTGGATGCCGAGACGCTCTCGGCCGTGACGGCGAGGGCGGGGACGGTGAGACCTGCCGCCTGCATCCGTGCCGTCATCAGCGCGACGTTCGCGGACGTCACGATCGCGTGCGGGTAGGGGAGCAGTGCCAGGAGCAGCGCCTTCGCCCCCGAGATCTCGATGACCCCGTCGACGTCGTTCGTCTCGGTCGCGAGCATCTCGTCGTTCTCGCGGAGATTGATCGCATGATCGCGCTCCGGCAGCATGATCGACATGCTCTGGTGCCCCTGCCGACCGTGCACGACGCTGAGCACGTGCTCGGGGTCGATTCCGTGCGGCTCCGCCCAGGCGAGCCAGAGCCGTTCCACGACCGCAGTCGAGTCGACGAGGGTGCCGTCCATGTCGAGCAGGACGGCGCGGGCGCGAATCGTTTCGGTCACCTCTCCAGGCTAGCTGGCGAACTCTCCACCTAGGGGGCCGGTCGGCGGAGGACGTGGATGTCGTCAGCCGCCGAGGTACGCGCGGTGCAGCAGGGCGGGATCGGCGCTGAGCTCTTCCGCCGTGCCCTGGAAGGACACCCGGCCGCCCGCGACGACCACGGCCTCGCGCGCGAGCCCGAGGGCGACCTGCGTGAACTGCTCCACCAGCAGCACCCCGACGCCGGAGTCCGCGATCGAGCGCACTATCGGCATGAGCCGCAGGAAGACGACCGGCGCGAGCCCGAGCGACATCTCGTCGATGAGCAGGATGCGGGGCTTCGCGGCGAAGGCGCGCGCCAGCACCACCATCTGCTGCTCTCCGCCCGAGAGCAGGGCGGTCGGCGAGTCGATGCGCTTCTCCAGCTCGGGGAACTGCGCGATCGCCGCATCCAGCTCCGCGGACGTGCGGGCGGTGAGCGAGATGTTCTCCCGCACGGTGAGCGAGGGGAACACCGCTCTGCCCTGCTCGATGTGCACGATGCCGCGCCGTGATCGCGCGACCCGCGACAGCCTGTCGATCGGCTCGCCGTCGAGCGTGATGGTGCCGGCGGAGTGCGGGGTCACACCCGAGATCGACTCGATCAGGCTGGTCTTTCCTGCGCCGTTGGGACCGACCAGGGCCAGCACCTCGCCGCCCTCGACCCGCAGGGAGACATCGGAGATGACGGCGCCCGCCCCGCGGCTGACGCTCACGGCGTCCACGACGAGTTCGCTCACTTCAGCAGCTCCGTCTCTCCCATGTACGCCTTCACGACGTCGGGGTTCGCGAGGACCTCGGCCTGCGGTCCGCTGGCGAGCACGCGGCCGAAGTCCAGGACGGTCAGGGTCGGGCAGACCGAGCGCACGAGATCGAGGTCGTGCTCGATGATGATCAGCGCGATGCCGTAGCGCGCCGGGAGCTCTCGGAGCCGCGCGGCGAGGGCCAGATGCTCGTCATGCGAGAGCCCGGCAGCAGGCTCGTCGAGGATCAGCAGCCGAGGGCGGGCCACCACGTTCGCGGCGACCTCGACGAGTCGTCTCGTTCCGACGTCGACGCTCGACAGGCGAGCGCGGGCCGGCGGGCATCCGAAGAACTCCAGCACCTCGTCGATGTCGGATGCCGCGAGCCGGCGCCGTGCGACGAACCGCACATAGGCGCCGATCGTGAGCGCGGGCGGCACGCGGTCCTGCTGGAACGTGCGGCGCAGCCCGAGCCGTGCGCGCCGGGTGGGGGAGAGGCCTCCGAGATCCCGATCGCCGAGGAGCACGCGTCCGCCGTGCTTCGGCAGGAACCCGCTGATCGCATCGACGAACGTCGACTTCCCCGCGCCGTTCGGCCCGATCAGCCCCATGATCGACGCGGCCGGCACCACGACCGACACGTCGTCGAGCGCCTTGAGTGCGCCGAACTGCACGGTGAGCCCTTCGACCGAGAGCACGGGTGCACCGTCGAGGGCGGCCTCATCGACCGTGGCGGTGGTCGTCGTGGTGATGGCACCGGCATCCGCTTCGGCATCCGGAGGGAGCGCCGTGAGCTCCGCGTTCGCCGCTCGTCGGTCGGCGCGCCGGTAGAACAGGTTGCGGATCCCCTGACCGAGGTTGGTCCCGCTCGTGAGGGCCTGCACGCCGAGCACGCCGAAGATGACGAAGCCCCAGTCCTGCGGGATTCCCCAGCGCTTGAGCAGCTCGGGGACGAGCACCCAGAGGATGCCGCCGAAGATGGCCATGTCGATCAGGTGCGCGCCCGACATGATCGCCAGCACGTAGAGCGCGAGAGACTGCAGCGGCGTGAAGCTCGACGCGAACGGCAGCTGCACCTGACCGGCCAGCAGACCCCCGGCGACGCCGCCCAGCGCGGCCGAGACCGCGAACGCCGTGAGTTTCGCGATCTGCACGCTCTGGCCCGCGGCGGCGGTGCCGCGCTCGGAGAACGCGACGGCCTTCCAGCTCGATCCCCAGCGTCCGCGCTGGAGGAAGAAGACTCCGAGCGCGCAGAGTGCGAGCACGACGATCGAGAGGAAGAAGAACTGGCGATCGTCGGAGAACATCGTGGGGCGCTCGATCGCGGTGCCGTCGGCGGAGCCGGGGAACTGGATCTGCACGAGGGTGACGTCGGCCGCTGCCGCGAAGCCGAGTGTGACGACCGCGAGATTCACGCCGCGGAGGCGGAGTGCGGGGAGTCCGACGAGCACGCCGACGAGCCCTGCGGCGATGCCGCCGAGCACGAGCCAGACGATGAATCCGCCCGGTGCCTGCAGCACGTTGAGCAGTGAGACGATCCACGCGCCGACGGCTGCGAACGTGAGCTGGCACAGCGCGATCATGCCGGCGGACCCGGTCACGATGCCGAGACCGAGGATCGCGATGGCGGCGATCACGGCGCTGATGGCGAGGAACACGAAATAGCCCGGCAGGGCCGCGCTCAGGATCGCGCCGGCCCCGATGCCCGCGAGGGCGATCGCGAACGGCCAGGTGATCCGGAACCAGGGACGGTCAGCGAGCGGCATCCCACACCTCCTTGCGCTGCGTCCAGAGGAGGAGGACGACGATGAACAGGAACGGGAGGAAGTTGCGCACGAGCGCGACCTCGTCGATCTGGGCGACCAGGCCGCCGAGCACGCCGAGCACGACGCCGCCGATCACCGCGAGGTCGAGACGCCGGAACCCGCCGAGCAGGGCGGCAGCGGCCGCGGGGACGATGAGCATCGCGAGGCTCGTCGCGTCGTTCGACTGCGACGGGGCCACGACGATGATCGCGATTGCGCTGATCACGCCGGTCACGAACCAGACCGCGATCGACAGCGGACGCGAGCGGATGCCGAGCAGCTCCGCCGTCGTCGGCCGCTCCGAGAGGGCACGGAGCTGCGTGCCCACCCTGGTGCGACGAAGCACGATCCGCACCACGACGGCGGTGACGATCGCCATCGCCACGGTCGCGACCGTGACCTGGCTGACCACGACGCCGCCGAACGAGAAGGCGGGCCCGGCGATGATCGGTGTGAACGGCTGGGGCTTGTTGCCGAACAGGATGAACGACATCGAGATCAGCAGGAGCAGCGGCCCGACCGTCATCGCGGAGCGTGTGGTGGTCGACGCCTCGGAGAGCCAGGTCGCCGCGATGAAGCCGATCGCCGCGGCCAGCAGCCCCGCGACCAGCACACCGAGCACCGACCCGAGCCAGATGGGCAGCCCGATCTCGCGGACGAACCACACCGCCGTGAACGCGCCGAACATCCCGGTCGCGGCCTGCGCGAAGTTCACCACGCGGACGAGGCGTGACATCAGCGTCAGGCATACGCCGAGGACGGCGTAGAGTCCGCCGGCGGCGAGGCCGGCGATCGCGCCTTGCAGCATGAGGCGTCCTTTCTGATCTGAGGGGGAGGGGCCCTTCGACAGGCTCAGGGACCGGGGGTGCTTCCGGTCCCTGAGCGAGCGAAGCGAGACGAAGGGCGTGAAGGGTGTCTATTCGCCGATGCGCAGCCAGTCGTCGGCGACCTGCTCCCAGGCGTTCGTGCCGGACTTCAGGATGATCGGCCACCCCGCGGTGTTCTGGGTGCCGAACGCGTACGGTGTTCCCACCATCGGGTTCTCGATCGGGTCCATGGCCTTGAGCGCCTCGGAGACGCTCTCGCGCGTGATGTCGCCGTCGATGCCCTCGAGCACCTCGATGAAGTACGTCGCGGCCAGGTACCCGCCCTGGCTGAACGAGGTGAGCGGGATGTCGTTCGCCTCCATCAGCTCCCGCCAGTCGGCGTTGATCTCGCTGTCGTCGGTGAACGGGTAGAACTCCGCGGGCACGTAGATCCCGGCGCCGGCGTCGTCGATCGCGTCGGCGAAGTTCTCGCTGTAGACGCTGGTCAGGTAGAGCCAGGTCACGTCGTCCCAGCCCTGCGCGTTGGCCGCCTTGACCTGACCGATCGCGTCGGGTTCGACCGGGTTGATCGCGAGCGCCTTGCAGCCCTGGTCCCGTGCCTTGACGATGTAGGGCGTGTAATCCGAGGCGCCGTACGGCACGGTGTCGTCGACGTACTTCGGCTCCTTGCCGGTGATCTCCGTCCACTGGTCGATCGCGGCCTGGTAGGTCGGGCGCGTGGAGCCGGCGATCTCGAGCAGGATGCAGATGTCGTCCAGGCCGAGCACCTCCGATCCGTACTGCAGCGTGAGGGTCATGTCGTTGAACGGCCCCACGTTCGCCGGTGAGATGCTCTCGCTGGCGAAGCATCCGGTGTCGACGCCGATGCCGGGCATCGAGAGGATCCCCTCCTGCTCGTAGTACTTGGCGTTGATCTCGCACTCGATGAGGCTGGCCGAGCCGACGAGAGCGACGGCGCCGTCGCTGCCCACCAGTTCGCGAGCGGATGCCGTGGCGGTCGCGGGATCGCCCTTGTCATCGAGGGTCTTGTACTCGATCGTGCGACCATCGAGCCCTCCGGCCTCGTTGAAGGCGTCGAAGACGGCGGCTGCCGCCTGCGATGCCTCGGGGAACGTCGCCGGTCCGCTGATCGTGTTGACGGAGCCGACGACGATCGGGGCGCCGTCGCCTCCGCCGCCGTCCCCGCCGGCGCAGCCGGCCAGGGTGAGGGCTGCCACGGCGAGGAGCGCCGCGGTGCCGGATGCTCGTCTGTTCATGTGCTTCCTGCCTCTCGTGTGTTCGGGTCGTGCGGTGTCGTGCTGCGGCTCAGGCCGGGGTCCCTGAGCCTGTCGACGGGTCGCGCAGCGCGCGGCTGACCATCTCGGTGTCGGTGAACTGCTCGAAGGCGACGACCTCGGCGTCCTTCAGGCGCCAGACGTGCGCGACGCGAGCGGCGAAGAACCGTCCGGTGGCCCTGTTGGTGCCCGAGTACGTGCCGATGCCGACCACGACGTCTCCGCCGTCGATGACCTCGTCGATCGCCACGGTGTAGTCGTCCCAGTCCTCCTGGAGGCGGGCGAAGACGTTCGCGGCGACGGCATCCGGTCCGACGTAGGTGCCGGCGTACGGGAATCCGGCGGCCTCGGTCCACCGGATGTCCGCTGCGAACGGCGCGAGCATGCCGTCGAGGTCGCCCCGGTCGCTGGCGGCGTAGTGGCCGCGGATGATGTCTGCGTTGCTCATATGCGCTCTCCTCGATCTCTTCCGGGTTCCTGAGCCTGTCGAAGGGGGTCAGACCGGCTGGGCGTCGGGATAGGCGACGGAGCCGAGCGGGTAGATGTGACCACCGCCCCGGGAGTGCTCGGCCCGGCCTTCGCCGTTGAGTCCGAGGAAGATGCCCGTGGTCATCAGCTGGTAGCCGAGGTCGTGCAGCCAGACGCTCGCCACGGCGATGCGGAACTCACGGAAGCAGAAGAGGTACAGTCCGTCGGCGAACTTCCACACGGTCGACAGATCCATGTCGCCGTGACCGCGCTGCACGCCCTCCAGGCACTGCCACGCGTATCGCGTGCTCGACACGTAGACGTGCTCGTACAGGTGGTGCGGGCTGTAGCGGTAGACGTTGCGCTTGCCGATGAGGTCGCGGCTCGGGCCGGGGACCTCGCCCGTCGCCTCGCCGGCGTCGGTCGTCGCGGCCCAGAACTCCTGTCCGACCTGCGGAACGCCCTCCACGGCCTCCGCCGCGATGCGGGAGCGGATGACGGTCGCGCGATGCGTCGTGCGGGAGAAGACGACGGTGATCGCCTCGCGCTCGCGGCTCTCCAGCGGGATGTTGACGAACACGACGTCGTCGCGCACGGCGACGGCATCGTAGGGATCGGTGCCGGAGGCATCGAATCCGGTCCAGGTGACGGCGATGGAGTCGAAGCTCAGGGACAGCGCGGAGCCGTCGTCGAGGCTGAGGGCGAGCGCGGTGCCGGCCAAGGACACGTTCGGAAGCCGGAAGGTGTCGATCCCCGCGGCGAACTCGTCGTAGGTGCGCCACTCGTCGAGCGCCGGATCGAGGGAGGTGTCGGTCATGGAGGTCCTGACATCGCACGTGGCGGAGCATCGATGCTCCGGGCGCCGCGTCATCGCGGTGCGCTTGCCTCATGCTCAGCCGCGGCGCGGCATCCGCTCAAGAGCGGGGGCACCATCGCGCGCCGAGAGTCAACCGGCGTGCCCTCCCGGGCAAGGACCCGCGATCGGCGGCGTCAGTGCGCGGCGCGGTACTCGCTCGGGGAGACCCCGAATGCCGCCTTGAACGCGCGGCTGAAGTGCGCGGCATCCACGAAACCCCAGCGGGCCGCGATCGCGGCGACGGGGCGGTCGGCGAGCATCGGGTCGAGCAGGTCGCGTCGGCACTGCTCGAGGCGACGGGTGCGGATCCACGTCGAGACGGTGACCCCCTGCTCCTGGAAGAGCCCGTGCAGGTGACGGGTGGAGATGAAATGAGCCGCGGCGATCGTCGCGGGGCCGAGGTCGGTCGACGCCAGGTTGCGGTCGATGTACGAGCGGATGCGCTGCACAAGCGCGCGATGCGGGTCGGCGGAGACCTCGTCGAGTCCGAGCTCGCGCGTGAACACGGTCGTCACGAGGTCGAGGGCGCTGTGCGCGAGGCGGGCGCCCGTGGTGCCGGCGAGCTGGTCGAGGTTTCCGGCGAGCTGCGTCAGATACGGCACGACCATACCGCCGAGGCCCTCCTGGCCGGAGATCCGGACCGCGGTGAGCTGGCCGATCATGTCGGACGGCAGACTGATCAGGTGCTTCGGGAACATCACGACCATCGTGCGGAAGTCCTGGTCGAAGACGAGGGAGTACGGGCGATCCGTGTCGTACACGGCGAGGTCGCCGGGGTGCAGCACGGCCTCGCGGTCGTCCTGGATGAGCAGGCCGGTGCCGGCGAGCATCAGGCTCACCTTGAAGTAGGAGCGGTCGCCGCGGGCGATCAGCTCGGGCGTGCGCTCGACGACGTGCGACGTCGCACGCACCTCCGTCACGTGCACCTCATCGACGGACGCGCCGCGGATGACGCCGCGGAAGTGATCGGGGCCGTCGCTGGACACCTGCAGAGGGACGAAGGACTGGGAGACGGCAGCGCGGAACTCGCTGATGTTGCGCGCGATGAGCGACGACACCGACTCGGCAGGGGCGACGGGGGCAGCGAATGCACCGTTCATGACTGATCACCTCGGGATGGTGGAACGACGACGTTGTATACGATCCGTTCCGCGATGTTATCACCGGCGGCGGCCGCACAGCACTGCTCCTAGGATGTGACCGGAGGATGGACGATGAAAGCTCTCGGTGACAGGATCCTGCTCGTCCTGCGGCAGGTGCGGGGAGCGGACAGATCGGATGCCGTCTTCGAGGAGACGGCGCTCATCGTGGGCGCGGCCTTCCTGGTGCTGGGCTTCGCGATCGGACTGCCGGTCTTCTGGGGTCGTGAGCTCGCGATCAGCGGCTCCGGCTCCATCGGCGTCTTCGCGGCGGTCGGGGGAGCCGTCACGGCGGTCATCGCCTTCGTGGTGGGACGCCTGGCGGTGCGGCCGGCGGAGCCGGACGCCGACGGGCTTCGCGACGGCTTCAGCGTGCCGGGTGACCGGCTGCGGTGGTACGACCTCGTCGCGATCGCCTTCGCCCACGCGGCGATCGCCCACCTCGGCTGGATCGGGATCGCGGAGCTGCTCGAGCGGAGCTTCACGGATGCCCCGGTGTTCGCGTTCCCCGGCGCGGTGCTCGTGGCCGTGGCCTTCGCCCTGACCGGCTACGTCTCCTTCCTCAGCGCCGTCGCGCTCACGCCGACGGTCCTGTCTCTCGTGCTCGCGGTGTTCCTCGTCGTCGGCGCCTTCGCCAGCATGCTCGCGTCGAGCGATCCGCACTGGTGGCGCGACAACCTCTCGGCGCTCGGGATGAGCACCAACAGCGCCTCGCTCGCCTTCAACATCACGCTCATCATTGCCGGCGTCATGGTGACGACGATCTCGCGCTACGCCACGGCCGGCCTGCCGGCATCGGATCCGATCGACCGCCGCGGCCGGTTCGTCGTTCGGGGAGGCCTGATCCTGCTGGGCGTCTTCCTCGCGTGCGTGGGCATCTTCCCCGTCGACGAGTTCTTCCTCGTGCACAACACGGTGGCGACCGGCATGACGGTGGTGTTCGCGGTGGTCGTGGTCGGGCTTCCGTGGTTCCTGCGCAGCATCCCCCGCGTCTTCGTCGTCTTCGGCTGGGTGTACGTGCTGGTCATCGTGCTGCTGGCGGTGTTCTTCGTCGTCGGCTACTACAACCTCACGGCGGTGGAGCTCATCGCGGCCGTGCTGATCTTCAGCTGGATCATCGTGTTCCTGCGCACGGCGAGCTCGACCGGGTCGCCCCGGACCCCCGCCCCCGCTCCTGAAGCGGCGTCGGCGCACTGACGGCGCCGCGGCCGACGTCACTCGTCGCGGAGCGCCCTGGCTGCGTCGGCCGTGCGCTGGAGCGCGTGCACCGTGTGGGCGTGGCGACGCTGGGCGACGCCGACGAAGAGGCAGTCGACGAGCGCGAGCTGGGCGATGCGGCTGACCATGGCTCCCGCCCGGAAACGGGGTTCGCGCGCGTGGGTGAACAGGGCATGGTCCGATTCGCGGGCGAGAGGGGAGTCGACGACGCTCGTGACTCCGACCGTCGTCGTGCCGGCGCCGTGCGCCGCCTGCAGGAACCGCAGCGTCTCCCTCGTCGACCCCGAGTTCGAGAACCCGATCGCGACCGCTCTCGTCGCGCTGAGCGACGCCGCGGCGCTCGCCTCGTGCGCGTCGGACAGCACGATCGCCGAGCGCCCGATCCGGAGGAGCTTGTGTCCGAGGTCGTCGGCGACCAGGCGGCTCGCGCCGACGCCGAAGAGCAGGATGCGGTCCGCCTGATCGATCGCCTCCACGGCCGCAGCCAGCACGTCGAAGTCGAGATTCCCGATCGTCTCCTCGATCGCGAGCAGCTCGAGCGCCGCGATCTTGCCGACGGCATCCGGAAGGGTGTCGCCCGTGGCGATCTCGGAGCCGAAACCGGCGGGGGCGTTGAACTGCACGGACTCGCGCCCGAGCTCGGCGGCCAGCGCCATCCGCAGTGCGGCGTAGCCGCGAAGGCCGATGACGCGGCAGAAGCGCACGACAGAGGCGACCGAGGTGTCGCAGAGAGCGGCGAGTTCGGAGATCGTGCTCTCGACGGCGGTGGTGGGATCGTCGGCGATGACGCGGGCGATCCGAGCGAGCGAGGGCGGAAGGGTCTCGGCGGCCGTCGCGATGGTCGTCTGGATGCTCATGCCCCTCCTGGGCTCGGAAACGGCCGGATGAACAATTGTTCCACGATTAGTTGCTTCTGCGTAGACTATTTTCATGAGTTCCCCGCGCCCCGCCGTCGCCGTCGATCTCGGCAAGTCCCGGTGCCGTGTCTCGTCCGGCGACGTGGTCCGCGAGGGCGTGGGCGCCCCCGGCCTCGCCGCGGCCGACGGCGTGAACGCGGCGACCGCCGCCATCCTGCCTCTGCTGCGGGCGGACGACGGCCCCATCGACCTCGTCGGAGTCGGCGCCGCGGGCGCATGGAGCGCCCCCGGCGCAGCCCGACGGCTGGCCGCCGCTCTGGCGACGGCGACGCACGCCAGGGTCGCCGTCGCGTCCGACGTCGTCGCCGCGCACGCCGGTGCGCTCGCGGGCGGGGAGGGTGTGCTCCTCATCGCCGGCACCGGCGCCGCGGCACTCGGCATCGATGCCGACGGCGCCAGGCTCGTCGACGGATGGGGGCCCGAGCTCGGCGACTTCGGGAGCGGGTCCTGGCTCGGCCGGGAGGCCCTGCGCGCGGTGCTCCGCGCATCCGCGGGTCTGTCGCCCGACACTGTGCTCGCCCCGGCGATCGAGGAGCGGATCGGCACGGCATCCGACATCATCGGCTGGCTGGCGGATCCCGAGCCGCTCGCGCGGCGGCTCGCGACCTTCGCCCCGCTGGTGCTCGACTCCGCGGCCGCAGGTGATCGCGTGGCCGGCGAGATCGTCGACGACGCGGTGCGGCTGCTCACCGCTTCCGCGGTCGCCGCCTCGTCCCGCACGCTCACGGTCGCGCTCCACGGCGGGCTCACCCAGCATCCCTGGTTCCGTGCCGCCCTGGTCTCCTCGCTGCAGGCGGCGGGACGGCAGACCGTCCCCGCAGCCGGGACCGCTCTCGACGGCGCGCTGCTCCTCGCGCGCCGTGTCGATCTTCCCCACGAAAGGTTCGTGCACCGTGCCGAATGACGACGCCCGACTGACCGCCCTGCTCTCGGTGCTCGAGAGCCTCGACACCGAGGCGTCGACCACGGAGCGCGGCGACCTCGACCTGCTCGACACCGCCGAGCTCATCCGGCGCATGAACGCCGAGGACCGCCGCGTCCCGGCCGCGGTCGCGGAGCGCGCCGCCGAGATCGCCTCGGCGATCGACGGGATCACCGCGCGGTTCCGCCGCGGCGGACGGCTCATCTACATCGGTGCGGGAACCGCAGGGCGCATCGGCGTGCTCGACGCGAGCGAGTGCCCTCCCACCTTCGGGACGGACCCCTCGATGGTCGTGGGGCTGATCGCCGGGGGCGAGACCGCGATCCGGTCCGCCGTCGAGAACGCGGAGGACGACGACGAGGCGGCCGCCGCATCGCTGCGCGACCTCGACCTGTCCGCGAGCGACACGGTCGTCGGCATCTCGGCATCCGGGCGGACGCCCTACGTCGTCGGCGGGCTGGAGTACGCGCGGGGGCTCGGCGCGCTGACGGTCGCGATCGCCTCGAATGCCGACTCCGCCATCGGCGCGGCCGCCGAAATCGCGATCGAGGTGGTCACCGGACCCGAGTTCATCTCGGGATCCACACGGCTGAAGTCCGGCACCGCGCAGAAGCTCGTGGTGAACATGCTCACCACGCTGTCGATGATCAAGCTCGGCAAGACCTATCGCGGGGTCATGGTCGACCTGCTCGCCACCAACGAGAAGCTGCACGCCCGGTCCATCCGCACGGTGTCGCAGCTGGCCGGCGTCGGCGTCGACGCCGCGTCGGAGGCGCTCCGTGCCGCCGACGGCTCGGTGAAGCTCGCCCTGCTGATGCTCGCCGTCGACGCGTCGCCCGAGGCCGCGGCATCCGCGCTCGTCGACGCCGACGGCATCCTCCGCGACGCGATCGCCGCGCTCGCCTGACGGGATGCGGTCGCGTTCAGTGACCGCAGCTGCAGGCGTCGCCTCCGCCGCAGCATCTCTCCGCCGCCGGAGCGGCATGCGCCTGTGAGGACTCCGGCACGTCCATCGCGGGGTTCTGGTCGAGGAAGCCGTTCGGCTTGAACCAGAAGCCCGCGTAGTCGACGGGCATGATGGGCCAGTCCTCGGGGCGGGGGAAGTGCGTGAGCCCGAACGTGTGCCAGAGCACGATGTCCTCGCCGTCGATCGAGCGATCGCCCGCCGAGTACTCCGGCAGCCCCGCACCGCCCTGATGCGCGTTCGGGTAGCGACCCGCGGGCCAGATCTGCCCCGGCTCGTGCCGCGTCGCCCAGAGGTGCTTCGTGGCGAAGGCGGCACGTGCGGCGACCGACGACTCCGGATCGGCCATCAGCAGAGCGGTCGGCTCGGGGATCAGGTGATACGCGGTGGGGCGGCCCACCCGGTTGGTCCGCGTGGCGCTCTGCACCTCCCAGACGCGCGCGACCGACGTGTCGGCCTCGCGCTGCGCTGCCTGCTCCGTCGCGAGGAGCGTCTCCGACCAGGTGAACGCGTTGCCGAAGGGGTTGTCCGGACCCATCGGCACGCGCTGGGCGTCGATCTCGAGGAGTCGGTTGTCGTCTCCGTCGATCGCGACGTCGAGTCGGGCGCAGAACAGATGCTGGTGCACCGGGGCGAAGACGCCGGGTGCGAGCTCGGTCGCGTGCTTCTGCCGCACGCCGGGCTCGCCGGCTGCGGCGAAGACGATGCCGGTGGCCTTCGCGACGACCTCGATCGAGCCGTCGAGGGAGAAGTTCCAGTAGAAGCCGTAGTCGTAGTTGCCGATCGTCGAGAAGTACGACACCACGAAGCGGCGCGAGCGGCGCACGTCGGAGCGGCCGGAGAGGTCGGTGTGCTTCCAGAGGATGCCGTAGTCCTCTTCGTGCATGCAGATCACGTTCGGGATGCGCACCGGGTTGCCGTGATCGTCGGCCACATGGCCGTCGAGGTAGCGGATGACGCCGAGGCAGTCGCAGCCGAGCTCGAGGTGGTTGGCGTTCTTGCCGAGGAGGTACTCGCCGGCGTCGAAGTAGCTGATCCAGAAGCGTCCCGGTGCGGTGTCGCCGTACGGCACGACCATCTCCGGCACGCTCGCCCTGCTCAGCACCGAGCGCCCGGCGAACGAGACGTCGTGCAGCACCAGGCCTTCGCGCGCGTTGAAGTCCACGCGCATCGACCAGCCCTCCCACTCGACGAGGGAGCCTGTGACCGTGAAGCTCGGCCCCTCGGGCTGGGTGATCTCGATGGGCTTGAGGGTCGTGCGCGCGGCTCCCTGCGCCTCGGGGTAGTAGTTGCCGTGTCCGGCGGGGACCGGTACATCGCCGTGGTCCTCGACCCGGATGACGCTGTTCGTCGTGAGGTCGATGTGCACGATCAGTCCCTCGACGGGGTGCGCCCAGGGGGAGTCGGCCTCGTCGTCCTTGAGGAACGTGAGGGAGCGGATGACGCGGCGGCCGACCTCGTCGGCGCGGCCGGTGTATCCCGGAGCGAGCGGACCGCAGAACGCCAGCGCCATGTGCGCGGCGAGGCCGCGGCGCGTCATCGCGGCCTGCCACTCGGGCGAGGCCTTCGCGATCGTCTCGGCGCGCTCGTACTCCTCGAAGAGGTACTGCGGCTGGCCGTAGGGCGGCGCGTCGTTGGGCACCCGCTCGGTGCGGAGGACCTCGCCGCGGGTGATCGACACGATGACCTCGGTGGCGACGCCGGTGGCGATGTCGAGCAGCGTGACGTCGACTCGCCGGTCGATCGGCGCCCCGGGATGCCAGGCGGCGCGCTCCTGCTTCGTCGGCTCGTCGGGGAGCAGCATCGGCACGCGCGTGGTCTCGGTCATGAGGCCGGCGGCGTCGAGGACGGCGCGGGCGGCGGCGATCTCCGGGCCGGTGAGCGGATCGAGCGGATGCGGGACGGCGATCTTCTCGATCGAGACGGGCTGCGGGCGGTGGGACATCGTCGACCTCACTATTTTCGAGCAAGTGCTCAATAAACGGGTTGGCACGATCGTACGACGGAACGCCCGGCGTCACAAGACCCGGGCCGCGGCGGTGCGGATCAGGCGCGCCAGGGGGCGAGGATGCCCTCGAGCACGGCCAGGTGCGCCGAGGCCGGCTGAGGCTCGGTGACCTCGACCACCTGCTGGCCGTAGGTGATCGAGCGCAGCAGCGCCATCACGGCATCCTGCGGGGTCTCGGCGCGGAGCGTTCCATCGGCGACCGCCTCCTCGAGGGAGGAGCGGATGCTGTCCTGCCATGTCGCGAGGGTGGGCGCCCCGGCATCCGGCGTCGTCTCGAGGGTGGCGATGCGGCCCCAGAATCCGACGACCACGTGGGCCTCGGTGCGCGTGCGCTCGTCGATCGGAAGGACTTCGCGCATGAGCGCGTGCAGTCGGGGGAGGCCGCGCAGGCCCGCGGTGGCGTCGGCGATCCGCGTGTCGGTGCGACGGGTGACCTCGGCGGCGGCGGCGCGCACGACGTCGTCGAACCCGTCGAAGTAGTGCCAGAGCGATCCGGTCGCCACGCCGAGCTCCTTCGCGACCGCGCGCGACGACACGTTCTCGTGACCGTCGCGGGCGGCGACGGTCAGCAGCGCCTCGGCGATCTGCCGGCGGCGCTCATCGTGATCGACGATGCGGGGCACGTTCACATCCTGTCGCATCCGAGGGGGTATAGCTATCTTGAGCGTTCGATCAATATACTTCGCGGGTGGAGCATCTCCTGCCGGCGGCGCCGTGGCTGATGACCGCGGCGGCGATCGTCTCGGCCGCGGCCTGCGTGGCCGCGTGGCGCTCCGTGCCCTGGCAGGGCAGGCAGTCGGCGCTCGTGATGGCGGCGGTGATGCTGCTGGTGGCGGTCGGCGAGGGCGGTCCCGTCCTCGGCCTGATCCTCGGTGCGGTGCTGCTGCTCTCCGCGATGCTCGGGACCATGGGGGTCCGTGGAACGCCGGCCGCCGCCACATGCTGCCACCGCGCGCTCGTGTCGCTGGTGATGGCGATCTGCTCCTTCGAGAGCGCGTCGACCGGCCAGGCCGCCGCCGTGGCGGGTCACGGTCATGGCCAGGGGCTGTCGGGTCTGCTCTCGGTCGTCGTCGTGGTCGGGGTGATCAGCGTCGTGCTGTGGACGGTCGTCGCGGAGTGGGTCATCGAGCCGGTGCACCACGGGCGCACCGCGCGCCTGCTCACGACCGAGTCCTGGGCCATGGCGGCGGGAGTCGCCGTGATGTGCCTCGGGTTCTGACCGCTGATGCGGTCCGGTAGCGTGGCCGGATGCCCCTCGCCCTGATCACCGGCGCCGCGCGCGCGAACAGCATCGCGGCCGGCATCGTGCCGCGTCTGCGCGCGGCAGGCTGGACCGTCGTCACCAGCGACCTGCGCGATGCGGATCACCCGGCGGACCTCTCGACAGCGGAGGGCCCTGACGCTCTGATCGCCGAGGTCACCGCCGCGCACGGACCGATCTCGGCGCTCATCCTCAGCCATGCGCACGACGTCGAATCCGGGATCCTCGACACCACCGCCGAGAGCTTCGACCTGCACGTCGCCGTCAACGCCCGAGCGAGCCTGCTGCTGATCGCGGCGTTCGCGCGCCAGATCGGCGACGACGGCGGCGCGATCGTGGCGCTCACGAGCGACCACGTCACCGGCAACCTGCCGTACGGCGCGTCCAAGGGCGCGCTCGATCGGCTCGTGATCTCGGCGGCGCGCGAGCTCGGTCCACGGGGCATCTCGGCGAACGTGCTGAATCCCGGCCCGATCGACACCGGATGGATGGATGACGAGACGCGCACGCAGCTGGGAGAGATGACCCCGCTCGGTCGACTCGGTCGACCGGCCGACGTCGCGGCAGTCGTGGAGTTCCTCGTGTCCGACGAAGGGCGCTGGATCTCGGGTCAGCTGCTCAAGTCCGACGGGGCGTTCTCGGCGCGGTACTGAGACGCCGCCCCACGCGGCTCAGCCGCGAGCCGCCGGTCGAACGAACACCCAGGCGGCGAAGGCCGACGCCGCTGCGGCGACCGTCATGGTGAGGGCCATCGTCACGGCATCGGTGCCGCCGATCCCTGCGGCGAGCGGCGCGACGACCGGTCCGAAGAGGAAGGTCGCCATCCCGAGCAGCGCTGACGCGGTGCCTGCTCTGGCGCGGTGGTGGGCGAGGGCGAGCGTCTGCCCGTTCGGCCCGCCGATCCCCGCGCACAGCATGAAGCCGACGAGTGCCGCGACGACCCCGGTGACTCCGGTGCCGATCAGCGCGAGCACGAGGAACATCGTCGTCGCGACCAGGGTCGTGGTGATCCCGCCGAGGTACACGTTCAGCGGTCCCCAGCGGCGCACGACCAGGCGGCTCGTCTGTCCGCCGACGATGCTGGCCAGCGCGCCCGCAGCGAAGGCGAGGCTGAACTCCTGCGGGGTGAGGCCGAACTCGTCCTGCAGGACGAAGGAGGACATCGACAGGTAGGTGAAGAAGGCGACACCGCCACCCGCTGCGGCGATGAGCACGGCGAGGAAGAGGCGGTCGCGCACGACGGCGCCCGCGTGCCCGCCGAGTGCTCGCAGGCCGCCCCCGTGCCGCTCGGCGGAGGGCAGGGTCTCCGGCAGCGCGAGAACCACGACCAGGAGGAGGGCGATCCCGACACCGCCGAGCACCCAGAAGATCCCTCGCCAGTCCATGATGCGCGCGAGCTGCCCGCCCACCACGGGAGCGATGATCGGCGCCGTGCCCGAGACCAGGAACAGCAGCGACAGCATGCGGGAGAGCTCGACGCCGTCGAACTGGTCACGGGCGATCGCCAGGCAGATCACGATCCCGGCGGAGCCGGCGAGGCCCTGCAGGAAACGGGCGAGCAGCAGCAGCTCGATGCTCGGCGCCATCGCGCACAGCGCCGACAGCAGCGCGAAAGCCGTCACCCCCGCCATCAGCGGGAGTCGCCGGCCGTAGCGGTCGCTGAGCGGCCCCGCGACGAGCTGCCCGAGTCCGAGCCCGATCATGCACGCCGACATCGTCGCCTGGCCGAGTGCCTCGGTCGTCGCGAGGGAGGCAGCCAGCTGCGGCAGCTGCGGCAGATACAGGTCCATCGACAGCGGACCGAAGGCCTCCAGCATCCCCAGCACGAGCATCGCGTGCAGCGTGCCCATCCGCGGGCGCCCGGGTTCGCCGGAGACCGGGATGCTCATCCGTCGAGGCGGAGCGTGCGGCGCAGCCAGCTCTCGCGGGCGTCGTCCGCCGCCTTCGACACGGCGGCATCGGGGGAGAACCCGGAGAAGCCGTGATATCCGCCTGCCCAGACGTGCAGCTCGGCCTGACCGCCGGTCGCCCAGATGCGCAGGGCGTAGTCCACCGCCTCGTCGCGGAAGGTCTCGGCGGCGCCCACCTCGATGAACGCCGGCGCGAGGCCGGCGAGATCCGTCGCTCGTGCCGGTGCGGTGTACGGCGAGACCGCGTCGGTGAACCGCTCGGTCCCGGCGATCGCATCCCAGGCGGTGTCGTTGTTGTTGCGGTCCCACGCGCCGAAGCCGTCGTACTGACGACTCGAGACGGTCTGGTTGCGGTCGTCCAGCATGGGGCAGCCGAGGAGCTGTCCGGCCAGTCGTGGCCCTCCTCTGTCGCGGGCGATCAGCGCCACGGCAGCTGACAGCCCTCCGCCCGCGCTCACGCCGGACGCGATGATCCGGTCCGGGTCGATGCCGAGCTCCTCGGCATGGGCGACCATCCACTCCAGCGCCGCATAGCAGTCCTCGGCCTGCGCGGGGCCCGGATGCTCCGGGGCGAGGCGGTACTCGACGGCGATGCCGACCACGCCGTGTCGCTCTGCGAGATCGATCAGCTCGCCCGTGCCGAAGAACCTCGTCCCGAGGACCATGCCGCCGCCGTGGATCGAGAGCACCGCCGGGGCGGGGGCGGTCGCTGCTCTGCGCGGTCGCACGATCGTGATCTCGATGTCCGGCGCTCCCGGCGGCCCCGGGATGACGCGGTCCTCCCAGCTCACGGCCCGGCCCTCGACCTGCACGGACATCGGCGGGATGATCGTGGCGAAGTGGTCGCGGTTCGCGTGGATGGTGTCGGCGCGCAGCGGGATGATCTCGACGAGACTCACGAATGCCTCGAGTCCCGCGACGAGCTCGGGATCGTAGGGGACAGGGGGCAGGCTCATCGTCCGCTGCTCCACGTGCGGCGCAGCCAGGAGGCGCGGGCGGCGAGCGCGGCGCGGGAGATCTCGGCATCCGGCATGTACATGTCGAAGCCGTGCGCGCCTCCGCCCCACACATGGAGCTCGGCCTGGCCGCCCGTCGCCCAGAGGCGCAGGGCGTACTCGGTGTCCTCATCGCGGAACGCCTCCGCTTCGCCGACCTCGATGAAGGCCGGAGGGAGGTTCGACACGTCGGTCGCGCGGCTGGCGGCCGCGTAGGCCGGAGCCTCCGCGCTGAAGGCGAGCTCCTCGCCGAGCACGCACGACCAGGCGAGCAGGTTCATCTCGCGCTGCCACGTGCCGATGCCGTCGTACTGCCGGCTCGAGACCGTGGTGTTGGTGTTGTCGATCATGGGGCAGAGCAGCAGCTGGCCCGCCATGACCGGCCCCTGCCGGTCGCGTGCCATGAGGGCGACGGCGGCGGTGAGGCCACCGCCGGCGCTTCCGCCGCCGACGATGATGCGGTCGGGGTCCACGCCGAGTGCGGCGGCGTTCTCATGCAGCCAGACGAATCCGGCGTAGCAGTCCTCCACCCCTGCCGGGAACGGATGCTCGGGCGCGAGGCGGTACTCGACGTTGACGGCGACCACCCTGTGCTCGGCGACGATGTCGACGACCCGCGCGGTCTCCCACGAGCGGTGGCCGACGATCATGCCGCCGCCGTGGATGTTGAGGAAAGCGGGGAGGACCTCGCCGATGCTGCCGCGGGGACGGAAGATCGTGATCTCCACGTCCGGGGAGCCGGCCGGGCCGGGGATGACCCGATCCTCCCAGTCGATGTTGCGACCGGAGATCACCGAGTCGTTGTCGGGGAACATCCGATCCGTTCCTTCGCGAGGGAGCGTCGCGCGTGTGAGAGCGGGCTGCGGGTTCCGAGCGAGCTCGTCGAGCACGGCCTGCACCTCGGGGTCGAAGGGCACCGGTGTCACGGTCGGTCGGCCGGCGGCTGTGGCGGTGGCGGTCATGGTCTCTTTCCTTCGTGGGTGTTCGCTGTGCGTGTCGAAGCGCGGGGGTCAGGGTCCTTCGGGCGAGACCACGTCGCGGTCCGCCCAGAACGGTTCGACGAGACGGCGCAGCTCGGCCGCCCCGATGCGGTCGACGAGGGCGGCGGCGTCGAGGTTCGCGCGCAGCTGCTCGACGCTCGATGCCCCGAACAGCGTGGTGGTGAGCGCCGGATGGGTCAGGGTGAAGGCGATGCCCAGCTGCGCCGGCGAGACGTCGAGAGACGCCGCCGCTGCGGTGAATGCGGGGACGTCGTCGATGATCCGCTCGCGGATGTCGCCGGGGTCGCGGCCGATCTGCCGGTCGCCGGCGATCTTGCCCGCCAGCACACCGCCCTCGAGACAGTCGGATGCCTGCAGCGTGAGGCCCTGCTCCCACAGGCGGGCGAACGGCTCCCCATCGGGGATCGACCGCCGCGAGACGCTGTATTTGAGCTGAGCGATCTGGGGACCCGCGACCCCTTCGGCCGCCGCGATGTCGATCAGCTGCTGGATGCTCGCCGCGGACCAGTTGTTCACGCCCCAGGCGCGGATGAGCCCGGCATCCGTCAATCCGGCGAGGTCGAGAACGAGATCGCGCAGATCGAGGTCGTCGCGACGGAGGTCGCCGAGGATCACGAGGTCGGCGTGCTCCACGCCGACGCGCATCAGCGCGTTCTCGAGCTGTGGGCGGAATCCCTCGGCCCCGAACGACTCGAGCCACAGCTTCGACGACAGCAGCCACTCGTCCCGGCGGAGCCCCGCTGCGCGGACCATGCCTGCGAAGATGACGTCGGTGAACACCGGCGGCATGCCCGGCGCGGAGTACACGCCCACATCGAACAGGTTGATGCCCCGGTCGACGGCCTCACGGAGCATCGCGACCGCGTCGGCGAAGTCCATCCGGTCGTAGGTGTGCCAGGAGCCGAGCGAGAGCAGCGAGGCGTCGATGCCGCTGCGGCCGATCTCGCGGCGAGCGAGGGGAGTGGTCACGGTGGTCCTCACAGTCTCGGGTCGATGACGGCCTTGACCTCATCGAGGTGGTGCATGTTCGCGATCTTCGCGGAGGCATCGGCCAGTCCGACGGGTGCGCTGAACAGGTCGTCCCAGGGGAAGCGGCCGGCGAAGGCGGTGAAGAAGTCGATCGCGCGGGCGTAGTCGGAGATGTCGCCGTTGAGGGAGCCGACCACGGTGAGCTCCTTGCCCATGATCGTGCTGAGCGCGAAGCCGTCGCCGGCCGGACCGGTCGAGCCGACGATCACGACCGTGCCGCGCTGGGCGGCCATGCCGATCGCGTCGGGGCCGACGCTCGGAGCGCCGGCGAAGTCGAAGACGTGGTCGGCGCCGCGACCGTCGGTCAGCTCCATGACCTGCTCGATGACCGGTCCCTCGCGGAAGTCGACGACGGCATCCGCTCCGAACCGCGCGGCGAGTTCGAGACGCGCGGCCGGCGCGCCCACCGTGATCACCTGGCCGGCGCCGGCGATCCTGGCGACCGCGGTGGCGAAGATGCCGAGAGCACCGGAGCCCTGCACCACGACCGTCGAACCGGGGCGGATGCGTCCGCCGCGCTCGAAGGATCGGAGGACGGTCTTCGCGGCGCATCCCGCCATCGAGGCCCAGGTGTCCTTGACCGATGCCGGCAGCAGGAGCTTGGCCGCGCCCCGAGTGACGTACGCGTACTCGGCGAGACCGGCGGTGGCGAAGGGGTGCACGTCCGTGCGCTGCAGGAAGCCGTAGCCGCGGCGGGAACACGCGACGGGCTCGCGCAGCACGACGCAGCCGTGGCATTCGCCGCAGGTCGATTCGGACCAGCCGATGCGGTCGCCGGGGGCGAGCGGGCGGCCCAGGGCGTCTCTCGTCTCCGGGCCGGCGGCGACGATCTCGCCGACCATCTCGTGACCGAGCACCATCGGGAGCATGCCGGGGAAGGTCATCCGTCCCTCCCAGATCTCGATGTCCGTGCCGCAGAGTGTGGTGCACGCGATGCGGACGAGAGCGGCGCCCGGCTCGATCTCGGTCGGCAGGGGAAGATCCTGCAGGGTGAGCGGCTCGTGGTGCGCGGTGAGCACGGCCGCGCGCGTGGTGGTGGGGATCGTCATGATGTCCTGTCCGGTGAGGGCGAAGTCGGTTCAGACCAGGAGCTGTCCGCCGTCGACGGCGACGGAGACCCCGGTGATGTGGCTGGCGGCGTCGCTCGCGAGGAACAGGACGAGCGGGGTGATCTGGTCGACCTCGGCGATCGTGCCGAGCGGGATGCGCGACTCCCAGGCGGCGCGGGCCTGCGGGTCGTCGGCGAACGCGGCGGTCAGGGGAGTGAGGACGGGGCCGGGGGCGACGGCGTTCACTCGGACGCCGGAGGCGGCGAGCTCGATCGCCGCGGTACGCGTGAGGGCGTCGACCGCGGCCTTCGTCGCCTCGTAGTGGCCGAGGCCCGGTGTGGGCTGCCGCGCGCCGATCGATGAGATGTTCACGATGCTGCCGCGACCGGCCTCGGCGAGGAGGGCTCCGAAGACCCTCAGCATGAGGAAGGTGCCGCGCACGTTGACGCGGAGCGCGGCGTCGACCACGTCGACGGGAACCTCCTGCAGGGTGCCTCCGCCGGCGACGATCCCCGCGTTGTTCACGAGCACGTCGAGTCCGCCGGCCGCGACGATCCGCTCGGCGGCGGCGAGGACGGATGCTTCGTCGCCGATGTCGAGCGTGAGAGCGGTCGCGCCGATCGCGGTTGCGGCTTCGGCGGCGGCATCCGCGTTCACGTCTCCGATGAAGACGGTGGCGCCCTCGGCGCGGTACGCGGCCGCGATGCCGCGACCGAGCCCGGAGGCGCCTCCGGTGACCAGGATGCGGCGGGGGGATTTGGTCATGTTCGTCCTCACTGACGGTGTCGCGACGGGGGTGTCTCCGTTATATTCTACAAACATAGAAAAACACAACCCCGCGTTCGCGCGTCCCGAAGGAGTCGTCATGCCCGATCAGACATATGCCCGGAGGCCGCTGCGCCCGGGCGGCGCACCGGTGCCGCCGCTCGCGCTCGGGTCCTGGAACACGTGGGACCGCATGTCGCAGGACGATGCGGTCTCGCTGATCCGTCGGGCCGTCGACCTCGATGCCGGATTCTTCGATGTCGCCTTCTACAACATGGGTCCGCACGCGGAGAACTCGAGGACGGACATCCTCTTCGGGGAGGCGCTCCGCAGGAGCGGGGTGGACCGCTCCGAGATCGTGCTGTGCGGAAAGCTCTGGCTGTGGGACTGGCCGAACCAGGGCTTCCGGGCGCAGATCGTCGAGTCGCTCCGACGCGCCGGCCTCGATCGTTTCGACACGCTGGTCGTGGGTGACTACATCGACGCGCCCGACCTGTCGCGCCTGGTCGCCGACGTGGACGAGCTGATCGACGAAGGGCTCGTCGGCTCCTGGGGCATCAACAACTGGCGCATCGAGCACACGCGAGCGGCCCTGGCCGAGGCCGCGACCCAGGGGGTCGCCGGCCCTGTGTTCGCGCAGCTGAAATACGGCATCGCCCGGCGCTCGATGGCGGAGGGGCAGGCGTACGGGCCGCTGTTCGCGGACGGCACGCTGACCCTGCAGGCGTCCGACGTGTTCGAGGGCGGCATCCTCGCCACGGGTCGCGCGCCGCAGCGCAAGATCGGCGCGGACGTCGGCGGCATCCGGGAGCGGATCGCCGAGATCTACCCGGAGGTCGAGCGGGTCGCCGGAGAGTTCGGCGTCTCTCCCGCCGCCCTCGGCATCGCGTTCTGCCTGGCGAATCCCGCGACGTCCAACGTGCTGTTCGGCGCGTCACGGGTCGCGCAGCTCGAGCAGAATCACGCGGCGCTGGCGCTGGCCCGCGACCACGGCGCGGAGGTCCGGGCCGCGCTCGCCGGATGCTGGGTCGACCGGGAGGTGAGGGCAGACGGGGTGTGGTGACCCGGCGGCGGACGTCGCGCGGGTCGGCCGGCCTGCGTCAGTGGGCGCCGCCGAATTCGATGAGAGCCACCCCGACCACGATCAGGGCGACCCCGATCGCCATCATGGCGGAGAAGTGATCCTTGAAGATGACGCGACCGAGCACCGCGGTGAGGGCCACGCCGGCGGCGGCCCAGACGCCGTAGGCCACGCCCACCGGCATCCCCATCGCGAGGATCGCGCCGAGCAGGGTGAATGCGGCGAGGTAGCCCACGACGATCACGGGGATCCAGCGCTTGCGACGAAGTCCCTCTGATGCGCGCAGGCTCAGAGTCGCGGTGACCTCGCTCGCGATCGCGAGGGCGAGCAGCAGCCAGGTCATGACGCCGCCCCTGCGCTGTCGCGTGCGTGGGATCCGAGCTCGACCAGCAGCACTCCGACCACGATCACCCCGACGCCGACGATCTGCACCGGGCCGAGCAGCTCGCCGAACAGAACCGTTCCGAGGACCGCGGTGAGCACCACGCCGATCGCCGACCAGATCCCGTAGGCGACGCCGACCGGCATCCCGCGATCCAGCACGATCGACAGCAGCCAGAGCGAGCCGCTGTAGCCGATGGCCACCAGGATGAGCCAGAGCGGATGCGTGAAGCCCTCAGCTGCGCGCAGGGCGAGTGTGGCCGACACCTCGAGGGCGATGGCGACCAGCAGCGGCGGCCAGGCCGAACCGCGGGGGTGAGGGGTCATCGTGCGCCTTTCGTGGAGCGTCCGAGGGGGAGAACGAGTCCGGAGCTCGGGGGATTCCCGCGGGGGGTGCGGTGGTGGCGCAGTATGCCGATCTATCAGCATTCACTTCGAACATAGCTTCGAATATAGAGTGTACGCACCGTAGAATCGGGGTATGTCGAAGCTCACTGGATTGCATCAGGCGGTCGCCCGTCTCGATGTGGCGTGGGCGGGCGCGGATGACGCGATGGGGTTGTCGCGGGAGCAGCTCATCGCCGTGAACGACGCTCTCGGGGCGCTGCAGCGATGCGCCGATGCTGTGCATGCGGGGGTTGCGGCGGGGATCGCGCACGAGTCGCGGAGGGAGTTGGGGGCGGGGAGTCTGGCGAAGGAGCACGGCTTCCGGACGGCGGCGAAGCTGATCGCCGCGACCACCGGAATCTCGTCGGGTGATGCGTCGCGGTTGGTGACGGTGGGGCAGGCGACCGCACCCCGCACAGACCTGTTGGGGGCACGGTTGCCCGCCCGGTACGAGGTGTTGCGGGCAGCGTTGGCTGCTGGGGTCATTGGTGTGGCGGCCGCGGGGCTGATCATCGCGTTGTTGGACCGGTGCCGCGTCGTGGCGGGGACGGAACGGATCCTCGAGGCGGAGACGCTGCTGACGGAGCGTGCGGTGGGGTTGGGGTTGGATGAGCTGCGGAAGCTGATCACTCGGGCTGAGGCCTGGTTGGATCCCGACGGGGTCGAGCCGAAGGAGGAGGAGAGGCGGGCGAAGCGGGCGCTGAAGATCTTCGAACGCGATGGGATGGTGCACCTCAGTGCGGTGCTCGATGCGGAGACCGCGGCGCCGGTGGTGACCGCGATCCGCGGGTTCGTGTCGGCGGCGTTCGCTGCCCGGAAGGATGCCCCCGATGCGGAGGCGGCGGATGCGGATCGCCGCACAGTGGCGACGATTCAGGCTGATGCCCTGGCCGCGTTCTGCGCGCACATCCTCGGGTGCGAATCGCGGATGCCGCTTGCCGGGGCGACCGTGATCGTCCGGCTCACCCTGGATGATCTGCAGTCCGGGGCCGGATCAGCGACCGTGGACGGACTCGACCAGCGAGTCGGTGTGGGCGCTGCGCGGCGGATGGCCGCCGGGGGCGGAGTCATCCCGTGGGTCATGGGCGGGCGCAGCGAGATTCTCGACTGGGGTCGGGAGAAACGCCTCTTCACCCGGGCGCAACGCCTGGCGCTCGTGGAACGGGATGGCGGGTGTGCGATGTGCGGGCTCCCGCCCGAGATGACGAAAGCCCACCACATCCGCTGGTGGCAACGCGATCACGGGCCGACCGATCTCGCCAACGGGGTCCTGCTCTGCGAGACCTGTCATCACCGTATCCACGACAACGGGTGGGACATCCACATCGACGGCACGGGTATCGCGGCCCGGGTCTGGTTCACCCCGCCCCGGTACGTCGATCCCGCCCGCACACCGCGCCTCGGCGGCCGCGCACGGTTCGACATCGCCGCCTGAGCAGCGCCAGACCCGTCCTCGCCGACGAGTCCTGCGCGCTCGGACGAGCCGGGTGCGTCGGGAGGCATGACCGCTGCGTCGTCGGGCGAAGATCGCTGTTGCGCTCTTTTTCCACACATGTAGACTAACCAGCACGACACATCGAAGTGGCGTCGGATCCGGCTCTCCGGCCAGCGGCTCTTCGAACCTTCTTCACCCTCCCTGCATCCGAGAGAAGGAACCATGAAACGAATGCCCCTCGCGCTCGCCGCAGCAGTGGCCGCGACCCTCGCGCTCACCAGCTGCAGCGGCGGAACGTCTCCGTCACCGTCCGACGGCAGCGGCGCCGAAGGACCCGACGCTCTCAACATCGGCAACTTCCTCGACGTCACCTCCTGGGATCCGTCACTGGCCGACATCGGCTTCGACGGTCCCTACCTCTCTGCGGTCTATGACGCGCTGATCGCCCTCGACGAGGACGGCGCGCCCATCCCGTCGCTCGCGACCGAATGGACCGTCGCCGACGACGATCTGAGCATCGACCTCGACATCCGGACCGACGCGGTCTTCAGCGACGGCACCCCGGTCGATGCGGATGCCGTGGTGAAGAGCCTCGAATACCTCAAGGCCGGCCCGCGCTCCGGCGAGGCGTACCTCAATGTCGCCTCGTTCGAGAAGGTCGACGACGACACGATCAGCATTCGGCTCACGCAACGCGACGACACGATCCTCTATCTGATGGGTCTCGGCCGCAGCTACGTGATGTCGCCGGCGTCCATCGAGGCCGGGTCTCTCGGCAAGGAGCCGATCGGTTCCGGCCCCTATGTGCTCGACAGCACCACGAGCGTCGCCGGCGCGGAGTACCACTTCACCAAGACCGCCGACCATTGGGATGCCGCGACGTATCCGTTCTCCGAGCTGTCGATCTTCCCGATCACCGACGCCACCGCTCGGCACAACGCCATGCTCAGCGGCCAGATCAACGTGCAGTACGGCGACGTCGCCAACCTCGAGCAGGCGGGGCAGCAGGGATGGAACGTCGCCCAGCGCGTCTCCGGCTGGGCGGGCCTCGTGATCACCGACCACACCGGTGCCAAGAGCGAGCCGCTCGGCAAGCTCGAGGTGCGGCAGGCACTCAACTACGCCTTCGACGGCGCCGCGGTCCTCGCCGCCGTCGGCAGCGGAGCCGGAGTCGCCACCAACCAGGTCTTCCCCGACGGCGGCGACATCAACGATCCGGCGCTGAACGAGACCTACGCCTACAACATGGGCAAGGCCAAGGAGCTGCTGGCGGATGCCGGATACCCCGACGGCTTCGCGATCTCGATGCCCATGTCGCCGATCTTCGAGATGTGGAAGCCCTCCGCCGAGCAGGCGCTCAACGAGCTCGGGGTGACGGTGACCTGGGACAACATGCAGATGCCGGACTACCAGCTGAACGCGCCGAACTACCCGATGTTCATCTCCTTCCTGGCGATGGACGGGAACGACGTCGCGACGGTGGCTCGTCAGGTCACCAGCGTGCAGTGGTTCAACCCCGAGCCCGACTACGCGCAGAACGACGTCATCGCTCCGCTCGTCGAGAAGGTGCAGACCGAGCGCGGCGACGCGCAGACCGCGGCCATCGAAGAGCTGAACAAGGCTCTCGTCGATCAGGCGTGGTGGTCGGTCTGGTATCAGGCGAACAACATCTACTACACCGCGAGCGGCATCCAGCTGCAGCCGGTCGTCGGGATGATGTTCCCGACGCTGCGCTACATCACTCGGGGCTGACGCTCCGGCCGGGGCGGCGCTCGCGTCCGCCCCGGCCCACCCCTTCCCCTCCGACCCGAGAGGTCCCCATGCTTCTGTTCACGGCGAAGCGCGTGCTGTCCGGTCTGGTTCTGCTGGTCGCGGTCTCGATCGGCACCTTCTTCCTCGCCCACCTCGCGATCAGCGACCCGACGGCATCGCTCCTCGGCACCACGGCGAGCCCCGCGCAGCAGGCCGCCCTCGCCGAGAAGATCGGGCTCGACCGTCCCCTGCTCGTGCAGTTCTGGGACTGGCTCTCGCACGCGGCACTGCTCGACTTCGGCGTCTCCTGGCGCAACTTCCAGCCGATCTCCGAGCAGCTCGCCGTCAAGGTCCCGGTGACCCTGTCGGTGGTGACGCTCGCGACTCTCATCACCGCGGTGATCGGCGTCGTGTTCGGGATGATCACCGGTCTCCGACCCGGCACGTGGTTCGACCGGTGCATCAAGGGGATCTCTGTCGTGCTCTTCGCCCTCCCCGGCTTCTGGGTGAGCCTCGTGCTGGTGATGTGGCTCGCCGTCCAGCTCAAGTGGTTCCCCGCGGTCGGCTACGTGCCGCCGACGCAGTCCGTCGACGGGTGGCTGCGGTCGATCACGCTCCCCGCCGTCTCACTAGCCCTCGGCGGCATCGTCGCCGTCGCCGAGCAGCTGCGCAATGCGGTGATCGCGCAGAGCCGGCAGGACTGGGTCCGCACCCTCCGCAGTCGTGGCCTGTCGCCCGCCAGGGTCAACCTGCACATCCTGCGCAACGCTTCGCCGGCCGCCCTCACGGTGATCGCCCTGATGTTCGTCGGGCTGCTCTCCGGCGCGGTCGTGGTCGAGCAGATCTTCAGCCTCCCGGGTCTCGGGCAGCTCACCAACCAGTCCTCGCAGAACGGCGACATCCCGATGCTGCTCGGCATCACCGTCATCTCGATCGTCTTCGTCGTCCTCATCAACCTCCTGCTCGACCTCGTGCTCGGCTGGATCAACCCGAAGGTGCGCGTCGCATGACCACGACAGACATCCGTGTCGCCTTCGACAGGGCGGCCCAGAAGCGCCGGTCCGGCCTGTTCCGCCGTTTCCTCCGGCACCCCGGAGGCTTCATCCCGTTGGCGATCTTCGCGGCGGTCGTGCTGGTCGGCGTCCTCGCCCCGCTTCTCGCGCCGATGGATCCGAACCTCGTCGATCTCGCCGCGGCGAAGGCCGCGCCGGGACCGGAGCACCTCCTCGGCGGGGACTCCACCGGCCGCGACATCCTGTCCCGCCTCATCTACGGCACGCGCACCACGCTGTGGGGGGCTCTCATCACGGTCGTCACGGCGCTCGTGCTCGGCGTGCCGTCCGGTGTGGCGGCCGGCTACTTCGGCGGCGTCTTCGACCGCCTCGCGACGTGGATCAGCGATGCGCTGCAGTCGATCCCCGGCATGATCATCCTGCTGGTGGTCGCCGCAGGCAGCCGCAACAACTTCGAGCTGCTCATGGCGACGGTCGGGGTGTTCATGGTGCCCGGCTACTTCCGGATCTCGCGCTCGCAGACGCTCGCTGTGCGGGGCGAGCCGTACATCGACGCCGCCCGCGTCTCCGGACTGTCGGACGCGCGCATCATCTTCCGCCACGTGATCAGAGCGGTGTATCCGCCCGTGATCATCCAGACGGCGCTGACGGCCGGCATCGCGATGGGCATGCAGGCCGGGCTCCAGTTCCTCGGTATCGGCGACTCGAACGTCCCCAGCTGGGGCGCGATGATGCTCGAGGGCTTCCGCCTCATGCTCACCTATCCGCTCATGCTGCTCTGGCCGTCGGCTGCACTCGGGCTCACGATCGCCGTCCTGGCGATCATGGGGTCGACCCTCGCCGAGCTGGTGCAGGTGCGCACCCCACGGGCGTCGCGTCGGAAGGCGGATGCCGTCGTCGCTGGGCCATCGACCTCGGCCACGGGCAGCGCCCAGCACGAAGCCGCGCACGCCGCGCTCCGCATCGACAACCTTCGTGTCGCGCACGTCACGCCGAACGGCGAGACCGAGGTCGTGCACGGTGTCACCCTCGACATCGCGCCGGGCGAGGTCGTCGGGATCGTGGGGGAGTCGGGGTCGGGCAAGTCGCAGACCGTGTTCTCGGTGCTCGACCTGCTGCCATCGACAGGGCGAGCGACGGCCGATGCGATCTGGGTGGGCGGCAAGGACATCAGCCGCGCGAGTGGGAAGCAGCGCCACGCGCTGCTCGGGCGGGAGATCGGCTACGTGCCGCAGGAGCCGATGAGCAACCTCGACCCGTCCTACACGATCGGCCACCAGCTCATCGAGCCGCTCCGGCGGACCCACGGGCTGAGCCGGGTCGAGGCGAAGGAGCGCGCTCGAGCCATGCTCGTCCGCGTCGGCATCACAGATCCGGTCCGCGTCCTGCGCAGCTACCCGCACCAGATCTCCGGCGGCATGGCACAGCGCGTCCTGATCGCCGGCGCGATCGCGGGCAAGCCCTCGCTGCTCGTGGCCGACGAGCCGACGACCGCACTCGACGTCACCGTGCAGGCGGAGGTGCTCGAGCTCCTGCGTGAGCTGCAGGCGGAATACGGGATGGCGCTGCTCATCGTGACCCACAATTTCGGCGTCGTGGCCGACATCTGCGATCGCGTCATCGTGATGCGCGGCGGCGAGATCGTCGAAGCGGGCCCGGTCGACGAACTCTTCGCGACGCCGGCCGCCGACTACACGCGCGCCCTCATCTCGGCGTCACTCGACGATGTCGCCGGGCGCGCCGAACTCGACCGCGCCGATCTCGACCGCGCCGAGCGCCCGGTCGTGCAGACCACGGAGGTGACGGCATGACTGCCCTGCTCGAAGTGGAAGACCTCGTGGTCGACTACGGCCACGGACGCCGTGCATTCCGCGCACTGCACGGGATCTCCCTCGACATCGCGCCGGGCGAGTGCCTCGGGCTGGTCGGGGAATCGGGCTCCGGCAAATCGACTCTCGGCAAGGCGATCCTCGGACTCGCGCCGGTCACCAGCGGCTCCATCCGCTTCGACGGTCACGAGATCAGCCGCCTCGGCGCCCGGCGAAGGCGTGCGCTCGCCGACGATGTGCAGGTCGTTTTCCAGGACCCGTACGGCTCACTGAACCCCGCGATGACGATCGGCGACATCCTGGCCGAACCCCTGCTCACCACGGGCATCGGCGCGAAGGCCGCCGAGAGCCGGGTGCGCGACATGCTCGATCGCGTGCGGCTGCCCGAGTCGTCCATGGATCGGTATCCGAGCGAGTTCTCGGGCGGACAGCGTCAGCGCGTCGCGATCGCGAGGGCGCTCGTGCGCGGACCTCGCCTGATCGTGTGCGACGAGCCGGTCAGCGCGCTCGACCTCACGACGCAGGCGACCATCCTCGACCTGTTCATCGAGCTGCAGCGAGACACCGGCGTCGCCTACCTCTTCGTGTCTCATGACCTCGGCGTGGTGCGCCGGGTCTGCCACCGGGTCGCGGTCATGTACCGGGGCGAGATCGTGGAGATCGGCGACGGGGAACAGGTCACGCGGTCGCCGCAGCATCCGTACTCCGAGCGGCTGCGCCTCGCCTCTCCGGTCGCAGACCCCGTCGCCCAGCGAGGACGACGTGCCGAATGGCTCGCTCTCCGGGAGGTGCGCGATGCGGCGGTACGGTAGCTCCAGGCCGGATCATCGCGTCGTCCACGACCGGCCGGAAGGACTCCATGCCGAAGATCATCGATCACGACCAGCGTCGACGGGACATCGTCGAGGTGGCGAAGAGCATCATCCTCAAGGGTGGCTTCGAAGCGGCGACGATGCGCAGCATCGCCGCCGAGGCGGGCTTCGCCAACGGCGCGTTGAAGCACTACTTCCCCGGCAAGGAGAGCATCGTCGCGGCGACCTTCGAGACGATCCTGCAGCAGATGTCGGAGGGCGTTCAGGCCGCAGGCGCGGAGCCGACGACGGCGGATGCCGCGCTGCGCGGGTTCCTGGAGGCCACGATCCCGCGCGATCAGGCACAGATCGCCGCGGGCCGGGTGCTGCTCGCCCTGTGGGAGTACGCGATGGCGAACGAGTCGCTCGCGGACCTGTACCGGAGCCACCTCGCTGCCTGGCGGGCGTCGCTCATCGAGCGGATGGAAGCCGCGCGCGACGAGGGCACGATCCGCGACCAGGACTTCGGCGCCAGGGCGAACGAGTACATCTCGGTCGCGGTCGGAGCGACCGTCATCAACCTCATGTACCCGGACGGCGAGCGCATCGCCGACTACGAGACCTACATCGACCAGTTCCTGGCGCGACTCCGCTGACGGCGACGCGCCCGATCCGAGAGGACGGCGCGCCGTGACGATCTCCCTGCACACCGATCACCACCGCGGCTCCGGCCGGCCTGTCGTCTTCCTGCACGGCCTCGCGTCGCGCGGGAAGCAGGATTGGCCGGATGCCGAGTGGGCGGCGGTCTTCACCGATCGTCCTCGGGTCCTCGTCGACCTCCCCGCACACGGCCGGAGCCCTGCGACGGGGACCGCGGCCACATCGGCGGTGATCGACGCGCTGGCGCTCGCGGTCGGCGATGAGGAGATCGACCTCGTCGGCTACTCGCTCGGGGCACGTCTCGCCTGGGATCTGGCGCAGCATCCGTCCGCGCGGGTGCGCCGCCTCGTGCTCGGCGGGCTCAGTGCTGCGGAGCCGTTCGGTCATCTCGACCTCGCGGCTGCGAGGGCGGCGATCGGCGGCGGACCCGCCCCGCAGGACCCGCTCACGGCGATGATCGTGCACATGGTCTCCTTGCCCGGCGCCCGGTCGGCGCAGCTGCTCGATCTGATCGAGGGCCTGGCCGCAGAGCCGTTCGCGCCTGAGGCTCGAGGCCCGGAGATGCCGGTGCTCCTGGTCGGAGGCGTGCACGACACGATGTCCGACGGCATCGACGCGCTCGCCGCGCTGCTGCCGGACGCGCGTGCAGTGCGGGTCCCCGGCGACCATGTCACGGCTCTGCACACCGCCGAGTTCCGCACCGCCGTACAGAGCTTCCTGACGGCCTAGCGCCGATTCTCCATCTCCCAGACGCAGACAGTCGCAGCACTCCTGCGGCTCACCCATGAAAGGCAGAACCATGAGGACCACCCACGCCCCCGATGCCGCACGCATCCTCGACATCGCGACCGGCTACATGGCCTCGCAGCAGCTCTTCGAAGCCAGCCGCATCGGGCTCTTCGCCGCGATCGCCGACGGCGCCGACACCATCGAGGCGATCGCCGTGCGCTGCGGGGTGAGCGAGCGCATCGCCCGCATCCTCGCCGACGCGATGGCGGCGAAGGGACTGCTCGTGCGCACCGATGCGCGGTACACGGTGGCCGACGACGCTGCGGCGTACCTCACCGGTGCCGAGGCGCAGGTCGATCTCGCCCCCTTCCTCACCTTCCTCGGCGAGATCAGCTATCCGCACTGGCTGCAGTTCGGGCACACGGTCGACACCACGGAGCCCGGTGATCTGCAGATGGATGACGCGCGCTGGGCGACATTCATGGCCGGTGTCATGACGTACAACCGTCTCCACGCGCAGGAATTCGGCCGACACCTCGACCTGACCGGCGCCACGCGAGCGCTCGACTTCGGCGGGCTGTCCGCCGAGTTCGCCCTTTCGGTGATGGCGGGGAATCCCGGGCTGCACACCACGTTCGTCTACGCTCCGGGCTTCGAAGACGGCATCGCCGACGCGGTCGAGGCCGCAGGTGTCGCCGATCGGACGGCGGTCGAGGTCGGCGACACCGCCACGGCGACTCCGCAGGGCGAATACGACCTGGTCTACGCGAACCACGTGATCCACCGCTTCACCGCGGAGGAGAACGCGCAGATCTTCCGCAACCTGCGGGCGGCCGCGGGCGACGGCGCGACTCTGACGGTGCTCGACTTCTTCCTGGATGACGACGCGGATCAGCGCGGCCTCGATGCCCTGCACGCGGGGGAGTACCTCGTGATCGACGGCACCGTCGTGTATCCCGAGGCGCAGGTGCGCGGATGGCTGGATGACGCCGGGTGGAAGGTGCATGACAAGGTCGCGCTCCCCGGCAGCCCGCGGGTGCTGCTGGCCACCGCGGTATGAGCTCTGCCCCGGCGCCCGCTCAGGCGGCGCCGGGGCAGGGACTGGTCCGAGGGGGATCAGAGGCGGGCGGCATGCGTGAACATGCCGCCCGCCGTTTCCGTCCCGAAGGTGCTCCGTCCCGAGCGTGCTCACTCCCGAGCGAAGACCGTGCGGCCGTCGACGATCGTGCGCGCGACGTCGAGCGAGGAGAACGCGCGACCCGGCTCGAGCGGGTCCTCGTCGAGGATCGCGAGGTCCGCGACCTTGCCGATCTCGAGGGTGCCCTTCCAGGTCGGAGCTCCGTCCTGACGCGCCGCGTCCACGGTCATGGTCCGCAGCAGCGCTCGTCGCGTGCCGGCGTCGTCCGGAGATCCCGCCGCGGCGAGCAGGTCGAGCGAGGCGGCGAGGCCTCGCCGCCAATCCGGCGTGGCGATCGGGGCGTCGCTCGTGATGGTGGTCAGCACGCCGGAGGCGAGCATCTCCGCGAGAGGCCAGGCGGTGGCGAGCCGCTCCGCGCCCAGCTGAGCGCGGGCCCAACTGTGCGTGTGCGCGGCGATGAGCGGCTGCACGGCGAACCCCGCCCCCAGCCGCCGCATGCGCTCGATCTGCTCGAGGGTCGCGAGGTCGCCGTGCACCACATAGTGCGGTCCGGGAGGTGCCGGGTGCCCGTTGGACCGCTCGAGCACCCGCACGAACTCCGTGATCGAACGGTCGCCCGTGGCGTGCACCGCGATCTGCAGTCCGAGCGACGCTGCGAGTCCCAGCATCCGGTGGAAGGCGGAGAGGGGATCGTGGCCGCCGCGCGTGAGCAGGCCGCCGGTCGTGCCGTCGGTGTACGGCTCGTCGACCCACGCGGTCGCGAGAGGAGGGATGCCGTCGGCGAAGATCTTCACGCCGGTGATCGCGAGCCACCGGGGATCGGTCGTCGGTAGCGGCGTGCGGATGCCGCGCTCGAAGTCCTCGAGCGTGCTCTCGCCGTCGATCGTCCCGAACAGCCGCAGCATCGTCACCCGCGAGGTCTGCGCGCCTTCCCCGTGCAGGGCGACGTAGGTCGCGAGCATGTCCGAGCCGAAGCACCCGGTCTCGCCGTCGTCCTCACCGGGTCCGATGCCCGGCTCGGTGTAGCTCGTGACGCCGAGCTCTGCGAGCAGGCGCCATGCCGCCCGCAGCGCCGATCGCCGTTCGGCCTCGGTCGACACCAGGCGTCCGGAGGGCTGCTGGTCGGGCGGGGTGTCGGAGAAGAACAGGTGCGGCCAGCGGGCTCCGAGCCATGCCGCGTGCAGGTGCGCGTCGTTGATGCCGGGGATCGCGGTCCGTCCGTCGAGCTCGATCGTCGAACGCGCGCGGAGGCGTTCCGCCTCGGCATCCAGGCCGACGATCCGACCCGCTCGGACCGCGAGGGCGCGGACGGTCGTGTCCGACTCGTCGAAGGTGTGGATCCGCCCGCCGCGGATGATCAGATCGGCGTCGTCGCCGGAGATTGCCTCACTCATTATTCCACCACTGTAGACGAATAATGGGATCGCATGCTCCGGCAACACTCCTGGATTCGAAACCGCCGCCGACCACGCGTACGCTGGTGGCATCCCCCGAATCTCACCCGGCAACCTCGCGCGCCGGCGATCTCGGCGCGCTCACACATGCAAGGACGCAGATGAACGATTCCGCCGCACCCCACGACGACTGGACGGCGAGAGAAGAGCTGGCCGAGCGGATGATCCCGCTCATCGGCGCACTCAAGCGCGAACACGACGTGGTGACGTCGCTCCACGGCCACCGCCTGCTCGGGCTCTCCGCCGCGGGACTCGTCGAGGTGCACGAGCGCGTCGCCCAGCTCGGGCATGAGCAGCTCCGTCTCGAAGACAGCCTCGCCGTCCTGCAGGCCATCCACCGGCTGGCCCCCGGCGCCTCGTCCCTCGACGTCGCACGACTGGTCTCCGGGCATGCCGAGAGCGATCAGCCTCTCGAGGACTACGTCGCCGAGGTGCTCGCTCCGGCGGTCGGCGCGGTCGCCGCTGCGCCCACCGACGTGGTGCTCTACGGCTTCGGGCGGATCGGACGCCTGCTCGCCCGCATCCTCATCGCCCACACCGGCGGCGGCAACGGCCTGCGCCTTCGCGCGATCGTCGTGCGGCGGGGATCCGAGAACGACCTGATCAAGCGCGCGTCCCTGCTGCTGCGCGACTCGGTGCACGGGCGCTTCGCCGGCTCGGTGACGGTCGACGAGGAGGCCGAGCAGATCATCGCCAACGGCACGCGCATCCAGGTCATCTACTCCGACGCACCGGCGTCCGTCGACTACACGGCCTACGGCATCCAGGATGCGATCGTCGTCGACAACACGGGGCGCTGGCGCGACGAGGCCGGCCTCTCGCAGCACCTCGAGGCCAAGGGCGTCGCCCGCGTCCTGCTCACGGCACCGGGCAAGGGGCCGCTCAAGAACATCGTGCACGGCATCAACGACGACACGATCGACGTCGGCGACCGCATCGTCTCGGCCGCGTCGTGCACGACGAACGCCATCACGCCGGTCCTGGCGGCTATCGACGAGGCCTACGGGGTCGTGCGGGGTCACGTCGAGACCGTGCACTCGTTCACGAACGACCAGAACCTGATCGACAACTTCCACAAGGGCGACCGGCGGGGTCGCTCGGCCGTGCTGAACATGGTCATCACCGAGACCGGCGCGGCGAAGGCCGTGGCCAAGGCCCTTCCGCAGCTGGAGGGGAGGCTCACCGGCAGCTCGATCCGGGTGCCCACCCCCGACGTCTCGCTCGCGGTGCTCCACCTCACCACGGAGCGACCGGTCTCGAAGGAGCAGGTCAACGACTACCTGCGCCGTGTGTCGCTGCACTCGAAGCTGCGGCAGCAGATCGACTACGTCGAGTCGCCCGAGGTCGTGTCGACGGACTTCGTCGGCTCCCACCGCGCCGGCATCGTCGACGGACTGGCGACGGTCGCCGACGATAACACTCTGATCCTCTACGTCTGGTACGACAACGAGTTCGGATACTCGTGCCAGGTGATCCGCGTCCTGGAGGTCATGGCAGGATCGCATCCCGTCGTGCTTCCGGCGCGTCGAGAGGTGACGCTGCACTCCTGATCCCGCCGCAGGTGCGCGACGTCGGCGGTGCCCGGCATGATGGGGTCATGAAGACCGCGACCCTGCTGGCCGAGCGTCTCCGATCGCACCGGCTCACCGCGCCGACGAAGACGGTGGCGGATGCCGCGCACCACATGCTCGCCGTGCAGAGCCAGGACTTCACCGCCGGGCGCTGGGCTCTCGCCGTGCGCACGCGGGGCGAGCCGCGGATGAGCGACGTGGACCGGGCGTTCGACGCGGGGACCCTCGTGCGCGCGTGGCCGATGCGCGGGACGCTGCACACGCTGCCGGCACACGACCTCGGCTGGGTCCTCTCGGTGACGGCGGCGCGGCAGCGGCAGCAGGCTGCGGGGCGGCACCGCGACCTCGGGATCGACGACGACATGGTCGCCCTCGCCGTGCGCGCGCTCACTCCGGCGCTGCACGACGGCGGACGGACCCGCGCCGAGATCTTCGAGATCCTCGAGGGTGTGGGCATCGACCCCACGGGTCAGCGCGGCCTCCACCTGCTCTTCGTGCTCACGATCGACGGACTCATCTGCCAGGGGCCGGTCGTCGCCCGCGACGGCGTGACGCGCGAGCAGCGCTTCGTGCTCGTCGACGACCACATCCGTGAGCACGCGGTCCCCGACGATCCGCTCGCCGAGCTGTTCGTCCGGTACATCACGGGCCACGGGCCGGCGGGGGTCGCGGACTTCGCCTGGTGGTCGGGGCTCACGCTGGGCCAGTCCCGCGAGGCGGCTGTGCGTGCTGCCGGACGCGTGGACGAGGTCGCCGAGGGCCTCTTCGTCGCGATCGAGCGTCCGCGGCGCGCCCCGGGGGCGGCATCCGTCCTCGCCCTCGGCGCCTTCGACGAGTACTACCTCTCCTACGCCGACCGCACGACCGTCTGCGCGCCGGAGCACCTCGCGACCGTCGGCCCGGGGAAGAACGGCATGGTGCGCGCGACGCTCGTCGAGGACGGACGCATCATCGGATGCTGGATGCACGCGACCGCGAGCAGGGGAGTGCCACCCGAGTACTTCGCGGCGCCGGCCGACACCGACGCCGCGATGGCGTCACTCGCCCGCTTCGAGCGCTTCACGGAGAGCTGAGACCCGCCCCTTCAGCCCACTGCTGCCGGCGCGACGAGTCGTGCCAGCTCGGGCGCGAGCTGCACCAGCAGATCGTTCGCTTCGCGCTCCGCGATCGTCACGCGGAAGCCTTCGCCCGCGAAAGGGCGCACCAGGAGGCCGTGCTGTTCGAGCAGCTCGGCAGCCGCGACGGTGGCGTCGCCGAACGGCACCCAGATGAAGTTCGCCTGCGTCTCGGGCAGGTCGATGCCGGCGTCGCGGAACGCGTGTACCACGCGCTCACGCTCGGTCACGAGATCGGCGACACGGGCCGAGAGCTCGCTCTCGGCGTTCAGCGAGGCCACAGCCGCCGTCTGGGCGAGATCGGTCACGCCGAACGGGATCGCGACCTTGCGGAGCGCGTTCGCCAGTCGCTCGGGAGCCAGGGCATAGCCGACCCGGAGTCCGGCGAGGCCGTACGCCTTCGAGAACGTGTGCGCGACGGCGACGTTGTCGTAGCGGCGGAAGTACTCGATGCCGGAGGGGGAGTCCGCGCGCTCGTTGAAGTGCACGTAGGCCTCGTCGATGACGACGGCGATGTCGCGAGGGACCGCATCGAGGAACGCCGTCAGCTCCTCGGCGCCGATCGTCGTGCCGGTGGGGTTGTTCGGGTTGCACACGATGACGAGACGCGTGCGGTCGGTGATCGCGGCCAGCATCGCATCCAGATCATGACGGTGGTCGGCGGTGAGCGGGACGGCCACGGGTATGGCGCCGGCGGCGCGTACGAGCATCGGATACGCCTCGAACGAGCGCCAGGCGAACAGCACCTCGTCGCCCTCGCCGGCCGTCGCCCGCATGAGCTGGGAGACGACCTCGACCGATCCGCTCCCGAGGACGACGTTCGCGGGCTCGACGTCGAACCGGGCGCACAGCAGCGCGGTGAGCGCGGTCGCGGCTGTCTCCGGGTAGCGGTTGATGTGGGAGACGCGATCGGCGATCGCCGCCGCCACGGACGGCAGAGGAGGATAGGGGTTCTCATTCGAGGAGACCTTGTAGATCGGTCCGTCGGACGCCGACTGCGTCGTCGCTCTGCCGGGCCTGTAGTCCGGAATCGCCCTCAGATCCTCGCGCAGCCTCAACTCGGACATCCGTTCCGCCTTTCGCTCATCGCCCGTTTGACAGTCCCGGGCGGGATTCATAGTATCGCAATTGACTATATCCATTGTTGTCAATTCGATCGGCGGTGATCGGATCGACGGAAGGAGCGGAACGACGGTGTCTCAGTTCGCGGCCCAGGTCTCTTCGACAACCCTCGATCTCCGGGTGCGGGCGATGCGCTGGGAGGCGACGGACGTGCTCTCTCTCGAACTCGACGACCCGACGGGCGCCCTTCTGCCGACGTGGACCCCTGGTGCGCACATCGACCTCCGCTTCGCCAACGGCGTCGAGCGCCAGTACTCGCTGTGCTCCGACCCGGCCGATCGGCGCTCCTGGCGGGTGGCGGTGCTCGCCGAGACTCCCAGTCGCGGTGGGTCTCGCTACGTGCATCAGACCTTGCGCACCGGCGATCCGGTGGCGGCCTCGGAGCCCATCAATCACTTCGAGCTCGGCGACGACGCCGCCTTCGTGTTCGTCGCGGGCGGCATCGGCGTGACCCCCATCCTGCCGATGATCGCCGAGGCGCGACGCCGCGGCATCCCCTGGCGACTGGCCTATCTGGGGGCGCACCGTGACGGCATGGCATTCGCCGACGCCCCGCACCTCGTCCACGACGCGACGTCGATCGTCTCGCGCGACCGCGACGAGCGCCTCGACCTCGCCACCTGGATCGGTCCCGTCCCCGACGACACGGGGGTGTACGCCTGCGGGCCGGGGCGCATGCTCGACGAGCTGGAGGAGCTCAGCGCGGGCTGGCCGAGAGGGGCGCTGCATCTGGAACGGTTCCAGGCGAAGGCGTTCGGCGAGTCCCTCGGCGCCGACACATTCGACGTGGAGGCCAGTGCCTCGGGTCTGATCGTGACGGTGGAGCGCGGCTGCAGCATCCTCGAGATGCTCGAGCAGGCGGGGATCGGGGTCCCGAGCTCCTGCCTCGAGGGCGTCTGCGGCACCTGTGAGACCAGCGTGATCGACGGCGCCCCGGAACACCGCGACTCGATCCTCACCCCTGAGGAGCGCGAGAGCAACGAGACCATGATGATCTGCGTCTCGCGCTCACTCGACTCGAAGCTCGTCCTCGACATCTGACATCTGAACGGAGACAACATGGACACCGGAACCGCATACGGCCTCCGCCTCGGGCAGCCTCTCAACGAGCTCGCCCAGGTCGGGCCCGGCACCCCCTACGGCGAGGTGCTCCGGCGCTACTGGCACCCGGTGGCGAAGGTCGAGGACGCGACGACGCGACCGGTCTCCCTGCGGGTGCTGGGGGAGGAGCTCGTGCTGTTCCGCACCAAGAAGGGCAAGCCGGGACTGCTGCATCCGCGATGCATCCACCGCGGTGCCTCGCTGTTCTACGGCGGCGTGGAGGACGAGGGCATCCGGTGCTGCTACCACGGCTGGGTCTTCGACACCGAAGGGCACTGCCTCGAGCAGCCCTGCGAACCGGATCTGGGGTTGCATCGCGACCGCGTGCGTCAGCCGTGGTACCCCGTCGAGGAGCAGTACGGCCTGCTCTGGGCCTACATGGGGCCGCCGGACAAGAAGCCGGTGCTCCCGCGATACGACACGCTCGAACAGCTCGGCCCGGAAGAGCAGCTGATCGTCAACGACCAGGGCGTGGGAGGCGGAGGACCCGCGGTTCTCGACTTCAACTGGCTGCAGCACTGGGAGAACGTCATGGATCCCTTCCACGTGCCGATCCTGCACGCGCGGTTCAGCGGCAATCAGTTCACACCGGAGATGGCGCTGATCCCCGAGGTCAGCTACGAGTACACGCCGCTCGGGGTGCGATCGATCCAGATGCGCGACCTGGGTGACGGTCGGCAGCTGCGCCGGGTCACGGAGGTCATCTTCCCGAACCTCCGCGTCGTGGCGAGTCCGAAGCTCAGCTCAGGACAGACGAACATGATCGGCTGGGTCGTGCCGATGGATGACACCAACTTCCGCATCTTCACCGTGGCGCGCGACGAGGACGCCGACTTCCTCGCGAAGCTGCGCTCCACCCACGAGGGCAAGCCGTGGAAGGAGCTCACCGATCTCGAACACCAGCGACTCCCCGGCGACTACGAGGCGCAGAAGTCACAGGGATCGATCTCGCTGCACTCCGAGGATCACCTGACGACCACTGATCAGGGGATCGCGATGATCCGTCGGATGATGGCGAAGCAGCATCGGGCCGTCGCGGCCGGAGGTGATCCGGTCGGTGTCGTCTTCGACGAGGCGGAGAGCGTCGTGCGCATCGAGGGCGGGAACTACTTCGAGGGAGCGGCGGACGCGCCGCTGCTCGCGGACGCCGTGGACGACTGACATGGCGAAGTACACGGCACGTCCGCCGCGTGGCGATCGGCCGCTGCTCGTGCTCGGGATCAGCGGGGTCGTGGTGATCGAGGGCGCGGCATCCGTGCCCGTGTCGACGCACCATCTCTCGGCATGGGGGCGCTGGGTGCGGGATGTCGAGATCCCGGATGGCGCTCCCGCGCGTCTGAGAGAGCTCGCCGAGCACTTCGAGGTGGTCTGGGCCTCCGAATGGGGGCACAACGCGCATACCGCCTTCCGGAGGGCCCTCGATCTGCCGGCGGAGCCGTGGCCGTTCCTCCCGGTCCAGTTCGACAAGCTGCGGACGATCCGCGAGTACGCCGCGGGCCTGCCATGGGTCTGGGTCGACGATCCGATCGTCGATCTGAGCGGAGAACCGCCGGCATGCGAGGACGGCATCGTGGTGAGGGTCGATCCGGCGGTCGGCCTTCTCGGTGTGGACGTGGCCGATCTGCGCGATCGGTCGCGTGCGCTGGTCGAGCGTTCGACGCGGAAGGAGGACGGATGAGCGAGGATGTCGCGATCGTCGGGGGGCGTGTGGTCACCGGCCTCGGCGACGAGCACCAGGAGGGCACGGTCCTCGTCTCCGGCGGGCGGATCGCCGCCGTCGGCATCGGGATCCCGGTTCCGGAGAACGCGCGCGTGATCGACGCGACCGGATGCTGGGTGCTGCCGGGACTCATCGATCCGCACAGCCACATCGGCGCTCACGAGGAGGCCAACGGTCCGGCCGGATTCGACGGCAGCGAGGTGTCGTCTCCGGTGACAGCGGGCGTCCGCGCGATCGATGCCATCAACATCGAGGACTCGGCCTTCGCGGACGCCGTCGCCGGAGGGGTCACCGCCGTCGTGGTGAAACCGGGGTCGGGCAACCCGATCGGCGGACAGAGCGTGGCGATCAAGACCGGAGGCGGTCGCTCGGTCGATGAGCAGGTGATCCGTCATGCGCTGGGGATGAAATCGGCTCTCGGCGAGAATCCCAAGCAGACGTACGGCGAGCGCAAGCAGCTCCCGTCCACGCGCCTGGGGATCGCTCTCGTGATCCGTCAGGCGCTCACGGATGCGCGCGACTACGCGCAGCGCCGCGATCGCGCCAGAGCGGAGGGGGCGCCGTTCGCCGCTGACCTCGGCATGCAGGCGCTCACCGAGGCGCTGGACGGCACCCTGACCTGGGAGCAGCACGCTCATCGGCACGACGACATCGCCACCGCGCTCCGGATCGCCGAGGAGTTCGGCCTGCGCCTGGTGATCAACCACGGCACCGAGGCGCACAAGCTCGCGGATGTGCTCGCCGAGCGCGACGTCCCCGTCATCTTCGGGCCCGTGCTCTCCAGCCGGTCCAAGGTCGAGGTCCGCGAGGCCGATCCGGCGAACCTCGCGAAGCTCGCCGCCGCCGGCGTGCGCGTCGCGCTGACGACGGATCATCCCGTCGTTCCGATCGGTCTCCTCGCCCTCCAGGCCGCTGTCGCGGCGCGTGCCGGCCTGCCGCGCGACACAGCGGTGGCGGCGATGACCTCCGTCGCGGCCGACATCGCCGGCATCGGCGACAGAGTGGGGGCGCTGGAGCCGGGTCGAGACGGAGACGTGGTCCTCTGGACAGGAGATCCCCTCGAGGTCGCGTCGACCGTGCGAGAGGTGCTGATCGAGGGTCGGACCGTCTACACCGCACCGGAGGCGCGCGGATGACGCTGCGCGAGGACGCCGCCCGGTTGCAGCCCGAGCTGGTGGCGCTGCGACGGCGCCTGCATCGCTCACCCGAGGTCGGGTTCGACCTCCCGCACACGCAGGCGGCGGTGCTCGATGCGCTGGCCGGCCTCGACCTCGAGATCACGACCGGGGAGGACCTCAGCTCGGTCACGGCGGTGCTGCGGGGAGCGGTGGGCGGACCGTCCGTGCTGCTGCGTGGCGACATGGATGCGCTGGCGATCGTCGAGGAGACAGGGCTCGAGTACGCCGCGGTCAACGGGGCGATGCACGCGTGCGGTCACGATCTTCACGTGGCGGGCCTCGTCGGCGCCGCGCGGCTCCTCGCCGCGCGCCGGGAGCGCATCGCGGGGTCTGTCGTCTTCATGTTCCAGCCGGGGGAGGAGGCCGGGGGCGGAGCGCCGCTGATGATCAGAGACGGTGTGCTCGATGCCGCGGGCGTCCGCGTCGAGGCGGCCTACGGCATCCACGTCGGTCCGGGATCGCGCGGCACCTTCCAGCTCAAGGAGGGAACGATCATGGCCGGGGCGAACACCCTGAGAGTCCGGGTCCACGGGCGCGGAGGACATGGATCGCGTCCTCATCAGGCCGTCGATCCCGTTCCCGTGGTCGCCGAGATGATCCTGGCGCTGCAGGCGTGGACGACGCGGCGCGTCTCCGTCTTCGATCCCGTCGTGCTCTCGGTGACGAAGCTCCACGCGGGAGAGATCGTCAACGTCATCCCGGAGGAGGCAGGGTTCTCGGCGACCCTGCGCACGCTGTCCGAGGCGTCGATCGCTCAGGCACGGACCGAGCTCCCGCCTCTCGTCGAGCGTCTGGCGGCGGCGCACGGGTGCACGGCGGACGTCGAGGTGATCGTCGGCTATCCGGTCACGGTCAACACCGCGCCCGAGACGACCGACGCGATCACCGTGCTCCGCGATCTCTTCGGACCGTCGCGCGTCGAGGAGCTGTCGGCCCCGTGGATGGCCTCGGAGGACTTCTCCTACGTGCTGCGCGAGGTTCCTGGTGCCTTCGTCTTCCTGTGCGCCACTCCACCGGAGATGGTCGGCGGGGACATCCCGATGAATCACTCGCCTCGTGCGGTGTTCGACGACGGCGTGCTCGGTGATCAGGCGGCGGCTCTCGCCGCACTCGCGCTGCGCCACGTGGGTGCACGCAGCGGGTGACGACGTCTCAGCGTCCGAGCGTGCGGTGGTCGAGGACGGCCTTGCGGCCGGCCTCGACATCGCCGGAGCGTATGGCCTCGATCAGCGCGGTGTGGATGTGCAGGCGCTCGTCGGTGTCGGGTCGGAAGCCCGGGACCGACAGGTCGCTGTCGTCCACGCTCCCGCTCGTCTCGCCCTCGATGTAGTCGACGAGGTTGAGGTAGAACGTCCGCAGCACGGCGTTGGGAGAGATCTCCGCGATGCGACGGTGCAGGCGCCAGTTCCCGTGCAGGCCCTCGACGGGGTCGTGCCAATGATCGGCGATCTCGGCCATGAGGGCGTCGAGATCCGCGATGTCGTCGTCGGTGCGATGCGCCACCGCGTCGCCCATGACGGCTTCGTCGAGCGCGTCGAGCACCTTGACGACGTCGTGCACGGGGGCGCCGGTCTGCCGCAGTCGCAGCACGCTGTGTGCGAGGCGGATGAGCGGGGACTGGTCTGCGACGAAGATGCCGCCGCCGGGTCCGGGGCGCAGGTCGACCGAACCGCGGGCGCGCAGCACGCGGAGCGCTTCGCCGAGCGTGGCCGGCGCGACTCCGAACTGCTCGCACAGCTCCTGCCTGGTGCCGATCCGGTGACCGGGCGCGAGGTCCTCCGCCTTGATCATCGCCTCGACCTCGGTGACGACCCGGTCGGCTACGGACTGCGCCGGCGCGACACGCTGGAACGTACGTGCGTCTTCCTGGGTGGTGGCCACGGTGGTCCTTCGGTTCGGGGCGGCGTGCGGAGCGGATCATTCACATCCTAGGGACGCCTCGATGCCGCGGGGGCGTGACACGAGGCGAATCTCCTATTTGCAGTAATTGAATGTATCTAATACAGTCAATCACGCAATGCTGCTCACGAGAGGAACCCGATGACCGACCCCACCGGTGGCGATCTGCTCGCCGACTCCCTGATCAACCAGGGCGTCTCGACGATCTTCGGCATTCCGGGCGTCCAGCTCGATGCCGCCGCAGACGCTCTCCAGTCCCGCACCGATCAGGTCGACTTCATCTGTGCACGCAACGAGCAGGCCACCACGTACATGGCCGACGGATATGCGCGCAGCACCGGAGACGTGGGTGTCGCGATGGTCGTTCCCGGCCCCGGCGTCCTCAACGCGCTCTCGGGCGTGGCGACGGGGTACTCCGCGAACTCGCCCATGCTCCTGATCGCTGGTCAGATCGACTCGAAGGCGATCGGACGCGGACTCGGCGCTCTCCACGAACTGCCGGACCAGACCGGCATCCTCGAGCGCCTCACGAAGTGGACGGGCACGGCGCGTTCCGCGGATGAGATCCCCGGACTGGTCCGCGAGGCCTTCGTGCAGCTGCGCAGCGGGCGGCCCCGCCCGGTCGCCATCGAGGTGCCGCCGGACGTGCTGGCGGCGACGTCGCGGGTCGCCGCAGCCGAGCTCGTCTCGGCCGCGCCGCTCGTGCCGGACGAGCAGCAGATCCGCTCGGCGGCCGCGCTGCTCGCCGCCGCCGAGCGTCCCATGATCGTGGTGGGCGGCGGAGTGCTCGCCGCGAATGCCTCCGTCGCGCTCCAGGCGCTCGCAGAGGCCCTGGAAGCGCCGGTCCTCATGACGGACAACGGTCGCGGAGCGATCGATGCCCGCCATCGCCTCGCCTTCGATGCTCTCGCGCTCCGCGCTTTCCGAGAGGATGCCGACCTCGTCCTCGCGGTGGGCACGCGCTTCGTGTCCACCTTCGGCACGCAGGTCGACACCCACGGGGCCCCGGTCATCCTGATCAACGCCGAGGAAGCCGACCTCGGCGACCCGCGCGAGGCCGTGCACCGTCTGCACGCCGACGCCCGCCTGGCGCTCTCCGCGCTCGCCGCCGAGATCGGCAGCTCGACCCGCGATTCCCGTGAGGGCGAGTTCGTCCGTGTGCGTTCGTGGCTCGCCGCGCAGTTCGACGACATCGCGCCGCAGCGCGAGTACCTCTCGACGATCCGTGCCGCGCTGCCGGACGACGGCGTGTTCGTGAGCGAGTTCACGCAGGTCGGCTATGCCGCCAGCGCGTGCTACCCCGCATACCAGCCGCGAACCTACATCGGGCCCGGGTATCAGGGGACGCTGGGTTACGGCTTCGCGACCGCGCTCGGCGTCAAGGCCGCCGATCCCGCGCGCGCCGTGGTCTCGGTGAACGGCGACGGCGGCTTCTCCTGGACGCTGCAGGAGCTGTCCACGGCCAAGCGCTACGGGCTGGGACTGGTGGCGATCGTCTTCCACGACGGCTTCTACGGCAACGTGCGAAGGATCCAGAAGAACCGGTACGGGGCGCGCTACTTCGCCAGCGACCTCACGAACCCCGACTACGGCGTGCTCGCGGACGCGTTCGGCATCCGCTCCGCCCAGGCGTTCACGCCGCAGGAGCTCGCGGGCGTCCTCGCGGACGCGGTCCCCGCGAACGAGCCCATCCTCATCAACGTCCCGGTGGGTGAGTTCCCCTCACCCTGGCACCTGATCCACGAAGGGGTGCCGCGGCCCGCGCCGCTCGCCACCGGATCGCACCTGATCCAGCGGGCAGGGGTCTGACATGATCATCGGTCACGACATCGCGGGCATCAGAGAGGATGCCGAAGGACGCCGGTCGATCGATGTCGTCAATCCGGCGAACGGGAGCATCGTCGGCGCCGTCGTCGCCGGTGACTCGGAAGACGTCGATCGTGCGGTGGCCGCTGCCGTCGCCGCGTTCGACGCCTGGTCCACCAGGCCGATGTCGCAGCGGATCGCTCACGTCGAGGCGCTCGCCGAGGGGTTGGCGCGCCACCGGGAGCGACTCGCTGCGACATTGAGTGCGGAGATGGGCTCGCCCATCGCGTTCTCCCGCGCCGCGCAGGTCGGGGTCGCGATCGCCGACCTGGCCCGTCTCGTGGATGCCGCGCGCTCCCATGTGGCGAGGGAGTCGGTGTCGAACTCCCTCGTGATCGCCGAGCCCGTCGGGGTCGTGGCGGCGATCACGCCGTGGAACTTCCCGCTCCATCAGATCATGCTCAAGGTGGGCGCGGCGATCCTCGCCGGTTGCACCGTGGTGCTCAAGCCCAGCGAGGTGGCACCCCTCAACGCGGCGCTCGTCGGCGACATCCTCCGCGAGATCGACCTCCCCGCCGGAGTGGTCAACATCGTCCACGGGGACGGCGCCGGCGTGGGATCGGCGCTCGTGACGCACCCCGCCGTCGACATGGTCACGTTCACCGGCTCGCGCTCGGTGGGTGAGGGCGTCGCCCGCGCGGCAGCCGCGACCATCAAGAAGGTCGCACTCGAACTGGGAGGCAAGTCCGCGGCGATCGTCCTCGAGGACGCGCCCATCGAGGAGTCGGTCGACTCCGTGCTGGCGTCGTGCTTCGCGAACGCGGGCCAGACCTGTGCGGCTCAGACGCGGGTGCTCGTGCCCGCGTCGCTGCTCGACGCCTGGCAGGACGCCGCTGTGCGGGCGACCGCGGGATGGGCGCCGGGCGATCCGGCGGACGAGTCCACGGCGACCGGACCTGTCGCATCGGGGCTGCAGCGCGACCGTGTGCGTGCGCACATCGAGACCGCGATCGACCAGGGTGCGCGCCTGCTCGCCGGCGGCCTCGATATCGTCGAACCGACGGCAGGCGGAGCCTACGTGCAGCCCACGATCTTCACCGACGTGACACCGGAGATGCGGATCTTCCACGAGGAGGTCTTCGGCCCGGTGCTCACGATCACTCCCTATGCCACGGTCGATGAGGCTGTCGACCTGGCCAACGACAGTGTGTACGGGCTGTCGGGCGGCGTCTGGTCGAGTGATCCTCGACGCGCCTTCGATGTCGCTCTGCGCATGCGCACGGGCACCGTCGGAATCAACGGCGCGGGCCTCGACGTGGGTGCACCCTTCGGGGGGTACAAGCAGTCGGGGATCGGCCGGGAATGCGGCGTGCACGGGTTCGAGGAGTTCCTCGAGCTCAAGTCGGTGATGGGCGCCGCTGCCCTCATCGACGACCACTCGTGATCGGTTACATGCCCGAAACACCGTCGACACGAGTCCATAAAGAGCAATTCATAACATTCAATTGGGTTGAACCGCACCGTGCGGAACCCGTGAGAGAGGACACCATGAGACGCAGCATTGTCGCCGCGGCCGCCGTCGGCGTGACGGCCCTTGCCCTGTCCGGCTGCGCCGGAACGGCGGAGCCCGGGGGAGGAGAAGCGCAGACGATCAGGATCGCCGTGCAGTCTGACCCTGGAACGCTCAATCCCATCACGAATGCGACGAACGCGAGTGAGTCCGTCTCCACATTCGGCTATGAGTCGCTGCTGTTCTACCCGACCGGTGCAGAGCCGCAGGGGCTCCTGGCCGAATCGTGGGAGGCCACCACCACGACCGTGCAGTTCACGCTCAAGGACGGCGTCCTCTGCGTCGACGGCGAGCCTCTCACGGCGAGCGACGTCAAGGCGACCTTCGAGTACGCCGCCGCGGATGAGACCGGCTCTCCCTACAAGGGGGTCTACTTCCCGGCCGAAGGGCTGACGATCGAGGCGGACGACGACGCCCGCACGGTCACGTTCACGAGCGAGAACGCGCAGAGCTTCCTCGCCGAGACGATCGGCGCGCTGCCCATCGTCTGCGCGACAGGACTGTCGGATCCGGGAGTCCTCGACACGGAGTTCCACGGAACAGGCGCCTACGCGCTGGAGTCCTCGTCACCCGGTCAGTCGTACACGTTCACGCTGCGTGACGACTACGCCTGGGGCCCTGACGACACGACCAGCAAGACCGCGGGTCTTCCCGGCACGGTCGAGGTCTCGATCATCGAGAGCGACTCGACTGCGGCGAACCTGCTGCAGACGGGCGAGGCCAACATCGCCGAGGTCGGCGGCAGCGAACGCGACCGGCTCGACGGCACCGAGTTCGCGAGCGAGCTCGAGGTTCCGCTGCGGCCGGGGCTGATCTTCTTCAACCAGGCGGAGGGCCGCGTCGGTCACGATCTCGCGGTCCGTGAAGCCCTCGCTCAGGCCGTCGACCGTGAAGCCGTCGGACCCGTCGCCTCGGCGGGGCGCGGCGAGCAGATCACGACCCTGGTGTCGGAGTTCGGCGCCGCCTGCACGACGATGGACAGCTCCTCCGCCATCCCGTCCTACGACGTCGAGGCGGCTGCTGCGGCGCTGGACGCCGCCGGATGGGTGGAGGGGGCCGACGGCATCCGCTCCAAGGACGGCAAGCCGCTGTCGATCCTGATGCTCTACCCGGCGTCGGAGAGCCAGGGAGTGACCGCCGCGATCGAGCTCCTGCAGACCGAGTTCGCGAAGATCGGCGTCGAGGCGACGCCGACGCCCTCGGCCGCATACACCGACGTGATCTTCTCGGGTGGCGACTGGGACATCGTGTGGGCCCCGATCTTCACGAGCCTGCCGAGCGACTGGGCCGGCATCCTCGGGGGAGAGTTCCCGCCGAACGGCGGCAACTGGACCTACAACGCCAACCAGGAGTACTTCGACCTGGTGGGCGAGGCGCAGGCGCTCGCCGGTGCGGACTCGTGCGATGCCTGGCAGGCCGCGCAGGACTCGCTCTTCAGCAACCTGCAGGTGCTGCCGGTGTACTCCTCGACGTCGACCTTCTACGGCGTCGGCGTGGAGTTCGGCATGTCGAAGAGCATCCTCGCTCCGACCACGATCCGCGTGACAGAGTGACCGTATGACGTCGCAGATCGTGACGCGGCCGAAGACCGTCGTGGTGACCACCCCTCGGGGTGGTCGCCGCGGCGGCGGGCGCTGGGTCCCCTTCCTCCTCCGCCGAATCGGGCGCATGATCACCGCGATGCTGGTGATCGTGACGGCGGCATTCGTCGTGCTCCGCGCCGCCGGAGGAGACCCCGTGCGCGCCGCGCTCGGCCCCACCGCTCCGGCGTCCGTCGTCGCCGAGCGCCGGTCGCAGCTGGGGCTCGATGACCCGCTCGTCGTGCAGTTCTGGGACTACCTGACGGGCATCGTCCTCCGTGGCGACCTCGGCGTCTCGCTCATCACCGGACGATCCGTGAACGAGCTGGTCGAGTTCCGGCTTCCGGCGACGGTGCAGCTCGCCGGCATCGCGTTCGTGGTGATCCTGCTCATCGCCATTCCGCTCGGACTGGCGATCGCGATCCTCACCGCGGGCAACCGACGTCGCCCGGTCGAGGTGGTGTTCACCTCGGTCACCGGGTTCTTCGCGGCCGTGCCCGAGTACCTCATCGGCGTGGCCCTGCTCCTGCTCTTCGCGATCACGATCCCGCTCCTGCCCGTGGCGGGGATCAGCGGCCCTCAGTCCTACATCCTTCCGGTGCTCGCTCTCGCGCTCGGGGCGTCCGCATCGCTCTCCCGCATCGCGCGTGTCGAGGCACTGAACGTCCTCAGCGACGACTACATCCGCACAGCACGGTCCAAGCGCCTGCCCGCCGCGATGATCTACTTCCGCCACGCTCTTCCGAACATGCTCACCGCGACCTTGACGCTCGGCGGTGCACTGCTCGCGACGATGATCGCCGGCAGCGTCCTGGTCGAGCGGGTCTTCAACTGGCCCGGAATGGGAAGCGCCTTCGTACAGGCGATCATCACAAAGGACTACGGCATCGTGCAGGGACTCGCGATCGTGTACGCGGCGATCATCCTCGTCGTGAACCTGCTGGTGGACATCGTCCTCGCCGTCCTCGACCGCCGAACGACCATTCTGGAGACCGCATGACCTCCGCTCGCCGGCGACGTTCCTGGCTCCTCCAGTCGCCCATGGCGCTGATCTCCCTAACCGTCATCACGGTCCTGGCCGTGCTGGCCGTCGTCGCCCCCCTTCTGTGGGGGACGCAGGCCGAGACACCCTCACCGGCGGATCTGCTGCAGCCGCCGAGCGCGGAGCATCCGCTCGGAACCGACGCGCTGGGGCGGGATCTGCTTCTGCGCACCCTGGTCGCGACCCGTCTCTCGCTCGTGATGGCCTTGACGGCGACGGCCCTCGGCGCCGTGGCCGGTCTGATCCTCGGCGCTCTGCCCGTCGTCTCGGGGCCCCGGGTGCAGCGGATGTTCGGGTCCGTCATCAACACCTGGCTCGCCTTCCCGGTGCTGCTCGTCGCGATGCTCACCGTCATCCTGCTCGGCACCGGCTCCACGACGGCCGTGATCGCGCTGGCCCTGACCATGACACCGTCGTTCGCCCGTCTCGCGCAGACGCTGTCTTCGCGTGTCGGCGGTTCGGAGTATCTCGCGGCGGCGCGACTGCTCGGTGTCTCCAAGACCCGTCAGTTCACCCGCTACATCCTGCCCAACATCGCCGAGCCGGTGATCGTGAACGTGACGATCTCCATCGGCGGCGGGCTGCTCGCCCTGTCGAGCCTCAGCTTCCTCGGTGTCGGCGTCCAGCCGCCGGAGTACGACTGGGGGCGCCTGCTCAGTGAGGGTTTCGAGCAGGTCTACAGTCAGCCCTCCGCGGTGGTGGGCCCCGGCGTCATGGTCGTGCTCGCCGGCATCGTCTTCGGCATGTTCGGCGAGGCCCTCGCCTCCCACATGCGCGGGCGCGGGCGAGCGCGCACGCTGTCGGCGCGCGAACTCGGCGAGCCGGAGCGCGTCGACGCCGCGGCAGTGTCGGATGACGGGGAGGATGCCGTCGAATCGCTCCTCGAGGTCTCCGGACTGAGCGTCTCCTTCCCGGGCGAACACGGATGGGTGCGGCCGGTGCAGGACGTGTCCTTCCGTATAGCGCCCGGAGAGATCGTCGGCGTCGTCGGCGAATCGGGCAGTGGGAAGAGCGTCACGATGATGGCGATCGCGCAGCTCGCACCCGCAGGCGCCGCTGTGAGCGCTCGGCACCTGCGGTTCGCAGGCGAGGAGCTGGCCGGATTGTCGGGCGAACGCGCGGCGAGGAAGCTCGGCACCCGCGTCGGCGTGGTGTTCCAGGACTCGCTGACTGCTCTCAATCCCGCGCTGCGTGTCGGCACCCAGCTCGCCGAAGTGCCGCGCGTCCATCGGAACGCGACGAGGAGAGAGGCCGACGCGGCCGCCGTCGACGCTCTCGCTGCGGTGTCGATCACGGATCCCGCACGCCGCGCCAAGCAGTTCCCGCACGAGTTCTCCGGCGGCATGCGCCAGCGCGCCCTGATCGCGATGTCGCAGATCGGCAAGCCGCGTCTGATCATCGCCGACGAGCCGACGACCGCCCTCGACGTCACGGTGCAGCAGCGCGTGCTCGCCCTCCTCCGGCAGGAGTGCGAGGAAACCGGGGCCGCGGCGATCGTGGTGTCGCACGACATCGCGGTGCTCGCCGAGCTCTGCCAGCGGATCCTGGTCATGTACGGCGGTCGGATCGTCGAGGATGTCGACGTGCGGCATCTCGCCGAACCCGAACGGCTCGCCCACCCGTACACCAGGGCGCTGGCGGAATCGCTGCCCGATCTCGACACCGATCGCACGGCCCCGCTCGCGACCATCCCCGGCGAGCCGCCGGACCTGTCACTCCCCGTCGTGGGCTGCGCCTTCGCGCCTCGCTGCGCATTCGCGACCGAGACCTGCCGCACCGACACTCCGCAGCTCGTCGCTCACGGATCCGGGCGCGTCGCGTGCTGGCATCCGCAGAACGTGGGCGCTCGCGACGACACCTACTTGAAGGCGGGTGCATGATGGCCGATCTCGTCATCGAGAACCTGGTGGTCACATTCGGCCGCGGACACCACGCCGTGAACGCGGTGGACGACGTGTCGCTCACCGTCCCGCACGGAACGACCGTCGGCCTCGTGGGGGAATCCGGCTCGGGCAAGTCCACCGTCGCGCGCACGGTGGCGGGTCTGCAGAAAGCCACCTCCGGACGCATCCTGCTCGACGGAAAGGATCTGGCGCTGGGGCGACGCGACCGGCGGGCGCACGCCCGAGACGTGCAGATGATCTTCCAGGATCCGTACTCGTCGCTGAACCCGCGGATGTCGGTGGGGGAGACCCTCGATGAGGCGCTGGCGACCCACGGGTCCGGGAGCGCCCGCGCGCGTGCCGCCGGTGTGAAGGAGCTGCTCGAGCTCGTCCGTCTGAAGCCGGGCGTCTCCGACCTGCACCCGTCGAGCCTTTCCGGCGGAATGCGCCAGCGCGTCGCGATCGCGCGCTGCCTCGCGGTCAAGCCGCGGCTCATCATCGCCGACGAGATCACCTCGGCGCTCGACGCCTCCGTGCAGGGGGCCGTGCTGAATCTGATGCGCGAGCTGCAGCGAGAGCTGGAGCTATCCGTGCTCTTCATCACGCACAACCTGGCGGCCGTCCGCTACATCGCCGACACGACAGCCGTCATGCGCAGCGGCGAGATCGTCGAGTACGGCGATGCGGATGCGATCGTGTCGCATCCGGTGCACCCCTACACCCAGGCTCTGGTCGCGGCGATACCCCGTATCCAGAACGCCGGCACCGACAGCCTCCTCCACTCGATCGGATCCTGAATGACCCTGCTCGACGACGCTCGCGGCCTGCTCCCGGAGCTCGTGGCCCTCCGCCGTGCCATCCATGCGGATCCCGAGCTCGGTCTCGCGCTTCCGCGCACCCAGCAGCGCGTGCTCGACGCGCTCGCGCCCTGGGATCTCGAGACCCGATGCGGTACGGGGCTGAGCTCGGTCGCGGCGGTCGTCCGCGGTGCGCACCCGGGGCCGACGGTGCTGCTGCGCGCCGACATGGATGCGCTTCCCCTCGCAGAGGAGACCGGTCTCGACTTCGCCGCGACCGGTGAGCGGATGCACGCGTGCGGGCACGACCTGCACGTCGCGGGACTCGTCGGAGCCGCTCACCTCCTGGCCGCGCGACGCGAGGAGCTGCACGGCGACGTCCTGCTGATGTTCCAACCCGGCGAGGAGATCGGGGACGGGGCGAAGCGGATGATCGATGAGGGGCTGCTGGAGCTCACGGGTTCGATCCCCGTCGCCGCCTTCGGGATCCACGTGGTGCCGGGGGAGTACGGGATCTTCTCGACGCGCGTCGGCGCGCTGATGGCCGGGGCGATCGAGGTCGAGGTCACGATCACGGGCCAGGGCGGCCATGCCTCGGCTCCGCACCTCACCCGCGACCCTGTGCCGGTGATCGCCGAGCTCGTCACGGCCCTGCAGGCGTTCGTGACGCGCCGCTTCGACGTGTTCGACCCCGTCGTGCTCAGCGTCACCCAGCTTCAGGCGGGGGGACCGGCCCGCAACATCATCTCCGACACCGCGACCCTCGTCGCATCGGTCCGTGTGCTCTCGCACGAGAGCAGTGCGCGCGTGCAGACCGAGCTTCCTCTGCTGGTCCAGGAGATCGCGGCGGCGCACGGCTGCACGGCCGCGATCGACACCGTCGTGCTGTGCCCTCCGACGGTCAACGACGAGGCCGCGGTGGAAGATGCCCGCGCGAGCCTGATCGCGCTGTTCGGCGAGGAGCGGGTGCGCGAGACGCCGAATCCTGTGATGGGCTCGGAGGACTTCTCGTATGTCCTCGAACGCATCCCGGGAGCATTCCTGTTCCTGCGCGCGACTCCGGCCGGACTCGACCTCGAGACCGCGGCGCCCAACCACTCGCCGCATGTCGAGTTCGACGACGCCGTGCTGGCCGACCAGGCAGCCGCCCTCGCCGGCTTCGCTCTGGACAGCCTCAGCGGCTGAGCCCGCCCAGGAAGGCTCGCAGATCGGCGTTCAGACGGATCGACGCCTCCGGGTCGCTGTACATCATGTGTCCTGCGGGGTACCAGTGGGACTCGGTGCGCTCCGTCGGCAGATCCCAGTGGCGCAGGAGATGATCGGCGGCGCCGACGGTGGTGAGGGAGTCGTAGATCCCCGTTCCGATGAACAGGCGCGCCTGCGGCATCTGCTTCATCCACCGGGAGAGCCGGGCGGGGTAGGGATAGGTGTGGAACGGCGACGGGCGTCCCATCGCGATGAACATCGCCGCTCCCTCGTCCTCCCATTCCCAGTCCGCCCCCGCTGAGGGGTCGACGATCCGGTACGGTTCGTCTACGGCTGCGCGGAAGACCTCGGTCAGCAGTCGAGCGATCCCGGAGGTGTAGCGCGGCGTCAGGGCGACGTCCGAGGGATCGATCGCGAGCTCGCCGACGGAGCGGTCCGCGGTCGCCGCCTGGTATCGGCTGTCGGTGACTCCAAGGGTCCGACCGCTCAGAAGCCGCGCCCGGAAGTCCTGCTTGCTGATCCACAGTCGCGAGTCGATCAGCTCCTGCGCAGGGATGCCGATCATCGCCGAGAGCTGCGCTGCGGTCGCTGCGAGCTCGTCCTTCTCGATCGCGTTCCCCTTCAGCATCGCAAGGGCGAGATCCGCGCCGGCGAACTCCAGCGCCGCAGTGATCGAGGCCTCGACGGTGGCGTGTTCGCGGGACCCCTTGCCGTGGAACCACGCGGTGGCGGCTTTGTAGGGCAGATTCGCGAGGGCTCCGACGATGTTGCCGGGGCGGTCGAGCGTCTCCTGGATGTTGACGGCCTGACCGAGCAGCGCGATGCCGGTGAGCGGGGCGGTGTCCATGCCGTGCGCCGAGGTCGCGAGGAATGCGGCGCGCTGCGTTCCGTAGCTCTCGCCCAGGAAGTACTTGGGGGAGTCCCACCGGCCGTGTCGGTTCACCCACTCGGCGATGGCGACCGCGATGACATCGGCATCGCCCTCGACGGAGCGGAACGCTGCGGCATCCGCGTCGTCGTCGATCCTGCCGAAGCCGGTTCCGGGGGCGTCGAGGAAGACGAGATCGGCGACGTCGAGAACGGTGGAAGGGCTCTCCTCGATCCCGTACGGGGGCGCGCCGTCGCACGCCGGGTCGCGAGGGATCCTCGCGCGCCACGGACCGATTCCGCTGAGATGCAGGTAGACAGACGAGACCCCGGGCCCGCCGTTGGTGAGGAACAGCACGGGGCGATCCCGCGCCGCCTCCACCGTGTAGCTGAAAGCGGAGAGGGTGCCGAGCGCGCCTCCGGTCGATCTCCGCAGCGGGAGCTCCTCGCGTCGAGCCGTGTACTCCAGAGATCCGATGCGTCCGGGGGCGCGGTCGTCGGCGCCCACCTCAGTGCGCGGTCGCGTCGTGGTAGAACGAGTCGAGGTCGCGCTTCATCTGCTCGACGGCCCGCTCGTCGACGAAGGTCATGTGACCGGATTCGTAGAACGTGAAGCGGATGTTCTCGCGCAGCGTCGGTGCGAGGTACAGGTGCGCGACGTCGAGTTCCGGTCCGAAGAACGGGGTCGCCAGATCGTAGTAGCCGCCCATCACGTAGACCTTCAGATTCGGATTGCGGCGCACGGCGGCGGAGAGATCGAGGGACACGTCGGGGACGAGCTGCGGGGCGTCGACACCCGGAGCCTTGTGCCTCCAGTCCCAGGCTCGCGAGATGGGCATGTTGTACAGGTGTCGGTAGTGCAGGTCGCTGGTGTAGCCGATGTCATCGACGAGGTGCGCACGATAGGTCGACAGGTGCGCGCTGTTCACGCCGGCGGTCGCGGCGTCATCCGTCGCCGGATCATGCGATCCGTTGCCCCGGACGTATTGGTGCTCCGCCGTGAATCGGGTGTCGAAGCGACCGATCACGCGGCCCTCGTCGGCGAGCAGCGCGTAGCGGTACTGCTCCATGCCGATTCGGAAGTGGTTCTTCGTGAGCATTCCGGCGTCGAGGCCGACGAGGGCGCTCATCTGCTCTGCCACGGCTGTCTCGGTCTCGGAGGGGAGGAGGTCGCCGCGCAGCAGCGCCTCCGCGAACGGTCCCTGCGCGAACGCACGTGCTTCGGCGAGGAAGGGCTCGAGTGCCTGGTGCGTCGTCCGTGCCCTGCCGTGATACCACGCAGTGGCCGCGTAGGACGGCAGCAGATTGATGTACTCGCGAGGCCCGCCGAGGTTGCTCTCCCCCCAGTTCAGGACGGTCGACAGCAGGATGACGCCGTTGAAGTCCAGACCCTGGTTCTGCAACCGATGCACGAGCGCAGCCGCGCGCGTCGTACCGTACGACTCGCCGAAAAGGAAACGAGGGGCGTTCCAACTGTTCGTGCGAGTGAGCCACCGCGTGATCGCCTTGGCGTAGGCGTCCACGTCCTGGTCCACACCCCACAGCTGCGCCGCTGTCGCGTCGCCGAGGAGCCGGGAGTAACCCGTGCCCGGGGCATCGATGAACACCAGGTCGGATTCGGTGAGCAGCGTGTAGGGGTTCTCGTCGGTGGCATAGGGCGCAGGCGGGGTCGCGTGCGGCGTGCGGGTGGGAGTGCGCTTCGGCCCGAACCCGCCGATGTTCAACCAGAGGCTGGCGGAGCCGGGGCCGCCGTTGAACAGGAAGGTGATCGGGCGCGCCGGTGCTCCCTCCTCGCGGTCGGCGACGTACGAGGTGTAGAAGACGCTCGCGAGGGGGCGGTGGTCATCGTCTCGGACGATGAGGGTTCCTGCTCCCGCGGTGTACTCGAGCGAGCGGCCGCCCGTCGACAGCTGGTGGCGGCGCGAGGTGAAGGTCTCGGCGGGGGTCTCAGCAATGGTCGAGTCGGTCACAGGGCTCCCTCGTGAAGGTGAATGACTGAATTGAATATATCTTAATCACCTCGCCCTGAGGCGCGTCACTCGCTGGCGTGCCGCCCGAGGAAGTTGTACACCTCGTTGTCGTCCACGCCGGGGAAAGCGCCACGGGGGAGCGGCGAGAACATGTGCGTGTGCACGCGCGCGCTCGGCCAGGCCTTCCCGTTCCAGCGCTCCGCGAGGTCGTTGGAAGGACGGCGGCAGCAGGCTTCGTCCGGGCAGGTCGACACGGCGCGGTCGACGCTCTCACGGCCGCGCCACCAGCGCGCATCGTCGAAGGGGACGCCGACGGTGATGGAGAACTCCCCGTCGCTCGACGAACCCGTCTGCGTCGAGCACCAGAACGTGCCGGACGGGGTGTCGGTGTACTGGTGGTGCTCGGTCGTGCGGTTCTGCTGCGTGAACGCCGCCCGCGCCTGGAACTTCCGGCAGACGCGCTGGCCCTCGACCGCGCCTGTGACGTCCATCGGCAGCGGCAGGTCGTCGTTCTCGTAGACGCGCGTGATCGCTCCGGTCGCATCCACGCGCAGGAAGTGCAGCGGCATCCCGAGGTGCTGCGTGACGAGGTTCGTCATGCGCATCCCCGCGGCCTCGTGCGTCACGCCGAACGCGTCGCGGAAGTCCTCGACCGCGAGGTTGCGGTCCTTCTTGGCCTGCTGGAGGAAGGCGACCGACGCGGTCTCGGGCATGAGGCAGCACGCGGCGAAGTAGTTGATCTCGAGGCGCTGCTGCAGGAAGTCCGCGTAGTCGGTCGGCGGCGTGTGGCCGAGCAGCCGGTGCGCCATGGCCTGCAGCGCCATCGAGCGCAGTCCGTGGCCGCCCGGGATCGACGCCGGCGGAAGGTAGATGCGCCCGTTCTCGAGGTCGGTGACGGAGCGGGTGGAATGGGGGAGATCGTTCACGTAGATCAGCTCGAAGCCGAGCTTCTCCGCCATGATGCTCACGGTGCGGTGCGTCAGTGCACCCTGCACGTGCCCTGCCGACTTCAGCTGCTTCTCGGCCAGCTTCTCGATGTCGGGGAGGTAGTTGTTCTGCGCGCGCATCCGCAGTCGCAGCTCGGTGTTGCCGCGGCGCGCCTCCTCGGGCGTCGCGATGGCCTCGCGCTCGCGGCGCTGCAGCTCGCGGTGCAGCCCGAGGATCGATTCGATCGTCTCGTCGCTGGTGCCCTTGGTGACGCGGATCGGCGCGACGCCGAGCTGGCGGAACACCGGGCTCTCCTGTGCGCGCTCGAGCTCGATCTCGAGTGCCGCGCGGCGGTTCGGCGGCTCACCGGAGATGAGGTCGGTCACCTGGGTGCTGGTCGCCTGCGCGATCGCCTGGAGCAGCGACAGCTTCGGTTCGCGTTTGCCGTTCTCGATGAGGCTCAGCTGGGAGCCTGCGACGCCGACGAGCGCGCCGAGCTCGTCGAGCGTGAACCCGTTCTCGAGTCGGTGGTGACGGATGCGGTGACCGAGGGTCGTGAGATGGATGCCGGAGGACGCCATTCCTTGAGTCTAGCGAAAGAATTCTAATTCTTATCGTCTGTTTCGTCCGAAAATACCTCCCGAGTCGGAAGAAGATGGATGCAACGCCCCACACTTCGAAGGAGCAGTCATGGCCATGGCCGAAGTCATCACCCCTCGCACGTCACCCGTCGCCGCGGAGCGCACGTTCGGTGCCGCACCGACGTATGACACTCCCGCGATGGCCGAGCTGGTCGCCTGGGTCGAGGAGATCCGCGCGCTCACCCAGCCCGACTCCGTGCACTGGGTCGACGGCTCGCGAGCCGAGAACGACTGGCTCCTGCGCGGGCTCGTCTCCGAGGGCAAGCTGATCAAGCTCAACCCCGAGTGGCGCCCCGGCTCCTACCTCGCCCGCTCGCACCCGAGCGACGTCGCCCGCACCGAGGGACGCACGTACATCTCCTCGGAGCGCGAAGAGGATGCCGGCCCGACGAACAACTGGGCAGCCCCCGCCGAGATGCACGCGAAGATGGACGAGATCTTCGAGGGCTCGATGCGCGGACGCACGATGTACGTCGTGCCGTTCTCGATGGGTCCGGTCGGCGGACCGCTCTCCCACATCGGCGTGCAGGTCACCGACAGCGCCTACGCGGTCGCCTCGATCGGCATCATGACCCGCGTCGGCGAAGCCGTGACGAGCCGGATCGCCGAAGGCGCGCCCTGGGTGAAGACCGTGCACACCGTCGGCGCACCGCTCGCGCCCGGCGAGCAGGACGTCGAATGGCCGTGCAACGACGAGAAGTACATCGTGCACTTCCCCGAGACGCTCGAGGTCTACTCGTTCGGCTCCGGCTACGGCGGCAACGCGATCCTCGCGAAGAAGTGCTTCGCGCTGCGCATCGCCTCGGTGATCGCCCGCGACGAGGGCTGGCTCGCCGAGCACATGCTCCTCATCCGCGTGATCGATCCGCAGGGCAAGGCGTACCACGTCGCCGCGGCGTTCCCCTCGGCGTGCGGCAAGACGAACCTCGCGATGCTGCGTCCGACCATCCCCGGCTGGAAGGTCGAGACTCTCGGCGACGACATCGCCTGGATCCGTCCCGGCGAGGACGGCCGCATGTGGGCGATCAACCCCGAGGCGGGCTTCTTCGGCGTCGCTCCCGGCACCGGTGAGTCGACCAACGTCACCGCGGTCGAGACGCTGTGGGGCAACACGATCTTCACGAACGTCGCGCTCCGCCCGGACGGCGACGTCTGGTGGGAGGGGCTGACCGAGCAGGCGCCCGCGAACCTGATCGACTGGGAGGGCAACGACTGGACGCCCGACTCCGATCGGCCGGCGGCGCACCCGAACTCGCGCTTCACCGTGTCTGCGGCGCAGTGCCCGCAGATCTCCGAGGACTGGGAGCAGGCCGTTCCGCTCGACGTCATCCTCTTCGGCGGGCGACGTGCCAGCAACGTGCCGCTCGTGGTCGAGGCGACCGACTGGACGCACGGCGTCTTCCTCGGGTCGAACATCTCGTCCGAGCGCACCGCCGCGGCCGAGGGCAAGGTCGGCGAGCTCCGCCGCGACCCGTTCGCGATGCTGCCGTTCTGCGGCTACAACATGGCGGACTACTTCGGCCACTGGCTGAAGGTCGGTCGCGGTCTGCGCTTCGACCGCGCACCGCGCATCTTCCAGGTGAACTGGTTCCGTCGCGGCGACGACGGCCGGTTCCTGTGGCCCGGCTTCGGCGACAACTCGCGCGTCGTCGACTGGATCATCCGCCGCATCGCGGGAGACGTGCCCGCGGTCGACAGCCCGATCGGACGCCTGCCGCGCCCCGAGGACCTCAACCTCGACGGACTCGACATCCCCGCCGCCGACCTCGACGAGCTGTTCTCCGTCGATGCCGAGGCGTGGAAGACCGAGGCTGACCTCACCGAGGCGTTCTACGACACCTTCGGCGACAAGGTCCCGGCGGCTCTGCGCGCAGAGCTCGCCTCGCTCCGCTACCGCCTCGCGAAGGCGTAGCCCCAGACCGGTGCCGACTCGGGGGAGTCGGCACCTCCCCTTCCGGCCCGCGCGGCCGGTCGAACCCGCGAAGGCGGGACGTCAGAGACGAACCCATGGCTGAGTGTGTCTCCGGTGTCCCGCCTTCGCGTCTGTCATCACCCGTTCGGTTTCTGGGTCCCTGAGCTCGAGGTTCTGGGTCCCTGAGCTCGAGGTTCTGGGTCCCTGAGCTCGAGGTTCTGGGTCCCTGAGCTCGTCGAAGGGTCAGGCGAGCAGCTGGTGACGCGCGAGGTCGCGGTACAGCGGGGTGGACTCCACCAGCTCGGCGTGGGTGCCCTGCCCGACGACGGCGCCGTCCTGGAGCACGACGATCAGGTCGCTGTCGACCACGGTCGACAGGCGGTGGGCGATCACCACGAGCGTGCGGTCCGTCGAGACGGCGTCGATGGCCTCTCGCATCCGCTGTTCGTTGACGCCGTCGAGCGACGACGTCGACTCGTCGAGGAGCAGGATCGGCGCATTCGTCAGCAGTGCACGGGCGATCGCGAGCCGCTGGCGCTCGCCGCCGGAGAGCATCACCCCGTCCTCGCCCACGGGGGCCTGGAGCCCGAGCGGACTGCGTTCGAGCACGTCGCCGAGATTGACCGCGCGCAGCACGCGCTCGCAGTCGGCGTCGGAGGCGTCGGGGGCCGCGAGGCGCAGGTTCTCGGCGAGCGATCCGGCGAGCGTGGGAGCATCCTGCTCCACGTACCCGAACTGGGCGCGCAGTTCATCGCGCGGGTACGTGCGTGCGTCGTGGCCATGGAGCCGGATCGACCCTCCGGTCGGGTCGTAGAAGCGCTCGACCAGCGACAGGATCGTGCTCTTGCCCGCCCCGCTCGGTCCGACGAGGGCCACGCGCGCGCCGCGCGGCACGACGAAGGACACGCCCCGCAGGACCTCGAGGTCCGGCGTCGCGGCCGGCTCGGCATCCGCCTGTTCGAAGTGGGCGTCGGCGAGCAGGCTCCGCGCCTCCTTCGCGGCGGCCTGGCGAGCGGCGACGACGTTCTCGGGGTAGTGAAAGCGCACGTCGCGGAACTCGATGGCCGGTGCGGATCCGCCGACGCTCTGTCCCTGAGCCTCCATGGGTCCCTGAGCCTCGGCGGACCCCTGAGCCTCCATGGGTCCCTGAGCCTGTCGAAGGGAGGCCGCGATCTTCTCGTCGTCCTGGGTCTCGGTCGGCAGGTCGAGGACCTCCTGGATGCGTCCGAGGGCTCCGAGCGCCTGGTTCACCGAGGTGATCGCGCCGAAGGTCGTGGCGAGCGGCATGACGAGCAGGAACAGGAACATGATGAACGCGATCAGCGAGGCGATCGAGATCACGCCGGCCGCGACACGGAAGCCGCCGACGCCGAGGACGACCAGGAGCGACAGCTGCAGGGCGATGCCCGAGACGGGGACGACGAGCGAGGAGATCTTCGCGATGCGCACGCCGATGCCGTAGGCGTCCGACGCGAGCTCCGACACGGCGGCGGTCTCGCGCTCCGTCGCTCCCGATGCGCGGACCGTGCGGATCGATCCGATCGCCCGCTCCACGCCGGAGGCGAGCTCTCCGACCTTCTCCTGCTGCGCGGTCGAGGCCGTGCGGATGCGTCCGCTGAGCAGCACCACGGTCACTACCGAGATGCCGATCACGACGACGATGAGCAGCAGGAGGACGGGGTCGATCACCAGCATGGCGATGAGCGCGCCGAGGAACAGCACCGCGCTGCCCACGGCATCCGCCAGTCCCTGGGTGAGCACGGCGTAGAGCAGAGTCGTGTCGGTGCCGACGCGCGAGACGAGGTCGCCGGTGCGCCGGGCGTCGAACTCGGAGACCGGAAGGTGCAGGATGCGCGCGATGAGCTTGCGCCGGCTGGAGTACACGACCGCGGTGCCGGTGCGCTGCAGCAGGTAGTGCTGGAAGCCGGAGATGATCGACGACACGATCACGAAGCCGACGAGGAGCCAGACCAGGATCCCGAGCGTGCCGCCGGACTGCACCGCCTCGATGACCTGCCCGACGAGGAGCGGCTGCACGAGCGAGGTCGCGGCGCCGACGACGCTCAGCACCGCGACGACGATCAGCGTGCGCTTGTGCTCGAACAGGAAGGGGAGGAGCTGGCGGAACGTGGCGCGGGGGCCTTCGGGCTGCGCGCCGCGTCCGCGGCGGCGTGGTGTCGCCGTGCGGGACATGCGGGACCTCGATCTGAGAAGGGTACTTAGAACGTACTTCGTGCGTGCGCGGATTCTGTGGATGGGCTGTGTGCCCAGGGGTCAGTGCCGCCCGTACTTCCGGTGTGCGGCCTGCTTGCTCACGCCCAGGGCGCTCGCGATCGCCTGCCAGGAGTAGCCCGCGTTCCGCGCGCGGCGCACCTGGCCCTCCTCTGCGCGGGAGATCTCCTTGCGGATGCCGGCGAGCCGGTGCAGCTCTGCCAGCGGCTCGCCTCCGTCTTCTTCGGCGATCGCTGTCGGTCTGGTCATGATGAGCCTCCTGTGTCAATCATTGTTGACGCTCCATCGGTTGTCAACACTCATTGACGCGCTTCCCGTGCTCCCGCCCTTCCGTCGCGATATGTCAGCGATTTCCGCACCGGATGCGTGTGATTCTGCGACCCCGGCCGCGTGCGGCGACAGACTGGACGGATGCTGTCCGCACCGAAGCTCGTCCCCGGCGACCGCGTCGCCATCCTCTCGCCCGCCTTCGCGGCTCCGGCCGTCGCGCCCGCGCTGCATGAGCAGGCGATGCGCCGCCTGCAGGAGCTCACCGGGCTGGTCCCTGTCGAGTATCCGACGACCCGCGTGCTGGACGCATCGCCGGAGGCGCGCGCCGCGGATGTGAACGCGGCCTTCGCCGATCCCGGCATCCGCGCGATCCTCGCCACGATCGGCGGCGACGACCAGATCCTCCTGGTCCCGCATCTCGACCCGGCGCTCCCCGTGGCCGATCCGAAGCCGTTCGTCGGATACAGCGACAACACGAACATCCTCAACTGGCTCTGGAGTCTCGGCGTCCGGGGATACTACGGCGGCTCGACGGCCGTGCATCTCGGTCCCGGGCCTGGGGTCGACGAGATCCACCTGCTCTCGCTGCGGGCGCTGCTCCTGGACGGCGGTTCCCTCGCCATCACCGAGCCGGGGGAGTCGGAGGACGTCGGGCGGCGCTGGGACGACCCGCGCGCGCTCACCGAGTTCGGCGACCGAACCCCGACCGAGGAGTGGGCGTGGGCCGGTCCGGCGAAGCGCGTCGAGGGACGCACCTGGGGCGGTTGCCTCGAGGTGATCGACGGACTCGCGCTCGCCGACCGTCTGCCCGCGGTCGACGAGCTGACCGGCGCGATCCTGTTGCTCGAGACGAGCGAGGAGCGCCCGTCCGCCGGGTGGGTCGCCCGCTGGGTGCGGGGGCTCGGGGAACGGGGCATCCTGGGCGCGGTGTCGGGGGTGGTCGTCGCGCGCCCGCCGGTGAGCGACTTCGAGTTCCACCCGTCGACCGGGGAGGCGGCCTCGCTCCGCGCGGCGCAACGGGATGCCGTGCTCGATCAGGTCGCCCGCTACAACCCGGATGCCGTCGTGTGCGTCGGCGTTCCGTTCGGGCACACCCGCCCGCAGTGGATCCTGCCCCATGGCGGCACGATGATGCTGGACGGTGCGGCGCGCACCATCGTGGCCGAGTACTGACTCTCGGCGACCTGACCTAGGGTGTCCGGATGACCGACGAGAAGTGGATCCTGTTCGACATCGGCGGCGTGCTCGAGGTCGTCGACGACGACACCTGGCAGGAGCAGTGGTGGGGTCGCTGGCGCGACCGGTCGAGCCTCGATCGTGCCGAGTTCGACGCCCGGGTCGCCGCCGCCGATCTGCCGCCCATCGATGTCACCGACGGGCAGGCCGGCGTGTTCTGGCAGCGTCTGGCGGCCGCGCTCGACCTCGACGCCGACCAGGCGACCGCGATACGAACGGACTTCTGGGACGCGTACTGCGGCACGGCGAACACCGAGCTGATCGAGTATGCGCGGTCGCTCCGCGGTCGCGCCCGCACGGCGATCCTGTCGAACTCGGCAGACGGCGCGCGGGAGGAGGAGGAGCGCCGCTTCGGGTTCGCCGCCGTCTTCGACCCGATCTGCTACAGCCACGAGCAGGGCGTCAACAAGCCCGATCCGCGGGCCTACCTCCTCGCGCTCGGTCGGCTCGGGGCCGCCCCGGAGGACGTGTTGTTCATCGACGACCACACCGAGTCGCTCGTGGGTGCCGCCGGCGTCGGCATCCGCGGCATCCTGCATCGCGACAACGCCGAGACGATCGCTGCGATCGAGAGCTTCCTCTCCGGCGGCACGACCGCTGGGTCAGAGCGCGGCGCCTGACGACACTCCGAGGTCCTCCTCGTAGTCGTGGTCCTTCGTCTCGGGCGAGAGGATCAGCGCCACGAAGGTCAGCACGCCCATCACCGACAGGTACAGCCCGACGAGCCACGGAGCGCCGTCGCCGAGCTCCCACAGCGCCACCGCGATGAGCGGAGCGACGGCCGCACCCAGGATCGACGACACGTTGTACGAGATCGCCGACCCCGTGTACCGCACGTTCGTCGGGAAGAGCTCGGGAAGCAGAGCGCCCATGGGCCCGAACGTCGCGCCCATCAGCAGGAAGCCGATCACGAGGAACGCCTGCACGAGTGTCGTGGTCAGTCGCGGGTCGGCGGTGGGCAGCAGGAACAGGTTGAAGGTGAGGCCGAACACGATGATGAGCCCGGTCACCACCAGCAGGACCTTCCGGCGGCCGTACCGGTCGGCGAAGGGCCCGGACAGCAGGGTGAAGATGCCGAAGAAGACCACGCCGACGATCTGCATCAGCACGAAGTCGGTGTAGCCGAAGCCGAGTCCGGGATAGAACTGGGCGGCGAACGCCGACGCGTCGAAGTCCTTGCCTGCGGCTTCGGCGGCGGCCTGGGCGGCTGCGGATGCCGTCTCGAGCGAGGCCGCCTTGGTGCCGTAGGCGAGCGTGAAGTTGGTCATCAGGTAGAAGAGCACGTACGTCGCGAGCATGATGAACGTGCCGAGGATCAGGTGCTTCCAGTGGTGACGGAACACCGTGGCGAGCGGGAGCTTGCGGATCACGCCCTTGGTCTCGGCCTTCTTGAAGGTGTCGGACTCGACGAGCTTGAGACGCACCCACAGGCCGATGATCACCATGACAGCGGAGAACAGGAACGGGATGCGCCATCCCCACGACAGGAACGCCTCGGACTTCAGCGCCGGGTTCTCGGCGTGGGGCAGCAGCCAGTTGATCCCGAGGAACAGGAAGTTCGCGATGATGAAGCCGAGCGGCGCGCCCAGCTGCGGGAAGGTGCCGTACCAGGCGCGCTTGCCCTTCGGGGCGTTCTCGGTCGCGACCAGCGCGGCACCGGACCACTCGCCGCCGAGCGCGAAGCCCTGCGCGAGACGGAGGAGCAGCAGCAGGAGCGCCGCCCACCAGCCGATCTGCTGGAACGTGGGCAGCAGGCCGATCACGAACGTCGCGATGCCCATCGTGAGCAGCGAGGCGACGAGTGTCGCCTTGCGGCCGAACTTGTCGCCGAAGTGGCCGAAGACGACCGCGCCGATCGGGCGCGCCACCATCGCCGCGCCGAACACGGCGAACGACGAGAGCAGCGATGTCGTGTCGTTGCCCGTCGGGAAGAACAGGGCGGGGAACACGAGCACGGCGGCCGTCGCGTACGCGTAGAAGTCGTAGAACTCGATCGTGGTGCCGACGAGGCTGGCCGTGATGACGCGCGAGCGCGGATTCGCGGGCGCGGGTGCAGTACTCAAGATGCTTCTCCGATCAGTGCCTGGTACGCCAGGGACTCGGGTGAGTTTACGCCTTCCTGAGTGTTCGCTGTGGGTCGGGGTCGGATAGCGTGTCGGGGATGACGACGCGGATGCTGCTGCTCGCCGACACCCACGTGCCGAAGCGGGCGAGACGCCTGCCCGACGTCGTGCTGCGTGCGGTGGACGAGGCCGACATCGTGGTGCACGCGGGGGACTGGGTGGACCTGGCGACCCTCGAACTGCTCGAGTCGAGGTCTCGCCTCTTCCGCGGCGTCTACGGCAACAACGACGGACCCGAGCTGCGTGCCCGCCTGCCCGAGGTCGCGCGATTCACCGTCGAGGAGGTCGACATCGCGGTCATCCACGAGACGGGGGCGGCGACGCGGCGCGAGCAGCGCATGGACGAGGCCTTCCCCGGCATCGATCTGCTGATCTTCGGCCACTCGCACATCCCCTGGGACACGGTGTCACCGGCCGGGATGCGGCTGCTGAACCCCGGATCTCCGACGGATCGGCGCCGACAGCCTGTCTGCACGATGATGAGGGTCTCGATCGATGGGGCGTCGATCGAGACGACGTTGGTGCCCGTTCGATGAGCGAGATGCCGGTCTACCGCGCTCCGATGCGCTCCCGCGTCGATACGGTGCCCCGCGGCGTGGGGCCCGAGCGGGCGCTCGAGCTCGGCATCTGCGGCATCGGCGGCAGACTGGAGCCGGCTCCCGGCTCACTGGCCGAGGCCGTGGTCACGGCAGACGCGCAGTCCGGCATCCGGTTGGCATGGCGTATCGAGCGGTTCGCGAAGGCGCCGATCGGTGCGTTCGTGTGGACGAGGGATGTCGACGGCCTGACCTATCTGGGACGCATCGCCGGCCCGTGGGCGTACGACGCCGGAGACGACGCCGCAGCGGCGGACCTCGTACACGTCCGCCGCTGCGAGTGGCTCGCGGAACCGATCGACCCGGCGGAGGTGCCGGCCGGTGTGCGGGCGACCTTCGCCCGCAACGGTCGGAACTGGCAGCGTATCCACGACGACGATGCCGAGCGGCTGTCCGCCGTGCTCTGGCACACGCTCCGCGACTGAACGCCTGTCACTCCTCGGTGTCGCCGAGCGACAGGGCGCCGACGAACGACGCCCGCGGTGCCACGAGGTGCTCCAGCTCGAGCACGATCAGGCGGTTCGCACCCGCCCGGGTCGCCGGTGCCGGGACGTACAGCGTGCGCTGCGGTCCGTTGCGCCAGTAGCGGCCGAGGAAGAAGCCGTTGAGGAAGGCGTAGCCCTTGCTCCAGGCGGACGTCTCGAGGAACAGATCCGTCGCGGCATCCAGGCTGAAGTCCGCCGACCAGGCGAGCGGATCCGCATCTGTGCCGTCGCCGGCGGCTCGACCGACCGCCGCCGCGATCGCCGCGACGTCGAGGGGGGTCGAGCGCCAGCCCGTCAGCGGGACGCCGTCGAGGGTCACGGAGCCGAGCAGCCCCTTCTCCTCGCCGAGGCGGTGGTCGTAGTTCACACGGCCCTGGTCTTCGACGAGGATGCTGAGCAGGCCGCCGGCCGGGATCCGGATGGTGCGATCGTGCCGCGTGCGAGACAGCGTTCCGACAGGCTGCCCGTCGGCGCTCACCCAGGCGAGGTCGCGGACGTCCTCGACCGCGAGCAGCCCGCCCTGGCCGGGCATCTCGACGTCGTAGCGCACCAGGGCGCTGAGGTGACCGAGCTCGTCGAACGTCAGGGGATGTTCGGTGACGGGACCGGATGCCGTGGCATCCGTCCATGCGCCCAGGGGAGAGAGCGCGACGTCGAAGGTCGGCGCCGCCGCGGTCCGGGTCGGAAGCTCCTCGGGAACCGGAGCGTACTTCGCGATGACGTCGCGGAAGGCGAAGAACTTCTCCGTGGGGTCACCGGCTTCGTCGAGCGGGGCGTCGTAGTCGTAGGAGGTCACGAGCGGGAGGTAGCGGCCCTTGTCGTTCGCGCCGTTGGTCAGGCCGAAGTTGGTGCCGCCATGGAACATGTAGATGTTCACCGACGCGCCGGCGGCGAGCAGCTCGTCGAGGTCGGCAGCGGCGGTGGCGACGTCGGTCGTGTGGTGCACGCCGCCCCACCAGTCGAACCAGCCGTCCCAGAACTCCGAGCACATCAGGGGTCCGGTCGGCTGGTGCTTCCGGAGCGTCGCCAGCCGCTCGGCGCTGCGCGAGCCGAAGGACCCGGTCTTGTGGAGCTCGGGAAGGCTGCCGTCGTCGAGCATCCGGTCGACCGGCTGATCGACCGTGGTGAGCGGCACGGTGATGCCGGCGTCACGGGTGACGGCGACCAGCGCTTCGAGGTAGGCCTTGTCGGAGCCGTACGCGCCGTACTCGTTCTCGATCTGGACGAGCACGACGGGCCCGCCGCGATCGATCTGCCGCGGCGCGACGATCTCGTAGACCCGGCGGAGATACGAGCTCACGTCGGCCAGGAACGCCGGCTCCGAGGAGCGCAGCTCGCGCTCGCCGCCGGTGAGCCAGACGGGGAGGCCCCCGTTGTGCCACTCGGCGCAGATGTAGGGTCCGGGGCGGACGATGGCGTCCATGCCCTCTGCGTGCACGAGATCGAGGAATCGACCGAGGTCGTTCCAGCCGTTCGCGTCCCACTCCCCGCGCCGGGGCTCGTGCGCGTTCCACGCGACGTAGGTCTCGATGGTGTTGAGGCCCATGAGCCTCGCCTTGCGGATGCGGTCCTGCCACTGGTCGGGGTGCACCCGGAAGTAGTGGATGGCGCCGGAGATCACCTGGTGCGGCGAGCCGTCGCGAAGGAAGTCGGTGTCGCCGATGGAGAAGGAGGTCACGTTTTCGCGGTGCTTTCGATGGGGGAGGCCGGAGGGGTCCCACTGGGCCCTTCGACAGGCTCAGGGACCCGGCGGGACCCGATCCGGCCTGCGTGTTACTTGTTGACGGCGAAGCCCTGGTCGTTGCCGTACTCGACCAGCGCGTCCTGCCAGGCGGTGAGGCCCTCGTTCAGGTCGCTGTTGTTCTGGTACGACTGGCCGACGGTGTCACCGAAGATGCTGTTCGCGTACACCTGGTAGGGGAGGTAGCTCCAGCCTTCGACCACGTCATCGGCCGCACCCGCGAGCACCTCGTTGATCTTCTGACCGCCGAAGTACTCCGGCGCGTCGGCCAGGAACTCGTCGCTCGACAGCTCTGCCGTGGTCGACGGGAAGCCGCCGGACTCGAGGAAGATCGAGATGCTCTCCTCGGAGTTGTTCAGCCACCACAGGAAGCCTGCGGCGAGCTCCGGGTTCTTGCTCTGCTTCGTCACGGCCTGGCCGCCGCCGCCGTTCTCGGCGCTGGCCGGGGTGCCGTCGTAGGTCGGCATCGGCGCGACGCGCCAGTCGCCGGCGCCGTCGGGAGCACCCGAGATCAGGTTGCCGGGCATCCAGGCGCCGATCACGAGCGTGGCGATGCTGCCGTCGCCGAGCCCGCGGAACCACTCGTCGCTCCAGCTGCTGGTCTGCGCGACGAGGCCCTCCTCGACGAGGCGGTTCCAGTTCTCGGTCCACTTCTTCGACCCCTCGTCCTGCAGGTCGAGGGTGACATCGGTGCCGGAGGTCTCGAACGGCTTGCCGCCTGCCTGCCAGATCATCGACGTCGCGAAGCCCGCGTCGCCCGTGTCGTTCGTGATGTAGGCGTCGGGGTTCGCCGCGTGGATCGCCTTGGCGGCTTCGTAGTACTCATCCCACGTGGTCGGCACGGCGATGCCGGCCGCGTCGAAGACGGCCTTGTTGTAGAAGAGCGCCATGGGGCCCGAGTCCTGGGGGAGGCCGTAGATCGCGTCGCCGTCGGTCACGGAGTTCCAGGTCGACGCCGTGTAGTCGTCTTCGAAGTCGGCGAAGCCGTACTGCGAGAGGTCGACGAACGCGTCGGTCAGGGCGAACTGCGGCAGCGCGTAGTACTCGACCTGCACGACGTCGGGAGCGCCGGAGCCCGCCTTGATGGCGTTCTGCAGCTTCGTGTACTCCTCGTTGTTGGTGCCCGCGTTGACGAGGTTGACCTTGACGTTCGGGTACTCCTTCTCGAACGCGGCGACCTGGTCCTCGGCGGACGGGGTCCACGACCAGTAGGTGATCTCGCCGCCCTTCTCGAGGGCCGCCTCCACGGAGTCGAACGAGCCGGTGCCGGAGCCGCTGCCGGTGTCGCCGCTGCCGCCGGTGCTGCAGCCGGCCAGCGCCAGCGCTGCCACGGTTCCTGCGGCGAGCACTGCGAGGGTGCGCCGCGTCGGTGAGGGAAGGTGCTTCATTGCTGTGTCCTTTCGGGGGGTGCGATCCGGCATCGGAGCGCGAGGGTGATGCAGGGGTACGGGAGGCTACTGCTTGACGCTTCCCGCGGTGAGACCTGACTGCCAGAAACGCTGCAGCAGCAGGAAGGCGATGACGATCGGGATGATCGTGAGGAGCGAGCCCATGATCACGAGGTTGTAGATGGGCTGGGATCCGGCGCCGATCGCCTGCGAACTCCACTGGTTGAGACCCACGGTGAGCGGGTACCAGGCGGGGTCCGACAGCATGATCAGCGGCAGGAAGTAGTTGTTCCAGGTGGCGACGACCGTGAAGAGCGCGACGGTCACGATGCCGGGAGCGAGCAGCCGCATCGAGATCGTGAAGAACGTGCGGAACTCGCCGGCGCCGTCGATTCGCGCCGCCTCGAGCAGTTCGGTCGGCACCGACTCGGAGGCGAACACCCAGATGAGGTACAGGCCGAACGGACTGATCAGCGACGGGATGATCACCGCCCACGGCGTGTTCGTCAGTCCCAGTTCGCTGAACAGCAGGAAGGTCGGGACTGCGAGCGCCGTGCCGGGCACCGCGACCGCGCCGAGGACGACGGCGAACACCGCGCGGCGGCCGGGGAACCGGTACTTCGCCAGACCGTAGCCGGCCAGGGTGGCCAGCAGCGTCGCACCGCCGGCGCCCACCACGACGTAGAGCAGCGTGTTGCCCAGCCAGCGCAGGAAGATGCCGTCGCGGTACGAGAACGTGGCTACGAGGTTGTCGAAGAACGCGAAGTCGTCGGCGAACCAGAGGCCGAACGAGCTGAACAGCCCGGACTGGGTCTTGGTCGAGCTGAAGAGCAGCCACACCAGCGGGACGAGCGTGTACAGCGCGTACAGGATCATGACGATCAGCAGCGTGTGGGACTTGCGCGGGTTCATCGGATCGTGGCGCTTGCGCGAGGAACGGGCGAGGGGGAGTGCCATGTCAGCGCACCTCAGACTTCGAGCCGCGCAGCTGCACGACGTAGGCGATGACCGCGGTGATGACGCCCATGATGATGGCGATCGTCGCGGCGTAGTTGAACTGCTGGCCTGCGAACGACAGGTTGTACGCGTACATGTTCGGCGTGAAGAACGTCGTGATCACGTTGGGTGCCAGCGGGCGCAGGATGTTGGGCTCGTTGAACAGCTGGAAGCTGCCGATGATCGAGAAGATCGTCGCGATCACGAGAGCGCCGCGGACCGAGGGGATCTTGATCGAGAAGATCGTGCGCCAGGCTCCTGCGCCGTCGAGCGAGGCGGCCTCGTACATGTCGGTGGGGATGGTCTTGAGCGAGGAGTAGAAGATCAGCATGTTGTAGCCGACGAACTCCCAGGTCACGATGTTGCCGATCGAGACCAGCATCCATTCCTTCGCGAACGGGGTGATCGCGTCGATGCCGAGGAAGTCGTTGACGTTGCTCGCGAGGCCGAACTGGTCGCCGTAGATGTAGCCCCACATCAGCACGGCGACGACAGCGGGTACGGCATAGGGCAGGAAGATGATGATGCGGAAGAAGGATGCTCCGCGCAGCCGGGCGCTGTCGAGGGCGAGCGCCGCGCCGAGGGCGAGGATCAGCATGATCGGCACCTGCACGACGAGGAAGATCAGCACGCGGCCGAACGCCTCCCAGAACTGCGGGTCGCTCAGCGCGCGGACGTAGTTGTCGAGGCCGACGAATGCGGTGCCGCCGATGAGCTTCTCCTGGAAGAAGCTCAGGTAGAGCGCGTAGGCGAGCGGTGTCAGAAACACCAGGGCGAACACGACCATGAACGGGCCGACGAAGGCCCATCCCTTCCAGTCGCGCTTGTCGCGGCGTCGGATGCCGAGGGCTCCGAGTGCTGCGGGGTTTTCAGTCGTCATCGACGAGACCTTCTTCGAGTAAGTGCGCTCGATGCGCCATGTGTCTACGTCAACATATGCGATCGACTGCTAGTGTGTCAACGTCAACATATGAATGGATGGTTGATCGTGTCCTCGGAGCATCTGGCAGAGCCCTCGCAGCGTCGTCGCGAGCCGTCGATGGAGGACGTGGCACGGGAGGCCGGGGTCTCCGGTCAGACCGTCTCTCGCGTGGTGAACGCGCGCGGATACGTGGGCGCGGCCACGCGGGAACGTGTCGAAGCGGCCATGCAGAGCCTCGGCTACCGACCGAACAGCGCCGCCCGCGCCCTGCGATCCGGGCGCTTCCGCACCATCGGCGTGGTGATGTTCTCGTTCAGCTCCTACGGCAACCAGCGCACGCTCGACGCGATCGCCGTGCGCGCCGCGCAGCTCGGATACGCCCTCACCCTCATCCCCGTCGAGTCGAGCGCGGGGGAGACCGTCGAAGGCGCCTTCCGCCGGCTCGAGGAGCATGCGGTCGACGGCATCATCATCGTGATCGAGGCCCATCAGCTCGATGAGGCCGACATCGAGATCCCCGCCGCGCTGCCCGTCGTCTTCGTGGACTCGAACCGCGGCGACCTGCATCCGTTCGTCGACACCGACCAGGCGCAGGGAGCGCGGCTCGCGACCGAGCATCTGCTCGATCTCGGCCACGACACGGTCTGGCATGTCGCCGGCCCCGCCAAGTCCTACTCCGCCGAGCGGCGGAGGGAGGCCTGGCAGGCGACGCTCGATGCCCGCGGCCGCGTCGTGCCCGAACCGCTCCAGGGCGACTGGTCGGCGGCATCCGGCTACGCGGCGGGACTGCGCCTGCGCGAGATCGACGACGTGACGGCGGTGTTCGCCGCGAACGACCAGATGGCGATCGGTGTGCTGCGCGCGTTCCGGGAGGCCGGTCGCGAAGTGCCGGGCGACGTCAGCATCGTGGGCTTCGACGGGCTGCCGGATGCCGCGCAGCTCTGGCCGCCCCTCACGACCGTGCAGCAGCATCCGGAGCGCGTCGGTGCGCTCGCGGTCGATGCGCTGCTCGCCGAGCTCGGCGGCGAAGACCGCCTGCACACGCCGCTGGTGGGCACGGAGCTGATCGTGCGCGAGAGCACGGCTCCACCGCGAGGGCGCTGACCGCGATCAGCGCCAGAGCAGGGCGAGAGCGGCGTTCGTCACCGTGAGGATGCCGATGAGCCAGAACACCGCCGACGGCACCGCGTCCCCGCGCTTCTGGCGTGCCATCCCGATGCCCAGCATCGCGCCGATGACCAGCAGGATGACGAGCTTCGTGCCGATCTTGACGTAGTTCAGGTCGTGGTCGATGCCCCAGGGAGCCGCCAGAGCGAGACCGGCGAGACCGGCGATCGCCAGTCCGTAGTCCATCATCCTGGTGATCTTGCGCTCGCCGCCGAACGCCTGAGCGGCCCACGAGCCGAAGAGCACGGCGAAGCCGATGAGATGGACGAGCACGACGATCAGGCGCAGGGTCTCCATGCGCTCACCGTAGCGATCCCGGCCGATATTCCGCCAGCAAGGAGAGGCTGACCTCAGCCGCGAAGCTCGCGCGTCAGGAGGGCGGTGCGCAGCGCGGCATCCGCGGCCTCGGCGCCCTTGTCCTCCTTGGAGCCCGCGAGCCCTGCGCGGTCCAGACCCTGCTGCTCGTCGTCGAGGGTCAGCACGCCGAACCCGACGGGCTTGCCCGCATCGAGAGAGACCCGCGTGAGACCGTCGGTCGTGGCCGCGGACACGTACTCGAAGTGCGGGGTGCCGCCGCGGATGATGACCCCGAGCGCGACCACGGCATCCGCTCCGCCCGCGAAAGCGGCCTGTGCGGCGATCGCCAGCTCGAAGGAACCGGGCACGCGCGCGACGCGGTACGTGGCGCCCGCCTCGCCCAGCACGCGCTCGGCTCCGGCGATCAGACCGTCGGAGATCGCCTCATGCCAGGTCCCGGCGATGATGACGACGTTCAGCCCGCGGCCGTCGATCTTCTCGGTCTGGGGTGCTCCTGCGCCGCTCATTCGTGGTCCTCTCCGTGGGCGAGAGCCTCTGCGAGCTCGTCCGCACCGATGATGTGACCCATGCGGTCACGCTTGGTCTCCAGGTACTGGTGGTTGTTCGGGCCGACGCCGACGATCAGCGGCACCTGCTCGATGATGTCGAGTCCGAGCTCGCGCAGCTGCGTCACCTTGTCGGTGTTGTTCGTCAGCAGGCGCACGCGCGAGACTCCGAGGTCGTGCAGGATGCCGGCGGCCGCAGCGTATTCGCGGGCGTCGGCAGGCAGGCCGAGCGCGAGGTTGGCATCCACGGTGTCGAGGCCCTCCTCCTGCAGGCTGTACGCCCGCAGCTTGTTGATGAGCCCGATCCCTCGTCCTTCGTGGCCGCGCATGTAGACGACGACGCCGCCCTCCTTCTCGATCGCGTCGAGCGCCGCGTCGAGCTGCGGGCCGCACTCGCACTTGAGCGAGCCGAAGGCCTCGCCGGTCAGGCACTCCGAGTGCACGCGGACGAGGGCCGTCTCGGTGAGCTCACCGGAGACGACCGCGATGTGGTCGGTGCCGGTCACCCGGTCCTTGTATGCGAGGAAGCGGAACGTGCCGTGCGTGGTCGGCACCGTCGCGTCCGCGCGCAGGCTCACACGGCGTCCGCGGACAGCCTTCGGCGTGGAGCCCTCCGGATCGATCTCGTTGAGATGCGCGATGAGCTGCTCGATCGTGATCACCGGAACGCCGTCGCGGGCGCCGAGTTCCATCAGGCCGGGCAGGCGCATCATGCTGCCGTCCTCGGCGACGACCTCGGCGATGCCGCCCACCGGCTGGAGACCTGCGAGCTTCATCAGCTCGACGGCGGCCTCCGTGTGACCGCTGCGTTCCCGCACGCCGCCGTCGACGGCGCGCAGCGGCAGCACGTGCCCCGGGCGGATGATGCTCGTCGCGGTCGACGCCGGATTCGCCAGCACGTTCAGCGTGTGGGCGCGGTCGTGTGCGCTGATGCCCGTGGTGACGCCCTCCGCGGCATCCACGCTCACGGTGTAGGCGGTGGAGCGGGCGTCCTCGCTCGCGGCGACCATCGGCGGCAGGTTCAGGCTGTCGGCGAGGTCGGCGGGCATGGGGGCGCAGATGAAGCCGGACGACCAGCGCACGGTCCAGGCGACCCACTCGGGGGTGGCGAGCTCGGCCGACAGGATGACGTCGCCCTCGTTCTCACGGTTCTCGTCGTCCGCGACGAGGACGGGACGCCCGGCGCGCAGCGCTTCGAGGGCCTCGGGGATGGTGGAAAGGCTCATCGCGAGCCTCCTTCCGGTGCGGCGGAGGTGGTCGGCCTGAACGCGAGCAGCCGCTCGACGTGGCGGGCGAGGATGTCGGTCTCGAGGTTGACGCGGTCTCCGACGGCGCGGGCGCCGAGAGTGGTCGCGGCGAGCGTCTCGGGGATGAGCGAGACCTCGAACCACGCGGATGAGGCACCCGGGTCGCTCACCGCGCTCACCGTGAGCGAGGTGCCGTCGACCGAGATCGATCCCTTGTCGACGACGAGCGGCGCGAGATCGGCCGGCAGGCTGATGCGCAGCACGCTCCACTGGGCGCCGGGGCGCACCTCGAGCACCTCGCCGACCCCGTCGACGTGGCCCTGCACGATGTGGCCGCCGAGGCGGGCACCGACCGGCATGGCCTTCTCGATGTTGACCCGCGTGCCGACGACCGCCCCGCCGATCGCGGCGACGTCGAGGGTCTGCTTCATCACATCGGTGTCGAACGTGTCGTCCGTGGATCCGACGACCGTGAGGCACACACCCGACACGGCGATGGACTCGCCGTGCACGGCATCCGCGGCGGCCCTGGGCGCTCGCACGGTCAGACGCCAGCCGTCGCCTGAGGGCGCGATCGCGGTGATCTCGCCGATCTCCTCGATGATTCCGGTGAACATCAGTCGGTTCCTTCGTTTTGAGAGTGAGGGTCTTCGGCGGGGCGCGCGATCGCGAGCAGGTCGGGCCCGAGAGGGACCCATTCCGTCACGGTGAGGCGGCGGGCCTCATCGATCGACGCCACGCCGATGTCGGTGAGGGCGAGGCGGTCGCCGCCGAGCAGGACGGGAGCGATGTACGCGAGCACGCGGTCGGCCAGACCGGCGCGGAGGAAGGCGCTGGCAAGTGTGGGCCCGCCCTCGACGAACACGCTCTGGATCCCGCGAGCGTGCAGGTCGGCCGCGATGCTCTGCAGGTCATGGGTGTCGTAGAAGAGGGGCGCGTGCGGATGCCGGTGCACCGCGGCATCCGACGGCGTCGGACGCGTTCCGATGACCACGGGGATCGGCTGGTTCGGGTGCAGCGCGTCGCCGTCCCGCGCGGTGAGCGCCGGGTCGTCTGCGAGCACGGTGCCGGTGCCGACGGCGATGGCGTCGGCCTGCGCGCGACGGAGGTGCACGTCGGCCCTGGCCGCGGGACCCGTGATCCACTGGCTCGAGCCGTCGGCCGCGGCCGCACGCCCGTCGAGACTCTGCGCCCACTTCACCGTGATGTGCGGTCGACCCAGACGCTGAGCGGTGAGCCATCCGTCGATCAGCGCGTGCGCGGCATCCGCCTGCTCGCCGGACTCGACGCTCACACCGGCGGCGCGCAGACGCTCCGCTCCGCCGCCCGAGGCGATGCCGGGGTCGTCCAGCGCGTACACGACGCGCGACACGCCCGCGTCGATCAGGGCCACGGCGCACGGACCGGTGCGTCCGGTGTGGTTGCAGGGCTCGAGCGTCACGACCGCGGTCGCGCCGCGCGCCGCGCCGGGAGCGAGCTTCGACAGCGCGTCGACCTCGGCGTGCGGTGTGCCGGCGCCGTGGTGCCAGCCCTCCGCGAGGACCTCGCCGCCGGGGGAGAGGATGACGGCACCGACCTGCGGATTCACGCCGCGCGGCCCGCGGGCGGCGAGCTCGAGCGCACGGCTCATCGCCTCGCGCTCTGTCCCGTTCACTGCCATCCGTCGTCCTCCTGTGAGGCTCCGGAGCTTCTCCTGATCGGAGAGAGCGGCAGACAGAAGGCGCGCGCAGCTGCGCCTCGTGCTGCCTCCCTTCCGGACTAGCGAGGTCTCCCTCGCATCACCGTCGGTCCCGGAATTCCACCGGATCGGCATCTCGGCTCGGCCGAGACGCTCGCGGACTGTCACCGCCGGTTCGGATTCCCACCGACCCCGGAGCACGTTCAATGCTCTGAGTGTACTCAACGCGTCCGGACACATTTCATTCCGCGTCATCGCGCAGAGCGCACCGGTCACTTCAGAAGTCGCGAGAGACGACGATCGGCGCGCACCTTGCCGCCCGTCTGACAGGTCGGGCAGTACTCGAGCGAGCGGTCGGCGAAGAACACGCTGCGCACCGTGTCGCCGCAGACCGGACACGTCTCGCCGCGCCGGGCGTGCACCTGCATGCCCCGACGCTTCGCATCCTTGAGATCGGCGGGAGGCTTGCCGGATGCCTCGGCGACGGCGTCGGTCAGCGTCTCCTGCATCGCGGCGAAGAGCCGATCGACCTCGGCGTCGTCGAGCTTGCCGGCGATGGCGTACGGTGACATCCTCGCGGCGTGCAGGATCTCATCGGAATAGGCGTTCCCGATGCCGGCGATGACCGCCTGATCGCGCAGGAGGCCCTTGATCTGCATGCGGCGGTCCGTGAGCAGAGCAGCGAACGCGTCGCGCGTGAAGCCGGGAGCGAGGGGGTCGGGTCCGAGCCTCGCGATGCCGGGGGCATCCTGCACATCACGCACGACGTACACCGCGAGGGACTTCTTCGTCCCCGCTTCGGTCAGGTCGAACCCGCTGCCGTCGTCGAACGCGATGCGCAGCGCGATCGGCGACTTGCCCGGCTTGATCAGCGTCGCGGGGAGGGCGTCGTACCAGCGCAGCCAGCCGGCTTTGGCGAGATGGAACACGAGGTGCAGGTCATCGCCGCACGACAGCACGACGAACTTGCCCAGACGAGCGGATGCCGTGATCTCGGCGCCCTGGAGCGCGGAGATCGGCGGGTCGTAGGTCTTGAGCGCGGCGATCGCAGCGACGGTCGCGCGGGTGATCGTGCGCCCCACCGCGCGCCCGCCGAGGAACGCGGTGAGTCCCTGGACCTCCGGCATCTCGGGCATGGTGTCATCCTGCCACCGGCATCCGACACTGTCACCCGAGGACCGTTCGCCTCAGAGCACCGGCCACTCGACCGGAGTGCGGTCATCGGTCGGGAGGAGACCGGCGAACCAGCCGTCGTCGCGACCGCGCGGACTCGTGAGCGCCTGGCGCTGCAGACCCTCGTAGCGGAAGCCGAGTGCCCTGGCGGAGCGCGCGGACGGGATGTTGCCGGCGACAGCACGCCACGTGAGTCGCACGAGTCCGAGTTCCGAGAAGCCCCAGTCGATCACGGCGCGCGCCGCTTCGGCGAGGTATCCCCGGCCTCGGGCGTCTCCCGTCATCCAGAAGCCGATCTCGGCGTGACCACCGGTGTGGTGCTGCTCGATGTCGTGCAGCCCGATCATGCCGGAGAGGCGATCGTCGACGAAGATCGCCCACACCGTCTCCTTGTCCTCGGCCCACCACCCGGCCACGAGCCGTACGAAGTCCACGGCGTTCTCGCGCGTGTAGGGGCTCGGCACCGTCGTCCACCGCGGGATCTCCGGATCCTGGCACGCCGCCTCGATCGCGTCGATGTCGGCCTCGGTCGGAGCGCGCAGCACGAGTCGTTCGGTGGTGAGGGTGACCGTTTCCATCCCGACAGCCTACGAGGAGGCGAGCCGCCATGTCGGTGGGCGCGACTAGTCTTGTCCGGTGACTGTTCCGGGGATTCTGCGCGCCTTGGAAGAGGCGTCTCTGTACCGTGACGCCCTCAGCTGGGCGCACACCGACGCCGACCTCGGCCTGGTCGACGGGCTCGACGCTCCCGCGCTCGCGGGGCTGCTCGAGAAGCGCGGCGCCGCGGGGCACCCCTCCGCGCTGCTCGCCGTCGCGCCGACCGGCCGCCGCGCCGAGAGCCTCGCACACGCGCTCGAGGCCTACCTCCCGACGGCCGAGATCCTCACCTTCCCCGCATGGGAGACGCTCCCGCACGAGCGGCTGAGCCCGAGCCCCGACACGGTCGGGCAGCGGCTGCAGACGCTGCGCCGGATCGCCGAGTGGTCGGGCGAGCATCCCCTCGTCGTCGTCGCCTCGGTGCGTGCGGCACTCCAGCCGATCGCCGGCAACCTCGGCGAGATCGCGCCGCTCGAACTCGTGACCGGCAGCCGCGGCAACGAGCTCGACCAGGTCGCCGAGCAGCTCGTCGAGCGCGCCTACTCGCGCGTCGACATGGTCTCGCGTCGAGGCGAGTTCGCTGTGCGCGGCGGCATCCTCGACGTCTTCCCACCCACGTCGGAGCATCCGTACCGCGTCGAGTTCTTCGGCGACGAGATCGATCAGATCCGCGCGTTCTCGGTCGCCGATCAGCGCTCGCTGCCGGGCGACATCCCGGGTGTCGACCTGCCCCCGAGCCGCGAGCTGCTGCTGACGCCCGATGTCCGCGAGCGGGCACGAGCCCTGATCGGCGGATTCCCGGCGATCTCGGGGATGCTCGAGAAGATGGCCGAGGGCATCCCGGTCGAGGGCATGGAATCGCTGCTCCCCGCCGTGTCCGGTCCGCTCAAGTCGCTGGCCGAGTATCTGCCGGAGGGCAGCGCGACCGCCGTCGTCGACCCCGAACGCTCGACGGCGCGTGCCATCACGCTCGGCGAGACGAACCGCGAGTTCCTCGACGCCGCGTGGAGCGCGGCCACCTCGGGCGCATCGGCGCCGATCGACCTCGGGGCCGGCGACTTCCGCACGATCGCCCAGCTGCGCGAGGTCGTCCGCGATCGCGGCGGCGTCTGGTGGCGGCTGAGCCCGTTCGGTGCGGGCCTCGGCGAAGGCGACGCCGAGGCGACGAACCTCGATGCCGCCGTCATCCCGTCGTTCCACGGCAACGTCGACGGTGCGATCTCGTTCGTCGAGGCGAAGGTCTCGGACGGATGGCGGGTCGTCGTGATCTCCGCGGGCTCCGGGCTCGTCGATCGCGCGCGCGACGTGCTCGCCGATCGGGGCATCGCCGCACGCGTCGTCGAGTCGCTCACCGAGGCTCCGGAGGCGGGGATCGCGACGCTCGTCACGGGATCGGTCGAAGCCGGCTTCCAGATCTCCGAGGCGAAGCTCGCCGTCCTGACCGACAACGAGTTCTACGGCCGCACGATCGGCGGCGACCAGCGCGTCGTCAAGAAACTCGCCTCCCGCCGCAAGAACGTCGTCGACCCGCTGCAGCTCAAGCCCGGCGACCACGTGGTGCACGCCACGCACGGCATCGGCCGCTTCGTCGAGATGACCAAGCGCGAGGTGTCGACCGGCGGTCGCAACGCCACCAAGTCGGTCCGCGACTATCTCGTCCTGGAGTACGCGCCGTCGAAGCGCGGCTACCCCGGCGACAAGCTGTACGTTCCCACCGACCAGCTCGACCTGCTGTCGAAGTACGTCGGCGGCGAGGCTCCGACCCTGTCGAAGATGGGCGGCAGCGACTGGTCGCAGGCCAAGGGCAAGGCCCGCAAGGCCGTGCGCGACATCGCGGTCGAGCTCGTCAAGCTGTACTCCGCGCGGATGGGCGCCAAGGGCCACGCGTTCGGCCCGGACACCCCGTGGCAGCGTGAGCTCGAGGAGGCGTTCCCCTTCGCCGAGACGCCCGATCAGCTGCAGACGATCGACGAGATCAAGGCCGATATGGAACGGCCCATCCCGATGGACCGCCTGCTCTCCGGAGACGTCGGCTTCGGCAAGACCGAGGTCGCCGTGCGTGCGGCGTTCAAGGCGATCCAGGACGGCAAGCAGGTCGCGATGCTCGTGCCGACGACACTGCTGGTCAAGCAGCACATGGAGACGTTCACCGAGCGATTCGCCGGCTTCCCCGTCAAGGTGCGGGCGCTGTCGCGGTTCCAGACCGACAAGGAGGTCCGGCTCACGCTGCAGAGGCTCCTCGAGGGCTCGGTCGACATGGTCATCGGCACGCACCGCATCCTCACCGAGGGCGTCCTGTTCAAGGACCTCGGCCTGATGATCATCGATGAGGAGCAGCGCTTCGGCGTCGAGCACAAGGACACGCTGAAGAAGCTCAAGATGAACGTCGACATCCTCGCGATGAGTGCGACGCCGATTCCGCGCACGCTCGAGATGGCGGTGACCGGCATCCGCGAGATGTCGACGCTCGCGACACCGCCCGAGGACCGGCATCCGATCCTGTCGTTCGTCGGCCCTCGCAGCGACAAGCAGATGGCGGCGGCGATCCGCCGCGAGATCCTGCGCGAGGGCCAGGTGTTCTTCGTGCACAACCGCGTCCAGTCGATCCAGCGGGTCGCCGCGCAGCTCGCCGAGCTCGTGCCGGAGGCCCGGATCGCCGTCGCTCACGGACAGATGGGGGAGCACCAGCTGGAACAGGTCGTCGACGACTTCTGGGAGCGGAAGTTCGACGTGCTCGTCTCGACCACCATCATCGAGACCGGGCTCGACATCTCGAACGCGAACACGATCATCATCGATCGCGCCGACAAGTACGGCCTGAGTCAGCTGCACCAGCTGCGCGGCCGTGTCGGCCGTGGACGCGAGCGCGCCTACGCCTACTTCCTGTACGACGAGATGAAGCCGCTGAGCGAGACCGCCGCCGACCGCCTGCAGACGATCGCGGTGAACAACGATCTCGGCTCGGGCATGCAGGTGGCGCTGAAGGACCTGGAGCTGCGCGGCGCGGGCAACATGCTCGGCGCCGAGCAGGCCGGGCACATCGCCGGTGTCGGATTCGACCTGTACCTGCGCATGATCGGCGAGGCCGTGGCCACGTTCCGCGGTGACGAGGTCGAGAGCGGGCAGGAGCTGCGGCTGGAGCTGCCGCTCGACGCCCGCATCCCGGAGTACTACATCGACAGCGAGCGGCTGCGTCTCGAGGCGTACCAGAAGCTCTCGGCGGCATCGGCAGCCACGGCGAAGGACGAAGCGATCGACCAGGTCATCGAGGAGCTCGTCGACCGTTACGGCACCCCGCCCGAAGAGGTCGAGGGGCTGCTCGCGATCTCGCGTCTGCGCCGCCGCGCCGCGCGGGCAGGGCTGACGGATGTCGTGGTGATGGGGTCGAACCTGCGCATCGCGCCGGCGCGCCTGGAGGACTCCATCAAGGTGCGGCTGCAGCGGCTCTACCCCAAGGCGAAGCTCGTCGCCGGGGGAGACGCGCTGGTCGTGCCGATGCCGACCGTGCCCGCCGCGGTGGGCGTCGGTCTCGAGCCGCTGCCTGACGCGCAGCTGCTCGAGTGGGTCGGCCAGCTGTTCACGGCGATCTTCCCGGAGCCCGTCAAGACGGAGTAGGCGTAGCGAGGTAGAGCAGGTTGCCGTCGGGGTCGCGCAGCTGCGCGACCCGTTCGCCCCACGGCATGTCCTCCGGTGGGACGACGGATGCCGCGCCGGCTGCGAGGGCTGCGGCGTATGCCGCGTCGGCGTCGTCGGCGTAGAGCCACAGGGCGATCGCGTCCCCGCGCGCGATGTCGGCCTCGTAGCCGATGCCGAGCTGCCCGCCGCCCACAGCGAGGGCGACGTAGACGTCGACACCTTCGTGGTCGAAGCGGTACGTGACCTCGGCCCCGAACGCGTGTTCGTAGAAGCCGCCGAGTCGCGCGAGATCGGGCGTGCGGAGGATGGGGAACAGGCTGATCGTCATGCCCGGGAGAGTAGGTCGGCGGTCGGACGCTGTCAACGGTCCGTCGCGGTGGATATCCCGCCGGAAAACGGAGACGAGATGCTCAAGGCAGTGCGTGTCCCCGCCCGCCACGCCGACGACGTCGGCGATGCTCTGCGTTTTCCGAGCGGATGCCGGGCGCCGCGGCATCCGCAGGACTAGTCTGGCGGCATGTTGTACGAGCACCTCGGGGCTCGGCCCCGGATCCATGACACCGCCGTCATCGCTCCCACCGCCGTGATCTCCGGCGACGTGGAGATCGGCCCGGACTGCCAGGTGCTGCACGGCGCCGTGATCACCGCGGAGGGCGGACCCATCACGCTCGGCGAGAACGTCATCGTGATGGAGAACGCTCTCATCCGCGCGACCGCGGCGAACGCCGTGCACATCGGGGCGCACACGCTCGTGGGCACGCTCGCGAGCATCGCCGGTGCGACCGTCGGCGAGGAGGTGTTCTTCGCCTCCGGCGCGCGCATCTTCAACGGAGCCCTGGTCGGCGACCGCTGCGAGGTGCGCGTGAACGCCATCGTGCATCGCAGGGCCGTGCTTCCGGCCGGCACCGTGGTGCCGATCGGTTGGGTCGCCGTCGGAGATCCGGTGCAGCTGCTGTCACCCGACCGGGAGGCCGAGATCACCGCCGCGCAGCCGGAGCTCGACTTCCCCGGCCACGTGTTCGGCGTCGATCGCGACACTCCCGACCTGATGGTGCAGCTCACCGAGCGCTACGGCCGTTCCCTCGCTCGGCACGCCGACGATCGGCAGGTCGGCGGCTGACGGCATCCGCTCGCGGTGTGCCGGTGATCAGATGACGCCCTGCGCCAGCATCGCGGCGGCGACGCGCTCGAAGCCGGCGATGTTGGCGCCCGCCACGTAGTCGCCCGGCCGGCCGTGACGCTCGGCCGCGTCGAAGGCCGCGCGGTGGATGTCGCCCATGATCTCGCGCAGCTTGTTCTCGCTGTCGTGGAAGGTCCAGCGCTGGCGCGAGGCGTTCTGGCTCATCTCCAGCGCCGAGGTCGCGACACCGCCGGCGTTCGCGGCCTTGCCGGGCGCGAAAAGCACCCCGGCGTTCTGGAACGCGTCGACCGCCGCCGGCTCGCAGGGCATGTTCGCGCCCTCGGAGACCGCGCGCACGCCGTTCGCGATCAGCGCCTCGGCGTCCGCCAGGCTCACCTCGTTCTGCGTGGCCGACGGGACCGCGATGTCGACCGGCACCTGCCAGACGCTGCCGCCCTCGACGAAGCGCGCGCTCGGACGGCGGTTCGCGTACTCGACGATGCGGGCGCGCTCCACCTCCTTGAGCTGACGGAGCAGATCGACGTCGATGCCGGCGTCGTCGACGACGTAGCCGGAGGAGTCGGATGCCGTCACCGGGGTCGCGCCGAGCTGGGTCGCCTTCTGGATCGCGTAGATCGCGACGTTGCCGGAGCCCGAGATCCCGACGCGCTTGCCCGCGAGGGAGTCGTCGTGCACGGCGAGCATCTCCTGGGCGAAGAACACGGCGCCGTAGCCCGTGGCCTCGGTGCGCACCTCGGCGCCGCCCCAGCCGGTGCCCTTGCCGGTGAACATGCCGGACTCGTGGCGGTTGGTGACCTTGCGGTACTGGCCGAACAGGTAGCCGATCTCGCGGCCGCCCACGCCGATGTCGCCGGCCGGGACGTCGGTGTGCTCGCCCAGGTGACGGTAGAGCTCGTTCATGAACGACTGGCAGAACCGCATGACCTCGGCATCCGACCTGCCGTGCGGATCGAAGTCCGACCCGCCCTTGCCGCCGCCGATGCCCTGACCCGTGAGCGCGTTCTTGAAGATCTGCTCGAACCCGAGGAACTTGATGATCGAGAGGTTCACCGAGGGGTGGAAGCGCAGTCCGCCCTTGTACGGGCCGAGCACCGAGGAGAACTGGATGCGGTAGCCGCGGTTGACCTGCAGCCGGCCGGCGTCGTCGACCCACGGCACGCGGAACAGGATCTGACGCTCCGGCTCGACCAGGCGCTCCAGGATGCCGCCGTCGACGTACTCCGGATGCTGCTCCAGCACCGGCGAGATCGAGTTCAGCACCTCGTGCACGGCCTGGTGGAACTCGGGCTCGTGCGGGCTCCGCGACAGCACCGTGTCGAAGACGGGCTGCACGGCGGCGGAGAGCGGGTGGAAGTCGACGGAAGACGGAGAGGTCACGCGAGGTGGGCTTTCTGGTGGGGGATGAGGGCGCAGGCGATCGTGTCGCGTGAGAGGGGAACGGCCGGATACGACCGATATTTCACTCTAGCGGTGCCTCGGATGTGAGAACTCTCACGTCGCCCCGGCCGAGAATCACCCGGTGTTCTGCAGGCCCGCCGCGACGCCGCTGACCGAGAGCAGGAGCAGTCGCTGCTGCTCGGCATCCGCTCCCGAGCCCTCCGCCTGCTCGGCGGCCGAGCGGAGCGCCCGGAGCGCACGGAGCTGCAGCAGCGAGAGCGCGTCGACGTAGGGGCTCCGCAGCTGGACGGCGCGCTGCAGCACGGGCTTGTTCTCGAGGAGGCCCTCGCCTCCGGTGAGACGGATCACCCACTGCCGGGTGAGCGCGAGCTCGTCGAGCACGAGGGCGGCGAGGTCGTCGCGGTCCCCGAGTGCGAGGTACTGACGGGCGATCCGCTCGTCGGTCTTCGCCAGGCTCATCGCGACGTTGTCGATCATGGTGCGCAGCAGCGGCCAGTCCCGGTACGCCTCGGTGAGCAGCTCCACGTCTCCCACGGCCTCCAGCGCCGTGCCCAGGCCGAACCATCCGGCGAGGTTGATGCGCGCCTGCGTCCACGCGAAGACCCACGGGATCGCCCGGAGGTCTTCGAGCGATTCGACGGAGAGGCCGCGCCGTGCGGGCCGCGAGCCCAGGGCCAGCAGGCCGATCTCCTCCAGCGGCGTGACGGTCGCGAACCAGGGAGCGAAGCCCTCGGCCTTGACGAGCGAGAAGAACCGCTCGCGCGAGGTCGCATCCATGATCGACGCGACCTCGGCGTAGCGGGCCGCCGCGCTGCTCGTGCGCTTCTCCTCCGAGGGGGAGGAGGCGAGCAGGGTCGCCGCGGCGACCTGGTCGATGTGCCGCATGGCGATCGCGGGTTCGCCGTAGCGCGCGAAGATGACCTCGCCCTGCTCCGTGAGCTTGAACCGGCCGTCGACGGAGTGCGGCGGCTGCGCGAGGATCGCGGAGTTCGCGGGTCCGCCGCCGCGGCCGAGCGCGCCGCCACGACCATGGAAGAGGGTGAGCTCGATGCCCGACTCCTGCGCCCACCGGGCGATCTTCTCCTGCGCCTCGTAGAGGGCGAGGTTCGCGGCGACCGGGCCGACGTCCTTCGACGAGTCCGAGTATCCGAGCATGACCTCGAGGCGGTTGCCGGTCTCGGCCATGCGCGCGCGGAACTCCGGGAAGGTCACCGCCTCGGCGAGGATCTCCGGCGCGGCCTGCAGGTCGGCGAAAGTCTCGAACAACGGCACGACGTCGAGCACCGGCACATCATCGCCGAGCGCATGCCGGGCGAGGCGGTGCACGTTGGCGAGATCGGATGCGGCCTGCGTGAAAGACACCACGTAGCGGCCGGCAGCCCGGACGCCCCGGTCACGCTGGATCTCGGCGATCACGCGGAAGAGCTCGAGGACCTCCTCGGTCTGCGCGCTGATCGCCTCGCCCGCCTCGAGCTCGGCCAGCGCCTTCGCGTGCACCTGCGAGTGCTGCCGGACCTCGAGCTCGGTGAGGTGGAAGCCGTAGGTCTCGACCTGCCAGATCAGGTGCTGCACCCCGCCGAACGCGTGGCGCCTGGCACCGGCAGCCGCCAGCGAATTCTGCACCGCGCGCAGGTCGGCGAGCAGCTCCTCGGGACGGGCGTATCCGTGCTCGCCGTCTCCGCGACGGGTCGCCGCGACCCGGCGCGCGAGCACGAGCAGCACCCGGCGGTGCGGCTCCTCGGGGGAGCGCGCGGCCAGTTCGGCGGCGACGTCGGGCTCGGCGGCGGCGAAGGCGTCCCAGAGCGCGGTGACGGCGGCGCTCGGCGGCGTGTCGTCCGCGGCGAGCGTGAGAGTGCGGCCGATGCGATCGAGGGCGCGCTCCAGTCCGCGGAGCACGTGGTCCGCGGCGATCTGCGATGCCTCGCGGGTGACGGATGCCGTCACGAACGGGTTCCCGTCGCGGTCGCCGCCGACCCAGGATCCGATGCGGACGAAGGCCGGGACGACGGGTGCGCTGGAGCCGGACTCCTCGCCGCGCAGCGCGTCGTCGATGCGGCGGTACACGTGAGGCACGGTCGTGAAGAGGGTCTCGTCGAACACGCCCATGACCGTGCGCACCTCGTCGGTCGGCGATGGCTTCTGCGAACGCAGCGGCGCGGTGCGCCAGAGCGTGTCGATCTCCTCCAGCATCCGGCGACGGGCGCGGTGCTGCTCGGCGCCGCCCTCGCTCGCCGCGTCGTGCTGCGTGAGCAGCTCGGAGAGGCGGCGGATGCTGGACGACACGGCGCGGCGGCGGGCCTCGGTCGGGTGCGCCGTGAAGACGGGGTGGAAGCGCAGCCCGTCCAGGCGGCGGCGCGCCTCGTCGTCGCCGACCTCGCTCCGCAGACGCGCGTAGGCGGTGGCGACGGTGTCGGCGGACTGGGCGCCTGAGCCTGTCGACGGGCCGGGCTGGCCGGCGCGCTCGCGCAGCACCCGCACGCGCTGATGCTCCTCGGCGAGGTTCACCAGGTGGAAGTAGCAGGTGAAGGCGCGGGCGACCTCATCGGCGCGTGCGACGGTGAAGGACTCGGCGATCGCCGCTGCCCGCTCGAAGGCGTCGGAGTTCTCCTCCTCGTACGCCTGGATCGTCGCGAGGCGCAGGCGCTCGACGTCTTCGAAGAGGTCGTCGCCGCCGGCTTCGCGCAGCACCTGACCGAGCAGGCCGCCCAGCATCCTGACGTCGGAGCGCATGGCATCCGGGATGCCCTGGCCGGCTTCGAAGCGGCCGATCACGCGGATGGCCTCGGTGTTCGTGGGCTCGGGAAAGCTCTGTGCGGGGGTCACCCTTCGAGAGTATCCCCGTCGGTCGGGGTGTCTTGAACGCATGACGCCCGAGGACGCTCTCACCCCGCGACCTACGATGGAGGGGATGCGCATCTCAGCGAACCCTCTCCGCGGCCAGCAGTTCCCCGCCGTCCTCCTGCTCGTCGCGGCAGGGCTCGGCCTTCTTCTGGCGAACCTCCCCTCACACGATGCGCTCGCCGCCGTCCTCGACTTCCACATCGCCGTGCCCGGTACGGGGCTCGACCTGTCGGTCGCGCACTGGGTGTCCGACGGGCTGCTCGCCGTCTTCTTCCTCGTCGTGGCGATCGAGCTGCGGCATGAGTTGACCCACGGCGAGCTGGATTCCCCGCGCAAGGCGGTGCAGCCCGCGATCGCCGCCGCCGGCGGCGTGCTCGTGCCGATCGCGGTGTACCTGCTGATCGCCGGCAGCGGCGACACGGCGACGGGGTGGCCCATCCCGACCGCCACCGACATCGCCTTCGCCCTCGGCGTCCTGGCGATGTTCGGTCGCGGCCTGCCGTCGAGCGTGCGCGTCTTCCTGCTCGCGCTCGCGATCCTCGACGACATCATCGGCATCATCTTCATCGCGGTCCTGTTCGCACACGATGTGCAGTGGCTGCTGCTTGGGCTCGCGGTCGTCGGCGTCGCGGCGTTCTGGGTGCTCAGCCGCCTGCTCCACGAACACGGACATGTGCTGATCGCGGTGGCCATGGTCATCGTCGGGGTCGTGACCTGGGGGCTGGTCGCGTCCTCCGGCATCCACGCCACGATCGCCGGCGTGATGCTCGGACTGGTCATGTCGCCCGTGCCCGCCGGGCGCACGCGGCACGCGTTCGAGCCGACCGTGAACGGTGTGATCCTGCCGGTGTTCGCGTTCGTCGCGGCTTTCGTGGTGATTCCCGCCCTCTCGCCTGCGCAGCTGTCGCCGGCATTCTGGGCCATCGTCGTCGCGCTCCCCGTGGGCAAGATCCTCGGCATCGCGCTGTTCGGATGGATCGCGATGCGCATCCGGCCGAAGGGCGCGCCGCCGGCCCTGCCGTTCGGGGACATCCTGGCGGCGGGCGCTCTGGGCGGCATCGGCTTCACGGTCTCGCTGCTGCTCGCCAACCTGGCATTCGCCGACGACGGCGGCATCCGCGACCAGGCGATCCTCGGCGTGCTCGTCGGCTCGCTGATCGCCCTCGTGCTCTCGGGCATCATCGTGTCGCTGCGCGCGCGCTGGTACCGTCGGGTCGCGGCCGCGTCGTCGTGAGCGACACCGGCCGGAGCGCATCCGAAGGCATCGAAGGAGGAAGCGTGAGCACTGGCCCCGAACCCCGCGCGAACGTGGACGACCCGCTGCGCGCCGCGGCCGAGACCATGCGCCAGGTGCGCGAGCGCTGCGTGTGGTCGCAGCGCATCACCCACCGCGACCTGGTCCCGTACCTGATCGAGGAGTCGCACGAGGTCATCGACGCGGTCGAGAACGGCACTCGCGCCGATCTGCGCGAGGAACTCGGCGACCTGCTCTGGCAGGTGCTGTTCCACGCGGCGATCGCCGCGCAGGATCCGGACGACCCCTTCGACATCGACGACGTGGCGGAGACGCTGACCGAGAAGATGGTGCGCCGGCATCCGCACGTGTTCGCCGGTGAGGTGGCCACGACGCCGGAAGAGGTGCTCGTGCACTGGAATGCGGCGAAGGCCGCGGAGAAGCGCACCAGGACGAGCGTGCTCGACGGCGTGCCCCGGGGGATGCCGGCGCTCGCGCTCGCGCAGAAGCTCGTCGGGCGGGCCGCCGGGGCGGGGATCGTGCCACGGGCCGATGCCGCCGCTCCGGCATCCGAGGCCGAGCTCGGAGACGCGCTCCTCGCGCTGGTGGCGACCGCGCGTGCCGAGGGATGGGATGCCGAGCGCGCCCTGCGCGAGCGGCTGCGGACGCTCGAGGACGAGGTGCGCACCGCCGAGGCGGGCGCCTGAGACCGACCGGGCACGGTCGCGGCGACGGACCTGGGAAGATGGGACCGTGGCTACTGTGAACCCGCCGCGCGGCATGCGCGACATCCTCCCCGCCGACAAGGCGCGCCGTGAGCGCGTGCTCTCCGTCATCCGCGACCGCTACCTCGCGCACGGATTCGACGAGATCGAGACGCCGGTCGTCGAGGACTACGACCGCCTGCACGCCGGCATCGGCGGCGACAACGAGAAGCTGTCGTTCAACATCCTGCGGCGGGGTCTCGACGCCGAAGCCATCCGCGCGGCGGCGGAGGATCCGGCCGAGCTGTCCGATCTCGGGCTGCGCTACGACCTCACCGTGCCGCTCGCCCGGTTCTACGCGAGCAACCGCGGACAGCTTCCCGGGGTGTTCCGCTCGATCCAGATCGGACCCGTCTGGCGAGCCGAGCGTCCGCAGAAGGGCCGCTACCGTCAGTTCGTGCAGTGCGACATCGACATCATCGGCGATGACTCCTCGCGCGCCGAGGCCGAGCTCATGGTCGCCTCGCTCGACGCCGTCGACGCACTCGGACTCGAGGGCGCCACGGTACGGATCAACGACCGGCGGGTGCTGGACTGGATGCTCGACAGCTTCGGCTTCACGGCCGACGAGCGGCCCGGTGTGCTGATCACGATCGACAAGCTCGACAAGATCGGTCCGGAGGGCGTCGGGGCCGAGCTCCGCGAGCGTGCACTCCGCCAGGGGAGCAGCACGGAACCCGTCGACGCGTTCGAGGAGTTCCTGCGGCGTCCGCAGACCATGGAGTACAACCCCTACGGTGAGCGGCAGATCCGCAAGGCGCTGCCCGAGGGTGCACCGGACGAGATCGTCGCGCACCTGGTCGGCATCGGCGACGCCGTGGCTGCCGGGCGTGCTTCGACAGGCTCTTCGATGGGCTCAGGGACCCAGGCGTCAGAGATCCCGCTCGTCTTCGACCCGTTCCTCGTGCGGGGGATGGGCTACTACACGGGCACGATCTTCGAGCTCGCGCACCCCTCGGTCGGATATTCGCTCGGCGGCGGCGGACGCTATGACGGCATGATCGGCCGCTTCCTCGGCCAGCAGGTTCCCGCCGTCGGGTTCTCGCTCGGGTTCGAACGCCTGGTCGACCTCGTGACGGCGGAACCGGATGCCGCGGCGGAAGCCGTCGTGCTCATCCACGACGCCGACGTTCCCGTCGGCGAGCTCGTCGCGCACAAGGCCCGTCTCATCGCGGGCGGTGCACGGGTTCGTCTCGAGCGTCGCACCAAGAACCTCAAGGCGCTGCTCGAGCGCTCGGCCGCCGACGGCTACACCGCGTTCGCGACGGTGTCGGCGGGCAGCGGCGAGCTGGAGCTCAAGCCCCTGTCCTGAGCCGCTGACCCGACCCGACTGTCCGGAGAAGGCACGGATGTCGGGCGGAGTTCATGCCGCGTTCACGACCATCGTGTCGAATCGAGGCGTGAGCCGTATCCGCGTCCTGGTGCTCCGGGGTCTTGTCGCCGGCCTCGCGGTCGCGGCCGTCCTCGTCGGCATCCGTCTCGTCCTCACCCGGCAGGCGGCGCTCGCCAGGGAGCGGATCGGGAAGCCGCTGGGCGAGGAGTCGCTGGATGCCGATCGCGTCTGGCGCCGGTCGCTCGACGGCGACCCGATCGACCTGCTGATCCTCGGCGACTCGATCGCGGCCGGGCTCGGCGCGGAACGGCGCAAGGAGACGCTCGGCGGGCGGCTCGCGAAGGGACTGGCACGACGGATGCGCCGTCCCGTGCGCCTGCACACCGCGGCGATCGTGGGCTCGGAGTCCCCGGATCTTCCGGCGCAGCTCGACGGGCTGTCCGCCGCCTATCGTCCGCACATCGCCGTGATCGTCGTGGGCGGGAACGACGTCACGCATCGCCTTCCGCCTTCGCTCTCGGCCCAGCACCTGCACGAGTCGATCCGACGGCTGCGCGAGGCGGGTGCCGAGATCGTCGTCGGCACGTGTCCCGACCTCGGCGCGCTGCGCCCGGTGCCGCAGCCGCTCCGGCGCCTGGCCTCCAGCATGTCGCGCCGCCTCGCCGACATCCAGGCGGAGACGGCGCGGCACGCGGGCGCCGAACCCGTCGACCTGCGTCGCGCGGTCGGGCCGATGTTCTTCGACGAGCCGGAGGCGATGTTCAGCCTCGACCGCTTCCACCCGAGCGCCCTCGGCTACCGGCGCACGGCGGAGGCGCTGCTCCCTGCCGTGTGCCGCGCTGCCGAGGTCGCCGTCAGCTCGCGGCGTCCGCCGGAGCCGAGGTGAACGACTCGGCCCATTCGGCCACGCGCCGGCTGCTCTCCTCGTCGGAGATGTCCTCGACCCGGGTCATCACCGACCAGCGCACGCCGAACGGATCGCGGATGCTGGCGAAACGGTCGCCCGACACGAACGGCGCAGGAGCTTCGCGCACGGTCGCTCCCGCGGCGACGGCTTTCTCGACCACCGCGTCGACGTCGGGCACGTACAGGCCCATCGAATAGCAGTCGTCGTCGCCCTCGGGCGAGGGGACGAGGTGGTAGTCGGGGCTCGGCTCGCCGAGCTGGAGGAGCCCGAGCCCGAAGTCGAGGTCGGCGTGGGCGACGACGCCGTCGAACTCGGTCACGTCGACGACGCGCGCGCCGAAGACGTCCCGGTAGAACTCGATCGCCTGCTTCGCTCCCGGGATCGCGAGGAAGGGCGTGAGCGACGTCGCGCTGTTCGGTCGTCCGTCTGTCGTGTAGGTGCCGTTCGCGCCGGTGGTGGGGGTCTCATCAGTCATGTCCTCACGGTACGAGGGGCAGGATGCCGGCGGCTTGAAGATCTGCGCCAACCTCGGTCCTCCGCGGTGTCGGGGCCGGACCCTACGCTGGGCCCATGGTGAATCCGACCCGCGGCATCCTGTACCCGGCGCGCCTGCCGGAGTTCCATCGGCTGTCGGCACCGGCCGATGCGGCAGACCTCGTCGCGTGGTTCTGGATCCCCGAGTGGGACATCGCCCCGGGGCGCTCGTCCCGGCAGGAGATCGTCTCGTATCCCGCGCTCAACCTCGTGGTCGAGCCGGAGGGGGTCTCGCTGTCGGGCGCGACGACCCGCGTGTCGCACCGCGACCTGCGCGGACGCGGCTGGGCCGTGGGGGCTCTGCTGCGCCCCGCCGCGGTGCCCGCTCTCGTCGAGGAGCCGGCTGCGCTCATCGATACCGAGACACGGGTCGACGCGCCGGGACTGCTCGATGCCGTGACCGCGGCCATGGAGTCGGGCGAGGGGCACAGGGAGCGCGCGGTCGCGTCGTTCTCGCGGTGGCTCGGCGAGCGGATCGGCCGACCCGGCGAGGCCGCACGTCAGGCGAACGCCCTGTCCGACGCGCTGATGGGGGAGGACGCCGCGCTCACGCCCGAGGAGGCGGCCATGCGACTGGCGGTGTCGGTGCGCACGCTGCAGCGGATGACACACCGGCACGTGGGTCTGTCGCCCGCCGCGATGATCCGTCGGCGGCGTCTGCAGGAGGCGGCCCAGCTGGTCCGCGACGAGCCGGCGACCGATCTCGCGAGGATCGCCGCCGAACTCGGGTACGCCGATCACGCGCACCTGACGCGGGACTTCCAGTCCGTGCTCGGGATCGCTCCGCGGACGTACCGCTCCGCGTCCGCCGTCGACTCAGCGGCGGGCGAGGCGCAGGCGCAGCATCCGGTACCCGACGCCGCAGACGACGACCGCCGTCCCGACGAGTGAGGCGATGACCGGCAGGCTGTTCACGAGCACGAGGCAGCCGAGCGCCCCGACGACCTGCAGCACGCGCGGATAGCGGCGCGCGGGTCCGGTCTGCCGGAAGGCCGCCGCATTGGCGATCAGGTAGTACAGCAGCACCCCGAACGAGGAGAAGCCGATCGCGTCGCGGAGATCCGCGACGAGCACGATGCCGATGACGATCGCGGCGATCACGATCTCCGCGCGCTGCGGCACCTGACGATGCTCGTCGACCTTCGCCAGGAACCGCGGCACGTCGCTCTCGCGGGCCATCGCGAGGGTCGTGCGTCCGATGCCCGTGAGCAGGGCGAGCAGCGCGCCGAGGGAGGCCGCGGCGGCGGCCACCCGGATGAGCGGTGCGAGCGCGGGCCATCCGGCGGCGACGAGGAGATCGGCCAGCGGGGCGGTCGACGAGGCGGCGTCGCCCCCGAGTACGAGGATGACCGCGAGACCCACCAGAGCGTAGACGACGACCGCGCCGCCGAGGGCGAGCACGATCGCGCGGGGGATCGTGCGCGCGGGATCGACGACCTCCTCGCCCATGGTCGCGATCCGCGCATAGCCGGCGAACGCGAAGAACAGCAGCCCGGCGCCCTGCAGCACCCCGTACGCGGAGGCGTCGGGGAGCGGAGGAGGCGATGCCGCGGCGGCGGACCCGAACCCGACGGCGACCGTGACGGCGAGACCGAGCAGCGAGCACGCCACGAGGATCCGCGTCAGCAGGGCGGTGCGGGTCACTCCGAAGCAGTTCACCGTGGCGAGGGCCGCCACCGCGACCACGGCGACCGGCGTCTGCCAGCCCTCGGGGGCGGCGTACGCGGCGAACGTCATGGCCATCGCCGCGCCGCTCGCGATCTTGCCGATCACGAAGCTCCACCCGGCGATGAATCCCCACCAGGGGCCGATCTCCGCACGGGCGTAGGCGTAGGTGCCTCCGGCGACGGGATGCACCGCGGCCAACTGGGCCGACGAGGTGGCGTTGCAGAACGCCACGACGGCGGCGATCGCGAGCGCGACGAGGATGCCGCTGCCGGCCACGCCCATCGCAGGTGCCCAGACCGCGAACACGCCGGCGCCGATCATGGAGCCGAGGCCGATCGCGACGGCGTCTCCGAGCGTCAGTCGGCGGGCGAGGGGCATGGCGACATCGTCGCATGCCCGGGTGAACGACAGGGTCCGGTCAGCCGCGTGCGGCGGTGACCCGCTTCTTCTCGCGGATGTAGACCTCCCGGCGCACCTTCGCGACGATGTCTCCGTCACGGTCGGTGATCACGGTCTCGAACCACTCGAGCACCTTCGCTCCGCCGCGGGCGCGCTCGCGGATCTCGTCGGCCTTCTCCTTCGAGACCTCGAACTCGGCGGTGAGCACGCCGCGCCCCGGCTTGAGGAACTCGATCTCGCCGCGCGTGTCCCACACGACGTGATCGCGCCCGAGCTGATGCATCACCAGCATGAAGAAGTAGGGGTCGGTCATCGCCGACATCGAGCCGCCGAACGCCGTCTTGACGTAGTTGCGGGTGAAGACGTTCACGTGGAGCTCGACGGTCGCGCGGGTCCAGTCCTCGCTGAACCGGCGGATGCGGATGCCGCTGAAGAGATTGGGGATCCAGAGGCTCATGCCGATGGCGAGACGGCGGGGAGTGATGCGCATGGCGTCAGTGTCCCGGATGCGCGCCACACCGTCCAAGACGACTGGAGGGTTGCCACAGTTGTTCTAGTTCACTTAGAATAAGTAGCGATTCGAGAGGAGGAGTGCCGATGCTGATCCGCGTCGATACCGACAGTCCCCGACCGCTGTACGACCAGGTCGCGGCGTCCATCCGCTCCGACATCCTCGCCGGTGCTCTCGTTCCGGGAGACCGGCTGCCCGCGGCGCGCGACGTCGCCGAAGCCCTCGACATCAATCAGCACACCGTTCTCCACGCCTATCAGCGGCTGCGCGACGAGGGACTCGTCGACCTCCGCCGTGGCAGGGGAGCGGTGATCGCGGGGTCGGCGGCGCCGCTGGCAGAGCTCGCGCAGGAGATCGACGCGCTCGTGCGCCGGGCCGGTGCCCTCGGCGTCTCCGCTGAGACGCTCGCCGGCATCGTGCACGCGCATCGCGATCCACGATCCGAGAAGAACGCCCCCAGGAACCCCGAGGAGGTCTCGCCATGACCGCACACGACCTGACCCGCATACCGCCGGCGCCGCTGCGCAGAGCGCGTCTCACCTTCTTCCTCGTCGCGGTCGTCGTGCCCGTCGTGATCTCGGCCATCGGCGTCGCGGTGATCGTCGCCTGGCTGCCGTCGATGCCTGACCAGGTCGCCGTCCACTGGGGTGTCAGCGGCGCCGACGGGTTCGCCCCGGCATCCACCTATCTCTGGATCCTGCTCGGGGTCGGTCTGGTGCTTCCCGTGCTCATGGCGATCACGACGTTCGCCGCGGTGGGTGCGCACTGGGGCGGCGCCGCACGGCTCATGGGCGCACTGGCCGCGGGCCTCGCCGCCTTCGCCACCGCCATGAGCCTCGGCTCGCTCGCGATGCAGCGCGATCTCGCGCCCGAGGCCGACGTGCCGGGCATCGGCCTGGTGATGCTCGGATCGTTCGCCGCGCTCGCGGCCGTCGGTGCCGTCGCCTGGGCGGTGCAGCCCCGGGTCGGCCCCGAGTCGGGTCCCACGCTCGAATCGCGTCAGATCGTGCGCATCGCCGAGGGGGAGCGCGTCGTCTGGCTGGCCACGACCTCGATGCCGCGCGCCGCGGTCGCCGTCCTCCTGCTGCTCCTGCTCTCGCTCGCCGCGCTCGCCGCCTTCATGCTCGGCACTGGGGTGCAGGGCGGGTGGGTCGTCGCGGTCGTGGTGCTCGTCGTCGCCTTCGCGATGGTGGCCACCACCGCGTTCCGTGTGCGCGTGACGCCCGAGGGATTCGCCGCCAGGGCGCTGATCGGCTGGCCCCGCATCGAGATCCCGCTCGACGAGGTCGAGTCCGCGCGCGCGGTCGATGTCTCGCCGTTCGGGGAGTTCGGCGGGTGGGGGTGGCGCATCGCCCTGGACGGTCGGACCGGCATCGTGATCCGCCGCGGACCCGCGATCGAGGTCGCGCGTCGCGGCCGACGACCGTTCCTCGCGACGATCGACGGCGCCGAGGAGGCCGCGGCGCTGCTCCAGGCCTACGTCGACCGTGCACGTCCGCACGGCACGACCCGGACCGACCAGGGAAAGGCGACCTCATGAACGACTCCACGCTGCTCGAGACGCGACGGGTGCCCTGGGGTGCCGTCATCGTCTTCACGGTGCTCGCCTGCGGTCTCGCCTGGCTGGTCGCGCTGCCTCTGTGGCTCGGTGACGGCCTGGCGGAGCCCCTGGCAGCCGCACTGCTGCCGGTGATGATGCTGACGCCTGCCATCGCGGCGCTCGTCGTCACCTTCGCTCTGCGCACCCCGGCGCGCGGGGAACGCGCGCGTTTCCTGGGCCTGTGGCCGCTGCGTCCGGCGAAGCGCATCGTCTGGCTGATGGTCGCCGCCTGGCTGGTGCCGCCGCTGCTGGTCGGGCTGAGCATCCTCGTGTCCGCCGCCCTCGGCTTCGTCCGGCTCGATCTCACGTTCGCCGCCTTCGCCGCGGAGCTGCAGAAGGCTCTTCCTGCGGGCGCGCCGATGCCACCGGTCGAGGTGGTCGTGTTCGCACAGATCGCGATGATCCCGCTGGCGGCGCTCCTCAACGCGATCCCCGCGTTCGGCGAGGAGCTCGGCTGGCGGGGATGGCTGGTCCCCGCCCTCCGTCCGCTCGGCACGTGGCCGACGCTGCTTCTCAGCGGCGCGATCTGGGGCGTCTGGCACAGCCCGATCATCCTCCTCGGCTACAACTTCGGCCGCACCGACCTGAGCGGGGTGCTCCTGATGATCGGCGGCTGTGTCGCCTGGGGCATCCTGCTCGGCTGGCTGCGACTGCGCTCTGCGTCGGTCTGGCCGGCGGTCCTCGCGCACGGTTCGCTCAACGCCGCCGGCGGGCTCATCGTCATCTTCGCCGCTGCGAAGCCCGACCTGGGCCTGGCCGGACCGCTCGGGGTCGCCGGCTGGATCGTCCTCGCCGTCGTGATCGGGGCCCTCGCGGCCACCGGGCAGTTCCGGCGGCAGCCGGAACTCGCCGGCGCACCGGGAAGGCTGCTCTCCGCTCCACGCTCTTGACTCGTCGCCGGGCCGACGGTTGGCTGAGGGCATGGAATCCACCCCCGCAGCATGGTCGCAGGCCGACGCCTTCCTCGCCGACACCCTGGTCGGACACGACCCGGCGCTCGAGGCGGCGCTCGAGGCGCAGCGCGCAGCCGGCCTTCCCGAGATCGAGGTGGCTCCGGTGGCCGGCAAGCTGCTCGACCTCCTCGTCCGCATCAGCGGCGCGCGGCGGGTGCTCGAGATCGGCACGCTCGGCGGGTACTCCACGATCTGGCTGGCCCGCGCTGTCGGCCCGGAGGGGAGGGTCGTGACGATCGAGGCCGAGGCGGACAACGCCGCCGTCGCACGAGCCAGCATCGACGCGGCCGGCGTGGGCGATCGCGTCGACATCCGCGTCGGACGCGGCGCCGACGTGCTGCCGACCCTGATCGCCGGATTCGACCTGGTGTTCATCGACGCCGACAAGGAGTCCAACACCGTCTACCTCGACTGGGCGGCGAAGCTCGGCCATCCGGGGACGGTGATCGTGCTCGACAACATCGGGCGCGAGGGCGAGATCGTGCGCGACGATTCGACGGACTCCAAGGTGATCGGCACCCGCGACGGGCTGCGGATGCTGGGCGACGACCCGCGGTTCGACGCGACGGCTCTGCAGACGGTCGGCGCGAAGGGCTGGGACGGCGTCGCGCTCGCGCTCGTCGTCTGACGGGTCCCTGAGCTTGTCGAGGGGCCGGGCTAGACTGAGCGCGGACCGACGACGCTCCACACAACGTTTTCTCTGAGCAAGGAGCACATCAGTGGCACTGATCGAGGCTGTAGGCGCACGCGAGATTCTCGACTCGCGCGGAAACCCGACCGTCGAGGTGGAGGTGCTCCTCGACGATGGCATCGTCCAGCGGGCCGCCGTCCCCTCCGGTGCATCCACCGGTGCGTTCGAGGCGTACGAGCTGCGCGACGGAGACAAGAGCCGCTACGGCGGCAAGGGCGTGCTCAAGGCCGTCGAGGCCATCATCGACGAGCTGGGCCCGGCCATCGAAGGCGTCGAGGCGAGCGAACAGCGCATCGTCGACGAGATCCTCATCGAGGTCGACGGCACCGAGAACAAGAAGCGCGTCGGCGCCAACGCCATCCTCGGCGTCAGCCTCGCGGTCTCGAAGGCCGCGGCGGACTCCGCCGACCTTCCCCTCTTCCGCTACCTCGGCGGCCCGAACGCGCACGTGCTGCCCGTTCCGCTGTTCAACGTCATCAACGGCGGCGAGCACGCCGACAACGGCATCGACATGCAGGAGTTCTTCCTCGCGCCGATCGGCGCCGAGACCTACTCCGAGGCGCTCCGCTGGGGTGTCGAGACCTACCACGTGCTCCGGGCCGAGCTGAAGGCCGCCGGCTACGCCACGGGCCTCGGCGACGAGGGCGGCTTCGCCCCCGACCTGCCCAGCAACCGCGAGGGCCTCGACTTCCTGGTCAAGGCGATCGAGAAGGCGGGCTTCACGCCCGGCTCCGACATCGCCCTCGGCCTCGACGTCGCCGCCACCGAGTTCTTCAAGGACGGCGTCTACCGTCTCGACAACAAGGACTGGGACGCCGCCGCGCTGACCGAGTACTACGTCGGTCTGGTCAATGACTTCCCGATCGTCACGATCGAGGATGCTCTCGCCGAGGACGACTGGGACAACTGGAAGCACCTCACCGATGCGCTCGGCACCAAGGTCCAGCTCGTGGGCGACGACCTGTTCGTCACCAACCCGCAGCGCCTCGCCGACGGCATCAAGCGCGGCGTCGCGAACTCGCTGCTCGTGAAGGTCAACCAGATCGGCACGCTCACCGAGACGTTCGACGCGGTCAGCCTGGCGCAGCGCTCGGGCTACACGGCGATGCTCTCGCACCGCTCGGGCGAGACCGAGGACACCACGATCGCCGACCTCGTCGTCGCGACGAACGCGGGTCAGATCAAGGCGGGTGCGCCTGCCCGCAGCGAGCGCGTCGCGAAGTACAATCAGCTTCTGCGCATCGAGGAGGAGCTGGGCGACGCCGCTGTGTTCGCCGGACGTTCGGCCTTCCCTCGCTACCAGGGCTGAGCCCGGCCTGCGCTCAGAAAGAAGTCAGATTCACACCGCCTGAGCGGTGACCGGAGGAGGAGCCGTGGTACGACGACCGGCTCCTCCTTCGGCGTCTCCGAAGGCTCCGGCGTCCCCGCCGTCGACGCCCAAGAAGGGGCGCGCCAAGGCCGACGCTCGAGCGGCGTCCGCGCCGGGGCGGACGCGCGCCAAGGGGAGCACCCAGGGTGTCGATGTCCGCGAATGGGCTTCCGGCATCCGTCTCTCCGCCTTCTCCGTCATCATGCTGTCCCTCGTCGTGCTGGGAGCGTGGGTGCTCGTGCCGACGCTCGGCACGTTCATCGATCAGCGGCAGAAGATCGCGGCGCTCGAGGCCTCCGTGAAGGTCAGCGAGGACGAGATCGCGGATCTCATCGCGGAGCGCGAGCGCTGGAGCGATCCCGCCTACATCACGACCCAGGCCCGTGAGCGCCTGTACTACGTGAAGCCGGGGGAGGTCGTGTACCTGATCGACAACGACCTCGACCCTTCCGCGCTTCCGCGGGAGCAGGATCCGGTCAGTGACACTCTCGAGGAGAAGCCGGCGGACTGGATGCCGCAGCTGCTGCGCACCCTCGTCTCGACAGGGCTCAGCGACACCGCGGCCGTCGCTCCCTGAATGTTCGCTCCGAGCATCCTCCCTGGCGGCTCCCCTACGCTGGTGGGGTGACCACGCCGCCTTTCCCCGCCCCCACGCCCGCCGAGCTCGCCGTCATCTCGGCGCAGCTCGGCCGCCCTGCACGCGGTGTGGTCGGCATCGCGGCGCGATGCGCCTGCGGCAACCCGACGGTCGTCGCCACGACACCGCGGCTGCCCGACGGAACGCCGTTCCCGACCTTCTACTACCTGACCCACCCGTCCGCGACGGCGGCGATGTCGACCCTCGAGGCCACGCAGGTGATGCCGGAGCTCGCGGCTCTCCTCGCCGACGACGAGGCGGTCGCAGCCGGCTATCTCGCCGCACACGAGGCGTATCTGGCCGATCGCGGGCGGTTCGGCGACGTGCCGGAGATCGACGGCATCTCGGCGGGCGGCATGCCCACCCGCGTCAAGTGCCTGCACGCCCTCGCGGGGCATGCGCTCGCGGCAGGGCCGGGAGTGAATCCGATCGGCGACATCGCACTCGAACGATCCTCCTGGTCGCCGTCGGTGTGCCGCTGCGAGGACCCCGGTGCGGCGACCCGCGACGAGGCGGCGCGGTCGGCGTGAGCCCGCGACGGATGCTGCGCAGCGTCACGGCCCTCGCGGTCGTGGCGGCATCCGTCCTGCTCCTCGGCGCGACGGCGACGCCTCCGCCGATCCCCGACAACCCCACCGATCCGGTGCGCGCGTCGGAGTACTGGCTCGACGGGGCCAAGATCCGCGAGGCCTGGAAGACGACCAGGGGCGCCGGCGTCACGATCGCGGTGATCGACACGGGCATCGGCAAGGTTCCGCAGACGTTCGGCGACGCCGTGATCGGCGGGACCGACGTCTCCGGGACCGGCACCCCCGACGGCCGCACGCCGGTCGGAGCGGTCGACGGGAACCACGGATCCTGGGTGGCGTCGCTGGCCGCCGGCCGCGGATCCCCCGACGGCACCGGCATGATCGGCGTCGCCCCCGAGGCGAACCTCCTGTCCATCTCCGTGGGGTTCGGTGCGGCGGCGGCCGTGCCGTTCACCGAGCAGGTCGCCAAGGCGATGCGCTGGGCCGTCGACAACGGCGCCGACGTCATCAACCTGTCGTTCACCACGAACACGCTCGACTGGGATGAGAGCTGGGACGACGCGTTCCTCTACGCCTTCGAGCACGATGTCGTCGTCGTGGTCGCCGCGGGCAACCGGGGGAGCGGCACCGACATCATCGGTGCGCCGGCCACGATCCCCGGCGTCCTGACCGTCGGCGGCGTCGATCAGACCGGTACGGCCAGCGTCGAGGCCTCCACGCAGGGGATCACGATCGGCATCTCCGCTCCCAGCGAAGGTCTGCTGGGCGTCTCCGCGAACGGCGAGGTCGTCTCCTGGAGGGGCACCAGCGGTGCCGCCCCGATCGTGGCCGGCGTCGCGGCGCTGATCCGCTCGGCGCATCCCGACATCAAGGCGATCGACGTCATCAACCGGATCATCAAGACCGCGATGCCCGTCGCCGACGCCGTGAAGCCGAGGGATCCGCTGTACGGCTTCGGGCTCGTCGATGCGGCGGCGGCGATCTCCGCCGACATCGCCCCGGTGGACGAGAATCCCATGGGGGATCTCGCCGAATGGATCCACTTCTTCCGGCGCGCCGACACCGAGCCGCAGCCCGAGCCGACGATCACTCCGGTCGCCGTCGAGCCGCTCCCGGATGCCGACGCGCCGACCGAGGCGGGCTCACCGCTGCTTCCCAGCGCTGATTCGCTGCGCTACGGTACCCTGCCGCTCATCGCCCTCACAGTCCCTGGTATCCTGATAGCGCTTGGCGTCACCGCAGCTGCCCGGCGCATCCGATCGGCGCGCGTTTCTCGTACGCCACATTCCTGACTCCAAGGAGTTGTTCCCCTGTGCCTCAGAACAGCACTGTGCCCAAGATTCTGATCGTCGGTGGAGGCTACGCGGGCTTCTACAGCGCGTGGAAGCTCGAGAAGCACCTGCGCAAGGGCGAGGCGGAGGTGACCATGGTCGACCCGCTGCCGTACATGACGTACCAGCCGTTCCTCCCCGAGGTCGCCGCGGGCTCGATCGAGGCTCGGCACTCCGTGGTCGCGCACCGACGTCACCTCAAGCGCACGAACGTCATCACCGCCAAGGTGACGAACATCAACCACGCCGAGAAGACCGCGACGATCACGCCGCCGCTCGGTGAGCCGTACGAGTTCGCGTACGACCAGATCGTCGTGACCGCCGGCGCCGTCTCGCGCACGTTCCCGATCCCGGGCATCGCCGACAACGCGATCGGCCTCAAGACGATCGAAGAGGCCGTCGCGATCCGCGACCGCCTCATGTCGAACTTCGACAAGGCGGCGTCCCTGCCCGCCGGTCCCGAGCGCGACCGACTGCTCACCGTCATCGTCGTCGGCGGTGGCTTCGCCGGTATCGAGGTGTTCGCCGAGCTGCGTTCGCTCGCCTCGTCGCTGGTGTCGAAGTACCCGCAGCTGACGTTCGACGACACGCACTTCCACCTCATCGAGGCGATGGGCCGCATCATGCCCGAGGTCTCGCTGAAGACGAGCGAGTGGGTGCTCAAGGACCTCGCCAAGCGCGGTGCGAACGTGCACCTCGACACGCAGCTCACCAGCGCTGTCGACGGAAACGTCGAGCTCTCCACCGGTGAGGTCATCCCGACCGACCTGATCGTCTGGACCGCCGGTGTCATGGCGAACCCGACCGTCGTCCGCGGCGGCGACCTGCCCGTCGAGGAGCGCGGTCGCATCCAGACCCGCGCGGACCTCCGCGTCGGCACCCCCGAGGCTTTCGTCGAAGGCGCCTGGGCTGCCGGTGACGTCTCGGCCGTCCCTGATCTCTCCGGCGGTGGCGTCGGCGGCTTCTGCGTGCCGAACGCCCAGCACGCGGTGCGTCAGGCGAAGCTGCTCGCGAAGAACATCGTCGCCGTGCTCCGCGGGGAGACCCCGAAGGAGTACTTCCACAAGAACATGGGCGCCGTGGCCGGTCTCGGCCTCTACAACGGTGTCTTCCAGTCCGGAAAGCTCGCGCTCAAGGGCTTCGTCGCGTGGGTCGCCCACCGCGGCTACCACGGCCTCGCGATGCCCACGTGGGAGCGCAAGTTCCGTGTGATCTGGGGCTGGTGGAACAACCTGTGGCTCGGCCGCGACCTGGTGAACCTCGAGACGGTGCAGAACCCGCGCTACGTCTTCGAGGAGTTCGCGGCACGTCCGCGTGCAGCCGCTCCCGCCGCGCCCGCCGTTCCGGCCTCGCCGTCGTCGGATGCCGCGACGACCACCGCCGTGACCGGCGCGGTCCCCGACGACAAGGCCCCGGTCGACGCTGCCGCGACGGAGAAGGCTCCGGCAGCCGAGAAGGCTCCGGCCGCGAAGGCTCCGGCGGCGAAGAAGGCTCCGGCCAAGAAGGCTCCGGCCAAGAAGCCTGTCGCCGAGAAGGTCCCCGCCAAGTAGCACCTCGGCTCACCCCGTCCGAACAGCCCTCCCTCTGCCGGGGAGGGCTGTTCGCGTTCCAGCGCGCGGCGTGGAGGTCACGCATAGCTCGGCTCGGTAATGTCGAGCGCGCAAGGGGAGTACTCCCGTCTGCGGCGGAGTCGTCATTACGGACACGAGATCGTGTCCCGGCCCGTCGGCCCGAGAGGGTGGAGGAGACCTTGGCACCCGCTCTGCGGGCTGCCTCGACTCTTGCCGTCGTCCGACGTCGTGGAATCCCGGTGGCCCGCACCGCCCCACGAAAGGGACCATCATGGGAAAGCTCTCCCGCTTGATCGGCATCGCCTCCGAAGCCCTGGAGAAGAACTCCGGGTCCGCGCGCAGCGGCAGTCCCGCTGACGGATCCCGGTCATCGACCGATTGGGGCGGCGTGCTCCGCGGCGCCGTCGACGCCGTGCGAGGTCCGTCGGAGAGTGCCCCGCACCCCGCAGAACGCCGGGTGCCCGCCCCGCCGTCGCCTCTCGCCGCCGCAGACCCGTACGCGCCGCCGCCCGCTCCCGGTGCGACGGCAGCGCACATCGGATCGGCCTCGGGAGCTCGAGCGGCCACGACAGGGACCGACGCCGATCGAGCCGCGATCGCGCGCTACGACTACCTGATGAACACCGCCGATCCGCAGCGCATCGAGCAGATCCATCGTGACGCGTTCGCCCGCCTGACGCCGCAGCAGCGCACCCTGGTCGAGGAGCGCATGCGCGCGGAACTCGCACCGGGCGAGCGCCCGCACTCCTCCTCGCCGGATGACCTCGCGCGCGCGGCCGGACGCGCCGAGGCCCTGCGTCCGGGGCGGATGCGCGGACTCCTGTCCCGCGTCCGCGGGAGCGGGACGGGCGGTGCCGCGGTCCTGGCCGGAGGCGCGGCGGTCGGCATCCTCGGTGCGGTCGCGGGCGGCGCGGTGCTCAGCACCGTCGCTGCTCCGCTCCTGGAGCAGGCTGCGGGGCTCGGCGTCGACTTCAGCGCACTGGCAGACGGTGTCGATCTGGAGGCGCTCGCCTCGGGCGTCGATGTGGAAGCGTTCACCGGCGGTGCGGAGGAGCTGATGGGATCCGCCGGCGAGGCGGTGTCGGGGCTCGGCGAGACCGCGACCGGCTGGGGAGAGCGTCTCGGCGACCTCGGGATCCCGGGGCTCGGCGACATCTTCGGACGATAGGCGGGGATCGCATGACGGATGCCGACCACGGCTTCACCGGCCTGAGCGGTTTCGCGGCCGACGTCCTCACGGCACTCGGAGACATCGGTGTCGGGGTGCTCGTCTTCCTCGAGGTGCTGGTGCCGCCCATCCCGAGCGAGGTGATCCTGCCGTTCGCCGGCTATCTCAGCCAGAGCGGACAGCTGACCCTCGGATGGCTCCTCCTCTGGAGCACGCTCGCGTCGTGGCTGGGAGCGCTGCTCCTCTACGGGCTGGGATCGGCCATCGGCATGGCGCGGGCGATCCGGCTGCTCGCCGGCACGCGCCTCGTCAGCAGGTCCGATCTCGAGCGGGGCGCGGCCTGGTTCGCGCGGAGCGGCGCGTGGACCGTGCTCGTCGGCCGCATGGTGCCGGGCGTGCGCAGCCTGATCTCGATCCCGGCCGGGGCATCGCGCATGAATCTGCTCACATTCAGCGTCTACACGATCCTCGGCAGCGGGCTGTGGAATGCGCTGCTCCTGGGAGTGGGCGCGGCGCTCGGCACGCAGCACGAGAAGCTCGAGCACTACCTCGGATACCTGGACTACGCGGTGTACACGGCCATCGCGATCGCGCTGGTGGTCCTGGTCGTGCGACGGATACGCGAGGCGGCCGCTGCTCGACGGGAACCTGCCGTGATCGACGAGTGAGCACAGATCTTCCGCGGCGCACTGATCGAGCGCTACGCTGAGCGCGTTCCGTCCGTCGCGGTGAATCGGAGGGCAGTGCCATGCGTGTGCATCCTCGTGTCTGGATCGGCCTCGCGATCTACGTCGGCTACGTGATCGTCATCTTCGCCGTCACGAAGCTCAGCGGGGTCGGGTTCACGGAGATCGGGAAGTCGGCCGACACCACCTGGCGGGGTGCCGTGATGGATCTCGCCGTCGCCGGCGTGCTCCTCGCGATCACGACCTCGCTCCTCGGCTGGTGGCGCCCGGCACTCTTCGAGCGAAGCCGATCGCACCACAAGTGGCCCATCTTCGTTCCGGCGATCATGCTCGTCGTCGCGATCGCCAACCTCCTCAACACCGACTGGTCGAAGTTCGACACGTCCTTCCTCCTCTCGCTCCTCGCGCTGGGTGTCTGCGTCGGATTCTGCGAAGAGCTGATGTCTCGCGGTCTCCTTCTCACGGCGTTCCGGTCGAGATTCTCCGAGGTCTGGGTCTGGCTGCTGACGAGCCTCCTGTTCGGTGCGATGCACCTGGTGAACGCCGCTCTCGGCGATCCGCTGATGAGCGCGCTTTCGCAGGCGGGCATCGCGGCGATGTCGGGGACCTGCTTCTACATCGTGCGCAGGGTGACGGGTTCCCTGGTGTGGGCGATGGTGCTGCACGGCCTCTGGGACGTGGCCGCGTTCTCGGTGGGCTTCGCTCCGATGGGCGTCGCCTGGGGTGTGCTGCTCACACCGTTCATCGGACTGCTCGCCGTCGCCGTCGTGTACTGGGTCATCAAGGGCGCGGATGAGAAGGCGCCCGTCGCGGCCGGCTCTGCAGCCGCAGCCGCGACGAGGTAGTGACACGGGCGTGTGCCACGGTTCCGAGGATCGGCGTGCCCCCGCTGGGACTCGAACCCAGACTGAAGCGATTTTAAGTCGCCTGCCTCTGCCATTGGGCTACGGGGGCCACGCCGCCAGCCTATCGGCGACCGGTGCGTGCGACGGGGTGCCGCCGGACGTGATCCGGAGTCCGAGAAGCCATAGGGTGGGGGAGTGCTCGACCTCACCGAAGAACTGAGCCCCGTTCCGGGTGCCCCCGTGGTTGCCCCCGAGTGGCAGGATCCGGCTCGATACTGGCCTCGCCTCTCCGCCGCGACGCAGCACCTGCCCGCGCCGGTCGCGGTGATCGACCGAGAGGCGCTGCGCTACAACGCGATGGACATGCTGGTGCGCTCCGGTGGCCTGCCCATCCGCGTCGCATCCAAGTCGGTGCGCGTGCGTGCGGTCCTGGACGCCGTCCTGAAGCTCCCCGGGTACCGCGGCATCCTCGCGTTCACTCTCGCGGAGGCCCTCTGGCTCGCCGAGACCCACGACGACATCGTGCTCGCCTACCCGACGGTGGACCGGACGAGCCTCGAGAGCCTGTTCGCCGATGAGCAGGCGGCGCGCCGCATCACGCTCATGGTCGACGACCCGGCGCATCTCGACCTCATCGACAGCATCAAGGGGCCGGGCGAACGTCCGGAGATCCGCGTCGCAGTCGATGTCGACGCCTCGTGGAAGTCTTCGGTCCTCGGGCACATCGGCGTCCGCCGCTCGGCGCTCTTCACCGCGGGAGAGGTCGCCGGCTTCGCCCGGAAGGTCATCGCGCGCCCCGGTTTCCGGCTCGTGGGGCTGCAGATGTACGACGCGCAGATCGCCGGTCAGGGCGATGACGCCGGGTCCGATGCGCCGCTGATCCGCATGGTGCAGGCGCGGTCGCGCGCCGAGCTGCGCGAGCGCCGGGCGGCGATCGTCGAGGCCGTCACCGCCCTCGCGCCGATGGAGTTCCTCAACGGCGGAGGCACGGGGTCGCTCGAGTTCACCGGCAGCGACGAGTCCCTCACCGAGGCGAGTGCCGGCAGCGGGCTCCTCGGTGGTCACCTGTTCGACGGCTATCGGTCGTTCCAGCCGGCTCCGGCATCCGCCTTCGCCTTCGATGTCGTCCGTCGTCCGGCTCGCGACATCGCGACCGTGCTCGGCGGGGGGTGGATCGCATCGGGCCCGGCCGTCGCCTCACGTCAGCCGAAGCCGGTCTGGCCGCAAAGTCTCCGGACTCTCACTCGCGAGGCCGCCGGCGAGGTGCAGACACCGCTGCAGGGCCCCGCGGCGACCGCTCTCGGCGTCGGGGACCGGGTCTGGTTCCGGCACGCGAAGAGCGGCGAGCCGGCCGAGCGGATCGAGCGGTACCACCTCGTCTCCGGTGACGAGATCATCGACGAGCTGCCGACCTACCGCGGCGAGGGAAAGGCGTTCCTGTGACGAGAATCGGCGGCACCTGGCAGAACTGGGGGCGGTCGGCGTCGGTCCGTCCTGTGCGAGTGGAGCGTCCGCGCAGCCCCGAGGGTGTGCAGCGGGCGGTGATCGCCGCCGTGCACCACGGGCTCACGGTGAAGGCGGTGGGTGCCGGTCACAGCTTCACGGGCATCGCCGTCGCGCCGGGCGTGCTGCTGGAACTCGACGACATGCAGGGCCTGGTCTCGGCGGATGCCGTCACCGGGCGCGTGACCCTGCTCGCGGGCACCCGGCTGCATCGGATCCCGGCGCTCCTCGCACCGTACGGCCTGGCGATGGAGAACCTCGGCGACATCGATCGGCAGTCGATCTCCGGGGCGATCTCGACCGGCACACACGGCACCGGCGCTGCTTTCGGCGGGCTCGCCACCCAGGTCGTCGGCCTCACGATCATCACGGCCGCCGGCGAGTTCCTCCGCATCGACGAGCAGCAGAACAGCGAACTCCTGCCCGCCGCCGCGCTCGGACTCGGCGCGCTCGGCATCATCGTCGAGGTCACCCTCCAGTGCGTCCCGACGTTCGTCATGCACGCGGTCGACGAGCCGATGCCGCTGGAGGACGTGCTGGATCAGATCGAGAGCCACGTCTCGGCATCCGACCACTTCGAGTTCTACTGGTTCCCGCACACCGATGTCGCGCTCACCAAGCGGCAGTCCCGCCTGCCTGAATCGGCTGTGCGCAAGCCGCTCCCGACGGTGGGGAAGTGGATCGACGAGACTCTGCTGTCCAACGGCGTCTATCGGCTCGTGTGCGCGGCAGGACAGCTCGTCCCGGCCGTCACCCCGCCGTTCAGTCGGCTGGCGGTGAAGCTCACCGGAGATCGCGAGTACACCGACCTGTCGAATCGCGTCCTCACGCAGAGCCGCACGGTGCGCTTCCGCGAGATGGAGTACGCGATCCCCGCCGAGAACGTCGTCCCGGCGTTCCGCGCCGTGCGAGAGCTCATCGACCACCGGGGCTGGCGCATCGAGTTCCCCGTCGAGGTGCGCTTCGCCGCGCAGGACGACCGGTGGCTCTCCACGGCCCACGGGCGATCGAGCGCCTACATCGCCGTGCACCGCTACTGGCGTGCCGATCCGACGGAGTACTTCGGGGCCGTCGAGGCCATCATGCAGGAGCACGGAGGGCGGCCGCACTGGGGCAAGCTCCACACGCAGACCGCCGAGACGCTGCGCGAGATCTACCCGCGGTTCGACGACTTCGTCGCCGTGCGCGACCGCCTCGACCCCGAGCGTCGGTTCAGCAACCGCTATCTCGACCGCGTGCTGGGCGACTGACCCGCTCGGACGGCGCCGGAGCGCGTGATCCCCAGTGCACGTGCAGACAGCGCGTCTAGGATGGGAGAAACACGAGGAAGGGTGGGCCTCTGATGGAATGGCTCGTGCCAGTACTGATCGTCGTCGGAGTGATCCTGCTCGTCGGCATCTATCTCTGGGCCACGTACAACTCGCTGGTGCAGCTGAACGTCCGCGTCGATGAGGCGTGGAGCGGCATCACGGTGCAGCTCAAGCGACGAGCCGACCTCATCCCGAACCTCATCGAGACGGTCAAGGGGTATGCCTCCCATGAGAAGGCCGTCTTCGAGAACGTCACGCGCGCACGCGCCGAGACGCTGTCCGCGGGCGGTCCCGGGGAAGCCGGCATCGCCGAGGGACACCTGCAGCAGGCGCTGCGCAGTCTCTTCGCCGTCGCCGAGGCGTACCCGCAGCTGCAGGCGAGCCAGAACTTCCTCCAGCTCCAGCAGGCGATCGTCGACACCGAGGACAAGATCCAGGCCGCGCGCCGGTTCTACAACGGCGGCGTGCGCGAGCTGAACACGAAGATCAAGGTGTTCCCGAACAACCTCTTCGCCAAGGGGCTGGGCTTCACCGAGCGCGAGTTCTTCGAGGTCGCCGACAGCGGCGCGATCTCGGAGCCGCCGCGCGTGCAGTTCTGATGCGCTCTGCGCATCAAGGTTGAGCGAGCGCAGCGAGTCGAAACCCGCCGCTGAGGCATCTCTCACCACGCCGTGAGGACCAGCTCCTCCTCGGTGAACTCGATGTCGCCGCGGATGCTCCAGGAATCAGTGCGGTACGTCGTCGTGCGCTCCGTGCCGTCCTGCCCCGTCCCCGTGACGGTCGCGATGAGAACGCCCCCGTCAGCGAGGAACCCCGTCGCGTCCAGGGTGATCTCCGGTGACGTCTCGATGCGATAGCGGATGTCGGTGACGTCGCGGAACTCCGTCCCCCAGGGGATGCGGATGCCGCAGCCGACCGGCGTCGTCGGAGCCTGCGTCGAGTCGTCTGATGCGGTGCACTCCGCGAGGTGCTCGTCGAGCTGCTCCTGTGCGGCATCGATCGCCGCCGGCAGGGGAGTGACCTCGACCGTGACCTCGACATCCTCGCCCGGCAGCACGAGCAGGTTCGCCGAGCCGTCGAGAAGCGACGAGGGCGCGGCGGAGACGGCGTACTCGGCGGGCAGCAGAAGCACCGCCTCGCCGACGGATACGGTCTCGTCGCCGAGGCGGACGGACGAACCCAGGTCGGCCGTCACGGTCGCGGTGCCGAGCGCGGACGCCCCGACGGTCCAGCGGCCGTCGACCCGGGTGATGTCCAGCCGTGCCGTCCGCTTCTCCTCACCGAGGCGGAAGGAGATGTCCGCCGTCGCCGCCGCCTCGCCGTTCTGCTCGACCCCGGTGACCTCGGCGTCGTCGATGAGAGCGCTGGCCCCGGCGAACGCGCCGAGCGCCGTCGCGGAGACGTCTGCTCCGGTCGCCGCAACGGCCGCCGGGTCGCCGGACTCGAGCGCGCGCACGTAGGCGCTCGCCGCCTCCTGCGGGGTGCCGGGGCGAGCGAGCGACTGCCAGATCAGCACCCCGCCCGCGGCGGCGACCACGAGAGCGGCCAGGCCTCCGACGAGCCACCACCGGCGCCGCGTCATGACACGCTTTCCCTGGCGTGCAGATGGCGCTGGATCGAAGCGTCGGCGCGGCCGCGAAGAGCGTCGTGGATCGCGGCGGTCGCGTCGCCCCAGCCCGAGACCGAGATGTGCTCGAGCCCCTGCCAGGCCGCCGCGAGGGAGAGCTCCTCGGCGATGCGACCCGCGTCTTCGGCTCGCGCCTGCGGCTCCCACCACGCGGACTGCACCTGCAGCGTCGACGTCGCGCGCTCGGCTTTCAGATCGACCCGCGCGACGATGCGGTCGCCGACGAGGACGGGCAGGGAGTAGTAGCCGAACCTCCGCTTCTCGGCGGGGACGTAGATCTCGATGCGGTAGTCGAGGTCGAACGTGCGAAGCGCTCGATCGCGGAACCAGACCACCGGATCGAAGGGGGTCAGCAGGGCCGCGGCGTCAATCCTGCGTGGCAGGACCGCGTCACGGTGGCGCCAGGCGGGGATCGGTCTTCCGCCCCGCTCCCAGCCGCGGACGTGCACGGGTTCGAGCTCGCCGGCATCGACGAGGTCGGCGATCGACCGTGCCACCGTCGACCGATCCTTGATGCGGTAGTAGTCGGCGAGATCGGACTGCGTCGCGACCCCGCTCGATCGCGCGGCGCGGCGCATCAGCTCGTGGATCGCCTCGGCGCGCGGGATCTCGCGGGAGAGGATGGCGTCGGGTATCACCTGCTCGGCGAGCGCGTAGGTGCGCTCGAAGCCGCGGCGTCCGCTCACGGCGACGTCGCCCGTGCGCCAGAGGTGCTCGAGCGCGAGCTTGACCTCGTCCCAGTCCCACCACGTTCCGCGTTCCCGCGGGGCATCGGCGCGCAGGTCGGCAGGGCGCAGCGGGCCGCGCGTGCGCAGCTCGTCCTGCACCCACCGGACCGTGCGGGCGTTGGCGCTCAGCCACGAGTCCTCGCCCGCCCACCGCCGGCGGAAATCGTCCATGCGGAAGCGCCAGAGCGGCCAGTCCTCGATCGGGATGAAGGTGGCCTCGTGGGCGAGATACTCCACGTAGTGCGTGGTGCGGGCCAGGAAGACGCGGTCCAGCAGCGCCGGCTCATAGGCGCCGAGGCGCGAGAACAGCGGCAGGTAGTGCGAACGCGCGAAGACGTTGACCGAGTCGATCTGCAGCACGCCGAGTCGTTCCATCACCCGATCCACATGGCGACGGGAGACGGATGCCGGACGAGCGCGGGTGAATCCCTGAGCGGCCAGAGCGATGCGGCGAGCCTGGGCGGGGCTGAGGGTGTCTGTCACGTCGTCAGCGTATCGCCGGCCGGTGACATCGCGTCGTGAGCCGCCGTGCGACCGCCGTAGACTTGGGCGATGAGCGAGGACCAGCGACCCCGGCTGCGAGACCTGTTCCGCCCGCGCCCGGTCTCCACCGACCGCACCGTGACGACCGAGGCCGACGAGGCCGTGCCCCCGAGGCTGCGCATCACCGCCGCATACTCGTGGCGGCTGCTTCTCATCGCCGCGGTCCTCGGCGTCTTCATCTGGCTCGTCATGCTGCTGAAGCTGCTGGTGATCCCGCTGATGGTCGCCATCCTCATCACGGCGCTGCTGTGGCCCGCCTTCGAGTGGATGCTGCGCCACCGGTTCCCGCGGTGGGCCGCCATCGCCGTGTCGCTCATCGGCACGGCGGCGATCGTCACCGGACTCGTGTGGCTCGTCGTGTGGCAGGTCCGCGTCGAGCTCCCCGCCGTGCAGGAGAGCACCGCGAAGGCCATCGACGGCTTCCAGGTCTGGCTGCACGAGGGCCCCCTGCAGCTGTCCGACAGCCAGATCGCCGACTACATCGACCAGGGCTTCGCGATGATCGAGGAGCAGACGCAGGCGCTGCTCTCGGGCGCGCTGGCGATCGGCACGACGCTGGGGCATGTCGTCACCGGAGCGCTCCTCGCGCTGTTCAGCCTCATCTGCCTCCTCGCCGACGGCGGCGGCATCTGGCGCTGGACCGTCAAGCTCTTCCCGCGCAACGCCCGCCCGGCGGTCGACGGCGCGGCCCGCAACGGCTGGCGGACGATCGTCAACTACGCGCGCACCCAGCTCTTCGTCGCGACGATCGACGCGATCGGCATCGGCCTCGGAGCCTTCCTCCTGCAGGTCCCGCTCGCACTGCCTGTCGCCGTGCTTGTCTTCCTCGGCTCGTTCATCCCGATCGTCGGTGCGGTCGCCACCGGCGCCATCGCCGTCTTCCTCGCGCTGGTCTACAACGGACCGTGGATCGCGCTGTGGATGCTCGTCGTGGTGCTCGCGGTGCAGCAGATCGAGGGACACATCCTGCAGCCCATCATGATGGGCTCCGCCGTCAAGGTGCACCCGCTGGCCGTCGTGCTCGTCGTCGCCGGCGGTGCGATGATCGCCGGCATCCCCGGCGCACTGTTCGCGGTGCCGCTGGCGGCGTTCGTCAACGTCGCAGCGGTGACCCTGAGCTCGGGATCGTGGCGCACCGGCGCCGCCCCGAGCGGAGATCTGATCTGGAGCACAGTGCCGCGCGAGCGGCGACGGAGGAATCGATGAGCGCAGTCCCCAGCCTTTCCGAGTTCGAGTACGCGGCTCAGAGCCTGGCTGAGGTGATCTCGCACACGCCGACGCTGCCGTCCCGCGCGCTCTCCGACGTGCTCGGCTCTCCGGTGCTGCTGAAGATGGAGAACCTGCAGCGCACCGGCTCGTTCAAGATCCGCGGCGCGGCCTACCGTCTGTCGAGACTCAGCGCCGAAGAGCGCTCCCGCGGCGTCGTCGCGGCGTCGGCCGGGAACCACGCGCAGGGCGTCGCGCTGGCCGCTCAGGCGCTCGGGATCCCCGCCACCATCTTCATGCCGCTGGGGGTGCCGGTGCCCAAGCTCCTGGCCACCCGCGGCTACGGTGCCGAGGTCGTGCTCGAGGGCGAGACCGTGGCGACGTCGCTGCGCCTCGCGGCCGACTTCTCGGAGCGCACGGGGGCCGTGCTCATCCACCCGTTCGACCACCGTGACGTCGTGATCGGCCAGGGCACGCTCGGCCTCGAGCTCCTCGACGACGCCCCCGACGTCGACACCATCGTCCTCGGCATCGGCGGCGGGGGCCTCATCGCCGGCGTCGCCGCGGCGGTCAAGGCCCGTGCGGCCGAGCTCGGACGCACGGTTCGGGTGATCGGCGTGCAGGCCGAGAACGCGGCCGCCATGCCGCCGTCGCTCGCGGCGGGCGAGCCCGTCGACATCGTCACGCGCCCGACCATCGCCGACGGCATCCTCGTCGCGCGTCCCGGCGCCATCCCGTTCGACATCATCAAAGACCTCGTCGACGAGGTCGTCACGGTCTCCGACGACGACCTGGCGCGGGCGATCCTCGTGCTGCTCGAGCAGGCGAAGGTCGTCGTGGAGCCGGCGGGCGCCGCGGGCGTCGCGGCGATCCTGGCCGGGAAGGTCACCGGATCCGGGACGACGATGGCGGTGCTCTCCGGCGGCAACATCGACCCGCTGCTGCTGCAGCGCGTCGTCTCGCACGGCCTGGCGGCCTCGGGCCGGTACCTGACGATCCGCGTGCCGCTTCCCGACCGGCCCGGTCAGCTCGCGCGCGTCTCCGAGCTCATCGCCGAGGCGGGAGCCAACGTCATGGAGGCCATGCACACGCGCCATGGCCACGGCCTGCAGATCAGCGACGTCATCCTCGAGCTCAGCGTCGAGACGCGTGGACCCGAGCACTCCGAGCACACGCTCGACACTCTGCGCCGGGCCGGATTCGAGCCGATCGTCGTCCCCGACTGATCTCCCGGCAGAGACGAAGCGCCCCGGCATCCTCAGGGACACCGGGGCGCTCGCGTGTGACCGACGTCAGCCGGTGTACGTCTCCACGTTCACGATCTCGACGGCGATCGAACGGCCGTTCGGAGCCTCGTAGGAGGACTTCTCGCCGACCTTGAGGCCGAGGATCGCCTGGCCGAGCGGGCTCGCCTCGCTGTACACGTCGAGATCGCTGCCGCCGGCGGCGATCTCGCGGCTGCCGAGGAGGAAGACCTCCTCGCCGCCCGCGACGACCGCGGTGACGACGGTGCCGGGCTCGACGATGCCGCGGCTGGCCGGGGCCTCGCCGACCTTCGCGGTCTTCAGCAGACCCTCCAGGGTGCGGATGCGGGCCTCCTGCTTGCCCTGCTCGTCCTTCGCGGCGTGGTAGCCGCCGTTCTCCTTGAGGTCGCCCTCTTCACGGGCGGCTTCGATGCGCTTGGCGATCTCGTCGCGGCCGGTGGTGGACAGGTGCTCCAGCTCGGCGACGAGCCGGTCATATGCTTCCTGCGTGAGGAAGGGAACCTGAGCGTCGGTGGACATGACGAAGCTCCTTCTTTCGGTCCCGCCGGCGAACTGCGGGGGATATGCCAAGACGCCCCGGCACGGTGCCAGGGCGTCGTCTGTCTGCGAAGAGTCTAGGCGACCCAGCAGGTGTTCACCAAACCTGTGGTGGCAGCGGAGACGGTCGGGACCGAGGCCGACACGGCCTGCGAGTGGCTGTCTCCTGCGGGGATCTCGACGACCTTCCAGCCGACCACGCCGAACTCCTCGTCGAGTGCCTCGACCACGCACACGACGTCCTTGCCCTGCACGCCGGTGACCTGGAACCGCACGTCGACGGTGTGCTCGTCGACGAGGTCGAAGCCGAGGTCGTCGGCATCCACGGAGCTCATCGACTGGGCCACGATCATCCAGCCGAAGGCTCCGACCACCAGCAGGGCGACGATGCCGCCGATGATCCACGGCGTCCGTCGCGTGCGGGTGCGGCCGTAGCGTTCGTCGAGCTCTTCTGCGGTCGTCACGGGTGCGGTCTTCCGGTCGTTAGGCTGGTGATACCAGGTTATGCGACCTGAGTACGAAAGGCCGACACATGCGCTCTCTGTCCGAGACTCCGATGCCGACACCCGTCATGACGGTGGCTCCGGAGGCTGTGACTCCCGGCTTCGTCGGCTTCGCCGCGATCGTGGTGGTGCTCATCGCCGTGATCCTCCTCATCTGGGACATGAACCGACGCATCCGCCGTGTCCGGTACCGCGAGGAGGTGCGCGAGGAGCTCGACGCCGAAGAGGCCGCACGGGCCGCCGACGAGGCGACGGAGACCGATGCGGACCTGCCGATCACCCGCGAGGGCGACGACGACCCGCGCTCCACCTGAGCAGGCGTCAGGCGCCCAGCGACGGCGACAGCGGCTCCAGTGTGATCAGCAGGCACGCGGTCCAGTGGCACAGGAACGCGAGTACCGTGCACACGTGGAAGATCTCGTGGAAGCCGAACCGGCCGGGCCACGGGTTCGGCTTCTTGAGCGCGTAGACGATCGCCCCGCCCGTGTAGAGCAGGCCGCCCACGATGACGAGCACCATCATCGTGGCGTTCGCCGCGAGCAGGTCGGCCATGAACATCACGGCAGCCCACCCCATCAGCAGGTAGAGGGCGACGTAGAGCCAGCGCGGCGCGTGGATCCAGAAGACGCGGAAGAGGATGCCGACCACGGTCCCGCCCCAGACGAGTGCGAGGAGCAGCGCGCCCTTCCCCGGCGGGAGGGCGAGGGTCGCGAGCGGCGTGTAGGTGCCGGCGATCAGCAGGAAGATGTTGGCGTGGTCGATCCGCTTCAGGATCAGCTTGACCTTCGGCTTCCAGTCGAAGCGGTGGTACAGCGCGGAGTTGCCGAACAGCAGCAGCGAGCTCGTCATGAAGACCGCCGCCGCCCACTTCGCCGCCCCGCCCTGCGCGACCACGATCAGCACGATCCCGGCGACGAGGGCGACGGGGAAGATGCCGGCGTGGATCCATCCGCGCCAGGTCGGCCTGATCTCGACCCCGGCCTCCGATTCCGCCTCCTCGAGAAGCGGCAGCTGGGGGAGTTCGGGCTCGGACGACTCGGGAGTGCTCACGTGCTCACTCTAGGCGGGCGCGCATGCCCGGGCAGGTACATATCCCCAGCCTCCGCACACGGCGCAGATGAGCCCGACACGGTAGCGTAGGTGGGTGATGTCACGCGAGAGCCCGGGGCGCGGACCGCTGTACCGGCTCTACACCAGCCGGCTGCGACGCCATCTCGATCCGGCGTCCGTGCCGCACCACGTCGCCATGATGATCGACGGCAATCGGCGGTGGGCGCGGCAGCTCGGGTTCACGACTCCGGCGGAGGGGCACCGGGCGGGTGCCGCGAAGATGCGCGAGTTCCTGGGCTGGTGCGACGAGCTGGGTGTGCGCGTGGTGTCGCTCTACCTGCTGTCCAGCGACAATCTGCGAAAGCGGGACTCCGCGGAGCTCGCCGACCTCATCGAGATCATCGCGGAGCTGGCCGAGGCGGTCTCGCGGGAGGAGAACTGGCGGGTGCAGCACGTCGGCCGCGCCGACATCCTTCCGTCCGAGCTCGCCCGCGTGCTCGCCGACGCCGAGGAGCGCACGAAGGAGCACACCGGCCTGCACGTGAACCTGGCGGTCGGCTACGGCGGACGCCATGAGATCGTCGACGCCGTGCGCAGCATCATCACCAAGCACGAGGCTTCGGGGGGCACCCTCGAGGATCTCGCCGCGCACCTGACCCCCGAGATGATCGGCGAGCACCTCTACACGGGTGGTCAGCCCGATCCGGACCTCGTGATCCGCACCAGCGGAGAGCAGCGGCTCAGCGACTTCCTGCTCTGGCAGAGCGCGCACAGCGAGTTCTACTTCGTCGAGGCACTCGGCCCCGATCTGCGGCAGGTCGACTTCCTCCGTGCGATCCGCGACTACGCGGACAGGGATCGCCGCTTCGGGCGCTGAGCCCTCGGCCGAACTGGTCCGTCCGCGGTGACGAGGCGTGCCAGAATGACGCGGTGAGCACCATCGAGGAGTATGTCGGCACGTTCGACAACGAGTCCGGCTATTTGAACTGGGCCGCGTTCGGCCCACTGTCGCCGTCGGTGCGCGAGGAGATCTTCGCGGACGCCGACCTCCTCGGCAGCGGGCGTCCCTCCTCCCTGTCCCTGGTGTGGGAGCGTGTGGGGCAGGCGCAGGAGCTGGTCGCCGAGCTGCTCGGCGCCGAGGCGGACGACGTCACGCTGCAGCCGTCGTCGACACAGGGCCTCATGCACGCCCTCTACGGCATGACGGGCGCGGTGATCGCCGGCACGGCCGAGTTCCCCAGTGTGAGCCTCACGCTCGAGCGCGCAGCGGCTGCCTCGAACCGCGCGCTGACGCCGCGCTGGGTCACGCCGGCTGACGGACGGATGACGACGGATGCCGTCGCCGAGGCGCTGGATGACGAGGTCACGGCCCTCGCTGTCAGCCACGTCGACTTCCGCACGGGATTCCGCGCCGACCTGCCGGCTCTCCGCGAGCTCATCGGGCCGGATCGGCTGCTGATCGTCGACGCGGTCCAGTCGTTCGGCGTCGTCGACGTCGACTACGCCGCCGCCGACGTCGTGGTCGGCCATGGATACAAATGGCTGCGCGCCGGCCGGGGGAGCGGATTCGCGTGGTTCTCGCCCCGCGCGAGGGAGCGGATCACCCCCGTCCTCTCCGGGATCACGGGCACCGTGGTCCCCGGGCTCGTCGTCGACGAGCTGCCCGCGCCTGCGGCATCCGCTCAGGCGTTCACGGTGAGCCAGCCTGACACGCTCGCGGCCGGGCGTCTGGCGATCGGCGCGCGCGACATCCGCGACGCCGGTGTGGCGGCGATCGAGGCGCGCATCGCCGAGCATGTCGACACGATCCTCGAGATCGCCGACCGTCACGGTATCGCGGTGAGCTCGCCCCGGGACCGTGCGGCACGAGCGGGAATCGTCGCGCTCTCGCCCGAGGAGCCGGCCCGTCTGGCCGCCGCACTGGCCAACGCCGGCCTGGTGGTCACCGCCCGCGGGTCCTCGGTCCGCGTCGCCGCGCATGCCGGCACGGATGCCGCCACTCTCCAGCTGCTGGACGAGGCGCTCGCGGCCTTCGGTAACGAGACGTTCATCAGCGCGTAAAGAATCATGGCGTGTCGTCGCGCGGTTAAGCCGTCGAAGAGTCGTACGTTCTAGGCATCGGGCAAGGAGCCCGATCGAGTCGGCCTTCCGGTTAGCGACTCGTGGCCCCAGGTCGACTCGTTCTCAGGCGGGGATCATCCCCGGGTCGGGAGTGGGTCGTGACCACACGTACAGCGCAGCAGTCCACCAGCACCGCGCAGCAGTCCACCCGTAAGACGACGAGGCGGGCATCGTCCGCCGAGCCGGATCAGGACCTGCGCACCTACGTGCTCGACACGTCGGTGCTGCTGAGCGATCCGCAGGCCTTCTTCCGGTTCGCCGAGCACTCGGTCGTCGTCCCGGTGGTCGTGATCACGGAGCTCGAGGGCAAGCGCCACGATCCGGAGATCGGCTACTTCGCCCGGCAGGCGCTCCGCCACCTCGACGACCTGCGCATCGAGCACGGGCGACTCGACTTCCCGGTCGAGGTCGGTGAAGGCGGGACCCTCCGGGTGGAGCTCGCGAACACCGACCCGTCGGTGCTGCCCGCCGGCATCCGCCTGAGCGACAACGACACGCGCATCCTCTCGGTCGCGATGCACCTCGCTCAGGACGGCCAAGACGTCACCATCGTCTCGAAGGACCTGCCGATGCGCGTCAAGGCGGCGTCGCTCGGCATCCGGGCCGAGGAGTACCTCGCCGAGCAGGCCGTGGATTCCGGGTGGACCGGCATCTCCACGCTCGATCTCTCCGGCGACGACATCAGCGACCTGTACGAGAGCGAGGTCGGCATCAGCGAGGAGGCCCGCGGGCTTCCGATCAACACCGGGCTCATCATCCACTCGGAGCGCGGATCGGCACTCGGCCGGGTGACCGGCGACGGCGAGTACCGCCTCGTCCGGGGCGACCGCGACATCTTCGGAATGCACGGGCGCTCGGCGGAGCAGCGCATCGCGATCGATCTGCTGCTCGACCAGGAGGTCGGGATCGTCTCCCTCGGCGGCCGGGCGGGAACGGGCAAGTCGGCGCTCGCGCTGTGCGCCGGACTCGAGGCCGTGCTGGAGCGGCAGCAGCAGAAGAAGATCATCGTGTTCCGTCCGCTCTTCGCCGTCGGAGGGCAGGAGCTCGGCTACCTCCCCGGTGACCAGGGCGAGAAGATGGGCCCGTGGGGTCAGGCGGTGTTCGACACGCTCGGCTCCGTGGTGTCGGGCAATGTCATGGAGGAGGTCGTGGAGCGCGGCATCCTCGAGGTGCTCCCGCTCACGCACATCCGCGGACGCTCGCTGCACGACGCCTTCGTGATCGTCGACGAGGCGCAGTCCCTGGAGCGCAACGTGCTGCTGACGGTCCTCAGCCGGATGGGCCAGAACTCGCGGGTGATCCTGACGCATGATGTGGGTCAGCGCGACAACCTCCGGGTCGGGCGGCACGACGGCATCGCCAGCGTGATCGAGACCCTGAAGGGGCACGATCTGTTCGGACACGTGACGCTGATGCGCTCCGAGCGCTCGGCAATCGCGGCCCTCGTCACCGAGCTCCTGGAGGGTGGAGAGCTCAGCTGACGCGTCCCGCTCTGCGGGATGTGTCCCGATCTGCTGACTGCTCTGAAGGAAACGTCAGCAGATCGGGGCATCGCCCGTCGAACGGGTCACGCGTGGTCCTCGAGTCGGATCAAGGCGGCGAGCACGGCGGATTGGACCGTCGGCCAGTCATGCACGACCTGCGCGTAGTCGAAGCGGAGAGTCTCGTACCCGAGCGCGGATGCCGCAGCATCCCGAGCCAGATCCTTGTGGCGCATGGTCGTGCCATCGTGATTCTCCTTGCCGTCGACCTCCAGGATGAGGCGATCCCCGATCACGAAGTCGACGCGACCGACTCCCTGAATGCTGATCTGGCAATCGATACGGATGCCGATCACGTACAACCTCAGGCGGAGGATCGATTCCAGGCCGCTGTCGGCATCCGTGCGCGCAAGACGAATGAGCCAGCGAGCGGACGCGGGGATCATCGCACTCAGGCGCGCACGCGCTGCGTTCGTCAGGAGCCGCAGACGCAACGCCGATTCGTATGCGGCGAAGAACGCTTCGTCGCCGGCGCATCGCAGGAAGTGCGCGAGCGCCATTTCGACCGAGACCCGTCCAAGCGGCGGTCGCGCGCCGCGGTAGAAATGCGAGACGCACACACAGCCGGCATGCGGATGAGCATGACGATCGGCTCCGAGCCAGACATGCGGCACGACCACGGGGGAGAGCACCCAGACGTGCAGCAGCTGCAGCACGCTCGCGCACGTCAGCGCCCCGCCATGGGCAGTCGCCGCCCGGACCTGCGGCGAGATGACCCCGGCGGCGAACACTCCGTCGCGGATGCGCTCGATCTCGCCGCGTCGAACGGCTCGTGACAGCGCGCGTCGCGTGAAGCCGAGCGTCTGAAGATGGGTGCCGCGTGCGAGCCCGCCTAGGCGTCGAATGGTGTCTGGTGCCGAGAGCATCTCTGCAGCCTGCCCGCGTTGCGGCCGGTGCTGAGTCCACCATCACACTCCCCGTGCACAACTTGTTCCTGCCGCCCTCCTGTGCAAAACGCCCCGATCTGCTGACGCGGTACCGATCTGCTGACCAACCTTCGGGAAAGGTCAGCAGAACGGGGCGACGTCAGCAGATCGGGGCGTCTGCGTCGTTCCGGGCTCAGCCGGGGTGCGTCATCGACAGCAGGTCGAGCTTCTCGTCGAGCTGCTCGAGCGTGAGGTCGCCGCGCTCGACGTAGCCCAGGTCGATCACGGCGTCGCGCACCGTGATGCCCTTGGCCACGGAGTGCTTGGCGATCTTCGCAGCAGCCTCGTAGCCGATGAGCTTGTTCAGCGGGGTCACGATCGACGGGCTCATGCCCGCGAACGCGGCGGCGCGCTCGACGTTCGCCTGCAGGCCGTCGATCGTCTTGTCGGCGAGCACGCGCGAGGCGTTCGACAGCAGACGGATCGACTCCAGCAGCGCGGTGCCCATGACGGGGATCGCGACGTTGAGCTCGAAGGAACCGGATGCCCCGGCCCACGCGACCGTCGCGTCGTTGCCGATCACGCGGGCGCAGACCATGAGCACGGCCTCCGGGACGACCGGGTTGACCTTGCCGGGCATGATGGACGATCCGGGCTGCAGATCGGGGATGTGCAGCTCGCCGAGACCCGTGTTGGGACCGGAGCCCATCCAGCGCAGGTCGTTGTTGATCTTGGTGAGCGAGACCGCGATGGTGCGGAGCGCGCCGGACGCCTCGACCAGGCCGTCGCGGTTGGCCTGCGCCTCGAAGTGGTCCTTGGCCTCGGTGATCGGCAGCTCGGTCTCGGCGGCGAGCAGCGCGATCACCTTCTGCGGGAAGCCGAGCGGGGTGTTGATGCCCGTGCCGACGGCGGTGCCGCCCAGCGGGACCTCGGCGACGCGGGGGAGCGCCGACTGCACGCGCTCGATGCCGAGGCGCACCTGACGGGCGTAGCCGCCGAACTCCTGGCCGAGGGTGACGGGCGTCGCATCCATGAGGTGCGTGCGACCGGACTTCACGGCATCCTTCCACAGCTCCGCCTTCGCCTCGAGAGCGACGGCGAGGTGGTCGAGCGAGGGGATGAGGGTGTCGATGAGCGCCTGGGTGACGGCGATGTGCACCGAGGTCGGGAACACGTCGTTCGACGACTGCGAGGCGTTCACGTGGTCGTTCGGGTGGACGCTCGCGCCGAGGATGCCGGTCGCGAGGGTCGCGAGCACCTCGTTCATGTTCATGTTCGACGACGTGCCGGAACCGGTCTGGTAGGTGTCGACCGGGAACTCCCCGTCGTGCGCACCCGAGGCGACCTGGTCGGCGGCCTGCGCGATCGCGTCGGCGATGGCGCCGTCGAGCGTGCCGAGCTCCTTGTTCGCGAGCGCCGCCGCCTTCTTGATGCGGGCGAGGGCGGCGATCTGCGTCGATTCCAGCCCCTTGCCCGAGATGGGGAAGTTCTCCACGGCGCGCTGCGTCTGCGCACCGTAGAGCGCGTTCAGGGGCACCCGCACCTCGCCCATGGTGTCGTGTTCGATGCGGTAGTCCTGCTCGGTCATTCCGAACCCTCCTTGGTTGCGGGGGTGGCCCCCTCGGTGTCGATCCCGACCGTGACCACCGGCGACGCGGTGCCCTCGGCCAGACGGTAGTTGGCGCCCACGATGCCCAGACGGCCATCGGCGACGGCGCTGCTGATCAGCTCGGAGGACTGCAGCAGGTCCTTGACCGTGTTGCGCAGGTGCTCCTCGCCGACGAGCTCGGCGTCGATCTCGGCGACCGTGGTGCCGCCGCTCTCGTGCAGCACCTTGCGCGCCGCGGGCACGATCGGGGCGATGAGCCGCCAGATGTGCGGCGGAAGCGGGGCGGCGTCGATGGCGGTGCCGTCGATCGCCGCGCGCACCGCACCGCAGGAGTCGTGCGCGAGGACGACGATGAGCGGCACCTCCAGCACGGCGACCGCGTACTCGAGGCTCGCGACGATCGACTCGCCGAGGACCTGCCCGGCATTGCGCACGACGAAGAGGTCGCCCAGGCCCAGGTCGAAGATGATCTCGGCCGCGAGACGCGAGTCCGAGCATCCGAAGAGCGTGGCGACCGGATGCTGCGCCGCGGCGAGGTGCTGGCGCCTGGCGCCGTCCTGGTTCGGATGCTGGGGCTCGTCGCGCACGAAACGGGCGTTCCCCTTCTGCATCTGCTGCCAGGCTGCGGCGGGGGTGAGCGTGTTCGTCATGAAGCCTCCGAGAGAGCGCGGATCTGCGGCACGAGGGATTCTGCGAGGTCGGCGGTGGATGCCGCGGAGCGCGAGCCGTACAGCAGCACGTAGTCGTCTCCGGCCTGCGTGCCGATCGCGTAGCTGACGTTGGCGTTCGCGCCTGCGTCGCCGAGCTTGTAGACGTCCCAGTCGAGTCCGCCGATGCGCACCTCGTCGGTGGGGGCGTTGCCGTTCAGGCGCTGCGGCGCCCACGAGGAATCGGCGTCGAACGCCTGGGCTACCTTGATGAAGCCGCGTTCGTCGTCGGCGGCCGGTGCGAGGGTGATCTCCCACACGACGGTGGCACCGCTCTGCAGCTCGGCGGCGTTCACGCGCCAGAAGTCATCGAGTTCCGGGATGATCGCGGGGCTGTCCATGGTCGATTCGACGCCGGCCGCGATGCCGGCGACGTCGATCTCGTCGGCCTTCACCGGCTCGCCGCGCGGGACGGCGAAGATGATCACGGCGACGACAGCCACGGTCACCAGGAGCGCCGCGACGAGGTTCCGCACCGTCTGGCTGCCTCGGTACGCCTTGCTGGATGCGGCCTTGCGCGCGGCGGTCTCGTCCGGCGTCTCGGGGCGGCCGAGCTCGGCGACGATCGGCGGCTGCTTGCTCACGATGCTCCGCCGGCGGAGTCGGAGTCGGATGCCGCGGCGCGGGCGGCCTCGAGACGGCGCTTCGCGCCGAGGAGCCACTCCTCGCACCGGGCGGCGAGTGCCTCGCCGCGCTCCCACAGGGCGAGCGAGTGCTCGAGCGTCGGGGAGCCCTGCTCGAGCTCGGCGACGACGGTGACGAGCTCATCGCGGGCTGCCTCGAACGACAGCGTCTCGACGGGGATCTCGTTCAGGGCGCTCACTCCTCCATCTTACGGCGTGCGTCGCGGGTGCCCGGCTCAGGAGCCTTCGGCGATCTCGCCCTCCGAGCGCGCGGCGACGGAGCCGCGATCGACGGTGATCGTCAGGGCGCTTCCGGCCGGCGCGTCTGCCGCATCGCGCAGGATCACGCCGCCCTCGAGGTGCGCGATCGCATAGCCGCGGGCCAGGGTCGCGGCCGGCGACAGGGCGCGCAGCGAGGCGCGGAGCTCGGTGGTGCGGCGTCCGGCCGTGTCGAGCTGCCGGGTGATCGTGTCGCGGCCTCGCGAGAGCAGCAGCCACAGCTCCTGCGCGCGGGCGTCGATGATCGGCGCAGGGGAGCGCAGCACCGGCCGGGAGCGCAGCTGCTCGAGCTGGGCGATGTCGTGGGACAGGCGCTGGGTCAGCCGCGAAGTCGCCCGAGAGCGCAGCTGCGCGATCAGTGCGCGCTGCTCGCCGACATCGGGGACGACGCGCTTCGCGGCATCCGTCGGGGTCGATGCGCGCAGGTCGGCGACGTCGTCGAGCAGGGGATGGTCGTTCTCATGCCCGATGGCGCTGACGATCGGTGTGGATGCCGCGGCCACGGCGCGCACGAGTCGCTCGTCGCTGAAGCCGAGGAGCGTCTGCGGGTCGCCTCCGCCGCGCGCGATGATGATGACGTCGACCTCGGGGTCGGCATCCAGTCGCTTGAGGGCGGCGAGGGTGTCGGGGACGCAGCGGTCGCCCTGCACGGCGGCGTACTCGGTGCGGAACCGCACCTGCGGCCAGCGCAGCTCGGCGTTGCGGTGCACGTCCTTCTCGGCGTCGGAGCGCTCACCCGTGATCAGGCCGATCACGTGCGGGAGGAACGGCAGACGCTTCTTGCGGGCGGCGTCGAACAGCCCTTCCTGGCGGAGCTGCGCGCGCAGCTTCTCGAGGCGCTCGAGCTGATCGCCGAGCCCGACGTGCTTCATCGCCGAGACGGCGAAGCTGAAGTCGCCGGCCTTGACGAAGTAGTCGGCCTTGACCGCGGCGACCACATGATCGCCGACGCCGAGATCGGAGGGGATGCGTGGGCGCACGCTCGACCAGATCCGGATGGAGATCTGCGCGTCGGACTGGGTGTCCTTCAGCCGGGCGAAGATGTTCCCGGCCCGGACGTTCCACGAGGTGATCTCGCCTTCCACCCAGACGGTGTTCCAGCGCGCGATGAAGTCGCGGATCGTCGCATTCAACCGTGCGACGGAGGTGGGTGCATCCGAGGTGGAGTCGCGCGGGGCGACGGCGTCGGCGGGCGGCGTCTCGCCCGGACCCGCGGCCGCTTCGAAGACTGTCATCTGCTCCCGTTCCGTGCCTTCGCGTCGTGTGGCGGCATCCCGGCCTTCCACAGGCACGCGCCGGTAGAATCAAGGGGTGACTTCGACTGCCGTTCATCTCCCCGTCCCCCGCATCCCACGCGTGCGCGCGGCGGCAGGGCGGCTTCAGGATAACCCGATCGTCGGACACAAGCGGATTCTGCTCGCCGCTCCCCGCGGCTATTGCGCCGGCGTCGACCGCGCCGTGGTCGCCGTCGAGAAGGCGCTGGAGCGCTACGGCGCACCCGTCTACGTGCGCAAGCAGATCGTGCACAACATCCACGTCGTCTCCGAGCTCGAGGAGAAGGGCGCGATCTTCGTCGAAGAGGTCGACGAGGTCCCCGCCGGAGCCCACGTCGTCTTCAGCGCGCACGGCGTCTCGCCGGCCGTCGTGAACGCGGCATCCGATCGCGGACTCCACGCGATCGACGCCACCTGTCCACTGGTCACGAAGGTGCACCGCGAGGCCGTGCGGTTCGCCCGGGACGACTTCGAGATCCTCCTGATCGGCCACGAGGGACACGAAGAGGTCGAGGGCACCGCGGGGGAGGCCCCCGAGCACGTGACCATCGTCAACTCGCCGGCCGAGGCCGACACGGTGCAGGTGAAGGACCCGTCCAAGGTCGTCTGGCTCTCACAGACCACGCTGTCGGTCGACGAGACCATGGAGACCGTCAACCGTCTCCGTCTGCGCTTCCCCGAGCTCCACAATCCGCCGTCCGACGACATCTGCTACGCCACCCAGAACCGTCAGGTCGCGATCAAGAAGGTGGCCGCGAACGCGGATCTCGTGATCGTGGTCGGATCGTCGAACTCCTCGAACTCGGTCAGGCTCGTCGAAGTCGCCCTCGAGTACGGCGCCAAGGCGGCGTATCGTGTCGACTACGCCGAAGAGGTCAAGCAGGAATGGCTCGACGGCGTCGAGACCGTCGGCGTGACGAGTGGGGCATCCGTCCCCGAAGTGCTCGTCCGCGAGGTGCTCGATGCTCTCAGCGACGCGGGGTACCGCGACGTGGAAGAAGTGAAGACGGCTGAGGAGGATCTGATGTTCTCTCTGCCCAAGGAGCTTCGTCAGGACTCCGCCGGCCAGCGCGACGCCCGGGCGCTCGGCGGTCGTGCCTCAGGAGGAGGCGCGTAGCGGTGAGCCCGACGGAGGGCGAGCCCACCCTCATCGGGTCGGTGCAGCGCGCTCTTCGCCTCGTCGACATCGTCGCGAACTCTCCTCGTCCGCTGCCGGCGAAGATGCTGGCCGCCGCCACCGGACTGACCCCGGGCACGACGTACAACCTCATCCGCACGCTCATCCACGAGGGATACCTGTCGGCCGAACCCGACGGTCTCGTGCTCGGCACCAGGTTCCCGTCGTTCCAGCAGGAGATCGACTCGCGCGGCGTCTTCCTCGCCCGCGTGCGCTCCGCTTTGAGGAACGTGACGGAGGAGGTCGGCGCGACCGCCTACCTCTCGCGCTTCGACGACGGCGAGATGCACCTCGTCGACATCGTGGATGCCGTGCACAACCCGCGGGTGGAGCTCTGGGTCGGCCTGCAGTCGAGCGCCCATGCAACGGCGCTGGGCAAGCAGATCCTCGCGGAGCTGCCGGACGAGCACCGGCTCGACTATCTGGCGCGGCATCGCCTGGAAGAGCTGACCCCGCGCACGATCAGCGATCGCGCCACGCTGCTGACGCAGCTCGAGCACTCTCCGGGGTGGGTCGTCGATCAGGAGGAGTACGCGATCGGGGCGACCTGCGTCGCGGTGCCGGTGATCGCCCCGAACATCACCGCGTCGCTCGCGATCTCGCTGCCTTCGGAGCTGGCTGTCGTGGATCGGGCCCTGGTGTCGCGGCTGCAGAGCATCGCGCGGAGACTGTCGCTGCAGCTCGGCGCCGATTCTCTGGATGCGGGTGCACCCGACGTCGAGTTCACCATCTGAAGTTTCGGCTCTAGCGCGCCGGACATGCGCTTTCCTATGATCAGAACCGTAGGCGTCTGTGCAAACGGCACTACAGGTTCGCGGAGGGTCCCCAGCTCTGCGTGAGCCCACTTGGATGACGAGCGTCCCCAGCGTTCCGAGTCCGCGGCCCCGAGGAGTCCCCAATTCTCCGGGGCCGCCATCATTTTCGGCCTGCGTCGGCTGTGAGCCGCTCAGAGCCGCGGCGATTAGCATGGCGGGATGACCGATCAGCGTCCTCAGTACGGCGAACTCGCAACCCCCGAGGAGCAGCGGAGGGCGGCCGGGCTCCCGCCGCTGAACGAGGTCGTGGCGGAACCGGTCTTCACGGCCCCCGCACCGGAGCCCGTCATCGCGGATGCCGCTCCGCGTCGTCCCCACCCCGTCGATCGGTTCGTCACCATCGGGCTGCTGGCCTACGGCCTCATCAACGTGATCGTCACCGCGCTGTCGTACCTCGACCTCACGCGGGTGATGAACGAGAGCATGAAGATCCTCGGCATCGACGGCGAGTTCACGAACTACGACCAGGGCAAGCTGTGGGGCACCGTCGCCGCGGTCGTGCTGGTCGTCGGCTGGTCGCTCACGGCGTGGGCGTCGATCCGGCGGCTCCGCAGCGCGAAGGTCGCCTGGTGGATTCCCCTCGTCGGCGCGGTGGTGACGATGCTGATCGCGTCGATGTGCCTGGCGGTGCCGATGTTCGGCGATCCCGCCTTCATGTCGTACGTCGAGAACATGGGCGGCAGCTGATCCCGCCATCGACGCAGAAAAGGGGTGCCCGGCCGATCGGCCGGGCACCCCTTCGCTTCGACAGGCTCAGCGACCCAGGGGACGGAGCTCAGCGACCCAGGGGACGGAGCTCAGCGACCCAGGGGGCGGATCAGCTCTTCGACTGGCCGTAGGAGCCGAGCTGGCGGGTGGACTCGACGACGCGGGCGGCCATCGCGGTCTCGGCGATCTTGCCCCATGCGCGCGGGTCGTACTGCTTCTTGTTGCCGACCTCGCCGTCGACCTTGAGGACGCCGTCGTAGTTCTTGAACATGTAGTCGGCGATCGCACGCGTGTAGGCGTACTGCGTGTCGGTGTCGATGTTCATCTTGATGACACCGTTGGCGACCGCGAGGGCGATCTCGTCGTCGGTCGAGCCGGAGCCGCCGTGGAAGACGAGGTCGAGCGGCTTGGCGCCGGTGTTGTACTTCGCGGCGACCTGCTGCTGGATCTCGCCCAGCAGCTCGGGGCGCAGCTTCACGCCGCCCGGCTTGTAGACGCCGTGCACGTTTCCGAAGGTCAGGGCGGCGATGTATCGGCCCTGCTCGCCGAGGCCCAGCGCCTGAACGGCCTGGTCGACGTCGGCGAAGGTCGTGTAGAGGGCGTCGTTCGAGCCCTCGTGCGCGACACCGTCCTCCTCGCCGCCGACGACGCCGATCTCGACCTCGAGGATCGCGTTGATGGCCTTCATGCGGGGGAGGAGATCCTTGGCGATCTCGATGTTCTCTGCGAGGGGAACGGCGGAGCCGTCCCACATGTGGGACTGGAAGATCGGGTTGCGTCCGGCCTTGACCTCTTCCTCGGAAGCCGCGATCAGCGGCTCGACGAAGCCGGCCAGCGCGTCCTTCGGGCAGTGGTCCGTGTGCAGCGCGACGGTGACCGGGTAGTTCTTGGCGACCTCGGTGGCGTAGCGTGCGAACGCGAGCGCGCCGGTGGAGCGGGCCTTGACCGTGTGGCCGGCGAAGTAGTCGGCGCCGCCGGTGGTCACCTGGATGATGCCGTCGGAGCCGGCCTCGGTGAGGCCCTGCAGGACGGAGTTGATCGTCTGCGAGCTGGAGACGTTGAAAGCGGGATACGCGAAGCCGCCGGCCTTCGCGCGGTCGAGCATTTCGGCGTACTGATCCGGGGTGGCGACGGGCATGAGAACTCCTGCGATAGGGGAAGCCGGGACAGCAGTCACTCTATCGGGGTGCGTGGGTCGATGACGCAGGCTCCGAGGCGCTGAGCGGCCAGGACTCCTGCCGGACTGTTAAGAATCGTGATTCCTTCACGTGAAATGGGCCGAAAGCCGGGCTGTTCACAATGGCTGATCGATAGGCTGACCGCATGGTGAGTCTGACAGCGGATCTGAGCCCTCTTCATCCCGACCGCAACCTCGCGATGGAGCTGGTGCGCGCGACCGAGGCGGCGGCGATCCGCGCGGTGCCGTTCATCGGCCGCGGCGCGAAGGAGGCCGCCGACGGAGCCGCCGTCGACGCGATGCGCGCGTTCCTCGGAACGGTCGACTTCCAGGGCCGTGTCGTCATCGGCGAAGGCGAGAAGGACAACGCCCCGATGCTCTTCAATGGGGAGGTCGTCGGCACCGGCCGCGGGCCGCTCTGCGACATCGCGGTCGATCCCATCGACGGCACGTCTCTCACTGCTGCCGGCCGGCAGAACGCGCTCTCGGTGATCGCCGTGTCCGACCGCGGCACGATGCTCGACGCATCGACGGTGTTCTACATGGACAAGCTCGTCACGGGCCCCGCGGGCGTCGGTGTGGTCGACATCCGCCTCCCCGTCGGCGAGAACATCCGCCGACTCGCGGGGGCACTCGACAAGCCCGTCGACGAGATCGTCGTCTCGGTGCTGAATCGCCCGCGGCACGAGCAGCTGATCCAGGAGATCCGCGACGCCGGTGCCGGTACCCGCCTGATGAGCGACGGAGACGTCGCCGGTGGGATCAACGCGGCTCGTCACGACGCGCGCACCGACATGTGCGTGGGCGTCGGAGGCAGCCCGGAGGGCATCGTCACGGCCTGCGCCATCAAGGCGCTCGGCGGCCACATCCAGGGTCGGCTCTGGCCGCGTGACGACGATGAGCGTCAGCGGGGCATCGACGCCGGCCTCGACATGGACAAGGTCTACGAGGCCGACGACCTCGTGCAGGGCAAGAACACGATCTTCGTCGCCACCGGCGTCACCGACGGCCAGCTGGTCGCCGGCGTGCGCCGGGAGCGCGGCTTCGTCTACACGGAGAGCGTCGTGCTTCGCGGAGCATCGGGCACCCTTCGCCGCATCGCCTCGGAGCACCTCGTCTCCAAGTGGCTCTGAGTCGCCCGGCATAGTCGTACGGGCCGCTCGGCGAGCGATCTGTGCGCGGGGGTGCCGTGTCATCGTTACCGACCCGGTATCGGGTCGAGACGTCGTGATCCACGCTTCCTCGGGGTGCCGTGTCACAATTGTCCCTGGGTTTGTCGCCGTCGACGGAGCCGCCAGGCACCGCAGGCACCAGGAGGGCGAACAGATGACAACGCAGCATACGAGCGGCTCGAAGGCCGCCCCGACGAAGATCGTCACGACCAACACGGGGCGCATCCTCCGGGTGAGCGCCGACGCCGAGGTGATAGCTCCGGCTCCGACGGCTCCACCGCAGACCGCGGTCAGCGACCCCGCTCGACGAGCCGACGTGCTCTTCCGCAAGCGTCTCGACGAAGGTCATGAGATCAGCGCATGGTGGATGATCGGGGCCTTCCTCGCCACCAGCGGTCTGGTCATCGTGCTGCTGAGCGGCGTTCCGGGCGCCGCCTGACTCACACGTCGTCGAGGCGTGCGCGCACCTCTCCCACATCCGCGCGGACCGGGGCGTCGGACTTCTCGCCGTCGATGCCGACGAGTTCCGGTGCGGTGAAGCGGCGGGTGACCCCTGCGGTGACCGCCGGCGCGGCGGGAAGGCCCGAGGCGTCGACGCCAGGGAACTGTCGCGCCGTCACGAGCACACGGGTCTCGAGCGAACCGGCGAACTTGTTGTAGCTGTCGACGGTGCGCTCCAGTGCTCGTCGCAGGTCGTCGGCGTGGCCGGAGAGAGTGCCGAGCCGCTCGTAGAGCTGGGTTCCGAGATTGAGCAGGGTCCGTGCCTCGGTCGACACCTCCTGCTGGGTCCAGGCATAGGCGACGGTCTTCAGCACGGCCCAGAGGTTGACGGGCGAGGCCAGCGCGACACGACGGCTGAAGGCGTAGTCGAGCAGCGTGGGGTCTTCGTCGATCGCCGCGGCGAGGAGGGACTCGCTCGGCAGGAAGCAGATCACGAACTCCGGACTGGCGTCGAGGCCCGACCAGTAGGCCTTCTTCGCGAGCGCATCGACGTGGGCGCGCACGGCCTTGACGTGCTTCTGCATGTGCGCACGTCGCTGCGGCTCGTGAGCGTCTCCGGCGGGGAGAGCGGAAGCCTCGAGATACGCATCGAGCGGGACCTTGGCATCGACGGCGATCGACGTGCCGCCTGCCAGGCGGACGACCATGTCGGGGCGACCGGTGCCACGGTCGGACGAGATCGTCGACTGCAGGTCGAAGTCGACATGGCGGGTGAGGCCGGCCGCCTCGACCACCCGGCGCAGCTGCGTCTCTCCCCAGACGCCGCGCGTCGCGGTGGATCGCAGGGCCCCGGCCAGGGACTCGGTCGTGGCCCGCAGCGCCTCGTCGGACTCCTGCGCGCGCCGCAGCTGCTCGGCGAGGGTGCCGAACTGCGCCTGCCGCTCCTGCTCGATCGCCGTCACCTTCGACTGCATCTGCTGCAGGCTCTCGCGCACCGGCGCGAGGGCGGTGAGCACGGCGTTCTGCTGCTGGACGCGCAGCGCCTCCGCGCGCTGCTCCGTACGGGCGTGCTCGACCGCGTCGCGGTAGAGGTCGTACTGGCGATCCCGGTCGTCGCGCGCGGCTGCAAGCTCGGCCTCTGCCCGTGCCAGGTCGGCGGCCCCTCGTCCTGCGCGCAGGAACCAGCCCACGGCGACACCCGCCGCGAGTGCGGCGAGGACCAGAACGAGCGAGAGAGCATCCATGTCTCTCATGATGCGGCCGGCATCCGACATTGCGGGGCAGCCCCGCTCAGGCGCGGCGATCCCCGTCAGGCGACGGCGCGCTCCAGAGCGGGAACCGCGGGCTCCGTCACCCGCAGGCTGAGCGCGTCGGCGAGCGCGAACACGTCGGCGGCGCCGTGGCGGCGGGCGGCATCGATCACGATCTGCGCGCAGGCGCGGGCATCGGCCAGGGCGTCATGGTGCGAGAACTCCGCGAACCCTGCGGCGGCTGCGGCCACCGGCAGGCGGTACGAGTCGAGCTGATACGTCTTGCGGGCGACCTGCAGGCTGCAGAGCGAGCGGTACGGCGGGCACAGCATGTCGGTGGCCTCGGCCGCCCGGCGCAGGACGTTGAGATCGAACCCGGCGTTGTGGGCGACCAGGACGTCGGCGCCCGCGAAGCCGCAGAGACGGTCGAACTGGTCCGCCCAGGTGGCGGCGGAGACCACGTCCTGCGGTTGGATGCCGTGGATGCGCACGTTCCACTCCTGGAACTCGTCGTGCCCGGGCGGAGGCTGGATCAGCCATCCGGCGGTCGCGACGACCTCGCCGCCGCGCACGCGGACGAGTCCGACGGAGCAGGCGGAGGCCGGGCTGGAGTTCGCGGTTTCGAAGTCGATCGCAGTGAAGTCCAGTGGCACGGATCCACTCTCCCTCGCGATTTCGGCGTCGGATCGCAGGCTCGCCGTAGGCTGGCGACATGACGGACGAGCAGGCGACATCCTTCGGCGTGCAGGCCCACAGCTACGAGGTCGGTCGGCCGGAGTACCCCTTCGCGGCGGTCGCATGGATGCTCGACGCCCTGCCGCACGGTTCGCGTCGCATCGCCGATGTGGGCGCCGGGACCGGGAAGCTCACGCGCACCCTCCTCGGTGCACCGGACGCCGAGGTCGTCGCCGTCGATCCCGACCCCGAGATGCTCGCGACCCTGCGCACCGCGGTCCCCGGGGTCCCCGCGTTCGTCGGGACGGCCGAGCGCCTGCCGCTTCCGGATGACAGCGTCGACGCGGTCGTGCTCGGCCAGGCGTGGCACTGGGTCGAGCCGGTGGCGGCCTCCGCCGAGATCGGGCGCGTCGTGCGCAGCGGGGGAGTGCTCGGACTCATCTGGAACATCCGCGACGAGCGCGTGGACTGGGTGCGACGGCTCACCGAGATCATGCACGGCAGCAATGCCGAGATCATGCTCGCCGCGGGAGACCCCGTCGTCGCGGCGCCGTTCGGTCCGCTCGCGCAGCAGCGCTGGGAATGGGTCCGACCCATCACCCGCGAACTGCTGCACACCATGGCGTCGTCGCGCAGCTACGTGATCACGGCATCCGACGATGAGAAGGCACGCATCCGGCGGGACATGGATGCCCTGTTCGACGAGCTCGGCCTCCACGGCGATGACACGATCGATCTCCCTTACGTGACGAGGGCGTTCCGCGCGGTACGCGACTGACTCGCAGGGCCACGCGAGGACCGACAGGTAGACTCGTCCTCCGTGGCTCTCACTATCGGCATCGTCGGCCTGCCCAACGTCGGCAAGTCCACCCTCTTCAACGCACTCACCAAGAACGACGTGCTCGCGGCGAACTATCCGTTCGCGACGATCGAGCCGAACGTCGGCGTGGTGAACCTGCCCGACCCGCGTCTCGACAAGCTCGCGGAGATCTTCGGCAGCGAGCGGATCCTCCCCGCAGCGGTGTCGTTCGTCGACATCGCCGGCATCGTGCGGGGTGCGAGCGAGGGCGAGGGGCTGGGCAACAAGTTCCTGGCGAACATCCGCGAGGCGGACGCGATCGCCCAGGTCGTGCGCGGGTTCGCCGACGACGACGTGGTGCACGTGGACGGTGCAGTGAACCCGGCATCCGACATGGAGACGATCAACGCCGAGCTCATGCTCGCCGACCTCGAGACCGTCGAGAAGGCGATCAGCCGCTACGAGAAGGAAGTGCGCGGCAAGAAGATCGAGCCCGTCGTGCTCGAGACCGCGATCGCCGCGAAGGACGCTCTGGAGCGCGGTGTGCTGCTGTCGGTCGCCGGCATCGATCTGACGCCGATCCGCGAGCTGGGGCTGCTCACCGCGAAGCCCGTCATCTTCGTCTTCAACGTCGACGAGGGGGTGCTGACGGATGATGCCCGCAAGGCCGAGCTCGCCGCTCTCGTCGCGCCCGCGAAGGCCATCTTCCTCGACGCCAAGATCGAGTCCGAGCTGATCGACCTCGACCCGGAGGATGCCGCTGAGCTGCTGGCGTCGACCGGCCAGGACGAGTCGGGCCTCGACCAGCTCGCGCGGATCGGCTTCGACACCCTCGGGCTCCAGACGTATCTCACCGCTGGTCCGAAGGAAGCTCGCGCCTGGACGATCCCCAAGGGGTCGAAGGCGCCGCAGGCCGCCGGCGTCATCCATACCGACTTCGAGAAGGGCTTCATCAAGGCTGAGATCGTCTCGTTCGACGACCTCGTCGAGACGGGCTCGGTCGTCGAAGCCCGTGCCAAGGGCAAGGCGCGCCTCGAGGGCAAGGACTACGTCATGAAGGACGGCGACGTCGTGGAGTTCCGCTTCAACAACTGAGGGTGGTTGAAGCAAGTAGGGCTGACTCGATGTACCCCTGTCCGTGTTGCGGCTATCTCACGCTGAGTGGGCCACCTGGCTCATACGAGATCTGTGACGTGTGCTGGTGGGAGGACGATGCCGTTCAGCTGAGATATCCCGAGTACAGGGGTGGCGCGAACGCCCCGAGCTTGATCGATGCTCAGACCAACTTCCGGCAGTACGGTGCCTCAGACCTGCAATTGTCGTCGCACACTCGTCAGCCGAACGAGACTGACGTGATGGACCCGGGTTGGCGGATGATCGACTTGGGTCGAGACGACTACGAGAAGGTTCCGGTCGGAACGCCCTGGCCGGAGGAGGACACCCAGTTGTATTGGTGGCGTCCGACGTACTGGCGACTCGCGACGACGGAAGCGTGATGTCGTGGAGTTCCGATTCAACAACTGACTGGGCGATCTGAGGTGACGGCTAGGATCAGGCCGTATTAGTCGGATCGCGGAGGACAGGTGAGACCATTGGTTGTTTCGCATCGTCACTACCCATCGAGCGACGAACAGCGAGAGTGGATGCAATCGCTGCGATCGCGAACCTCACATATCGAGTTCGTCTTCAATCGCGGAGACGACGAGGGCCATGCTCTGATGGCTCAGCTCGCTCACCTCAGGTCGACGAGAACTGTCGGTGTTGGACCGAGTAATGGTTACGTCCGGTCGCGTCCGACGGCAGTGAGGCGCCGGTTCGCCTACGATCGCGACATCCTCCGTGCGGTCGATGGATTGGGCGGGATCTTCCCCGAGGAGACGAGCCCCGAGCCTTGGACCGGACTGGGAGATGTCGATATCGTCTTCATCGACGCAAGGGGCGGGATCCTCGGAGAAACGGTGACGCACGAGCAGATGCTGATCACCACGCAATAGGAGGGCCATGCCGACCGTTGAGCGTGATGCCCATCGGCGACGCAATCCGGTGGAGTTCCGCTTCAACAACTGACCCCACCCGACTCGGGGGTCAGCCGCGACCGTCGGCGTCGGCCAGCCCCTTCCGATGCTTCGCGGCCGCACGTCTGATCGTGGCCACCTTCGGGTTGTCCGCACGCTCTGCGGGAAGACTGTCGAGGATGGTGACGTCGGCTCGCGCTGCGAGCGTCAGGAGGCCCCACATTCCGATCGAGTCGAGTTCCACATCGACTTCTTCGGGGGTCGCCGCCGCGAAGGCCGCATGCGCGCTCGCTTCGACCTCCGGGTCGCTCGGCCTCTTCGCTGCACCCGCGACGGCATTCGGCTGATTGGAGTAGTTGTCGAGCTTGGTCAGAAGTTCATCGGCGCGTGCGGTGCCGAGTGCCGATGCGAATGCGGCTTGAATCGGGTACGTCTCGGTCACGCGCGTCTCCAGAGTTCTGTTGGCGGTCGGTGCGATGGCAGCTGCCGGAATCGGCCACCGTACGGGTAGCGTACTCATTCGGACGACGCTCGGGTTCTGCCGGGACCCTCCAGGTGTGAGTGTCCATCTGCGAACATGTCCTCATGCGCCGCGCTGCCCCGCTCACCACGACCCTCGCCGCTCTCGTCCTCGCGATCGGCGCGCTTGCAGGGTGCGCCGACACGACAGCGCCACAGGCGGCACCTCCCTGGCCGACGCCTGCCCCCACACCGCCCCAGGAGTACCCTCCGGAGCTGCCCGAGTGGGCGCAGGGTCACCAGGTTTGGCTCATCTACCCGGACGGTTTCGAGTGCGGCGGCACCGAGGGGTGCCCGAATGACTATCGCGCGTTCTTCGGCGAGCCGGGGCCTGTGCTTCCGGACGGTGTCGAGTACTACGACCCTGCCAAGCATGACTGCGTGGCCGTGGCGCCCCTGGGCGTGGACTGCTTCGGGTGAACCGCAGACTCGCCTCACCTGCTCTGCACTCCCAGCGCGTCCCTGAGAGTCGTCCACAATCGCTCGAATCTGTTCCCAGGATGGCGTGTGCGTGTGCAGGCTCGACGCATGCGAGACAGATCCTCCACGTTGCTTGATATCATGCATGATATCAAGCAAGGAGGTGGTCGTCCCGTGGCATCGATCATCGTTCGTGGACTCGATGAGTCGGTCAAAGTGCAACTCGCCGCGCAGGCGAAGAGCCATGGACGTTCCATGGAGGCCGAGGTTCGTGAGATTCTGACCAGGGCCGCTCGGAGACCGCACATCGGGCTGGCTCTCATGCACGCCGCCCAGCAAGGGGGTGCTGCGGATGACCTGGAGCTTCCGAAGCGTGATGACGTCGCGCGGGCTGCGGACTTCGAGTGATCGTCCTCGACACGAACGTCATCTCGGAGGTCTTCCGATCCGCGCCGAATGAGCGAGTCGTTGCCTGGCTCGAGGCGTGTACCGACGAAGTCTCCATCACTGCGGTGACACTCGCTGAGCTGTTGGCGGGCCTGGAAAGGCTCCCGGACGGCCGTCGGAAAGCGGAGCTGACCGCTCGCGTTGACGCGGCGATCGACCCCTTTCGCGGTACCCGTTCCATCCTGGCCTTCGATGACGCCTCCGCAGCTCACTACGCGAGAGTCCTTCTCGCGCGAGAGGCGGCGGGGCGCCCGATCAGCACGGCTGATGCCCAGATCGCTGCCATCTGCCTCGCCCACTCGGCCACGTGCGCGACACGCAACGTCAAAGACTTCGCTCACACCGGGGTCGACCTGCTCGACCCCTGGCGTGTCTCGTAGCATCTCGCGCATGCGGAAAGAGGCGACGAACCACCAGAATGTTTCTATAGTCGACTCGTCGCGATGGGCCCACCTGGCGACACGAAGCCTCGGAAGGTCCCGATGACAACGGCCACCACTGCACCGCGCACGAACACCCTGTCCCTCGTCGGCTTCATCGCCGCGTTCGTGATCCCTGTCGCCGGACTCATTCTCGGTGTGTTCGCGCTGCGGCAGCTGCGCGCGCCCGGCAACCTTGAATCGGGGGCGGGGCTCGCTCGCTGGGCGATGGTGATCGGAGTCCTGGGCGCCCTGGCGCAGCTGATCTTCTTCATCGTGTGGTTCACCCTGTTCTTCTCCGCATTCAACGGGCAGTCGTTCGGCCCGGGGCAGCCCGGCTGAATCCACGACACGATCCCGAGGGCCGTCTCGACGCGGAGCATCGGGCTTCTGTGCCGCCCACGGCATCCGGATAGGCTGGACGAAGGCGGCGTGAGCCGCGGTCCGGCCGCAGGCGTCCGCCGAGTTCGTTCCGCCTGCGCTTCCGACACCGACGGCACGAGGAGACTGACGCCGATGACCGACACCCAGACCTTCGAGCCCGACGGCCGCGCCGTTCCCTTCGTCGACGAAGGCGACGGGCCCGTCAAGCTCGTGCTGATCCAGGAGCAGGGGCTCCCCGCCGACGTCCTGGGCGTCGTCGGGCACTACCTCGCCGAGGAAGCCGGATTCCACGTGCTGCGCATCGGCTACCGCGCCGGCGACGCCGACATCTCACTCGAGGAGCGCGTCGACGATGTCCTCGCGGTGATCGATCACGTCGGCCTCACCGACACCTGGGTCGGCGGTCATGGCTTCGGAGGCACCATCGCACGTGCGCTCGCCGCATCCCACCACGAGCGCGTCAACGGCCTGCTCCTGCTCGGCGTGGAGGAGAACGAGATCCCCGTCGCTCCGGTGATCCCCGTGCTCATCATCCAGGGGTCCGACGACACCACCACGGCGCCTGCCAACGGCGAGCGTCTGCAGTCGACCGTGCCCGAGCGCGCGAGCGTGAAGATGATCGCCGGTGGTGACCACCTGTTCCCGATGACGCACCCGATCGAGACCGCGGTGAACATCGAGGAATACCTCGACTGGGACTGAGATGACCTCGCCCTCCGCGCAAACATCCGCACGGATGCCGCGTACCGCTGTCGTCGTGATCGACGCGCAGGTCGGCGTGATGCCGGGCTGCTTCGACGAACACGGAACCCTCGCGCGCACCGCGACTCTCGTGGAACGCGCCCGCGCGGCGGATGTGCCTGTCGTGTGGGTGCACCACGATCCGGTCGGCGACGGAACGCCCGCATGGGACCTCGCCCCGCCGCTGGCTCGTCACGACGGAGAACCGCTGGTCCGGAAGAGCTATCGCGATGCCTTCGCGGAGACGGACCTGCGCGAGACCCTCGATCGTCTTGCGGTCACACACCTCGTCCTGGCCGGCGCGCAGTCGGACTTCTGCGTGCGCACGACGATGCAGCGCGCGGCGGCGGAGGGATACGACGTCACCCTCGTGGGAGACGCGCACACCACGGTCGACACGGAGTGGGACGGCGTGCCGATCTCGGGGGAGCAGATCGTCGCCCACACCAACATGTACTTCTCGGGGCTGCGGTATCCCGGGCAGACCTTCGCGGTCGCCCGGCACGACGCCGTCGACCTGTGACCTCGGCGTCTTCGCGGAGCTAGCGCCCCTGGCGCTTCTTGTACGGCTTCGGCTGACCCTTCACCACGGGCGCGCGGCCCTTGCCCTTGGACGCCTTGGCCTTGCCACCCGCCGGGACGACCGGCTTCGCGCTCGGTGCCGGCGCTGCGGCGATCCGCTCTCGTGCCTCCTCGAGCAGAAGCTCGCCGGCTTTCGTCAGGCGCGTGTCGCCTCCGCGCGTGAAGAGCGGATGGCCGACCTCCTCCTCGAGCTGCTCGATCGACGAATACACAGCCGCCAGCGACACATCGAGGGATTCTGCCGCTCGGGGGAAATGCAGCGTCTCGGCGACGGCGACGAAACGCCGAAGTTGAGTGAGTTTCACGGGGGAGAAGTCCTTTCCCGCAGGAGTCGCGGCAGGTCTTCAGCGTACGCGTCTTCCATCGGGATGTCGGCGTACTCTGGGCATGCCGCCGATCGAAGGGTTCGCCGTGTCCGACCACAACGACCGCTCCTCGCACGAGCACATCCCCGCTCCGGGAGAGCCGACCGTTCCGGAACTCGAAGAAGACGAGACGATCGCACCGCGCCCGGAGGAGGAGATCGCCGACGCGCTGCGGGCGAGACCCGACCTGGAAGACCACAGCGCGCATCACTCCGACTGAGTCCCGCAGGCGGATCGGGTGCGAGCCCGGCGTCCGCGCGATGACAGGATTGAGTCATGACCGCAACTCTCGTGGCCCAGGGCCTGGCCGGCGGATACGGCCACCGCACCCTCTTCGACTCGCTCGATCTGACGGTCGCGCCGGGAGACGTCGTCGGAGTCGTCGGCGCGAACGGGGCGGGGAAGTCCACCCTGCTCCGCCTGCTCGCGGGCATCGACGAGCCGCAGGCGGGGACGATCACGCTGGCACCAGCCGACGCGTTCGTCGGATGGCTGCCGCAGGAGCACGAGCGCATCTCCGGTGAGACGATCGCCGCCTACATCGCCCGTCGCACGGGATGCGCCGCGGCGACCATCGCGATGGATGCCGCCGCGGCCGCGCTCGGCGACCCTTCGCTCGCCGCCCCGGGCGTCGACCCGGCAGACGCCTACTCGACCGCCCTCGACCGGTGGCTGGCCAGCGGCGCCGCCGACCTGGACGAGCGACTCCCGGCCGTGCTCGCCGACCTGGGACTCGAACTCGACGGCGGCGACGCCGACGGCATCCTGATGACCTCGCTCTCCGGCGGTCAGGCGGCTCGTGTCGGGCTGGCGGCGCTGCTCCTCTCGCGCTTCGACATCGCGCTGCTGGACGAGCCGACCAACGATCTGGATCTCGACGGTCTCGAGCGGCTGGAGGCCTTCGTACGCGGACTCCGCGGCGGCGTGGTCCTGGTGAGCCATGATCGCGAGTTCCTCGCGCGCTGCGTGACCCGGGTGCTGGAGCTCGACCTGGCGCAGGGCTCGAACCGTGTGTTCGGCGGCGGGTACGACGCCTACCTCGAGGAGCGGGCCACGGTGCGCCGCCACCAGCGCGAGAAGTACGACGAGTTCGCCGAGAAGAAGGCCGACCTCATCGGCCGCGCCAGGACCCAGCGGGAATGGTCGAGTCAGGGCGTGCGCAACGCGATGAAGAAGGCACCCGACAACGACAAGATCCGGCGCAAAGCCTCGACGGAGTCCAGCGAGAAGCAGGCGCAGAAGGTGCGGCAGATGGAGAGTCGGATCGCGCGGCTCGAGGAGGTCGAGGAACCCCGCAAGGAGTGGCAGCTCGAGTTCACCATCGCCGCGGCGCCGCGCTCCAGCTCGGTCGTCTCGACCCTGAGCTCCGCGGTGTACCGGCAGGGTGAGTTCGCTCTGGGCCCGGTGTCGCTGCAGGTGAACGCGGGGGAGCGCATCGGGATCACGGGTCCCAACGGCGCGGGCAAGTCGACCCTCCTCCGCGCCCTGCTCGGGCAACAGCATCCGGACGAGGGCACGGCGAGTCTCGGAGCGAGCGTGCAGATCGGCGAGATCGACCAGGCGCGCTCCCTGCTGGCGGGCTCCCAGCCGCTCGCGGCGGCTTTCGAGGAGCTCGTGCCCGAGATGGCCACCGGTGAGGTGCGCACGCTTCTCGCCAAGTTCGGACTCAAAGCCGACCACGTGGGTCGCCCGGTCGACGAGTTGTCACCGGGGGAGCGCACGCGAGCGGGGCTCGCCCTGCTGCAGGCCCGCGGCACCAACGTCCTGGTGCTCGATGAGCCGACGAACCACCTCGATCTCGCGGCGATCGAGCAGCTCGAGCAGGCGCTCGAATCGTACGAGGGGACGCTGCTGCTGGTGACGCACGACCGACGGATGCTCGCCACGGTGCACACCGACCGTCGGTGGCGTGTCGAGTCGGGTCGCGTCACCGAGCTCTGACGAGCGGTCTCGACTCAGAGATCGCTGAAGTCGTCGGCGAGGCCGAAGATCTTCGACACCGTGTCGCCGTCGAGCGCGAGCATGACGTACTGCACGCCGACCTCTCCCGGACGGACGAGCGACATCGTGCCGGGAACCTCGCGGGTGCCCACCGCGAGATAGTCGTTCACGCCGTCGCCGTCGTCGTCCATCGGGAGCTCTTCGGCGCCGGCCGCCAGAGCGTCTGCGCGGCTCGAGCCGATGCCGATCCCGTCGGCGACGGTGAACACGACGCCGGGGGTGTCGTCGCTCCCGATCCAGAGCGCGGCCGGCCCCGACTCGGGGACGTTCAGCCGGACGGCGCCGTCCCAGTCATAGGACGTGAACCCGTACGCGTCGGGTCCCTGCGCCTCGGGGACGGGCCCCACGACCTCTCCGAGCGCCGCGAGCACGGCGTCGTGGTCGGTATAGGCGATCAGCGGGCCCTCGTCGATCGACAGACCGTCGATGGTCACCCGCGCGTCCGCTGTCTCCGGTGTCTCGGACGGCGACGATGACGGCGAGGCGGAGCCCGACGAGCTGGTGGACTGCGGTGCCGCTGTCGGCGCACACCCGGCGGCGATGACGGTGAGGATCGCGACGGCGGAGACGATCACGACACGGGGCGCACGAGTTCGCATGCCTCGATGCTAGGGGCGGGTCCCGAGGCGTGCCGTGGCGCCACGCGCCTCGACCCGAAGACGACGGATGCCGCGACCCCTGAGGGCCGCGGCATCCGGAATCCTGTGTCGTCAGGCGACCTTGGGCATCACCGCGAACGAGACGGCGCCCTCGCCGTCGACACCGGCGTCGAGCACCTTGTCGTCGAGCGCGGTTGCGGCCCCCTCATCGAGGAAGAGGCGGGTGCCGGAGATCTCCACGACCTGGTCCTGCGGCTCCGGGTCGGCGGTCACGAGGACGGCCAGACGGGCGCCGCCTTGCGCGTCGGGAGCGGTGGTGGAGTGGATACGCAGACCGGCATCCGGGGCTTCGCTCTGACGGCTCACGAGGGTGGAGACGATGGCGGTGGCGTTGTCGGTGAGGGTGAGCACGAGACTCTCCTTCCGGTTGGGGCATGCCGCGGTCGCGACACGTCCGGGCCACGATGCCGGACCTCGTCCATCGGCTCAACCCCCTTGCCGCGATTGTCAGGAGGCTCTCAAGCTCGCAGACGTTTCCGGAGGAAGACCTGGGCGGTCCCGTCGCCGTCCGGCACGCGCTCATGCTCCTCGTAGCCGCAGGCTTCGTAGAGCCGCAGGTTCGCCTCGCTCAGGCTGCCGGTGAAGAGCTCGGCCACATCGGCGCTGGAGGACTCCTCGGCGGCGTCGAGCAGCATCCGTCCGATGCCCTCGCCCTGCATGTCGGGCGCGATCGCTATCCGCCCGATCAAGAGCAGGCCGTCGCGCTCGACGAAACGGATCGCGCCGACGAGTCGTCCGCCGATCCGTGCGACGAAACCCGATTCCGCGCGCAGCTCGGCCTGCAGCTCGGGAAGCGTCTGGGTCAGCGGGGGCATGTCGACGCTGCCGTAGATCGCCGCCTCCGACACGAAGGCGGCGCGCTGCACCGTCAGCACCTCGCCGGCGTCGCTGTCCTGGATCGTGCTGATCTCGATCTGCGATCTCTGCTGCTGGTCGTCGGTCACGGGTCCGCCTCTCTGTCCTCCGGCCACATTCGAGGCGCGCGCGCACCGGTGTCAACCCCCTCGGCGTGCGTCTCCGCCCCCGTTAGCGTCGCCCCATGGCTGACACGAAGACGACCAAGAAGACCGCCGGTACGCCGAAGGGCGGAGCGAAGACGACCCGGCGCCAGAACGCCGAGAAGGGCTTCACCGCCTCGCCCGATCTGGCAGCGAACCTGCAGGCCGTGCTCGTCGACCTGCTGGAGCTGGCGACGCAGGGCAAGCAGGCGCATTGGAACGTCGTCGGACGCAACTTCCGCGACACGCACCGCCAACTCGACGAGATCATCGACGACGCACGCGCCTTCAGCGACACCGTCGCCGAGCGCATGCGCGCACTGCACGCCGTACCCGATGGACGCAGCGTCACGGTTTCGGCCACGACGACGCTGCCGGAGTTCCCGGCCGGCGAGGTCTCCACCTCGGAGACCATCGACCTGATCACCGTCCGCCTCGAGGCTGTCGTCTCGACGATGCGCGATGTGCACGACGACGTCGACGAGGCCGATCCGACATCGGCGGACATCCTGCACGCGGTCATCGAGCGCCTGGAGCAGTTCGCGTGGATGGTCAGCGCGGAGAACCGCAGCCCCGCCGGCCGCTGAGCGAGGTGCGCGGGATCACTCTTCTCCGGTGTCGTCGGAGCGGGGCCGCCCGCGCATCGCCCGCGGCAGGGCCAGCCACAGCGCCACGACCAGCACGAGCGCGGCCACGAGCGCGATGATGCCGGCCGTGCGGTTCACCGTGAAGTCGACGATCAAGGTGGTCACGCCGATGGTCAGCGCTCCGATCACGGCCAGGTCGATCCGGACGATGCGGGCGGCGATCCGCACCAGGTCGGGCTTGCGGCGATGCCCGAACAGCGCGCGGTGCATGCCGACCGGCGCGAGCGCGAGAATCGTCGCGATCGCCGCGAGAGCGACGAGGACGACGTACAGATCGCGCTGGAGCTCGTCCATGTCGGTGAAACGCGGCTGGAAGGCCACGGCGAGGAGGAAGCCGGTGAGGATCTGCGTACCCGTCTGCATGACGCGCAGCTCCTGCAGGAGCTCGAGCCAGTTCCGGTCCGCCCTCTCGTTGGGAGTCTCGTCGCGACCGTCGGCCCGATCGTCGATGTCGGGCTCGTCAGGAGGCAGATCCGCTGTCATGATCTCAGTGTCGTGCCGGTGATCCGGTGATGTCCAGCCCGTTGCCCGACCCCTCTGAAAGAAGGAAAGATGACCCTTCCCCCGATCGACGACTGGTGGTCGGACCTGTCGCCCGATGCCCAGCAGTCCGTGCTCGACAGCGACTCACACCTTCTCGATGAGGCGGTACGAGAGGAGATCCGCGTGCTGACCGGAGCCGTCGTCGGGATGGTGGAGCAGCTCTCCGACAAGGACCTGGCCTACGCCCGGGCGCACACCGCGTCGAAGGACTGACCGGAGCGGCCCGTTCGTCAGGCGGCGTCGGGCGAAGCCGCCGGGTCCTCCTCGCGCAGGCGCGGCTCTGTCCGCCGCTCGGGCCGCACGCCGGCCTTGTCGGCGTAGAACGCCCGGATGCGGTCCATGTCGGCAGCCACGTCGCCGGTGAGGTCGATGGTCGGTCCCAGACCCGAGGTCATGGTCGTGCGGTCGACGAACCCGAGGGTCACCGGCATCCCCGTCTCGCGGGCGATGCGGTAGAAACCGGACTTCCAGTACTCGTTGCCGCCGCGGGTTCCGTCCGGCGTCACGACCAGCCCGAAGACCGTGCCGGCATGCACCTGGCCCACGACATCCTTCACCACGCGCGCCGGGTCGGCTCGATCGACGGGGATGCCGCCGAGTCCACGCATGATCGGACCCCGCCACCCGCGGAAGAGACTCTTCTTGCCGAGCCAGTGCACGTCGATGCCGAGGCGCCACGCGATGGCGAGCATCAGGACGAAGTCCCAGTTGGACGTGTGCGGTGCGCCCACCAGCACCGTCGGGCGCGTCGGTGCGCCTTCACTCGTGAGCGTCCAGCGGCTGAACGCCCAGAACAAGCGGGCGAGGAGTCGTTTGAGCATGGCTCAACCGTAGGGGAGACCGGCTATCCATCCGCTGTCGGCTGCGAGCGGCCGGCGGCGTTCGAGCGCGTCAACGCGGCGGCGATGGTCGGATTCAGGCCAGGGACCTCGTCGACCGGCACGGCGAGGGCGAGCAGAGCGCGGCTGAAGAAGTTCCGCGCCGCCGCCGCGAGGGTGATGTCCACGATCTGCCGGTCCGAATAGCCGACGTCGCGCAGGGCCTGCGTGTCGGCATCCGTCATCGAGGCGGGGTCGTCCGACAGTCGCGCGGCATACGCGACGACCACCTGCTCGGCGGGGGTGAATCCGGCGTCGTCTCCCGCCGCGAAGGCTGCGAGGGCGTCCTCGTCGAGGACCTCGGCTCGCAGCGACTTGCGGCCGTGAGCGAGGAGGCAGTGGGTGGAGCCGATGGCCCGCGCCGCGCCGAGCGTGGCCGCCTCGTACACGCGGATGCCGATCGACGGCACGATCGCGCCGATCAGGTCCTCGAAGGCGGCATGCGCGTCGGGATTCACCGCCATCGCGCGTGTGTGCCCGAAGACGAAGCCGTCGTCGTCGATGTCGCCCGCATACATCTCGGCGACATGGCCCGTTGCCGCGGCCTCTCCCGGCGTCTCGATGATCATGGCGGCTCCTTCGCTGCGGTCGCCGGAGCGCGCACGCGCCCCGGCATCACAGCGAACGATACGCCGGGCGTATCACGCGGGGAAGGGGCGGGCGGCGCCGGTGGCCTCCGGCAGGCGTACCATCGAAGGATGAAGAAGACGCAGCAGGACACCGCAGCACAGGATGCGCCTCTCGCGCCCCCGCCGCTCGCGGGTGCTCTGAACCTGCTCGAGGCCGATGCGGCCGGTTATTGCAGCGGTGGCGTCTGCCACTTCCCTGCGCCGAAGACGCAGTAGCGGGCAGACGCCACCGAGTGGTGCGATCCGTGTCGGTCAGTGACCGCCGTGGGATCCCTCGCCCGCGTCATCAGCGGGCTTGCGCACGAACGGGCTCAGCGCCACCGCGGCCAGGGAGATGATCGCCGCGATCAGGAACGCCATGCGCGCCCCCGGCGCACCGGCGGTCGCCGTCGAGAGGCCTTCGCTCTCTCCGGCGTGCAGGATCGCGGAGTACGTCACCGTGAGCAGTGCGACGCCCGCAGCGCCACCCACCTGCTGCAGCGTGTTCAGCACGGCGGAGCCGTGAGAATACAGCGATCGCTGCAGCGAGCCCAGCGACGCGGAGAACAGCGGCGTGAAGGACATCGCGAGTCCGACCGACATCGCGGCCTGAACGATGATGAGCACCCACCACACGGTGTGCTCGCCGACTGTCGAGTAGTAGAACAGCGCGGCGGACACGAGGATGGTTCCCGGGATCAGCAGCGGGCGGGTGCCGCGGGAGTCGTAGACGCGCCCCATCACCGGGCCGAGCAGACCCATGAGCACGGAACCCGGCAGCAGGATCAGCCCGGACTGCAGGGCATTGAGTCCCGCGACGTTCTGCAGGTACTGCGGGAGCAGGGTGAGTGTTCCGAACATCGACAGCGCGAGGATCGTCATGATGATGACCGCGAAGGTGAAGTTGCCGGCACGGAAGACCCGCAGATCGAGCAGCGCGTCGTCGACGCGCTGCAGCAGGAGCTGACGCCAGACGAACAGACCGAGTGTCACGGCTCCGACGACCAGGGCGATGATGCCGGTCGTCTCACCGGAGCCGCCCTCGCCGCCGAACTGGCTCAGGCCGAACACGAGCCCGCCGAAGCCGAGAGCCGCGAGCGGGATCGACAGCACGTCGAGCGGGACGCGACGCGTCTCGCCGAGGTTCGTCATCCACTTGACGCCCATACCCAGGGCGATGAGCGCGATGGGGAGCACGATGGCGAAGAGCGCACGCCAGTTGAACGCCTCGAGCACGGCACCGGCGAGCGTCGGGCCGATCGCGGGCGCGAGCGAGATGACCATGCCGACGCGGCCCATCATGCGGCCGCGCGACTGCGGAGGCACGACGTTCATGATCGTCGTCATCAGCAGGGGCATCATGATGCCGGTTCCTGCGGCCTGGATGACACGGCCGACCAGCAGCACGCCGAATCCGGGCGCGACGAGCGCCACGAGCGTGCCGAGCGAGAACGCGACCATCGCCGCGATGAACACCTGGCGCGTCGTGAAGCGCTGGAGGATGAAGCCGGTCGTCGGGATGACGACGGCCATGGTCAGCATGAAGGCGCTGGTCAGCCACTGGCCGAGCTCGGGCGGGATGCCGAGATCGGTGTTCAGGTGGGGGATCGCGATGCCCATGGTCGTCTCGTTGAGGATGGCGACGAAGGCGGCGACGAGCAGCAGCCAGATGACACGCATGTCGGTGCGAGAGATCTCGCCGGACGAGGGCGTGCGGGTGGTCGGGATGGAGCCGGTATCGACGGCAGACATAGGCGGCCTCCTGGGCGACGAGATGAGGGGGATGTGCGAGAGATCGCGCGAGTCTCTCAGCGTAACCACAGGGTCGGACATTTCATTCCGATCCCGACGAAATCCGCCGAGAGCGGATCCCACGGCCCTCGGTGTCCGCTGCGCTGAGTACGCTGGCGCCATGAGCATGGGCGGTGGCAGAGGTGGTGGGCACGGCGGCGGGTTCCGCGGCGTCGACGAAGACGCGCAGCGCAGGCTGAACGCCGAGGCCCCGCGCATCAGCGGTCTCGGCGCCCGCGTGATCGCGCTGTTCCGCCCGTACCGGTGGCGGATCTTCTTCACCGGCATCCTGGTCGTCGCGGGTGCGGCCATCGCCGTCATCCCTCCGCTGATCGTCCAGCGCATCTTCGACGACGCGCTCTTCCCCGTCGACGGCGGCAGCCCGCAGCTCGAGCTGCTGGCCTGGCTGGTCGCGGCCATGGTGGGACTTTTCCTGTTCTCCGCGGTGCTGGGCGTCGCGCAGACCTGGCTGACGGCGACGGTCGGCAACAGCGTCACCGGCGACCTGCGCGTCAAACTGTTCGAGCACCTCCAGGCGATGGAGCTCGGCTTCTTCACCCGCACCAAGACCGGCGTGATCCAGTCGCGGCTGCAGAACGACGTCGGCGGAGTCTCCGGCGTGCTGACCAACACGGTCACCAGCATCCTCGGGAACGTCGTGACGGTGGTGGCGTCGCTCGTCGCCATGATCCTCATCGACTGGCGTCTGACCCTCATCGCGGTGGTGCTGATGCCGTTCCTGATCTTCGTGCAGCGTCGCGTCGGCCAGGTGCGCGCGCGGATCGCGGGGGAGACGCAGGAGTCGTTGTCGGAGCTGACCTCGATCACGCAGGAGACGCTGAGCGTCTCGGGCATGCTGCTCTCGAAGGCGTTCAACCGGCAGCGCACCGAGTCGCAGCGGTATCAGGCGGAGAACCGCAACCAGGTGACACTCCAGGTGCGCAGGGCGATGAGCGGTCAGGGCTTCTTCGCCGTGGTCCAGGTGCTGATGGCCAGCGTTCCGGCGGTCATCTACCTCGTCTCGGGCTACCTGATCACCGGCGGGACCGACGCGATCACCGCCGGCACGGTCGTCGCCTTCACCACCGTGCAGGCGCGGCTGCTGATGCCGCTGATGGGGCTCATGCGCGTCTCGCTCGACCTGCAGACCTCCTCCGCGCTGTTCGCGCGGATCTTCGAGTACCTCGACCTGGTCCCCGAGATCGAGGACGCCCCGGACGCGATCTCGGTGGACGATGCGCCTGGTCCGCGCGGACGCATCGAGTTCGCCGACGTCGTGTTCCGCTATCCCGACGCGTCGGCGGAGGCCCGGCCCACGCTGGACGGCGTCTCCTTCGTCGCCGAGCCCGGACAGCACGTCGCCTTCGTCGGGCCTTCCGGTGCCGGCAAGACCACGATCCTCTACCTGGCACCGCGGCTCTACGAGGCGAAGGGCGGCTCGGTGCTCTTCGCCGGCGCCGACGTGCGCGCGCTGACGCAGGAGTCGATCATCGACAATGTCGGCATCGTCTCGCAGGAGACGTATCTCTTCCACGCGACGATCCGCGACAACCTCCTGTACGCCCGCCCCGGGGCGAGCGAGGAGGAGGTGATCGCGGCGTGCACGGCGGCGAACATCCACCACATCATCGCCGGATTCGAGGACGGGTACGACACGGTCGTCGGCGAACGCGGATATCGGCTCTCCGGCGGCGAGAAGCAGCGCATCGCGATCGCGCGCGTGCTGCTGAAGGACCCGCCGGTCCTCCTCCTCGACGAGGCGACCTCGGCTCTCGACACCGTCTCGGAGCGCGTCGTGCAGGAGGCGCTCGACGAGGCCGCGAAGGGCCGCACCACGCTGTCGATCGCCCACCGGCTGTCGACGGTCATGGGCGCCGACGTCATCCACGTCGTCGAGGCCGGCCGGATCGTCGAGTCGGGCACGCACGCCGAGCTGCTCGCCCACGACGGCCTCTACGCCGAGCTCGCCGCCCAGCAGGTCGCGGCCTCGCGCGTGCTCGCGACCGAGGCGGTCGTCGAGGACGCGGTGACCGGCGGCATCCAGGCGGCGCTCACCGATCGCAGGGCCGACCGTGCGCCCGTGGACTCCGCCGGCGCCGATGCGGTGGCCGCGCTCACGGCTGCGGTCCCGCTGCTCGCCGAGCCGAGGGTCGACGAGCGGGTCTATCCCGCCGAGACCTGAGCGTGGCGCGGGTGCCGGTCAGTGCACCGAGAGGCCTCCGTCGACGAAGAGCGAGTGCCCGGTGACGTAGCCGGAGCCTGCCCCGGCGAGGAAGACCGCCGCACCGGCGAAGTCGCTCGGCAGACCGTTGCGACCGATCATGGTGCGTGCGGCGAGGGCGGCGATCTTCTCGGGGTCCTCCTGAAGTCGCGCGTTGAGCGGGGTGAGGACGAACCCCGGGACGAGCGTGTTGCTCGTCACCCCCGTGCCGCCCCAGGCCTCGGCCTCGGACCGCATGAGGGACTCCACCGCGCCCTTGGACGCGCCGTAGATGCCGCTGCCGACGAACGCGCGGTGCGCCTGCTGGGAGCTGATGTGGATGAGCCGGCCGTACCCGCGCTCGATCATTCCGCGGGCATAGTGCTGTCCGAGCAGGAAGGGTGCGAGGGTGTTCACCGTCATCGTGGCATCCCAGTCGTCCTCGGTGATCTCCGCGTAGGGCGGCCGGATGTTGATGCCGGCCGAGTTCACCAGGATGTCCGGGTCGCCGAAGGGTTCGGCCGCCGCCTCGGCGAGGGCGTGGATGCCCGCACGGGTGCCGAGATCGCCGACGACACCGGCGACGCGGCATCCGCTCTCCTGCAGCTCGCGCACGGTCTCGTCGATGCGCTCGGCCCCTCGGGCGACGATGACGGTCGACGCTCCGGCACGGGCCAATGCCGTGGCGATGCCGCGGCCGATGCCCGAGCTGCCGCCGGTCACCACGGCGGTGCGGCCCTCGAGTGAGAAGAGCGCGTCGAGGTAGTCGTTCATGGAATCACCGTTCGTCGAATCACCAGGAGAGCGCCGCGGCGATCGCCTCATCGGGGGAGGCATCGGCGAACTCCGGAAGCGCGCGGAGCTCGTCGATGAACACGGCGACCTCGGCAGCGTAGGCGGGGTCGTCGTGGGTCGCGGCGATGTCGAGCAGCGAGGGCATGTCCATCGCGAGGATCAGGTCGAGCCGCGCGGTGACGGCCGCGCGCTCGCCGGCGTCCTGCAGAACCCGGATGCCGCCGCGGAGGGCGACGAGGTAATCCCGCAGAACAGGGAGCTGAGACTTCCCCTGCGTGATCGAGGTGCCGTCGGGGCGCACCCGCCAGCGCACGACGACGTCGGGGATGACGTCGAACGAACGGGCCCGGGTGTACATCAGCTGGGCGACGATCTGATCCTCGTACGCGACGCCTTCGGGGAAACGGAGATCGTGCCAGAAGCCGGTGCGGCTGATCTTCGACCAGGCCACGATGTTCGACACCGCTCGCGGGTGCTGCGCGAGAGACGCGCCGAGCCGTTCAGGATCGGTCGCCGCCGAGATCCACGGCTGCACGCGACCGGCGTTGTATGAGTCGCCGTGCGGGCGCAGTCGCACGTACGCGCCCGCGACGAAGTCGCTCCCGGTCTCGGCGAGCGTCCCGGTCAGGCGCGACAGGGCTTCCGGGGCGAGTTCGTCGTCGCCGTCGAGGAAGCCGAGATACGGGGTGTCGACGAGGGCGAGTCCGACGTTGCGGGCCGCGCCGAGTCCGCGGGAGGCCTCGTGTCTGAGCACGGTAAACCGGGGGTCGGTGCCTGCGGCCTCTGCGAAGATCGCTCCGGTCTCGTCGGCCGAGCCGTCGTCGATGAGGATCGCGCGCCAGCGGGTCTCCGTCTGGGCGCGCAGGGAGGCGAGGGCGGCCGGGGCGAAGGCGGCGATGTCACGTCCGGGGACGATCATCGTCACGATCGGGGCGGATGCAGTCACCAGCCGAGTCTATGGCCGCGCCTCAGACCGAGGCCGCTCGCACGGACTCTGTGACGAGGGCCGTCAGGCGCTCCGGTGCGTCGTCCGGAAGGGGCTCCCGGCCGAACGTGAACCGCACGGAGGTCTGCGCGACCTCGGGCGGGACGCCGCAGGCGAGGAGCACGGGAGACGGTTCGTCGCTGCCCGCCGCGCACGCCGACCCGCTGGACGAGATCACCCCTCGGCGCTCCAGCTCCAGCAGCACCGCCTCGCCACTGGTTCCCGCGAACGTGAAGCTCGCTGTGCCCGGGAGTCGGTGGTCGGGATCCCCGGTGAGAGCCGCCTGCGGAACGGCGCGCAGCACGCCGGCGATGAACCGCGCCGTCGCGGCGCCGACGCGGGCGGACGCGACCTCCCGCTCGGCCTCGGCGAGTTCGAGGGCCGTCGCCAGGCCGACGGCGCCGGCGACGTTCTCGGTGCCGGAGCGGCGTCCGCGCTCCTGACCGCCGCCGTGCAGCAGCGGCTCCAACGGAACCCGACCGCGCACCGCCAGCGCACCGGTGCCCTTCGGGGCGCCGAGCTTGTGCCCGGCGATCGACACGGCATCCGCGCCGAGATCTCGCAGCGGCAGCCATCCGGCCGACTGCACCGCGTCGAGATGAAGCGGGACGCCGGCCGCGCGGGCCACCGCTGCGAGAGCCGCGACATCCTGCACCGTGCCGATCTCGTTGTTCGCGTGGCCGAGGGAGACGAGCGCCGTGTCCTCGCGGATCGCCTCCGCGAGGGCGGACGGCTCGATGCGTCCCGCGGCGTCGACACGGAGTCTCGTGACCGCGACGGAGTGGAAGCGGCTCAGGTAGTCGGCGGATTCGAGGATCGACTCGTGCTCGATGGGGGACACCACGAGGTGCCTCCGCCCGGCGTCGAGTGCCGCGAGCATGATGCCCTTGAGGGCCAGGTTGTTCGCCTCGGTGCCTCCCGCGGTGAACACCACGTCGCCGCGGCGCATGCCGAGCACGCTCGCCACCCGGCCTCTGGCGTCGTCGAGCGCGCTCGCCGCGGCCTCGCCCGCCGTGTGGTGACTGGAGGGGTTCCCGAACACCGCCGTGAGGTACGGATGCATCGCAGCGAGCACCTCCGGCCGGACCGGAGACGTGGCGGCGTGGTCGAGGTAGAGCATGGTGCTCAGTCGATCCGCAGGTCCAGGCCGAGGTCGAGGGCTCTGGCCGAGTGGGTCAGCGCCCCGACCGAGATGACGTCGACACCGGTCGCGGCGATGTCGTGCACGGTGTCGAGGTTCACGCCGCCGGAGGCTTCGACGGTCGCCCTGTCGTCGATCAGCTCGACGCCCGCGCGCAGGTCCTCGAGCGAGAAGTTGTCGAGCAGCACCGTATGCGCACCGCCGTCGAGGACCGCCGGGATCTGGTCCAGGCGATCGACCTCGACGACGACGTGCGTCGTGTGCGGCAGTCGGGACAGCGCGTCGCGGAGGGATGTCGCGAGGTCGGCGCCCGAACGCTTCAGCACCGCGAGGTGGTTGTCCTTGGCCATCACGGCATCCGACAGCGAGTAGCGGTGATTGCGCGCTCCGCCCGATGCGACCGCATGCCGCTCGAAGGCGCGGAGCCCCGGCGTGGTCTTGCGGGTGTCGGCGATGCGCGCGCCGGTGCCCTCGATCGCGCGCACGTAGGCGGCGGTGAGCGTCGCGATGCCGCTCATCCGCTGCGTGAAGTTCAGTGCCACCCGCTCGGCGGTGAGGATGCTGCGCGCCGAACCGGACACCGAGGCGAGCACGTCTCCGGCGGCGAACTCGTCGCCGTCGCCCACGTGCAGGTCGACCGTCAGCGTGGGGTCGGTGAGGGCGAAGGCCGTCGCGAAGACCTCGCCGCCGCTGAACACGCCGGCTTCGCGTGCGACGAGGTCGGCCGTGGCCGTCGCCTCCGCGGGGAGCAGGGTCGTGCTCGTCAGATCGCCCCAGGGGGCGTCCTCTTCGAGGGCCGCGCCGACGACGCGCGTGAGGGTGGCGGGTGTGAGCATCAGACGGTCTCCAGGATCGGTGCGGCGCTGCGGGTCTCGGCATCCGTGAGCCGGTAGTGGGCACCGACCGAGCCGGCGCGGGCGAGAGCGGCGGATGCCGTCGCCTCGGCCAGCAGCAGCAGGTTCGCGTCCTCGTGCTCCCCGACCGTGCGGGGCGCGGGCGCACCGAGGCGCCACGCGCGCACGGCGCCGAGGGCGCTCCGAAGGCCCTCGCCGGTGCGCAGGAGTCCGACCTCGTCCCACATCAACTGCTGCAGAGCTGCGCGGGAGAAGTCCCGGACCTCGCTTCCGTCGCGATACTCCACGGATGAGGGCGCCGGATCGGTCGATTCCTGCGACTCGAGGGAGGTGGATACGGGCCAGGGGTCACCGAGCGCCGCCGCCGCCCGCGCGCCGAACACGGCGCCTTCGAGCAGGGAGTTGGACGCCAGGCGGTTGGCCCCGTGCACACCGGTGCGCGCGACCTCGCCGACGGCGAAGAGCCCGGGGAGCGTGCTCCGACCCTCGAGATCGGTGACCACGCCGCCCATCAGGTAGTGGGCGGCCGGCGTCACGGGGATGGGCTCGGTCGACCAGTCGAAGCCGCGCTCTCGCGTCACCCTGTCGATGGTCGGGAAGCGCGTCGCGAGGGTCGTGGCGCCGAGCATCGTGGCATCCAGGCGCACCGGGCCGCCCTGCGCCGCGGCCCGACGGGCGATCGCCCGGGAGACCACGTCGCGCGGTGCCAGCTCGCCGTCGGGGTGGGTGTCGAACACGAACCGGCGACCGCCGTCGTCGATCAGCGTCGCTCCTTCTCCGCGCACGGCCTCGGAGATCAGGAAGGCGGGGCCGGTGGCGAGGATCGTCGGGTGGAACTGGACGAACTCGAGGTCGTCGACCGCGGCACCGGCACGCAGGGCGGCGGCGATGCCGTCACCCGTGGTCCCGACCGGGTTCGTCGTGTGCGCGTAGAGATGCCCCGCTCCGCCGGTGGCGAGGATCACGGCGTCGGCCGTGAGCGTGGAATCGGTCACCTTCCCCGAGGGATCGGCGACGAGCAGTCGGATGCCGCAGACGGCACGGTCGCTCACGACGAGGTCGGACACGAACGCGTGCTCGATCACGTCGATCGTCGCGCGACGCACCGCGGCGACGAGTGCGCGGGAGATCGCCGCCCCCGTGGCGTCTCCGCCCGCGTGCACGATGCGGGCGTGGCTGTGCGCGGCTTCGCGGCCGAGCAGCAGCACGCCGTCCGCATCGCGGTCGAACCCGACGCCGCGGGTGATCAGTTCTGCGATCCGGTCGGCGCCGTCGGCGACGAGGGCTTCGACGGCCGCCTCCTCCGAGAGGCCCGCGCCGGCGGCCAGCGTGTCGGCCGCGTGCTGCTCCGCCGAGTCGCCGGTGCCGTAGACCCCGGCCACGCCGCCCTGCGCATAGCCGGTGCTGCCGTCGCCGAGCGCGCCCTTCGTGACGATCGTGACCGCATGCCCGGCTTCCCGTGCGTGGAGAGCCGCGGTGAGCCCGGCGATGCCGGAGCCGACCACCAGGACGTTCATCGCGCGCCGACCGTCACGGGCGGCTTCGCCGCCAGCATCCGCTCCAGGGCCACCCGCGCGGGATCCGCGACGTCGGCCGACACGGTGATGCGGTTGGGCGTGCGTCCGGCCACGAGCTCCTCGAGCACCCAGGCCAGGTATCCGGGGTGGATGCGGTACATCGTGGAGCACGGGCACACCACCGGGTCGAGGCAGAAGATCTCGTGCTGAGGGTACTGGGCCGCGAGGCGGCGGACGAGGTTGATCTCGGTCCCGATCGCGAAGGTGGTCGGTTCCGTGGCGCCATCGATCGCGCGGCGGATGTAATCGGTGGATCCGGCCTCGTCGGCGGCGTCGACGACCTCCATCGGGCACTCCGGGTGCACGATCACCCGCACGCCGGGGTGCTCCGCGCGTGCCTGATCGATCTGCGCCACGGTGAAGCGACGGTGCACGGAGCAGAAGCCGTGCCACAGGATGACGCGGGAGCCGATGAGCTCGGCTGCAGAGGAGCCGCCCAGCGGCCGACGCGGATTCCACATCGGCATCTGCTCCAGCGGCACGCCCATAGCCTTCGCCGTGTTGCGGCCGAGGTGCTGGTCGGGGAAGAACAGGACGCGCTGCCCGCGCTCGAACGCCCACTCGAGCACCGTCTCGGCGTTCGACGACGTGCAGACGATGCCGCCGTGGCGCCCCACGAATCCCTTGATCGCTGCGGAGGAGTTCATGTACGTGACGGGGATCACGGGCACCCGGCCGTCGGCATCGGCGGTGTCCAGGTCGCCGAGGACGTCGGCCAGCTGCTCCCAGCACTCCTCGACCTGATCGATGTCGGCCATGTCGGCCATCGAGCATCCCGCCGCCAGGTTCGGCAGGATCACGGCCTGTTCCGGCTGCGAGAGCAGGTCGGCGGTCTCGGCCATGAAGTGGACGCCGCAGAACACGATCGCCTCGGCATCCGTCCTGCCCTTGGCTGCCGTCGCGAGCTGGAACGAGTCGCCCACGTAATCCGCGTGCCGAACCACCTCCTCGCGCTGGTAGAAGTGGCCGAGGATGACGACGCGATCGCCGAGGGTCGCCTTCGCGGCTTCGATGCGCGCGTGGAGCGCGTCCTCGTCGGCCTCGCGGTAGGCCGTGGGGAGCTCGCCCTGGCGCGGGGCGCCGGTCGGGATGACGTCGCCCATCGAGGAGCCGGGGCCGTAGCCGGGCCGGGCGTCGAAGTCCCACGGGCCGGCGGCGAGGTCGGTCGCGCAGGTGGCGTCGGTCGACGCTCCCTCGACGATCGCCTGGATCGCGTGATCGACCGAGGGATCGAGTGCCGGAACCGCGGGCGTGGGGACGAAGGTGATGCTCATCGGGTGCTCGTTTCTTCGGAACCGAGCGGGCCGCGGTCGGCCAGCTCGACATCGGTGTTGTAGCGGTACAGACGTGCAGGTCGGTGGCTCCCGGTGCGGAAGCGCTCGGTGGGGAGCAGGTTGCCCGTCGCCTCCACCTGGCGACGGAAGTTGGCGGGGTCGAGCTGCTTGCCGAGGATCGCCTCGTAGGCCTCTCGCAGATCGGCGAGCGTGAACTCGGCAGGGAGGAACCCGTGCGCGACGCGGCTGTAGCCGACCTTGTTGCGCAGGCGCCAGAGCGCGTACTCGATGATCTTCGCGTGGTCGAACGCGAGCGGAGGCAGGGCGTCGACGTCGAACCACTGCACGTTCTCCGGGGCGCGTCCGGAGGCGATGTGAGCCGCGCTCTGCGCCACCACATCGTCCTGGCGGAGCAGCGCCCAGTACACGATCGACACGACGCGGGTGGGGGAGCGGTCGACGGCGCCGAAGGCGTAGAGCTGCTCGAGATAGCTGGGGGCGAGGCCTGTGGTCTCCGCGAGCGTGCGGGCCGCGGCGTCGACGGGCGATTCGTCGGCGGTGAGCCAGCCGCCCGGCAGTGCCCACTGGTGCGCGAAAGGTTCGCGCGTGCGCAGCACCAGCGGCAGCGACAGGACCGCTGCGCCGTTCTCCGCACGGCGCAGCGTGAGGATCACCGTCGAGCCGGCGACCCGGATGCCGCGGGTTTGAGTCATGGGTACCTTAACCTCCGAGATCGATCTTAGTGTCCTTCTGACACTTAGTGAGTGCAGATGACGAGAATTCCCGTCGAGTCCGAAACGTTATCTCCCGACCGGGTGGAGGCTTGTCCGCCGCGGCAGGGTTTGTTAGGTTACTGTCCTAACAAACCCTGTGAGGTCGGCCCAACAGCTCCTCCCGGGTTTCCACGAACCCCAGACGGGGTTCTGCTCCATCCGGAGAAATCCCTCCTGCAGTGCAGCACCGAGAGGAAACAGAAGAATGATCCGTAACGGAAAGCGCAAGATCGCGCTCACCGCCGTCGCAGGGGCATCCGTCCTGGCCCTGGGCCTCACCGCCTGTGGCACCGGCGGCAGCGGCGATGGCGGCAACGCCGATGGCGACCGGGCCCTTCGGGTGTGGGCCGGTAGCCAGACCCCGATCACCGCGAACTACAACCCGTTCGCACCGACCGTGCTCCATGGCGCGCTCGGCCCCATCTACGAGCCGCTGTTCTTCTTCAACAAGACGTCCGACTCCGAGCCCGTGGGCCTGATCGGCGACTCGTACGAGTACAACGAGGACGGCACGGTGATCACCATCACCATCAAGCCCGACCTCAAGTGGAGCGACGGCGAGCCGCTCACGGCTGCGGACGTCGCGTTCTCCTTCAACTACGAGGCGAACAACCCCGAGGGCAACGGACTCGTGTCCGCTGAGGCCACCGACGACACCACCGTGGTGCTCACCTACGCGGCCGCGCAGTACACCACCGAGTTCCAGCGCCTCGGCTCGACGTACATCCTGCCCGAGCACATCTGGGCCGACGTCGCCGACTTCGCGAACTTCGCGAACGAGGAGCCGGTCGGATCCGGCGCCTACGTCGTCGACAAGACCACCAGCGAGTCGTACACGCTCGTCGCGAACGAGAACTTCCGCGACGCCGACAAGCTCGGTGTGAAGAAGGTCCAGTACATCGCGGTCGACAACAACCAGACCGCACAGGATCTGCTCGCGGCCGGTGAGCTCGACTGGACGGGCATGTTCATCCCGAACCCGGACGATGTCACGGCCAACGGCAAGATCAGCTGGGTCAACACCCCGCAGGACCCGACCGTGCTCTACACCTGCTCGAACGCCGACCTCGGCTGCACCGGTCCGCAGACGGATGTCGCCGTGCGCCAGGCGCTCAACGTCGCGATCGATCGCGCGGCGATCAAGGACAAGGCGTTCGTCGGTCTCACCGGCGACATCTCGCCGACCTACGCGCTGCTCCCGCGCGACGAGAAGTGGGTCGCGGATGCCGCCAACGAGGTCAGCCCGCAGGAGGCGGACGCCGCCGAGGCAGGCAAGATCCTCGAGGCCGCCGGCTACGTCAAGGACGGCGACTTCTACGCGAAGGACGGCGTGCCGCTCGAGCTCACTCTGACCTCGGTCGACGGTTGGACCGACTACAACGACGCAGCCAAGCTGATCGCCGAGCAGGCCGCGGCCGCGGGCATCAAGATCACGGCGTCGACCGTGCAGTGGCAGGAGTTCTCGGACTCCCGTCAGGGCGGCGAGTACCAGCTCATCGTCGGCGGCATGATCGGCACCTCGGTGGCCGACCCGTTCCAGATCTACCGCGACTGGGTCGGTGGCACCGCGGTCCAGTCGACCAGCCCCGTCGGCACCGAGGTCCCCGCGGGACGCTGGAACTTCAGCCGCTACGACAACCCCGTCGTCGACGCCGCGATCCAGTCGGCGATCAGCACGAACGACGAGGCCGAGAAGAAGGCGCTGTACGGCACGATCCAGACGGAGATCGTCCGCGACCTGCCCTACATCCCGCTCGTCATCAACGCCACCCAGACCTTCTACAACACGAAGGACTTCACGGGCTGGCCGACGGAGGAGGAGATGTACGCCTTCCCGCCGTCCTGGGGTGCGATCGCGGCAGGCTACGTCCTGACGCAGCTCCAGCCGGCTAAGTAGGACGAAGGGACGGGGAAGCAGGAAGCAGTGACATGAAGTTCTATGCACGAAGAATCGGGTTCTACGCGTTCACGCTCTGGGCCGCGATCTCTCTCAACTTCCTGCTTCCCCGGCTCATGCCGGGGAACCCCGCCGACATCATGATCGCCAAGATGCAGCGGGCCGGCGGCGAGATCTCCGAGACCACCATCAGGAACATCAAGCTCCTGCTGGGCGGCGACGACTCCTCGCTGTGGGAGCAGTACCTCTCCTACTGGGCGCGCATGTTCCGCGGCGACCTCGGCATCTCGGTGACGAAGTACCCGACCCCGGTGACCGAGCTCATCGCCGGCGCGATCCCGTGGACCCTCGTCCTGGTGGGTACTGCGACCGTCATCTCCTTCGTCCTCGGCATCGCGCTCGGCGCCTGGGCGGGGTGGAAGCGCGGGACCTGGGTCGATCATCTGATCCCGGCCACGACCGTGCTGCAGTCGATCCCGTACTTCTGGTTGGCGCTGATCCTGGTCGCGGTGTTCTCCGTGGGGCTCGGCTGGTTCCCGCTCTTCGGCGGGTACGACGTCTTCGACTTCCCCGACGGGCCGGAGCCGACCTGGGCGTTCTTCTCCGATGCGTTCTCGCATGCTCTCCTTCCGGCGATCACCATCGTCATCTCCTCGGTGGGCGGCTGGATGTTCGGCATGCGCAACATGATGGTCGCGACCCTCGCCGAGGACTACGTCCTCACCGCCGAGGCCAAGGGCCTTCGCCCGCGGCGCATCCTCACCACGTACGCCGCGCGGAACGCGGCGATCCCGTCGATCGCCGGCTTCTCGATCACCCTCGGCTTCGTCGTCTCGGGCTCCATCGTGATGGAGCAGGTGTTCACCTACCCCGGCATCGGCAAGCTGATGTTCCAGGCGGTCACCAACAACGACTACGCGCTGATGCAGGGGCTGTTCCTCGTGATCACCATCACGGTGCTCGCGGCCAACTTCTTCATGGACCTCGTCTATGGCTTCATCGACCCGAGGGCTCGCCAGAATGTCTGATCCGCAGAACACCGCCGGCCTCCTCTCCGTCGAGGAGACGCCCACGACGGCACCCGCCAGCACGATCGCGATGGCGACGCAGCAGGACCGCAAGCGCCGTCGCATCCTTCCCAGCACGTCGCCGAAGTTCATCGTCGGCTCGATCCTGGTGCTCGCGACCGTCCTGTTCGCGATCATCGCGCCGATCTTCACTCAGAACCCGCGCAGCACCGCGAATCCCGCTCTTCAGGCGCCGTCGGCGGAGCACTGGCTCGGCACCACGAAGCTCGGCAACGACGTGTTCGCCCAGCTCGCGATCGGCGCTCAGGGCTCGCTGCTCGTCGGACTGATCGCCAGCGTCATCGCCATCGTGCTGTCGCTCCTCTTCGGCGTTCTCGCCGGCTACCTGGGCGGATGGCGCGAGGATGGACTCGCGCTCATCACCAACGTGATGCTCGTGATCCCCGCATTGCCGCTGGTCATGGTGATCGCGTCCTTCGTCCCCCAGCGCACCTGGCAGCTGGTGGCGATCTTCCTCGGCATCACCTCCTGGGCGGGCGCGGCCTACGTGCTGCGTCTGCAGACACGCTCGCTGCGCACCCGCGACTACGTCTACGCCTCGAAGGTCGCCGGAGAGAGGTCGCTGCGTGTGATCCTCGTCGAGATCATGCCGAACCTCCTCCCGCTTCTCACCGCGCAGTTCCTGTTCGCCCTCATCTTCGCGATCCTCGGGGAGGCGGGACTCTCGTATCTGGGACTCGGACCCACGGACTCGATCACCTGGGGGACGATCCTCAATGATGCGCAGTCCGGTCAGGCTCTCGGACGAGGGGCGTGGTGGTGGTTCGTGCCGCCGGGACTGATGATCGCCGTCATCGGCGCAGGCCTCGTCCTCATCAACTTCGCGATCGACGAGGTCATCAACCCGAAGCTCCGCAACGCGCCGGATGCGGCCCGCCGCGTGCGCAAGGCCGCCAAGACCAAGGGGGTCACCGCATGAGCGACGCCGTGCTGACAGCGACGAACGTGTCGATCGAGTACGAGGTCGATCCGCCCGTCAAGGCCGTGCGCAATGTCTCGCTCACCTTGAACCGCGGCGAGATCCTGGGACTCGCGGGGGAGTCCGGCTGCGGGAAGACGACGCTCGCCTACGGGATGAATCGTCTGCTCAAGCCGCCGGCGCTGATGACGAGCGGCGAGATCGTGTTCCACGACCGCGATGGGCACGACATCGACATCGTGGGCCTCGACGGCGACGGTCTGCGGGCGTTCCGGTGGGACAAGATCTCGATGGTGTTCCAGGGGGCGATGAACTCGCTCAACCCGGTGATCGATGTGAAGGCGCAGATCTTCGACATCTTCGACACGCACCGCCCCGGGATGTCGAAGAAGGACAAGACCGCGCGCGCCGAGGAGCTGCTGACCCTGGTCGGGGTGGACCCGTCGCGTCTGACGAGCTTCCCGCACGAGCTCTCCGGCGGCATGCGCCAGCGCATGATGATCGCGATGGCCCTCGCGCTGGACCCGCAGGTGATGATCATGGACGAGCCGACCACCGCACTCGACGTGGTCGTGCAGCGGGGCATCATCCGCGAGATCATGCGGCTGCGTGAACGACTCGGGTTCGCGGTCATCTTCATCACGCACGACCTGCCGATGCTGATCGAGATCAGCGACCGGATCGCGGTGATGCTGCAGGGACAGATCGTGGAGCAGGGGACAGCGGAGGAGATCTACCGGACCCCGCAGCACGAGTACACGAAGAAGCTGTTGTCGAGTTTCCCGTCGCTGAAGGGCGAGCGGGGCGACTTCGTCCGCACGGGCGTGAGCCAGGAGGGGACCCGATGAGCACGAAGACGGATGCCGCGCGCGGCACGGGCACGCTGGAGGCGCGGAACCTGACCAAGGACTTCCACCTGCGTTCCGGGTTCAAGACGACGACCCTGCATGCGGTGAAGGATGTGTCGTTCACGCTCGAGCCGGGGCGGACGGTCGCGCTGGTGGGGGAGTCCGGGTCGGGCAAGTCGACGATCGCGCGGATGCTGATGAAGCTGGAGACCCCCACGAGCGGGGACATCCTCCTCGACGGGGTGCCATCGGGGACGCACGGGCGCACGTTGGAGCGATACCGGTCGGATGTGCAGATGGTGTTCCAGGACCCGTTCGCGTCGTTGAACCCGTTCCACACGATCGTGCATCACCTGGAGCGACCGATCCGGCTGCATCACCCCGAGTTGAGCAGTGCTCAGGTGCGGGAGCGGGCCGTCGAGCTGCTGGAGCGGGTACGGCTGACACCGGGGGAGAGCTTCGCGGAGCGTCGCCCGCACGAGCTGTCGGGTGGGCAGCGGCAGCGTGTCGCGATCGCCCGGGCGCTCGCGCCCGGGGCGCGGTTCATCGTCGCCGACGAGCCGGTGTCGATGCTCGACGTGTCGATCCGCCTCGGCGTGCTGAACCTCCTCGCCGAGCTGCAGCGTGAGGAGAACCTCGGGGTGTTGTACATCACGCACGATCTCGCGACCGCCCGGCACTTCTCCGACGAGATCATGGTCCTCTACAAGGGGGACGTCGTCGAACGCGGACCCGCCGACGAGGTCATCCTCCACCCCCAGCACGACTACACCAAGACGCTCCTCGGCGCGGCCCCCGAGCCCGAGAACCTCGGACGCCTCCGTGACGAGGTCCGCGCCGAACTCGGCATCCGATCCTGAAGGGCTCCGGCTAGACTGAACCCCACAACTGAAGACAGGCCGAATGACCCCCGCGGGAGAGCCCCGGCGAATGCAGCCGGGCACCGAAGGAGCAAGCCTCCCCGCCAATCTCTCAGGTAACGCGTACCGCGCGGTTCCGGCCACTCTGAAAAGCGATCTCGAGCGAAGCTCGAGATCCGCCGACGGTGAAAGCCCCCGCGCGGGCGAAGCTCTCAGGCCCATGACAGAGGGGGAGTTCCGAGGAACGTCGACGTCGTCGTTCCGCCCGAATCCGCACGGGAGAACTCCATGTCCGATCCCCGCTACACCCCGCTCCGCGAGCGCCATGAGGCGCTCGGGGCGTCGTTCACCGACTTCGGCGGCTGGCAGATGCCGGTGCGCTACACCTCCGACCTCGCGGAGCACCACGCCGTCCGCCGGTCGGCCGGTCTCTTCGACATCTCGCACATGGCGGAGTTCCTCGTCACAGGCGAGAGCGCCGCGGAGTTCCTCGACTACGCGCTCGCCGGTCGCCTGTCCTCGATGGCCGTGGGCAAGGCGAAGTACTCGCTGATCCTGTCGGAGTCCGGAGGGATCGTCGACGACGTGATCGTCTACCGGCTCGCCGACGATCGCTACCTGGTGATCGCGAACGCCGGCAACCGCGGCTACGTCGACGCGGCCTTCGCCTCGCGCGTGCGCTCGTTCCCGTCCCTCGTCGAACGCGAGGGGCCTCCCCGGGCGGAAGGGGAGGAGCGCAGCTTCGCCGGGTTCCTCGGCGACCGAGGGGTCGACGTCGAGGACGTCTCGGACTCCTTCGCCCTCCTCGCCGTCCAGGGCCCCGCGGCCGAGGCCATCGTCGCGGCGACCCAGGGCATCACCGAGGTCGGTACGCCCTGGGCCGAGCAGAGGTACTACGCCTGGGCCGACGCCCGCTTCCACGGTGAGCCCCTGCTCCTCGCCCGGACCGGATACACCGGCGAGGACGGCTTCGAGCTGCTCGTCCCCAGCACACTCGCACCCGCGTTGTGGGACGCCCTGCTCGCCGCCGGAGAGCCGCACGGCCTCGTTCCCGCAGGCCTCGCCGCTCGCGACACGCTCCGCCTCGAGGCCGGGATGCCGCTCTACGGGCACGAGCTCTCCCTCGAGACCCGACCGGCGCAGGCCGGCCTCGGTCGAGTGGTGGTGGCGGACAAGGAGAGCTTCATCGGGAAGGACGCCGTCGACGCGGCCCCGGAAGCTCCCGTCCTCGTCGGACTCGCCGCCGAGGGCAAGCGCGCCGGGCGCGCCGGCTACGCCGTGGTGGATGCCGATGGCACGGTGCTCGGCGAGATCACCAGCGGCGCCCTCAGCCCGACCCTCGGCCACCCGATCGCGATGGCCTATGTCGATCCTTCTTCCGCGGAAGAGGGAACAGCAGTATTCCTTGATGTGCGGGGGACGAAGATCCCCGCGACCGTGACCGCCCTGCCTTTCTACCGGAGGACCAAATGACCGACCTCAGCGCACTGAAGTACACCGAAGAGCACGAGTGGATCGCGACCGGTCCTTCGACGGGCTCGGGAACCCAGACCGTGAGCATCGGCATCACCGACTACGCCGCCGAGAAGCTCGGTGACGTCGTCTTCGTCGAGCTCCCCGCCGTCGGCACCGAGCTCACCGCAGGCGCGGTCGTCGGCGAGATCGAGTCGACGAAGTCGGTCGGAGAGCTCTACGCCCCGGTCGCCGGCACGGTCGTCGAGATCAACGACGCCGTCGTCGACGACCCGTCGCTCGTCAACGCCGAGCCCTTCGAGGGCGGCTGGCTGATCAAGGTCGCCGTGGCCGACGGCGCCACTGACGGCCTGCTCGACCGCGACGCGTACGTCGCACTGACGGAGGGCTGATCCACCCGTGGTCTCCTTCGCCGATCGTCACATCGGACCCACCGACGCCGCCCAGCGGACCATGCTGGACGCGCTCGGCATCCACCCTTCGACAAGCTCAGGGACCCAGGGGGCAAGCTCAGGGACCCAGGAGGGAGATGCCGTCGAGGCGCTGATGCGCCAGGCGGTCCCGTCCTCGATCTTCACCGGACCGACGGGCTCGCTCGACTCGACCATCCCGGCAGCGGCGAGCGAGACCGAAGCGCTCGCCGAGTTGCGCGCCCTCGCGTCGCGCAACGCGGTGAACCGGCCGATGATCGGCCTCGGCTACTACGGCACGATCACTCCGCAGGTCATCCAGCGGGGTGTACTGGAGAACCCGTCCTGGTACACGGCCTACACGCCGTACCAGCCCGAGATCTCGCAGGGCCGTCTGGAAGCGCTCATCAACTTCCAGACGATGGTCGCCGAGCTCACCGGGCTCTCGACCGCCAACGCGTCGATGCTCGACGAGTCGACCGCGGTCGTGGAGGGCATGCTGCTCGCCCGGCGTGCCTCGAAGTCGGCGTCGAACGTCTTCGCGGTCGACGCCGATGCCTTCCCGCAGACGAAGGCGCTGCTCGCCACCCGTGCGGATGCCGTCGGCATCGAGCTCGTCTCCGTGGACTTCGCCGCGGGCGAGGAGCTCCCGGCGGAGCTGTTCGGCGTCTTCGTGCAGTATCCGGGAGCATCCGGTCGGGTCTGGGACCCCTCGGCCGTCATCGACGCCGCACACCTCGCCGGCGGTCTCGCGGTCGCTGCCGCCGATCTCCTCGCCCTCACCCTGATCGCGTCGCCCGGTTCGCTGGGCGCGGATGTGGCTGTCGGCACGACGCAGCGCTTCGGTGTGCCGATGGGCTTCGGCGGTCCGCACGCCGGGTACATGGCCGTGCGCGCAGGCCTCGAGCGTCAGCTGCCAGGGCGCCTCGTCGGCGTCTCGATGGACGCTGACGGCAAGCCCGCCTACCGCCTCTCGCTGCAGACCCGCGAGCAGCACATCCGTCGCGAGAAGGCGACGTCGAACATCTGCACCGCACAGGTGCTGCTCGCCGTCATGGCCTCCATGTACGCGGTGTACCACGGGCCCGACGGCCTCGAAGCCATCGCGTGGGAGGTCGCGACGAAGGCCGCGCTGCTGCGCGACTGGCTCGTCGAGGCCGGAGCCGAGGTCGTGCACGACGCCTTCTTCGACACCGTCTCCGTGCGTGTCCCCGGCCGTGCGGACGAACTCGCGAAGCAGGCGCACGACGGTGCGGGTCTCCTCCTCCACGTCGTCGATGCCGACACGCTCAGCATCGCGGTCGACGAGACCACGACGACCGCGGAGCTGCACCAGGTCGCGCACGTCTTCGGCGGCACGAAGGAGCGGGTCTTCGGATTCGGCGACGGCGACCACGCTCTTCCCGGCGCGCTCATCCGGCAGGACGAGTACCTGACCCACCCGGTCTTCCATGCGCACCGCAGCGAGACCGCCATGATGCGCTACCTGAAGAGCCTCGCCGACCGCGACTACGCGCTCGACCGCGGCATGATCCCGCTCGGGTCCTGCACGATGAAGCTCAACGCCGCGACCGAGATGGCCGCCATCACATGGCCCGAGTTCGCCGGCATCCACCCGTTCGCGCCGGCATCCGACGTGCAGGGCTATCTCGATCTCATCGAGCAGCTCGAGGGCTGGCTCGCCGAGGTCACCGGGTACGACGCCGTCTCGCTGCAGCCGAACGCCGGCTCGCAGGGCGAGCTGGCGGGGCTCCTGGCGATCCGCGGCTACCACCTCGCCAACGGCGACGCGCAGCGCACCGTCTGCCTGATCCCGTCGTCGGCGCACGGCACGAACGCGGCATCCGCCGTGCTCGCGGGCATGAAGGTCGTCGTGGTGGCCTGCGACGAGCTCGGGAACGTCGATCTCGACGACCTCCGCGCCAAGATCGCCGCGCACGCCGACACCCTGTCGGCGCTCATGATCACCTACCCGTCCACGCACGGCGTGTACGAGCACGACGTCGTGGAGATCACGACCGCGGTGCATGACGCGGGCGGCCAGGTGTACGTCGACGGCGCCAACCTCAACGCTCTGCTCGGGTACGCGCGCTTCGGCGATCTCGGCGGCGACGTCTCGCACCTCAACCTGCACAAGACGTTCGCGATCCCGCACGGCGGCGGCGGACCCGGTGTCGGACCCGTGGCGGCGAAGGCGCACCTCGCGCCGTTCCTCCCGTCGCATCCGCTCGCGCAGCGCAGCGAGCACTTCGGCGGCTTCACCTTCGAGGGCGGAGCGGTCTCGGCGGCGCCCTACGGGTCGGCGGGCATCCTGCCGATCTCCTGGGCCTACGTGCGCATGATGGGAGCGGACGGCCTGCGGCGCGCGACCGCGGCCGCCGTGCTGTCGGCGAACTACATCGCCGCCCGCCTGGGCGAGCACTATCCCGTTCTCTACACGGGCGAGAACGGCCGAGTGGCGCACGAGTGCATCCTCGACCTCCGCCCGCTCAAGGAGGCCACGGGCATCACGGTCGACGACGTCGCCAAGCGCCTGATCGACTACGGCTTCCACGCCCCGACCATGTCGTTCCCCGTGGCGGGGACCCTCATGGTCGAACCGACGGAGTCGGAGGACCTCGGCGAGATCGACCGTTTCATCGAGGCGATGATCATGATCAAGGCGGAAGCGGATGCCGTGGCGGCAGGGCGCTGGCCCGCCGACGACAACCCCCTGGTGCACGCGCCGCACACCGCTGTCTCGCTGATCGCGGGGGAGTGGACGCACGCCTACACCCGGGAGGATGCCGCGTACCCCGTGCACGCGCTCGTCGCCGGCAAGTACTGGCCGCCGGTGCGCCGCATCGATCAGGCCTACGGAGACCGCAACCTCGTCTGCGCCTGCCCGCCCGTGGAGGCCTTCGCCTGACACCGGATCGACCCATCTGAACGGAGTCGCGCTCCTCGCCGGGGAGCGCGGCTCCGTCGCGTCTTTCCGGGTGTTTCGCGGATGTTACGGATGGTCACCACTCAGTAACAGTTCGTTAGCTGAGTGCGTTCGCGAGCCCGACCCCGGGTTACGCTCGACTATCCCTACGTGTTCAACGGTGAGCGCGCAGTCTGAGTAACAGTCCAGGAGGACACAAAGTGAAGCGCAACAAGATCGCCCTCGCGGGCAGCGCATTTTTCCTGATCGGGGCCCTGACTCTCGCGGGCTGCGCGAGCGGCGGGGGCAACGAGCCCGCCGAGGAGTCGTCCGGTGACGCCACGGCGATCATCTCGGTCAACAACACCGAGCCGCAGAACCCGCTGATCCCCACGAACACCAACGAGGTCGGCGGCGGCCTCGTGCTGCAGAGCATCTTCGCCGGTCTCGTGTACTACGACGCCGAGGGCGCCGTGCACAACGACCTCGCCGAGTCCATCGAGACCGACGACGCGCAGACCTACACGATCAAGATCAAGGCCGACCAGACCTTCGCGAACGGCGACCCGGTCGACGCCGAGTCGTTCGTCAAGGCCTGGAACTACGGTTCGGCGCTCGACAACAAGCAGCTCTCGAGCTACTTCTTCGAGTCCATCGAGGGCTTCTCCTACGACGAGAACGTCCCGGAGCTCTCCGGCCTCAAGGTCGTCGACGACCTCACCTTCACGGTGAAGCTGAAGCAGCCCGAGTCGGACTTCCCGCTGCGCCTCGGCTACACGGCGTTCTTCCCGCTCCCCGCAGCGGCATGGGACGACCTCGAGGCCTTCGGCGAGAACCCGATCGGCAACGGCCCGTACGTCTTCGCCGAAGAGGGCGCGTGGAAGCACAACGAGAGCATCGACCTCATCAAGAACGAGGACTACACCGGTCCCCGTGAGGCAGTGAACGGCGGCGTGGACATGATTCTCTACGCCAGCACCGATGCCGCCTACGCCGACCTCCAGGGCGGCAACCTCGACATCCTCCAGGAGATCCCGGACAGCGCCCTGCAGACGTTCGAGAGCGACTTCGAGGGTCGCACGGTGAACCAGCCGGCAGCGGCCAACGCGACCATCACGATCCCGGAGCGCCTCGAGCACTTCAGCGGTGAAGAGGGTCAGCTGCGACGCGCGGCGATCTCGCACGCGATCAACCGTGAGGAGATCACCGATGTGGTCTTCAGCGGCACCCGCACCCCGATGAAGGACTTCACCTCTCCGGTGATCGACGGCTACTCCGAGGACATCCCCGGCTCCGAGGTGCTCGAGTTCGACCCCGAGAAGGCGAAGGAGCTGTGGGCCGAGGCCGACGCCATCGCACCGTGGACCGGATCGTTCCAGATCCAGTACAACGCGGACGGCCCCAACCAGGGCTGGGTCGACGCCATCGCCAACCAGCTGAAGAACAACCTCGGCATCGAGGCCTCCGGCAACCCGATCCCGACCTTCGCCGAGCACCGCACGCTGATCACCGAGCGTCAGTCGACCACCGCCTTCCGCACCGGATGGCAGTTCGACTACCCGTCGATGTTCAACGGCCTCGGCCCGCTCTTCGGCACCGGTGCCGGTTCGAACGACGGCGACTACTCGAACCCCGAGTTCGACGCACTCCTCGATGAGGGCGCATCCGCTGCCGACGTCGAAGAGGGCATCACGAAGTTCCAGGAGGCGCAGGAGATCCTGTTCAAGGACCTGCCCGCCATCCCGCTCTGGTACACCAACGCCATGGGCGCCTGGGGCGAGTCGGTCGACAACGTCGAGTTCGGCTGGGACACCTGGCCGATCCTCTACCAGGTCACGAAGGACGGCGAGTAAGCCGGACGGCACTCACCTGTGAGGCGGTGACGATTCGTCGTCACCGCCTCGCGGGCTGTGTTCGACAAGCTTTTCCGCCTCCTCGCAACGGGACCACAGATGTTCGGCTACATCCTCAGACGTCTTCTGCAGGTGATTCCGGTTTTCTTCGGAGCCACCCTGCTCATCTACTTCCTCGTGTTCGCCATGCCCGGCGATCCGATCCTCGCCCTGTTCGGCGACCGCACCCCGAACCCTGCGGTCGTGGAGCAGCTGCGTGAGCAGTACCACCTGAACGATCCGTTCATCGTGCAGTACTGGTACTACATCACCGGTGTGTTCCAGGGCGACCTCGGAAACACGTTCTCCGGCCGTCCGGTCTCGGAGGTCCTCGCAGAGACCCTCCCGGTCACAGGGCGCCTGGCGGTCATGGCGATCGCCATCGAGTTCACGCTCGCGATCGTCATCGGCACGATCTCGGCGCTGCGCAAGGGCAAGGTCTTCGATCACGCGATGCTCGGCATCGCCCTCGTCGCCATCGCCATCCCGATCTTCGTGGTCGCGTTCCTCGCGCAGTACTTCCTGGCGATCCAGCTCGGCTGGTTCAAACCCACAGTGGGCTCCGACAACGACTGGGGCGGCCTGTGGCTGCCGGCGATCGTGCTCGGCTTCAGTCTGTTCGCGGTCAGCATGCGTCTGATGCGGAGCTCCGTGATCGACACGCTCAACCAGGACTGGGTGCGCACCGCCTACAGCAAGGGGCTCTCGCGCAGTCGGGTGATCCCGGTGCACGTGCTGCGCAACTCGCTGATCCCCGTGATCACCAACTCGGCCACCAACTTCGGTGTGCTGCTGGTCGGAGCGACCGTGACCGAGGGGATCTTCAACGTCCCCGGCGTCGGCAACACGCTGTACCAGGCCGCGATCCGCAACGAGGGCCCCACCGTGGTCTCCTTCGTCACGGTGTTCGTGATCCTGTACGTCCTGGTCAACCTCGTCATCGACCTGCTCTACGGTCTGCTCGACCCAAGGATCCGCTATGCATGACCCCAACTCGCAGAATCACTTCGTCGCGCCCGTCGAGACGGAGAGCATCTCCGTCGACGCCGTGCGCATCGCGGAGAAGCCGCGCAACCTGTGGCGCGATGCGTGGACCGACCTCCGGCGGCGTCCGTTGTTCTGGTTCTCGGTCGTGCTCGCACTCTTCTTCCTGGTGATGGCGCTCTGGCCGACGCTGTTCACATCGACCCCGCCGAACAGCGGGTGCGAACTGGGCAACAGCAATGCCGGACCGACGGACGGGCATCCGCTCGGATTCACGTTCCAGGGCTGCGACATCTACGCCCGCATCGTCTGGGGCGCGCAGACCTCGCTCGCCGTCGGTCTGCTGGCCACGGCGATCGGCTCGATCGTCGGCCTCATCATGGGTGCGCTCGCCGGCTTCTACGGCGGATGGCTGGACTCGCTGCTGTCGCGCATCGGCGACATCTTCTTCGCCATTCCCTACATCCTCGCCGCCGTGGTCGTCATGACGGTCTTCTCGCAGTACCGCTCCGTTCCGGTCCTCGCGTTCGCGATCGGTGGTTTCGCCTGGGCGTCCACCGCGCGTGTCGTGCGTGCGGAGGTCCTCCGGGTCCGTCAGGCGGACTTCGTGGTCGCCTCTCGTGCGCTCGGACGCTCCAAGTTCGGCACGCTCGTCGGACACGTCATCCCGAACGCCCTGGCGCCGCTGCTCGTCGTCTCGACGCTGTCGCTCGCGGCATCGATCGTCGCCGAGGCGACCCTGTCGTTCCTCGGCGTCGGCCTGGGAAGCGACACCATGTCGTGGGGAAATGACATCAGCGCGGCACAGTCGTCGCTCCGGGTGGCGCCGATGGCGCTCATCTATCCGTCGATCGCGCTCACGCTCGCCGTGCTCGCGTTCGTGACCCTGGGCGAGCTCATCCGAGACGCCATCGATCCGAGAGCGAGGGCACGCCGATGAGCGAGCGCACTCCCGAACAGGTGCCGCTGCTGAGCGTGCGCGACCTCAAGGTCGCGTTCCGCACACAGGAGGGTCTCCGCGAGGTCCTGCACGGCGCGAGCTTCGACATCTTCCCCGGCGAGACCGTCGCCATCGTGGGCGAGTCCGGCTCGGGCAAGTCCACGACCGCCAGTGCCATCGTGAACCTGCTCCCCGGCACCGGAACGATCACGGGCGGATCGATCACCCTCGACGGCCGCGAGCTCACCACGCTCGGGCGCCACGAGATCGAGACCGTCCGCGGCCGCGAGATCGGCTTCGTCCCGCAGGATCCGATGTCGAACCTCAACCCGGTGTGGAGCATCGGCTTCCAGGTCAAGGAGGCGATCCGCGCGAACGGGATCGCCCGTGGCAAGGCGGATGTGAAGGCGCGGGCGATCGAGGTGCTGCAGCAGGCAGGGCTCGGCGACGCCGAGCGACGCCTGCACCAGTTCCCGCACCAGTTCTCCGGCGGCATGCGCCAGCGTGCGCTGATCGGCATCGGACTGGCCGCCGACCCGAAGCTCCTGATCGCCGACGAGCCGACCTCGGCGCTCGACGTGACGGTGCAGCGGGTCATCCTCGATCACATGGCGACGCTCACGCGTGACAAGGGCACCTCGGTGCTCCTCATCACTCACGACCTCGGCCTCGCGGCCGAGCGCGCCGAGAAGATCATCGTGATGAGCAACGGCAACATCGTCGAGGCCGGCCCGAGCAGGCAGATCCTCGAGAATCCGCAGCATCCGTACACGCAGCGACTCGTGGGTGCAGCCCCGAGCGTCGCCTCGCAGCGCATCCAGGCCGTCGTCGAGGACCGCGGCATCGAGACGCTCGAGGACCTCGCGGACATCCCGCCGACCGTGCGGGTGGCGGGACTCACGAAGGACTACAAGATCCGTCAGGGGAACTTCCGCAGCGAGGCGTTCCGTGCGGTCGACGACGTCTCCTTCGACATCCCGCGCGGGAAGACGCTCGCCCTCGTCGGCGAGTCGGGTTCCGGCAAGTCGACGGTCGCCAAGATGGTGCTCAAGCTCGAGGAGCCCACGAGCGGCACCATCGAGATCGACGGTCAGGATGTGTCGAAGCTCTCGAACGCGCAGGCGTTCGGGCTGCGCCGCCGCATGCAGCCCGTGTTCCAGGATCCGTACGGATCGCTGGACCCGCTGCGCAACATCGGGAACACGATCTCCGAGCCGCTCCAGATCCACGGTGTGGGGGATCGGGCTTCGCAGCGCGAACGCGTCGAGGAGCTTCTCGACCAGGTGGCGCTGCCGAGGACGCTCGCGACCCGGTACGCGAACGAGCTCTCCGGCGGACAGCGGCAGCGCGTCGCGATCGCCCGGGCGCTCGCGCTCAAGCCGGACATCGTCGTGCTCGACGAGGCCGTCTCGGCGCTCGACGTGCTGGTGCAGGATCAGATCCTGAAGCTGCTCGCCGAGCTGCAGTCGGAGCTGAACCTGACGTACCTGTTCATCACGCACGACCTCGCTGTCGTGCGCGTGTCGAGCGACCTCGTCTGCGTCATGGAGAAGGGGAAGGTCGTCGAGCAGGGGACTGTCGACGAGATCTTCGCCAACCCCCAGCAGGAGTACACCGACCGGCTCCTCAAGGCGATCCCCGGGGCGTCGATCCCGCTCGGCGGGCGCTGAACGTGCCGACCGATCCAGGATCGGGGGCCGCACGGACTTTCCGTGCGGCCTCCGGTCCGGTCTTCCTCGTCCTCTGCTCGCTGCTCGCGCTGTTCCTGCTCGGCGATGCCGTCGTGCGCGCGGGGTGGGGGCAGGCGCTGCTGCTCGCACCGTGGATCCTCCTCGGGCTGTGGGTCGTGTACGAGGTCGCCTTCGTCTCGTTCGTCCGCATCGACGACGCGGAGGGGACCGTGCAGAACATGCTGCGACGCACGACCTTCGGGTGGCGTCGTGTGCGTGACATCGATCTGCGCTGGCAGCTCGTCTTCTCACTCGATGACGGCACCGACGTCACGTGCTACGGCGGGCCGGCCAGGGCGCGGCAGCGGCGCGCCGCGGGTCGGCAGGACGAGGAGCGCAAAGCCCCGACCAGCCTGCGCGATCTGACCGACATCCGCGATCGCTGGGAGGCGTCCGATCCCGCCGCCGATGCTCCCATCCGGCGGAGCTGGGATCGTCCCGCTCTCCTCGCCCTGGCCGTCATCCTGGTCTGGGCCGCGGTGGCCGTGTTCATCGCGAACGCCGGCTGACCCCGTCTCAGCTCGGCAGTCCGAAGAGCTCCGGCCAGGTCGCCGCCGCCCAGGGATAGCCGACGAACACGGTCGCGTCGATCAGGAAGTGCGCGACGAGGAACGGCAGCAGACGGCCGCTGCGCTGGAAGAGCCAGCCGAACAGCAGCCCCATCGCCAGATTCCCGATGAACGCGCCGGGCCCCTGGTACAGGTGGTAGCTCGCACGCAGCACCGAGGTGGAGACGATGATGGTCCACGGACTCCATCCGAGCTGCCGGAGGCGCGCGAAGAGATATCCGAGCACGACGAACTCCTCCTGCAGCGACGCCCGCGCGGCGGCGAGCAGCAGGACGGGGACAGTCCACCAGTACGCGTCGAGTCCCGCCGGATTCACCGCGACGAAGAGCCCCGAGGCGCGTCCGGCGATGTAGAGCGCCAGACCGGGGATGCCGATGGCGAGGACGAGGAGCATGCCGCGCCCGGCATCCGCCGCGACCCTCGTGCCGTCCAGTCCCAGCCTGCCCAGGTGCGGACGGCGCGACTGCCAGAGGAGGAAGCACACCAGCAGCACCGGCACGAGCGAGAATCCGATCGACAGCACCTGGTAGATGAGATCGAAGAACTCGCGGTCGCTGCGCGACGGGTTGAGCGTCGCGGTCTGATCCGCCAGCGGCGTCTCATCCGTGAGCCGGTAGGCGAGCTGCACGATCGCGTACACGGCGGACTGGCCGAGGCCCAGCGCGAGCACGATCGCGATCTCCCACCCGATCCGGCCGCGGGAGGGTGCAGGAGGGTCCCAGGGGAGGGGGTCCGGGACAGGTCGGGAGGTCACGATCCCGATGCTACGACGTCCGCTCAGGAACAGACCCTCAGCTTGCGTTATCCTGGAACGTCGGCTTCCCGGCGCAATCCCACACCTCTTTAGGACTTCTGCATGGCGCACGCCCTCCGCTCTGACCTCCGCAACGTCGCAATCGTCGCGCACGTCGACCACGGCAAGACCACTCTCGTCGACGCCATGCTGCGTCAGACGGGCTCCTTCGGCGAACACGCCCACGTGGACGAACGCGCCATGGACTCGAACGACCTCGAGCGTGAGAAGGGCATCACGATCCTCGCCAAGAACACGGCGATCACCTACAAGGGCGTGCACGCCACCGACGGCGAGGTGACGATCAACGTCATCGACACCCCCGGTCACGCCGACTTCGGCGGAGAGGTCGAGCGCGGCCTCTCCATGGTCGACGGCGTCGTGCTGCTCGTCGACGCCAGCGAGGGCCCGCTCCCGCAGACCCGCTTCGTGCTCCGCAAGGCGCTCGAGGCGAAGCTGCCCGTCATCCTGCTGGTCAACAAGACCGACCGTCCCGACGCGCGCATCGCCGAGGTCGAGGAGGAGGCCCACGACCTGCTCCTGGGTCTCGCGTCCGACCTCGTCGACGACGTGCCGGATCTCGACGTCGACGCGCTGCTCGACGTGCCGATCGTGTACGCCTCCGGCCGCGCCGGTGCCGCATCGCTGAACCGCCCCGAGAACGGCACGCTGCCGGACAACGAGAACCTGGAGCCGCTCTTCGGCGCCATCCTCGAGCACATCCCGGCGCCGTCCTACGACGACGAGGCCCCGCTGCAGGCCTGGGTCACGAACCTCGACTCGAGCCCGTTCCTCGGTCGCCTCGCTCTCCTCCGCGTCTTCAACGGCACGCTGAAGAAGGGGCAGACGGTCGCCTGGGTCCGTGCCGACGGCTCGACCAGCAACGCCCGCATCACCGAGCTCCTGAAGACCCGCGCCCTCGAGCGCTACCCCGCGGAGTCGGCGGCGCCCGGTGACATCGTCGCCATCGCCGGCTTCGAGGACATCACGATCGGCGAGACGATCGCCGACCCCGAGGACGTCCGCCCGCTTCCGGCGATCACGGTCGACGACCCCGCCATCTCGATGACGATCGGCACGAACACCTCGCCCCTCATGGGCAAGGTCAAGGGCCACAAGCTGACCGCCCGCATGGTCAAGGACCGTCTCGACCGCGAGCTCATCGGCAACGTCTCGCTCAAGGTCGTCGACATCGGCCGCCCCGACGCGTGGGAGGTGCAGGGACGCGGCGAGCTCGCGCTCGCGATCCTCGTCGAGAACATGCGCCGCGAGGGCTTCGAGCTCACGGTGGGCAAGCCCCAGGTCGTCACGAAGCAGATCGACGGCAAGACGCACGAGCCGTTCGAGCACCTCACGATCGACACGCCCGAGGAGCACCTCGGTGCGATCACGCAGCTGCTGGCCGGCCGCAAGGGTCGCATGGAGAACATGACGAACCACGGCACCGGCTGGGTGCGCATGGAGTTCATCGTCCCGTCGCGCGGCCTCATCGGCTTCCGCAGCGAGTTCCTCACCACGACCCGTGGCACCGGCATCGCCAACGCGATCTCGCACGGCTACGAGCCGTGGGCCGGACACATCACCACGCGCCAGAACGGCTCGATCGTCGCCGACCGCCAGGGCGTCGTGACCCCGTTCGCGATGATCGCCCTGCAGGAGCGCATGTCGTTCTTCGTGCAGCCCACGCAGGAGGTCTACGAGGGCATGGTCATCGGCGAGAACTCGCGCGCCGACGACATGGACGTGAACATCACCAAGGAGAAGAAGCTCACCAACATGCGTGCAGCGAGCTCCGACACGTTCGAGTCGATGACCCCGCCGCGTCAGCTGACGCTCGAGGAGAGCCTCGAGTTCGCCCGTGACGACGAGTGCGTCGAGGTGACGCCGGAGGTCGTGCGCATCCGCAAGGTGAACCTGGATCAGAACACCCGCGCTCGCGAGACCGCCCGCATCAAGCGTCAGGACGCGAACGCCTGACCCTCGTTCGAGAGCGCTCTGCAGAGGGCCTCGCACCGCCGAAAGGCGCGTGCGGGGCCCTCTTCTCATGTAAATCCCAGATGAGGCACAATTTTCATTCAGGAAGGCATGGCAGGCTCGAACACTTGCGCCTGGGACGAGCTCCCGATGAGTCTCCTGTATTGGGCGTACGACGACCCGAAAGTCGAACCATGCTCCATGAAACCCGTGCGCTTCGGCGCGCCTCCGCCGCGGCATCCGCCCGCGCCACGGCCCGCCGTCCGATGATGATCCTCGGGACCGCCGCCGCCGCTCTCCTCGGCATCACCCTCACCGCCGGCATCGTGTCGGCCCCGGCCGCCGGCGCCGAGATGCCGGACGCGACTGCCGCCGTCGCGCAGCTGGTCGCCGGCACGGAGCCCCACGCGAAGGTCGCGGACGACGCGGCGATGCCGCTGGTCGATGCGAAGGATGCCGTGCTCAGTGCGCAGGCCCTGACGTACGACGTGACCGCCTCGGGTCTCGACGTGAGCGCCGCCCCGCCCGTCGACGTGTCGGAGCTGCAGGACGACATCGACGCGCTCGAGGACCGCGACGCGATGTCGCCCCTGGTCGTCACGGTCCTCGCGGGCGAGGTGGAAGCCGAGACGAAGGCGCTCGCCACGGCGACCGTGGCGCTGCAGGGCGCCTTCACCGCTGCGCAGGAGAAGAAGGCCGCGGATGACGCCGCCGCCGCGGCCGCCGCCGAAGCAGAGGCCGCCGCCGCGGCTCTCGCCTCCGCGAACACGGTCGAGGGTGCGAAGGCCACGGCGCAGCAGATGATGTCGAGCCGCTACGGCTGGGGAGGCGACCAGTTCTCCTGCCTGGAGTCGCTCTGGAACAAGGAGTCCGGCTGGAACTACCAGGCGTACAACCCCAGCGGCGCGACGGGCATCCCGCAGGCCCTTCCCGGCAGCAAGATGGCGTCGGAGGGCAGCGACTGGGAGACGAACGCCACGACCCAGATCGCCTGGGGTCTCGGCTACATCTCGTCCGTCTACGGCACTCCGTGCAGCGCCTGGGGGCACTCGCAGGCCACGAACTGGTACTGATCCTCTGGTCGGAGGGCCCCACGAACGCTACGGTGTGACTGACGGCTGGGGACGTCTCCGATCCGAGGAGGACGCGTGCTCGACCCCGCCGCCTGGCTCGACGTCCCGCAACAGGTGTCCACCGGCACACTGCCCGGCTGGGACCGCGTCGAGGACATCGTCCGAGAGGCGCACTCCCGGTTCTCCGGTGAGCACGGCGGACGCGTCGCCGACTACATCCCGGTGCTCGCGGGGGCCGACCCCGACCTCTTCGGCCTCGCGGTCATCGAGGTGGGCGGCGGCCTCCACGACGCCGGCGACGCGCTGCATCCGTTCTCGATCCAGTCGATCTCGAAGATGTTCGTCTATGCCCTGGCGATCCAGGAGCACGGGCATGAGCGTGTGCGCGACATCGTCGGGGTGAACAACACGGGGCTCGCCTTCAACTCCGTCGTCGCTCTCGAGCTCAACGACGGGCATCCGATGAATCCCATGGTCAACGCCGGGGCCATCGCGACGACCGCGCTGATGCCCGGATCGACGACGGCCGAGCAGTGGGAGCGCGTCCGCGAGGGGCTCTCGGCCTTCGCGGGGCGCTCGCTGAGCCTCGACGGCGTCGTGTACGCCTCCGAGGCCGCGACGAACGAGCGCAATCGCGCCCTCGGGTGGCTGCTGCGCAGCTACGGCCGGCTCAGCGGCGATCCCGACGAGGTCGTCGACGTCTACACGCGTCAGTGCGCGCTCGGCGTCACCGCCCACGACCTCGCCGTGATGGGGGCGACGCTGGCCGACGGCGGCGTGAACCCGGTGACGGGGGAGCGCGTGGTCTCGGCGGAGGTGTGCCGGGACACGCTCGCCGTGGTCGCGTCGAGCGGGCTCTACGAGCGCTCGGGGGACTGGCTCTTCGAGATCGGGCTTCCGGCGAAGTCCGGCGTCGCCGGCGGGATCGTGGCCGTCGCACCCGGCAAGGGCGCGGTGGCCGGATTCTCGCCGCGACTCGACGATGCCGGCAACTCCGTGAGAGCGCAGATGGCGATCGGCTACCTGTCGCGAGCGCTCGGTCTGAACCTCTTCGCCTCGGCTCCCGCGCCGGAGCATTCCGCCGCTGTTCCTCGATCCCCCGAGCAGGAGAAGCCATGACGCAGACAGAGCAGCCCGAGACCAAGACCTCCTGGCTGCCGATGGTCAGCCTGTTCCTCGCGCAGGTGCTGATGTCGTTCAACGTGGCCGCACTGCCGATCTCGCTCGGCGGGATGGTGAGCGACTTCGGGGTGCCTCCGACCGTCGCGAGCACGACCATCGTGATGTACGGCCTGGCGGTGGCCGCACTGGTCATGACGGGCGCGAAGCTCGGCCAGCGCATCGGCTGGGTCCTCATCTTCCGGATCGTGATCGCGCTGTTCGCGGCATCCTCGATCATGATGCTGGTCGCGCCGACCGTGGGATGGGCGATCGCGGGTCAGGCGGTCGCGGGGGCCGCTGCGGCGATCATCGTGCCGTCGATCGTCGCCCTCATCGCCGAGAACTACCGCGGGGCGCAGCAGGCGACCGCGATCGGCGCCATCGGCTCGGCGCGGGCGATCTCCGGCGTCAGCGCCTTCCTGATCGGCGGCACGCTGGGAACCCTCGTCGGGTGGCGGCCCATGTTCTTCATCGTGCTCGGGATCGCCGTGCTGGTCTTCGCGCTCAGCTTCACGCTGCGTGGCGACCGCGGCGACGCCTCGATCCGCATCGACCTGATCGCCTCGCTGCTGATCGGCGCGGCGATCGTGCTGCTCACGCTGGGGTTCAACAACCTGAACGCGTGGGGTGCGGTCGCGGCGACGGACGCGGCACCCTTCAGCATCGTCGGGCTCTCGCCGGCTCCGGTCTTCGTCGTCGTCGGTCTCGTGCTCGGACAGGGCTTCTTCCTGTGGACGAGGAAGCGGATGGCGGAGGGCAAGGTCCCGCTGATCGACCTGAGCGTGCTCGGCTCTTCGCGGGAGCGTGCCGCGGTGTACGCGATGTTCATCGTCGTGGCCCTGGAAGCGTGCGTGAACTTCACGATCCCGCTCTACATCCAGATCGTGCAGGGGCGCACGCCGTTCGACACCTCGATCGCCATGATGCCGTTCAACCTCACCGTCTTCATCACGGCGACGCTCGTGGTGCGGTTCTACAGGCGGTTCCCGCCGCGCACGATCGGCGTCTTCGGCTTCATCCTCACCACGGCGGCTCTGGTCTGGCTCTCGTTCGTCGTGAGCAACAACTGGGAGACGCTGCCGACCATCCTCGGCCTCATCGTGTTCGGCATCGGCCAGGGAGCGCTCGTGACCCTGGTGTTCAACGTGCTGGTGACGGCGGCTCCCGCTGAGCTGGCGGGCGATGTGGGCTCGTTGCGCGGCACCACGCAGAACCTCGCCTCGGCGGTCGGAACCGCGCTGGCCGGGGCCCTGCTGGTGTCGCTGCTCGGTCTCAGCATCGGACGCGCGGTCGTCGAGCATCCGGAGCTTCCGCCGGCGCTGGTGGCCCAGGTCGACATGGACAACCTCAACTTCGTCAGCAACGACGATCTCCGGACCGCGCTCGAAGCGACGGATGCGACGCCGGAGCAGGTCGATGCGGCCGTGGTCGTCAACGAGGAGGCGCGCCTGGGGACGCTCAAGCTCGGCCTGCTCCTGCTGGCCGGGATCAGCGCTCTCGCGATCCTCCCGGCGTCGCGGCTGCCGCAGTACCGGCCGCACGAGATCCCCGATCCCTCGCCCGCGGGCGGCGCCGAGTGAGTGGGGAGCAGGCGACGATCAGCGCAGCTCGGAGATGAGCACGGCGCTCGTGCCGGATGCCGTCGCCTCGAAGATGTGCGGCGCGTCGCCGGCGTACGTCAGGTAGTCGCCGGGGTTCAGCAGAATCGGCTCCGTCACCGGCCCGACCTGTGCCTGTCCGGCGATCAGGATGACGTGCTCGATGGTCCCGGCGTGATGCGGGTCGGAGAGCCGCGGGTCGCCGGGCTCGGCCTGGATCAGGTAGACGTCGCGGCGGGCCCCCGGAGGGCTGGCGGACAGCAGCGTCGCGCTGTAGGCCGCGGCGGACGAAGGTACGCCGGCGAGATCGTCGGCACGGATCAGCGTCGGCGCGTTGGACTGCTGGTCGACGAGCACCGCGAAGGGGACGCCGAGTGCGACGCCGAGAGCCCACAGCGTCTCGACGCTGGGGTTGCCCGCACCGCTCTCGAGCTGGGACACGGTCGCCTTGGACACGCCGGCGCGCCGCGCGAGCTCGGAGACCGAGAGGCCGACGGTCTCGCGCTCGCGGCGGAGAGTGCGGGAGATGCGGGTGCGGAGATCCTCCATGTGTTCATCATGTCAAACGATCGTTCGCTTGACTATCCGTTCTTCGGTGTTCAGAATGATAGGCATGTGTTCACCAGATCGAACGAGCCTGGGATCGGCGCGATGACCGCCGAGCGTGAGGTCTGGCGGGAAGCACTTGGCGTCGTGCTGGCGACGAGCGCCTACGGCATCTCATTCGGGGCGCTCGCCGTGGCATCCGGTCTCGATGTCTGGCAGACCTGCGTGCTGAGTCTGCTCATGTTCACGGGCGGATCGCAGTTCGCGTTCGTCGGGGTCTTCACCGCCGGCGGGTTGGCCGCGCTGCCCTCGGCCGTCGCCTCCGCCGCGCTGCTCGGGGTGCGCAACGTCGCCTACGGGATGCGCATGTCCCCCCTCGTCGGAGGCGGACCCGTGCGGCGAGCCGCCGCTGCGCATTTCACGATCGACGAGTCGACGGCAGTGGCGATCTCGCAGACCGTCCCGCGCCTGCGGCGGGTCGGCTTCTGGGTGACCGGCATCGGCATCTTCGTGGGCTGGAACATCACGACGCTGGTCGGCGCGCTCGTCGGCGACGTGCTCGGCGACCCCCGCACCTGGGGGCTGGATGCGGCGGCGGCCGCCGCCTTCCTCGCGCTGCTCTGGCCGCGACTGAAGCAGCGCCAGGCGATCGCCGTCGGCGTGGCGGCGGCCGTCGTGGCGGCAGCGCTCACCCCGTTCCTCATGCCGGGGCTGCCTGTGCTCATCGCCGCCCTGGTGGCCATCGTCGTCGGCTGGTTCAACTGGCTCGGACGCCCGCCGCAGCAGACACCCGTGGCGGACTCCGGAGCGGAGGAGGGCGTATGAGCCTGTGGAGCGCGATCCTGCTCGCCGCCCTGATCTGTCTCGCGCTGAAGGCGGTCGGGTACCTCGTCCCGCCGAAGCTGCTCGAAGCGCCGCGGCCCGCGCGCATCTCGGATCTGCTGACGGTCGCACTGCTCGCCGCTCTCGTGGCGGTGCAGACTCTCGGCGACGGCCAGGCGATCACGGTGGATGCGCGCGTGCCCGCGCTGCTGGTCGCCGGCGGTCTCCTCTGGCTGCGCCAGTCGTTCCTCGTCGTCGTGGTCACGGCCGCGCTCGTCGCGGCGCTCCTGCGGCTCTTCGGTCTCGCGGCGTGAAGCCGAGGCCCCACTCCGGATCCACAGGCCTCGCCGGTAGGATCGAGGGGTGCGTGTGAGCTGGGTGTCGAGAGTCCTGTCGTGGGTCGCTGCCGCCCTCGTGGGCGGCGTCTACGGTGTCGCCGGGACGATCGGGCACAGCCTCATGTGGGGACCGATCCCGGTCGGGCTGATCGTCGGGGCGATCGCGTGTGCGGCGATCCTCATCGCGGTCCGCGCGCTCACCCACGATCGGGGCGCCGCCGTCGCCGCCGGCCTCGGCATGATCGGGATGCTCGTGCTGATCTCCGGCGTCGGACCCGGCGGTTCGGTCGTCGTGGCCGACTCGCTCGCGGGACGGATCTGGACCTATCTGGTCGCCGGCCTCGTGCTGCTCGTGGTCGCCTGGCCGTCGCTCTCGCGGCTTCCCGTGCGCACGGAGACCCCCTCTGCGGAGGAAGCGGTCGCCCGCGAGTCGTAGACTGGGGGAGTGACGTATGTGATCGCCCTCCCGTGCGTCGATGTCAAGGATCGCGCCTGCATCGACGAGTGCCCCGTTGACTGCATCTACGAGGGTGAACGCTCGCTGTACATCCATCCGGACGAGTGCGTCGACTGCGGTGCCTGCGAGCCGGTGTGCCCGGTGGAGGCGATCTACTACGAGGACGACCTGCCCGACGAATGGCAGGACTACTACAAGGCCAACGTCGAGTTCTTCGACGAGATCGGATCGCCCGGCGGCGCCGCGAAGGTCGGCGTGTACACGTTCGACCACCCGATCATCGCCGCTCTGCCGCCTCAGGGCGAGTAGGCGCCCCTGTGAGCGTCCGCGACCTCGCCGACTACCCGTGGGACGCCGTGGTGCCGTTCCGCGACCGCGCCGCGCAGCATCCGGGTGGTCTGGTCGACCTGTCCGTCGGCTCTCCCGTCGATCCGACGCCGGAGATCATCCGCCGGGCTCTGGCCGAGGCGACCGACGCGCACGCGTACCCGCAGACTCTCGGCACGCCCTCGCTGCGCGAGGCCATCGTCGCCTGGTACGCGCGTCGGCGCGGCGTGCCCGACCTCACGGTCGACAACGTGCTCCCGACGATCGGCTCCAAGGAGCTGGTCGCCCTGCTCCCCACGCTGCTCGGGCTCGGCGCGGGCGACATCGTCGTGCATCCGCGCGTCGCCTACCCGACCTACGAGGTCGGTGCCCGCGTGGTCGGTGCCGAGCCGGTCGCCGCGGACGACCCCGCCGAGTGGCCCGAGGGTGCGAAGCTCATCTGGATCAACACGCCGGGCAACCCCGACGGACGCACCTGGACCGTCGACGAGTTGGCCGCGGCGGTTCGGCGTGCGCGTGAGCTCGGCGCGGTGCTCGCGAGCGACGAGTGCTACGCGGAGCTGGGCTGGGACGGGCCGTGGGCGACCGAGCCCATCCCGTCGATCCTCGACCCGCGCGTGACGGGCGGACGGCGGTCGAACCTGCTCAGCGTGTACTCGCTCAGCAAGCAGTCGAACCTCGCCGGGTATCGCGCCGCCTTCGTCGCGGGCTGCGCCCGCATCGTCGGCGATCTCCTCACGGCCCGGAAGCATCTGGGGCTGATGCCGCCTGCGCCCGTGCAGCACGCCATGGCGACGGCACTCGGCGACGACGAGCATGTCGCGGTCCAGAAGGAGCTCTACCGTGAGCGCCGCGATGCGCTGCGTCCGGCGCTGGAGGCCGCGGGCTTCCGCATCGACGGCTCCGAGGCGGGGCTGTACCTCTGGGCGACCGAGGGGCGGGATGCCTGGGAATCGATGGGGCGGCTCGCCGATCTCGGCATCCTCGCGGGTCCGGGTCCGTTCTACGGGACGGCGTCCGGGCAGCACGTGCGGCTGGCGCTGACCGCGGCGACCGACCGCGTCCTGGAGGCCGCGCGACGCCTGAATGAAGGAAAGCTGTAGATTCCCTCGTCAAATCCGCCGTCCGTTTGGCGGATGTCACAGTAGGCCTGCGTGCCTACTAGGCTGTAAAGGCGATTCGGTCGGGTACCGACCTGGTGCCTCAGCGCCGTGAGATCGCCAGTTCCGGCTTGATCAAGATCTTGTCCGACACCGACGCGACGAGCGGGGGTCGGACACCAGGAGGAGGTCCGCGTGAGCGCAGCGGCAGACCAGACGGCGAAGCTGACGATCGGCGACACGACCGCCGAATTCCCGCTGGTGCGCGGCACGGCAGGCCACGACAGCATCGACTTCTCGACCCTGACCCGGCAGACCGGCTACACCGGTCTGGACTACGGATTCGTCAACACCGCATCGACCAAGTCGGACATCACCTTCATCGACGGAGACAAGGGCATCCTGCGCTATCGCGGGTACCCGATCGAGCAGCTGGCCAACTCCACGAGCTACCTCGAGGTCGCCTGGCTCCTCATCTACGGTGAGCTGCCGTCGGCCTCCGAGCTCGCCGAGTTCGACGAGAAGATCCGTCGTCACACGCTGCTGCACGAAGACCTCAAGCGGTTCTTCTCGGCCCTGCCGCACACCGCGCACCCGATGTCGGTGCTGTCCTCGGCCGTCGCCGCGCTCTCGACCTACTACGAGGGCCAGACCGACCCGCACAATCCCGAGCACGTCGAGCTGAACATGATCCGCATGCTCGCGAAGCTTCCGGTGATCGCGGCGTACGCGCACAAGAAGAGCGTCGGCCAGGCCTTCCTCTACCCGGACAACTCGCTCGGGTTCGTGGAGAACTTCCTCAAGCTGAACTTCGGCGTGCTCTCGGAGCCCTACGAGATCAACCCGGTCATGTCCAAGGCTCTCGAGCTGCTCCTCATCCTCCACGAGGACCACGAGCAGAACGCGTCGACCTCGACCGTGCGCCTGGTGGGTTCCACGGGCGCGAACCAGTTCGCGTCGATCTCGGCGGGCATCCAGGCCCTCTCCGGTCCGCTCCACGGCGGGGCGAACGAGGCCGTCCTCACGATGCTCGGCCAGATCCGCGACTCCGGTCAGAGCGTCTCGCGCTTCGTCGAGCGGGTGAAGAACAAGGAAGAGGGCGTGAAGCTGATGGGCTTCGGGCACCGGGTCTACAAGAACTACGACCCGCGCGCCAAGCTCGTCAAGGAGGCCGCGGACGAGGTGCTGTCCTCTCTGGGCGTCACCGACCCGCTGCTGGACCTCGCGAAGGAGCTCGAGGAGCTCGCGCTCGCCGACGACTACTTCCGCGAACGCCGTCTGTACCCGAACGTCGACTTCTACACCGGCGTCATCTACAAGGCGATGGGCTTCCCGACCCGGATGTTCACGGTGCTCTTCGCGATCGGCCGGCTGCCGGGCTGGCTCGCGCAGTGGCGCGAGCTGCAGCTCGACCCGCAGACGAAGATCGGTCGCCCGCAGCAGCTGTACACGGGGTCTCCGGAGCGCACGTTCCAGACCCGCTGACACCGGCGTCCGATGCCCGTCGTCAGCGCCGAAGCCGTCGTGCCGGTGGACCCGGCGACGGCCTTCGCCGTCTCGCAGACGACGGGAGCGATCCGTCGACGCTGGGATCCGTTCATCAGCGAACAGCATTTCCTGGACGAGGCGGATGCTCCGGCCAAGGGTGTGCGCACCTTCACCCGGCAGCGCCTCGGCTTCGCCATGGTGAGCAGCTACGTCTCCTATGCGCCGCCGACCAACGTCGGGATGGTGATGGAGACGGGGCCGTGGTTCTTCGAGAAGCTCGGCGGCGGGTGGCGGTTCACGGCCGTTGCAGGCGGCACGCTGGCCGTGTGGAAGTACAACTTCTCCTGCCGACCGGTCTGGCTCGCACCGATCGCCGAGTGGCTCGGCGCGCGGGTGCTCGGCTTCGAGATCCGGCGACGTCTCGCGGGCTTCGTCCGCGGGTGCTCCGACCCGGTGGTCCTGGATGCGGTGCGGCGCTGACGCCCGGCCACGGGGACGCAGAAGGTCGCCGCGCGAATGCGCGGCGACCTTTCGCGTCACCTGATCTGCGAGCGGATCAGGTGGGGGAGACTCAGCGTCCCTGGTAGCCGCGACCGCCCTGGCCCTGGCGCGAGGCGCCGCCCTGACGGGCCTGGCCGCCCTGGCCCTGTCCGCCCTGGCCGGAGCGGGGACGACGGCGACGTGCCGGGGGCGTGGAGGCGCCGGCACGCTCTCCGCCGGCCGGACGCTGCTTGGCCTGACGCTGCGGCTGCTGCGCCTGGACGGGAGCCGGACGCACGTGAGCCGCGCGCTCGGGCACGAGACCGGTGATGGCATCCTGCGTCGCGTTCTCGAGCGGTGCGTCGATCGCGGCCTTGCGCAGCAGGTCCTTGACGTCGCGACGCTGCTCGGGGAGCACGACCGTGACGACGGTTCCCGCGGCGCCGGCGCGAGCGGTGCGACCGGAGCGGTGCAGGTACGCCTTGTGCTCGACCGGCGGGTCGACGTGGACGACCAGGTCGACGTTGTCGACGTGCACGCCGCGGGCGGCGACGTCGGTCGCGACGAGCACGCGCACGCCACCCTCGTCGGGAGCGGTCGAGAAGGCGCTGAGGTTGCGCTCGCGCGCGTTCTGCGACAGGTTGCCGTGCAGGTCGACCGCGGGGATGCCGGCGGCGGTGAGCTGCTTGGCGAGCTTCTTCGCCTGGTGCTTCGTCCGCGTGAAGAGGATGCGGCGACCCGTGCCGGAGGCGAGGTCGCGCACGAGAGCGGTCTTGTTGTCCGTCGAGTCGACGACCAGCACACGGTGGGTCATCTCGCCCACGGGCACGCTCTCCTCATCGACCTCATGGCTCACGGCGTTCGAGAGGAAGCGACGGGCGAGAGTGTCGATGCCGCGGTCGAGGGTCGCGCTGAACAGCAGGCGCTGACCGCCGGCCGGGGTCGCGGTGAGGATGCGGGTGACACCCGGCAGGAAGCCGAGGTCAGCCATGTGGTCGGCCTCGTCGAGAACGGTGACCTCGACCGCGTCGAGCTGCACGACGCGCTGCTTCATGAGGTCTTCGAGGCGGCCGGGGCACGCGACGACGATGTCGACGCCGCTGCGCATGGCCTGCTCCTGCGGGCGCTGGCTGACGCCGCCGAACACCGTGGTGACGCGCAGGCCCTTGGCTGCCGCGAGCGGCGCGATGGTCGCGGCGATCTGGGTGGCGAGCTCGCGGGTCGGAGCGAGCACGAGACCACGCGGGTGGCCGGGGCGGCTCGTGCGCGACGAGGCGGCGAGGCGGGAGACGAGGGGGAGCGCGAAGGCGATCGTCTTGCCGCTGCCGGTGCGGCCGCGGCCGAGCAGGTCGCGGCCGGCGAGGGAGTCGGGAAGCGTGTCGCGCTGAATCGCGAACGCTTCGGTCTTGCCGTCCTTCGAGAGGACGGCGGCGAGGTCGGCGGGCACGCCGAGATCGAGGAAGGAAGTCATAGGGGTATATCTCCGAGAGTGCACGCGCGAACCATCAGGGCCGGGTGCGGAAGGTGGGCGACGGCGCGGGATCGCGCATCGTTTCGCCGTTCGAAATGGCCAGAACCAGGCAAGTGGCGCGGGAGCGTGTCGACGACGCAGACGTCTCGCACTGCGAGGAGCGTCATGCCGACACTATCACGCACAACCTGTGTGCCGGCCCGCCACGCCCGGCGGACGCCGTCGGACGGGTCAGAGATCAGGCGTGCAGCGCCTCGTTCAGGGTCACGCCGATGCCGGCGCGGCGCACGGCCTCGACCGCGCCGCTGAGCGAGTTGCGGCGGAACAGGAGCCCGTCCTGGCCGGAGAGCTCGGCGCCCTTGACCGTGACGCGACCGCCGTCAGCGGTCTGCGGGCCGTCGACGAGCACGATCTTCGTTCCGGCCGTGACGTAGAGCCCCGCCTCGACGACGCAGTCGTCTCCGAGCGAGATGCCGATCCCCGCGTTCGCGCCGAGAAGGGTCCTCGACCCGATCGAGACGCGGTGCGTGCCGCCACCGGACAGCGTGCCCATGATCGACGAGCCGCCTCCGATGTCGCTGCCGTCGCCGACGACGACGCCCTGGGAGATGCGTCCCTCGACCATCGACGCGCCCAGCGTGCCGGCGTTGAAGTTCACGAAGCCCTCGTGCATGACGGTCGTGCCGGGGGAGAGGTACGCTCCGAGGCGCACTCGCGACGCGTCGGCGATCCGCACACCGGCGGGCTGCACGTAGTCGGTCAGGCGCGGGAACTTGTCGAGTCCCTGCACCTGGATGCCGGCGCGCTGCAGCAACGGACGCAGGCGGGCGGCGTCCGCGGGGTGCACGGGGCCGGCGTTCGTCCACGCCACGTTCGGCAGGTGGCCGAAGATGCCGTCGAGGTTGAGCTCGTTCGGTCGCACGACCAGGTGCGAGAGCGCGTGCAGGCGCAGGTAGGCGTCAGACGTGGAGGCAGGCGGGGCGTCGAGGTCGATCTGGAGCTGGACGACCTCGACCGTGACGTTGCGGCGGTCATCCGGGCCGGTGAGTGCCTCCCAGGTGGCCGCTGCGGCGGCGGCATCGCCGGCCGTCGGCGATCCGACGCCGACCTCGGGGTACCACGCGTCGAGCACCGTGCCGTCTCCGGCGATCGTGGTCAGTCCGATGCCCCACACGCTGCGCGATTCACTCATGCTTCCACGCTATCGCGCCCGCCGATCGACCACGTCGCACATGACGGTGTAAGTAGGCTGGTGGACATGCTGCTCGATCTGACCGCGTCCTCCGTGGAACTCACCCGCGCACTCTGCGACATCCCGAGTGTCTCGGGCGATGAGAAGGCCCTCGCGGACGCGATCGAGGCGGCCGTCGCTCCCCTCGCGCATCTGGAGGTGATCCGCCACGGCAACACGATCGTCGCGCGCACGAGCCTCGGCCGCGCTCAGCGCGTCGCGATCGCCGGGCACATCGACACCGTGCCGATCAACGAGAACGTGCCAACGAAGGACATCGAGATCGACGGGGTCCCCTTCCTCTGGGGGCGCGGCACGGTCGACATGAAGGCCGGGACGGCGGTGCAGCTCAAGCTCGCCGCCGAGCTCGCCGAGCCCGCGATCGACGTCACCTGGATGTGGTACGACAACGAGGAGGTCGAAGCCTCGAAGAACGGTCTCGGGCTCCTCGCGGCCGTGCGCCCCGACCTGTTCCAGGCGGACTTCGCCATCCTGGGCGAGCCGTCCAACGGCGAGGTCGAGGGCGGATGCAACGGCACGCTCCGCGCGATCGTCCGCACCACCGGCGTGCGGGCGCACGCGGCACGCGCGTGGATCGGCGAGAACGCGATCCACCGCGCCGCGCCCATCCTCACCCGTCTGGCCGAGTACCGGGCCAAGGAGGTGCCCGTCGACGGGCTCCTGTACCGCGAGAGCCTGAGCGCCGTGCGCATCGCCGGCGGTGTCGCCGGGAACGTGATCCCCGACGCGTGCGAGGTCGAGGTGAACTACCGTTTCGCTCCGAGCAAGTCGGCGGCCGACGCCGAGGCGCACGTGCGCGGCGTGCTCGCCGGGTTCGACGTCGAGATCACGGATGCTGCAGAGGGAGCCCGCCCCGGGCTGGACGCCCCGATCGCGCAGCAGTTCGTCGCGGCCGTGGGCGCGGAGCCACGACCGAAGTACGGCTGGACCGATGTCGCGCGCTTCTCGGCGCTCGGCATCCCGGCGGTGAACTACGGCCCCGGCGATCCCCACCTGGCCCACCACGACGAGGAGCGCGTGCCTCTGGCGCAGATCGACGCCGTGGAGCGGGGCCTGCGCGCATGGCTCACCTCGCACTGAGCGCGGCCCGTCGCTGGGCGCAGGCGCCCCTCGCCCTGCGCATCGCGGTGATCTATCTCGTCGCACGAGTCGTCACCACGGGATTCTTCCTCGCGGCGGCTTCGATCTCGACGTCGCTGTCGCGCTTCGGAGCGGATGCCGGACTCATCGACTTCGTGCTCGGCTGGGACGCGCAGTGGTACTGGCTGGTCGCCGAGAGCGGGTACCCGGCCGAACTGCCGCTGACCGATTCCGGCGACGTCGCGGAGAACGCCTGGGCGTTCATGCCGGTGTTCGCATATGCGGCGAAGGCACTCGGCTTCGTGTTCGGCTCGTGGGGCGCCGGAGCGTTCCTGCTTTCCTTCGTCGCCGGGTACCTCGCCTGTCTGGCGCTGCACCGACTGCTGCGCGATCGCATCGGGGCCTCCGCCGCGACCTGGGCCGTGGTGTTCTTCGCCGCAGGTCCCCTCGCCGCGATGTTCCAGGTGGGTTACGCAGAGACGCTGTTCCTCCTGCTGCTCTTCCTGGCGCTCGACGCGATGACCCGTCGGCGATACGCGTGGCTCTATGTGCTCATCCCGGTGATGGCCTTCACCCGGCCGGGAATCCTCGCCTTCGCGCTCTACATCGGACTGCACGGCATCGTCCGGTGGGTACGTCGCCGCGACGATCCCCTCACCGGTGTCGAGATCGCGCACATCGTCGCCCTGGGCGCTCTCGCGACCGCGACCGGCTTCGCCTGGCAGCTTCTCGCCGGCGTGGTCACGGGCGATCCAGGCGCCTATCTCGCCACGGAGCTCGCGTGGCGGCGGCACTGGATCGCCGGCGGCGTCGAGGGATTCGTGCCGTTCGAGGGGTGGGTGCAGGCGTCCCAGTTCTGGTTCGGGCTGTGGGGTCTGCCGGTGTGGGCGGGGCCGGTGGCACTGGCGCTCCTGGTCGTGGCCGCCGGAGCCGCGCTGCTGTACCTCCCGCAGGTGCGCGCCCTGGGGACGGACCTGCGACTGTGGAGCGCGAGCTATCTGCTGTATCTGCTCGCGGTGTTCTTCCCGCAGTCGAGCACCTTCCGGCTGCTGCTCCCGCTGAGCCCGATGTGGGGAGCGTTGGCTGTGCCGCGATCACGGTGGTGGCGAGTCGGTGTCCTGGTGCTCTGCCTGGTCGGTCAGTGGGCCTGGATACTCCCGATGTACGCCCTCGGGAACACGTTCTGGCAGGTGCCCTGAGAGTGAACGCTCGTCGCTTTTCTTCACAGGTGACGTCCAGGCCCCGGTGACACCCGATAAACTCATTCCATACCACCGAGGAAAAGGAGCCACGATGGCAGCGATGAAGCCGAGGACCGGAGACGGACCCATGGAGGCCGTGAAAGAAGGGCGACTCATCATCGTGCGCGTTCCGCTCGAAGGTGGCGGCCGTCTGGTCGTCTCCGTGAACGACGCCGAGGCCAAGGAACTTCACGACGTGCTGGCCGCCGTCGTGGCACCGGCCTGATTGACCCCGGATCCGCGATGCGGGTCTGCGAGGGCGATGGATCTCCGGATCCGTCGCCCTCTTTCTTGTTCCGGGTGGCTGTCGTCCGGAACGAGAGTCAGGCGCGATCGGCGATGCTGACCAGCTGAAGGAGCCCTTCGCCGGCGGGGGAGACGGTCGCCAGCACGGCCGACGATTCCTGCGTCTCCTGCACGAGCGAGCGGTACGCCGCAGTGATCTCGTCGCGCTGCACGGGATCGGCGACGCGGCCGCCGCCGAGCACGCGCGGAACGAGCACGATGCCGCCGGCGCGGGCGAGGCGCAGGCCGTGCTCGACATACTCGATGACGTTCTCGGGGTCGGCGTCGACGAGCACGATGTCGTAGGAGGCCTCGTTCATGCGGGGAAGCACATCGGCGGCCCGTCCGGTGATGAAGCGGGCCTTCGTCGAGGGCACTCTCGCGTCGGAGAATGCCTGGCGGGCGGCGGCGAGATGCTCCGGCTCGTTGTCGATCGAGGTCAGCACGGCCTGCGGCGCTCCGCGCAGCAGCCACAGTCCCGAGACACCGGCTCCCGTGCCGATCTCGACGATCGAGCGGGCGGCGGTCGCGGCGGCGATCACGGCGATCTGCGATCCGACGACGGCGCTGACGGGCGCCGCTCCCAGTTCGACCGCGTGGGCCCGGGCGCGCGCGATGGCATCCGGCTCGATGATGGACTCGCGAAGGAAACGCGCGTTCGCTTCGTGCTCGCTCATGGCCTGCCTTTCCGTGCTTGCACTGTGATCGATCTCAGCGTATTCGCTCGGTGTGCGCGGGGAGTGCAGGCGCGGCGGTAGCCTGTACAGATGACGTTCGGGCTCACTTTCGAGAAGCTGCTGCTGATCGGCCTCATCGCGGTGCTCATCATCGGCCCTGAGCGTCTTCCGCGGGCCGCAGAGGGATTCGCCCGCATGGTCCGCAAGGTCGGCGAGTACGTCCGCGACACGAAGTCGAAGATGCGTCAGGAGATGGGTCCCGAGCTCGATGACGTCGACTGGCGCAAGCTCGACCCGCGACAGTACGACCCGCGCCGGATCATCCGCGATGCGCTGATGGAGGAGCCGCAGCCCGCGACCGCGACGAAGGCGCGAGCCACCATCGCCGAGCCCGTCGCACCGCGTGCGCCGCAGACGTTCAGCGCCGAGAACCGGCCGCCGTACGACCCCGAAGCCACGTGAGCCCTGTGGGGTCGCACCTTCGCCCCGCAGCCCGACTTCGCCTCGCGGTGGTCGCCGCGGTGCTCGGCGCCGTCGGCGGCGCGCTGATCTGGATCCTCTGGGTCCTGCCGATCGTCGCCTCCGTCGACCGCGCAGAGCCTCAGCCGCTCGGCGACGCGATCGTCGTCGATCTCGATGCGGATGAGCGCGCGGGCATCTGGGCGCAGGGGATCTCCGCGAACCTCGGAACCCTGGAGTGCGTCGTCGTCGCCCCCGGTGGCGAGCCCGTCGCGCAGCGCGGGGCGCCGGCGCTCGACTGGAGCAGCACCCTCTGGTGGATGACGCCGAAGCCGGGATTCGAGCAGACCGCGCAGTTCACCGCACCGGCCGCGGGGCCACACGAGGTCCGGTGCGCGGATTCGCTCGACATCTACGACGGCGCGTTCCTGATCGCAGGCGACTCGTTCGGCGGCGGGAGCATCGGACTCGGCCGCGGAGGCGGCGCCGACTACCCGATCGGGACGATGCTGTCGTTCGGGGCGGTCTTCCTGCCGCCGTTCGCGGTCGCGGTGACGATCATCGTGCTGATCCGCGTCGGGGCGTCACGCCGGACCAGGCGTCGTGCGGAGGGCATGGCTGCCTAGGCGATCTTCGCGCGGAGCGTGGCGACGTCCTCGTCGCTCAGCAGCGCGCGCGGGATCGCCGTCGCGACAGAGGCGTCGCGCAGCTTCAGCAGCACGGCGTCCGCGCCCACCCTGACGCCCTGGAACGTGCTGTAGGCGATGGTCGAGCGGCGGTCGCCGCTGCCCACCTGCAGCACCTCGTCCTCCAGCGAGACCCAGACGAGCGTCGCCGGCGGCATCGCGGCGCGCACGGCGTGACGGGCGCTCGAGACGGACATGACGATCGCGATGACGGCGAGGGCGATCACCAGCGGCGGCATCCACGCGGCGAGACCGCCGTCGTCCTCGCCGGCGGCGACCAGCCCCGACAGGTTGAGGATGCTGATGCCGAGGGCCGCGGCGAGTGCCACCCACATGATGATCGCGACCGGGCGTGTGAGCGAGTAGACGGCGGCATCGCGCGCCATCCGTCGGAGCAGGCTCTCATCGATCGTGAGGGAACGAGGGGGCATCGTCCCATTCTCCCACGGGGCCCTCGGGCCGTCGGCGGCTCAGCCGATCGACATCGGCAGCGATCGTCCGGCGAGACCGCGACCCTGACCGGCGAGGGAGCGCGCGAGCGCGCGGATCGTGGTGGCGGCGGCATCCGTCGACTCCGTCGTGACGATCGGGATGCCGACGTCGCCGCCTTCGCGCAGCGCCGGACTCAACGGGATCGACGCCAGCAGCGCCACGTCGTCGCCGCCCTCGGACAGTGCTGCGGCCACGGCCGCGCCGCCGCCCGACCCGAACAGGTCGACGACGGTGCCGTCGGGGAGGGTGTACGCGGCCATGTTCTCGACGACCCCGATCACGCGCTGCCCGGTCTGCCGCGCCACGAGGCCGCTGCGGATGGCGACGTCGGATGCCGCGGCCTGCGGCGTCGTCACCACGAGGACCTCCGCGTGAGGCAGCAGCTGTCCGATCGAGATGGCGATGTCGCCGGTACCCGGGGGCATGTCGATCAGGAGGATGTCGAGATCGCCGAAGAACACGTCCGTGAGGAACTGCGAGACCGTGCGGTGCAGCATGGGCCCTCGCCAGGCGACCACGGCCTCGCCGTCGCGGAGGAACATGCCGATAGAGATCGTCTTCACGCCGTGCGCGACCGGAGGGAGCATGAGATCGTCGATGCGCGTCGGCTGGGTTCCCGCCGCGATGCCGAGGAGACCGGGGATCGAGAAGCCGTGCACGTCGGCGTCCACGAGCCCGACGGACAGGCCCTGATCGGCGAGGGCGACGGCGAGGTTCGCGGTGACCGTCGACTTGCCCACACCGCCCTTGCCGCTGGAGACGAGGATGACCCGGGTGAGCGATTCGGGGCCGAAGGGCATCTGCCTCGCCGGGCGTCCGTCGCGGAGCTTCTCGGTCAGCGCCTTGCGCTCGGCCGGAGTCATCACGCCCACCGAGACGTCGACGGCGGCGATGCCGGGAACGGATGCCGCGGCCTCCCGCACATCCGATTCGATGCGTGCGGCGGCGGGACAGCCGACGATCGTGAGCACGATCCCGACCAGCGCCCGGTCGCCGTCGACCTCGATCTCGCGGACCATGTCGAGGTCGCCGATCGGGCGGCGCAGCTCCGGATCCGTGACCGCGGCCACGGCCGCGCGGACTCTGTCGGCCGCCGTCATGAGCCGCCGCCGCCGGAGCGCTTCTCGGCGTCGTGCCTGTCGTCGTGCTTCTCATCGTGTTTCTCGTCGGAGCCGAGCTCCGCGAGCAGCGCCTTCAGCTCGTTGCGCAGGACATCGCGGGTGACGAGCTGCGTGTTGCGCTCTTCGAGCGCCATGCGCAGCGCGACGATCTCGCGCGCGAGGTACTCGGTGTCGGCGAGGTTCCGCTCCGCGCGCTGACGGTCCTGCTCGATCTGCACCCGGTCGCGGTCGTCCTGGCGGTTCTGCGCGAGCAGGATCAGTGGCGCGGCGTACGAGGCCTGCAGAGAGAGCATGAGGGTGAGCGCGGTGAAGCCCAGTGCCGCATCGTCGAATCGCAGATGATCGGGCGTCAGGGTGTTCCAGAGGATCCAGGCCACGCAGAACAGCGTGAGCATCAGCAGGAACGCGGGGGTCCCCATCGCCCGGGCGACCCATTCGGTGAACCGGCCGAAGCGGTCGCGTGAGGTGGGGCGGGCGCGTGTGGTGCCCCGACCGAGGGGCGCGTCGAGGCGGGGCGAACGTGCCATCAGCGCACCTCCTTCGCCGTCGGCGTCGGCGTCGGCTCGTCGTCGTCATGCGAGCGCCAGTCGTCCGGGAGGAGGTAGTCGAGCACGTCGTCGATGCTGACCGCGCCGACGAGGCGACGCGCGGCATCGACGACGGGAAGCGAGACGAGGTCGTAGCTCGCCAGGAGACGCGCGACCTCGGCGGCGGACGCGTTCGCGGGCACGGGCTCGAGACTGTCGTCCATGATCCCGCCGAGACGTTCGTGCGGCGGATAGCGCAGCATCCGCTGGAAGTGCACCATGCCGAGGAGGCGGCCGGTCGGGGTCTCGAACGGCGGGAGGGTCACGAACACGGCTGCCGCCAGCGCCGGGTGGAGCTCGTGCCGACGGATCAGCGCCAGGGCCTCGGCGACCGTCGCATCCGCCGAGAGGATGATCGGCTCCGGGGTCATCAGACCGCCGGCGGTGTCCGGGCCGTAGCGGAGGAGCATCCTGACGTCCTCTGCCTCCTCGGGCTCCATCAGCTCGAGGAGCTGCTCGAGCCGGTTGGGCGGCAGCTGGGCGAGGAGGTCGGCGGCGTCGTCCGGCTCCATCTGGTCGAGGATGTCGGCGGCGCGCTCGTCGCCGAGGCGATCGAGGATGTGGACCTGCTCGTCTTCGGGCATCTCCTCGAGGGCGTCGGCGAGCCGATCGTCCGACAGCTCCTCGGCGACCTCGATCATGCGCTGCTGAGGAAGATCGAGCAGCGTGTTCGCGAGGTCGGCGGCATGCAGCTCCGAATAGGAGGCGACGAGCTGCTCGGCCGACTGGGCCTCACCGGGGGAGTGCTGCTCGGCGACCTCGTTCCACGCCGCGAACGTCGTCGGCCCCTTCGCGAACGGCGAGGCGCTCGTCTTCGGGCGGCGGAGGAACAGTTGGCTGACAGCCCATTCCCCGAGACGGTTCGGCTCGATCGCGACGTCCTCGATCACGGCCGTGCCCGTGCCGTCGACGAGGTTCACGCGACGGCCGAGGAGCTCGGCGAGCACACGGACCTCACCGGCGCGCGGAGAGAACCGGCGCACGTTGATCAGACCGGTCGTGATGACCTGCCCGGCGCGGATCGATGTGACACGCCCGATGGAGAGGAAGACGTGGCGGCGGCCCGGGATCTCGACCACGAGGCCGATGACGCGAGGAGCAGCGGTACTTCGGTACACGATGACGACGTCGCGGACTTTGCCGAGGCGGTCGCCCAGGGGGTCGAAGACGGCGCACCCGGCCAGGCGCGCGGCGAAAACCCTTTGTGTGCTCACCTGCCCAGCGTAGTGCGCGGGCCCGAGAGCCGCCGTGAGGGTTGCGCTCCCCGGGCCCGGGATGGCAGGGCGTGGAAGAATAGCCGGATGAGCATGTTGAACCGTCCTGTGAACGGTACCGAGACCGGCGAGATCGTCGCGTCGACGCGCGACTACGAGAGCGCGCAGAAGACGGTCTCGAAGCTGATCGCCGGGGAGGTGCCCGCGCGGGACATCGCGATCGTCGGCCAGAGTGTTCGCACCGTCGAGAGGGTGACCGGCAAGCTCGGCTATGCCGCTGCCGCCCGCTCCGGTGCCATCAACGGCGTGCTGCTCGGGCTCTTCCTCTCCGCGATCCTCGTGCTGGGCAACCCCGAGGTCCCGATCCAGCTGTTCGTCGGCTTCGTGTTCATCGGCGTGGCCGTGGGAATGCTGCTGAGCCTCGTGACCTACGCGATCGTGCGTCGTCGCCGCGACTTCGCGAGCGTCACCCAGTTCGCCGCGGACCACTACGAGGTCACGGTGATGCCCACCTCGCTCTCCAAGGCTCGTCAGGTGCTCGGCTCGGCGCACGTCGCCCCGGTGCGACCCCCGGTGAACCTCGACGAGCCGCCCCGGTACGGGGAGCGGATCCCGGCCGGCGCTCCGGCGCCGGCGCCCGAGCCCGCTGCGGAGCCGGTGGTGCCGCCGCGCCCGGCCGACCCGGTACCGCAGCCGGAGGGGACGACGCCCGAGACGCCCGCACCGGGTCCCGTCGATGAGCCCGGTGTCGCGACCCGCGTCGAAGGCCCGCGGGACGACACTCGATGACCTCGCACGACCCTCAGACGCCGGGTGAGTTCACGCCTCCTCCTCCTCCGGCACCGCCGGCGGCCCCCGCGTATCAGCCACCGCCCGCGTATCAGCCCCCGCCCGCACCGGGGGCTCCGGGCGGCTACGCCGCCCCCGGCCACGTCGCGCCCGGGTACCCGGCGCCCGGATATCCCGTGTACCCGGCGGCCGTGCCGCCGCGTGGCCTGCTGCCCTGGGTGCTCGGGTTCCTGATCGTCATCCCGTTCCCGTTCGCCGGTGGTCTCGCCTCCGGAATCGCGATGGCGGTGAGCGGCGGATCGTCTCTCCGCGCGGGCGGCACGGCGCGCGAGAACGCGCGGGCGGCACGGAACTGGGGACTCACCTACCTGATGGTGTCCTCGCTCCTGCTCATCCTGCACTTCGTGCTGCTGTTCGTCCTCACGTCGCAGTCGCCGACGACGGGCTTCTACCCGCTCGGCATCCCGATCACCGTGTACTTCGCGCTGTCGCTCGCCCACCTCGTGATCGTGATCATCGGCACGGTGCGGGCGTCCTCGGGCAAGGTCATGCGCGTGCCGTTCGCGATCCCCTTCCTGCGCTCCTGATGGTCCGGATCGCCGTCGAGCTGCCGACCGGACCGACGACGGTCTCCGCGGACTGGTCCTCGGGTGAGAACGGCGTGACGGTCATCGTCGCGCATGGGGCGGGCACGGGGAAGGATCATCCGTTCCTCACCGGGTTCGTCGATGCGCTCGGCGACGCGGGCTTCTCGACCCTGCGGTTCAACTTCCCCTACGTCGAGCAGGGGAGGCGGATGCCGGGCCCGGCGAGGCACGCGATCGTGACCTGGAATGCGGTGGTGGCCTTCGCCCGAGCCGCCGCCCCCGACGCGACCGTCTGGGCGGCCGGCAAGTCCTACGGCGGACGGATGGCGTCCATGGCCGTCGCCGACGGCCTCGCCGTCGACGGGCTCGCGTACCTCGGCTATCCGCTGCATGCCCCCGGAAAGCCGGAGAAGCCGCGGATCGAGCACCTCCCGGCCATCGCCGTGCCGCAGCTGTTCGTGGAGGGGACGAACGACCCGTTCATCCAGCCGATCTCCCAGTTCGAGGATGCGGTCGCGACGTGTCAGAACGCGGAGGTCGTCTGGATCGAGGGTGGAGGGCACACCTTCGAGGTGAAGGGGCAGAAGCGCCCGGCATCCGAGATCGGTGCGTCTCTGGCGCCGATCGTCGCGGAGTTCGTGCGCCGCTGAGTGCGCAGGAGCAGTCATGAAGGGCATCCATCACGTCGAGATCTGGGTGGCGGACCTCGATGCGGTCGTCGACGGCTGGAGCTGGCTGTTCACCTCGCTCGGTCTGGAGTGCACAGGGGAGTGGCCGGGCGGTCGGACCTGGGACGCCGGTGGAGCATACGTGACCCTGACGACGTCGCCGAACATCTCGGCGGCCGATCACGATCGGCGCAGACCCGGCATGAATCACCTCGCCCTGTGGGGCGGCTCCCCGGCGGACGTCGACGCCATGATCTCTGCCGCTCCGTTCAACGGATGGCGCCCGCTCTACCAGGATCGGTACCCGCACGCCGGAGGACCAGACCACTACGCCGGCTGGCTGGAGAACGCCGAAGGATTCAAGGTCGAGATCGTCGCGGAGTGACGCCGTCTCACCGGCCCAGCCCCGACAGCTCTTCATCCGCCAGCAGCCGCCGCATCGTCGAGATGCCCAGTGCGCTCATCGGCGGATTCGACTCCTCGTAGTACCAGACGAGGCCCATCGCCTGCTGGAACGCCCATGCCGCTCCGCGCAGCCACTCCCCATCGCTTGCGCCGACACCGTCGCGCAGCATCCGGCGTCGCGGGGCATCGAACAGATGCCACGCGGCGACGAGGTCGAGCGCCGGGTCGGCCGGTCCGAAGCTCCCGCCGTCCAGGACACCGGCGAGCCGATCGTCGCCGTCCCGCTCGGTGACGAGGAGGTTGAACGGGGTGAGGTCGCGATGACTCATGACGTCGGGCCCGGCTGCCGGCAGCACGCGCAGCGACGCCCAGAGCTCTGCGGCCCGACGCGTGTCGAGCAGGTGTCCACTCTGCGCGAGACACGTCGTGATCCACTCGTCATGATCGGGGAGATGCCCGCCGCGACCGGCGCCGTCGAACACGCGCCCGCCGACCGGGACGCTCCGCATCGTCGTGATGAGCGTCACGATGTCGCGGGCGAGAGAAGCGGATGCCGCGTGCCGATCGTGCCCGGCCACCTCGCCGTCGAGCCACGTCTGCACGGACCACGCCGAAGCGAACCCGTCGGAGGCGTTCGCGACCCCGTAGGGACGTGCTGCGGGGAACGGGCTGGCGTCGGCCAGCTCGGCCATGGCGTCGGCCTCGGTGCGCAGCTCCGCCTCGGACGCGCCGAGGAGGGGGAACCGCGCGACCAGTTCATCGCCCAGTCGCATGATGGTGTTCACCGTGCCGGTCGTGGGCACGCGCCGCAGCGGCCGACCGCGCAGCTCCGGGAAGCGTGCGGCGATCAGCCGCTCGGCGAGATCGTCGTCGAGCGGCAGCTCGCTCTCGTGCACCGGGATCGCTCAGCTCTGGACGCGGGCGATCCAGGCCTCGACCTCGTCGGCGGTGCGGGGGATTCCGGCCGAGAGATTCACGGGGCCGTCGGCGGTCATCAGGATGTCGTCCTCGATGCGCACGCCGATGCCGCGGAGCTCCGCGGGGACCGTGAGGTCGTCGATCTGGAAGTAGAGGCCCGGCTCGATCGTGAACACCATGCCGGGAGCGAGGATGCCGTCGTAGTACATCTCCCGCCGCGCCTGCGCGCAGTCGTGCACGTCGATGCCGAGGTGGTGCGACGTGCCGTGCACCATGTACCGGCGGTGCTGTCCGCCGGCATCCGCGTCGAGGGCCTCCTCGGCCGTGACCGGCAGCAGACCCCACTCGGCGGTGCGCGCGGCGATCACGGTCATCGCCGCGGCGTGCACATCGCGGAACCGCACGCCCACTCGTGCGGCGGCGAAGGCGGCATCCGCGGCCTCGCGCACGGTCTCGTAGACGCGACGCTGCACCTCGGTGAACGTGCCGGACACCGGCAGTGTGCGGGTGATGTCGGCCGTGTACAGGCTGTCCGCCTCCACACCCGCGTCGACGAGGATCAGATCGCCGGGGACGACGCTGCCGTCGTTGCGGGTCCAGTGCAGGTAGCACGCATGCGGGCCGGATGCCGCGATGGTGTCGTACCCCTCGCCGTTCCCGTCCTCGCGCGCGCGGCGGTGGAAGACGCCCTCGACCACGCGCTCTCCCCGAGCATGGTCGATCGCCTGCGGCAGCTCGCGGATGATGTCGTCGAAGCCCTGCGCGGTGATGTCGACGGCGCGGCGCATCTCGGCGATCTCGAACTCGTCCTTGATCAGGCGCAGCTCGGAGACGACGCGGGTGAGCGCCTCATCCTCGTCGAGAACGAGTTCGCCGTCCGCGGGCGCGAACTTCTCGAGGTGCGCGGTCTCGATGGCGAGGTCGGCCGAGACGCCGGCGAGCGACGGGCGCGGGCCGATCCAGAACTCGCCCACCGTGGCGTCGGCGTAGAACTCGGTCGTGGTGCGGTCCGCGCGCTCGCGGAAGTAGAGGGTGATGTCGTGTCCGGCATCGGTCGGCTCGAAGACGAGGATCGAGTCGGGCTCGGCATCCGACGCCCATCCGGTGAGATGAGCGAACGCCGAGTGCGCGCGGAACACGTAGTCGGTGTCGTTGCTGCGCTGCTTGAGAGAGCCGGCGGGGATCACCAGTCGCTTGCCCGGGAAGGCCGCGGAGACCGCTGCGCGGCGCGTCGCCGCGAACGCGGCCTGTGCCCGCGGAGCCGGAAGCGTCTCCGGTCGCTCGGCCCAGCCGGTCGAGATCGTGTCGAGGAAGCCCTGGGGGAACGGCTGCTTGCGGTTGGTGCTGCTGTTCTCGACGGTCTCCGTCGTGACTTCGGCGGGGATCTCTGCGGCGGCGTCTGCGATCGTGTCGCGCTCTGCGGTGCTCATCCCTCCAGTCTGTCATCTGGCGGGCATGCGCAGAAGCTCAGCCGGCCGGCTCCAGCTGCACGACGAGGGCGCGGTGGTCGCTTCCGCCCGCGTCGTCGAGCACGACCGAGCCCGAGGGCGTCCAGTTCTGCGAGACCATGACGTGGTCGATCGGTGCCCCCGCGAGCGGAGGGAGCGAACTCGGCCACGTGCCGGTCATGCCGTTGCCGGTGCGCGATGCCACATCGCGGCAGTATCCGATGTCGCCGCCGTCCATGCCGAGCGGCGCCATGTGATCGATGGTCGCGTTGAAGTCGCCGGCGAGGATGAAGTCGCCCTGGGGGCACTGGTCGGCGATCCACTGCAGGTCATGCCGCCACTGCTCCATCTCCTCCATGCGCGGCGCCACCGCATGCACGGCGACGATCGTGGGGCCGGCGCCGTCGATGGGCATGAGCACCGCGCTCGGCACCGAGCCCGTGTTGCTCGTGCCGTCCTTCGACGACTCGATCACGGAGTACTCGCCGAGGTCGGGGGCGACCAGCACCGTCGTCTGCCAGGACTGCGGCCCGTCCTGCACGTCGGGGCGGAACTGCACGTGATGCACCCACATCGGGTGCCCCTGCTCGCGCAGCATCAGCGCGATCTGCTCTCCGACCGCCTGTGTGGTCTCCGGGAGCGCCACGATGTCGGCGCCCTGCTCGAGGATCTGCTGCGCGATGTGCTCGGCCGAGACCGCCTCGCCCGCCGTGTTCCAGGTCAGGACGCGGACGCTTCCCTCACCCTTCTCCGGGAGGGCGGACGTGCCGAAGCCGCGCACGGCTCCGATGGCGCCGATCGCTCCCGCTCCGAGCAGGGCCACGATGAGCACGGATGCTGCGAATCCGCGCAGCGGACGGGCGAACAGGAGCAGGAGAGCGAGCACCGCCACGATCAGGAATCCCGCCAGAACCGGCCCGCGAGCCGACACGAGCTGCGCGAACGGGTAGGTCTGCTCGAGGTGGAAGAACTGCGGCCACACCACGATCGCCGTCGCGATCGCGAGCAGCACGGTGAACAGGACCCCCAGTAGTCGAAGCATCCCGACAAGCCTAGAAGCGCCGCCTGTGAAGTCCCTGCCGCCATGCTCGGTACGCTCGGAGGATGGCCACTCCGTCCTCTGGGTTCGCCGGTCCCGCCGACCTGCACCTGCACTCCAACCATTCCGATGGCACGGAGAGCCCTGCGGAGGTGGTGCGCCAGGCGCACGCGCACGGCGTGCGGACGCTCGCCCTGACCGACCACGACCGCTCGACCGGCTGGCAGGAGGCGGGGGAGGCGGCCGCCGCGCTCGGGGTGACGTTCATCCCCGGGATGGAGCTGTCGGCCAAGCACGAGTGGCGCAGCGTGCATGTGCTCGGGTACCTCTTCGATCCGGAGGACCCGGCTCTCCTGGCCGAGACAGAGCGCATCCGCGGCGACCGGATCGGACGCGCGGAGCGGATCGTCCGCAACATCGGCCGCGACTACGACCTGCACTGGGACGACGTCGTCGCCCAGACCACGCTCGACGCCACCGTCGGTCGCCCGCACATCGCCGACGCCCTGGTCGCCCGCGGGATCGTGCGCGACCGCACCGAGGCCTTCGACGGCATCCTCCATCCGCGCGAGGGGTACTACGAACCCCACTACGCCCCGGACCCGCTCACGGCGGTCCGACTCATCACGGACGCCGGGGGAGTGGCGGTCATCGCTCACCCGGTCACCGGCCGTGATCTGATGATGCCGGTGCCCTACCTCGAGCGCCTCATCGCCGCAGGCCTCGGCGGGTTCGAGATCGACCACCGGGAGAACACCGAGGCGGGCAAGAGGAAGCTGCGGGAGATCGCCGCCGCGCACGACCTCATCGTCACCGGGTCGAGCGACTACCACGGCAGCGGCAAGCCCAATCGTCCGGGGGAGAACACGACGTCCGAGGAGATGGTCGCCCGGATCATAGACCGCGCGACCGGAACCGCCCCGCGCTTTCCCTGATCCTCGGCATTCTGTCGGGACACTCCCGGCCGGCTGTCGAGCGCCACGGATACGGTTCCAGGCATGCAGCGAGCGACTTCCCTGGAGCGCCGCGTCGATGCCGCCGCGAGGCGCGTGCTCCTCGGCGCTCCGGCGGACGGCATCCGCGCGGGACTCGTCGAGTTCGCGGTGTTCGTCCTCAAGCAGGCCTGGGCGTGCATCTTCGGCGCCGCGCTGCTGATCGTGATCGTCGCCGCGCAGCTCTGGTATCCCGACGACGCGGCCCTCGCCCGCAACGACGCGCTCACGATCGCCGCGGTTCTCATCCAGATCGCGATGCTGGTGTTCCGCCTCGAGAGCGGACGCGAGCTCTGGGTCATCGTCCTGTTCCATCTCACCGGCACGGCGATGGAGCTGTTCAAGACGGATGCCGGCTCGTGGGCCTATGCCGCCGACGGCGTTCTCCGCATCGGCGGGGTCCCGCTGTTCAGCGGCTTCATGTACGCGGCCGTCGGCTCGTACATGGTGCGCGTCTACCGGCTGTTCGATCTGGGGTTCACCCGCTACCCGCGTCGATGGATCACGGCGATCCTGGCCGCGGCGATCTACCTGAACTTCTTCACGCACCACTGGTGGTGGGACGCCCGCTGGGTGCTGCTCGCCGGGGTCGTGGCGCTCTGGGTGCCCACCGTGATGCACGCGCGTGTGTGGCGTCGCACCGTCCGGCTGCCGCTCCTGCTCGTCTTCGGCGGCGTGGCGGCGTTCATCTACCTCGCTGAGAACATCGGCACCTGGGCCGGGGCGTGGGCGTACCCCGATCAGGCGGAGACCTGGCAGCCCGTCTCGCTGAGCAAGCTGAGCTCGTGGTTCCTGCTGATGATCATCTCGGTGGTCCTGGTCGCGTGGGTCTATCCGCCGCAGATTCCCGGGTCGATGCTGCGCGCCGGTGCCGGAGACAGCGGAGGGGCGGATGCCGCTCGCGCAGCATCCGCCCCTCCGACGTCGATCAGGCCCCGGTGACGGGGGCGGCGCCGGGGGCGCCGGAGCCGCCGCGACGGCGACGACGACGGCGTGCCGGGGCCGGCTTCCCGTCGTGGTGCTCCTTGCCCGCACCGTCGTGGGTGCCGCTGCCGTCGGCGCCGCGATCGGCGGACGGAGCGGTCTGGCCGTCGGAGGCGGTCGACTCGGAGCCGCCCTCGGCGAAGGTGGAGCCGACCGGGTTCTCGCTGTTGCGACGGCGACGGCGGCGACGCGTGCCGCTCTCATCGCTGCCCTCGGCGGCGGCATCCGCTGCGCGCTCCGGGCGACGCGTGCGCTCGGTCTTCACCGACTGCGTCTTCGGGGCGGTCGTCAGACGACCCTTGGTGCCCTCGGGGATGTCGAGGTCGGAGAACAGGTGCGGGCTCGACGAGTAGGTCTCGACGGGCTCGGGCTGGCCGAACTCGAGGGCCCGGTTGATCAGGGCCCACTTGTGCAGGTCCTCCCAGTCGACGAAGGTCACCGCGATGCCGGTCTTGCCCGCGCGACCGGTACGGCCGGCGCGGTGCAGGTACGTCTTGTCCTCGTCCGGGATGGTGTGGTTGATCACGTGCGTCACGTCGTCGACGTCGATGCCGCGGGCGGCGACATCGGTCGCGACGAGCACATCGCGCTTGCCGGCCTTGAACGCGGCCATCGACCGCTCGCGCTGATCCTGACCCATATCGCCGTGCACGCCGCCGACGTTGAAGCCGCGGTCGCCCAGCTCGTCGACGAGGCGCTGCGCTGCACGCTTGGTGCGCGTGAAGATCACGGTCTTTCCGCGGCCCTCGGCCTGCAGGATGCGGGCGATGATCTCGTCCTTGTCCATCGAATGCGCGCGGTAGACGAGGTGCTTGATGTTCGCCTGCGTGAGGCCCTCGTCCGGGTCGCTGGCGCGGATGTGGATCGGGTTCGTCATGAAGCGGCGGGCGAGTGCCACGATCGGGCCGGGCATGGTCGCCGAGAACAGCTGCGTGTGCCGGACGGCCGGGACCTTCTGGAAGATCTTCTCGATGTCGGCCAGGAAGCCCAGATCGAGCATCTTGTCGGCCTCGTCGAGCACGACCTCGGTCGCGTTGGAGAGGTCGAGCAGGCGCTGCCCCGCGAGGTCGATCAGACGACCGGGCGTGCCGACGACGATCTGCGCGCCGGCCTTGAGCTGGTCGATCTGACCCTCGTAGGCCTTTCCGCCGTAGATCGCGACGACGCTCGTGGAGCGGTTGCTGGTGAGCAGATCGATGTCCTCGTACACCTGCACCGCGAGCTCACGGGTCGGGACGACGATGAGCGCCTTCACCCCGTGCTCCGGGTCCTTGCCGAGCCGCTGGACGACGGGGATGCCGAAGCCGAAGGTCTTGCCGGTACCCGTCTTCGCCTGGCCGATGATGTCCTGGCCGGGAAGGCCGAGGGGGATGGTCTGCTCCTGGATGGGGAAAGCGTCGACGATGCCCTTCGAGGCGAGCGCGTCGATGATGTCCTGATCGATATTGAGATCAGCGAAAGTTGTCACTTGTTCAGATGCCTGTCCGGCGACCCTCTGGGGCGCCACGTAAACGGATCCACGCCGTCTCTTGTGCCACAGGCGCGGGGGCCCGCTCCGACGGCGGGACACGCCCAGCCTACCCGAGGGGCGGTGCGGGCCAGGAAGAGGTGCTGCGCCCGAGTATTGTGAACGACGTGGTGAACTCGACAGGGAGGCCCCGTGGTTAAGTGGTTCTGGCAGCGCGACGCCGCGCCGCGCCGCACGCTGGCCCTCCGCAGCCGGGGCGATCAGGGCGACGCGACCCGCGTCGACTTCGCCGAGCTCGCGCCGGAGCTGAATCGCTTCCTCGGGCAGGCCGCGTACCTCCAGCTCGGCTACTTCGAGACGCTCACGCGTCTGATCCGCGCGACGCCCGAGCTCTCCGAGAAGGAATCCCTCTCCCGCGCGGCCGGAGCGGCGCTGACGAAGCATCGCGCGATCGTCGACCTCATCGCGGAACGAGGCGACGACCCGACGCAGCTCATGCTGCCGTTCCGCGAGAACCTCGACGCCTTCCGCCGCAAGACCATCGGCGCGCGCCCCCGCGAGACCCTGCTGGCGGTCTACATCACCGCGGGGATGCTCGACGACTTCTATCTGGCGCTGGCCTCGAGCTACGCCGACACCGGACGCCGGGTGGTCGAGATCCTCCGGGAGGACGATGCGCGCCACGAGATCGTCGCGATCATCCAGGAGACGATCGAGAGCGACGAGGAGTGGCGTTCGCTGCTGTCGATGTGGGCGCGTCGGCTCGTCGGCGACACGATCCTCGTCTGCCGCTCAGCGCTGCGCCCGGAGCGGCTCGCGGCCGACGACGAGCGCATCGAGCCCGTGTACACCGAGCTGATGGGCGCGCACGCGCGGCGCATGGACGCGATGGGGCTCGCCTCCTAGGCCGACCGCGTCCGCTCCAGCTTCCTGGTCAGGCGCCAGGCGATGACGAGCGGGATCACGCCGAGCACCCCGAACGACATGTCGATCAGCTGCCATCCGAGCGGGATGCCGCGGATGCCGCCGGCGATCAGGGCGAGCGGGATGATCCCGGCGCAGGCGATGACGCCGAACTGGATGACCCAGATGTTGCGCACCGGATCGACCAGCGGGCCGATGAAGACGACCGCGATCACGAGATGCGCGTAGGCGAGCCAGTCCGTGCCGTAGGAGATGAACGGGTAGCGTCCGTCCACGTCGGCCAGCGCATCGGCCACCCGGTCGACCCACGCCACGGCGTCGGGGAACCAGCCGGCGGCGGGAGATGCGTGCAGGATGTCGGAGCCGATCGCGAGTTCGATCCGCAGCGGAAACGCCGTGACGCCGCTCACGAACAGTCCGAGGATCATGATCCCGATGCAGATCCTGATCCAGCGCAGCGTGCGCCGCTCGTCCACGTCAGCTCGGTCGCCGGGTCAGATCCCGAGCGCGGCCTTGGCCTGGGCATCCGATCGGCGGCGCACCGCGACGATCGCCACCGTCGCCAGGACCGCGACGGCCACGGCTCCGAGGACGCTCGCGAGCCAGAGCCAGATGCTGTCCTCGCCGAGCCCCGCCCACTGCAGGCCGGTGTACGCGATCGCCGACACGGCCGTCGCGATGGCCGGAGTCACGGCGACGCCGCGCAGGTCGCGGCCGCCGATCAGATAGTGCGCGCCGATGCCGAGAGCGCACGCGCCGATGAGCGCGAGGAGGATGTACATCGTCCGGTCAGGCGACGAAGCCGACGCGGCGGGATTCCTCGGAGCCCAGCTCGATGTAGGCGAGGTTCGCGGTCGGGACGAGGTAGGAGTTGCCCTTCACGTCGGAGAAGTTCAGGTGCGTCGAGCTCTGCTCGAGTGCGGCCGAGACCTGGGTGCGGACCTCGTCCGCGCTCGCGCCGGTGTCGAAGCTCAGCTCGCGGCCGGTGTTGATGATGCCGATGCGGATTTCCACGCGTGCTCCTTGAAGTTCGTCGGACGTCCCAACTCTACCCCGCGCGCACCGGGCGGGATCGGCCGCCGGAGCCGGTTTCGCCGTGAGCGCACACGGCGTGCGGGCAGGGCGCGGCGACGATGTCCGCGCGCCCCGATACCGTGGAGGACATGACACCGGATGCCGCGCAGCGAGCCGTCGTCGCCGCCGCGTCGACCGCCTCGGGGGTCATCATCGGCGCGCCGGGCACAGGGAAGACCCGCACCCTCGTCGATCGCGTCGTGCACCTGCTCGACACCGAGGGGATGCGCCCGGAGGAGGTGCTCGTGCTCACGCCGAGCCGCCAGGCCGCGACCGCGCTGCGCGACCGGATCGGCGTGCGCATCGGGCAGGCGACACCGGGGCCCCTCGCTCGCTCGCTGGGCTCGTTCGCCTTCCAGCTCGTGCGCGGCGCGATGGTGCGTGCCGGCGCCGAGCCGCCGGCTCTGCTCACGGGCGCCGACCAGGACCGCATCATCGCGGAGCTGCTGGCGGGCGACGCCGAAGACGAGCGCATCCCGTGGCCCGAGGCGCTCAGCGCATCCGTGCGCGCGTCCAAGGGATTCCGCTCCGAGCTGCGAGCCTTCCTCGCGGAGTGCACCGAGATCGGCGCCCACCCCGACGAGCTCCGCGCGTCGGGCAACAAGGTGTGGGCCGCCGCGGCCGAGTTCCTCGTCGAGTACCGTGCGGTGCTCGACGCCTTGCGCTCGGCGCACCGCGACGCCGCCGACCTGCTCAGCGAGGCGAGCGCGATACTGCAGACCGCCGAGCCTGCTGCGCTCGGTCCGCTCGCGTCGCTGCGGGTCGTGCTCATCGACGACGCGCAGGAGCTGACCCGAGGCGGGATCGCCGTGGTCGGGGCTCTGCGGAGCCGGGGGATCGCGGTGCTCGCGTTCGGCGATCCCGACATCTCCTCCGGAGCCTTCCGCGGCGCCAGCCCCGAGCTCTTCGCACAGCTCGCCGGCGTGCTGGGCGACGTGCGCGTCCTCGACGGGTCGCACCGTCAGCGTCCGGCGCTCACCGCTCTGACGCGCACCGTGACCCAGGCGATCGGCGTCTCCGGTCGCGTCGAGCACCGCCGGGCGCCGGTGCCGGTGGCCGACGAGGCTGCGGCGGCCGTGAGCACCTTCATCGCCCCTTCGCCGTACGAGGAGTTGGACCGCATCGCGGGCGTCATGCGCGACTGGCATCTGACCGACGGCGTCCGCTGGGATCGCATGGCCGTCATCGCGCACGACACCCGTCAGGTGACGACGCTCGAGACCGAGCTGGCGGCCCGCGAGATCCCGACACGAGCGGCAGGCGTCCAGCGTCCGCTCGGCAGCGAGGGCATCGTGCGCGACATCGTCGGCGTCGTGCGTCTCGCGCTGACGCCGGCCGACGAGCGGACCCCGCAGGCGCTGGAGGAGGCGCTGCGCACCCCGTTCGGCGGGATGGACGCCATCGGGCTGCGGCGTCTGCGTGCGCGGCTGCGGCACATCGAGCTCGAACAGGGCGGGTCGACCCCTGCCCGCGAGCTGCTGCGGCAGGCGATGACCGCTCCCGCCCACCTGACGCTGATCGACGCTGCCGAGTCCCGCAGCGCGGCGCGGTTCGCCGAGACGATCGCTGCGCTCGCCGATGCCGCGTCCGCGGGAGAGACCATCCACGACCTCCTGTGGCGGGTGTGGGACCAGGCCCGCGCGGTCGACGGACGCAGACTGCATGTGGCCTGGCGGGAGATCTCGCTTCTGCCGACCGGTGCCGAGACCGCACGTTCCCTCGATGCGCTGGTGTCGCTGTTCGACGCGGCGAAGCGTTTCGTCGAGCGCTCGCCGAACGAGAAGCCCGAGACGTTCGTCCGCGACATCCTCGACAGCGAGGTCCCCGAGGACTCGCTCTCGACGCCGGATCGACCGGGCAAGGTGACGCTGCTGACGCCGGCGACCGCGCTCGGCACCGAATTCGACGTCGTGGTCGTCGCCGGTGTGCAGGACGGCGTCTGGCCCAACGTCCGCCTGCGCGGAGGACTGCTGCAGACCTGGCGGCTCGCCGACGAGATCGAGGCCGCTCGGACGGGGACGAGCATCGAGGCCCCCGGCGTCGTCGACCGTCGCCGCGCGGCTCTGCACGACGAGCTGCGCCTGTTCGTGCGGGCCATCTCGCGCGCGCGCGACCGGCTCCTCATCACCGCGGTCGACGACGACGACATGACGCCCAGCGCTTTCTTCGGCTTCCTGCCCGCCCCCGAGTCGCCGGAGCGTCACGTGTCGGCCGAGCATCCGCTCACCCTGCGCGGCATGGTCGCCCGTCACCGTCGCACGCTCACCTCCGTGCCCTCCGAGACGCTGCGGCGCGAGGCGGCCGCGCAACTCGCCGTCCTCGCCCGCGAAGGCGTGCCGGGCGCCGATCCGGCCGAATGGTACGGCGTGACCCCGCGATCGACGGATGCTCCGCTGCGCGATCTGGCGGTCGCCGGGGCGCGCGTGTCGCCCTCGAAGATGGAATCGTACGAGGAGTGCGGCCTGAACTGGGTCGTCGCGGCTCTCGGCGGCGACACCGTCATGCCCCCCACGGCGGGGATCGGGACGATCGTGCACGAGGCGATGGAGCGGGTTCCCGACGGCGACCTCGAGCAGATGCGCGCGATCGTCGCCGAGCACTGGCCCGAACTCGACTTCGAGACCGAGTGGATCGGGCGCAAGGAGCGTCGGCGCGCCGACCTGTTCGTCGATCGGCTGCACGCGTACCTCGGCGACGTGCGCCGTGACGACGGCCAGGTCATCGGCAGCGAGGTCGAGTTCCGGTTCGCCGTCGACCTGGCGGACGAGGAGGCCGCACCCGTCGTGCACGCCGTCGGCGAGGACCGCGCGAATCAGGCCATCATCCACGGGTACATCGACCGGGTCGAGGCCTATCCGCCGGGGCTCGGCGAGCATGCGCATGCGCGCGGCCGCGGCTGGGAGTCGATGTCGGGCGGTCCGGCCGGGCCGACCGTGGTGGTCGACCTGAAGACCGGCAAGACCGATCCGGAGTCCGACTCCGGCGTGCTCGAGCATGCCCAGCTCGCGGCGTACCAGGTCGCCGTGCAGCAGGGGCTGATCGAGGGGGCTCCGCCCGAATCGCTCGCCGGTGCGCGCCTCGTTATCGTGTCGAAGACCCTCGCGAAGAGCGACTACCGGATCGCCCACCAGCACACGCTCGACGACGAGTCGCGCTCGGCCTTCCTGCGCCGAGTGGCGGGCGCGGCGCGCGGCATGTCGGCGTCGAGCTTCACGGCCCAGGTCGAGTCGCACTGCGCCGACACGCAGCGCCGCGTGCACCCGTGCCGCATCCACACCGTGCCGGCGGTGAGCTCGTGACGGCATGGGCGGTATCCGGCAGCCTGTCCGCGACCGACATCGCCGCCGCCCTGGGGCAGCCGCCGCCCACCGCGGCGCAGCAGCGCGTGATCGAGGCGCCACCTGAGCCGGCGCTCGTCGTCGCCGGCGCGGGCAGCGGCAAGACCGAGACCATGTCGGGACGCGTCGTATGGCTCGTCGCCAACGGGCACGTGCGCCGCGACGAGATCCTCGGGCTCACCTTCACGCGCAAGGCGGCAGGGGAGCTCGCCGAGCGGATCGGGACCCGCCTCTCCGTGATCGACGAGTACGGACGACGGGGACTGCTGCCGCATCTCGCCGAGATCGTTCGCGGCGATGCGCTCCGCCGCGTCACGGATGCGGCGTCGGGACGTCAGCGCGAGCTCGTGCGCACCCACGTCCTCGACGAGCTGGCGTCGGGATTCGGGACGGGGTGGGATCCGGCGACGCCCCGCGCCGCCGAGGACCTGATGATCCGTCCGCGGGTGTCGACGTACAACGCCTTCGCCGACGGGATCGTCCGCGAGCACGCCGCGCGGATCGGTCGCGACCCCGACGTGGCGATGCTCAGCCAAGCCGCGTCCTGGATGCTGGCGCGCGAAGTGGTGCTGCGCAGCGACCTTCCCGAGCTCGAGAACATCGACTTCGCTCTCGGGACCGTGATCGACGCCGTGCAGCGGCTGGCCGGGGATGCGCTGGACCACCGCGTCGATCTCGACCTCGCGGAGCGGATCGCGCGGGAGCAGGCACTCGCCTTCGCCCCCTACCGGTCGAACGCCGACGTCGAGAAGGCGGCGTCGAACCTGCTGAGCCTGCCCACCCTCGCCGACCTCGTTCGCGACTACATGGCCGAGAAGGAGCGGCGCGGCGTGCTCGACTTCGCCGACCAGGTGGGCGGCGCCTACGACATCGTCGAGTCCGCCCCCGACGTGCGCGCCGAGCTCCGCGAGCAGCACCGTGTCGTGCTCCTCGACGAGTATCAGGACACCTCCGTCATCCAGACACGGTTCCTCGCCGAGCTCTTCCGGGATGCCGCGGTCATGGCGGTCGGCGACCCGCACCAGTCGATCTACGGGTGGCGGGGCGCGAGCGCCGACAACCTGTACGCCTTCTCGAAGACATTCGCGAGCACGGGAGCCGCGCAGACGTACAGCCTGATGACGAGCTGGCGCAACGACCGCGGCATCCTCGACATCGCGAACCGGGTGCTCGAACCCCTGCAGCGGCCGGGACTCGATGTGCCGCCGCTCGAACCGCGTCCGGGCGCGGGCGACGGAGTCGTGAGCGTGCGCTTCCCGTTCACGGTCGACGACGAGGCCGCGGCCGTCGCGGAATGGTTCGCCGAGCGTCGCGCCGCGCACGAGGCGCAGGGTGCAGCCGGAGGGCAGGGAGACCACGGTCCCCACACCGGCGCGATCCTCTTCCGCTCGAAGAGGCACATGCAGACCTTCGCCGGAGCGCTCGCCGCCCGCGGCATCCCGCATCGGATCCTCGGCCTCGGGGGACTGCTCACGACGCCCGAGGTGGTCGATGTCGTCTCCACGCTGCGGGTCGTCCACGACCCGACGGCGGGGTCGGCACTGATCCGCCTGCTCACCGGACCGCGCTTCGGCGTGGGGGTCGCCGACATGGGTGCGCTGTACGACCTCGGTCGCACGCTCGCCGAACGAGACACCGACATGGCGCCCTTGCCGGAGGAGGTGCGGGCGAGGCTGCGTTCGTCGCGCGGGGCCGACGAGGCGGTGTCGATCATCGACGCCGTCGACGTCGTGCGCGCGGTCAGGGACGACTACCGCATGCTCGAGGAGATCACGCCGGAGGGGCGCGCACGGATCCGCGCGGCCGGCGAGATGCTCGAGCGCCTGCGGCGGGCATCCTCGCAGCCGATCCCGGAGCTGATCCGGTTGATCGAGATGGAGCTGCGGCTGGACATCGAGCTCGCGTCGAACGAGACCAGGGGCCCTGCCCGGATCGCGGCGACCCAGCTGCGGGCCTTCGCCGACGAGGTGCGGGCGTTCCTCGCCGCGGACGACCGCGGCACCATCGGAAGCCTCCTGGCCTGGCTCGACAAGGCCGAGAGCACCGATGAGCTCATGCCCCGACCGGAACCGCCGGAACCGGGGGTCGTCCAGCTGCTCACGATCCACGGTTCGAAGGGGTTGGAGTGGGACGCGGTCGCCGTGGTCCGGCTCGTGGCCGACGAGCTGCCCAGTCGCGTCTCGGACACCTCGGGCTGGTTCGGCTTCGGCGTGGTGCCGTTCGCGCTGCGCGGCGATCGCGATGCGCTGCCGCGCTTCGAGTGGGATCCCGTCGAGGCGATGGGGGAGGAGGCCGACCCCGACAAGCGGCAGAAGCTCGCGCAGGCCTCGCTCTCGGGCGGAGCGACGAAGGCCAACCCTCAGGGCGGTGCCCTCAAGCGCTTCAAAGACGCGTACCGCGCGTATCAGCAGCAGGAGGAACGTCGGCTCGCGTATGTCGCGGTGACGCGTGCGCGGACCGATCTGCTGCTCAGCGGGGCGCACTGGGCGGGGCAGAAGGCGCCGCGCACGCCGAGCCCCTACCTCGTCGAGGCCATCGAGGTGCAGCGGCTGGAGCCGATCGAGCCGGTCGACCCGGACGAGAATCCGTACGAAGGGCCGGGGTCGACGCTCACCTGGCCGCTCGATCCGCTGGGTGCACGGCGCGCCGCCGTGACCGCGGCGGTGGCCGCTGTCGATCAGGCGACCAGGACCGGCGTCGCGCAGCCTTCCCCGGAGCTGACCCGCCTGCTCGCCGAGCGCGCCGCACGCCAGCGGGGGACGGATGCCGCGGCCCCGACCCGCGTCCCGGCCTCGCGCTTCAAGGACTACGTCACGGACTTCACCGGCACGCTGTCCTCGATCGTGCGGCCGATGCCCGAACGGCCCTACCGACAGACGCGGCTGGGCACGCTGTTCCACGCCTGGGTCGAGCAGCGCTCAGAGCTCGTCGGCGTCGGAAGCCGCGTCGATGAGGCGCTGTGGGAGCTCGACGAGGACGAGCCGCCCACCGAAGCCGGGTTCGCCGCCGGCGGCAGCGCCGACGGTCCGACGTCGTCGGCGGATGCCGCAGATCTCGCGGCGCTGCAGGAGACGTTCGAGCGCAGCGAGTGGGGCGCCCTGAAGCCGATCGCCGTCGAGATCGAGATCGACTTCGCGCTCGGCGCGGGTGTGGAGGGGACCGAGCAGGCGCACATCGTCATCTGCAAGCTCGACGCCGTCTATCGTCGTGACGACCGCGGCGGGCGCATCGAGATCGTCGACTGGAAGACGGGCAAGGCGCCGCGGACGGCGCAGGAGCGGGACGAGCGGATGCTGCAGCTCGCGCTCTACCGTCTCGCCTACCACCGACGCTTCGAGGTGCCGTTGGACGAGATCGACGTCGCGCTGTACTACGTCGCGGACGATCTCGTCATCCGCGGCGACCGGGTCTACTCCGAGGACGAGCTCTTCCAGCGCTGGAGCGCGGCGCGCGCCGCGCGCTGAGCCTCTTCCGAGTCGTCGGCGGATTCCTCCGCGGAGGCGTCGCCTGAGGCGTCGGCTTCGCGGCGCTGCGGAGCCAGCGGATGCGAGTCCTCGAGCACGCCGGCGACCCCGTTCGTGCCGGCGAACATGCTCGCGACGCCGGACAGATCCTCGGTCTCGAGATTCAGCATCTCGGCGCGGTGGGCGGCATCGGCGCTCTCCGGGTCGGATGCCTCCTCGCGTGCGGCCCACGGCGGGGTGGGCTCGGCATCGGCATCGGCATCGGCGTCATCATCGCGCGCGTCGTCGGTGTCTGCGGCGGCGGCCCAGAGCTCGTTCGGGTTGTAGGCGTCCGTCTGCATGGACGTGTCCACGTGGGTCGCCGCGGTGGCCGGCACACGGTCCAGAGCGTCGAGTGCGGAATCGACCCCCTCGCTCCGGGCCGCGATGATGCTGAGGTCGTCGGTGCGCAGGCCCTCGGCGAGGGATTCGAGCAGCGCGGCCGCGTCATCGACGATGTCGGGCCGGCGCATCGCGTCGCCGTGCACCAGCCACCGGGCGAATTCGAGCTCTGCCAGCAGTCGTGCGCGGACCTCGAGACCGGGATCCGGTGCGCGATCGACCGTACGCGCGTAGGTCGCGTGCACGTCGGGCGCGGCATCCGGTGCAGCCGACAGCCAGGAGAGATCGACGGCGGGGTCGCCGACGGAGAGCCCGTGCCATCCGACGAGGCCGGTGACCTCGGGGCCGCGCTCGGGGTGATCCGTGAAGACGAACGAGGTCGCCTGGACGCCACCGAGGACCACGGTCGACTCGAACCGCCACAGGTCGTCGTCGGCGACGGCGTCGCGCCAGCGCACCGTGAGGCGCGCGGGCACCCGGCCCGTCGCCGCTGCGGAGTCGATGAGGCGGCTCAGCTCGTCACGGGTCTCGTCTGCCGAGCGGGTCACGAGACCGGCTCCGCGGACGACCGAGGTCGGCATCCCGTGGACGGCGGCGATCGCGGCACCCATCGATTCGGCCGCGCCACGCCCGGCCGGGACGAGCGAGGCGTCGATCTGGAATCCGGGGAGGAGCTCGGTCACCAGCGCGCGGCCCGCGCCGACCGATGTCTCGCCGATGTACTCGGGCGCCTGGAACGGCAGCATCGCGCGGACGCCGTCGGTCAGGGCACGCAGCGCCAGGGCCTCCGCGGCCAGTTCTCGAGCGGCCTCCTCGTCGTCGGCGACGCGGATCGCGAGTTCACGGCCGTCGGCCAGAGAGGCGACCGCCGAGTCGAACCGGCCGTCGCCGTCGGCGCTCAGAGGGCGAGCACCCGTGACCTCCGCGCCGGGCAGTGCGGCCGTCACCGCCGCGGCTAGAGTGAATGGAGAGCGTCCCATGCCCCCAGGGTAGGTCGACGCCGGGGCGGTCCCGCCTCCGCCACGCCCGTGAGAGAGGGAGTCGATGACCTTTCAGCCCCCGTCCCTCGACCGCGCCGCCGAGCTCCGCGAGGAGCCGGACGTGCTCGAGCGTCTGCGAGACGACCCCGGAACCCGGGTCATCGTTGTGCGCGAGGGGCGCGTGCGGGTCGTCGACTCGACCCTGCTGCGCGTGCAGGCGGACGCCGTCGGCGACGCGATCTGGGCGCTGCTCGGTCGCGATCAGGACGGGACCGTGCTGCTGCTCGCCGTCGCACCGCCCGAGAACGATGCCCTCGACACGGCTCCGGACGAGATCTGGCTCGGGCTGCGCGACCTCGGCGGACGCATCGACCGCGTCGAGTCCGAACTGCTCGTCGAGGCGATCGCACTCGCCGGATGGCTGCGTGACGCACCCTTCTGCCCGACCTGCGGCGGCGGCACCGAGGTGCGGCAGGCCGGCTGGTCGCGGCGCTGCCTCGTCTGCGGGCGTGACCACTTCCCACGCAACGACCCCGCGGTGATCGTCGCCGTCGAGAGTCGCGACGGCGAGCGACTGCTGCTCGGAGCGAACGCGAACTGGGGCGGGCGCATGTACTCCTGCTTCGCGGGTTTCACCGAGGCCGGGGAGTCGCTCGAGGCGACCGTGCATCGGGAGATCGAGGAGGAGTCCGGCGTGCGCCTCTCCTCGCTGCGCTACATCTCGTCCCAGGCCTGGCCCTTCCCGCGCTCGCTGATGATCGGCTTCCGAGCGGTCGTCGACGACGAGTCCGCGGCTCTCGCCGACGGCGAGGAGATCGTCGACGTCCGGTGGTTCACCCGGAGCGAGATCGCCTCCGCCCTCGCCGGCGACGGCCCTGTGGGGCTGCCGGGTCCGGCATCCATCGCGCGCGCGCTGATCATCGACTGGTACGAGGACCACGCGTGAGCGCACTCGATGCCCTCGACGAGCGGCAGCGGGCTGCGGCATCCGTCCTGCGGGGTCCGGTCGCCGTGCTCGCCGGCGCGGGAACCGGCAAGACCCGCGTGATCACGCATCGCATCGCGCACGGCGTCGACACCGGGGCGTATTCGCCGTCGCGGGTCATGGCGGTGACCTTCACCGCGAAGGCGGCGGGGGAGCTCCGAGGCCGGCTGCGCGCTCTGGGCGTCGAGGGCGTCGCGGCGCGCACGTTCCACGCCACCGCCCTCGCGCAGCTGAACTTCTTCTGGCCGACGCTGGCCGGCTCGCCCGCCCCGGCGATCATCACCAACAAGGTGCGGATGCTGGGGCAGGCGGCCGACGCGATCCGGCTGCGACCGAGCACCGCCACCCTCCGGGACATCGCATCCGAGATCGAGTGGCGCAAGGTGTCGATGCTCTCGATCGACCAGCATGCCGCGCTCGGCCGCACGGTGACGGGTGTCGACTCCGGGCAGCTGGTCGAGCTGATGCGCAATTACGAGGCGCTGAAGGACGAGCGCCGGCAGCTCGACTTCGAGGACGTCCTGCTCGCCTGCGCCGGCATGCTGGAGGCGGAGCCGCGCGTCGCGGCATCCGTCCACGAGCAGTACCGCCACTTCACGGTCGACGAGTTCCAGGACGTCTCGCCGCTGCAGAACCGGCTGCTGGAGCTCTGGCTGGGGGATCGCCAGGACATCTGCGTCGTCGGCGACGCCAGCCAGACCATCTACTCGTTCGCGGGCGCCGAGCAGCGCTTCCTGCTCGAGTTCGAACGCCGTCACCCGGATGCGACCGTCGTGCGGCTCGAGACGAACTACCGGTCGCAGGCTCCCATCCTCACCGCGGCCAACGCGCTGATGCACGGTCGTCCCGGCGCTCTCGAACTCGTCCCCGCCCGAGAGCAGTTCACCGCGGATGCCCCCACCGTCACCGCCTACGACTCCGAGTCCGAGGAGGCCGCGGGCATCGCCGCGGCGATCTCCGCCCGGATCGCCGCGGGAGCCTCCCCGGCCGAGATCGCGGTGCTGTACCGCGCTCACGCGCAGTCGGCGGTGCTGCAGCAGGCGCTCGCGGCGGAGGGCATCCCGACCTCCGTCCTCGGCGGCACGCGCTTCTTCGCGATGCCCGAGGTGCGACAGGCGATCCTCGCGCTGCGCGCCGCGGCCGTGGCTCCGACCGAGCAGGGCTTCCTGCCGAACGTGCAGCGGGTGCTGCGCGAGCTCGGCCTGACCGACGAGCCGCCCGCTGCCGGCGGCGCCCAGCGCGACGGCTGGGAGGCGCGACGGGCGATCCTGCGACTCGCGGAGGAAGCGGGCTCCGAGGCGAACCTGCGCACGTTCAGCGACGCCATGATGGCGCGGGCGAAGGATCAGCACGAGCCCACCATGCGCACCGTGACGCTGTCGACCCTGCACGCCGCGAAGGGCCTCGAGTGGCCGCACGTGCACCTCGCGGGGTGGGCCGAGGGATCGCTGCCGATCTCCTACGCATCGAGCTTCGAGGCCATCGATGAGGAGCGGCGACTGGCCTATGTGGGGGTCACGCGCGCCGCACGGACGCTGGACATCTCGTGGTCGCGGTCGGCAGGGCGAGGAGAGCGGGCACCGTCGCGGTTCCTGGCGGAGATGGGGACGACGGCGCGCGGCACCGGCATCCTTCGTGAAACGTCACCGCGCGATGCTCACGCGAGCCGTCCGCGCTGACCCGCACGATCTCGCCGCCGCCTCCCGCCGCGAGGAGTCGCGCCGCCGCGAGTGCTCCCTCCGCCACCTGCGCCGCCCGCAGCACAGCGGGACCGCGGCCGATCATCTGTGCATGCAGCAGCGGCCACGCCGGGTCGAGGCGCGCATCGTCGGCGTCTCGGCAGGCCAGACAGGGTGACTCCCCGGGGAGTACCAGGGGACCGGCCGAGACCCGGCCCGGCTCGAAGGCGACGGGGAGATGGGGGATGTCCTCGCGCAGGTAGCGCGCGAACTGCACGGCGGCGGCGGCGCCCTGCACGAGGATCACGCCGACCGCACCGCGGACCGAGCGGTCGACCAGCGCGATCCCCTCGTCCTCGAGCACCTCTCTGGCGCGGTGGGCGGCGCGTCCGTCGGTGACGCCGATGATTTTGACCCACGCGGGGCGAACCGTCGGCGGATCGTCGATCAGCAGGTGCTCGATCCTGGCCAGCAGCATCCGGGCGTCCTGTCGCGGGGCTCCCACGCCGTGCGCGATCACGTCGAAGGCGGCTCGGCGGAAGCCGGAGCGCAGGCGACTCAGCAGCAGCTCCACCCACGGTGCGTCGACCGCGATGCGCGGCCCCTCGTCGACGCCGAGCTGGAGCGTCCGCTCATCCCGCCAGAGCAGCGGCGCGCTCGGATCCAGACGGGTGAGGGTCGGCGGGGTCAGCGGCATCCCCCGATTCTGGTGAAGCCCAGGATGCCGTGGTGCGGAGAAGGCCGGTCCGTGGAGAACTTCCGTGCTTCCCGAGCCAGGGGAGGAGCGGTGCGCATCGCCCGCTCCACCCGGAGACCTCAGACCGGTCGTTCGCCCTCGGGTGCGCCGTCCCCGTCCGGGTCGTCGGACCCGTCGGCATTGTCCGTCGGATCCTCGGCGGAGAAGTCGTCGCCGTCGAGCAGACGGGCGAGAGCCTCGTCGAACTCGTCCGCGACCGGCTGCTCACCGCGCTCGGCGGCCTGCAGCCGGGCGACCAGTGCACTCGGGTCGTCGATGTCGTCGGCGGTCGGCATGAGGTCGGGATAGTCCCACAGGGCATCGCGGGCGCCGATGCCGACGGCATCCGTCACGGCCTGCCACATGGCCGAGGCCTCGCGCATCCGCCGCGGACGCAGCTTGAGCCCGACGAGAGCGCCCAGGGCGTCTTCGGCAGGGCCGCCGACCGCGCGACGACGACGGGCCGCCTCGGCGATGCGCGCCCCGTCGGGGAGCCGCGCGGTGGCCTGAGCGGTGACCACGTCCACCCAGCCGTCGATCGTCGCGATGAGGTTCTCGAGACGCGTCAGGGCCTCGCGCTGAGCCTCGGTCTGCGCGGGGAGCAGCGCCCCGCCCTCGATCGCCGCCCGCAGCTCCTCCGGGTCAGAGGGGTCGAGGCGGCTGGCGACGTCTTCGAGCGCATCCACGTCGACGCTCACGCCGCGTGCGAAGTCGGTGATCTGCGCCATCACGTGCAGGTGCAGCCACTTCGCGTGCCGATACAGGCGCGCATAGGCGAGCTCGCGCGTCGCCAGGTACAGCGCGATCTGGTCCTCGGGGATCTCCAGTCCCTCGCCGAACGCGGTGAGGTTCTGCGGGATGACGGCGGCCGTCCCGGCAGGGAGCACCGGGATGCCGACGTCGCCGCCGGACACCACCTCGAGCGAGAGATTGCCCAGGACCTGGCCGAACTGCGCGGCGAACACCGAGCCGCCGAGGCCGCGCATGAGCTTGCCCGCGCCCTGGACGACGCCGCGCATCTCCTCGGGCACCTGGGTGTCGAGGGCGGAGGTCAGCGCATCGGCGATGCTCGTCGACACCGGCCCGGCGATCTCCTTCCAGACGGGCAGGGTCTTCTCGACCCACTCGCCGCGGGTCATCGCGGTGGGAGCCTCGCTCAGTTCGGAGATCGTCGTCGCCTCGCCGAGCCACAGGTTCGCGAGCGTGAACGAGTCGACCAGCGAGCTGCGCGAGCCGTCGGTCACCCCCTGGCCGTCGCGATTCGCGATGTGCAGGGCCTGGCGCTGCGCGTTCTCCCACGGGTCTCCGACGAACGCACCCTGCAGCTGCGACATGATCGTCTGCATCATCGCGGGGTCGAACTGGAAGCCCTCCATGCCCTGCATGGCATCCCGCAGGGCCTCGGGGTCGATGTCCCCGCCGCCCTGGTTCGAGAGCATCTTTCGGAGGAACTCCTGGAAGTCCTCGGGAGTCGGGTCGTTGTCTGCCATGTCGTTCGCCCTCTCAGCACGCCTATAGCCGTGGCATCTACGCTAGTCACAGGTTTCTGCACGCGTCCCCGAAGCGAGCAGATCGCTGTACGCCGCTCGCGAACGACGGAGGAATGCTGTGGATCGAACGCGGTCTGGAAAGCCCGGACTCGGTGTCTGGGCGCTGATCGTCGCGCTCATCGCCCTCGTGGTCCTGACCTTCCTGCCGACGCCGTACGTGATTCAGCGTCCCGGTCCCGTCTACGACACGCTCGGCACCGCGACGGGGACCGACGGCGAGCAGGTGCCGCTGATCAGCGTCGAGGGTGCCGAGACGTTCGAGACGGGCGGCACGCTCGACCTCACGACCGTGCAGGTCGTCGGCAACCGCGAGCGCACTCCGAGCTGGTTCGAGCTCGCCCTCGCCTGGATGGACTGGTCCCGCGCGGTCGTGCCGCTCGACTCGGTCTTCCCTGAGGGCGTCACCACCGAGCAGCGCGATGAGCGCAATGCGATGCTGATGGTCGATTCCCAGCACGAGGCGACGGCCGCAGCCCTGAACGAGCTCGGCTACGACACGGGAGCGAAGGTCGTTGTGCAGGAGGCCGTGGCGGACGCCCCGGCCGACGGGCTGCTCGAGGGCGAAGACGTGATCACCGCGATCGACGGGACGCCGGTCACCTCCGCCACGCAGCTGCGCGAGGCGATCCAGAAGGCGGGCGGCGACCCGGTCGCCCTCACCGTCCTGCGCGCGGGCGAGGAGAAGACCGTCGAGGTGACTCCCGAGGAGCACACCGAGAACGACGTGACCACCTGGCTCATCGGCATCACGCTGCGCACGGACTACGACTTCGAGGTCGACGTCACGCTCCAGCTCGACAACGTCGGCGGCCCCAGCGCGGGGATGATGTTCGCACTCGGCATCATCGACACGCTCACCGAGGGCGAGCTGAACGGCGGCCACAACATCGCCGGCACCGGCACGATCGATGCCGAGGGCACGGTCGGGCCGATCGGCGGCATCCGTCAGAAGCTCTACGGCGCGCGCGACGCCGGAGCGGACTTCTTCCTCGCGCCGGCCTCGAACTGCGACGAGGTGGTGGGGCATGTGCCCGACGGACTGCAGGTGATCCGCACCGCGACGCTCGAGGAGTCGCTCGACGCGCTCGAGGTGATCGCGGCGGACGGCGACGTCTCCTCTCTCCCCACGTGCGAGCTCGCCGGCTCGTGAGCAGGGGAGCGGCCGTGACCTCGCCGTGACCGGGATGACAGCCGCCGCACAGTGAGGCGCGCCTAGGATGGAACGGTGACCTCGAACTCAGCCACTGCTCCGAATCCGGCCACGCCTCGAACCTCCCGACGCATCCTCGGCATCTCCCTGGTGATCATCGCCGCCCTGATCGCGGCGTTCTTCGTGTTCGCCTCGCTCTACACGGAGTACCTCTGGTTCGACCAGGTGGGCTTCACCGGCGTGCTCACCACGCAGTGGATCGCCACGGCCGTGATGTTCGTGGTCGGCTTCCTCGGCATGGCGGCGCCGCTCTTCCTCGTGATCCAGCTGGCCTACCGGCTGCGACCGGTCTACGTGCGGCTCAGCTCGCAGCTGGACCGCTACCAGGAGGTCATCGAGCCGCTGCGTCGCCTGGCGATGTGGGGCATGCCGATCTTCTTCGGCCTCTTCGCCGGCTTCGCCGCCGCCGGACAGTGGAAGACCGTCTGGCTGTGGGCCAACGGCGTGGCGACCTCGACGGTCGACCCGCAGTTCGGCATCGACACCGGCTTCTACATGTTCGCGATGCCGTTCTACTCGATCCTGCTCGCGTTCGTCTCGGCCGTGCTGCTGCTCTCGCTCCTCGTCACCGCTCTCGTGTCGTACCTCTACGGCTCGGTGCGCGTCGGCCAGGGCGAGCTGCGCATCTCGAAGCCCGCGCGCATCCAGCTCGCGGTGATCGCCGGTCTCTACCTTCTGGTTCAGGCGGCGAGCTTCTGGCTCGACCAGTACAAGACCCTGACCGCTCCGGACGACCGCATCACCGGTGCGGCGTACACGGGTGTCAACGCGACCATCCCCGGTCTGGCGATCCTCTCGGTCGTCGCCGCCGTGGTCGCCGTGCTCTTCTTCGTCACCGCGGTCATCGGCCGCTGGCGCTTCCCGCTCGCGGCGACCGCGCTGCTGATCGTCACGTCGCTCGTCGTCGGGGTCGGATACCCGTGGATCGTCACCACCTTCCAGGTGAAGCCGAACCAGAACGCCTACCAGGCCGAGTACTACCAGCGGAACATCGACGGCACGAAAGAGGCCTACGGCATCGCCGACCTCGAGACCACGGCCTTCGAGGCCGAGACGGATGCCGCTGCGGGCCAGCTGCGTGAGGACGCCGAGACCACGGCGTCGATCCGCATCATGGACCCGAAGGTCATCCCGCCGACCGTGCGCCAGCTCGAGCAGTACCGCGGGTACTACCAGTTCCAGACGACGATGGACGTCGACCGGTACGAGATCGACGGCGTGATGCAGGACACGGTCGTCTCCGTGCGAGACCTCGACATGTCGGGTCTCGGCGACGGCGACAACTGGAACAACCGCGTCGCGGTCTACACGCACGGCTACGGCCTCGTCGCTGCCGCCGGCAACCAGCGCACCAGCGACGGCGAGCCGGTGTTCCTCGAGCGCGGCATCCCGTCGTCCGGGTTCCTCACCGACCGCGAGAACTTCGAACCGCGCGTCTACTTCGGCGAGAACTCCCCGGAGTACTCGATCGTCGGCGCCCCCGAGGGCTCGGAGCCGGCGGAGATCGACTACCCGCGCGGCAAGGACGGGTCCAGTGAGACGAAGACGACGTTCGAGGGCGAGGGCGGCCCCGCCGTCGGCAACACGTTCACGAAGCTGCTGTACGCGCTGAAGTTCCAGTCCGAGCAGATCCTGTTCTCGAACCTCGTGAACGAGGATTCCCAGATCCTCTACGACCGCGATCCGAAGACGCGCGTGCAGAAGGTCGCCCCGTACCTCGAGCTCGACAGCGACCCGTACCCGAGCGTCGTCGACGGCCGCATCGTCTGGATCGTCGACGGCTACACCACCAGCTCGACGTACCCGTACTCGACCGGCGTCAGCCTGTCGGACGCGATCGCCGACTCCAACGTCCCGTCGCCCACGCTCGCGATCGACGACATCAACTACATCCGCAACTCCGTGAAGGCCACGGTCGACGCCTACGACGGCTCGGTCACGCTCTACGCGTGGGACGAGGAGGACCCGGTGCTGGAGACCTGGCAGAAGGTCTACCCGTCGACGGTCAAGCCGATCAGCGAGATGTCCGGCGAGCTCATGAGCCACGTGCGCTACCCGACCGACCTGTTCAAGGTGCAGCGCGACGTGCTGGGGATCTACCACGTCGACACGGCCGGATCGTTCGCACAGCAGGACAACCGCTGGCAGACGCCGAACGACCCCCGCAGCGACGCGATGCTGCAGCCGCCGTACTACCTGACGATGCAGATGCCGGGGCAGGATTCGCCGCGCTTCTCGATGTTCTCCACCTTCATCCCCGTCTCCCAGGGAGCGGGCGGCAGCCGAGACGTGCTGATGGGCTACCTCGCGGTGGACTCGGATGCCGGGTCGGAGGCCGGAGTGAAGGGCGAGGGCTACGGCCAGCTCCGGATGCTCGAGATCGACACGGACACCACGGTGCCCGGTCCCGGCCAGGTGCAGAACACCTACAACTCGGACACCGCCGTCGTGCCGCAGCTGAACCTGCTGCAACAGGGCGAGTCCGAGGTGATCTACGGCAACCTGCTCACGCTTCCGGTGGGTGGCGGTCTGCTCTACGTTCAGCCCGTGTACGTGCAGTCCTCCGAGGGCACGCAGCTCCCGAGGCTGCAGAAGGTGCTCGTCGCCTTCGGCGATCGGGTGGCCTTCGAGAACACGCTCACGGAGGCGCTCGACACGCTCTTCGGGGGCGACTCGGGTGCGACCGGCGGTGACGACACCGTCGAGCCGACGGAACCGGGTGAGGACGATCCGAGCACCGGCGAGACGCCGACCGAGCCGACCGAACCCGCAGAGCCCACGGGCGATGAGGCCGCGGCCCTCGCGGCGGCCCAGCAGGCGCTGCTCGACCGCGAGGCAGCGCTGAAGGCAGGAGACCTCGAAGCCTTCGCGGCCGCCGACAAGCGCCTGACGGCAGCGGTCCAGAAGCTCCTCGAGCTGGACGGTGCCGCGGGTCAGTGACCTCGCGCAGCTGAAGCGCATCGGGCGTCCCTTCGGGGGCGCCCGATTCGCGTATCGGCGAACCCTATGGGCCCCATCGGATTCCGGGGATGGGACGAGATCGGGCGGCGACCTACTGTTGCACCATGAACGAGCCCCAGCGCGATATTCCGGAGCCCGGCGCCGTGCAGACCGAGGTGGCAGCACCGAGGGCGACGGGGATCGAGGTCAAGTCCATCGACTGGGTGCCGCTCTCCGAGCGCACCGGTGAGCCGTCGAGCCTGTTCCCGCTGTGGTTCATGTCCAACGCCAACCTCACCACGCTCGCGACGGGCATGGTCGGGGTCGCGATGGGCGCGAACTTCCTGGTGTCGCTGCTCGCGATCGTCCTCGGCGTGTGCGTCGGCACCGTGTTCACCTCGTTCCACTCCGCGCAGGGACCGCAGCTGGGTCTGCCGCAGATGATCCAGTCGCGGGCGCAGTTCGGCTACCGCGGTGTCGCCATCGTGTGCCTCGTGGTCGTCGCCAGCATCGTCGGATTCAACATCTTCAACCAGCTGCTCGCCGGGCAGGTGCTCACCGCGACGACCGGAGTCGACGCCGGCGCCGGCTGGTACGTGCTCATCACAGCGCTCGCGCTCACGCTGGCGATCGTCGGGTACCACTGGATCCACCGCGTGCAGAAGTGGCTCACCTGGCTGTTCCTCGCGACCTTCGGCGTGTTCAGCGTCGTGGCGCTCTTCGCTCTTCCGCTCCCCGCGGCAGACTTCTCGCTGGGGGCGTTCGACGGTCCGGCGTTCCTCGTGCAGTTCGCGGCCGCCGCGGCCTACGCGCTGGGCTGGGCGCCGTACGTGTCCGACTACTCGCGGTATCTGCCGCCGCAGACGAGTCCGCGCAAGGCGCTGTTCTACACCTCCTCCGGGGTGATCGTCGGCGCGGGGTGGCTCATGATCCTCGGGGCGTTCGTCGCCTCCCTCTTCGCGGATGCCGACCCTGTGCAGGCGATCACCGCGGCGGCCGACGCGATCGTGCCCGGCGCGGGGGCGGTGCTGCTCTGGTCGGCGCTGCCGGCCCTGATCACGGTCATCACGATCAACATCTACGCCGCGAGCATCGAGCTGATCACGGTCGCCGACTCCTTCCGCTCCGTGCGACCGACGCGGTTCGCCCGCATCGTCGCCTGCAGCATCATCGGACTCGGCGGTCTGCTGGGAGCGGCGTTCTCGACGGGGGAGTTCCTCGACTCGTTCGGGAGCTTCCTCGTGGTGCTGCTCTACGTGCTCGTGCCGTGGACGTCGGTGAACCTCGTCGACTACTACGTCGTGCGGCGCGGGCGCTACGCGGTCGCCGAGATGTTCCGTCCGAACGGCATCTACGGCTCCTGGGGATGGCGCGGGATCACCGCCTACGTCATCGGCATCGCCGGGATGATCCCGTTCGTCGTGACGACGTGGTTCACGGGTCCGATCGCCGCGGCGATGGGCGGCATCGACATCGCGCTGTTCGTCGGGCTCGCAGCATCCGCTGTCGCGTACGTGCTTCTCGCGCGCGGACTCGATCTCGGCGCGGAACGTCGACTCGCCACGGAAGAGGCCGAGGCGATGGGCGTACGCTCGGTCAGCTTCGGTGCGGAACGCGGCTGACAGCGGTCCTGCGGATTTCCGCCGGGCAAGCGAAAGGCCCCTGATCCGGATTTCTCCTGATCAGGGGCCTTTCTTGTGTCGCATTCTCGTTGCGGGGACAGGATTTGAACCTGCGACCTCCGGGTTATGAGCCCGGCGAGCTACCGAACTGCTCCACCCCGCGGCACAAGAAGTAACTTATCACGGATTCGAGAGGTCGGCGAATCGAGGCCGGGTGCGCACGGATGCGAGAGGATGAGGTCATGTCCGAGACCGCAGCCGTATCCGTCGCCGTGTGCCAGTTCGCGCCGACGGCGTCCCGTTCCGACAACCGCGAGCGGATCGCCGCGCTGACGGCGGATGCGGCGGCGCGCGGTGCGAAGCTGATCGTGTTCCCCGAGTACTCGAGCTACTTCGTCGATCCGATGGATGCGACCCTCGCCGCGAACGCCGAGGAGCTGGACGGCGAGTTCGTCGCGACCCTCACGTCTCTGGCTGCCGACTACGCGGTCGTGATCGTCGCGGGCCTCGCGGAGCGTGCTGCGGACGGCGAGCGGGTGCGCAACACGGTCGTGGCGGTGCGCGGCGACGGCATCCTCGCGGTCTACCGCAAGCAGCACCTCTATGACGCCTTCGGGCAGACGGAGTCCGATTGGGTCGAACCGGGTGACCCGGGGGAGCCGGCCACGTTCGTGCTCGGTGGCCTGCGCTTCGGGCTGATGACCTGCTACGACCTGCGCTTCCCCGAGCTGGCGCGCACGCTCGTCGACGCGGACGCCGATGTTCTCGTGGTGCCGGCCGAATGGGTGCGGGGGCCGCTCAAGGAGCACCACTGGACGACCCTGCTCGCCGCGCGGGCGATCGAGAACACGGTCTACGTGGTCGCCGCCGACCACCCCACGCCGATCGGCGTCGGGCACTCGCAGATCGTCGATCCGCAGGGCGTCGTCCTCGCCGGCGTCGGCACCGCCGAGGGCATCGCGGTCGCGGCTCTCGAGCGGTCGGCGATCGACCGCGTCCGCGCCGTCAACCCGTCCCTGCGGGTGCGGCGGTACGCGGTGGTTCCCCGCTGACGCGGAGCAGCACCGCCTCAGAGCGCCGAGGCGGCGAGGCGCGCGGCGGCCTCCTCCAGGACCTCGACGCGCTTGCAGGCGGCGAAACGCACCAGCCCGCCGTACTCGCTGCGCCGGTCCGCCGACACGAACGCCGTCAGGGGGATCGCGACGACACCGGCGCGCTCGGGCAGCGCGCGGCAGAACGCCGCGGCATCCTCTCCGCCGAGAGCGGTGGCGTCAGCGACGGTGAAGTAGCCGCCCTGCGGCGCGTGCACGGTGAACCCGGCGGCACGCAGGCCGTCGCCGAGGATCCCGTGCTTGTGCGCGAGCGTCGCGGCGGCCCGGGTGAAGGTGGCGTCGTCGAGACGCAGGCCCACGGCGATGGCCGGCTGGAACGGCGAGCCGTTGACGTACGTGAGGTACTGCTTGACCGTGAGCACAGCCGTGATCAGATCGGCCGGGCCGTGCACCCAGCCGATCTTCCACCCGGTGGCGGAGAAGGTCTTCCCCGCGGAGGAGATCGTGAGAGTGCGTTCGGCCGCGCCCGGCAGCGTGGCGATCGGCGTGTGCGGCGTGTGGAACGAGAGGTGCTCGTAGACCTCGTCCGTGATGATGATCGCGTCGTGCTGCTGGGCGAGACGGACGACCTCGGCGAGCACCTCCGCGCCGAACACGGCTCCGGTCGGGTTGTGCGGATCGTTCACGAGGATGATGCGGGTGCGATCGGTCACCGTGGCGGCCAGCAGATCGAGATCGGGCTGGAAGTCGGGGGCGCGCAGCGGCACGGTGCGCAGGCGGGCGCCGGCGAGGGCCACGGCCGCCGCGTAGGAGTCGTAGTACGGCTCGAAGACCACGACCTCGTCGTCGGGGCCGTCGATCAGCGCGAGCAGACTGGCTGTGAGGGCCTCTGTCGCACCCGCGGTGACGATGACCTCGGACGCCGGGTCGACGTCGATGCCGTAGAAGCGATGCTGGTGCTCGCTGATCGCGGCGAGCAGGTCCGGGTTGCCGCGACCGGGCGGATACTGGTTCGCGCCCGCGGAGATCGCGGCGCGCGCGGCCTCCAGCACCTCGGCGGGCCCGTCCTCATCGGGGAAGCCCTGACCGAGATTGATCGCCCCCGTTCTGGCCGCAGCCGCTGACATCTCTGCGAAGATCGTAGGTGCGACGGTTCCGTCTGCGGCGAGCAGACCTGCACCGGCCGCCGTGCGCCGCCATGCGCCGGGAATGACACTCATGAAGAACAGGCTAAGGCCATAGCTGAAACTCATCTTCGCCATACGAAACGCACAGATACAGGCGGCAGTCTGAAGGGGCGTCGATGAAGGAGCACACCATGAACGAAGACGAGACCCAGAACCAGTCGGCACCCGCGTCGCACGACGCCGTGCCGTCCACCGAGGCAGCAGAGGCCGCCGCTCAGCCCGCGCCCGCCGCCGAGACCACGGCCGCGTCGGCCCAGGGACACGAGGTGCCGTCGACCTTCACGTCGCAGGCGCCCGCCGCGGCCGCCGTCGCCGCGCCGGCTTCCGCCCCGACGGCCCCCGCAGCGCCGCAGCCCTTCGCCGCGCCGCACACGGCGCAGCAGGCGACAGCCTCGGCTCCGGGAGCCGCCTTCGGCATCCCCACCGCGACCGCGCACACGCAGCCGACGCAGCCGCTCGACGGCACCGCGCCCCTCGGGTTCGGCGAACCGCCGGCCGACGGGGTCAAGACCAAGGAACCCAAGTCGCGGGGCGGCGCGAAGTTCGCGGCGTTCATCGTGGCCGCGGCCCTCGTCGGCGGCGTCGCCGGTTTCGGCGGCGGCGCGCTGCTGAGCGGTCTGCAGGACCAGCCGACCGGCGGCACCGCCGGCGGACCGCAGACCGTCACCGTCAACAACCCCGGATCGGTCAACGAGACCACCGCGGTCGCGACCGCCGCTCTTCCCTCGGTCGTCACGATCGAGGTCGCGGGATCCCAGGAGGCCGGCAGCGGCTCGGGCGTGATCATCAGCGAGGACGGCTACGTCCTGACGAACACGCACGTCGTGACCCTCGGCGGAGCCGTGGCCGACCCCAGCATCCGCGTGACGACATCCGACGGCCGCATCTTCGACGCCACCGTCGTCGGCACCGACCCGATCTACGACCTCGCCGTGATCAAGCTGACGGACGCGAAGGGCCTCACGCCCATCGAGTTCGCCGACTCGTCGAAGCTCAACGTCGGTGACACCGCCGTCGCGCTCGGCGCTCCGCTCGGTCTCGCGAACTCCGTCACCACGGGTATCGTGAGCGCGCTCAACCGCAGCATCCAGATCGCGTCGTCCGCGCTGCCCGACTCGTCGTCCGAGGACGCCCCGGAGGAGCAGGCGCCGGAAGAGGGCGAAGGACAGGGTCCGTTCCAGTTCGATCTGCCGGGCAACACCGGACAGCAGCCGACCGAGTCGATCTCGATCGCCGTGATCCAGACGGATGCCGCGATCAACCACGGAAACTCCGGCGGCGCTCTCGTGAACAGCAAGGGAGAGCTGATCGGCATCAACGTGGCGATCGCGAGCTCGGGCGGGTCCGAGGAGTCGGGCTCGATCGGCATCGGCTTCGCGATCCCCGCGAACATCGCGCAGCGCGTCTCCGAGGAGATCATCGCCGACGGCGCCGCCACGCACGGCCTGCTCGGCGCCTCGGTCCGCGACGCGGCGAGCGTCGAGGGCGCGAACGTCGCGGGAGCGTACATCGCCGAGGTCACCGACGGTGGAGCGGCGGCCGCGGCCGGGCTCAAGGCCGAAGACGTCGTCACGGCGTTCAACGGGGTCCCGATCAGCAGCGCCAGCGATCTCACGGCGCAGGTGCGTGCGGCGGCCGCGGGCAGCGATGCCAAGGTGACCTACGTCCGCGGCGGCAAGGAGTACGAGCTCGAGGTGACACTCGGCGAGCTCGCCGGCTGATCCGGAGTTCGCCGAGAAGGACGCCACCCCGCGATAGGCTCGCGGGGTGGCGTCCTTCTCCTTCGGCACCGGCAATGCGGCCAAGCTGCTCCGGATCCCGCTCTATGCCGCAGGACGCATGGGTACGTTCCTCGTCCCGCGCGGTCGACGCTGGGTGTTCGGCTGCGGCGCCGGGATCGGCGACGGCGCGCTGGCTCTGCAGCGGCACGCGTCGGAGGCGGGATACGACACGCTGTGGCTCACGTCATCGGATCGCGAGGATCGGGATGCCGCCGCGCTCGGCCTCCGCACCGTGCGCAAGAGCGGTCTGCGGGGCTGGTGGGCGACGGCCAGGGCCGGCGTGCTCGTCGTCACGCACGGCCTCGGCGACGTCAACCGCTACGCGAACGGCGGGGCCTTCGTCGTGCAGCTCTGGCACGGCATCCCGCTGAAGCGCATCGGCCTCGATTCGCCGGCCACGACGCAGGTCCCGAACGTGCCGGGCGCGCCGCTGCTGCGCCGGGCCGTCGGGCTGCTGTACCGCGGAGCCGCCCAGCGCATCCGAGTGCTGCCCGCCGCCTCGCATCGCTCTCGCGGTCGTCTGGAATCCGCGTTCGGACTGGGCGACGACCGGGTCGTCGTGACGGGTGAGCCGCGCGTCGACGTGCTCTCCGCCGGATCGGTCGACGAGCGCCGGGCGGCGGCCTCCGCTCTGCTGGATCGCGCCGTCGGTCCTCTGCCGGAGGCCGCGCGCGTGATCCTCTACGCTCCGACCTGGCGCGACGGCGCGGCGGACCCCGCGGTGCCCTCCGCGGCGGAGTGGGTGCGGATCATCCGTGTGCTCGAAGACGAGGACGCGATCCTGCTCGTGCGATCGCATCCTCTCGGCGAGGGGGGCTATGCCCCGCCGCTGCCCAGCAGGAGGGTGCGGATGCTGGGCTCGTCGGTGCTCGCCGACGTCACGCCCGCGCTCGCCGCGGTCGACGTGCTGATCACCGACTACTCCTCGCTCGCGTACGACGTGGGGCTGCTCGCGACACCGGTGCTGTATCTGGCCCCGGACGCGACCGAGTACGCGCGCACACGGGGCTTCTACGGCCGATACGAGGACGTCGCGGGCGCAGACCCCGCGGCCGACTGGGACGCACTCCTCGGGCAGCTCCGGCGCCTTCTCGCCGACGACGCCGCCTACGACGAGGCGTCGGCGCGTTCCGCTACGCTCAGCGCGGAGATGCATGCATTCCGAGACGGGCGCAACACCGATCGGGTGTACCAGGCAATCCGCGCGCGGGGGATCCCCGCACCGAAGGGAGCAGCATGACAACGGCCCGGATCGATGAAGCGGCCGAAGCGCTGATCATCGCAGGGACCGGTCAGCGACCGGCGACAGCGCAGCTCTCCGGACCGCGGGCACGTGTCGATGCGCGCATCACCGGCGGGGGCAAGACCTGGAAGGCCGTGTTCCCGCTGCAGGCTTCGCGCTGGGGCGGGCCGGCTCTGCCGCTGCCGTCCGGCGAATACGAGCTGCGCATCGCCGACACGGATCTCGACGACCTGCGGATCGCGCCGACCGTGATGACCGGTGTCCGCGTCGCTGTCGACGGCGGCGCTGTGCGCATCGCCGCACCGATCGATCCCGTCTACGAGACGGTCGAGGGGCAGTCGACGCTGGAGGGACGCTACGTGGCCCAGACCGGCGGCACCGAGAACGCCGTGTTCTTCGAGAGCTTCTACGGCCGCAGCGTCGGCTGCAACCCGCAGGCGATCGATCGGGAGCTCGCGTCCCGAGTGCCGGATCTGCGGCGCTACTGGAGCGTGGTCGACCTCTCGGTCGCGGTGCCGGAGGGGGCGATCGCCGTCGTCGAAGGCAGTCCGGAGTGGTGGCATGCCCGCGGTGCCGCCCGACTGCTGGTGGTGAACGACTGGCTGCGCCGCCGGTTCGAGCGCAAGCCGGGGCAGAAGGTGCTGCAGACCTGGCACGGCACGCCGCTCAAGCGACTCGCCCTGCATCGTCCCGGGTTCGACCCTCGTCGCATGGCGGCGGTCGTGAAGGAATCGCGACGATGGGATGTGCTGCTCGCGCAGAACACCTACTCCGAGCGCATTCTCCGCAAGGCATATGCGTTCTTCGGAAGGCCGATCTGGGTCGAGGGCTACCCGCGCAACGACGCGCTCACCACCGGGGATCCGGCCGCGGTCCGTGCGGCTCTGGGGATCGGCGAGGGGGAGCGTGTGCTCCTGTACGCACCGACCTGGCGTGACGATCGCAGCGAGATGGTCGACTTCATCGACCCGGAGCTGCTCGCCCGGCAGGCCGACGCCGTGGTGCTCGTCCGCGGACACACCCGCACGCTTCAGCAGGGGCGCGACCGTTCCGGCGCCAGGGTCATCGACGTGACCGGCTATCCCGAGACGGCTCAGCTGCTCCTCGCCGCCGACGCGCTCATCACCGACTACTCCTCGGTGATGTTCGACTTCAGCGTCACCGGCAAGCCGATGTACTTCCTCGTTCCCGACATGGATCACTACCGCGGGCAGCTGCGCGGCTTCTACTTCGACCTCGCCGAGCGCGCGCCCGGCCCCCTCGTGCGCACGCAAGACGAGCTCGCCGCGGCGCTGGGCGACCCCGGCCAGGAATCCGCCTACGCGAGCAGGTACGCCGCGTGGCGCGCGCAGTTCAACAGGCGGGACGACGGGCACGCAGCCGAGCGCGTGGTGGACCGGATTCTCGACCTCGGGTTCGTCAGCCGCTGATCCGAAGGGCCCGCGTCAGGGCAGCGGCGTGTTCTGCGTGCCGAGACGCGACGCGTCGACCGTGTCGCGCGCTCCACGCAGCACGCCCCCGAGGAACCCGATACCCCAGGACAGGTGCATCGTCGGCAGCACGAGCAGGGTCCACAGCTTCTGACGCAGCCCGCCTCCCCCCGGAGCCAGGGCGACGGCGAGCACGAGGAGCAGATACAGCGCGAGCGGGACGTAGGCCACGATCGCCGCGATCAGGGACGCGACGCCCGTCAGCACGCCGGTGAGCTGCAGCGCACCGACGATGACGGCGAGGGCGACCACGAGGACGAGGGCGGGCGGAGCGAAGTAGCGGATGCCGTTGCGGCGGCCGAATCGGCGCACGAGCTCGCCGCGCCAGGCGCCGGTCGCGCGGAACTGACGCGCGAGGCGGAGCCAGCTCTCCCGTGGCCAGTACGTCACGGACAGGGTCGGGTCGAACCAGACGCGGTGTCCGGCCTGGCGGATGCGGAGGTTGAGCTCCCAGTCCTCGCCACGGCGGATCGTCTCGTCGAACAGTCCCACCTCGTCGAGCACCTCGCGGCGCATGACGCCGAGGTACGCCGATTCGGCCTCGCCCTCGTGCGTGCGGCCGTGGTACGCGCCGCCGCCCAGACCGACGGGGGAGTTGTAGAGGCGCGCGACCGCCTTCTGGAAGGGCGTGCGGCCCTCGGCGTGCATGACGCCGCCGACGTTGGCCGACTGTGTACGCTCGAGCGTCTCCAGGGCGCGGGCCGCGTAGCCGGGGGACAGCTCGGAGTGGGCATCCACGCGGACGATCGTCGCGTACCGGCTCGCGCCGATCGCGGCGTTCAACCCCACCGGGATGTGCGCGGCCGGGTTCCGGACCAGCCGGATGCGGTCGTCGGCCGCAGCCAGCCGCTCGGCCAGCTCGGTGGTCCCGTCGGTCGAGGGGCCGAGCGCGAGGACGAGCTCGGCGGGTCCGTCGACGTCCTGGGCGAGCACGGAGGCGACGGCGTGCTCGAGGTACGCCCGCTCGTTGAGCACCGGCATCACGAAGGACACCCCGGTGTCGGGCGTGACGGATTCGTTGGCTGGCACATGACGATCATGGCACGACGACATCGGGCGTTCCCTGATCCGTCCGCGGGGCGAGAGCGCGGAACGAACTATTCTGGAGGGATGGGTGCATTGTCTGACGCCAAGAAGGCGTACCGTCTCCTCACGCGCGCGCTCGCGTCTCGCAGCGCCGTGCAGCGGGTGCGGCGGCGCCTCGCCGAGCGCGAACCGCATCCGCTCGATCACTTCCAGGTCGCGGTGTACTTCGCCGACGGCGCGGTGAACATGTACCAGATGCGCCAGTGGTACCGTCCGCTCGCGGAGCTCGCGAAGCGCTGGCCGGTCGTCGTGCTCTCCCGGTCGGCGACGGGCGCCGAGAAGCTGCTCGACGAGGACGGACCGCCGGTCGCCTTCGTGCCGAAGGTCCGCGACCTCGAGCGGTTCATCGCCCATCAGGACATCCGGGTCGTGCTGTACGTCAATCAGAACACCCGCAATTTCCAGATGTTCCGCTACGGACGCCGCTGGCACGTGTTCATCAACCACGGCGAGTCCGACAAGATGTACATGACCACGAATCAGTACAAGGCCTACGACTACGCCTTCGTCGCGGGTCAGGCGGCGCGGGATCGTCTCTCGCGCACGCTGTGGGACTACGACGTCGACCGTCGAACGATGGACATCGGTCGACCGCAGGCGGATCACTATTCGGGGACGCTGCCCTACACGCCGGATGAGCGCACCGTGGTGCTGTACGCGCCGACCTGGGAGGGGGACCGTCCCAGCGCTCACTACGGTTCGATCGCGACGCACGGCGAGACGCTCGTGAAACAGCTCCTGGCGACCGGCCGGCATCGGGTCATCTACCGACCGCATCCCCGCAGCGGGGTCGTGGATGAGGCGTACGGGGCCGCCCACCGCAGGATCATCGCGGCGATCAACGCGGCCAATGCCGCGGACCGCAGCGCGCAGCACGTCTACGACGACGGACCGGAACTCGGCTGGCAGCTCTCGGCCGCCGATGTCGCCGTCGTCGACATCTCGGCGATGGTCTACGACCGTCTCGCCGCTGGCAAGCCCCTCATGATCACGCGCCCCGCAGACGAGCGCGCCGCGATCGACTCCACCGGCTACCTCGCGGACTGCGAGTGGCTGACGGTCGACGACGCGTCTCGCATCGTCTCCGAGGTCGAGCGCGTCCGTGCGGATGAGGCGGCCGTCGCCCGGCTCCGGATGTGGGTGCAGCACTATTTCGGCGACACGACTCCGGGCGTCGCCACCGAGAAGTTCCACGCAGCCGTCGAGCGGCTCATGCACGAGTGGGAGCAGTGGCACGCGAACGACATCGGCGCGATCCGCGAGGACGAGGACGACGATGACGAAGAGGCCGACGAGGAAGACACATGAGCGGTGACCTCCCGCGCTCCCATGGTGTCGCGGCGCGCCTGGAGGTCCTCCCGCGCACGGGCTCGACGAACGCCGATCTCCGCGAGCGGGCCGACGATGTCGAGGGCTGGCCGCACCTCTCCGCCCTGATCACGAGGAACCAGACCGCGGGGCGCGGGCGTCTCGACCGCACCTGGGTGGCTCCCGACGGCGCATCGCTCGCGATCTCCGTGCTGCTGCGCACCCTGCCGGACGACCCCGCCGCACGCGGCTGGATCCCTCTAGCCGCAGGCCTGGCGATGACAGAGGCGGTGGCCGCCCAGCTCCCGGGGCGAGACGTCGCGGTGAAGTGGCCGAACGACGTCCTGGTCGACGGGCGCAAGATCTGCGGGATCCTCGCCGAGGCGACGACGGATGCCGTCATCGTCGGCTCCGGTGTCAACACGGCCATGACTGCGGAGCAGCTCCCCGTGCCGACGGCGACCTCGTTCGCGGTGCTCGGCGTCGAGGTCGACGAGGACCGGCTGCTGGCGGACTACCTGCGGGCGCTGTCCTCCACCGTCGCCGCGCTCGCCGCGGCCGATGACGCGGTCGCGAGCGGGTTGCACGCTGCCGTCACGGCCCGATGCGCGACCCTGGGTCTCGTCGTCCGCGTCTCGCTGCCCGGCGGTGTCCTGCTCGAGGGCCGCGCCACGGCGCTCGACCCTCAGGGCCGTCTCCTGGTGTCGGCGGACGGCTCCGCGCACGCCGTCTCGGCGGGCGATGTCGTGCACGTGCGGCCCGCCTGATCTGACACGCCGCCGCGCAGTCCGCTTTGTCGCAGATCACGGGCACAATGGTGGGGTGACTCAGCCCGTGACGCTCGGAGGCCGGCCGGTGATGCCGCCGCCCGGCGTGCCGACCGAAGAGCTGCTCATCGCGCGGCTGCGGAGCCACGCCCGTCGACTGTTCTGGTCGGCGCTGGTCCTGATCGGCGTCTTCGGGGCGACGGCCTACTTCTACGACAATCTGCCCGCGGGCCTCGAGAACTGGATGCTGCTGTCGGCGGCCGGTCTCGTCGTCCTGCTCGTCGTGGTGGTGCCGTTCATCGTCTGGTACTCGCAGAGCACGACCGTGACCACCCGGAGGGTCATCGCGCATCAGGGCATCGGGGCGCGTCGTCGGCGCGAGATGTCGCACGCGAGGGGCTACACGATAGCCGTACGTCGCGGGCCGCTGCAGCGTCTGTGGGGAACGGGCACGATCACCCTCTCGAACGGTGTCGACGAACCGCTGCGCCTGGCCAATGTGCCCAACGTCACGCTCGTCCATGAGACGCTCGCCGACCAGATCGAGGTCGGCCAGATCCTCGCGCATCGAGACGCGCAGGGCAGCACCGACAACCTCGACGACATCTGACTCCCGCGGCGCACGGCGCCGCCCGAGCGCCGCGGCAACCGTGTCGGACATCGTCGCCTGCGTGCGCGAGAATGGTCGAGACGAATGGAGGCGGCACATGACGCTGCGTGTGGGCGTGATCGGCGGAGGACAGCTGGCCCGGATGATGATCGCTCCGGCGGTCGAGCTCGGACTCGACCTGCGGGTGCTCGCGGAGGGCGACGGCATGTCCGCCCGGCTCGCGGCGACCGCCGTGGGCGATTACCGGGACATCGACGCCGTGCGCGCGTTCGCGGCCGACGTCGACGTGATCACCTTCGACCATGAGCATGTTCCCCAGGAGGTGCTGCGGGCACTCGTCGCCGAGGGCGTCGTCGTGCACCCGGGTCCGGACGCCCTCCAGTTCGCCCAGGACAAGCTGGTGATGCGCGCGCGCCTGACCGAGCTCGGCATCCCGCAGCCGGAGTGGGCGGCCGTGCGCAGCGTGGATGAGCTCCAGGCCTTCCTCGACGGCCACGACGGCCGGGGCGTCGTGAAGACGCCGCGCGGAGGATACGACGGCAAGGGTGTGCGGGTCGTCCGCGCCGCCGATGAAGCCCAGGACTGGTTCGAGGCGGTCGCCGACGGCGATGCGCTGCTGGTCGAGGAGCTCGTGCCGTTCGTCCGAGAGCTCGCACAGCAGGTCGCGCGTCGGCCCTCCGGTCAGATCGTCGCCTACCCGGTCGTCGAGACCGTGCAGCGCGGTGGCGTCTGCGCCGAGGTCATCGCGCCCGCGCCGGCGGCGACCGAACGGCTGTCCCGGGTCGCGGAGGAGATCGGACGCACGATCGCCGAAGGTCTCGGGGTGACGGGCATGCTCGCCGTCGAGCTCTTCGAGACCGACGACGAGCGCATCCTCGTCAACGAGCTGGCGATGCGTCCGCACAACAGCGGGCACTGGGGTCAGGACGGAGCGGTGACCGGGCAGTTCGAGCAGCACCTGCGCGCCGTGGCCGATCTCCCGCTGGGGAGCACGGCGCCGCGCGCGGCGTGGTCGGTGATGGTGAACATCCTCGGCGGTCCGACCGAAGGCACTCTCGAGGCGCGATTCGACGCGGCGATGGCCGAGCACCCCACGGCGAAGATCCACACCTACGGCAAGGCTCCGCGTCCGGGTCGCAAGGTCGGGCACGTGAACGTCTCTGGTGATGACCTCGACGACGCGGTGTACGTCGCCAGGGCGGCAGCCGCGCACTTCGACTGACCGTCCCGCAAGACCGGGCAAGAGGTGTGCCGTTCAGGGCTTCTCACAGCAGCAGACCGTAGCCTGATCTGGTGACCGAGCCACTGCACTCCTCCGCCGCGCCGCTGGTCGGCGTGATCATGGGATCCGACTCCGACTGGCGTGTCATGAGCGACGCCTCGCAGGCGCTCACGGACTTCGGGATCCCGCACGAGGTCGAGGTCGTCTCGGCGCACCGCACGCCGGACAAGCTGATGTCCTACGCGCGCGAGGCACGTTCCCGCGGCATCCGCGTGATCATCGCCGGCGCCGGAGGAGCGGCCCATCTGCCGGGTATGGTCGCCTCGATGACGGCGCTCCCGGTCGTGGGCGTGCCGGTGCCGCTCGCGTATCTGGACGGCATGGACTCGCTGCTCTCGATCGTGCAGATGCCGGCCGGCATCCCCGTCGCGACCGTCTCGATCGGGGGCGCGCGCAACGCCGGGCTCCTCGCCGCACGGATCCTCGGTACCGCCGACGCCGACCTCGCCGACCGGGTGGAGGCGTACGCGCGCGACCTCGAGGCGCAGGTCGAGGAGAAGAACGAACGGCTGAAGGGCTCGCTGTGACCCTTGCGCCACCGCGCGCGACAGGGCGCCCGCTGATCGAGAACCGGCCGCTGCGGCATCCGGACTCCTCCGACCCTGGGCAGATGACGAAGCGCGGCTGGTGGCTCGTCGCGCTCAATCTCCTCGTGCCCGGTTCGGCGCAGATCCTCGCGGGCAATCGTCGGCTCGGACGCTTCGGGCTGCGCGCGACGCTGATCGCCTGGTTCCTGGTGATCGTCACGGCCGGCCTGGCGCTGTTCGCGCGCCCGGTGCTGCTCTGGCTCACCATCGGCGGCGGATTCTTCTCCGCCGCCGTGCTGACGATCGTGCAGGTGCTGATCGTCGCGTACGTCGTGCTCTGGATCGTCCTGACATTCGACGCCCTGCGTCTGGTGCGTCTCGTGAAGGTCTCGGGTCCTTCGCGGTTCGCGATCCCCATCGTCGCGCTGATCCTGCTCGGACTCGTCGGCGGCGCCGCGGGATACGCCGCGACCGTGGTGGGGTCCGCGCGCAGCACCATCTCCACGATCTTCGGGCAGAGCGGACCGAGCCTCCCGCCGAGCGACGGCTACTACAACATCCTGCTCCTGGGCGCCGACAGCGGCGACGGGCGCGACTCGATGCGGTTCGACAGCATCTCGGTGGTGTCGGTCAACGCCGACACCGGGGCCGTGACGATCACCGGCATCCCGCGTGAGCTCCCGAATGCTCCGTTCAGCGAGGGCAGCCCGATGCAGGAGCTCTATCCGAACGGCTTCGAGGGCTACAGCTCCGACGACTGCGGCTGGAACGGCTGGATGAACCACGTGCGCAACGCCGCGGAGATCTGCCGTGAGGATCAGGGAGCCTCGCTCTACCCCGACGCCGTCGCGCAGGGATCAGACCCTGGCATCGAAGCGACCAAGGATGCCGCGGAAGGCGTCCTCGGAATCGAGATCCCGTACTACGTGTTCGTCGACATGCACGGATTCGCGGAGCTCGTGGATGCCCTGGGCGGCGTCAACATCAACGTGACCGAGCGCCTGCCGATGGGCGGCCCGCCGGAGGGCTGGGAAGGCACGGATGTGAACGAGTGGGCGATCGGCTGGATCGAACCGGGCCAGCAGCTCATGAACGGCGACACCGCGCAGTGGTACGCACGTTCGCGGTACACCACCAGCGACTGGGATCGGATGAAGCGGCAGCGCGAGCTGCAGGAGGCGATCCTCGCCCAGTTCACTCCGCAGACGGTCCTCACCCGCTTCAACGAGGTGGCGGCGGCGGGGACGGCGCTCATCAGCACCGACCTGCCGCAGGACAAGCTGCCGGAGTTCTTCGATCTGATGCTCAAGGCCAAAGAGCTGCCCGTCACGTCGATCGAGCTGACCCCGGACTTCGGAGTCGACGAGTTCGAGCCGGACTACGGGTACATCCAGGAGATGATCCGGCAGACCCTGCATCCTCCGACCGAGACGCCGACGCCGGAGCCGTGACCCGAAGGTCCGCGAGCCGCTGATCCGTGAGCTGGTGGTCCGTGGACCGCTGACTTCAGCCGGGAGAGATGCGATCGTCCGCGATCAGCGGCGTTACGCCGTCCGCGGGCACGCCGCAGCCCACGACCGTCTCCCGGAGGAGCAGGCCGTGGGCTTCCGGTGCGGCCACCGGGATCGCCAGACGACGGTGATCGGAGGGGGAGGGATCACCGTCGTCCAGCCGACCACCGCACGAGGCGGCAGCCAGACTCAGGCGCGCTTGCGGCGAGCCGCACCGGCGGCGACCAGGGCCCCACCGGCGACGAGCGCGACGGCTCCGCCGCCGAGGATCCACGGCGATACGCTTCCGCCGGTGAGCGCGAGCTCGAATCCGTCGCCGGTGAGCGGCAGCTCCGACCCTGCGGGCGCGACAGACGGATCGTGGTCGCAGCTCACAGCGGCGTCGTGTCCGTGCGAGACCGTGATGGTCGCGGTGTACGAGCGCGAGCCGCCGAAGGCGATGGCGTAGGAGCCCTCTCCGCCGGACGGCGGGCGGAACGTCACCGTCATGCTTCCGTCAGCAGCGGCGGTGTTGCCCGAGACGGCCGCGTTCGCGGCGTTCAGACCCGACACCGACACGTTCACGTTCTCGGACGGCAGGAAGTAGCCGGGGCCGAAGACGATGGTCGAGACCTCGCAGATGTCGATGATCGGATCATCGACCTTCACGCCAGGGGTCTCCGCGTAGGAGTCGGTCGTCACAGCCGGGCCGGAAGGCGCAGCGGTTGCGACGGAGGGCGCGATGAATACCAGCGCGCCAGCGGTCAGGCTGATGGCAGCCAGTTTCTTCAGCATGATTTCTCCCCAGAATTTCACGCGGAATCGCACCCGAGCACACCCCTGCGCTCGACTGCGTGGACTCATCCTGCCCCCACGGCAGGAAGACAGAGCCCAGATATTCCCCAGTGAGTCGACAGTAGCCTATTCGGAGGCGAAAGTCACGAACCGCAGCGGAGTTCTTCGCGGGAGATCTCCGGAGCCTCGATCAGCGGGGTGACGAGCGCCTCGGTGAGGCGTTCGCCGGCACCATCGCCCTGGAATTCCACGGTGATCGTGGTCGACTCGCCCGGTGCGAGCAGCACCTCGTGCTGCACGACGGAGCGGTCTCCGAGCATCGCCGTCTGCACACCCTCCTCGGAGCCGTCGCGGTCGATGTGCGAGGCCGTGGCCCCCTCCGGTCCGTAGACGGCGATGAGCGTCCGCACGGACCCGGCGGGGACGCCGTAGTACCCGGCGCCCGTGACATACGGCGGCAGCGACGTCGCGGCATCCGCGGGTGCCTCATTGGTCCACGTGACGCGGACCTGCGTCGTCGGCTCGCCCCGGCACGTGCCGATCGCGGTGGCGACCGACGCCCGCGTGTAGTAGTCCATCTTGGCGCCGGTGGTGTCGTTCATCAGCACGCCCACATACGTCGCATCGACGCTGTCCGTCGGGATCGTCCCGCCCAGGGCGGAAGCCGCGAGCACGGACTCCTCGTCCTCATGGGCGCTCCAGATGCGGATGCGGCCCTCGCCCGCCGACTCGGCCAGCGCGCCGATGAGGGCCTTCGTGTCGCCTCCGGAGAGCGCAGCGACGAAGAGGCCGCTCGCGGCCTGGGCGAAGACGTCGTCCTGGGCCGCGGGGTCCGGGATGGCGGCATAGATCTCGGAGAGCAGGATGCTGATGACGGTCTCGGAGGTCGCCGTGAACGGACCGAAGCTGAGGTCTCCGGTGGCCTCCATGAGGTGCTCGGCCACGACGGCGTCGACGGCGATCACACCGTCGATCTCGCCGCCGAAGCGTCCCTGCCACCGTGTGGCGATCGTCGCCCCCGCCTCGGCGAAGTCGGGGATGCTGGTGATGTTCTGCAGGTACCGACCCGGCCGGTCCTCGAACAGCGCGACGGTCGACTCGCTGAGCGGCAGCGGGACGTCCAGCCCCGGGAAGTCTCTGGTGGACGCCTGGGTTCCCAGCGTGATCCGGCCGCCCTCCGCATGCAGCAGGGCGATCGATCCGATGATCCCGCCCGACGACCGCAGCTCGGCGTTGTTCTGCATGGCCAGCACGTAGTCGCGCGGCTCGTCGCCTCCGAGCATGGTCGGCAGGAGAACCGCGGCGCCGTGGAGCGACCCGACCACGGTCGCAGCCTCGGTGACGGACGCACGGAGCTCGCGCACGGCGTCGGCGAGCGGGGGGAGGGTCGCATCCGCGTCGATCTGCTGGGCGCGCTGCTCCGCGGAGGTGAGCGCGGCACTCGCCGTGCCGAGCGGCTTCTCGATCTCGGCGAAGGGCTCGAGGTCGATCGCGCCGTCCGCGAAGCCGAGGTTCCCCAGATCGAAGCCGGCGGCGACGTCGAGGAGCGGCGCGAGGGCATCCGCCGACACATCGTCGGCGATCTCGGCGACGTCGCTCACGGCGCGGAAGTTCGGTCCGAGCCAGGGGATGTAGCCGAAGGCCTGCCAGACCGGATCGGAGGTGAGATCGCGCGCCGATTCGGCGTTGCCCGCGATGCTCCCGGCGATGGGCTCCGCCCCCTCGAGGTCGCCCTCGGCGATCGCCGCCTTGAGCTGCGACGCCCCCTTGGCGACCAGCTGCAGGTCGCTCACCGCGCCGATGCCGCGGACGGCGACCCATCCGATCGCGAGCACGAGAAGCGTCAGGACGATGCCGACGGTCCAACCGATCCATCGGCGCCGCCGGGGAAGTCGACCGTCGCTCACGTGAGCATTCAAGCACGAACCGCTGCCGGACCGGGGGACGGATGCCTCGGGAAGCCCGATATTCGCACGGCACGGGGGTGGGATCCACGGGAGAGCGGTGCCGCGAGGATAGCCTGAGCGCATGGGTGCTCGGCTGCGTGTTGTTCTGGATCAGCTCGTGCACGTCGTCGATGCGGATCAGGCCGCGGCCGCGGTGGATCTGGCGATCGGTCTCGTGGCGACGGCCCCCACCGGGTGCACGGTCGATGCCATCGTTCCCGCCGGTGCCGAGGTCACCGTCACCGGTGTCTCCGACGTGCGCACGCTCAACCTCGCGCGGCGTGAGCTGGCCGCCGCCTGGCAGCTGGGCATCGCGCCCGGCGTCGGCGGAGGCCTGATCCATTCTCCGAGCCTCATGGCACCGCTCGTGCGCCACGACCGCGTGCACGACAACGATCAGACCACGGTGACCGTCTGGGACCTGCAGGCCTGGGATGCTCCCGAGCTTCTCTCGAAGAGCGCGGTGGCCTGGCAGCGCGCCATGCTGAAGCGCGCGGTGAAGCATGCGGACGCCGTGGTGGTGCCCTCGCACGCGGTGGCGGAGCGACTGTCCGAGGTGGCGAAGCTCCGCGGTCGCGTACGGGTGATCGCCGGCGCCGCGCCGCGGGGGTTCGTGACGCCGCGTGACGCCGAGACGCGTCGCGCCGCGCTGTCGATGCCGGGGGAGTACGTGGTGCTCACCGGCACACCGGCATCGCTCGAGGCGGGATTCCGCGGTGCCGTCGCTGCGGGGCTCGACGCGGTGGTTCTCGACGCGCCCGAGGGGGCGGAACCGCGACTCGCCGAACGGGCATCGGCCGCGGGGCTCCCCGAACGGCGCGCCCACGTGCGCGGGGTGCTGTCGCCGGAAGACCGAGCCGCCGTCCTCGCGGGCGCGGCGGCATTCGCCGCCACGAGTCCGGTCGCGGGCTGGCCGTGGCGGGCGGTGGAGGCGATGACACTCGGCATCCCCGTCGTCGCGGTCGACAGCGGCTCGCACCACGACGTGATCGCCGACGGAGGGCTGCTGGTGCCGGCGGACGGCGTCGCAGACGCACTCGCGGCGGCCTCCCGCGAGGGAGCGGCCCGCCTGCGGGTTCTCGCCGCCGACAGGTCGCGGGCGTTCTCGTGGGCCGGCTCGGCAGAGCGCGTGTGGGGGCTGCACGCCGATCTCTGACGGCGGAAGCCGGCTCGCACCAGCGAGCGACGCGCGCGATCCATACAGCGGATTCTCAGTAACAGTGGCATCATCCTGTAACTTCCGTCACACTGGTCACATGTCTCGACGTGCCCCACGCTCGCGAAACACCCTGAGGATCACCCGACTCCTCACCTGTTTCCTCGCCGCCTCCGCCCTGATCGTCGGCACGGTGGTCCCCGCCACCGCCGCCACGGCATCCGTCTCGTCGAGCGTCGCGACTGCGGCGAACGCCTCTGCCGACCCCGTCGCCGCCGGACTGGCGAAGACGACGCTCGTCGGCTTCAACGCGGGCAATCTCATCAGCGACGCCGTGTTCACGAACAAGAACTCAATGACCGAGGCGCAGATCCAGACCTTCTTCAACAGCAAGGTCTCCCGCTGCCTGGGCGGCACGGACGAGGACGGCCGACGGATCGTCTGCCTCAAGGACTTCACGATCTCGTCGGTGACGCGTCCGGCTGACGCGTACTGCAACGGATACACGGGGGCCGCGAACGAGACCGCGGCGCGCATCATCTACCGCGTGGCGCAGTCGTGCAACATCAACCCGCAGGTGCTGATCGTGATGCTCCAGAAGGAGCAGGGCCTCGTCACGCACTCGTGGCCGAGCGCGTGGCGCTACGACATCGCCCTCGGACAGGGCTGCCCCGACACCGCGCCGTGCGATCCGCAGTACGTCGGCTTCTTCCACCAGATCTACGGTGCCGCGCGGCAGATGCAGATCTACATGGAGGGCAAGTGGTTCCAGTGGTACGCGCCGTACCGGACCTGGAACATCCAGTACAACCCGAACGCCGGGTGCGGTTCCTCGCCGGTCTACATCGCGAACAAGGCCACGTCGGCGCTCTACTACTACACGCCGTACCAGCCGAACCAGAACGCGCTCAACGCCGGATACGGCGACAGCGGCGACCCGTGCTCCGCGTACGGCAACCGCAACTTCTACAACTACTTCACGGACTGGTTCGGCTCGACGCAGGTCCCGACCTCGATGACGCCGACGCTGTCCTCGATCGATCAGAGCTCGTTCGTGCTCGGCGTCGACGGCGCGGGCGACGTGTTCGGCTATCCGTACCTGAACGGCGCCTGGGGCGATCGTGTCAAGGTCGGCGGAGGGATGACCGGGGTCAAGAAGTTCTTCGGCGTCGGAGACCTCGACGGCGACGGGCGTCGCGACTTCGTCGCGATCAAGACGTCCGGCCCGGCGCAGGTCGTGCGGAGCAACGGGACGACCACGATGCCCGCGCCGACCACGCTGGCCGGTGACTGGTCCGGAGTGCTGCTGGCCACACCCGCCGGCGACTTCGACGGAGACGGCGTCCCCGATCTCTTCACGACGGACTCCGCCGGCCGTCTCATGCTCCGGGCGGGCGACAACCGCGGGGGCTTCCTCGCCCCACGCGTCGTCGGAACCGGATGGTCCGCGATGAACCTGATCAGCGGCAACGGCGATTTCGACGGCGACGGCCGGCCCGACCTCGTCGCTCGAGACGGTGGAGGGCGCCTGTACCTCTACTCCGGCAACGGCAGCGGCGGCTGGAAGGCGTCGAGGCAGATCGGGAACGGGTGGCAGGGCTTCACCGACATCTTCAACACCGGCGACTTCAACGGCGACGGCGTCTCCGACCTCCTCACGATCAACTCGTCCGGCACGCTGCGCCTCTATCGCGGCGCAGGCGGCGGAGCGATCGGTGCGGACATCGCGATCGGCCTGGGCTGGCAGACCGTCAACGCGTCGGTATCCGGCGCGGCGGTCTGGGGTCCGCGATCCCTCCCGGCCGGTGTGGGCAACGTCGACGGCGTGGCCGGTCGCGACATCGTGGCGATGACGACGGCCGGCGAGGTGCGCGTCTACGGCACGACCGGGAACGGCAACTGGGGCGGCATCGCGCGCCCGGCCAGCACCTGGGCGGCGACCGACAGGCTGACCCCGATGGGCGACTTCAACGGCGACGGATTCAGCGACCTCGGTCAGATCGACGCCGGCGGCATCTTCTATCTGCACCCCGGTCTGGCGGGCGGCGGCTTCGGCCCGCGCATCGTCATCGGCAACGGTTGGGGCTCGTTCCTCCGCATCGTCGGCGGCCTCGACTTCGACGGGAACCGGACGCCGGATGTGCTCGTCGTCGACGCGAGGGGCGACCTCCGGCTCTACCGCGGGAACGGCGCCGGGGGATGGGGTGCCGGTCTCGGCACCACGATCGGCCAGGGCTGGGCCAGCTTCACGGATCTCTTCAGCGTCGGCGACTTCGACGGCGACGGCAAGGCCGACCTGATGGGCCGCACCGCCGGGGGAGTGCTCATGCTCTACTCGACCACCGGCGACGGCAACTGGGGCAACGCGCGCTCGATCGGACAGGGCTGGGGCGGGATGGCCTCGGTGTTCAGCATGGGCGACTTCAACGGCGACGGCAACAGCGACGTGCTCGCGGTCACGACGACCGGCGACATGTACATCTACCGCGGCAACGGCCGCGCCGGCTGGACCGCCGATCCGACCCGCATCAACATGGGGTGGCAGATCATGAAGCAGATCATCTGACCGGCGTGATTCAGGACACGAGGGCACCCTTCGGGGTGTCCTCGGCCTGCTTCCAGGGGTGCCATAGGATACTGGGATGCGTCGTGGCGACCGCCACCGCAGCTGAATGAGTGGGCCAGTGACAGATACCCGAGATCTTTTCGCCGTCGTCCCGCGTTCCGAGTTCGATACCCCCGGCACCAGCCGAGGACTCATCGATGTCGTGCGCTGGCGCTATCTCCTGTACCTGCTGGTGCGAACGGGAGTCACGACCCGCTACCGCAACTCGGTGCTGGGCTGGACCTGGTCGTATGTGCGACCCGGAGCGCAGTTCCTCGTGTTCTGGGTGGTGCTCGGACTCTTCCTGAACCTCAACCGCGACATCCCGAACTACCCGGTGTACCTGTTCTCCGGCATCGTGGTGATCAACCTGTTCTCCGAGGCGTTCAAGAACGCGACCACGTCGATCGTGAACAACGCGCCGCTGGTGCGCAAGGTGTTCCTGCCGCGCCAGCTGTTCGCCGTCTCCTCGGTGGTCGTCGCCTTCATCCACTTCCTCCCGCAGCTCGCCCTGCTGCTCATCGTGTGCCTGTTCATGGGGTGGATCCCGAGCGTCTCGATCCTCGGCGTGCTCGCCGCACTGGCCGCGATGATCATCGTGTCGCTGTTCGCGCTCGGCATCGGGCTCTTCTTCGGCGCGCTCAACGTGCGGTTCCGCGACGCGGAGAACATCGTCGAGCTCCTGCTGCTCCTCGCCACCTGGGCATCGCCGGTGCTGTACGCCTGGACGATGGTGCAGGAGGCGATGGACAAGCTGGGGTGGCCGGACTGGCTGGTCGACATCTACCTGCTGAATCCGATCACGCAGGGCGTCGAGCTGTTCCACTACGCCTTCTGGCGGCCGGTCACCGACACCACGTTGGCACTCCCGCCCGACCTCGCGTGGAACACGCTCTGGACGTTCCTGATCGCGGTCGGCACTCTGCTGCTCGGTCAGCTCGTCTTCCGCCGTCTCGAGGGAAAGTTCGCCCAGGACCTATGAGCACTGCAACCGCTTCGCGCCCGAGCATCGTCGTCGACGGTGTCCGCAAGAACTTCACCCTGAACCACGCGCTCTCCTTCAAGGACACCGTCGTGGCCTGGATCCGTCGTCGGAAGACGAGCAGCACCTTCGAGGCGCTCAAGGGACTCGACCTCGTGATCAACGAGGGAGAGTCCGTCGCCATCCTCGGCCTGAACGGCTCGGGCAAGTCGACGCTCCTGAAGCTGATCTCCGGCGTCATGGAGCCCGATGCCGGCGAGGTGCTCACTCGCGGTCGGGTCGCCGGTCTCATCGAGGTCGGGGCAGGCTTCCACCCGGAGCTCTCCGGTCGTGAGAACGTCTTCCTCAATGCGGCCATCCTCGGGATGCAACGCAAGGAGGTCGAGGAGCGCTACGACGAGATCGTCGCGTTCAGCGAGATCGAGCAGTTCATCGATCAGGAGGTCAAGCACTACTCCTCGGGGATGTTCATGAGGCTCGCCTTCTCGGTGGCGATCCACGTGGAGCTCGACGTGCTGCTGGTCGACGAGATCCTCTCGGTCGGCGACGCCCCCTTCCGTGAGAAGTGCCGCCAGAAGTTCGGCGAGCTGATCGCACAGAAGAAGACGCTCGTCGTGGTCAGCCACGACATGGAGATGGTCCGAGAGCTCTGCACCAGAGGCGTGGTGATCAACAAGGGCGAGGTCGTCTACGACGGCGAGATCGAGGGCGCGATCGCGCTGGTCGACGAATGATCACCGACTGGCTGGCGCATACGGGGCTCTTCGCCCTCGCTCTGGCCGTGGTGTTCCTCCCCGGTCTGCTCCTCGGCCTGGCGCTGCGGCTGCGCGGTCTGGTCCTGTGGGCGGCCGCCCCGGGCATCTCCGTCGGCCTGCTGGCCGTGCTGGCGATCGTGTACTCGTTCCTCGGCATCCGCTGGGGTCATCTGAGCGTCGGCGTCGGCGTCGTCGTCATCGGCGCGCTGCTGTACGCGCTCTCGCTGCTCGTCGGCCGCGGACGCGGATCGACGGGAGGTCGACTGTCTCTGCCGCGACCGCGGTCGCGCGTGCCGAACCTGCTGCTGTTCGCCGGCCTCGTCGTCGGAGGTGCCCTCAACGCCGCCCGTCTGATGACGTACGTCGGCTTGCCGGGAGCGCTCTCCCAGACGAACGACGCCGTGTTCCACCTGAACGTGCTGCGGTGGATATCCGAGACGGGGACCGCGTCCTCGCTCGACGTGTCCGGTCTGATCGGCGGCACGACCTTCTACCCCGCGGCGTGGCACGCCGTCACATCGCTCGTCGCGCTCGACGTCGCCCAGATCCCGGTCGCCGCCAACATGGTGTCGCTGGTGATCGCGGCGGTGATGTGGCCGCTCGCGATCGCGCTCTTCGCGCGGGTGGTGAGCAACGGCAACCGTGCGGTCACCGCGCTGGCTGCGGCGCTGTCGGCGGGCCTGCTCGCCTTCCCGCAGCTGATGTTCGAGTGGGGAGTCCTCTATCCGTACGCGCTCTCGCTCGCCGTGATCCCAGCCGCTGCGGCGCTCACGATCGACGTCGTGCGGATCTGGATGGGTGCGGCGCCCGGCGAGAAGGCTCGCCGCGCGATCGGCATCGCGGTCGCCACCGTGCTCGCCGTGGCCGCGACGACCCTGTCGCAGCCGTCGTCGGTCCTCGTCTGGGGCGTGCTGGTGATGCTGTGGCTCACCGGGACCGTCCTGCGCCGCTATCGCACGGCCGACCGTGTCTTCCGTCGCCGATCGCTGGTGGTGCTCCTCGGCGGATGGGCAGCGGTCGTGGCGGTCTGGCTCGCGCTGGCTTACCTCGCCGGGCACGTGCTCTGGCGGTCGTACCGGGGGATCCCGGGGGCCCTGGTCGATGTCATCCTGAACAGCCACTCGCTGCTCCCGCCGGCATGGGGGATGAGCGCGCTGCTCATCGTCGGGCTCGTGATCGCCGTGCGTGCGCCGCGCCTGCGCTGGCTGGTCGTCGCCTGGGCCGGTATCTCGCTGCTCTACGTGATCAGCGTCGCCACGGACCTCCCGGTGGTCAAGCGCGTGCTGACGGGACCGTGGTACGGCGACTCCTTCCGTCTCGCTGCCGTCGTGCCGCTGATCGTGGTGCCGCTCGCAGCCGTCGGGCTCGCCGCGGTCATCCGCGTCGTCGCCCGCCGGTGGTCGGACGTCAGCGTGCTCGCCCGCACTCCGCTGACGGTCATCTCGATGGCCGTCATCGCCGTGGTGGGCGTCATCGGCGTGATCATCGCACCGGTCGTCCTGCTGCGCGTCGCGGCCGAGACGGACGAGCAGTCCCGCTACGCGATGGACGCGGACAGCTACCTCTCGACCGACGAGTACGCGCTCCTGCGCGAGCTCCCCGATCTGATCCCCGAGGATGCCGTGATCATCGCGAACCCCTCGACCGGCGCCGCATTCGCGTACGTGCTCGGGGACCGCGACATCATCCCGCGCACATGGTCGCCGCCGCAGTCGCAGGCATGGGACACGCTCGCGGTCGGTCTCCGCGATGCCGGGGACGACCCCGCGGTCTGCGAGGCCCTCGCCGCCTACGGCGCCCCCGAGTACGTGCTCGACTTCGGCATCGGCGGCACGGGGCCCGGCGAGTACCTGATGCCGGGGATGACCGGGTTCGAGGGGCAGCCCGGTTTCGACGAGGTCGCCCGTGAGGGAGAAGCGAGCCTCTGGCGGATCACCGCCTGCGACTAGCGGCTCTCCGGCTGCCCGGCATCCGACTCGTCGGGCTGCTCCGACGGGCTCGACGCCTGGAGCAGGGCGAGCTTGCGCGCCAGCAGCGTGAGTCGACGCTGCTGGGCGGCGTTCCGACGCGACTGCGTGTAGACGAACACCAGGAACATCAGCACAAGGGCGTAGAGCAGCAGGTCGGTGCCGCGGCCGACCCCGACGAGGTTGGCGACCCACGTCAGCCACTGCGGGAACAGGATCGACACGATCGCGACGAGCACGAACACTCCGAAGAGCAGGCGGCGGATGGCGAGATGGCTGTCGGCGCCGGTGCGACGCATGAAGACGGCGCCGATGGCGACGACGCCGACGATGAGGACGATCTGGATCCACATGGCGTTACCTCACGATCAGGTCGACGAGGATGTTGACGGAGTTGAGCACCGACTGACCCTTCGACTTCGAGTAGTCGGTGTACAGGAGCTCGACCGGATGCTCGATCCACGGGAGTCCGGTGTGTCCGAGCTGCAGCACGATCTCGGTGGCATGAGCCATCCGGTCCTGCTTCAGCGAGATCCGGCTCGCGGCGTCGGCGCGGATGACCCGCAGGCCGTTGTGCGCGTCGGTGAGCTTGACGCTGGTGGTGAGGTTGGTCACCCAGACCGCGGTCTTGAGGATGACGCGCTTCATCCAGCCGGGGTTCGTGCGGTCGTCGAGGAACCGGGAGCCGAAGACGATCGCGGCGCCGGTCTCGCGGGCCGCGGCGACCATGGCGATCGCATCGTCGACGCGGTGCTGGCCGTCAGCGTCGAAGGTCACGATGTACTCGCATCCGGGCTGCGAGAGCGAGTAGTCGATGCCCGTCTGCAGTGCGGCGCCCTGACCGAGGTTGATCGGGTGCTCCACGATGTGGGCACCGGCCGCGCGCGCCTCCTCGAGGGAGCCGTCGGTGGAGCCGTCGTCGATGCACACGACGTTCGGGAAATGGGGGAGAAGCGTCGCGATCACCCCCGAGATGACGGTCGCCTCGTTGAACAGCGGGACGACGACCCAGGTATGCGGATCGGGGCTGACTGGGTTGATCACCCTCCTATCCTCTCAGGAAACGACTGGGTGAACAGATAGGATGACCGAGTCCCCTTCAACACGTACGAGGAGAACCCGTATGCCCTCACCGACCGATGTCCGGATCGTCGATTCGGCCGATGTGTCCCCTGAGGCGAAGATCGGAGCAGGAAGCTCCATCTGGCATCTGGCACAGGTGCGCGAGGACGCGCAGCTCGGAGAGAACTGCATCGTCGGTCGCGGGGCGTACATCGGCACCGGCGTGATCATGGGCGACAACTGCAAGGTGCAGAACTACGCCCTCGTCTACGAGCCGGCGAAGCTCGGCGACGGCGTCTTCATCGGACCGGCCGTCGTGCTGACCAATGACACGTACCCGCGGGCGATCAACGCCGACGGCACGATCAAGAGCGCGCACGACTGGGAGCCGGTCGGCGTGACGATCGAGCGCGGCGCGGCCATCGGCGCCCGTGCGACCTGCGTCGCCCCCGTGACCATCGGCGCCTGGGCCACCGTCGCCGCCGGCGCCGTGGTCGTCAAGGACGTGCCGGCCTACGCCCTCGTCGCGGGCGTCCCCGCCCGCCGCATCGGCTGGGTGGGAGAGTCCGGCGTCCCCCTCGTCGCCGGCGAGGACGAGAAGACCTGGGTGTGCCCCTCCACGGGTGCGCACTACATCGAGACTGACGGAACACTGATCAAGGAGACCGTGTGAGCGAGTTCATTCCCCCCGCAAAGCCGATCATCGGAGATGAAGAGCGCGCTGCTGTCGATCGCGTGATGCGCAGCGGCATGATCGCTCAGGGGCCCGAGGTCGCGGCGTTCGAGAGCGAGTTCTCGGCGCACTTCGTGCCGGGGCGCCCCTCCGTCGCGGTGAACTCCGGCACGGCGGGTCTCCACCTCGGTCTTCTCGCGGCCGGCGTCGGCGCGGGCGACGAGGTCATCGTGCCCTCCTTCACCTTCGCGGCGACGGGCAACTCCGTCGCGCTCACCGGGGGGACCCCGGTCTTCGTCGACATCGAGCCCGACACGTTCACGCTCGACCCCGAGGCCGTCGCCGCGGCGATCACCCCGAAGACCAAGGGCATCCTGCCCGTGCACCTGTACGGCCACCCCGCACGCATGCGCGAGCTCGAGAAGCTCGCCGCCGAGCGCGGCGTCGCCCTCTACGAGGACGCGGCCCAGGCGCACGGCGCATCGCTCGACGGCCGCCCGGTCGGCTCGTTCGGCGAGTTCGCGATGTTCAGCCTCTACCCGACGAAGAACATGACCAGCGGCGAAGGCGGCATGGTCACGACGGCGACCGACGAGATCGCCCGCCAGGTCAAGCTTCTGCGCAACCAGGGCATGGAGCGCCAGTACGAGAACGAGGTCATCGGCTTCAACGCCCGCATGACCGACATCCACGCGGCGATCGGTCGCGTGCAGCTCACGAAGGTCGACGCCTGGACGAAGACCCGTCAGGCGAACGCGGCGTTCCTCGACGCGAACCTCCAGGGCGTCATCGTGCCGCCCGTCGCCGACGGCGCCGTGCACGTGTACCACCAGTACACGATCCGCGTCCCCGAGGACCGCGACGGCTTCGTCGCCGCGCTCAAGAGCGAGCACAACGTGGGCGCCGGTGTCTACTACCCGATCCCGAACCACCGTCTGCCCTCGCTGACGCACTTCGCTCCGGGGCTCGACCTGCCGGAGACCGAGCGCGCAGCCCGCGAGGTCGCCTCGCTGCCCGTGCACCCGTCGCTGAGCCAGGACGACCTCGAGCGCATCGTCGCCGCCGTCAACACCGTCGCAGGAGCGGGCGCCTGATGGCCGATCTGCGTGCCGGTCTTCTCGGCGTCGGGATGATGGGTCGCCACCACGCCCGCGTGCTGCGCGACGTCGACGGCGTCGACCTCGTCGCCATCGCCGATCCCGGGGGAGACCCCCACGGTGTCGCCGGCGGACTCGAGGTCCTCCCCGACATCGACGCGCTCATCGCGGCCGGAATCGACATCGCCGTGGTCGCCGTGCCGACCCGCTTCCACGAGGACGCGGCGCTCAAGCTGGCCGAGGCCGGCGTGCACACGCTCGTCGAGAAGCCGATCGCCCACAACGTCGAGGCGGGGCGTCGGATGACCGATGCCTTCGCATCACGGGGCCTCATCGGCGCCGTCGGTCACGTCGAGCGCTTCAACCCCGCTCTGCAGGAGATGCGCCGCCGCCTGGAGGCGGGTGAGCTCGGAGACGTGTTCCAGATCGCCACTCGTCGTCAGAGCACGTTCCCCGCGCGCATCGCCGATGTCGGCGTCGCCAAGGACCTGGCCTCCCACGACATCGACCTGACCAGCTGGGTCGCCCAGAGCGAGTACCGGACCGTGTTCGCGCAGACGGCGCACCGCAGCGGCCGCGAGTTCGAGGACATGATCACCGTCACCGGTCGCCTGGCGAACGGTGTGATCGTGAACCACCTCGTCAACTGGCTCTCGCCGATGAAGGAGCGCGTCACCGTCGTCACCGGCGAACGCGGCACGTTCATCGCGGACACCGCGACCGGCGACCTCACCTTCTACGCCAACGGCACGATCCCGCTCGAGTGGGACTCGATCTCGTCGTTCCGCGGCGTCTCGGAGGGGGACATCACCCGTTACTCCTACGCGAAGCGCGAGCCGCTCAAGGTGGAGCACGAGGCGTTCCGCGATGCGGTCCTGGGCAAGCCGAGCGACCTCGTGACGATGGAGCAGGGTCTGCACACCCTCGCCGTCGTCGAGGGTGCAGTCACCTCGGCCGCCACCGGCGTGTCGACCACTTTCTGAGCAGCGGAGCGTATGAAGAGAATCTGGCCGGTCCTGAAGGACCTCCTGCCGCTGCTGCCCGAAGGCGCACGGCGTTACTTCGCCGGCTACATGGTCGCGACGACCGTGATCACCGCACTCGACGTCATCGCGATGTCGCTGCTGGCGCTCATCATCGGTCCCGCTCTCTCGGGCGGAACCCTGTCGCTGCCCATCATCGGCGAGGTGTCGGCCGAGATGATGCCGCTGCTCGCGCTCGCGGCCTGCGTCCTGATCATCCTCAAGTCCGTGCTCTCTGTCACGCTGCACTGGTTCGCCACGCGCCGTTTCGCCCAGTACGAGCTGGAGATCGGCGATCGGATGTTCAACGCGTACATCAACTCGAGCTGGGAGGAGCGCTCGAAGCGCTCCGTCGCCGAGATCACCCGCATCGCGGATGCCGGCATCGCCAACACGATGGCGGGGTTCCTGCTGCCGCTGATGCGCGTTCCGAGCATGATCTTCACGTTCGTGCTGATCATCGCAGTGCTTCTCGTGGCCGACCCCTGGACGGCCATCATCGCCTTCGGCTACCTGGGGCTCGTGGCGCTCATCGTGCACCAGGTCGTCACCAAGCGGTCGCTCGAGGCCGCGCAGGTCAACCTCACGTACAGCTACCGGGTCGCCATCCTGATGACGGAGATGATCGAGGCGCTCAAGGAGCTGAGCCTCCGCAACCGTCTCTCCGAGGTCTCCGACCTCGTCACCGCGAACCGCAGCCGGTCTGTGCGTGCGCGGGCCAACGGCTCGTTCCTCGGCATCATCCCCGGCTTCGCGTTCGAGGCCGCGCTGATCGGCGGTGTCATCCTCATCGGCGGGTTCTCGTTCTGGCAGGGCGGCCTCACGGCCGCGCTGTCGTCCGTCGCGCTGTTCGCCGCCACCGGATTCCGGCTGATCCCGGCGATCACGGGCATCCAGGGCGGCATCGTGCAGGCGGTGGCGAGCACGCCCTCGGCTCTCGATGTCATCGGCGACCTCATGTCGGCCGAGAAGGACATGGAGACCTCCACGACCCCGGCGGACACCGCGATCCTCTCGGAGAACCCGCGGGAGCTCCGTCTCGACGATGTGCGATTCCGCTACCCGGGCGCCACCGAGGACGTCATCCGCGGAATGTCCCTCGACATCCCGCTCGGCAGCTCGCTCGGAATCGTCGGGCCGTCTGGAGCCGGCAAGTCCACGCTGATCGACCTGCTGCTCGGCCTGAGCCAGGCCTCCCGAGGAGAGATCTCGATCGACGGCGCGCCGCTCAGATCGGTGCTCAAACAGTGGCGCGGCCGCGTCGGCTACGTCCCGCAGCGTGTCGCGCTGTTCGACGGCAGCATCGCGCAGAACGTCGCTCTCACCTGGACCGAGGAAGTCGACGAGGAACGGGTTCTCAACGCGCTGGAGCGCGCACAGCTCGGACCGCTGATCCGCTCTCGGCCCGGCGGCATGCACGAGCGCATCGGGGAGCGCGGCGTATCGCTGTCCGGCGGTCAGCAGCAGCGCCTCGGCATCGCACGCGCGCTCTACACCGATCCTCTCGTGCTCGTGCTCGACGAGGCGACCAGCTCGCTCGACACCAAGACCGAGGACGAGGTCACGAAGTCGATCCGCGCGCTGCAGGGTGAGGTCACGCTGATCTCGGTGGCGCACCGCCTCTCGACGATCAAGGACTACGACCGGATCTGCTACGTCGACGAGGGCGTGATCGCCGCCTCCGGCACGTTCCTGGAGGTGGCCTCGATGCTTCCGGACTTCGCCGAGCAGGTCGTGCTCGCCGGGCTCGCCCGAGACCTCGACTGAGTCGAATCGGGTCGGGGACTGCGGTCAGGCTGCGCTCATCGAGCGCAGCCCCGCGAACAGGGTGCGGAACGGCGCCTGCCCGTGCAGGGCGAGGAACGGATTCCTGGGCGTGAGCGCGCCGATCGTGCGATAGTTCCACCGCGCGTCGAGGAGGTGGAGGATCCGCGCCTTCTCCGGCTCGTTCACCTGGAGCTCGTCGATCACCTGGCGGTCGACCCTCGCGAGGAGCCGCAGCACTCCGGGGGCCATCCGCTCCAGGCGCTCGATCACGGCGATCAGGTCGAGCCGGTGCGCGCCGAGTCCTTCCGGCGCGTTCGCGCGCGCGAGGATCGCATCGAACAGGTGCACCCGCAGGATCTTGATCGCGAGTGCCCGGCGCTCGGCGCGACGGAGGCGGGGATACCAGGGGGCGGTCTCGATGGCGTCGAGGAAGGCGAAGTCCGCGGCGACGTCTCTGCTCGAGAAGGTGACCCGGTCGTCGGCGTCATCGTGCACGAGGTAGGCGGGCCCCGTCATGTCATAGGCGATGTGCTGACCGGTGAACCACAGCGTGGCGGTGTACGCGAGGTCCTCGCCGGACGGCAGTCCTTCGGTGAAGCGGAGGTCGGCGAACCGCTGCCGGTCGACAACGCCGAGCGGCGCGGAGCGGTAGGTCAGCCGATCCTTCCTGGCGTCGAGTTCCCGCTGACGCCGACCGTTGCGCACCGGAGGATACGGATCGCTTCCGCGCCCGACGATGCGGATGCGCGCGAGAACCGTCGTCGCACCGGTCTCCGCCTGCAGGCGCAGCCACGAGTCGATGGCCCCAGGAGCGAGTTCGTCGTCCGATCCCATCACGGAGAGGAAGGGGGCGGTCGCCTGATCGATGCCGTGGTTCATGGGCCCCGCAGGGGAGCGGATGCCGTCCTCGAACGGGAGCAGGCGCACGCGGGCGTCCGACAGCAGCGTGCCCAGGTTCGACGCGATCACGGCCGGGTCGATGTTGTGCGCCACGACGTTGACGCGCACGTCCGCGCTCGTCCCGTCGAGGACGGACCGCACCGCGCGATCCACGGGACGGGTGGCGGAGTGCACGGGAATGACGACGTCGATCTGCGGGGTGCTCATCACTGGAATTCTACGGGGCGGCGGGGTCCGGGCGAGGCGCCGGGTATCCTGGACTATCGACCGCCCCTGATACCGGAACCGAGACGAGATGTCGCTGCCCTCCCGAAACGTCCTCGCCGAGCCGACGCAGCGACTCGACGCACTGACCGGGCTCCGGTGGTGGGCGGCGTTCCTGGTCTTCTTCTATCACATGCTCGTCTTCGCACCGGTCCCGGGGCTGCTGGCGCAGGTGTTCTCCTACGGCTACTTCGGAGTCACGTTCTTCTTCGTGCTGTCCGGCTTCGTGCTCACGTGGTCGGCGCGCCCCGCGGTGTCGAACTCGACCTTCTACTGGCGGCGCTTCGCCCGGATCTGGCCCTCGCACATGGTGGCTCTGATCCTCGCGATCCCGGTGTTCTACACCTTCGCCGCCATCCCGGAGGGCAGCTTCCTCAAGCCGTTCGATCTCGGTATCCTCGCGCTCTCGGTCGTGCTGCTGCAGGCCTGGTGGTCGAATCCGATGATCCTCTTCTCCGGGAACCCGGCGGCGTGGACTCTGACCTGCGAGGCGTTCTTCTACGCCCTGCACCCGTGGATCTCGCGCGTGCTCGTCCCGATGGCGAAGCGGGGAGCGCTCCTGCTGGCGGCGGGTGTCGTGCTCTACGCGTTCGTGTACCGCGCCGGCGTCGCCCTGGCCCCCGACTCCTGGCTGCCGCTGGTGCCGCTGCCGGTCCAGCGGCTTCCCGAGTTCGTGCTGGGCATGGCGCTCGCGTGGGCCATGCGCAACGGCTGGCGTCCGCGCATCCACCCGTTCGTCGGCGTCGGCGCGATGGCGGTGGCGATCCTGGCGATCCTCCTCAGCAGCCGCCTGAACGGAGTCGTCCCGCTGATCGGGTACGTCGGCACCTTCGCCAACGAGCTGTTCACCGTCGGCTGCGCGATCGCGATCGTCGCCCTCGCGTCCGCGTCCCTGAACGGCCGCCGCGTCTTCTTCGACACCCGTCTCCAGGTGAAGCTGGGTGAGTGGTCGTTCGCGTTCTACCTGATCCACGCGACGGTGATCTACACGGCCCTGCGGATCTTCGGCCTCCAGCCGCCGTCGTGGACGAACCTGATCTGGTACGTCGTGCTGCTCGCGGTGTGCATCGTGGCCGCGTGGGCGCTGCACGCGTTCGTGGAACGCCCCGTCGAGCGTCGGATGCGTCGCTGGAAGGACAGGCGCGACGCGACGCGCTCAGTCCCCGTCGGGGCGGCCTGAGCGGTCGATCCATCCGTCCAGGAGGACGGCGGCGCTGCGTGCGCCCGAGTGCACCGCCTGCACGTAGCCCGGTCCGCTCTCGGCGATCGCGCGCGCGCGATCGGGGTCCGCGAGCAGCCCGCTGACCACGTCGCGGAGCGTGTCGGGGGTGGCCTCGACGATCGGCAGCTCCAGGCCGGTGTCCGCGTGGATGAGCTCGCGCACCTCCGGCAGGACGTGCCCGACGACGATCCGACCGGCCGCCATGGCCTCGCAGGCCGCGACGCCGTACGACCCGATCCGGAACTGGTCGAGCACGATGTCGGCGCCGCCGATGATCGCCGGCATCTCCGCGGAGCTCACGCCGGTCACGAGGTCGTAGCTGATCGCCCGATCGTCGACGAGAGGCTGCAGGGCCGGCGCGATGTGATGGCTGCCCTTCTGGACGGCGGAGCTCGAGATGTGGATCACGCGCGGCGTCTGCCCGAGGAGCACGGAGCGGTCCTGGGCGAAGCGCTCGGCGTCCACGACGACCGGACACCATCGCGCCCAGGGGACGTCGAGGAGCAGATCGGGTGTCGAGACGAACGTGGGGCGCCGGAGCGTGTCGAGGAGCGCGATGTTCTCATCGGCGTCGGCCTGGAGCGTCTCGGTACGGGGGTCCTCCGGGTAGGGCGACCAGGGCGTCAGCGCGGCGTGCGCCCGAGGGCTGCGGATGTCGGTGCCGTGGCTGAGGAAGGCGACGGACAGCCCGGCCTTCTCGAGCGCCTCGACCTCGGCGAGCACCCGGCGGCCGAAGAGTCCGCCGAAGATCGGCCGCTCCGCCTCGATCAGCACATGCGTGAAGGCCTGCACCGCCTCCCACTCGGCGCGCTGCCACTCGGCGGAGGCGCTGTTGACGGCGATGGGCACGGTCGTGTCAGCTGGGAAGGCGAATCCGCCGGGGATGTCCACGGCCATGTTGCGCGCGCCGACGTCGCTCTGCGCCCGCTCGAGCGCCCGCGCCCAGAGGAAGCCCTGACCGGAGTAGTTGGTCGGGGCGATGTAGACGCGGACGGCCGTGTCCGGCGCCGAGGTGTTCGCAGCGCCGTCGCCGCCGAGGATCCGATAGGCGAGTCGACCGATCAGGCCGTCCGGGTTGCGCGCGGGCGCATCGATGATGCGCGTCGCCCAGGCGGGCAGGGACGAGCGGCGGCGGACCAACCAGCCGGCGATGTCGTGCAGACCGGCCATCTCAGCGCTCCTCGGAGCGGACGGCCGCGGACTCGATGTTGTCGACGACGCGCCGCGCGACGGCCGTGAGGGAGTGCTCTTCGGCTGTCCAGCGTCCGAGGTCCTCGCGCTCCTGCGCGGAGAGCGGTGTGATCGCGAGCTGCTCCATCGCGATCGCGATCTGGGCCACGTCGTACTCGCAGGCGATCCCGGCCCGCACGTGGCGGTTCGCCTCCCGCAGGAACGGCGCGGTGGGGCCGGGGCCGGCGAACAGCACAGGGCATCCCGCCGCGAGCGAGGAATACGCCTTCGTGGTGAAGGCGTAGTCGTAGCCGGTGCCGGGGCGCAGGGTCGCCATGCTCGCGACGGCCTCGTTCAGGTGCGGGAGGAGCTCCTCCGCCGGCATCGCGGCGAGGAACTCGACCGCGTCGGCGACGCCGACCTGTCTCGCGCGCTCCTCGATCAGCTCGCGTTCGCTGCCGTTGCCGATGAACCGCAGCGTGTAGCCGGGATGCTCACGAGAGAAGATCCCGAAGGCGTCGATCAGCGCCTCCGCGCCGTGCCAGGGCGAATAGCTCCCCGCATAGACGAAGAGCTTCCGGACGGGGACGTCGGAGTCCGGGGCGAACGCCCCCGTGTCCGCACCGAAGCCCGTGACGGCGATCCTGCGGGAGACGCCCAGCGCGCGAGCGCGCGTGACGACGCCCTGCGAGATGGTGACGAGGCGCTCGGCGCCGCGCATCCCGAATCCCTCCATGGCGCGGAGCACCCGGATCACGAGCGAGGAGTTCGTCGCCTGGTCGGCGGCATCCGACCAGATGTCCGCCGCGTCGTAGACGTAGGGGATCCGCCGCAGGGCGCAGATGACGCGCACGACGACCCCGGTGGTGGGCGGCGGCTCCATGAAGACGACGTCGGGGCGCCGCAGGAAGAGCAGGCGGAAGGCGAGGGGGATGTCGAAGCTCAGGTAGGGGATGTACCCGCGCACGTAACCCTGGCGGTCGCGGACCACCGGGAAGGTGCGGACGGTCTCCACATGACGCGGAGTCCTCGTGCTCTTCGGCGGCCGGGCGGTGAGCACGACCACCCGATTCCCGCGGCCGGTCAGCTCGTCGGCGACGGCGCCGAGGAAGAGCGAGGCGGCAGACGGCTCCGGTCGGTAGATGCGGGAGACGATGGCGACGCGCATGGATTCAGACCGCCAGGAAGTGCTTCACGAGCACCTCGCGGGAGAAGGCGCCGTCGTGGAGGCGACGCACGAACGCCGGTCCGGACGCGGCGATCGCACGGTAGTGCTCGCGACGCGCGACGATGTCGCGCAGCACCGCCTCGATGTCGTCCGGTGTGGCCTCCACGACGGGGAGCGGCATCGAGGCGTGGCGCTCGACCTCCTGGCGCACCTGATCGGTCACGTGCGCCAGCACGAGGCGGCCGGCTGCCATGGTCTCGCAGGCCGCGACGCCGTAGTCTCCGACGCGGAACTGGTCCAGCACGACGTCGGCGGATGCGAGCACGGCGGGCATCTCCTCGTTCGGCGTGCGCTCGAGCTGCACGAACTCGATAAGACCCTCGTCGTGGAGCCGCTGCGCCGCGGGAACGATGAGGGGCGTGCCCTTGACATGGGGGTTCGTCGGAGCATGGACGACCTTCAGCCGGTCGCGCTGCAGGACGGGCTCGTCGTTCACCCACCTGTCCGGGTCGATGACGACGCCCAGGAAGTGCGCGTCGGGGATGTCGATGAGCAGCCCGGCGGTCGAGACGAATGTCGGCAGTCCGAGCTCGCGGATGACCCGCAGGTTCTCGGCGACCACGGTCTCGACCTTCTCCGCAGCGACCCACTCGTCGCTGTCCACGAAGTGGGACCAGGGCGTCGACTGCACGTGCGTCGAGGGGAGCCGCACGTCCGTGCCGTGTCCGATGATCCCCACGCGGGCGCCGCCGCGCTGCATGAGCGCCACCTGCCGCCGCAGATCACCGGAGAACATGCCGCCAAGAACCGGAACGCAGGCCTCGACGAGAACGTGCGTGTACTCCTGGGCGATCGTCTCGACCATCGCGCGCTGCCACGCGCGGGAGTGCTCCGAGGTGCGCCACGGCACGACGTAGTCCGCGGGGTACTGCAGGACGTTGTTCTCGGCATGGACGAAGTTCTTCGCCGAGACGTCCCCGGACTCCTCCATCGCCCGCGACCACCGGTAGCCCTGGCCGGCGTAGTTCACCGGGCCGATGAGCACGCGGTGCGGCCGGGTCAGGTCGGGGTGGGGCGGGGGCGGGGGCACGACGCCGTTCGCCCTGTCGACACCGGCGGCGATGGAATCCTGCACCGGCTTCGGCACCAGCTTCCAGATCCGCTCAATCGCGGGATGCATGCGCGCCACCTTCCTGGTCTGTGCTCGTGCGTGGACGGATCCACTCGTCTGTCAGGACCGCAGCGGCCATGCGTCCGTCGTGGACGTGCCGCACGAAGTCGATGCCTGCTCGGATGATCGCGGAGCGATCCGGAAGCGCGGCGAGTCGACGCAGTGTCTCCTCGATGCTCGGCGGGTCGCTCTCCACGACGGGGAGCGCGAGTCCGGTGCGCCGCTCGACCTCGCCGCGGACGCGGTCGGCGACGTGTCCGACCACGATGCACCCCGCGGCCATGGCCTCGCAGGCTGCGACGCCGTAGGAGCCGATGCGCACCTGATCGATCACCACGTCGGCGGTGGCGAACACGGCCGGCATCTCGGCGCTCGGAACGCCCTGCACGAGTCGGAGGTCGATGACCCCTTCCTCGGCGAGCTTCTCGAGCGCGGGGAGGATGAGCTGGGTGCCCTTCACCGCCGACACCGACGGGACGTGCGTGACGCGCAGCGGGCCGTCGGAACCGCTCCGAGGCGCGGCGGCCCAGCGCGAGGGGTCGACGACGACCGGGCACCATCCGGCGGAGGGCAGATCCTCCAGCAGGTCCGGAGTCGAGACGAAGAGAGGACGGCCGCTCTCGGTCAGCAGTCGGATGTTCCTCGCGGCGAGGACCTCCGCCCTGGGCGCGTAGATGTCCGGGTCTCCGTAGTGCGACCACGGGTTGTCCGTCATATGGCGGGAGGGGAGCCGGACGTCGGTCCCGTGCGCGAGGAACGCGACATCGACGCCTCTGTCCAGCAGGGCCTCGGCCTGAGCGGCGACCGACCGCGACAGCATCCGCCCGAACGGGGGCTCCTCGGCCTCGATCAGCACATGCGTGGCGCGGCTCGCAGCCTCGAACTCGCGCTGCTGCCACTCGGCGCCGTTGTGGTACGTGCCGACGGGGACCACGAGGTCCGCGTCGAACGAGAAGCCCCCGGGAACGTCGACGGCGGTGTTGCGGGCCGAGATCGAGGGGTCCGCTGCCTCGAGCGCGCGCGCCCAGGCCCGGCCCTGGCCGGAGTAGTTCATCGGGGTGATGAGGACCCTGATCGGCTTGTCGTCGAACTCCGTGGCGGGAACGGCTCCGGCCGGAGCCGGGGCACCCATCCGGCGGGCCGCGATCCGGCCGATCGGACTCATCGGAGCATCCGCGATCCGATCGATGAGCGAGTTGATCCAGCCAGGCAGACGGTAGCGGTTCACGAGCGCGGAGCGATCGTGGAACGGACAGCGGTCATCCGCCCAGTCTACCGAGGCGGACATGTGTCCTCCGGGGAACCGCGCTGAGGCCTCCTAGACTGGAGCGCATGAGTGTCCGGATCGCATACGAGGACGTCCGCCCTTCCCCCTCCGGGACCGTGACGACGTGGTGACCTCGTCTGCGCGGCCGCGGGTCCTCATCCTCTCGTACGACGCGATCGACATCGATCCCCGCGTGATCAAGCAGGTGCGCCGGCTCGCCGACGAGTACGAGGTCACGACCTGCTCGCCCGGTGCCTCGCCGGACTCTCGGGTCGAGCACATCGCCCTCGACCCCGATGACGTCCGGCCCCGCGGACGCTGGGGAGACCTCGTCGACGACATCGCCCGCGAGCGGGAGTGGTTCCGCTGGGGGTACGACCACGTGCCCCTGGTGCAGCAGACCCGTCGTCTCCTGCGCGGACGCCGGTTCGACGCGGTCATCGCGAACGACGCGGAGACCCTCGGAGCCGCCATCTCGGTGGCGGGAGCGGAGCGGGTCCACGCCGACCTCCATGAGTTCTTCCCCGGCCTGCCCGTCGACGATACGAAACTCGGACTCCGGCAGCGGCGGTACTGGACCTGGCTCATCACACGGTTCGCGTCCCGCGTCCGGTCCTCCACGACCGTCGGTACCGCGATCGCCCAGCGCTACCGCGAGTACGCCCTCGAGCCCGGCGTGGTGACGAACGCGACCCCGTTCCGGGACTTCGCGCCGACGCCGACGGGGCGTCCGATCCGGCTCGTGCACAGCGGCAATCCGTTCCGCGAGCGAGGTCTCGCCGAGATCATGCGGGCAGTCGCCGCCTCCTCGGCCGACGTCAGCCTCGACCTCTACCTGACGTACAACCCGCCCACCGATCGTGAGCACCTCGTCGCTCTCTCCGACGAGCTCGGATCTCGGATCACGGTGCATGAGCCGGTCGCGCAGGCCGAGCTGATCGATGTGCTGCACGGCTACGACGTGGGGATCCACGTGCTGCCGCCGACGAGCGAGAACAACGCGCTCGCGCTGCCGAACAAGTTCTTCGACTTCGTGCAGGCCCGACTCGGCATCATCGTCGGTCCGTCCATCGAGATGGCCGGCATCGTGGAGGAGCGGGGCCTCGGCATCGTCACGGCGGACTTCACGGAGTCGAGCATCCTCGCGGCCGTCGACGGACTCACTCCCGAGCGGGTCGACGGGTTCAAGGCCGCTGTGCAGGAGCACGCCGCGGCGCTCTCCGCCGAGGCGCAGGTGGAGAACTGGGCGACGGCGGTCAGCGCGATCGTGCGCTCCCGCTGACCGCGACTCTCAGCCCTGCCAGTCGCTCTCCAGGAGTGCGGCCCACTCGTCGAACTCCGGTGCGCCGGTGATCCGTCCCAGAGCGTGGAGCTGCTGGATGTGGATCGGGTGGTACGTGGCGTTCTGCCATTCGACACGGCGGCAGTAGTCGCGCTGCGTGCAGTAGTACGACACCGCACCCTCGCCGCCGCGGATCAGCGGCATCGCGGCCAGGATGGCCGTCGCGCCGCCGTCGATGTAGGTCGCGACCCGCTGGTCCCCGCTGAGCAGCCAGTACTCGTAGAGCCCGAAGATCGCGAAGACGTGCCCGTTCATGACCAGGAGCGGCGGCTGGTCGCCCGCGTACTCCTCGAACCACAGGTACCCGTTGTCGACGACGGTCGACCACGGTGCGGTGTTGCCCTCGCCGCGCTGGAAGAACGACTCGACCGTGCGGTCGGCGGCCTCTCGCCACTGCGGATTCTCGGGCTGGATGGTGGCGAGGCGGGAGAACACCGTCAGCGCTTCGCCCTGCGCCATCCCCGACCACCAGGGTGCGGTGAGCGTGCGATCCAGGTAGGTCCAGTCCCAGTCGTATTGGAACCACCACGCGCCGTCTCGCTCCACGTGCATGTCGACGAGCTCCTGCGCGTTGCGGATGGCTCGCGTCAGCCAGATGTCGTCGCCGGTCTCCTCCCACCGCAGCAGGGCCGCCATCGCATACTGCGCGTTGACGATCGGATGCGGCAGCACCTTTCCGGTGGCCTGCTCCCGGTACAGCGCGAGACCCGAGTCGTCGATCTCGGTGATGTCGACGTCGACCTGGATCCGGTCGTAGAAGGGGTTGAGGACGTCGGTGCGCAGAGTCCATCCGGATGTCGCGAAGCCCTCGGTGTTGAGGCTCGTCTCCGGCGCGGGGGACACCGTCGGGATCGGGGAGGGGGATGCCGAGGGGGCGGGGGAGGTGCACCCGGCGAGCAGGAGGCCCGCGAGGAGGATCGAACCGATCCGCGTGAGGAGCGTCTGACGCCGCGATGTCATCGCGCAGGCTCTGTCGCCGGGGCCAGTGCCAGCGCCAGCGCTCGTGCGCTCGCGCTAGCCGAGGCGTTGGCCATCGCCCACGCGTGTCCGCGTGCGGCCTGCGCGGCCATCTCCTCGGGGTGCGCGAGCACCGTCAGCAGTGCGTCGTGGAGCGTGTGCACGTCGGCGATCACCCAGGCCTCGTCGGCATCCTCGCCCAGATCGGGCTCGTCGGACGCGCGGGCGCTGGTGACCAGCACGCAGCGGCGCGCCATGGCCTCGACGCCGAACACACCGGGCACCGAGGCGTAGAACTCGTTGAGGGCGACGTGCGCATCGTCGAGAGCCGCCAGCACCTGCTCGTGCGGGACGCCGATCAGCTCGCGGTACTCGACGTGCGGATGGGACTGCGTGATCCGAGCCATGACCTCGCGCACGGCATCCGTGCCCTTCAGCAGCGGGTTCGAGGGGGCATGCACCACGACGATGCGCTCCGGCGCATCGAACTTGACGGTGCTGTCGACGAACTGCTCATCCGGGTAGAAGTACAGGAACGGGTGCGTGTGCCCCTCGAGGTAGGAGAGCTGGTCGTTGCGGGCGTTGAAGATCGCCTCCGCATGGCGCTCGGCCACCTGCGCGCGTGTCCGCCGGGCCAGGTCGTACTCGGGTGCGGCGAAGATCGGGTCGATCGTGGCGAGTATCGATCCGATGTTGGGACGTCCCGTCTCCTCCGCGCGCTGCTGCGACAATCGGGGCGAGCGGATGTCGTTGCCGGTGAAGTAGCAGACCAGACGTCGCCCGTGCCGCCGGATGAACGCGAACTCGAACTCCCGCTCGTCGTGGTGCCCCTCGAGGAAGGCCCCTCCGCCGACGTAGATGAATCCGCGCGCACGGTTGACGAGCCAGGCCAGCAGGATCGGTCCGCCGTACAGGCGGCGCCAGGTCGCGAGGCGGCCGCCGAGGGCGGTGGACGTCGTCTGGATCACGGCGTCGTACTCCACGGAGTAGAACGGATTCCTCGCGTGGATCGCGGTGTAGCTGTTCGGCAGCGCCTCCGCGATGTGGGTGGCCATGAGCGCGATGTCTTCGGGGCCGACGACCCAGTCGATCCGCCTCGTGAACAACGCGAACGGCTTGAACACCCAGAAGAGGGTGCGCAGCAGCGCCTGCTGGCGACGGAACACCACCGAGGTCGACGCGGCCATCATCGCTTCTTGCGCGGGATGCAGAACTTCACGTAGAAGCTCTTGGGAACGCGATCGAGCTTCCACATGAGCCAGAAGAACGGGCGGAGCAGTTCGAAACGCCGCTTGTACGTCGGGTAGTCCGTGTAGTCCTTCTTCGGCATCGTCATCACGTGCTCGAAGCCCGCGTCATCGAAGCCGATGCGCTTCTTCACCATCGCGATGAGCTCGGGATCGCCGTGGCGGGGCTCGATGAACTGGGCGGCGGCGAGCCTCCGGTCCATCTGGCCGGAGCGCACCAGCGCCGAGAGCTCGATCTGACGGAAGTTGATCCCGAAGCGGGTCGGCAGGAAGTACGTGTGGTAGAACGCCGTGAAGCGGTTCTCCAGGTGGTGGCCGCCGTACCACTGCCATCCGTACTCGTCGGCGAGGAAGCGCTTCGCGGCCTCCTTGTTGTAGTCGATCCAGTACAGCGGGCGGGTGCGCTGGATCCTGCTGAACGCCGACCACTTGACGAAGTTCGTGAAGTCGAGGTTCGGATAGGTCTTCATCGGCACCGTGCCGAAGCGCTTGTGGACGCCCTTGATGTAGCCGCCGTCCATGTACAGCCAGCCCATGGGGGAGATGCCCTCGGTGCGGAACGAGTGGCCCTCGACGATGTGGCGGATGCCGTGCTTCTCGGCGGCGCGATACAGCACGCCCATGAAGCCGATGTCGGTCGGAGCCTCGATGTCCTTCACTCCCGCGAGCATGAACGAGCGGTAGATGTCGTCGTACTCCGCGTTGTCCACGACGTAGGTCTCGAGGTCGACCCCGAGCTTGTCGAGCACGGCGAAGATGTTCGACGTCGCCGTGGGGGAGTTCCAGGTGTTGTCGAAGTGCACGGCGAGCGGGCGCACGCCCTTCTTCACCAGCAGGTGGGCGAGGTACGACGAATCGGTGCCGCCGCTCACCCCCATGATGCAGTCGTACTTCTTGCCACGGCCCGCGGCCTTGAGCTCGGCGACGAACTTGTCCAGCGCCTTCTCGCTCTCGAGCCCGATCGGGTACTGCTTGTCGAGCGAGTCGTGCAGGTGGCAGTAGTAGCAGACGCCGTCGGCGTCGAACGCCGCACCGGGAACGCCGGAGGTGATGATGCAGCGGCGGCACACGTCCGGCGAGCTCAGGAACTCGTCGGAGGTGGCGGCATCCAGGTCCAGCCCGAACTGCTGCGCGGCGATGGGCTCCCCGCGGCCGTCGAAGAGGTGGCCGAAGAGCGCGTCGATCTGCGGGCGCGTCGGGTAGTTGATGAGCACGCTCTCGCGCCCGGACTGCATCACGAACGCGGTTCCGGCGGCGACGGCCGACGCACCGGCATGCTCGATCGGTGCGACGAGGTCGCCGCGTCCGCCCACGCCGCCGTGCGCGATCACCGGGACGGCCGCGGTCGCCGCCACCGTGCGGACGAGGTCGAGGTCGATGCCCTCGCGGGTGCCCTCGTGGTCGATGTTCGTGACGAGGATCTCGCCGACCCCGACATCGGTCGCCAGCGCGACCCACTCGTCGACCGTGAAGGCCGCGGCATCCGCTCCTCCGCCGGTGTGGACGACGTAGCCGTCGTCGGTCCCGCGCACGTCGAGGCTCGCGACGATGGCCTGCGACCCGAGGGCGCGGACCATCTCGCGGACGGCGTCGGTGTGCGTGACCAGCGCGGTGTTCACGATGATCTTCTCGAAGCCCGCGGCGATGATCGCCTGCGCCTGCGCGGCGGTCTCGACGCCGCCGCCGTAGGCGAGAGGGATGAACGCCTCGGTGGCGATGCGGTTCAGCAGCTCCATCCGGGCGGGCACGCGGCTCTTCGCGGCGCCGATGTCGAGGATCACCAGTTCGTCGACCTCGAGGTCGTTGAAGATGCTGATGACGTTGACCGGGTCGCCGACGTAGCGGGGGTCCTCGAAGCCCTTGGTCTTCACGAGACGGTCGCCCTCGAGCAGCAGGACGGGGATCAGCCGGGGATAGACGTGCATCAGGCCTCCGCCACCGCGAACTCGCCGAGGAGCGTCAGTCCGAAGCGGTGGCTCTTCTCGGGGTGGAACTGGATCCCGATCACGTTGTCGCGCTCCACCGACGACGCATAGCGCTCGCCGTACTCCGTCCAGGTGAGGACGTCGGCCTCGTCATCGGGGGTGACGGCATAGGAATGGACGAAGTAGAACCGTCCGCCGCTGCCCAGCGACGGTGCGAGTCGCGACGGCTTCGCCGCGACGGCCGCGCTCCATCCCATGTGCGGGACGAGCAGGCGCGCACCGTCGAACTCGTCGGGGAAGCGGTGGGCGCGTCCGGGGATCAGGCCCAGACCCGGTCGCTCGCCTTCGTCGCTGCCGTCCATGATCAACTGCATGCCGAGGCACACACCCGCGAGCGGCGTGCCCTTGTCGCGGGCCGCCGTCACGACGGCCTCGCCGAGGCCGCTCTCGGTCAGGCGGTCGACGGCGTGGTCGAAGGAGCCGACCCCGGGGAGGATGATGCGCGCGGCATCGATCACGGCCTGCGGGTCGCTGGTGACCTCGGAGGAGCGCCCGACCTTCGCCAGCGCATTGCGCAGCGAGCCGAGGTTCCCCACGCCGTAGTCGACGATCGTGACATCAGGTCGGGTCATCGTGTCGTGCTCTCCTCGATGCTCAGTCGCAGCGCGTCGGCGATCGCATCCATGTCGCCCTCGGTCAGCTGCGGATACAGCGGGAGCGTGAGCGCCTGGTGGTGGGCGCGCGTCGTGTGGGGGAGCGCCTCGTCCGGGATGCCGAACCGCTCGCGGAAATACGGCTGCAGGTGCATCCCGTACGTCCCCAGCGTCGTCTCGATGTCGCGCGTTCGCATGCGACGGATGACCTCGTCCCGATCGATGCCGTCATCGAGGAGCACGACGTACGACTGGAAGGTGTGGGCGGTGCCTGCGGGTTCCGTCGGCACCTGCACGCCCTCGATGCCGGAGACACGGCTGGTGAGCTCGGATGCCGCGCGTCGGCGACCCGAGACGATGTCGTCGATGCGGGTCATCTGGGCGAGGCCGATCGCCGCGTGGACGTCGCTGAGCCGGTAGTTGAATCCGGCCTCGACGAACTCCATGTACAGCTCGCCGCGGACGGCGCCGTGCGCACGCAGCACGGCGATGCGCTTCGCGAGCTCGTCGTCATCGGTCGTGATCATCCCGCCCTCGGCGGTCGTGATGATCTTGCGAGGGTGGAACGAGTAGACGCCGGCGGTGCCGAGCGTGCCGGCGTGACGGCCCCCGTACGTGCCGCCGAGAGCGCAGGCGGCGTCTTCCAGCACCGGCAGCTCGTGCCGCGCGGCGACGGCGTTGATGGCATCCATGTCCGCGCAGAGGCCGAAGGCGTGCACCGGCATGATGGCGCGGGTCCGATCGGTGACGGCTGCGTCGAGGAGCGCGGGGTCGAGGTTGAACGTCGCCTCGTCGATGTCGACGAACACGGGCGTGGCGCCCTGCTGGATCACGGCGTTCGCCGTCGCCGGGAAGCTGAAGCCCGGGATCACGACCTCGTCTCCCGGCTGGACGCCGAGCGCGACGAGGGCGAGGTGCAGACCGGTCGTGGCGGAGCTGACGGCGGCGGCGTGGCGGGCGGCCGTGTATCCGCGCACCGCCTCCTCGAACGCCGCCGTCTTCGCACCCTGCGTCAGGTAGCCGGACTCGATGACCTCGCGGACCGCGTCGACCTCCGGGGCGCCGGTCAGCGGGATGTTGAGCCTCATGACAGGACCGAGGTGTACCACTCGACGGTCTGGCCGAGCGCGTCGTCGGTGAGGCGCGGCGACTGGTGACCCAGGAGCGACTCGAGCTGCGACACGTCGGCGAGGTGGCGGCGGACGTCGCCGGGGCGCTCCTCCGTGTGGATGACCGGGTGGTCGGGGCGTCCCATCAGGCCGAGGATGCGCGAGACGAGCTCGTTGACCGAGGTCTCGACGCCGGTGGCGAGGTTCAGCACCTTGCCACGGCACTCGTCGGAGTCGTGGACCTGGGCGATCAGGTCGGCGCTGTCCTTGACGAAGATGAAGTCGCGGGTCTGCTCGCCGTCGCCGAAGATCTCGATCGGCTCGCCGTCGAGCACGCGGCGGACGATGATCGGCACGATGCCGGCGTACGAGCCGGGGTTCTGGCGAGGACCGATGTTGTTGAAGGGCCGGATCACGGTGGCGTCGATCCCGAACGTCTGCACGTAGGACTCGATGATGTGATCCGCGGCGGACTTGCTCGCCGCGTACGGGGTGATCGCGTCGTGCGGGTGCCCCTCGTCCATCGGGATGTAGCGGGCGGAGCCGTAGGCCTCCGAGCTGGAGACGTGGATCAGGCGCTCCACGAGTCCGCGACGGGCGATCTCGCAGAACGTCGTGGCGATGCCGACGTTCGTCTGGACCGTCCAGGCCGGGTAGGTCAGAGAGGTCGGCAGCGGGATGACGGCGAGGTCGAACACCGTGTCGATCTCGTGCGTCGTCACGACGTCCTGCATGGCGGCGAGGTCGGAGGCGTCGAGCCGGATGACGTCGATGTCCGGGCGCGCGGCCTGCGCGGCCGTAAGGTTCTCCATGCTGCCGAGGAAGAAGTTGTCGACGACGGTGATCCGTCGGGGCTCGTCACGGATGAGTCGATCGACCAGGTGGCTCCCGATGAAGCCGGCGCCGCCGGTGACAAGGATGGATTTTGAACGCACAGACATGGATTTCGAGTTCTCTCGTTATCGAGCTCCCGTGGCATCACGGAAGCGGGCAGACTGCTAAGTATCATATGGGATGGAGGTGCGCCGAACCGTGAGAGAGCCCGCTGAGTCGCCGAACCAGGAGGTGCCCGCGTGGCACGGCCTCCCCGCCAACAGATTCAATCCGCACGCGTGGATCGTCGGTGAGCCCGAGATCGGCGACGGCGTCTGGATCGGGGCGTTCACGGTCATCGACGGCAGCGGCGGCCTCGTGATCGGCGACGGCTGCGACATCTCCGCCGGTGTGCAGATCTACACGCACTCCACGGTCGAGCGCTGCGTCAGCGAACGCGCCCGAGACATCCAGCGCGCGTCGAGTCGGATCGGCGGCCACGTGCATATCGGTGCGAACGCCGTGGTCCTCATGGGCGCGGACATCGGCCACCACAGCGTCATCGCCGCCGGAGCGGTCGTCACCGAGAACACGGTCGCTCCTCCGTACAGCGTCCTCCGTGGCGTGCCGGCACGCGTGTTCCCCGACGCCGCCCGCCGGTTCGCGGACTGAGTCGGGTGCGGCGCGGCGCCGCGCTCTAGGCTGAGTGATCGTGAAGATCATCAGCGTCGTCGGCGCCCGCCCCCAGTTCGTGAAGCTCGCTCCGATCCACAAGGCTGCGCTCGCCGCCGGCGTGGAGCACGTGATCGTGCACACCGGTCAGCACTACGATCCGATGCTCTCCGACGTGTTCTTCGAGGACCTGGGCATCGCCGCTCCCGACGTGCACCTCGGTGTGGGAAGCGGATCCCACGGCGTGCAGACGGGCTCGATGCTGGCTGCGCTCGACGCCGTGTTCGACGAGCACCGCCCGGACTGGGTCCTCGTCTACGGAGACACGAACTCGACGGTCGCCGCGGCGCTGAGCGCCGTGAAGATGCACATCCCGGTCGCGCACCTCGAGGCCGGTCTGCGCAGCTTCAACCGCCGGATGCCGGAGGAGCACAACCGGGTGCTGACCGACCACGCGGCTGACCTCCTGCTGGCTCCCACCGAGGTCGCGGTCGAGCACCTCGCGAACGAGGGGCTCGCCGAGCGCACGGTGCTCGTGGGGGACGTCATGACCGACGTGCTGTTCGAGGTCCGCGACCAGGTGGCGGGGGCTCCCTCCGCCCTGATCGAGGAGCTCGGCCTGGAGGCGGGAGCGTTCTACGTCGCGACCATCCATCGCGCCGAGAACACCGACGACCCCGCGCGCCTGGCGGAGATCGCCGCCGGTCTCGCGGACCTCGACAAGCCCGTGGTCCTGCTGGCTCATCCGCGCGTCGTCGCGAAGGCCGCCGCCCACGGCATCGCGCTCACCCAGGGATCTCTCATCGCGCATGCGCCGCTGGCGTACGCCGACCTCATCGCCGCGGCCGTCTCGAGCGCCGGCGTCGTCACCGACTCGGGCGGTCTGCAGAAGGAGGCGTTCCTCCTGCGCGTGCCGTGCACGACGGTGCGCACGGAGACGGAATGGGTCGAGACCGTGCAGCTGGGCTGGAACGTGCTCGCGAACACGGCGCAGGAGATCGCCGCCGGCGTGACGCGCCCACGGCCCGCCGACACGGACCAGGCGCCCTACGGCGACGGTCACGCGGCCACCCGCGTCATCTCCGTGCTCGAGGGGCAGCGCCGCTGACCGGAGCCTCCGCACACTCCGCGCACATCCCGTGAACAGTCTGCGCGGGTACGCGGGGGAGAGGGGGAGCGCGAGGCCGACCTCCGTCCGCGCCATAGAATATCGCTCATGCGTATCGCCGTCGTGGCCCTCGGAAAGATCGGCCTCCCTCTCGCTCTGCAGTTCGCCGACCGTGGACATGAGGTGATCGGGGTCGATGTGAACCCGGCGCTCGTCGAGGCCGTCAACAGCGGGGTCGAGCCGTTCCCCGGTGAGGCGCAGCTGCAGGAGAGGCTCACCGCAGCTCTGGCAGCCGGACGCCTGCGCGCCACGACCGACTACGCCGAGGCGATCCCGTCGGCGGAGGCCGTCGTCGTGGTGGTCCCGCTCTTCGTCAACGAGGAGACCGCGGAGCCCGAGTTCGGCTGGATGGACCAGGCCACGAGGTCGCTCGCGCAGCATCTCCGCCCCGGCACCCTGGTCTCGTACGAGACGACGCTCCCCGTGGGCATCACCCGCGGTCGGTGGAAGCCGATGCTCGAGGAGGTCTCCGGGCTGACCGAGGGCGAGGACTTCCATGTCGTCTTCTCGCCGGAGCGCGTGTACTCCGGCCGCATCTTCGCGGACCTCCGCAAGTACCCGAAGCTGGTCGGCGCGCTGTCCGACGAGGGTGCGCGTCGCGCCGTGGAGTTCTACGAGGCCGTCCTCGAGTTCGACGATCGTCCGGATCTCGCGCGGGCCAACGGCGTGTGGGACCTGGGCAGCGCGGAAGCCGCGGAGATGGCCAAGCTCGCCGAGACCACGTACCGCGATGTGAACATCGGGCTCGCGAACGAGTTCGCCCTGTTCGCGGGGGCCAACGGGATCGACGTCTACCAGGTGATCGAGGCCTGCAACTCCCAGGTCTTCAGCCACATCCACCGCCCGGGCATCGCCGTCGGCGGTCACTGCATCCCGGTGTATCCGAAGCTCTACCTCTCGACGGACCCCGGCGCCGACATCGTGCGGACCGCGCGTCGCGTGAACGAATCCATGCCGGAGCGACTGGTCGCCCAGGCCGAGGGCATCCTCGGATCGCTGTCCGGGCTGCGAGCTGTCGTCCTCGGCGCCAGCTACCGCGGCGGTGTGAAGGAGACGGCCTTCTCTGGTGTGTTCCCGACCGTGGCTGCTCTGCAGGCGCGCGGGGCAGCCGTCCAGGTGCATGATCCGCTGTACAGCGATGAGGAGCTGCGCCGACTCGGATTCGAGCCGTACACGCTGGGCGACGACATCGACATCGCGATCCTGCAGACCGACCACGCCGCCTACCGTGAGCTCGAGCCTTCGCAGCTTCCCGGCATCAAGCTGCTCGTCGACGGTCGCGCCGCGACGGATGCCGCGCGCTGGGCGGGCACTCCGCGCATCGTCGTCGGCACCGCGGTCGAGCTGATGGCCACCGCAGGGGCCACGACCTGAACCGCGCACGGCCCGCCCCTCCTCGGCGTGCCGCGTTCCGTGCGGACATCCAGGCGCTCCGCGCGATCGCCATCGCCGCGGTGGTGCTCAACCACCTCTGGCCGACCCGCCTGACCGGGGGCTACGTCGGCGTCGACGTGTTCTTCGTCATCTCCGGGTTCCTGATCACGAGTCATCTCACCCGTGAGGTGGCCGCCACGGGGCGCATCGCGCTCGCCGCGTTCTACGCACGCCGGGTGCGCCGGCTCCTTCCCGCCGCGCTCCTGGTGCTGATCGTCAGCGCGATCGGCACCCTGCTGCTCCTGCCGTACCCTCGCTGGCCGCGGGCCGGCGCCGAGATCGCGGCGAGCGCCGGCTACGTCGAGAACTGGTTCCTCAGCGCCATGTCGGTGAACTACTCGGCGCTCAACGACCAGGCGACCGTCGCGCAGCACTACTGGTCCCTGTCGGTCGAAGAGCAGTTCTATCTGCTCTGGCCGCTGCTCCTGCTGGCCGCGGCCTGGTGGGCGGCCAGGCGGTCGGCGCGCCCGCGGGTCGTCGCGGTCGTCGTGCTGGCCGTCCTCGTCGTCACCTCGCTCGCGGCGAGCGTGATCGCCACGACGCTCATCCCGAGCCAGGCCTACTTCGCGACCTACACCCGCGCCTGGGAGTTCGGCGTCGGCGGCCTGCTGGCGCTGACCGCGACACGACGTCTCCCGCGCGTGGGGGCCGATGTGCTCGCGCTCGGGGGCCTCGTCATGATCGCGCTGGCCGCCGTGTTCTTCGGCCCCGCGACGCCGTTCCCCGGATACGTGGCGCTGCTGCCCGTGCTCGGCACGGCGGCGGTGATCCTCGCCGGAACCGGACGCGAGCGCCTCTGGCACACCGCGGTGACCGGGACCAGGCCGGTGCAGTGGATCGGCGACGTCTCCTATTCGCTCTACCTCTGGCACTGGCCGCTGATCGTGCTCGTGCCGTTCCTCGTCGGAGCAGCTGCGTCGACCGTCATGAAGCTCGGCATCCTGGCGCTCTCCCTGCTGCTGGCCTGGGCGACAGCCCGTTTCGTGGAGCGGCCCGGTCAGCGCTGGAAGGTCCTCGCCGCCTCTCCGCGTCGGACCCTCCTCGCGATGCTGGGCGCCGTCGTCACCGTGGCTCTCGTCGGCGGCGGGCTCGTCCTGGCCGGCCGAGCGGCGTCCGCGGCGGACGTGCCGCCCGTGACCGTCACGATCGAGGAATGCGTCGGACCCCAGGCGATGGATCCCGGCGCGGAGTGTCCTGACCGGTTCGGGCCGGCGGCCGACGTGGTGATGGGCCCGGGGAACGCCTATTTCGACGTGCCCGACGAGTGCGGGGCCGATCCGGCGCTGCTGCCTTTCGGCGACACGACGGCGACGGTGGTGTGCGATTTCAGCGCGGGAGCCGCGGATGCGCCGACGGTGTGGCTCGTCGGCGATTCGCACGCACAGCAGTGGCAGGGCGCGGTGTTCGACCTCGCCCGCACCGAGGGGTGGATCGTGACCACGTCGTTCGGCGGAGGGTGCCCGGTGATCGACGCCCCCTTCGTGGGGTTCCGCACGCCGGCGAGTGCCGCGGAGCAGGCGCGCTGCCGGGAGTGGTCGGCCGCCGTACAGGCCGCGGTCGTGGAGGCGGCTCCCGACGTCGTCCTCACGTCGTCGGCGGGCCGGGTGCAGCTCGTGGACGACGGCACCGACCGCCCGCAGATCGACCAGTTCGCGGACGGCCTGCAGAGCACCTGGCGCGCCTGGGCGGATGCCGGTGTGACGGTGATCGCCCTCGGCGGCGTACCGTTCAACGGTGAGGTGCGCTCGCCCGACTGCCTCCTCGTCAACGCGCGCAACCCGCTCGCGTGCGCGGTGCCGATAGCCGAGGCGCAGCCGGCCGATCCCTATCTGCTCGCGGCATCCACGGCGGACGATCCATCGATCCGGTCCTTCGACGCCGGACCGTACTTCTGCGACGAGACGCGGTGCTACGCCGCGATCGGCGGCACGGCGGTCTTCTACGACGCGGACCATCTGAACCTCGACTACGTCCGCCGATTCGCTCCGATGCTGGCCGACGTCATCGGGCCGATCGTGGGCGACTGAGCTCCCAGGTACACGCCGATACGATTGCAGGTATGGATCTTCTCGTCGTCGGGTCGGGCTTCTTCGGCCTCACCATCGCGGAGCGCGCAGCAGAAGCGGGCCGCAAAGTCACCGTCATCGATCGTCGTCACCACATCGGCGGCAACGCCTACAGCGAGGCGGAGTCCGAGACCGGGATCGAGGTCCACCGCTACGGTGCGCACCTCTTCCACACGTCCAACGCGACGGTGTGGGAGTACGTGAACCGGTTCACGACCTTCACGAACTACGTGCACCGGGTGTACACGACGCACAAGGGCACGGTCTTCCCGATGCCCGTGAACCTGGGGACGATCAACCAGTTCTTCCAGTCCGCGTACACCCCCGACCAGGCGCGTGCGCTGGTCAAGGAGCAGGCGGGGGAGTTCGACGCCAAGACGGCGGCGAACTTCGAGGAGAAGGGCATCGCCCTCGTCGGCCGCCCGCTGTTCGAGGCGTTCTTCCGGGACTACACCGCGAAGCAGTGGCAGACCGATCCGCACAAGCTCTCCGGTGACATCATCAGCCGCCTCCCGGTGCGCTACACCTACGACAACCGGTACTTCAACGACACCTGGGAAGGTCTGCCGACCGACGGCTACACCGCGTGGATCGAGCGGATGGCGGATCACCCGAACATCGAGGTGAAGCTGAACGTCGACTACTTCGACGAGTCGCAGCCTCTGAGCAAGAAGGCCACGGTCGGGCAGGTGCCCGTCGTCTACACGGGCCCTGTCGACCGCTACTTCGACTACGCGGAGGGCGCGCTCAGCTGGCGCACGCTCGATTTCGAGCAGGAGGTGCTGAATGTCGGCGACTTCCAGGGCACGAGCGTGATGAACTACCCCGACATGGACGTGCCCTACACGCGCATCCACGAGTTCAAGCACTTCCACCCGGAGCGCAAGGACGTGTTCGAGCAGGACAAGACGGTCATCATGCGCGAGTTCTCGCGTTTCGCGAACCGCGAGGACGAGCCGTACTACCCGGTGAACACGCCGTCGGATCGTGAGGGGCTGCTGGCTTACCGCGACCTGGCGAAGGGCGAGAAGGACGTGCACTTCGGCGGACGCCTCGGCACGTACCAGTACCTCGACATGCACATGGCCATCGGCTCGGCGCTGTCGCTCTGGAACAACACTCTCTCCTAGACTCGACATCGTGAGTCACGCTGCTGTCGGGGCGCCCGGGACGCCCCGGCGCTATCTGCATTCGCTGTGGCTGCTGTCGGCCCGCGACCTCAAGGTCCGGTACGCGACGAGCTTCCTCGGCTACCTCTGGTCCGTCCTCGATCCGCTCGTGATGAGCGCGATCTACTGGTTCGTCTTCACGCAGGTCTTCCACCGCACCGTCGGCGAGGATCCCTACATCGTGTTCCTCATCGTGGCGCTCCTGCCGTGGGTGTGGTTCAACACCTCGGTGTCCGACTTCACGAGGGCGTTCAAGAAGGACTCGCGCCTGGTGCGGTCGACGGCCATCCCGCGATCGATCTGGGTGAACCGCATCGTGCTGAGCAAGGGGATCGAGTTCCTCTTCTCGATTCCGGTGCTGGTGCTCTTCGCGGTGTTCAGCGGCGCGACCGTCAACTGGATGCTGCTCTGGTTCCCCGTGGCGATGCTCATGCAGGTGACGCTGCTCGTCGGCCTCGGGCTGCTGGTGGCTCCGCTCTGTGTGCTCTACGCCGACCTCGAGCGGACGACGGCGCTGATCCTGCGCGCGCTCTTCTACGCCTCGCCCGTGATCTACAGCTTCCAGGACCTGCCGGCGCCGTTCGACACCATCGGCGCCTTCAATCCGCTGGCGGGTATCTTCACCCTCTACCGCGTCGGATTCTTCCCGGAGCTCTGGCAGACGACCCCCGTCGTGATCAGTGCGGTGATGTGCATCGTCATCCTCGCGCTGGGCGTCTGGACGTTCCGGAGCCTGGAGCGTCCCGTGCTGAAGGAGCTGTGATGTCCGCGGCCATCGAAGTCCAGGGACTCGGCGTCCACTTCCGACGGAACCGTCGAGGACGACGCAGCTTCAAGGATCTCTTCTCCGGGGCCTCGCGACGCTCGCGTCCCGGGGAGTTCTGGGCGCTGCGCGACGTCTCGTTCACCGTGCAGCCGGGCGAGTCGATCGGCGTGGTCGGGCGCAACGGCCAGGGCAAGTCGACGCTCCTCCGCCTGGTCGCCAAGGTCCTCCTGCCCGACACGGGAACGGTCACGGTCAACGGGGGAGTCGCCCCGCTGATCGAGATCACGGGCGGCTTCGTCGGCGACCTCACGGTGCGCGAGAACGTGCGGCTCACGGCCGGATTGCACGGGATGTCGCGCGAGGAGGTCTCCCGTCGATACGACGGCATCATCGCGTTCGCCGAGCTGGCCGGCTTCGAGGAGACCCCCTACAAGCACCTCTCCAACGGCATGAAGGTGCGCCTGGCGTTCTCGGTCGTGTCGCAGCTCGACGAGCCGATCCTCCTGGTCGACGAGGTGCTCGCGGTGGGGGACAAGGCCTTTCGCGAGAAGTGCTACACCCGCATCGACGAGCTGCTGGCCGAAGGGCGCACGCTGTTCTTCGTGAGCCACAACGAGCGCGACCTCCGTCGCTTCTGCACGCGGGGCCTCTACCTCGACAAAGGCGAGCTCGTGCTCGACGCGCCGATCGCCGACGTGCTGGCGCAGTACAACGCCGACTACAACGCCTGAACCCTTCTTGTAACGTTGGGCGTCCTCGCGACACTCCCTGGTGAGGGCCGCATCAGCGGATCCCGGAGTTCAAGGGGGAGGTCGGTGTGGTGAGGTCGATCGCAGGGCGTGCGCGCGGGGCGGTGGTGCTGGTGCTGGCCCTGGCCGCCACGGGGTGCGCCACACCACGCGCGGAAGAGGTGCGAGAAGGGGGAGCTCTCGGCGCCGGGATATCGTCGACGTTCATGACCGAAGCCTCGGGGGCGGTCATCGAACGCGACGGACAGACGAATCTCTGCTTCGGAGTACTCCAGCCATATCCTCCTGCATGCGCCGGCGGGGTGGAGCTCGCCGGGTGGGACTGGGAAGCCGTCGAGGGGCAGTACGAGGAGCACGCAGGCGTGCGCTGGGGCGACTTCACGGTGACGGGAGTCTACGACTCGGACGCCGAGACCCTCGCCGTCGTCTCCACGGGACCGATCGCCGCGACACCGCCCGCCCATCCGACAGGTCCGATCCTGCCTTCTCGCTGCCCCGCGCCGGATGGCGGATGGAAGATCGTCGACGAGACCAGAGCGTCCTATGAATCGTTGAACGCTGCGTTCGGCCTGATCGCGAGCGTGGAGGGATACGGCACCATGTGGATCGACCGCAGCGAGATCCCGACCGTGCCGCCCGGGACGGATCCCCTCGAGGCGTTGCGGCTCAACGCCGTGCACGCCGGGCTCTCGATCATCAACGTCGGGGTACGGTCGGATCCTGCGGGGGCGGAGGCACGGATCCGCGAAGTATGGGGAGGAGCGCTCTGCGTGTTCTCGGTCGACTTCACCGATGCGGAGCTGAATGCGCGGGTTCAGGAGATCATGGCGGATCATCAGAGGATGACGGAGCATCAGGTCATGACGACAGGTCCGGACGCATTGACAGGCGTGATCACGATCCAGGTCGTCCACGACGTGGACGGTGCACTGCAGCGGGAGATGGACCAGGAGTACGGACCCGGCGCGGTCGTGGTCTCATCGATCCTCGTTCCGCGCTGAGCTACCTGTGACTGACCCCGGGCAGAGCATGGACTGCAGCGACGCCGACCTCTGGGCGCAGGCCTGCGCCGGCGACGCCGACGCCTTCGCCGCTGTCTTCGATCGGCACGTCGACCGTGTGCATCGACAGGCGCGGCGATTCGCCCATTCGCGTGAGGACGCCGAGGACGTCACGGCGATGGTGTTCCTCGAGGCGTGGCGGCTGCGCTCTCGGGTGAGAGTCGTGAACGGCTCCGTGATCGGATGGCTGCTCGTGACGGCGGCCAACATCGCGCGGAACAGCGCCCGGACCCGGACGCGGCACGAACGCCTCCTCCGACGACTGCGGCCCGACGTCGTCCCCGATCATGCGGAGGAGGTGCTCGATGCCGAGACGCGCTCGCATCGCCGAGGTGAGGTGGAGACGGCCTTCGCGCGGCTGAGCGCGTCGGATCAGGAGATCCTCGCGCTGTGCGTGATCGAGGAGGTCGCGCCTGCCGATGCGGCCAGGCTGCTGCGCGTGCCCGCCGGAACGGTCCGCACGCGACTCAGTCGCGCGAAGCAGCGGCTGCGCGTCGCGATGACCGAGCTCACCCCGGACGCCCGGGTAGGCGGAAAGGGGACGACATGAGCGGAAGCACGGGAGGGATCGATCCGGAGTTCCGCGCACGGCTCCGACGAGCCCTGGTCACGCAGGCGACCGACGCGCGACCGGTGAGGCGTGGAACGCGCCTCGCGTGGGGTCTGGTCGCCGGGGTGTGTCTGCTCGCCGGGGCCGGGACCGCCTGGGCGCTAGCCGATCGGGGGTCGGAGCCCGTCGCCGGCGGCCTCGAGACGCGGTCGGTGGATGTGGTCTGCGCTGCCGTCGCCGGATCTGTCGATTCCCTGTCCGGGTCCGGGGGTGCGCTCTCGGATCCGCGCGGCATCGCGGTGTCTGTCCCCGTCCCGAGCGGAGCCAACCCGTCGCCCGAACTGATCGAGGAATGTGCGCGACTATGGGATGAAGGGCTGCTCATGAGTGTGGAGTTCCAGAGCGGCAGCCCGCAGAGCGCCCCGGTGGGCAGGCCCGCACTGGCGCTGTGCAGCCTCGCCGACGGCGCACCCGTCGTGATCCCGGCACCCGACTGCGCCTCTGCGGGCATGGTCGACTGGACGGAAGAGGATCGATCCGGGTCCTGATCCGACCCGACGACGTCAGAGTCCGACGAGGGCGCGCAGGTCCTGCACGGCCGCACGGGCGGCATCGATCGTCTCGGCGGGAGCGGCGCCGACGGTCAGCGCGGACTGCAGGTCGGTCAGCCGCTGCGAGTACACCGAGAGCCCGTCACGCCATCCGTCGGCGATCGAGGCGGGCGGCTGCGCGTCGGAGAGTCGCTGCACGTCCTGCTGGAGCGTCTCGACGACCGGGAGCGCGTCGGGTCCGTTCGCTCCGGTGATGATGTCGAGTCCGCGCGGAGCGTCGTTGAGCCAGCCGCTCACCTGACCGCGGAAGGCCTCGATCGTCGGGTCGGTCGCCGGCGGAGGGTCGACGATCGGAGTCTGGCTCGGAGCCGGCGTCGCGGACGGCGTCGGTGTCGGCGTCGGCGTCGCACTCGCGGAGGCCGACGGCGTGGACGACGGGCTCGCGCCGGGGGTGGGGCCGTCACCTCGAGGGAGGAAGAGGAAGAGCAGCACGCCCACGATCGCCAGAGCGGCGACCGAGAGGCCGACGATCAGCCAGATCCGGCCGGTGCGCTTCGGGGGAGCGGGGAGCGGGGCCCACCGCAGTTCCGGCTGCTGCTCGTCCATCGTCATGCCTCCAGCGGTTCCATCGGCTGCCAGGTGCGGTCGCGTCCGGCCTTGCCGCCGTCACGGATTCCGCGGAAGAGGTTGCTGGTCCCGCGCACGGTCCTCTCCACGAACACGAGCCGGATCAGCTCCTTCGCGAATGTCGCCGCGGTGCCCAGCCCGAACAGGACCGGGTTGTAGACCCCGTGCACACGGTAGTACTGCTTGATGAACCCGCGATTGCGCATGATGTAGTAGCGATACGCGTTGCTCGACGCGTTCATGTGGCGGATGCCCATGTCCCACTGCTTGATCTCGCGCGTGCGCCGCAGGACGAACTCGTCCACGATGACGGCGGTGGTCCGGCGCGAGGCGAGCCACCCGTACATCTGGTCATCCCAGTAGATGAAGAACCTCGGGTCGGGGAGGCCGATCTGCGCGACGATCGAGCGGTGGATGAACATGCCCTCGAAGCATCCGCTGTTCATCTCCTTGAATCCGGAGTCGTCGAATCCGGACGGCGCGAACGGGATCGGGATCCCCATGCGCTCCGCGATGCGGTACTGCCAGTAGAACTCGCTGCCGTCGTAGTCGATGCGGCGGCCCTGGATGCTCTTGAACCGCGGCGCCCACTTGCCCATCTTCGCCAGGCCGTCGGTGAGGACCTCGACGTCGTCGTCCATCATCCAGATCCACTCGGAGCCGAGCTCGTACGCGGTGCGCATGCCTTCGCTGAATCCGCCGGAACCGCCGGTGTTCGTCTCCAGGCGGCGGTAGACGATCTCGGTGCCGATGCCCTCGCGGAAGGACTCGACGACGGCGGTGGTGTCGTCGGCGGACGCGTTGTCGATGATCACGACATGGCCGGGCTTCGGGTCCATCCCGGTGATGCTCGTGAGCAGGCCCGAGAGCAGGTGAGAGCGGTTGAAGGTGACGATGACGATCGTCGCGGCCGTGGGGTCGAATGCAGCGGGCGCCGCGGTCATGCCTTCTCCTCGAAGATCTGCTGCCAGGACTGGGGTGAGACGAGCTCGGGGAGCGCCTCGCGGTACTGCTTCTGCAGCTGCGGCCACCGGCGGCGCAGCTCGGAGTGCAGTCGGATGCTCTCGCGCAGCATGCGGCGGTACTGTCCGCGGTCGCGCGTGTAGATGTTCTTGCCGGATCCGTCCGCGGCGCTCACGAGCGCGCTGTCGAAGGCGGGGACGCGCCACCACAGGGCGTCCTCCTTGCCGAACTCGACCTCGGGCTGCGCGATGTTCGCGGGGTGCGGCCGGTGCAGCCAGTGGGACAGCAGCGTGCGGAGCGTGAACACCCGCAGCCGGATGCCTGTCGGGTTGTCCAGATCGTTCTTCGACAGCTGCTGGAACACGCGGCGGCCGCGTCGGGAGTGCAGCACCCTCGCCGGATCGCGGTGCACGACCGTCTCCGGGAACTCGGGAGCGAGAGCGCGCGCCGCGGGCATGGCCGTGGCGAGGTTCTGCCGCATGTGGTCGGGCCCCGACAGGATGTCGCGCAGAGCGCGGGCGCGCAGAGCCACCGGGTAGTACTGCATCATCATCAGGTGCTTGAGGTCGACGCGTCTGCTGTGCTTCAGCAGCGCCCCTCCGCGTGGGGCGCCGGAGTGCAGGAGACCGGCGACGATCCGGTTGCGGGCATGGAAGTACGCCTGCCAGTCGATCGTGTCGTCCTTGTTGACCCAGGAGACGTGCCACAGGGCGACGCCCGGCATCGAGACCGTCGGGAACCCGGCCTCTCCGGCGCGCAGGCAGAACTCGGCGTCGTCCCACTTGATGAACGCGGGGAGCGCGAGGCCGACCTTGCGGATCACGTCGAGGGGGATCAGGCACATCCACCAGCCGTTGTAGTCGGCGTCCATCCGGATGTGGAGCAGCGTCGACTGGCGCAGGTTCGACACGCCGAAGTCGTGCGGCATCTTCTCCTGATAGAGGTTGCGCCACATGAACGGGTCTTCGTCGACGACCTCGGCCCAGCCGTGGAGCTTGGGGCGATCGAGCAGGTCGAACATGTGCCCGCCGACGAGCACCGGCGTCGTCGCGTACTGGCCGAACACGATCGAGCGGCGCAGCGACTCGGGCTCGAGGCGCACGTCGTCGTCGAGCAGCTGCACGAAGTCGCTCTCCGGGCGCTGCAGCGTCTCGTGCATGGCGCGGGCGAACCCGCCGGATCCGCCCAGGTTCTCCTGCCGGATGACCTGCAGCGTCTCCCCGAGGCTCTGGGCGACCTCGTCGAAGCCGTCCTGCGCGGAGACGAGCTGCGACCCCTGGTCGACCAGGAAGATGCGGTCGACGAACTCGAGCGCGTCGGGGGAGGCGGCCAGGGCGCGCAGCGTCTCGACGCAGTAGTCCGGCTTGTTGTACGTGGTGATGCCGAGCGACGCCTTGCCGGACCGCGCTGGCTCCTGCTCGGTCGTCCACTCCGCGCCCTCGAGCACCGCGGGCTTCTCGTCGGCGACGATGTCGAACCAGATCCAGCCGCCGTCGCTGTACTGCGTGAGGTCGAGGTCGAACGAGGTCGTCGCCTCGCCGGTCACCTCACGGGTCGCGACGCGCTGGCGGATGCCGGAGCCGTTGGAGCGGTAGACGAGGATCGTCGCGGGCCCCGTCGTGCGGACGGTCAGCCGGACCTCTCGGACGCTGGTCCAGTGCTGCCAGTAGGAGGCGGGGAAAGCGTTGAAGTAGGTGCCGAGCGACACACGCCGCCCGGCGACGATGCGCGCGCGGTGACGGCCGAGGATATTGCCGAGGTGCGCACGGTTGGACACGCGCACGGGCACGTCCTCGATGACCGACCACGTCTCGGGATCGGCGTACAGGGGAAGCAGATCGGGGTCGCGATCAAGTGGGAAGACGACGTTCTGAAGGACGTGGGCCACTGGGTAAGTTCTCCGATGTTGGTGTCGCAGACCGCTGTGGCGGGACAGCGCGCGACGCGACGAGCAGTGAGTAGCCTACCGTCCGTCGCCTTCGGATCTGCGGAGAGTCGGCTCCACGTGCCGCCCGGGCGTCTGGCTAGACTGAGGGCGATGAAGGTATTGATCACCGGCGGCGCCGGCTACATCGGGTCCACCGTCGCGACGGCATGCATCGAGGCCGGCATCGAGGTCGTCATCCTCGACGACCTGTCGACGGGCCTCCGCGCCTTCGGCGAAGGCCGCAACCTCTACGAGGGCGACATCGCCGATGCGGCCCTTCTCGACCGTCTGCTGTCGGACCACCCGGACATCGATGCGGTCGTCCACTGCGCGGCCCGCGCGGTGGTGCCGGATTCCGTCGCCGACCCGCTCGGCTACTACGACTCCAACGTCGGCAAGACGGTGCTCCTGCTCCAGCGACTCCGCGACGCCGGCATCGCCCGCATCGTGTTCAGCTCGTCCGCCTCCGTCTACGCGGGGGAGACCGGGGAAGGCGTCGATGAGAACGGTGTCCTCGCGCCCTCCAGCCCCTACGCGACCACCAAGGCGATGGTCGAGGAGATCCTGCGCGACGCGGCCGCCGCCGGCGATTTCCGTGCGATCGCGCTCCGCTACTTCAACCCCATCGGCGCCGACCCCCAGCTCCGGACCGGGCAGCAGAACCCGAGGCCCTCGCACGCGCTGGGCAAGATCATGCAGGCGCATGCCGCCGGCGAGCCGTTCACGATCACCGGCACCGACTGGGCGACGCGCGACGGATCGGGGCTGCGGGACTACATCCACGTCTGGGACCTCGCGCTCGCGCATGTCGCGGCCGTGCAGCGGTTCGACGAGGTCGCCACCGCGGACGAGCCGTACCGGGTGATCAATCTCGGCACCGGCGACGGCGTGACGGTGCGCGAGCTGGTCGCCGCATTCGAACGCGTGACCGGTGAGCCCCTCGCCGTCGTCGAGACCGGTCGCCGTCCCGGCGATCAGGCCGGCGCCTTCGCGATCGTCGATCGTGCGGGTGAGGTCCTCGACTGGCAGGCGGAGCGCTCCGTCGACGACGGTGTGCGCGACGCCATCGCCTGGGCCGAGAAGCTCGGTACCCTGCGCTGAAGGTCGTGCTCTGAACCGGGCTCGCCCCGGCCGCATCACTCCTGCGGGCGGAGCGTCGGGATCGAGCTCGTGTGCGCGGCGTCGATGTTCTCGCGCCAGGACCGGGACTGGCCGGCGCGCAGGGCGCAGAGCACGAGCATGAACCAGCCGGCCCCGACGATCGTGAAGCTCTCGAACATCGAGTCGACCGCGAGCGTGACGAGGGTGATCGGCGTCCACGCGTAGACGACGGACCGCCGCACGCTGGCCACCAGCCACGAGCGCACCAGCGCCACGCCGCCGAGCAGCAGGAAGAGCACGAGTCCGATCGAGCCCAGCTGCAGGAGCACGTCGAAGAACGCGTTCAGCGCGCTCTGATGGCGGTCGTCGAGCTGGAAGTTGATGTAGGTGAACGGATACTCGCCGCGCGCCCAGTCTCCGAACCATCCCCAGCCCTGGATCGGCTTGACGGCGACGAAGTCCAGGATCGTGTTCCAGAGCGTGGCGCGGATCGAGAAGTCGGAACCGGCGTCGAGGAGCGCGATGATCTGATGCCGCAGCGCGAACGCCACGGTGAGCGCCAGAGCGACGAGGATTCCCAGCATCCACTGCACGAGGTTGCGCCGTTCCGGCGACGCGTGCCGGACGATCGTCAGCGCGACCGTCACGATGCCGACGGCGACGGCGAGCACCAGAACGGTCGGAGAGGAGGAGAGGAAGGCCAGCGATCCGGCGAGGGCGACCGACACCACGGCGAGTGGAGGGTCGACCGACTGGGTGCGCCACTCGATCACGAACGTGATCAGCGCGATGACCGCGATGAACCCCAGCATGTTGCGACTGCCGAAGAGACCCTGGATGGGGCCGCCGGCGGCCAGATTCCCCTGGACGCCGAGGAAGGCGAACGGGACGTCGAGCAGGATGCCGGACAGGATCTCGATGCCGAGCGAGACGGCCAGCAGCCCGCGCAGCGTGTCACCGATCGCGCGGACCGTCTGCAGCGTGTCGCGGATGTGGCCGACGGTGATCGCCAGGAAGGCGAACCCGAACAGGGAGAGCCAGCCGAACACCGTGTCGGAGCGGTCGGTCGTCCAGACGAGGCTCACCAGGGCCCAGCAGAGGAACGCGAAGAGCGAGGAGGGCGCGATGCGCAGCGGCGACAGCTCCTCCCGGCGGACCCAGAGGATCGCGCCGCCGAGAAGGCACAGCGCCGTGATGACCGCGGCCAGGGTGACGGCCGACGTCATCTGCTCGATCGCGAACGATCCGAACACCGCGGTGAGAGCGGCCAGCGTGAACGCCCGTGCCATCTCGACGGACCCGAGAAGGCGCACGATCGGGCGGACCGGTGTCACGGAACCCGCCGCTGGCGCGCGCCGCGTTCGAAGAGGAGGTCGCGCTCGCCCACGCCCACCAGCGGAACCGACTTGAGCTTGAACGACAGCAGCACCAGCAGCATCCATCCCCAGAGCATGATCGGGGTCGACTCGGAGAGCCCCTGCACGAGGAGGACGATGGTGAACAGGCTCGGGAGCAGCGTGAGCGGCGAGAACGGCCGGGCGGCCTCGAGGTCCCAGCGCGGCCGGTCGACGGCGAAGAACCACGAGCGCCACAGCAGGCTCACGTAGGCGAGCGCCATGAGGACGACCCCGAGCGCGCCGAGCTGCAGCAGCACGTCGAGCCACATGTTGTGGGCGTGGAAGACGGTGATGCCGTGGTCGGTGATCCAGCCGTCGAACGCGGGGTCCGTCGGGATCCAAGGACTCGAGAAGCCGTTGCCGAAGAGCGGATGCTCGCCGGCGCGCTCGAGCACCTTCGACCAGATCAGGTCGGATCGGCCCGTGAGGTCGGAGCTCCGGCCCAGAAGCGCGAGCAGCGGCTCCCGCACCAGCCACACCGCCGCGACGCCCAGGACCGTGCCGCCGATCGCGATCACGTAGACGCGGGTGCGCGCTCCCGGAGTACCGGCTCGCCGCATGAGCAGGGCGACCACGAGCACCACGGCGGCCGCAGCGGCGCAGACCAGCGCGGTCGCCGACGACGTGCGGAACAGGAAGTAGGCGGCCAGGAGCGACCACATCGCGAGCGTGGTCCGCCAGCGTGCGCGCGCGGCGAAGAGCACGCCGAAGGTGATGATCGCGAAGAGCGAGATGATCGCCAGCAGGTTGGCGTTGCCGACGATGCCCTGGATGCGACCGCCGTCGAACAGGTTGTCGCGCACCCAGTACCACTGCGGGTCGATCTCGCCGTCCGGCAGCGTGGCGAAGTTGGGCAGCAGCGGGCCGTGGATGACGAGGGAGACCCAGAGCTCGAGAGCCAGCGAGAGCCCGAGGATCCACTTGAAGGCCGACGACAGGGCGCGGACGATCTCGTGCCAGGTGAGCACGTGCGCGATGAACAGGCCGTTGATCGTGACAGCGGCGAGCAGCACCCAGGTGAGGAGCGTCGGTCCGCGCCACTGCGACCAGGCGACGGAGACGAGCGCGAGCGTCGTGTAGCCGAGTGCCGACCAGGGCAGGCGCCTCCAGCGGAAGGGCTGCGGTCGGTTGCGAGCGAGCATCGGGATGCCGATCGCGAGCGTGGCGAGGGTGAAGGCCGCGAGGACGATCCCGGCGCCGATCATCCCGAGCAGGTTGTAGACGGCCGAGTGCGCGAACGTGACGAAGAGCACCAGGATCACGTAGGCGCGCAGCAGCAGATGCCCCGTCGACTCGCGCTCCGGCGCGGTGGGCGGGGGCGCCACGGGATGCTTGGTGTACTGAGCCATCGCGTTCAGGCTACCGCGCCGCGCTTCGTGCGTCCCTGAGCGCCGCCGCACGGCTCTACGCTGGGATCCATGCTGCTCAGCCTCACGAACGCGCCCCGCGACTACGCCTGGGGATCCGACTCCCTGCTCGCCGAGCTCGAGGGCCGCACGCCCTCGGGCGCGCCGGAGGCCGAGGTCTGGTTCGGCGACCATCCCGGCGACCCGGCGGATGTGGAGGGCGGCGGCACGCTCGATCAGATCACGGGGGGCTCGCTCCCGTACCTGCTGAAGCTGCTCGCGGCCGGTCGGCCGCTCTCGATCCAGGTGCATCCGACGATCGCGCAGGCGCGTGAGGGGTGGTCGCGGGAGGACGGTCTCGCGGCGGACGACCCGCGGCGCAACTATCGGGACGACAACCACAAGCCCGAGCTCATCGTGGCGCTCAGCGACACCTTCGAATCCCTCAGCGGGCTGCGTCCGGTGGAGGGCACCGCGTCGCTGCTCGACGCGCTCGGCGACAGCGCGGGCGTCGAGGCACTCCGCCAGCGGCTGCGCGGCGACGGCGACGTCCTCCGCGCGGTGATCGGGTGGCTGCTCGGCGGTGAGGCGCAGACCGAGGTCGACGACATCATCGAGGCCGTGCGCACCGCGGCCGCGGCGGACGCGGGGGAGTGGAACGGCACGCTCCGGGCGATCTCCGGTGTGGCGGAGCACTACCCGGGGGACCCCGGTGTCGTCGTGGCCCTGCTGATGAACCACGTGGTCCTGCGGCGCGGAGAAGGCGTCTTCCTGCGCGCCGGCCTGCTGCACGCGTACCTCTCGGGGCTCGGAGTCGAGATCATGGCTGCGAGCGACAATGTGCTCCGCGGCGGTCTCACCCCCAAGCGCATCGACGTGCCGGAGCTGCTGTCGATCCTCGACACCTCCGCCGGCGAGGTGCCGGTGCTGCGTCCCTCAGGGGACAGCGGCAGCACGGTCTATCCGGTGCCGATCGCCGACTTCGCCCTCGAGCGGGTCTCGCTGGGCGGTACGCCGCTCACCCGGGACGTCGCCGGCCCGACGATGGTGCTCGCGACCGCGGGCGACGTCACCGTCGCCTCCGCCGCAGGAGAGGCCCGACGCATCGCCGTCGGTGCGGTGGCGTTCGCCACGCCGGATGAGGGCGCGATCACGCTGTCCGGAGCCGGCGAGGTGTTCATCGCGTCGCCCGGGCGCGACACGCCGATGCGCGACCAAGAACTTTAAACAGCGGCTTGAGGGTTTACGATCCGCGACTTGACCGGAGCGAATGACACGGGTGTAATTAGTGTGAGCACGGCCCGCCGGGGGGCGGAGACAGGGTTGGAGATCGAGATGACGGGATACCGTTCCGACGTACCGGAGAACTGGTTCGTCGATCCGATCAACCTCGGAGTGCCGGGGGTTCGGAAGCCGAACGCCGAAGACGACAACGCCCTCGCCTGGCAGAGCGACGCTCTCTGCTCGCAGACCGATCCCGAGGCCTTCTTCCCGGAGAAGGGCGGATCCACGCGAGACGCCAAGCGCATCTGCACCACGTGCGATGTCCGAGGGGAATGCCTCGAGTACGCGCTCAACAACGACGAGCGCTTCGGAATCTGGGGCGGACTCTCCGAGCGCGAGCGCCGCAAGCTCAAGCGTCGCGCGAGCTGATCGCATCCGGCTTCGCGGGCGCGCCGCGTCCACTGCTCCAGAGGCGCGGATCGCGCGCTTAGGCTGACCACGTCATGCCAGCCCGAGTTCACGCCATCATCGTCGCGCGCCCCGGATCCTCTGCCCGCGCGCAGCTCCTCCGCACTCTCGACGCCGTCCGGTCCCAGACGACACCTCCTGCCGCGGTGACCCTCGTCATGTGCGGCGATGCGACGACCGCTCGCGAGAGCGAGACGGTCGCCGGCACGGTCGAGGGCATCATCGAGGCGCGCGCGACGACGTCGTTCGCCGAGGCCGTGGAACTCGCACGCCCCCGCGTCGCCGACGGAACCGCGATCTGGCTCCTCGGCCAGGACACCGCACCTCACCCGCGCGCCCTCGAGCGGCTCAGCGGGATGCTGGAGCGTTCGCCCTCCGCGGTGATCGTCGCTCCCAAGCTGGTCGCGACCGACAACGAGAGGGAGATCGTCTCGCTCGGCGTGACGATGACGACACTCGGACGCTCGGTCGAACTGGCCGCGGGGGAGCTCGACCAGGGACAGCACGACGGCATGGACGACGTGCTCGGGTCCGACATCCGCGGCATCCTCATCCGGGGCGAGGTCCGCGACGCGCTGCGCCCGGACCCTGCGCTCGCCGGGGCCGATGAAGGTCTCGATCTCGGGGTCCGCGCCCGCCTCGGGGGCGGCCGCGTCGTGCTCGCACCGAGTGCGCGCATCTCGGCGGCTCCGGACGGGCCTGCAGCTCTGCCCTCCGGTGGCTCGCGCCGAGCCTACGTCCGACGTCTCGCACAGCTGCATCGCCGCCTCGCCTACGCCCCAGCGCCGGTGGTGCCCCTGCACTGGCTGGCGCTCCTCCCGCTCGCGCTCTGGCGATCGATCACGCACCTCATCGGCAAGCGACCGGAAGCGGTGATCCCCGAGTGGGCCGCCGCGCTCACCGCGATGCTGCGCGTCAACGCCGTCGCACGCTCGCGTGCCCGCATCCGCTCCTTCCGCGCCTCCACCTGGGCGAGCATCGCTCCGCTGCGGGTCACGTCGTCGCAGCTGCGTCGCCGTCTCGACGACGGACACGGCAGCGAGGGCGGTGCTGTCAGCGAGCTGCGCTTCTTCTCCGGCGGCGGCGCGTGGGCCGTGCTGGCCGCGCTGGTGGTGAGCATCGCCTCCTTCACCACGGTGCTGGCATGGCCGACCGTCGGCGGCGGAGCACTGCTGCCCCTGCGGGACACGGTGTCCGCTCTGTGGAGCGATGCGGCCTGGGGGCTCCGCGGCGTCGGTCTCGATCTGGTCGGCCCCGCCGATCCGTTCGCCGGAGTCGTCGCCATCCTCGGCACGCTCTGGCCGGCCGGTCCCTCCTTCGCACTCGTGCTGCTCTGGATCCTCGCCCTTCCGCTCGCCGTTCTCGGGGGATGGTTCGCAGCCACGCGCGTCACCGACCGTGCGGGTCTCCGGATCTTCGCCGGCGTGGCCTGGGCGATGGCGCCGACCTTCCTGACGGCGCTCGTCGACGGACGGCCGAGCGCCGTGCTCGTGCATCTCCTGCTTCCCTGGCTCTTCCACGCGGCTGTCGTCGCGCACCGGTCTTGGGGAGCTGCGGGCGCCGCCTCGCTCCTGCTCGCCGCGGTCGTCGCGTGCGCACCGTCGCTGGCGCCCGCGTTGGCGCTGCTCTGGGTCGTCGCGATCGGCATCACCCTCGCGACGGCGCAGTTCCGCGGCGCCGGCCGGCAGCTCTGGCTCCCGCTTCCGACGGCGCTGCTGTTCGCGCCGCTCATCTTCTGGCAGGTCGCGCACGGCTCGCCGCTCGCACTGCTCGGCGATCCCGGATTCATCTGGGCCGGCCCGCAGGCGAGCGCCGACGCCGCCGGGCGCCTCGCACTCGCGACCGGGTTCCCGACGAGCGACTTCGCCGGGTGGACGGTCTTCGCTCCGGCCGTGATCGGCAGCTGGGCGCCACTGCTGTGCGCTCCGATCGCCCTGCTCGCTCTCGCCGCCGCGGTCGCCCCCCGCTGGCGCGCCGGCATCACGCTCCTCACCGTGACGCTGGCGGGACTCGCGACGGCGTTCCTCGCTGTCGGCATCACCGTGAGCTTCACGCAGGGCAATCCGGTCGCCATCTGGCCCGGTGCCGGTCTCAGCCTCGCGTGGATCGGTCTCGTGGGCGCGGCGCTGGTCACGCTGGACACTGCGCTCACCCTGCCACGACTCCGCCTGGTCGCCACCTCGATCGCGGCCGTCGCGCTCGTGGTGTGCGCGGTGCCGACCCTCACGGCGTTCCACCTCGACCGGTCGGCCCTGACGAACGGCCCGACCTCGACGCTGCCGGCCTATGTCGCGGCGCAGGCCGCCGGGGATCAGCAGATCGCCACCCTGGTCCTCACTCCTCAGGATGACGGCGGCCTGGCCGTCGATGTCGCCTGGGGAGCGAGTGAGACTCTCGGAGCCCAGTCGACCATGATGACCACCGCCGTCGAACCGCAGGGGACCGACATCACCACGCTCGCCGTCGACCTGCTCTCGGCTCGCGACTTCGATGCTCCGGGTGAACTGGCGAAGCAGGGCATCAGCTATGTGCTGCTCGCTCAGCTCCCCGGAGGACAGAGCGACAAGGCGCGTGCGCTGGGGACGACGGCCGTCACCTCGATCGATCAGCGTCCCGGATTCGTGCACGCCGGCACCACGGAGCGCGGCGTGCTGTGGCGGCTGGAGGCCGACGCGGCAGCACCTAAGGCGCTGACGCAGACCCAGCAGGGCACGGCGCGCCTGGTGATCACCCTGCAGCTCGTGTTCGTCTTCGCCGCCCTGCTGCTGTCCGTCCCGACGCGCGCATCGCGCCGCGCCGCTCGCTCGCAGTCCCGCATCGTCGGCCGGGTTCCCGAGGAGCCGCTCGTGCTCCCGCGGCACGCGGAGGATCGGGAGGACGACGACGCCGGGATCGCGGAGGCGACCGTGCCGACCGTCGCGACCGGCGAGACCGAGGATGCGATCTCCGACGATCCGCTCGTCGGTGTGGAATCACCCGACGAGGCGCCGGGGCCCGACGACGAGGCGATCTCCGACGAAGCATCCGCTCCCTCCGATGAGGAACCGTCGGCGGACGAGGTTCCTTCTGTCGATGATGTGCGCTCTGATGAGGAGGCTGCCTCTGATGAGGCGGCAGTCTCTGATGCCGCGGCCTCCGAGCAGCCGTCGCCGTCCGACGACGCAGTGCCGTCCGACGAGGCAGTGCCATCCGCCGATGCGGCGTCGCCCGCCGATGCCGCCGAGGAGGACAACCGATGAACGGCACCCGTGCTTTCCGAGTCGCCGCCACCAGCGCCCGCCTCATCACCGGGGTCGCGGTCGCGGTCGCGTGCACGGTCGGTGTCGTCGCGGCGATCCATGCGCCGTGGCCCGAGATCAGCCACGACCCCGCCCAGGTCCAGGTCACACCGCTGCCCGGCGACACCGTCCTCGTCTGCAACGGCGATCTGCGCGCGCTCGGGCGGGACTCGTCGGCCCCTCTGGACATGCGCTCCGCCGCGTCGCCGACCCTCACCGACGCCGGCACCTCGGGGCGTCCGTCGACCACGACGCTCGAGAGCCCTGACCTGCCGGATGCCGGCGAGGTCCGCGTGCTCACCGGCACGGTCGAGGGCCGCACCGCGCCGCTGATCGCGGCGGCGGAGTCGGTGACCATCGCGGAAGATGACCTCGCGGGGTTCGCCGCTCTGGCGTGCGGCGAACCCCGCCTGGAGTCCTGGCTCGTCGGCGGGAGTGTCGGCACCGGCACCGAGGACATCGTGACCCTGGCCAATGCCGGGAAGGTTCCGACCACGGTGACGCTGTCCGTCTACGGCACCACGCGCAGCGCGCGCACCGTGGTGGTGCCGGCCGGCACGCAGCTCGCTCTTCCCCTCTCGTCGATCGCGGCCGGGAACGACGCCCCGGTCGTCAAGGTCAACGCGGTGGGCGCGCCGGTGCGTGCCGTCCTGCAGTCCTCCCTCGTGCGGGTTCTCGATCCCGCCGGCATCGATCTGCAGGACGCAGTGGCGGGTGCGCAGCAGAACCTCGTGTTCTCCGGAGTGCAGTCGTTCCCCGTCGAGGGCGACGAGGCGGACATGACCGTCATGCGGCTGCTCTCTCCGGACGCGGACGGGCAGGCCCGCATCGTCGTGCGGGCCACCGGGTCACGCGACGTGGCGAACGAGTTCGCCGTCCCGCTGTCGTCCGCGACCCCGGCCGACGTCTCGCTGAGCGGACTGGCACCCGGTACGTACTCGGTCGAGGTGGAGGCCGACGTCGCCGTGGTGGCTGCCGTGCGTCAGCAGGACGGCGCCGGCCTGGGATCCGACTTCGCCTGGGTGACCCCGGCTCCTGAGATCGATGCCGACGTCCTCGTCGCCGTCCCCGAGGGACCGACGGCGCAGCTGCAGATCACGAACACCGCGGACGAGGATGCCACGGTGTCGCTCGAGCCTGCAGACGGGGGCGGCGCCGAGGAGATCGTCGTCCGGGCGGGAGAGTCGGTGAGTGCCGACGTGGAGCCGGGGACGACGTACCTGCTGCGGACGTCGGCCACGGTTCACGCCGCCGTCACGATGACGGAGCCGGGCGCACTCGCGGTGCTGCCCGTGCAGGCCGGCGCCGGGGCCGAGCAGACGATCACCGTCTACCCCTGACGTCGAGTGCCGGCGTTCCCTGTGCGGGGACGCGGTCAGTGGTCGTGGCCGAGATCCCAGGGCTCTCGCCCGACGTACTCGGCCGCCGCGCGGAACACCGCGCTCTCGATCGCCATCCGGCGATGCGCCGCGTCATCGTGACCGGGTGGCAGAAGACGTTCGATCGGCAGGCGGAACAGCACGATCCGACGGTTCTCACGGTCGAGGTACCAGCGCGGCACCTCGTCGGTGGCGTCGAAGGCCGGGATCGCACCGATCTCGAATCGCACCTCCTGGAGTTCCGGCCAGGTGCCGCGGAGGAACTCGACAGCGGTGCCCACGGTCAGGTCGAATCGGTCGAGTCGGCCGTCGAGGGGAGCAAGAGGAGGCCGGACGACCTCGCTGCGTCCGAGCCGCCCGTGGCGTCCGTGCCGTGCTCCGCGCCGAGGGGCTGCGGAGGTGCGAGCGGATCGGCGACGGGGCATGACGAAAGTCTAAGCGGTGCCGCTGCGCGCGGCGCGGCATCCGGCGGCCGGCACTGCGGCACCGTACTGTTGCGTTGATGGACGGACGACTCTGCTCGAAGGTCGGCTGCGCGCGAGAAGCGGTGGCCACGCTCACCTACGACTACCGCGATCAGATGGCGGCACTCGGACCGCTCGGCGCGGCGAACGATCCGCAGGCGCACGACCTGTGCTCTCCGCACGCGGACCGCATGTCGGTCCCGTCCGGCTGGATCGTCGTCCGGCACGAGGCCCTTCGCGCCTGACCGCATCCCGACGACACGCGGGAGAGATCGCGATGGCCGGAGAGGACGTCTGAGTACTCTGGCCGCGGGCCCGTCAGAGCGGCGCGTTCGGAAAGGCTGCCGTGATCGTCTGGCGTCGCTGGATCTTCCCCCTCCTCCTCGTGCTCGTGTTCGGAGCGTGCGCCGCGGCGCTCGTCAAGATCGCCTTCTTCCCCGACCGCGCCGAGAGCGTCGTCAGCCCGGAGGCGGGGATCACGGATCCCGTCGTGGCGGTGGAGCGTGGTTCTGTCGTCAACGCGCTGAGCCTGAGCGGGAACGTCGCGCGGGATGACAAGTACGGTGTGCGGAGCGAGCTGAACGGCACGGTCACGGCCGTCCATGTCGGGGAAGGAGCCACGGTCGCGGCGGGGCAGGCGCTCTTCACCGTGCGCCAGGAGGACCCCCGCGCGGACATCGACGTGCTCGCTCCGGAGGGCGGCGACGTGTCGGAGATCGCCCTGGTCAAGGGGCAGACGGTATCCGTCGGCACCGAGTCCTACACCCTCACCCCGGCGCGCTATCACCTGCTGGCCACCGTGGAGCCCGTCCAGCTGTACCGCCTGGTGAACGCGCCGACCGAGGGCACCGTGACGATCGCCGGCGGCCCGGCACCCTTCGTCTGCACGGGCGTGGGGGTGCAGGTCAGCGCTGAGGGCACGGCGAGCGTCCGCTGCGCCATCCCCGGCGATCAGACGGTCTTCGCCGGTCTTCCCGCGACCATGGATCTCGCCCTCGGCCAGGTCGAGGACGCGCTCGTGATCCCCGTCACGGCCGTGCAGGGCGGCGCCGGAACCGGGAACGTCTGGGTCGATGCCGGCGACGGCACCGAGCCGGAGGAACGCGCGGTGAAGCTCGGGGTCAACGACGGCGTCATGGTCGAGGTCGTCGAGGGGCTCGAGGAGGGCGACAGCATCCGGCAGTTCGTGCCGGGGTTCGTGGCTCCGGTCGAGGAGTTCTGCTACGAGGTCTCTCCCGGGGTCGAGCAGTGCGACAGCGGGATGAACTGGTGACGCTCGTCGCTCTGCAGGACGTCGAGAAGAGCGTGCTGCTGGCCGACGACTCGCGGCTCGAGATCCTCCGCGGCATCGATCTCGAGGTGAGCGCAGGAGACCACGTCTCGATCGTCGGCCGCTCCGGCTCGGGCAAGTCCACACTGCTCAACATCCTCGGCATGCTCGACGCGCCCACGTCGGGCACGGTCGCCTTCGAGGGCCGCGAGGTGCGCCGCATGCGTTCGGGACGGCTCGACCGGCTGCGGGGTGACAACGTCGGGTTCGTGTTCCAGCAGTTCAATCTGCTGCCGGGACGCACCGCGATCGACAACGTCATGATGCCTCTCGGCCACGCGAAGGGGCGGATGTTCTGGAACCGCCGGCAGATCGCCGCGGACATGCTGGAGCGCGTGGGGCTCGGGCATCGCGTCGACCAGGTCGCTGATCGGCTGTCGGGCGGTGAGCAGCAGCGCGTCGCGATCGCCCGCGCTCTGGTGCGCAGGCCCGTGCTGATCCTCGCCGACGAGCCCACCGGTGCGCTCGACATCGACACCGGAGCATCCGTCATGTCGCTCCTCGACGAGGTGGCCACTGAGACGGAGGCGGCGCTGGTCACGATCACGCACGACCTGCACGTCGCCGCGCGCGCACGGCGCCACTACCGACTGGATGCCGGAGCTCTCGCACCGGCCGACCTCAGTCGGGCCTTCGAGGCGTCCACACTCGCCGCAGCAGTGCCGGCCCCGCCGGACGGACCGCGCGCATGACCGGCTTCCTCGGCGCGCTCGCCGACGCCTGGGCCGAGATCCGCGTCCACAAGCTCCGCGTCCTCCTCAGCCTGATCGGCATCGCCGTCTCCGTCGGCGCCCTCACCGCGGTCGTCGCGATCTCCGAGTATCAGCGCCAGTACCAGGCCGAGCAGTCCGATCGCTGGGGCGGCAGGGCGGCGACCATCGTCGTCGGCGTGAGCGGAGACGAGGGCGCCCCGGTCGACATAGACGACTTCGACGAGCGCTTCGCACGAGTCGGCGAGCGATTCTCCTTCAGCCATACCGCGCGCATCGTGCAGGGGATGACCGTGGGAATCCGGCTCCCGGAGGGCATCACCGACGTCAACGCACGATTGATGGATCCGGTGTACTCGGAGATCCATCGCGAGAAGCTCCTGGAGGGGCGCTGGCTTCGCGACTCCGACATCGAGGCGCTGGCACCCGCGGCCGTCATCTCCGAGCCGCTGTGGGACCGCATCGGGCGCGTGCCGCTCGCCGAGCATCCGATCGTGACGCTCACCGGGGCGGGCGGCGGCACCTACCAGGTCGTCGGCGTGGTCCCGCGGCAGGGATTCGGCGACGAGGAGCTCCGCATCGATCTGCTGTACGACGCGTACCGCGAGCGCGTCGACGCGCTCCCCGAGGACGCCTGGTCGCAGTACGAGATCTGGGTCGGCCCGGAACAGGCGAACGAGATCGGTCCGGTGCTCGCGATGGACCTGCGTGCCGGGCTCCCCGAGGGACAGACGGTCTCGGTGAGCCGGTCGGACTGGGCTGCTCAGCCGGGGACGATGGATGCGCAGGCGACCTTCGAGATGGTGACGGGCGGAATCGCCGCCGTGATCCTCGCCCTCGGCGCACTGAGCCTCATCAACATCCAGCTCGTGGCGATGCGTCAGCGCGTGCGCGAGATCGGCGTCCGTCGTGCGTTCGGAGCGAGTTCGGGACGGGTGTTCTTCTCGGTGTTCCTGGAGAGCCTCGTGGCCACGACCGTCGCGGGAGCGATCGGGATCGCGATCGTCGTCGCCGTGCTCCGCTCGGACTGGCTGCTCACGACGATGTTCATCGGGATGCAGGATGTGCCGCCGTTCCCGATGCGGGCGGCGGTGATCGGCCTCGTCGCCTCGGTCATCGTCGGTGCGGTGTCCGGCTTCATCCCCGCCCTCGTCGCGCTGCGGGTGAAGGTGATCGACGCGATCCGCTTCTGACACATGGCGGTCCGCCGCGGGGGACTGGAACAATGGGGGCATGCCAGAGCTCGAGTACCGCGTCGCCGACCTGTCCCTCGCCGAAGCCGGCCGGCACCAGCTGCGACTCGCGGAGAACGAGATGCCTGGCCTCGTGGCGCTCCGGGAGGAGTTCGGCGCGGCGCAGCCCTTGACGGGCGCCCGCATCGCCGGGTCCCTGCACATGACCGTGCAGACCGCGGTGCTGATCGAGACGCTCGTCGCGCTCGGTGCGCAGGTGCGCTGGGCCAGCTGCAACATCTTCTCCACGCAGGACGAGGCCGCGGCCGCGGTGGTGGTCGGGCCCGACGGAACGGTCGACGCCCCCGCCGGCGTGCCCGTCTTCGCCTGGAAGGGTGAGAGCCTCGAGGAGTACTGGGCCTGCACCGAGCGCATCTTCGACTGGTCCGCCGAGGGCTTCGACGGTCCGAACCTGATCCTCGACGACGGCGGCGACGCCACACTGCTCGTGCACAAGGGCGCGGAATCCGAGAAGGCGGGCGCTGTTCCCGCGACGACAGCGGACGACTCGCACGAGTACACGATCATCCTCGACCTGCTGCGTCGTTCGCTCGCCTCGTCGCCGGACCGCTGGACCAAGGTCGCCGCTGGTCTCCTCGGCGTCACGGAGGAGACCACGACGGGCGTGCACCGCCTGTACGAGCTCGCAGCGGCCGGCGGACTGCTGTTCCCGGCCATCAACGTCAACGACTCGGTGACCAAGAGCAAGTTCGACAACAAGTACGGCATCCGCCACTCCCTCCCCGACGGACTGAACCGCGCCACGGACGTGCTCATCGGCGGCAAGGTCGCCTTCGTCTGCGGCTACGGCGACGTCGGCAAGGGAGCGGCCGAGGCGCTGCGCGGACAGGGCGCGCGCGTCATCGTCAGCGAGGTCGATCCGATCTGCGCGCTGCAGGCCGCGATGGACGGCTTCCAGGTGGCGCGGCTGCTCGATGTGGCCGGCGAGGTCGACATCGTCGTGACCGGCACGGGGAACCGCGACGTGGTCACCACCGAGCACCTGCAGGCGCTGAAGCACCTGGCGATCGTCGCGAACGTCGGCCACTTCGACAACGAGATCGACATGGCGGGGCTCGAGGCGCTGCCCGGCGCGGAGAAGATCGAGATCAAGCCGCAGGTGCACGAATGGCGGATGCCGAACGGTCGCAGCGTGCTCGTCCTCAGCGAGGGACGCCTGATGAACCTCGGCAACGCCACCGGCCACCCATCGTTCGTGATGAGCGCGTCGTTCACGAATCAGGTGCTGGCGCAGCTCGAGCTGTTCACGAACATCGAGGCGTATCCGACCGGCGTGTACACGCTGCCGAAGGCACTGGACGAGAAGGTCGCGCGCCTGCACCTCGACGCCCTGGGCGTGCAGCTGACCACCTTGACCGACGGACAGGCCGCATACATCGGGGTTCCCGTCGACGGGCCCTACAAGCTCGATCACTACCGCTACTGAGCGCGCGGCGCGGCGGGTGACGAGAGCCGCTCAGACCCCGACGCGACGACCGGTGAGCTTCTCGGCCCGCCGATCGGAGTTCTCCAGCGCGCGGCGCTCCCGCTCCCTGCGCAGCACGGTGATGCCGATCAGCACGGCCTCCGGATGCGCGGGAGGCATCGGCGACACGTAGGGGGTCGCCTCGGCGAGCAGGTCCTGGGCGACCCTGGCCCGCGCTGCAGGGACCAGGCGAGGAGCGCTCTGCAGGAACTGGGAGATGCGCCGCGCGAGCCGGTCGGGAAGTCGCGCCACGTCGGCGATCTGCGCCCAGCCGCCGAGCTCCGGCGGAAGGACCGGCACGATCGGGATGAGCCGTGGGGTGCGCACACGCTGGCTGTACGTTCCCGCGACCAGATCGCCCAGGCGCTGGGAACGGGAGTTGAAGGCGCCCGTGAGGACGGCGACGCCGCCGAACGTGCCGTAGATCTCCAGCACACCCAGCAGGGCGCGGATGAACGCGTGGCGGAAGCCCGCAGCGCCACCGTCGACACGCACGATGCGCCCGCCGACCGCGAGTTTTCCGAGGCTGCGGCCCTTCGTGGCGACCTCCACGGTGATCGGCAGCACCACGAAGCTGACCACCAGTGCGGCGACCGTCGCGATGCGGTCCGTGGCGTCGTCGAGCACACCGGCGTCGAGCAGCCAGATGCGCAGGAACAGCCACAGGATGAAGACGGCGAACCCGACCACCATGTCGATCAGGGCGCCCAAGGCGCGGAGCAGGAAGCCGACCGGCTGCACGTCGATCGCGACGGCCTCGCCGGAGAGCACCTCGTCGGACGCATCGATCGGGACGGACATGAGTACAGTAAATCAGGTGGATGCCGATGCGCTGTCTGATGCACGCCGCGCCGAATGGGAGCGCTTGGACGAGCTGAGCCGCGCCCGCCTGGACGGGGCGGGTGTCGACGAGCTGATCGTGCGCTACCGCGCGGCGTCCGCGGACCTCGCCGAGCTCAAGACCTCGGTGGGGGAGTCGCCCCAGGGGGCCTACCTCTCCACGATCCTCGTGCGCGCGCGGCTCCGCCTCACCGGGGCCTCGGACAGCATCCTGACGCAGACCGCGCGGTTCTTCAGCCTCCAGCTGCCCGCAGCCCTGTACCGGCTGCGCTGGACCACGGCCATCATCGCCGTGTCGTTCATCGCGATCGGCGTCGGCACCGCCGCGTGGATCGCGAACGATCCGGCGCTCATCGCGACGCTCGGTCCGCCGGATGCGCTCGAACAGTATGCGGACGAGAGCTTCACGGGCTACTACACCGAGAACCCCGCCGCCGAGTTCATGGGGATGGTCTGGACGAACAACGCCTGGATCGCGATGCAGTGCGTGCTCTTCGGCGTGACCGGCATCTGGCCGATCGCCGTGCTCGTGCAGAACGCGATGGGCCTCGGTCTGTCGGGCGCCGTGATGGCCGCGCACGACAAGGCCGATGTCATGCTGCTCTACATCCTCCCGCACGGCATGCTCGAGCTGACCTGCATCTTCGTCGCCGCGGCCGCCGGTCTGCACATCTTCTGGGCCTGGGTCGCGCCAGGGCCCCGCTCCCGCGGCGAGGCGCTCGCGGAAGAGGGCAGGTCGCTGGCGACGGTGGCGCTCGGGCTGGTGTTCGCGCTGTTCCTCGCAGGCCTGGTCGAGGGCTTCATCACCGGCTGGTCGCTGCCCTGGCCGGTGAAGATCGGCATCGGTGCGGCCGCGCTCGCCGTGTTCCTCATCTACATGATCGTGATCGGCGGTCGGGCCCACCGCCGAGGCGCGACCGGCGATCTGGTGGAGTACGAGGCCGGCACGCCGCGACTCGTGGCCGGGTGACCCCGGTCCGACGGATCAGAGCCGGCCGGCGGCCTTGAGCTCGAGGTAGCGGTCGGCGATGCGCGGCGGAAGCTCCTCCGGGTCTGCGGCGATCGCTTCGCCCCCGGCGCGACGGATCGCGTCCGCGACGTTCTCCGCATCCCTGAGCGTGCGCTCGGCGGCCGCGGCGAGATAGATCTCCTCGCGTGAGCCTCGCCGACGGGCGAGATCCGCGATGTCGTCATCCGTCACCGATCCGACCAGCACCGTCGTCGCACGAGATGCGTCGGGGAAGGCACCGAGGAACGCCCTGGCGGACTCCGCGGCGTCCTGCGCGGTGAGCACGACGATGAGCGAGGGGCGCGTCGTGAGCGTGCGGACGGCGGCGAATGCGCCGTGCCAGTCGGTGTCGACCAGACGTGCATGCACGGGGGCCATCGCGTCGGTCATGGCGGGGAGCAGGGCCGTGCCGTCGACGCCGGTGACGCGGCCGCGCACCACACGGTCGTACATCAGCAGGTGCACGTGATCCCCGGCGCGCGAGGCGAGCGCGGCGAGCAGGAGCGCCGCCTCGAGCGACGCGTCGACGCGCGTGCCGTCGCCCACCCGTGCGGCCGCCGTACGTCCGGTGTCGATGATGATGACCACGTGACGGTCGCGCTCCGGCCGCCAGGTGCGCAGCATGGTCGTTCCGGCGCGCGCGGTCGCTCGCCAGTCGATCGACCGCACGTCGTCGCCGCGCACGTACTCGCGCAGCGAGTCGAACTCGGTGCCCTGGCCGCGGACCTGGATGCTCGTGTTGCCGTCGAGTTCGCGCAGTCTCGCGAGTCGCGAGGGGAGATGCTTGCGGGAGGAGAAGGCGGGCAGCACACGGATCGCCCCGCGCACCCGGTGCCGCGTCTGCCGACCGGCCAGGCCGAGCGGACCGCGGGAGCGGATCATGACGAACTCGCTCACCAGCTCGCCGCGGCGGCGAGGCAGCAGCGGGATCGCGACCCGTGCGCGTTCCCCGGGAGGGATGCTCAGCTGCGGGCGCGCGGGCGATGCCCCGGCCGTCGGCTGCCAGGCGTCGCGGATCACCGCGTGCAGCGTGCGCTCACCGTGATTCTGCAGGGCGACGCTCACCGGCACCGGCTCGCCGATCCGCGTGCGCTTCGGCACGCGGCGCGTCACCGTGACACTTCGAGGACTGGCCGCGAGGGCGATGTCGATCCCGGACAGCAGGAGGCAGAGCGCGATCCATCCGCCGAGCACCGCGTACGCCGGATAGCCCGCGAGTCCGGCCAGGACGAGCGGGATCACGCCCACGGCGAGGGCGAAAGCGAGGCGGCCGGTGACGAACACCTAGATCGGCACCCTGGTCTGCTGCACGACCGAGGTGAGCACGGCATCCGCCGACACGCCCTCCATCTGGGCGTCAGGGCGCAGCTGCAGGCGATGGCGCCAGACCGGCACCAGCATGGTCTGGACGTGGTCGGGGGTGACGGCGGAGGAGGCGTTGAGCCATGCCCACGCCTTCGCGGCGGCGAGAAGCCCGGTCGACGCGCGCGGGCTCGCCCCGAGCTCGACGGACGGGGACTGACGCGTCGCCCTGGCGAGATCGACGACGTAGCCGAGGACGTCGTCGGTGACCTCGACGCGCCCCGCGGCCGCCTGCGCCGCGCGGATCTCGTCTGCCGTGACGACGGACTCGACGCCGGTCAGGTCGCGCGGTGAGAAGCCCTCCGCGTGCCGGCGCAGCACGGAGACCTCGGCATCGCGCTCCGGCATGCCGACGACGAGCTTCATGAGGAAGCGGTCGAGCTGCGCCTCGGGCAGCGAGTACGTCCCCTCGTGCTCGATCGGGTTCTGCGTGGCCGCGACGAGGAACGGATCGGGCAGCGGCCGGCTCACGCCGTCAGCGGAGACCTGGCGTTCCTCCATCGCCTCGAGGAGAGCTGCCTGCGTCTTCGGCGGCGTGCGGTTGATCTCGTCGGCGAGCAGGATGTTCGTGAACACCGGGCCCGCACGGAAGTCGAACTCCCCGGTGCGCGCGTCGTACACGAGGGAGCCGGTCACGTCGCCGGGCATGAGGTCGGGCGTGAACTGCACGCGCTTCGTGTCGAGCCCGAGAGCCCGCGCGAACGAGCGCACGACCAGGGTCTTCGCGACACCGGGTACGCCTTCGAGCAGCACGTGCCCTCGGGCGAGCAGCGAGACGAGCAGGCCCGTCACTGTGCCGGCCTGACCGACGACGGCCTTGTCGACCTCGGTGCGCACCCGGTGCATTGCCTGACGCAGCGCGGCGTCGTCGGCGGAGTGGTTGTCAACGGTCACGTGGTGGCCTCGGCTTCCGTGGGGATGGATGGACGGCGGTTCGGATGCGGATCACGACTCGCCCCTGGTGGTGTGCATGCTCGCCTCCACGGCGGCCTCGAGCTCGTCGAGCCGTCGGGCGAGCTCGACGAGGGCGGCGTCGTCTGCGGGGAGCGGGCCCGCGAGCAGCGCCTGCAGCGTGCCGCGGGGGATCCGGAGGCGATCGGATGCCGCGTCGGCGACCTCATCGGATCCGGCGTGGACCGCGAGCCCGAGGCGGCGGGCGAGACGGCGCTGCGCACCGTCGCGGAGCGCCTGTCCCGCGTGGGGGGCGTCGCCGGCCTTCGCCGTGAGACGCGCGCGCCCGTGCATGGTCTCGGACGCGCGCACGGTCACCGGAAGAGTCTCGGCGACGAGCGGTCCGAAGCGCTGGCCGCGCCAGATCGCGGCGGCGACCCCGGCGGCGAGGAGCAGCAGGATGACGGGCGTGACCCACGGAGGTGTGAGGCTGCCCAGCGTGTCGGGCGACTGGCCCTCGATGTCGGTGTCGCCGAACGACGGCACGTACCAGACGACCCGCTCGGTCTGACCGAGGAGCGCGAGGGCGAGGGCGGCGTTGCCGTTCTCGGCGAGGTAGGCGTTGCTGAAGAGCTTCGTGCCCTCCACGACGAGGACGTCGCGGTCCGCGCGGTCATCGACGAGGACCGCGGCGCCGTCGGCGTCGCCGAAGCAGGCCTCGACGCCGTCGGCGGGGGAGAAGAACCGGTCGGCGCGGATCGTCCCGACCTCGGCGAACTCCGGGACGTCGCACTCCGCATCCGCGGGCGCGGAGCTTCCCGGGGCGTTCTCGCCGATGTCGAGGACGTTCAGCAGGTGCGTGCCCGTCGAGAGGAAGACGATCCGGTCGGCGGGCTCCAGCAGCTCGGCGAGGGCGTCGTCGCTCAGCGTGTAGGGGTTCGTCATCACCAGGGTCGTGTCGTCGCCGACCGCCGCGCGGGCCTCGGCACGGGATCGGGCGACCGACACCTCCACACCCTGGTCGCGCAGGATCTCGGCGAGGGCGAGAGCGCCGGAGTCGTCGCGCCCTTCCGGATCGAGCGTGCCGCGGGCGCCAGGGCCGCTCGCGCTCACGCGGAGGGCGACGAACGCGACGAGCAGGACGAGCGCGACGACGATCACCCATCCCACGATCGTGCGCACGCGCCGGGGTCGGGCGTCTGCGGTGGACTCCGCACTCGCCTGCTCGATCGAGGTCACGCGGGCACCGCCTCGAGGCGTCGCGCGCGCAGTCGCTCATCCGTGGCCGCGAGGTCGCGGTAGCTCTCCTCGGTCGCGGGGTGGCGCAGATAGCGCACGTCGTCGAAGGACACCGCTGCGCGACGCATCGCGCCGGCCTCGTCGGCGAACACCGCGCTGGCCTCCCGGGCGATCGATTGCGCGGTCGCCCCGGGCGCCGGATCGATGAGGTCGCGCTCCAGCAGGCTGCGCGCGATCGCGCGGTAACGGAGGATCGTGGCGGTGTCCCAGTCTCCGTCGCGGGCGCTGCGCTCGGCATCCGCTCTGAGCTGCGCGGCGGTGCGGTCGTCCTGCTCGCCCAGGAGGTCGGTCCGCGCCCGGCGCACGGCCCTCGAGCTCCGCGGGCGTCCCCAGATGATGAGCGCGGTGATGAGTGCCGCGACGATGATCGTCGTCACGATGATGAGCGCCCAGGGCCCGACGTTCGCGCCGTTGTCGGAGGTGAAGAGGTCGGCGATGAATCTCCCGATGTCGCGGGCGACGAGATCGAACCAGGTCGGCTTCGCATCGGCGTAGCGGGGATTGGAGAGCTCCTCCTCGGCCCAGCGCCGCGCCTCGTCCCCGTCGGGGACGAACAGATCGTCGGACGGTCGGATCATGCCGTGCCGTCGCCGCTTCCCGGGGCGGCCCAGCCGCCGTCCGCGGGAGTGGCCCACGGGCTGTCGGTCGGAGGCGCCGGAGGGGCGGAGGCCGCCGGAGGCGCCGCAGGAGCGGGAGGCGCGGCAGGAGCGGGAGGCGCGGCAGGAGCGGGAGGCGGCGCGGGCGCGAACGCGGCGGGAGGCGCGCCGGCCGGCTGCTGCGGTGCGTACGGCTGTGGCGTGTACGCCGATGGAACGTACGGCGGCGGCGCGGAGGGCTGTCCGGCGTAGGGAGGCATGCCGCCGGGCTGCGCGGCGTACGGCTGCGGCGGGTAGCCCTGCGGGGCAGGCGGCGCTCCGTACGGGGCGTAGCCGGGCGTCTGGGACATCATCACGTGCTCCGGCACCTGCCGGGGAGGAGGAGCGCTGGACACGGCCCGCGACGGATCGACGGCGAAGGGGTCGCCCAGCTGCTCCTCGGTCCAGCCGAGCTCACGACGCTCCACGTGCGAGATGAGCGTCTGATCGAGCCCCTCGTAGCGCATCCGGCAGTCCAGGTACACGAGGGCGGATCCCGTGCTCTGCACGACCAGGGTGATGGCCTGGAGCACGAGGAGCAGGATCTGCGGTGCGATGAGCGTGAAGATGAAGCCGATGACCGCGCCGGGCTCGTACTCGCCGGTGGGAGCGACCACGGACCCGAGGAGCGAGCTGAGCATCGCGACGGGGAAGCTCACGACCTGCATCGCCAGACCCATGATGAAGCTGATGAGGAACGTGACGCCGAACGCGACCCAGAACCGGCCGCGCGTGAGGCGCCAGGAACGCACGAGCGCCTCGCGGAAGCGCGCCTTCTCGAGCACGAGGATCGAGGGCACCAGCAGCAGCTTGGTGCTCAGCCAGACGATCAGCGGGATCGAGGCCAGCCCGATGAGCACGACCACCAGCACGACGACCCCGATGAGCTCGACGCTGCCGCCGAGTCCGCCGGCGATGAAGGCCCCGATGATCAGGGCGACGATCGCGAAGAACCCGAACACCGCGATCACCGACAGCGAGGCGAAGCCGGCGAGACGCCAGAACGCGGGCGCCATCTTGCGCCACAGCATCCCGAGCGTCGCCTTCACTCCGATCGACGCATAGCCGATCTCTGCGGCGACCACTCCCTGCATCATCGCCGTGAAGGCGATCGAGGTCAGACCGACCGCGAGCCCCGCGATGATGTTTATCGCGATCGTGCCGGCGAGCACGGCCTCGAAGTCGGCGGAGGACGGCGACACGGTCTCCAGACGCGAGAACGTGGTGAAGAACACCACACCCATCACGCCGGCCGTGGCGACCACGACGACGAGCTGGATCACGACGGCGAAGCCGAAGAGCACCTTCGGGTTGTGCCGGAGGGCAGCGAAGGCCTTCCCCAGCAGCATCCCGAAGGTCAGCGGATGAAGGGGGATGACACCCTTCTTCGGGGCAGGGGTCCACGTCGCACCACTCACAGCACTCCCTCCATCGAGCGCTCCCATCGTGTCATATCCCTGTACGTGGTGCGCAGACCTGGGGACCGCGGGACTCGGTGCCATAAGGTAACAGTTATGACCTCACGCATTCTTGTGGTCGACGACGACACCGCGCTCGCCGAGATGATCGGCATCGTGCTGCGCACGGAGGGTTTCGAGCCGGTCTTCTGCGCCGACGGCGCACGTGCGGTCGACGAGTGGCGCACGCAGCGTCCCGACCTGGTGCTGCTCGACCTCATGCTCCCCGGCATGGACGGCATCGAGATCTGCACGCGCATCAGAGCGGAGTCGGGCGTCCCCATCCTCATGCTGACGGCGCGCAGCGACACCGCCGATGTGGTCCGCGGCCTCGAGGTCGGGGCGGACGACTACATGGTGAAGCCCTTCAACCCGAAGGAGCTGGTCGCGCGCATCCGCACCCGGCTGCGTCCGACGCCGCAGGCCACGAGCGAGCAGCTGAAGGTCGGCGACCTCACGGTCGACGTCGACGCGCACGAGGTGCGTCGTGGCACGACGCCCATCGCTCTCACCCCGCTGGAGTTCCAACTGCTCGTCGCGCTCGCCTCGAAGCCGCAGCAGGTGTTCTCCCGCGAGATGCTGCTCGAGCAGGTCTGGGGCTACCACTACAAGGCCGACACCCGACTCGTGAACGTGCACGTGCAGCGCCTGCGCGCCAAGGTCGAGCTCGACCCCGACAACCCCAAGATCGTCATGACGGTGCGTGGCGTCGGCTATCGCGCCGGGAGCGTCGGTTAGGCGCACGATGGACGCGACGACAGCGACCACCACGGCCGTCGCTGTCATCCGCGACTGGCGCGGATGGCCGACCGTGCTCTCCGCGCTCTGGCGCCGGTCGCTGCGGTTTCGCACGCTCACCATCACCCTGATCGCGACGTCGCTGGCGATCTTCATCACCTGCGTCACGATGGCCCTCGTCATCCAGAACGACCTCTTCGTGTCGCGCAAGAACGTCGCCCTCCAGGATGCCCGCCGCGCCGTCGACCAGGCGCAGGACATCCTCGACGTCGCCGAGGTGAGCGACGACCCGGCTGCTCTCGCCGATCTGTGGAGCAGCATCCAGGCGAACCTGGCGCGAACCTCGAGCACCGATCAGCTCGCCGGCTTCCGCATCGACACGGAGTCGGACGGCGTGCGCCTGAACGGCTTCACCGCGGGGCTGAGCAGGAACCGGCTCAGCCCGGAGATCGAGGCGCGTGTCGAGGAGTTCGCCGATCGTCAGGCCTGGCAGTCGGTGGCCCTTCCCGTCGCGGATGGCGGCGAGGTGCCGGGGATCGTGGTCGGACAGCAGCTGAACGTGCCCGAGGCGGGACCGTTCGCGATCTACTTCGCCTACGACCTCGCCGATGCGGATCAGACCCTCGTGTTCGTGCAGCGGACGCTGTGGATCGCCGGGATCGGTCTCGTCGCGATCGTCGCGGCGATCTCCTGGATCGTGCTCCGCGCGGTGGCGACGCCGATCGTGCAGGCCGCCGAGACGAGCGCGCGCCTCGCGGCGGGCGATCTCGGCGTGCGTCTGGAGGTGCACGGCGAGGACGAGCTGGCCACCCTCGGGCGGTCCTTCAACGCCATGGCCGACAGTATCGAGGCCCAGATCAAGGAGCTCGGCGAGCTGTCGATGGTGCAGCAGCGCTTCGTGTCCGACGTGTCGCACGAGCTGCGCACGCCTCTGACGACGATCCGCCTCGCCGCGGACATGCTCAACGATCAGCGCGAGGAGTTCGATCCGACGACCGCCCGTACGACCGAGCTGCTGCACACCCAGGTGCAGCGGTTCGACACGCTGCTCGCCGATCTCCTCGAGATCAGCCGCTACGACGCGGGGTCCGTGCAGCTCGAGCTGGAGGCGACGAGCCTCGCCCACCTCGCCGAGGACATCATCGAGCAGATGCGTCCGCTCGCCGAGGGGCGCGGTTCCGAGCTGAGACTCGTCGGCCCCGGCGGCTACTCGCCGGTGGACATGGATCCTCGTCGGGTCCGCCGTGTGCTGCGCAATCTCATCGGGAACGCGATCGAGCACGGTGAAGGACGACCGATCGTGGTGACGGTCGACAGCAACCAGCACGCGGTGGCCGCCGGTGTGCGGGACTTCGGTCTGGGCATGGAGCCCGCCGACGCCGAACGCGTCTTCGACCGCTTCTGGCGCGCCGATCCCTCGCGCCAGCGCACCCTCGGGGGCACGGGGCTGGGGCTCTCGATCGCGCTCGGCGACGCGACTCTGCACGGCGGCACCCTCGCGGTGTGGTCGGAGCTCGGGGTCGGGACCAACTTCGTCCTCACGATCCCGCGGCACGGCGCGGTCCTGGACGGGCCGAGCCCGATCCCGATCGAGCCGCAGGAGCCGCTCGCCGAGCTCGGCGACGCGACCCAGCCCATCTCCTGGGCGGAGCTCCCCGGACTGCTGAAGGAGCCGGACGACGATGACTGAGCGGAGAGGCACGCGGGTGCTGCGCGGCATCGCGCTGATCGTCGCGGCGCTGCTGCTGCCCGCGTGCGCCGGGCTGCCGACGAGCGGCGACGTCACGGTCGGACTCGTGCTCGGCGAGTCGCCGCAGGACGTCGACTTCCTCCCGGTGGCGTCGGGACCGATCGCGGGCGCCGGTCCGGAGGAGATCGTCGAGGGCTTCCTCGAGGCGGGGATCACCACGTCGGAGAACTGGGCGACGGCGCGCGAGTTCCTCGCACCTGCGCTGCAGCGCGCCTGGCGTCCGGCCGCGGGAGTGTCGATCGACGTCGGCACGGAGACCCGCGTGCTCACCTCCTCCGTCCCGGCGGATGCCGTCGAGGAGGCGGAGAGCGCCGAGGTGCAGGTGCGCCTCGACCTCGTCGCGAGCGTCGACGAATCCGGTGCGTATGCGGAGGCCCTCGGGCCGTCACCCGTGAAGTTCAGCCTCGAGCGGACGGACGACGGGGAGTGGCGCATCACGCAGGCGCCCGACGGCATCGTCATCGACCAGCCCCGGTTCTCGAACGTCTTCGAGGGGTACCCGCTGCAGTACTTCGACGGAGAGTGGTCTCGGCTCGTGCCGGATGTGCGGTGGTTCCCGCGTCGGCAGAGTCCCGCGACCACCGTCACCCAGGCGCTGATCGACGGATCGCCCAGCGCCTGGCTCGACCCCGCCGTCCAGACCGCGTTCCCGGCCGACGTGCAGCTGGCGCAGGACGCCGTGCTGATCACCGACCAGGTGGCCGAGGTCGCGCTCACGCGCCCGGCGATCGGACTCGACCAGCTCACCCTGTCCCGCATGCGCACACAGCTGCAGGCCACGCTCAAAGCCGCGGGCGTGTCCGTCTCGCAGGTGCGCTTCTCCGTGGACGGACGCACGCTCGACGCCGGCGTCGTCGAGCTGGTGGACGCGCCGCCGGACGTCGGGACGCTCGTCCTGCAGAACGGGGCGTTCGGGAGGATCGTCGGGGACGAGGTCACCGCGATCCCCGGGATCACCCAGGGCATCGTCGCGATCGATCAGCCCATCGTGTCGATCGACGTCGCGACCGACGACTCTCAGGCGGCGGTGCAGCTGGCCGACAATCACGTCTACCTCGTCAGCGAGGGGAGCGTCGACGAGCTCGACGCGCGGCAGGGCCTGATCGAGCCGTCGATGGACCCCTACGGCTACACCTGGACGGTTCCTGCAGGCGCTCCGACCGCCGTGCACGCCCGGGGGAGCGACGTCGTGGAACACCCGGTGGCGAACGCCTGGCCGACGGCCTCGGCGATCTCCGATCTTCGGGTCTCTGCGGACGGGGCGAGGGTGGCCGCCGTGGTCACGGTCGGGCAGCAGCGCTGGGTCGTGGTCGCCGCGGTGGTGCGCGATCCGGCGGGAATCCCCGTCGAGCTCGGCGACGTGAAGCAGGTGACGCAGCTCTCGGCTCCGGCGATCGGGCTGGCGTGGCTCGGGTCGGAGCGACTGGGGATCCTCATCGATCCGCAGAGCCCGCAGGTGCTCACCCAGATGGTGGGCGGGCCGGGGACCGCTGAGGCAGCACCGGAGGATGCCGTGTCGATCGCCGGCGCGCGGACGGTCGGCGGGCTCCGGGTCGTCGGCGTCGGCGGACAGCTCTTCGCCCACGCGGGCTCGGCGTGGCGGGAGATCGCCGCGGAGATCTCGGTCCTCGCGACCCGGGCGGGCGAGTGAATCGCCCCTCCTGCACGGCGGGCTGATCCGTTCGGTTCTCCCCGGCTGCGGCGTGCGTGCGTTCGTCGAGCTGTCCTGATCCGAGAGGATCGGCGGATGCTGCCCGCTTCCGCTCTTCGCACCCTCGGCGCCGAGATCGCCGCGTTCCTGCTCGCCGCCTCGTGCGCGGGGTGCGACGAGCCGGGTCGGCTGCTCTGCCCGTCCTGTCATGACCGGCTGGCGCCGACGCCGCAACGGGGGATGACGCCGGGCGGACTGCCCGTGCACGCCGCCCTCCGATACGAGGGGGTCGCAGCGCGTTGCATCCGCCGCCTCAAGGGCGAAGGGGAGACCCAGCTCGCCCGTCCTCTCGGGTCGGCGCTCGCCATCGTCCTGGCGCCCGTCCTGTCGTCCTCGACGTGGATCGTGCCGGTGCCCACCGCGAGGAGTGCGTTCCGCCGGCGCGGCTACCGTGTGCCCGACATGCTCATCCGCCGTGCCGGGCACATGCCGCAGCGCGTGCTCTCCCTCGTGGCGAGACCCGCCGATCAGCGCGGTCTCGGGGTGCGCGAGCGGACACTGAACGTCCGCGGTGCGATGCGTGCGCGACGGGCCGGCCGCGGAGCCGAGGCGATTCTGGTGGACGACGTCGTGACGACCGGGGCGACGCTCGACGAGGCGGCTCGCGCACTCCGCGCGGCAGGGTTCAGGGTGAACGCGGCGGTCGCGCTCGCCGCCACGCCGCGGCGCGCCGGATTCGAAGGAGACTCATCGGGAACTCATCGACGACACGACGAAAGTCACCAGTGACATCGACTCGCAGGCGGACTACGGTTGGGGACCACAAGGCGACAACGGTCCGCCCTTGGCCGGGAGGACCGGGACAAGGAGACAGCAATGGAAACGAGCATCGTCGGCGTCGGAGTGGGAATCACCGATCGCTTCCGAACCGTTGTCGAGGAGAAGATCGCCAGGGTCGAGACGCTCGCGGGTCGAGCGCAACGGCTGGACGTGAAGGTCACGCACCGCGTCTTCCGCAACGGCCACGTCCCCGAGGAGACGGTCGAGCTCACGCTCGTCGGAAAGGGTCCGGTCGTCCGCGCTGAGGCGACGGACGGTGACAAGTTCGTCGCACTCGATCTCGCGATCGACAAGATGTCCGAGCAGCTGCGTCGTGCCAAGGAGAAGCGCGTCGACGGACGCCAGCACCCGCGCGGTGCCCACTTCGAGAAGGGCACCGGTGAGCTCGAGGGGATCGATGTGCAGCCGGCATCCGCCGACATCCTGCACGCTGTCGCCACCGGCACCATCCCGGTGCAGAACGATGACGAGGAGAGCTACTCGCCGGTCGTCATCCGCACGAAGAGCTTCGACGCGGAGTGGATGACGGTCGAAGAGGCCGTCGACCGCATGGAGCTGGTCGGCCACGACTTCTTCCTCTTCGTCGACGTCCGCACGGATCACCCGAGCGTCGTCTACCGCCGCAAGGGCTGGGACTACGGTGTGATCGCGCTGAGCACGCAGGCGCCGCCGTCGGAGGCACTGGCTTCCTGAGCTGAGACCAGAGAACGGCCCGTCCCTGAGGGGACGGGCCGTTCTGACGTTGGGTCGTGAGAGGTCAGTCGAACATGCCGTCGAGGAGGCTGCCGATCACGAGCCCGCCGAGGATGCCCGAGGCGATGTCGCCTCCACCGCCTCCGCGCGGCCGTCCGCCCCAGCCGCCGCCTCCGTAGCCGCCGCCACCACCCCAGCCCTGGTCGTCGGGACGGGAGGAGTCGATGTCGCGCTGCGCGAGCTGCAGGGCCTCGGATGCCAGGTGCGCGACACGGCGGGCCTGGACGAGCGCCTCTTCTCTCGTGTCCTCGGCCGGGAGCAGATCGGACAGGTCGACTCGCAGCCGTTCCGCCTCCGCGAGGCGTGTCCGCGCGTCGGCACCGATCCACCCGCGGTGGCCGGAGATGAGTCCGCGTGCCACGCCCAGCTGCCGGTCGGCGTCGTCGATCGCGTGCTGCACCTGAGGGATGCTCGGAAGGGGGTTCTCGGCGCGGTGGCGGGCCTTCGCGATCGCGTCGTCGAGCGCGGAGTTCGCGGTGCGGAGCTGCGACAGCTCCGCGAAGGGGTCGTTGGGGGTGCCGGACGGTGTCAGCGCGCTCAGCGCGGCCTGGAGAGCGGAGACCGCTTCGGCGACCGCGGGAGCCTGCGGGGCGGTGCGGGCGGCGATCAGATCGCCGCGGGAGTCTGCCACGACCTCGGCGAGGGTGGACTCGGCGCGCAGAGCCTCGATCTCGAAGTCCTCGACGGCGTCGAGCAGCGCGGACGCGCGGCGGGTGGCCTCGGTCGCCGTCTCGAGAGCGAGGTTGGCCTCTTCGTTCTGCTTGGCCGCGCGGCGGCGCTCGGAGATGTCGGCGCTGTGCGTCGCGAAGGCGATCAGCTGCTCGGCCTCGGCGGCGCTGGCCGTGATCTGGTGCATGGCCGACTCGGCGTAGCGGGCCGAGAGCCGCGAGACGGATTCGTTCGTCTGCGGGATGCGCGCGCTCAGCGCCGCGGCATCCGCTCGCACCTGTGCGATCACCTCTGGCGCCCTGCGCACCTTGGCGACGGATGCGGCGAGCACCGACGTCTTCTCATCGAGCAGGTCCTGTGCCCAGTCGCACAGCTGGAGGATGCGCGCGTTGCGGGTGCGCAGCTCCTCGGCCGTGTCGGGGATCTCGTCGTGGTTCAGCTGGTGCAGCTGGAACGCCTCGCGCAGATGCGTGCGCACGGCGGCGAGGGCCTTGCGCAGGTCGGCGGTCAGCGACGCTCCGAGCTCGGCTTCGGCGAAGTCGAGCTCGTCGGAGGTGGTGCGGATCCTCTCGTCGGCGCCGACCAGGGCCTGCTCCGCGCGACGCGCCAGATCGGCGTCCTGTGCGGCGAGTTCTTCCTGTTCGCGTTTGCGTCTGCCCCAAAATCCAGCCATGGATCGATCCTAGTTTCCCCTGCGGTCGCGGTGGCTGAGCATCCGCTCCGGGCGAACGGGGTTCGATGACGGCGTCAGGCGATCGCAGGAGTGCGGGTCGCGGGTCGGCCGCGCTTGGGGCGTTCGGTGGCCAGCTCCAGAGCCATCGCATGCTGCGGATGCTGTGCGAGCAGTTCTCCGGCGTGATCGAGCCAGCGCAGCTCGGCCTCGGCGGCGAAGATCATCGAGTCCCGCACGAGGGACCAGGCCAGATCCTCAGGGCCGTCGGTTGCGATCTCGGGGCGGGGTGTGTGCCGGAGCGCGTGCAGCTGCCGCAGCGAGGCCTCGCGCTGCGCCTGGAGGGCGGCGGCCACGTCGACTCCCGGCAGGGTCGCGGCGACCGCGAGCTTGATCGCCAGCTCGTCGCGGGTCGCCGGCGTCCGGACCACGGGGGAGGAGAGCCACTGCGCGACCTCGGCCGATCCGGCATCCGTGATCTGCCAGTAGACGTGGCCGTGCTCGTCGGTGTCGCCGCGCTGCACGAGTCCGTCGCGCTCGAGCCGTTCGAGCGTGTTGTAGATCTGGCCCACGTTGAGGGGCCACGTCGAACCGGTGCGACGGTCGAACTCGTGCCGCAGCTGATAGCCGTAGCACGGACCCTGATCGAGGATGGCGAGCAGGCTCTGACGGACCGACATGGTGATCTCCCGACCGCGTGTTGTCGAACGCGATACCGAGTATATGGATACCGGGCAACCATCCGGACCGACGCGCAGACCGCGCGTGCAGGCGACGTGCAGGTCACAGCCCGGTAACATGGCAAAGTATGCCTGGCGACCGCCTTCCGGTGGCCGGCGATTTACCCACTGACAGGGAGATGACATCCGTGGCCAATCCTCTTGAGAAGCTGCTGCGTGCTGGTGAGGGGCGGGTCATCCGTCGCCTGAACCAGGTGGTCAAGGCAGTGGGGGCGCTGGAAGAGGACATCTCCAAGCTCACCGACGACGAGCTGCGGAACGAGACGACCGAGCTCCGCGCCCGCTTCGAAAAGGGCGAGACGCTCGATCAGCTGATGCCCGAGGCGTTCGCCGCTGTGCGCGAGGCGGCCAAGCGCACGCTCGGCATGCGCGCCTACGACGTGCAGATCATGGGTGGAGCCGCCCTGCACCTCGGCAACATCGCCGAGATGAAGACCGGTGAGGGCAAGACCCTCGTCGCGACGTTCCCGGCCTACCTCAACGCGATCGCCGGCAAGGGCGTCCACATCATCACGGTGAACGACTTCCTCGCGAGCTACCAGGCGGAGCTGATGGGCCGTGTGTTCCGTGCCCTCGGAATGACCACCGGCATCATCGTCTCCGGGCAGACCCCGGCCGTCCGCCGCGAGCAGTACGCCGCGGACATCACCTACGGCACGAACAACGAGTTCGGCTTCGACTACCTGCGCGACAACATGGCGTGGCGCAAGGAGGACCTCGTCCAGCGCGAGCACTTCTTCGCGATCGTCGACGAGGTGGACTCGATCCTCATCGACGAGGCCCGCACCCCGCTGATCATCTCCGGTCCCTCGTCGGGCGAGGCCAACCGCTGGTTCGCCGAGTTCGCCAAGATCGCGCGCACGCTCGAGGCCGGTGAGGACTACGAGGTCGACGAGAAGAAGCGCACGGTCGGCGTGCTCGAGCCGGGCATCGAGAAGGTCGAGGACTATCTCGGCATCGAGAACCTGTACGAGTCCGCGAACACCCCGCTGATCTCGTTCCTCAACAACTCGATCAAGGCGCTCGCCCTCTTCAAGAAGGACACCGACTACGTCGTCATGAACGACGAGGTCATGATCGTCGACGAGCACACCGGCCGCATCCTGGTCGGTCGTCGCTACAACGAGGGCATCCACCAGGCGATCGAGGCCAAGGAGGGCGTTCCGGTCAAGGCCGAGAACCAGACCCTCGCCACCGTGACGCTGCAGAACTACTTCCGTCTCTACGACAAGCTCGCCGGCATGACGGGAACGGCCGAGACCGAGGCCGCCGAGTTCATGTCGACCTACAAGCTCGGCGTCATCCCGATCCCGACCAACCGGCCGATGATCCGCAAGGACCAGTCCGACCTCGTCTACAAGAACGAGACGGCGAAGTTCACCCAGGTCGTCGAGGACATCGCGGAGCGCCACAACAGCGGCCAGCCGGTGCTGGTCGGCACGGTGAGCGTCGAGAAGAGCGAGTACCTCTCGCGCCTCCTCGCCAAGAAGGGCATCAAGCACGAGGTGCTCAACGCGAAGAACCACGCGCGCGAGGCCGAGATCGTGGCCCGCGCCGGTCGCCTCGGCGCCGTGACCGTCGCCACCAACATGGCCGGTCGTGGAACCGACATCATGCTCGGCGGCAATGCCGAGTTCCTCGCCGTGCAGGAGCTCAAGGGCAAGGGGCTCGACCCGGTCGAGACGCCCGAGGAGTACGAGGTCGCCTGGGACGAGACCTACCAGGCGATGAAGGATGTCGTCGCGGAGGAGTCCGAGAAGGTCATCGAGGCCGGCGGACTCTACGTGCTCGGGACCGAGCGTCACGAGTCCCGTCGCATCGACAACCAGCTCCGCGGGCGCTCCGGACGTCAGGGCGACCCCGGTGAGAGCCGCTTCTACCTGAGCCTCACCGACGACCTGATGCGCCTGTTCCAGTCGGGTGCGGCCGAGGCGATCCTGTCGCGTACGAACTTCCCGGACGACGTGCCGATCGAATCGGGTCTCGTCTCGCGGGCGATCCGCAGCGCGCAGTCCCAGGTCGAGTCCCGCAACGCCGAGATGCGCAAGAACGTCCTCAAGTACGACGACGTCCTGAACCGCCAGCGCGAGGCGATCTACGCCGACCGCCGCCACATCCTGCAGGGCGACGACATCGCCGGCCGCGTGCAGCACTTCATCGAGGACGCCATCGGCGGAGTCGTGGGAGACCACACCGGCGAGGGGCACAACGAGAGCTGGGACTTCGACGCCCTGTGGACCGAGCTGAAGACGCTCTACCCGGTCGGCGTCACGATCGACGAGGTCGTGTCGGAGGCGGCAGGCCGCAAGGGCGGCATCACCGCGGACGGACTCACCCGCGAGCTGCTCTCCGACGCGAAGATCGCCTACGAGAAGCGCGAGGAGTCGCTCGGCGAGGCCGCGACGCGCGAGCTCGAGCGTCGCGTCGTGCTGCAGGTGCTGGACCGCCGCTGGCGCGACCACCTGTACGAGATGGACTACCTCAAGGACGGCATCGGCCTTCGTGCGATGGCGCAGCGCGACCCGCTGATCGAGTATCAGCGCGAGGGTTACGCGATGTTCCAGTCGATGATGGGGCAGATCAAGGAGGAGTCCGTCGGCTACCTCTACAACCTCGAGGTCGAGGTCCGTCGTGCGGACTCGCAGACCGCAGAGGTCGAGGCCAAGGGCCTCGCGACCGACGGCGGCGAGCAGCGTCTGGAGTACTCGGCCGCGAACGACGCCGGCGAGGTCGAGGTCCGCAACGACCGCGGCCAGGTGCAGCAGGCCGCCACCGAACGTCTCCGCCAGGCGGCGGCAGCACGCGCCCAGGCTCCGCAGGAGGAGCCGGAGGAGGCACCGCGCGGTGCCTTCGGCCAGCGGACGGATGCCGCCGCTCCGGCAGCGGGCAACCGCGAGCAGCGTCGTGCGCAGGAGAAGAAGAAGAAGAAGTAGCGCGGTCCGCCGTAGCGACGAAGAGAGGGCCATTCCGTGTGGATTGGCCCTCTCTTCGTCGCTGTAGGCTTGGTCGATGACCCCAACGCGCAACTTCGACCAGTCGTCGAAGCTCAAGAACGTCCTGTACGAGATCCGCGGAAACGCGCTCGTCGAGGCGGCGCGGCTGGAGGCCGAGGGGCACAAGATCCTCAAGCTGAACACCGGCAATCCGGCGATCTTCGGCTTCGACGCTCCGCACCAGATCGTGCACGACATGCTTGCAGCTCTTCCCACGGCGCACGGCTACAGCGACAGCAAGGGCATCATCTCGGCCCGCCGCGCCGTCGTCAGCCGCTACGAGCAGATCGAGGGCTTCCCGCGATTCGATCCGGACGACGTCTACCTCGGCAACGGCGTGTCCGAGCTGATCACGATGACGATGCAGGCGCTGCTCGACGAGGGCGACGAGGTGCTCATCCCCGCGCCCGACTACCCGCTGTGGACGGCCATGACGAGCCTCGCCGGCGGCACGCCCGTGCACTACCTGTGCGACGAGGACGACGGCTGGCAGCCCGACCTCGAGGACATCCGCTCGAAGATCACGCCGCGCACCAAGGCGATGGTCATCATCAATCCCAACAACCCCACGGGTGTCGTCTACTCCCGAGAGATCCTCGAGGGGCTCGTGCAGATCGCGCGGGAGCACCAGCTGCTGCTGCTCTCCGACGAGATCTACGACCGCATCCTGTTCGACGGCGCCGTGCACATCCCGACGGCGACGCTCGCCCCCGATCTGCTCTGCCTGACGTTCAACGGACTCTCCAAGACCTACCGCGTCGCCGGCTACCGCTCGGGCTGGATGGTGATCACGGGGCCGCAGGATCACGCCAAGGGCTTCCTCGAGGGGATCACGCTGCTGGCGTCGACCCGGCTGTGCCCGAACGTCCCTGCGCAGCACGCCGTGCAGGCGGCTCTCTCCGGAGTGCAGTCGATCGATGCGCTGATCGCGCCGACCGGGCGCCTGCATGAGCAGCGCGACATCGCCTGGGAGGGCTTGGAAGCCATCCCTGGTGTCTCGTGCGTCAAACCGGAGGGGGCGCTGTACGCCTTCCCGCGACTCGACCCGAACGTCCACGAGATCCGCGACGACGCGAAGCTCGTCTACGATCTGCTCGTCTCGGAGCACATCCTGCTGGTGCAGGGAACGGGATTCAACTGGCCGACGCCGGATCACCTGCGCCTGGTCACTCTGCCCGAGCCGCGAGTGCTGAGCGAAGCCGTCGAGCGACTGGGGAACTTCCTCGCGAGCTACCGGCAGTAGCCGGTCCCCGGCCTTCTCCCGCGAGAGAGACTGCGAGCCGGCGCACCGCGGCGACGAGCGCGGATCGTGGTGTGACGTCGCAGAGGGGCCTTGCATGCAGGAGGGCGGCGTCGGCGGCGCGTCGATCGAAAGGCAGGAACTCCAGATCGGTGATGCCGGCGAACCGCTCGAGGGTGCGTCGCACCTGACCGCGTGCGTCGAGGCCCAGAGGCCCCGGGCGGATCTGGTTCACGACGACGGTCACGGGCGTCGGCGACACCAGGCGTCGTAGCTCGGCATGGTCGCGCAGGAATCGGCTGATCCCGACCGGGTCGGCCGACGCGACCGCGACGATGAGGTCGGCCTCCTGCAGCGCCGTCGACGTGGCGGCGTGGCGACGCGGGCCTGCCAGATCGCTGGTCACCTCGTCGTCGGCGTCGAAGGACGCCGCGACGTCGACGACCGTCTCGTCGACCCATTCGCGGCAGGCGCGCAGGGCGGCGCCGAGACGCGCCGCTGAGAGCTCCGGCCAGCGACTCGGACGGTTGAGTCCCGGCAGGACCTCGATCTCGCCGGCGCTGGTGGAGATCGTGGTCGCCAGACGCGTCAGCTCCGTCGCATCGAGACCGCCGAGCTGGGCGCGCCGACACGCAGCCGCGATTCCGGGAGACTCGTCGCTGAGCCCGAGCAGCAGGGCGAGGGAGGGCGCCGTCGAGTCCGCGTCGACGAGCGCGGTGGTGCGACCGGCACGGGAGAGCTCGACCGCGAGCTGGATCGCGACGGTCGATCGCCCTGGTGCGCCCTGCGGGCCCCACACGGCGATGACGCGACGCGGAGCAGCGTCGGGGACACGGGCCGGGCGAGGCGTCTCCGCCGCCAGAGCTGCGGCGACCTCCCATCCGGCGGCGTCCGCCGGAAGCGCCGCGGCGAGTCCGAGTCGGCTGAGCAGGCGGGTCTCCGTGCCTCCGAGCGCGAGGATGCGCACGCCGGCGCGATCGCAGGCGGCGATCAGGCTCGCGGTCAGCACCGCACGTGTGGCGGGGACCACGATGGCTTCGACGCCGGGCAGCAGATCGATCGCCGCGGTCGGGGGCACGATCGCGGCGACGCGGATCTCCTCTGCATCGAGCTCTGCGGCGAGTGCGGCGGCCCGCGGCTCAGGGATGGCGAGGATCACCGACGTCATCGTACGGACCGGATCGGGACGACCGAGAGCGAGGAGCCGCCCGTGACGGCGGCGAGGACATCCGCGACATCGGAGCGGGCGATCACGATCTCGACCCGGGTGCCCGCGTCGGCGAGCATGGTGTCGTCCTCGAACACCTCGCGGACGCTCGCCTCGGCGACGAGGATGCGCGGAGCATCGAACGAGCGCCCGTCCTCGAGTCGAGGCGCCTGCCATACCTCGACCACCGCTCCGCTCTCCACGTCGTCGGGGATGCCCGTGCTGCTCTCGATCACGATGGTGGTGCTGCGACTCTCGGCGGCATCGGCCGTCGCCGAGATGGGCACGATCTCGCCTCTCTCCAGCGTTCGGGATGCCACCTGCCCCGGCTGGAGGTCCTGGGGACCGAGGTATTCGTCCGCGAGTGCGCCGAGCCCGATCTCGACGACCTGGAAGTCACCCGACGTCAGGACCTCGCCCTCGGTGATGGTGCGGCCGGCCTGAAGCACGGGCGCGGCGTCGTCGGCGGCGGAGACGATGAGCCAGACGCCCGTGATGGAGACGACGACCAGGGCGATGCCGACGAGGAAGCGCACGTCGCCCCAGAATGCGCGCCGAGGACGGGAGAGGACAGCCATGGCGACATCGTCACAGAAATCCGGCCGACGCCCGTCGAGTTATCCACAGGGCCGGATCGGCCGATGCGGGCACGGGGGAGTGCGGGACAATGGGGCCATGGCAGATCCGCTCGCGTCCGCTCCGCGATTCCTCGCACCTGCGCAGGTCGCCGAGCTGCTGAGCATCGGCGTCGACGAGGTGATCACCCTCGTCCACGAAGGCCGCCTGCGCGGGTCGCAGCTCGGAACGCCGCCGCGCTGGCGCGTCGAGGAAGCCAGCCTGCAGGACTACCTGGCCGAGCAGTCCGAGACCTCTCGTCGCATGGCGCTGTGGCGTCAGTCCCAGACCGCGAGCTTCCCCGAGGTCTGGGGAACATCGTCTGCTCACGGCATCTGAGTCCCCGGCGTCCGCACCGCGACCAGCCGCGAGAACGGGATGACGCGAAACCCATGGACCGCGGACGCACGTCGGGCGTCTCCCCTGTCGTGCACCGCGAGATCGAGATGATCCGCGGCGGCGCGATCGATCGTGCCGTGCGCGTCTTCCCCCGTGAGCGTGCTCACCTGCACCGCGACACGACGGCGCGCGAGATCGCGCAGCACGAACCCGAGCGTCATCCGCTCGCGGAGCGCGTGCTCTGAAGGGGCCGGCTCCTCGAGGCTCGCGAGGATCATGCCGTGATCGAGCGTGATTCCGGCGATCGCGTGCTCGGGGACGAGCAGCGTCGAAGGGCCGGCCTGCGTGCCGTCGGCGACGCGCGAGGTCACCGCGATCCAATCCGCTCCCAGAGCGCGCAGCGTCACCGGGAGGCGCCGTCCGTTCGCGAGGTCGATCACGGCCTCCGCGCCGAGGGCGCACAGCATCCGCAGTCGCGCACGCAGCTCGAGACGCGCGATCCGCAGGCGCTCCGACTCGGCATCGAGGGCGGCGCGCTCGGCTTCCCACTCCGAGGCCAGCTGACCCTCGAGATCTTCGAACAGTCGATCCCAGTGCATCCGACCGAGAGTAGGCCACGTCCGGGAACGACGTACGAGTTATCCACATTCCTCTCGGGCGACGCCCACGGTGACGGACTCCCCGTGCTCTACTGGCGCGCAGTCCGCCCCGATCGAGAGTCCGATGATGACGCTTCACGAGTACTTCGCGCCGCAGCCCACGCCCACCGTCGAGCTGCCGGACCCCGTTCCGCTGCTCCGCAGCCTGACGCAGGGAGCGCTCGAGGTGCTCGCCGGGGTCAGAGAGGTCGATCAGCTCGCCCGATGGTTCAGCGAAGAAGCGTTCCGGAGTCTCGCGACGAGGGCGAACCTCTCGGCGAGGGCGCGCAGCGCGCGGGGAGTCCCACCGGCGCGTCCGACCTTCGAGATCCTGTCGATCCGGGTGTGCGAGCCGACGGACGGGGTGATCGAGGCCGTCGTGGTCGTGGCGGGTCCGGGACGCACCCGCGCGGTCGCCGTGCGTCTCGAGGGCTTCGACCGCCGGTGGCGCGCGAGCTCTCTGGCCATCCTCTGAGCCATGTCGCCCTAGGCTGTAGGGGTGTCAACCCTCAGTGATCTCGCCCACGCCCAGGGTCGTCTGACCGACAGCGATGTGGAGTGGCTCCATCGGCTCGCCGGCGACGGCCAGCTTCTCGCCGACCTCGCGTCGGCGGACATCGTCATCTGGATCCAGACCGAGGACGGATCGTTCGTCGCCGTGGCCCACGCGCGGCCCAGCGGTGCGGCGACGCTCTTCTACCGGGACATCGTGGGGGAGAGGGTGCGACCGCAGTGGCGCACCCAGGTGCAGGGGGCCTTCGAGTCGGCGACGATCGTCGACTCGTCCTCACCCGACTGGTTCGAGGAGACGCCGACGCGGGTGCGCGCCGTCCCGATCGTGAGCGAGCGCCGGGGTTCGGGAACCGAGCCGACCGTCATCGGGGTCGTGACCAGGCACACCAACCTCGGAGAGGCGCGGACGCCGTCCCGTCAGCAGATCACGTTCGACGAGTGCGCGAACGACCTCTTCCGGATGATCGCCGACGGCAGCTTCCCCGACCTCGCGGCACCGACGTCGCCGCGGCGGGGTGCGCCTCGCGCCTCGGACGGTCTCATCCGCATCGACGTCGACGGGATCACCACGTTCGCGAGCCCGAACGCCCTCTCGGCGTTCAACCGCATGGGCTTCGACGACGAGCTCGAGGGCGAGTCGCTCGCCGAGGTGACGACGCGGCTCGTGCCGCCGTCGCGCCAGGTCGACGAGTCGCTGCCCGTCGTCGTCACGGGGCGCGCACCATGGCGCACCGACATCGAGGCTCGAGGGGTGACCGTGTCGCTGCGGGCCATCCCGCTCAAGGACCACGGCACCCGGATCGGGGCCATCGTGCTCTGCCGCGACGTGTCGGAGCTCCGTCACCAGGAGCAGGAGCTCATCACGAAGGATGCGACCATCCGTGAGATCCATCACCGGGTGAAGAACAACCTCCAGACGGTGGCGTCGCTGCTGCGCATCCAGGCGCGGCGCACGCACTCCGACGAGGCGCGCGACGCCCTCACGCAGGCGATGCGGCGCGTGGACTCGATCGCCGTCGTGCACGACACGCTCGCGCAGGGGCTCACGCAGAAGGTCGATTTCGACGAGGTTTTCCACCGCGTCCTCAAGCTCGTGGCCGAGGTCGCCTCGGCGCCGAACACGCGGGCGCGCACGCAGTCGACCGGACGGTTCGGGGTGCTGCCGAGCGAGTACGCGACGCCCCTCGCCCTGGCTCTCACCGAGGTCGTCACGAACGCCGTCGAGCACGGACTCGCAGGACGGGAGGGCCTGGTGACGATCGATGCCACCCGCACCGAGGACAACCTCCGCGTGACCGTGCACGATACCGGTCTCGGGTTGCCGGAGGGGCGGATCGGCCAGGGCCTCGGCACTCAGATCATCCGCACGCTCATCCAGGGCGAGCTCGGCGGCACGATCGAGTGGCGTGGCAGCGAGGGCGAGGGCACCGAGGTGGTCATCGACATTCCGCTGCGCTGGCTGCAGCCCTGAGCATCACCCCGCGCACCCCGCGCACCGCGCACAGGAAAGCGGCCTGAGACACGAGGTCTCAGGCCGCTTCCGTGAGGTTCAGGAGGCGCGGCGGGCGCGGGCGGCGCGGCGCTTCAGAGCGCGGCGCTCGTCTTCGGAGAGACCGCCCCAGACGCCCGAATCCTGGCTGCTCTCGAGGGCGTACTGCAGGCAGATCTCGGTCACCGTGCAGGTGGCGCAGACGGTCTTCGCCTTCTCGATCTGGTCGACGGCCGGACCGGTGTTCCCGACGGGGAAGAACAGCTCGGGATCGACAGTCAAACAGGCGGCCTTGTCGCGCCAGTCCATGGGGGCTCCTCGGTGTGGATTTCAAAGAGATGTCGCGACGCGACCGCTCGATTCGGGCTACTGTTCGGGTTCAGTTACCCTGTTGAGATGCGGACGGATGCCCGCGAATTGTGATGCGAGCGAAACGCCCGCCCCACGCCGCTGTGGGAGCACATGACGCTGTCTATTCTGTTACATGAAACCTGCGAAATCAAGGGTTTTCCGCCTTCTCATTCGATTCTCAGGAGACACATCGTGCGTGCACCCGGACTCGCTCTCGCGGCGTCTGTCGTTCTCGCCGCGGAGGGGGCGGCACTGCTCGTCTTCGCGGTCATCGAGCTCGCCGGACTCGGAGCAGGTGACGCGGCATCACTCCCGACGGCGCTCGCGCTGATCGTCCTCACGATCATCGGTGCCGCCGCCCTGATCGCCTTCGCCGTCGGCACCCGCAGCGGGCGTTCCTGGGCGCGGTCGGGGGGAGTGGTCTTCCAGGTGCTCGCGGTCGCGCTGGCACTCGCCTCGCTCACGATCCAGCCCATCTCCTGGACCTTCACGCTGGCCGTGGGGCTCCCCGCCCTTCTCGGCTTCGTCCTGCTCATCGCCAGTGCGCGACGCGAGGGCGAGCAGCGCGAAGCGGAGTGAGCGCCGGAGGCCGCTCCCGGTCTCAGGCGTCGATACCCAGCAGCTTGCGGATGCGGGCGACGTGGCCGGTGGCCTTCACGTTGTAGAGCGCGATGTCGATGACGCCGTCCGCGTTGAGGACGAAGGTCGAGCGGATGACGCCCTCGATGACCTTGCCGTAGTTCATCTTCTCGCCCCACACCCCGTAGGCGGAGTGGACCGCGTGGTCCGGGTCGCTGAGGAGGGTGAAGGTGAGTCCGTCGCGCTCGCGGAACGCGGCCAGCGTCGAGGGCTCGTCGCGGGAGATCCCGATGACGCGGTAGCCGGCGCCCTGGAGAGAGCCGATGCTGTCGCGGAAGTCGCACGCCTGGGTCGTGCAGCCGGGCGTCATCGCCGCCGGGTAGAAGTACAGGACGACCTTCTCGCCGCGCAGGTCGGCGAGCGAGATGCGGGTGCCGTCCTGGTCGAGGAGGCTGAAGTCGGGGGCTGCGGTTCCGGGTTCGAGGCGCTGAGTCACCCGTCCACCCTATCGGCCGGGGGTCTGCTCGGCCTTGTCGGAGAACGTCTGCAGCAGCCGCTGCAGCGAATCGAGGCGTGCGCGTCCTGTCTCGCTGAGTTCGCCGCGCTCGGCGGCTTCGATGAGGGCGCAGTCCGGGGCGTCGGCGAGGTGCGTGCACCCGCGCGGGCAGTTCTCGGCGATCTCGGCCAGCTCGGTGAATGCCGCCAGGATGTTCGCCGGGTCGACGTGCCCGAGGCCGAAGGAGCGCACGCCGGGCGTGTCGATGACCCACCCGGTGCCGAGCGCGCCGTGATACCTCAGGGACACGGTCGACGACGATGTGTGGCGGCCGCGACCGGTGACCTGGTTCACGTGCCCGGTGGCTCGCTCGGCCGTCGGCACGAGGGCGTTCACGAGCGTCGACTTGCCGACACCGGAGTGTCCGACGAACACCGTGGAGTGGCCGACGAGCGCGGCACCGATCTCCTCCACCGGCATCTCGTCGAGCGCGCTGGTGAACACGCGCAGGTCGAGGCCGTCGAAGTGCGCGAGGAACTCGGTCGGATCGGCGATGTCGGTCTTCGTCACGACGAGGAGCGGGCGGATGCCGGCATCCAGGGCGGCGACGAGATAGCGATCGACGAGCCGGGCGCGGGGCTCGGGGTCAGCGGCGGCCACGACGACGAGCATCTGGTCGGCGTTCGCGACGATGACCCGTTCGACCTGGTCGGTGTCATCGGCGCTGCGCCGCAGCAGCGAGGTGCGGTCGGCGATGCCGATGATGCGGCTGAGCGTGCCCTCGTCTCCCGAGGTGTCGCCGACCACGCGCGCCTGGTCGCCGGTGACGATCGGCATGCGGCGGAGCTCCCGCGCGCGGACGGAGCTGATGACGTGCTCGTCATCGGTGTCCTCGTCGAGCAGCACGGTATAGCGGCCGCGGTCGACCCCGAGCACGCGACCGGTCTGCGCGTCGTCATGGGCGGGCCGCCGCTTGGTGCGCGGCCGATTCGCCTTCGGATTCGGGCGCGTGCGGATGCTGCTCTCGTCGAAGTCCTCGAAGTCGTCGTCGAGGTCGTCGGTGTCGTCGAGCCAGCTCATCGGTCAGCCTCGCAGCATCCGCTCCCAGAGCATCGTGAACTCCGGGAGGGTCTTCGCGGTGGTGCCGATGTCGTCGATCTCGACGCCGGGGACGCGCAGGCCGATGAGCGCTCCGGTGGTGGCCATCCGGTGGTCGTGATGCGCAGCCCAAGCACCTCCGTGCAGCGGAGCCGGGATGATGCGCAGACCGTCGGTCAGCTCTTCGGCGTCGCCGCCGAGGGCACGGAGATTGCCGATGAGGGCGGCGATGCGGTCGGTCTCGTGCAGACGGATGTGCCCGATGCCGCGGATCGTCGTCGGCGAGTCCGCGAAGGCGGCGAGCCCCACCAGAGTGGGGGTGAGCTCGCTCGCCGCGGAGAGATCCATGTCGAGTCCCCGGATGCCGGACCCGGCGCGCACGGTGAGCGTGCCGCCGTGGCGGCCAACGTGCGCGCCCATGGCCTGCAGGATCTCCGGAAGGAGGGCGCCTGGCTGGGTGGAGTGCGCCGGCCATCCGGTGATCGACACCGCGCCGCCCGTGACGAGCGCGGCAGCCAGGAACGGCGCCGCGTTGGACAGGTCGGGCTCGATCGCGATCTCCTTGGCGCGGGGGACTCCGGCCTCGACGAGCCACTCGCCGACCGCGGGACGCTCGATGCGGATGCCGCGTCGGCTCAGCGCCTCGATGGTCATGTCGATGTGCGGGAGGCTCGGCAGGTGCTCGCCGGTGTGCACGAGGTGCAGGCCGACATCGAAACGGGGTGCGGCGAGCAGGAGCCCGGAGACGAACTGACTCGACGCGGAGGCGTCGATCTCGACACGGCCGCCTCGGATGCGGCCGTGACCGCGAATCGTGAACGGCAGCGCCCAGGTGCCCTCGTCGTCGATGTCGACGCCGAGGTCGCGCAGCGCGCTGATCAATCCGCCCATCGGACGGTGCAGCGCGGTCTCGTGGGCGGTGAGGTGCACGTCGTGGGCAGCGAGACCGGCGAGCGGGGCGATGAAGCGCATCACCGTGCCGGCCTGACCGCAGTCCACCGTCTTGCCGCCTTCGAGCCTCGCGGGGGTCACGACCAGGTCGGGGCCGAACTCGTGTCCGGCATCCACCTCCTCGATGCCGACGCCCAGCGCGCGCAGCGCGTCGACCATGCGCGCCGAATCGTCGGAATGCAGTGGGGCGATCAGTCGACCGGGTCCGTCGGCGATCGCGGCGATGATGAGCTCGCGATTGGTCAGCGATTTCGACCCGGGGATGGTGAGCTCGGCGTGTACCGGATCGTCCACGGTGGGCGCGGCATAGGCGCCCTGGACTCGGGCGGGGGAATACCTGTTCGCGCTCATCGGTTCTCACTTTAGTGAACAGGATGCCCACGGCGTGAAGGCGCGGGCGTCCGCCGAGGAGGAGAGTGCATGCTGGGCACGCTGGAACGCGGGACGCTGGACATCAGCGGCCTAGACTGGCCGGTGATGGATGACACCGCAACCGCAGAGACCGTCGGCGACCCTCGGCGCGAATTCGAGGAGCAGGCGATCCCCTTCATGGATCAGCTCTACGCCGCCGCGATGCGCATGACGCGCAACCCGGCCGACGCCGCCGACCTCGTGCAGGAGACGTTCGTGAAGGCGTACGGCTCCTGGGCGACGTTCTCGCAGGGCACCAACCTCAAGGCGTGGCTCTACCGCATCCTGACGAACACCTACATCAACATCTATCGCAAGCGGCAGCGCGAGCCCTACCAGGGCACGATCGACGAGCTCGAGGACTGGCAGCTGGGCGGCGCCGAGTCGACCACCGCGACGCACGGCCGTTCGGCCGAGGCCGAGGCGATCGACCGCATGCCGGCATCCGTCGTGAAGGATGCCCTCCAGGCCGTCCCGGAGGACTTCCGGCTGGCGGTGTACTTCGCGGATGTCGAGGGCTTCGCCTACCAGGAGATCGCCGACATCATGAAGACCCCCATCGGCACCGTGATGAGCCGCCTGCACCGTGGCAGGCGCATGCTGCGGGAGCTGCTGGCTGACTACGCCGCCGAGCGAGGCATCGCCGCGGCTGACACGAGGAGCACGAAATGAGCGACTGCGGCTGCGACAAGGCCCGCCAGGATCTGGAGGAGTACCTCCGCAACGAGGTGTGCAAGACCGAGCACACCGAGATCCGGGAGCATCTCGAGAACTGCGCATCGTGCCGGGACGAGGCTCTCGTCGCCACGACGCTCACCGAGGTCGTCGCCCGCGCCTGCAAGGAGACGGCTCCGGAGCAGCTGCGCGATCAGGTGTTCGCCCGTCTGCGCGAAGTCCAGGCCTCTCAGCACTGACCCTCCGTCGGAGGCCGTCGGTAGGCTGGATCGATGACCATCGATGCGCGTGATGTGCCCGCCGACCCGACCTCGACCGAACGGCTGCGCGCCGCGGGACTCGACTACCGCGTCGTCGATCTGACGGTCGACGAGAGCGCGAGCGGGTTCCAGCGGGCCGCCGACCGCGGCTTCCTCGGAGCCGAGCCGAGTGCGGAGTCGCTCGCCCAGAACCGGAAGACGTTCGCCGAGCGACGCAACATCGGGGTCTACGAGCCCGGTGCACCGGCGTTTGCGTTCCCGGTCGCGACGACCAACGCCTGGGTGAGGCCGCTCACCATCCCCGGCGGTGGCGAACTGGACATGTGGGCGATCAGCATGGTGACGGTCGCCGCCACTCATCGTCGCCGCGGCATCGCCCGGTCGCTGCTCGAGGGCGAACTCCGCGCCGCGGCCTCCGCCGGAGTCCCGATGGCCGGCCTCACCGTCTCCGAGGCGACGATCTACGGCCGGTACGGATTCGGCTCCGCGATCCCTGTCGCGCATCTCACGATCGACACCCGCCGTGCCGGGTGGGGCGGCGCGACGCCGTCCGGACGGGTCGAGTACGTCGATCGCGATACCCTGGCCGCCGACATCGGCACCGTGCATGAGCGTGCGCGTCACACCGCATCAGGACGCATCCCCGGCTGGCAGGGTCGGTGGGAGGGCCTCTCGGGCGCATCGCCGGCGGGTCAGGACCGCGACAAGGTGCGAGGGGTCCGCTTCCTCGACGACGCCGGCGAACTCCGCGGCGCGCTCGCCTACACGGTGCACGAGAAGGGCGACTCGTTTCGCTTCCGGCTCGACATCGGGCTCCTGGTCGCCGAGACGCCCGACGCCGTGGCGGCGCTCTGGCGCTTCGCGCTGCAGCACGACCTCGTCGACGAGGTCACCGCCGATCTCCGTCCGCTCGACGATCCGCTGCCGTGGCTGGTGGCGGACCCGCGCGGCGTGACGCAGGTCGTGCACGACCATGGCTGGCTGCGCATCCTCGACGTGCCGGTTGCGCTCTCCGCCCGCCGGTACTCGGCTCCGCTCGACACCGTCATCCGCGTCGAGGACCCGCTCGGTTTCGCGAGCGGCGACTGGCATCTCCGCGTCGACGGCGCCGGTGCCGCGACGGTCGACCGAGTGGAGACTGCGACGCCGGACATCTCGCTCGACGTCTCCGTACTGTCCTCCCTGTACGCCGGTGGGGTGCGGGCAGCGTCTCTGCACGGAGCCGGGCGCATCACCGCGGACGCCGCGGCTGTCGAAGCCCTCGACCGCGCGCTGATCGCGTTCCCCGCGCCGTCGCTCGACATCTGGTACTGACGCGTCCAACGGGAACGAGAGAAGGCGCCCCGACCGTGAGGTCGAGGCGCCTTCGTCGTCGGCGGGAGCGCTCAGCCGAGCGTGAGCGCCTCGCGGAGCAGCTTCGCCTGCTCGGCGGCGTGCACCTTGGAGGATCCGGTGGCCGGCGATGCGGATGCCGTGCGAGCCACAGGGCGGAAGGAGCGGTCACCGGGGACGTCGGCGAAGGCGAGTGCCAGGAACGGCCACGCGCCCTGGTTCTCCGGCTCCTCCTGCACCCACACCAGCTCGGCGTTCGGGTACGAGTCGGTGATGGCCTTGAGCTCGTCGATCGGCGTCGGGTACAGCTGCTCGAGCCGGACCAGGGCGATCTCCGGGTTCGGGTTCTTCTCGAGGTCGGCGCGGAGATCCCAGTGCACCTTGCCGGAGTGTACGAGCACGCGCTTCACGGCGGCACGATCGAGATCGCGGTGGTCGTCGATCACGGGCTCGAAACGACCCTGGGTGAAGTCCTCGACCGGGCTGGTCGCGCCGCGCAGACGCAGCATGGCCTTCGGGGTGAAGACGATCAGCGGCTTGCGCGGACGGGCGTAGGCCTGTCGACGCAGCAGATGGAAGTACGACGCCGGGGTCGAGGGACGGGACACGATCATGTTGTCCTGCGCGCACAGCTGCAGGAAGCGCTCGATGCGAGCCGACGAGTGGTCGGGTCCCTGGCCCTCGTAGCCGTGGGGGAGGAGCAGCGTGACGCTGGACTGCTGTCCCCACTTCTGCTCGGCGGCGGAGATGTACTCGTCGATGACCGACTGGGCGCCGTTGACGAAATCTCCGAACTGCGCCTCCCACAGGACGAGCGCCTCGGGAGCCTCGACGGAGTAGCCGTACTCGAAGCCGAGGGCGGCGTACTCGCTGAGGAGCGAGTCGTAGATGAAGAAGCGGCCCTGCGCGTCGGAGAGGTTCGACAGCGGGAGCCACTCCTGGCCGTTCGCGCGGTCGTGCAGGGTGGCGTGACGCTGCACGAACGTGCCCCGGCGCGCATCCTGACCAGCGAAGCGCACGGGCGTGCCCTCGACGAGCAGCGAACCGAACGCGAGAAGCTCGCCGAAGCCCCAGTCGATGCCGCCGTTGCGGCTCATGTCGAGACGCTTGTCGAGCAGCTGCTGGATCTTCGGGTGCACCGTGAAGCCCTCGGGCTTGTTCACGAACGCATCGCCGATGAGCTGGATGACCTCGTTCGGCACGCCGGTGATGTCCGGTGCGCCGATCTGCTCCTCGACCGGGAGGAGATCGGGCGCGATCGGCGTCGCACCGGTCTCCGCGGCGTGCGTCTCGGCGAAGGCGATCTCGAGGCGGTTCTGGAAGTCCGCCTTCGCCTCGTCGTACTCCTGCTCGGTGATGTCACCGCGGCCGACGAGCGACTCGGTGTAGAGCTTGCGGACCGAACGCTTCGCCTGGATCAGGTCGGTCATCAGAGGCTGCGTCATCGAGGGGTCGTCGCCCTCGTTGTGACCACGTCGGCGGTAGCAGACCAGGTCGATCACGACGTCGCGGTGGAAGCGCTCGCGATACTCGAAGGCGAGCTGGGCGACGTGGATGACGCCCTCGGGGTCGTCGCCGTTCACGTGGAACACCGGCGCCTGGATCGTCTTGGCGACATCGGTCGCGTAGACCGAGGTGCGACCGTCGTTCGGCGACGTCGTGAAGCCGACCTGGTTGTTGACGACCACGTGGATGGTGCCGCCGGTACGGTAGCCGCGCAGCTGCGACATCTGCAGCGTCTCGACCACGACGCCCTGGCCTGCGAAGGCCGCGTCACCGTGGACGAGGATCGGCAGCCAGGCGAAGGTGCCGATGGGCTTGCGGTCCTGCTTGGCGCGGACGATGCCCTCGAGGACTCCGTCGACCGTCTCGAGGTGCGAGGGGTTCGCGGCGAGGTAGACGGGCAGCTCGGAGCCGTCGTCGGCGACGAAGGTGCCCTCGGTGCCGAGGTGGTACTTCACATCGCCGGAGCCGCGCTGGTTGCCCGGGGTCTGCGTGCCCTCGAACTCGCGGAACACCTGCCCGTAGGTCTTGCCGGCGATGTTGGTGAGCACGTTCAGACGACCGCGGTGGGCCATGCCGATCGCCGCGCCCTCGAGTCCGGCCGTCGCGGCGCCCTGGAGGATCTCGTCGAGAAGCGGGATGAGCGACTCGCCGCCCTCGAGCGAGAACCGCTTCTGGCCGACGAACTTCGTCTGCAGGAACGTCTCGAACGCCTCGGCCTCGTTGAGCTTGCGGAGCACGCGGAGCTGCTCGTCGTGGCCGGGCTTCTGGTACTTGACCTCGACCTTCTCCTGGAACCAGCGGCGCTGCTCCGGGTCCTGGATGTGCATGTACTCGATGCCGAGCGTGCGGCAGTACGAGTCGCGCAGCACGCCGAGGATGTCGCGCAGCTTCGCGAGTCGCCGGCCGCCGAAGCCGCCGGTGACGAACTCGCGATCCAGGTCCCAGAAGGTGAGCCCGTGGCTCTCGATCTCGAGGTCGGGGTGCGACCGCTGCACATACTCCAGCGGATCGATGTCGGCCATCAGGTGGCCGCGCACGCGGAAGGAGTTGATGAGCTCCTGCACGCGGGACTGCTTGTCGACGCGCTCGGCGAGGTCGACCGCGATGTCGGGGTTCCAGCGGATCGGCGCGTACGGGATGCGCAGCGCCGCGAAGATGTCGTCGTAGAAGCCGCGCTGCCCGATGAGCAGCTCGTGCACCTTCTTGAGGAACTCGCCCGACCCGGCGCCCTGGATGACGCGGTGGTCGTAGGTGCTGGTCAGGGTGATGGTCTTGCCGATCGCGAGCTCGTTGAGCGTCTTGTCGCTCGCGCCCTGGAACTCGGCCGGGTACTCGAGGGCGCCGGCGCCGATGATGCAGCCCTGGCCCTTCATCAGACGCGGAACCGAGTGCACGGTTCCGATGCCGCCCGGGTTGGTCAGCGACACCGTGGTGCCCTGGAAGTCCGCGGCGGTCAGCTTGTTGCCGCGGGCGCGCGTGACCAGATCCTCGTACGCCGACAGGTACTCGGTGAAGCTCAGGGTGTCGGCGCGCTTGATGCTCGGGACCATGAGGGCGCGCGTGCCGTCGGGCTTGGGCAGGTCGATCGCGATGCCGAGGTTCACGTGCGCCGGTGCGACGACGGACGGCTTGCCGTCGATCTCGGCGTAGAACACGTTCTGGCTGCGGAACTCGTCGAGGGTGCGGATGAGCGCCCAGCCGATGAGGTGCGTGAAGCTGATCTTGCCGCCGCGCGTGCGGGCCATGTGGTTGTTGATGACGATGCGGTTGTCGATCATCAGCTTCGCCGGAACGGTGCGGACGCTGGTCGCGGTCGGGACGGTCAGGGACTCGTCCATGTTCGCCGCGAGGGTCTTGGGGAGGCCGCGGAGCGGGGTGACCTTGTCCTCTTCGGCGGCGTCGACGGCTTCCTTCGCCGCAGGCTTCGGCGCCTGGGCGGGGATCGGAGCCGTGGCCGCCGGCTTGGTGGTGGTCCGTGCGACCGGCTGCGAGCCGATCACCGGGATCGGTGCCGTGACGGGATGCGCGGCCGTGTCAGCGGGGGCCGCGGGGGCAGCCGCAGGAGCCGCGGAGCCGGTGGTGTCCGCGTGGTACTTCTCCAGAACCGGCCACCACTCCTTGTCGACCGAGTCGCGGTTCTCCTTGAACTGCTCGTAGAGCTCTTCGACGAGCCAGGAATTGGCTCCGAACCCCCCGTCGCCTCCGACGCCGGTCACCTGGTTCGACACGCTGTATCGCCCTCTTTCATCGCTGAAGCACTCTGGTGCAGACGACGGCGCAGGATGCGCCCGGGTCCGCACACTCTCGACTGTCAAGCCTAACGTGTTTCGCCCCGGCAATCGTCGAAGCCGTGTGCCGACCGCGCGGCGATCTGAGTACCGTGGAGACATGAACTTCTCAGGTGCGCAGCCGACCGTCGATCTGACCTATTCGGACGTCTTCCTGGTTCCGCGCCGATCCGCGGTGACCAGTCGTCTCCAGGTCGATCTCGCGCCGCAGGACGGGACACCGGCGACGCTGCCCCTGGTGGCCTCGAACATGAACTCGGTGACGGGTCCGCGTCTGGCGGCCGTGCTCGCCCGCCGCGGCGGACTCGGCGTGCTTCCGCAGGACCTGCCGCTGCAGGACCTGGACGCCGCGATCCGCGACGTCAAGGCTCAGCCCGTGCTCTGGGACACGCCGATCGTGCTCCCGCCGGAGGCGTCCGTCGCCGACGCGCTCCGTCTGCTCCCGCCGACCGCAGGGCACGGGATCGTCGTCGCCCGCGGCGAGGCGCCGATCGAGGTCGGCCGGGTGCTCGGCATCCTTCCGGCGACGCGGCTGGCCACGGCGCTCCCGGATGCGCAGCTGGGCGATCTCGTGCACAGCGGCGTCCCGTCGATCGACGCGGAGGACATCGGCTCGGAACGCCACGCCTTCGACGTGATCACGGATGCCGACGTCGAGATGGTGACCGTGATCCATCACGGGCATCTGGTGGGAACGCTGAGCGCGCGCACCGCGCTGCGCTCCACGCTGTATCGTCCGGCGCTCGACGCCGACGGCCGCCTCGCCGTCGCCGCCGCTGTCGGTATCAACGGGGATGTGGCCGCGAAGGCCAAGGCGCTCGCCGGCGCCGGGGTCGACGTGCTGGTGGTCGACACCGCCCACGGGCACCAGGAGGGGATGCTGCGCGCGCTGCGCGCGGTCGCCGACCTCGACCTGGGCCTGCCGATCGTGGCGGGGAACATCGTCACCGCCGACGGCGTGCGCGACCTCGTCGATGCGGGAGCGTCGATCCTCAAGGTCGGCGTGGGCCCCGGCGCGATGTGCACGACGCGCATGATGACCGCGGTCGGGCGACCCCAGTTCTCGGCGGTGCTCGAGACCGCGCAGGCGGCGCGAGAGCTCGGGGCCCATGTCTGGGCGGACGGCGGGGTGCGGTACCCCCGCGACGTGGCGCTCGCGCTCGCCGCCGGCGCGGCATCCGTCATGGTCGGCTCCTGGTTCGCCGGCACGATCGAGGCGCCGGGGGAGCTGCAGCGCGACGGAGAGGGACGGATCTTCAAGGAATCGTGGGGCATGGCCTCGACCAAGGCGGTCCAGGCGCGGTTCGGCCGCCTCGACGCCTACGAGCGTGCGCGCAAGGAGCTCTTCGCCGAGGGGATCTCCTCGTCGAAGATCTACCTGGATCCGCTCCGTCCCGGGTTGGAGGACCTGCTCGACATGATCACCTCGGGCGTGCGCTCATCGTTCACGTACGCCGGTGCGGCGTCGGTCCCGGAGTTCCACGACCGGGCTCTCGTCGGCCTCCAGTCGGCCGCGGGATACGAGGAGGGCAAGGCCCTCCCCGTCAGCTGGTAGCCGAGTCGCGCTCCCCGCCGGGTTCTGTAGAATCGTCCGCATAATGGACGACCCTCCCAGTTGCAGTACATCGCCCCACTGTCCGCCTCTCTCACCGGAGAGGAACCTCTGATGGACTACATCATGTTGGGCGTGGGGCTCCTGCTCACGGTCGGCACCGGCCTCTTCGTCGCGAGCGAGTTCGCGCTGGTCAATCTCGACCGCGCCGACCTCGAGGCGCGTCAGGCACGAGGCGAATCCCGGCTCTCGCTCACGATCAGCGCCCTCAAGCACACGTCGACGCATCTCTCGTCGGCGCAGCTCGGCATCACGCTGACGACGCTCCTCACCGGTTACACGATGGAGCCCGCGCTGTCGAACCTGCTCCGTCCGACTCTCCTCGCCTGGAGCATCCCCGAGGCTGCCGTCGCTCCGATCGCGACCATCGTCGCGATGCTGGTCGCCACGGTGCTGTCGATGATCCTCGGCGAGCTGGTCCCGAAGAACTTCGCGCTGGCGCTGCCGCGGCAGACCGCCAAGCTCGTCATCCCCTTCCAGGTCGCGTTCACGACGGTGTTCAAACCCGCCATCGTGGTGCTCAACGGCAGCGCGAACGGTGTGCTGCGCAGCATGGGCATCGAGCCCAAGGAGGAGCTCTCCGGTGCGCGCAGCGCCGAGGAGCTCTCGTCCCTCGTCCGCCGCTCCGCGAACGCGGGGCTGCTCGAGGCCGACACGGCCAGCCTGCTCGACCGCACGCTCACCTTCTCGCGGCTCAGCGCCGCCGATGTCATGACGGCCCGGCCGAGCATGCATGCGCTCGCCGCGGGCGACTCCGCCGATGACGTCATCCAGCTGGCACGTCGCACCGGCCACAGCCGCTTCCCCGTCTACGACGACGACCTCGACGACATCTCCGGCGTCGTGCACCTGAAGGCGGCCATCTCGGTGCCGCGTGAGCGTCGCGCGGAGGTGCCGGTGGGCGCTCTCGCGACGGACGCGCTCCGGGTCCCGGAGACCGTGCACGTCGACGGTCTCATCTCCGAGCTCCGCGCTCGCGGCTACCAGCTCGCCATCGTCGTCGACGAGTACGGCGGCACCGCGGGTCTCGTGACACTCGAGGACCTCGTCGAGGAGCTCGTCGGCGAGGTGTCGGACGAGCACGACCGCACGAGGGCCGGCATCGTCCGCGGGCGCGACGGCATCATGTTCCCGGGTGAACTGCGACCGGACGAGCTGCGAAGCCGCGCCGGAGTCGTGGTTCCGGAGGGCGACGTCTACGACACGGTCGGCGGGTACGTCATGAGCGTGCTCGAGCGCGTGCCGACCGTCGGAGACGAGGTGACGGTCGACAGCGGCATGCTCCAGGTCGTCCGGATGGACGGCCGGAGGGTCGACCGCGTGAGATACGTCCCGAGACCGCACGACACCGCAGAGGAGGCCACCCGATGAACGACTGGGGAGGACTCGCCTGGCTCGTGGTGCTGCTCGTCGCGAACGCGTTCTTCGTCGGCGCCGAGTTCGCGGTCATCTCCGCGCGGCGCTCGCAGATCGAGCCGCGCGCCGAGGAGGGCTCGCGCGCTGCCAAGACCGCGCTCTATGCCATGGAGCACGCGACGCTGATGCTCGCGACATCGCAGCTCGGCATCACGATCTGCTCGCTGCTGATCCTGAACGTCTCCGAGCCCGCGATCCACCACCTGCTCGCCGTGCCGATGCACGCGCTCGGCTGGTCGGACGGCGTCGTCGATGTCGTGTCGTTCACGATCGCGCTGCTGATCGTCTCGTTCCTGCACGTCGTGTTCGGCGAGATGGTGCCGAAGAACCTCGCGTTCTCGGTGCCGGACCGGGCGGTGCTGATCCTGGCGACCCCGCTCGTGTGGGTGTCGAAGATCTTCATGCCGGTGATCTGGCTCCTGAACGCGGCCGCCAACGGCGTGCTGCGACTGTTCCGGGTCGAGCCGAAGAACGAGGCCGCCTCGACCTTCACGCTCGACGAGGTCGCGACCATCGTCGATCAGTCGCGCCGCGAGGGCGTGCTGACCGACACCGCGGGAACCGTGGCGGCCGCCGTGGAGTTCACGGACAAGAAGGCGCGCGACGTGGCCGTTCCGCTCAGCGACCTCATCACGCTGCCGCAGTCGACGACACCCGACGACATCGAGAAGGCGGTCGCCCGATACGGGTTCTCCCGCTACGTGATCGTCGATGCGGATGCCGTGCCGGTCGGCTACGTCCATCTGAAGGACATCCTGCGGGCTTCCGACGGCCCGGACGCCGCCGAGAAGCTGGTGGAGCCGCTTCCGGCGAAGCGCATCCACCACATGGTCCCCGTGCAGGAGGACACCGATCTGGAGGACGCCCTCGCGCTCATGCGCCGTGCCGGTCGTCATCTGGCCAAGGTGCGCGACGCGGACGGCCGCACGACCGCCGTGCTGTTCCTGGAGGACATCCTGGAGGAGCTCGTCGGCGAGGTGCAGGACGCGACCCGTCGCATCCGGGGACGCTGACCGCGCACGCCTCACGACGAAGGCCGCCGTCCCGGTTCTCGGGGCGGCGGCCTTCGTCCGGCACGGCGCCGGTCAGCGCCAGCGTGCGCGGTCGTACTGCGGCGGCCAGGCGACCTCGGCGCCGAGCTCGTGCGCCGCGCGGAGGCCGAAATGCGGATCGCGCAGCCATTCGCGTCCGGCGAAGATCGCATCGGCCGCCCCCGCGGCGAGCACCTGCTCGGCCTGTTCCGCCGCCGTGATGAGTCCGACGGCCGAGACCGGGATGCGTCCTCCCTGCCGGACGGTCTCGGCGAGGGGGACCTGGTAGCCCGGGAAGACCTCGATCCGCTGGTGGGCGACGAGCCCGCCGCTGGAGACGTCGATGAAGTCCGCGCCGTGCTGAGACGCCCAGTCTCCGACCACAGCCGCCTCGTCGGCGGTGAAGCCGCCGTCGGCGTAGTCCGTGGCCGAGATGCGCACGAACAGCGGAACCTCCTCGCCGACCTCGGCGCGGACGGCGTCCACGACGCGCAGGAGCAGTCGGGCGCGGTTGTCCAGCGACCCGCCGTACTCGTCGTCGCGGAGGTTCGACAGCGGCGACAGGAACTGGTGCAGCAGGTAGCCGTGCGCCCCGTGCAGCTCGAGCACGTCGAAGCCCGCGTCGACCGCGCGTCGGGCGGCCGCGGCGAAGGCGTCGACCACGCGGTCGATCCCTGCGGCATCCAGCGCGGCCGGATCAGCGAAGCCCTCAAAGGCGACGGCGGACGGTGCGCTCGTCGTCCACCCGCCCTCGTCGGACGGCACCGAGCCGCGACTCTCCGCCCACGGCCACCAGGTCGAGGCCTTGCGACCCGCGTGGGCGAGCTGGATCCCGGCGACCGCACCGCGATCGTGGATCGCCTGCACGATGGGAGCCCAGGCGTTGCGCTGGTCGTCGTTCCAGAGTCCGACGTCGCGCGGCGAGATGCGACCCTCCGGCACGACGGCGGTCGCCTCCGCCACGATGAGCCCCGCGCCGCCCGATGCGAACTGGGCGAGATGGCTGTGGTGCCATTCCTGTACGACGCCGTCGACGGCGCTGTACATGCACATCGGCGACACCCACAGGCGGTTGCGGAACGTGACGGATCGGATGGTCAGTGGGGAGAAGAGGAGGCTCACCGTTCGACGTTACCCCCGCGTGCGCGGGGCGGGGGCCGTCCCGCTAACGTGGAGTCATGGTCGAGGTGCGCGAGTGGACACGCAGCGATACCGCGCGGTTCCTCCGGGTGCCGACGTCGGACGACGACAAGTACGCCCGTGGCGTCGTCGCGCTGCGCACCGGCTCGCCCGCCTACCCCGGTGCCGCCGTCCTCGGTGTCGAGGCCGCGTGGCGGGCAGGTGCCGGTTTCGTCCGGTACGTCGGGGCGTCCCGAGTGGCGGATGCCGTGCTGGCTCGTCGTCCGGAGACGGTCGCCGGTCCCGACGCGGGCGGAACGCGGGTGGACGTCTGGGTGATCGGGTCGGGCACGGATCCGGGGGAGCGCAGCGACACCGAGACCCTGGCGCTGCGGGAGATCCTCTCCGGGTCGGCCACGGTGATCATCGACGCCGGGGCACTCGACCTCGCGCCTGGCACGCGCGCTCCCTTCCTCGTGACGCCGCACGCGCGCGAGTTCTCGAGGCTGCGGGAGCGTCTGCGGGTGCCCTCGTCGGGCGACGACCGTGCCGAGGCGGCGTCCCAGGTCGCCGCGAAGATCGGTGGAACCGTGCTGCTCAAAGGCGCTCGAACGCTGATCGCCGACCCGTCCGGAGCCGTCATCGCCGTGGAAGCCGGGACCGGCTGGCTGGCGACGGCAGGGACCGGGGATGTGCTCGCCGGCGCTCTCGGCGCGGTCACGGCCGCCAATCCCGGCGCCTCTCTGGCGGAGGCCGCAGCGGCGGGAGCGTGGTTGCACGGCCATGCCGCCCGCATCGCCGCGGGTGTGCTCGAGGGCGCACCGGGACACCCGATCGTCGCGATGGATGTCGCGGATGCTCTCCCGTCCGCGATCGCGGACGTCCTGGCGTGAGCCGGACCCGGACGATCCGCGTGGTCGTGCTGTGGTGTGTCTTCCTTTTCGTGCACCTCGTCACGGCCGCGCTGGGCTGGGTGTATCCGAGCCAGCCCATGGGCGACGTCGTCCTGGTCTATGAGCCCTGGGCGTCGTCGGCGATCGGCGGGGGAGCGATCATGGGTGTCAGCGAGACGTGGGTCTATCCACAGCTCGCCCTCGTGCCGATGCTGCTGACCGCGGGACTGGCCGCGCCGCTCGTGCCGCTTCTCGGAGTCTCCGGTGCCTACCTGGTCGCCTGGGCGCTCCTGGTCACGGTGCTCGACGCTGTCGCGTTCGGCGTCCTGATCGGACGAGCGCCGTCCCGGCCGCGGCGCGTCGCCGCGTGGTTCTGGATCGCCGCCGTCCTGCTCCTCGGTCCCATCGCGATCTACCGGATCGACGCGATCACCGTCCCGCTCGCCGTGATCGGCGGACTCTGGCTCGCGTCGCGACCCGTCGTGGCCGTCGCGCTGCTGACGATCGGCGCCTGGATCAAGATCTGGCCGGGTGCTCTGGTCCTGGCGGCGATCCTGGCCGTCCGTGCGCGGATCCGGATGCTGCTCGCCGCCGCAGCCGTCAGCGCCGGTGTCGTCGTGGTGCTGCTGCTGCTCGGGGCGGACACCGAGGTGTTCGGCTTCCTCACCGAGCAGACGGGGCGCGGACTGCAGATCGAGGCCGTGGCGGCGACGCCGTTCCTGTGGCTTGCTGTCGCCGGCTCCGCGCGCATCGAGTACAGCTTCGAGATCCTGACGTTCCAGATCACCGGGTCCGGCACGGAGGCGGTCACCGCGATCCTCACGCCGCTCATGATCATCGCCGCGGCCGCCGTGGCCGCGATCGGCGCCGTGAAGGCCGCGCGCGGAGCATCCTTCGCCCGGCTCTTCCCGCCGCTCGCCCTGAGCCTGGTCGTCGTGCTCATCGTGACGAACAAGGTCGGTTCGCCGCAGTTCCAGACCTGGCTGATCGCACCCGTCGTGCTGTGGATCATCTTCGACGGCATCCGGGCCCGCGTGCCCGCGCTGATCGTGCTGACCCTGTGCGCGCTGACCTGCCTCGTCTATCCGCTGAGCTATGACGCGCTGCTGCGGGCGGAGCTGCTGCCGGTCCTGGTGCTCACGCTGCGCAACGTCCTTCTCCTCGTGCTTCTCGCCGTCGGCATCCGGGCTCTCGCCCGTGTGCCTGCCCACCGACCTTCGAAACCCAGGGAGTGAACCATGCTGATCGCCTTCTCCGTCGCCCCGAGCGGCATCCCCGCCGGCGGTGCCGAGCGCACCGACGACTCCGTGCACGATGCCGTCGCCGCGGCGGTGCGCGTCGTCCGCGAATCGGGCCTGCCGCACCGCACCACCAGCATGTTCACCGAGGTCGAGGGGCCTGACTGGGACACCGTGATGGACGTCGTGAAGCGCGCGACCGAGGCCGTGATGCCGTTCGGCTCACGGGTCTCGCTGGTGCTCAAGGCCGACATCCGTCCGGGGTACTCCGGAGAGCTCGATGCCAAGATCGAGCGGCTCGAGGCGGCGATCGACGGGGCGGATGACTGACCGTCGCGCTCGCGCGGAGGTGACTCTCCGCCCTGCGGAGTCTGCGGACCTGGGCTGGCTCGCCGATCTCCGCGCGATCGTGCTCCGCGCAGACCTGGAGCGTCTCGGGCGCTATGACGCGGTCCGCGTGCGGCAGCGGCTCCGCGACGCCTATGATCCATCGGTCACGCGGATCGTGGTCGTCGACGGCGAGGATGTCGGCTGCATCGCCGTGCGTCGCGAAGACGACACCCACTGGATCGAGCACTTCTACCTGGCTCGATCGCACCAGGGGCGTGGCGTCGGCGGACGCATCCTGACGATGGTCCTGCAGGACGACGTGCTCTATCGGCTCAACGTGCTGCAGGGAAGCGCCGCGCGGCGCCTCTACGAGCGCCACGGCTTCGTCGTCGACCGGGAGGACGAGGTCGATGTCTTCATGAGCCTCACCCGGACGGGGCGGATCGAGGAGTCCGGGGACCGGTAAGCTGATCCGGTGAATCCCTCGACAGAATCGAGGGGTGCGGCGAAGAGGGCGCTCCTCTCTCTCGCCATCGGCAGTTTCGGCATCGGCATGACCGAGTTCGTGGTCATGGGCCTGCTGCCCGACATCGCCGGTGACCTGCTGCCCGCCCTCTGGTCCTCGAGTCGGGAGGATGCCCTGAGTCAGGCCGGGTGGCTCATCTCCCTGTATGCGCTCGGCGTCGTCATCGGCGCCCCGACCATCGCGGGCTTCGTCGCGCGGTACCCGCGGCATCGCGTCATGATCGTGCTGGCGCTGGCTCTGACGGTCTTCAACACCCTGACCGTGGTGCTCCCGTCGTTCGAGCTCGTCGGGATCTCACGCTTCCTCGCCGGCCTTCCGCACGGCGCCTATTTCGGCATCGGCGCGCTCGTCGCGGCCGATGTGATGGGTCCGGGCAACCGGGCGAAGGGCGTCGCGTTCATCCTCACGGGGCTGACGGTCGCCAACGTCGTCGGTGTACCGCTGGGCACCTTCCTCGGCCAGCAGTGGGGGTGGCGCACCGCATTCGCGGTCGTGGCGCTCGTCTTCGCCCTGGCCACGCTCTGCATCGCGCTGTTCGTGCCCGCGCACCCCGGGTCGCCGGGCCGCACCATGCGCCAGGAGCTCGGGGTGTTCCGCATCCCGCAGGTGTGGTTCACGCTCGGCGTCGGAGCGATCGGATTCGGCGGCTTCTTCGCCGTCTACAGCTACATCGCACCGGTCGTCACCGAGGTGGCGGGGTCGCCGGAATGGGCCGTGCCGATCGTGCTCGTCCTGATGGGCATCGGCATGACGATCGGAAACCTCGTGGGCGGCCACCTCGCCGACATCGACCTGCGCCGCACGCTGCTGATCGGGCTCGCCGTGATGGCAGCCACGTTCGTCCTGCTCGCCGTGCTGTCGTTCTGGATCGTGACTCTGTGCCTGATGGTCCTGATCGTCGGATTCGTCTCATCGGTTCTCAGCCCGACCATCCAGACACGGCTGATGGATGTCGCGGGGGACAACCAGTCGATCGCCGCCGCGATGAACCACTCGGCCCTGAACATCGGCAACAGCCTCGGAGCCTTCCTCGGCGGCGTCGTCATCGCCCTGGGCTGGGGGTTCACGGCTCCGGCGCTGACCGGAGCAGGGCTCGCCGTCGCCGGACTGCTGATCGCCCTGCTGTCGTACCGCCTCGAAGCGCGCCGCGCCTCCGCTGCTGTACTCGTCGCGTCCTAGAGTGGCGGGGTGAGCTCTCCCGACGAATCCCTGCCCGTGGCGGGCACCGTCGTGCTGCTGCGTGCTGCCGATCCCGGCTTCGAGGTGCTTCTCATCCGCCGTCCCGATCGCGGGTCGTTCGCCGGTGCGTGGGTCTTCCCAGGCGGGAAGGTCGAGCCGGCCGATCGGCGTATCGGCGAGGCCGAGAGCGACGACGCGCGTCGCGCCGGTATCCGGGAGACCCGCGAAGAGGTCGGCCTCGCGGTCGCGGACCTGGTGCCGCTGTCGGAGTGGCGTCCGCCGCTCGAGGCGCCGACGCGGATCCGTACCTGGTTCTTCCTCGCGATGGCTCCCGTTGCGGAGCCTGTGGCGTCGGCGGACGAGGTGGCGGAGCTCACCTGGGCGAGCCCGGCCGACGCTCTGGCGCGACACGCCGCCGGTGAGTGGGTGCTCTTCCCGCCGACGTGGATCACCCTGCACCAGCTCACCGGCTTCGTCGACGCGGCGTCGGCGCTGTCCTCTGCAGGCGCTGCGCAGCTCTTCCAGACGCGCGTGCTCGACACCGACGCCGGGCGCGCCTTCGCCTGGGAGCAGGGAAGACTCGAGGCCGGAACCCTGCCCTGGCGCTTCGTACGGAGCTGAGCCTCGGGCTCAGTCGGCGAGCAGCTGCCGCAGGTGCGTGCCGACGGCTTCCGTCTCGATGAGGAAGCCGTCATGCCCGAAGTCACTGGTGAGCACGACCGCCTCGCCGCCGACGACATCCGGGATGCTCCGCGCGATGCGCTGCTGTCCGTCCACGGGGAAGAGGCGGTCGCTGTCGATGCCGATCACGAGTGTCCTGGCCGTGACTGCGCGCAGAGCTTCCTCCACACCCCCGCGATCCCGCCCGACGTCGTGCGAGTTCATGGCTTCGACCAGCGTGATGTAGCTGTTCGCATCGAAGCGGCGCGTGAACTTGTTCCCGTGGAAGTCGAGGTAGGACTCGACGGCGAAGCGACCGCCGTGGCCGAGCGGGGAGACGCCGGACTGCCACGAGCGCTGGAACCGCTGGTTGAGCTCGATCGGACTGCGGTAGTTCAGCAGAGCCATCCGCCGGGCGAGGGCGAGGCCGCGGTGAGGACCGTCGCCGTCGCCGAGGTCGTAGTACTCCCCGCCCTGGAAGCGCGGGTCCATCCGGATCGCCTCGAGCTGCACCGTGTTCAGCGCGATCTGGTCGGCGGTGGTGACCGGGGGTGAGGAGAGCACGGCGAGACGCGCGACGCGCTCGGGATGCGTGACGGCCCACTCGAGAGCGTGCATGCCGCCCATCGAGCCGCCGATGACAGCGGCCCACCGGTCGATGCCGAGGGCATCGGCGAGACGCACCTGCGCCGCCACCTGGTCGCGGATCGTGAGGTAGGGGAAGCGAGAGGCCCACTCGTAGCCGGTGGGCGCGACGCTCGCCGGCCCCGTCGAGCCCTGGCAGCCGCCGAGCATGTTCGGGGCGATCACGAACCAGCGGTCCGTGTCGAGCGGAGCGCCGGGACCGGTGATGTCCTCCCACCACCCGGCGGTCGCATGACCCGCACCGGCCGCCCCGCGCACGTGGCTGTCACCGGTGAGCGCGTGCAGCACGAGCACGGCGTTGTCCCGTGCGGCGTTCAGCTCGCCCCAGCTCTCGTAGGCGAGACGGATGCCGGGAAGGACCGCACCGCTCTCGGTCGTGAACGCGCCGAAGCTCCCGAAGCGCCGACCGCCGACGGGGTCTCCGTCGCGCCACGCGCCGGTCGCCGGAGGGCGAGCACGGAGCAGCCGCACATCGGCCTCCGTCACGGGCGCTGAGGGCACCGTGTCCTCGGAGGTCGTCTGCCAGTCCATGTTCCCATTCTCGCCTGGCGGGGGACCGGTGCGTCGAACGTTACGGTCCCGGGGCGGAGTCCGCGTCCCGGATCCCGACGCTGACGCTCGTCACGGTCGCGAGATGATCGCTGTTCCCGGCGCGTCGTGTCGTGGAGCTGTGCACGTCGAGGCCCCGCACGAAGACGTGGTCGATGCGGACGAGGGGCAGGGCGGCCGGCCAGGTCATGCCGAGGGTGCCGTCGGTCGGTCGGACCCAGTCGAGCCGGGAGCGGACCGCGCTCAGGGCCGGATCCGCCGACGCGGCGTTGAAGTCTCCGACGACGATGATCGAGCCGGCCTCGTCGTCGGCGACGGCCTGGGCGATGCCCTCCAGCATAATGTCGCGATCGTGCTGCTGTCCCGGGCGCACCGATGCCGCATGCAGGACGTACACGGCGACGTCGGCATCCGGAGTGCGCACCGAGACGCGGAGTGCGCGCTTCCAGTCGAGTCCGAGCGTCAGCGGCACCGCGTCGTCGATCGGGAAGCGGCTCCACACACCCACCGTCCCGATCGCGTACGAGTGCGGGTACTCCTCGGCCAGCGCCGCGCTCGCCGCGGTCAGGCTGTCCCCGTCGAGTTCGGTGAGGGCGATCACGTCGGCGTCGAGGGCCGCGAGATCGTCGGCTGACGCGGCGGCGCCGCCGGAATGCGCGCGTACGTTCTGGCTGACGACGGTCAGCGGCGTGGCATCCGTCGCCGGGCCGGTGCCCGGACCAGGGAGCGAGGGGAGGATCGCGACTGCCCAGACGAGAGCGGGGACCAGCAGCAGGAGGAGCACGCGACGCGCGAGGAACAGCGCGATGACCGCCACGATCGCGAGCGCGACACCGGTCCACGGCAGGGCGGCGGCCGCGGCCGTGCCGATCAGTCCGGGCACCCAGACGCAGATCACCGCGACCAGCAGGATCAGCCCGGCCACCGCGATGAGCCGTCGCGTGCGCGCGCGGGAGCGCCGAGAGGACGGTCTCGGCGTGGTCGGTCGGACGGATGTGGTGTCGATCGTGCGCTCCTCGGGCAGACCTCCCATTCTGGCGCGGCCGTGCTGTGCACTCGCCGTGTGGAGGCCTGCCGACACGAAGATGCCCCGAGCAGGGGCTCGGGGCATCTTCGTGTCGTGCGGTGTGCGGATCAGGCGCGAGCGGCCTCCGACACGCGGCGAGCCGCGGCGAGAGCCTCTTCGAGGTCGGCCTTGAGGTCGTCGACGTTCTCGATGCCCACCGAGAGACGCACGAGGCCAGGAGTGACGCCGGCCGTGAGCTGCTGCTCGGGCGTGAGCTGGGCGTGGGTGGTCGATGCCGGGTGGATCACGAGCGAGCGCACATCGCCGATGTTGGCGAGGTGGCTGAACAGCGACAGGCTGTTGACGAACTCGCGGCCGGCCTCGACACCGCCCTTGAGCTCGAAGGACAGCACGGCGCCGACACCCTTGGGGGCGTACTCGTTCGCCTTGGCGTACCACGGCGAAGAGGGCAGTCCGGAGTAGTTGACGGTCGCGACGTCATCGCGGCTGTCGAGCCACTCGGCGATCTCCTGTGCGTTCTGCACGTGGCGCTCGATGCGCAGCGACAGCGTCTCGACGCCCTGGATGAGGTTCCAGGCGCTCTGCGGGGCGATGGCCGATCCGAGGTCGCGCAGCAGCTGTACGCGCGCCTTGATGATGTACGCGAGCGGGTCGCCGACCGCGGCGGTGTAGCTCGCGCCGTGGTACGAGGGGTCCGGAACCGTGAGACCCGGGAACTTCTCGACGTTCTTCGACCACTCGAACGTGCCGCCGTCGATGATGACGCCGCCGATGGTCGTGCCGTGGCCGCCGAGGAACTTCGTGACCGAGTGCACGACGATGTCGGCGCCGAACTCGAACGGGCGGATCAGGTACGGCGTGGCGATCGTGTTGTCGACGATCAGAGGGACGCCGTTCTCGTGCGCGACGTCGGCCACCGTGCGGATGTCGAGGATGTTGATCTGCGGGTTGCCGATGGTCTCGGCGAAGAACAGCTTCGTGTTCGGGCGGACCGCGCGGCGCCATTCCTCGGGGTCGTCCTGGTTCTCGACGAAGGTGACCTCGATGCCGAGCTTCGCGAGGGTGTACTTGAAGAGGTTGTACGTTCCGCCGTAGATCGAGCTCGAGGCGACGAAGTGGTCGCCCGCCTCGGCGATGTTGAGCACGGCGAACGTGGAGGCCGCCTGACCGCTGGACAGGACCAGGGCGCCGGTGCCGCCCTCGAGCGCGGCGAGGCGCTGCTCGAGCACGTCCTGCGTGGGGTTCTGGATGCGGGTGTAGATGTTGCCGAACTCCGCGAGGGCGAAGAGGTTCGCGGCGTGGTCCGCGCTGTCGAACACGTATGACGTCGTCTGGTAGATCGGCGTGGCGCGGGCCTTCGTGACCGGATCGGGTGCGGCACCCGAGTGGATCTGCTTGGTCTCGAAGCGCCAGGACTCGGGTGCGGTCATGTGTTCCCCCTGGAACGTGTGAAGGTCGGATGGCGGATGCCGTTGCAGCGAGAGTACGGAACATCGGCTCGTGTCAACAAGGGACGGGAAATGTGACGTAACAGTGCCGGACCGCGAAATCGCGCGGGAACATCGTACGGTGGAGGCATGGTGATCAGACGTGCAGTGGTGACAGGTGCGAGCTCCGGGATCGGCGCGGCGACGGTGCGCGAGCTCCGCGCCCGCGGATGGGATGTCGTCGGCGTCGCCCGACGGGAGGACCGGCTGACCGCGCTCGCCGAGGAGACTGGGGCCTCGGCCATCGCCTGCGACCTCACCGACGCCGCAGCGGTCGACGCGCTCGTGGCCGAGCTCGAGAAGTCCGGGCCCGTGCACGCCCTCGTGCAGGTCGCGGGCGGAGCGCGCGGAACGGATCGCGTGGAGGACGCGTCGATCGACGACTGGCAGTGGATGTTCGACGCCAACGTGCTGGCGACGCAGCGTCTGGTGGCAGGGCTCCTCCCGCTCCTGCGCCGCGCGGCGACAGCGGACGGGCACGCCGACACCGTGTTCATCACGTCGACGGCCGCGCAGACGGCCTACGCCGGAGGGGCGGGATACAACGCCGCCAAGGCGGCGGAGTCGATGCTCGTCAAGGTGCTCCGTCAGGAGCTCAACGGAGAGCCGGTCCGCGTCGTCGAGGTCGCTCCCGGCATGGTGCACACCGAGGAGTTCACGCTGAACCGTCTCGGCGGCGACACGGTGGCGGCCGAAGCCGTGTACTCCGGCGTCGAGGCGCCGCTCCTCGCAGAGGACGTCGCCGACGTCATCGCCTACGCGCTGGAGTCGCCGGCGCACGTCAACCTCGACCAGATCACGATGCGTCCGGTCGCCCAGTCGGCCCAGCACCTTCTCGCCCGCGGCCCGCTGCGCGTGCGATCCATCGACTGACGATGGCCCGTACCCTCGCCGAGCTCGCCGCCGACGGGCAGATCGATCCGGGCTGGGCCGAGGCGCTCGCGCCGGCGCAGGAGCAGATCACCGCCCTGGGGGAGCGTCTCCGTGCCGAGCAGGCAGCCGGTCACGGCTATCTTCCTGCCGGGGAGAACGTGCTTCGCGCCTTCCAGCGGCCGCTGTCGGAGGTGCGGGTCCTCATCACCGGTCAGGACCCGTATCCGACGCCCGGGCATCCGATCGGTCTGTCCTTCGCCGTCGACCGCGAGGTGCGCCCGCTCCCGCGCAGCCTGGCGAACATCTACAAGGAGCGCGAGAGCGATCTCGGCATCCCACCGGCGCCGCACGGCGATCTGACGGCGTGGAGCGACCAGGGCGTGCTGCTGCTCAATCGCGTCCTCACCGTGCAGCCGGGTGCGGCGGCGTCTCACCGCGGCTGGGGCTGGGAGGTCGTCACCGAACTCGCGATCCGGACCCTCGTGGCCCGCGACCAGCCGCTCGTCGCGATCCTGTGGGGGAGGGATGCCGCGAACCTGCAGCCGCTGCTCGGCGAGACGCCGGTCATCGCGTCGGCGCACCCCTCGCCGCTCTCCGCCAGCCGCGGCTTCTTCGGCTCCCGGCCGTTCTCCCGGGCGAACGCACTCCTCGAGGAACTCGGCGCCGATCCGGTGGACTGGAGAGTGGAGGGCGACGCGCCTTCCTCCCTAAGCTGAACCCATGCAGTTCGAGCCGGGAGACCGTCGTCGTGTCCTGCCGCGCCATCTGCGCCCGGAGGCGGCACCGGAGGTGTTCTCATACGTCATCCGTCCTGCACGCGCCAACGACCTCGCCCATATCCGGGAGATCTACAACCACTTCGTCAGCAACTCCGCAGTGACGCTCGACGAGCGCCGCAGCAGCATCCCGTACTGGCGGGACAAGTTCGCGCTCCTCGAGCGGTTGAAGCTGCCGTTCCTCGTCGCGGTCTCATCGCGGGGCGAGGTGATCGGCTACGCGCTCGCGCAGCCCTGGGCGGGCAAGAACGCCTACCGCTACACGGTCGAGGACTCGATCTACCTCGGGCCGGGTGCCGGCGGCAAGGGGCTCGGTGCGGCCCTGCTGCAAGCGCTCATCGACGCCTGCGAGCAGATCGGACTGCGGGAGATGGTCGCGGTCATCAGCGACAGCGGAGCCGAGGCTTCGATCCGTCTGCACGCCAAGCTGGGCTTCGTCGAGGCCGGGCGGATGGGACGCGTGGGCTACAAGTTCGGGCGCGACCTCGGGACCGTGTACATGCGACGTGTGCTCAAGCCCGTGGGGCGGCGGCGGGGGAGCCTCTTCGGTGGTCGCTGAGGCCGGGTCAGGAGCCGGGGATCACCGGGATCGCCGACAGCAGCTTCTTCGTGTAGGCCGCCTGCGGGTGCAGGAGCACGTCCTTCGTGGAGCCGCGCTCGACGATGTGGCCGTCCTTCATCACGACGACCGCGTCGCACAGGTTCTGCACGACCCCGATGTCGTGCGAGACGAGCAGCAGGGTGAGGGCGGTCGTTCGTCGCAGCTCGATCAGCAGCTCGAGGATCTGCGCGCGCACCGTGACATCGAGAGCGGACAGCGGCTCGTCTCCGACGAGGATGCGCGGACGGTGCACGATGGCTCTGGCGAGTGCGATCCGCTGGCGCTGCCCGCCGGAGAACTCGTGGGGATAGCGGTCGGCCATCTCCGGTTCCAGCCCGACCTGCTCCAGGACCTCGCGGACCCTCGCCCGGTGGTCGCCCTCGATCCCGAGCGCCCACAGCGGTTCGCGCACGATCTGCCCCGCCGACATCCGCGGGTCCAGCGACGCGTACGGGTCCTGGAACACCAGCCCTGTCTCGCGGCGCAGCCAGTGCAGGGACTTCGCGGAGGCCGTGGCGTCCACGGCGCGCCCGTCCACGCTCACGGTCCCGGTCGTCGGACGATCGAGCCCCAGCAGGAGGCGGACGAGCGTGGACTTGCCGGAGCCGGACTCGCCGATGATCCCCATCGACGATCCTTCGACGACGTCGAGATCGGTGGGCGCGAGTGCGGTCTGCCGACGCGTGCGCTCGAAGGATGAGTGCTTCGGGACGACGAAGTCCCGGCTCAGATCCCGCGCTTCGATCAGGCTCATGACGCGCCGCCTTCCGGTCGCCAGAGCGTGGCGGTCGCGTCACGGAGCAGAGCCCGGGTGACGGGAGATGTCGGCGCGGTCAGGAGGGTGGACACGGGTGCCGCCTCGATCACGCGTCCGTGCTCCAGGACGACGCCCTCCGTCGCCACCTGCGCGAGCACGGCGAGATCATGCGTGATGAAGACGAGCGACATGCCCTCCTCGGCGACGAGCGACAGCAGCAGCGAGAGGATCTCGGACTGGATCGTGACGTCGAGCGCCGTGGTCGGCTCGTCGGCGATCAGCAGTCGCGGACGGCAGGCGAGGGCCATGGCGATCGCCACGCGCTGCCGCTGGCCGCCCGAGAGCTGGTGCGGGTAGCGGTCCACGATCGACGCCGGATCGGGCAGGCGAACGCGTTCCGCCTCGGCGATCGCGCGGTCTCGGGCCTCGCGGCGGCCGAGCCCCTCGTGGATCCGGATGGACTCCGCGATCTGTCGTCCGACGGTCCGGATCGGGTTGAGCGCGGTCCGGGGCTCTTGGAAGACGATGCCGATGTCGTCGCCGCGCAGCTTCGCGAGCTCGCGATCCGGCATGCCGATCAGCTCGGTGCCGTTCCAGCGGATGCTGCCGCTCGCGGTGGCCCCCTCGGGGAGGAGTCCGAGCACGGCGAGGGCGGTGAGCGACTTGCCGGAGCCGGATTCGCCGATCAGCCCGAGGCGCGAGCCGTCCGGCACGTCGAAGGAGACGCCGTCGACCACCCGACGTCCCTCGATGTCGATGACCAGGTCCTGCACGGCGAGCGTCATGCGACCACCGCCGGGGTGTGCAGCTCCGCCGCACGGTGGCGCAGAGTCGGGTCCGTCGCCTCGCGCAGCCCGTCGCCGAGCAGATTCAGGGCGAGGACCGTGACGGTGATGGTCAGGCCCGGCCAGATCACGGAGAGCGGATGGACGCCGATGTACCGCTGGAGGTCGGCCAGCAGGATGCCCCAGCTCGGCTCGACCACCGATGCGCCGAAGCCGAGGTACGACAGCCCTGCCTCGGCGAGGACGGCGACGGCCATCGACCAGGAGAGCTGCACGATGAACACCGGTGCGACGTTCGGAAGCAGGTGCCGGGCGAGGCTCTGCGCGGGGGTGAGTCCGGATGCGCGGGCGGCGAGCACGAAGTCGCTCTGCTGCACCCGCCTCAGCTCCGGACGGGTGACACGGGCGATGTTGACGCCGAAGCCGATCCCGACCGCCCAGATGACGACCCACAGCGATCCGCCCCAGACGGAGGAGATCATCATGGCGATCAGCAGCACGGGGAACGCGATGAGGATGTCGACGAACACGGCGACGGTCTCTCGCACCCAGCGCGTGGTGAGGGCTCCGAGCGCTGCGAGGGAGATGCCGATGACGGTCGCCACCACGCCGGCGCCGACGCTGACGAACACGGCCGTCCGTGCCCCGGCCATGATCAGGCTGAGGATGTCGCGACCGGTGTCGTCGGTGCCGAGCAGGTGCGGCCAGCTGGGCGGCAGCCAGCGGTCGCCGATGTTCGACGACTGCGGATCGAACGGCGTCCAGAACGACGACACGAGCGCGGTGACGGCGATCAGCGCCACGACGATGAGCCCGAAGCGACCGGTCGCCGTCGCCCAGAGCCTCGTCAGCCAGCGGGGGATCATGCGGCCTCCCGCTGTCGGGGGTCGATCGCGCGGTGCAGCAGATCGACGAGGAAGCCGACCACGAGCACGAATCCGGTGAGCACGAGCAGTTCGCTCTGCACCTTGATCAGGTCGCGGGTGCCGACGTCGGCCACGAGCATCCGTCCGATGCCGGGCAGCGTGAACAGCTGCTCGATCACGACCGATCCCACGATGATCCCGGCCACCTGGAGTCCCAGGACCGTGATGATCGACAGACCCACCGCAGGGATGCCGTGTTGGATCAGCGCCCTGGTGCGCGTCAGACCCTTCGCGGCGGCGGTGCGGACGAAGTCCTGGCCGGCCGCCTGCAGCGTGGCGCTGCGGACGAAGCGCATGAGCATCGCGCCCTCGACGATCCCGATCGTGAGCGCAGGGAGCAGCAGAGCTTCGATGGCCTTTCCCGGCGTCGACCAGCCGGTGCGCGGGAACCCCTGCGGCGGCAGCCAGCCGAGCCAGACCGAGAAGACCACGATCAGCATCATGCCCGCCCAGACGACGGGGACGGCCGCGAGCGTCTGGGCACCGACGCTGAGCGCCGTGCCGCCGCGACGGCCGCGGAGGAGCGCCGCGACGATCCCGAAGGGCACGGCGATCAGGATAGCGATCAGCAGTGACATGATCCCGAGCGGGACGGTGACCTGCGACTTGAGGAACAGCTCTTCACCGACGGAGGCACCGGAGAGCAGCGAGGTGCCGAGATCCCCCCGGAAGATGCCGCCGATCCAGTCGGTGTACTGCGCGAGGAGCGGGCGATCGAGTCCGAGCGATTCGCGCAGGGCGTCGACCTCGGCGGGGGAGGCCTGCGTCCCGGCGATCAGCTGCGCGACGTCGCCGGGGAAGACCCGCAGCGTCAGGAAGATGAGCACGCTCGACACGAGGAGCCCTGCGACGAGCAGGGCTCCTCGGACGAGCGCGTAGCGGAGCACGGAGGGCCGACCGCTCCTACTTCTCGGCGGAGACGGTGACGCCCGCGAGGTTGATGCGCGAGTTGATCGAGTCCTCGGGGAAGCCGGCCACGATCGGGCTCACTGCGGTGACGGTCTCGCCGTTGTACAGCCAGTCCGCGGCGTGGTCCTCGGACACGATGCGGGCGGCCTGCGCGAGGAGCTCGGCGGACTTGTCGGGATCCACCTCGGCCTGCGCCTGCTCGTAGAGCCCCTGGACCTCGGCGTTGTCGTAGCCGAAGTAGTAGTCCGGATTCGCGAAGTTGCCGAAGTCCCGCGGCTCGACGTGCAGCACGAAGCTCAGGTCGTAGTCATGGTTGGTGTAGACGTCCTCGAGCCAGGCGGGGAACTCCACGGAATCGACCTCGAGGGTCACACCGACCTTCGCGAAGTCCGAGATCAGGACCTTCGGCACGGTCGTCCCGTAGAAGCTCGGGATGGTGAGGGTGAGCTCGAGGTCTTCCTGGCCGGCTTCGGCGAGGAGCTCCTTGGCCTTCTCCGGGTCGTACGAGATGACGTCGGAGAGGTCCTCGTAACCGGGGTCGAGCTCCGGGATCGGTCCGTACAGGGTGGTGCCGGCTCCGACGGCCTCGATCAGGGCCTCATGGTCGATGGCCAGACGCAGGGCTTCGCGCACGCGCACGTCGTCGAGCGGCGCCTTCTTGTTGTTGAAGGCCAGCGTCGCCTTGTCGGTGGTGCGGCCCTTGGTGAGCGTGAAGTCCCCGGAGTCCTCGAGCTGCGACGCGAGGTTCGGGTCCACCGCCGTCAGCACGTCGACGTCGCCGGCGAGTGCGGCGTTCACACCGGCCGTGAAGTCGGGGATGTACTGGAACTCCACCTCGGCGACACCGGCCGCCTCGCCCCAGTAGGCCTCGTTGCGCGCGAAGGTGATCGTGCTGCCCTTGTTCCAGCGTGTGAGAGTGAACGGACCCGTGCCGTTCTCTGCCGTCTTCAGGTCCGTCGTGTCACCGGACTTGAAGATCAGTCCCGCGGGCCCGGTGAGGGCGAACAGGAAGTTCTGGTTCGGCGCGGAGAGCACGATCTCGATGGTCGTGGCGTCCGGCGCGGTGATCGAGGCCACCGAGGCGAACTCCGCGTTGCCCTGCACGGTCGCGTCGGTGCGCACGGTCTCGTAGGAGGCGACGACGTCGGCGGATGTGAGCGGGGTGCCGTCGTGGAAGGCGACACCGTCGTTCAGAGTGAACGTGTAGGTGAGCCCGTCGGCGGACACCTCGTAGTCGGAGGCGATCCGGCCCTCGATCTCGTTGTCCTGCGTGCGCGTCACGAGACCCTCGTAGATGTTGTCGATGAGGATCTGCTCGATGGCGGCGCCGCTGGTGTGCCGGATGTCGAGGTTGGTCGGCTCGAGCACGAGTCCCACGTGCAGGGTCGCGTCGGGGTCGGGCTTCCCGGGAGACGAGGACGGGGTCTCCGCGGGGGTGCCGGAGCAGGCGCTGAGGATGACGGCGGTCGCCGCGAGGGCGGAGATCAGCGCGAGACGTCGGGTGCGTCGGAACATGAGGCGTTTCCTCTCGGTGCGGCAGTTGCTGTGTGCCGTTGGATCGAGCCTAGGGATGGCGGGAGGGATGCGGGGCGGATGCGGAACGAATCGTCACAAACCGGTGCCGGGGGAGGTGCCGGCTGCGGCGGAGGCGACGAGGTCGGCGAGCGACGTCGGCGCCGTCTCCTGCACGTTGTGGGTGGCGTCGACGACGACCACGCGCGCCTCGGGGATGCGGCGCTGCAGCTCCGCGGTATCCGCCTCGCTGACGAAGCCGCGGGTGGCGCGCACCAGCGTGATCGGGGCGCGTACGGCCGCCAGGTCGTCCCAGCCGGTCTCGTGCAGCGCGGAGGGGGCGACGGCCGATCCCGGATCGTGGGCAGCGAGCGCTCGAGCAGCGAGATGTGCGAAGTGGTGCTTCCACTCGATGCGCCCGTCCGGCCGCACGCGGGTGTTGAGGAAGACGCCGCGCTCGGTCTCCGGTCGGGTGCCCCCGAAGCCGAGGGACATCGCCTTGTCGACGAGCTCAGCGCGAGTGGCGAAGTCAGTGGGCCCTTCGTAGAAGGCGCGCAGCGCAGCGGGCCCGGCGCTGACGTCGATGCCCGGGGTGATGTCGACCACGACGAGCTCCGACACGAGGTCCGGTCGAGCCGCGGCGAGGGCCGCGCCGGTGAGCCCGCCGAGAGACTGCCCGACGACGAGCTGGGGCTGTGCGGTCCAGGCATCGAGGGCAGCGGCGACGTCGACGGCGAGCGTGCGCGGAGTGTAGTCGGCGTCGGTCCGCCAGGAGGAGTCTCCGTGGCCGGCCAGGTCGATCGCGAGCAGCGGCTGCTGCAGGGCGAGCGAGGTGGTGTCCCAGGTGTGCGCGTTCAGCCCGGCGCCGTGCAGAAGCGTGACCCGTGGTGCCTCGATCCCGAAGCGCAGCGCGCTCACTGTGCGACCACCGGGGAGGGGGAGCGTCACGCGCTCGACCGGGGGGAGAGGGACGCCCAGGGCTTCGGCCTGTGCGGGAAGATAGCTGAACTCGGTGATGTCGATCGCCACGTCCATATTCTGCTCCTCGGATTCGGCGGCAGGAAATTGCGGAGCGATATGACAAGCAATATGCGGACATCTACGGACATATTCACTAGTCATCCTTCTTGGTGCTGAGCATTTCGCATTTCACCGCCTGTCGATGACCGAGGGCGCCCTGTTCGCGCGACGAATATCATGGAGACATGAGCGAGACGCGCGTGCACCTTTCCAAGACCGAGCCGGCGGCGTATCAGGCGCTCGACGCGTTCGCGAGGACGGTCGGCGACATCTGCGCCGCCAACGGCATCGACGATCGACTCAAGGAGATCGTCATGATCCACTGCTCGCAGCTGAACGGATGCAGCTACTGCGCCCGACTCCACGTCGATCGGGCGCTCAAGGCCGGTCTCGACACCGACACGATCACCCAGATCCCGGTCTGGCGTGAGAGCGGCGTGTTCAGCGACCGGGAGCGCGCAGCGCTCGAGCTCGCCGAGGCGTTCACCTTCATCGCCGACGACGGTGTGTCTGACGAGGTCTACGACCTGGTGGGGAGCGTGTTCACCGAGAAGGAGTACGCGGCACTGAGCTGGGCATGCGTCTCCATCAACGCCTTCAACCGCATCGTCATCGCCGGACGCTACCCGGTGCCGCCTCGTGCTCCGCAGGCGCAGGCATGACGATCCTCGACATCGACGGCGTCAACAACGTCCGCGACGTCGGCGGCATCCCCGCGGAGGGCGGACGGATCCGCTCGGGCGTGCTGCTGCGATCCGGGCAGCTGTCGGGTGCGACGCCCCGCGGTGCGACCGCGCTGCAGAGCAGCATCCAGCACATCGTCGATCTGCGCGACGGCGAAGAGGTCGCGGCGGAGCCGACCGAGATCGAGGGCCCGGAGACCACGCACCTTCCGCTGTTCCTCGGGTCGGTGCGCTCGTTCTTCGAGGCGGACACGAGCCTCGACGACCTCTACCTGCACCTGCTCGAGGAGAGCGGGGAGCGTCTGGTCGACGCCATCCGGATCATCGCCGAGGGCAAGCCGACGCTCGTGCACTGCACTGTGGGCAAGGACCGAACGGGCGTGACCGTCGCGCTCGCGCTGTCCGCCGTCGGCGCTGATCGCGAGGCTGTGATCGCCGACTACGCGCTCACGGAGTCGCAGCTGCCGGCGCAGCGTTCGCAGCGCATCGCGGACTACCTCCGGTCGCAGCATCCCGAGGCGGTGCACGCCGTCGCCCTTGCGACGCAGTCGCCGGCGCCCGTGATGCGTGCGCTGCTGGAGCAGGTCGACGAGCGCTGGGGTTCGGCAGCCGGTTATCTGCGTGCGAACGGGATGACGGATGCCGAGCTGGCAGCTCTGAAGAAGGCACTCGTCGAGGAAGGTTAGGCAAGCCTTCACTTGGTGTACGATGGAGACACCATGAACACCTCCCTCGAGCTCCGCAGCACGCGTGCCCAGCGCCGCGAAGCGCGACGCCGTGCGCACCACCTGGTGACCGCTGACGAGCACTCGCTCGCCGACCTCGAGATGTTCCTGGGCACTCTTCCCCTGTGCGCATCCGGCCGCATCTTCATCGAGGTCCCCGACGCGTCCGACATCGGCGTGGTCGAGGCTCCCGGACGCATGACCGTCACGTGGCTCGCTCGCGGACAGCGGTCCGGCGCACCGGGCTCAGGGCGCTCGTGCGCACCAGGACAGGCCCTCGCTCGCGCCACCTGCGCATGGGCCGACGAGATGATGTGCGACGACGAGATCCAGACGCACGTCACGCTTCTCGGGGGCTACCTCGGCACGGCGGACATCGTGGATCACCTGACGCACACGCTCGACATCGAGCCCGCGCTCATCCACGCTCCCGAGCGCTTCGGACTGCTGCCCGCCGACCGCTGATCCGTCAGCGCGCGCGGCGCACGTAGTTGCCGTCCTCCAGGCCCGCCTCGATCTCGAAGCGGTTGCGCAGCGGGTCGCGTCCCGCGAACAGGTACAGCAGCGGCATCAGGAAGCCGTAGCGCAGCCACTGCTCCTTGTGCACCGCCTCGTGACGCAGCACCGCGTCCGTCGGACGCGTGTCACCGGTGAGGAAGCATCCGCCGACGCACACTCCGCCCCGGTTGAATGTCCATCTCGGCATGCCCTGGAAGATCCAGAGACCCGCGCGGCGCTCGACCGGGCCCGTGCTCCACAGCGAGCCCCAGAGCCAGCCGACTCCCGTGCCCCACCAGTAGCCGACGCGGCTGATCGGCGAACGCAGCAGGAACGAGGGGATGCGACGATCGAATCGTCGCCCGCGGGCGAGCGCCGCCTCCGCCGTCGGCCTCCAGTCCGCGCTCACGCGACAGCCCCGACCAGGCGCAGAAGGGCGCCCAGATCGTCGACCGCATCCGCCGGGGAGCGAGGCGCGAAACCGGAGATGGTGGCGCCCGCGAGCGGAACCTGTTCCCGCAGCCGACGGATCGCCGCGCCGAGGACTGCGGGAGAGACGCCGAAGGGAGCGGCGGAGGAGACTCCGGCGAGATCCGAGGGATCGAGCACGTCGACGTCGATGTGCACCCAGACGCGGGCCGCTCCCGTCGCGCTGACGGCCTCGGCCAGCGCATCGGTGCGCGCGAGGTCGTCGACGGAGAGCTGTGTGAGCGTGTCGAGCTGGTCGACCTCCGCGTCATCGACGTCGCGCATGCCGACCGTGACGATGCGATCGCGCGGGATGCCGGGGGAGAGCACGACCTGCTCCTCTCCCTGCCCGAGCACGGCGCGCAGGGCCATGCCGGAGAAGGCTCCGGACGGCGAGGTCTCCGGCGTGTGGAGGTCGCCGTGCGCATCGCACCACACCACCGCGAGGTCATCCGTTCCGCCCGGCAGCGCCGCGAGGGCCGCGACGGTGACGCTGCAGTCGCCGCCGATGATGACGGTGCCCTCCTGCAGATGCTCGCGCACCAGTTCGCGAGTGCGCAGCAGCGCGCTCAGGCGACGGACGCCGGTGCCGAGTGACTCTCCGGCTTCGACGGGCACATCGAGCAGGGTCGTCGCCGCGCGCGGAAGGTCGCCGGCGATCGCGGAGGCGCCGTCGACGAGGAGCATCGCGCGCGGTGCGGGCGAGCCCTGCCACTGCGGGACGACGAGGAATCGCACCATGGGTTGCCTCCGGGGGAGAAAGCGCCGATGCCCCGGACGAATGGTGTCCGGGGCATCGGCGGGGTGTGTCAGGAGCCTTCGATGGCCTGGCGCGGCGCGGTGCCGCCGGCCTTGAGCTCGGCGAGGCGCGCCTCGACCTCGGTCAGCTCGCCGAGGTCTTCCAGGCTCTCGAACTGCGCGTCGAGGCTGGAGGCCGCAAGCTCGATCTTGCCCTGGGCGATGGCCTCCTGGCGGCGGACCTTGTCTTCGAAGCGCCCGAGCTCGCTGGTGGGGTCGAGGACGTTGATCGAACCGACGGCGTCCTGCACCTTGGTCTGCGCCTCGGCGACCTTGGCACGGGCGAGCAGCTCGCTGCGCTTATTCTTCAGCTCGCCGAGCTTGTCCTTCATGCCGTTGAGGCCGCTCTTGAGCTTGTCGACGATCTCGGTCTGCGCGGCGATCTGCGGCTCGGCGCCGGTCGCCTCGCGCTCGGCGCTGATCTGGCGCTGCAGCGCGATCTTCGCGAGGTTGTCGAACTTGTCGGCGTCCGCGGCGTTGCCGGTCGTGCGCATCTCGTCGGCCTTGCGGCTGGCGGCGAGAGCCTTGTTGCCCCACTCGGTGGCCGCCTGGACGTCTTCTTCGTGATCGCGCTCGAGCAGGCGCAGGTTGCCGATGGTCTCGGCGATCGCGGACTCGGCGTCGGCGATGCTGTTCGTGTAGTCGCGAACGAGCTGATCGATCATCTTCTGCGGGTCTTCGGCAGAGTCGAGGAGCGAGTTGATGTTCGCGCGGACGAGGGTCGAGATACGTCCGAAGATGGACTGCTTGGTCATGCGTGATTCCTTTCAGAGGGACGGAGTCGTGAGCCTGGGGTACCTGTCGATGTGCGGATCAGAAGCGCCTACCTCCGGATCGACCGCTGCGGCCGCTGCTGCTGCTGCGGGAACTGCTCCGCGAGCTGCTGCGGGAGCCTCCTCCGAAACCGGAGCTGCGGTAGCCGCCGCCCCCTCCGGAGCGCCAGCTGCTGCTGCGGGAGGAGCTTCCGCCGCCTCCACCACCGGAGAGGAGTCCGCCGATGATGCCGCCGAGGATGTCGCCACCGATTCCCGAGCCGCCGGACGACGAGCCGGAGCCGCCGAACAGCCCGCCTCCCCATCCGTCGTCCGCGGCGGAGGGGGAGTTGTAGGACTGCACGTCGGACTGAGCGGCGTAGGTCGCCTGGCGCACCAGCTCGACCGCGCGGTTCGCCTCGGCCAGTGCCGCCTCGGCATCCGTCGCCCGCAGATTCTGCGCCTGGGTCAGGCTGGCCTCGGCAGAGGCGAGGCGGGTGCGCGCGGTGGAGCCCACCGTGCCGCGGCGGGTCTCGATGTACTCGCGCGTCGCGCGGATCTCGGAGTTCGCCTGAGTCAGGGTCTGGTCGAGGACCTGCTGCACCCGACGGGCGCGTTCTGCGGTCTCCCGACCCTGCGCGAGGGCGGCGTCGATCTGCGCGTTCGCAGCCGTGAGCGTCGCGAACGCGGCCTGCGGGTTGCGGCCCGCGCCGGCCAGCTGCGTCTGCGCCAGCTGCACCTGCTGGGCCGTCGCGGATGCGGCCGCGGCGATCGTGCCGCCGGCATCCGGAAGCTGCTGGGCTGCGGCGAGATCGCCCTGCAGTTCGACGATCAGCGCCTGCGCTTGGGTCTCGATCGTCGCGAGCTCCTGCCCGAGCGCCGTGATGGCCTGTGCGAGCTGCGCCGACTGCGCGACCGACTGCTCGGCGGTGCGGATCGCGAACGCTGCTTCGCCGGATCGACCGGCCGCGATCGCCTGGCCTGCGGCCTCGATCGAGCGATCCGCGAGAGTGGCGCGCTCCTGCGCGTGAGCGGGATTGTCCGACACGGTGCTGAGCGCTGCGGGATCGTACGAGGCCGACAGCGCCGCCAGGGCGGGAGCGGCCGATGCGAGAACGGGTGCCAGGGCCGCCCGCTCGCCGCGAACCCGCTCGAGCTCCTGAGGGGCGTTCTGCTCGAGCTTGCGCAGCTCGTCGAAGGCCTCGGTGTTCTCCTCCAGGACGTCGCCGATCTCGTCGGCGAGCTGGATGATGCGGATGTGCCAGGCCCGGTGGTCCTGGATCGTGTCCTCGATCTCGTCGTCGAGCTTCTGCTTGAGGTCGAAGGCCTCGGACATCTTCGCCTTCGCCGCCTCGACGGCATGCGTGAACTCGGCCGTGGCGCCCTCGCCGAACTGCGCGACGGCGAATCCGAGCTCCTCCTTGCTCGAGGTGATCGCATCGTCGGCCTGCACGAGGGCGACCCCTGCCTGCGTCTCGACCTGCTCGTCGGTGAGTGTGGAGAACGGATCGTTCGGGTCGGGCGTCTCGGGCATCGCGCCGCGCCGCCGCACCTCGGCGTCGCGTCGCGAGCGGCGGACGAGCGCGATGACGAGCCACAGGAGCAGGCCGGCCGCCACGACGGCGCCGATGATCAGCGCCACGCGCAGAGCGCCCGCGCCGCCGTCGCCCTGGATCTCGTCGGCCGCGAGCGTGATCGCCCCGACCCAGTCGTTCTGCGCGGCGAGCGGCACCATCTTGTTCTCGACGTCGTCGAGCTTGCTGTCGCTCAGCGGGCCGTCGGGTGCGGCGGAGATGTAGTAGCTGCGGCCCTCGACGGCGATCGCGAGCAGATACTGCTCGGAGCCGAGGTTGTTGTTCTGCGCGACCGTGTCCGCCCACTCGGCGTTGTCAGAGGGGGAGGAGAAGTCGTCGACCAGGACGACGAAGAGGTCGGCGTTCGAGTTCGCGCTCAATTCCGTCAGACGGGCCTCGACGGCATCCTCTTGCGCGGAGCTCAGCACCCCGGCGTCGTCGGTGACGTACCCGGAGTCGAGCGTGAGCGGATCGGTGGCGGATGCCGCGGAGGCGGAGAACGCCCCTGCGACGGCGGCCACGGTCAACGCGGCCAGCGTGAGCCACCGTTTCGTCATGCTTTTCCCTCCGACCGGCAGCCGAGCCCCATGGCACGAGTCTATGCACAGAGGCCGACACGCGACAGCATCCCTTGCCCGATCTCCGTTCGCCATCAGCGGAGACACATACGCTGGAAGGCATGGATGACCGGTACGGATCGGATGTGCTCTCGGCGGGCTGGCGCGAGCGCGGGGCGAAGAAGGTGCCGCAGGTGCCGGCCGAGATCGACCTCGTGGTCGAGGTCGCGGACGACGGCTACTGCGGCGCCGTGACCCGTGTGCAGGGCGGCAACGTGGAGCTCGAGGACCGCCTCGGTCGAAAGCGGCTGTTCCCGCTCGGCGGTGGGTTCCTGATCGACGGCGCTCCCGTGCGACTCGTCGTTCCCGCAGCGTCGGAGCAGGGTCCGCGGCGCACGGCATCCGGATCCTTCGTCGTCGCCGATCAGCGCGCACGCGTCGCGCTGCCCAGCCGCATCCTCGTCGAGGGCAAGCACGACGCAGAGCTCGTCGAGAAGGTGTGGGGCGCGGACCTCCGCGTCGAGGGCGTCGTCGTCGAGTTCCTGCAGGGCGTCGACCTGCTCGACGATCTGCTGGCCGCGGAACCGCCGAGCGCGAGCCGCCGCTACGGAGTGCTCGTCGACCACCTCGTTCCCGGATCGAAGGAGTCCCGCATCGCGGATGCCGTGGCGCGCGGTCCGCACGGCCGCCACCTGCGCATCGTCGGGCATCCGTTCGTCGACGTGTGGCAGTGCGTGACTCCGCGCGCCCTCGGCATCGCGAAGTGGCCGGAGATCCCTCGCGGCACCGACTGGAAGACCGGCATCTGCCGCGCGTTCGGCTGGCCGTACGAGACCCAGGCCGACACCGGGCGCGCGTGGCAGCACATCCTCTCGAAGGTGACGACCTACCGGGACCTCGAGCCGGCGCTGCTGGGGCGCGTCGAAGAGCTCATCGACTTCGTGACCGCGCCCGCGGAGTGAGCGTCTCCGCCGACTACCCTGGAATCATGCCCGAACCCCGCACCTTCCGTGACGAGCCGGTGTCCTTCGTACGCCGCAGCGGCCGCATGTCGGAGGCGCAGGACCGCGCCTTCTCCGACCTGGCCCCGCACTATCTGCTCGACGTCCCGCGGGACGTGGCCTGGACGTCGGTGCACCCGGAGGCGCGCCTGGATCCCGCTGAGGAATACGGTCGCGCCGCCGACCTGTACGTCGAGATCGGCTCGGGGCAGGGCCACGCGATCGTTGCGGCGGCCTCGTCGCGCCCTGCAGACGACTTCCTCGCCGTGGAGGTCTTCCGCGCCGGCCTCGCCCGCACGATGCTCGACGCCGATCGGGAGGGCGCTCGCAACCTCCGCGTCGTCGAGGCCAACGCGCCAGAGGTGCTGGCCTCGTTCCTCCCGGAGGCCGCGGCCCGGGAGGTGTGGATCTTCTTCCCCGACCCGTGGCACAAGAAGAAGCACACCAAGCGGCGCCTGGTGCGCCCAGGATTCGCCGACAACGCGGCGCGGGCGCTGCGCGACGGCGGACTCCTGAGACTCGCCACCGACTGGGAGGACTACGCCCAGCAGATGCGCGAGGTGCTCGATGCGGAGCCGCTGTTCGAGCGCGCGTTCGACGGCGAGTGGGCCGAGCGCTTCGACGGTCGGGTCATGACGGCGTTCGAGCGCAAGGGCATCGCGAAGGGACGCGACATCCGCGATCTCGTGTATCGGCGGCGGGACCGCGCGTGACCGTCGTGCGGGGCGACACCGCGCTCGGACGCGGCATCGCGCCCGCGCTCCTCGTCTGCGCCGCGGCGCCCGCGTTCTTCGTCCTGGAGATCCCGTGGCTCGGCTGGGTGCTGCTGGCGCTGGGCGTCGGTGCCGCCTGGGCTCTCGAGCGCGGGAAGGTGACAGCATCCGATCCCTCGCTGACCAGGGACCTGTCGCTCATCGCCGTGGGCATGCTGATCGTCAGCGTGATCCCGCTCGCCGCCGAGCTCGACGACATGGCGATGCTCCGGTTCACGCTCGCTCTGGGCGGGGCGGTCGTGGTGCCCTACGTGATCTCCCGGTTCGTCTACCGCGACCGTGCCATCAGCTTCCCCTGGCGCACCCGCAAGCGCTGGGGCCGCCTCCAGTGGGGCTGGCTCGTCGCGGTGCTGGTGCTCGGGTGGCTGATCCTGCCGTTCTACTTCATCACCAGCGGCGTCTATCAGAACTGGCCGGTCGTCGACACGCCCGAGCTGATCGTGCGACTGTTCGTCGGCGTCGGCGCCGTCGGCATCTGGGACGAGCTCTTCTTCATCTGCACGGTGTTCGCCCTGCTGCGCCGGCACTTCCCCGACGTGGTCGCGAACGTGCTGCAGGCGATCGTGTTCGTGTCGTTCCTCTGGGAGCTCGGCTACCGCGAGTGGGGTCCGCTGCTCACGATCCCGTTCGCTCTGCTGCAGGGCTTCATCTTCCTGCGGACGCACTCTCTCGCCTATGTCGTGACGGTGCACCTGCTCTTCGACGCTGTCGTCTTCGCCGTCCTCGTGCACGCGCACAACCCCGGACTTCTGCCGATCTTCCTCGTCTGAGCCGGCTGTTCTGAGAGAATCGGTCCATGCTCATCGTCGGTCTCGTCCTCGCCGCAGCCGCTGCGGCCTTCCACGTGTTCATCTTCGCGCTCGAGTCGCTGAAGTGGACCGAGCCCGAGACGAGGAAGATCTTCGGCGTCGCCAGCGAGGCGGATGCCGTCACGATGAAGCAGCTCGCCTTCAACCAGGGCTTCTACAACCTCTTCCTGGCGCTGACGACGCTGCTCGGCATCGGTCTCGTGATCGTCGGGTCACCCACCGTCGGGTTGACGCTCGTCTTCGCCGGCACCGGCATGATGGCCGCCGCCGCGCTCGTGCTGGTGCTCTCGGACCGCACGAAGATCCGTGCCGCGGTGATGCAGGGGACGCTCCCGCTCCTCGCCGTGATCGGCACGGCGATCGGCATCGCTCTCGGCTGAGAGGGGTGACATCCGGTCCACCAGCCGCCACACTCGTTGCATGGCCGACTGGGTGCTGCACGTGGACATGGATCAGTTCATCGCCGCTGTCGAGGTGCTGCGCCGCCCCGAGCTCGCCGGCCGTCCTGTGATCGTGGGCGGACGCGGCGACCCGACCGAGCGCGCCGTGGTCTCGACCGCATCCTACGAGGCGCGGGAGTTCGGCATCGGCTCGGGGATGCCGCTCAAGATCGCCGCGCGGAAGGCGCCGGAGGACGCGGTGTTCCTGCCCGTGGATCACGAGGCGTACGCAGCCGCCTCCGCCGAGGTCATGACAGCGCTGCGAACCCTCCCCGGCGTCGTGCTGGAGGTGATCGGCTGGGACGAGTGCTTCCTCGGGGTGACCACCGACGACCCGGAGCAGACGGCGCGCGATGCGCAGGCGGCCGTGCTCGACGCGACCGGCCTGCACTGCTCGGTCGGCATCGGCGACAACAAGGTGCGCGCCAAGATCGCGACCGAGTTCGGCAAGCCCCGGGGCACCTTCCGGCTCACCGAGGAGAACTGGTTCGAGGTGATGGGTGCGAAGCCCACGCGTGATCTCTGGGGCGTGGGATCGAAGGTGCAGAAGCGCCTCGCCGATCACGGCATCCAGACGGTCAGAGAGCTCGCGGATGCCGACGAGCAGGAGCTCGTGACGGAGTTCGGCCCGAAGATGGGCGTCTGGTATCACGGCCTCGGATCCGGCCTCGGGCCGCACGTCGTCGACGACACGCCCTGGATCGCGCGCAGCCACAGTCGGGAGACGACCTTTCAGCAGAACCTCACGACCACGGCGGAGGTCGAGGCCTCGCTCCGCGAGCTCGCCGGGCAGGCCTTCGACGACTGCGCAGCCGAGGGGCGGCCGGTCATCCGCGTCCATCTGAAGGTTCGGTACGCGCCGTTCGAGACGAAGACGCTGGGCCGCAAGCTCGCCTCTCCGACCGAGCGACGGGACGACGTCATCGACGCGGCTGTCGCGCTCGGCTCGACTCTGGACGCCGAGCGCGAGATCCGCCTGCTGGGCGTCCGCGTGGAGATGGCGATGCCGGACGACGGCGACCCCGTCGAGCGGACGCCGGTGCGCGGCCGGATCTGAGCAGGGAGCCGAGGCTCACTCGTCGTAGACGCCGAAGAGCCCTGATCCGTACCGGGTGACCGCTTCGTACGCCTCGCCGTAGGTCTTGGGAGGTTTCGAACCCGGGTTGTAGCGGGCGAGGAGGAGGCCCGTGAGGCCGACGGCCGGAGCCGTGAGCGGGCGGTGCTTGTGCTTGGTCGCGGACGAGGTCGCATCATCCTCCTCCGGATTGCGCCCGACGTAGAGCGCGCGCGGCTTCGGCCAGGTGTACGGCTGCCGAGGCTCGGTGAGGTTGATCGCGTTGAAGATCGGGTTCGCCGTCTGATCCCTCAGCGTCAGGGGCGACAGCCCGTGCTGACGGCACAGGGTGTTGATGATCGAGCCGTGGTGCATCTCATCGTGGATGACGGTCTCTCGGGCCGTGTAGGCGCTGACCACGATGGCGGGCACGCGCACCCCGAGCCGATCGAAGACGAACCCCATCTCACCGGGGCCGCTGCGGTCGGGAGGCGTCGTCTGCGGCGGGGCCACATGGTCGTACGTCCCGCCGTGCTCGTCGAAGGTGATGACGAGAGCGGTGTTCATCGCGTTCGATCCCTTGTGCGACTTGCTCGTGCGGATCGCGTCGTAGATGTCCTGGACCAGCCGATCGCCGGCGCGGACATCGGACAGTGCGCTGTTGTAGACCGGCACGGTCTCGCCGTCGATCTCGACGTCGGTCTCGCGGACGTGCGCGCCCCACGGCGGATGCATGTCGTTGTGGTTGAACACCATGCGGGGCTCGATGAAGCTGTAGGCCGGGAGATCGCCGCTCTTCACGTCCTCGTAGAACTGGCTCATCTCCCGGAAGTTGGTCTTCCAGTACGGCTGCAGCACGGGGGAGTGCAGGAGTCCCGTGAGCGAGACCAGCTGCGATCCGTCGTAGTAGATGCGCCACGGGATGCCCGCCTCCTCGAGGCGGTTGAAGATCGTCGGTGCCGCCGGCCCGTCGATCCACTTGTAGTACCCGTCGCCGCCGTGGTTCGTGACGTACCCGTGAGAGGTCGAGGCATGGAAGAAGAGGCGGTTGCAGAACGTCTGGGACGGAACGGCGGCGTGCCACGCGTCATAGACGGCGAACTCGCGCGCGAGGGTCGAGAGCACGGGCATCATCTCGGGGCTGAAGCCGCCCATCGCGATCCGGTACTCGTCGGCCGTCGGAGGTCGACCCTTGTCGAGCTCGAAGTTGATGACGTAGTCACGCACGAAGCCGTCGTTCGTGGGAGTCGCTCCGGTCGGGGGCGTGTTGAACGGCGGCATCTGGCCGTTCTTCCGGATGTGGGCGTTGCCCGCCGGATCGACCGTGCCGAAGAGCTGGGTGTTCACATGCGGGAAGTGCTCACCGGGGTCCGGCTGCGGCGACTGCATGATGTGGTCTGTGGAGCCGGAGTAGATGTGCGCCTCGATCGCTTCGCCGTCCGGACCGGGGTTGGAGTACGAGCCCTGCGCGAGTCCGTCGAACTCGTCCTTCGACTTCTCCTCGGCGCTGTAGAGGTGGCCGAGCATGTTGTCGAAGCTGCGGTTCTCGAACATGACCACGACGACGTGATCGAATCCCGGGACCTTGCGCGTCGGAAGCGGTGCGAATTCCGGCGGACTGGCGGTGGCCGCCGCGGTGACGGCGGCTCCTGCCGACCCGCCGATCGCGAGACCCGCGGCGCCGATTCCCGCTCGACGAAGAAAGTCACGACGTGACTGCGGCGAGGACGAGTCCCCGTCCGCCTGCGTGCTGCTTGTGTCTTCCACCCGCACCTCCTCTCGCATAGTAGCAACGCGCAGGACCGCCGAGCGTCGACCGTCGACGACGGATATATCGCTAAGGTCTAGGCATGGCGGAGCGAGTGCGATTCGACAGGAATGCGCGATACGGCGCGAGCATGGGCGGCGTGCTGTTCGCGGGTTACCTGAACATCGTCACGAGCTTCGACGCGTTCATCCAGGCGGAGAACTACGCCGGGGTCCTGGGCACCGACATCCCGGCCGTCGACGTCTTCGAGTTCCTGGTCTGTCTCGGCCTGTACATCGTGTCGTTCGCGATGTTCCCCACCTCGGCCGCGCGGCGTCTCGGCGCCGTCACCCTGGCCTGCGTGACCTTGCTGCTCTGGGCCACGATCGGCATCGAACGGGGCGTGGGCAACATCGTCGAGCCGATCAGCGTCTGGCAGTTCGTCACTGATCAGGGGCTGATCACGCTCCTCGTGAGCCTCGGCGGGTGGCTGATCGTCAGGGAGCGCACACCCGCCGCCTACGTCGTCCTCCTGCTGGCTCTGGTCTCGCCCGTCGTGAGCAGGCTTCTCGTCGAGAGCTCGGTGACCTCCGGGGCCTACGCGCTCGTCACGCTCGGCGTGGTGGTCATCATCGGTCTCGGCGGCGCATGGGCGGCCGTCGCCATCGACAGGTGGGTCCGCGCCCGGCGCTCACGCTCGGAGACCGCGCGCCTCAGCGGATGACCGCGGCCACCGCGCTGACCTCGATCAATGCTCCCGGGACGCCGAGACCCGCGACGAGTGCCGCGGTGACCAGGGGCGGCGCCCCCTCACGCGCCAGCTTCGACGCGACGGCCCCGTAGGCGGCGCGCAGATCGGCATCCTGATGGATGAGGACGGTCCAGCTGATGACGTCGCCGAGACCCGCGCCGGCCGACTCCAATGCGATCCTGGCGTTCTCGACGGCGCGAGCCGACTGCTCGGCGGCATCGGCCGAGACGACGGCTCCCGTGGTGTCGACGCCGTTCTGACCGCCGACGTAGATCGTGGTCGCACCCGGGGGCACGACGGCGACGTGACTGAATGCCGGGCTGACGACGAGCCCCTCGGGCTGAGCGAGTGTGATCTCCATGAGGGGAGTGTGCACCCGGGGTCGGACACTGGGCAACGGGAGGGGGCGTCGCCGGCCGCCTCCCGATGCGCGTCAGAACTTCAGCAGCACCTTGCCCACGCGGCCGGGGGTCCCGTTGGCGCGGACGGCCTCGGCGATGTCGGCGGCGTCGAAGACGCCCGCGACGGGAAGCGTGAGGGTTCCGTCGGCGATGCGCTGGAACAGCTCGCCGAAGAGGGCCTTGCGGTCGGCCGGATCGAGCGCCGGGATCACCTTGCTGCCCCAGAAGCCCTTCACGGTGGCCTGCTTGAAGATCACGTCGGAGGACGCGATCTCCATGGTGGGGGAGTCCATGGCCCCGAAGGCCACGAGCGTTCCCCCCTCGGAGAGGAGCGAGAGCACCTGTCCGGCGGATGCTCCACCGACCGAGTCGACGCCGGCCACGACGCGGGCATCGCCGATGAGAGCGGCCGCCTGCTCCTTCCAGTCGTCCTGGTCGGTGGCGATCACGTTGTCGATGTCCTGCGCGCGGAGCTCGTCGACGCCGGCGGAACGGCGGACGAGTCCGAGGACGTTGATGCCGCGGGCGGCGCCGAGCTGAGCCAGCATCCGCCCGACGGCGCCGTTCGCCGCGTTCTGGACGATCCAGTCGCCCTCCGTCACGTTCAGGAACTGCAGCAGGGTCATCGTGCTGAAGGGCATCGAGACGAGCTGGGCGGCGCTCTCGTCCGGCAGCGAGTCGGGTACCGGGACGAGTCCGGCCGCGCTCGCGAGGATGTACTCGGCCCAGGCGCCGAACGTGCCGCCGGTGGCGACGCGCTGGCCGACGGCGAGGTGCTCGACACCCTCGCCCACGGCGTCGACGATGCCGAGCGCCTCGGTGCCGGAGGCGGCGGGAAGCTCGGGCTTGAAGCCGTAGGTGCCGCGGACCGTCCAGAGATCGTGGTTGTGGATGGGAGAGAGGACGATGCGCAGGCGCACCTGACCGGGACCGGGCTCCGGGACGGGGCGCTCCTGGACCTCGAGGACCTCTTCGGGCGTGCCGAATGTGGAATGGATGAGTGCGCGCATGGTGGTTCTGCCTCTCGGGTCAGTCGTCGGAGACGGTGATGGTGACATCGATGTTGCCGCGGGTCGCGTTCGAGTACGGGCACACCTCGTGCGCGGCGTCCGCGAGGGCCTGGGCCTGCTCGTGCGGGATCTCGGGGATCACGACCTCGAGCTCGACCGCGAGGCCGAACCCGCCACGACCGTTCTGGCCGATCTGCACGCGCGCGCCCACCGAGGAGTCGGCGATGCGCACCTTCTGGGCGCGGGCGACGCTCTGCAGCGCCGAGTGGAAGCAGGCCGCGTACCCGGCGGCGAAGAGCTGCTCGGGGTTCGCGCCATCGCCGCTTCCGCCCATCTCCTTCGGAATCGCGAGATCGAACTCGACGCGGCGATCGCTCGTGGCGACGTGGCCGTCGCGTCCGGCTCCGGTGGCGAGGGCCTCTGCGGTGTAGAGAGCTTCCATGGGGTGCGGTTCTTCCTTTCGATCGGTGGTCATTCGCCGCCGCGAGCGTGCGCGGCGGCGGCGTTCGTGGTCGCGTCCTGCAGCAGCGCGGTGAGCTCCTGCAACTCGGCGATGAGTCGGCGGCGGTGCTCGTCGTCGCGGATGCCGGAGAAGCCGGCCACCTGTGCGGGGATGGACGCGAGCTCGCCGCGCAGCGACTGGCCGTCGGCGGTGAGGGTCACCGTGACGACCCGCTCGTCATCCGCGCGGCGCGATCGCGTGACGTGGCCGGCCTGCTCGAGGCGGCGCACCAGGGGCGACAGGGTGCCGGAGTCGAGCTGCATCGCCTCGCCCAGCGAGCCGATCGTCTGGTCGCCTTCGTGCCAGAGGATGGCGAGCACGAGGTACTGCGGGTAGGTCAGCCCCCAGGGGGCGAGCAGCGCACGATACGCCTGGGTGGTGGCGCGGGCGGCGGAGTAGAGCGAGAAGCACACCATCTCATCGGTCACGGCCATACTTGGAGTATGTCACGCAATTGAGTTGTGCACAATTTAACGAAAGTTCAGGCGGCCTCCGTGCGTCGACGCACCTCGATCCCGCTCGGGATGCCGCGGGAGAAGAAGAGCGCCAGGAGACTGATGATGATCAGGCCGAAGAACGCCACCCGCAGCGACGAGAGCTGCGAGTCGCGGTAGATCTGCGCGAGCTGATCCGCGTCATCCTCGCTGAGGCCGGCGGCCTCGGCGATCTTCGGCACGTCGGCGGCCGGGACGATCGTGACGCCGTGCTCCGTCGAGGCGCTCACCTGTGTCTGCGTCTCTGCGGGCAGATCGCTCTCCGCGACGCCCGAGGCGAACGACGTCGACAGCGCTCCGATCAGGATCGAGCCGATCAAGGCGGTGCCGAGCGACGAACCCAGGTTCTGGAACACTCCCTGCAGCCCGCCGACCTCGCTCGTCTCCTTCGCGGAGACGCTCGACATGTTCACGTTCCCCAGCTGCGAAGCCAGCAGCCCGAGGGCTGCCCCGGACAGGAACATGCCGGCGGCGAAGAGTCCGCTCCGCAGATCGCTGGTCGCCGAGCCGAGCAGCACGAGCGAGCTGAACACCAGGAGCAGCTGTCCGATCCGCACGATCGTCCGCGGCGACATCCGCTTCGAGAGCCCGGTCCCCACGATCGAGAACAGCACGAGGGCCACCGACAGGGGGAAGATCTTGATCCCCGTCTCCAGCGCGTCGAGCCCGAGCGTCATCTGCAGGTAGACCGGCACCATGAAGAAGAGACCGGCCGTGACGGCGTACTGCGCACCGAGCACCGAGAGCCCGCTGCGGAGCGAGGAGATCCCGAACATCTCGACGTTCACGAGCGGCGGTCGCCCGAGGCGCACGAGCCGGCGCTGCCGGACGATGAACAGCGCGATCAGCAGCACGCCGAAGACCACGAGCCATGCGGTGAGCGAGATGCCGAGCGGCGCCACGTCGACGCCGCCGATGACGGGGATGCGCAGGGGCACGATCCAGCCCCAGATCTTGCTCTGCAGCATCCCGAAGACGACGGCGACGAGCCCGGCCGACGACAGTCCGACGCTCAGCAGGTCGATGCGGATGCTCGTGCGCGGTGTCGCATCGGTGATCACTCGAGCGCAGAGCACCACGACGATCATGATCACGACCTCGGCGACGAAGACGTAGCGCCAGTCGAAGTAGGTCGTGACGAAACCGCCGATCAACGGGCCTGCGGCGACCGCCGCGCCCGACACGGCGCCGATCACGGCGAACGCCGTGACCCGGTCGCGCCCCTGGTAGTTGTCCGCGACGAGAGCGGCGATCGCCGGGATCACGAGCACGGCCCCGAGCCCCTCGATGACCGACCACCCGAGGAAGAGCGTCTGCACGTTCGGGCTGAGCGCGGTCACGAGAGAGCCGACCGCGTACACGCACGATCCGATCACGAAGGCCCGGCGACGACCCCACACGTCGCCGAGCTTCGCCCCCAGCAGCATGAACGCCGCCATGGTCAGCGTGTAGAAGGTGATGGCCCCCTGCATCGCGGCGACGGTCGTGTCGAGGTCGACGACGACGGTCGAGATCGACACGTTCATCACGGTGCCGTCGAGCACCATGACGAACTGCGCGCAGCCGAGCACGATGACGACGTTCCATCTCCTCATGAGATCTCCTCCGGAGTCGCGGTGCGTGCGCGGTCGATCGCGCTCCTGTCGCCTGTTCCGCGCATGATGCGGGCCACGGCGGTGATGAGGAACAGCTGGCCCGTGATCGCCTCGGCGACCGCGACGGCCTGACTGCCCGCGGTGACCGGCGCGATGTTGCCATATCCGGTCGTGGTCAGCGTCGTGAAGGAGAAGAACAGCTGATTGGAGAGCGACTCCTCGCTGCCCTCGCCGAACATGGGCGTCGAGGTCACGAGCGACAGGAGATTGAAGAGGAAGGCGAAGAACAGGCCGACGAGCACGTAGGCCGTGATCGTCGCGAGCAGGGCCTCGAGGTTGAAGCCGCGCCGCTTCGCCTGATGGGCGACGATCGCGGCCGGGGCGACGAGCAGGGCGAGCATCGACGCCGTGGAGAAGACGACGTCCAGCACGTGCCCGGCGGCCCCGAACACGGTTCCGAGCGTCGTCGCGACGGCTGCTGCGGCCAGGACGACCCAGGCGACGTGCTGGATCATCGCGCGCACCGCCGTGACGTGGAAGATGACGGCGACGGTCGCGAGGATGAGCAGGAAGGCGAACGGACTCGGATCGGTGGATCGCTGCGTGGCACACAGCGCGTACGAGAGCACGAGCAGCGCGAGGGCGACGGTGTACCCCGCGACCCCGTGGCGATCGCGGACGACGGTGTAGCGCGCGCGATGGCGCGCCACCGGATCCCCGCGTCGCGTCGTCGCTGTCACGGTTCCGCGCTCTCCCGCTCGCCGCCGGGCAGCCGCCCGGATGCGAGCGCCTCCCGGAACGCGGCGTGGTCCTGATCGTTCTGGTCCGCGTACGAGTCCGCGTACGCGACGACGGCATCCTCGAACCGACGCCCCCTGCCGAGATATCCGGCGATCTCGAGACGGTCACCGCTGCGCGCGTGAGCCCGCGCGAGGGTCTCGCCGCAGACGCGTGCATAGAGCGCGGCACCCCGCGGCGTCATCGTCTCCGGATCGATCCCGCCCTTCCAGTCGTGCAGCTGCCGGATGTAGAAGTCGCGTGTTCGACCGTCCAGTCCCGTGACCTGCTGCCACCCGAGGAAGATGTCGGACGCGGCCTGCATGAGTCGCTGACCTCTGACGACGCGCTCGCCGGATCCGGCATACCGACTCGGTCCCAGGAAGCGCTCGAGCACCGAGGGCTGCGCCTCCTTCGCCTGGAGCAGCAGCGGATCGTCGTCGTCCCGTCCGCTCAGCAGGATGACCCAGGCTCGGGTGCCCACGCTGCCCACTCCCACCACCTTCCTGGCCATGTGCCGGTATCGATACTCGGACAGCGGATGCCGTGCTCCGGGAAGCGTCTGACGGTAGGCGTCGAGGATCTCCCGCATGGCCCCGGCGTCGTCCACGTCGTCGACGCCGTCGACCAGATCCTCCACGGGGACGATCAGGGGCGGGTCCGCGGTGATGCGGAGCTGTCCGTCCTCGACGCCGACCAGCTTCGAGAACGACTTCCTGCGGTCGCGCTTGCGGGCCTTCCGCAGCGCGGCCTCCAGGCGCTCGACAGCCTCGTCATCGGCTCGCCGACGTCGTCGTTCCGATCGGATGCGATGTCGCGCACTGTCCGCATCGAACCGGTCGTACCAGGCATCGAGCACCGACGCGTCGGCCGCCCTGCTGACGGTGATGCGATAGCCGCGGACCGCCTGCTCCACGCACTCCCGGATCTCCGACGGCGTGAATCCGCGTTGCCGTCCGGCGACGGCGAAGCTCGTCGCCAGTCGCTTGACGTCCCACTCGAACGGTCCGGGGAGGGTCTCGTCGAAATCGTTCATGTCGAAGATCAGCTGCCGCTCCGGGGTGCCGAAGACGCCGAAGTTCGACAGGTGCGCGTCTCCGCAGAGCTGCACGATGACGCCGCTGTGCGCCGCGGTCGCGAGATCGGCGGCCATCGGCAGCGCCGCGCCGCGATAGAACGCGAACGCTGACGCGGCCATCCGCGCGTACCGGATCGGCACGAGCTCGGAGACGCGCGACTCCGCCTGCTCCTCGAGGAGTGCGATCGGGTCGCTGCGTCCGGGCGGCGCGACCCAGGGCCCCTGCGCCGATCGGGGCGCCCGCGCTCGGGCATCCCGCCCCCTGCTCCGTCGCAGGACGAAGTCCGGGGCGGCCGGGAGCGGGGCGGTCGTCTCCGCGTCGTCGTGCGACCTGCGTTCCTTCGCCATGTCACGCCTCGGATCGCTCGGCGACGAGATCGTCTGCATCCGGGGTCACGGCGCGGGTCTCGTCCGGAGGGATCTCCACGATCTCCAGGATCATGATGACGATCGCGGCGAGCACGACCGTCCACACGACGAGGCCGGACGTGAGGGGACGCACGAGGAGGACCACGGCGGCGCCGACGGCGGCGATCACGACACGGAGGAGGGTGTGCTGGGCATGCAGCCAGCGGCCCGCACGCCCCGCTGTCACCCCGTGCCGTGCCATGCCCGCCCGAAGTCGGGCAGCGCCCGCCTGTGCGGCGGCACGCAGTCGCCGCGGCACCCCGAACGGGCCGCTGAACCAGGTGACGACGGCGACCGCGACGGCGAGCACCAGCACGGCCACGGCGGTGTCGCGCATGGGCCCCGCGAGGGTCTCGTACATCACGCCCGCCGCATCGGCGGGGATCGGACCCGAGCGCATGGCCGCATCGAAGAACACACGACCCACGGCGAACCCGGCGATCAGGATCAGCATCGAGGCGGCCAGCGCGAGGGCCGACACGATCGTCGCGACTGAGCGGCGGTGAGCCACGAGGGCTCCGGCGATCAGCAGGGCGATCGCGACCCAGGGCAGCCACAGTCCCGCGGCGACCGCCAGGCCGTACGCGAGCTGCACGGTGGGCAGCGCGTCGGATGTCGCGACCACGACGGTGCGATCGACGGCCGGGATCGACGAGGCGAAGCCGATGCCCTGATCGACGAGCACCTCTTTCACGCGGTCGATGATCGGGGCGAGCTGGATGCCGATCGTGCCGCCCTCACCGAGGGTGACCGCTGCGCTCGGATCGTTCTGCAGCGCTCCGGTCACCTGCGCGTGGGTCACGCGCAGCGCCGATGCCCACACATCCGCGAACGCGTCGGATTCCACGAACCGGGTCACGACGGTCGTGACGAGCGACTGCACACCCTCGGCAGCCGGACCCTTCAGGAGTTCGAGTGCCCGTGTCGCGCGCTCGCCGGTGCCGAGGTCGATGATGCCGTCGATGACGTCGGCGGTGAGCGCGGGGATGTCGATCTGCTCGCCGATGACGGCGACGACCTGGGTCGTGACCACCGACTGCACGGCTGGGTCGTCGGCGAGCGGCGCGAATCCGTTCACGAACCGCTCGGTGTCGGTGAGCTGCACGTGCGTCCACGTCGCGACGACCGCGACAGGGGCGAGGAGCGCGCCGAGCGTGATCAGCACCGTGGCGAGGAGCGTCCGTCCCCAGGTCCGCCGTCTCCGTGCGGGCGCGGGGGAGCCCGGGCCGGACACCGGCAGGCCGCCGCGGAGCACGGCGTTCTCCTCTTCGAGGGCGGCCAGTCGGCTCTGCAGCTCCGCGATCTTCGGTGTGCTCATGACGGACTCCGACCTCAGGTCTTGGCGTCTTGCCGGGGGATGGTGACCTGCTTGATGATCAGCAGGATCGCGGCGGCGACGGGGATCGACACCAGGGCGCCGAGCAGTCCGAGCAGGGTGCCCCCGACGAGCGCGCCGATGATGACGAGGGCGCCGGGCACCGCGATGGCCTTGTTCATGATCCGCGGGGTGAGCAGATACGCCTCGAACTGCATGTAGATCAGGTACAGCACCGCGAAGATCAGCGCCAGGAGCGGGTCGGTGAACAGCGCGAGCACCGAGGCGATGATCCAGTAGAGCACGGGTCCCACGAGCGGGATGAGGGTGATCAGGAAGGCGGCGAGTCCCATGAAGGCGGGGAACGGCAGCCCCAGCGCGAAGTGCAGGATCGTCGCGAACACGGCGTTGCAGGCCGCGAGGACCACCATCCCGATCAGGTAGGCGCCGACCGAGTCCGTGATGGTCTCGGTGAGCTCGGCGACCTTCGGCCGGTCGCGCGCCGGCGCGAGGCGATAGAAGCTCGTCTGGAAGGTGGACAGCGACGCGAGGAAGTAGAGCGTCAGCACGATGACGATGAGGATCCCGGAGATCGCGTTCCCGATGCCGAAGCCGATCGCGAGCGCACCGCCGCCCAGCAGCAGCAGATTGCCCGGGTCGGCGAGGAAGGCCGAGAGCTGATCGAGCGCGGTGCCGACGACGTCGCCGATCTGCGCCTCGAATCCCCGGTACCAGTCGGAGGCCTGGAACTGCGCGATCGCCGAGGGGATCGAGCGGGCGAACTCGGCGATCTGCCGGAGGGCGGGAGGCACGATGAAGGCGAGCACGACGATGACGACCACGAGGAAGACGCCGAAGACGACCGCGATGGCGCGCGGCCTCGACATGCCGTTCCGCTCGAGCCGCTTCACCACGGGATCGAGTCCGAGGGCGATGAAGATCGCCAATGCGATGTAGATGAGGATGGTCGAAAGCGACGTGAGTGCGACGCCGAGCACGAATGCGGCGAGTCCGCCCAGGACCAGAGCGAACCCCAGGCCGAAGGGATGCTCCAGCGCGGTCAGGATGCTGAGGCGACGCGGCGGCGGGAGCGCCGGAGGGGAATCCGGCGGCTCGGATGCGGGCGGTGTCGCGTCGCTCATCGTGTCACTCTGCTGGTGCCGGTATATCGCCCGCGTCATCCTTTCCGGGCGATTTGCGCGTCAGAGGATGCCGAGCTCCTGCGCCCGCGCGACGGCGCCGTTGCGGTTGGCGACGTCGAGCTTGCGATAGATGTGGGCCGTGTGGGTCTTGATCGTGTTGACCGAGACGAAGCACTGCGCCGCCAGCTCCGTGTTGGTCATGCGCGAGGGCAGATGCGCGAGGATCTCCAGCTCCCGGTCGGTGAGCTGCTCCGCGAGCAGCGGCGAGGTGACTCGTCGCTGATGGCTCTCGCGTGCGCGCTGCAGCACCGTGGTGCGGAATCGCGACGGGGCACCCGGAAGCTCGGCGATGAGTCGGACGACCTCGGGGCCCATGCGCGGGAAGACCGCGACGAGCCCGTTCGATTCGGCGACGGCGAGGGCCTCGGACAGCAGGTCCCGCGCGGCGGATGGTCCGCCTTCCGACGCGGCGAGCCAGGCCTCGAGGGTGAGGCGCTCCACCCTCTCCCGCGGAGCAGCGTCCGGATCCGGCGCGGTCCACGCCAGGCGACGGCGGGCCATCGTCGGTCTCCGTTCCGTGAGCGCGGCCGCGATCGACTCGACCAGCAGTGGGGACCAACGACCCGTCGGCACGTCGAGCGGCGCGGACGACCGCTGGGCACGCAGCGTGCGAGCGTCCTCTGCACGCAGCGCCGCATCGACGATCGCCGGAGGGCGGCCCATGCCCTGGGGCAGGGCGGTCGGAGGCTCATCGGCATCCATCAGCGTGCGGACGAGGTGAGCGATCCACAGCAGCTGCGAGCGTCTGTTCGATTCCGCACGCACGACGCCCTCGTGCAGATTCAACGCGGCGCTGCCGGGCTCTCCGCGCTCGACGGCGGCGAGAGCGGCCGCGAGGTAGGCGTCCGCCGGTGCGGGGTGGGCGAGCAGCTGCGCATCGGCGGCGAGTTCGAGCGCCTCCTGGGCGAGCGACGAGGCGTGCGACACGCGACCGCACCACGCGTCGAGCAGCGCGATGGAGCCCAGGAGATGCACGCGGTAGGGCGAGTACTCGGCGCCGGGGCCGGCGAGGGCGTCGTCGAACCAGCGCCGGGCCCGCACGAAGTCGCCGGAGAGGAAGTGCGCCCGTCCCCCCGACGTGCGCGCGAGCGTGTGCAGGAAGGACGGATGCATCAGTCCGAGGATGTCGGGCGGCCGCAGCGTCGGGTCGTGCCGGAGGAAGGCGATCGACGTCTTCGCCGCGCGCAGGGCGATCTCCGGTTCCGACCGGAACTGCACCCGCGCGGCGATGTAGGCGTGCACGACCGCGGACTGGGCTGCGGTCAGGTCGTCGCGCGCGCTCTGCGCACGGAGGACGTCTTCCGCGCGGACGGCATCGCCGCTCATCCCGAGCACGATCCCCCGCAGGATCTCGGCGTCCGGGCGCTCGGCGCGGACCTCCGCCGGTACCGCGTCGAGCCATCGACTCACCGACAGCGTCCTGCTGCGCTCGAACACGTCGCGGCCGCTCGCGAGGAGCAGATCGAGCACGCGATCCCACTCCCGCGCTCGGAGGAGATACGCCATGGCCGACGGCAGGTCGCCCTCCCGGAGGTGCCACTCCGCCGCTGAGATCAACAGCCGGGTCTCCTCGCCGTCGCCGCGCGCGCGGAGCCGGTAGTGCAGCAGATCGCGGAACAGGTGATGGAAGCGGAACCACTCCCTGCGCTCGTCGAGGGAGACCAGGAACATCGAATCGTGCTGGAGCTCCTCGAGGAGCTGCGCGGCGTCGTCGAGGTGCAGCACGGACTCGATGAGCTCGGCCGACATCCGATCGAGCGACGACAGGCGCAGCAGGAGGTCCCGGCGCTCCGGCGACTGCTGCGCGAGCGCCTGCTCGCTGAGGTAGTCGGCGATCAGGAGATCCGTGCCGCGGAGGTGCTGAGCGAAACCCTCCGGATCGTCCTGATCGCGCAGCCCGAGCGCGGTCAGCTGGACTCCTGCCGCCCATCCCTCCGTCCGCTCCATGACGGCCGACAGGGTCGCCGCGCTCACCGGGCTGCCGATGATCCGCCGCAGCAGCGTGGCCGCGCTGTCGTCATCCAGCGCGAGGTCGGACTGTCGCAGCTCCAGAAGCGAGTGCCGCAGCCGGTGCCGGCTCCACGGGAAGCCCAGATCCACCCGGGAGGACAGCACGATGTGGTTCTCCTCCGGCAGATGATCCGCCAGCCACCAGATGTCGGCGAGCAGCGCGGAGTTGGACACGGCATGCGCGTCGTCGATGATCACCGTCGTCCCCGGATGCTCGCGGAACACGGCCAGGAGCGCCTCCAGCACCGGTCGGCCGAGCGCCTTGTCGCTCAGGGCGTGCGGCGTCCCGAGGTCGTGACGACTGCGGGGATCGCTGCGGAATCCCTCGAGCAGGCGGGCGACGAAATGCTGCGGATCGTCGTCGGCGGCCTCCAGCTCGAGCCAGACGAACCGCACATCAGGGCGCGACTCGACCCACTGCGAGAGCAGCACCGTCTTGCCGGATCCCACCGGGGCGACGATCGTGCTCAAGGGCGCGCCGAGCGCCGCGTCGAGTCGGCGGCGCAACCGCGGACGATCGACGGCGTGAACCGGCACATGGGGGAAGACGGTCATCGCGCTCTCGCGCTCAGTATCGCAGTGCGCGACCAGATCATCCAGAGGGGGTGAGGACGATCAGGTCGCGTCGGTCGATCATGGGGTGGACCGACGTTCGCAGGTGCCGTCCGAGGCGGCTGATCAGAGGGGGCCGCATGGTCCAGACCTTCGAGGTGATCGTCCGCGGACGGCTGAGCGCGGAGCTCGCCGGCGCGCTCGACGGCTTCACCGTGGGGCTCCGCGACGGCGGTGTGACGAGCATCGTCGGTCCGGTGATCGATCAACCGCGCCTGCTCGCTCTGCTCGGCGCCTTCGACGACCTGCACATCGAGGTGATCTCGGTGAATCCGGTCGCGGACCGCTGAGTCACCCGGGCAGGGTGACGCCGCCCGGTCGTCCGCTCACTAGCTTCGGTTCCGGCACGGTCGTGTCCCCGAGCAAAGGAAGAAAATCATGTTCATCTGGGATCTCATCGCCTGGTTCTTCTGGTCCTTCGTCTTCATCTCCTACCTGATGGTCGTGTTCACGATCATCGGCGACATCTTCCGCGACCAGTCGCTCAACGGCTGGCTCAAGGCGGTGTGGATCATCTTCCTGGTGTTCCTGCCGTTCCTCACCGCCCTCGTCTACCTCATCGCCCGGGGACAGGGGATGGCGGAGCGCCGCGCGGCAGAGATGGGCGCTCTGCGTGAGGCGCAGACCGCCTACATCCGCGAGACCGCCGGCACGGCGTCGCCCGCCGACGACATCACCAAGGCCAAGGCGCTGCTCGACTCCGGTGCGATCACTGCGGGAGAGTACGAGACCCTGAAGGGGAAGGCGCTGGCTCGCTGACGGCATCCGTCCGGCGCTCGCCGCCGTCGGCCCCTGTGCCGGCGGCGGCCGTGTTGCGGAGGAACAGCATCAGCCAGCCGAAGATGATGAGGAAGGCGATCAGCTCGACCGCCGTCAGGTTGTAGTAGCCGGTGGTGAACAGGACGGCGAGCACGACGATGATGAGCACGAAGGCGTAGCCGAGCATCAGGAACACCCGGGGAGTGCCGGGGACATGCCACCGCAGGCCGATCACGAGCGCGACGAACAGCACCGCCATCCCGGAGGCCACGGTGTTGTGGATCGCGAAGTGGGTGTCGACGGGGAAGAGGCCGACGCCCGCGAGGAACACCCCCATCAGGAGCAGCTCGATCCGCACGACGCGCCGTCCGCGTCGGGCCTTCTCGGTGTCGACGGGGATGTCGATCGTGCCGAAGTGCGCGATGGTCGTGACGATGAGTCCCGCGATGATCACGGTGAGGTTGAACGCCAGCGCCGACATGTCGTCGGAGACCCCGAGTGTGCTGAGGTTCTTCTGCCACCAGAGGGGGTCGGTGGCGCTGAGCATGCTCGCGAACACCCCGACCACGAGGAAGACCATGAGCACCAGCGACAGCCTCGTCGGGGTCATGCTCATCGCCGACACCGTCGTGAGATAGGCGGTGACCGCGATCGCGACTCCGGCCAGCAGGGCTGCCGACACCGGGAACACGACGGCGCCGACGAAGCTGCGCTCCACGATGTTCGCCATGCCGATCCAGCCGAGCAGCGCGATGACCCCGTGCGCCGCGGCGATGCTCGCGATGTCGAACCATCGCATGCGGGGGAGTGCCCGCGCGTCCTGCGGGCCGGCGTGCGACACCGTCACGGCGGCGATGAAGACGCCGAAGGCCGTGACGGCGGCGGCGAGGGCGACGAACTGCCCGATCGACCCGGGGCCCGCGATCGGGAGAGGTCCGCCGCGGAAGACCAGGAGCGAGACGACGGTCGCGACGACGAGCACACCGGCGGCGATGAGCAGCGCGGCGGACTCCCGCGACTCCGCGTTCCGGAACGGGTGGCGCAGCACCTGCCTGACGCGCAGCTGTGCGGTCACACCATGCTCCCGCGCTGATGCGGCGCGCGCCGTTCAGAGAGCTCGTGACCGTGCGCGGTGAGGGCGTAGATGATGAGCACGTCGATCGCGATCACGATGACCGACCACCAGGGCTGCAGCGGCATCACGAGCAGCTGCCCGGCGGCGCTGATCACCGCCAGGATGACGGCGACGACGCGCGCCCACGTCGCACCGCTGAACAGTGCGAACGCGGTGATCGTGAGCAGCGCTCCGATGACGACGTGCCACCATCCCCACCCGGTGACGTCGAAGAGGAACAGCGATCCGTCGACCACGACATAGGAGGCCCGCGGCCCGAGCAGGATCACGAGACCTTGCAGCAGTCCGAAGATGCCGCTGATGAGGATGATGACGCCGGCGAAAGCCGCCCATCCCGTCCAGGCCGAGGATCCGGTCGACGCTCTGGTGGAGGACATGATTCACACCTCTCTGCCGACGGGCGGCATGACGGGGCGCGGGGCGGAATCCCTGCGCTCGCTGGTGATTCTCGCGCCGTGCTCGCGCGCGGCGCGTCACCCCGGGAGAGTGATGCGCGGCCGAACCCGGCTCGAGTTCTGCCCGCCCCTAATATGGGGCGCATGGAGTCCCCCACGGCGGTGCAGCAGCAGGACGACCTCGACACCGACCCCCGGACGGGCCTCACGGCAGCGCGCGTGGCCGAGCTGACGGCGGACGGCCGGACCAACGCGTTCGCGGGCGACTCCAGCCGCAGCGCGTGGAACATCGTCCGCGCGAACGTCTTCACGCTCTTCAACGGGATCGTCGGCGCCTGCTTCCTCGTCCTGCTCCTCCTCGGTCGCTGGCAGGACGCGCTCTTCGGCCTCGCGGCTTTCGGCAACGCGATCATCGGATGCTGGCAGGAGTTCCGCGCCAAGGCGGCTCTCGACCGGCTGGCGCTGCTGAATGCGCCGCGCGCACGAGTGCGCCGGGATTCGCAGGATATCGAGATCTCTCCGGCCGACGTCGTCCAGGGCGACATCCTCGTGCTCCGCGCCGGAGATCAGGTCACCGCGGATGCCGTCGTGCTCGAGCACCGTGCGCTCCAGATCGACGAGTCGATGCTGACGGGCGAATCGGATGCCGTCGACAAGAACGACGGCGACGAGGCGCTGTCCGGCTCGATCGTGGTGGCGGGTGACGGCATCGCGCGCGCCGTGCGCGTCGGGGCGGACTCCTACGCCAACAAGTTCGCCGAGGAGGCCAAGCGCTTCTCTCTCGTGTCCTCCGAGCTGCGCACGTCGATCGACCGTGTGCTGAAGTGGGTCGGCTGGGGGATCGGTCCGATCGGCCTCCTCGTCCTGAACGCGCAGATGATGGTCGCGGGCGGCTGGGTGTCGGCGTGGGAGACCGGCACCTGGACGCAGGCGATCGTCAACACGATCTCCTCGTTGACCGCGATGATCCCGCTCGGCCTCGTGCTGATGACGTCGATCGCCTTCGCCGTCGGTGCCGCGCGACTCGCTGCTCGGCAGGTGCTCGTCAACGAGCTGCCGGCCGTCGAGGGACTCGCGCGCGTGGACATCATCTGCCTCGACAAGACCGGCACTCTCACCGAGGGCGAGCTCGCCTACCGCGATCTGCTCGAGCTCGGTTCGGCGACGGGGGAGTGGGAGGCGGCGCTCGCCTGGTTCGGCGGCGCTCCGGATGCGAATGCGACAGCGCGGTGCCTGCGCAAGCCGTTCCCCGCATCGGCGCCGCGCGACGCATCCGTCTATGTCTCCTTCTCGTCCGCGCGCAAGTGGAGCGCCCTCTCGTTCGCCGACCGCGGCGACGAGACCTGGGTGCTCGGCGCTCCCGAGATGGTGCTGGGAGACGCGGCGACGGATGCCGGGACCGAGGTCGGCGAAGCCGTCACCCGCCTGGCCGCGGAGGGCCTGCGCACGCTCGTCCTCGCGTTCACCGCGGATCCCTACTCCTCCGCCGCGCAGGAGTCCGAGACGCTTCCGACGGGCCTCGTCCCGGTGGCCGTCATCACGTTCAGCGAGAAGGTGCGCCCGGATGCCGCGCAGACGCTGTCGTACTTCCGCGCGCAGGGCGTCGGAGTGCGGGTGATCTCCGGAGACAATCCGCGCACGGTCGCGGCGATCGCCCGGCAGGTGGGTCTCGATGCCGGAGAGGGCTACGACGCACGGCAGCTCCCGGAGGACGACGCCGAGCTCGGTCCGGTGCTCGAAGCGCATACCGTCTTCGGCCGGGTGACCCCCGAGCAGAAGAAGCGCATGGTGGTCGCGCTGCAGGCGCGCGGACACACGGTCGCGATGACCGGCGACGGCGTGAACGACGCGCTCGCGATCAAGACGGCCGACATCGGCATCGCGATGAACTCCGGGTCGCCGGCGACGAAGGCCGTCGCGCGGCTCGTGCTGCTGGACGGACAGTTCTCGCACCTGCCGGACGTCGTCGCGGAGGGGCGACAGGTGATCGCGAACATCGAGCGCGTCTCGATGCTCTTCCTGACGAAGACCGTCTACGCGACGACGCTCGCCGTGCTCTTCGGCGTCATGGTGCTGGAGTTCCCGTTCCTGCCGAGACAGCTGTCGATCACGGACGGCCTGACGATCGGCATCCCGGCGTTCTTCCTCGCGCTGATGCCGAATGCGAGCCGCTACGTCCCCGGGTTCCTGCGGCGCTCGCTGGCGTTCGCGATCCCCGCAGGCCTCCTGATCGCGATCGCGTTGACCGTGTACACGCGCGGCGCCATGGCGCTCGGCGTCACCGAGCCGCAGCTGCGGACCGGTTCGACCATCATCCTCGCCATCGTCGGGATCTGGGTGCTCTCGGTGCTGGCGCGACCGCTCAACCGCTACAAGGTGCTGGTGGTGGGTGCGATGTTCATCGCGCTGTCGATCCTGTTCACGGTGCCGCTCGCCGGGGAGTTCTTCCAGCTCGTGGATCCGGGAGAGGGGGCCGCGTACCTGATCGCCGCCGTCACGATCGCGACGATCCTCGCCATCGAGATCGTCCGGCTGATCCACCGGCGGTTCCTCGCCCGGTCGAACGCCGTGGCTGGAGGGTCAGCGGTCGAGGAAGTGCCGCGATCCGGGCGGCGCCCAGACGGCGACCAGCACCAGCAGCTCGACGACTGACTGGACGAGCACGGCCCAATCCCACGTGGTGGTGAGCGCCGTCACGACGTGCAGAGCCAGCTGCACGCCGATGTAGATCGTCAGCAGCAGGCGGGCGAGACGACTGCCGCGGGCGATCGCCGCCGCCACTGCGAGGGTCAGCAGGCCGAACAGGATGACGGCCGCGCCGATCAGCGACACGACGAGCACGTCACCGTCGGGCACCTGATACCGGCTCAGGAGCACGGTGAGACCGAGGAGCGCGTTCGACAGGCCGCTCAGCACGACCAGGATCACCACGACGGTGACGACGACGGGTCGCTTGTGCGTGCGGGGCTGCTCGGTGACGGTGTCCACGCGATCACTGTACAAGCAGGGTCTGATCCGTGAAGTGATCGCCGAGCGGGGTGATGCTCTGCTAGCGTCCGTCTACCCGGCCGCGAAGGAGAATGACCATGGCAGTGATCTCGAGAGGCTTCGGCGCACGCCGCAGGGAGAGCGATCCGAAGCTCCCGCCGGGCCAGTATCTGACAGAGGACTTCCCGGTGCTGTCTGCCGGACCGACGCCGCAGATCTCCACGGCCGAGTGGAGCTTCGGCATCCGTAACGAAGCCGGGTTCGTGACGTCCTGGACCTGGGACGAGCTGCAGGCGCTCCCCATCGAGGAGGTGCACACCGACATCCACTGCGTGACGCGCTGGTCGAAGCTCGGCACCGCATGGCGCGGCATCTCGCTCGACACGCTCCTCGCCGACGTCGACACGGCCGCGTCGTACGCGATGGCCCACTCCTACGGCGGATACACGACGAACGTCGCCCTCGACGACCTGCTCGGTGGGCAGTCGTGGATCGCGTTCGAGTTCGAGGGCGAGCCCCTGGACCCGGAGCACGGTGGTCCGGCGCGTCTGCTCGTGCCGCACCTGTACTTCTGGAAGAGCGCGAAGTGGGTGAGAGCGCTGACCCTGATGGACGAGGATGCGCCCGGTTTCTGGGAGCAGAACGGCTACAACATGCACGGCGATCCGTGGACCGAGGAACGCTATTGGTGATCGTCGGCGGGTGGCGTCCGGCACGGGTGATCGAGACCCGCACCCAGTCTCCCTCTGCGCGCAGCATCCGCCTGGAGGTTCCGGGTTGGACGGGCAGTGACGCGGGCCAGCACGTCGACGTGCGGCTCACGGCGGAGGACGGGTATCAGGCGGTGCGGTCCTACTCTCTCGGCTCCTACGGGGCGTCGACCGAGGTGATCGAGCTCGCTGTCGACGAGGTACCCGACGGCGAGGTCTCGCCCTATCTGGTGCGCGATGTCCGGATCGGCGATGAGCTCGAGGTCAAAGGTCCGCTCGGGCAGTTCTTCGTGTGGCGTCCGGATCAGGAGGAGCCGGAGCGACGGGGGCCCGTGCAGCTGATCGCCGGGGGATCGGGCGTCGTGCCGCTCGTGGCGATGATGCGCGCGGCGCAGGATGCCGGTGCGGTCGACTCCGTCCGGATGCTGTACTCGGTGCGCAGTCCCGAGGATGCCATCTACCGCGAGGAGGTCGTGTCGGCTGCCGCAGCCGGCATCGATGTGCGGTGGGTGTACACGAGGTCGGCCCCGCCCGACTGGGAGGGCAGCGTCGGCCGCGTCGATGAGGACACGCTCCGAGACGCGGTCTGGCCCGTCGAGCGGGAGCCGCTCGTGTTCGTGTGCGGCCCGACCGGTTTCGTCGAGCACGCGGCGGACGCGCTCGTCCGGTTGGGGCACGATCCTGCGCGCGTGCGCACCGAACGATTCGGAGGTCGCTGATGGATGCTGCTCACAGCTCGATGATCGTCGACGGCAACTGCCTCGCGGGGATGATGGGAGACCTGTTCGGCGCCGACATCACCTCGCTCGTCGCCACCTGCTCCGGGTGCGGAACCGCGGCGAACGTCGCCGAGACCGTGGTCGAGGTCGACAGTCACTCCGCGATCGTGCGGTGCCGATCCTGCACCAGGACGCTGTTCACTCTGCTGCGCGGGCAGGACGGCCCTCGACTCGTCGTCGGGACGCTCGGCGCGATCGGCGCCTGACGGGGGCTCGGCTTTCCGACATCTTTGCCGGTGCCATGAGATCCGATCGCTTGGCAACCCCTTCATGGGGCGTCGATCAGAGCGCAGGCTCGATCGGACCAGGAGAGAGGCAGCCCTGTGGCCGAGCGTGCGCGGGGTCACGACCCGAGAAGAAGGAGACGCGATGACGGAATCCCTGGGCAGAGGCGACCGGGTGTCATGGAACACCTCGCAGGGGCGCACCCGAGGCGTCGTCGAGGAAAGGCGTGTCGAGGACTTCGACTCGACGGGCAGAGGTTCACGGCATCCGCGGGTGAGCCCGCGTTCATCGTGACGTCGGAGAAGACCGGTGCGCGCGCGGCGCGTAAGGGCGCAGCCCTCCGGCGACTGAAGAAGACCTCGAAGTGAAGGGAGCCCGCCGTGAGCAACTCGATCCGTCTTGAGGATCAACCCGATGTCGTCACCGAATGGAGCAGCGCGAACAACACGTACCGATTCACGTACGTCGCACCGGGGGAGTGGGAGGTGCACCGCGCGCACGACATCGACTACGTCGCCCACCTGCGGCGCGACGGCGACCTCTACGACTTCCGGGTCGAGGAGGGGAATCCGGTGGCGAGCGGACGGACTCTGTCGCTCAGCGACCTCGAGGATCTGCTCCTCTGAACAGGGCCCCTCGGTAGGGGGTTACCTAGAAATCGCAGAAGGGGACCGTCCTGGCGGACGGTCCCCTTCTGCGATTTCGTGCCCCCGACAGGAGTCGAACCTGCGACCTACGGTACCGGAAACCGGCGCTCTATCCACTGAGCTACGGAGGCGTACCGAACGACGATATCACTCGTCGGGGGTGGTCTCCGACCCACCGGCCTCGGTGACGGGAGCGCCGCGCAGCTCATCGAGTGCGGCGGCGAGCCTCTCGGCCAGATAACGGTGCCCCTCGGTGGACGGATGCTTGTGACCGAAGTCCACGTCGATGACGTCGAGGTAGTTCTGATCGGTGATCCAGTCGAGCGCGATGGGGGAGATGTACCACCAGCCGCGTGCTGCCGCGAGCTCGGAGAGGTCGGTGTCGATGCGCGCGGTCGCCGCGCCCACCGGCAGCTCGTGCGGCGCGGGGCCCAGCACGACGATCGACGCCTCCGGGTACTTCGCGGCCAGCGCGTCCCAGGCGGCGGTGACGGCCTCGCGGTAGCCGGCCACGCCCTGGGCCCGGTCGTTGATCGACCCCTGGATGATGATCAGGTTCGGCGCGAGCGCCGGGTCGAGGAGGGCGATGCGCTCGCCGAAGGTCGGACCGTCGAGCCCGGGCTTGAGGTAGCCGCTGCCGCGGACACCGTCGACGATGGTCTCGCCGCCCACGAGTCCCGCGAGCACGTAGGCGTATCCCTGGGTCGGATCGGTCGCTGCCGAACCGTAGGTCCAGGAATCGCCGAACACGAGCACACGCGGGTGATCGGGAAGGCTCAGCGGTGCCGGAGCGACGACCGAGGCAGCGCTTCCCTCGCCGTCGGCGGAGGCTCCGACCGGGGCCGCGGCGGGCATCGGGGTCCATGGTCGCCACACGCCCAGGACGCCCGCGGAGACGGCGAGCAGCAGGGCGATGGCGATGCCCACGGTGCGCAGTCGGCGTCGGGCGGCGGAGTCGTGCATTGCATGAGAGTAGATCACCGGAAGGCGAACGCAAATTCCCCGCGCCGCCGCGGCGTCGGGGACCGTCATCGCGCGCCGTAAACTGGGACGGCTATGAACCCTGAAACGCTCGCCGAAGCCCTCCTCGCCGTCCTCGCACCGATCGCGGAGGAACGACGTCCTGGCGAGCCCCTCGAGCTCGCCGCATCCGACATCGTGTTCGAGCGTCCGCGCAATCGCGACCACGGCGACTGGGCCTCGAACATCGCGATGCGTCTCGCGAAGCCCTTCGGCACGAATCCGCGCGAGCTGGCCCAGCAGATCGCCGACGGTCTCGCCGGTGTCGACGGCGTCGCCAGCGCCGAGGTCGCCGGACCCGGCTTCATCAACATCCGCCTCGACGCGGCCGCCGCAGGTGCGCTCGCGAAGACGATCGTCGACGCCGGAGCCGCCTACGGCACGAACGAGACCCAGGCCGGACGCAGCATCAACATCGAGTTCGTGAGCGCGAACCCCACCGGGCCGCTGCACATCGGCCACACCCGCTGGGCGGCGCTCGGCGATGCGATCGGCCGCGTGCTCGCGGCATCCGGTGCCACCGTCGCTCGCGAGTTCTACATCAACGACGCCGGCGCCCAGATGGAGCGCTTCGCGCAGTCCATCGTCGCCGCGGCGAAGGGCGAGCCCACGCCGGAGGGCGGCTACGCGGGCAGCTACATCAACGATCTCGCCGCCCGCGTGCTCGCGGCCCGCCCCGACTTCCTCAACCTGGAAGACGACGAGAAGGTGATCGTCGCCCGAGAGCTCGGCTACGAGTACCAGCTGGCGGAGCAGCAGGAGTCCCTGTCGAAGTTCAACGTGCACTTCGACGTCTGGTTCTCCGAGCGCACGCTGCACGCGAAGAACGCCGACGGGGTCAGCCTCGTCGACCAGGCCGTCGACCGTCTGCGCGAACAGGGTCACGTCTTCGACCAGGACGACGCGGTGTGGGTGCGCACCACCGACTTCGGCGACGACAAGGATCGCGTGATCCGCCGCTCCAACGGCGAGTACACGTACTTCGCGGCAGACGCCGCGTACTACCTGAACAAGGGCGACCGCGGCTTCGCGCACAAGATCTATCTGCTCGGCGCCGACCACCACGGCTACGTGCACCGCCTGAAGGCGCTCGCGGGCGCCGCCGGCGACGATCCCGAGAAGGACGTCGAGGTGCTCATCGGACAGCTCGTGTCTGTCGGAGGCGCGCGCCTGAGCAAGCGCGCGGGCAACATCATCGAGATGGACGACCTGCGCGAATGGCTCGGCACCGACGCGCTGCGCTATTCGCTGGAGCGCTCGCCCGCCGACTCGCCGCTCGCGCTCGACCCCGAGCTGCTGCAGAAGCGCACCAACGACAATCCGGTGTTCTACGTGCAGTACGCGCATGCCCGCACCCACAACGTGGCCCGCAACGCCGCCGACTCCGGCGTCGACCGCTCGGAGTTCGCCCCCGAGACGCTCACGCACGAGTCCGAGGCGGCACTGCTCGGTGCGCTGCAGGAGTTCCCGCGCATCGTCGCATTCGCGGCCGAGGTGCGCGAACCGCACCGCGTGGCGCGCTACCTCGAGGAGCTCGCGGGGCTGTACCACCGCTGGTACGACAACTGCCGCGTGATCCCCCTGAGCGACGACCCGATCGAGAGCGTGCACCGCACGCGCCTGTGGCTGAACGATGCCGCCGGCCAGGTCTTCCGCAACGGACTCGACCTGCTCGGCGTGTCCGCACCGGAGCGCATGTAGCGACGGCTGTCCACCGCGCCGGTAGGGCAGGATGGCAGCATGAGCGACGACAACCACACCCTGCCGTATCCTGACGCTTCGGCAGAGCATCCGACGCTCGTGATCCCCGGGTCCGATGCGCCTGCGGAGGCGGATGCCGAGCGGCCGACGCGTCGTCGCCGCTGGCCGTGGGTGCTGCTGATCGTCGTGGTGCTGCTGGCGCTGCTCGTCGTCGCGGCGGAGTTCATCGCGCGCTCGATCCTTCCCGGGATCGTGCGGTCCATCGTCATCGAGCAGCTGGACCTCCCCGCCGACCAGCAGCTCGACGTCGACGCGGAGGGCGTGCTGCTCCCGCAGCTGATCGGCGGACGACTCGAGACGCTGCACCTGTCGACGGATGCCGTGACCCTCGAGGGGATCACCGGTGCCGCGGATGTGACCGCGACGGGCATCCCCCTGCGCGGGGGAGACCTGGGCGGTGCCTCCGGCACGATCCGGATCGACCAGGCCGAGTTCACCACCCTGCTCGCCGGAACCGACCTGCCGGTCGAATCCGTCGTCTTCGACGCGCCGAACGCCACGCTGGGCGGCTCGTTCACGGTGTTCGGGGCGGCCGTCCCCCTCACGCTGACACTCACGCCCGGTGCTGCGGAGGGTGACCTCGAGCTGACGCCGGTGGGGCTGTCGATCGGCGGACTCGACGTCGATGTGGATGGCGTCGGCTCGATGCTCGGATCGGTCGGCGACAGCCTGACGAGGACGCAGCGCATCTGCATCGCGGATCAGCTTCCCGCCGGCCTCACCCTCACCGGACTCGCGATCGTGGGCAGCGAGGCCGTGATCGACATCGACGTCGACGGTGCGATCGCCACCGATCCGGCTCTGCTCGAGAAGGGCGTCTGCCCGCGCTGACCGGCAGGAGCGCCGTCAGCGCATCCAGGACTCGACCCGCTGCGCGAACCAGGCGGGGCGCTGCAGCGGGATGCCGTGACCGCAGCCGGCGATGGTCTCCCGCTCGCTCTGCGGCAGGGCCTCGTGCAGCGCGGCGGACGAGCGCCTCATCAGCGTCTTCTCCTTCGAACCCGCGAGGACCAGCGCGGCGCCCGGGAAATGCCGCCAGCCGTCCGGTGGTGTGAAGCGCAGGTTCTCTTCGACGGCGTTGAGCAGCGTCGCTCGGGAGATGCCGGCAGACGTCCGCACGTAGTCGTCGAGATGCTCCGGCGGGACGAACAGCTCCCGCGCCTGGAGCTTCGCGAACCACTCCTGCCGGGCGAGTCCCGCGGTCGCACCGAGGAGGGCGAGCGTGGGGCCGACCGCGCGCATCGGGATCGCCTGAGCGCTGACGACGATCACCTTCTCGACCAGGTCAGGGCGCCGGGCGGCCAGCAGCACCGCCAACTGGGCGCCGAGCGAGAAGCCGACGACCGTGGCGGGGCGGCCCTCGCCCTCCAGCAGCTCCTCGAGCGCCGGGAGCACGTCGTCGTGCGAGGTGTAGGTCTGGTCCGCGCTGCGTCCGTGCCCCGGCAGGTCGGGCACGAGGACGCGGTGCCCCTCGTCCAGGTGCGCGCGCATCGGCTCCCACATCCAGCCGGCGACACCGCCTCCGTGCAGAAGCAGCAGCGGTGTGCCGCCTTCGGGGCCGAAGCGATCGATGTGCATCGTCAGTTCCTCTCGAAGGAAGCGGCCATCCGGCCGACGGTGTCGATCGCGCTCTCGAGCTGCTCCGAGGAGAGCGGACCGAGCAGTCGCGCGGCGGAGAGCAGTCCGATCGTCGCGCTCGACAGCGCCAGAGCCAGCGCCTCCGCATCGACCTGTTCGTCGATCTCTCCCCGGCGCTGGAGGTCGTGCAGCCATTCGACGACGCCGAGATGACGCTCGCGGTAGCGCCCGTGCTCGACCTCGGTCACGTGGGTGCCGAGCACGCCACGATCGTCGAGGAAGGCGGCGGTCATCAGCGCGTCATCCCGCAGCGCCCGTGCGGAGGCACGATACGCAGCACTGAGTCGCGGCCGATTTCCGACCTCCGCCCGCGCTCGTTCGCGAAGCCGGGCTGTCCCGCGTTGCAGCAGGGCGTCGAGGATGTCGTTCTTCCCCGGGAACTCCAGGTAGACGGCGCCCTTGCCGATGCCGGCACCCTCGGCGATCGCGGCGACGCTCATCGCGTCGAAGCCGCGAGCGAGCACGAGTTCCTCGGCGGCATCGAGGATGCGTTCGCGCCTATTCGGGACGAGAGGTCTGGGCATCGTCGATCCTCTGCAGGTGAGTGAGCATCGCCGGGATGACGACGTCGGGGCGGTCGCGCTGCACCCAGTGTCCCGCGTCGGGGACCGTGAGCAGCGTCGCGTCCGGCATCCGCTCTGCGGCGAACCGGATGCGCGCGATCGGCACCCCGCTGTCGTGATCGCCGTGCACGAGGAGGGTCGGCGTGCGGACGGAGGGCAGCTGCGCGGTGTATTCGGTGCGCAGCCGGTTCCAGAGCACCTGGTCCTTCTGCCATTCGCTGAAGACGGCGGTGCCGGTGCCGGATGCCGCCTCGGCGAGGACCGCATCGACGAGCTCGGGCGTGCGCGCCGTCGGCTCGCGGACGAGATCCTGGAGGCCGCGCTCCATCGCCGAACGGTTCCGCATGTAGCGCCTGGTCATCGCCGCCAGCGCCCCGCTCCGCACCAGGAGGAAGGTCATGACCTGCGTGAGTCCGCCGAAGGGCCCGTCGGCGAGCCGAGGCATGAGGCCGTAGCACCCGAGCAGCATCGCACCGCGTGCCCGTCCCGGCTGGGCGAGGACGTGTCCGAGCGCGATGCCCCCGCCGAGCGAGAGTCCGCCGATCGCGTAGTCCGTGAGGCCGACGGCGTCGGCGAACTCGCCGACGTAGCGAACCAGCCGATCCTGTGTGAGCGGCCACGCCGCGCGCGGGCTGCGACCGAAACCGGGATGATCCGGAGCGATGACACGGTGCCCTGTGGCCGCGAGTGCCGGTCCGACCTCGGACCAGGACAGCTCGGCGCTGTCGGCGCCGCCGCCGTGCAGCAGGAGGACCGTCGAGCCGGATTCCTCCGCCGGGCGCCACTCGAGGAAGGAGATCTCCGCATCGGCGACGGTGATGCGTGCGCGTCGGGGGTCCATGGGATTCCTCTCGTTGTGACCAAACTATCCCATTTGGTCACTACGAGGGTGGACCCTTGTCAGGAGGCCGTGCCGTCGCCGGACGCGGCCTTCTGCGCGGCCCGGAGCTCGGCGGTGGCGATCTGCACGTCGACCTCGGCGCGCTGGAGGCGACGCTGCGGGAACGTCGTGGCCCCGAACCTCTGATGCACGCGGTCTGTCCGCTCCTCCTCGGCGGTCACGATGAAGGCGCACGCCAGCAGCATCACCTGCGTCGACAGGTTGAGCCAGATCAGGAGCGCGAGGAGCGAGGCGAAGGTGGCGAGGAGCGGGTTGCTGGTGGCGCCGCCGACGAAGAGGCTCGACAGCTGCTGGAGGACGACGAGCCCGAATGCGCCCAGCAGGGCACCACTCCACAGCGACCGCGCGGCGGGGCGCACACCGGAGAGCAGACGGAAGACGCCGACGAGGAGGAGCGTGTCGAGGGCGAAGACCACCACGAGGGAGAGCACCGGGGCGCTCCAGCTGACGAGCGCCGAGTCCGCAGGGAGCCCGAGCAGATCGCTGATCCACGCCACGCCGAGCTGGCCGACGAAGGTCACGGCGGCCGCGGCGACGAACGAGAGTCCGATGCCGAGCGCCAGAGCGAGGTTGCGGAGGATCACCCACACCCAGAGGATGTCGTCCTGGACCGTGCCGGCGATGACGCGCACGGCGGTGCGCAGCGACCCGATCGCGCCGAGGGCAGCTCCGATGAGCGCGACGAGCGACACGATGCCCGCGACGGACAGGGATGCCGGCTTCTGCAGATCCTTCGGATCGATCACGCCGTCGTCGCCGATGAGCCCCGGTACCACCGACTGGACCGAGTCGATGATCGCCCGCCACGCCTCGGGATTGCCCGCCAGCCACAGGGCCGCGATCGAGAAGCCGAGGAGGACTCCCGCGAAGACGCTGAACAGCGCGCGGTAGGTGACGCTGTCGGCGAGCATCGGTCCGCGACGCTCGGTGTACAGCAGCGCGGCCCGCACGAGGCGCCTCCGCAGCGCCCAGGCGATCAGGGGCCCGGTGACGCGCGCGACGAGGCCAGGGCGATCAGCGGTCTCAGAGGGCGATTCGGTGTTCATCACGCCCCCACCCTATGAGCCCGTGTGAAACAGCCGGAGGGGCTTGACGCCGGGCGTCACCGTGACAAGGCGCTCCGGGGCGGTGCCCTAGAATCGGGTCAACCTCGATGTGCGTATTCAGCGACGCGCTCCGTTCCACGATTGGTGCTCAGTGCTTCCCCCTGCCGATTCGCTCGCCCCGGAATGGCTCGTCGTCCCCGATGACGCGAACGACCTCGCGAGCGGAGTGTGGCCGGCCTCCGCGGTGCGCGACGCCGACGGCGTCCTCGACATCGCCGGCGTGAGCGCGGCAGACCTCGCCCGTACCTACGGCACCCCTGTGCTCGTGCTCGACGAGGACGAGGTCCGCGGCCGCGCCAGGGCCTTCCGGACCGCCTTCGACCAGGCGGCGGCCGACAACGGCACGACGGCGCAGGTCTACTACGCAGGCAAGGCCTTCCTCTCCACGACCGTCGCGCGCTGGGTCGTCGACGAAGGACTGCGTGTCGACGTGTGCACCGGAGGAGAGCTCGAGGTGGCGCTCGCCGCGGGCGTGTCCCCGGCGTCGCTCGGCTTCCACGGCAACAACAAGTCGACCGCCGAACTCGAGCGCGCCGTGATCGCCGGCGTCGGCACCGTCATCGTCGACAGTGCGATCGAGATCGAGCGTCTCGCGGCGATCACCGCGCGAACCGGTGCGGTCCAGCGCGTGCTGGTGCGCGTCATCAGCGGAGTCCATGCCGAGACCCACGAGTTCCTCGCCACGGCCCACGAGGACCAGAAGTTCGGATTCCCGCTCGCCGAGGCCGCGCACGCGGTCGCCCGCATCCGGGAGCTCCCCGGGCTCGACTTCGCGGGATTGCACTGTCACATCGGCTCCCAGATCTTCGGGGTCGCGGGCTTCCGCGAGTCGGCGTCCCGCGTCCTCGAGCTGCACGCCGCACTCCTGGAGGGCGGTCCGGTGCCGCAGCTGAACCTCGGTGGCGGATTCGGAATCGCCTACACCCGCGTCGACGATCCGACGCCGATCGAGGTCCTCGCCGGTGAGATCGTCTCCGCGGTCGCCGAGGGCTGCGCCGCGCGCGGCATCCCGGTGCCCGCCCTGTCCTTCGAGCCGGGGCGTGCGATCGTCGGCACCGCCGGCGTGACCCTGTACGAGGTCGGCACGACGAAGGACGTGACGGTGGAATCCGGCGCGGTCCGCCGGTATGTCAGCGTCGACGGCGGCATGAGCGACAACGCCCGCACCGCGCTGTACGGCGCCCAGTTCTCGGCACGCCTCGCCTCGCGCATCGGCGGGGGAGAGCCTCAGCTCAGCCGCGTCGTCGGCAAGCACTGCGAATCCGGCGACATCGTCGTCGATCACGAATACCTCCCGGCCGATCTCGTGCCGGGCGATCTGCTCGCGGTTCCCGCGACGGGCGCGTACTGCGCCTCGCTGTCGAGCAACTACAACCATGTTCCGCGTCCGCCGGTCGTCGCCGTGCGCGACGGTCGGTCGAGGGTCATCGTCCGCGGTGAGACCATCGACGACCTGCTGGCCCGGGACGCGGGCATCGACGGGGCGCACGCCCCCGAGGGAGACAGATGACCCACCTCCGAAGCTTCCGAAGGAGCAACCATGACTGACTACCGACGACTTCGTGTGGCGCTGCTGGGCGCGGGAGCGGTCGGCTCGCAGGTCGCGGCTCTCCTGCTGCGCCATGGCGACGAACTGGCCGACCGGGCCGGGGCCGAGCTCGAGCTCGCGGGCATCGCCGTCCGCGACGTCGACGCACCGCGTGACGCCGACCTGCCGAAGGAGCTCTTCACGACCGACGCCGAGACGCTCATCCTCGGGTCCGACATCGTGATCGAGCTGATCGGCGGCATCGAGCCCGCTCGCACGAACATCCTGCAGGCGATCGGATCCGGCGCCGACGTCGTGACCGCCAACAAGGCGCTGCTCGCGACGCACGGTCCCGAGCTCTTCGAGGCCGCGGACCGTGTCGGCGCCTCCGTCTACTACGAGGCGGCAGCCGCGGGCGCCATCCCGATCATCCGCCCGCTCCGCGATTCGCTGGCCGGCGACCGCGTCGTGCGGATCATGGGGATCGTGAACGGCACGACGAACTACATCCTCGACCGGATGGACACCGAGGGCGCCGACTTCGGCGATGTGCTCGCCGACGCCCAGCGCCTGGGCTACGCGGAGGCCGACCCGACGGCCGATGTCGAAGGATACGACGCCGCGCAGAAGGCGGCGATCCTCGCCAGCCTCGCCTTCCACACGGCCGTGCCGCTCGACGCCGTCTACCGCGAGGGCATCACCTCGGTCACGGCCTCGATGATCGAGGAGGCGCGTGCCGCCGGCTTCGTGATCAAGCTGCTCGCCGTGTGCGAGCGGCTCGAGGCGAACGGTGCGGAGTCGATCTCGGTGCGCGTCTACCCGGCGCTCGTTCCCGCCACGCACCCGCTGGCATCCGTCCACGGCGCGAACAACGCGGTGTTCGTCGAGGCCGAGGCCGCCGGCTCCCTCATGTTCTACGGCGCCGGCGCGGGCGGGGTGCAGACGGCATCCGCTGTTCTCGGCGACGTCGTCTCCGCCGCCCGCCGCCACATCGCGGGCGGTGTCGGCGTCGGCGAGTCCACCAGGGCCAACCTCCCTGTCGTCCCTATCGGCCACGTGACCACCCGGTATCAGATCACGCTCGAGGTCGCGGATGCACCGGGCGTGCTCGCCACGGTCGCCGGCACGCTCAGCGACGGGGGCGTCTCCGTGGCGACCGTCGTGCAGACGGTGGAGGGCGAGGATGAGCCGACCGCACGACTGATCATCGGCACGCACCGCGCGACCGAGCAGGCGCTCAGCGCGACCGTCGACGCCCTCGCCGGCAGCGCCGTCGTGGAGCGCGTCATCTCCGTGCTCCGCGTGGAAGGCGAGTGACGGTGGCGGCCGACTCCCAGCCCGTCGAGGGGCGCACCGTCGAGGTGACGGTTCCCGCCACGAGCGCGAACCTCGGCCCGGGATTCGACACCCTGGGGCTGGCGCTCAGCATCTACGACACGCTCCAGGTCACCGCGCTTCCCGCCGGTCAGCTCGAGATCGAGGTCACCGGCTCCGGTGCGGAGGAGATCCCGCGCGACTCGTCGAACCTGATCGTGCGCACCATCGCCTATGTCTTCGCGGACGTCGGCCGTCCGTTTCCCGGGCTGCGGATCGCGGCCGAGAACGGCGTGCCGCACGGCCGCGGTCTCGGGTCCTCCGGCGCGGCCGTCGCCGCCGGCGTGCTCGCCGCGAAGGGGCTGCTGGAGGGCGACGTCGAGATCGACGACGCCGACCTGCTGCGTCTCGCCACCGAGCTCGAGGGCCACCCGGACAACGTCGCCCCCGCACTCTTCGGCGGACTGACGATCGCCTGGGTGGGGGAGCGCGGCCCGCAGCACAAGAAGCTCCTCGTGCACCGAGGTGTCTCTCCGCTCGTGCTCGTCCCGGCGTACACGATGTCGACCTCGCAGGCGCGATCCCTGCAGCCGCCCCAGGTCTCCACGGCCGATGCGGTGTTCAACGTCTCGCGCTCGGCGCTGCTGATCGCCGCGCTGATGCAGAGCCCCGAGCTGCTGTTCGACGCCACGGCCGACCGTCTCCACCAGGACTATCGCGCCGAGGCGATGCCCGAGACGCAGCGGCTCGTGCAGGCGCTCCGCGCCGAGGGCTTCGCCGCCGTGGTGTCCGGCGCCGGACCGAGCGTGCTCGTGCTCGCCGACGGTCCCGGCAGCCGTCAGGACGCCGTCGATCTCGCGGATCGCGTCACCGACACCCCGTGGGAGGCGCTCCTGCTCGCCGTCGACGTCCGTGGTGGTACAGTGGGGGCGAGCGGAGGGCTCCACGTAGTTTCGTGAATCTGGCCCCATTGCAAATCTTGCAAGACCCGCACGCAAACCCCTGAGGCAGATTTCTTCCGAGAACTCCCTGCCGAGGCCGGCTGGCGCCGAGCGTCAGCCCGTGCGATCGCGCGCAGCACCCGTTGTGCGCGTTCAACGCTCATTTCCCATGACATATAAGGGAGTACTCGTGGAGAACCTCTCCGAGACCCAGAACGATCAGACGACGTCCGTCGCCGATGCCCCTGCGGCCGCTGCCGACACCGAGAAGGCGCCGGCGCGCAAGCGCGCACCGCGTCGCGCCACCACCGCGACAGCGGCGGCGAAGGCCGAGAAGGCCGCCGAGAAGACGGATGCCGCGCCCGCGGCCGCCGAGCCGCAGGCGGCTCCCTCCGGCGACGGCGCCGAGAGCGCGGAGGCCGCCCCCAAGGCGAAGGCTCCCCGCCGCACCCGTGCGAAGAAGGCAGACGCCGACGCTCCTGCCGCGGATGCCGCCGCGGCGCCGGCCGAGGCTCCTGCCGCCGCCGAGGCGCCGGCCGAGGCCGCCCCGAAGACCACGGGTCGCGGTCGCCGCGGCGCGCAGAAGCCGGCGGCTGACGCCGAGACCCCGGCCTCCGAGCCCGCCGCCGATTCCGCGCCCGCCGAGTCCGGCCAGGACGACGGCGGACAGAACGAGTCCGCCCCCAAGCGCAACTCGCGCAACAGCAACGCGCGCGGCGGCAGCCAGAACGGCAATGCCCAGAGCGATGACGGCCAGAACGGCAACGCGCAGAACGCCGACGCGCAGAACAACGACGCCTCCTCCGACTCCGACGGGGGCGACGAACAGGGCGGCCGTGGCCGCAACCGCAACCGCAGCCGCAACCGTGGTCGCGGTCAGAACGGTGCCGCGCAGGACCAGCAGCAGCCTCAGGCCGCCGCGGGCGCCGCAGACGATCAGCCGGGCGGGAACAACCGCAACCGTCAGCGCAACAAGCGCCGCGGCGGAGAGCCCACCGACGAGTTCGACACCGAGATCGGCGAGGACGACGTCCTGATCCCGATCGCCGGCATCCTCGACGTGCTCGACAACTACGCCTTCGTGCGCACGACCGGCTACCTCGCCGGTCCCAGCGACGTCTACGTGTCGCTCGGACAGGTCAAGAAGTACAACCTCCGCAAGGGCGACGCGGTCGTCGGCTCGATCAAGCAGCCCCGTGAGGGCGAGCAGCAGGGCCGTCAGAAGTACAACGCCCTGGTCAAGGTCGACTCGATCAACGGCCTGTCGATCGACGACGCGGCCACCCGCGTCGACTTCGGCAAGCTCACCCCGCTGTACCCCCAGGAGCGTCTGCGCCTGGAGACGGCCCCCGAGAAGCTGACGCAGCGCATCATCGATCTGGTCGCCCCGATCGGCAAGGGGCAGCGCGGACTCATCGTCGCCCCGCCGAAGGCCGGCAAGACCATCGTGCTGCAGCAGATCGCGAACGCGATCGCGCAGAACAACCCGGAGGTCCACCTCATGGTCGTGCTCGTCGACGAGCGCCCCGAAGAGGTCACCGACATGGAGCGCACCGTGAAGGGCGAGGTCATCGCCTCGACCTTCGACCGTCCGGCCGAAGACCACACCACGGTCGCCGAGCTCGCGATCGAGCGCGCCAAGCGCCTCGTCGAGCTGGGCCGCGACGTCGTCGTGCTGCTCGACTCGATCACCCGCCTCGGCCGCGCGTACAACCTCGCGGCTCCGGCATCCGGTCGCGTGCTGACCGGCGGTGTCGACGCCTCGGCGCTGTACCCGCCCAAGCGCTTCTTCGGCGCGGCGCGCAACATCGAGAACGGCGGATCGCTCACGATCCTCGCCACGGCGCTCGTCGAGACCGGTTCCAAGATGGACGAGGTCATCTTCGAGGAGTTCAAGGGCACCGGCAACAGCGAGCTGCGCCTGTCGCGCGCTCTCGCCGACAAGCGCATCTTCCCGGCGGTCGACGTGAACGCGTCGAGCACCCGTCGCGAGGAGATGCTGCTCTCGGCCGACGAGGTCAAGATCACCTGGAAGCTGCGTCGCGCCCTCGCCGGCCTCGACCAGCAGCAGGCTCTCGAGGTCGTGCTCGGCAAGCTCAAGGAGACGAACTCCAACGTCGAGTTCCTCGTGCAGATGCAGAAGTCGATCCCCGCGCTCTCCTCGGGCGCGCACGGGCACGACAACAACATCCGCTGAGCGGCCGTTCCGTGTTCGAGTCCGTACAGACTCTGATCGACGAGCATCGCCGGGTCCAGGAGGAGCTCTCCGACCCGGCGGTGCACGCCGATGCCGGTCGGGCGAAGCGCGTCAACCGCCGCTACGCCGAGTTGTCGCGCATCGTCGCCGCCTACGAGGCCTGGGTCGCTGCGACCGACGACCTCGAGACCGCGCGCGAGTTCGCCCGTGAGGACGAGTCGATCGCGGCCGAGATCCCGGCGATGGAGGAGGAGCTGCAGTCCTCGCAGGAGCGACTGCGGCGTCTGCTGATCCCGCGCGACCCCGACGACGCCCGTGACGTGATCATGGAGATCAAGGCGGGGGAGGGTGGCGCCGAGTCGGCGCTGTTCGCCGCCGATCTGCTGCGCATGTACGTGCAGTACGCCGCGTCCAAGGGGTGGAAGACCGAGCTCCTGGAGCGGAACGAGTCCGATCTCGGCGGCTACAAGGACGTCCAGGTCGCGATCAAGGGCTCCTCGACCGACCCTGCGCAGGGCGTCTGGGCACACTTGAAGTACGAGGGCGGCGTGCATCGGGTGCAGCGCGTGCCGGCGACCGAGTCGCAGGGCCGTATCCACACATCGACGACCGGTGTGCTGGTCTTCCCCGAGGTGGATGAGCCCGAGGAGATCCAGATCGATCAGAACGACCTCAAGATCGACGTCTTCCGGTCGTCGGGCCCCGGCGGGCAGTCCGTCAACACCACCGACTCGGCCGTCCGCATCACGCACGTGCCGACCGGGATCGTCGTCTCGATGCAGAACGAGAAGTCGCAGCTGCAGAACCGCGAGGCCGGCATGCGCGTGCTGCGCGCGCGACTCCTCGCCCGGCAGCAGGAAGAGCTGGATGCCGCGGCATCCGACGCCCGCAGGTCGCAGATCCGCGGCATGGATCGCTCCGAGCGCATCCGCACCTACAACTTCCCGGAGAACCGCATCGCGGATCACCGCACCGGGTTCAAGGCCTACAACCTCGACCAGGTCATGGACGGCGCGCTCGACCCGATCATCGAGAGCGCCATCTCGGCCGACGAGGAAGCGCGTCTGGCCGCCGTCGGCGGCGACTCCTGACGTCTGCCTCCGCCGAGCGCTAGGCTCGGCCCGTGATCACACTTCTGTTCCGCGGTCTGATGTACGTCGTGTCCGCCGGCCTCGGCCTCATCGTCGCCGACGCGCTCCTCGAGGGCTTCCAGATCCAGTGGGACAAATGGTGGGGCTTCGTCATCTGCATCCTGATCTTCGCAATCCTGCAGAGCGTGCTCGCGCCGTGGGTGAGCAAGCTCGCCGACCGCTACGCGCCGGTGCTGATGGGCGGCATCGGGATCTTCTCGACCCTGATCTCCCTCATCGTCGTGGTGCTGCTCCCCATCGGCGGGTTGCGCATCGTCGACCTCACCGGCTGGCTGCTCGGCTCGGTCATCGTCTGGCTGATCACCGCGCTCGGCAGCGTGCTGCTGCCGCTGATCTTCCTCAAGCGCAAGGTCGAGGCGAAGGACTCCCGCCGCCGGTAGCGGCGGCGTCGCTCAGATGGAGTAGTCGGGCGCGGTGAGCAGCGCTCGCGTGTCCTCGCCGATCGTGCGATGCCGTGGCTTGGCAGGCACGCCGACCAGGATGCTGTCGGCAGGAGCATCCCGCGTCACCACGGCGTTCGCGCCGACCACGGACCCGGCGCCGATCGTCACCGGTCCCAGGATCTTCGCGCCGGCGCCGACGGCGACACCGTCACCCAGCGTCGGATGCCGCTTCCCGGCGTCGCGCGTGCGACCGCCGAGGGTCACGCCGTGATACAGCATCACGTCATCGCCGATCTCGGCCGTCTCGCCGATGACCACGCCCATGCCGTGGTCGATGAAGAAGCGCCGACCGATCGTCGCACCGGGATGGATCTCGACCCCGGTGAGCCAGCGCGACAGCTGCGACCCGGCACGGGCGAGCAGCCGGAGCCGGCGCCGCCACAGCGCATGCGAGATGCGGTGCGCCCAGATGGCGTGCAGCCCCGGGTACAGCAGAGCGACCTCGACCGCGCTGCGTGCAGCGGGATCCCGCAGGCGCGCGGCCGCGATGTCCTCGCGGACGCGAGCCCAGATCGACGCGCTCACTCTTCGCGGAGGTGCTCGTACAGCGCCGTCGACAGGTACCGCTCGCCGAACGAGGGGATGATCACGACGATGTTCTTGCCCGCGGCCTCGGGGCGCTTGGCGATCTCGAGCGCCGCCCAGATCGCGGCACCGCTCGACATGCCGACGAGGATGCCGTCCTTGGCCGCGGTCTCACGGGCGAGGCGGATCGCGTCGTCGAACGTGACGTCGATGACCTCGTCGAGCACGTCGCGGTCGAGGATCGGGGGCACGAAGTTGGGTCCGATGCCCTGGATCTTGTGCGGGCCGGGGTGGCCCTCGGTGAGGATGGGGGAGTCCTTGGGCTCCACGGCGACGATCTTGACGCCGGGGATGCGCTCCTTCAGCACCTGTCCGACACCCGTGATCGTTCCGCCGGTGCCGATGCCGGCGACGAAGTAGTCGACCTTGCCGTCGGTGTCGCGGAGGATCTCCTCTGCCGTGGTCTTGCGGTGGATCGCGGGGTTCGCCTCGTTCGCGAACTGCTTCGCCAGCACCGCACCCGGCGTCTTCGCGGCGATCTCCTCGGACTCGGCGATCGCCTGGGTCATGCCCTTGGTCGGGTCTGTCAGGACGAGCTCGGCACCGAACGCCTTGAGCAGCATGCGCCGCTCCTTCGACATGGACGCCGGCATCGTGAGGATGACCTTGTAGCCGCGAGCCGCGCCGACCATGGCGAGCGCGATGCCCGTGTTGCCGCTGGTCGCCTCGACGATCGTGCCGCCCGGCTTCAGCTCGCCCGATGCCTCGGCGGCGTCGACGATGGCGATGCCGAGGCGGTCCTTGACGCTGGAAGCCGGGTTGTAGAACTCGAGCTTGGCCAGCACTGTGGCGCCGACGCCCTCGGCGACCCTGTTCAGGCGGACGAGCGGGGTGTTGCCGAACGCGGTCGTGATGTCGGAGTGAATACCGGGCATGAGGAACCTTTCCTGAGCGGGTCGCTGCGCACCAGCCTAGGTGAGCGGACTGCGGGGGCCGGAAATGTGACGGACGCTTGCACTCTACGCTGGAAGCCATGCCTGAGAACTCGCTCGCCGCCCTCGTGCGCGCCGCCGCCCAGCGCCTCGCCGACGCCGGTGTGCCGGATCCGCTGGTCGATGCCGAGCTGCTCGCCGGACACGTGCTGGGCCAGCGCCGCGGCGAGGTGCAGGCGGCGATCGTCCGCGGTGACCGGGCGTCCGACGATGCCTCCGCCGCCCTCGACGAACTCGTGACCCGGCGGTCGGCCCGCGAGCCGCTGCAGCACATCACCGGCACCGCACCCTTCCGGCACCTCGAACTCGCGGTCGGCCCCGGCGTCTTCGTACCGCGACCCGAGACCGAGACGGTCGTGCAGTACGCGATCGACGCGCTGCTGAGCGCGCCGGAGCCCGCGCCGATCGGCGTCGATCTCGGCACGGGGAGCGGAGCGATCGCCCTGGCCATGGCGACCGAGGTCCCGCACGCCCGCGTCTTCGCGGCGGAGCTCTCCCCGGACGCGCACGCGTGGGCGAGCCGGAACTCGGCAGGGGTCGAGAACCTGACGCTCGTCCTCTCCGACCTCGGCGAGGCTTTCCCGGAGCTCGACGGCACGGCATCCGTCGTCATCTCCAACCCGCCCTACGTCCCCGACGCGGCGATCCCGCGCGATCCGGAGGTCCGTCTGTTCGACCCCGCCATGGCGCTGTACGGGGGCGAGGACGGGCTCGACATCGTGCGCGTGCTCAGCACCAGGGCGCTTCGACTGCTCCGCCCCGGCGGCCTGCTCGTCATCGAGCACGGCGAGCTGCAGGGCGGATCGATCCGCGATCTGCTCACCGCCGACGGCTGGCGCGCCGCCGCCACGCACCGCGACCTGACGCTGCGCGACCGCACGACGACCGCTCTCCGGCCCTGATCAGCTCACGTCGAGCTTCCGCCGCATCCGTCCCGCATAGAATCGAACCGTCATGTCAACCATCTTCGACTGCCGCGACGAGGCGCAGCTGCTCGCCGGAATGCGCAACGCACGCCAGGCGATCGGCCGCGGCGAACTCATCGTCATGCCCACAGACACCGTGTACGGCGTCGCCGCCGACGCCTTCTCGCCGACCGCCGTGCAGCGTCTTCTCGACGCCAAGGGTCGCGGTCGCAACCAGCCGCCGCCCGTGCTGATCGGCTCGAAGGACACCCTCGCGGCACTGGCCGAGTCGGTGCCGGAGCCCGTGCAGCGTCTCGTCGACGCGTTCTGGCCCGGCGGTCTCACGATCGTGCTCCCGGCGCAGCCGTCTCTGGTCTGGGACCTGGGGGAGACCCTCGGGACCGTCGCCGTGCGCATGCCGGAGGGCCACGTGGCGCTCGAGCTGCTCGCCGAGACCGGCCCGCTCGCCGTCTCCAGCGCGAACCTCACGGGCGAGGATGCCGCGATCTCGGCTCTCGACGCGGAGAAGATGCTGGGCGACAGCGTCGCGGTGTACCTCGCCGACGGCATGAGCAAGAACGGCATCGCCTCGACGATCGTCGACGCGACCTCGCTCGTCCGGCGCGGGGACGACGAGCCGGGGGTCGTGCGCATCCTCCGCCACGGCGTCGTCACGCGGGAGCAGCTGGCCGAGGTGCTCGGCGATCTGCTCGAGTCCGACGGCGCGCAGGAGTCGCACGAGGACCACCCGCACGAGGAGCACACGGAGGAGCAGGACGGGAACCCGTGAAGCAGTACCTCTTCACGATCGTCATCACCGCCGTCATCACCTTCGGGCTGACCTGGGCGGTCTGGCGGCTGAGCCTGCGCTTCAAGCTCTATCCCGGCATCCGCGATCGTGACGTGCACACGACGCCCACCCCGCGTCTCGGCGGCGTCGCCATCTTCCTCGGCATCGCCGCCGCCTTCGCGTTCTCGGCGGCCAACCCCTTCTTCCAGAGCATCTGGATCCCGCCGACGACCATGTGGTCGATCCTCGGCGCCTCCTTCCTGATCGCCGTCATCGGCGTGGTCGACGACCTCTGGGACCTGGACTGGATGATCAAGCTGGGCGCGCAGTTCCTCGCCGCCGGGATCATCACGGTCGGCGGCGGCCTGCAGATCCTGTCGCTCCCGTTCGGCGACCTCATCGTCTTCTCGAGCTGGGTCAGCATCACGATGACGATGTTCGCGATCGTGATCGTCATGAACGCCGTCAACTTCATCGACGGCCTCGACGGTCTCGTCGCGGGCGTGTGCCTCATCTCCAACGGCGTCTTCTTCGCGTACTCGTACATCTTCACGCGCGACTCCGGTGCCTCCAGCTACTTCAACCTCTCGACGTTCATCGCCGCCGTGCTCATCGGCGCGTGCCTGGGCTTCCTCCCGCTCAACTGGAGCCCGGCGAAGCTGTTCATGGGCGACTCCGGCGCACTGGTGCTCGGGCTGCTGATGTCGACGTCCGCGATCGCGCTCACAGGGCAGATGGATCCCTCGGCCCTCGACCCGGAGCGCCTCGGTCGCTCGCAGCTGCTCGGTGCGTTCATCCCGATCCTTCTGCCGCTCCTGGTCGTCCTCCTGCCGCTCCTCGACTTCGGTCTGGCGGTGCTCCGCCGCATGAACGCCGGCAAGTCGCCGTTCTCGCCGGACCGCAAGCACCTGCACCACCGGATGCTCGACCTCGGACATCGCGACCGGGACGCGGTCCTCATCTTCTACGCATGGACGGCGGTCATCTCGCTCGCCGTCCTGCTCATGTACGTCGGCGCGAGGGAGGACTGGCCCGGCCAGTACCTGCCCGGCGTCGGCTTCGGCATCGTGGGCATCGCGGCCTGCCTCGTCATCACCCTGAGTCCTACCCGCCGCAGGAAGCGCCCGGCGGGGGTTGCACCCGATCCGACACCCGTGGAGTCCTGATGAGCCCCAGCCCCGTATCCAGCACCCCGATCCTGCGTCGAACCCTCATCTGGTCGGCGGTGGCGACCGCGGTGCTCGCGATCGTCGCCGGCGGTGTCGGATTCCTCGTCGCCCAGGGGGAGGGGCTCGTGAGCGGCCTTCTCGGCGTGCTCCTCTCCGCCCTGTTCCTCGCCATCACGGGCATCAGCATCCTCGTCGCCAACCGCTGGTACGGCGACCCGCTCTACGTGCAGTTCTTCTTCGCCATCGTGCTCGGCGGCTGGCTGCTCAAGCTCGGCGTCTTCGTCGTGGTGATGATCCTGCTGGCCGGTCAGCCGTGGCTGCACCCGATGGTGTTCTTCCTCTCGATCGTCGCCGGAGTGATCATGTCGCTCGTGATCGACGTCATCGTGCTCACGCGCATGCGGCTGCCGAACGTCAGCGACACGACGCTGCCGACCGAGGTGCCGGAGGACGTCGCGCCCGGGTCGGCGAATCGGCCCGAAGAGGGATCGTCCGAGGTCGGCCCCCGGTCTTAGGGCATCCTCAGATTCTGATAGTGTTGAGGAGTGCCCGCCGCTCGCCCGCGAGCGCTTGCGCTGATTGCACACCGACCATCGTCGCCCCGGTTTAGACCGGTGCCCCGAAGCTGGAGCCCGCGCTGTTTAATCTTGCTGCGACCCTGATCCCTAAGCTCGCCACTGACGGCGAGTTCCACGGCCCGTCGATCGATGAGTTCTTCCCGGAGATCCTCTTCAACGCGTTCGGTGTCATCCCGGTGCACCGCATCCACCTGGTGCAGTTCCTCTCGGTGATCGCCGTGGTTCTCATCCTCTGGCTCGGCACCCGCCGCATGACGGTGGTGCCCGGCCGCTTCCAGAGCCTCGTCGAGATGGGTCTCGGGCTCGTCCGCGGCAACATCGCGCACGACCTGCTCGGACGCAAGGACGGCGACCGCTTCCTGCCGATCCTCACCACGATCTTCTTCATGGTGCTGTTCATGAACATCACGGGCATCATCCCGGGTCTGAACATCGCCGGAACCAGCATCATCGCGGTTCCCCTCGTGCTCGCGCTCGTCAGCTACGTCACCTTCATCTACGCGGGCATCAAGAAGAGCCCGGGCAAGTTCTTCAAGAACGCGCTGTTCCCGGCCGGCGTCCCGTGGCCGGTGTACATCATCGTCACCCCGATCGAGCTGCTCTCGACCTTCATCATCCGCCCGGTGACGCTCACCCTGCGACTGCTGATGAACATGGTCGTCGGCCACATGATCCTGGTCCTCTGCTTCGCGGCTACCCAGTTCTTCTTCTTCACCGCAGGTGGCGGCTGGGCTTTCCTCGGCATCGGAACCCTCGCCTTCGGCGGCGCCTTCACGATCTTCGAGATCCTGGTCGCCGTCCTGCAGGCCTACGTCTTCACCGTCCTCACCGCGGTCTACATCCAGCTCGCGGTCGCAGAAGAGCACTGAGCAACAGACTCTGAGCGGGCGGGCATCAGCCCTCCCACCCAACGAAAGGAAAAACCCGTGGACGCAACTACGGTTCTCGCTGAAATCAACGGCCACCTCGCGGCGGTCGGCTACGGCCTCGCAGCCATCGGCCCGGCCATCGGCGTGGGTATCGTCGTCGGCAAGACCATCGAGGGCGTCGCTCGTCAGCCCGAGCTGGCCGGTCGCCTTCAGGTCCTCATGTGGATCGGTATCGCCTTCACCGAGGCTCTCGCATTCGTCGGCATCGCCGTCGGATTCATCCCCTTCCCGTAATCCCTACCGACTTCTGAAGGAGACAGGATGCTCAACGCTCTTGTCACGAACCTCGCAGCTGAGGGTGAGGCGGTCAACAACCCGCTGATCCCGGCGTTGTACGACATCATCTGGTCGGCGCTGTGGTTCTTCATCATCCTCCTCGTCGTGTGGTTGTACGCCCTTCCCCGGCTGAAGAAGATGCTCGACGAGCGTTCGGCGGCCATCGAGGGCAACATGGCGAAGGCTGACGAGGCGCAGAAGAAGGCCGAAGCAGCTCTCGAGGAGTACACCCGCCAGCTGGCGGAGGCACGCACCGAGGCCGGTGAGATCCGTGAGGCCGCCCGTGAGGACGGCAAGAAGATCGTCGCCGAGGCCAAGGATGCGGCGTCCAGCGAGGCTGCACGCATCACCGCGACCGCGCACACGCAGATCGAGGCCGAGCGTCAGACCGCTCTCGTCTCGCTGCGCAGCGAGGTGGGCTCGCTGGCCCTCGACCTCGCCGGCGGTGTGGTCGGAGAGACCCTCTCCGACGATGCACGCGCCACGGCAGTCGTCGATCGCTTCCTCGCCGACCTCGAGGCATCCGAGAAGGCGGCTCAGTAATGGGCAGCGCGACCACTCAGGCACTCGCGGCATCCATCGAGACGCTTGCCGCAGCGAAGGGCGTCACTCTCGACACCGCACGGGAGCTCTTCGCTGCCGGGCGTGCCGTGAGCGAGTCGTCCCAGCTGAGCGGCGCGCTCGCTGATCCCTCGGCTCCGGCCGAGGCGCGACAGAACGTCGTCACGGCGGTCTTCGGCGGATTCTCCGCAGACGCGCAGAGCGTCCTGAAGACCGTCGTCGCCGAGCGCTGGTCGAACGCCTCCGAGCTGGTGGACGGCATCGAGGAGCTCGCGATCCGCGCCGCGTCGATCGCGGAGCCGGGCGCCGATCTCGAGGGGGAGATCTTCGGGTTCTCCCGCGTGATCGCCGCCAACGCCGAGCTCGAGCTCGCCCTGGGCAGCCGCCTCGGGGGAGAGGAAGCCAAGGGCGCTCTCGTGGAGCGACTGCTCGCCGACGGCGGCTACAGCGCTCCCGCCACGCTGATCGTCTCCTCGCTCGTGCGCCAGCCGCGCGAGCGGCGTGTGCGCCAGCTGCTCAGCCGCGCCACGCGCATCGTCTCGAGCCAGCACGGTCGAGTCGTGGCGACGGTCCACAGTGCGTCCGAGCTCAGCGAGGCGCAGCGCACCCGTCTCAGCGACGCGCTCTCGCGCCGCTACGACGGCACGGTCTCGCTCAACGTCGTCATCGACCCTGCCGTCGTCGGAGGCCTGCGCGTGCAGATCGCCGATGACGTCATCGACGGCAGCATCTCCGCTCGACTCGCAGACCTTCGCCAGAAGCTCGCGGGCTAACACGACTTCGCGCGGGGAACCGCGCACCCAGATACAAAGGGAAGACAATGGCAGAACTATCGATCAGCCCCGACGTCATCCGTGACGCGCTGAAGGACTTCGCCGCCGCCTACGAGCCCACCGGGGCCGCGGCGACCGAGGTCGGCACCGTCATCGACGCCGCGGATGGAATCGCGCACGTCGAGGGCCTGCCCGGCGTCATGGCCAACGAGCTCGTGACCTTCGCAGACGGCACCAAGGGTCTCGCGCTCAACCTGGACGAGCACCAGATCGGTGTCGTCGTCCTCGGTGAGTTCACCGGCGTCGAGGCCGGCCAGGAGGTCACCCGCACCGGAGAGGTCCTCTCGGTCCCCGTCGGCGACGGCTACCTCGGCCGCGTGGTCGACCCGCTCGGCAACCCGATCGACGGCCTCGGCCCGGTCGCCACCGAAGCGGTCCGCGAGCTCGAGCTGCAGGCGCCCGGCGTCATGCAGCGCAAGTCGGTCCACGAGCCGATGCAGACCGGCATCAAGGCCATCGACGCGATGATCCCCGTCGGCCGCGGTCAGCGCCAGCTGATCATCGGCGACCGCCAGACCGGCAAGACGGCCATCGCGATCGACACGATCATCAACCAGAAGGCCAACTGGGAGTCGGGCGACGTCAACAAGCAGGTCCGCTGCATCTACGTCGCCATCGGCCAGAAGGGCTCGACCATCGCCTCGGTGAAGGGCGCGCTCGAAGAGGCCGGCGCCCTGGAGTACACCACGATCGTGGCGGCTCCGGCATCCGACCCCGCCGGCTTCAAGTACCTCGCCCCCTACACGGGTTCCGCGATCGGCCAGCACTGGATGTACGGCGGCAAGCACGTCCTCATCATCTTCGACGACCTGTCGAAGCAGGCCGAGGCCTACCGTGCCGTCTCGCTCCTCCTGCGTCGCCCGCCGGGCCGCGAGGCCTACCCGGGTGACGTCTTCTACCTGCACTCCCGTCTGCTGGAGCGTTGCGCGAAGCTGTCCGACGAGCTCGGCGCCGGATCGATGACGGGTCTCCCGATCATCGAGACCAAGGCGAACGACGTCTCGGCGTACATCCCGACCAACGTGATCTCGATCACCGACGGCCAGATCTTCCTGCAGTCCGACCTCTTCAACGCCAACCAGCGTCCCGCGGTCGACGTGGGTATCTCGGTCTCGCGAGTCGGTGGCGACGCGCAGGTCAAGTCGATCAAGAAGGTCTCCGGAACGCTGAAGCTGGAGCTGGCGCAGTACCGCTCGCTCGAGGCCTTCGCGATGTTCGCGTCCGACCTCGATGCGGCTTCGCGTCGTCAGCTGTCGCGTGGTGCGCGTCTGACCGAGCTGCTCAAGCAGCCGCAGTACTCGCCGTACCCCGTCGAGGAGCAGGTCGTCTCGATCTGGGCCGGAACGAAGGGCAAGCTCGACACGATCGAGGTCTCCGACGTCCTCCGCTTCGAGCGCGAGCTCCTGGACTACCTGCGTCGCAACACCAAGGTCCTCGAGACCCTGCGCGAGACCAACGTCCTCGACGACGACACGGTCGCAGAGCTCGAGAAGCACACGGATGCCTTCGTCCTGGAGTTCCAGGGTGGCAAGGGACACGCCATCGGCGCTCCCGGTCACGAGGAGCATGCGGCGGCCGAGGCGGACGACGTCAACCAGGAGAAGATCGTCAAGGGTCGTCGCGCGTAACCGCGTGAGGTACTGATTTCATGGGCGCTCAACTCAGGGTCTACAAGCAGAAGATCTCTTCTGCTCAGACGACCAAGAAGATCACGAAGGCGATGGAACTCATCGCGGCTTCGCGCATCCAGAAGGCGATGGCACGCGTCAAGGCGTCCAGTCCCTTCGCGCGGGCCGTGACGAGGGCCGTGTCCGCCGTCGCGACGCACTCGAACGTCGACCACCCGCTCACCCGTGAGCCTGAGACGATCCGCCGCTCCGCGGTCGTGATCTTCTCGTCGGACCGCGGTCTCGCGGGAGCCTTCAACTCGCAGATCCTCCGTGAGGGTCTCGAGGTGGCGGAGCTCCTGCGCGAGCAGGGCAAGGAGCCGGTGTTCTACCTCGTCGGTCGCAAGGCCGTCGGCTACTTCCAGTTCCGTCGCATCGCGGCGGCCGCGGAGTGGACCGGCGACACCGACACCCCGTCGTTCCACACGGCGGAGGAGATCTCGCAGCAGCTGCTCGAGGACTTCTCCCGCGGTGCGGACGAGGGCGGCGTCGACGAGATCCACCTCGTGTACAACCGTTTCGTCAGCATGATGACGCAGTCGCCGGAGTCCGTGCGCCTGCTTCCGCTGGAGATCTCGGAAGCAGACGAGTCGGAGGCCGGGAACACCGTCTACCCGCTGTACGAGTTCGAGCCGGATGCCGAGACCGTGCTGGACGCGATCCTGCCGGTGTACATCCAGAGCCGCGTCTTCAACGCACTCCTGCAGTCGTCGGCCGCCAAGCAGGCCGCGACGCAGAAGGCGATGAAGTCCGCCAGCGACAACGCCGACAAGCTCATCACCGACTACACCCGCCTGCGCAACAACGCGCGTCAGGCGGAGATCACGCAGCAGATCGCAGAGATCGTCGGCGGCGCCGACGCGCTCTCGTCGAGCAAATAGACCATCAGGAAAGAGACGAAAATGACCCCCACCGCCACGGCTGACCAGCCGGCGACCGCGGTCGTCGGGCGCGTCGCGCGCGTCAACGGTCCGGTTGTCGACATCGAGTTCCCGCACGACTCGATCCCCGACATCTACAACGCACTGAAGACCACGATCGTGATCGGCGAGTCCTCCGTCGAGATCACGCTCGAGGTCGCTCAGCACCTCGGCGACGACCTCGTGCGCGCCATCGCCCTCAAGCCGACGGACGGCATCGTCCGCGGCCAGGAGGTGCGCGACACCGGTGAGGCCATCTCGGTCCCCGTCGGTGACGTCACCAAGGGCAAGGTCTTCAACGTGATCGGCGAGGTCCTCAACGGCGAGCCCGGTGAGACCATCGAGGTCACCGAGCGCTGGCCCATCCACCGCAAGGCGCCGAACTTCGACCAGCTCGAGTCCAAGACTCAGATGTTCGAGACCGGCATCAAGTCGATCGACCTCCTCACGCCGTACGTGCTGGGTGGAAAGATCGGTCTGTTCGGTGGCGCCGGTGTCGGCAAGACCGTCCTCATCCAGGAGATGATCCAGCGCGTCGCGCAGGACCACGGTGGTGTGTCGGTGTTCGCCGGTGTCGGTGAGCGCACCCGTGAGGGCAACGACCTGATCCACGAGATGGAAGAGGCGGGTGTCTTCGACAAGACGGCCCTCGTCTTCGGCCAGATGGACGAGCCGCCGGGAACGCGTCTGCGCGTCGCCCTCTCGGCTCTGACGATGGCGGAGTACTTCCGTGACGTGCAGAAGCAGGACGTTCTGCTCTTCATCGACAACATCTTCCGCTTCACGCAGGCCGGTTCCGAGGTCTCGACGCTGCTCGGCCGTATGCCGTCCGCGGTGGGCTACCAGCCGAACCTCGCCGACGAGATGGGTGTGCTCCAGGAGCGCATCACCTCGACGCGTGGTCACTCGATCACCTCGCTGCAGGCGATCTACGTGCCGGCCGATGACTACACCGACCCGGCTCCGGCGACCACCTTCGCCCACCTCGACGCCACGACCGAGCTCTCTCGTGAGATCGCGTCCAAGGGTCTGTACCCGGCCATCGACCCGCTGACCTCGACGTCGCGGATCATGGACCCCCGGTACTTGGGCGAGGACCACTACCGCGTCGCGACCACCGTCAAGCAGATCCTCCAGAAGAACAAGGAGCTGCAGGAGATCATCGCGATCCTCGGTGTCGACGAGCTCTCCGAGGAAGACAAGATCGTCGTGTCGCGTGCACGTCGCATCCAGCAGTTCCTCTCGCAGAACACCTACATGGCGAAGAAGTTCACCGGTGTCGAGGGTTCGACCGTCCCGCTGAAGGAGACCATCGAGTCGTTCGATGCGATCACGCGCGGTGACTTCGACCACGTCGCCGAGCAGGCCTTCTTCAACGTCGGTGGCATCTCCGACGTCGAAGAGCAGTGGGCGAAGATCCAGAAGGAGAACGGCTGACCATGGCTCTGCACGTCAGCCTCGTCTCCGCGGACGCGGAGGTCTGGACGGGAGAGGCGAGCCTCGTGGTCGCCAAGACCGTCGAGGGCGAGATCGGCTTCATGACCGGCCACGAGCCGGTGCTGGCCATCCTCGCCGAGGGCCAGGTCCGGATCACCCAGACCGACGGCACCAAGGTGCTGGCCAACGCGCAGGACGGGTTCCTCTCCATGGAGGGCGACACCCTGACCATCGTCGCCGGCAACGCGGCTCTCATCGCCTAGCAGTCCTGTTCCACCCGTCCGCCCCGGACCGTCCCGCGCTCTTCGAGCCGTCGGCGATCCGGGGCGGTCGTGTCTGTCCCCGAGGTCCCATGAAGATCCTGCTCCCACCGTCGGAGACCAAGCGTCCGGGCGGCGACGGCGCACCGCTGGCGCTCTCGTCACTGGCGCTCCCAGAGCTCCACGCGCACCGATCCGCCGCGCTCGACGCGCTGATCGATCTCGCCGCCGACGAGGAAGCCGCCCGTCGGGTGTTGAAGCTCAGCGACCGCCAGGCCGGTGACGTGGAGCACAATCGGACGCTGCGCACCGCGCCGACCATGCCGGCGGTCGACCGCTACACGGGAGTGCTCTTCGACGCGCTCGACGCCGCGACCCTGTCGACGGCATCCCGACGTTGGCTCGGCGAGCACGTGTGGATCCACAGCGCCCCGCTCGGACCGATCGGGGCCCTAGATGCGCTGCCGACGTACCGGCTCTCCGCAGGGACCTCGGTTCCCGGCCTCCCGGCCCTCCGGCGCCACTGGGCGGATGCCACGTCGTCTGCCATCGCGGAGTCCGCTCCGGCCTTCGTGCTCGACCTGCGGAGCGAGGCGTACGTTGCTCTCGGGCCCGTGCCGGCATCCGTCCCCTCCTCCTACGTGCGCGTCGTGACGGAGCACGGTAGGGCGCTCAACCACTTCAACAAGAAGTCCAAGGGGCTCCTCGTCCGTGCGCTGGCCGAGGACCGACCGCGCATCACGTCGCTGCGGGGCCTCCGCCGCTGGGCGGAGAAGAGCGACGTCGTCCTCCGCGGCACGGATGATGCCGGCATCCTGGAGCTCGTCGTCGCCGAATGACGCCAGGTGACGCGGGATGAAACTCCCCGCGTGGTTCGTTGCCCGCCCCCATGCGCACCGCTACCATGTCCAATGCGAGGCGGTCGCTTCGTTTGCGGGGGGCGAAAGCCGTCTCCCGAGACCAAAGAATGTGAGTCTCATGGATTACGACGACTACGGAGCAGGCTACGCCGGCCTGCTTCTCGCATATTCCTTCGTGATCTTCCTGATCGCGATCGCCGGCTATGTACTGGGCTCTCTCTTCTACATGAAGATCTTCGAGAAGGCCGGAGTGCAGGGCAAGTGGCGCGCCTGGGTGCCCGTCTACAACACGATGATCTTCTTCAAGCTCGGTGACCTGAGCCCGTGGCTCGTGCTCTACGGCATCGGTGGAGCTGCGCTCCTCAGCTGGATCGGGATCGGCTTCGTCTTCTCGATCGCGCTGGCCGTGCTGTCCGTGATCGCCGCGTGGCGCGTCGGCCTCAAGCTGCAGAAGGATGCGGTCTGGGTCGTGCTCTACGTCTTCCTGAGCATCGTCTGGCTGGGTATCAACGCGTTCGACAAGTCGCGCTGGAACCCGAACATCCAGCCGGCCTCCTGGGCAGGCAACGGCTTCCTCGGAGACCGCACGGTGTGGGACGGCATCCCCGTCCAGCCGGCTGCCGCCGCACCTCAGCAGGGCTACGGCGCCGCCCCCCAGGGCTACGCGCCTCCCGCTCCGCAGGGGTACGCGCCTCCCGCGCAGCCCGGCTACGCGCCGCCGGCTCAGCCCGGCTACGCGCCGCCCGCTGCTCCTGCCGCACCGGCGACCGGGGCCCCCGTGCCTCCGGCGCAGCCCACCACGCCGCCGGCACCGCCGGCAGCTCCTCCGGCCACTCCGCCGGCACCTCCGACCGCGCCGCCGGCAGCTCCGCCTGCGCCGCCGTCCGACCCGACGCAGCCTCCGGCCTGATCGTCTGACACAGGGCCCTCGACTTCGGTCGGGGGCCCTGTGCCGTTCCCGCCGTGGGCCGCGCCGACAGCGACGGTACGGGCGCTAACGTGGAGACCATGGTCATGTCGCAGCGCCGGGTGGGCGCCTCCGGTCTCCTCGTGTCGGCAACGGGCCTCGGCTGCAACAATTTCGGACGCAGCGGCACCGCCACCGAGACGCTCACCGGGACCCGTGAGGTCATCGACGCCGCGATCGCCAACGGGATCACGCTGCTCGACACGGCGGACATGTACGGCGCCGTCGCCGGCACCAGCGAAACCCTGATGGGAGAGGCCCTGGAAGGGCGCCGAGACCGCGTGGTGCTCGCGACGAAGTTCGGCCACGAGCGCGACATGGGCTACGCCTTTCCCGCGGGCCGTGGTTCTCGCCGATACGTCCGCCGAGCAGTGGAGGAGTCCTTGCGCCGACTGCGCACGGACTGGATCGACCTCTACCAGCTGCACCTGCCCGATCCCGAGACGCCGATCGCGGAGACGACGGATGCCCTCGATGAACTCGTCCGCGAAGGCAAGATCCGTTACTACGGGCATTCGAACTTCTCCGGCTGGCAGATCGCCGAGGCGGAGTTCACCGCACGCGAGCGGTCGACGGGCCGCTTCATCTCCTCTCAGAACCACTACTCGCTGCTCGCTCGTGCGGCCGAACGCGAGGTGCTCCCCGCCGTGGAGCGCTACGGGCTCGGGTTCTTCCCGTTCTTCCCGCTGCACAACGGGCTGCTGACGGGCAAGTTCACCCGGGAAGGCGGCCCCGCATCGAGCCGCATCATGTCGAGTCGTCGCCACGTGTGGGAGAACGCGCCGTGGGATGCCATCGAGGAGTTCCGCGGGTTCTGCGACGAACGAGGCATCACGATGCTGCAGGCGTCGTTCGGCTGGCTCCTCTCCAACCCTGTCGTCTCGAGCGTGATCGCCGGCGCCACCTCGGCGGCCCAGGTCGAGGCGAACGCCCTTGCGGGAGACGCCTGGCGCCCCGACGCCGCCGACCGCGAGACCATCGACAGGCTGTTCCCGCTGCCCGAAGACCCGGGTGCCCGGGTATGAGCCGGGAACCGGAGTTCCACTACGATGTGTGAGTATCCTGCGCTCGCCCGATCCGCCGCAGGTCCATCGGAGGCAGCACGTGGCTGAGACGACGAAGACGCGCAGCATCACGATCGCACAGCGCCCGCTGCTGCTCTCGTGGGCCGGCGTCACCGACCTGGGACGTCGTCGTGAGACGAACCAGGACGCGTTCCTTGCGGAGTACCCGCTGTTCATCGTCGCCGACGGCATGGGCGGTCATGCCGGGGGAGAGATCGCCAGCCGCAGCACCGTCGCGAGGCTCGAGGCGGTCGTCGAGTCGGGCGAGGTCGACAGGGCTGCGATCGAGAACGCTCTCGAGCTGGCCGTGGCCGACATCGCCGATCACCCGGAGACGACCGACGAGGGCACCGGCACCACGCTCACCGGCGTCTTCCTCGACGTCGCGGGGGACGAGCCGCAGTGGGTCTCGCTCAACATCGGCGACTCCCGCGTCTACCTGCTCCGTGACGACCGGCTCGTGCAGGTGACGACGGACCACTCCGTCGTGCAGGAGCTCATCACGGCGGGCAAGCTCAGTCCGGAGGAGGCCGAGGGGCACCCGTACAGCAACGTCATCACCCGTGCCGTCGGTGCGAGCGAGCTCACCCCGCCGGACTACCTCACGATCGATGTGCGGGCGGGCGATCGCTTCGTCATCTGCTCGGACGGGCTCACGAAGGAGCTGACCGACTACGGGATCCAGCACTTCCTGCGCGAGAACGCCGACCCCGCTGATGCCGTCGATGCGATGCTCGCCGCAGCGCTGGAGAACGGCGGACGCGACAACGTCACGCTGGTCATCGTTCAGGTGAGCGGTGAGGACGACTCGCTCTCCACAGAGGACGAGTCCGCGGAGTAACCGCTCCACTTCTGTGGACAGCATCCTCTCCGGATGCGCCATGCTGTGCACTGAGGTGCATGGACTCCTTTCCGATCACGCTCCCTGCTGCGCCGCCTTCGCCGCGGAGGCCCGCTCTGCCGTTCATGGCGGCGATCGTCCCCGTCGCGGCCGGCGTGGTGCTCTGGCTGGTCACCGGTTCTCTGTTCGCCCTCTGCTTCGCCGCACTGGGACCTCTGATGCTCGTCGCTTCTCTCGCCGACGCGGCGCGGAGCCGACGCCGGGACCGGCGCCGGAACGCTGCGGAGGCCGCAGCGGCATGGGCCGAGGCCGAAGCCGAGCTGGAGCGCCGGCAGCGCGAGGAGCGCGCCGCACGATGGCTCCAGGATCCTGATGCCGCGTCATGCCTCGTCCAGCCGCCGCTGCGCGGCGCGCACCCGCCGGACGAGTCGAGTGCGCTCGTGGTGGGCAGGGGAAGGGTGCCGAGCGGCATCCGCTGCGGTGGGGGAGACGATGCACGCACGCGCGACTTCCGGGAGCGGTCGGCGACGCTGCACGATGCGCCGCTTGCGGTACCGCTCGGGCGGGGCGTCTGTCTGCGCGGACCGGAGGCGCTGACGGCCGCGGTGGCCCGGGCCGTCGTCGTGCAGCTGTGTCTGCGGTTCGGTGCGGCTCAGCTCTCGCTCGTCGGCGACGATCTCGCGCGCTGGGGACTCGAGTCGCTGCCGCACGCGCTGCGCGCACGACGGAGCGGATTCCGGATCGGCGTCGCGGCGTCGAGCGGGTCACGGGTCGATGCGGATGCGGTCGTCTGGCTGGCCCAGACGGGAGGCGAGGTGCCCGACGGCATCACGACCGTGATCGACGTCGTGGAACGGGGGTCGGCGACGCTGCGGACGCCGCGAGGCATGGCGGACGTCGCCGTGGAATGCCTCTCGCTCGCGCAGGCGCAGGCGGTCGCCGGGGAATGCCGGGAGGAGCATCGGGACGCCGACATGCTTCCGGTGTCCGTCGGCATGCGCGAACTCGCGCAGTCACCGGGCGACCACGGGCTTCCCGCGGTCATCGGACGGAGCGCCCACGAGGACATCGTGGTCGACATCGTGGAGGACGGGCCGCATGCGATCGTCACCGGCACGACGGGGACGGGGAAGAGCGAGCTCCTCGTGACCTGGGTGACCGCGATCGCCGCGTCCAACGGCCCCGACCGCGTGACGTTCGTGCTCGCGGACTTCAAGGGAGGCACGGCCTTCGAGCCGCTGAGAGAGCTCCGACAGGTCGCGGCCGTCATCACCGATCTCGACGACGAGGGCGCGCGACGAGGCGTGTCGAGTCTGACCGCGGAGCTGCGGCACCGGGAGGCGGTGCTCGCGGCCGCGGGCGCCAGAGACGTGCGCGACGTGGCGATGCCCCGACTGATCATCGTGGTCGACGAGTTCGCGGCTCTCCTGCAGGAGCATCCGGATCTCGGTGCCGTCTTCACCGACGTCGCCGCGCGTGGTCGGGCGCTGGGCATGCACCTCATCCTCGGCACCCAGCGCGCCGCAGGGGTGGTCCGCGACGCCCTCGCGGCGAACTGCCCTCTGCGGATCAGCCTGCGGGTCGGAGACGCCGCCGACAGCAGGCTCGTGATCGGCACGGATGCCGCGGCCGAGCTCCCGGGCGGCGCGGGCTCACGCGGTGTCGCCCTGGTGCGCCGCCCCGAGGATCATGCTCCGGTGGCGCTGCGTGTCGCCCTCACCGGCGCGTCGGACCTGCGGCGCGTGGGGATGCGGTGGGCAGCCGTCGACCGGCCGCGCAGCCCCTGGCTTGCTTCGCTCCCCGGCCGTATCCCGCTCAGCGATCTCACCGGACCCGCCGCGGCTCTCCCGGCGGGACAGGTCGTCCTCGGACGGGCCGACGCTCCCGAGCGGCAGTCCCAGCCCCTGGAGATGCTGCACCCCGGGCCGGAGCGGGGCCTGTCCATCCTGGGCGCTCCGGGGTCGGGGCGAACCGCGGCGCTGCGCACGATCGCGGCGCAGCGCGCCGATGCACGATGGGTGCCGTCCGATCCCGAGCACGCCTGGGATCTCGTCACGGCCTGGGCGACCGGCGGCGAACCGCTGCCCGCTGTGGTGCTGTGCGACGATGTGGACGTCCTTCTCGCCGGACTGCCGTCCGAGCACGCGCAGCAGCTCGCCCAGCGCTGGGAACAGGTCCTGAGGGCGGGCGGAGGCGCAACCGTCGTGATGACCGCGGCGCGTGCGACAGGCCCGGTGGGGCGCCTTCTCGACGCGCTTCCGCGGAGGGCTCTGCTGCGGATGCCGAGCCGCGTCGAGCACATCGCCGCCGGAGGCGAGCCGGCGGGGTTCGTCCGCGATCGCATCGCCGGCCGCGCGACGCTGGGCGGGCGTGAGGTCCAGTTCGCGTGGGTCGAGGAGCACGCGGTCGCCATCTCCGCGGAGGCAGTGCCTCCGGCGTGGGTCCCGGCGGCGAGCATCACCGCGGTGGTGAGCACGGGCGCCCCGGAGATCGTCGCGCGGCTGCAGATCGCTCACCCCGACTGCGAGGTGCTCCTGCCCGGTGCGGAGAGGCTCCGTCCGTCCGCCTCGTGCATCCTCGTCGCGGACGCGGAGACCTGGCAGCGCAGCTGGTCGGTCTGGCAGCGCATCCGCGCCGAAGGGGAGATCCTCATCCGCGCCGAGCAGCCGACGGATCTCCGTCAGCTCGCAGGCGTCCGCGAGCTTCCGCCCTTCGCGCGTCCGCACGCCGGTCGTGCGTGGTCGGTGCGCGGGGCTGGGTCGCCGCGGCGCGTCATCGTTCCGGCGCTCACGCCGGGGTGAGAGAGGGTGCCGACCCGGGGTGGGTCAGATGCCGCTACCCGGTCGGATGCTGCCGACCACGCCGCCGCCACCGAGGACCTCGAGCGGAAGAGCCGCCTGGAGAGTTGCGACGTCGGCATCGCTCAGACCGCCGGCGCGAGCCAGCAGGGTCGCGGCGACGACGGTCGAGGCACGCGGGGCGCCGTCGAGCATCTTCAGCGCCACCGTGGTGCCGTTCGGGGCGACCATCACCATCACGCCTTCGGCGCCGCCCTTGGTGAACACCCCGAGCTTCTCGATCGCGATCGTGTCGGGACGGCCGGGGCCCTCGATCGTCCACGGGTTCTCCCGCACCGCGCGCACCAGAGAGCCGGCAACACGGTGCAGCGCGAACGGGGAGCGATCCGAAGCCGTGCCGATCCGGTGGATGGCGCGGGCGAGTCCGGTGAGCGTGAGCGCGTGCACCGGCGCTCCGCAGCCGTCGATCGCCGTGTGCGCGATCTTCTCGCCGGAGAGGCGCTCGACGACCTCGCGGATGTGAGCCTGCAGCGGGTGCGCGGGATCCAGGTATCCGTCGGTCGACCAGCCCGTGGCCACGCAGGCCCGGAGCATCGCGGCGTGCTTGCCGGAGCAGTTCATGCGCACGCGCGCCGTCTGGCCGTGCTCGCGGACGAGTTCGTCCCGCGTCGCCGAGTCCGTCGGCCATGCCGGGGGGCAGCCGAGGTCGTCCTCCGTCAGACCGCCCGCGGTCAGGATGTCGCGGACCACGGAGGCATGGCGATCGGTCCCGGTGTGGCTGGCCGTCGAGAGTGCCAGCTGCTCGCCCTCCAGGACGGCGCCCGCCGTGATGCAGGCGACGGCCTGCAGCGGCTTGAGGCTGGAACGCGGAAGGATCAGCGCCTCGACGTTGCCGTGGCGTGCGACGATCTCGCCGTCGGGCGACAGCACGACGGCGGCACCCGCATGGCGGGACTCGACGAACCCGCTGCGTTCGACGACGGCGAGTTCCACGGCATCCTGAACGGTGAGAGTCTCCAGCACCTCTCGATCCTAACGCCGCGTCCCGCCGGGCCCTGGCAGACTTGACGTATGGCAGAGCAGTCGACCCCCCGCGCCCTCGGCGAGCACCGTTACGCCCTCACGTCCACCTGGACCGGGAACACCGGCAGCGGGACCAGCGGCTACCGCGACTATCGCCGCGACGTCACGATCGAGGTCGACGGGAAGCCCGAGCTCCTCGCCTCGTCCGACAAGCCGTTCCGCGGCGATCCCTCACGATGGAACCCTGAGGATCTGCTGCTGGCATCGCTGTCCGAATGCCACCTGCTGTCGTACCTCCATGCCTGCGTGACGGCCGGCGTCGTCGTCGTGTCCTACCGCGATCAGGCGAGCGGGATGATGCGCGAGAACGGCGCGGGCGGAGGAGCCTTCGTCGAGGTCATGCTGCGGCCGGAGGTCGTCGTCGCCGAGGCGTCGATGATCGACGCTGCCGAGCGCGCCCACGCGCAGGCGAACGAGTGGTGCTTCATCGCGAACTCGATGAACTTCCCGGTGCGGCACGAGGCGACGGTCACCGCGCTCGCGTCGTAGCGCGCGGCGACCGTCGCGTCAGCGTCGTTCGTGCGGCAGCGCCTGCTTGATCTTCTCGATGGCTCCCTGCGCCGGAGCCTCGTTGTAGGCGCCGGCGAGCTCCTGGCCCGAGAGTGCGTGGATCGCTGCCATGATGTCGTCGGTCGCGAGTCGACGTGCTCGTCCGCTCGTCGCGGGCCCGTGCGGGGACAGGTCGAGCGGTTCGCCGAACCGCACCGTGATCCGCTCGGAGATGGTGGGGACCTTCGCGCCGACCGGCATCACCTTGTCGGTTCCGATCAGGCCGACGGGTACGACCGGTGCGCCCGTCTGGAGAGCGAGGAACGCCACGCCCGTGCGGCCCTTGTACAGGCGGCCGTCGGTGGAGCGCGTGCCCTCCGGATAGAGCGCGACCGCGAGGCCCTCATCCAGGAGCTGGCGCTGCAGGTCGAGCGCATCGAGCGCTGCCTGCCCGGCGCCTCGGCGAACCGGGATCGCACCGATCGATTGGAAGAACGTCTTGCTCATCCAGCCCTGGAAGCCCGTGCCCTCGAAGTAGGTCGACTTCGCAAGGAAGTGCACGGGTCGCGGAGCGGCGACCGGGATGGCGATCGAGTCGATGAACGAGAGGTGATTGCTCGCGAAGATCACCGGTCCGCTCAGCGGAACGTTCTCACGGCCTTCGATCCGCGGCCGGTAGACCAGGCGGGCCAGCGGCGTGATGAGCCCGCGGCCGAGCCGGTAGGCGAAACCGGCGTGGCGCGGTTTCGCTGATTCCTCTGAGGCCGGAATCTCTTCTGACGAGGCTTCGGGCTCGACGGACTGCTCAGAGGTCATCAGAGCAGGTTACTCCCGGATCCATGCCATCGCGGGAATGAAGAATCGCGCCGCGCCTCCCAGCGCGGGCAAAGGGGGATGGGGGAGGATGGAGTGTCCCGCCCGCGATCTTGAGGTCTCCCTGTGCGCAAGCGTCCGCTCGTCATCCTGTCCACCGTCGCTGCGGCGACCCTTCTGCTGGCAGGCTGCTCCGGCAGCGGCGCCCCGGAGAGTTCGAGCACGCCCGATCCCACGGCGTCGAGCTCCTGCGCGCTGGACGCGCAGCCGGGCGACACCTCCGATGCGGTGGTCGTCGACGGCGAGGGTGCCGATACCAAGATCACCGTGCCGGCCGACGCCGCCTTCGCGGGCGTCGAGCGCACCGTGGTGAGCGCGGGCGACGGCGAGGACATCGGGGTGGGTGACCTCGTGTCCGTGCAGTATCAGATCATCGAGGCCGCGACGGGTGAGGTCCTCGACTCGTCGGCACGCGGTGACGAGGGGCTGCTGCCCATCCTGCTCGACACTGACCAGTCCTCGTTGTTCGTCGCCGCTCTCGAGTGCGAGCCGGTCGGATCGCGCATCGTTCTCGCGCTCCCGGGCAATGTCTTCGGCGAGGGAGGGACCAGCAAGGTCGTCTACGCCGAGGCCGTCGAGCACCTCCCCGAGGTCGCGACGGGCACCCCCGTCGATCCGACCCCCGGCATGCCCGCCGTCGAGCTCGACAAGGCCGGGAAGCCGACCGTGACGATCCCCGACGGGGACGCGCCCACCGAGACCAAGGTCGCGGTCCTCAAGCAGGGCGACGGTGCAACGGTCGCCTCCGGTGACCTGGTCGTGGTGCAGTACCTCGGCGTGAAGTGGTCCGACGGCAGCGAGTTCGACTCGAGCTGGAGCCGCGACGCGGCGCCGGCGCAGTTCCAGACCACCGGTGTCGTCGCCGGCTTCCAGAAGGCTCTCGAGGGCCAGAAGGTCGGCTCGCAGGTCGTCGTCGTGATGCCGCCGGCTGACGGCTACGGCGCGAGCGAGGGGCACGAGCTCCAGAAGGAGAGCCTCGTCTTCGTCGTCGACATCCTCGCCACCACGCCCGTCCAGCCGCAGCAGTAGTCGCGGCGGGCGCGTGTCCTAGGCTGGCGTCATGCGTCGCATCATCGTCCTCGGCTCCACCGGCTCCATCGGAACGCAGGCGCTGGATGTGATCCGCGCGAATCCTCGGCGCTTCGAACTCGTCGGCCTCGCCGCCGGATCGAACGCGGAGATGCTCGCGTCTCAGGCGGCGCAGTTCCAGGTCGAGGACACGGCCCTCGGCGCGGTCGAGGCCGAGCAGCTCGTGCGGGATGTCGAGGCGGATGTCGTCCTCAACGCGATCACGGGTTCGATCGGGCTCGGCTCGACCCTCGCCGCGCTGAAGGCCGGACGAACCCTCGCTCTCGCGAACAAGGAGTCGCTCATCGTCGGCGGCGAGCTCGTGCTCGCGGCCGCGACGCCCGGGCAGATCGTGCCGGTCGACTCGGAGCACTCCGCGCTGGCGCAGGCGCTCCGTGCGGGAACGCATGCCGAGGTGCGACGGCTCGTCGTCACGGCATCCGGCGGTCCGTTCCGCGGTCGCAGCCGCGCCGAGCTGGCAGACGTCACCCCGGCGGAGGCGCTCGCGCACCCGACGTGGGACATGGGGCGCATGGTCACGACGAACTCCGCCACCCTCGTGAACAAGGGGCTCGAGGTCATCGAGGCGCATCTCCTCTTCGACATCGCGTACGACGACATCGACGTCGTGGTCCATCCGCAGTCCATCGTCCATTCGATGGTCGAGTTCATCGACGGCTCGACGATCGCGCAGGCTTCCCCGCCCGACATGCGCCTGCCCATCTCGCTGGGCCTCGACTGGCCGCACCGTGTCGGCGGAGTCGGACGTCCCCTGGACTGGACGACGGCCTCCTCGTGGACCTTCGAGCCTCTGGACGCCGCGGCCTTCCCGTCGGTCGCACTCGCGAAGGCCGTCGGGCGAGCCGGCGCGACCTTCCCCGCGGTCTACAACGCCGCCAACGAGCAGGCCGTCGACGCCTTCCACGAGGGGCGCCTGTCGTTCCTCGGCATCGTCGACACCATCGCCCGCGTCGTCGACGCGCACGAACCGCCCGATGCGCTCACGGTCGAGTCGCTCGCGGCCGCGGAATCGTGGGCGCGCCAGACGGCCGATCGGCTGATCGCGGCGGCCTGACGCGCCCGCCTGCGTTTGATCCCCGCTGGACCGGGCGTGTGACAGCCCGGGTGCCGCGCTTCGACAGGGAGCAACCGAAGTCACTGTCAACTGCCGGCGCACTCGCGCGAGTCGCTTTCCACACGCGACTAGCGGATCACTTGGTCTCGTACCAGAAGCTCCATGTCTTGAAGAGGCCGTCGTACGTGCAATGGGGGGCGACGTTGAACCCCTGGACCCTAAGGGTGTCTCTGCCGATATTGCACTGGAACTGAGTTGAGTAATCCCTCGATTGGACTATCGTCCCTGCATGGGCGGCAGAGGGTACCGCTACACTCGCGCCTGCGAGCAGCAATGAAGCACCCAATATCGTGCCGGCGTTCCGTGTCACAGTCTTTTTCATCATCGGGATCCTGAATCCTCTCACTGCTCCGTATGTGGCGACAACGACCTATTGTGTCCAGGCCTCAGATGGTGCTCAAGTGCGAAAGCAGGCGCATTTCAGAATATCGATATGTAGCCACTGGCTTGTGCTCGACTGGTGGACCTCGATTGTCGTACGGATATCCAATCTGCGGTTGGCCGGCCGCCCGATGCGCTCACGGTCGAGTCGCTCGCGGCCGCGGAATCGTGGGCGCGCCAGACCGCCGATCGGCTGATCGCGGCGGCCTGACGACGAGAGACCGCCGGGGCGGCCCCGCGGTCAGTCCTCGTCGGGGTACGGCACCGGCCAGCGCGAATCCGGCACGGGCCATCCGGCAGCGCGCAAGGCGCGTCGGGCCAGCTCTCGCGCCGAGTACGGCGTGCGGACCCCGCGGATGTCGCGGTAGTCCTGGTGCCCGGGTCCTGCCCAGAGGATCGCATCGCCGTCGCCGACCAGGCCGACGGCCGCGACGATGGCGCTCTCGGGCGGGGAGTACTCGTGGATCTCGGCATCCGGCCGTGCGCGCCGCGCGCCGGCGACCAGAGTCGCCCGGATCGAGGCAGGATCCTCGAAGCGCGGGTGGTGGTCGGTCACGACGAGCACATCGCTGCCCTCGACGGCGGTGCGAGCCATGTCGAACCGCTTGCTCGCGTCGCGGTCGCCGTCCGCGCCGAACAGCATCAGCACGCGTCCGGGCGTCACGCGCCGGACGGCGGCGAGGGTCTTCTCGAACGCGTCGGGCGAGTGCCCGAAGTCGACGAAGACCGCCGGTCCCCGGTCTCCGGAGACGAGCTGCGTGCGGCCGGGGAGATAGGCGCGGATGCCGCCGTCGCGGGAGAGCGCGTCGACGATGCGCTGCCACGGGTATCCGCCCTCGAGGAGCATGACGATCGCGAGCGCGGCGTTCGCGGCCATGTGCGGACCGATCACCGGGACGGTCGTGGTGAGCGAGCCGGCGGGGCCCGTCATCGTGAAGGTCGTGCCGGCGGCGCGCTCCTCATCGATGACGACGACCCAGTCCGCGCGTCCTGCGGCGTCGGGATCGGCCGCGATCGAGGGAGTGCCGACGGTCACAGACGGGATCTCGGAGCGCTCCACCACGACGGCGCCCGAAGCGGAGTCGAGGCAGATCACGGCGCGCTGCGCGCGATCGGGGCGGAACAGCGGCAGCTTGGCCTCGAAGTACTCGTCCATGTCGGCGTAGTCGTCGAGATGATCGTGGCTGAGGTTGGTGAACCCGGCGACGTCGAAGCGGATGCCGTCGACGCGGTGCCGCGACAGGGCCTGCGCGCTGACCTCGACTGCGACGGCCTCGACCTCGCGCTCGCGCATCAGTGCGAGCAGGGCGTGCATCTCGGACGCCTCCGGCGTGGTCAGCCGCGAGACGATGATCTCGCCCGCGATGTGGCGCTCGGCGGTCGAGGAGAGGCCGGTGACGACGCCCATCTGATCGAGGATGCCCTCCAGCAGGTGCGAGACGCTCGTCTTGCCGTTGGTGCCGGTGGTCGCGAACAGCAGCGGGAGCGGGTCGTCGGCACCGGTGCCGTAGACCCAGGCGCTGAGGTCTCCGAGGATCGCGCGGGGGTTCTCCACCACGAGGATCGGGACTCCGGACGCTGCGGCGATCTCGGCGCCCGGCTCATCGGTGATGACGGCCACGGCCCCCTTCTCCGCCGCGGCCACGGCGAAGTCCGCACCGTGGCGGTTGACGCCCTGGATCGCGACGAACGCCTCGCCGGGCCGCAGATCCGCGGTGGCGAGGGTGATGCCGGAGACCACGATGCCGGTCACGTCGCCGCGGACGGCGTCGGCGAATCGGGAGGCGAGTTCGGACAGCTCACGCCGGGGCGGGTTCGCGGGGCGGAGCACGGGAGGCAGGCTCGGTTGTTGTTCAATCGACATGTCGAATCCATGATCTCACGGAGCCGGGACGAACCCCGTCTGCGGCCCGCCCCCTCCCGCGCGCGATGCATGGGAGGAGGCGGACTGTGTCGTCAGACGCGGCGACGGTAGGCGAGCACCGCGACCACGAGGGCGGCGATGCCGGCCACGAGTCCGCCTGCACCGAGGACCGTGGGCAGCGGGTCGGCGGCGACCGGCTCCGCCGCGGCATCCGTCGTGGTCTCCGTCGCACCGTGCTCGCCATGGCCGCCCGCAGCGGCCTCGGTGACGGTCACGACGGGTGCGGGGGAGTCCAGGTCGTGGGGGTTCTCACCCTCGGCGGCGAGCTGCGTCCACTCGGTCGCCCCTTCGACGCACTGCTGCACGACCGGGAACGCCAAAGAGGCCGGGGTGTCCTCGTCGAGGCCCACCGACATGCTCACCGCGCCACGGAGATCGACCGGAACGGGGGTGAGGGCTGTGTAGGTCACGGCGCTCACCAATCCGTCGGCGCCGCGCTCGACGTCGATGGTCCAGTCGCCGTCGAGCGTGGGAGCCACGGATGCGAGACCTTCGGGCATCGTGATGCGGAGTGCTGTGGTGGGGGAGTCGTCGCACCCGTGCGAGAAGGAGAAGGTGAGCACGCCGTGGTCGCCGGCCACGATCTCGTCGGGGCTGACGTTGACGTGCGCGGCGGCCATCGTCGGGACGGCGAGAGCGAGGACGGCACCGCCGAGGACGGCGGCGGAGGTGATCGAGACGCGACGGGCGCGGCGGCGGGAGGTGTTGCGGGACATGGGAGTACTCCTGATTGCTCGTTGATGCGGGCGCGTCGGAACGACGCGGGAACCCGCGAAGGATGACGCTGCCGGGGCAGCGGAACGTCGGTGCGGCGGATCAGCCGCGGACGAGCACCGGAGGTCCGCGTCGCGACACGGCGGCGGAGACCGCGGCGTCGGACGGGCGCAGGAGGAGGGAACGGAGAGAGTCGGGGCGCCGGTGCTCGGCGGGCGCGCTCAGGAACGCTCGGAGGAGAAGCGTCTGGAACCAGCGGGCGATGCCGCGCAGCAGCGCTTCGCCGTGCCAGATGAGCAGCGTGGTGATCGCCGCCGCGACGATGTGCGCGAAGAGCATGGTCGTATCCGCCGCCGCGACAGGCGGCAGCGCCCCGAGGGCGTCGAGCGCGACGTGATGCGAATGGCCGGCGCCGACCGCGGCGGATCCCGTCGGCGAACCCAGCACCTGGAACAGCAGGTGGAAAGCCGCCTGCGCGAACAGGACGGTGGCGGCGACGCGAGGGCGCGACGGCCGGACGCCCACGAGAAGAGCGCAGAGCGGGGTGAGCAGAGTGGACATCGCGAGGATCAGCAGCGGATGCGGCGCGGATCCGCCGCCGAGCGTGTGCGAGACGGCGGCGATGAGCGTGGCCACGGAGGAGACGGCGGCAGCGCGTACCAATCGCAGCTGCCGGGTCGTCACCGTGTCAGCCTAGCCGGATCGGGGTGCCGGGCGGATTCCTAGGCTGCGGGCAGTAGCGTGAGCACGTGGAAATCCTGCTCTATGTGGGCGGCATCCTGTTCATGCTGATCGGCCTCGGCTTGTCGATCGGCCTGCATGAGGTCGGCCATCTCGTCCCCGCCAAGCTCTTCGGCGTGCGCGTCGGCCAGTACATGATCGGCTTCGGTCCGCGGCTGTGGTCGAAGCGGATCGGCGAGACCGAGTACGGATTCAAGATGCTGCCGCTGGGCGGCTTCATCTCGATGTCGGGCATGTACCCGGCGTCGAAGACCGCCGGTCCGGCGAAGGGCGTGTTCCGCACGCTGATCCAGGATGCGCGCTCCGCGAACGACGAGACCATCGCCGAGGGCGCGGAAGACCGGGTCTTCTACAGGCTCCCGGTGTGGAAGCGCGTGGTCGTCATGCTCGGCGGGCCGCTGATGAACCTGCTCCTCGCGGTCATCATCTTCACGGTCCTCGTCTCCGGCATCGGCGTGCAGCAGGGGACGACGACGATCGCGTCGGTGACCGAGTGCGTCGTACCGGCGGAGTCCACGGCCACGGAGTGCTCGGCCGACGATCCGGCATCGCCGGCGGCCGAGGCGGGCATCGAGCCGGGCGATGTGCTGGTCTCGATCGACGGCCAGCCGGTGTCGACGTTCGCCGATGCGACGGCGATCGTCCAGGCAGCACCCGGCGAGACTCTCGACATGGTGGTTCGCCGCGACGGTGCGGAGCAGACCCTGCGCATCACGCCGATCGCCGCCGAGCGCACGATCACGGATGCCAGCGGGCAACCGATCCTCGACGAAGCCGGCGAGCCCGTGGTCAAGGAGGTCGGCTACGTCGGCATGGGATCGCAGATGGGCTACGTGCAGCAGCCTCTGAGCGCGGGCCCGGAGATGACGGCGGACAACGTCGCCAGGGTGGCTTCGCTGATCGTCACGCTGCCGGTGCGGCTCTGGGACGTCGGAGTGTCACTCGTGACCGGAGGCGAGCGCGACCCGAACGGGCCGCTGAGCGTGGTCGGGGTCGGCCGCATCGCCGGAGAGGTCGCCGCGACCGACGCCCCGATCCTGAACCGCTTCGCGGTGCTCCTCGGACTTCTGGGCTCGCTCAACATCGCCCTCTTCGTCTTCAACCTCATCCCGCTGCTGCCCCTCGACGGCGGTCACGTCGTGGTCGCGCTGTGGGAGGGCATCAAGCGGATCTGGGCGAAGCTCTTCCGCCGGCCGCCGCCGGCGCCGGTCGATGCCACGAGGCTCGTCCCGCTGACGGTCGTCGTCGCGGTGCTGCTGATCGGGATGGGTGCGCTCCTGCTGGTCGCCGACCTGTTCAACCCTGTCGACATCCTGCAGTAAGCGGCCCCCGGGGCAGCTGCTCAGGCGAGCGCGTGGCGGACGAGACGCTCGAGCGTGTGGATGCCGTCGCGCGACAGGATCGACTCGAGATGCCCCTGCACCGAGGCGAAGTGGGCGCCGCGAAGCGCATAGACGTCACCCGATCCGGCGTCCGCCGAGACCTCCGCCGGCCCGACCGTCGTCGTGCCGGGTGCGACCCGGGCGGTGAAGGTGTTGTAGAAGCCGATCGACGGCTCCTCACCGAACACGGGCACCGCCTTCTGGAGGCCCTGATGCGGAGCATCGAGCGACGTCAGCGCGATGCCGAAGCGGTCGCTGAGGATCTGGTGGCTCAGGCAGACGGCGAGCAGCGGGGCCTCGGCATCCATGCGCCGAGCGACGACCTCGCGCATGCGGGCGATACGGGAGTTCGCGGCATCCCGAGGGTCGCCGGGGCCGGGGCCAGCCACGACGATGTCGGCCGCATCGAGATCGGCGTCCTGCACCTCGCTCCAGGGGCTGATCGTGACGGCGAGGCCGAGGTGGCGGAGCTGGTGGGCGAGCATCGTCGTGAAGCGATCCTCGGCGTCGACGACGAGGGCGGTACGTCCGGCGAAAGGTCCGTCGAGGTCGTCGCCCTGCGGGTTGAGCCAGAAGTCCGCGAGCCGGGCGTTGCGCGATGAGAGCAGTGCGGCGATCGTCGGGTCGTCGGCGAGTGCCTTCTCGTCACCGGGGGCATCCGCGTCGCTGCGGGCCTCGGCGACGCGATCGCGGTCGATGGCGCCGATGGCGCCCAGAACGCCCGCTGCCTTGCCGTGGGTCTCCGACACCTCACCGAGCGGGTCCGAGTGCCGCACCAGGGTCGCGCCCACAGGGACGCTCAGGGCGCCGTCCTGGAGGTACACGGTGCGGATGAGGATCGGGGCGTCGAGGTCGTGTCCACCGGCGTCATTCGGGGTGAACAGTGCCGCCACACCGGAGTAATAGCCGCGGGGCTTCTTCTCATGCCGGCGGATGACCGCGCAGGCGTTCTGCATCGGCGAGCCGGTGACCGTGGGGGCGAACATCGTCTCGCGCAGGATGTCGCGGGGATCGAGGGCACTGCGTCCGCGGAGCATGTACTCGGTGTGCGTGAGCCGTGACATCTCCTTGAGGTGCGGACCCGTGATCCTGCCGCCGTCGGAGCAGACGGCGCTCATCATCTTGAGCTCCTCGTCGACGACCATGAACAGCTCCTCGGTCTCCTTCGTCGACGCGAGGAAGTCGACGAGGGTCTCCCTGGTGGCGCCTCCGGCCGGGTGCCGGAACGTGCCGGAGATCGGATTCATGGTGACGACGCCGCCGCGGGCGACGACGTGCGCCTCCGGGCTCGCACCGACCGCGATGTGGCCGGGGGTGAACACGGCGAACGTCCAATACGCCCCGCGCTCGTGCGTGAGCAGCGCGCGGAACCAGGTGAGCGCCGCTGTGCGGTCGTCGACGTCGATGTTCGCCGTGAAGTCGCGTCGGATGACGAAGTTGGCTCCCTCGCCGCGTCCGATCTCCTCGGCGATGACCTTCTCGACGATCGCGGCGTACTCCGCGTCCGCGATGTCGAAGCCGTCGTCGTGCAGCGGCACGGGTGCGTCGGGGAGCGCGGCGAGAAGCTGCGCGGTGTCGAGGTGCACGTGCTCGTCCACGACGATGCAGCGCAGGGGTGCCCCGTCGTCCTGCGCCACGAAGCCGCGCTCGCGGACCTGTCGATACGGGACGAGCGCGAACACCTCGCGCGGCACGCCGTCGATGTCGAGTGGGATGTCGCGGAGCAGGTCGACGTCGACGACGTCGCCGGTGAGGAGCTCGACGGTGTCGGCGCCGTCGCGTGCGATCAGCACGAAGGATGACGCCGGGTCGGTGCTGAGCTCGGCGAGTCGTGAGAGGGTCATCGATGTCTCCTGTGCAGGGCTCCGGCTCGGCTCAACGAAAAGACCGCCCCGGAGGCGGTCTGGATTCGTGGGAACGCGAACACACCGCCTAGGAGGCGGGCCACCAGGTGAAGTTCGCGAGCATGGGGTGAAAACTACCACACCGGAGGCGCCGTCCCCGGGCGGATGACACCGTGACCGTGCGGCCGACATCCAGCCCTCGTGCATCCTGGCGGCGTAGGCTTGAGGGGTGCCAGCAGTGAATCTTGGGATGCCGAAGGTCCCCGTCGTCCTCGCCCCGCGTCGCAAGTCCCGCCAGATCAAGGTGGGCAAGGTGCTCGTCGGTGGTGACGCACCCGTCAGCGTGCAGTCCATGACGACGACGAAGACGACCGACATCAACGGGACCCTGCAGCAGATCGCCGAGCTCACGGCGTCCGGCTGCGAGATCGTGCGTGTCGCGGTTCCCTCGCAGGACGATGCCGACGTGCTGCACATCATCGCGAAGAAGAGCCAGATCCCGGTGATCGCCGACATCCACTTCCAGCCGAAGTACGTCTTCCAGGCGATCGACGCCGGCTGCGCCGCCGTGCGTGTGAACCCGGGCAACATTCGCAAGTTCGACGATCAAGTGGGCGCGATCGCGAAGGCGGCGAAGGACGCGGGCGTCTCGCTGCGGATCGGCGTCAACGCCGGGTCCCTCGACCCGCGTCTGCTGCAGAAGTACGGCAAGGCGACGCCGGAGGCCCTCGCCGAGAGCGCACGCTGGGAGGCCTCGCTCTTCGAGGAGCACGATTTCCACGACTTCAAGATCTCGGTGAAGCACAACGACCCGGTGATCATGGTCCAGGCCTACCGCCTTCTCGCGCAGATGGGCGACTGGCCGCTGCACCTCGGCGTCACCGAGGCAGGTCCGGCGTTCCAGGGCACGATCAAGAGTGCGACGGCGTTCGGCATCCTGCTCGGCGAGGGCATCGGCGACACCATCCGCGTCTCGCTGTCCGCACCTCCTGCGGAAGAGGTCAAGGTCGGTCACCAGATCCTGCAGTCCCTCAACCTGCGCGAGCGCAAGCTCGAGATCGTGTCGTGCCCGTCGTGCGGACGCGCGCAGGTCGACGTGTACACCCTCGCGGAAGACGTGACCGAGGGGCTCAAAGACATGACCGTCCCGCTGCGTGTCGCCGTGATGGGCTGCGTCGTGAACGGTCCCGGCGAGGCGCGCGAGGCCGACCTCGGTGTCGCCTCCGGCAACGGCAAGGGGCAGATCTTCGTCAAGGGCGAAGTCATCAAGACCGTCCCCGAGGCCGACATCGTCGCCACGCTGATCGAGGAGGCGAACCGGATCGCCGCCGAGATGGGCCCCGAGGCTCCGCTCGGTACGGCCCAGGTCGTCACGGTCTGACGCGAGACCCGAAGGAGACGATGATGTCGCAGAACTCCGTACCCGCTCCCGTGCAGGCGATGGTCGATGCGATCAACGCGGCTGACACCGAGGCTTTCGTGTCGGCGTTCACCGCCGACGGCTTCGTGAGCGACTGGGGAACGGTCAGGGCGGGCCCCGACGGCCTCCGAAGCTGGGCGGGAAGCGATGCGATCGGCGCCGGAGCGCGCATGACCGTGCTGAGCGCCACGACCGAGGGGGAGACGACCCGCATCCGGTTCGGATGGTCCAGTCGCGTGTTCAACGGCGAGTCCGACGGCATCTTCGTGGTGGAGGGCGACAAACTCGCGAGCTTCACCATTCCGCCGGCTCACTGATCATGTCGGCGTCCCCGGACGCCGTCCCGTCACTTCGCACCGACCCCAGGAGTCCCATGTCGTCAACGATCGTGTCCTTCGCCGATGGCTCTGTGATCGGAGACGGTGTGGTCACGCGGGTCGAGGCCGCTCCCGACGGAGTCGTGGTCGTCGTCGACGCGTCGCCGTTCCATCCCGTGGACCACACCTGGCCCGATCAGCCCGGCGATTCCGGAGAGCTGATCGCGGGGGACGAGCGTGCGGCCGTCGTCGAGGCCGTCATGGCGGCGTCGAGCGATGCCGGCGAGTTCGCCGTCGGCAGCGCCATCCCCGTCAAGCGCGGCGCCGAGGGCTGGACATGGCTGGTGGGGCATCGCCTCGCTGCGGATGCGCCCGAGGGGCTCGTCCCCGGTACACCGGTCACCCTGTCCGTGGATGCCTCTCGCCGTGCGGGACTGAGCCGCGGGCACACCGCGTGCCATCTCGCCTCGCTCGCGCTGGACCTCGCCGTCGCCGACCTGTGGCGCAAGGACCCCGGCGCCGACGCGCTCGGCAACCCCGACTTCGAGGGTCGGGCGAACCAGACCAGTCGCATCCACGAGGACGGTGCGCTGGACGAGTACCGGCTCGGGAAGAGTCTGCGTCGTGCCGGGTTCGACACGGAGACCTTCGCAGCCACGCTCGACGCCCGTGCGGCGCGCATCAACGCCCAGCTCGCCGACTGGGTGGCGTCGGGAGCCTCCAGCCGCATCGAGGTCGAGGGGCCGACCATCGTCGATCGCCGGCGCTGGCACTGCGAGCTGCCCGAGGGCGAAGCCGTGATCCTGTGCGGCGGGACGCACGTCGCGTCGCTGTCGGAGTTCGCCTCGATCACGGTGACGCTGGATCTGACCGACCCGCAGCTGCTGGTGATGACGACGACCGCGGTGCCGGCGGGCTGAGCGGCGCTCGTCGCTCCCGCCGTCGGCGAGGCCGGAGGCCCGGGTTCAGATCGCGAACTCGATCTCACCGCGCGGGATGTCGACCCGGACGACCCGCAGCCGGACCACGTCGCCCGGCTGCGCACCGGCGGGAACCGGAGAGGATGCCGTCACGGCGGGCTCCGCGATCTGGATGGATGCCCGTTCGCCGCGGAGCTCGATGACGGTCGCGTCGATCTCGGTGCCGACCAGCGGGGCGAGGAGAGCTGCTTCGACGCTGTTGATGGTCGCCGCGTTCAGCTGGGATGCGCGTCGTCCGGACTCCTGCATCAATCCGGGCAGGTCGTCGAGCGACTCGCGCGCCCACGACGGGATCTCCTGGCCGGTCGAGACCGCGAGGCAGATCGCGAGCACCCAGCGGTCGACGAGGCGCCGCAGCGGAGCGGTCGCGTGCGCATAGGGCGCGGCGATCGCGGCCTGGATCGCGTCCTTCGGGGCCGCTCCGTCGAACGTGACGTAGCCGGCGCCGCGGAAGAGCGATGCGGCGGCCTGCAGCACCGGAAGCGTCAGAGGGTCGGTCCGGTCGAGGGCTCGCAGGTATTCGCCGTAGTCGCCGGTGGTCCACGGGCGGCCGAGGGCCTCGGTCTGGTGTCGGAAGGTCTCGAAGGCGTCGTCATCGGGTCGAGGCATCGTGCGCAGGATGCCGACGCCGGCGTCGATCATGAGCGATGCGGCGGCCATCCCGGTCATCAGTGAGAGCTGTGCGTTCCACTCCTCGACGGGCAGCGGGCTGGCACGCTCGATGCCATAGGTGCCGTCGGCAGCGCGCACGACCTCCTCGTCGGGGAGATTGAGACTCGCGCCGCCGCGGACGCGTTCCTGCTCGATGCGCAGTGCGCCGATCTCGGGAAGCAGAGTCGCGGGTCCTTCCTCCCCGCGGTCGAGGGAGGCCTGCGTCGTCACGTAGTCGAGCTGTGCGCGGGAGCGGATGAGCGCCCGCTCGAGTCGGAACGTGGTGACGGCGCCGTCGCTGTCGAGCGAGAACGTCCACACCAGGGCGGGCCGGTCGACGTCGGCGAGGAGAGAGGCGCGGTCTTCGCTGAGAACTGGCGGATGCAGAGGGATTCGTCCGTCCGCTGCATACAGGGTCTGCCCGCGGCGGCGTGCCTCGACATCGACCGCACCCCGAGGTGTCACGAAACCGGGGACGTCGGCGATCGCGTAGCGGACGGTGTACCCGGCGCCGTCGCGCTCCAGGTGGAACGCCTGGTCGAGATCGCGGGATCCCGCCGGGTCGAGGGTCACGAACGGAACCTCCCGCAGGTCGAGTTCGGGATCCGTCGGATCGGCAGCTGCGGCTTCGGCGAGGACGTCGGCCGGGAACTCGATCGGGGCGTCGACGGATTCCCGCAACGCGGCCAGCGCCGAGGCGAGCTCGGTCTGCGCGGCGGACGGGGCGACGTGAGATCGGCGCTGAGGCATGTCTCCACACTAGGTCGAGCCGCTGCAGAGCGGCGTCGGCAGAGCACAGGGTGTCGGAAGGGCGCGGGGTGTCAGAACGGCGGGCTCGAATCGTCGTCGGTGAAGGTGATCGTGTGCGGGGGCGGCGGCTTGTCGATGTAGGTGCGGCGGGTGGGGCTGGTCCAGGCGTAGGTGCCGTCGCCGAGGGGTTCGACGTGCCACGGGGTCTGGTGCTTGAGGACGTGGTGTCGTCTGCAGAGGTGGCCGAGGTTCTCCACCGTGGTCGCACCGCCGTGGGCGGCGTCGTGGTGGTGGTCGATGTCGCAGTCCGATGGTGGGTACCCGCAGGTGGGGAATCGGCAACGCTGGTCCCGGGCCCGGAGGTGTCGTTTCAGCTCCGCACTGGGTCGGTAGCGGTCGACAGTGAGGAGCGCCCCGGTGATGGGGTCGGTGAGGATGCGATCCCACCCGGATGCCGCCCCCGCGAGGCGTCTCGCGGTGTCGGGGTCGATCGGGGTGCACCCGTTCAGTTCCGCGGGGATCGCACCCCGCCCCATGAGGGTCGTGACCGGGACCGTGACCGACACGCTTGCCGTGATCGCTCCGAGGAGGCCGCCGGGGGTGTCGTGGCCTGCCGGGGCTCCGGTGAGGAGGAGGTCGAGGGCGATGTCGGCCCGGGTCTGTCCCAGAGTGCGCGGGTCTTTGGCGACCGTGTCACCGGGCTTCTTGTTGGCGGCCGGACCGAACGCACTCTCCCGCGCGTCGGCGGCAGCATCCGCCCGGGTCGGGCCCGCCTGTTCCTGCACCGCCGGTTCCTGTACCGTCTGTTCGTGCATGGTCTTTCCCATGGCGGTGATCCGGTCGAATGCTCCATGCACCAGCGCGGCGGGCCCGCACATGCCGAGTTCCGCCATCCCGTCAGCGAGGTCTTTCACCCACACGCCCCGCTTCTTCCGCGCATCCTTGTGCCGGTCGCCGATCGGGCGGGACTGGTACCGTTCCGCGACCCGCCGCGCCCGCCGCGCGACCCGGTTCGCGGACTCCGTCTCCGCGAACCCGATCATCTCCGCCGAATACGCCTCCCGGTCCGCAGGATCGTCCAGGTGCTCGCCGGCGTCGCAGATCACCCGGGCATGTGCGGCACTGATCCGCCCCGACCCCAGTGCCCGCCACACCGACGGGAAACGCTCCACCAGGAACGACGCGTCCGTCATCCGCCGCTGCACCGTCCGGTCCGACACGCGCAGCGCGGCCGCGAACTCCGCCGCGACCGTCCGCAACGCCAGCTCCGCCTCGTCCCGTGACGCGGCCTGCTGGGCGATGTCGACCGCCAACCGGGACCCGACCGCAAGAAACCCGTCCCGGACGGCCTGCATGCTGCTGATCGTGCGCTCGACCTCGACGAGCATTTCGGTGACCGCACCCAGTGCGTTCACCTGCTCGATCGTCGCGTCCGCCAGTGCTGTCATACCCCTAGTGAAACAGGAGCCACCGACATTGAAACCCCCAGATCACGCCCACAAACCGATACACCAGCATCCTGTCCCAACACAACGGAACACCTCTGAGGAGCCCCGCGATTGTTCCGCCCGCACCGCCCCCGATGTCGACCACCCGCGTTAGCGTGGAGTCATGACCACTGCAGCCAAGGCCCAGACCCTTGTCGGACTCTATGACGCTCCGGAGATCCTCCGCGTCGTGAACGTGTGGGATGTCGTCGGCGCCCGTGCCGTCGCCGCCCTTCCTGAGACGAAGGCGATCGCCACCGCCGGACACGGCATCGCCGCCTCTTTCGGCTACGACGACGGCGCGACTCCGCGCGACCTCATGATCGACATGGTCGGGCGCATCGCGGCATCCGTCGAAGTGCCTGTCACCGCCGATCTCGACGACGGCTACGGAGACGCGGGGGAGACCACCCGCCTCGCGATCGGTGTCGGCATCGTCGGTGCGAACGTCGAAGACCGGCTCAAGCCGTTCGACGAGTCGGTCGCCGCCGTCGAGGCGATCGTGAAGGCCGCCGAGGCCGAGGGCATCCCGTTCGCCCTCAACGCGCGCACCGACGCCTTCGTCCGCGCGGGTCACCGCCCGGTCCCGGAGAGCATCGCCGACGCGATCCAGCGGGGCCGCGCCTACCTCGACGCGGGTGCGACCGCGGTCTTCGTGCCGGGCCTTCTCGACGCCAACGTCACCCGTCAGCTCGTCGAGGGCATCGGCGAACGCAAGGTCAGCGTGATCGGCGTCCCCGGCGCTCTCGCCGCCTCGGACTACGAGAAGCTCGGCGTCGCACGCATCTCCTACGGCCCGCTGCCGCAGCGCGTGGCGCTGACGGCCCTGCAGGAACTCGCCGCCAGCCTGTACGGCGGGGGAGTCGTCCCCTCCGGTCTGCCCGCGCTCAACTGACCTCGTCGCAGAGACGGGTGACCTGGCTCACTAGACTTGAGCCGTGGTCACTCGTCTCTCGAAATTCTTCCTCCGTACGCTTCGCGAAGACCCTGCCGGTGCAGAGGTCGCGAGCCACAAGCTGCTGATCCGGGCGGGATACATCCGTCCGCAGGCCGCCGGCATCTTCGCGTGGCTGCCACTGGGTCTGCGCGTCAAGGCGAAGATCGAGACCGTCGTGCGCGAGGAGATGGCCGAGGCCGGTGCGCAGGAGGTGCACTTCCCGGCGCTGATGCCGCGCGAGGCGTATGAGGCGACCGGTCGCTGGGAGGAGTACGGCGATCTGCTGTTCCGTCTCCAGGACCGCAAGGGCGGCGACTACCTCCTCGCGCCCACACACGAGGAGGCCTTCACGCTGCTCGTGAAGGACCTGTACTCGTCGTACAAGGATCTCCCGCTGACGATCTACCAGATCCAGGACAAGTACCGCGACGAGGCGCGCCCGCGCGCAGGTCTGCTCCGCGGTCGCGAGTTCACGATGAAGGACGCCTACTCCTTCGACGCCTCGGATGAGGGCCTTGACGCCAGCTACCAGTCGCAGCGCGACGCGTATGAGCGCATCTTCCAGCGTCTCGGGCTCGAGTACGTCATCGTGCAGGCGGATGCCGGCGCCATGGGCGGCTCGCGCAGCGAGGAGTTCCTGCACCCGACGCCCGTCGGTGAGGACACCTTCGTCCGCAGCGCCGGCGGTTACGCGGCGAACGTCGAGGCATTCACGACGGCTGTTCCCGACGCGATCGCGTTCGACGCCGATGCGGCGCCGGTCATCTTCGATTCGCCGGACACCCCGACCATCGAGACGCTCGTCGCGCACACCAATGCACACCTGGACGGCGAGTACACCGCTGCGGACACGCTCAAGAACGTCGTCCTCTCGCTGACGCACCTCGACGGCACCCGCGAACTCGTCATCGTCGGCATCCCCGGCGACCGCGAGGTCGACGAGAAGCGCGCCGAAGTGGCCTTCGCCCCCGCCGAGGTGGCGACGGCCACGGCCGACGACTTCGAGAACAACCCGCTGCTCGTGAAGGGCTACATCGGCCCCTGGTCGCCGACCGGTGCGGTGCTCGGCGAGGAGTCGGCCACCGGCATCCGCTATCTGGTCGACCCGCGCGTCAGCGAGGGCACCAGCTGGATCACCGGCGCGAACATCGACCAGAAGCACGCGCACTCGGTCGTCGCCGGGCGGGACTTCTTCGCAGACGGCATCGTGGAGATCGCGAACGTCCGCGCAGGAGACCCCGCACCTGATGGCTCCGGTCCCGTCGAGCTCGCGCGCGGAATGGAGATCGGGCACGTCTTCCAGCTGGGCCGCAAGTACGCCGAGGCGCTGGGGCTCAAGGTCCTCAACGAGAACGGCAAGCTCGTCACCGTCACCATGGGTTCCTACGGCATCGGCGTGACCCGCATCCTCGCGATCATCGCCGAGCTCAACAACGACGACAAGGGCCTGATCTGGCCGGCATCCGTCGCGCCGTTCGACGTGCAGGTCGTGGCCGCGGGTCGCGACCAGGTCACCTTCGACGTCGCTGAAGAGCTCTCGGCGCAGCTGGAGAGCGTCGGACTCGACGTGCTGTACGACGATCGACCCAAGGTCTCGCCCGGCGTGAAGTTCGGCGATGCGGAACTCGTCGGCGTGCCGAAGATCGTCATCGTCGGCCGTGGCGCCGCCGATGGGCAGGTCGAGCTCTGGGACCGGAGCACAGGGGAGCGCGACGCGATCTCCGTCGGCGACGTCGTGGAGCGCCTGACCTGCTGAGTGTCTGCCCGAACGCCGCGCCCGCTCTCCCGCGGAGCGCGGCGTTGCGGGACGCATCACCTCCTTCCCACATGCGACGCTGGGATCATGACGGACGAACCGCTGGCGGAGACCCTGACCGCCGAGATCGACGCGCTCCTCGACGACGCGGGAGTTCATGACGAACGCAGGCTCGTGACGCGGATGATCCGCACGGCGATCGGTCTCGGTGAGGACGATGCGGGCCGACTGGACCTGAAGATCGCCTCCGCAGCCCTCGCCGAGATGCGCGATGCGTTCCGGCTGTTCGCGCCCTTCCACGGCGTGCCGAAGGTCACGGTCTTCGGATCCGCGCGCACGCGACAGGACGACCCGCTCTACCTGCAGGCTCGCGACATCGCAGCGGCCCTCGCGACCGACGGCTGGATGGTCGTGACCGGAGCGGGTCCAGGGATCATGCAGGCCGCGGCGGAGGGGGCAGGCCCCGAACTCTCGCTCGGCGTCTCGATCCGGCTTCCCTTCGAGGAGAAGGCGAACAGCCTCGTCACGGGTCAGGGTCAGGTCGTCGCGATGAAGTACTTCTTCACGCGCAAGCTGATGCTGGTCAAGGAATCCTCCGGGTTCATCTGCCTGCCCGGAGGTTTCGGGACGCTCGACGAGATGTTCGAGCTCCTCACGCTCCAGCAGACCGGCAAGGCGGAGCCGACGCCCATCGTGCTCCTCGATCAGCCCGGCGGCACGTTCTGGCAGGGCCTGCAGCGCTACATCGACGACACCCTCGAGCCGATGGGCGTCATCTCACCCGGCGACTTCGACCGGGTCGTCGTCACCGACTCCGCGGACAAGGCGCGCGCCGAGATCGCCGGCTTCTGGCGGAACTACGATTCGCTCCGCTGGATCGGCGACTCGCTCGTCCTGCGTCTGCGGAACGAGCCGACGGATGCCGAGATCGAGTCGCTGAACGAGCAGTTCGCGCTGATGCTCTCGTCCGGGCGGATCGAACGAGCGGCGCCCCGGCGGGCCGAGGTCGCCGACGACGACGTGCTGCACCTGCCGCGACTGATCCTGCACCTGGACCAGCGTCAGGTCGGGAACCTGTTCCGGCTCATCCGGGCGATCAACGATCTTCCGTCTGCTCGCGCGCAGTGATGCCCGCGGCGAAGGCGTCGAGATCCACCGACCGGCCGAGGATGCGCTCCGCAGCCCGGTGCCCCGAGTAGTACGCCGCTCCGACGGTCGCGGGCTCATCGCCCCAGGTCGCCTCGCCGGCGAAGTGCAGCACGTCGTCCACCGGACCGGCGAGCTCGTCGTGATCGTGATGCGAGGAGCCGAGGGCGAGGTGGGAGTATGAGCCGACGGAGAAGCGGTCCTCACCCCAGTGCGTGATCCAGTGCGCCGCGGGCTCTCCGACCGCATCGCCGTAGAGGACCCGCAGCGCACGGACCACGTCCGCCACGACCTCGTCGTCCGGGAGCTCCTGCATGTGCCGACCGAACGGCCCCGCGGCGAACGTGAGCAGGGTCGGGATGCCGCTCACCGCCGAGACGTCGTACCAGGAGTGCCAGTGCTCACCGGCTTCTCCGAGCGCGCGGATGACGTAGCTCTCCTCGTTCCAGAACCGCTCGGGGAACTGGAGGAAGATCTTGTTGAAGACGCCCATGCCCAGCCGGTCGATGGGGCCGGCGACGGCATCGGGAAGCGCGGGCTCGAAGACGAGGGAGCCGCTCTTGAGCACCCCGAGCGGCACGGTCACGACCGCGCGATCAGCGGTGAACTCGGCATCGCTGGTGCGGACGACGACTCCGGCCGCCGACCGCGCGACGTGCGTGACGACGTGGTCGAGGCGGATGTCGAGTCCCGCGGCGATGCGGTGCGGCAGCTCGTCGTAGCCGCGCGGGAAGATCACCTCGTCGCCGTCGATCGCGTCCTCGTCGAGGCCATGAGCGTCGAGGTCGCCGATCCACGCGCCGCACTGCTCCTCGACGCGGTGGCGGAAGAACTCGCGGATCTCGTCGATGCGCTCGGGTGCGAGCCCGGAGCGGTCGAGTGCGCGCTCGGTGACGTCCAGATACGTGTCGCCGGGCGAGGACGCCGCGATCTCCTCGACGAGGAGACGGTCCGCCTCGTCGACATCCGCGATCCATCGTGCGGTGGCATCGGCATCCATCGGTCTGCCGTCGCCGTCGAAGTTCTCGATCGGGCGCCCGCCGACCTGGAAGCTGCCCACCGTGTACTCCAGCGTCGGCACATCGAGGGCCTGAGCGAGTCGCCAGAGCGCCGAGCCGTCGATCCCGTGGATCCATGACGCCCCGAGGTCGACGGGGAACCCGGCCTGCCGGTCCGAGCTCATCCGTCCGCCGATGCGGTCGCGCCCCTCGAGCACCACGACGCGCTGGCCGGCGTCCGTCAGCATCCGCGCAGCCGCGACGCCCGACATCCCGGCGCCGATCACGATGGTGTCGAACGAGTTCACGTGGTCCTCCTGCGGCGTCTTCGCCGCGGCGGCGCGGCTGCCGCCGTGGCAACAGGCGGTGGGCACAGGGTATCGTGGTACGGATGTCGCGCGTGCGATCAGGCGCGACGAGAGCTGAATAGGGAGGCCGTCATGGACATCGAACTGAGTCTGCTGCGAGGCATCGAGAAGGAGAAGGCGATCCCCTTCGAGGAGCTCGTCTCGATCATCGAGCAGGCGATCCTGACCGCGTACTCCAAGCACGTCGCCGCTGACGGTGCCACGCCCGAGGGCGTCCGCGTCGAGCTCGACCGCAAGTCCGGCCACGTCGCCGTGCTGCAGGTCGTCAAGGACGAAGAGGGCGCCATCATCGGCGAGGAGGACGCGACGCCCGACGACTTCGGCCGCATCGCCGCGTTCGCCGCCAAGCAGGTCATCAGCCAGCGCCTCCGCGACATCGCGGACGACGTCGTGCTGGGCGACTTCAAGGACAAGGAAGGCGACATCGTCGCCGGCGTCATCCAGCAGGGACCGAACCCGCGGATGATCCACGTCGATCTCGGCTCCGTCGAGGCCATCCTGCCCCCCGAGGAGCAGGTTCCGGGCGAGGAGTACACCCACGGATCCCGCCTGCGCGTCTACGTGACCAGCGTCGCGAAGGGGCTGAAGGGTCCGCAGATCACGGTGTCGCGCACCCACCCCGGCCTCGTACGCAAGCTCTTCGCACTGGAGGTGCCCGAGATCGCGGCCGGTCTCGTGGAGATCGTCTCGCTCGCCCGCGAGGCCGGGCACCGGACCAAGATCGCGGTGAAGGCCAACGATCCGTCGATCAATGCGAAGGGTGCCTGCATCGGCGAGATGGGGCGCCGCGTCCGCGCGGTGACCGAGGAGCTCGCGGGGGAGAAGATCGACATCGTCGATCACGACCCGGACCTGGCGACCTTCGTGGCGCACGCCCTGTCGCCGGCCAAGGTGACGAGCGCCTTCGTGCTCGACGCCGGCACCAAGGCCGTGCGCGCCCTGGTGCCCGACTACCAGCTGTCGCTCGCGATCGGCAAGGAGGGGCAGAACGCCCGACTGGCCGCCAAGCTCACCGGAGCCAAGATCGACATCCAGCCCGACAGCGTCCTCGACGACTGACCGGATCTCGTCCCGACTCGCACCACGCGGGGAGAGGGTCGAGGGAACGCAGGTGTAAGATGGAACCCGTACGAACGTGCGTCGGCTGTCGCACGCGTGCTCCCCGCTCCTCTCTTCTCAGAGTGGTGTCCCAGAACAACGTGCTCGTCATCGACGAGCGTGCCGTTCTGCCGGGGAGAGGCGCGTGGCTGCATCCGACACAGGAATGCATGGATGCCGCTCTGCGGCGTCGCGCATTCGGACGAGCACTGCGCGTGTCCACTCAGCTGGACACGCGGACCTTCGAACAGCACCCACCAAGAAACAAAGGCTGAACAGCTATGGAAACAAAGTGAACGGCTCGAAATGAGACCCGTCCGCGACTAGTGGTCTGCCCTGTCTGGGTGGACCGACTCAGACAGGAGAATTGTGGCTGGTAAACCACGCGTACATGAGATCGCCGCCGAACTCGGCGTCGACAGCAAGGTCGCTCTTGCAAAGCTCAAGGAACTCGGCGAGTTCGTGAAGAGCCCGTCCTCGACCATCGAACCGCCGGTGGCGCGCAAGCTGCGTGCGGCGATCGAGGCCGACGGCTCGCTCAAGGCCGGTGCGGATGCCGCGCCTGCGGCCAAGCCCGCAGCGAAGCCCGCCGCCAAGCAGGCTCCGACCCCGGGCCCCAAGCCCGGCCCGAAGCCCGCCCCCGAGGCTCCCGCTCCGGCGGCCCCCGCTCCGGAAGCACCTGCTCCCGCCGCGGAGACCCCCGCTCCGGCAGCCGAGCCGGCACCGGCGAAGTCCGATGACGGCGGCGCCCCGAAGCCCGGTGCCCCGCGCCCCGGCAACAACCCGTTCTCCTCTTCGCAGGGGATGGGCCAGCGTCCGGCGGGTCCGCGTCCGGGCAACAACCCCTTCGCTTCCGCGCAGGGCATGGGCCAGCGCCCGAGCCCGACGCCCGGAAACATCCCGCGCCCGCAGGCGCCTCGCCCCGGCGCTCCGCGTCCGGGCGCCCCGCGCCCCGGTTCCCCGCGTCCCGGTGGCGCAGGTCGCCCCGGTGGTGGCGGTCGTCCCGGCGGCGCACCGTTCCAGCAGCGTCCCGGCGGCCCCGGTCGTCCCGGCGGCGCCGGTGGACCCGGTGGTGCAGGCGGCCCCGGTGCACGCCCCGGTGGCGGTTTCGCCGGTCGTCCCGGTGGTGGCGGCGGCCGTGGCCGCGGTCCCGGTGGTGGTACCGCCGGTGCCTTCGGCAAGGGCGGCGGCAAGAGCAAGCAGCGCAAGTCGCGGCGGGCGAAGCGGCAGGAATTCGAGATGCGGAGCGCCCCGGTCGTCGGTGGCGTCAACGTCACCCGTGGCAACGGGGAGATCATCCGCATGCGTCGCGGCGCATCCATCGCGGACTTCGCCGACAAGATCGAGACGCTGACCGGCTACACCGTGCAGCCGGGAACCCTCGTCACCATCCTCTTCAACCTCGGCGAGATGGCCACGGCCACCGAGTCGCTGGACGAGGCGACCTTCGAGGTCCTGGGTGCTGAGCTCGGCTACAAGATCCAGATGGTCTCGCCCGAGGACGAGGACAAGGAGCTCCTCGAGGGCTTCGGTCTCAACCTCGAGCAGGAGCTGGAGGAGGAGAGCGAGGACGACCTCGAGATCCGTCCGCCGGTCGTCACCGTCATGGGTCACGTCGACCACGGTAAGACGCGCCTTCTCGACGCGATCCGCCAGACCAACGTCATCGAGGGTGAGGCCGGAGGCATCACCCAGCACATCGGTGCCTACCAGGTGTGGACGGAGCACGAGGGCATCGAGCGTGCCATCACGTTCATCGACACCCCCGGTCACGAGGCGTTCACCGCCATGCGTGCCCGCGGTGCGCAGGTCACGGACCTCGCGATCCTCGTGGTCGCGGCCGACGACGGCATCATGCCGCAGACGGTGGAGGCCCTGAACCACGCCCAGGCGGCGAACGTGCCGATCGTGGTCGCCGTGAACAAGGTCGACAAGCCCGACGCCAACCCGTCCAAGGTGCGCCAGCAGCTCACCGAGTACGGTCTGGTCGCGGAGGAGTTCGGTGGCGACGTCATGTTCGTCGACGTCTCGGCGCGAGCCAACACCGGCATCCAGGACCTCCTGGATGCGGTGCTGCTCACCGCCGACGCCGGTCTCGACCTGACGGCCAACCCGAACAAGGCCGCTCGCGGTGTCGCCATCGAGGCGAAGCTCGACAAGGGTCGCGGTTCGGTCGCCACGGTGCTCATCCAGTCCGGAACGCTCCGGGTCGGCGACGCGATCGTCGCGGGTACGGCCTACGGACGCGTGCGTGCGATGGCCGACGAGAACGGCGAGCAGGTCCTCGAGGCCTACCCGTCGCGTCCCGTGCAGGTGCAGGGTCTGAACTCCGTGCCGCGCGCCGGCGACGTGTTCATCGTCACCGACGAGGACCGCATGGCCCGTCAGATCGCTGAGAAGCGTGAAGCGGTCGAGCGCAACGCTCAGCTGGCCAAGGCCCGCAAGCGCATCTCGCTCGAGGACTTCACCCGTGCACTCGAAGAGGGCAAGGTCGAGTCGCTCAACCTCATCATCAAGGGCGACGTGTCGGGTGCTGTCGAGGCGCTCGAGGAGTCGCTCCTCAAGATCGAAGTCGACGACTCGGTGCAGCTGCGCATCATCCACCGCGGAGTCGGTGCGATCACCGAGTCCGACGTGAACCTCGCGACGATCGACAACGCGATCATCGTGGGCTTCAACGTGCGTCCCGACACGAAGGCGCGTGAGCGCGCTCAGCGCGAGGGCGTCGACATCCGGTTCTACTCGGTGATCTACAACGCCATCGATGAGATCGAGAGCTCGCTCAAGGGCATGCTCAAGCCGGAGTTCGAAGAGGTCCAGTCGGGCGTCGCCGAGATCCGCGAGGTCTTCCGCTCGTCGAAGTTCGGCAACATCGCCGGTGTCATCGTGCGGTCGGGAACGATCACGCGAAACGCCAAGGCACGTGTCATCCGCGACGGTGTCGTGGTGGCCGATGGCCTCGCCATCGAGTCGCTGCGCCGCTTCAAGGACGACGTCACCGAGGTTCGCACGGACTACGAGGCCGGTATCGGTCTCGGCAAGTTCAACGACATCCAGATCGGTGACGAGATCGAGACGACCGAGCTCGTCGAGAAGCCTCGCGGCTGATCAAACCACCGCGGTCGTTGAGCGAGGAGCGAAGCGACGAGACGAAACGTCTTCTACAGGGCGTTTCGTCTCGCTTCGCTCGCTCGACGACCGCCAGGTCTTAGGAGAGAACAATGGCTGGTGAACGACAGGCTCGTCTGGCGGACCGGATCCGCGTGATCCTCGCCGAGCGGCTGGAGAAGGGGCTGCGCGACCCGCGCCTCGGCTTCGTCACCCTCACCGACGTCCGCGTCAGCGGCGACCTCCAGCATGCCTCCGTGTTCTACACGGTGCTGGGCACGGAGGAGGAGCGCATCGCCAGCGGCGCAGCGCTCACCTCGGCCACGGGCATGCTGCGCAGCGAGGTCGGACGACAGCTCAGCACGCGGCTCGTGCCGACGCTCGAGTTCATCCCCGACGCGCTCCCGGAGAACGCCGACCACATCGGCGCTCTCCTGCGTGAGGCGCAGGAGCGCGATGCAGAGGTCGCGAAGCTCGCCTCCTCGGCATCGCACGCCGGCGACGCCGACCCCTATCGCACCGAGGACGAGCAGGACTGACCTCGTCCGGCTGCAGGTCTGCTCCGGTAGGGACGTCGACCGATATACAACGTCGGTGAGACGCTCCGCCGGAGACTCCCCGTTGCTAGCCTCGCCTCTGCGGGATCGCGTCCCGCCGAGCTGAGGGGGATCGGCATCGAGGGTTCGAACGCGCAGAAGGGCCTCCCGGCCACGCCGGAGGTCATCGAGGCGCTTCTCGACGATCTGCTCTCCCGCGGGTGGGGATGCGCGCCCCACGTCGTGTCTCGACTGGCCGTCGAGCTGCAGGGCGACGTGCCGGCCATCCGTGAGGTCGTGGAGCGCCTGCTGCCGGCGCAGCGGGCGGGGCTGCGCCCGCTGCCGACGCCGCTTCCGGTCGTCCCGGCGATCGCCGCCCGCTTTCACGACCTCCTCCTCCCGGCGCGAGATCGCGACCTCCTCCTCGCGCTCTCCGTCACGCTCGACGACCGACTCGATCCGCTGTTGACGTTCGACGGTCGGTCCGCGCTCGAGATCTCGGCGGCTCCGGTCGCTCGGCACCTGATCGTCCGGGCAGGGAGAGTGCGGTTCACGGACACGCGTCTGGCGATCTGGGTCCAGGCGAGGACGGACGCCGCCGTCGTCGGCGCCGTGCACGATCGGCTCAGCCGGGTCTTCCGGAATCGGGGTGATGCGGTGAGTGCGGATTGGCACCGGGCGCGGGCCTCGCTCGAGCAGGACCCGCGCGCCGCTGCCGAACTCACCCGGATCGCCCGGGAGCTGTCGGAAGCCGGCCATCCGGAGCGTGCTCTGCTCCTCGCGCGGGAGGCGACGAAGCATGCGGAGGGCGCCGACCGGGATGAGGCGCGGCTCGTCGCCGGCGCGGCCTCAGTGGGCGCGGGGTTCACGGTGGAAGCCGCGGAGTGGCTGGGGAGCCTGTTCCCCGACGGCACCGAGCGCTACCGGCTGCAGGGGCTCGCGGGATTGATCACCGCCCGCACGCATCTTCAGGGTGCTGTGCCGGACGTGGACCCGAGCTCCCTCCGCCCCCGCACGGACGACACCGGCGATTGGTATTCGTGGACCCGTGCAGCGGCCCTCGCCGCCGTGCTCTGCGCGGAGCGCGGCGATCGCCCGGGAATGCGCCGATGGCTGGATGCTCTGCGTGTCGGATCTGCACGCGTCGGCGCTGAGCGTGAGCTCCGCGATCCGGTGATCGCCCTGAGCTGGCTTCTCGTCGGAGACCGCGACCTCGACGAGATCACCGGAACCGGGCCGCTCAGCGGACGGATGCTCAGCGCAATGCGCGCGGCCGTCGACGGGGATGTCGACCTCGGACTGCGGACTCTGGCAGCGGACGCGATCATGGATGGGCAACCGGACCCCCTCGTGGCCGGCTTCGAGTTCAGCCCGGTGGTCCGGGCCTATCGGTCGGTCGTCGAGGTGCTGCTGCTCGTGTGGCGCGGCGACATCGGTCGTGCTCGCGAACGGATCCTGCTCGCCGCGCGTGAGCTCCCGATCGCGATGCCGTTCGCCGGCCTGGGGGTCGTGCTCGCACGCCGATTGGATCTCGCGGTGCGCGGCGAGATCGGTCCGGTCTCCCGTTGCCTCACGGCCGCGCTCCCGCCGGCGACGAGGATCGACGTCCTGGTCGACAGGGCGATCGCGTCGTTCCTCGCCGGTGCGTTCGACGATGCCGCCGCGTCGATGCGGCTCTGGCTCGACCTGGGGGCACCGCAGACGACCCTCTCGGTGCCCGGTCTCGACGAGGTCGCCGCGACCGCGGAGACCGGTTCGGATGCTCCGAGCATCGTCGCGCCGCCGGAGGTCTTCCTCGCGCACGAACTCCGGATCAGGATCGCGACCACGACCGACGCGCGCTGGCGGTCCGAGCGCGACGAGGTGCACGCCGCCGCCCGGACCCTGCGTTCGCCCTTCGCGAGAGCGCGCGTCGAGACCATGCTCGGCGTCCAGTGCGCCATCCGCGATGACGTCGTCGCCGCGCGAGGTCATCTGCGGATCGCCCGGCATCTCTTCGAACTCGCCGGGGCGGCCGCCTGGGCGCGGGCCGTCAGGGATCGGCTCGATCGCCTGGAGCCGCACGGGGCCGAGGCGGATGTCCCCACGGACCCTCTGTCGTCGTGCCGACACGTCTGGTCGCAGCTGCTGACCGCACGCGAGGTGGAGGTGGCGATGCTCGCTGTGGGCGGCGCGGGGAACAAGGACATCGCCGCGGCCCTGAGCGTCTCCGTCCGGACGGTCGAGGTGCATCTGGGGCGCGTCTTCGCCAAGCTCGACGTGCGTCGGCGGGTGGAGCTCACGGCGCTCGCGCACCGCACCAATCGGCACGTCTGAGCCGCGAGGCGGTCTGTCAGCGCGGCAGGGAGATCGATTCTCCGTCCGCCTCCGCGAGCCCGTCGGCGATCAGGGAGTCGATCGCCCGATCGCGCTGTCGCGTATCCGGCCAGTCGTGCAGGACCGTGTGCAGCGGCACCGGAGCGGGCGCGGCATCGCGCAGCAGCCGCAGGACCGCGCCACGTGCCTGCCGGTCCGAACCCTCGTACGCCGCCTGGCGTCGGCGGGTGTCGCCGGTGTCGGGTCGTCCCGCGGCGAGCCAGGCGCAGGTGCCGGAGAGAGGACAGACCTCGCAGCGCGGGGATCGCGCCGTGCACACCGTCGCGCCCAGCTCCATCGCGCCGGCGTTGAAGGCCGCGGCGTCGACGTCGTCCGAGGGCAGGAGCGACTCCATCAGCGTCAGGTCTCGGCGGGAGGGCGGCGCGGGCTGCGCGCGACCCTCCACCGCCCTGGCGAGCACGCGGCGCGTGTTGGTGTCCACGACGGGATGGCGGTCTCCGTATGCGAAGACGGCGACCGCCCTGGCTGTGTAGTCGCCGATGCCGGAGAGTGCGAGGAGCGCGTCGACGTCGCGCGGGACGACGCCGCCGTGGCGCGCCGTCACCTCGACGGCGGCGCGATGCAGCCACAGTGCGCGGCGCGGGTACCCGAGGTTGGCCCACTGCTGCACGACGTCCGCCGCGGAGGCCTCGGCCATCGCCGGAGGCGTGGGCCAGCGCGCCAGCCACGCCTCGAGGTGCGGGATCACGCGGGCGACCGGAGTCTGCTGCAGCATGAACTCGCTCACCAGCACGCCCCATGCGCCGAACTTTTCATGAAACGCCGCGCGGCGCCAGGGGAGATCACGGGCACCGAGTCGATACCATCGGAGCACCGGCCGGACGATCTCCTCGAGAGGGTGTGAGGGGGTCGCGGGCACGACGACAGCCTAGGCGAGCGCGACGCGTGCTCGAGAACCGGAGAGCGGCGATGCGGACGAACGACATGCGACGGGTCTTCTCCGCGGTCGCGGCGGCCGCCGTCCTCGGCTTCCTGGCCGGATGCGCGCCTTCGACCGCGGAGGAGCCTTCGGCCGGACCCACCGCCTCGACGGAGCCGACGCCGACGCCGACCGAGATTCCCGAGGCCGATCCCGCCGACCCTGCGACCTGGGTCATCAGCGAGGCGGGGATCGGGCCCGCGGAGCTGGGCGGCGACTTCGCCGCCGTGCTCGGAATGCTCCCTGACACCTGGAAGAACGACGACGTCTGCTCCTGGACGGCGTGGTGGACAGCGGCGGACTCGTCCTACGGTGCGTACTTCGTGCGCGGCACCGAATCCGACACGGCGCCCGTCAGCGAGGTGTCGGTGTACTCGGCCGCGGAGGACCTCGGCAGCGTCCAGGGTCCTCGGACCGCGGAGGGACTGGGCGTCGGCGCGTCGACCGCGGAGGTGCTCACGGAATACCCGGACGCGGAGCAGGGATCGGATGAGATCGGGAGCGGCACATGGATGCGCCTTCCCGGTGATGCCGACGGGCACGTCTTCTTCCAGTTCCGAGACGGCGAGGACCAGGCGAGCAGCGTGACGGTCACGTCGCGGGACGCGCCCTCGTACGAGGTGTGCGGCTGATCGTCGGGTGACGGCGGCACGCGGCCCGCATCGTAGGCTGGGGGGATGGTCTCGCCCGGCATCCTCCTCGTCGACAAGCCCGCAGGGCTGACCAGTCACGACGTCGTCGCCCGCACGCGCCGCGCGTTCGGTACGCGGAAGGTGGGGCACGCCGGCACACTCGATCCGATGGCCACCGGACTGCTGGTGATCGGCATCGAGGGCGCGACGCGTCTGCTCACCTACGTCGTCGGCGCAGACAAGACCTACGAGGCGACGATCCGTCTGGGGCAGACGACCGGCACCGACGACGCCGACGGCGAGATCGTCGGGGTGGCCGATCCGGAGGCATGGGATGCCGTGACCGAGACCGCCATCCACGCCGGCGTCGCGGCGCTGACCGGGGAGATCTCGCAGGTCCCCAGCGCCGTGTCGGCGATCAAGGTCGACGGACGCCGCGCCTACGACCGTGTGCGCGCGGGGGAGGACGTCGTGCTCGCCGCACGCGATGTCACCGTCTCGCGGTTCGACGTGCTCTCAAGACGTCAGGGGGACGGCGTCCTCGACCTCGACGTGGTCGTCGACTGCTCGTCCGGCACCTACATCCGCGCGCTCGCGCGCGACCTCGGCGCGGCGCTCGGCGTGGGCGGTCACCTCACGTCGCTGCGCCGCACACGGGTGGGTCCGTTCGCGGTGACGGATGCCGTCGTGCTCGACGACCTCGCCGATGCGACGACGCTGACGCCCGCCCAGGCCGCCGCGCGCATCCTCCAGCCTCTGGCGGTATCGACGGACGAGGCGCGCGACCTCCGGCACGGCAAGAGGCTCGCCGATCAGGCCGCGCGCCTCGACGGCGCTCTCGCCGCCGCGATCGACGAGGACGGCACGCTGGTGGGCATCGTCGAACGACGGGGCGCCGATCTGAAGAGCGCCATGAACATGCCGGAGGTCGCGCGATGATCCTGTGGCTGACCGTCGTCCAGATCGTCGTGGCCGTCGCCGCCGGCGCCTTCTGCATCGTCGCCGGACTCGCCGGACGCCGACCGAGCGACATCAGCGTCGGTGCCCTCGCGCTCGTGGAGCTGCTCCTGGTGGTGCAGGTGATCGCGGCGATCGTCGCGCCGTTGGCCGGCAATCCGCCCACCGGCGACCTGCTCGAGTACTGGGTGTACCTGGTCTCGGCGGTGCTGCTGCCGGTCGGTGCGGTGCTGTGGGCGCTGATGGAGCGCAGCAGGTGGAGCACCGTGATCCTCGGTGTGGCCGCCCTGGCCATCGCGATCATGCTCTGGCGCATGCAGGTCATCTGGACCGTGCAGATCGCATGACGCCGGAAGCGCCGGCGGAGTCCCGCATGCCCGCGCGGCTCTAAGATGGAATGCGCTATGAGCACCACCACCCCCTCCACTCGGATGACCGGAATCGGTCGCGTCCTCGTGATCGTCTACGCCGTCATGGCGCTGGCTGCCACGGGGCGCAGCTTCGTGCAGATCGTCCGGCGTTTCGACGAGGCGCCGCTCGCGTACTCGCTGTCCGCGCTCGCTGCGGTGGTCTACATCCTCGCCACCCTCGCCCTCATCCTCGCGCGCCGTCGAGGGTGGTACACGGTCGCCTGGATCGCCATCGTGTTCGAGCTCACCGGGGTGCTCGTCGTCGGACTGCTCAGCATCCTCCTTCCCGCTCTGTTCCAGCACGAGACCGTGTGGTCGCTCTTCGGGCGCGGATACCTGTTCATCCCGCTGGTGCTGCCGGTGTTCGGCATCTGGTGGCTCCGCACGCACCAGCCGTCCGCCGCGGATCGTCCGATCGAGGTCACCGCGTGATCGTGTTCCGCAGTCCCGCCGAAGTGCCCGACGACTTCGGCCCCAGCGCGGTGGCGATCGGCAAGTTCGACGGCGTCCACGCCGGCCACCGAGCGGTCATCCGCCGCCTGAACGAGGCGGCAGCCGCGTCGGGCAGCCGCGCGGTCGCCGTGACCTTCGACCGGAACCCCCTCGCCGTCCTCCGCCCCGACCGGTGCCCGGAGAACGTCGTGACGGTCGACCGCAAGCTCGAGCTCCTCGGGGAGCTCGGTCTCGACGCGACGCTCGTGCTCACCTTCGACGAGGAGCTCGCGGCGCGCAGCGCCGAGGACTTCGTCGTCGACATCCTCGTCGGCGCGCTGAAGGTCTCCACGGTCCTCGTGGGGCGGGACTTCCGGTTCGGTCGTGGGGGAGCGGGCACGCCTGCGCTGCTCCGGGAACTCGGGCCGGCGCATGGCTTCTCCGTCGAGGTCGTCGACGACGTGTATCTGCCGGGGTCGTCCCGGCGTGTCTCGTCGACGTGGATCCGCGAACTGCTGATCGACGGCGATGTCACGGAGGCTGCGCGTGTGCTCGGGCGTCATCCCGACGTGCGCGGCGAAGTCGTCCACGGGCTCAAGCGCGGTCGGGAGCTCGGCTTCCCCACCGCGAACCTCTCGACGATCGTCGACGCGTTCGTCCCCGCTGACGGGGTCTACGCCGGATGGCTCATCGACCATGACACCGGCATCCGTCATCCGTCGGCCATCTCGGTCGGGACCAACCCGACCTTCGACGACGTGCTCGAGCGCCAGGTCGAAGCGCACGTGCTCGACGAGACGAGCCTCGATCTCTACGGTCACGACGTCACCGTCGAGTTCGTCGAGCGGCTGCGCGGCATGGTCGCGTACGAGGGCATCGACAAGCTCTCGGCCCAGATCGCCGTCGACGTCGCGGACGCGCGACGGGTGCTGGCCGGGGCTGTCCGCTGAGCTCGTGACGTGCTCCGGTGACGAAATCCTCCGTCGCCGGGGTCGGATGGCATAGACTGGTGACCGGTTCGAACCGATCCTCACGCGCATCGCGTGCATCGGCGGGAACCGGAACTACTGTTCGTACGGTCCTGGCTCACGCCACACGCGGACATCGAGAACGGCTCACGGCTTCATGAGGATGCCGGGGCCTTCACGCTCAGGAGGAGCATGCCGACCACGGCAACCGCCGCCACGCGGCGCAAGAAGACGTCCCGTCGAGACGACGAGGCCCCGCTCATCCCGATCCTCGCGCGCAAGGTGCGCGAGATCGAGGCGAAGTCGCAGCGAGGGAAGCTCGGCCCGACCAACCGCGTCAAGTTCCAGGTGATCGCGTTCCTGGTGCGCGAGGAGCGCGCCAGGGTGAAGGCGGATGCCGAGATCGGCGACCCCGCCCGCGCGGAGCTGCTCAAGCGGCTCGACGGCGTCGCGACCATCCTCGCGAAGACCGCCGCGCGCGACACCTCGCTGATCCAGCTCCTCGAAGCCGACCAGGCGACATCGCCGGTCGCCAAGCGGATGCGTCGAGACTGGCTGCTCGAGTCCGGAGCCGAGCTGGCACCGGAGGAGCTCATCATCGCGGACGCGGCTCCCGTGCAGATCTCCTCGGTGCCCGCCGCGATCGCCGAGCGCCAGGTCACGCCTCCGTCGGTCGAGTCCCGACAGCTGGCGAACCCCTTCCTCGCGCCGGACCTGACCCCGCGCAGCACCTCGACTCCGCGTCGTCGCCTCGACGGGTGGGAGCTGATGGGCCCGCTCTACAAGGCGTTCGAGACCGGAGCGGGCGGGTCCGCTGCCACGATGGAGCTGCCCCCTGCGCCCGAGTACGACCACCTCTCGCCCAAGGGCCTCGAGGTGATGGTGCACCAGTCCCGCTTCCTCGAAGCCGTGCGCGCCGGCCACCGCAGCTTCCTGCTGGCCGACGAGCCGGGACTCGGCAAGACGGCGCAGTCGCTGCTCGCCGCCTCCGTCGCCGGCGCCTATCCGCTGCTCGCGGTCGTCCCGAACGTCGTGAAGATGAACTGGGCCCGCGAGGTCGAGCGGTGGACGCCCCAGCGCCGTGCCACGGTCATCCAGGGTGACGGCCAGGACATCGACGCCTTCGCGGACGTCTTCATCGTCAACTACGAGATCCTCGACCGCCACCTCTCGTGGCTCGGCTCGATCGGTCTGCGCGGCATGGTCGTCGACGAGGCGCACTTCATCAAGAACCTCTCGTCGCAGCGGTCGCAGAACGTGCTCTCGCTCGCGACGCGGATGCGCGAGCGCACGCCCGGCGGCGACCCGCTCATGCTCGCTCTCACCGGAACCCCGCTGATCAACGACGTCGAGGACTTCGACGCGATCTGGCGGTTCCTCGGCTGGACCACGGGCGAGAAGCCCGGACCCGAGCTGATGGAGAAGCTCGACGCGACCGGGTTCACCCCCGCGGACAAGGCGTTCTATCCCGAGGCGCGCGACGCCGTGATCTCCATGGGGATCGTCCGCCGCAAGAAGAAGGACGTCGCGGCCGACCTCCCCGACAAGCTGATCGCCGATCTGCCCGTGCAGCTCGACGACGAGTTCGGGCGCAGCATCCGTCAGGCCGAGCGCGAGCTGGGGGAGCGGCTCGCCGCTCGCTACCGCCGCATCATCGAGGCCCGTTCCTCCTCTGCTGGATCCCTGAACTCGTCGAAGGGGGCCCCGGGCGAGATCGACGAGGACATCGTGCGCCTCGTCGCGCAGAACGAGCTCGAGGAGTCGAAGGCGGCCGGAACCGGGGGAGACAACGTCTTCACGATGGTTCGCCGCATCGGTCAGGCCAAGGCGCAGCTCGCCGCCGACTACGCAGCCCAGCTGCAGCGCTCGGTCGGCAAGGTCGTGTTCTTCGCGAAGCACGTCGACGTGATGGATCAGGCAGAGGCGCACTTCGCCGCCGCGGGGATCCGGTCGGTGTCGATCCGTGGAGATCAGACGTCGACGGCGCGTCAGCAGGCGATCGACGACTTCAACAGCGATCCCGACGTCGGCATCGCCGTCTGCTCCCTCACCGCCGCAGGCGTCGGGCTCAACATGCAGGCCGCGTCGAACGTCGTGCTGGCCGAGCTGTCGTGGACGGCCGCCGAGCAGACCCAGGCGATCGACCGCGTGCACCGCATCGGACAGGACGAGCCGGTCACCGCGTGGCGGATCATCGCCGCGCACACGATCGACACGAAGATCGCCGAGCTCATCGACCAGAAGCAGGGGCTCGCGGCGCGCGCCCTCGACGGCGAGGCGATCGACGACGTGGCGGCGGAACCGGTGCAGCTGGCGGCCCTCATGCACCTGCTGCGGCAGGCGCTGGGCGCGGCATAGGCGTCAAGAACCCGGTTTCTTAACGGCGATTTCGGGTCCGAAACCGGATGTGTCGTGAAGTTCTGCGACGGCCGGTCTCGACGTCGTAAAGATCATCGGTTTTCGCCGCTCTCGAATGGCGCCGAACCGCGCGGTGGCACTAGTGTCGATCGCAGGCAGCGTCGCCTTTCCCCCTTTCCCCGAACGTCGGAAGGCACCAGCATGAAGATCGGCATCCTGACGAGCGGCGGCGACTGCCCCGGACTCAACGCGGTCATCCGCGGCATCGTCCTCAAGGGCACCACCACGTACGACCTCGAGTTCGTCGGCATCCGCGACGGCTGGCGCGGCGTCGTCGAAGGCGACTTCATGCCGCTGACCCGGCACGAGGTGAAGGGTCTCTCCAAGGTGGGCGGCACGATCCTCGGGACGAGCCGCACGAACCCCTACGAGGGGGAGCGCGGCGGCGCCGAGAACATCGCGAAGACGCTCTACGGACACAAGATCGACGGCATCGTCGCGATCGGCGGCGAGGGCACGCTCGCGGCCGCCGACCGCCTGTCGAAGGACGGCATCAAGGTGCTCGGCGTCCCGAAGACGATCGACAACGACCTGCAGGCCACGGACTACTCCTTCGGCTTCGACACGGCCGTGAACATCGCCACCGACGCGATGGACCGGCTGCGCACCACGGGAGACTCGCACCAGCGCTGCATGGTCGCCGAGGTCATGGGCCGTCACGTCGGCTGGATCGCTCTGCACGCCGGCATGGCGGCAGGGGCGCATGTCATCTGCATCCCCGAGGTGCCGATGTCGATCGACGACATCACGGCGCTCGTCACGAACGCGCACGACCGTGGTCGTGCGCCCCTGGTCGTCGTCTCCGAGGGGTTCAAGCTCCTCGGCATGGAAGAGGCGTACAGCGACAAGGGCCTCGACGCGTTCAACCGTCCGCGTCTGGGCGGCATCGGCGATCAGCTCGCGCCGGAGATCGAGCGCATCACCGGAATCGAGACGCGCGCCACGATCCTCGGACACATCCAGCGCGGCGGGTCGCCCTCGGCGTTCGACCGCGTGCTCGCGACGCGCCTCGGCCTGCATGCCGCAGACGCGATCGTCGAAGGCGCCTGGGGCCAGATGGTGGCGATGCAGGGCACCGACATCGTGCGCGTGCCCTTCGCCGACGCTCTCGGCGAGCTCCACACCGTGCCGCGCTACCGCTACGACGAGGCCGCTGCCCTCTTCGGCTGAGCGCCCGCCAGGCCGAGCGTGTCGAGCAGCCAGGCGAGCTCGAACGCGCGCTCCTTCCAGGAGTTGTAGCGTCCGCTGACGCCGCCGTGGCCGGCGACCATCTCGCACTTCAGGAGGACGTCGGATGCGCCGGCCTCACGGAGCCGGGCGACCCACTTCGCGGGCTCCACATAGAGCACACGGGTGTCGTTGAGCGATGTCACGGCGAGGATGCGCGGATAGGCGACGCCGTCGCGGACGTTCTCATAGGGCGTGTACGACTTCATGTACGCGTAGACCTCCGGGTCGTGCAGCGGGTCGCCCCACTCGTCCCACTCGATCACGGTCAACGGCAGTGAGGGGTCGAGGATCGTCGTCAGCGCATCCACGAAGGGGACCGCGGCGAGGATGCCGGCGAACAGCTCGGGAGCGAGATTCGCGACCGCGCCCATCAGCAGACCGCCCGCGCTGCCGCCCTCGGCCACCAGCTGCTGCGGGGTGGTCACGCCGGTCGAGACGAGGTGCTGGCCGCAGGAGACGAAGTCCGTGAACGTGTTCCGCTTGTGCAGCAGCTTGCCGTCCTCGTACCACTGGCGGCCCATCTCGCCGCCGCCGCGGACGTGTGCCACCGCGAAGACGACCCCGCGGTCGAGCTCGGAGAGCCGGGCGACGGAGAAACCCGGATCGATCGAGTGCTCGTAGGAGCCGTAGCCGTAGAGGTGCACCGGTCGCGGTGCCGATCCGGGGTCGCCGAACGCGCGCTTCCAGACCAGCGAGATCGGCACCTGCGTGCCGTCGGAGGCCGTCGCCCACTCCCGCCGCTGTCCGTACTCCGTCGGGTCGTACCCGCCGAGCACGGCGACCTGCTTGCGCAGCACCAGTTCGCGGGAGGCCAGATCGAGGTCGTACACGGTGCCGGGGGTCACGAACGACGTGTACCCGAGTCGCAGGAACGGCGAGTGCCACTCCGGGTTGCCGCTGACACCGGCCGAGTACAGCGGCTCGTCGAAGGAGATCTCCTCGACGGCGTCCGTCGCGTAGTCGAGCAGGCCGACGCGCTCGAGTCCTCCGCTGCGGTACTCGACCGTCGCGAAGTCGCGGAACGCATCCATTCCGAGGAGTCGACGGCCCGGCTCGTGCGCGATCACGACGCGCCGCTCGCCCTGGGGGTCGGATGCCGCGACCGAGACCAGCTCGAAGTCGAGGGCCTCATCGTTGTGCAGGATCAGCAGGCGATCCTCGCCGTCGACGACGGCGTGCTCGAGCGAGTACTCGACGCCCTCGACCCGCGGCCATACGAGCTGCGGCTCGGCCGTGAGATCTCCGGCGAGGTCGACGAGATACTCCTCGCCGGTGATGCTCGACCCGACCCCGATCACGAGGTAGCGGCGGCTGCGCGTGATCCCCGCCCCCAGCCAGAACTTCTCATCCGGCTCGTGGAACAGCGTGACGTCCTCGGAGACGGGGGTTCCCAGGCGATGGAGCCACAGGGTGTCGGGCCGCCAGGCCTCGTCCCGCGTGGTGTAGATGACGCCGGTGCCGTCCGGCGTGAAGAAGGCGCCGCCGGTGTTCGGGATCACGTCGTCGAGCGTGATGCCCGTCGTCAGATCGCGCACGTGCACCGTGTAGAGCTCGTCGCCCTCGAAGTCGGTGGACCAGAGCAGCTTGGTCGCGTCGTCCGAGGTGTCGAAGGCACCGAGCGAGAAGAACTCATGGCCCTCGGCCTCGACGTTCCCGTCCAGCAGGACGACCTCCCCGGGAACGGGCACGCCGGGCTCCAGAACCGGGGGAGTCCAGTCGCCGGGGGCAGCGGCGGCCCGGCAGTGGATGCCGTACTGCGCGCCCTCCTCGGTGCGGCTGTAGTACCACCAGTCTCCGCGACGGGTGGGCACCGACAGGTCGGTCTCCTGTACCCTGCCCTTGATCTCCTCGAACAGCTTCTCGCGGAGATCGGCGAGATGCGCGGTCTCCGCCTCGGTGTGGGCGTTCTCCGCCTCGAGGTGCTCGATCACCTCGGCGGACTCCTTCGCGCGGAGCCACTCGTACGGATCGTCGAACGCGTCTCCGTGGTGGGTGCGAGTGGTGGAGCGGCGGTCTGCGGTGGGGGCGTCGGTCACCGTCCCACGCTATCCCAGGTCGAGTTGACCGGCGCGGGGGAGGGTGGGAGGATTTAGCGGGGCCGGTAAACGGAAGTGAAACCCACGGTGAACTCTTCGTTCATCACGTCGATCCCGTCGACATCTCCTTTTCTTCCTCAAACGACCGAAAGCGAACGGTGGAAACCGCAGCCCTCATCGTCGTGCTTGTCATCGCGCTGGCACTGTTCTTCGACTTCACCAACGGGTTTCACGACACCGCGAACGCGATGGCCACGCCCATCGCCACCGGTGCGCTGAAGCCCAAGACCGCCGTCCTCCTCGCGGCCGTCCTGAACCTCATCGGAGCCTTCCTCTCGACGGAGGTCTCGAAGACGATCTCGGGTGGCATCATCAAGGAGGACGCGATCATCGCCGCCGGCGCCGATCTCTTCCTCTCGCTGATCTTCGCCGGACTCATCGGCGCCATCACCTGGAACATGCTGACGTGGCTCCTCGGCCTGCCGTCGAGCTCCTCGCACGCCCTGTTCGGCGGACTGATCGGGGCCACGCTCGTGGGCGCAGGTCTCGGCGGCATCGACTTCGGCGCCGTGCTGTCGAAGATCGTGCTCCCGGCGCTGATCGCCCCGGTCACGGCCGGGATCATCGCCTTCGCGGCGACCAAGATCGCGTACTCGATCACCCGTCGCTACGACGGGAAGCCCGACGGTCGCGACGGATTCCGCTGGGGCCAGATCTTCACGTCGTCGCTGGTCGCGCTCGCGCACGGCACCAACGACGCGCAGAAGACCATGGGCGTGATCACTCTCGCGATGATCACGATCGGCTGGCAGTCCGGGGCCCACCATGAGCCCGAGCTCTGGGTGATCATCGCGTGCGCCTTCACCATCGCCCTGGGTACCTACCTCGGCGGGTGGCGCATCATCCGCACGCTCGGCAAGGGGCTCACCGACGTCAAGCCCGCGCAGGGCTTCGCGGCGGAGAGCTCGACCGCCGCCACGATCCTCGCCTCGAGCGCGCTCGGATTCGCCCTCTCGACCACCCAGGTCGCCTCCGGATCGGTCATCGGCTCCGGCCTCGGACGCCGGGGGTCCACGGTGCGCTGGCGCACCGCCGGACGCATCGGCGTCGGCTGGCTGCTCACGCTGCCGGCCGCGGGTGGCGTGGGTGCACTGGCCGCTCTGCTCGTCGTGTGGCTCGGCAACTGGGGCGTCGCGATCGACGCCGTCATCGCCGTGCTCATCATCCTCGGTCTCTTCATGCGCTCGCGCCGCAACGCGGTGACGCACGCGAACGCGATGAGCGACGTCGCCGAATCCCACCTGGCGGTGGAGGTTCCCGACACGCCGCCGCCGACGCGTCGTCAGCAGCGCATCGAGCGCGCGAAGGCGGAGGCGAAGGCGCGTGCCGAGGCCAGGGAGAAGGCCAAGGCCGAGGCCAAGGCGCGGGCGAAGAAGAAGGCCGAGGCCAAGGGGGCTTCGAAGTCCGGGAAGAGCCCGAAGCCCGTGGATGCCGGCCGGGACGGAGATTCCGCATGAACGTGTCCATCGACTGGCTCGCCTTCCTCCAGGTGTTCGCCGCCGCTCTGATCGGCGCCACCGCCATCGTCACGTTCTACGCGCTCGGTCTCCGACTGCTCGTGCGCAGCGGGCGCGCTCCGGTGGTGAGCCCCGCGGAATTCACCGATGCGATCACCGTCATCTCCGAGAAGGAGCTCAAGCGGGCGGCGAAGCAGGCCGCGAAGGCAGCCAAGAAGAGCCCGCTGACAGAGTCGCAGAAGTCGCTCTCACTCGTGGGCGCCTACGGCTGCTTCGTGATGTGCGCCGCCGCGGTCGTCGCCGGCATCCTGATCATCGTCCTCGGACACTGACCCGCGGCCGCCGTCTCAACGCAGCAGCCCGGCCACCAGGGCGTCGACGATCTCGTCGGTCGAGGTGTCCGGATCGATCGGCGATGTCAGCCGATCCAGCAGGAGGCCGTCGATCGCGTAGTGGAACAGCGCGATCTCGCGTCGGCCCCCGGGCAGACCCGCCGCCGCGTTGAACGCGACGTCGCCGTCGAGGCCGGCGCGCTGCCACGCTCCGAGGACCGCGGCGACCTCGGGGCGGCGGCTGCTCTCCAGACGCAGTTCGAACAGGGCGATCGTGACGTCGCGGTCGTCGCTGAGGCGTCGGACGATGTCGCGGACGTAGTCGGCGAACAGCGCCGGTCCCGGCGTGGCGGAGGCGCGGCGCTCGAGGTCCTCCGGCGTCGGAGCCAGGCGCTCTCCGATGCGCTCGACGAGTCCTGCCACGAGGGCGTCGCGGCTGCGGAAGTAGTTGGACGTGGTTCCGGTCGGGACGGCGGCGGCGACATCGACCGCGCGGTGGGTGAGTCCACGGGATCCGTCTCGCGCGAGCACGGTCAGGCCGGCATCCGCGATGGTCCGTCGTCGGCTCTCGTTCTTGGCCATGAACGAATCCTAGTGTGAGCACTACAGACGCAGTAGTCGGTGGGGGCGCATAGGCTGATGCCATGTCAGCAGGAACAGGCAGCGCGTACGCGTTCGGCCGACACCGGCCCGCGTCTCACGTCCTCATCCACGTCAGCGATCCGCACTTCCTCGCGGAAGGCGCGCGTCTCGGCGGGCGCTACGACGTCGAGGCGAACTTCGCGCGGACGCTTGCCGCGATCCGCGCCGTGCATCCGAACCCCGCCGCCATCGTCGTCACCGGTGATCTCGCCGACCTGGGGGAGCCGGACGCCTACCGCCGCCTGCGCGCCGCGGTCGAGCCGGTCGCGGCCGAGCTGGGCGCCCCGGTCATCTGGGTTGCGGGCAATCACGACGAGCGCCCTGCGCTGCGGCGCGATCTGCTCGATCTGGCGCCGACCGAGGAGCCCGTCACCGGCGTCTGGGATCTCGACGGGCTGCGCGTCGTCGCCCTGGACACGAGCGTTCCCGGGTGGCACCACGGAGATCTGGACGCGGCGCAGCGGAACTGGCTGCGAGAGGTCCTCGCCGTGCCGGCGCCGCACGGCACGCTGCTGGCGATGCATCACCCGCCGCTGCCGAGCCACCTGCCGCTCTTCGACATCCTGGAGCTGCGTCACCAGGACGAGCTCGCGGACATCATCCGGGGGAGCGATGTGCGCGGCATCCTCGCCGGGCATCTGCACTACTCCTCGCACGGCATGTTCGCCGGCGTCCCGGTGAGCGTCGCGTCTGCGACGTGCTACACGATGAACGTCGCCCTGCCGGCCGCGGACGTCAACGGGATGGATGCCGCGCAGGCCTTCCAGCTCGTGCACGTGCACCCCGACACGATCACGCACTCGGTCGTCCCGGTGACGGATGCGGCGACGGGGAGCTACTTCTCCGAGGAGTGGCTGGAGCGCATGGCGGGACTCACCCCGGAGGGGCGGCTCGAAGCCTTCTCCCGGAAACCCGGACGGTGAGCCGCGTAGACTGGACGCATCCCCCACACACTCACCCGCCACGACCCACAAGGATGTGACATGGCTTCTGCCGCGCCTGCCCTGACCCGCACCGAGACCGATTCCCTCGGGAGCATGGAGATTCCCGTCGACGCGTACTGGGGCATCCACACCGCCCGCGCCGACGCGAACTTCCCGATCACCAAACGCCCGATCTCGGTCTACCCCGATCTGGTGATCGCGCTGGCGATGGTCAAGCAGGCGAGCGCACGGGCGAACCGGGAGATCGGCGTCCTCGACCCCGAGCGTGCGGACCTCATCGACCGCGCCGCCCAGCGCGTGATCGACGGCGAGTTCCACGAGCAGTTCACCGTCGGCGTGATCCAGGGAGGCGCCGGCACCTCGACCAACATGAACGCGAACGAGGTCATCACCAACATCGCGCTCGAGATGGCGGGCCGGGAGAAGGGCGACTACGCCTTCCTCTCGCCGATCGACCACACCAACCGCAGTCAGTCGACGAACGACGTGTACCCGACGGCCGTGAAGATCGGCCTGTCGCTCACGCTGCGCTCGCTGCTCGAGGAGCTCGACCTGCTGCGCCTGTCGTTCCTCGGCAAGTCCCGCGAGTTCCACGACGTGCTCAAGGTCGGCCGCACGCAGCTGCAGGATGCCGTGCCGATGACGCTCGGGCAGGAGTTCCACGGCTTCGCGTCGACGCTCGGCTTCGACCACACCCGTCTGACCGAGAACGCCTCGCTCATGTTCGAGATCAACATGGGCGCGACGGCCATCGGCACCGGGATCACGACGCACCCGGACTACGCGCCGGCCGTGCTCAAGCACCTGCGCGAGATCACGTCGCTCGACCTGAAGACGTCGGCCGACCTCGTCGAGGCCACGAGCGACACCGGCTCGTTCATGTCGTTCTCGTCGACGCTCAAGCGCAATGCGATGAAGCTGTCGAAGATCTGCAACGACCTCCGTCTGCTCTCCTCCGGGCCGCAGGCCGGCTTCGGCGAGATCAACCTGCCCGCGATGCAGGCGGGCTCGAGCATCATGCCCGGCAAGGTCAACCCGGTCATCCCCGAGGTCGTCAACCAGGTGGCGTTCGCCGTCGCCGGCGCGGACATGACCGTCACGATGGCCGCCGAGGCCGGACAGCTGCAGCTGAACGCGTTCGAGCCCGTGATCGCGCACTCGATCTTCCAGTCCATCACCTGGATGCGTCAGGCGATGTGGACGCTGCGCGTCAACTGCGTCGACGGCATCACCGCGAACCGCGACCGTCTCGGCGCCATGGTCGGCGCCTCGGTGGGCGTCATCACCGCTCTGACGCCGTTCATCGGCTACGCGGCGGCCGCCGCCCTCGCGAAGACCGCCCTGCTGACGAACCGCAACGTGGCCGATCTGGTCGTCGAGGCCGGCCTGATGTCGCGGGAAGAGGTCGTGAAGCAGCTGTCGCCGGCGCGGCTCTCCGGTCTCGAGGCGATCACGGCGGCGATCCCCGTGATCACGCCGGAGGACCTGGTCGAGATCTGAGTCGACACACGCAGAAGGGGACGGATGCCGCTCGCATCCGTCCCCTTCTGCGTGTGCGCGAGTGCGCTCAGTCGGTGATGCGGCAGTGGGTGGTGAGCTCCCCGATCCCGTCGATGCCGACCGTGACCGTCGAGTGGTCGCGCAGGAAGATCTGCGGATCGCGGGAGTAACCGGCGCCGCCCGGGCTTCCGGTGGAGATCAGGGTGCCCGGCAGGAGGGTCACGGACTGCGACAGATGCGCGATCAGTTCGGCGACCGATCGCACCATCTGCCCGGTGCTGGCGTCCTGCACGGTGTGCCCGTCGACGACCGCCCAGATGTGCAGGTCCTGCGGATCGGTGATCTCGTCGGCGGTGACGGCGAACGGGCCGGTCGGCGTGAAGCCGTCGAACGACTTGCACCGGCACCACTGGGCCTCGGAGAACTGGATGTTCCGAGCGGTGATGTCGTTGACCACGGTGTAGCCCCAGACGTGCGAGAGCGCCTCGGCCTCGCTCACGTCCTTCGCGGGCGCTCCGATGATCACCCCGAGCTCCGCCTCGTAGTCGACGGCCTCGCTGAGGTCGCGGCTCCACGACGTGGTCTGCTCGTGGCCGGTCAGGGAGTTCGGCCAGAGCGTGAAGACGGTCGGCGCGGCATCGGTCTTGAGGCCGAGCTCGCTGGAGTGCGCGGCGTAGTTGAGCCCGACGGCCAGGACCGCCGGGGGAGCGAGCACCGCGGAGGAGAACTCCCAGTCGCCGAGCGGATGCCGCGGTGCGATGCCACCGGCCAGAGCAATCCGCAGCTCGTCGAGCACCCCGTCACCTCTCTCGATGAGCTGCTGCAGAGTCGCAGGAGCATCGTTGAGGAGATCAGAGACGAGGATGGCGTCCGAATCCTGGATCACGGCGAGAACCGCGAGAGGGGAGTCCGGACGGCGCAGATGAGCGAACCGCATGGTTCTACGCTACCCGGTGGCGCGGGACCGCCGCGTGGAGGACTTCGCCAGAACGAAGCGATATCGCTTGTGCCCCATATGCTTCAGCTATGAGTTTCGGAGGACCTCCCCAGCAGCCGCAGCAGCCGTCGCCCTACACGCCGCCGCCCGCGCAGCCCGCGAATCCGCCGCAGTACGCTGCTCCGCAGTACTCCTCTCCGCAGTACGCGCAGTCGCCGTACACCCCTCCGCAGTTCTCGGCGCAGCCGGCATACGCGTCCGCTCTGGCGCAGCCGACGCCGTACACGCCGCCCGCGCCTGTCGCGCCCGCCCCGGCACCGTCGCTGCCGGCGCTCCCGGTGCCGACGAAGAAGGGGCGCACCGTCTCGCTGTGGCTGTTCGCGTTCCTGGGCTTTCTGCTCCTGGCGCTCATCGGCTACTTCGGCTGGGCGCTGGGACCGATGGCATCCGTGATCGGTCTGGTGCTCGCCCTCATCCCGCTGACGATCGTCTTCCTCGGTGTGCGGATGATCGACCGCTGGGATCCCGAGCCGAAGCGTCTCGTCATCTTCGCGATCGCCTGGGGCGCCGTCGCGGCGATCGGCCTCACGCTCCTCGTCGACATCGGCCTGACCTTCCTGGTCGGCCTGCGCGACGACACGTTCTCCGCGGTCGTGCAGGCGCCGATCGTGGAGGAGTTCTGGAAGGGCCTCGGAGTCTTCCTGATCTTCCTCGTGGCCCGTCGGGCGTTCGACGGCCCGGTCGACGGCGTCGTGTACGGCGCCCTGGTCGGCGCCGGGTTCGCCTTCACCGAGAACATCCAGTACTTCGCGATCAGTCTGATCGAGGGCGGCGGGTCGCAGCTCACGGTCACCTTCGTGGTGCGCGCGCTGCTCTCTCCCTTCGCGCACGCGATGTTCACCGCCTTGACCGGTTTCGCGATCGGCCTCGCCGCACGACGGTACTCCTCGGCGGGAGTCGCGCTCGGAGCGGGACTCCTCGGCATGCTGGGGGCGATCCTCCTGCATGCACTGTGGAACGGATCCGCCACGTTCGCGGATTTCTTCGGCCTGTACTTCACGCTTCAGGTGCCGCTCTTCCTCGGCTTCATCTTCGGGATCATCGCGTTGCGCAGAGAGGAGGCGCGACTGACGAAGTCGCGTCTCGGCGAGTACGCGGCCGCGGGCTGGTTCACGCCCGAGGAGGTCACGATGCTGGCGACGCCGGCCGGACGCAAGGTCGGACTCACCTGGGCGGCGCAGCTGCGCGGCGATCGGCGACCGCTCATGCGCGAGTTCATCAAGGACGCGACGGCCCTCGCGGCGGTCCGGCAGCGGGCGATCACCGGACGGGATCCGCTGGCCGCCGAGGATGAGCGGGCGTTGCTCATCCGCACGAGGGCGACCAGGGCGGCCCTGCTCGCATACTGACGTTCCGGGCGTACTCTTCTCGCAGGAGAGGCGGTGCGCGATGACCACGTTCGCATTGATCCATGGCGGTGGCGACGTCGGCTGGTCGTGGCATCTCGTGGCCGCGGCGTTGGCGGCACGGGGACACGACGTGGTGGCGCCCGACCTCCCAGCCGACGACGACGCGCTCACCCTCGAGGACTACGCGGACGCGGTCGTGGCGGCCGTCGGGGACCGACGCGACGTGGTCGTGGTCGGGCACTCGTTCGGGGGCTTCACAGCGCCGATCGTCGCCGCGCGGCTCCCTGCCGACGCCCTGGTGCTGCTGGCCGGGATGATCCCCACCCCGGGGGAGCCTCCGGAGGACTGGTGGGAGGCGAGCGGGTACGGCCTCGCCGTCGGCGAGCAGTCCGCCCGCGACGGCGGCCTGACCGGCAACGACGACCCGTATGTGAGCTTCTATCACGACGTCCCGCGCGAGCTGGCCGACGCGGCGCTGAGCAGGGAGCGCGCGCACCCCTCTGCGGCGGCGATGGCGGCGCCCTGGCCGCTCGCGGAATGGCCCGACGTGCCGACACGGTTCATCGTGTGCGCCGACGACCGCTTCTTCCCGGCGGACTTCCTCCGCGATCTGGCGCGCCGACGCCTCGGCATCCTCGCGGACGAGGTGCCCGGCGGCCACTGCGCCATGCTGAGCCGGCCGGAGGAGATCGCCGAGCTGCTGGTGAGCTACGCGGACGAGATCCGATAGCAAGACTCAGCGCCCGGTGCTGCGGCGATGCCTGCATGTCTCCCGGGCGCTGAGTTGGTCTGTAAACAGGGTGCACCCGGCCCTGCGGGGTGTCAAGGGTCAGTTGGGTCGGGTTCGACGATCACGGTCAGCGCGACGCCGGCGCAGGCGAACCGGGGGAGCTCCGCCCACCGTCCGCTGCGCACGGCATCGCCGGTCGCGCACCGCGGGTCCGTCGAGACCACGACGCGACCGATGCCGTTGATGAGGGTGACCTCGCGACCGAGAGCGGCGAAGCGGGGCAGGAGATCCCGCTCGACCTCGGCGACGAGCATGTCGAGCCCCGCGACGCCGATGCGCACGCCGTCGACCTCCGCGGGTGCGGCGACCGTGATGGTGTACTCGTCGCTGCAGAGGTAGTCGACGTACGGTCCGGCGATGTGCGGCTCGCCCGTCTCCATCGGGAGGCGGTACCACTCGAGTGCGCTGTAGTCGATGTTCTCCTTGTTGAGAGACTGCGCGGCGAGCACCAGCTGCCGGCGATCCTCGCCCTGCCACCAGGCGAGGTGGCTGCGGGCGTCGGACGGCAGATCGATCGCCGCGATGAATCCGGCACCGTAGACGGGGGCATCCCGGAGGCCGAGCGTTCGGAGCGCGTGCGGCTCCACGAGCGCGTCGATCCTGGAGCTGGTCAGCGGGCCGGAGCTCTTCGCCTCGGCGACCTGGGCGGCGAACGGTCCGACCCAGCCGAGGAGCGTGCGTATCGGCGAGGAGAAGTACTCCTCGACGATGGTCGCGGCGGCGCGGGTCGCGGTGTCGGTTCCTGTCGTCATCGTGTCCTCCGGGTGGCGTTCTCCGGCATCGTCAGCCGTTCCTCGGGTGCGCCTGCAGCTGGATCAGGGCGTCGATGATCTCCGCGACCATCGTGTCGGTGCGCGCGCCGGCGGCGTCGGCGTCGGCCGTTCCGACCGCGTCGACGACCGCGGCGAGGTGCGCAGCCTGCCGGCGCTGGTCCTCCGACGTGTGCGCGACGAGCCGCAGGTACGGCGAGAACTCCGCCTGCAGCTTCATCTGCTCGCGCGTCAGCCGCGCCGACTGGCTCAGCGCGACGATCTCGATCTGGACGTCATCCAGGAGGCGCCGCTGCGATTCGCCGTCGAGCTCGTCGAGTCGCTCCATCCTTCGCCGGACCTGCTGGGCCTCTGACGCATCGGCTCGTCGTGCCGCGAGACGCACGCCCGCTCCGGTGATGGCGGCGTAGTGGGCGCCGAGGTCGCGGAGTGCCACCCGGGACGACGAGCGGACGGATTCGCGCGCGAAGGAGAGGGGATCGGCGTGCGCGGCGACGAAGCTGCCGCCGTTCCTTCCGCGGCGCGTGACCACCAGTCCGCGTTCGCGGGTCGCGAGCAGGGCCTCGCGGACGGTGACCGGCGCCACTCCGAGACTCCTCGCCAGCTCCGCTTCGGAGGGCAGGCGCTCGCCGGCGCGCAGGTGGCCACGCGTGATGGCGTCGACCAGTCGGCGCTCCACGAGCTCGGCGCGCCCCTCGTCGCCGATCGGCTGGAACAGCACGCCCTGCAGGCGGTGAGGATGCTGGCGCGCCGGAGCTGCGCTGGGCGCAGGCGCGACGGAATCGGCGACCTCCTGAGGTGACGAAACCGATTCCATCCTGCGATTCTGCCTTGTCATCAGCCGCTTGTCGAAGTGTTCGCTGTGAGCAGGTGCCCCCGCGTTGACCCGTCAGCGCGGCTCGGGTTGGATGGAGGCATGACTGATCGCACAAAGCCCGAGTTCGACGCCCCCACCGGCCCCGCCCCCGCGGAGCTCGTCATCCGCGACCTCATCGAGGGTGACGGAGCCGAGGCGAAGCCCGGTGACACCGTGACCGTCCACTACGCCGGCGTCGAGTTCGACTCCGGCGAGGAGTTCGACTCGTCCTGGGGTCGCGGCGAGACCATTCAGTTCCCCCTCCGCGGCCTGATCCAGGGCTGGCAGGACGGCATCCCCGGCATGAAGGTCGGCGGACGCCGCGAGCTGGTCATCCCGCCGCACCTCGCATACGGTCCCGTCGGAGGCGGCCACTTCCTCTCCGGCAAGACGCTGATCTTCATCATCGATCTCGTCGCCGTCGGCTGAGTCCGCACGACGCCGGATGAGGCGCCTCGCTCCTTCGGGAGCGGGGCGCCTCTTCTGTGCCGAAGAGATCTGCATGCACGGGAATATATGCGCCTGAATGCAAGTTGGAACGGATGATGCCGCGCACGCGGCCCCTGTCCCTTGCCGCAGAAGCGGCTGACGTCTCCAGAGGAGAAAACATGACCAGCATCGACATCCCCGGTTACCGCTCCGGCACCTGGGTCCTCGACCCCGCGCACAGCGAGGTGACCTTCAGCGTCCGCCACATGATGATCTCCAAGGTGCGCGGGACGTTCGGCGTCAAGAACGCCACGCTGATCGCCCCGGAGAACCCGCTGGAGGCCAAGGTCGAGGCCTCCGTCGACGTCACCTCGATCGACACGAACGACGAGGGTCGCGATGCGCACCTCCGTTCCGGTGACTTCTTCGACACCGAGAACTTCCCGACTATGGAGTTCGTCTCCACCGGCGCGCACGTCAAGGGCGACGAGCTGTTCGTCGACGGAGACCTCACCATCCGCGGCATCACCAAGCCGGTCAGCTTCGAGCTCGACTTCGGCGGCTTCGGTACCGACCCCTATGGCAACTACAAGGCCGGTGCATCCGCCAAGACCGTGATCAACCGCGAGGACTTCGGTCTCACCTGGAACGCCGCGCTCGAGACCGGCGGCGTGCTCGTCGGCAAGGACGTGACGATCAACCTCGACCTGCAGGGCGCTCTGCAGCAGGACTGATCGCGTCAGATCGCACTCGGAGAACCCCGGGCCTCAGGGCTCGGGGTTCTCTGCGTCGTAGTCGTGGAATCGACCGCTGCGGCGTGCCAGCAGAGCGACCAGCGCGATCACGAGGATGCCGCCGAGCAGCGGGGGGAACCAGAGTGCGGTCACGGTCGCGAGCGTGCCGGCGTAGAGGGTTCCGACGCGCGGCCCGCCGGTGACCACGACGATGAAGACGCCCTGAAGCCGCCCGCGCATGGTGTCGGGCACAGCCGCCTGCATCATCGTGTTGCGGTAGATCGAGCTGACGTTGTCCGAGGCGCCGGAGAGGGCGAGCGCGACGCATGCCGCGACGATCAGCGCGACATGAGGGGAGTGCTCGGTCGCGGAGCCGGAGAGGGCGCCGATGAGCAGCACGACCCCGAACAGGAGGATCGAGGCCCCGTAGGCCTCGACGGCCCGCTCGATGCCGCGGCCGTGCCAGCGGTAGTGCACCACGCGGCCGGACAGGAGGCTCGACGCGAACGTGCCGACGGCGACCGCCGCGGTCAGGATTCCCGTCGTGACGGCTCCGCCGCCGAGGATCACCGTCCCGAGCGCGGGGAACAGCACCAGCGGCTGCCCGAAGGTCATCGCGATGATGTCGATGATGTACTGCGTGCGGATGTTGCTCGCCCGGCGCAGGAATCGCCATCCGTCGACGAGCGATGCCAGCCCCGGACGGACGATGTCGCCCTCCGGGCGGAGCGCGGGCAGCGTCCACAGGCCGAGGAACATCGACAGCATCAGCACGACGTCGATCGTGTAGGTCCAGCCGTAGCCGGTGAGTGCGACGAGAAGACCCGCGAGAGCGGGGCCGGCCATGACCGTGACACCGAATGCCACCCCGTTGAGCGCGGATGCCGACGCGAGCATGTCGCGCGGGATGAGGCGCGGCACGATCGCCGTGCGGGTGGCCATGCCGACCGAGTTCGCGGCGGAGTTGACGATGCTGAGCGCGTAGAGCCACCAGATCGTCTCGGCGCCGGTCCAGGTCAGGGCCGCGAGCAGTGCGGTCGAGGCGAACGTGACCGTTGCGGCGATGAGGGCGACGCGGCGGCGATCGAACGCATCGGCGAGCATTCCGCCGTAGAGGCCGGCGAGGATCATCGGGACGAGTCCCGCGACAGCGATCATCGAGACGGCGAAGGTGCTCTGCGTGAGCGCGAACACGTGCAGCATCACTGTCACGATCGTGAGCTGACCGCCGATGCCCGCGAGTGTGGAGCCGATCCACATCCGTGCGAACGCGGGGCTGGACTTCAACGGGGTGAGGTCGATCAGGTGTCCGCGCGCTGCGCTCACTCGAAGGCCCTCTTCTGCACCTTCCGAGACTAGCCGAGCGCCGACGGGTGCACTCCGGACCGCATGTCACCCGAGGAAGTCCGCGGCTGGTAGACTCTTCAGGTTGCCGTTTGATCGGCCGCGGATAAAGAGAGCCCTCGCATCAGGCGTCGGGCGCCGCGCAACAAGCTGAAAGGGGATCGAATCTATGGCACTGGAAGCAGACGTCAAGAAGGCGATCATCGAAGAGTACGCGACGCACCCCGGTGACACCGGATCCCCCGAGGTGCAGGTCGCAATGCTGACGCAGCGCATCAAGGACCTCACCGAGCACCTCAAGGAGCACAAGCACGACCACCACTCGCGTCGTGGGCTGTTCCTGCTCGTCGGTCAGCGCCGTCGTCTGCTCGGCTACCTCCAGGACATCGACATCGAGCGCTACCGCTCGCTGATCGAGCGTCTCGGACTCCGCCGATAAGGCAGAGCGAACCCAGCGTTCAATCGCGCAGAACATTCTTGAGAAGGCCGCCCCACGGTGTGGGGCGGCCTTCATCGCGTCCGGGGAGGGTTGACGTCTCAAAAGGTTTCCATTAGGAAAGTAGTAGAGCTTTCCACCTGGAAAGAGGAAGCCGAGGTTCGCCATGGAGCAGAGGCCGATGCACGGATCCGGGCCGCTCGACCCTCCGTCTCCTGAGGTCGCACGACTCTACCTCGACGAGATCGAGGTGATCGAGCAGCGCCGTGAGGAGCGGATCGACCGGCGCGCCGTCGCCTGGCAGTCGATCGTCACGGCGGTGGTGACCGCGGCCATCTTCACCGCGTATCTCCTGGTCGTGCGGGCGGAGGCGTCTGCCGCACAGCCGCTTCTCTTCCTTCTCCTCGTCACATCGCAGATCATCGCGGGCGTGGGCGAGCGGAACGGTCTGCAGTGGCGCACTCCACGATCCACACGGTGGTACATGGTCTTCGTCGTCCTCTTCGCCCTCGCGGTCGTCGGAACGTTCTTCGCCCTGCTGATCTCACCCGAAGCGCGACCGATGTGGGCGTATTTCATCCCCGGCGCGATCATGCTCGTCGGATTCGGAGGGGTCGGAGTCGCTCAGCTCTGGAAGACGCGCGGAAGCGCTCCCGCCGCGCACCCCGCGCGCGATCCGATCCCGCTCGGGACGCGCATCGCCACGGCATCCGTCGGGCTGCTGCTGGCGCTGGCCACGCTGTCGATCGGCGTCGGCGATGATCTGACCACGTCCATCGTGACGCTGGTGCTGATGATGATCGTCGTCGGCTGGTTCATCGCGTGGAGGACGGATGCCGGACCGGCCGCTCTCGGCAGGTACTGGCGATGGCCGCAGTTCCTGGCGTACGCACTGACCGTCGTGGTGATGCTGTGGGCGAACGTGCAGACGGTCTACTCGGGGCCGATGGCGACGTCGACCTACCTCCTCTGCGGCGCCCTGGTCGCTGCCCTGCTGATCGGATCCGCCGTGCTCCCGGAGCAGCGGCGCGCGCGCGACAGTCGACGGTCATGACGGCTGATCGTGTGGAGGCTCGAGGCCCCGCGCATCCGAGAACCCGCCTCGACGACAACTTCTCCACGCCCATCCGCTTCTCCCTGATGGCGTCGCTCGGCGAGGGGATCGAGCTCGACTTCGCCACTCTCGCGGAGATCCTGCAGGCGAGCGACTCCGCCCTCAGTAAGGCGATCAGTCATCTGCAGCAGGCCGGCTACGTCACGGGCCGCAAGGGATACGTGGGCACCCGCCCGCGCACGTGGGTGCGCTCGACCGCAGCGGGGCTCAGCGCCTTCGACGGGCACCTGCGTGCACTGCGCGAGATCGTCGAGCTCGGCGGGCAGCGGATGCCGTGAGCTCCTCTGCTGCGCCGACAGCCGTCAGGCGGATGCACCCACGAGGTCGGGGTGATGGATCGCCGCCACATCGGGATGCGCGCGCAGCCGGGACTTCAGGGCGTTCTCGCCGTAGGTCGCGTGAATCGGGTTGCTCGGATCATCGGTGATGCCCGTGGCGGCGGCGGCCAGATCGGCAGGGAGCTCGAGCAGCGGGAGCTGCTGATCGAGCGCGGGGTTGAAGAAGAACGGGATCGAGATGCGCTCCTCGGGTGCACGAGGAGAGATGACCCGATGATTCGTCGCTTTGAGATACCCGCCGGTCGCGTATTCGAGAAGCTCGCCGATGTTGACGACGAAAGCGCCGTCGACCGGAGGAGCCGACACCCATTCGCCGTCGCGCTCGACCTGAAGACCGCCCTTGCCCGGTTCGACCCAGAGCAGCGTCAGCACGCCGGAGTCCTTGTGCGCGCCCACGCCCTGCTGCGGCTCGGGCTCGTGGGAACCGGGGTAGCGCACGATCTTGATCAGGGTGGAGGGGTCACGGAAGGGACCGTCGAAGTAGGTCTCCTCTGCTCCGAGCGTCACGGCCCACGCGCCCAGCAGTTTGCGGGCGATCGCGGTGAGCGTGTCGTGCCATTCGGTGACCACGCCCCGGAGCTCGGGCTGCGCCTCGGGCCACAGGTTCGGGCCGGTGAGGCGGTTGAAGGCGGGCCCGCCCGAGACGGGCTCGCGCTCCGGCCCGATGTCGATCTGCTCGCGCCAGTCGACCTTTCCCTGCGTCCGTTCGCCGCCGACGCGCGTGTATCCGCGGAAATGCGGGCTCTTCACGTTCTCGATCGCGAGCTTGTCGGCTTCGGGGAGCGCGAAGAAGTCGAGCGCCGCACGGTGGAGCCGCGCCTCCAGCTCGGGGGAGATGCCCGTGCCGGTGAGATAGAAGAATCCGACGTCGTGCGTCGCCGCGCGCAGATCGTCCCGGAAGCGAGCGGCGGCTTCGGGGCCTTCGTCGAGCTGGGAGAGGTCGAGGATGGGGAGCGAGAGTTCAGCCATGGACCGAGGCTACGTCGGCTTTCGGGGGTGGCGGGCGTGTGTTGCGTCGCATTACCCAGTGCTAGAGTCTCGTGAGTAAGGGATGCCTTACCTCAGTGTTCACCAGAGAGTCGATCATTCCGTGCTCGCCACCTTCCTCATCGGCCTTCGCGAGGGCCTCGAAGCCGCGCTCGTCGTCGGCATCCTCGTCGCCTACCTCCGTCGGCTCGGACGCCAGGACGCGCTCCCGAAGCTCTGGGCCGGTGTCGGGCTCGCGATCGCTCTCGCCCTCGGGATCGGAGCGGTGCTCACCTTCGGTGCGTACGAGCTGACCTTCACCGCCCAGGAACTGATCGGCGGCGGTCTCTCGCTGCTCGCGGTCGGCATGGTGACCTGGATGATCTTCTGGATGCAGCGCGCGGGCCGCACGATGAAGGCGACTCTCGAGGGCGGCATCGACCGCGCGCTCACCGTCGGCGGGCTCTGGGCCCTCATCGCGATCGGCTTCGTCTCCGTCGCCCGCGAGGGGATCGAAACGACCCTGCTCCTGTGGTCGATGGTGCAGTCGTTCGGCGACGCGCCCTCCGCCCTGCTCGGAGCGCTCCTCGGGCTCGTCACCGCCGTCATCGTCGGCTGGCTGATCTCCCGCGGCGCCGTGAAGCTGGACCTGCGCCGATTCTTCGCCTGGACCGGCGGCTTCCTCGTCATCGTCGCGGCCGGCGTGCTCGCCTATGCGCTCATGGACCTCCAGGAGGCCGGCGTCCTTCCCGGGCCGTTCACCGCGGCGGCTCCGATCGACCCGGTCACGGGCGGTGTGGCGGTCGGCTGGGCGGGCCTGCCGTTCGGCTGGGCGTTCGACGTCTCGGCGACGATCGCGCCCGGCGGACCGCTCGCGGCGATCCTGCAGGCCACCGTCGGGTTCATGCCCGCGATGACCTGGCTGCAGGTGATCGCGTGGACGCTCTACATCCTCATCGTCGGATACCTGTACATCCGCGGTCTCCGCTCGCGGCGACCGTCCACGCCGCGTGCGTCGACGGATCCGCAGCTCGCAACGGCATCCCACTCACCACAAGGAGCAGCATGACCACCTTCCATCGGATCCTCGGGGCGGTGGCCGCCACCGGCGCCGCCGCACTCGTCCTGAGCGGTTGCGTCGCGAAGAGCGACGTCGACGCCGCAGCGGCCTTCGACGTCTCCTCGACAGACGCGGACTGCGCCGTGTCGGCGGCGACGGCGAAGAGCGGGACGCTGACGTTCGACGTGACGAACGACACCGACCAGGTCTCGGAGTTCTACCTGCTCGCGGAGGACGGACTGCGCATCGTCGGCGAGGTCGAGAACATCGCACCCGCGGCATCCCGCACGCTGACCGTCGTGGCGCAGCCGGGTGACTACTTCACGCTCTGCAAGCCGGGCATGATCGGCGAAGGCGTCGGAAAGGCGGCGTTCACCGTCACGGGTGACCGCGTATCGGTCGACGGCCCCGACGCCGAGCAGAAGCAGAAGGCGGTCGATCTGTACGCGGCCTTCGTGAAGGACCAGGTCGGCCAGCTCGTGCCGGCCGTCGAGGACTTCGTCGCCGCATACGAGTCGGGCGACGACGAGACGGCGCGTGCGCTCTTCCCGCAGGTGCGCGCGTACTACGAGCGCATCGAGCCCGTCGCCGAGGCGCTGGGCGATCTCGACCCGCGCATCGACTACCGCGAGGTCGACGCGGTCGCCGAGGGTCTGGACTGGACCGGCTTCCACCGCATCGAGAAGGACCTCTGGGTGCCCGCGCAGGACGCGCTGAACGCCGACGGAGAGACCCCCGCCTGGCAGGACTGGGCGCCGTCGACTCCGCAGGAGCGGGCAGACTTCGGCGACCTTCTGCTCGCCGATGCCCAGGAGCTCTACGACTACGTCCACTCGGACGACTTCACCACGGCGCTGGACGACCAGGGCATCGGCGGCATCTCCAACGGCGCGATCGCGCTGCTCGACGAGGTCGCGACGGGCAAGATCTCCGGCGAGGAGGACTGGTGGTCCGGGACCGACCTGTACGACTTCGCCGCGAACGTCGAGGGCTCCAAGATGGCGTTCTCCCTCGTGCAGGACTTCGCCACCGCGCAGGGCGATGACGGCAAGGCTCTCGTCGAGGAGATCGAAGCCGGCTACGCGGCGCTCGAGGAGTCGCTCGCCGCGCACGGTTCGCTGACCGACGGGTTCGTCGGGTACTCGCAGCTCACCGAGGCGGACAAGCGCGAGTTCACCGATCTGATCAACGCGCTGGCCGAGCCGCTGTCGCAGCTGACCGGCACGGTCCTCGACTGATCGCCCGAGCCGGTACGATCGCGGACGTGAACGAACCAGAAGAGGATGCCGCAGCCGACATGGCGACGGCCGACACGGCTGCGGCATCCCCTCCGGCAGGGCTGAGCAGGCGCGGCCTGCTCGGCCTCGCCATCGGCGGAGGTGTCGCAGGACTGGCGGTGGGTGCCGGTGCCGGCCTCGCGGGCGGCGTGGCGATCGGGCGTGAGCGCGCACACGCCGACGCGCAGCCCGTGCATGAGTTCTTCGGCGCGCACCAGGCCGGCATCACGACATCCGTGCAGGACCACCTCCACTTCGCGAGCTTCGACATGATGCCGCGCACGGATCGCGACGACCTCATCTCGCTGCTGCAGGACTGGTCATACGCGGCCGCGCGTATGACGCAGGGGCTCGAGGTGAGCGCCAGCGGCGCGGTCGGCGGTCCGGCGGAGGCGCCCCCGGATGACACCGGCGAGGCGCTGGGGCTTCCGGCCGCCGGTCTCACGATCACCTTCGGATTCGGGCCAGGACTCTTCGAGAACGAGGACGGCGACCGCTACGGCATCGCGTCCCTCCGTCCATCCGGCCTGGAGCGGCTGCCGGCCTTCCTCGGAGACGACCTGAACCCGCAGGCGTCGCACGGCGACCTCTGCGTCCAGGCGTGCGCCGACGACCCGCAGGTCGCGGTGCACGCGATCCGCAACCTCAGCCGGATCGCTTTCGGCCGTGCGCGGCTGCGGTGGTCGCAGCTGGGATTCGGCAAGACGTCGCGCACCACCTCCGCCCAGGCGACCCCGCGGAACCTCTTCGGGTTCAAGGACGGCACAGCGAACATCCTGGCCGACAATGCGGCAGCACTCGATGATCACGTGTGGGTCGCGTCCGACGACGAGCCGGCCTGGCTGACGGGCGGGTCGTACCTGGTGGCCCGCAAGATCGCGATGCTCATCGAGACGTGGGACCGTGTCCGTCTCGCCGAGCAGGACACGATCATCGGCCGGGACAAGGGGGAGGGCGCGCCGCTCTCCGGGGGTGACGAGTTCACGGCGCCCGACTTCGGCGGCGCATCGATCGATGCGAACAGCCACGTGCGCCTCGCCCACCCGGAGCAGAACGAGGGCATCCGCATCCTCCGCCGCGGCTACAACTACGTCGACGGCAACAACGAGCTGGGCAGGCTCGACGCCGGGCTCTTCTTCCTGTCCTACCAGCGCGACCCCGCGCAGTTCATCACCCTGCAGCGCCGCCTGTCGACCGATCTCCTGAACGAGTACATCCGGCATGTCGGCTCGGGCATCTGGGCGATCCCCGCCGGTGTGAAGCCCGGCTCCTACGTGGGCGCCGAACTCTTCGCCTAGCGGGTCAGCCCTCGAGCATCCGCACGACGGCGGCCGCCATGGCGTCGGCGCCCGGATGATCGTCCGCCGTGATGGTCACCACGGCATCGTCCACGAAGATGAGCAGCTGGCCGTAGGCGCCGTGCAGCCGCCATGCGCGGCCCGGTCCGCCCCAGCCCGCGAGCGCGTAGCGGTCGTAACCGGGCGTCGCTCCCGCCACGACCCAGGAGGAGTGCATCGCGTCGATCCACTCCGCCGAGATCAGCCTCGTCCCCTCCCGCATGCCGCGATCGCGGATCAGCGCGCCGATGCGAGCCAGCTCCTCGGTGCGCAGCGCGAGCCCTCCGCCGGCGACGATCCGGCCGTTCGGGCAGCGCTCCCAGGTGACGTCGTGGATGCCGAGCGGACGGAACAGCCGCGGATCGAGATACTCGGCGACATCGCCGACCCGACGCGCGAACACGGCCATCGCCGTGTAGGTGCTGGCGTTCGAGTACTGGAACACCGGTCCCCGTGACGGGCGGCCCAGGAACTCGATCGCGAGGTCGGGCCAGTCGGTCATCATCGTCTCCGACCACGGCAGGTCGACGCCGCTCGTCATGGTCAGCAGACGGCGGAGCGTCACGCGATCGACCCCGGGGCCGAGATCGACGTCGCCGACGTAGACCCCGATCGGGGCGTCGAGATCGATGAGCCCCTCGTCGGCGGCGATACCGGCCGCCAGGACGCAGACGCCCTTCGCCGCGGAATGCACGTCCTCGCGGATGTCGGGGGTCCAACGGTGGTCCGCCGCTTCCGCGCCGATGAGGACGTGCAGTCCGTGCGCTCCGAAGCCGGATGCCTCCACCTGTCGGACGATCCGATCACGGATGGTCGAGGCGCGGAGCATCCGTTCAGGCTATCGCGGTCGGCGCGATCCGGTCGGGTCGTTCCTCCGCCCCTCGCGGGAGGCGAGAGCGGGGTCGGCGAACAGCCACTTCGGCCGCGGTTCGACCAGCGGGCGGAACAGGCGACGCACGGGTTTCGTCGCCAGCGCCAGCGCGACGACGACGGACAGGATCGTGACGAGAGGCAGCCAGATCCAGGTCGGCTCGAGGTCGCGCAGGGCGCCGGACTCGCGGAAGGGGTACAGCACGAACGAGTGCAGGAGGAAAACGTACATCGTGTACTGGCCGAAGTGCGTCCACCAGTAGGTCCCGCGGGGGATGAGCGCGAAGAACGCGGCGCAGAGGACGACGGCGAGCAGCATGAGCGCGAACCGGAGGCCGCCGGCCCACCATTGCTCGCCGCCGAGGTCGGCGTACGAGTCCTCGTAGAACAGCCAGTGCCGCAGGTCGATCGCCTGCCACACCGGAAGCCAGTTCCATGCCGCCCAGCCCGTCGACGCGAGCACCGCGACGGCCGCGACCCGCACCCACCAGGGGCGGAAGTCGAGGAGGCGGAACCGGGCGACGATGTCGCGCTCCCGGAGCCACCATCCGAACGCGAAAAACGGCAGCAGGCCGAGCGTCCGCGAGAGCGAGAACGTGCTGTCGACGTTGGGCAGGTACCCGACGCCGATCGAGATCACGATCGTCCAGGCCAGCGGCCAGCGCAGCAGGGCGAGATAGGGGAGCACCAGGCGGAAGATCCCCAGCGCGAGCAGGAACCAGAGCGTCCAGGACGGCTTGGTGATGTTGGGGTTCGCCTGCCCTTCGACGAGCCACTTGGTGAGCGTCCACAGCACCTCGAAGATGAGGTACGGCACCAGGATGTCGGTGATGACCCTGGCCATCTGCGTCCTGGTCGGCGAACCGGACTTCGAGAAGTAGCCGGAGATGATCGCGAATGCGGGCATGTGGAACGCGTAGAGGGCCAGGTAGAACGCGAACGCGATGTCGGAGTCGTAGATGAGTCGCTGGATCGCGTGGCCCAGCACCACCAGCACGATGCACGCGTAGCGGGCGTTGTCCCAGAACGGGACGCGGCGACGAGGGCGCGCCGTCGACGCGGTCGGAGGGCCGGAGGAGGCCGCGGCTGCGTTGCTCATCCTCCGAGGCTACCGTCGGGAATAAAGTTGTCCGCATCGCGTTGACTCATATACATTCAAATGAATAGAAACGGATGCACGGTCATCCGCTTCGAGGAAAATGGAGCAATCATGAGCGAGCAGTCAGGCGCGCAGGCGATGCAGTTCGGCATCATGTCGGTCAGCGACATCACCCGCGATCCCACCACGGGCATCACGCCCAGCGAGCAGGAGCGGATCAAGGCGACGCTGACCATCGCCACGCACGCCGAAGAGGTCGGTCTCGACGTGTTCGCGATCGGCGAGCACCACAACCCGCCGTTCTGGTCATCGAGCCCCACGACCTTCCTCGCCGCCCTCGCGGCGCGTACCGAGCGTCTGATCGTCTCCACCTCGACCACGCTCATCACGACGAACGACCCGGTGCGCATCGCCGAGGAGTACGCGATGCTGCAGCACGTGTCCGACGGCCGCATGGACCTCATGCTCGGTCGCGGCAACACGGGCCCGGTGTACCCGTGGTTCGGCCAGGACATCCGTCAGGGACTCCCGCTCGCGATCGAGAACTACGCGCTGCTGCACAAGCTGTGGCGAGAGGACGTCGTCGACTGGGAGGGCAAGTTCCGCACGCCGCTGCAGGGCTTCACCTCCACGCCCCGGCCCCTCGACGGCATCGCACCCTTCGTCTGGCACGGATCGATCCGCACCCCGGAGATCGCGGAGCAGGCCGCCTACTACGGCGACGGCTTCTTCGCGAACAACATCTTCTGGCCGAAGGAGCACTACCAGCGCCTGATCGAGCTGTACCGCCAGCGCTACGCGCACTACGGGCACGGCACGCCGGAGCAGGCGATCGTCGGTCTCGGCGGGCAGGTGTTCATGGCCGCGAAATCGCAGGACGCGGCGAACCAGTTCCGCCCGTACTTCGACAACGCCCCGGTCTACGGTCACGGTCCGAGCATGGAGGACTTCACCGAGATGACCCCGCTGACGGTGGGATCGCCGCAGCAGATCATCGATCGCTACGCCGCCATGCGCGAGCACTACGGCGACTACCAGCGCCAGCTCTTCCTGATCGACCACGCCGGGCTTCCGCTCAAGATCGTGCTCGAGCAGCTCGACATCCTCGGCTCCGAGGTCGTCCCCGTGCTGCGCAAGGAGCTCGCCAAGGGGCGTCCGGAGGCCGTGCCGGATGCTCCCACCCATGCCGCGCGCGTGAAGGCGGAGTACGGCGACGGACCGACCCGTCAGGCCCGTCCTGGTGCGAACCGCGGCGACAACCTGACCGGTGACTCGCCCTACCAGGACACGCCGGCACCGGCCGGAGCGGCCTTCGGGCTCAGCCGGAAGGAGGCCTGAGATGACCGTGCGCCGCATCGCCGTCGTCTCGGCCGGTCTCTCGAATCCCTCGTCCACGCGGATGCTCGCGGATCGCCTGGCCGCCGAGACGGTCAAGGCGCTCCGCGAGCGCGACATCGAGACGAGCGTCGACGTCATCGAGCTGCGCGACTACGCGCACGACATCACGAACAACCTGCTCACCGGATTCGCGCCCCCCGCGCTGGAGACGGCGATCAACACCGTGGTGTCGGCCGACGCGCTCATCGTGGTGACGCCCATCTTCTCGACCAGCTACTCGGGACTCTTCAAGTCGTTCATCGACGTGCTCGACCCCGACGCGCTGACCGGCAAGCCGGTCCTCATCGGTGCGAACGCCGGCACCGCCCGTCACTCGCTGGCGATCGACTACGCGATACGCCCGCTGTTCGCCTACCTGCACGCCGACGCCGTCTCGACGGGCGTGTTCGCGGCCTCGAGCGACTGGGGAGGCGCCGGAGATGACGTCGCCCCGCTCGCGAAGCGCGTCGAGAAGGGCGCACGCGAGCTCGCGGATGCGGTCGCCCGGCGCGACGCCGCCACGGCCGCCGACCCGTTCGACCCGGCCACGTACCTGGGCGAAGGACGGTCGTTCGGTCACCTGCTGGGCGGTCTCGCGGGGGAGTGACGCGAATGTCCGCCTTCGCGGCCGATCAGGCGAGGGCGTCGAGTCCGGCGAGCGTCTTCACGACCGCGTCGGCGAGCTCGGCGCCCTTGACGGAGAAGTGACGGCGGAAGTACTCGCGGTGCTCCTCGTGCTCGTGGAAGTTGTGCGGCGTGAGGACCGCCGAGAACACCGGCACGTCCGTCTCCAGCTGCACGCGCATCAGCGCGTCGACGACCGCGGAAGCCACGAAATCATGGCGGTAGATGCCACCGTCCACGACGAGCGCACAGGTGGCGATGGCGTCGACCCGACCGCTGCGGGCGAGCCGCTGCACGTGCAGCGGGATCTCGAAGGCTCCGGGTACCCGCAGGACGGTGACGTCGTCGAAGCCGAGTGACGCGAGCCTTGCCTCGAAGGACTCGACGGCCTGATCGACGATCTCGGCGTGCCACTGCGCGGCGACGATGGCGATTCTGGGCATGATGACTGCTCCTTCTCGTCCTCTTCCATCCGGACTGTGACCGTCGGCCCCGGAATCGCACCGGGTCTGCAGACTCCACCGTGGACTCCGCTCGCGGGCTCGACGGCCCCGCCGTGACACCGCCGGTGGGGAATCGCACCCCGCCCTGAGGACATTCGGCACGAGGCTACCACTGGGCATCGTCGAATGTCCGAGGGGTGTCCTACCGTGGCGTCATGACCTCGATCTCCTCGTTCGATGCGCTTCGTGACCGACTGAGCGGCTCACTGTTCCGCCTCGGCGACGCCGAGTTCGATGGGGCGAGACAGCCGTGGAACCTCGCGATCGATCAGCGACCCCTCGCCGTCGCCGCCCCCGCAGATGTCGCCGATCTGCGCACCCTGCTCGGCGCCGCGCGCGCGTCGGGCTTCCGCCTCGCGGTCCAGCCGAGCGGCCATGGAGCATCGGGCGATCTCGACGGTGCTGTGATCGTGCGGATGTCGGCGTTCGATGCGCTCGACGTCGACGTGGATGCCGGGATCCTCCGTGTGGGCAGCGGTGTGCGCTGGGGCGCTGTCGTCGACGCTCTCGAGGGCACCGGCTGGGCGGCGCCGGCCGGCACGAGCCCGGTCGTCAGCGTGGCCGGGTACACGCTCGGCGGCGGGCACTCGTGGTTCAGCCGCACGGCGGGTCTCGGCTCCGACAACCTGCGCGCGGCCTGGGTGCTGCGCGCGGACGGATCCCACGAGCGCGTCGACGACGACAGCGATCCCGAGCTCATGTGGGCGTTGCGGGGTGCGGGCGGCATCGTCGGGATCGTCACGGCGCTCGAGATCGATCTGGTGCGCACACCAGCGCTGTGGGGTGCGAGCCTCACGTTCGCCGTGTCGGACGCGGCCGCCGTCATCCGGGCGGTGCGCGACCTCTCCGTCGACGCACCGGCGACGTTGAACGTCTTCATGAACTCGATGCGCCTGCCCGACGCGCCGCAGCTGCCCGAGGCGATCCGCGGGCGCAGCTTCCTCGAGGTGCAGGCGCTGTCCGTCGACGGCGACGCGGGCGACCTCATCGATCGGCTCCGCGGCGCGGGTGTCGTGCAGCACGAGACGATCGGGGCCACGTCTCCCGGCGCCCTCGTGGCCGCGTCCAACGAGCCGACCGAGCCGACTCCGGGCCGTGGCGCGTCCATGGCGCTCACGTCGCTGGACGACGCCACGATCGATGCGCTCGTGGAGTTCCGTGAGCTCCCGGAGCAGGCTCCGATCATCGGGATCGACATCCGGATGCTGGGCGGCGCGCTCGACGCGCCACGGCGCAGCGGTTTCGCGACCCTGGCCTCGGCCGGCTGGCTGCTCCACGCGCTCGCTCCGCTGTTCCCCGGCGTTCCGCGTGAACCGGGGGACGCGAGCCTCGCAGGCTTCGTCGAGGTGCTGGCGCGAGCGGAGGCCCCGCAGACGGTGCCGACGTTCCTCGTGCCGGGGCAGACGCTCGAGCGCTGCGGGACCGCGGCGGACCTCGAGCGGCTGCGTGCGCTCCGTGCCGTCGTCGATCCCGATGGTGCACTGCACGCGGGGCGTCTTCCGCGCTGAGCTCTCAGGCGTCGTCGCCGCCCCGGTTCCAGCGATACTCGGTCTCGGGGCGACCGCGCGCGCCGTACCGCGCCGTGCGGCTGAGCACACCCTCGGCGGCCAGGTGCTCGAGGTAGCGTCGCACGGCCACGCGGGACATGCCGAGGTGCTCGGCCGCCTCGCTCGCCGACAGCGGGCCCGACGAGCGCAGTGCAGCGGTCACGCGGTCCAGAGAGCCCACCGACAAGCCCTTCGGCAGCGGGATCGCGCCGGTCGCGCGGCCGAGCAGAGCGTCGATCTCGGCCTGCGTCGCCTCACCGTCGGTGGTGCGGGCCTGAGCGCGGTACGACCGGTACTGCTCCATCCGCTCCTTGAACACGGCGAAGGGGAAGGGCTTCACGAGGTACTGGAAGACGCCCAGTGCCGCCATCTGCCGGACGGTCTCGGCGTCGCGCACTCCGGTGATCGCGATCACGTCGACGGAGGCCGCCCTGGCGCGGAGGGCGCGCAGGACATCGATGCCGGAGCCGTCCGGCATCGTGATGTCGAGCAGGACGAGGTCGAAGGCGTCCGCGCCTCGGCGATCCAGCACCGCGCTCATCGCGGCGCGTGCTCCGCTGCACTCTCCGGAGGCCTCGAATCCCTCGAGGCGTGCGAGGTAGTCCCGATGGAGTTCGAGCGTCAGCGCATCGTCGTCGACGATCAAGGTGCGGATCATGAGCGGCGCCTCCTCGCACTCGCCGCGGGCAGCACGACGCGGAAGGTGGTGGGCTGGTCGCCCACCGTCACCGTGCCGCCGACGCCCGTGACGACCGATCGCACGAGCGCCAGACCGATGCCGCGCCCCTGCGCATCGGCGGGCTTGGTGGAGTAGCCCTGCTGGAAGATCTGCTCACGTCGGTCGCTCGGGACACCCGGTCCGCTGTCCGAGACCTCGAGCACGATGCCGCCATCCGCGGCCGGCGAGAGGGAGACGCCCACCCAGCGGTCGTCGGACTCCGCCGCGGCATCCATCGCGTTGTCGACGAGGTTGCCGAGCACCGAAACGCTGTCGACCGTCGACAGCGGCGAGCGCGGGGTCTCCGGGTCGATCCGCACCCGCCAGTCGATGCCGCGCTCCTTCGCCTGCGATGCCTTCCCCAGCAGCAGGGCGCCGACCGCGGGGTCGCCCTGGCGCCGGGCCGTGACCTGGTCGACGAGGGACTGGCTCTGGCGTGAGGTCTCGGTGAGGATCTCGATCGCCTCGTCGCTGCGACCGAGCTCGAGCAGAGCGACCGCGGTGTGCATACGGTTCCCGTGCTCGTGGGTCTGCGCGCGCAGCGCCTCGCCGAGGGTGCGGATGGACTCGTAGGACGACACCGCGTCGCGCAGCTGGCCGGGCGGGAGGTCTCCGGCGATGCGTCGAGTGACGCGGCGAGCGATCAGGGCGCCGCACGCGCCGAGCGCCACGAGCCCCAGGGTGATCCCGAGCGTGAGGGGGAGACGGCGGATGAGCGTGTCGGAGATCGCCTCGGTCGTCACTCCCGCCGCCACCCAGCCGATCAGGGGGCCGTCGGGGTCCAGGACCGGCACGATCGTGCGGACGGACGGCCCGAGGGTGCCGGTGAACTCCTCGGTGAGGGTCCGAGGGGTCGAGGGGATCGTGCCGAGATAGCGCCCGCCGATCTGTGCGAGGTCGGGGTGGGTGACGCGCACGCCATCCGCGGTCATGACGGTGATGAAGTCGAGGCCGGCGTCCTCCACGACCGTCATCGCATAAGGCTCGAGCAGGCGTGTCGCGGCGTCGTCGTCTCCGGCACCCAGTGCGGAGACGACGTCCGGCGCGGCCGCGAGAGAGACGGCGGTGGCGGCCGTCACCCGCTCCGCCTCGGCGCGGATGGCTCGCTGCGCCTCCACGACGAGGAAGACGGCGACGAGCACGCCGATGACGACCGCGACCCCGAGGAGCACGACGAACACGCGCGACGCGGTGCTGCGGCCGTCAGAGGCGTGTGCCATCGCATCCTCCGGTCGTCGGCGATCTCGGTAGTGACCAATACGACCACAAATCGCGTCGCGGTGTGAAGTCCGCGACGGTGAATGTCATCGGCGACGAGGATGCCGCCGCACACATGACACGACGACGTTCATGATCAAGGAGAAAGACATGGCCATCACAACGGGGTTCCGTCTGCCGGGGTTCAACTCGCGGCGCGGCAAGCAGGCCTGGGATCGGCACACGTGGCTGTACGTGGCGGTGATCATCGCGGTCGTGCTCGGCGCACTCGTCGGCCTCATCTGGCCCGAGGTCGGGCAGGGGTTCGAGGCTCTCGGCAAGGGGTTCGTGGCGCTGATCAAGATGATGATCGCGCCGATCATCTTCTGCACGATCGTCGTCGGGGTCGGATCCATCGCGAAGGCGGCGACGGTCGGGAAGATCGGCGGTCTGGCGCTGCTGTACTTCATGATCATGTCGACGTTCGCGCTCGCGATCGGCCTCGTCGTCGGCAACCTCATCCACCCGGGATCCGGGCTCGACATGGCGGCCTCCTCGTATGAGGCCGAGGGCGAGGCGAAGACCACGCAGGAGTTCATCCTCGCCATCATCCCGGCCACGTTCTTCTCCGCCTTCACGGGTGAGAGCGTGCTGCAGGTGCTGTTCATCGCCCTGCTCGTCGGCTTCGCCCTGCAGGGGCTGGGCGACCGCGGTGCCCCGATCATGGAGGCGGTCAAGCAGCTGCAGAAGCTCGTGTTCCGCATCCTCGGCATGATCCTGTGGCTCGCGCCGATCGGCGCGTTCGGCGCGATCGCGGCCGTGGTCGGCAAGACCGGGATCTCCGCGATCTGGAGCCTCGGCATCCTGATGGTCGCCTTCTACATCACGTGCATCCTGTTCATCGTGGTGGTGCTCGGCACGCTGCTGTGGGCGGTGACGCGGGTCAACATCTTCTCGCTCATGAAGTACCTGGCGCGCGAGTACCTGCTGATCGTCGGCACCTCGTCCTCGGAGTCGGCGCTGCCGCGTCTGATCGCGAAGATGGAGCACGTCGGCGTCTCGAAGCCGGTGGTGGGCATCACCGTCCCGACCGGATACTCGTTCAACCTCGACGGCACGGCGATCTACCTGACGATGGCTTCTCTGTTCATCGCGACGGGCATGGGCCAGCCGATGTCGATCGGCGAGCAGATCGGCCTCCTCGTCTTCATGATCATCGCGAGCAAGGGCGCGGCGGGCGTCACCGGCGCCGGTCTCGCCACGCTGGCGGGCGGGCTGCAGGCCTACCGCCCGGACCTCGTCGACGGCGTCGGGGTGATCGTCGGCATCGACCGCTTCATGTCGGAGGGGCGCGCCCTGACGAACTTCACGGGCAACGCGGTGGCCACGCTCCTCATCGGCACGTGGACCAAGCAGATCGACCGCGACCGCACCCGCCGGGTGCTCAGCGGGGAGCTGCCGTTCGACGAGTCCATGATGGACGGCGTCGACGGGCACGGGATGTCGGATGCTCCGCAGGCCGTCGGGGTGCAGGGGCTCAGCGACTCGGCCGTGTCGGAGATGGCGGCGAAGGAGCAGCGGGCCAGGGACCGTGCCGCACAGCGTTGAGCTGATCTGAAGAGCGAGGCCGCAGAGCGGAGAGAGGGATGCGGGGACCGGATGATTCCGGCCCCGCATCCGTGTGGTCAACCGCTCTTGCGTCGGAACTCGCGCCGCGTCTGCGGGGCGGCCGCGCCGTGCACGGCGGAATCGCCGTCGAGGTGCGACTCGCCCTGTCGGTGCTGCGCGTTCTTCTTCTCGAGCGCTTCCTTGAACTTGCGCTTCATCTCCTCGGAGGAGGTGGCGCCTTCTTCGGTGCTCATGCCCCGAGCCTAGAGCACGCTCGCCGTGAGGGGGAGGTCAGGGCCGGCTGCGGCGCAGGGCGAGGTCGATCAGGGCGCCGACGCCCACCGCCACCGCGATCGACACCGGCACCGCGACGAGAGGCCCTCCGGGGACGACGGCGGCGACGGCGGCTCCCACGGCCGCCTGGTAGGCGGCCCACGCGGTCGCGGCGATCGCGACGAGTGCGAGATAGCGCGGCGGGTGGATCCGCGATGCTCCGGCGACGAGGTTGATCGCGAGCCGCGCGAAGGGCACGAAGCGCGCTGTGAAGAGCACGGTGGCGGTGCCGCTCTCGAGGCGGCGCCCTGCCCACTCGAGCGCCTGCCGTACGCGCGGCGCCCGCATCCAGCGCCAGCGGTCCGTGCCGACCAGCCGCCCGATCAGATAGCAGCACGCATCGCCGAGTGCGGCGGCACCGGCCGCGCACACGATCACCGCCCACAGCGCGGGGGCGCCGTTCGTGACCGCGAGCGCTCCGAGCGCCGTCACCGCGATCTCGCCGGGGACGACCACGAAGAAGGCGTCCCCGAGGACGAGGAGGCTCATCAGCATGAGGCTCCAGGGTCCGGTGAGCGATTCGGCGAGCACATCGGTCGGCACGGGCTCACTGTGCACGTCGACGGTGAACGGGAACCAAAGACCGGATAGCCGGTGACCTGCGATCCAGCATCCGGTGAACATCTGGTGGCGAGGGCCGATTCGGGGGAGCGCAGGGCCGCGGCGCCGTCATCCTGAGGATGTGAGAGTAGCGATCATCACGGAGTCCTTCCTTCCGCACATGAACGGCGTGACCGGATCGGTGCTGCAGATCCTGCGACACCTCGAGCGCCGGGGGCACGACGCGCATGTCATCGCCCCCGCCGCCGTCGGCATCCCGGAGACCGTGGACGGCGCGCGCATCGAGGCCATCCCGAGCCTCGCGCTGCCGGGCTATCGGAACGTCCGGGTCGGCACCTCGACGGCGCACCGCGTCGCGACCTCCCTTCGCCGATTCGAGCCGGACGTCGTCCATCTCGCCTCGCCCTTCGCGCTCGGGTGGCGCGGCGTGCTCGCGGCGGAACGGCTCGATACGGCATCCGTCGCCGCCTACCAGACCGACGTCGCCGCCTACACGGAGCGCTACGGCATCGCCGCGACCACGGGCATCGCCCAGACGCACATCGCCCGGCTCCACCGGCGCGCGACCCTGACGCTCGCCCCCTCGGCGGAGTCGGCCCAGCAACTGGCCGCGCTCGGCATCGACCGCGTGCGCCGCTGGGGCCGCGGAGTGGATGCCGAGCGGTTCCAGCCCGCCCGCCGTGACGGCGCGCTGCGCGCCGGCTGGGGAGCGGACGTCGTGATCGGCTATGTCGGCAGGCTCGCTCCGGAGAAGCAGGTCGAGGACCTCGCGGCGCTGCACGACCTGCCAGGGACGCGACTCGTGATCGTGGGCGAGGGACCCAGCCGTTCCCGGTTGGAGAGCCTGCTGCCGGATGCCGTCTTCCTCGGACATCTCGACGGCGAAGCGCTCGCCGCGGCGATGGCCTCCTTCGACCTGTTCGTGCACCCGGGGGAGAGCGAGACGTTCGGGCAGACCCTGCAGGAGGCTCACGCGAGCGGAGTGCCGGTCATCGCGACCGGCCGTGGCGGTCCGCTCGACCTCGTGCGCATGGGCGTCGACGGCTGGCTCTACCGGCCGGGCGACCTCGCCGACCTCCGCATGCGCGTCGCCGATCTCGCGGGGGACGCCCGCAAGCGGCGTGCCTTCGGCGAAGCAGGACGCGACGCCGTGCAGGGGCGCAGCTGGACGAGTGTGTGCGACCAGCTGCTCGGACACTTCGAGGACGCGCGGACGCTGCATCGGGTGGATGCCGGTGCTCGCGCTCGCCGTGTGGTGCGCCCGGAGGTCGCCGCACCTGCCTCGCCGCGGAGATGGCGTCGCTACGTGGCCCTCGGCGACTCGCTCACCGAAGGGCTCTGCGATCCGGCTCCGGACGGGGCCCTGCGCGGCTGGGCCGACCGGCTCGCGCTGCTCCTCGCCGCGCGCGGCGGCCTGCACTATGCGAACCTCGCGATCCGCTCGAAGCGCGTCGGAGACGTCTGCGGCACGCAGCTGGAGCGGGCCCTGGAACTGCGGCCGGACCTCGTGTCGATCCTCGTCGGTGCGAACGACCTGGTGAAGCACCGCGCCGACGTCGCCGGCTTGGCGGTGCGCCTCGAGGAGGCGGTGGTCCGGCTCCGCGACATCGGTGCCGATGTGGTGCTGGTGACGCCCTTCCTGCCGGGGCGGCGCGCCGCATCCATCTACACGCGACGGTTCTCCGCCTTCGCGACCGCCCTCGCGGGGGTCGCCGCGCGTACGGGAGCGATCCTGATCGACACCGATCTGCATCCGTCGCTGCCGGACCGTCCGAACTGGGGCGAGGACCTCGTGCACCTGAGCAGCCGAGGACACCGCTTCCTCGCCTACCGCGCGGCGGAGGTGCTCGGCGTCCCGGATGCCGACGCGCTCGGCGCACTCGACGCGGCGCTGCACGAGAACGAGACGATCGGCGCGGGCGTGTGGTGGCGACGGCACGCCCTGCCCTGGGTCTGGCGCCGCCTGCACGGCCGCGCCGCCGGCGACGGCCGCTCGGCGAAGCACGAGGACTATGTGTATCTCGGCCGGTCCGCGGCCGTGCGCGGAGTGCTCTCCGACCGTTGAGTGCGCGCCGCGAGGCGAGACGCCTCAGCGCCGACCCATGCCGTGGTACTGCCAGCCGGCCGCGCGCCACGCTGCGGCATCGAGGCAGTTGCGCCCGTCGATGACGATCCGTCCGCGGACGAGGCCGCCGGCGTGCGCGGGGGAGAGGTCGCGGCGGTACTCGTCCCACTCGGTGACGATCACGACCGCGTCGGCCTCGCGCAGCGCGTCGTCGCGCTCTCTCGCGTAGCCGAGCTGGGGATGCGCGGCCTGCGCGTTGTCGATCGCCGCCGGGTCGGTCACCACGACATCGGCGCCGAGCCCGCGCAGGCGCACGGCGACGTCGAGGGCCGGCGAGTCGCGGATGTCATCGCTGAACGGCTTGAAGGCCGCGCCCAGCACCGCGATCCGTCGACCGAAGACGAGGCCGCCGAGCGCGTCGACGACGAGCTGCACGGCCCGGTCGCGTCGCCGCAGGTTGATGGCGTCGACCTCGCGGAGGAATCCCACGGCCTCGCCGCGCCCGAGCTCCTCCGCTCTGGCGGCGAAGGCGCGGATGTCCTTGGGGAGACAGCCGCCGCCGAAGCCGATGCCCGAGCCGAGGTAGCGCCGCCCGATGCGGCCGTCATGCCCGAGAGCGTCGGCGAGGAGGGTGACGTCGGCGCCGGCCGCCTCGGCGATCTCGGCCATCGCGTTGATGAACGAGATCTTCGTGGCGAGGAAGGCGTTCGCCGCGCCCTTGACGAGCTCGGCGGTGGCCAGATCGGTCACCAGGAACGGCGTGCCCGACGCGATCGCGTCCGCGTAGGCCTCGCGGAGCACGTCGACCGCCCGAGAGCCGTCGGCGTCCGGGGCGGCGCCGACTACGAGCCGGTCCGGGGTGAGCGTGTCGTGGACGGCCCAGCCTTCGCGGAGGAACTCCGGATTCCAGACGAGGGCGGCCCCTGTGCGCGTCAGGCGCTCGGCCAGTCGCGCCGCGGTGCCGACCGGGACCGTCGACTTCCCCGCGACGACGTCCCCGGCGCGGAGGTGGGGGAGCAGGCTCTCCACGGCCGCGTCGACGTATCGGAGGTCCGCCGCGTGTCCTCCCGCCGTCTGGGGCGTGCCGACCGCGAGGAAGTGCACGTCCGCACCCGCGGCATCCGCCATGTCGCTGCTGAAGCGCAGCCGTCCGGATGCCAGGCCGTCCGAGAGCAGCTCGGTGAGCCGAGGCTCGAAGAACGGCGCCGTCCCCGCGGCCAGTGCGGCGACCTTCCCCTCGTCGACGTCGATGCCGACGACATCGTGTCCGATCGAGGCCATGGCGGCGGCATGCACGGCACCGAGGTAGCCGCAGCCGATCACTGACATGCGCATCGCCCCAGCACAGCGGATGCCGCCCACGCCCCGGCATCCGTGCGGTGAACGCCTCATGGCCGGGACGTGTCCGATCCGCCGAGCGTCTCCAGGCGCGGGATTCCGAGGGCCCCGCTGGTAGGGTGGACGGGATCGATCTGTGTCGATCGCACAATTTCATATCGACTCATGGAGCGAGCGGCGGAGAAGCTGGTCCCCTGTGGTGGGTTCCTCGGCACGAAGATGTCGGGTGGCTTTCTACTGGTGGCCAGCGCAGGCGATGTTCGCGGGAGTGCCCGCGCGCCCGAACCCTGCTGTTTCCGCTCCTCTTGAATGCGCTCGCGCGTCATACGGATTCGCGAGTCTAAACAAAGAAGGAGAGACCTCTTGGAAGGTCCTGAAATCACCGCCACCGAGGCCGTTCTCGACAACGGCCGCTTCGGCACCCGCACCATCCGCTTCGAGACCGGCCGCCTCGCGCAGCAGGCTCAGGGCGCAGTCGCCGCGTACCTCGACGGCGAGACCATGCTCCTCTCGGCCACCAGCGCAGGCAAGAACCCGCGCGAGGGCTTCGACTTCTTCCCGCTGACGGTCGACGTCGAGGAGCGCTCCTACGCCGCGGGCAAGATCCCCGGCTCGTTCTTCCGTCGCGAGGGCCGCCCCTCCACCGAGGCGATCCTCGTCTGCCGTCTGATCGACCGTCCGCTGCGTCCGTCGTTCGTCGACGGCCTGCGCAACGAGGTCCAGATCGTCATCACCGTCCTGTCGATCGCTCCCGGCGAGTTCTACGACGCTCTCGCCATCAACGCCGCGTCCGCGTCGACGCAGATCTCGGGTCTGCCGTTCTCGGGCCCGGTCGCCGGTGTGCGTCTCGCGTTCATCCCCGGCCACGGCGAGCACGCCGACCAGTGGGTCGCGTTCCCGACCGCCGAGCAGGTGGGCGAGGCCGTCTTCGACCTGATCGTCGCCGGTCGCGTCGTCACCAAGGCCGATGGCACGGAAGACGTCGCCATCATGATGGTCGAGGCCGAAGCCACCGAGGGCAGCTGGAACCTCATCAAGGCCGGCGCCACCAAGCCGAACGAGGAGATCGTGGCCCAGGGCCTCGAGGCCTCGAAGCCGTTCATCGCCCAGCTCGTCAAGGCTCAGGCCGAGCTCGCGGCGACCGCGTCGAAGGAGCCGGGCGTGTACCCGGTCTTCCCGGCGTACAGCCAGGAGGTCTACGACTTCGTCGCCGGCCGCTCCTACGACGAGCTCGTCGGCGTGTACCAGATCGCCGACAAGACCGAGCGTCAGACGGCGGACGACGCGATCAAGGATCGCGTCAAGGCCGAGCTCATCGAGGCCACCGAGTCGGGATCGCTCCCGGCTGCGGCCCCGCTCGAGTTCTCCGCGGCGTACAAGTCGGTCACGAAGAAGATCGTGCGCGGTCGCATCCTCACCGAAGGTGCTCGCATCGACGGTCGCGGCCTGGCGGACATCCGTCCGCTCGACGCCGAGGTGCAGGTCATCCCGCGCGTCCACGGCTCCGCGATCTTCCAGCGCGGCGAGACCCAGATCATGGGTGTCACCACGCTGAACATGCTCAAGATGGAGCAGCAGATCGACTCGCTGTCGCCCACGACGAGCAAGCGCTACATGCACCACTACAACTTCCCGCCCTACTCGACCGGCGAGACCGGCCGGGTCGGTTCGCCGAAGCGTCGCGAGATCGGGCACGGCTTCCTGGCCGAGCGCGCGCTCGTGCCGGTGCTGCCGAGCCGCGAGGAGTTCCCGTACGCGATCCGTCAGGTGTCCGAGGCGCTGAGCTCCAACGGCTCGACCTCGATGGGCTCCGTCTGCGCCTCGACCCTGTCGCTGCTGAACGCGGGTGTGCCGCTGCGCGCCGCCGTCGCCGGCATCGCGATGGGCCTCGTCTCCGACGAGGTCGACGGTGAGACGCGCTACGCCGCGCTGACCGACATCCTGGGTGCCGAGGACGCTCTCGGCGACATGGACTTCAAGGTCGCCGGAACGAGCGAGTTCGTCACGGCGATCCAGCTCGACACGAAGCTCGACGGCATCCCGTCGTCGGTGCTCGCCGGCGCGCTGACCCAGGCTCGCGAGGCTCGTCTGACGATCCTCAACGTCCTGAACGCCGCGATCGACGCTCCCGACGAGATGGCGCCGACCGCGCCTCGCGTCATCAGCGTGCAGATCCCGGTCGACAAGATCGGCGAGCTGATCGGCCCGAAGGGCAAGACGATCAACGCGATCCAGGACGAGACCGGCGCGCAGATCTCCATCGAGGAGGACGGCACCGTCTACATCGGCGCGACCGACGGCCCCTCGGCCGAGGCCGCTCGTGCGCAGGTCAACGCGATCGCCAACCCGACCAACCCCGAGATCGGCGAGCAGTTCCTCGGAACCGTCGTGAAGATCGCCACCTTCGGCGCCTTCGTCTCGCTGCTCCCGGGCAAGGACGGCCTGCTCCACGTCACCGAGGTGCGCAAGCTCGCCGGTGGCAAGCGCGTCGAGAACGTCGACGACGTCCTCTCGGTCGGCCAGAAGATCCTCGTGAAGATCACGAAGATCGACGACCGCGGCAAGCTGTCGCTCGAGCCCGTGCTCGACGACGCACCTGCCGCCGAGGCCGCGCCCGCCGAGGATGCAGCCGCCGAGTAAGCTCCGCGCTCGAACCGGAACCCGGGTCCATCCGCACAGGATGGGCTCGGGTTCCGTCGTCTGCGGCGTGACCAAACCGTTATCGGAAGTTTTCGCGCCGTTCCCTGGATTGGTCGGGACGTTCGCCGAAGTCCCTTACCCTCGAAGTACGCACCGGGGGGTGCACCACAGGCAGTGACGGAGATCGGAACGCATCGATCGACGCGGGGGTGAGAGTATGCGGTTGTTCAGCGTAGGCGCGGGAGCGTCGGACGAGCGAGCCCAGAGGGGCACGGAACCCGCCTCCATCGAGCATCCCTCCGCACCGATCCCGATCGTCGGACCCGGCGTGGGGGAGACGGTGCGGATGCCGCTCGGCGAGACCGGCTTCGACACGTTCCCGCTCATGCTGGGAGCCGCGGAGTTCGGCTGGAACGTCGACCTCGAGACGAGCCACGGCATCCTCGACCGCTACGTGGAGTTCGGCGGCAACGCGATCCACACGGCCGACGGCTTCTCCGGCGGTCGGAGCGAGCACATCCTCGGTCAGTGGCTGCGGTCGCGCGGACAGCGCGATCGGGCGATCCTGAGCGTGCGCATCGGAGCACATGCCGACAACCCCGGTCTCGGCTCCGTGAACCTCGTCCGCGCCGTCGAGGGGTCGCTCACGCGGCTCGGCGTCGACCGCATCGATGTGCTCTACCTCGACGCGACCCTCGACAGGACGACGAACGTCGAAGACACTCTCGCGACGGTCGAATGGCTCAAGGACGCGGGCAAGATCGGTGCCGTCGGCGCCTTCGGCTTCGCACCGGAGAAGCTCGTGGAGGCGCGGATCCTGGCGTCGGCCGGCTACCCGCGCATCGAGGTGATCGACGCGCCGTACAACCTGCTCCGTCGGCAGCCGTTCGAAGGCGACCTCCGCCTCGTCGCCGGGGCGCAGAACCTCGCCGTCACGCCCTCGCACGCGCTCGAGCACGGCTTCCTGTCCGGTCGTCATCGGAGCAAGGCGCTGACGTCGCAGGGCGTCCGCGGCGAGCAGCTGCGCGGTCATCTCAACCGTCGGGGGATCAAGATCCTCCGCGCGCTGGATCAGGTGGCCACGGAACTCGCGGTCCCGGTGGCCGCGGTCTCGATCGCCTGGCTGCTGGCCCAGCGCACGGTCGCCGCCCCGATCGTGAACACCTTCGCGACCGAGCACGTCGACGAGCTCATGCAGGGCGCGGGGGTCACGCTCTCGCGTGCCCAGGTCGCCGAGCTCACGCGCGCCGGCAACTGAGCATCGTCCCACCCGTGACATAGGGTGGAAGGGAGGTCCGGCGGATGCTGGCGATGAAGCGAGCGAGTTTGTGACGCACTACATATATCTGGTCAGACATGGTGAACATCAGGATGCCGAGCACGGCCTCGCCGACGGTCCCCTGTCGCCGCGCGGGCAGCGGCAGGCCGAGCTGATCGCCGACCGGCTGTCCGGTCTGCCGCTCGACGCCGTCTGGCATTCGCCGCTGCTGCGGGCCAACGAGACCGCCCGTGCGATCGCCGGTCGGCTCCCGTCCGTCGATCCCGAACCGACCGCGCTGCTCTTCGACTGCGTCCCCACCGGGATGACGGAGGAGACGCCTGCCGCGTTCGAGCCGTTCTTCGGGTCGATCTCCGACGCGGAGATCGATGCCGGTCGCGCGCAGATGGCGGATGCCGTCAACGAGTTCCTGATGCGCAAGAACGGCGAGGTGCACGAGGTCCTCATCACGCACAACTTCGTGATCTCGTGGTTCGTCCGCGAGGTGCTCGGTGCACCGGAATGGCGCTGGATGACACTCAACCAGGCGCACTGCGGACTGACGATCATCGCGCAGAAGCAGGGGCGACCGTGGACGCTGCTCAACCACAACGACACCGGACACCTGCCGTTCGAGCTGCGGACGGGCATCCCGGACCCGATGCCCGTCTGACGCCCCGCGCGCCCCGGCCGGAAGGCGTCCGCCCGCTCCTTAGACTGGACGCATGACCTCGCAGGTAGCACTCGTCGGCGGAACCGGGAAGCTCGGGAAGATCATCCACGCGGTGATCGATGATCTCGAGGGCTTCGAGGTGAGCCGTGTGCTGACCTCGTCGAGCGATCTCTCCGAGTTGGAGGGTGCCGACCTCGTCGTGGACGCGTCGACGCCTCAGATCAGCATCGACGTCGTGCGTTCCGCCGTCGAGCGCGGCATCAACGTGCTCGTGGCGACGTCGGGGTGGTCGGCGGAGCGGATCGCGCTCGTACGGCCGCTCGTCGAGGCGGCCGGCACCGGCGTGGTCTTCATCCCGAACTTCTCCCTCGGCTCTGTCCTCGGCTCGGCCCTCGCCGCGGCCGCGGCCCCGTTCTTCGGCTCGGCCGAGATCATCGAGGCGCATCAGGAGACCAAGATCGATTCTCCCAGCGGCACGGCGGTGCGCACCGCCGAGCTCATCGCCGTTGCTCGCGCCGAGCAGGGACCGGTGAGCGCCCCGCACGCGGATCAGCGCGCCCGGGGTCAGCAGGTCGGCAGCGTGCCGATCCACTCGCTGCGTCGCCCCGGTGTGGTGGCCAAGCAGGAGGTCATCCTCTCGGGCCCCGGCGAGTCCCTCACCTTCACGCACGACACGGTCGATCCCGCGCTCGCATACGCCCCCGGCATCCGGCTCGCCGTGCCGTTCGCCCGCGAGGCGAAGGGCGTGGTCGTGGGGTTGGAGCACATGATCGACATCGGCATCCGCGCATGATGTCGCGGATCGGCGTCGGCCTGATGGCCGCGGCGCTGCTCGTGTACCTCGCCGTCGCCATCTGGCTCGCCGTGATGTTCATCTCGGTCGGCACCCCCATCTCGATCGGCATGGGGATCACGCTCGTCGTGCTCGCCCCGATCGGCGCGTGGGCGCTCATCCGCGAGATGCAATTCGGCTTCGCCGCCGACCGCCTCGGGCGCACGCTGGACGCCGAAGGGGGGATGCCTCCCGTGGAGACCGAGCTGACTCCGAGCGGACGGATCGCCCGCGCGGACGCCGATCCACTGATCGCGCGCTATGCGGCCGCCTCCGAGGCCGCGACGGACGATTGGCGTGCCCGCTATCGGCTGGGCGTCGTCCAGGATGCGGCCGGGAGGCGGAAAGACGCCAGGGCCAGCATCCGCGAGGCGATCCGCCTCGCTCGACGCTGACCCCGACGACGAGCGGGTACCGGCCTCAGGCCAGCGTGGCCTCGAGGGTGATCTCGATGCCGGCGAGCGCCTGAGACACGGGGCAGCCGACCTTGGCCTCGGCGGCGATCTCCTGGAACCTCTCCGGCGACAGACCCGGGACGACCGCGTTCACGTTGAGGTGGCTGCCGGTGATCCCGACGCCCGGCTTGAACGTCACCGACGCGCTGGTGTTGACCTTCTCCGGCGGGGTCCCGTTCTCGGCGAGGGCGTGCGAGAGCGCCATGCTGAAGCAGGACGAGTGCGCCGCGGCGATGAGCTCCTCCGGGGTCGTGGTCGTGTCGCTGCCCTCGCTGCGGGCCTTCCAGTTGATCGGGAAGGTGCCGAGGTTCGATGAAGAGAACGCGACGGTGCCCGACCCTTCCATGAGCGATCCGGTCCACGTGCTGGCGGCTTCGCTGGTGACGGGCATGATTCCTCCGGTTCTCGCGCCCCGCTCGGTGTGCGGGATGCGTCGCGGCCAGCCTATCGACCGGGCCGACCGGACGGAACAGCGATCAGGCGGTCGACGCCGCCCGACCGATGATGCCGACGCGCTGCAGCAGCAGGTACAGCTGGCAGCCGAGGCAGAACGCGAAGGCGGCGTTCAGGAACGCCGCGATGAAGGCCGCCGCTGTGGCGATCGGGAGCGCCCAGGGTACGCCGATCAGATGCAGGACCAGGCCGATGCCGACGACGAAGAGCCCGACACCCTGCGAGAAGCGCGGCGGGCGGGGGTCCTCGAGCTCGGCGGGCGGCGCGAGACGCGGGCGCACGAGGCGGCGGAACAGCACGCCCCAGGGAGCGGTTCCGGGGGACACGACGCTCCAGAGGAACAGGAGGGCGATGACGACGGTGACGAGGAAGCCCGGGTCGAGGGCGCGCTGGGCGAGCGATGCCGATGCGATCGCCCAGGTGCCGGGGACGAAGGTCGCGTCCGCCAGGGGCTGATAGGCGAACCAGCCGGTCGCCTGCGCCGTCGAGATGCCGATCAGCGCCAGGAACGTCGCGACCAGGAGGAGCACGGCCGTGATCGTGGCCGCGAAGCGCGGGCCGCGCGGATCGATGCCTGCGGGAGAGGTCATAGGTGCTCCAGTCTTCGGGGCCTCAGACGGAGGCGACGGCTTCGGTGAGGGCGTGACGATGCGGGACGCCGTGGAATCGCGCACGAACGGCGCCGGAGGCGTCGACCACGAACGTCGTGGGGGTCTGCAGCACCTTGTACCGGGCCGAGAGGTCCGGTCGGTGGGTCAGATCGATCTCGACGTGGCTCAGCCCGTCGTGGTCGGAGGCGTAGGCATGCAGCATCCGCCGGACCTGGGGGCACCGCGCGCACATCTCGGTGCTGAACTGCACGAGCGTCGCGCGGGAGCCGAACTCGGCGGATGCTGCATCCGCCCGATCGAAACGGAGCGCGCCGGCATCCAGCCTGCGTCCGTCACGGCGGCGCAGGGTCACTCCGATGATCGTGGCGAGCACCAGGAGTGCTGCCGCGATCCCTCCCGCGAGTGCTGGCGACATGCGTCGAGAGTACGTCGCCCCGAGGGGGTCGAGGGCCGATGTTTCCGACCGTGACGATCGGCGCGCGAGCGGGACGGCGTCCGCCCGCGGCCGACGGTCGACGGGTATCGTGGCTGTCATGAGCGCAGCCGTCCCGACACCCTACGAAGACCTGCTCCGCGACGTGCTGGAGAGCGGCACTCACAAGTCGGATCGCACGGGCACGGGGACCACGAGCGTCTTCGGGCGGCAGATCCGCTTCGACCTCTCCCAGGGCTTCCCGCTGATCACCACGAAGCGGGTGCATTTCAAGTCGATCGCGTACGAGCTCCTCTGGTTCCTGCGCGGTGATTCCAACGTGCGGTGGCTGCAGGAGAACGGCGTCACCATCTGGGACGAATGGGCCGACGAGACGGGCGATCTCGGGCCGGTGTACGGGGTGCAGTGGCGCTCGTGGCCGACGCCCGCCGGCGAGAGCATCGACCAGCTCTCCCAGGTGATCGAGCAGATCCGCCAGACTCCGGACTCGCGCCGCCTCATCGTGTCCGCCTGGAACCCCGCCGACATCCCCGACATGGCGCTCGCGCCCTGCCATGCGCTCTTCCAGTTCTACGTCGCCGACGGCAAGCTGTCCTGCCAGCTGTACCAGCGCAGCGCCGACATGTTCCTCGGGGTGCCGTTCAACATCGCGTCGTACGCGCTGCTCACGATGATGATCGCCCAGCAGGTCGGTCTCGAGCCGGGCGATTTCGTCTGGACGGGCGGCGACTGCCACATCTACGACAACCACCTCGAGCAGGTGCGCGAGCAGCTCACGCGCGAGCCGTTCGCCTACCCGACGCTCCGGTTCGCCCGCACCCCGGAGTCGATCCTCGACTATCGCTACGAGGACTTCGTCGTGGAGGACTACCAGCACCACGCCCCGATCCGCGCGGCGGTGGCCGTATGACCTGGGTGGGCCTGATCTGGGCCGAGGCGCAGGGCGGCGTGATCGGCGCCGAGGGCGGAATGCCCTGGCATGTGCCCGAGGACCTCGCGCACTTCAAGGAGGTCACGCTCGGCGCTCCGGTCGTGATGGGGCGCAAGACCTGGGATTCCCTTCCGGAACGGTTCCGACCGCTGGAGGGCCGGGAGAACATCGTGATCACCCGCCAGCAGGACTGGGCTGCCGAGGGCGCGCATCGTGCGGCGAACGTCGCGGAGTCCGTGCGCGGCAAGGACAAGGTGTGGATCATCGGCGGGGCGGAGATCTTCCGTCTCGTCATCGCGGATGCCGACCGTCTCGAAGTGACCGAGCTCGATCTCGCCGTCGACGGTGACGCGTACGCCCCCTCCAAGGCCGGGTGGCGTCTGGTCGACGAGGGGGAGTGGCAGACCTCGCGCACGGGCGTGCGGTACCGCTTCCTCGGATACGAGCGCTGATGCCCACCGCGCTGATCACCGGAGCCAGCGCCGGACTCGGCGCCGAGTTCGCCCGCCAGCTCGCCCGCCGTCGCGCGGACCTGATCCTCGTCGCACGGTCCACGGATGCGCTGGACGCCCTGGCCGCCGACCTGCGGAGCGCGCACGGTGTCGCCGTCGAGGTGCTCGTCGCGGATCTCGCCGAAGATGAAGGCGTCGCGAAGGTCGCCGACCGGCTGCGGAATGCCGCCGACCCGGTCGACCTCCTCGTGAACAACGCCGGCTTCGGGCTGCCGCTGCAGTTCGCCGACAACGACATCGACGACGAGGTCCGCCACTTGCGCGTGCACGTCGAGGCCTCGATGCGGCTGATGCACGCGGCACTGCAGACGATGCGGGGTCGCGGCGGACGCATCATCAACGTCGCCTCGGTGGCCGGATTCATCTCCCGCTCCACGTACTCCGCCTGCAAGTCCTGGTTGATCGGCTTCAGCCGCTGGGCGAATACCGAGTACGCCCGAGACGGCGTCACCGTCACAGCGGTCTGCCCCGGATTCACCCACACCACGTTCCATGAGCGCATGGGGCTCGCGGTGGGCCAGGAGGGTGTTCCCGCCTTCATGTGGCTCGATGCCCGCGACGTCGTGCGGGCAGGGCTGCGGGATGCCGCGCTCGGGCGGTCCGTGTCCATCCCCTCGCTGCGCTACAAGGCGATCGTGGCGCTGGCGAGCATCCTCCCGAGCGCGCTCACGTCCGGCGTCGCCCGCCGCGGTCGCGTCTGAACGGGAGCCCGGCATGGGATGGTTCCGCAGGCGGAGACACGATCCGCAGGATGCGAACGAGATCCTGCGGCAGTACAACGAGGCGGAGGCGGTGCGCCTGGCCGCTCTCGCGAACGGCGGAACGGCGACGCGGGAGCAATCCCCGTTCATCAGCGCAGGCGCCGGTGCGGCCGAGCTCGCCGTCGAGGACGTCTTCACGATCACGGGCCGCGGCCAGGTCGCGACCGGCACCGTCACGACGGGGACGATCAGGGTCGGCGACGCCGTCGTCGTGTTCCGCGAAGGGGCTCCGGTGGCCGACACGGAGATCACCGGCATCGAGATGTTCCGCAAGCGCGCGGACGCGGCATCCGCCGGCACCATGATCGGGGTGCTGCTGCGCGGCAAGACCGGCGTGGCTCGTGGTGACGTCATCCGGGTCGGCTCGTCTGGGTGAGCGGCATCCGAACCGATACGCTGGTGGCATGACGCACTCGGGCAACCCCTTCGGACAGGTTCTCGTCGCGCTCGTCACTCCGATGACGGCCGACGGTGAAGTCGACTGGCCCGCCGTCGAGAAGCACATCGATGACGTGATCACCGCGGGTGCGGACGGCATCGTCGTGACGGGAACGACCGGCGAGACCTCGACCCTCACGGACCCCGAGAAGCTCAAGCTCGTCGAGGTCGGGAAGTCGGTCGCCGCCGGCCGCGCGAAGATCATCACGGGTGGCGGCTCGAACGAGACCGCGCACGCGATCGAGCTGTACAAGGCCAGCGAGAAGGCCGGCGCCGACGGCATCATGATCGTCACGCCCTACTACAACAAGCCGACGCAGGCGGGCATCCTCACGCACTTCCGGCTGGTCGCGGATGCGACCGATCTGCCGGTGATCCTCTACGACATCCCCGGCCGCACCGGCGTGCCGATCAAGTACGAGACGATCCTGCGCCTGGCGAAGCACCCCAACATCCTCGCGGTGAAAGACGCCAAGGGTGACTTCTCCGAGGTGAGCCGCGTGCTCAACCAGACCGACCTGATGTACTTCTCCGGCGACGACGCGAACGTCCTTCCGCACCTCGCGATCGGTGCGACCGGCCTCATCGGCGTGACGGCCAACGTCGCGGCCGCTCCGTACCGCACCATCATCGATGCGGTGAACGCCGGCGATCTGGCCACGGCGACGGCGGAGCACAAGCGCCTCGAGCCGCTGGTGCGCGCGGTGATGACCCACGTGCCAGGCACCGTCGCGGCCAAGTACATCCTGCACGGCCTCGGTCGCATCTCGAGCCCCCGGGTGCGTCTGCCCCTCGTCGGCCCGGAGGAATGGGAGGCCGCGCTCATCGAAGACGAGCTCGACCTCGTCCAGGACGTGCCCGGTGCCGATTTCTCGAACTTCCGACCCGACCGCAATGCGGCTGCGGGTGGTGCCCTGCCGAAGGTGCACGGCACGACGCGCTGAGCCGCGTCGCCATGAACGAACGGACGCGCACAGTGTCCGACTGAGGAGACAGCATGTCCATCCCCCTGTCAGAACCGTCCGCTCTCGACGAAGGGACGCTTCGGGTCATCCCGATCGGCGGCCTCGGCGAGATCGGTCGGAACATGACCATGTTCGAGTACGACGGCAAGATCCTGATCGTCGACTGCGGCGTGCTCTTCCCCGAGGAGCACCAGCCGGGCGTCGACCTGATCCTGCCCGACTTCGAGCCGATCCGCGATCGCCTCGACGACATCGTCGGAGTGGTGCTCACGCACGGCCATGAGGACCACATCGGCGCCGTCCCGTATCTGCTGCGTCTGAAGAGCGACATCCCTCTGATCGGGTCGGGCCTGACGCTCGCGCTGGTCGAGGCGAAGCTCAAGGAGCACCGCATCAAGGCCTTCACCCTGACGGTCACCGAGGGCCAGGAGGAGCGCGTCGGCCCGTTCGACCTCGAGTTCGTCGCTGTGAACCACTCGATCCCCGACGCTCTCGCCGTCGCGATCCGCACCCCCGCGGGCATGGTGCTCGCGACGGGCGACTTCAAGATGGACCAGCTGCCGCTGGACGGCCGGATCACCGACCTCCGCGCCTTCTCCCGCCTCGGCGAGGAGGGCGTCGACCTGTTCCTGGTCGACTCCACCAACGCCGACGTGCCCGGCTTCACGCCGACCGAGCGGTCGATCGGACCGGTGCTCGACCAGGTCATCGCCAAGGCGCCCCGCCGCGTCATCGTGGCGAGCTTCTCGAGCCACGTGCACCGCGTGCAGCAGGTCATCGACGCCGCCTACGCGAACGGGCGCCGTGTGGCGTTCCTCGGGCGCAGCATGGTCCGCAACATGACGATCGCCGAGCAGCTCGGGTACCTCAAGGTCCCGGCCGGCGTCCTGATCGACTACAAGAAGGCCCGCGACCTCCCCGACGACCAGATCGTCTACATGTCCACCGGATCGCAGGGCGAGCCGATGGCCGTGCTGAGCCGCATGGCCAACCTCGACCACGCGATCGAGGTGAGCGAGGGAGACACCGTCATCCTCGCCTCCAGCCTCATCCCGGGCAACGAGAACGCGGTCTACCGCGTGATCGACGGCCTCACGAAGCTCGGTGCGAACGTCGTGCACAAGGCCAATGCCAAGGTGCACGTCTCCGGTCACGCCGCGGCGGGCGAGCTGCTCTACTGCTACAACATCCTGAAGCCGAAGAACGTCCTCCCCGTGCACGGCGAGTACCGTCACCTGATCGCGAACGCGAAGCTCGCCCAGGACACCGGCATCCCGGAGGAGAACACGATCATCGCCGCGAACGGCACCGTGATCGACCTGAAGGACGGCACCGCGCGTGTCACCGGGCAGCTGGACCTCGGCTTCGTGTACGTCGACGGCTCGACGGTCGGCGAGATCACGGATGCCGATCTCAAGGACCGGCGCATCCTCGGCGAGGAGGGGTTCATCTCCGTCATCGTCGTGGTGGATGCCGGCACCGGACGCATCATCTCGGGACCGGAGATCCATGCCCGCGGCGTTGCCGAGGATGACTCCGTCTTCGACGACGTCGCCCCGAAGATCGTCGCCGCGCTCAAGGAAGCCGCAGGGAACGGCGTCCGCGACACGCATGCGCTGTCGCAGGTGGTGCGCCGGACGATCGGACGCTGGGTGAACCAGAAGCTGCGTCGGCGTCCGATGATCGTCCCGCTGGTCATCGAGGCGTGAGGGTCCGCGCCGTCGCACGCGCACTCACGGTTGACCGACACATCGTCGTAACAGCCGCCCTCTAGGCTCACCACATGTTCTCGGGCTTCTCCACCCGGCGGGCGACGCAACCCGACGCGGTCTTCCTCGGCGACATGCTCGTCGAGGCCGCGAACTGGCGCGCCGGGGGAGTGCGCCCGCGACATGAGGTGCTGACGTCCGCGGACCATCGCCGGTACCTCGCGGGCTGGAAGCGCGCCGCGGACGAAGGACTGATCGCCGTCGGCGACGACGGCGTGCCGGTCGGTGCCGCCTGGTACCGGATGCTGCCCCAGAACGAGCCGGGATTCGGGTTCGTCGGCGCCGGGGTGCCGGAGCTCATCATCGGCGTCCATCCGCTCTGGCGGGCTCGCGGCGTCGGTCGTACGCTGCTGCGGGGCATCGTCGAGCTCGCGAGCGCACAGGGGTACGCGCGCATCAGCCTGAGCGTCGAGCGCGACAACTTCGCCCGCAACCTGTATCGCTCCGAGGGGTTCAACGTCACGACGGAGGGCACGGTCCGCGACACCATGGTGCGGCGCACCGCCTGATCCGCCCGAGCGGGATCGGCGAGAAGCCGCGTCATTGCGCGGATATGTCGGCTGTCCGTCGTAACGTGAGAGCATGGCCAGGAGTTCCACGAAGACTGAGCGTGCGTCCGCGAGCGCACCGTCGCGCCCCAAGCGGCAGACGGCTCCCAAGGCCCAGCCCACGCCCAAGAAGTACATCGACGAGCAGGAGCGGCCGCCCGTCGCCGTCCGCGCCTGGACGGGTCTGGCGCACGGCGTCGGAGGACTGTTCCGCGCCTTCGGCCCGGAGAGCCTCGAGAAGGACGACCGTCGCGACGGATTCCCCTTCCTGCTCGTGCTGCTCGCGGTCGCCGGTGCCGTCAACGAATGGTTCTTCATCGGCAACGCTGTCGCCGCGAACATCAGTGCGTTCTCGGTCGGAGGACTGATCGGACGCGTCGCCTTCGTCATGCCGGTGATGCTGCTCCTGCTCGCGGGCTGGCTGTTCCGGCATCCGTCGTCCGTGCACGACAACGGGCGCATCGGGATCGGCTTCGGCCTGTTCGTGCTGACGCTCGCAGGCATCTGCCACGTCGCCGGAGCCCGCCCGCAGCCCAAGGAGGGCATGCTCGCGCTCAGCGAGTCGGGTGGGCTCTTCGGATGGATGCTGGGTCAACCGTTGACCTACCTCACCGACATCCCCGCCTACATCGTGCTGGCGCTTCTCGCCGCGCTGAGCGTCCTGATCCTCACCAAGACCCCGCCGAACCGCATCGGGGCCCGCCTCGGCGACCTCTACGCCTGGATGTTCGACGCGGAGCGCGCCGAGAAGCCCGCGAAGGATGCGGCGGCGATCGACGAGGCCGACAAGGTCGACGACCCGGACGTTCTGCCGTGGTGGCGACGGAACAAGACGGGCAGGGAAGAGGATCCCGACGAGGGAACCCTCGGCTCCGACGACATCACCGCTCTGCTGAACACCGCCGAGCCGACCCCCGCATACGATCAGGCCGTGGTGGTGGAGAACCCCTACGACGCGGCCACAGAAGTGCTGACCGATGTCCGCTCCGTCACCGACTCGCTCGCGGAGCAGCAGGCCACGGCGCTGCTCGACGACGAGTCCGACACGGGCGAGATGCCCGAGCTGCCCGGCCTCGACGGATTCGGCACCGAGGGACCGGGGGACCGTGGGCCGCAGGCGCCCGTGGCCCCGTACATCCTTCCGTCGCCCGGTCTGCTGGTCGAGGGCCCGGCGCCGGTCATGCGCTCCGAGGCGACCGACAAGGTCATCGAGCAGATCACGAGCGTCCTCACGCAGTTCAAGGTCGATGCGAAGGTGACGGGCTTCTCGCGCGGTCCGACGGTCACGCAGTACGAGGTCGAGGTCGGTCACGGCGTCAAGGTCGAGAAGATCCTGCAGCTGAGCAACAACTTCGCCTACGCCGTGGCGTCGAACGACGTCCGCATCCTCTCGCCGATCCCCGGCAAGAGCGCCATCGGCATCGAGATCCCGAACGCCGACAAGGAGATGGTCGCGCTCGGCGACGTGCTGCGCTCTCCTGCGGCGCTGAAGAGCACTCACCCGATGACGATCGGCGTCGGCAAGGACGTCGGCGGCAACATCGTGATCGCCAACCTCGCGAAGATGCCTCACCTCCTCGTGGCCGGTTCGACCGGCTCGGGTAAGTCCAGCTTCGTGAACTCGATGATCACGAGCCTGCTGATGCGGGCACGGCCGGCCGATGTGCGCATGGTCCTGATCGACCCCAAGCGCGTGGAGCTCACGAGCTACGCGGGCGTGCCGCACCTGATCACGCCCATCATCACGAACCCGAAGAAGGCGGCCGAGGCGCTGCAGTGGGTCGTGAAGGAGATGGACATGCGGTACGACGACCTCGCGTCGTTCGGGTACCGCCACATCGACGACTTCAACCGCGCCGTGCGCGCCGGTGAGGTCGAGCTTCCGGTCGGGAGCGAGCGCGTTCTCAAGCCCTACCCGTACCTCCTGGTCGTCGTCGACGAGCTGGCCGACCTGATGATGGTCGCGCCGCGCGACGTCGAGGATTCGATCGTGCGCATCACCCAGCTCGCCCGTGCCTCGGGCATCCACCTCGTCCTCGCCACGCAGCGACCCAGCGTCGACGTCGTGACCGGCCTGATCAAGGCGAACGTGCCCTCGCGGCTCGCCTTCGCCGTCACCAGCGTCACGGACAGCCGCGTGATCCTCGACAGCCCCGGAGCCGACAAGCTCATCGGTCAGGGTGACGCCCTGTTCTCTCCGATGGGATCCTCCAAGCCCTTCCGCCTCCAGGGCGCCTGGGTCGACGAGAAGGAGATCGACGCGGTCGTCAAGCACGTCACGCGCCAGGCGCGCCCGGACTACCGTCCCGACGTGCAGGAGGCCCTCGAGCCCACGAAGAAGAAGGAGGTCGACGAGGACATCGGCGACGACCTCGAACTGCTGCTCGCGGCCGCCGAGCTCATCGTGTCGTCCCAGTTCGGCTCCACGTCGATGCTGCAGCGCAAGCTGCGCGTCGGCTTCGCGAAGGCCGGTCGTCTGATGGATCTGCTGGAGTCGCGGGAGATCGTCGGCCCGTCGGAGGGTTCGAAGGCGCGCGACGTGCTCGCGACGGCCGAACAGCTTCCGCAGGTGATGGCCAAGCTCCGCGGCGAAGACGCTCCCGCCGCGGCTCCGGCGCCTCCCGTGACATCGGCCGCGTCCGCGGCTCCCGCGCATGATCCGGTCGAGGCGCAGTACAGCGGGCTTCCGGTGGTGGAGGCCGAGGGCGACGAAGACGCCTGGGGTCTGACGGGTCGCGACTGATGGCCATTCCGCGGCAGCTGCCCAACGCCATCACGATCGCCCGCATCCCCCTGGCCGTCGTCTTCTTCATCCTGCTGCTGCTCGGCGGCACCTACGGCCTCCCCGATCCTGCGTTGCGCTGGACCGCCGCGATCCTGTTCATCGTGGGCATCTCCACGGACTGGGTCGACGGCTACCTCGCCCGCAAGTACGAGATCGTCAGCGACTTCGGAAAGCTCTGGGATCCGATCGCCGACAAGATGCTCACCGGCGCGGGCTTCATCGGGCTCGCGATCCTCGGTGAGGTCGACTGGTGGATCGTCGCCGTCATCCTCATCCGAGAGTGGGGCATCACGGTGCACCGGCTCATGGTGGCCAGCGAGCATGTGGTCGCCGCCGCGTGGATGGGCAAGATCAAGACCGCGTTCCAGGGCGTGGCCCTGGGCTGGGCTCTGCTGCCGCTCCATGTCGTCATCGGCCTCGGTCCGTGGACGCTGGTGACCTTCCTGCTGATGATCGTCGTCCTGGTGCTCACGGTGGCCAGCGGGATCGACTACATCGTCGCGCAGGTCAGAGGGGCACGGCAGAAGTCGTGAGCGATTCCCCGGCGGCCGCCGTGCTGTCCGCGCTGAAGAGCCGGGGCTGGACGCTGGGCGTGGCGGAATCCCTCACCGGCGGAGCGCTCTGTGCTGAGCTGGTCTCGGTGCCCGGTGCGTCCGCGGTCCTGCTCGGGGGAGTGGTCGCCTACGCGACACCCGTCAAGCACACCGTTCTCGGTGTCGACGCCGCGACGCTGGCGCAGCACGGACCCGTGTACCCGGACGTCGCGCGGCAGATGGCCGACGGCGTGCGACATGCCGTCGGCGTCGGTGGGCGACCGGCTGATGTCGGAGTGTCGACGACCGGGATCGCCGGTCCGGATTCGCCGGACGGGCAGCCGGTCGGCACGGTGCACATCGGCGTCGTCACCCCGATCGCCTCGCAGACGCGAGAGCTGCACCTCGACGGCGACCGCGCCGCGGTCCGGGCAGGTTCGGTCTCGGCCGCACTCGATTTCCTTCTCGAGATCCTCCAGGAATAGTCGCGTGCATTCCGCGGTTATCTCCGATGTGCTCACATTGAAACCACAGAGTGCAGGGGTAGATTCTGTGCAAGCCAGGGGGACTAGACTGGCTGTCTCATCGAGGGGGAACTCGATGGATCGAACGGGGAGGAGGTTCCGATGATTCTTGTACGACAGGAAATCGGCGATGTGCTGAGGGACTTCCGCCTGCAGAAGGGGCGCACCCTCCGGCAGGTCGCAAGCAAGGCTTCGGTCGCGCTCGGATATCTCAGTGAGGTCGAGCGGGGTCAGAAGGAGGCATCGAGCGAGATTCTCGCCTCGGTCGCCGATGCGCTCGATGTGCCCATCTCGACGATCATGCGCGAGGTCGGCGATCGCATCTCCGTGCTCGAGGGCATCCAGGTCTTCCCGGATGTCGTCCCCGACGACCTCGTGGCGTCGATCGAGCCCGAGCTCTCCCTGCACTGACCTTCTGCCGGCTCGGAGACAGGATGCGTCGCAGCGAGTTCCTTCGCGCCGTCGAGATGGAGTTCCAGGCCCGCGCGTCATCGCTGGTCAATGACCTCGTGCTCGGCGCGCTCGGCAATCGGACGGCCGTGGAGGCGCTCGCGGACGGCGCGCCGCCCCGCGACATCTGGCTGGCGCTCTGCGCCGAGATGGACGTGCCGGAGAACCGGCGACACGGCGTCGGGCGTCAGGAGCCGCGGCGTCGCTGACGTCGGCGACAGCTCGTTCGAGTCGTGCGGTATCCGACACGCCGATGACGGCGTGTCGTCGAAGATCTGTTCGAAGCGGGCGTAGTCTTCTGCACAAGTGGTCTCTGAGTTTCGTTCCACACGGTTCGCGGATGCTTCGACGCAATGTCGGTGGCTCCTCGTACGGTGAAGAACAGGCCCAGAGCCATACGCCTTGTCGGAGAGTTGCTCCCAATCGGGAGCGCCGCGGCAGCCTACAGGCGGCACCACGCGAGCAGAAGGAGCAGACCATGCCATCACCCGCCGACCGCGAGAAGTCCCTCGAGACAGCACTCGCCCAGATCGACCGTCAGTTCGGCAAGGGCTCCGTCATGCGGCTGGGCAGCGATGAGCGCGCCCCCGTGGCGGTCATCCCGACCGGCTCCATCGCCCTCGACGTCGCCCTCGGCGTCGGCGGTCTCCCGCGTGGTCGCATCGTCGAGATCTACGGCCCGGAGTCGTCCGGTAAGACGACCCTCACCCTGCACGCGATCGCGAACGCACAGCGCGCGGGTGGCATCGCCGCATTCATCGATGCCGAGCACGCGCTCGACCCCGACTACGCCGCCAAGCTCGGCGTCGACATCGACGCGCTCCTCGTCTCCCAGCCCGACACGGGTGAGCAGGCACTCGAGATCGCCGACATGCTCGTGCGCTCGGGTGCGATCGACCTCATCGTGATCGACTCCGTGGCGGCACTCGTGCCCCGCGCCGAGATCGAGGGTGAGATGGGTGACTCGCACGTGGGTCTGCAGGCGCGACTGATGTCGCAGGCTCTGCGAAAGCTCACCGGTGGTCTCAACCAGACGAACACCACGATGATCTTCATCAACCAGCTGCGTGAGAAGATCGGCGTCTTCTTCGGCTCGCCCGAGACCACGGCGGGTGGTAAGGCGCTGAAGTTCTACGCCTCGGTCCGCATGGACATCCGCCGGATCGAGACGCTGAAGGACGGCACTGACGCGGTGGGGAACCGCACCAGGGTCAAGGTCGTGAAGAACAAGATGGCCCCGCCCTTCAAGCAGGCCGAGTTCGACATCCTCTACGGTGTCGGCATCTCGCGCGAAGGCAGCCTGATCGACTTCGGGGTCGAGCACGCCATCGTGAAGAAGTCCGGCTCGTGGTACACCTACGACGGCGACCAGCTGGGTCAGGGCAAGGAGAACGCGCGTACGTTCCTGCTCAACAACCCCGACATCGCGCTGGCGATCGAGACGCAGATCAAGCAGAAGCTCGGCATCGGCGGGCAGGCTGCGGCCCCCGCGGCTGCTGACGAGCTCGCCGAGCGTCGTCCGGCCTGATGACTGACACGCATGGGGGCGATTCCGAGCGGATCGCCCCCATCATCCCTCTCTTCGGCAGCAAGGCCGGGGGTCGCAAGGCGATGCCGGCGAAGGTCTCTGACGACGACGCTGATCGCGCGGAGAAGGTGGTCCCGCGTCGTACCGGCGATGCGGGTCTCTGGCGTTCGACCTGGGATGCGCAGCCCGAGCCGTCGCGCTTCGGCGACGCTCGCGACGCAGGCACGCCCAGCGATCGCCATCCCGCCAGAGGAGCTGCGGCGAGGACGGCGGCATCGAACAGCGGCGACCTCGACTCGGGTGCGCCGGAGGAGCGCGCTCCGGAGAGATCGGCGCCGCGTCTTCGCGCGTTGCACGACCTCCAGGACGATGGTGATCGCGACAGCGCGGAGCCGGTGCGATCTCCGGATGAGATCCGCGCGACGGCCGAAGAGGCGCTGCTGCGCAAACTCCGCGCGAAGTCGCTGTCGATCTCGGAGGCCAGGCTCGTGCTCAAGGGGCATGATCTCGACTCCGGGCAGATCGAAGACGTGATCGACGACTTCTGCCGGCGGCGGTATCTCGATGACGCCGTTCTCGCCGGTCTGCTCGTCACATCCGGAGTCGAGCGCAAGGGGCAGGGGCGGGTCGCGCTCTCGCGGGCTCTGTCTCAGCGCGGACTGTCGCGCGACGTCATCGACGCGGCCCTCGATGAGCTGCCGGACGACGACGCCGAGCGCGCTCTCGATTACGCGCGCTCCAAGGCGCGGTCGATGGCCAGACTCGACAACGACACCGCCGTACGTCGCCTGATGGGTCAGCTCTCGCGTCGCGGATACAACGGCGCGGTGGCGATGAACGCGGCGAAGGCGGCATTGCGCGAGGTCTCGTCCGGAGGGTCGACGTCCGGCGTCCGATTCGTGGATTCCGACTGAGCTGCGACGCTCCTCCCGTCCCTGATCCGCTCGTACAATGGGAGGATCATGACTATCCCGCGCAGTGAACCGACGATCATCAGCGCGTCGTCGGCAGCCATCGATGTCGACGGCCGACAGCGTTCCTATGAAGTGCGCACCTTCGGGTGCCAGATGAACGTCCACGACTCGGAGCGTCTGTCCGGGTCGCTGGAGAGCGCGGGGTACGTGCGCGCGTCCGAGGGCGCAGAGGCCGATGTGGTCATCATCAACACGTGCGCGGTGCGCGACAACGCGGCCGGCAAGCTGTATGGAACGCTCGGGCACCTCGCTTCCGTGAAGCGCCGCAAGGACGGCATGCAGATCGCCGTCGGCGGCTGCCTCGCGCAGATGGACAAGCAGGCCGTGCTCGACAAGGCGCCGTGGGTGGACGTCGTGTTCGGCACGCACAACATGGGCTCGCTGCCCGGTCTTCTCGAGCGTGCACGTCACAACGGCGATGCCGAGCTCGAGATCCTCGAGTCTCTCGAGGTCTTCCCGTCCACGCTGCCGACCAAGCGCGATTCCGCGCACAGCGGCTGGGTCTCGATCTCCGTGGGCTGCAACAACACCTGCACCTTCTGCATCGTGCCGAGCCTGCGCGGCAAGGAGAAGGACCGTCGTCCCGGCGACATCCTGAACGAGATCCGGCTGCTCGTCGACGACGGTGCGATCGAGGTCACCCTGCTCGGACAGAACGTGAACTCGTACGGTGTCGAGTTCGGTGACCGTCAGGCGTTCGGAAAGCTGCTGCGAGCGGCGGGAGAGATCGAGGGCCTCGAGCGCATCCGGTTCACGAGCCCTCATCCCGCCGCCTTCACCGACGATGTGATCGACGCCATGGCCGAGACGCCGAGCGTGATGCCCCAGCTCCACATGCCGCTGCAATCCGGAAGCGACCGCATCCTCAAAGCGATGCGCCGCTCGTACCGCAGCGAGCGGTTCCTCGGCATCCTCGACCGGGTCCGCGACCGCATCCCGCATGCCGCGATCACGACCGACATCATCGTCGGCTTCCCGGGCGAGACCGAGGAGGACTTCGAGGACACGATGCGCGTCGTGGAGCAGGCGCGCTTCTCGGGGGCTTTCACGTTCCAGTACTCGATCCGTGAGGGCACACCCGCCGCCACGATGGAGGATCAGGTCCCGAAGGATATCGTCCAGGCCCGGTACAACCGTCTGATCGCCCTGCAGGAGCGCATCTCCCTGGAGGAGAACCAGAAGCAGATCGGTCGCGAGATCCACGTGCTCGTCTCGACCGGCGAGGGGAAGAAGGACGCCGAGACGCACCGTCTCACCGGCCGAGGGGAGGACAACCGTCTCGTGCACTTCGAGGTGACCCCCGGATCGGACCTTCCGCGACCGGGCGACGTCGTCACCGTGACGGTCACGCACGCGGCGCCCTTCCACCTGCTCGCCGACGACCCCACGGGTGCGCCGCTGCGGATCCGGCGGACGCGCGGCGGAGATGCGTGGGATCGCGCGCAGTCCGAGTCGTGCGCTGTGCCGGCCCCGAGCTCGGATGGCGGCCCGCGGGCCGTGTCGCTCGGTCTTCCGACACTGCGCGTCGGCGTGTGACCGACGGCCCGCGGCTCTGGGCCGTCGTCGGGGCGACCGGCACCGGCAAGAGCGACCTCGCCCTCGACCTCGCTGAGGCGCTGCGCTCGAAAGGCAATCCCGCCGAGATCGTGAACGCGGATGCCATGCAGCTCTATCGCGGCATGGACATCGGTACGGCCAAGCTGCGGCTCGCGGAGCGGAGAGGGATCCCGCATCACCTCTTCGATGTGCGCGAGGTCGATCAGGAGGCCGCTGTCGCCTGGTACCAGCCGCAGGCGCGGACGGCGATCGGCGCGATCCACGGACGCGGCGGAGACGCGATCCTCGTCGGGGGCTCAGGTCTCTACGTCTCGAGCGTGGTCTACGAGTTCCACTTCCCTCCGCGCGACCCGGCCATCCGCGAACGCCTCGAGAGGGAACTGGAGGCCGACGGACCGGACGCCCTCCTCGAGCGGCTCCGGGCCCGCGACCCGATCACCGCTCGACGCGTCGACCCTCGGAACGGTCGACGTGTCGTCCGTGCGCTCGAAGTGCTCGAGCAGGGCGGCAGCACGCACGGGGCGGCGCTCCCGGAGCACCCGACCCTCTGGCACCCGCAGACCCGCATCATCGGCCTGCACGTCGATCGCCCGGCACTGGTCGAGCGCCTCGATGCGCGCGTCGAGAGGATGTGGGAGACGGGGCTCGTCGACGAGGTCGCCGAGCTCCGCCGTCAGGGTCTCGAGCAGGGGGTGACCGCGAGTCGCGCCATCGGCTACGCGCAGGCGCTCGGACAGCTCGACGGACGCCTGTCCGAAGGGGAGGCGATCGCCGAGACGCAGGCGCTCACGCGACGCTACGCCCGAAGACAGGTCTCCTGGTTCAAGCGGTACCGCGAGGTGGAGTGGCGGGAAGCGACCGCCGGCCTCGACGGGATCGTCGGCGTCTGACGGGCACGATGTCGGAGGTCGATGCGACGCTGTCGGAATGACGACACACTTCTTCACGGCGTCCAGCCTCGACGGATTCATCGCGACGTCCGAGCACTCGCTCGACTGGCTCCTGAAGCAGGACATCGACCCCGAGGGGCCGATGGCCTATCAGGGCTTCGAGAAGACGATCGGCGCGCTCGCCATGGGGGCGTCGACCTATGAATGGGTCATGCGGCACGAAGAAGGCCGCTGGGGATACACCCAGCCGGCGTGGGTGTTCACCCACCGTCACCTCGAGGTTCCCGACGGGGCCGACATCCGTCTGACCCAGGGCGAGATCTCCGAGGTGCACGCCGAGATGGTCGAGGCCGCCGGTGGCAAGGATCTCTGGGTCATCGGCGGCGGAGACCTCGCCGGACAGTTCGCCGATGCCGGACTGCTCGACGAGGTCTGGGTGCAGTACGCGCCGGTGACGCTCGGCTCCGGCGCTCCGCTGCTCCCGCGCGAACTCGATCTCGAACTCCTCGACGTCGCGCGCAATCGCAGCTTCCTCTGCGGACGGTACCGCGTGCTGCGCGCCTGAGAGGCGTGGAGCGAGCCGCCCTCGTGCAATCCCTAGACTGGGCTCATGGTCGCATTCACCAAAGGACACGGCACGGGCAATGACTTCATCATCATCGCCGACCCCGACGGGGAGCTCGATCTGACCGTCGAGCAGGTCGCCGTCCTCTGCGATCGGCACTTCGGAATCGGTGCCGACGGAATCCTTCGGGTCGTGCGGTCCTCCGCGATCGCCGAGGGGGCGGCCGCACTTGCGGAAGAGCCCGACGCCGAGTGGTTCATGGACTACCGCAACGCCGACGGCTCGATCGCCGAGATGTGCGGCAACGGCATCCGGGTTTTCGCCCACTTCCTCGTGCGCGCGGGACTCGCCACGATCGAGCAGGGTTCGACGCTGCCGATCGGAACGCGCGCGGGCGTGCGCGATGTGACGCGGAGCGCAACCGGGTATCAGGTCGATCTCGGCCTGTGGAAGCTCTCCGGCGACGACCCCCTGGTGCGTGTGGACGGGCTCCCCGTCACACGTCCCGGCCTCGGCATCGACGTCGGCAACCCCCACGTGGTCGTCGCTCTCGCCTCGGAGGCAGAGCTCGCCTCGGTGGAGCTGCACCGTGCTCCGGACCTGGAGCCTGCGCTGCCGGCCGGCGCCAACATCGAGTTCGTCGTGCCGGGCGAGCCGCTGGTCCGCGACGGGATCGGACACGTGCGCATGCGCGTCTTCGAGCGTGGTGTCGGCGAGACCCTCAGCTGCGGCACCGGAATCGCTGCGACGGCACTCGCGGTGCGCTACTGGGCCGGCGAGCAGGCCCCGAACAACTGGCAGGTCGAGGTTCCCGGCGGCACGCTGAGCGTGCGCATGTTCCCGGCGGAAGACGGCGAGCACGTCGGACTGGCCGGCCCCGCGCAGCTGGTGTTCCAGGGCGAGGTCGACCTCGTCTGACGGGCCTCAGGCGAGCGCCGCGCCAGGCGAATACGGCGTCAGGCGACGGCGATGGGCTCGGTCGGCGGGCTGCCGTGCTTGCGCACCTTGAGGATGCGATAGCCCTTGCCCGTGGCGGTGCGGAAGACGCTGTAGCCGGGATGGAAGGTCGCGCCGATCCATCGCTGCAGCGAATCCGCACCGAGGTTCCGCTGCACCACGAGCCAGGCGTCGCTGCGGTCGTCGAGTCGGGGGATCCAGCGCTCCAGGAGGCCGTGCAGTTCGTTCTTGCCCACACGGATCGGGGGGTTCGAGCGGATCGTGCGGAATGTGACGTCGCCGGGAACATCGTCGGGCAGAGAGGCGTTGACATTGGTGAGCCCGAGAGCCGCGGCATTGCGGCGGACGAGATCGAGGGCTCGCTCGTTCACGTCGACGGCCCAGACCGTCGCGTGCGGAGCGGCGAGGGCCATCGAGAGACTGATCGGTCCCCAGCCACTGCCGAGGTCGAGCAGGTTGCCGCCCGGAGGTACCGGGGGCATGTTGGCGAGTAGCACGGCGGTGCCGGCATCCAGCCGATCCGGGCTGAAGACTCCACCCGCGGTGGTGACATCCAGCTCACGGCCTGCGAGCGACACACGGATCGAGCGCAGATTCTCGGGGCTTGCCGGGGCCGCAGTGAAGTAATGTTCAGACCCCATACGGTGAGCGTACCGGACCGCCCGGGCTAAGGTTAAGGCTCGCAACGAAAGCAGAGATCAGGAACGGATGACGGAGACCACGACCCACTCCACCGATGACGAGGCGCTCGACCGCGTCCTCGCGAACGCAGAGAAGCGATCCGAGGTGCGCGTCTTCGGTGCCGCGCAGGCGCTGCAGGACGAATCGACGGCGACGCACTCCACGACGGACGGCAATCAGTGGGATCTCGAGGATCGCCACGCGCTGCGCCGTGTCGGCGGGCTCTCGACCGAGCTCGAGGACGTCACCGAGGTCGAGTACCGGCAGCTGCGGCTGGAGAACGTCGTGCTGGTGGGCGTCTACCCGCAGGGTGCTCAGGAGGATGCCGAGAACTCGCTGCGCGAGCTTGCCGCTCTCGCCGAGACCGCCGGCGCCGTCGTGCTCGACGGTGTGCTCCAGCGCCGTCCTCATCCGGATGCCGCCACGTACCTCGGCCGGGGCAAGGCGCAGGAGCTCAAGGACATCGTCGCAGCCGTCGGCGCCGACACCGTGATCGCCGACACCGAGCTGGCCCCGAGCCAGCGGCGTGCACTGGAAGACGTCGTCAAGGTCAAGGTCATCGATCGCACCACGGTGATCCTCGACATCTTCAGCCAGCATGCGAAGAGCCGAGAGGGCAAGGCGCAGGTCGAACTCGCGCAGCTCGAGTATCTTCTTCCCCGCCTCCGCGGCTGGGGCGACTCGATGAGCCGTCAGGCCGGCGGCCAGGTCGGTGCCGGCGGTGCCGGTATGGGTTCCCGTGGCCCCGGTGAGACCAAGATCGAGCTCGACCGACGTCGCATCCGCACGAAGATGGCGCTGCTGCGCAAGCAGATCCGCGACTTCGGTCCGGCTCGCGAAGCCAAGCGCGCCGAGCGCAAGCGCAACACGATCCCGTCCGTCGCGATCGCCGGCTACACGAACGCCGGGAAGTCCAGTCTCCTCAACGCCCTGACGAGCGCCGGTGTGCTGGTCGAGAACGCACTGTTCGCCACCCTCGATGCCACGGTCCGCCGGTCGGAGACCGAGGACGGCCGCGTCTACACGATCACCGACACCGTCGGATTCGTCCGCAACCTCCCGCATCAGCTGGTGGAGGCGTTCCGCTCGACGCTGGAAGAGGTCGGGCAGGCCGACGTCGTGCTGCACGTCGTCGACGGATCGCACCCCGATCCCGCGGGCCAGCTGCAGACCGTGCGCGATGTGATGGGCGATGTGGGCGTGCGCGACCTGCCGGAGATCGTGGTCTTCAACAAGGCCGACCTCATCGGCGAGGACGAGCGCCTGGTGCTGCGCGGCCTGCAGCCGCACGCGCACTTCGTCTCGTCGCGGTCCGGCGAGGGCATCGCCGAACTCCGCGCCGCGATCGAGGAGGCCCTCCCGAAGCCGGCCGTCGAGGTTCACGCGGTCGTCCCGTACGACCGCGGCGATCTGATCGCTGCGATCCACGAGACGGGCATGCTGCTCTCGGTCGATCACCAGGAGGACGGGACCGCCGTGCACGCGCGCGTCTCCGAGCGTCTCGCTGCGGAGCTGGAGCCCTTCACCCGCTGAGGCGGACCTCCGTCACCGGGCGAGGAAGCGCGCCTCGACCGTTGCGGAGATCACGATGTCCTCCGGCTCGTACTCCATCGCGGGCGCCGAGTCCGCGGCGAACGCCGCACCGCGCACCTTCATCATCGGGGCGGGAGGCGCGGGCTGGCCGCTCGAGATCAGTCCGACGTCGGCGATCTCGAGCGGAGTGACCCCTTCGAGTCCGAGCGCGTGGGCGTAGGTCTCGGCGCGCGTGACGGCGACGCCGACGGCCTGCGCTGCGACCTCGCGTTCGATCCGCGCGCTGGTCTCCGGCGTGAGATGCCAGTTGACCCAGCCGACCTCGACGCCGTCCCAGGGGGAGATGTCCGACACCCAGATGGAGAGCTCGGATGCCTCGACGAAGGTCGCGGTGAAGTCGATGCTGGCGTAGTAGACGGGTGCGAGGCGCTTGCCCTCGTTGTTCCAGGGGCGCTCCGCGCGCACGGACAGCCGCTTGCTCGTCCAATCGACGACGCTGCCGGCATCCGCTCGTTCGGTGATGCTTCCGCGCACCGGTTCGGCGAGACGCATCACCTGCTCGACGACGGAAGTGCGCTCAGGCCCCTCCGCTCGCACGCTGACGCGGATGGTTGCGCGCTCGGGCGCGACACGCGCCTCGTGCTCGCCGCGGACGGTGACCGTGACTTCGCTCATGGGGCGACTCTACGCCAGCGGGTCGGGCCTCCGCGGAATGGCGAAGCCGCTCCAGACGTTGTAGTCTGAGATGCTCGGGTGTTCCGCACCCGGGGTGAAAATTCCACAGTGCGACAACGGCTCCTTCGAGAGAAGGACCACGGGGCTGATCGGTTTCGACAGCGCCTGTGTATCCACGAGAAGCGGGCCGAGGATGCAGAGTTATCTCGTAAACGCTCTCTGCAAAAAAATAGTTGCCGAAACCAAGCGCAACGACTTCGCCCTCGCTGCATAAGCGAGCCCGATAGTCCGTCAGACCGTGTGTGATTCCGACACGGACCCTGGCGTCATCTAGGAATCTTGCTGTGTGATGGCGTCTGGACGTCACGCGGGACTCTTCCCAGGCTGGGCTCGTCGACTTAGGTGTCTGTGACAAAGGTCGGAGCCGAGCAGAACGTCTTCGCAGACTGCGCCCGGAGAAGGCGTGGATTAGCAGCGTTGGACGGGGGTTCGATTCCCCCCAGCTCCACCAAGCCGTTGTCGCGGGTGAAAGGCCCGCCTCCCCGGGAGACCGAGGAGGCGGGCCTTTCGCGTCTGCCGGGGACGATCGCCTCTTCCCTGCGCGCGGCGGAGGGTGCACTCTGGGGAGGAGCAGGAGGAGGTCCCCGTATGCCGGAGCTGACGATCGGCGCAGCGATCGACGATGACGCCGCGCAGGTGCAACTGGATCCGCGGAGGTTCAATCGGCACACGTTCTGGTGCGGTCAGAGCGGCAGCGGCAAGACGTACGCGCTCGGTGTCGTGCTCGAGCAGCTGCTGCTCCACACCGACCTCCCCTTGCTCATCCTGGACCCCAATGCCGATTTCGTGCGCCTGCGCGAAGTGCGCTCATCCGCCGGAGAGGCCGAGGCGAGCCGCATCTCCGGGCTCGATGTGCGGGTGTTCCGCTCGGGTCATGCCGACGGAGACCCGCTGCGGGTGCGATACGTCGACCTCTCCCCGGCATCGAAGGCTGCCGTACTGCAGATCGATCCCATCGCGGACGCCGAGGAGTACAACATCCTCCTGCACCTGGAGATGGTCTCCGAGACCTTCGATACAGCACAGATGATCCGAGGCCTCCGTGCGAGCGGAGACCCGATGCAGGCGCGTCTGGCGAACCGCATGGAGAACCTGCAGGTGCTCGAGTGGGATCTCTGGTCCCGCGGTGCGGCATCCGTCGTCGACGACGTCCAGGAGCGGCCCCGTGCCACCGTTCTCGACCTCGGCGGCTTCGACCATCCGGCGGAGCCCAAGGTCGCCGCCCTCGCGGTGCTGGAGCACCTCTGGGCGCGACGCGAGGAACGTCGACCCGTGCTCATCGTCATCGACGAGGCGCACAACCTCTGCTCGCCGGAACCCTCCACCGCTGTGGAGAGGGAGCTGACGGCGAAGCTCGTCCAGATCGCCGCCGAGGGCAGGAAGTTCGGGCTCTGGCTCCTCCTGTCGACGCAGCGTCCGACCAAGATCCATCCGAACGTGCTCTCCCAGTGCGACAACCTGGCGCTGATGCGGGTGAACGCGCCGCGCGATCTGGCCGAGCTCGCGGAGGTCTTCGGCTTCGCATCGGACGAGGTGATCCGCCGCGCGCAGACGTTCGCGCAGGGTCAGGCTCTCTTCGCCGGCGGATTCATCGCGTCGCCGACCTTCGTGCAGATGGGGGAGCGGCTCACCCAGGAGTCCGGGGGAGACGTCCGGGTGCCACTGCGGAGCTGATGCGGTGCGCGGATGCGTCGCCCGCTAGACGGTGATGGGCGGCGCGGTGAGATCGAACTCCCACTCGTTCATCGTCAGCTGTGTCCCGCGGAACGTCTCCGTCTCCGATCCCGTCAGGACGAAGCCGGCGCGCCGGCACACGGCGTTGGACGGCGGATTCTCCACCGACGGGAACGCGACCAGTTTGCCACGCCTCTCGGGGTGGCGGCGGGCGTCGTCGATCAGGAGCCCGAGAGCGCGCGCGGCGACACGATGCCCCTGCGCCTCCGGGAGGACGAACCACCCGGTCTCCCACACCTCCTGCTCCTTCCAGCGCAGCCTCCAGTAGCCGATCGAGCCGACGGGCTCCGCGTCGAGCAGGATCGCGAACATCCGCGCCTCGCCGGTCTGCGCATACCGCAGGTAGCGCGCATGGCGATCGGCCACCTGTTCGTCGGTCTCCGGGCCGTTGAGATGCGACGTCATCTCCGGCGTGTTCGCGCGGCGGAGCAGAGGCAGGTCGTCGTCGTGCCAGGGCCGAAGCGAGAGGGATTCCACGTCGTCAGCCTGTCACGGGGCAGGGACATTCCGCGGCCGGGAGTTCCCCGAGATCCGTGGAGCACCGGCGCTGCGCGCTCTGCGCTTCGCGCGGATGTACGCAGCGGGGGTCGATCCGAAGACCTGCCGGAACGCCTTGATGAAGCCGGTGGCTGTGCGGTATCCGACCATCTCCGCGGCGTCCGTGACGGGCAGGCCGTCGACGAGCAGCCGCTCGGCGGCGTACACCCGCGCGCGAGTGCGCCACTCGCTGAAGGAGAGCCCGGTGTCTGCCAGGAACGCCCGGTGCAGGGTCTTCGTGCTGATTCCGAGGTCGCGAGCCCATGCGCCGAGGTCCCGGTCGATGTGGGGCTCGTGCAGGATGGCGTCGGCCACGGTCCGCGCGCGGGAATCGGAGGGCACCGTCAGGGCGTCGTAGCTCTCGTCCGTGGCCGACAGGATCTCGAGCAGGAGCGCGACCGACGCCTGCAGACGACGATCCTCGGTGGCGTGCGCGCACAGGTCCTGCATGATCGCCACGCCGACGGTGTCGACGGGGAGGACGAGCGGACGGTCCCAGCGGTCCTGGGGGAGGCGCAGGGACTGATCGAGGTAGATGCTGAACATGTCGCCCGAGCCGACCATCCGCATCTCATGCTCGGTGAGGGCGGGGATCCACACGAGATGATCGGCGTGAAGGTGCCATCGCGATCGACCGATGACGACGCGAGCACCGCCCGGGATCCACGCCAACTGGTCCGTGTCGTGCAGATGCGGCTCGAAATACTGATCGGACGCGACTCTCTCCCGATGCGCCTCCAGATTCTCGGATGTCGTTCCAAGCACAGCATCCCGCCCTTCTGCCGTTCGCAACGGCCATGGATCGTCCCCGGTGGACAGGCCACGGGAGTTCGAAGCAGATAGGAGTCCTCTCAGGACGATAGCAAATAAGGTAAGCCTTCACTATGTTGGAGCGCGTCATCCCTGCCTTCCACCCGAGGAGTCCCATGTCCCGCCCCCTCCGGCGCGCCCCGCGAGCGCTCGTCGCGCTCACCGCGCTCATCGTCGCCGCATCCGCCCTCTCCGCCTGTGCGGGGGCCGACTCGTCCCAGGGGGATGCCGCATCATCCGGTGGCTCCGGGGTGTACCCCCTGACCGTCGAGCACGCGTACGGGGAGACGACGATCGACGAGAAGCCGGAGCGCATCGTCACCCTCGGCTGGTACTCGCAGGATGTGGTGGCCGCCCTCGGCGAGGTGCCCGTCGGCGTCGAGGACTTCAGCTGGGGGAACGTCGACACGTACCTGCCGTGGTTCGCCGACAAGGTCGAGGAGCTGGGCGGAGAGCTGCCCGAGATCATCTCCTTCACCGACGCCGCGGAATACGACTTCGAGCAGATCCTCGCCCTCGGACCGGATGTGATCCTCGCGAACCACTCGGGGATCACGGAGACCGACTACGAGCGTCTCTCCGAGATCGCCCCGACCGTCGGATTCGCCGAATCGATGTGGGCGTCGGATCGCGAAGAGCTCACCCTCACGATCGGATCGATCCTCGACAAGGAGGAGGAAGCACAGGTCCTGCTCGACGAGGCCGACGCCGCGATCGCCGCCGCCGCCGAGGCGCACCCGGAGTTCCAGGACGTGGTGTTCACCTATGGCTGGTTCGTCGCCGAAGGCGAGACCTCGATCGGCCTCTACCTGCCGCGCGACCCGCGGGTGCCGCTGCTCGAACAGCTCGGCTTCGTGTCGTCGCCCGACGTGGCCGCGCTCGAGGACAGCACCGAGGAGTTCTTCGCGAACGTCAGCCTGGAAGAGGTCGGCGACATCGAGTCGCAGTTCCACGTCGGGTGGGCGAACACTCCGGACGAGGTCGCGCACACCGTCGAGGATCCGCTGCTCGCTCGCTGGGCGCCGATCGCAGACGGCTCGTACTACTTCTTCCAGGACCAACGACTCGGATGGGCGACCACGGCACCGAGCGTGCTCAGCATCCCGGCGACCATCGATGACCTCGCAGACGCGCTCTCCTCGGGCGTCCCCTCGTCGAACTGATCGATGACCGCCGTGTCGAGCCGCGCCGCGGAACGTCTTCCGACGTCCCGCGGCGCGGCATCTCGAGCGGGCGGTCTCGCTCTCGCGATCATCGTCCTCCTCATCGCGGTGCTGCTGAGCCTGATGGTCGGCGCGAAGGCGCTCCCGCCCGCGACGGCCATCGGCGCGCTCGTGGACTTCGACGGGTCGGATGCCCAGGCGATCGTCCGCGACTCGCGTCTGCCGCGCACGATCGTGGGACTCGTCGTCGGTCCCGCGCTCGGAGTGTGCGGTGCCCTGATCCAGGCCTTCACCCGTAATCCGCTGGCTGATCCGGGCATCCTCGGGGTCAACGCCGGTGCGACGTTCGCGGTCACAATGGGCATCGGCCTGCTCGGAGTCCGCGGTCCGAGCGCGTACGTGTGGTTCGCTCTGGGCGGGGCGCTCGTCGTGACGCTCGTCGTCTATCTGATCGGCGCCGCCGGTCGGGGCGGTCCCTCTCCCGGCCGGATGACGCTGGCCGGAGTCGCGATCGGCGCCGTCCTCAGCGGGATCACCTCGATCGTGATCCTGAAGAACATGGAGGTGTTCAGCACCTTGCGCTTCTGGGGCCTCGGCAGCCTCGGAGGGCGCGATGAGAGCGCACTCGCGGTCATCGCACCCCTGATCGGGGCGGGCCTCCTGCTGTCCTTCCTCCTCGCCCGTCCGCTGAATGCGATCGCGCTCGGTGACGACCTGGGGCGCACGCTGGGCGCCCGCCTCGTGCGCACCAGGATCCTGTCCGTGGTGGGGGTGACCGTCCTGGCCGGCGGAGCCACCGCCGTCGCCGGCCCCATCGCGTTCATCGGACTCATGGTGCCGCACGCCGTGCGATGGTTCACCGGCCCGGATCAGCGCTGGATCATCCCCTTCTCCGCCGTGGTCGCGCCGAGCATGCTCCTGTTCTCCGATGTCATCGGTCGTGTCGTGCTCCCCTCGGGCGAGCTGCAGGTGAGCATCGTCACCGCCATCGTCGGGGCGCCCGTGCTGATCGCCCTCGCACGACGCAAGAAGGTGAGTGGGTTGTGAGCGCGCTCACCGTCGACGCACCGCCGCGCGTGCTCTCCGTCCGGATGGGCGGGGCGATCTGGCGCATCGAGATGCGCACCCTCGTCGTGCGCATCGTCCTCGTCCTCGTGCTCGTCGTACTCGGTATGGCGGCCCTCGCCATCGGAACGTTCCAGCTCGATCTCGCGCAGGTCCTCTCCGCGCTGACCGGATCCGGGGAGGGCAACGTCCGCAAGCTGGTCCTCGAGTGGCGTCTGCCCCGGGTTCTCTTCGCCGTGCTCGGGGGGATCGCACTGGGGGTGAGCGGCGCGATCTTCCAATCTCTGACTCGCAATCCTCTCGGCAGCCCGGATGTCATCGGCTTCGACGCCGGGTCGTACACCGGCGCGCTCGTCGTCATGCTCGTTCTCGGCAGCGTCTCCTACACGCTGATCGCCACCGGCGCCGTTCTCGGCGGGGTGGTCACGGCGCTGCTCGTCTACGTTCTGGCCTGTCGCGGCGGTATCCAGGGATTCCGCTTCATCATCGTCGGCATCGGGCTCTCGGCCTTCCTCGTCGGCATCAACAGCTACCTGCTGATCAGCACCGGCGCCCAGGAGGCACGAGCCGCGATCGCCTGGGGCTTCGGCTCTTTCTCGGCCCTCGGAGCCGAGCAGCTGCTGCCGTTCGCTCTCGTGCTGGTCGTCGTCCTTCCGCTCGTCGCGATGGTGCGGCGCGGATTCGCCCAGCTCGAGCTCGGGGACGACGCTGCCAGAGCGCTCGGCGTCGGCCTCGAGCGATCACGATTGATCATGACGGTGCTCGGCGTATCGCTCACCGCGATCGTGACGGCTGCCGCCGGGCCGATCTCGTTCGTCGCTCTCGTCGCCCCTCAGGTCGCCCGGAGACTCGTCCGGTCTCCCGGGCTCGACATGGTGAGCGCGGGCCTGACCGGTGCGGTGCTGCTCCTCGCGGCGGACTTCATCGGCCAGCGCTTCGAGATCACCGTGGGGCTCGTCACCGTGGTGCTGGGCGGCGGCTACTTCGCCTGGCTGCTCATCAAGGAAGGATTCCGTCGATGACCGGAAAGCCCTCGACCCGCCTGCACGCCGAAAGGGTGACGATCGGCTACGACCGAAGGACGATCTCCACAGACCTGACCGTCGCGATTCCTGACGGCTCCTTCACGGTGATCGTCGGTCCCAATGCCTGCGGCAAGTCCACGCTGCTGCGTGCGCTCTCGCGCCTCATCCGGCCGGAGAAGGGCGATGTGGTCCTCGACGGGAAGGAGATCCACAGCTACCGCGCCAAGGAGGTCGCGCGCCGGGTCGGTCTCCTCCCGCAGAGTTCGCTCGCCCCGGACGGCATCCGTGTGTCGGACCTCGTGGCGCGAGGTCGATATCCCCACCAGACATTGATGCGACCGTGGTCGGACGACGATCAGACCGCGGTCGACGAGGCGATGGCGGCGACCGGGATCACGGAGCTGTCCGCACGACTCGTCGACGAGCTCTCGGGAGGACAGCGCCAGCGGGTCTGGGTCGCGATGGTCCTCGCGCAGCAGACGCCGCTCCTGCTCCTCGATGAGCCGGCGACGTTCCTCGACATCGCTCATCAGATCGAGCTCCTCGAGCTGCTGACCGACCTGCACGAGGGAGGAAGCACGCTGGTCGCGGTCCTGCACGACCTGAATCACGCCGCCCGCTATGCCACGCACCTCATCGCGATGAAGGACGGCGAGGTGGTGGCGGAGGGACGCCCATCCGACATCGTGACCGCTGAGCTCGTCGAGGAGGTCTTCGGCCTCCCGTGCGTGGTCGTGCCCGATCCGATCACCGGCAAGCCCAGTGTCGTGCCGATCGGTCGTGTGCGCTCCGCGGAGAATCGCTGAGCGCACGGAGGCGTTCGGTTCAGCCGGACCAGGTGACGAGGATGAGGCCCTGCCGGGTGTCGGACACCTTCACCCAGCCGTCGCCGAACAGGTACGTCATGCCGTAGCCGTCGTCGTCGGTGCCCATCGAGTACTCGGGGTCCTCGGTGAAGTACACGCCCTGCGGGCCCTCCTCACGGCGCCACTTGCCGGCAGCCAGTGCCTCCTGGGCCTCGGCGGCCTGCTCGGCGGTGATCGGCGACCACCCGTAGAGCTGTCCGTGGTCGGAGCCGACCGAGTAGTCCGCCCAGAAGCACAGCATCCCGGCGGTGAGCTCGACGCCGCCGATCACGAACTCCTTCGGCTGCGCGGTCCATCCGGCCGCCGAGAGCGCGTCCACCGTTCCCGGCGAGATCATCGTCTCGCAGGAGATCTCCTCGCCCGGTGCGGTCGCGGAGGGGGAGCCCGTCGGTCCACCGTCCGTGTCAGGTGTCCTCGCCGTCGACGCGGAGGGCGAGGAGGCCGGCGGATCCGACGGCGCCGCGCAGGCTGCCAGTGCGCCGAGCGCCACCAGTCCACCGGCGACGGCGGAGATGATGCGGCGGAGCATGGCGGGTCTCGCAGTCCGATCAGTCGTGCAGGAGCGTCAGGAAGGCATCGTGGAGGACGCCGTTGGTGGCGAGGGTCGAGCGGGCGGAGATCGTGTCCTCGCCGTCGAACGACGTCATGCGTCCGCCCGCTTCCCGGACGATCGGCACGGCTGCCGCGATGTCGTACTCCTTGACGTCGAACTCGGCGACCATGTCGATGCGGCCCTCGGCCAGGAGCATGTAGGCGTAGACGTCGCCGTACGCGCGATCGCGCCAGACGTGATCCGCGAGCGTGAGGAGCGCATCACGGTGTCCGGCGCGCGACCACTGCGCGATGCTCTGGAAGCTGACGCTGGCATCGTCCAGTGCGGCGACCGAGGACGCCTGGATCCGTCGGGGTCCTTCGGGGCTCGACGTCCATGCGCCGTTGCCCGTGGACGCCCACCAGCGTCGCCCGAACGCCGGCATGCTCACGACCCCGACCTGGGGGACTCCGTCGATCGCGAGGGCGATCATCGTGCCCCATAGCGGGACGCCACGGAGGAAGTTCGCCGTGCCGTCGATCGGGTCGATGATCCACTGGCGCTGCGTGCTGCCCTGCGCGCCGAACTCCTCGCCGAAGATGCCGTCGTCGGGGCGCTCGGCCTCGAGGATGCCGCGGATCGCGCGCTCGGTCGCGAGGTCGGCGTCGGTCACGTGCGAGTTGTCGGCCTTCGTCGAGATCTCGAGGTCCGCGGAGTCGAAACGCGGGAGCGACTGGGCATCGGCGGCATCCGCGAGGCGGAGCGCGAGCTCGAGGTCGCGGGTGAGGAGGTCGTCGCTGGGGGAGGCGGTCACGGTCCCAGAATAGTCGTTCGTGCGAGGCGGCCAGAGGGACGTTCCGCCAGGTTTCTGGTCCGTCCGGCGTCTGCCACGCCCGGGGTGACCTCGATTTCGCCTCGGGCCCATCGGCTGGTAATGTAATTCCTCGGTCGGGGTCATCCCGGGCCACGCACCTCTAGCTCAATCGGCAGAGCAACTGACTCTTAATCAGTGGGTTCTCGGTTCAAGTCCGAGGGGGTGCACGGATCAGCCTCGGAAACTCTCGCCAGTTTCCGGGGCTTTTCTGCTTTCGCGGCTGCGGCGTAGTGTTCCGCTATGGAAACCACCCCTGAGCGCATCTCCGAGCTGCGTCCGGATGAGGTCTTCGTGTTCGGTTCGAATGCGGGAGGCCTGCATGGCGGCGGCGCGGCGCGCATCGCCCATGAGAGGTTCGGCGCGGTGTGGGGTGAGGGCCACGGGCGCCACGGTCAGACCTACGCGATCGACACGATGAGCGGGCTGGACGTGCTCGAGAGCGAGGCGCGCGCCTTCATCGCCTATGCGTCGGTGCACCCGGAACTGCGGTTCCTGCTCACACCGGTCGGCTGCGGCATCGCCGGTTACACGCCGGAACAGGTCGCGCCCCTGTTCATCGGGGTCCCGCCGAACGTGACGGTCCCCGTATCGTTCGCGCCGCTCCTCTGACGCGACATGCGATACCGTGATCCTCATCTCGGAGGGGGAGTGCGATGCACGGATTCATTCGGTCCGCAGTGATCCTGGTCGGCACGATCGCCGTTGCAGCGGGACTCGCGTCCTGCGCCGGCGCGGCTGAGAAGGTCATCGACCACACGGCGGACTCCGTCACTCTCGCCCCGGGTGAGGCGCTCGTCATCGACTTCGGCGAGGTCAACTCCTCGGTGGGTGAGGACTGGGAGATCACGCAGGAGCCCGATGCCGATGTACTCGGCCCCGGGGAGGAGCGCTCGCGCTATCTCGGCGAGGACGGCATGACCGGTGCGCCCAGCGAGGTCACGTACCGATTCGCGCCGGCGGGGGAGGGGACGACCGTGATCGAGTTCGAGTACCGCTTCCGTGGGGAGATCCCGGAGGAGCCGGAAGATCAGAAGACGGCGAAGATCGAAGTCACGGTGAAGTGACTCACACCACCGCGATGACCTGACCGTCGGTGATCCGACGGAGTTCGTCGAAGGTCAGCGGCATGACCGTGTGCGGGTGTCCCGCTGCGGCCCAGATCACGTCGAACCGCTGCAGGTCCTCGTCGACGAAGGTGCGCAGAGCGGCAGGGTGGCCCACCGGAGCGACTCCGCCGATCGCCTGGCCCGTGGCAGACCGGACGACGGATGCCGGTGCCATCACGATCTCCGCGGCGCCGATGTTCCGAGCCAGCACCACGAGATCGGCACGGTGTCCGCCGCTCGTCATCACCAGTACCGGTGCGCCGTCGGCGAGGAACACGAGGCTGTTGGCGATCGCGGCGACCTCGCAGCCGATCGCGGACGCGGCTTCGACCGCGGTGCGAGCAGAGTCGGGGAGGACGCGGATCTCGGTGTCCACGCCGGCATCCGTCAGGTGACGGTGCACGATGACGCTGCGTTCGGGGAGGGAGGAGGCATCGCTCATCGCTCCACCGTAGCGAAGCCCGACGAGCGCCTCAGGCGGCATCACCGATCAGGATCGCCTCGGCGTCTTCGGCAGCCGCATCTGATGGCTCGTCATCTATGCGCGCGAGCACGCGGCGCCCGAGGAACACCGTGAGGGCGGCGAGCAGCACGGACACGGCGGCGAAGAGATACGGCACCGTCGCGTTGAACGCGTGCCACAGCAGCGCGGCGATCGGCGGAGCCATGGCGCCGCCCAGGAAGCGGACGGCTGAGTAGGCCGACGACGCCACGGAGCGGGGGAGATCAGTCGCCTCCATCACGGCCTCCGTCAGGACGGTGTTCATCACACCGAGCAGCAGTCCGCCGATCACGATGCAGACGACCAGGGCGCCGGCGCTTCCGACGACGAGCCCGGCGGCCACGAGATCGAGCGCGAGCAGCGGCAGCACGATGAGGATGATGCGGGTCCGTGGCATCCGACGCATCAGGACGGGAGCGACCCAGACGCTCGTGACCGCGAGGGCGACACCCCAGCCGAAGAACGTGAACCCGATGCCGAGCGCTCCGAATCCGAGCGGGAACGGCGAGAACGCCAGGAGGACGAAGAATCCGATGTTGTAGAACAGGGCGGCGACCGCGAGGATCGCGAGCGCGGGCCGACGCAACGCGGTGAACGGCGCCGAGAAGGGCACCGGCTGACGCTTCTCACCGGGACCGCGCAGGAGCACCAGCACGGCGACGAAGGCGATGGCCATGAGCGCGACGACGCCGAAGAACGGCCCGCGCCAGCTCTGCTCGCCGAGGATGCCGCCGAGGAGCGGACCGATCGCGATGCCGAGTCCGAGGGCGGCCTCGTACAGGATGATGGCCGCGCTGCTGCCGCCGGATGCCGCCCCGACGATCGTGGCGAGGGCCGTGGAGATGAAGAGCGCGTTGCCGAGTCCCCAACCCGCACGGAACCCGATGACGGCATCGACGCTGCCGCTGAGCGCGCAGAGGAGCGAGAAGGCGACGATCAGCGCCAGCCCGATCAGGAGTGTGGCCTTGGCGCCGATCCGGCTGGAGATCCAGCTCGTCACGAGCATCGCCAGCCCCGTCACCAGCAGGTAGCTCGTGAAGAGCAGCTCGGTCTCGACCGGCGAGGCCTCGAGGGACTCGGCGATCGCCGGGAGGATCGGATCGACGAGCCCGATGCCCATGAAGGCGACGACGCAGGCGAACGCGACGGCCCAGACCTGCGCGGGCTGCTTCCATACCGAGGTGGTGGCGGGGGTGTTCACCGTGCTTCTCCTGTCGAGTCGGGGGTGGTGTGCGCGGCGAGGATCTCGGCCGCTCGGCTGAGGGCGCTCCAGTCGTCGTCGCTCAGGCCCGCGAAGCGCGGAGCGAGCGTCTCGCGGAACTCCCGACGCCACGCGGAGAGCGTGTCGGCGCCGTGCACCGTGATGTCGACGACGATGGCCCGTGAATCGTCCGGGTCGGGGGAGCGTCGCACGAGTCCGTCCCGCTCGAGTCCGCCGATCAGGCGCGTCATGCCGGGCTGCGTCGTGCGCGCGGCGGAAGCGAGAGTGCCGACGCGCTGTGCTCCCGCCTGTTCCAGGAGACTCAGCACGCGCCACTGGGCGGCCGGTGCATCGTTGCCGGCATCCTGCGCGGCGATGCGTCCGAGCGCGTAGCCGGAGAGCACGAGCGAAGGGATCACTTCCGAACGATTCATACCAGCAAGTATATACCTGTTGGTATGAATCGGGCTCTCACCGCCGAGCGCTCGCGATGCGCGCCGACAGCTGGTGCGCGTGAGACAGCAGCGTGCGGCCGAGTTCGGCGATGCGATCGTGGCCGAAGCGGAACTCCACACCGGTGAGGCTGAGCGCCCATTCCGGGCGACCTGCGCGATCGAACACGGCGGCCCCCATGCCCCAGCTGCCCTCCACGATCAAGCCCGGATTCACGGCGTAGCCGCGCTCCTTCGTCTCGGTCAGCCGTGTGCGCAGCGGGAGGTCTCCGTGTGCGCGGCCCCAGCTGCTCTCCAGCTCCGGATGACGTTCGAGGTACGCATCCACATCGTGGTCAGGGAGGAAGGCCAGGATGGCGAGACCCGCGCTCGCGACACCCAGGGGGAACCGCACGCCCTCACTGAGCACGAACGAGCGGATCGGGAACGATCCCTCCTCGCGCAGCAGGCACACCGTCTCGTCGGCGCGCCGCACGGAGAAGAACGCGCTCTCCTCGGTCTTGACGGCCAGCGAGCGAACGATGTCGCGCGCGAGCCCGGTGACGTCGTATCTCGCCGCCGCCACCGACCCCATGAGGAAGAGCTCTGGTCCCGGCATCCAGCGGGTGCTCTCGCCGTCTCGATCGACCAGTCCCTCGGCCTTCAGCGCGCTGAGCAGGCGGTGCGCGGTCGATCTCGAGAGATCCGCCGCGCGGGCCAGGTCCTGCAGAGAAGCCCCCTCGGCGCCGGCCGCCGTGACGAGGCGCAGCAGGGAGGCGGCTCTGGCGATGGCCTGAGCGCCCGGGACGGTGCGGGATGCCGGTTCCATAATGTGGACGCTATCTCCGAGATCGCCCACATCGCAAGACTGTTGTTCCCTCGTCGGGGGAGAAAGGCGGATGCTGGACGAGGACGCGTATTCGAAGGAGCAGGCGTGATCGACAAACAGTGGGAATCGGCGGCTGCGGCCGTCTCCGACATCACAGACGGTTCATCTCTCGCGGTCGGAGGGTTCGGTCTCTCCGGCAACCCGATCGCCCTCATCGAGGCGCTCCTCGCGCAGGGGACGAAAGGGCTCAGCGTCGTCAGCAACAACTGCGGCGTGGACGACTGGGGCCTCGGGGTCCTGCTCGCGGCACAGCGCATCCGCAAGATGACCTCGTCGTACGTCGGCGAGAACAAGGAGTTCGAGCGGCAGTTCCTCTCGGGCGAGCTCGAACTCGAACTGACCCCGCAGGGCACGCTCGCCGAGAAGCTCCGGGCCGGCGGCTCCGGCATCGCCGCGTTCTTCACCCAGACCGGGGTCGGCACGCAGGTCGCCGAGGGAGGGCTGCCCCGGAGGTACAACGCGGACGGATCGATCGCCGTGGCCTCCCCGGTGAAGGACGTCCGCACGTTCGACGTGGACGGCGTGCCGAAGGAGTTCGTCCTCGAGGAGGCCATCACGACCGACTTCTCCCTCGTGCACGCCGCCGCCGGCGACCGCCACGGCAACCTCGTCTTCAACAAGGCGGCGCGCAACTTCAACCCGCTCGCCGCGATGGCCGGTCGCGTATGCATCGCGCAGGTCGAGCGACTCGTGGAACCGGGCGACCTCGACCCGGACAGCATCCATCTGCCGGGCGTCTACGTGCATCGCATCGTCGAGGTCGGCCCCGACATCCCCAAGCGCATCGAGCGGCACACGGTCTCCGATCCTGCTGCCGCCGTGGAAGGAGCCTGACATGGCGCTCACCCGAGACCAGATGGCCGCACGGGCCGCCGCCGAGCTCGAGGACGGCGCCTATGTCAACCTCGGCATCGGCCTTCCCACGCTCGTGCCGAACCACGTGCCCGGCGATGTCACCGTCGTGCTGCAGTCGGAGAACGGCATCCTCGGCGTCGGTCCCTACCCGCGCGAGGAGGCCGTCGACCCCGACCTCATCAACGCCGGCAAGGAGACCGTCACGGTCCTGCCGGGATCCGCGTTCTTCGACTCTGCGGCGAGCTTCGGCATGATCCGCGGAGGGAAGATCGACGCCGCGATCCTCGGCGCGATGCAGGTGTCGGCATCCGGCGATCTCGCCAACTGGATGATCCCGGGCAAGATGGTCAAGGGGCCGGGCGGAGCCATGGACCTGGTGCACGGGGCCGGCCGCGTGATCGTGCTGATGGAGCACGTCGCTCGTGACGGGAGCGCGAAGATCGTCGACAGCTGCTCGCTCCCGCTCACCGGACGAGGGGTCGTCGACCGGATCATCACAGACCTGGCGGTCATCGACATCACTGAACAGGGCCTCGTCCTCGTGGAGCTCGCCCCCGGCGTGACCGTGGACGAGGTCGTCGCGGCGACCGAGCCGCCTCTCATCATCGCGGACGCTCTCACCGACGGAAGGATCGAAGAACATGGCTGAACGCAACGGGGCGGAGGACGACATCGTCATCGTCACCGCAGCGCGCACCCCGCAGGGACGCCTCAAGGGGCAGCTGGCCGCCTTCACGGCGCCGCAGCTCGGCGCCTTCGCCATCCGCGGCGCACTAGAGCAGGGGTCCGTCGATCCGGCCGACATCGATGCGGTCATCGTCGGCCAGGTGCTCGCCGCGGGGTCGGGGCAGAACGCCGCCCGTCAGGCCGCGATCGGCGCCGGGATCGGCTGGGACGTGCCGGCGCACTCGGTGAACAAGGTCTGCCTCTCGGGACTGACCGCGATCATCGACGCCGCGCGGATGATCCGCACGGGCGACGCGGAGGTCGTCGTGGCGGCGGGCATGGAGTCGATGACACGTGCCCCGCACCTGCTGATGGGCTCCCGCGACGGGTGGACCTACGGCAGCGTCGAGGTGCTCGACCACATGGCCTACGACGGGCTGACGGATGCCTACGACCGCGAGAGCATGGGCGCGTCGACCGAGCGGCACAACGCGCGGTACGAGCTGACGCGCGAGGCGCAGGATGCCGTCGCCGCGCTCTCGCATCAGCGCGCGGCCGCCGCGCAGGAGGCCGGTGCTTTCGACGCCGAGCTGGTGACCGTCTCGGTGCCGCAGCGCAGAGGCGAGCCGCTTCTGGTGACGAAGGACGAGGGCGTCCGCCCGGAGACCACCGTCGAGACGCTCGCCGGTCTGCGTGCGGCGTTCGCCGAAGGCGGCTCCATCACCGCGGGGAACTCCTCGCAGATCTCGGACGGTGCATCCGCCGTCATCGTCACGTCTCGCAGGGTCGCCCAGTCCAAGGGCTGGCCGGTGCTCGTGACCGTCGGCGCGAGCGGACAGACGGCCGGCCCCGACAACTCGCTGCAGGCTCAGCCGGCTCGTGCGATCGAGCGGGCTTGTGAGAAGCAGGGGATCTCACCCGCAGACCTCGATCTCGTCGAGATCAACGAGGCGTTCGGCGCTGTGGTCGCCCGCTCACAGGTGGAGCTCGGGCTGGACAGCGAGATCGTCAACATCCACGGCGGCGGCATCGCGATCGGACACCCGATCGGCGCATCGGGCAACAGGCTCGTGGTGCACCTGGCCCATGAGCTGGCCCGTCGAGGCGGCGGAACCGCAGCCGTCGGGCTGTGCGGCGGCGGGGGTCAAGGCGAGGCGCTCATCCTCACACGCTAGAGCGGAGTGCGCCAAGGGTCGTCTCAGCTGCGACGGTCCTTGGCGTGGTCCTGCGCGTCGGCGAGTGCCTTCTGCGAGCGGAACTGCAGGCGCTGCGCCTTCTTCGACTTCTTGACCGACTGCGGGGAGTCCGCGTCGACGAGCACGCCGCGACGTTCGCGATTCATGTCGACGACCGCTCCGACTGCGAGCGCCATGGTGATGCCCCAGCTCACCCACGACAGGGCGGCACGCCAGGTGATGGGTTCCTGGCGGGTGCCGCGCAGCAGCGAGATCCCCGCGGAGATCGCGGCGACGAGTCCTGTGCTGAAGAGGTAGCGCATGCTCCTACGCTACCCGCCTGCCGCCCAGGCCGTCCCGAGCCTTGACAACCCCTCCCTGATGCTGGCAGGAGGGTAGGTGGTGAAGGAGAGGCGGAGAGTGCGCACATCGGGAGTCCCGGAGAAGAACGACGCCCCGGGGACGTAGGCGACGTCCTGCGCGAGGGCGGCGCCGAGCGAGGCCGCGGCATCCCTTCCCTCCGGCAGGCGCACCCACACGAACATGCCGCCGTCCGGCCTGTTCCACTCGCTTCCGGAGGGAAGGACGTCGGGAAGCGCATCGAGCATGGCGTTCCGTCGCTCCGCGTAGGCGGAGCGGATGCGGTCGAGCGCCGGCTCTCCCCGTCCGGAGAGGAGGTAGTGCGCCGCGGCGGCCTGATCGATCGTCGACGTGTGCAGATCTGCCGCCTGCTTCGCGATCGTGACCGTCGGGCGCACATCCGGGGTCGTGCGGATCCATCCGATCCTGAGCCCCGGGGCGATCACCTTCGAGAAGCTGCCGAGGCTCAGGACGTGGTCGGGTGCGAACGCCGCCAGAGACGGCAGCGCATCACCGGAGTAGCGGAGTTGACGGTACGGCTCGTCCTCGATGATCCGGATGCCGTGCCGCTGCGCGATCTCGGCGATCCGCACCCGCGCCTCCCGATCGTGAGTGCGACCGGTGGGGTTCTGGAACGTCGGCACGGTGTAGAAGAACTTCGGCGCCGTGTCGGCGGCGAGACGCTCCAGGGCGTCGAGGTCGAGGCGGTCGCCGGCGTAGGGGACGCCGACGACACGCGCCCCGGCGAGAGCGAAGGTCTGCAGCGCCGCGAGGTAGCACGGCTCCTCGACGAGGATCGTGTCTCCCGGGTCGATCAGCGAGGTCGCGAGCAGCCCGAGCCCCTGCTGCGACCCGGTGGTGACGATCAGATCGGATGCCGCGGTCTCCAGGCCGTCCTCGGTGTAGCGCCGGGCGACCTCCTCGCGGAGAGCGGTGCTGCCTTCCGAGGTCGAGTACTGGAGGACTGCGGGGGACGACAGCACGGCGTCGAAGGACGCGCGGATCCCGTCGAGGTCGAAGAGCTCGGGGGCCGGCAGTCCGCCCGCGAAGGAGATGACCTCGGGACGCTCGGTGAGCGCGAGCAGGTCGCGCACCGGTGAGGTCTTCGCGGAACCCGCGCGCTGCGAGCGGTCCGGGAGCGCACGGGTGGGCGTGGAGGTCTGCGGGGCAGCGGACAACGGTTCCTCCTGGAAGGGGAGTGCGACGGAGTGTCGACCAGACTAGCGGTGCCCCGCGTGCCGCGGAGTCCGTGCCCTCCCTGCCGCTGTCCAGTGCGACCGGATACCATGGGGGTGTCGCGGCTCGTCCGCGGCCGCACAGACCGTGTAACTACCGGCCGCGGGCATTCCCGCGGACAGCGGCGGCACCCGACATCGCGTCATCGACGCGCGAGAGCCATGACACACGCATCACCGCACACCACGACGCTCCGTTCCGACGAGCCCAGCCTCTTCCGCCTGGCGGGGCTCCCGTACTTCCTCATCGCCTTCATCGCACGACTGCCGTTCGCGATGATGGTCGTCGGCGTGCTCACCGTCGTCGTCTCGGCGCGCGGTTCGCTCTCGCTCGGCGGACTCACCTCTGCCGCCGTGGGGCTCGGGACCGCGTGCTTCGGTCCGCTCCTGGGGGCGGCGGCCGACCGGTGGGGCCAGCGCGGGGTGCTCCTCGCACTCGCGCTGGCGAACGGCGCGATGCTCGTGGTCTTCACCCTGGTCGTCTACGGCAGCGCGGCGGACGGCTTCGTGCTGTTGGCGGCGGCGGGCATCGGCGCGACGGCACCGCAGGTGGCACCGCTGTCCCGCTCGCGTCTGGTGACGATCATCCGCGAGCGGATGCCGGATGCCCGGCAGGCGCGCACCCTCTCCGGCACGATGGCCTACGAGTCCGCGGCGGACGAGACCGTCTTCGTCTTCGGGCCCTTCCTTGTCGGCGTCCTCGCCTCGGCGCTCGCGCCCTGGGCGCCCCTGGCCGGAGCCGCGGCCCTCACCGTGCTGTTCGTCGGCGCGTTCGCCCTGCATCCGAGCGGCCGCCACGTCTCGCAGGAGCGCGACGCCGACGGCAAGGCGCCGTCCGCCGTCTCGGAGCTCTTCCGTCCGCAGCTCCTCATCGTCGTGCTCGGCATCCTCGGAGTGGGGGTCTTCTTCGGCGCGATGCTGACCGCGCTCACGTCCTTCATGGCCGACCGCGGCGCGCCGGAGCAGGCCGGACTCCTGTACGGCGTGATGGGCGTCGGCTCCGCGATCCTCGCGCTCGGCGTCGCCTGGCTGCCGCCCGCGTTCACCCTGCGCGCGCGGTGGCTGGTGTTCTCCGGCATCCTGCTCGCCGGCACCGTGCTGCTCCTGTTCGTGGATTCGCCGGGCACGATGATGGTCGCGCTCGCCATCATGGGGATCGGCATCGGACCGACACTCGTCACCCAGTACAGCTTCGGCGCCGCCCGCAGTCCGCTGGGCCGCTCGGCGACCGTCATGACGATGCTCGGCTCCGGGGTCGTCGTGGGGCAGTCCCTGGGTGCCGCGACGACCGGGGAGATCGCCGAGGGGGTCGGCACGGCCCCGGCCCTGCTGATCCCGATGATCGCGGCGGCCCTCGTGTTCGCCGCCGGACTCGCCAACTGGTTCCTCAGTCGCACGACGCCGCGTGCCGTGCGCGTCGCCGCCTGACGCCGTGGCGGAAGCAGCCTCGCAACCTCGGTAGCCTGGGGACATCCGTTCCCCTGTCGTGAGGAGTCCGCATGGCCGCCGCAGATTTCGTCGTGGTCGCCAACAGGCTTCCCGTCGACCGTGTCCCCGGTCCCGATGGCGAAGAGGTGTGGCGCACGTCTCCCGGCGGTCTGGTCGCCGCTCTCGAGCCCGTGATGCAGGGCGTCAACGGCGCCTGGGTCGGCTGGCCCGGGCAGGCTGATCTCGAGCTCAAGCCGTTCACGTCCGGCGGCCTCCGGCTGATCCCGATCGCGCTGAGCGAGCAGGAGGTCGCCGAGTATTATGAGGGCTTCTCCAACGACACGATCTGGCCGCTCTACCACGACGTCATCGCGCCGCCCCAGTACCACCGCGAGTGGTGGGACGCCTACGTCGCCGTGAACCGCCGCTTCGCCGACGCCGCGGCAGCCGCCGTGGCGCAGGACGGGACGGTGTGGGTACACGACTACCAGCTGCAGCTCGTCCCGCAGATGGTCCGGGCGCTGCGCCCCGACGTGACCATCGGGTACTTCCACCACATCCCGTTCCCCACCCACGGGCTCTACGCCCAGCTGCCGTGGCGGGGACAGGTGCTGCGGGGACTCCTGGGCGCCGACGTGATCGGCTTCCAGCGCGCCACCGACGCCACCAACTTCCTCAACGCGATCCGGCGACGGCTGAAGTACGAGATCAAGTCCTCGACCGTCACGGTGCCGTCGGGCAACGGCGAGGTCGACGACAGGGGAGAGTCGCATCGCGCTCTGGTGAAGGCCTTCCCGATCTCGATCGACACGGTGCCGTACCTGGAACTCGCCGCGCGCCCCGACATCCAGGCCCGTGCCGCCGAGATCAGGGAGAGCCTGGGCAATCCGAAGCGGATCCTGCTCGGTGTCGATCGCCTCGACTACACGAAGGGCATCGGCCACCGCGTCAAGGCGTACGGCGAGCTGCTGGCATCCGGTCAGCTCTCGGTCGAGGACGTCACCCTCGTGCAGGTGGCGAGCCCGAGCCGTGAGCGCGTCGACGCCTACGCCAACCTGCGCGACGAGATCGAGCTCGCCGTCAGCCGCATCAACGGCGACACCGACACCATGGGGCACACCGCCATCCGGTACCTGCACCAGGGATTCCCGCGCGAGGAGATGGTCGCCCTGTACCTCGCCGCCGATGTGATGCTCGTGACCGCGCTGCGCGACGGCATGAACCTCGTGGCGAAGGAGTACGTCGCCACCCGCACCGACAACCGAGGCGCGCTCGTGCTGAGCGAGTTCGCCGGGGCCGCCGACGAACTGGGCAGCGCGATCCTGGTGAACCCGCATGACATCGAGGGCCTCAAGGAGGCGATCATGCGCGCCGTCGAGATGCCTCCGCGCGAGCAGTCCCGGCGGATGCGGTCGATGCGCCGCCGCGTGCTCGACCACGATGTGAACGCCTGGTCCGACTCCTTCCTGTCGGCCCTCACCGCAGCGCGCGATGCACGCTGACACCCTGACCTCGAACGGAGAGCACGTGACCCGCGCCTGGACCCCCGGAGCCCCCGACGCCGACCTGTCGGCCCTCGCCGCGACGCCCCGTCTGGTGGTCGCCCTCGACTTCGACGGCACCGCGTCGCCCCTCGTGCCCGATCCCATGGCGGCACGGGCACTCCCCGAGGTCGCGACGCAGGTGGCCAGACTCGCCGCCCTGCCCGACACCGTGGTCGCCTATGTCTCCGGACGCAGCATGCACGACCTCCGGGTGATCACCGAGCACGACGACGACTCCGTCATCGCGCTGGCCGGGTCGCACGGCGCCCAGTACTGGTTCCCGGGCGAGGGCGAAGCCGCGTCGACGGGTGAGGCGACCGAGGACGGCGCGCGCGAGGAGCTATGGGCGGCGGCCAAGCCCATCATCGAGCGCTACGAGGGGGCCGAGTTCGAGCCCAAGACGTTCGGGATGGGCGTGCACACCCGACGCGCGGACCGCGAGACGGAGGAGCGCGTCTTCGCGGAGATCGACGCTCTCGTCGCCGAGCGGTTCCCGCACTGGCGCCGTCGCGCGGGACACCGTGTGCTGGAGTTCTCGTCGCGCACCGAGGGGAAGGATGCCGCGGTCGCCGCCCTGCGCGAGCGCTTCGACGCCACCGGCATCCTGTTCGCGGGCGACGACGTGACCGACGAGGATGCCATCGGCGTGCTGCAGGACGGCGATCTCGGCGTGCGTGTGGGACCGGGGGAGAGCGCCGCGATCCTGCGTGTGGAGAACCCACAAGAGATGGGCCGGCTTCTGGAGGCCCTCGCGGACGAGCGCTCCGCGCGGCGGGAATAGACTTCCGTCATGTCCTCGCTCGATCCTGATCCCCGCGCGTCCATCGACATCAAGCCCCGCAGCCGCGTCGTCACCGACGGCATCGAGGCGACGACCTCCCGTGGCATGCTCCGTGCCGTCGGCATGGGCGACGCCGACTGGGAGAAGCCGCAGATCGGCATCGCCTCCAGCTGGAACGAGATCACGCCCTGCAACCTGAGCCTCGACCGGCTCGCCCAGGGCGCGAAGGAGGGCGTGCACTCGGGCGGCGGGTACCCGCTGCAGTTCGGCACGATCTCGGTCTCGGACGGCATCTCGATGGGCCACGAGGGGATGCACTTCTCGCTCGTCTCGCGCGAGGTCATCGCCGACTCGGTCGAGACCGTGATGATGGCCGAGCGCCTCGACGGTTCCGTGCTGCTCGCCGGCTGCGACAAGTCGATCCCGGGCATGCTCATGGCCAGCGCCCGCCTCGATCTCTCGAGCGTGTTCCTGTACGCGGGCTCCATCGCCCCCGGATGGGTGAAGCTGTCGGACGGCACCGAGAAGGACGTCACCATCATCGACTCGTTCGAGGCGGTCGGCGCGTGCCGAGCCGGTCTCATGAGCGAAGAGGACCTGAAGCGCATCGAGTGTGCCATCGCCCCGGGTGAAGGCGCCTGCGGCGGCATGTACACCGCGAACACCATGGCGTCCGTCGCCGAGGCTCTCGGCCTCAGCCTCCCCGGTTCCGCCGCACCGCCCGCGGCCGACCGGCGCCGGGACTACTACGCGCACCGCTCCGGCGAGGCCGTGGTCAACCTGCTCCGTCAGGGCATCACCACCCGCGACATCCTCACCAAGGAAGCCTTCGAGAACGCGATCGCACTGGCGATGGCGCTCGGCGGCTCGACCAACGTCGTACTGCACCTGCTCGCGATCGCCCGCGAGGCGGATGTCGACCTGAACCTGCACGACTTCAACCGCATCGGCGACAAGGTGCCGCACGTCGCCGACATGAAGCCGTTCGGCAAGTACGTCATGAACGACGTCGACCGCCACGGCGGCATCCCGGTGATCATGAAGGCCATGCTCGACGAGGGCCTGCTGCACGGCGACGCGCTCACCGTGACGGGCAAGACGCTTGCCGAGAACCTCGCCGAGCTCGATCCGCAGCCGATCGACGGCACCGTGATCCACACGTTCGACAACCCGATCCACGCCACCGGCGGTCTGACGATCCTGCACGGCTCGCTCGCTCCCGAGGGCGCGGTCGTCAAGACGGCCGGCTTCGATGCCGCGGTCTTCGAGGGACCGGCGCGGGTGTTCGAGCGCGAGCGCGCGGCGATGGATGCCGTCGCCGAGGGCGAGATCGAACCGGGAACCGTCATCGTCATCCGCTACGAAGGACCCAAGGGCGGTCCCGGCATGCGGGAGATGCTGGCCATCACCGCGGCCATCAAGGGCGCTGGCCTCGGAAAAGATGTACTACTCTTGACAGACGGACGATTCTCAGGCGGCACAACCGGCCTGTGCATCGGCCACATAGCACCCGAAGCGGTGGACGCAGGTCCGATCGCCTTCGTGCGCGATGGTGATCTGATACGGGTCGATATCGCAGCTCGCTCTCTCGACCTACTCGTCGACGACGCTGAGCTCGCCTCCCGCCGCTCTGGCTGGGAGCCGCTTCCCCCGCGCTACACCCGAGGCGTTCTCGCCAAGTACTCGCGCCTCGTGCGGTCCGCCGCCGAGGGAGCGACCACCGGTTGATCCGATTCGTTCGATGGGTTCCTGAGCCCGTCGAAGGACCGGATTCCTCTTCAGATCACCAGAAGGAATGTCATGACTGCTGACTCCGTCTCGGCCGTGCCGAGGCCGCCCGCCCGCCAGACTTCAGCGCCGGAGATCTCCGGCGCCGAAGCTGTCGTCCGCTCGCTCGAGATGCTCGGGATCAAAGACGTCTTCGGCATCCCCGGAGGTGCGATCCTCCCCGTCTACGACCCGCTGATGGACGCGTCCGAGCTCCGCCACATCCTCGTGCGCCACGAGCAGGGTGCCGGCCACGCGGCCGAGGGATACGCTTCGGCGTCCGGCAAGGTCGGCGTCTGCATCGCGACGTCGGGCCCCGGAGCCACGAACCTCGTCACGGCGATCGCCGACGCCTACATGGACTCCGTCCCGCTGCTCGCGATCACCGGTCAGGTGTTCTCGACGCTGATGGGGACCGACGCGTTCCAGGAGGCCGACATCGTCGGCATCACGATGCCGGTGACGAAGCACTCCTTCCTCGTGAAGGACGCGGCCGATATCCCCGGTGCGCTGGCCGCCGCCTACGAGATCGCCTCGACCGGCCGCCCCGGCCCCGTGCTCGTCGACATCACGAAGGACGCGCAGCAGGCCATGGCGCCGTTCGTCTGGCCGCCCAAGGTCGACCTCCCCGGCTACCGCCCGGTGACCAAGGCCCACGGCAAGCAGATCCAGGCCGCGGCCGCGCTGCTCGCCGAGGCCAAGAAGCCGGTGCTGTACGTCGGCGGCGGAGTGATCCGCGGACGCGCGTCGGCCGAACTCCTGGCACTCGCTGAGACGACGGGCGCCCCCGTGGTCACCACCCTGATGGCGCGCGGCGCCTTCCCCGACTCGCACCCGCAGCACCTCGGCATGCCCGGCATGCACGGCACGGTCCCGGCGGTGCTCGCGCTGCAGGAGGCCGACCTGCTCATCTCGCTCGGCGCCCGCTTCGACGACCGTGTGACCGGCAAGGCCGCGCTGTTCGCTCCGCACGCGAAGGTCGTCCACGTCGACATCGACCCGGCCGAGATCTCGAAGATCCGCACGGCCGACGTGCCGATCGTGGGCGACGTGCGCGATGTGCTCACCGACCTCGACGCCGCCTACCGCGGTGCGACGGCGGGCTCCCAGCCCGACACCGAGGAGTGGTGGTCGTACCTCGACGGACTGCGCACCGAGTTCCCGCTCGGCTACACCCCGCCGACCGACGGGCTCCTCGCACCGCAGCACGTGATCCAGCGGATCGGCGAGCTCACGGGACCGGAGGGCGTGTACGCGTCGGGCGTGGGCCAGCACCAGATGTGGGCGGCGCAGTTCATCAAGTACGAGCGTCCCAACGCCTGGCTGAACTCCGGCGGCGCCGGAACGATGGGCTACGCAGTTCCGGCCGCGATGGGCGCCAAGGTCGCCGAACCGCACCGCCCGGTGTGGGCGATCGACGGCGACGGCTGCTTCCAGATGACCAATCAGGAGCTCGCGACCTGCGCGATCAACGACATCCCGATCAAGGTCGCGATCATCAACAACTCGTCGCTGGGCATGGTGCGGCAGTGGCAGACGCTGTTCTACGACGGTCGCCACTCCAACACCGACCTCAACACGGGTCACGGCACCATCCGCATCCCCGATTTCGTCAAGCTCGCCGAGGCGTACGGCTGCCTCGCGATCCGCGTGGAGAAGGAGGACGAGGTGGATGCCGCCATCAAGCTCGCCCTCGAGACCAACGACCGTCCGGTCGTGATCGACTTCGTCGTGAGCGCCGACTCCATGGTGTGGCCGATGGTCCCGCAGGGAGTCAGCAACAGCTATGTCCAGTACGCGCGCGACCACGCGCCGAGCTTCGACGAAGAGGACTGATCCATGTCGACCCACGTGCTGAGCCTGTTGGTGGAAGACCGTCCCGGCCTTCTGACCCGTGTCGCCGGGCTGTTCGCCCGTCGCAGCTTCAACATCGAATCCCTCGCGGTCGGCGTGACCGAGGTTCCGGGGATCTCCCGGATCACGGTCGTCGTCGACGTGGAGGAGCAGCTTCCTCTCGAGCAGGTGACCAAGCAGCTCAACAAGCTGATCAACGTCATCAAGATCGTGGAGCTGGACCCCGCCTCGTCGGTGCAGCGCGAGCACATGCTCGTCAAGGTGCGCACCGACAACGCCTCGCGCTCCAACGTGATCGAGGTCGTGAACCTGTTCCGCGCCTCGGTCGTCGACTACGCGCCCGACGCGCTCGTGGTCGAGGTCACGGGCGACAAGGGGAAGGTCGAGGCCCTGCTCAAGGCGCTCGAGCCCTTCGGCATCAAGGAGATCGCCCAGTCGGGCCTTCTCGCGATCGGCCGCGGTGGCAAGAGCATCACAGAGCGCGTCCTGCGCGGCTGACAGACATCACATATCCCAAAGGTTTCGCCGCTCGTTGAGCGAGCGGAGCGAGACGAAACGCAATGAACAAGGAGAAACACACCGTGAGCACCGAGATCTTCTACGACGCCGACGCCGACCTGTCCCTCATCCAGGGCAAGAAGGTCGCGATCGTCGGCTACGGCTCGCAGGGCCACGCCCACGCGCAGAACCTGCGCGACTCGGGTGTCGAGGTCGCCATCGCCCTCAAGGAGGGCTCCAAGTCCGCCGCGAAGGCCGAGGAGGCCGGCTTCGCGGTCAAGACCGTCGCCGAGGCCACCGAGTGGGCCGACCTCATCATGATCCTCGCGCCGGACCAGCACCAGCGCATCATCTACAGCGAGTCCATCGCGCCGAACCTGACCGCGGGCAAGACCCTCGCGTTCGCGCACGGCTTCAACATCCGCTTCGGCTACATCGACGCTCCCGAGGGCGTCGACGTGATCCTCGTCGCCCCGAAGGCGCCGGGTCACACGGTCCGCCGCGAGTTCGTCGCCGGCCGCGGCATCCCGGACATCATCGCCGTCGAGCGCGACGCATCGGGCCAGGCCTGGGACGTCGCCCTCTCGTACGCGAAGGCCATCGGCGGCACGCGTGCCGGCGTCATCAAGACGACCTTCACCGAGGAGACCGAGACCGACCTGTTCGGCGAGCAGGCCGTGCTCTGCGGTGGCGTCAGCCACCTCGTGCAGGCCGGCTTCGAGACCCTCACCGAGGCGGGCTACCAGCCGCAGATCGCCTACTTCGAGGTGCTGCACGAGCTGAAGCTCATCGTCGACCTCATGTGGGAGGGCGGCATCGCCAAGCAGCGCTGGTCGATCTCCGACACCGCCGAGTTCGGCGACTACGTCTCCGGCCCCCGCGTCATCGACGCCCGCGTCAAGGAGAGCATGCAGGGCGTCCTCGCCGACATCCAGTCCGGTGCCTTCGCCAAGCGCTTCATCGACGACCAGGACAACGGGGCCGAGGAGTTCCTGGCGCTGCGCGCCAAGGAGGAGACGCACCCGATCGAGGTCACCGGCAAGGAGCTGCGCTCGCTCTTCGCCTGGAAGCAGCAGGACGAGGACTACGTCGACGGCAGCGCTGCGCGCTGATCTGATCCACGAAGAGCGGGCGCCCCTTTGCGGGGGCGCCCGTTCTTTCATCGTCTGGCCTGGTCTCAGCCGCGGGTGAGCTCCTCGAGCACCTCGACCACGTGGCGGTACGGCTGGCCGGTCGCGCGGGTCATACCGATCTCGCATGTGCGGTTCGCCGAGACGAAGGCATCGAATCCGCCGCGGTCGGCATCCGCCGCACGGACCTCCGCCGATTCGACGGCCGTCGCGCTGGCGGTGAGCTCGGGGTGCAGCATGCCGCGGTCGCCGGCGAAGGCGCAGCATCCCCATCCGTCGGGGACGAAAACCTCGGTGGCGACGGCCGCGGCGATCTCGGTGAGCGCTCCCGTCGCGCCCAGCGCGGTCGTCGAGCAGGTCGGATGCACCGCCACGCTGTCGAGCTTCGCCGACACCGTCACGCGGGGGAGCACCTCCCTCGCGATGTAGGTCGTGGCGTCCTCGATCACGAGCTTCGCGTACTCCGGGTACTCGGCGACGGACTTCGCGAGCATCGTATGCAGTCCCTCGGTACAGGATGCCGCGTCGCACACGACCGGGAGCTCACCGTGCCGGCTGGCCTCCCAGAGCGACGAGAGCACCCGCTCCGTCATCCGGTCGTAGCCCGCGAGGTGTCCCTTCGACTTCCAGGGTGTGCCGCAGCACATGCCGCCGGTGTCCTCCGGGATGACGACCGCGATTCCCGCGCGGTCGAGCAGAGCGCGGACCGCGTCGCGGGAGCCCTCTCCGTGGCCCTCCGCGCCGAACATCGTGCCGATGCACGCGCCGAAGAACACCGCACGGGCATCTGCAGGGTTCTGCGCCGTCGGGGCCTTCGTTCCGCCGCGGGGGAGCCCGCCGTCGTAGAGCGGCACGGTGTCGTCGCCGAGGATCGCGCGACCCACCCGGGTCACGCCCTTCACGAGGGGGGCGGGCATCGCGGCGGCGAAGGTCAGAGCGGTGCCGCCGACGCGCGTCACAGCCCCCCAGCCCTTGGCGGCGGCGTCCCAGACCGTGTCCTCGATCTTCGACGACTCCTCGGCGCGCAGGCGTCGGACCAGATCGCCCGTGTTGATGTCGACAGGGCACGCGACGCCGCACATGCCGTCGACCGCGCAGGTCTGCACACCGTCGTAGTCGTAGTCGGCCTTCAGATCCTGCAGCAGCGCGGTGTCGCCCTGCTCCTCGGCCCAGGCCATGTCCCGCCGGATCACGATGCGCTGGCGCGGCGTGAGGGTGATGCTCTTGCTCGGGCACGTCGGCTCGCAGTAGCCGCATTCGACGCAGCGGTCGACCTCGCTCTCGACGGTCGGCACCCGCTTGAGATCGTCGAGGTAGGAGTCGGGGTCGTCGGAGAGGACCACGCCGGGGTTGAGGATGAGGTCGGGATCGAGGAGCCTCTTGATCTCCCACATCATGTCGGTCAGCGCGTCGCCGTATTGGCGCCGCACGAACGGGGCCATGATGCGTCCGGTGCCGTGCTCGGCCTTGAGCGATCCCTGCTGCGACAGCACCAGGGCGACCAGATCGTCGGTGAAGCGCCGGTAGCGCGCGACGCTCGCGGGGTCGTCGAAGCGCTCGTTGAGCAGGAAGTGCACGTTCCCGTCCTTCGCGTGACCGAAGATGACGGACCCTTCGTACCCGTGCTCCGCGAAGAGCTCGATGAGCCGCTCGCAGGTGGCGAGCAGGCGGGGGACCGGCACGACGATGTCCTCGAGGAGCGCGGTCGTGCCGGAGGGACGCGCGCCGGCGACGGCGGTGTACAGGCCCTTCCTGACGTGCCAGAGCGCTGCCCGCTCCGCGGCATCCGTCGTGAGACGCGGCGCGATGGCCAGCGGCAGCGACTCGAAATGGGACTGCGCTGAGATGCTCGCCGCCGCGAGCCCGGCGTCGTCGGAGGCGTGGACCTCGACGAGGAGAGCGGCGTGCCCCTGCACATCGATCTCGGCGATCGTGGCCGGCACATCGCTCAGGCTCTGCGCGACCCGCAGCGATGCGGCGTCCAGCAGCTCGATCGTGGCGAGGCCGAGCTCCGCGAGAGCGGGCAGCGCCGTCATCGCGGCCGAGAGCGTCTCGAACACCAGCAATCCGGTGGCGATCGCGGGCCGGATCTCGATCGTCCGGAAACGGGCTTCGGCGACGAAGGCGAGAGTGCCCTCCGAGCCGATGATGAGGTGCTCGAGGATCCGCACCGGGTCGTCGAAGTCGAGGAGGGCGTTGAGCCCGTAGCCCATCGTGTTCTTCATGGAGAACTGCTGCCGGAGGAACGCGACGTGCTCCGGCGAGGCGAGGAGCCGCTCCCGGAGTGCCAGCAGCCCGTCGACGACAGCGGGTTCGGCGGCGCGGAGCAGGGCGCCCGCCTCAGGATCGCCGGTGTCGAGGATCGTGCCGCTCGGGAGGACGATCCGCATCGACTCGATCGTCTGGTACGAGTTCTCGGTGATGCCGCAGGCCATGCCGCTGGAGTTGTTGGCGACCACGCCGCCGATGGTGCACGCGATCTCGCTGGCGGGGTCGGGGCCGAGCTTGCGGCGATAGCGCGCGAGTCGCGTGTTGACCTGGCGGACGGTGGCGCCCGGTCCCACGCGCACCGATGCGCCACCGTCCTCGACGACGATCTCGCGGAAGTGACTGCGGGTGTCGACGAGGATGTCGCCGCTCACGCCCTGCCCGGAGAGGCTCGTGCCGCCGGAGCGGAACGTCATCGACCGACCGGCGGCACGGACGGCGCCGAACGCCCGGGCGACGCCCTCGGCATCCGCGGGGGAGAGGACGGCGTCGGGGATCAGGAGGTAGTGCGAGGCATCGTGCGCTCGCGCGAATCGATCGATCGAACGGGAGTGGACCTCGGTCGACGACCCGAGCAGGGCGGGGTCCAGCGGTTCTACGAGTGTGGTCGTCACGGTGCTCCTCTGCTCCGCTCGAAGGATTGTCTGACAAGTGTACTGACTCGCGGAGGTCTGGATAGACTGCTCGGATGACGACGGACGCTGCACTGGGAATCGTCGGCGTGGTCGACGCCGTCACCCGCCGACTCCGCGAGCGCATCCTGAGCGGTGACATCCGCTCCGGCGAGCCGCTCACCGAGGCTGCGGTGTCCCAGACGTTCGGCGTGGCGAGGCCCAGCGCGAAGGCGGCGATCGAGCAGCTGGTCGCCACCGGTCTGCTGGTGCGCACGGCGCACCGCTCGGCACGCGTCGTGGGAATCGATCCGGAGACCGTTCGCGACGTCTACCGCACGCGGTCCCGACTGGAGAGCGCCGCGCTCCGCGAACTGGCGATCACCCGCGCCGTGCCCGCGTCGGCGGTCGAGGCGAACGCCGAGATCCTGGCGATGCCGCCCGGTCCCGATGCGGCGACCGTCGACCCCGATCTGCGATTCCACACCGCTCTCATCGACGCGCTCGGCAGCGAGCGGACGGCACGGATGTATCGCAGCGTCCTCGACGAGGCGCGACTCTGCATGGCGCAGGTGCAGGGCCGCCGCCTGCTGGACGCCGCGGTGATCGCCGCCCAGCACGCGGAGATGCTCGAAGCGGTCGCCGCAGGCGAGGGCGACCGTGCCGCCGCACTCCTCGCCGCGCATCTCTCCTCGGCCGAAGAGCGACTGGTCGACGCCGTCGTCGCCGAGTGACGCCGCTCAGCCGGCCGTCACTCGGCCGGCGCCTCCTCGACCTGGATCGGGGCGTCGGCGGGATCGGCCCAGACCGGAGCGGGCAGCAGCGTGTCGACCTGCCCCGCCTGGATCGCGCGGAGGGCCTCGGTGATCTCGTCGGCGTTCTCCGGTACGGCCAGGTCGCAGGCGCGGAGCTCGGAGGCGAACTGCAGCGTGAGGCGGATCTTGCCGGCCTCGACGGCCTCGGCCGTGGTTCCGGTGCGGATCTCGCTGCCCGTCTGGATCGCGGACACCTGGTCGCAGACGTGGTAGACCGCTCCTCCGTCGACCCAGACGACCTCGTCCTGGCCGAGGAGCTGGATCACGGCGGACTGATCCGCGGTGTACTGCTCGACGGACGGCGGGTTGAAGTCGATGCCCAGGACGACCGCGAGCGCCGCGAGGGCGATGCCGACGATGCCCGCCGTCGTCTTCTGCCCCTTGTCCATGTCCTTGTTCAGGAAGATCAGGATGATGAGCGGGAGGAACGCCACGATGGCGATGATCGCTCCGAGCTGGTTCTGGACGAAGAACCTGACCGTCTCGGACTTGCGCGCAGGGTCCAGGCGGTTCGCCTTCTTCCAGAGCACCGAGCCGGTGATCGACAGTGCGGCGATGACGACGAGCAGGACGAGGAGGGCGATGAACGCCCACTGCGGGAACTGCGCCGTGACGCCCTGCTCCTGGAGGAGGCCCGTGTCGGGGTCGCGCACGAGCGTGCCGTCCTCGCCGACGAAGACCCGCTGACGGAGCAGCCAGAAGATGCCGACCGCCTCGCCCGCGATCGCGATCGCCCAGAGGACCCCGGCGATCCAGCGGAATGTCGTCGCCTTCTGCTTGGCGGCAGCCGTCGGCACCCAGCCAGCGGGGGGTTCTCCGGTGCCGGCGTTCGTCGCGACCTGCTCCGTGCGATCGACCTTCTTCTTCTCAGCCACAGCGGTCCTTTCCCCCTGCCGAAGGCCTCCGCGGCCCGATGCCCCCGAGCATAGTGGACCGCGTGTCCTACTCTGGGGACATGACTTCCGATTCCGACGACGCCCTCCGCTGGGACGGCGACGAGGCGCGGACGCCCGAGGATCCGGCGCTGCCGCGCGGATGGAACGCCGTGGGGAAGGGCAGCGCCGACGTCGGCCGGATCGAGGACGACGGATCCGTCACGCCGGCGGAGGAGCCGGAGCGCGCCGGGCTGAGCACGGCGATGCTCCTCATCCTCGGCGTCGTCGGCGGCGTCTACCTGCTGTACACGATCGGCTGGGTGGTCGGCGGGCTGCGGCTCAAGCCGCTCGCCTCGTTCCTCGTCGACGATGCGATGTTCCTGCCGTGGTTCGTGCTCGCCATCGCCGCCCCCGCCCTCTGGTTCCTGGCGACGTGGGTGCTGACGCGGGGGAGAGCGGCCTGGGTCAGAGTCGCTTTCCTCCTCGCCGGCGTCGTCCTCCTCGTGCCCTGGCCCTTCGTCACCGTGGGGGTGATCGGATCATGACCGATGCGCACAGCGCACCCATCGCGGCCGGTTCCCCGCGCTGGCTCGTCGGGGTCGTCCTCGGCTTCGCGGGACTCCTCTACGCTTACGCGGTCTGGAACGCGGTCGCGCATCTGATCAACATGGCGCGGACCGGCCTGACCGGAACCGGCTGGATCACGCTGCTGTTCGGGGTGGTCTTCCCCGTGATCGTCTTCGTCTTCGCGTTCCTCATCGGCCGGCGACGTCGTGTGGGGGAGTTGGCCCTGTCCCTGCTGGCAGGGCTCGGGATCGTCGCCGTCTTCTGGATGAGCCTGATCGCGTTGAGCCTGACCCTGCCCAGCGCCTGAGCGTCACACGCACGGAGCGTCGCGAGCGCTCGGGTACAGTTGAGGTGATCGCGCCCCCATGGTGTGCGGCGCATCGGCCCCTCCCGCCTGTCGCGCTGCCCCGAAGGATTCTCTGTGCCGAAGCCCGTTGTGCTCATCGCCGAAGTGCTCTCTCCCGCCACGATCGAGGCTCTGGGCCCCGACTTCGACGTCCGTGACGTCGACGGCACCGACCGCGAGGCGCTCTTCGCCTCGCTGGCCGAGGCGGACGCGGTGCTCATCCGCTCGGCCACCCGCATCGACGAAGAGGCCCTGGCGCACGCGCCGAAGCTGAAGGTCGTCGCCCGTGCCGGCGTCGGGCTCGACAACGTCGACATCAAGGCCGCCACGGCTGCCGGTGTCATGGTCGTGAACGCGCCCACGTCCAACATCGTCTCGGCCGCCGAGCTCACGGTCGGGCACATCCTCAGCCTCGCCCGCCGCATTCCGGCTGCGCACGCATCGCTCGCCGCCGGGCAGTGGAAGCGCAGCTCGTTCACCGGCGCCGAGCTCTTCGAGAAGACCGTCGGCATCGTCGGCCTCGGCCGGATCGGGGCGCTCGTCGCCGCGCGCCTCGCCGCGTTCGACATGCGCGTCGTCGCCTACGACCCCTATGTCACCTCCGCCCGCGCGCAGCAGCTCGGTGTGCAGCTGCTGTCGCTGGACGACCTCGTGGCCGAGGCGGACTTCCTCACGATCCACATGCCGAAGACGCCGGAGACCACCGGCATGATCGGCGCGGAGCAGTTCGCCGCGATGAAGCCGACGGCGTTCGTCGTGAACGTCGCGCGTGGTGGCCTCATCGACGAGGAGGCTCTGCACGAGGCGCTCGTCGCCGGCGAGATCGCCGGTGCCGGACTCGATGTCTTCACCTCCGAGCCGCCCGCAGAGGGAGGATCGGCGCGGCCGCTGCTCGACCTGCCGAACGTCGTCGTCACTCCCCACCTCGGAGCGAGCACGGAAGAGGCGCAGGAGAAGGCGGGCGTCTCGGTCGCCAAGTCCGTGCGGCTCGCGCTCGGGGGAGACCTCGTGCCGGATGCCGTCAACGTCGCCGGCGGCGTCATCGACCCGTACGTCCGCCCCGGCATCTCGCTCGTCGAGAAGCTCGGCCAGATCTTCGCGTCGCTCGCGACCTCGCCGCTCACGAGCCTCGACGTCGAGGTGCACGGCGAGCTCAACGACTACGACGTGAGCGTGCTCAAGCTCGCCGCCCTCAAGGGCGTCTTCACGAACATCGTGAGCGAGACCGTGTCCTACGTGAACGCGCCTCTGCTCGCCGAGCAGCGCGGCATCGCGGTGCGTCTGCTCAAGGACGACGTGAGCGACGAGTACCGCAACGTGATCACGCTCAGCGGTGCGCTCTCCGACGGCTCGCAGCTCTCGGTCTCCGGAACGCTCACCGGTCCGAAGCAGGCCGAGAAGCTGGTCGGGATCAACGACCACACTCTCGAGCTGCCGATCGAGAAGCACCACGTCGTCATGCTCTACACCGACCGCCCCGGCATCGTCGCGGTGTACGGCCAGAAGTTCGGCGAAGCGGGCATCAACATCGCCGGAATGCAGATCGCTCGTCAGGCGGCCGGCGCGCAGGCGCTCAGCGTGCTGACGCTCGACTCGCCGGTTTCCGAGGAGCTGCTGGAAGACGTCAGCGCCGCGATCGACGCCGACCTGTTCCGTCAGATCGAGATCACCGAGGTCTGAATCACCGTGCGATGAGGGCGGGGAGGCGAGAGCCTCTCCGCCTTCATCGCGTTCAGCGGCTCGGGTCTACGAGGTGGTCTTCAGGACCAGGGCGATGAGGGCCGCGAGCTCGTCGTGATGGGGAACGAGGCGCTCCGGCCCGTGCACGTCGAGCGAGTTGTTGAAGTAGAGGCCGTCGCTGAGCAGCATCACGAGGTCGAGGCTCGTCCGGTCGCGCACATGCGGACGGATCGCGTCCTCCCAGCGGCGCCGGTTGTTGCGCAGGCCCTCCGCCGCGGCGACCGAGCCGCCCTGGGCGAGACGCGACGCGGCGATCAGTGCGCGATCGAGGGCGTCGTCCTCCATGACCGAGGTGCGGATGTAGTAGGCGACCGGCCCCTCCTCGGCTGCCGCCATGACCTCGAGGTCTGCGGTGGTCAGCGTGTCGAGCCGCTCCAGGAGCCCGGCCGCGAGCTCTTCCTTCGACCCGAAGTGGTAGAGCAGCCCGCCTTTGGAGACACCGGCTGCTCTGGCCGTGGCGTCGAGCGTCGCCGCCCGCTCGCCGTCGGCGATGACGATGGACTCGAAGGCGTCGAGCACCTTCTCACGTGCGAGGGGAGGGCGGGGCATATCTGTTACTATACCAGCTGGACGGTTCACTAACGAGGCCGCCAAGATCCTGAGAGGTGTTCCATGACCCGTACTGCGTCGATCCCGACGACAGAGACGGATGCTCCCCGTGTCGGGGCCCGCGGCTGGGCGGCGCTCGTCGTCCTCATGCTGCCGGTGCTGCTCGTCTCGGTGGACAACACGGTGCTGAGCTTCGCGCTCCCCGAGATCTCCATCGCGCTCGCGCCCTCCGGTGCCGAGCAGCTGTGGATCATCGACGTCTACCCGCTGGTGCTCGCCGGTCTCCTCGTGACGATGGGCACCCTCGGCGACCGGTTCGGCCGGCGTCGCATGCTGCTGATCGGTGCCGTCGGCTTCGCCGCCGTCTCGGCACTGGCCGCGTTCGCGCCGACCGCGGGGCTGCTGATCGCGGCCAGGGCGCTGCTCGGTTTCTTCGGTGCGATGCTCATGCCGTCGACCCTCTCGCTGCTGCGCTCGATCTTCCAGAACCGGGACCAGCGCCGCATGGCGATCGCGGTCTGGGCCTCGGCCTTCTCGGCCGGTGCGGCGCTCGGTCCGATCGTCGGCGGGTTCCTGCTCGAGCACTTCGCCTGGGGGTCGGTCTTCCTCATCGCGGTGCCCGTCCTCATCCCGCTGCTGATCTGCGGGCCCCTCCTGGTACCGGAGAGCCGTGACCCGAACCCGGGACGCATCGACCCTGTCAGCATCGTGCTGTCGATGGCCGCGATGATCCCCGTCGTCTACGCCATCAAGTCGCTGGCCGTCGATGGGCCGTCGCTCGTCGCGGGCGGATGGGCGCTGCTCGGCATCGCGATGGGCGTGCTGTTCGTCCGCCGGCAGAACCGTTCGACGGTGCCCATGCTCGACATGGCGCTGTTCCGGCGCGGGACGTTCTCGGGGGCCATCCTCGTGAACCTGCTCAGTGTCGTCGCCCTGGTCGGCTTCCTCTACTTCGTCTCCCAACATCTGCAGCTGGTGCTCGGTCTGTCGCCGATGCTCGCCGGCATCGCGCTGGTGCCCGGCATGGCGGCGATGATCGTGGCCGGTCTCACGGTCGTGCCGATCTCGCGCCGTGTCCCGCCGCACGTGCTCGTGCCGAGCGCGCTGCTGTTCTCGGTGGCCGGCTACCTCATCGTCGCCTTCACGACCCACGCGCACGGCGTCGCGCCGCTGATCATCGCGTTCGTCGTGCTCGGGATCGGCATCGGCGCCGCGGAGACGATCTCCAACGAGCTGATCCTGTCGAGCGCCCCGGCCGAGAAGGCCGGAGCCGCGAGTGCGGTGTCCGAGACGGCCTACGAGCTCGGAGCCGTGCTCGGCACAGCGATCCTCGGCGGCATCATCACGGCGTTCTACCGCGGAGCGCTCGCGCTGCCGGAGGGGCTGCCCGCGGAGGTGGCGCACGCCGCGCGCGAGACGCTCGCCGGTGCCTACACCGCGGCGCGCGACCTCCCGGCGGCACTCGGCGACGCGCTCTGGAACGCCGCTGCCGCGGCGTTCGGCTCCGGCGTGATGGTGACGTCTCTGATCGGCGCGGGCCTCGTCGTCCTCGCGGGCGTGATCGCCGCCGTCACACTGCGCAAAGCCCCCTCGCACTGAGCACTACGCTGGGATGACCGGTCCGCTCCACGAGCGGAGAGCGTGACCGGCTCATCCCGGTGCAAGGAGTGTCATGTCGCGTGTCGTGAAGCTGGCCGTCATCCCCGGTGACGGCATCGGTCCCGAGGTCGTCGCCGAGGCCGAGAAGGTCCTCGAAGCGGTCACCGCGCAGAGCGACGTGGTCTTCGACAAGACCCGCTTCTCGCTCGGGGCCGCGCGCTTCCTCGAGACCGGCGACACGCTCACCGACGACGACCTCGAGGCCATCGCCGCACACGACGCCATCCTCCTCGGAGCGGTCGGCGGCACGCCGGGGGACCCCCGGCTCAAGGACGCGAACATCGAGCGCGGACTCCTCCTCAAGCTCCGCTTCACGCTCGATCACTACGTGAACCTGCGGCCGTCGAAGCTCTTCACGGGTGCGCCGGGTCCGCTGTCGAACCCGGGCGAGATCGACTTCGTCGTGGTCCGCGAAGGCACCGAGGGCCCCTATGTGGGCAACGGCGGCGCGATCCGCAAGGGCACGCCGCAGGAGGTCGCCAACGAGACCTCCGTGAACACCGCGTTCGGTGTCGAGCGCGTCGTGCGCTACGCGTTCGAGCTGGCCGAGCGGCGCGGCAAGAAGATCACCCTGGTGCACAAGACGAACGTGCTCGTGCACGCCGGCGCGATCTGGCAGCGGGTCGTGAACGAGGTCGCCGCCTCCCACCCCGACGTGTCCGTCGACTACCTGCACGTCGACGCCGCGACGATCTTCCTGGTGACCGACCCTTCGCGATTCGACGTCATCGTCACCGACAACCTCTTCGGCGACATCCTCACCGACCTCGCCGGCGCCGTCACGGGCGGCATCGGCCTGGCGGCATCCGGGAACATCAACCCGGACGGCGCGTTCCCCTCGATGTTCGAGCCCGTGCACGGCTCCGCTCCGGACATCGCCGGACAGCAGAAGGCCGATCCGACGGCCGCGATCCTCTCGGTCGCGCTGCTGCTCGACCACCTCGGCCTCGTCGACGAATCCGCGCGCGTGAGCGCGGCGGTCGAGGCTGATATCGCCGCCCGCAGCGCGGCTCGCACGACGGCGGAGATCGGCTCCGCGATCGCCGCGCGGCTCTGACCTTCAGGCGTAGGCTGAGAGGGCGCGACGATGCGCCCACCCACGAGGAATGGATGACGAGATGACGACCATCGATGCTGAGGCGACCGTGGCTCCACTGGAGTTCGCGGTGACGAAGAACCTGACCGCGGCTTCGCCGGGGCGAGTGGCCGAGGTCCACGAGAACCCGGGGTTCGGCGTCGTCTTCACCGACCACATGGTCGACATCTGCTGGTCCGCCAAGGGCGGCTGGCACCGGCCGCGCGTGCAGCCGTACGGGCCGATCGCGCTCGACCCCGCGGCATCCGTCCTGCACTACGCCCAGGAGATCTTCGAGGGCATCAAGGCCTACCGTCACGAGGACGGATCCATCCACACGTTCCGCCCCGACCGCAACGCGGCGCGGATGCAGGCCAGCGCCCGGCGCCTGGCGCTGCCGGAGCTGCCGACCGAGTACTTCATCCAGTCGCTGCGCGAGCTCGTCAAGGTCGACGGGCACTGGGTGCCGTCGGGCGCCGACCAGAGTCTGTACCTGCGCCCGTTCATGTTCGCCAAGGAGGCCTTCCTCGGCGTCCGTGCGGCGCAGAAGGTCGCGTACTACGTGATCGCGAGCCCCGCCGGCGCCTACTTCTCCGGCGGCGTGAAGCCCGTGCGCATCTGGCTGTCCGAGGACTACGCCCGCGCGGGCAAGGGCGGCACCGGCAAGGCGAAGACCGGAGGCAACTACGCGTCGAGCCTGCTGGCGCAGAGCGAGGCCAGCGCGAAGGGCTGCGACCAGGTCGTCTTCCTCAACGAGCACCGCAACGTCGAGGAGCTCGGCGGCATGAACGTCGTGTTCGTCTTCAAGGACGGCCGCGTGGTCACGCCCGAGTCCGACAGCATCCTCGAGGGCATCACCCGCGACTCGCTGCTGCAGCTGGCGGAGGACCGCGGGTACACGGTGGAGAAGCGGCCGATCTCGATCGACGAGTGGCGCGAGGGCGTGGCATCGGGCGACATCGTCGAGGTGTTCGCGTGCGGCACGGCCGCGGTCGTGACTCCGATCGGCGCGCTGGTCGGCGACGGCTTCGACGAGCCGCAGCCCCTGGGCGAGCTGGCCCTGTCGCTGCGCGAGGAGCTCACCGACATCCAGTACGGTCGTCGCGAGGACCGGCACGGCTGGCTGCTCCGCCTCGACGCCTGAGGGGGAGCGCGCTCGCTAGGCTGGAACCATGAAGATCGCCCGGTTCAGCCACGACGACGCCATCATGTACGGAATCATCGACGGGACCGACCTCGTCGTGCTCGCCGGAGACCCGATGTTCTCGGGATACGAGACGACGGGTGCGCGCGTGCCGCTGGCGGATGCTGCGCTCCTCGCCCCGGTGATCCCGCGGTCCAAGGTCGTCTGCGTGGGCAAGAACTATCACGATCACGCCGCCGAGATGGGGGGAGTGGCTCCCGAGGAGCCGCTCCTCTTCCTTAAGCCGAACACCGCGGTGATCGGGCCGGGCGACGCGATCGTGCGGCCGACCCTGTCCGAGCGCACCGAGTACGAGGGCGAGCTGGTGGTCGTGATCGGCAAGATCGCGAAGAACGTCAAGACCGAGAACGCGCTCGACTACGTGCTCGGCTACACGATCGGCAACGACGTGACCGCGCGCGATCTGCAGCGCAAGGACGGCCAGTGGTCGCGCGCGAAGGGCTTCGACACGTTCTGTCCGCTGGGTCCGGTCATCGAGACGGACTTCGATCCGGCATCCGCGAGCATCGAGACCCGCGTGAACGGCGAGGTGCGCCAGCAGGCGCCGCTCACCGACATGATCCATTCGGTCCCGGCGATCATCGAGTACGCCTCCGCCGTTTTCACGCTTCTTCCCGGTGACGTCATCATGACCGGCACCCCGGCCGGCGTGGGCGAGTTCGGCGCCGGCGACGTCGTCGAGGTCGAGATCACAGGTCTGGGGATCCTCCGCAACAGCGCACGCGACGCCGCACCCGCGTCATGACCGACGTCGCCCTGACGGCGGCCGAGCAGTCCGCCGTGCAGCGGCGCACCGTGCTCGTGCTGTCGTTCGGGCAGGTGCTCGGCGGGATCGCATTCGGTGCCACGGTGTCGCTGGGCGCTCTGCTCGCCGCGGACATCTCGGGCAGCGATGCGCTCTCCGGTCTCGCGACCGCGTCGGTGACACTCGGCGCGGCGGTCTGCGCCATCCCTCTCGCTCGGCTGGCTGCACGGGTCGGGCGTCGGCGCGCCCTCACCCTGGGGAACCTGTTCGCCCTCGTGGGCATCGCGGTGGTGATCCTCGCCGCGTCGCTCCGGGTGTTCCCGCTGCTGCTGGCGGGGATCCTGATGATCGGCGCCGGCAACGCAGGCAACCTGCAGTCGAGGTTCGCGGCGACCGACCTCGCCGCTCCGCAGCATCGCGGTCGGGACCTCTCGATCGTCGTCTGGTCGACCACCATCGGGGGAGTCGCGGGACCGCTGCTGCTGGCGCCGGGCGAGATCGTCGGGCAGGCGATCGGGATGCCGCCGCAGACCGGGTCCTACGTGTTCTCCTTCGTCGCGCAGTGCGCGGCGCTGATCCTGTACGTCGTCGCACTGCGCCCCGACCCGCTGCTGGCGGCCCAGCGACTCGCGAAGGCGGCGGCCGCCACCACCGGCGCGATCGTGGCCGACCGACCGGTGGTGGCGAGGTACGCCATCTTCGCGGTCGCGGGGTCCCATGTCGTGATGGCGTCCGTCATGGCGATGACTCCCGTGCACCTCTCGCACATGGCGCACGGTGCCCACGGGATGGCTCCGACGCCCGCAGACGTCTCGGCTCTCGTCGGCATCACCATCGCGCTGCACGTCGGCGGCATGTACGCGCTCTCGCCGGTCTTCGGTGTGCTGGCCGACCGCTGGGGCCGGCTCCGGGTCGTGCTGCTCGGCCAGGTCCTGCTCGCCGGCGCGCTGGCCTTCGCGATCTTCTCCGGAACCGAGCAATGGGGCGTGATCGTCGCGCTGATCCTGCTCGGACTCGGCTGGAGTGCGGCGACCGTGGCCGGCGCCGCACTCCTGACCGAGGCATCGGCACCGGACGTCCGCACGCGCCGGCAGGGGCGCAGCGACTCGCTCATGAGCCTCTCCGCCGCGGCCGGATCCGTGCTCGCGGGTGTCGTCCTCTCGAACTTCCAGTACGCGGGGCTCGGCGTCGCGGCATCCGTCCTGGTGGTCGCGATCGTGGTGCTCTCGCCGCTCGGGCGCACGTCGTCCCGCTGAGATCCCGCGACGCAGCTCACGTGTACCAGGTCGGCTCCGGCACCTCGCCGCGCAGCACGTAGTCGCCCACCTCGCGCTTCTTGTAGGCGATCGGGTCGTGCAGGCTGTGCGTGCGGAGGTTCCGCCAGAAGATGTCGAGCCCGACGGAGTTCGCCGACGCGCGGGCACCGGTGAGCTCGAAGACCTTCGTGGCGACCTCGAGACCGTCATCGACGATCCGCAGCTTGCCCGCCGCGATCCGCACCGCGATCTCGCCGCGCCGGCGCGCCGTGAGCTCCTCGCGCGGGGCGTGCAGGACCGCGCTGATCTCCGCGCCCACGGCATCCAGCAGGGCCTCGTCCGCCCAGAGCTTGGATGCCAGCGTCCCGTAGCCCTCGAGCAGATACCACTCGTCGGTGGCGCGCTGCTTGTCGTCGCCGCCGTACGGCCATGCCCGGGTGGTCGTGCGGGTGTAGGCCGAGGCCGTCTCGAGCGCGCCCTGCGCGATGCCGAGGTAGAAGTTCGCGAACACGAGCTGGATCGCGGGCACGTTCAACGTGTTGTACGTGAGCGGCTGGAAGACCTTGCCCACGAACCCGGCGGCGGAGGCCCAGGGCACCCGCACGTCGCGGATCGCGACCGATCCGGACTCCGTGAGCCGCTGACCCAGGTTGTCCCAGTCGCCGGCGAAGACGATGCCCTCCTGCGCGGTCGGCACGATGGCGAAGATGTGGGTGTCCGTGCCCTCGAGGACTCCTTCGAGGACCGTGAGGTCCGAGACGCGGCCGCCGGTGGAGAACGACTTGGTCCCGGAGAAGACGAGGTCGTCGCCCTCTTCGCGGATCACCAGGTCGGAATCGCGAGGATTGACCGCACCGCCGAAGAGGAAGCGGTTCACGGTGTAGAGCTCCTCGACGGCGGCGATCTGCTCGTCCGTCGCGACCAGCCGGGCCGCCCACGCCCAGAGGTAGTGGTACCCGAGCACCTGTCCGATCGATCCGTCGCCGCGTGCGACGGTCCGGATGACCTTGTAGGCCGTCTCCCAGCTCTCGCCGGCACCGCCGTGCGCGACAGGGCCGAGCAGCGTGACGAGTCCGGAGTCCTTGAGCAGCTGCACCTCCAGGTGCGGGGCGGCGTTGGTGCGATCGCGTTCGACGGCGTCGACCGACAGGATGTCGGCGACCTCCTGAGCGCGATCGAGCCACTCGATGCTCGTCCGCGGGGGTGCGGCCTCGCGCCAGCGGTCTCCGAGGCCTGTGGTCACTGCGTCTGCGATGGTCATGGTGTGCCTTCCTGTGGGGAACGTGTGCCGCAACGATAGGAGCCGGTCGCGGATCTCGCGCCCCGGATTACCGGGGGTGAGCGTCTGTTACTCGGAGTGTCCCGATACGTCGCCCCGGCACACCGGTCGAGCCGTCGGAGAGCCGGGCATCGCCAACTAGAATCGAAGGGCTATGGCTACCCCTCACCCCCTCACCACGACTGCACGTGGTGCCGACGTCCGCGTCCGCTTCTGCCCTTCGCCGACCGGCCTGCCGCATGTCGGCCTCGTGCGCACCGCCCTCTTCAACTGGGCGTACGCGCGTCATAACGGCGGCAAGATGGTGTTCCGCATCGAGGACACCGATGCTGCGCGTGACAGCGAGGAGAGCTACCGCCAGCTGCTCGACGCGCTCACCTGGCTCAAGATCGACTGGGACGAGGGTGTCGAGGTCGGCGGACCGCACGCGCCGTACCGCCAGTCGGAGCGGCACGACATCTACCGCGGCGTCATCGACAAGCTCCTCGCCTCGGGCGCCCTCTACGAGAGCTTCTCGAACGCGGAGGAGATCGACGCCCGCAACGAGGCGAACGGCCGGGCGAAGCAGCTCGGCTACGACAACTTCGATCGCGACCTCACCGACGAGCAGAAGGAGGCGTTCCGCGCCGAGGGCCGCCAGCCCGCTCTGCGCCTGCGCGTTCCCGACGAGGACCTGACCTACGTCGACCTCATCCGCGGCGAGGTCACCTTCCCGGCGGGGTCCTTCCCCGACTTCGTCGTCGTGCGGCCGAACGGCATCCCGCTCTACACGTTCGTGAACCCGGTGGACGACGCCCTGATGGGGATCACGCACGTCCTGCGCGGCGAGGACCTCATGCCGTCGACCGCACGCCAGCTGTCGCTCTACGCGGCGCTCATCGAGGCGGGCGTCACGACATTCGTGCCGCGCTTCGCGCACATGCCTCTCGTGCTGGGGGAGACCGGCAACAAGAAGCTCTCGAAGCGCGACCCGCAGGCCGACCTGTTCCTGCACCGCGATCGCGGCTTCATCCCGGAGGGCCTGCTCAACTACCTGGCCCTGCTCGGCTGGTCGATCGGGCACGATCGCGACGTCTTCTCCCTGGAGGAGTTCACCGCCGCCTTCGACGTCGAGAACGTCAACCCGAACCCGGCACGCTTCGATCAGAAGAAGGCCGAGTCCATCAACGGCGACCACATCCGCACGCTGGCGGAGAAGGATTTCGCCGAGCGCACGATCCCGTATCTGGCGGCCGCCGGCCTCTTCGACGAGCCGACCCGCGAGCAGCTCGTCACGGCCTTCCGTGTCGCGCCGCTGGTGCAGGAGCGCGTGCAGCTGCTCGGCGAGGTGCCCGGCATGGTCGGCTTCCTGTTCGCGGATGACGTCTCGTACGACGCCGATGCGCTCAAGGGTCTGCCGGCGAACGCCGCCGAGGTGCTCGAGGCCTGCGTCGCCGCGCTCGAGCCGGTGAGCGAGTTCACCCCGGAGAAGATCCAGGATGCCCTCGCCCACGCGCTGGTCGAGACGCTGGAGCTCAAGCCGCGTGTCGCCTACGGTCCGCCGCGTGTCGCGATCACCGGTCGTCGGGTCTCGCCGCCGCTCTTCGAGTCGATGGAGCTGCTCGGGAAGGACGAGTCATTGCGCCGTCTGCGGGGGCTCGCCGAGTTCCTCGCGAGCTGAGTCCCCGAGTCCCGGGTCCTCTCGGCTCGCGTCGTCCGCGACGAGGCGGAGCCCTCGCTCCACGAGCGCTGCGCTCATGTGGGCCGCGTACCACTGCGGCCACTGCTCGTCGTGGATCCCGCCGAGGTCCTCCTGCTCGTGCACGCCGTGCGCCGCGGCCGCGCGCGTGAGAAGGTCCTGGAGGATGCGCGTCGTCTCATCCATGGTGTTCCCGGCTTCGGTGATCAACGCCCGGGGAGGCGATCGACGATCTGCTGGATGATCCACTCGTTCCCGTCGGGGTCTTCGAAGGAGACGTACGACGAGTAGCTGTCGTGCTGGGTGTTCGCGCCCGGAAGACGGTTCCGATCGCCTGCCCAGTGGAAGATCCCGTCGGCGTCGTGCCATATCTCCGAGACGTCTGCGCCGCCGGCGACGAGTTCGGCACGGGCCGCTTCGAGGTCGGGGGTGACGAGGTGCAGTCCGCGCACCGAGCCAGGAGCGGCATCCGTCAGATTCTCGCCGAAGATGATCGACGCCGTTCCCTTTCCCGGAGGCGTCACCTGGACGACGCGCAGACCGCGATCGGTGGTGAAGTCCGCGTCGAGGCGGAAGCCGAGACGCGTGTAGAAGGCCTTGCTGCGATCGACGTCGGAGACGGGGAGGACGACGATCTCGAGTGTGAGTTCCATGATGAGCCTGTTCGTGTGGGTGATCTGCGTAACTTGTTGAAGCGGTTACGACTCTTGCTCAACTCAACGTAACTTGTCAAGCAGGTTATTCCGGATTGCACAATTTCTTGTGACCCGCCAGAATGGTTACGCTATGCACGCCTTTCCCTGCGGAACGCCCGCCCTCGACTTCGTCGGAACGCTGCGCGCGCGCCGCAACGCGTCGCCCACGGAGAAGCTCGACTCGGATGCCGCGCTCACGGCATGGTTCGAGGAATCCGGGCTGGTCCACGATGCTCCGGACGTTGCGACCGGCGACCTCGAGGCGGCCATCGCCCTGCGTGAGGCCGTCTACGACCTCGTGAGCGCTCGACGGCGAGGTGATGCGATTCCCGGCCCGGCGAGAGAGATCGTGAACGGCTTCGCCGAGGGGATGCCGATCGGCGTGCGGCTCGACGGCATCGTGCGGCGATCGGGAACCGTCGCCCAAGGGCTGTCGTCCCTGGCTCGCCAGGCCGTCGAGATCGTCGGAGGAGAGGATGCGGCGCTGCTGCGCGAGTGCGCTCGCCCCGAGTGCACTCAGGTGTATCTCGATCGGTCTCGCGGTCATCGCCGCGAGTGGTGCGCCATGAAGACCTGCGGCAACCGGGTGAAGGCGGCGAACTTCCGGGCTCGTCAGCGCGCGGACGCGGAAGCGTCGGCATGACATGTCGCGCGCGACGCGCCCGGGGCGCGGGAGACACGGGGCGTTTTGGCGTTCTGCCCCTGCTCCGGTAGGCTTGATTCTCGGTGCGAGGCTCCGGTTTCGCCCTTGGGGTATGGTGTAATTGGCAACACGACGGTTTCTGGTTCCGTTATTCTTGGTTCGAGTCCAGGTACCCCAGCAAGATGAGAACCCTCGCGTGAGCGGGGGTTTTTTCGTTGAAGCGAGTGGTTCTCCGCACGGCGCTCCTGGCAGACTGACCTCATGAGCCCACAACGGATCCTGTTCATCGGCGGCACGGGGATCATCAGCTCCGCCAGCGTGTCGCACGCCCTCGACCTCGGCCACGACGTCACGGTGCTCAACCGCGGGACCACCGGCATCCGTCCGCTGCCCGACGGTGCCCGGTCGATCGTCGCCGACATCAGGGATCCGGAGGCGACCCGGGCGGCGCTGGACGCTGCCGGGGAGGACTTCGACGTCGTGGCGGATTTCCTGTCCTTCACGCCGGATCAGGTGCAGTCTGGCATCGATCTCTTCGAGGGCCGGGTCGGGCAGTACGTGTTCATCAGCTCGGCGTCGGCGTACCAGACGCCGCCGTCACGTCTTCCGGTCACCGAGTCCACGCCGCTGCGCAATCCGCACTGGCAGTACTCGCGAGACAAGATCGCCTGCGAGGACCTGCTCGTCTCGGCCTACCGGGAACGCGGGTTCCCCGTGACGATCGTGCGGCCGTCGCACACCTACGACGCGACCTCGGTGCCGACGCTCGGCGGATGGACCGACATCGCCCGGATGCGCGCGGGCAAGCCGGTCGTGGTGCACGGCGACGGGTCCAGTCTGTGGACCATCACGCACACTCGGGATTTCGCGGTGGGGTTCGTGGGTCTCCTCGGCCATCCTGCCGCCGTGGGCGACGCGTTCCACATCACGGGTGATCACGCGCCGACGTGGGATCAGATCTATCGATGGCTCGGAGCGGCGGCCGGCGTCGATCCCGAGCTCGTGCACGTCGCGTCCGACACGATCGCGGCGGTGCACCCCGCGTGGGGTGATGGCCTGCTGGGCGACAAGGCGCACTCGATGGTCTTCGACAACAGCAAGGTGAAGGGCCTCGTGCCCGAGTTCCGCACCACGGTCACCTTCGATAAGGGAGCGCACGAGATCCTGGCGTGGTACGACGCGAACCCGGATCGTCAGATCGTCGATGCCGCGGCCGACGCGGCGTTCAAGCGCGTTCTCGCTCTGCCGCGGAGCTGATCCCGGACTACTCGCACTCTCCGATGAAGCCCAGGTAGCAGACGGCCTCGTGGGTCACGGCCGGTGCCTGATCGTTGTTGGACACCTGCCGGGTGTCGATCTCCGCAGTGCGCGAGAGGCTGCCGTAGTCGCCGAGCGAGGCGACGTACGACCCCGGTTCGTCGAGGGCTCTCATCTCGTCGACGGCCGCGAGGTAGTCCGCGCACAGGGCGGCGGCCGACTCGGTGAGCTCGACACCGGCGCACGTCGCGTCGTACTGCGCCTGCATCACGGTGATGCAGTCGGTCCAGTCCTGGTTCACGAAGCAGGGGTTGACCGCGTCCATGGCCACGTCGAACCGTCCGGTCTCGAATTCCTCGCTGTGGAACGTCTCCGGCTTCTCGGGCACATCGACCTTGGTCCAGTGGCGCGCGGTCGTGAAGGCGAAGACGACGACGATCGCCGCGATCAGCAGCAGGGCCCCGAGGATCGAGAGAGTGACCCAGAGTCCGACGTTCTTCTTCCGCGGAGCCGTGTCCGTCGGGGGGAGGGCCGAAGGGTACGGAGATCCACCCGCGTACGCCCCGGGTGCGGCGGGCAGGATCCGCGTCAGATCGTGATCGCCGAGGGGAGCCTGCGGCACGGGCGCCGGAGGTGAGGGCGCCGGAGGTGAGGGGACCTGCGGTACGGCGGGATACGGCGTCGTCGCGGGAGCGGCCGCGGCGGCGGGGGTCGTGAGCCAGTAGGAGTACCAGCTCTGCGCGGATGCCGGGTCGTCGTGCACCTGCTGCGCCTCGGCATCCGTCAGCGTGATGCCGAGGTGACGGCGTCCGTCCGCGCTCAGCAGGGCGGCGCGGAACTCCTCGAGTGACAGTGCCATGTTCAGGATCATCCCAGAACCGGTGGGATCCGGACAATCCGGATTCGCGTTCGGGTGATCCGGCCCTGCGCACGGAGGATGTCGGAGGCATCGGGAAGAATGCTCGGGTGACCGGCATGAGAAGCTTCTGGAACGCGCTGCCCACCGAAGGACGCTGGCTGCTGTCGACCGTGGCGATCCAGACTCTCGGTCGAGGGATGACGCTCCCGTTCACGATCATCTATCTCCACGAGGTCCGCGGATTCGATCTCGGCATCTCGGGCGCGCTGATGAGCCTCATCGCGATCACCGGATTGATCGTCACGGGCCCCGGCGGGACGCTGATCGACCGTTTCGGCGCGCGGCGCGTGCTGATCGTCGGACTCCTGTCGATGATCGCGGGCTGCGCGCTGCTCGCGTTCGCCACGCATCCGGCGGTCGCCGCGATCGCCGTCATCCTCATCGGCGTCAACTTCGGCGTCTCATGGCCGGGCTTCAACGCGCTCATCGCCACGGTCGTCGACGGCGAGGTGCGTCAGCAGTACTTCGGCGTCAACTTCGCTCTGGTGAATCTCGGCATCGGCGTCGGCGGTGTGATCGGCGGGTTCTTCGTCGACGTGCACGACCCCACGACGTTCACGACGATCTTCCTGGTCGATGCGGCGAGCAGTCTCATCCCGCTGGCGCTGCTGCTTGGACCGCTCCGCCACGTGCGCACTCAGCACGAGGCCGAGGCCGACGCGCCCCCGGTCGGCGGGTACCGCGAGATCCTCCGTCGGCCGGCCGTCCTGTGGCTCACCTTGCTGACGTTCCTGGCCGTGTTCATCGGATACGGGCAGATGGAGGCGGGGTTCCCGGCATTCGCGCGGCAGGTCTCCGAGGTGTCGACGCAGGTGGTCGGCCTCTCGTTCGCCGTGAACACGGCGGTGATCGTTCTGCTGCAGTTCGCGGTGCTCCGGCTCATCTCCGGCCGACGACGCACCAGGGTCATGCAGGTGATGGCGCTCATCTGGGCGCTGTCGTGGGTGATTCTCGGAGCGACGGGATTCCTTCCCGGCTCGGTGACGGCAGCGATCGGTGTGATCGCCTTCATGGGCGTCTTCGCATTCGGGGAGACGATGCTGCAGCCCACGGTCCCCGCCATCTACAACGATCTCGCCTCCGACCGCACGAGAGGGCGCTACAACGCGATCAACTCCGCGGCCTTCCAGGGCGGCGCCATCACGGGACCGCTCGTGGCCGGTGTGATGCTCGGCGGGGGATGGGACGGCTGGTTCATCGGCGTGATGATCGCGGGGAGCCTCGCCGTCGGCGTGCTGGCCCTGGTGCTCGAACGGGTCGTCCTGCCCGAGGCGAACGGAGTGTCGTCGGTCGGTGCCGATGGCGGACCGGATGCCGGGGCTGCGGGCGTTTCCGGCATCCATCGAACGGACGACGACGGCGGGGGTCGAAGCCCTTAGGCTCCAGCCATGGCCCTGGAATCCCTCTTCCTCCGTCTCGACCGGATCGCGGGCGGGCGGCAGGCCGGCGTCGCGATCAGCGAGGCCGACCGCACACACCCCAAGACCGTGCGAGCGTTCACCTGGATCCTCTGGCTTCTCGTCGTCGAGCTCGTGATCGGCGTCGGAGCCGTCGTGGTCGCGTTGCTGCTCGCCGTCGAGGGGGAGCCGGTCTCCTTCGCCGTCTGGATGCGGACGCTGGTCGTGCTCGCGATGACCGCCACCTTGTTCTACTTCGCCTGGCGGGCGCGGCGAGGATGGCGGTGGGCGTATCGACGGCTGCGGCTGTTCGCGCAGATCTTCCCGGTGATCACGCTCGTGATGGCGGCGATCCCCGGCCTCTACCCGCTCTGGATGGTCTCCGAGCAGATCGTCTTCAGCCTGATCATGATCGGCATCGCCGACTTCCTCACGAGCGACCATATGCGCAGTGCCTTCGCCGCACCCCGTGCCGGGGATCGATAGCACGGCAGAGCACGCGACGCCACTCCCTTTCAGTGGCGAAGCAAGCACGACATCCTCGATCCGACAATGAGTCGAGGAGGCAGAGCGGATGGCGAGACTGAACCGCGTCGTTCCCGGGCAGGACCCCGGATTCCGTCGTGTGCGATCCGGGTCCGGGTTCCGCTACGTGGATGCGGCGGGTGAGACGGCTCCGGAGGCCGATCGGGAGCGGGTCAGCGACCTGGTGATCCCGCCGGCATGGACCGACGTCTGGATCGCCGCCGACCCCCTGGCTCACATCCAGGCCGTGGGCATCGACGAAGCCGGACGCAAGCAGTACCTGTATCACCCGCTCTGGCGGGTCTCGCGTGATCGACGCAAGTTCATCCGCGCGCTCGACCTCGCCGCCGCGCTTCCGGGCGCCAGGGCCCAGGTGACCCGCGCGCTCGGTGACGACGGGCAGACGAAGGCCAAGGCTCTCGCGATCGCCTTCCGCCTGCTCGACGACGCCGCGCTCCGCATCGGATCCGAGCGATACCTCGTGCGTCACGGCAGCCGCGGGCTGACGACCCTGCGCAGACGCGACGTGAAGCTCGACGGCAGCGCTGTCGCCCTGTCCTTCCCCGCGAAGAGCGGCAGGACGGCGTCGATCGAGATCACGGACGACTCCCTCGCCGAGGCTCTCACCGAATTCGCCGCGGGTGGCCCACGGGAGTTCCTCCTCGCCTACCGCAAGGGGCGTCGGCGCGTGCGCATCACTCCGGCGGAGGTCAACGCGTACGTGCGCGAGATCACGGGTGCCACGTTCTCGGCGAAGGACTTCCGGACCCTGCACGGCACGATCACCGCAGCGGATGCGCTGGCGCGGATCGGCGAGCTCGACCGTCGCGGGGATCGGGCCAGGGCGGAGCGTCTCGCGGTCCAGGCGACGGCGACGGCACTCGGGAACACGACGGCCGTCGCGCGCGGCAGCTACATCGACCCTCGTGTCTTCCGGCTCTACGCCCGCGGACAGACGCTCGATCTGACCGTGACGCCGGAGACGGCCATCCGTCGTCTGCTCGGCGGGCCCGAGAAGAGCCGCAAGGCCGGACGGCGTGAGAAGAGGGAGCGTCGGCGCTGAGCGAGGGCGGGCGTCCGGGTCGGTAGCCGCCGGATGAAAGGATGGTGGGATGGACACCGCCAACCTCAGCCGACAGGAGACCGCGGCGCGATCCGCGGCGGTCACTCTGCGCAGCATCCGCGTCGAGCTCGACCTGACCGGAGCGCCGGAGCGCGCACGGACCGGCTTCCCGACGACGACGACTCTCGAGTTCGACGCGACGGTCGACGCGACCTGGCTCGACTTCATCGGAGAAGAGGTGCGTCGCGTCGTCGTGAACGGTGAGGAGCGCCCTGTCGAGTACGACGGCGCCCGCATCGTGCTGTCGGGGCTGACGACTGCCAACGTGGTCCGCGTCGAGGCCGTCGGGGCTTACAGCCGATCGGGGGAGGGACTGCACCGGTTCCATGATCCCGTCGACGATGCGACGTACCTCTACACGCAGTACGAGCCCGCGGACTCCCGCCGGGTGATGGCCTGCTTCGAGCAGCCCGACATGAAGGCCGCCTACACGTTCGTCGTGGATGCGCCTTCCGGCTGGGAGGTCCTCTCCAACCAGGCCCCGGAGCGCACCGATCCCGGCCTCGGCGTGCAGCGCGTGCAGTTCGCCCCGACGCTGCCGATCTCGAGCTACATCACGGTCGTCGCCGCCGGTCCCTACGCGCGGGTCGACGGAGCCTGGGAGCGCGACGACCAGCGCATCGCGCTCGGCGTGTTCGTGCGCCGTTCCCTCGCGCAGCACCTGGAGTCCGACGAGATCCTCGAGATCACCCGTCAGGGCCTCGACTTCTTCACGGATGCCTTCGCCTACCCGTACCCGTGGGGGAAGTACGATCAGATCTTCGTGCCCGAGTACAACCTCGGCGCCATGGAGAACCCGGGTCTCGTGACGTTCACGGAGGGGTACATCTCCCGCGGAGCGGCCACCGACGCCCAGCGCGCCGCCCGCGCGAACACGATCCTGCACGAGATGGCGCACATGTGGTTCGGGGACCTCGTCACGATGAAGTGGTGGGACGACCTCTGGCTGAAGGAGTCGTTCGCCGACTACATGGGGTCGCACGCCTCAGCGGTCGCGACGCGATTCCACGACGCATGGGTGAAGTTCGCCGCGAACCGCAAGGCCTGGGCGTATCAGCAGGACCAGTTGCCGACCACCCACCCGATCGTCGCCGACATCACCGACCTCGAGGCCGCGAAGCTGAACTTCGACGGCATCACGTACGCCAAGGGCGCCGCCGTGCTCAAGCAGCTCGTCGCGTTCGTGGGCGACGATGCCTTCTTCGAGGGAGCGCGCCGGTACTTCGCCGCGAACGCCTTCGGCAACACGACCCTGGACGACTTCCTCGTCGAGCTGAGCGCCGTGTCGGGCCGCGACATGAGCGACTGGTCGCGCGCATGGCTGCAGACATCCGGGGTGTCGGCCCTGTGGATCGAGACGGATGCCGAGGGCCGCCGCACGCTGCGGCAGACCGATCCGCGCCCGCACCGCCTGCGCATCGGTCTCTATGACCGCGTCGACGGGCGCGTGGTGCGTCGCGAGCAGCGCGAACTCGACATCGTCGGCGAGCAGACCGAGATCGAGCTCGGCGAGGCCGATCTCGTGCTGGTCAACGACGACGACCTCACGTATGCGAAGGCCCGGCTCGACGAGCGTTCGCTCCGCACCGTCGAGGAGTCGCTGTCCGCGGTCGATGATCCGCTGGCGCGGGCCCTCGTGTGGTCGTCGCTGTGGAACGCGACCCGCGACGGCGTGCTCGATGCGCGTCGCTACCTCTCGATCGTGCGGACGCACGCTCCGGGGGAGGGGAACATCGGGCTGCTCTCCGGTGTGCTCGCCAACGCCGCCGTGGCGGTGCGCCAGTTCGTCCCCGACGCGCACCGCGCCGACGAGCAGCGCGCCTGGACAGAAGCGGCGGGGAGCGCTCTGCAGGTCGCGGAGCCCGGCGGCGACGCGCAGCTGTCGTGGGCGAGGGCCCTCGCCTCGGCATCCGCTTTCGACGACGTACGGCACGTCGAGCTGCGGGCGATGCTCGACGGCCGGGTTCCGGACGGTCTCACCGTCGACCCCGATCTGCGCTGGCAGCTGCTCACGGCTCTCGTGTCGACGGGCCATGCGGGCGCCGACGACATCGCCGCCGAGCTCGCGCGCGACGACACCGGCAGCGGGCGCACCGCCGAGCGGCGCGCCCTGTCGTCGCGCCCGGATGCGGAGGTGCGTCGGCAGGCCTGGAACACGGCGTGGACCGATCACTCGCTGAGCAACGACCATCTGGATGCCGAGATCGCCGGCTTCCGGGCGGGAGGGCGTCGCGATCTGATCGCGGAGTTCGACGCGGAGTACTTCGCCCGGATCCGCGAGGCGTGGGACGCGCGCAGCATCGAGTTGGCGAGACGCCTCGTGGTCGGGCTCTTCCCCGCGGGCGACTCCCTGGACCGGGCAGACGCATGGCTCGCTGAGCACGCGGAGGCGCCCGCGGCCCTCCGGCGCCTCGTCATCGAGCAGCGCGACCATCTGGAGCGCTCGCTCCGGGTGCGGGCGATCACGCGGAGCTAACGCGGAGAGACCTGCATCCCCATCACGGTGCGAACGATCCACGGATGCGCGTGGTCATCGTCGATGTGGGTCATGCCCAGATTCTCCGCGACACGGCGCGACGCGGTGTTGTCCGGATGGATGATCGCGGTCAGCAGCGTCGGCGCGAACTCCCGTGCGACCAGATCCACGCATGCGCGCGCCGCCTCGGTCGCTAGCCCCTGCCGCTGCAGGGATCGGTGCACGTGGTAGCCGACCTCCAGCACCGGAGCTTCGTTGACCGACTGCCACGTGATGCCGCAGTCGCCCACGAACACGCCGTCGTGCGTCTCGATCGTCCAGAGGGCGTGGCCGTGGCTCTCGTACCTGTCCCGCATGCGTGCGATCCAGTCGGCGCTCTCCGACCGGGTCTTCGGCGCCGGGTAGTACGCCATCACCTCGGGGTCGCCCAGCAGTTCGGCCATCGCATCGAGGTCGCCGGCGGTCATCTCGCGGAAGCGCAGACGAGGGGTCGGCTCCGGCAGGAGCCGACGAACGGGGCCTGTCACAGGTCGAGCGAGTCGCCGGGCTCGAGCACCGTGAACGCACCGCCGCCCTGTTCCGTCGCCCACTGCAGGCGCTGGCGGTGCATGTTCTTGCCGATGACGGAGAGGGTCATGTCGTGGGTGCCGAACGAGCGCTTCGGCTTCACCGCGAGCACGTAGTCCATGGCCTCGCCGATCTTGAGCCACGGCGCGCCCAGCGGAGCTGCGAGCGTGTCGACCTCGACGCCCTCCGGCACCGCGTAGGAGTCGCCCGGGTAGTAGAGCTCGTCGTTCACGAGCACGCCGACGTTCTCGACGACCGGGAGCGAGGAGTGGATGACCTCGTGCGTGCCGCCGAAGAACCGAAGGGTGAACGCCCCGACCTCGATCGTGTCGCCGGGAGCGACGACGGTGATCTCGTATCCCTCGGCAGCGCGCGCGACGCCGGACGGCGCGTAGATCGGGGTCCCGGGGGCATCGCGCAGGATGCGATCCAGGTGGTCCGGAGTCCAGTGATCCGGGTGCTCGTGCGTGATCACGACGCCGACGAGGCCGCCGAGGTCGACCAGCGGAGACGTGAAGGAGCCCGGATCGATCAGGAGGGTGTCCTGGTCCACATCGATGCGGAGGGTGGCATGTTCGAACTTCGTGACGCGCATGAGACGAGTCAACCCCTTCGGACGCTCGGCGGCAAACACATTCGCCGCCCGCCACGCCCGAGAGTTCGCGAAGGGCGGCCTCGATTTTGCGGACCGAGAATCGTCGTGGCATACTTGAACGGTTGCCGCGGGACGGAAACGTCCGGCCAGACGGCCCCATCGTATAGCGGCCTAGTACGCTGCCCTCTCACGGCGGTAACGCGGGTTCGAATCCCGCTGGGGTCACACGACACGAGAAAGCCCCCGGTTCGCCGGGGGCTTTCCTCGTATTCGGGTGTCATCGGCCGGAGCGCAAAGACATCTCGCGGAAGGTGCCGGTGCGGAGAGGCACGACCATCAGCCCCATCATCGTGACCCCGAAGAGCACGAAGGGCACCCAGACGGAGGTCGCCGAAGCCAGCGCACCGAACCCGGCCATGGCGAGCGGCATCAGGCAGTCGTCGCCCAGCCGCGTGATCGAGCCCATGCGTCCGAGATAGGCGGTGTCGACGGTCGCCGAGAACGTCGCGCTCAGCAGCACCGAGGCGTATCCGGCCGTCGCGCCGACGACGAAGGCGGATGCCGCCACGGTCCAGATCGGCCCGAATCCGAGGGCGACGATTGCCGCGCCCTGCACGACGAGCGCCCAGAACCCCGCGACCGCCTCGCGGCGCGGACGCCACTTCGCGACGGAGACGGCGCCGATCGCCGCGCCCAGGCCGAGAAGCGCCTCGAAGAGTCCGACGGCCGGCGCGCCCCAACCCTGGTCGTGCGCCCGCAGCGCGAGTCCGATGCCGACCGCCGGTCCCACGGCCAGGTTGAGGCCGGAGAGGGCGAGCACGAGCGTGCGCGTCGTGGGGGTGGCGGCGAGATGGCGGAAGCCGGCAGCGATCCCGCGCAGCGCGGACTCCTTCTCGGCGCGCGCGAGCAGGAAGCGCGGTCGCAGCCAGATCGCGAGGAACGCGACGACGAACGTGAAGGTCAGCGCGTTCGCGGCTGCGCTCCCTGCGAGACCGGCGTGGGCGACGATGACGCCCCCGACGGCGGCGCCGCCCATGGTCCCCAGACGCGACGCCGTCTGCGCCGCGGCGCCGTAGGCCGGCAGGTCGGATGCCCGGACCAGTCGGCGCGAGATCGTGCCGGCCGAGGGTTCGTAGAAGGCGTCGCACACGCCGAACGCGATCGCGGCGAACAGCAGCACGACCACGGTCGGCGGGGTGGCGAGGACCCAGAGCGTCACCGCGACGAGCACGCCGACTCGGATGGTGTTGAACAGGAGCATGACCAGGCGCGCATCGGCTCGATCCGCGATCACGCCCCCGAACAGCAGCACCACCGCTCGCGGCACGGTGCCGGCGGCGACGATCAGGCCGGCGACGGCGGGAGAGGCGATCTGCACAGCCGTCCAGACCAGCGCGATGGTCCAGAGCGCATCTCCGGCGTCCGACAGGGCCTTCACCCCGATCCATGCGTGCACGAGACGATCGCGGCGGAACGGCGGAACCTCGCGCACCTGCACCGGATCGACGACAGCGGTCATCAGGGCTCCGAGGGGAAGGCGTGGGCGAAGAGGAAGACCGGGGTGCGGTCCTGCCCGTCTCGGACGTCGATCGACTCCTGCCAGTCGCGGATCGTGGCAAGGAGCCGCATCGAGAGGTCCTGCAGCTCGGCCGGTGACGCCCAGGCGGTGCTGTCGGTGCTGTAGCCGTCGTAGTCCGCGTAGTCCGCATCGTGGCGGTGGCGGTGCCAGCGCTGCAGCCGCTCGAACTGCAGGCGGATGCCCTGGCGCTGCGCCTCACGTGCGAGGAGTGCGTCGGCGGGGGAATCGGCGAAGTCGTCGGCCGACCAGGTCAGGCCGCGGCGTGCGACTCTCCACCAGCTGGTGCGCTTGTCGCCGGTCGGATCCTCCACACGCTCCACGACGCCCGCGCGTTCCAGCATCCGCAGATGGTGACTGATGCTCCCCACCTGGCTGTCGAGCGCACGGGAGAGCGCTGTCACCTGCGAGGCGCCGAACAGCAGCAGATAGTCGAACATACGGCGACGCAGAGGGTGGTGCACGGCGGTGATCACGGAGATGTCTTCCACGGGAAGAACGCTATGTGCGGCCTCGCAGTTTCCACAAGACTTCTTGTATACCCCGGAAAATCAACGAAGAGCGGCCCCCGACGGTGCCGGGAGCCGCTCTCGATCAGACGATCAGTCCGCGTCGGACGCCGTCGTCGTCGCGTTCCGTCTCGCGCGCCGGGTGCGACGGGCCCGGCGGATGAGCCACACGACCAGCACGACGAACCCGGCGACCGCGAGCCAGGGGAGGAGGAAGCCGACGGCGATGACGAGTGCGTTCAGCGAGACCACGAGGCCGTTCCAGCCGGCCAGCAGCCCATCGCCGAATCCGGCCGGGTCCGCCGTCGTCGGCGCGGTGGTGCGGGTCAGCTCGACCTGGAGCGTCGACATCGCGACCTGATCCTCGATCGACGCGAGCTGCTGCTCGTAGGACTCGAGTTGCGCCTGACGGTCGGTCAGCGCGACCTCCGCCTCGATCAGCTCCGAGACACTGCCCGACTGGGCCATGAGCTCGGTGAGCCGCGTGACGGATGCCTTCGTCGCGTCGACGCGGGCGCGGAGGTCGATCGCGACCGAGGTGACGTCCTGCTTCGAGATCGAGGAGGACAGCACCTCGCCCGAATCCTCGAGAGCGGCGATCACGTCGGACAGCTCGGCGGAGGGCACGCGGATGCTGATCCATCCGTAGCCGGAATCGGCGGGGACCGGCTCGGTCGTGCCGTCGACCGCCACGGCCTTGCCGATCTCCGTGCTCTCGACGTAGCCGCCGCGCTCCTCGGCCAGGGCGGTGATGGCCGCGGCGGCATCTGTGATGCTCTTGACCTGCACGGTGGCGCGGGCGGTGGCGATGATCTCCCGGTCGCTCACCGCGAGCTCCTTGCCGGCAAGCGCAGAAGGGTCGGTCGCCGCCTCATCCACGGCACCGGGAGCGATCTCGAGACTCCGGTCGGGGGAGGCGGCGCCGGACTCGGCGACGCTTCCGCCGGCACCGTCCGCGGTCATCATCGATCCGCCGCCGACGGCGCCGAGGATCGGGGGTGTCACGAGGACGCCGACGACGAAGGCGGCCGCGACTCCGGCGCCGGTCAGCCAGCGACGCCGTCTGGTCCGCGCACGGTCCGCGGACGGCGCCGCCACGCGTGGGCGCTCCGCCTCGATCGCCGAGAACACGGAGGTCTCGATGCGGGCGATGGTCTCGTCGGAGAGCTCGGGGAGCTCGTCTCGGGGGGTCTGGTCGTTCATGCGTCTCTCGCTTCCTTCACAGCGCCGCGCAACTGGGTGCGCACTCGGGAGAGACGGTTCCGGACGACGGCGTGGCTCACGCCGAGCTCTTCGGCTGCGGCCTGATAGGCATAGCCCTCGGATGCGCACAGGCGGAAGATCTCGCGATCGAGCTCGCTCAGTGTGCCGACCTCGGCGGCGATCCGCGCCGCGAGATCCGCGGTGATGACCTGCTCCTCGACGCTGACCGTGTCCGGCAGCTCCTCGTCGAGGGCTTCGGCCGTGTGAGCCTGGTCACGGCGGCGCTGGCGGAGCCGGTTCGCCGCCTGGAATCGGCAGATCGTCGCCAGCCACGGCAGGATCGACTCGCCCTGGAGCTCGAGCCCCGGGAGCTTGCGCCACGCGACCACGAAGGTCTCCTGCGTCACATCCTCGGCGTCGGCGGGCGACGCGAGGATGCCGTTGGCGATCCAGTAGACCGGTCGTACGTGGGCTCGGTACAGCTCGCGGAAGGCGCTCTCGTCGCCTGCTGCGGCCTGCGCGGCCCATCTCTGATCACTCGTCTGCACGGGCATCCTGTTTCCGTTCGGTGTCTCTCACTGGGAAAGTGTCGACGGACGCCCCATCGTCTCAGATCAGTGCGCGGCGTTCTGCGGAGCGGTCTGCGCCGCAGCGTGCGCGGCCTTCGCCGTGCTCTGCGACATCTTGTCGATCCAGGCCAGCGCGAGGGCCGAGAGGATGAACACGCAGTGGATGACGACCTGCCAGAGGACGCCGGTCGGGGTGTACTTCTCGCCGTCCTCGTTGATCCCCGACTCGCTCATGCCGCCCACCTCGATGAATGTCTTGAGCAGGTGGATCGAGGAGATGCCGATGATCGCCATCGCGAGCTTCACCTTGAGCACGTTCGCATTGACGTGCGAGAGCCACTCGGGCTGATCCGGGTGCCCCTCCGTGTTGATACGCGAGACGAAGGTCTCGTATCCGCCGATGATCACCATGATGAGGAGGTTCGCGATCATCACGACGTCGATCAGGCCGAGCACCGTCAGCATGATGGTGGCCTCTTCGATGTGCGTGATGTCGCCGAACACGTCCTCGGCGATCAGGTGCCACAGCTCCACCATGAACACGACGACGTAGACCAGCTGGGCGACGATCAGGCCGAGGTAGAGCGGGGCCTGCAGCCAGCGGCTGACGAAGATGAGCGAGCCGATCGCCCGGGCCCAGGAGTTCTGGGGCCGGGTCTCCAGGGGAGCGATGCCGTGTTCGATGTGGTCTGGGTGCGAAGTCGAGGTCACGACGACTATTCCACCATGCAATGTCGTTCTCCGAGACAGTGTTGCTCCGGTAGCATTGCTCCCGCGAGAGGGAGTATCCCGGATCCGCGCGTAACGTCATCACGAGCATCGGCATCGCTGCTCCGGGCGCGCGACGCACTTCTGTGCGGGGGAGAGACTTTCGGCTTCTTCCCGACCCTCCTGAAAGGTGCCGTGCGCCCTTGGAAATCCCTCTCTGGTTCGAGATCACCTCGATGGTCGTCCTCACGATCATCCTCATCGGCGACCTCCTGCTCATCAAGCTGCGCCCGCACATCCCCTCGACGAAGGAGTCCACCCTCTGGGTGGTGTTCTACGTCGGCCTCGCGCTGCTGTTCGCGGTGCTGCTCGGCAACGTAGGCGGCTGGAAGAACGCGGGCGACTTCATCACCGGATGGGCGCTCGAGTACAGCCTCTCGATCGACAACCTCTTCGTCTTCGTGCTGATCATGGCGCAGTTCGCCGTTCCGAGGCGGCTGCAGCAGCAGGTGCTCATGATCGGGATCATCATCGCCCTCGTCCTGCGCGGCGCGTTCATCCTCGTCGGCGTCGCGATCGTCGAGAACTTCTCGCCGATCTTCTACGTCTTCGGCGCATTCCTCATCTGGACGGCGATCCGCCAGGCGATGCCGGACGGCGATCACGAGGGCGAGGTGCAGCGCGAGAACTTCGTCGTGCGACTGCTGCGTCGGCGCATCGACATCAGCGACCACTACGACGGTTCGAAGCTGCGCACCACGGTAGACGGCAAGCGGATGTTCACTCCGATGGTCATCGTGCTCATCACGATCGGTGTGACCGACCTGATCTTCGCGATCGACTCGATCCCGGCGATCTTCGAGATCACGACGAACGGCTTCCTCGTGTTCGCGGCGAACATCTTCGCGCTGATGGGCCTGCGCCAGCTGTACTTCCTGCTCGGCGACCTGCTCGACCGCCTGCGCTACCTGCACTACGGCATCGCCGTGATCCTCGGCTTCATCGGCATCAAGCTCATCCTGCATGCGCTGCACGTGAACGAGCTGCCGTTCATCAACGGCGGCGAGCACGTCGAGTGGGTGCCCGACATCGACAACATGGTCTCGCTGGGCGTGATCATCGCGTCGATGACGATCGCGACGATCGCCAGCCTCATCGCCTCAGGGCGCGAGAAGCGGGCCGAGAAGAAGGCGGTCATCACCGAGTGAGATCACTCGGCTGACCACAGGAGCTCGGCCTCGAGCGTGAGATCGATGATCTGTCGAAGGAGGGCGCCGGCCGTCGTCGACTGCAGCAGGGTGTACCTGTCGTATTCGCCCAGCGGAGCGATCGCGGCGAGCTGCCATGCCGCGGCGAGCGGGTCATCGGCGAGCTCGGTGTCGGCGTCCCACCGCGTCTCGGGCGCGCGAGCGAGAGTGCGACGCACGATGGCCTCGGCTTCCTTCTCCAGCGGGGCGAGTGCATCGTCCCACTCGAGTCGGGGAAGCGGCGTGACATCCGCGCGGGGGTAGGGGTCGTCGTCGAGCCATTGCTCGACCGTGAAGCGATCGGTGCCGACAGCGACGGCGGTCAGCACCTCGGCGCCGGCCGAGACGCTGACCAGCCGGGCCATCGTGCCGATGCTGCTGCGCCGGTCGCCGCCGCCGACCTCGTGGCCGCGCTCGATGAGCACGACGCCGAACTCGGGGTCGTCCTCGTCGAGAAGCCGTCCGACCATCGTGAGATACCGCGGCTCGAACACGCGCAGCGGCAGCGGGTGAACGGGAAGAGCACCGAGCCGAGCGGGAACATCGGTATCGCGGTCATGACATCAGTCAACACGGAGCGACGTACTCTGAACAGATGCGCCGACCTCTTCCCGTCATCCCCGCTCCGGGGCAGGAATCCGTGTGGGACTACCCGAGGCCACCTCGGGTCGAGCCGGTCGGGGAGCGCGTGACCATCCGCCTCGGCGGCGTGCTGATCGCCGATACCCGGGATGCCGTGCGGGTGCTCGAGACGAGCCATCCTCCCGTCTACTATCTCCCGATCGTCGATTTCGTCCCGGGAGCGCTGACGGATGCTCCCGGCAGCTCGTTCTGCGAGTTCAAGGGCGCCGCGCGCTACCTCGACGTGCGCGGCGGAGACACGGTGCGCGAGGGCGCGGCGTGGAACTACCCGAATCCCGCGCCGGGGTTCGAGACGCTGCGTGACCGGGTCGCGGTGTACGCGGGGCCGATGGACGGATGCACCGTCGGGGACGAGGTCGTCTCCCCGCAGCCGGGCGGCTTCTACGGCGGGTGGGTCACGTCCTCGGTCGTCGGACCGTTCAAAGGCGGCCCGGGCTCGCTGGGCTGGTAGCGCGGCTGCCGAGCCTCCCGATCAGAAGGCGCGCAGGTTCGCCTGCAGCCCGCCGTCCGTGTACTCGCGACGGAGGATGCCGCGTCGGCGGAGCGCGGGGACCAGCTCGTCGAGCGTGCGGTGCAGGCTGACCGGGTGGAAGTCGCCCCACAGCAGCACGCCGTCGTTGCCCCACTCGCCGAGTTCCTCGATCACATCGGCGAACTCCTCGGCGGTCCCGACGAAGCCGGTGCGGTCGGAGAAGCGGCCGGCGCGCACGAGGGCCGTCAGGTGCGCCCGCAGCGGGGCATCCTCACCGCGGTCGCCGACCAGTCGCTGGATGCTCCCGCGCGAGACGTGCGGGCCGAAGATCTCGAGGTCGAGCGGCTTGTCGAGGTCGAGCGACGTGAGATCGGTCTCGAGATCGCTCGACTGCTTGCGGGCGATCTGCAGGAGGGCCGAGTCGTCGGGATGCGCCGACGCGGCGACGAGACGATCGGCCTCCTCGGAAGACGAGGTGATCACCGGCTGGATGGCGAAGAGGATCTTGATGTCGTCGGGGCGGCGGCCCGCGGCGACGGCGGCATCGTGGATCTTCGCCCGGTATGCACGGACGGATGCCTCGTGCAACGGGGCGAGCGCGAGCTGCACGTCGGAATTCGCTCCGGCGAAGCCGAGGCCGCGTCCGGAACCTCCGGGTGACACGATCGCCGGCTCGCCGTCGGTGAAGGGCAGTGCGTTGAGCGGCCCGTCGAAGGAGTAGTGCGTGCCGCGGTGCTGCACGCGTCGCATCCTCGCGCCGTCCGCGAACACGTCCGTGGTGCGATCCCGCACCAGCGCGCCCTCGTCCCAGCTGCGCCAGAGCGAGCGGATGCCGTCGAGCCACTCCTCGGCGCGGTCGTACGCCTCGTCGTGGCCCAGCTGGGCGGCATCCGAGAAGTGGCGTGCACTGCCGGTGTCGGTCACGACGTTGAGGCCGAGACGATTCGCGCTCAGGTGCTGCAGCGTCGCGAACTGTCGCGCGGACGTGTAGGGGAGAGACGCCGCCGGGTTGACGGTCGGAACGACACCGAGGTGCTTCGTGGCCTGGAAGAGGTAGGGCGCGAGGAGCAGCGGGTCGTGCTTCGGACCGCCGAACGCGTGCCGGACGCGGATGTCGATGGTCTCCGGCGATCCCATCGACGGAGCATCCTCGATGATGACGAGATCGAAACCCGCCTGCTCGAGCGTTCGCGCGGCCTCCTGGTAGATCTCGGGGCGCGTCCAGTCGTAGTCCCAGTCGAGGGCGGGATAGCCCCACCCCTGCGGCCCGAAACCGCGGGCGAGGAACCACCCGAAGTGCTGGGGGCGGCTCATGCCACCGCCTCGCGCGTGGCGTCGAGCACGCGCGCCAGATCGGAGATGAGGTCCTCGATGTCCTCGATGCCGATGGACAGGCGCAGCGTGCCGGGGCGCACGCCGAGCAGTTCGCGCTCCTCCTCCGTGCGCTGCGCGTGGCTCGTCGTGCCGGGATGCAGCACCAGCGAGCGCACGTCGCCGATGTGCGTCATGTGCGTGAAGACGCGCACCTGCTCGACGAACTGGCGGGCGGCGTCGAGGCCGCCGCGAAGAGTGAACGTGAAGATGGAGCCGAAGCCGCCCTCGAGGTACCGCACCGCGGTGTCGTGATCCGGGTGCGACGGCAGGCCGACGTAGTCGACGCTCTCGACCGCCTCCTGCGCCTCGAGCCACTGAGCGATCGCCAGGGCGTTGCGCGACTGACGTTCGACGCGCAGCCCGAGGGTCTCCGCGCCCTGACCGATCAGGAAGGCGTTCAGAGGCGAGGGGGAGGCGCCGAAGCGCGGAGCCACCGACTCGCGTGCGTACGCGATCCGCGCGCGGCCGCCGTGCCGGGCGGCGACGCTCGGCAGTCCGCCGCGACCGGGGAGCACGAGATGCGGTGCGTTGTGACCCGCGCGCTCCGCGTCGAAGCGACCGTCGTCCACGATCACCCCGCCGAGGACCGATCCGTGGCCGGCGAGGAACTTCGACGCCGAGTGCACGACGATCGCCGCGCCGTGCTCGATCGGGCGCAGCAGGAAGGGAGTGGCCAGCGTGTTGTCGACGATCAGGGGGATGGCCGCCTCGTCGGCGACGGCGCTGATGGCGGCGACGTCGAGCACGTCGTTGCGGGCGTTGGCGATGGACTCCGCGAACAGCGCGCGCGTGTTGGGTCGGATCGCCGCACGCCAGGCCTCCGGGTCGGCGATGTCGTCGATGAACGTGGTCTCGATGTCGAGTCGGGCGAGGTTGTCGAGGAACAGGCCCCGGGTCCCCTCGTAGATGTGCGTCGAGGTCACGATGTGATCGCCCGCGCCGGCGACGGTCAGCAGCGCCGTCACGACCGCGGCCTGCCCGCTCGCGACGAGCACGGCATCCGCTCCGGACTCGAGGGCGGCGAGCTGACGCTCTGCCGCGTGCACGGTCGGGTTCCCGGTGCGGGTGTAGCCGAATCCGGTGCCGGTGCCGAAGTGGTCCGCCGCATGGTCGAAGTCGTCGAACTCGAACCCGGCCGTGAGGTAGATCGGCGTGGCTCGGGGTGCCGCCGTCTCGCGGCCTCTCGCGGCATGCACCGCACGGGTGGCGAAGCGGGCGGTGTCGACGGTCATGCGGTGCCTCTCGGTCGGTCGGGTGAAGAACAGAGTGTCACGGCGGGTCGGAGCACGCCTGGGCGGTGGTAATCTGACGTCATGCGGACCGTGCTCCTTCTTCTTAGCGGCCGCGACGAGACCTCGTTCTGAGCCCCTCCTCGTCGCGGAGTCCATCGTGGGCCGAACCGCCAGCTTCTGGAGAAACGCAATGAGCACCCCCGCACCCGGTTCCGATTCCGCACGCCGCAGGACCCTGGCCGAGAAGGTCTGGGACGACCATCTCGTCGTCAAGGGCGAGAACGGCGAACCGGACCTCATCTACATCGACCTGCACCTCGTGCACGAGGTCACCAGCCCGCAGGCCTTCGACGGCCTGCGCAGCGAAGGCCGCCCCCTCCGCCGACTCGACCTCACGATCGCCACGGAAGACCACAACACCCCGACGTGGGAGATCGACAAGCCGATCGCCGACCTCACCAGTCGCACGCAGATCGAGACGCTGCGGCGCAACGCGGCCGAGTTCGGCGTGCGCCTGCACTCGCTGGGCGACGCCGAGCAGGGCATCGTGCACGTGGTCGGACCGCAGCTCGGCCTGACCATGCCCGGCATCACCGTCGTCTGCGGCGACTCGCACACCTCGACGCACGGCGCGTTCGGCGCCATGGCGTTCGGCATCGGCACGAGCGAGGTCGAGCACGTCATGGCCACGCAGACGCTGCCGCTCAAGCCCTTCAAGACCATGGCGATCACGGTCGAGGGCACGCTGCGCCCCGGCGTCACCGCCAAGGACATCATCCTCGCCGTGATCGCCAAGATCGGCACCGGCGGCGGTCAGGGCTACGTCCTGGAGTTCCGCGGCAGCGCCATCCGCGCGCTGTCGATGGAGGGCCGCATGACGATCTGCAACATGTCGATCGAGGCCGGCGCCCGCGCCGGGATGGTGGCGCCCGACGAGACGACGTTCGCCTACCTGGAAGGGCGCCAGCACGCGCCGAAGGGCCAGGACTGGGAGGATGCCGTCGCCTACTGGCGCACGCTGCCCACCGATGAGGGCGCGGTGTTCGACGCCGAGGTCTTCATCGACGCCGACGAGCTCGAGCCGTTCGTTACCTGGGGGACCAACCCGGGGCAGGGCAGCTCGCTGTCGGCATCCGTTCCGAACCCGGCCGAGATCGCCGATCCGAACGAGCGCGCCGCGGCGGAGCGCGCCCTGGAGTACATGGCCCTCACGCCGGGGACGCCGCTCAAGGAGGTGCCCGTCGACGCGGTCTTCATGGGCTCGTGCACCAACAGCCGCATCGAGGACCTGCGCGCCTTCGCCTCGATCATCGAGGGCAAGAAGAAGGCGGACGGCGTCCGTGTCATGGTCGTCCCCGGCTCCGCCCGCGTGCGGCTCGAGGCAGAGGCCGAGGGCCTGGACAAGATCATCACCGACTTCGGCGCCGAGTGGCGCTTCGCAGGCTGCTCGATGTGCCTCGGCATGAATCCGGATCAGCTCGCACCGGGGGAGCGCTGCGCGTCGACCTCCAACCGCAACTTCGAGGGCCGTCAGGGCAAGGGCGGGCGCACGCACCTCGTGTCGCCGCTCGTCGCGGCGGCGACCGCCATCCGCGGCACGCTGTCGAGCCCTGCCGATCTGCTCGTCACCATCGGAGAAGAGGCCTGATCATGGAGAAGTTCACCACGCACACCGGCATCGCGGCTCCGCTGAAGCGCTCCAATGTCGACACCGATCAGATCATCCCCGCCGTCTTCCTGAAGCGGGTCACCAAGACGGGCTTCGAGGATGCGCTCTTCCACGCCTGGCGTCAGGATCCGGAGTTCGTCCTCAACCAGGCGCCGTTCCAGGCGGCCTCGGTGCTCGTCGCCGGCTCCGATTTCGGGACCGGATCCAGCCGTGAGCACGCCGTCTGGGCGCTGCGCGACTTCGGCTTCAAGGTCGTGCTCAGCCCGCGATTCGCCGACATCTTCCGCGGCAACTCGGGCAAGCAGGGACTCCTCGCAGCGACCATCTCGGAAGAGGATCTCGAGCTGATCTGGGCCGAGATCGACCGGAATCCCGGGGCGCAGATCACCGTGGATCTCGAGGCGCGCACCGCCTCGATCGGCGACGTCCAGGCCGACATCGGGATCGACGATTACACTAGATGGCGGCTCCTCGAAGGGCTCGATGACATCGGGCTCACGCTGCGCAACGAAGACAAGATCGCGCAGTTCGAGGCCCGTCGCGAGTCGTGGCGGCCCCGAACCCTCCCCGTGCAGTGACACGGAGGGGGCGGGGGAGCCAGGGGCAACCCGCCCCCGAAATCCGTGGAATGAAGTGAGGCTCCGAATGACGACACCTGTGCGCGACGCTCTTCCGGACGGAGTCCCCGCTCTCACCGGAGACGTCCTCGCCATTCGAGGCGGCCGCCCGCTCAGCGGTCGCGTCGACGTCAAGGGGGCCAAGAACCTCGCGACGAAGGCGATGGTGGCCTCGCTCCTCGGCGAGACCGTCAGCGTGCTCCGCGACGTCCCCGCGATCAGCGACGTGGCCGTCGTCCGCTCGCTGCTCGAAGTGCACGGCGTCAACGTCTCCGACGGAGACGAGCCCGGCGCGCTGGTGTTCGACCCGAGCGACGTCGAATCGGCGCACTTCGAGGAGATCGACGCCCATGCCGGCGCCTCCCGGATCCCGATCCTCTTCTGCGGACCGCTGCTGCACCGTCTCGGTCAGGCGTTCATCCCCGACCTCGGCGGATGCCGCATCGGCGATCGCCCGATCGACTTCCACCTGGACGCGCTCCGCAAGTTCGGCGCCGTGGTCGAGAAGCTCCCCAGCGGCATCCGTCTCTCCACGCCGCACGGGCGTCTGCACGGGGCGAACATCCACCTCCCGTACCCGAGCGTCGGCGCCACCGAGCAGGTGCTGCTCACCGCCGTCCGCGCGGAGGGCACGACGGAGCTGCGCAACGCGGCCATCGAGCCCGAGATCATGGATCTCATCGCCGTCCTGCAGAAGATGGGCGCGATCATCTCCTACGAGCCCAACCGCGTCATCGTGATCGAGGGCGTCGAGAAGCTCCGCGGCTACGACCACCGCTCCATCTTCGACCGCAACGAGGCCGCGTCCTGGGCGTCTGCCGCGCTGGCGACCGACGGCGAGATCTTCGTCGGCGGAGCGAAGCAGCAGGAGATGCTCACGTTCCTCAACGTGTTCCGCAAGGCCGGCGGCTGGTTCGACGTCCAGGAGGACGGCATCCTCTTCCGTCGCGACGGCGACATCCAGCCCGTGGTCGTCGAGACCGACGTGCACCCCGGCTTCATGACCGACTGGCAGCAGCCGCTCGTGGTGGCGCTCACGCAGGCGCACGGCCGCTCCGTGGTGCACGAGACCGTGTACGAGAACCGGATGGGCTTCACCGACGCGCTGGTCAAGATGGGCGCCGACATCGTCGTGCACCCGCACGGCCTTCAGGCCGGTCCTCGTCGGGTTCCGCGTCGCGAGCTGGAGCAGGCCGCCGTCATCACCGGCCCGACCCCGCTGCACGGCGCCGACATCGTCGTCCCCGACCTCCGGGGCGGCTACAGCCACGTCATCGCCGCCCTCACCGCGACGGGCGAGTCGAAGGTCTCGGGCGTCGACATCCTCAGCCGCGGCTACGAGAAGTTCCTGGCCAAGCTCGACGCACTGGGCGCCGACTTCGACGTCATCCGGTGACGCGGGTGACTTCCCGATCGTCGGAGACGACGCGGCCGAGTGTTTTCTGGCCGCTCGCCGCGCTGGTGATCCCACCGGTCGCCCTGATCGCGAAGATCCGCGTCACGGGTGCGGAGAAGCTTCCGCAGGAGGGGTCCTTCGTCCTCGCTCCGAACCACTACTCCGAGTTCGATCCGCTGATCGTGTCCGTCGCCGTGTGGCGCATCGGCCGCGCCCCGCGGTTCATGGCCAAGGAGAGCCTCTTCCGTGTACCGGTGCTGGGGTGGTTCCTGAAGCGCACCGGCATGATCCCCGTGGCCCGCACGTCGTCCGCGGCGTCCGCGAAGCAGACCATGAAGCAGTCGGCCGAGCTCGTCGAGCACGGACGCGGCGTCATCGTGTACCCGGAGGGCACGCTCACGCGCGACCCCGAGCTCTGGCCGATGCGCGGCAAGTCCGGCGCGGTGCGACTGGCCCTCGCCGACGGCATCCCGCTGATCCCCATGGCGCAGTGGGGCACGCAGGCCATCATGGGCCGCTACCAGAAGGGCCTCAGCCTCTGGCCGCTGCGCAAGCCCGTGCAGGTGGTCATCGGCGATCCGGTCGACGTCTCCGACCTGCGCAGCCGCGCGGGTGAGCCGGCGGCGCTCAACGAGGCGACCACGCGTCTGATGGATGCGATCACCGCTCTGCTCGAGGAGCTGCGCGATGAGAAGGCGCCCGCGGAACGCTGGAATCCCGCGAGCCACGGCCAGAAGGAGACGGGTCGCCTTGACTCCTAAGAGACCCGCCGTCCCGATCGGCCCGCGGGCCACGGTCATCGGCGCCGGCAGCTGGGGCACCACCTTCGGCAAGATCCTCGCCGACGGCGGGGCGCAGGTGACGATGTGGGCACGCCGCGCCGAGCTCGCGCACGAGATCGACGAGGCCAAGCGCAACTCGCGATACCTACCAGGCATCAACCTTCCCCGCTCGATGGCGGCGACGCATGAGCTGGCCACCTCGCTCGAGGGCGCGGAGCAGGTCTATCTCTCGGTGCCGAGCCAGTCGCTGCGTGAGAACCTCAAGGCGCTGCGCCCCCTGCTGGCCGACAGCGACGCCAAGATCGTCAGCCTGATGAAGGGCGTCGAGCGCGGCACCGGACTGCGCATGAGCCAGGTCATCCAGCAGGAGCTGCGCTGCGATCCCGACCGCATCGCCGTGGCATCCGGGCCCAACCTGGCTCTGGAGATCGCCCGCGAGCAGCCGACCGCCGCCGTGATCTCCTCGCGCAGCCAGGAGACGGCGGAGATCGTCGCGAGGGCGGCGCGGAACAGCTACTTCCGCACGTTCGTGAACACCGACGTGATCGGCACGGAGTTCGGCGGTGTGCTGAAGAACCTGATCGCGGTCGCGATCGGCATCGTGGACGGCGTGGGCTACGGCGAGAACACCAAGGCCTCGATCATCACCCGCGGCCTCGTCGAGATGACCGACTTCGCCGTGGCGAACGGTGCGCACCCGGAGACGCTCCAGGGGCTCGCCGGTCTCGGCGACCTCATCGCGACCTGCCAGTCTCCGCTGAGCCGCAACAACACGGCCGGGCGCCTGCTCGGCCAGGGATACAGCTTCCAGGATGTCGTGAAGCAGATGCAGCAGACGGCGGAAGGCCTCGCCTCCGTCGCCCCTGTGCTGCAGCTCGCCCGCGAGTCCGAGGTGGACATGCCCATCGTCGAACAGGTGAAGATGGTGCTCGACGGGAAGATGGATCCCCGCGATATCGCACCCCACCTGACGACGGACGACGACACCCCCCAGGGTGAGAGGACCAACCATGGACAAGCAGACGGTGGTGGTGCTCTTCGGAGGGCGCTCCAGCGAGCATTCGATCAGTTCCGCAACGGCGGGGGGCGTGCTGGGAGCGATTGATCGCGACCGCTACTCCGTGATCCCGGTGGGGATCACGCGCGAGGGGGCATTCGTCCTCGAGGACGACGACCCCGCGAAGTTCCCGCTCGACGCGGCGCACCTTCCCGAGGTGGTCGACAACGGCACCCGCGTCCTGTGGCCGGAGCCGGGTGGCGACCGCACTCTGCGGGTCGTGCACCCCGACGGTGACACCGAGGGGCTCGGCGAGATCGACGTGGTCCTGCCCATCCTGCACGGCACGCACGGGGAGGACGGGACGATCCAGGGCTTCTTCGACACCCTCGAGGTTCCCTACGCCGGCGGTGGAGTCCTCGACTCCGCGCTCTGCATGGACAAGCACTTCATGAAGATCGCGCTCCAGGCGGCCGGCATCTCCGTCGCGCCGGGCGTCACGGTCCGACGTCGGGAGTGGGACCAGGATGCCGCGCCGGTGCGCGCGAGCGCCGCAGACCTCGGCCTGCCGCTGTTCGTGAAGCCGGCGCGTGCCGGTTCGAGCGTCGGTGTCTCGAAGGTCGAGAGCCTGGACGAGCTGGATGCCGCTCTCGCGACCGCCTTCGCCGAAGACGACAAGGTGCTCATCGAGACCGGGGTGAGCGGCCGGGAGATCGAGGTCGCGGTGCTCGAGAGCGCCGACGGTGTGCGGGCGTCGCTTCCCGGCGAGATCGTGCTGACCTCTCGAGGGTTCTACGACTTCGAGGGGAAGTACCTCGGCGGCGACGGGGTCGACGTCGTCTGCCCGGCCGAGCTGACCGACGCCGAGGTCGCCGCGATCCAGGACGCCGGGATCCGCGCGTTCGAGGCCGTCGACGGGCGCGGTCTCGCCCGCGTCGACATGTTCCTGACGCCTGCGGGTGAGCTGGTCGTCAACGAGCTCAACACGATGCCCGGCTTCACGCCGATCTCGATGTTCCCGAAGTGCTGGGTGGCCTCCGGGCTGAGCTACGGCGATCTGATCACCGAACTGGTCGAGGCCGGGCTGCGGCGCTGATTCAGCCCGCGGGGAACTCGACCCGCTCGGTGCACTGCGCGGTCGCCGGGGAGAGCCCCGGCTGGATGCTGGACGAGATCGTGTCGACCACGGCCTGGAAGTCGATCTGCTCGCCGCGGCGGATGTTGACCTCGACGGCGGGTTCGCGGCCGTAGGTGACGAGCCGCTGGCGCTCCTCCTCCTGATCGAGGACGAGCCAGTCGACGCCGCCGATCGTCGTGCACACGAGCGCGGACGGGGCGGGCGGCTCGACGCCGCAGCGCAGCACGATCGTCGGGTCGCCCCACGCGCCGGTCGCCTGAGCATCGGTCCAGACCCGGTCGAACCCTCCGACGCTGTCCGGGAGCAGCACGGAGACCGCAGCGCAGCCGGGATCGTTCGCATCCTCGGCGGGTTCGAGATGCACGGTCGTGGAGCAGCCGGCGAGGGCCGCGGCCAGGATCACCGCACCTGCGACGGCTGCGAGGCGACGGGAACGGAGCATGCTTCCAGGCTACCTTTGACAGCATGCCCTCCCGACCCGCAGCCGACGACCCTGCCCTCGGAGATCTCTCGGAGGGCGCGATCCTCCGAGCGATCCTCACCCGCACCGCTCCGGGGACGTACACGCTCCTCGGGCCGGGCGACGATGCGGCTGTCGTCGCCGCGCCGTCGGGCAGCGTGGTGGCGACGACGGACACCCTCGTGCACGGACCGGACTTCCGGCTCGCCTGGTCGAACGGGTACGACCTCGGCTGGAAGGCGGCGGCGGTGAACCTCGCGGACATCGCGGCGATGGGCGCCCGCCCGACCGCGCTTCTCGTGGCCCTCGCCGTCCCGCGTGATCTGCGCCTGTCCTTCGTCGAGCGGCTCGCCGACGGGTTCCGTGAGGCCTGCGCGGCGTTGGCTCCCGGCTGCGCCGTGGTGGGCGGGGACCTCACGGTCTCCGATGTGCTGACCGTCGCGGTGACCGCGCTCGGCGATCTGGAGGGACGGGCGGCGGTGACCCGCTCCGGCGCCCGACCGGGCGACGTGGTCGCGGTCGCGGGCGAGCTGGGGCACGCCGCGCATGGCCTCGCCGTGCTGTTCGGTCGGTTCCGTGACGGCGACGTGCCGGTCGCGATCGATCCGTCGAAGCTCGCCGCGGGGGAGAGCGCCGCGGTCGCCGCGCAGCTGCGTCCTTCTCCGCCGGTCGGACTCGGCCCGGTGGCCGCGACGGCGGGCGCGACCGCCATGATGGACATCTCCGACGGCCTCGCACTCGATGCGCGGCGGATGGCCGCGGCGTCGGGCGTGACGATCGCTCTCGACGGCGGGTCCCTCGGCGACGATCCGGATCGTGCGCTGGCGGGCGGCGAGGATCACGGTCTCCTCGCGACGTTCCCGGACGGCGTCCTCCCGCCCGGATTCCGGGTCATCGGCGAGGTGCGGGCCGCCGGCAGCGACGAGCTGCTGTGCGACGAGCACCCGGTGGACGTCTCCGGTTGGGATCCCTATCGCGACTGGGACTCGGTCGCGGGCTGAGCGTCGATCCCGGGCTGAGCATCGATCCCGGGCTCAGCGTCCGGTGAGACCGGCTCCGCCCACCACAGCGCCGTGTCGCCGTAGGCCTTCTCGCGGAACAGCTCGAGGCCCGCTGCGGCGAAGTCAGGCGGTGTCGAGCGCCGAGCACGTTCGACGACGACGAGCGCCTGTGGCGAGAGCAGCGGCGCGAGGGCGACCAGGTCGGCCGTCATCGCCTCATCGTCGAGATCGTACGGCGGGTCGGAGAACACGAGGTCGAACGTGCCGGAGGCCCGCAGCAGGTAGGTGTGCACGGCCACCTCGTGCACACGGACGGCCGCCGAACCGCCCGCCTTCGCCACGGTTGCGGCGTTGCGGCGGATCAGCGCGGCCGCCTGGCGTCCGCGCTCGACGAGATCCGTGCTCGCCGCGCCGCGGCTGAGAGCCTCCAGCCCGAGGGCCCCGGATCCCGCATAGAGGTCCAGCACGCGCGCGCCGTCGATGGCATCCGCGGACTCCAGAGCGCCGAACAGGGACTCGCGCACCCGGTCGCTGGTCGGACGTGTGCCGGCGCCCGGCACCTCGAGTCGTGCTCCGCGTGCCCGTCCGGCGATGATCCTCGTCACCCGTTCACGATACGACAGACACGGCGTCCGAGGTGTCCGCGGGGTTCCCTAGACTCGGAGCATGCCGCTCACGCTCGATTCCTCGCTGGAGGAGGCCCTCGGCGCCGCCCCCGCGAAGACGCTGAACCGGGCGTTCGGCATGCAGTCGGTCGCAGACCTGGTCTCGCACTACCCCCGGCGCTACGCCGATCCGGGGGAGCTCACGCCCATCCGCGACCTCCCGATCGGCGAGACCGTGACGATCGTGGCCGAGGTGCTCTCCTCGAGCTTCCGCCGCATGCGCAACCGCCAGGGGGCCATGGTCGATGTCGTGATCGGCGACGGCATCGGGCGCATGTCGCTGACGTTCTTCGCCAAGAACCTCGGCGCCGCCGAGTGGCGCTCGAAAGACCTCGCGGTCGGACGGCGCGGTGTGTTCTCGGGCAAGGTCGGCATGTTCAACGACGTCACCCAGTTCGCTCACCCCGAGTACGAGCTCTTCGACGACGAAGACGCGGCCCGGCGCCGGGCCGACGCGCGGGCGGCGGTGCTCATCCCGATCTACCCGGCGACCTCGACGCTGCAGACCTGGCAGATCGCGAAGTTCGTCGGACGGGTGCTCGACGACCTGACCGGCATCCCCGATCCGCTCCCGGAAGAGGTGCGCACCGGGGAGGAGCTACTCACGGCCGCCGAGGCTCTCGAGCTCATCCACCGGCCGCGCACGCGCAATGACATCGATCCTGCCGTTCGCACCCTGCGGATGCATGAGGCTCTCACGCTGCAGACGGCCCTGCTCCAGCAGCGCGATGCGGTCCGCGCGCTCTCGGCCACCGCGCGCCCTGCGGAGCCCGGAGGCCTGCTGGAGCGTTTCGACGCCTCGCTGCCCTACATGCTGACCCCTGACCAGCAGACAGTGGGCGACCAGGTCGCGCACGACCTGGTGGGCGCCTGGCCGATGAACCGCCTGGTCCAGGGCGAGGTCGGCTCCGGCAAGACGCTTGTCGCGCTGCGCGCGATGCTGCAGGTCGCCGAGAGCGGAGGGCAGGCCGCGCTGATCGCTCCGACCGAGGTCCTCGCCGGTCAGCACCTCCGTTCCATCGCGAAGATGCTCGGCCCGCAGCTCGCACCTCTCGTCATGCCGACGCTGCTCACCGGACAGCTCCCGGCCGCCGAACGCCGCAAGGCCGCGCTGCGCGTCGCGTCAGGGCAGTCGCTCATCGTCGTCGGAACGCACGCGCTGCTCGGCGAGAAGACGACGTTCGCCGATCTCGGCCTCGTGGTCGTCGACGAGCAGCATCGCTTCGGCGTCGAGCAGCGGGAGGCCCTGCGGGCGAAGGGCTCGAGCCCGCATGCGCTGGTGCTGACGGCGACCCCGATCCCGAGGACCGTGGCGATGACGGTCTTCGGCGACCTCGACACCTCCGTCATCCGGACGATGCCGGCCGGACGGGCCGGCATCGAGTCGTTCGTCGCTCCGCTCGCCGAGCATCCGGGGTGGTTCAACCGGGTCTGGGACCGCGCTGCCGAGGAGATCGCGCAGGGTCGGCAGGTCTTCGCCGTCTGCGCAGCGATCGACACCGCCAAGAAGACGGCGGAGCCGGGGGAGCAGACCGCTCTCGCGCCCGAAGGTGCGGCAGGGCCGCGGTGGGGTGTGGTGCAGCTCGACGAGGCGCTCGCGACGCACCCGAAGCTGGGATCGCTCCGTCGGGCCGTGCTGCACGGCAAGATGCCCTCGGACGAGAAGGATGCCGTGATGCAGGCCTTCGCGCGCGGCGAGATCGACCTGCTGCTGGCGACCACGGTCATCGAGGTCGGCGTCGACGTTCCGAACGCCTCGACGATGATCGTCCTCGACGCCGACCGCTTCGGCGTCTCCCAGCTGCATCAGCTGCGGGGCCGGGTGGGTCGCGGCGGGGTGCCGGGGCTCTGTCTCCTGGTCACGGAGGCCGAGGCAGGTTCCGTCGCCCGCGAGCGCGTGGATGCCGTCGCGGCGACCCTCGACGGCTTCGCGCTGGCCGAGGTCGACCTCGAGCTGCGTGGCGAGGGCGATGTGCTCGGTGCGGCGCAGGCGGGCGTCCGATCGTCGCTCAAGCTGCTGCGCGTCGTGAAGGACGCGGGGCTCATCACCCGTGCCCGTGAGGTCGCCGAGCAGATCCTCTCGGCGGACCCCGAACTCGCGCGGCATCCGGGACTGCGCGAAGTGATCGGCCGCCGGGTGAGCGACGAGGACCGCGCCGCGCTGGCGAAGAACTGACGCGATCCGCGTGCCCTAGGCTGGAGCCATGCGATGCATGGAGCGACGGATGGAGTCCCAGTGAGCAGCCGGATCGCCGTCGTCCCCGGTTCCTTCGATCCGCCGACGCTGGGTCACCTCGACGTGATCCGTCGTGCCGCGAAGCTCTACGACGAGCTGCACGTGCTCGTCGTCCACAACCCCGGCAAGGAGGCGATGCTGCCCATCGCGCAGCGCCTCTCGCTCCTCGAGCGCTCGATCGCCGAAGACGGCATGGCCGGGACCATCGTGATCGGCTCCTGGAGCATGGGCCTCCTCGTTGACTACGCCCGCGACGTCGGAGCCGGCGTCCTGGTGAAGGGCATCCGCTCCCAGATCGACGTGGCGTACGAATCGCCGATGGCGATCGTCAACCGGCACCTGGCCGACATCGAGACGGTCTTCCTGCTTCCGGACCCGTCGCACGCGATGGTGTCGAGCTCGCTCGTGCGCCAGGTCGCGTCGCTCGGCGGCGACGTCACGCCGTTCGTCCCTCCGGCCGTCGCCGCATTCCTCGACACCGGCGCGCGCGGGATCTGAGGACCGCTCACCGCCGCTCGTCCGGCCCGCTCGCAGACGGAGCCGGGTAGCATGGCGTGGTGCGATCTCGACTGAACGGCCCTTTCGTCCTTCCCGTCCGCGACATCGTCCGACGCCCGGGGGAGATGCGTGAACACGAGTTCACGGTGAGTCTCGCCGAACCCTGGGGTGAGGGGATCGTCCGGTACGAGGCGGGTTCCGACCTCGACATCGACGTGCGTCTCGAGTCGGTCCACGAGGGGATCCTGGTCTCCGGAACGGCGGAGGCGGAGTACGCGGGAGTGTGCGGAAGATGCCTCATCGACATCACTCAGCCTGTCGAAGTCGAGTTCCAGGAGCTTTTCGCGTATCCTGGTGAGGAAGAAACTGACTTCGAGGTTCAAGACGACCACGTGGATCTTGAAACTCTCGTCAGGGATGCGGCCGTGTTGTCGCTTCCATTTCAGCCGGTGTGTCAGCCGGACTGCCCGGGTCTCGACCCGAAAACGGGCGAAAGGCTGACCGTGAGCACCGGGACGGAGCAGGCCGCTCCCATCGATCCTCGATGGAGCGCGCTCCAGCAGATCACAGACCAAGACGGCAAGGCATCGAGCCGCGCCGCCGAGAAAGAAGAGAGCTAGTCATGGCTGGTAACCCCCCGAAGCGCAAGGTCTCCCGTTCGAACACCCGCTCGCGCCGCGCGCAGTGGAAGGCGGCTCCCGTCGCCCTCGTGAAGACGATCGAGAACGGCAAGACCGTCTACAGCCGTCCCCACCAGGCGAAGGTCGTCACCGACTCGCAGGGCACTGAGCTCTTCCTGGAGTACAAGGGCCGCAAGGTCGCCGACGTCTGAGTCGCGAACTCATCGTGACGGAGGTCCCCGGGGGGACGAGACCTCTCCCAGTCAAGCTCCGCGTCGACATCGACGCGGAGCTTCTGGAGTTGGCGCTCACCCATCGCTCGTACGCGTACGAGCACGGCGGCATCCCGCACAACGAGCGCCTGGAGTTCCTCGGCGACTCGGTGCTCGGCCAGGCCGTCACGGTCATGCTGTTCACCACGCACCCCGATCTGGATGAGGGCGAGCTGGCGAAGCGCCGCGCGAGCGTCGTGTCGACCGTCGCCCTCGCCGAGGTGGCGCGCGGCATCGATCTGGGCAGCCACCTCCGGCTCGGTCGTGGCGAGGAGCAGACCGGCGGTCGCGACAAGGACTCGATCCTCGCCGACACCATGGAAGCCGTCATCGGCGCCACCTATCTGTCGGCGGGCCCCGAGGCCGCGACCGAGCTCGTGCTCCGCCTGACCGAGCCGCTGCTCGCCGATCCCGAGCGCTACGGCGCGGCGATGGATCCGAAGACCAGTCTTCAGGAGCTCGCCGCTCGTTCCGGGGCCACGCCGCCGCAGTACTCGGTCGAGGCCAGCGGGCCCGATCACGATCGACGCTTCACCGCGACGGTCGAGGTGGGCGACATCCGCATGACCGGCACCGGCAGCAGCAAGAAGACCGCCGAGATGGCGGCCGCGCTGAGCGCCTGGCGCACGCTGAACGAGCGTGCCTGAGCTTCCCGAGGTCGAGGTCGTCCGCGCAGGTCTCGCGCCTGCGGCGATCGATTCTCTGATCACCGCGGTCACCGTCCTCGACGAGCGGGCGCTGACACGGCATCCGGCCGGCGCGGCCGATTTCGTCGGACGCCTCGAGGGGCGCAGGTTCTCTGCGGCATCCCGGCGCGGGAAGTTCCTCTGGCTCCCGCTCGACGATGCGGAGTCCGCGCTGATCGCGCATCTCGGGATGAGCGGGCAGATGCTGCTGCGCGCACCGGATGCCGCCGCGGAGCGCCATGAGCGCATCCGCATCGATCTCGAGCATCCGCAGCACGGCGAGCTCGCGATCGTCTTCTCGGACCAGCGGACGTTCGGATCCCTCGCGGTCGACACCCTGATCCATGACGGCTCGTCCCTGATCCCGACGCAGGTCGGCCACATCGCCCGGGATCCGATCGACGACGCGTTCGACGACGAGCGCTTCCGGCAGGCTCTCGCCCGCAAGAACAGTGCGATCAAGCGGGTGCTCCTCGACCAGAACGTGGTCAGCGGCATCGGCAACATCTACGCCGACGAGGCGCTCTGGGCGGCGCGCATCCATCCGGAGACACCGGCGAGCCGCCTGTCCACACCGGCGGTTCATCGGCTTCTCGCCGAGGTGCGCGCGGTCCTCGCGAAGGCACTCGCCGAGGGCGGAACGAGTTTCGACGCGCAGTACGTCAACGTGAACGGGCAGGCCGGGTACTTCGCGCACTCCCTCAACGCCTACGGTCGCGGTGGTCAGCCGTGCCCGCGCTGCGGGACGCCGATCCGCCGGGCGGCGTTCATGAACCGCTCCTCGCACTTCTGCCCGACCTGCCAGCGCCGCCGCTGACCGCGGCATCGTCACGCTGCCTGGAACGCCCCGTTCAGCAGCGGACGCGTGGCCCAGGTGCTCGCCCAGACGACGCCGATGCCCACGGCGACGATGGCAGCGATCGTCAGGAGCGAGAGCGGTGCCGTGATGAGGGCGATGCCCACGAGCGGGAACACGACGACGGCCGCGCACAGCGCCGATCCGATCGCCGTCACCAGCAGCGGCGACATGATGGCCCGACGTCGCGCCCGATCGACCGTCTCCAGCGGCATTCCCAGGTGATGCAGGCTGCGGTGGAGCTCTCGCTGATCCAGCACGTCGGATGCCTGGTTGACACCGACGGATGCCGCCACCATGAGGAACGAGCCGATGAGCGTGACGACGAGCCCGGTGCGGATGTCGTCCGCCAGGGCGATGTCCGACGCGGTCGCCCCCTCGCCGCCCATGACGTCCAGGAGTGCGACGCCCGTGCCCGCGAACACGGCCATGAACGCGGCCATCGCGATCCCGCCGACCTGGCGCCACGCCGCCTTGGGGGAGTCGAGGACGATGCGCGCGGCGAGCAGGCGCTCCGGCTTCTCCGCGCGACGCAGCTGTCGGGACGCCGAGACCTTGAGGACCCAGGGGCCGACGACATTCAGCACGGCGAGCACGGCGCCGAAGAGCCCGGCGAGCACCGCGATGGTCGCGACGAGGCTTCCGACCGAGGGGAAGACCTTGATCAGGACGAAGGCGATCGCGATGGCGCCGACGGCGATGACCGCGCGGATCCAGTGCACGCTCGAGACGGTGGCTCGCGTCCGGACTCCCAGCGGCGAGATCACGACACGGCGGAGTCCGACGATCGCGCTGCCCGCCGCCAGCACGAGAACGCCCCCGAGAACGGCGAGGATGTGCAGCGGAGACAGGACGACCGCGCCGAAGCCGAGCGGTTCTCCGCGGAACGGGATCATCCCCACCAGCGGACTGATCGCCAGATGGCCGAGGATGCCGGCGAGCGCTCCGGCTCCGGCGACCAGCACCGACTCGGTGACGGTCGCGACGGTGACTCCGGCGGGGGAGACTCCGAGGAGCCGGAGCGTGGAGAGCCGCTCGTCGCGACGACGTGCGGAGAGACGCGCCGCCGCTCCGCCGAGCGACAGGAGCGGGACGACGAGAAGCACCAGCGCGATCGCGGCCAGCGCCTGGTACAGGGGCGCGTACTCGTCGGTCCACCCCCAGAACGACTGCGCGCCGCCGATCACGGTGAGCACGAGCGTGGTGACGATGCCGAAGGCCACGACCGGCAGGGCCAGGACGCTGTTCTGACCGGGAGCGGGGCGGAGGAGCAGGGCGAGCACGTTGGCGTTCATGCGGACACCGCCGAGGCGACGATGCGTCCGTCGCGCACCGCGATCGTGCGGGTGCAGCGTGCGGCGACCTCGGGGTCGTGGGTCACGACGACGAGCGTGCGACCCTGTCCGGTCGTCGACCAGAGCAGCGCGTCCATGACCTCGGCCGACGTCTGGGAGTCCAGCGCACCGGTGGGCTCGTCGGCGAAGACGAGCTCCGCGCCGGTCGCCTGGGCGCGCGCGATCGCCACGCGCTGCGCCTGACCACCGGAGAGCTCGCCGATGCGGCGATCCTCCATGCCGGCGAGCCCGAGCGCAGCGAGCCAAGCGGCCGCATGCTGCGCGGCGTCCTGTCGACGGATCCCGTTGATCATCGAGGCCAGTGCGACGTTCTCGACGGCGGTCAGCTCGGGGATCAGCAGTCCCTGCTGGAAGACGAAGCCGAAGCGCTCGCGACGGAGCCGGGAGCGGGCAGCCTCTCCCAGCGAGGTCACCTCCACTGCGGCACCCTCGGCGGGGCGGAAGGTCACGGTGCCGGCATCCGGTGAGACGATGCCGGCCAGCACATGCAGCAGCGTCGTCTTGCCCGACCCCGAGGCTCCCATGATCGCGACGGACTCGCCGCGGTGGACCGCGAGGTCGACGCCGGCGAGGGCACGGGTCGAACCGAAGTTCTTGGTGAGGGCGTGGGATTCGATGACGGGGATGTTCATGCTTCCAGCCTCGTCATCGGCCTCGCCGCCGTCGTCCGTCAGGCGGATGAGGGAGCGGGCCCGACGTCATCCCGGAGAATGAGATCGGGTCCGCAACCGGCTCAGATCCTCTTCTGCCACGCTCCCGCGTACGACACCGGCACGAAGCCGATCGCCTCGTTGATGCTCAGCATCGGCCGGTTCTCCTCGGCGTTGAACGTGGAGACGACCGGCGATGACGGCATCTGCTCCCGCCAGCGGATCAGGTTCGCGCACTTGACGATCATCCCGAGCCGGTGGCCACGATGCTCGCGCGAAACCAGCGTCCCGAACTGGTGCGTGACGCCTCCGCGATCGGCGCCGATCAGCAGCTCGTTGTACGCGACGAGCTCCCCGGTCGGCACGTGCTGGACCGCCGCCACGGACATCGTCTGCCCTGCGCCGGTGAACTGGGCCTCGCGACGGATCACCCGATCCGCGTCCCACGCCTCGGCGACGAAGTCCATCTCACCGCTCGGCGCATCCGTCGACAGGCGCGCGAGGACGGCGGCGAAGCCGTCGCGGAGCTCGGGCGGCGTCGGCAGCATCCATTCGACGAGCCGATAGTCGGCGCCGGCGAAGGACTGCGCGTCCGCGAGTGCCCGGCGCAGCGGCTCCGGGTCCTGGCGCAGGTCGAACTCGCTGTTGCGCTCCACCTGCTCGAGCGTGAAGCCGCGCTCCTCGAGCAGATCGCTGAGCGGGATCGCGGGCACCCGGCCCCAGCCGGTGCGTGGAACCAGCATGCGCTCGGCCTCTTCCGGGCGGTGCAGGGACCAGATCTGCAGGACGCGGCGGCCCTGTGCGCGCGCTTCGTCCTCCGCCCGCGAGAGCAGGGCATCCTCGACGCCGTGTCCCCAGTGCTCCGCCGGGACGAGCAGGTCGATCTCCGCGGCATGCGCCTCGGCCTCCTGCGCGAAGGACACCGTCACCATCCCGAGGATCCGGTCGCCCGAACGCGCGACGAATCCGGTCTGCAGCGCATCGGTGCTGTCGTGCCACGCCGGCAGCATCTGCGCGGCATCCGGAGCGAGATCGGGCAGCCCGACGGCCTCGTCGCAGACGAGCCGGTTGAGCTCGCCGTAGGCCAGGAAGTCCGCGGCATCGGCATCATCGAGCGAGCGCGGAGCGGTGAGCGGAGTGATCGTCATTGCGATCGTGGTCATGTCAGTTCCTTCTTCCAGGCGCCCTCGTAGGCGGTGGGGGCGAAGCCCATGGCCTCGTTGATGGAGAGCATCGGCCGGTTCTCCTCGGCGTTGTAGGTGATCACGCTCGGCGAGCGAGGGGCGATCTCGAGCCATTCGAGCAGCGCGGCGCATTTCACCAGCTGCCCCAGGCGGTGGCCGCGGTGCTCCCGGAGCACGAGCGTGTCCTCCTGATGGGTGACCGCGTCCGCGTCCGGACCGATGGCGAGCTCGGTGAACGCGCTGAGCTCGCCGGATGCGATGTGCTCCGCGGCGGTGACCAGCACCGTTCGGCCCATCTCGGCGATCCGTCGCTCGCCCTCCTGCAGACGATCGACGTCCCACGTCTCCTCATCCGTCTCGATCCCGGCCGAGGGTGCGTCGGTGGACATGCGCGACTTCATCCACGCGTACCCGGCGGCCCGATCGGCGGGCGTCGGAAGAGTCCACTGCACGACGCGGTAGTCGGTGGAGGCCGAGCGCGCCTGATCGAGGAGGTCGCGCGCCCTCTGGATCGTCTCCGGGAAGAGCGTCAGATGGCTCACGCGATAGACCTGCTCGAGGCGGTAGCCGTGGCGGAGGAGGAACCGGGAGACATGATCCTCCGGAACGCTGCCGAAGCCGGTCGGCGCGGAGATGCGCGGGCCGTCGCTCGGCTGCTGCTCGATCCACTCCTGCAACACGGAGCGCCCATGCTCGCGGGCGACGGCCTCCAGGTGGGGAAGCACCGCGCTGCCGATCCCGCGACCCCAGACGTGCGGTCGAAGCTCGATCGAGACGATCGCGACACGCGAGCCTTCCTCGTGGGGGATGTTCACGACGGCGCGTCCGACGATCTCCTCGCCGATGCGCACGGCCCACACGAAAGTGGAGCGCTCCTTCCGGGACCGCAGGATCGGCAGCAGCGCCTCGGGCGTGAGGTCGTCCTCGGATCGGCCGGTGATCTCGCGGTAGACGAGGTTGCGGACGCGGGCGAGCTCGCGGAACTCGCCCGCGTCCGCTGCGTCCGCTCGTGCCGGGAGCACGAGCGGACGCAGGGTCGCGGCTGCGGTGAGAGGGATGTCCATGTGGCGAACTCCGATCAGCGCATGCTGCGCTGCAGGTCGTAGGCCAGCAGCGCGTAGGTCTCCGCGGCGGAGCGCTCGCGCTCCCCGAGGATCAGTGAATCAGCGGGCGGGAGGTGCAGCTTCCGGCGTTCGCGCCGGGGACGCTGCGCCCTCTGGAGCAGCCAGAGGCCGATCCGAAGGGAGAGACGATCCGCGAGCGCGAGGCGGCGCAGTTCGTCGGGGCGGGGGATCTGGAGGACCTGCCGGTCCTCGGTATCGGGCGGGTGGGTGATGCCGCGGTGCAGCGTCGTATTCACGATGATTCCTTCGAGATGAATGGTGGATGGGTGTGCGGATTCGTCGTCGAGAGGCCGCGATGGCGGTCGGGGACGGCGAGGAAGGATGCGACGCCTCGGGGTCGCGAGAAGCGGACGCCGAGAGTGGCGGGAGATCCGTGATCTGCGAGCAGATCAGAGGGTGGGGCGCGGGTGAACCGGCGAGAAGGGAGCCCGGTACGGGCCGGAGTTCTCGAGCTGTGGTTCTATGCGAACGCGCTGAAGCGGACGCCGGCGGTCACCGAGTACGCAGGGCGCGGCGCAGAGTGCGCGGGCGCGGCGAGGCCTGTGGCCTGTGCGTTGAGCTGAATGAACATCATCGGTAACCTCCTTTCGTGTGGCGATCCGGAGGACACGGTAGCGAAGGATCGCCGAGGTCGTCAAGCACATCCGCCGTCTCCCGGCGTGTCGCCGCCGGCGCGGGTTCATCGCCCGCCCGCGCGGGATGACGGCCGATCGGCGCGATTCCGGTAGCGTAGCGGCGTGATTCTCCCCGGACGAGCGGTGCCCGCATGCATCTGAAGAGCCTGACGCTCAAGGGGTTCAAGTCGTTCGCCCAGCCGACCAGTTTCGTGTTCGAGCCGGGCGTCACCTGCATCGTCGGCCCGAACGGATCGGGCAAGTCGAACGTCGTCGACGCGCTCGCCTGGGTCATGGGGGAGCAGGGCGCCAAGACGCTCCGCGGCGGCAAGATGGAGGACGTCATCTTCGCCGGTACTTCGACTCGAGGACCCCTCGGACGGGCGGAGGTCCAGCTCACGATCGACAACGCCGACGGCGCGCTCCCCATCGAGTACGCCGAGGTGACGATCAGCCGGACCCTCTTCCGCAACGGCTCGAGCGAGTACGCGATCAACGGGGAGAGCTGCCGGCTGCTCGATGTGCAGGAGCTGCTGAGCGACTCGGGTCTCGGACGCGAGATGCACGTCATCGTCGGACAGGGGCGCCTCGACACCGTCCTGCAGGCGTCGCCCGAGGATCGTCGTGGCTTCATCGAGGAGGCCGCCGGCATCCTGAAGCACCGTCGCCGCAAGGAGAAGACCCTCCGCAAGCTCGACGCCATGGAGGCGAACCTCACGCGCCTCAGCGATCTGGCGGGCGAGATCCGGCGTCAGCTCAAGCCCCTGGGCCGGCAGGCGGAGATCGCTCGCGAGGCGCAGACCATCGCGGCGGTGGTCCGCGACGCGAAGGCACGCATCTTCGCGGATGACGTCGTCGCGCTGCGCACGGCGCTGGCCGACCACACGCGCACTGAGCACGAGCGCCACACGGAGCGTCTGGTGCTGTCCGACCAGGCCGAGACCGTGCGCGCGAGCATCGCCCGCCTCGAGCAGGACCAGAACTCCGTCGCGGTCGATCAGGCGCGGAGTGTGGCTTTCGGGCTCGAGCAGGTCCAGGAGCGGATGCGCGGTCTCTACACGCTCGCGAACCAGCGCCTCGCGTTGCTGGGCTCCGAGGAGGACGATGCGGCCGTCACGGCGGTGACGGTGACGCAGAGCACGATCGACGAGGCGCGCGAGGAGATCGATCTGATCTCCGCCGGACTCGGCGATGCGCAGGACGCGGCTGCAGCGGCGAGCCGGGAGGTTGTGCACGCCCGCGCCGAGCTGGACACACTCGACGTCGACATCGCGGAGCAGAGCGCTCTCGTCTCGGAGTACGACATGCGGCTCTCGACGCTGCGCGGTACCGCGGATGCGGCGGCGTCGGCGCTGGCGGCCGTGCGAGGCGCGGTGCTGCGGCAGGAGAACGCGCTGGAGGCCGCGAACGTCCGACGTCGCGAGGCGACGGAGGCGCTCGAGGCGATCGATGATGCCGAGGCTCCCGAGGGGACCGCCGTCGAGCATGCTGCCGCGTACGACAGCGCGCAGCGGGCCTCCTCGACGGCCGAGGCCGAGCGAGAGGCACTGCGGGAGCGGCTCCACGCCGCCGAGCGCGAGGTCGACTCGCTGACGGCGAAGGCGGCGGCGCTGAGCAGCGCGCTCGCGCTGTCCGGTGGCGCGGCGGAGATCGTCAAAGCCGGCGGAGCCGGCGTGCGCGGACTCGTCGGCGACGCGGTGCAGGTGCGTTCCGGCTTCGAAGCGGCCATCGCGGCCGTCCTCGGTCCGCTCGCAGAAGGCGTGTTGATCGACTCGTCAGCCGAGGCCTTCGCGGCGGCCGCGGAGGCCGCCGAGCAGCGTCGCGGCGTCGTGGACTTCGTCGTGGCCGACGCCCTGCGTCCGATCGTCGATCTGCCCGCGATCGACGGGATCACGCCGGCGACCGAGACCGTCACCGCTCCCGACGGGGTGCTGGGCATCCTGTCGCACGTGCTCATCGCCGCCGATCTCGATGCAGCGCGAGCAGCGCGCGCAGCCCTGGACACCGCCGGCGACGTCACGACTACCATCGTCACGCTCGGTGGCGACGTGGTCACCGCGCAGACCCTGCGGACCGGATCGGGAGGCGAGAGGTCTCGCCTGGAGCTCGCGGCCGAGCGCGATGCGGCGAAGGAGCGGCTCTCCGAGATCCAGATCGTCGTCGATTCTCTGCGGGAAGCGCGGGAAGACGCGAACGAAGCCGTCGAGACGACCCGTCGTCAGGCGAAGGATGCGCTGCGGGCCCTTCGCGAGCACGACGCCGCCCTGGCAAGCCACGCGGAGCAGGTGAACCGGATCACGGTGCGGCATGAATCGGCCGTGGCGGAGTGCGAGCGGCTCGAGTCCGGGCTCGCCCAGGCGCAGGCGGCCGTCGCCGATGCCGAGGCGAAGGCGCAGGCCGCCAAGGACGAAGTGGACGCGGCGATCGCCGCGCCGCGTCCGGTCCTCGACGCGACGGCACGCGACGGCCTGCTCGAAGCACTCGAGGCTGCTCGGGAGGACGAGGTCCGTGCCCGACTGGAGATCGAGACGCTCCGCGAGCGGGTGCGCGCCGCGCAGGCACGGGTGACGAGCCTCGAGCGCCAGCGCGAACAGGAGCGCGACGCCGCCGCAGAGGCGGCACGCAGAGCGGTCATCCGTCGCACGCAGCGCGAGGCGGCATCCGGTGTCGCCGAGGAGCTGCCCCGCATCCTCGACTCGCTCGATCGATCCGTCACCGAAGCGCGTATCGCGCTCGGCGAGGCGGAGTCCGCGCGCTCGGCTCAGAACGAGGAGCTCGTAGCGCTGCGCGCGCAGGAGACGTCCTTGCGGGAGCGGCTGGCCGGACTCACGGAGAGCGTGCACGGGCTCGAGCTCCAGATCCACGAGAAGAAGCTGCACCTCAACAGCCTGCTCGAGCGTGTGTCGTCGGAACTCGCCCTCGACGAAGATATTCTCATTGCGGAATATGGACCGGATCAGCTGGTTCCTCGCGATCCCGGCGTCGCGCCCGCCGACGGTGAGCTCATCGACGACACGGCCATCCCCTTCGATCGACGTATCCAGCAGCGCCGTCTCGGTGAGGCCGAACGCAAGCTCGCGCAGCTCGGGCGCGTCAACCCGCTCGCTCTCGAGGAGTTCGCCGCGCTGGAGCAGCGGCATGCCTTCCTCACCGAGCAGCTGGCCGATCTCACACAGACGCGCCAGGACCTGCTGACGATCATCGGCGACCTCGACGAGCGCATGCAGACGATCTTCGCGAGCGCCTTCGAAGACACGAAGGAAGCCTTCGGCCAGGTGTTCCCGCTGCTGTTCCCCGGTGGATCAGGAAGCATCAGCCTCACCGATCCGGACAACATGCTGACCACGGGCATCGAGGTCTCGGTGCGTCCGGTCGGCAAGAAGATCGAGAGGCTGTCTCTGCTCTCCGGCGGCGAGCGCTCTCTCGCGGCCGTCGCTCTGCTCGTCGCGATCTTCAAGGCGCGCCCGAGTCCGTTCTACATCCTCGACGAGGTCGAGGCCGCCCTCGACGACGCCAATCTCGGACGCCTCCTGACGGTCTTCGAACAGCTGCGCGAGAGCTCGCAGCTGCTGGTCATCACCCACCAGAAGCGCACGATGGAGATCGCGGACGCCCTGTACGGCGTGTCGATGCGCCAGGACGGCGTGTCCGCGGTGGTCGGACAGCGCGTCGGCGACCGCGCGGCCGCGAGCTGATCCGCTCCGCCGCGAGCACCGCTTCGGAGAACGCGCGGCGACACGCCGCGGAAGCCCCGGGCGCCGCCGGAGCGGCGGACGTGAACTCCGAAGTCGTGCTCAGGATGCGAGTGCGGCCACGAAATCGTCCACGACGTGCACGAAGCCGCCGGAGTCGTGTGGGCGATGCTCGTGGCCGGGCAGCACGAGATGAGTGGCTCCGCGATCGGCGAGGACCTGCGCGATCGCTTCGTACTCGTCGTTCCAGCCCCCCGTCACCACCAGGCTCGGTGTGCCGTCGAGCATCCGCTCCCGCACGCCGTGCCCCCAGGGCAGGTTGATGGTCGCCCACCGCTCGGCGAGCGGCGACTCCTCCCGCCAGCGCGCGGAGTCGAAGGGCCCGCCGAACATCAGCGGGCGCAGGATCGCCCAGAAGCCGCGGAGATCGCCGCTGGATGCCAGGGCGCGCGCCTCCGTGACGATCGCGATGTGGCGTTCGATCGCCGCGTCACCCCGTGCGATGTCGTAGAGGGCGGGTTCGATCAGCACGAGACCGGCCAGATCGACGTGCTGCGCTGCGAGCACCGCCGGCACGGCGCCGATCGAATGCGCGAACACGAGAGATCTGCGACCGCCGACGTCGTCGAGCAGCGCGGCCACCTGATCGTCGATCTTCGTGTCGGGCGCGAACGCCAAGAATCTCGCGGCGGAGTCACGCACGTGCGGCCAGGCGTCGGCACCTCGGCGGCCGCTGCCGTGGACGTACAGACGATGCAGGTCCGGCGCGCGTTCCATCCCCGGATGCTACCCGTAGGCTGGACTCATGGCGGAGAAGTCCTGGTCTCTCGGTCGCGCACTGCGCGGCATGTTCGTCAAGCCCACCATCGACGAGACGACCTGGGAGGACCTCGAGACCGCGCTCATCACCGCGGACTTCGGACCCGACATCAGCGAGCGCGTCGTCGAGGAGCTCCGCGAGAAGGTGGACCGCTTCCGCACGACCGATCCGCAGGATCTGCAGCGGATGCTGCGCGAGACGCTGGAAGAGCACTTCGCGAAGTTCGACACCACGCTGAAGCTCACCGAGCGCCCTGCCGTCGTTCTGGTGGTCGGGGTCAACGGCGTGGGGAAGACGACCACGATCGGCAAGTTCACGAAGTTCCTCCGCGGATACCAGCGCAGCGTCGTGGTCGGGGCGGCCGACACCTTCCGTGCCGCAGCGGTCGATCAGCTCGCCACCTGGGCGCAGCGCGGGGGAGCGGCGATCGTGCGCCCGCAGCAGGAGGGACAGGATCCGGCATCCGTCGCCTTCCAGACCATCGACTACGCCAAGCGCGAAGGCATCGAGATCGCGATCATCGACACCGCCGGACGTCTGCACACCAAGGGCGGGCTCATGGATGAGCTCGGCAAGATCCGCCGTGTCATCGAGAAGCAGGCGCCGATCAGCGAGGTGCTGCTCGTCCTCGACGCCACGACGGGGCAGAACGGCGTCATGCAGGCGGAGTCGTTCCTGGAGCATGCCGGCGTCACCGGTCTCGTCCTGACGAAGCTCGACGGCTCGGCGAAGGGCGGATTCGTGCTCGCCGTGCAGGAGCGCACCGGCATCCCCGTGAAGCTGCTCGGGCAGGGCGAGGGCATCGACGATCTGACCGGATTCACCCCCCATGTGTTCGTCCAGTCGCTGGTCGGTTGAGGACGGGGCTACCGCAGTGAGCACGAGGCTGGTTTCATAGCGTTATGGCGATCGAACACGACTACTTCGGACTCCTCTCGTCAGGACCCGACGGCTCGATCTTCTGGTCGGAGACCGTCGAACTCGGCGACCAGAGCGTCACCGTCGATCTCACGGCTCCTGACCAGGACGACGTGTCCGCGGACGCGCTCGACATCGCCGCTGCGCTCATCGCCGGTCTCGAGAATGTGGACGACACGGCTCGTCGCGGAATGCTCTCCGAGGTGGACGATCGCACGAGCGAGGTGACCGAGTACATCCTCCAGCAGCAGGAGACCTACGGCGACGATCTGCCCGACGTGCTCGTGGACGTCTCGGGTGACGCCGCAGTCGACATCATCCGCTCGTTGCGACTGATGAGCATGACGATCCTGGCGGATGAGCACGGCGGTTCCGAGCCGTTCGCCGTCCTCGAGTACGCCCTCGACGACAGTTCGACCGACGACGTCCTGCTCGTGAACCTGGGATCCGACGGCAGCGTACAGTCGGTCATGAGCGCCGACTGAGCGCACTCCCTGTCGCGCGACGCTCGACTACACGGCCTGAGCGAAGCCCAGATCCGCGCTCTCGGCGATGTGGGCGAGGTGCGCGGGGATCTCGCGCCCCTTCGATGCCATCGACTGCGCCCACAGCCGACCCGCGCGGTAGGACGAGCGCACGAGAGGACCGGCGAGCACGCCGAGGAAGCCGATGCGCTCCGCCTCCTCCTTGAACTCGACGAACTCGGCCGGCTTGACCCAGCGGGCGACCGGAAGGTGGCGCGGTGTGGGACGCAGGTACTGCGTGATCGTGATGATGTCGCAGCCGGCGTCGTGCAGATCCTGCAGAGCCTGGACGACCTCCTCCGGCTCTTCGCCCATGCCGAGGATCAGGTTCGACTTGGTGATGAGTCCGGCGTTGCGGCCCTGCGTGAGCACGTCGAGGGACCGCTCGTACTTGAACGCCGGACGGATGCGCTTGAAGATGCGGGGCACCGTCTCGACGTTGTGTGCGAAGACCTCGGGGCGCGCGTCGAAGATCTGACCGAGGAACGCGGGATCGGCGTTGTGCTCGTTCGCGAGCAGCTCGACGCCGGTGTTCGGGTTGAGCTCATGGATCTTCCGGACGGTCTCGGCGTTGAGCCAGGCGCCCGTGTCGGGCAGATCGTCGCGCGCGACGCTCGTCACGGTCGCGTAGCGGAGGTTCATCCGCTGGACGCTCTCGGCGACGCGTCGCGGTTCGTCCGTGTCGTAGGCGTCCGGCTTGCCGGTGTCGATCTGGCAGAAGTCGCAGCGTCGCGTGCACTGGGATCCACCGATGAGGAACGTCGCCTCGCGGTCCTCCCAGCACTCGAAGATGTTCGGGCATCCGGCTTCCTGGCACACCGTGTGGAGGTCCTCGCTCTTCACGAGCGAGTGCAGCGCGGTGTACTCGGGGCCCATCTTCGCCTTGGTCTTGATCCACTCGGGCTTGCGCTCGATGGGGGTCTCGGCGTTGCGGATTTCGAGGCGGAGGAGCTTGCGCCCTTCGGGTGCGGCGGTCATGCGCGTGCTCCTGCGAGGTCGGTTCCGGCGTAGTCGGCGGTGAAGGCGGTGATGACGGACTCGACGATGTCGGCGGGCGCCACGGCCCGCCCGACGACCTCGCTCACCGTGGTGACACCGGCATCCGTGATCCCGCAGGGGATGATCCCGCGGAATCCGGCCAGCGAGTTGTCGCAGTTGATCGCGAAGCCGTGCATCGTCACGCCCTGCTGCACGCGCACGCCGATGGCCGCGACCTTGTCCTCGGAGAGCGGGCGGCGCACCCAGACGCCGCTCCGACCGTCCACCTGGTAGCCGTCGACGCCGAACGGGCGCAGGACGTCGATCAGCAGCCGCTCCAGGCGGCGCACGTGCGCGACGACGTCCATCGGCTCGGGCAGCCGGACGATGGGGTAGCCGACGAGCTGACCCGGCCCGTGCCAGGTGATCTTGCCTCCCCGATCGACGTCGACCACCGGCGTGCCGTCCTGCGGTCGCTCGTGGGGCTCGGTGCGCTTGCCGGCCGTGTACACGGCCTCGTGTTCGAGCAGGATGAGCGTGTCGTGACGGGTGCCGTCGACGACGTCGGCGTGGACGCGACGCTGCAGCTCCCACCCGTCGGTGTACGGAACAGGGTTCGGTGTGAACCCGGGGGTGAGGATGTCGAGCATCGTTGCCACCTTCGTGGGGTAGTTGGATCGCGTCTAACAATACTCCTGATTGCCCGGGCCGGGCTCAGCGCGCCGCACCGGGCGGTAGCGTGAAGGCATGAACTCCACCGGTCGCGCAGGTCGCCCCAAGGCGTCGTCGCGGGAGACGCTCGCCGAAGCGGCGTGCGAGCTCTTCCTCGAGCGCGGCTACGACGCGACATCGGTGGCGGACATCACCCAGCGCGCCGGGGTGAGCCGCTCGAGCTTCTTCAACTACTTCACATCCAAGAGCGACGTTCTGTGGTCCGGTGTGGACGAGCGGATCGGCCAGGCGATCTCCTCCCTCGAGGCGCTGGGCAGAACGGCGGCCGGAGACGCCGTACGCGGCATCCTGCTGCTGGTCGTGCGCGATTTCGAACCCGACCCGCTGGCGCTGGCGCTCCGCAACGCCGCCGCGATGGGGCTGCAGGACGAGCTCGTGCGCGACACGGGTCTTCGTCTCGCCCGGCTCGCCGCCGCCGTGTCCGGTGCCGCGAGCGCGTCGGGCGTCGACGTCGTCCGCGCGGACATCCTCGGCGCGGCGCACGCGGCCGCGGTGCTGTCATCGCTGCGCGTGTGGGCCGAGCACGGAGCGGGTCTGGGAACGCCGGAGGCCGTCCTGCTGGACGCGCTCGGGACGATCCACGATCTTCCGTGGGCGGTCTGATCCCCTCGGGCACGGCGGGCTCCGCCCCGCGCTGAGCGCGGCCGCCCGCTCGCGTAGAATCGACAGCACCATGGCTACCTTTGGCACGCTCTCCGATCGGCTCACCGAGACCTTCCGCAACCTGCGCACGAAGGGGAAGCTCACCGCGGCCGACGTCGACGGCACCGTGCGCGAGATCCGTCGCGCGCTGCTCGACGCCGACGTCGCGCTCGTCGTGGTGAAGGACTTCACCGCGAAGGTGCGTGAGCGCGCCCTCGGCGACGAGGTGAACAAGGCGCTCAACCCGGCGCAGCAGGTCGTGCAGATCGTCAACGAGGAGCTCGTGCAGATCCTCGGCGGCGAGCAGCGGCGTCTGCAGTTCGCGAAGACCGCGCCGACAGTCATCATGCTCGCCGGCCTCCAGGGTTCGGGCAAGACGACGTTCGCGGGCAAGCTCGCCAAGCAGCTCGAAGGCGAAGGGCACACCCCGCTGCTCGTCGCCGCCGACCTGCAGCGCCCCAACGCCGTCAATCAGCTCCAGGTCGTCGCGCAGCAGGCCGGAGCCGCGGTGTACGCCCCGGAGCCGGGCAACGGCGTCGGAGACCCGGTGCGGGTGTCACGGGACGGCGTCGAGCACGCGCGTCGTCAGCAGCACGACGTCGTGATCATCGACACCGCCGGCCGACTCGGCGTCGACGCCGAGCTCATGAAGCAGGCCGCCGACATCCGCAAGGCGGTCAACCCCGACGAGGTCCTCTTCGTCATCGACGCGATGATCGGACAGGACGCGGTCAACACCGCGAAGGCCTTCCAGGAGGGCGTCGACTTCACCGGCGTCGTGCTGTCCAAGCTCGACGGCGACGCCCGCGGTGGTGCTGCGCTGTCCGTGGCCTCGGTCACCGGCCGCCCGATCATCTTCGCCTCGACGGGCGAGCGTCTCGAAGACCTCGAGCCGTTCCACCCCGACCGCATGGCGAGCCGTATCCTCGACCTCGGCGACATCCTCACCCTCATCGAGCAGGCCCAGCAGGCCTTCGATGAGGAAGAGGCCACGAAGATGGCCGAGAAGATCGCGAACGAGGCCTTCACGCTCGAGGACTTCCTCGACCAGCTTCAGCAGATGAAGAAGATGGGCTCGATGAAGAAGATGCTCGGGATGCTCCCGGGCATGGGCCAGATGAAGCAGCAGCTCGAGGACTTCGACGAGCGCGAGATCGACCGCACCGAGGCGATCATCCGCTCGATGACCCCGGGCGAGCGGCGCAACCCGAAGGTGCTCAACGGCTCGCGCCGTCTGCGCATCGCGCGAGGCTCCGGCATGACGGTCACCGACGTCAACCAGCTCGTGCAGCGTTTCGAGCAGGCCGCGAAGATGATGAAGACCGTGGCTCGCGGCGGCACCCCGAACATCCCCGGCATGGGCGCGGTGCCCGGCATGGGTCGTCCCGGAGCTTCGTCGAAGCGCGGGAAGAAGGGCAAGTCGTCCGGGGGCTCGCGGTCCGGGAACCCGGCCAAGCGCGCGGCCGAGAATGCGGGTATCGCCGCGACGTCGGCGCCGACCGGGTCGGGTTTCGGCCTCGGTGGGGGAGCAGCTCAGGCCGCTCCCAGCGAGGCCGACCTCGCCGAGATCCAGAAGCTCTTCGGCAAGGGCTGAGCCCCTCTCAGCGCGGAGCGACCAGTGCCGGCGCCGCCGCCGGCTCGGCGGGCGGTGCGACGATCCTCGCCTGACGGGCGAAGACCTGGCCGAGTACCAGCGCGCCGAGGGTGATGGTGAACCCGAGAGCCTGGATGGGCGTGAAGGCCTCTCCGGCGACGAGCGTTCCCAGGACCGTCGCGACGATGGGGGAGAGCAGCGCGAGCAGGCCGGGAGCGATCACGGGCAGCTGCTGGATGCCGCGGAACCACAGCGTGTACGCGACGATCCCGCCGGCGGTGCCGAGCCACAGGTACCCGAGGACCGCGCCCCCGTCGATCACCGCAGGGACGCCCTCGACGATCAGCGTGACGGGCAGGAGCAGAAGCCCTCCGGCTGTGAGCTGCCACCCTGCGTAGGCGACGGGACCGACACCGCTCGGGCGGCCCCACCGCTTTGTCAGGATCATGCCGACTCCGGTGGCCGAGACGCCGCCCAGCGCTGCGAGGATGCCCCAGAAGTCGAGTTCTGCTGCAGGCCCGAGGACGACGAGCGCCACGCCTCCGGCTCCCGCGACCGCTGCTGCCGCCGTGGTCGGACGGACGCGCTCCTGCAGGACGAGGGCGCCGAGCGCGAGGACGATGAGCGGCTGGGCGCCGGCCACGGCTGCGGCGACGCCTCCGGGGAGCCGCTCCGCCGCGAGGAACAGCAGCGGGAAGAACGCGCCGATGTTGAGCGCTCCGAGTGCGAGGGACTTCCACCACCACGCGCCATGGGGGAGCCGCCGACTGATCAGCACGGCGAGCAGCCCGGCGGGGAGGGAGCGGAGGAGACCGGCGAACAGCGGGTGTCCGGCGGGCAGGAGCTCGGTGGTGACGAGGTAGGTCGTGCCCCACGCGATCGGGGCGAGCGCCGTCAGCAGGAGGATGGTCAGTCGGTTCATGGTTTCAGCCTCCTCGCTCTGCTCGGATGAGTCCAACGCATAGTTGTCACGCAAAGCATGAAGCGAGATCATGGCTGAATGGACCTGCAGCAGCTGCGCTACGTCGTCGAGGTGGCCTCGACATCGAGTTTCACCCGAGCGGCGGAACGGTGCTTCGTCACGCAGTCGGCGCTCAGCCATCAGATCGCCGCGCTCGAGCGCGAGCTCGGTCAGCGTCTGTTCGTGCGTTCGAGCCGCAGCGTCCGCCTGACCGAGGCGGGTGAGGCGTTCGTCCCGCACGCCAGGGCGGCTCTCCTCGCGACGGAGCAGGCCAAGGAGGATGCCGCCGCCTCCGCCGGCGAGATCGTCGGCACGCTTCGGCTCGGCGTCATCCCGACCGTGACGGCCGTGGATGTTCCCTCCCTCCTCGTCGCGTATCGCGCGGCGCACCCGTCGGCGAGGGTCGAACTCCGGGTGGGGAACAGCGATGCGCTCATGGCGGCGATCCGTGCCGGTGAGCTCGACGTCGGGCTCCTGGGGCTCCGGGAAGAGGTTCAGCCGAGCGGCGTGGCCTCGAGGCTCCTCGCCTCCGAGGGTCTCGTGGCCGTCGTCCCCTCCGGGCATGCTCTGGCGGAATCGGCATCCGTCCGGATCAGCGACCTCGCGGACATGACGTTCGCCGACTTCCCGGCCGGCACCTCCGGGCGCGCGCAGAGCGACGCGGCCTTCGACGGGGCGCATGTGGCGCGCGATGTGGCGTTCGAGGCGGACTCGGCCGAGCTCATCCTCGGATTGGTCGCGGCAGGGCTCGCGGTCACTCTGCTGGCGCCCGGGGTGGTCGCCCGATCGAACGCCGACGTGGTCACCGTGGACCTGCGGCACGGTCCCGTCCGGGACGAATACGTCGCCTGGGACAGGACGGGACCGCGCAGCGCCGCCCGCGCCTTCCTCGACGTCCTCGCCGCCGTCGGGTCCGCACAGCAGGAAGCGGGTCCGGAGGAGACCTCCGAACCCGCTTCCGGATGATGCGGACTACTTCACGTCCTCGTCGACCCAATCCATCGACTTCGTGACGGCCTTGCGCCACAGGCGCAGCTGGCGGTCGCGTTCGCCGTCTTCCATCGTCGGCTCCCAGCGCTTGTCCTCCTGCCAGTTGGCGGAGAGGTCGTCCAGACCGTTCCAGAAGCCCACCGCGAGGCCCGCAGCGTAGGCCGCGCCCAGCGCCGTGGTCTCGGCGACGACCGGTCGGACGACCGGAACACCGAGCACATCGGCCTGGAACTGCATGAGCGCGTCGTTCGCGACCATTCCGCCGTCGACCTTGAGCTCGGTGAGGTCGACACCGGCGTCGGCGTTGACCGCATCGAGCACGTCGCGGGTCTGGAACGCCACGGCCTCGAGTGCCGCGCGAGCGATGTGGTTCTTGTTCGCGTACCGGGTGAGACCGACGATCGCGCCGCGAGCGTCCGGGCGCCAATAGGGCGCGAACAGACCGGAGAACGCGGGCACGATGTAGACGCCGCCGTTGTCCTCGACCTGCTCGGCCAGCTTCTCGACCTCGGGGGCCGAGGAGATGATGCCGAGCTGGTCGCGCAGCCACTGGATCAGCGAGCCCGTGACCGCGATCGAGCCCTCGAGCGCGTAGTGCGTCGGGCCGTCGCCGAGCTTGTACCCGACGGTGGTGAGCAGCCCGTTCTTCGAGTGGACGATCTCCTCGCCCGTGTTGAAGATCAGGAAGCAGCCCGTGCCGTAGGTGTTCTTGCTCTCACCGGTGTTGAAGGCCGCCTGTCCGAACGTCGCCGCCTGCTGATCGCCGAGGATGCCGGCGATCGGCGTCTCGCGCAGCAGGGACGAGTCCTCCGCCGCGCCGTAGACCTCGGAGGAGGAGCGGATCTCGGGCATCATCGAGCGCGGCACCCCGAACGCCTCCAGGATGTCGTCGCGCCACTCCAGCGTCTCGAGGTCCATGAACATCGTGCGCGACGCGTTCGTGACGTCGGTCGCGTGCACGCCGCCGTCGACGCCACCGGTGAGGTTCCACAGCACCCAGCTGTCGGTGGTGCCGAAGGCCAGGTCTCCGGCCTCCGCCTTCTCGCGGGCGCCGTCGACGTTCTCCAGGATCCAGGCGATCTTGGTGCCGGAGAAGTACGTCGCCAGCGGGAGGCCGACGATGTCCTTGAAGCGGTCGCCGCCGCCGTCCGCCGCGAGGCGGTCGACGATCTCCTGCGTGCGCGTGTCCTGCCAGACGATCGCGTTGTAGATCGGCTTGCCGGTCTTCCGGTCCCAGACCACCGCGGTCTCGCGCTGGTTGGTGATGCCGATCGCGGCGATGTCGTGACGCGTGAGGTCCGCGCGGCTCAGTGCGAGCCCGATGACCTCCTGGACGTTGCGCCAGATCTCGGCGGCGTCGTGCTCGACCCAGCCGGCCTTCGGCAGGATCTGCTCGTGCTCCTTCTGGCCGGACTCGACGATGCTGCCCTTCTTGTCGAAGATGATGGCACGGCTCGAGGTCGTTCCCTGGTCGATGGCGATGATGTAGTCAGCCACTGTGCTTCTCCTTTGAATAGCTGTGCGGATGCGTCGAGCGTCAGCCGGCGAGGCCGAGCAGCGCGGGTGCGGCGAGGGCGGCGATCACGCCACCGATGAGGGGACCGACGACAGGGACCCACGAGTAGGACCAGTCGCTGGCGCCCTTGCCCTTGATGGGGAGGATCGCGTGGGCGATGCGCGGACCGAGGTCACGTGCCGGGTTGATCGCGTAGCCGGTCGGTCCACCGAGCGAGGCGCCGATAGCGACGACGAGCAGGGCCACCGGAAGCGCCGTGAGCGGGCCGAGGCCGCCGGGCGTGCCGACCTCGATGTCGCCGTAGTCCGCGAACGCGAAGATGACGAACACCAGGACGAACGTGCCGATGATCTCCGTGATGAGGTTCCACCCGTACGAGCGGATCGCGGGGCCGGTCGAGAAGACGCCGAGTTTGTTGGCGGGCTCGGGCTCCTCGTCGAAGTGCTGCTTGTATGCCAGCCACACGAGGATCGCACCGATGATCGCTCCGAGGAGTTCCGCACCGGTGGCGACGAGGAACATCACGAAGGAGATCTTGCCGGCGACCAGAAGGCCGATGCCGACGGCGGGGTTGAGGATCGCACCGGAGTACGCGGAGACGAGCACACCGGCGAAGACGGCGAGGCCCCATCCCCAGTTGACCATCAGGAAGCCGCCGGCGAAGCCCTTGTTCTTCGCGAGAGCGACGTTGGCGACGACACCACAACCCAGGAGGATCAGCATCGCTGTGCCGACGAGCTCCGACAGGAAGTAGAGACCGAGATTCACATCAGCCATGTCTTCATTGACCTTTCTTGAGTGTCAGGGCCCCTCTGCCCCGACACGGTGAGGGAGTTTCGCCGCAAGGAGGGCGACGGTCGGATCTCTCGTCAGCCGCGGGCGCGGGACGAGATGTGGAGTCCATGTCGTTCGTTCAGGAGCACGCGGGTCTGCTCGAGCTCGGCGTCGTGCCGTGCGCGATCCCACCCGAGGAGAGAGGCGAGTGCGTCGGCGATCTCGTCGAGCACGTCGGCATCCGCGTTCCCGATGAAGGCGATGCTCGTGCGACGGAGGATGACGTCCTCCAGGCGGGCGACCATCTCGTGCTCGACCATCCACTCCAGCTCGCGCGTGGAGAGGTCGCCGCCGGCGAGAGGTGCATCCGATCCCTGCTCGACGTACTCCCAGACCTCAGCTGCGCGCGTGCCGTACCGGGCGAGGAGCCGCTCGGCCCTGGCGCCTGCCCCCGGGAGGTTCTCCTGGATCCAGATGCGCTTCGCCTTCTCGGTGCGCGGGAAGTCGCGTCCGCCGCCGATGGCGCGCCCGGCCGTCGAGACGGTGCGGGTGCGGTCGATGAGGCCGAGCACGACGTCGGAGAGCGATTCCCCCAGAGCGCGGAAGGTCGTCCACTTGCCGCCGACGAGGCTGACGAGCGGCACGGAGCCCTTGTCGTCGACCTCGATGCGGTAGTCGCGCGACACGAAGCCGGGCGCGGTGTCCTCGTGACGGGGCAGCGGACGGATGCCGGAGAACTTGTAGACGATCTGCTCCCGCGAGACGGGGATGCTCGGGAACACGTGGTGGACCAGCTCGAAGAAGTAGTCGACCTCCTCGTCGGTGCACACCGCGACCTCGCGCGGGTCCGCGTCGATGTCGGTGGTGCCGACCAGGACCCGCCCCTTGAGCGGGTAGATGAGGACGATGCGTCCGTCGGAGTGCTCGAAGAAGATCTCGCGTCCCTGTGTCGCCTCGAGAAGCTCGGGGTGATCGAGGACGATGTGCGAGCCCTTGGTGCCGCCCATGAAGCGGCTGTCGACGCCGAGGGCGTCGTTGGTCAGGTCGGTCCATGGACCGGAGGCGTTCACGACCACGTCGGCCTTCACGGAGAACTCGGTGCCGCTCTCGCGATCGCGGAGCACGACCCTGTCGCCGTCGCGGGACACGGCCTCGACGTAGTTGAGGGCGTGTGCTCCCGGGTGTGCGGCGAGGCCGTCATGGAGGACGTCGAGCGCGAGCCGCTCCGGGTCGTGCATCGAGGCGTCGTAGTACGTCGCGGTGTACTTGATGTTCGGGTCGAGCGAAGGCAGCTCCGACAGCGCGCGCTTACGGCCGAGGAAGCGGTGGCGCGGCACCATGCCGCCGTCACGCGAGAACGTGTCGTAGATCGTCAGGCCCACCTTGATGAGGAACGCGCCGCGTTCCTGGGGCTTGCCGCTCTTGTGCGTGAGGAAGCGCAGGGGAGCGGAGAGGATGCCGGAGAACGTCGAGTAGATCGGGATCGTCGTCTGGAGCGGCTTGACGTAGTGTGGAGCGATCTTCAGGAGGCCGTTGCGCTCCTGGACGGATTCGCGGACGAGACGGAACTCGCCGTTCTCCAGATACCGGATGCCGCCGTGGATCATGTGGCTCGATGCCGCCGATGCGCCGGAGGCGAAATCGCCGCGTTCGACGAGGAGCACGTCCACACCCTGCAGGGCCAGGTCCCGGAACGTCGAGATGCCGTTGATCCCGCCGCCGATGACGAGGACGCTCGTCGTGCCGGATTCGCGGATGTCGCGGACCTCGGCCCGCTCCGCCGATGAGTGTGTCGAATCGTTCATTCTCGAACTCTCTTCCTTGCTTGCCCCCAGCATCGACCTCTGCGCCCACCGTGCGCAACCCCACTGCACATATGTGCAAGGATCGAGGTCGAGGAGGATGTCATGACCGGTCCCGGAGCGCAATCACGCGACGCGAAGCTGATCGCGGCGCTCACCGCCGCACAGCTCTACTACATGCAGGACAAGACCATGGAGGTCATCGCGCAGGAGCTGCACACGTCGCGATCCTCGGTCTCGCGCCTGCTGAGCTTCGCCAGGGAGAGCGGACTGGTCGACATCCGCATCAACTCCCCGCTGGAGCGCCTCGGCATGCTGGAGCAGCGCATCCGCGACCGGTATCGCGTCGCCGCGCACGTCGTCCCGATGCCGGAGATCGTCAGCGAGGTCGAGCGTCTGGAGCGGGTCGCGCTGACCGCCGGCCGCCTGCTGTCCCAGTTCGTCGACTCCAACATGATCATCGGCGTCGCCTGGGGATCGACGATCAGCGCGGTCAGTCGAGGGCTCACCCAGAAGGAGACGCACAACACGACGTTCGTGCAGCTCAACGGGGCGGGTAACACGCAGACCAGCGGCGTCGAGTACTCCAGCGACATCCTGCAGCGGTTCGGCAGCGCTTTCGGCGCGCAGGTTCAGCAGTTCCCCGTGCCGGCGTTCTTCGACGATCCGGCGACCCGCGAGGCGATGTGGAGGGAGCGGAGCACGCGCCGCGTCCTTGATCTCCAGGCGAAGATGGACATCGCGGTGTTCAGCCTCGGCTCACCCGCTGCCGAGGTGCCCAGCCGCGTGTACGTCGGCGGCTACCTCGGACGCGAGGACTACCGGAGCCTCCGTGAGGACCACGCGATCGGCGACGTGGCCACGGTGTTCTTCCGGGCCGACGGCACGTGGCGGGACATCCGCGTCAACGCGCGGGCGACCGGGCCGGGCCTGGACCGTCTCCGTCGTGTGCCGCGGCGGGTCTGCGTGGTCTCCGGCATCCCGAAGCTCGTCAGTCTGCACGCCGCGATCGCGGCCGAGCTCATCACCGATGTCGTCCTGGACGAGGGGCTCGCGCGCCGGCTCGTGGAGGACTGAGCTCTACGGCTCCTCGATCGACGACTCGGGGCCGGACCGGAACTCGCGGATCAGATGCTGCACCACGGCGCCGAGGTCGCCGCCCGTCGCGTTGGCGATCGTGAGCTGGCGCTCGTAGCTCGCACCGTCTTCCAGGGTGGTCGCGATGCTGCCGAACTCGCGGACGCACCCGAGCTCCACCGCGACCGGAGCCAGTTCCTCCAGCGTCTCGGCGAGGTGCTCGCGCACCGGGCGCTGGGTCCCCGCCGCGTCGACGATCACGCGCGCGTCCATGCCGTACCGGGCGGCGCGCCACTTGTTCTCGCGATGGAACCAGGCCGGCATCTGGGGGAGCGTGCGCCCCTCGTCGAGCTGCCGGGAGAAGTCCTCCACCAGCACCTGCACGAGAGCGGCGACAGAGGCCAGCTCGGGCAGGGTCGACATGCCGTCGCAGGCGCGCACCTCGATGGTTCCCCAGCGCGGTGCAGGGCGGATGTCCCAGCGCACCTCGGTGGCATCGGCCATGACACCGGTGCGCACCATGTCGTCGAGGTACGACTCGTACTGCGACCAGTCCTGCAGAGGCCAGGGGAGGCCCGCTGTCGGCAGCTGCTGGAACACGAGGGCGCGGTTCGATGCGTAGCCGGTGCGCTCGCCCGCCCAGAACGGACTCGAGGCGGCCAGGGCCTGCAGGTGCGGGAGGTACCCGGCCAGCGCGTTGATGATCGGGAACACCTTGCGCTGGTCCTCGACGCCGATGTGCACGTGGATGCCCCAGATCATCATGTTGCGCCCCCACCACTGGGTGCGCTCGATGAGGGTGTGGTACCGCGTCTTGTCCGTCACCTCCTGGTCGAACCACTGCGCGAACGGGTGGCTCCCGGCCGACAGGAGCTCGATGCCCGCGGGGTCGGTCGCCGAGCGGACCGCGGCGATCGCGTTGGCGATGTCGTCCACCGCGTGCGCGACCGAGTCGCCGATGCCGCTGGTGACCTCGATCGTGTTCGTGAGGAGTTCGCCGGTCACGGTGTGCCGCTCGTCGGCGCTCTCCTCCTCCAGTGCGGCGAGCAGTTCGGGAGCGCGCCCGACCAGGTCACCGCTCACGGGGTCCGCGAGCATGATCTCCCATTCGATGCCGACGGTGGATCGGGCAGAAGAGGCGAATTCGAGCTTCACGAGCACAGTCTGACACGCAGTCACCGCGACACGATCAGCGCCGTTTCCCCGCGTTTCGCGCCGGGGGCGGGCATCTGGCAGAATAGAAGGTCGGACGACCTGCTCGACCCTCTATCCAGCAGACGTCCACCCCCTGAGCTTCCGCCGGGTGTGCACCCCACTCTCCAGGCGATCAGTTCCTTCCTTCCACACAATTCAGGAGAATCGTGGCTGTAAAGATTCGTCTCAAGCGCCTGGGCAAGATCCGCGCGCCGTACTACCGCATCGTCGTCGCCGACTCGAAGACCAAGCGCGATGGTCGCGTGATCGAGGAGATCGGCAAGTACCACCCGACCGAGGAGCCCTCCTTCATCGAGGTCGACTCCGACCGGGCGCAGTACTGGCTCTCCGTCGGCGCGCAGCCGACCGAGCAGGTCGCCGCCATCCTCAAGCTCACGGGCGACTGGGGCAAGTTCAAGGGCGACAAGGACGCGAAGTCGACCGTCAAGGTCAAGGAGCCCAAGGCTGCCTTCGAGATCGACGGCTCCAAGAAGTCGGTCGTGAAGCCCAAGGTCGAGAAGAAGGCAGAGGCTCCCGCTGAGGAGGCTCCCGCCGCTCCCGCCGCCGACGCGGAGGCCGCCGAGGCTCCCGCCGCCGACGCAGAGTAATCCGTCGTGCTCGCCGCCGCGCTCGAACACATCGTCAAGGGGATCGTCGATCACCCGGAGGATGTCCGCATCAACGAATCCACATCGCCGCGAGGCGACCTCCTCGAGGTGCGCGTGCACCCCGATGACCGTGGACGCGTGATCGGGCGCGGCGGCCGCACGGCCAAGGCCCTTCGCACCCTCGTCAGCGCTCTGGCCGACGGGCGTCGCGTCCGCGTCGACGTCGCGGACGACTGACGTGGTGCCGAAGGACCGGAACCAGGGCAAGAACCAGCTGCGGGTCGGGCGTCTCGTCAAGGCCCACGGCCTCAAGGGCGCCCTCAAGCTCGAGCTGTACACAGACAATCCGGAGCGACGCTTCGTTCCGGGGGCCGCGTTCACGTTGCAGGTGCCTGAGGCATCTCCGTGGCATGGCAAGGACATCACCGTCCGCGAGTACCGCGTGATGAACGGCAATCCCGTCGTCTTCTTCGAGGACGTCGACGACCGTGACGGTGCCGAGAGCCTGGTCAAGGCGATCCTCTGGATCGATCAGGACGACGACGAGGTCGAGGACGACGCCTGGTTCGATCACCAGCTCGTCGGTCTCGACGTCGTCCGCGACGACGTCGTGGTCGGACGTGTCTCGCGCGTCGAGCACTTCCCGGCTCAGGATCTCCTCATCGTCAAGTCCGGTGAGAGGGAGGTCATGGTCCCGTTCGTCGCGGCGCTCGTGCCGACCGTCGACGTCGCGGGCGGCCGCGTCATCGTCACGCCGCCTCCCGGGCTCTTCGAGGAACTGCCGGATGCCGAGTCGGAAGACGCCGCGGACGCCGACGCGTCCGAGTGAGCGCTGATACGGTTCCCCCGTGCGCATCGACGTCCTCTCGATCTTCCCGTCGTACTTCGACGGGCTGACGCTCTCGCTTCTCGGCAAGGCCAGGGACGCCGGCATCCTCGACCTCCACGTCCGGGACCTGCGCGACTGGACCTCCGACCGCCATCGCACGGTCGACGACACGCCCTACGGCGGTGGTGCCGGCATGGTGATGAAGCCGGAGCCCTGGGGTCTCGCGCTCGACGAACTGGCGGCACCGTCCGCCTCGGCCGATGCCGAGCGCCCGACGATCATCTTCCCCTCTCCTGCGGGCGAGGTCTTCACTCAGTCGACCGCCCGTGAGCTGTCCTCGCGGCAGCACCTGATCTTCGGATGCGGCCGGTACGAGGGCATCGACGAGCGCGTCTTCGAGTACGCCGCCGACCTCGGAGAGGTGCGGCTGATCAGTCTCGGCGACTACGTGCTCAACGGGGGAGAGGTCGCCACGATGGCGATGATCGAGGCCATCGGACGCCTGATCCCCGGGGTCGTCGGAAACCCCGAGAGTCTCGTCGAGGAGAGTCACGAGGACGGTCTTCTCGAGTACCCGTCGTACACGAAGCCCTCGAGCTGGCGCGACCGCGCGGTGCCCGACGTGCTCCTCAGCGGCAACCACGCCGTCATCGCCTCCTGGCGCCGCGACCAGCAGATCGAGCGCACGCGTCGCCGCCGGCCGGATCTGCTGCCCGACGAGGACGGCTCCGAGTCCTGAGCCGTCGGGCCGCGTCGGTCAGAGCATCCGCTCGGAACCGCGCTCGATCTCGAAGATGACGCCCTGCGGATGCCGCAGCCCGAGGGCGGCCGTGGCGTCGAGACCGCGGAGTTCGGCGCGCAGCATCCGCCCGATCATCTCGTGGCTCACCAGCAGCGGGACGCCGTTCGAGGCCCACCCGCAGCTGCTCAGCGCCTTCCTCGCCCTGGCGCGCGCCTGGGCATAACTCTCGCCACCGGGGAAGGCCCAGCCCCAGCGATTGTCGGCGCGCTCCTCTCGCGCTCCGGGGAACTCCTGGTCGATCTCCTCCCACGTCATCCCCGCCAGCTCGCCGTGATGCAGCTCCGCCAGCTCAGGGACCTCGATGAGATCGGCGCCGATGCGCTCGGCGATGATCACGGCTGTCCGCAGCGCTCGACCGAGAGGGCTGCTGCACACCGTCACCACTCCCGAGCCGACGAGGTGCTCGGCCATCGCCGTCGCCTGGGCGATGCCGTCGGCCGTGAGCGGGGAGTCGAGCTGCCCCTGCAGCCGGTGCTCGAGATTCCATGTGGTCTGGCCGTGCCGTGCCAGGAAGAGACGCTCCGGCACGTGACGGTCCTGCGGGATCATGGACTCAGGATGGCACACGCTCCGCGCCGGCGTCCCGCTCCGTCAGTCGACGCCGAGGAACGAGCGGTCGGTGAGGATGATCGGACCGTTCTCGGTGATCGCGATGGTGTGCTCGGAGTGCGCGCCCCGCGAGCCGTCGACGCTCCGCAGCGTCCAGCCGTCGGGATCCGTCACCAGCTCATCGGTCGTCGCGAGGAACCAGGGCTCGAGGGCCAGGACGAGGCCGGAGCGGAGCGGGAAGCCACGGCCCGCGCGGCCGTCGTTCGGGACGTGCGGGTCGCCGTGCATGGTGCGGCCGACCCCGTGGCCGCCGAAGTCGGTGTTGATCGAGTAGCCGTCGCCATGCGCGACCTCGGCGACCGCGGCCGAGATGTCGCCGATGCGGTTGCCCACGACCGACGTCGCGATCGCGGCATCGAGTGCGCGCTCTGTCGTGTCGATGAGCCGCAGGTCCTCTTCGCGAGGTGTGCCGACGATGAACGAGACCGCCGAGTCCGCGACCCAGCCGTCGACGGACACGGCGAAGTCGAGGGTCACGAGATCGCCGTCGCGCAGCGTGTAGTCGTGGGGGAGCCCGTGCAGGACCGCGTCGTTCACCGAGGTGCAGATGACCTTGCCGAAGGGGCTCGCGCCGAAGGAAGGGTGGTAGTCGATGTAGCAGGACTCCGCACCGGCCTTGCGGATCATCTCGTGCGCCCGACGGTCGATGGAGAGCAGGTTCGTGCCCACCTTCGTCTCGTCGCGCAGCGTCGCCAGGGTCTCGGCCACGAAGCGTCCGGCCGCGCGCATCTCGTCGATCTCGGCGGGGGTGCGCAGTTCGATCATCGGGTGTCCTCTCGTCCCTCCCATTCTCCCTGATGCGACGGCCCCGGGTCCTCGCGCGCTCACAGCGAACACCGGGGCGGGCGTCTGATCGGCGCCGTACGATCTGAGCATGTGGTTGCGTCAGGCGTTCTTCCGCTGGCTCGTGCCGGCCGCGTTCCTGCTGCCCCTGTGGCTGCTGATCGGATGGGGCGTCTTCCAGGGCGGCTGGTCCATCCTCTGGGTGCTGCTGATCGCGATGCCGTCGGTGTTCGTGGGTCAGCTCGTGCTCACGCTGCTCACGCGCTCCCGGCCCTCGGTGCGGATCGAGCGCGCCGTCTCCTGGTGGGACGTCGCCGGATTCGCGCTCTGGCACGGGCTGACGATCGCCGTGGGATTCTTCATCGACGGCGCGTTCGGATGGCTGCTGGCCGCCGCGATCGTCGTCGGGATCGGCCTCGTCTGGCTGCAGCTGTGGCAGCTGTGGAACGAGGCCAAGGGGAGCGGTGCGCGGCTGCGCGAGACGATCTCCTGGTCGACGATCCCCGCGTCCGACGAGCAGGCCCCGCCGACGCGGGCGCACGAGGTCATCGTGGTCAGGGAGACCGACAGCCGCGACTGACGCGTCGTTTTGGCGGCGGACTGCATCCGTGGCAGAATGGTTCTTTGTGCCGTGTCCGGCTCTGCCTCAGGGGAGCCCGCGGACGCGTCAGCGCCGTACGGCACATCCCTTTCTTGTTCCTTCTGAAATCATGCATCCGACCTGTGGCGAGTGCAGAGAGAGACGATCATGCAGATCCTCGACGCCGTCGACGCGGCTTCACTCCGTTCCGACATCCCCGTCTTCCACCCCGGTGACAACGTGAAGGTCCACGTGAACATCACCGAGGGCAACCGTTCTCGTATCCAGGTCTTCCAGGGCGTCGTCATCGGCCGCCAGGGCGACGGCGTGCGCGAGACCTTCACGGTCCGCAAGATCAGCTTCCAGGTGGGCGTCGAGCGCACCTTCCCGGTGCACTCCCCGGTGATCGACCACATCGAGGTCGTCACCCGCGGTGACGTGCGTCGCGCGAAGCTCTACTACCTCCGCCAGCTCCGTGGCAAGAAGGCGAAGATCAAGGAGAAGCGCGACCGCTGAGTCGCAGCAACTCCACAGCACCCCGGGACACGATGTCCCGGGGTGCTTTGTTGTGCCCCGGGTGTGCGAACCTTGATACGCCCGTGATCTCGGCGGTGAACACTGCGAAGGAACCTCATGACCGACTCTCCGACCGCGACCGCGTCCTCGTCCCGACGCCGTCGGGGGTTCCTCGTCTTCCTCCGCGACGTGCTCGTCATCATCCTGATCGCCGCACTCGTCTCGTTCGTGGTCAAGTCCTTCGTCGTGCGGTCGTTCTACATCCCCTCCGCGTCCATGGAGCGCACGCTGCTCATCAACGACCGGATCCTCGTCGACGAGCTCACGCCGCGCTGGACCGGGTACGAGCGCGGCGACGTCGTGGTCTTCAAGGATCCGGGCGGCTGGCTCGACGGCCAGCCGCAGACGCCGGCGCAGCCGCCGCTCGTCGAGGCCGTCGACTGGGTGCTGAACTTCGTCGGCATCTCTGCGACCGATTCGCAGGACCATCTCGTCAAGCGCGTCATCGGCGTCGCGGGTGACCGGGTCGTGTGCTGCAACGCGCTCGGCCAGATCACGATCAACGGGGCGCCGATCGACGAGCTCAGCTACCTGAACCTGCCGGAGGGCGACACCGCGGCCTCCAACGAGCCGTTCGACGTCGTCGTCCCGGAGGACTCCGTGTGGCTGCTGGGGGACAACCGCGACCGCTCGCGCGACTCGCGCGCGCACCAGGAACTGCCCAGCGGCGGATTCGTCCCCTTGGCGAACGTCGTGGGCAAGGCCTTCCTCACCACCTGGCCCCTCGATCGGCTGGGGGCCATCGACGGTCACCACCAGATCTTCAACGGCGTCCCCGATCCGGAATGACCGTCGCCACGCCGAGACTGACCCTGGAGCGCAGGCTCCTGGGCGAGTGCGAGCTGATCATCTCGCTCGACGAGGTGGGTCGGGGTGCGCTGGCCGGCCCCGTCGCCGTCGGCGCGGCGGTCATGGACGCCGCCGGCGCCCGCCGACGTGTGCCCGAAGGACTCCGCGACTCGAAGCTCGTCACGGAGAAGCGCCGACCCGAGGTCGCGGCGCGCGCGGCAGCGTGGGTGCAGGCCTCCGCCGTCGGCTGGGCGAGCGCGGCGGAGATCGATGAGGTCGGGATCATGCGCGCCCTGGGGCTCGCGGCATCCCGCGCCGTGCAGTCCGTCGTCGACCAGGGTGCTGTTCTCGAGAACGCCCTCGTCCTGCTCGACGGAAACCACGACTACGTGTCTAAGGTGCACCCGGTGCCGCTGCGTGTGCGTCCCGTCATCAAGGCCGACCGCGACTGCGCCTCGGTGTCGGCGGCATCCGTCATCGCGAAGGTGGCCCGCGACGGTCTGATGACCGAGCTGCACGGCAGCCACAGCGCGTACCAGTGGGACCGCAACAAGGGCTACGCGAGCCTCGAGCACCGGGAGGCGATCCGGGAGATCGGGCTCTCGCCGTTCCACCGGGCCTCCTGGGCCATCACAGACGCCCCCACGCTGTTCTGACCGGCGGCGGCGACCTCGGACACGGCGGATGCCGCGCAGGGCGGCGAGCGACTCTAGGATGGACACATCATGGATGAGGAAGCCTTCGACGACTACGACCGCGAGCTCGAGCTGGCTCTGTTCCGTGAGTACCGGGACGTCGTGTCCCAGTTCCAGTACGTCGTCGAGACCGAGCGCCGGTTCTACCTGGCGAACGAGGTCAACGTCGTGCGACGCGACACCGAGCACGACTTCTACTTCGAGATCTCGATGAGCGACGTGTGGGTGTGGGACATCTATCGCGCCGACCGCTTCGTCAAGGCCGTGCGGGTGCTCACCTTCAAGGACGTCAACGTCGAGGAACTCCAGCGTCGCGAGTTCGAGCTGCCGCAGGAGCTCTCGCTCGACGGCGAGTGACACCCTCTCTCCACAGATCTCGGGTCGAGGATCTTCTCCCGAGTCGTCAGGAGCTCCCCTGATCCTCGCCGCCTCGTGTCGCGACCGGGCGCGATGCTGTCGGCATGGCAGCGAAGGACGAACTCGGAAGAGCCGGTGAAGAGCGCGCAGCGCAGCACCTGACGCGGCACGGCTACACCGTGCTGGATCGCAACTGGCGGTGTGCGCAGGGCGAGATCGATATCGTCGCCGCGCGGGGAGCGCACCTGGCCGTCATCGAGGTGAAGACACGACGCTCAGCGGCCTTCGGCCACCCGTTCGAGGCCATCGATGAGCGGAAGAGACGGCGCCTCTGGGGGCTGGCGTTCGCCTGGAGGGCCGCGCACCCGGAGCTCGCCCGCGGACTCGACCTGCGCATCGAGGCGATCGGCATCATCGGTGGCGACCCGGCCGTCGGTGTGCTCGAGCATCTCGTGGACATCTCGTGAGCACCGCGCGTACCTGGGCCGTCGCCCTCACCGGCGTCGACGGGCACATGGTCGAGATCGAGGCCGATCTCTCGAACCAGACCCCGGACTTCAAGATCATCGGGCTCCCCGACAAGTCGCTCGGTGAAGCGGTCCAACGCGTGCACAACGCGTGCAAGAACGCGGGCCTCGACCTCCCGCGCCGCCGTCTCACGGTCAACCTCTCACCGGCGAGCCTGCCGAAGCACGGCGCGGGATTCGACCTCGGGATCGCGGTCTCGACCCTGGCCGCGGGCGGCGCGATCGGACGCCGTTCGATCGCGGACACCGTCCACATCGGCGAGCTGGGGCTCGACGGGCGCATCCGGCCGGTCCCCGGAGTCCTGCCCGCGGTGTTCGCTGCCGCCGGAGCGGGCTTCCAGCGCATCATCGTGCCGAGGGGGAACGAGGCCGAGGCCCGGCTGGTGCCGGGCGTCGAGGTGCGGGCCGCCGCCTCCCTCGCCGAGGTCGCGGTCTGGCACGGTGCGGACGTCGAGGTGCCGGACGTCGATGCCGTCGCCGTCGGCCGTGCGTCGTCGGTGCGCGAAGCGGCTCTCGACCTTGCCGACGTGGTCGGACAGGAGGAGGCGGTCGAGGCCCTCGTCGTGGCCGCGGCCGGCGGTCATCATCTCCTGTTGAGCGGGCCGCCGGGTGCAGGGAAGACGATGCTCGCCCGGCGCCTTCCCGGGATCCTCCCCGCCCTGGGGGAGCAGGAGGCGCTCGAAGTCGCCTCCATCCGGTCGCTCAGCGGCGAGACGGTGACGGCCCTCGACCCGCTCCCTCCGCTCGAAGCACCGCACCACAGCGCGTCCGTCGCCGCCCTGGTGGGCGGCGGCTCGCGCGTGGCCCGGCCCGGCGCGATAGCCAGGGCGCATCGTGGGGTGCTCTTCCTCGATGAGGCCGCCGAATTCTCGCGCGCCGCGCTCGACGCGCTGCGGCAACCGCTCGAATCCGGCGTGATCGACGTCCACAGGGCGGGCTTCACGGCGAGATTCCCTGCCGGGTTCCAGCTACTCCTGGCCATGAATCCGTGTCCGTGCGGAAACTACGGCGTGCGAGGGGCGGAGTGCGTATGCCCTCCCGCCGGCATCAGGCGGTACGCGATGCGCCTGTCCGGGCCGCTGCGGGATCGCGTCGACATCGACCTGTCGGTGACCCGGGTCGCGGCATCCCGGGCGACGGCCGGCGGCCGCTCCGAGGTGACGACGGCGCGAGCCCGGGAGCGCGTGGAGACGGCGCGCGCACGCGCGGCCGATCGATGGCGGAGCACACCGTGGCGACGCAACGCCGACGTTCCGGGGACCTGGCTGCGTCAGGGCGCGCTGCGGCTTCCGCCGGCGACCCGCGCCGCGCTGGACCGTGCACTCGAACGCGGCTCTCTCACGCTGCGCGGATACGACCGCGTGCTCCGGCTGGCCTGGACGATGGCCGACCTCGCGGATCTCGAGAGTCCGGGCCTCGACGAGATCGGCCGGGCGCTGCACCTGAAGAGAGGACTGACTCCATGATCGAGAGGCTGCTCGGCGATGCCGAGATCGTCGATGCCGCACGTCGGCTGCGACGGGAGGATGAGGTCGCCGAGGCTCTGGCGCGGGTCGCCTGGAGCGTCGTCGCGGAGCCCGGCGATGCCGTGGCGGGGACGCTGATCGGCGAGCTCGGAGCGGTCGATGCGCTGGCCGTCGCCGTCGGAGGCTCGCGGCAGGGCGCGTTCGCGCTCCTGGACGTCGCCGGCACCGGACAGCGCGCTCTGAGCGAGGCGCGCAAGCGGTGGATGCCGCGCGCCGATCCGCGCGCCGTGCGTGATGCGCTGCGGGGCGCGCACGACATCGACGCGACGCTGCTGCTCCCCGGTGATGCGTGCTGGCCGGCGTCGCTCGACGACCTCGGAGCCAATGCGCCGACGGCGCTCTGGGTGCGGGGCAGGGCGGAGCTTCTGGTCGCCGAGCCTCGGGCATCTCTCGTCGGGGCGCGGGCCTCCAGCGGGTATGGCGAACACGTGGCGGCGGAGCTCGCGGGAGATCTCGCCGCCACCGGCACGGTCATCGTGTCGGGAGGCGCCTACGGCATCGACGGGGCGGCGCATCGGGCGGCACTCGGCGTGAGCGGCGCGACGGTCGCGTTCCTGGCCGGCGGCGTCGATCGTGCCTACCCGGCAGGTCACCAGCATCTGATCGGGCAGATCGCCGCTCGAGGTGCTGTGGTCAGCGAGCCGCCCTGCGGCGCGGCGCCCACCAAGTGGCGGTTCCTCGCGCGCAATCGCCTGATCGCAGCGCTCGGGCACGCGACGGTGGTGATCGAAGCAGGGTGGCGCAGCGGTTCGCTGAACACGGCGGGGCACGCCGCCGCGCTCGGGCGTCCGCTCGGTGCCGTGCCGGGCCCGGTGACCTCGGCGGCATCCGCGGGCTGTCATCGACTGCTGCGCGAGTACGACGCGCAGTGCGTGACATCGGCTGCGGAGGTGCGGGAGCTCTGGGGGATGGGCGTCGGAACATCGTCGCACGTGCCAGCCGTCGATCCGGATCGGATCCGTCTGCTCGACGCGATGAGCACGAGGGCACGCGTATCCGTCGACGAGCTCGTACGCCGGTCGGGGCTGCCGCCCGACCGCGTCCGCGCGCAGCTCGGCCTGCTCGAGCTCGAGGAGGAGGTCCGTCGCGATGACAGGGGCTGGCGACGCCTGCGGGCGACAGCCCCCGCATGAGACGCGCGTCGTCGCCGTCACGGCGGGGCTTCGGCCACCGCCGCGAGAACGCGGGCAGACTGGGTCCATGGAACTCGCGGTCGCTGCCGAGGCGTTCGCCGATCACCTCGAGCGGGTGCGTCGGCTGTCGCCGGCGACGGTCAAGGCGTATCGCTCGGACCTGCGGGATCTCGGAGCATCAGCGGGCCCGATCGCTCTGGAAGATGTCGACCTCGAAGTGCTGCGGGACTGGCTCTGGCGGGCGACGCAACGCGGGGACGCGAGGTCGACCCTGGCGCGACGAGCCGCCGCCGCCCGGTCGTTCTTCAGTTGGGCCCAGGAGCAGGGATTCGTTGCGCACGACCCGAGTCTGCGGCTGATCGCCCCGAAGAGGGGACGCACGCTGCCGACGGTGGCCTCGCGCGATTCGATGTCGGAGCTTCTCGACGCCCACCGCACCGCCGCGGACTCCGGGGACCCTCTCGCGCTGCGGGACCATGCGATCCTCGAGCTGCTGTACGGATCAGGCATCCGCGTCTCGGAGCTCTGCGGCTTGGACATCGACGACCTCGATCTGGACCGTGGCACGGCTCGGGTCCTCGGCAAGGGCTCCAAGGAGCGCGTCGTCCCCTTCGGTGCACCGGCACGCGATGCCGTGCGCGCCTATCTGACCAGGGGGAGACCGGCGCTGATGGTCCGCGCCGTGGCGGCCACCCCGGCCGTGATGCTGGGCAGCCGTGGTGCGCGCATCGGACCCCGCACGGTCTACACACTCGTCGCGCGCGTGCTCGCGCCGATCGTCGGAGCGGAGACGGTCGGCCCGCATGCTCTGCGGCATACGGCGGCGACCCACCTCCTCGACGGCGGCGCCGATCTGCGCGCCGTGCAGGAGATCCTCGGCCACGCCAGCCTCGGCACCACCCAGATCTACACCCACGTGTCGGCCGAGCGTCTGACCGCGACCTACCGGCTGGCGCATCCGCGCGCATGACCTTCGCTGCGGCGCGCCCGCACGTTCTCAGACCGGGTCGCAGCACGGCAGCAGCACCGCGCGCGGCACATCGCCGAACAGGATCATCGGGTTGATGTAGGCCCCGTCGAGCCGCACGCCCAGATGGAGCGTCCCGGGTGTCGCGTGTCCGCCGACGGCGACCACCCCGATCGCATCGCCGGCCGAGACCGCATCGCCCGGCCGGAGCGTCGACTGAAGAGGCTCGAATGTCGAGACGAGGCCCCCGTGATGCTCGATCGTGAGCAGCGGGCGGTCGACGACGGTGCCCTGGAACGCGATCACCCCGGCGGCGGGAGCGAGGACGACCGTTCCCGCGGGCGCTGCCAGATCGACACCGCGGTGACCCGCTCCGTAGGCGTGCGCGGGGGCGCGATACGGCTCGACCACCTGGCGGACGCCGTCGAGCGGCCAGAGCCACTGGACTTCGTCGGCTCCGGGAGGCGGGACGGCTGCGACCTGCGCAGGGGAGAACAGCAGCGAGAGGAGGATCAGGGCGATCCCGGACACGAGTCGTGATGAGGTGCGCATTCCCGGCATCCTGGTCGACGGCGGCGGGGTCCGCTCCTGTCCTGCGCCGGAGGCGCGGTCATGGGGGAGAAGCAGGTGCGAGCCCCGCGGGGTGCAGCGCGAGTCGGACCGCCGCATCCTGTATGCTGGAGGAGCACCTCGATATCGGGGTGACTACGCGTGCCCACAGCGACCGGCGTCTGCAGAGACAGAGGTCGCGGCATCCATTCCCACAGGTCCCGCTCCACGAGCGGGCGGGAGTGCGCCGGGCACCAGGAAGTCCGATCAGAAGATCGGCAGACAACCTCAACGGCGCAGAATCGCGTCAGAACCAGGAGACGACCATGGCTGTGGTCACCATCCGCCAGCTGCTCGACAGCGGCGTGCACTTCGGACACCAGACCCGTCGGTGGAACCCGAAGGTGAAGCGCTTCATCCTCACCGAGCGCAGCGGCATCCACATCATCGACCTCCAGCAGTCGCTCGGCTACATCGACAAGGCCTACGACTTCGTCAAGGAGACCGTCGCCCACGGCGGCACGATCCTCTTCGTCGGCACCAAGAAGCAGGCGCAGGAGATCCTCGCCGAGCAGGCCACGCGCGTCGGCCAGCCCTTCGTGAACCAGCGCTGGCTCGGTGGACTCCTCACCAACTTCCAGACGATCTCCAAGCGTCTCGCTCGCATGAAGGAACTCGAGGAGCTCGACTACGAGGTCCCAGCGAACAGCGGCTTCACGAAGAAGGAGCTCCTTCTCAAGAAGCGCGAGCTCGACAAGCTGCACAAGTCGCTCGGCGGTATCCGCAACCTCACGAAGACGCCGTCGGCGATCTGGGTCGTCGACGCCAAGCGCGAGCACCTCGCCATCGACGAGGCCAAGAAGCTCGGCATCCCGGTGATCGGCATCCTCGACACCAACGCCGACCCGGACGACTTCCAGTACCCGATCCCCGGCAACGACGACGCGATCCGCTCCGTCTCGCTGCTGACGCGTATCATCGCCGACGCCGCGGCCGAGGGCCTGCAGCAGAAGCACAACCCGGAGTCGGGCGACGCTGAGCCGCTGGCTGAGTGGGAGAAGGAGCTTCTCGAGACCCCCGCCGACGCTCCCGTCGTCGAGGAGTCCGCTGACGCGGCTGCGGTCGAGCCGACCGCCGATGAGGCTGCTGTCGTCGAGACGCCCGCTGCTGACGAGACCGCGGCCGACGAGGCCGGTGCCGAGGCGCACGACGAGGCGATCGCCGCCGCTTCCGGTGAGGAGACCGCTGAGGTCGCCGCAGCCGAGGCCGCAGACGCCAAGTAATCCCCTCGTTCACACACATACATAACGAAGCAAGGAGCCACCACACATGGCCAACTTCACCATCGCCGACCTCAAGGCGCTGCGCGAGCAGCTCGGCACGGGAATGGTCGACACCAAGAAGGCGCTCGAGGAGGCTGACGGAGACGTCGAGAAGGCCACCGAGATCCTGCGTCTGAAGGGTGCGAAGGGCAACGCGAAGCGCGCCGACCGTTCCACCAGCGAGGGACTGATCGTCGCTCGCGAGCAGGACGGCGCCGTGACGCTCATCGAGCTCGCCTGCGAGACCGACTTCGTCGCCAAGAACGACCGCTTCATCACGCTCGCCGACAAGGTCGCGGACGCTGTCGCAGCGGTCAAGGCCGACTCGGTCGAGGCCGGCCTCGCTGCCGCTGCGGGATCGCAGACCGTCGAGCAGCTGATCTCGGAAGAGGCGGCGATCATCGGCGAGAAGGTCGAACTGCGTCGCGTGCGCACGATCTCGGGCGACAAGGTCGAGGTCTACCTGCACCGCACCAGCAAGGACCTGCCGCCGCAGATCGGCGTCGTCGTCGCCTACTCGGGTGACGACGCCGAGACCGCGCGCAGCATCGCCCAGCACATCTCGTTCGCCAACCCGTCGTACCTCGCTCGCGAGGACGTCCCGGCTGACGCGGTCGAGAAGGAGCGCGAGATCGTCACCGAGATCTCCCGCAACGAGGGCAAGCCGGAAGCGGCGCTGCCCAAGATCGTCGAGGGCCGTGTGTCCGCGTTCATCAAGCAGGTCGCCCTGCTCGAGCAGGACTACGCGAAGGACAACAAGCTCTCCGTCGCCCAGGTCGCGAAGGACGCCGGTATCACGGTGACCGACTTCGCGCGCTTCAAGGTCGGCGCGTAACACTGTCGAAGGGGTTCGGATCATCGCGATCCGAACCCCTTCTTCGTGCCCACGAGGCACTATCTTGAATCGGGACGAGAGGACACCCCACACATGACTGAACGCACTGGACGCCGCCGCGTCCTTCTCAAGCTCTCCGGTGAGGCTTTCGGGGCCGGTCAGCTGGGCGTCAGCCCCGATGTGGTCTCGCAGATCGCGCGCGACATCGCCGCTGCCGTCGATCGCGTCGAGGTCGCCATCGTCGTCGGTGGAGGGAACTTCTTCCGCGGCGCCGAGCTCAGCCAGCGCGGCATGGACCGCGGCCGTGCCGACTACATGGGCATGCTGGGCACCGTCATGAACGCGCTCGCCCTGCAGGACTTCCTCGAGCAGGCAGGGGCCGCGACGCGCGTGCAGTCCGCCATCTCGATGACGCAGGTCGCGGAGCCGTACATCCCGCGTCGTGCGGAGCGCCACCTCGAGAAGGGGCGCGTCGTGATCTTCGGAGCGGGTGCCGGCCTCCCGTACTTCTCGACGGACACCGTCGCCGCCCAGCGCGCGCTGGAGATCGGCGCGCAGGAGGTGCTCGTCGCCAAGAACGGCGTCGACGCCATCTACACGGCCGACCCCAACAAGCACGCCGACGCCGAGCGCATCGAGCGGGTCACCTACCGCGACGCCCTGCAGCGCGGCCTCAAGGTCGTCGACTCGACCGCGTTCAGCCTCTGCATGGACAACAGCATGGACATGCGCGTCTTCGGGATGGAGCCCGCAGGCAACGTCACACGGGCGCTGCTGGGCGAGCCCATCGGGACACTCGTCACCGCCTGAGTGCCAGAGCGGGTGGAGTGGCCTTCGCCCGATAGAATTTCCAGAACACCCCGACGATAGGAGTCACCGTGATCGCGGATGTCCTCGCTGAAACCACCTCCCGTATGTCGCGGGCGGTCGAGGCTGCCAAGGAGGACTTCTCCACGGTGCGCACCGGCCGTGCGAACCCGCAGCTGTTCCAGAAGCTGCTCGTGGACTACTACGGAACGCCGACCCCGCTGGCCCAGCTCGCATCGCTGGCCAACCAGGAGGCGCGCACCCTCATCATCACCCCCTATGACAAGTCGGCCCTCAAGGCGATCGAGCAGGCTGTTCGCGACATGCCGAATCTGGGCGCGAACCCGACGAACGACGGCAACCTGGTCCGCGTCACGATGCCGGAGCTGACTGCGGAGCGCCGCAAGGAGTACGTCAAGCTCGTCAAGTCCAAAGGCGAGGACGCGAAGGTGCACGTCCGCGGCATCCGTCGCAAGGCGAAGGACGAGCTCGACGCGCTGAAGAGCGAGATCGGCGAGGACGAACTCGCGCGGGGCGAGAAGGAGCTCGATGCTCTGACTCGTCAGCACGTCGACCTCATCGACGACGCTCTCAAGCGCAAAGAGGCCGAACTCCTCGAGGTGTAGTCCGGATGTCCGACGACACGAGACGCGGCGAGGAGGGGCGATCGCCGACGCACGGTGAGACAGGCGATGCGGTGACCCCCGACGACGGCGTTCCGCTCGTCGACGCGGCCTTCCCGTCGTTCGACGCCGCGACCGTCCCGCCGCGTCCGCCGCTGCCGCCCGTCGAGGCGGCTCTCGCCGGCGCAGGCCCCCTGGACACCGCGGATCACAACGCGATCAGGGAGCAGTGGCGCGTGCGGAGAGACGAGCTGAACAGCCACGTCTCCCACGCGCGGGATCAGATCGACCAGGCGAACGAGCGCATCAAGGAGCGCACCGGTCGGGACCTGATCCTGGCGACCCTGATCGGACTCGCGTTCGGTGCCGCACTGCTAGGCTCGCTGCTGTTCATCAAGGCTCTCTTCGTGCCTTTCGCTCTGGCCGCGGCTCTCCTCGGCGTGTACGAGCTGTCGCGCGCGTTGCGCGCCTCCGGTCGCCGCGTCGACGTCGTGCCGCAGCTGATCGCGGCGACGTTCCTCGTGCTCTCCGCGTACTTCGCCGAGCCCTGGCTCTGCTGGGTGATGGTCTTCGTCGCGGTGGCGTTCGTGATCGTGTGGCGCCTCGTCGGCCAGATGGTCGTGAAGGACGGCCGCACCTACGGCGAAGTGCTGGCGGATGCCGTCATCAGCGGCTTCGTGCAGATCTACGTGCCGTTCCTCGCGGGTGTCGCTCTCATCCTGCTCGAGCAGGAGGGCGGCCAGTGGTGGGTCCTGAGCTTCATCGCGATCGCGGTCGCCGCCGACACGGGCGCGTACGCGGCGGGGTTGGCGTTCGGTCGTCACCCGATGGCGCCCAAGATCAGCCCGAAGAAGACGTGGGAGGGTTTCGGAGGCGCCGTGCTCGCCTCTCTCGCCGCCGGTGTCCTGCTGGCGATCTTCCTCCTCGACCTCCCGTGGTGGGCCGGGCTGATCTTCGGAGCATCGATCCTGCTCACGGCGACGCTCGGCGACCTCGGCGAATCCATGCTCAAGCGGGACCTCGGCATCAAGGACATGAGCTCGTGGCTGCCGGGGCACGGCGGCCTGCTCGACCGGCTGGACAGCATCCTGCCGTCGACCATCCCCGCGCTGGGCCTGTACTTCCTTCTCTCTCCCTGGGTGGTTCTCTGATGACTGAAGACCGGATCGACGAGCAGACGGCGCCGCAGGCGCCGCCGGCGTTCGCTCTGACGACGGGTCGCACGCGCGGCTATCACCGCGTGGCGGTCGACACCTTCCTCGCATCGGCTCGACGCGCCTTCGAGACGGGTCGTGACGAGATGGGCGCAGTCGACGTGCGCACCGTGTCCTTCCCGCTCGTGAAGGGCGGGTACGTCGTCGCCGACGTGGACGCCGCGCTGGGCCGTGTCGAGGACGCGTTCGCCGCGCGCGAGCGCGAGCAGGTCGTGCGCTCGCGCGGAGCGGGGGCGTGGGTGGAGCAGGCACGAGAAGACGCCCAGCTCATCCTGGATCATCTCGCTCGCCCCCGTCGTCACCGCTTCGCGCGCACCGGTCTGCTCACCTTCGGCTACCGGATCGACGAGGTCGATCACGTGACCACGAGGATCGTGCGCTACCTCCGCGACGGCGAGGGTCTGACCGCTGAGCAGCTCAGGTCGGCCGCGTTCCGTATGCAGCGCGGGGGATACCGCGAAGAGCAGGTCGATGCCCTCCTCGACGCGGCGATCGACGTCATCCTCGCCGTTCGTTGACGTTTCTGATGGCCGTCTCAGCAAGGTCTGCGTAGACTGTCACTCATCGTGAACTCCCGAAACGACATGACACTCGAACGAAACGACTCGTCGCTGGTGCCCGCAGCGACGGTCAATTCCGCGCGCAAGGGCACTCGTCGGTGGTCACGCCGCCGCGGGGTCGTCGGCGTCTTCAGTGCTCTCGCCGTCGTCGCATTCGCCGGCGCGCTGGTCGCTCCCACGGGAGTGGCACTGGCTGAGCCGGTGCAGGAGGAGACCCCGGACTCGGCATACTCCGTCGCCCTCGCCGACACGCAGAACCTCACCGTCACGGTCGAGGGAACGCCCATCACCCCGGCCGTGCGCGGCACGTTCGAGGTGTACGTCAAGCCCAAGCCGGTCCCCGTCCCGGTGCCCGCCGCGGCATCCGGTTCGAGTGACGAGTCGTCGGGCAGCGGGCCCCTGTACTACACCGGCGGGGGAGCACCGGCCGAGTGGATGGCCGCCGCAGGCATCGCCGAGAGCGACTGGGGCTACGTCGACTACATCGTGTCCAAGGAGAGCGGCTGGAACCCCAACGCGACGAACTCGTCGTCGGGGGCCTGCGGTCTCGTTCAGGCGCTGCCGTGCAGCAAGGTGCCGGGCAACGGCTACGACCCCGTGGACAATCTGCGCTGGGCCAACGGCTACGCGACGGGGCGCTACGGCAGCTGGGCCGGCGCGCACGCCTTCTGGACGAACAACCACTGGTGGTGAGCCGGCATCGTGCCACGCTCCCACCGCCGCCGTCCGGCGCGCCCTGACGCCGAGGATTCCCTCGAGCGCCTGCTCGCCGGCTGGAAGCGCACGGAAGTCCGACGCGGCAGCGAGTGGACGGTGCAGCCCGTCTCCGCCCCCCAGGCGCAGAAGGCCTATCGCTGCCCCGGGTGCGCGCAGGACATCGAGCCCGGCACGCCGCACCTGGTGGCGTGGCGCGCTGACGGAGTTCTGGGAGATGCCGCGGACCTCGCGGCACGACGTCATTGGCACACGCATTGCTGGAGGGTCGCTTGAGCATCGAGATCCGGGGGCCGCTGGAGCTCCCCGCCCGACGTGACGAGATCGAGCTGCAGACGGCCGACGGGCTGACGCTCGTGGGGGAGCTCTCCCAACCGGAGCACACCGCACCGGTCGCCACTCTCGTGACGCTGCACCCGCTTCCCACCGCCGGGGGGTTCATGGACTCCCACATCCTTCGCAAGGCCGCAGCCCGCCTCCCGGCTCTCGCGGACCTGGCCGTGCTGCGGTTCAACACCCGCGGCACGACCTCCCCCCGCGGCACGAGCGAGGGCGGGTTCGACGGCGGCGCCGCCGAGCAGTTCGATGTGGCTGCCGCCATGGACTTCGTCCACGAACGCGGCCTTCCCCGCCCCTGGCTGCTGGGGTGGTCGTTCGGGACCGAGCTGGCGCTGAAGTACGGCCGTGAGCACGAGATCGAGGGCATCATCCTGCTCTCGCCCCCGTTGCACCGCGCGACCGAAGAGGAAGTGGCGGCCTGGGCGAGCACGGATCTGCCCGTCGTCGTCCTGGTGCCCGAGCTGGACGACTACCTCCGCCCGGAAGAAGCCCGACAGCGTTTCGCATCGATCCCGCAGGCGCAGCTCATCGCCGTGGACGGGGGCAAGCACCTCTGGGTCGGCGAGACGCAGACGCGACGCGTCCTCACGGAGATCGTGGCCGCGGTGAACGCGTCCGCACTGCCTCTGGCGACCCACTGGCCGCCGGCCTGAGCGGACGTCAGAGCTCGTTCATGCGCGGGATGAGCACCTGTCGGTAGATGATCAGGATGCTCGCCGCGACGGGGATCGCGATGAGTGCGCCGAGCAGGCCCAGCAGGCTGCCGCCGGCGAGAGCCGCGACCACGACCACGGCGCCGGGCACGGACACGGCTCGGCTCATGATGCGCGGCGAGATGATGTACGCCTCGATCTGCATGTAGATCAGGTAGTAGATGCCCGCGGCTATCGCCGTGGCGGGCGAGCCCAGTCCCGGGATCAGGCACGCCAGCACGATGATCGTCGAGCCCGTCAGCGTGCCCACGAGCGGGATCAGCGAGAAGAAGAAGGCGACCACGGCGAGCACGGCGGGGAACGGCGCCTTGATGATCGACAGATACACCGCGCTGAGCACGCCGTTGATAACGCCCTGGGTGACCTGCCCCATGACGTAGTAGCCGACCGAGTCGGTGATCTGGTCGGCCAGGTCGATGAATCGGTCGCGCTTCGACGCCGGGGCCAGCTGGTAGACGGCGCGCTTGAGGGAGGGCGTGGAGGCCGTGAGGTAGATCGTGAGGATGAGCACGATGAACGCGCCGAAGAGGCCGCTGAGCACGGCGCCGCTCGCCACGAGGACTCCCTGACCGATCGAGCCGCCGATCTCCGTGAGGTTCGTGTTGAGCCACTCCTCTACGTAGCTGAAGACGTCGTCGACGCGAAGGTTCGGGAAGGCGCCCTTCATCCAGTCCTTCAGATCGTCGATCGCGGTTCCCCGCTGGACGATCGCCGAGATCTGGGCGATCAGCTGGGAGATCTGGTTCACGAGCACAGGAAGGACGATGAGCACGATGCCGACGAAGATCGCGAGCACCGCGAGGATCGTGACCAGCACGGCAAGCCAGCGGGGGAGTCGACGGCGCTCGAGATACGACACGAGAGGATCGAGGCCGAGGCTGAGGAACAGGGCGGTGCCGAGATACAGGAGCACGGTCGACAGCGTCTCGACGCTGCCGATCAGCAGGATGCCGAGCCCCACGCCGAGCGTCGCCACCAGGGCGGTGCGGAAGGGATTGTGGATCTTCATCTCGGCTCCTCGGAACGTGTGGCCTCAGATTATCGAGCCGCGTCTCGGCGGACCGTGCGACGTGCCGGTCGGACATGGAGCGGAGCTGCTCGTGGGCAACACACAGGAGGTTTCGCTAGTCTGAAATGTCGAGTGTTGCGTCTCGGGTGGATATCCGGGATGCGTGAGGAGACTATTCGTGCGTTTCGTATGGGCCGTCGTGGCCTTCGTGCTGGCCGCGGTGCTGATCGGGGCAGGGATCGCCCAGCGAACCATCTTCCTGGGACCGCCGTCGCAGCAGACCCAGGTGGAGATCGCGGAACCGGCGCCGTTCGTGCTCCTCGACGGCGATGTGCTCCGGACCAACCCCGGTGCCCAGACGCTGCTCGTCCGGGGCGAGGGAGAGATCTTCGCGAGCTACGGGCGCACGCCCGACATGGAGGCGTGGCTGGCCGACTCGGACTACAACCACGTCACGGTGGCGAAGGACGGCACGCTCGACGTCGAGCACGTCGAGGCAGCGGCCGCATCGGATGACTCGGATGCCACCCCTGCGCCCGAGGAGACGCCCGTGCCCGAGGAGACCACCGCTCCCGAGGCGGGGACGGATGGCTCCGACGCGACGACCGAGGAGTCCTCGGGCCGCAACCCGGCGGGATCCGATCTCTGGCTGGACTCCTTCGGCGACGAGAACGCGCTCATCGCGGACAACATGCAGCTCCCGGAGGGCACCAGCGTCCTGATCGCCTACGACGGCACGAAGGACGCACCCGACGACATCGCGGTCTCCTGGCCGCTCGACACCTCCACGCCGTGGGCCGGACCGCTCATGGCCGCCGGCGGTGCCGTGCTCCTGGTCGGGCTCATCCTCTACGTTCTCGGGATCCGGCACCAGCGTCGCGGGCGCGGTCCCCGTCGCAAGGGCCCCGGCCCGCTTCCGGTCACGCAGCCGATCGATGTCGCCGCGCTGCCTCCGGCCGAGCGGGAGGCGATCGAGTCGACCGAGCCCGCTGCGCCGACGGACGCGTCCGAGGAGAAGAAGATCGAAGACGCGGAGATCGTGGACGAAGGCAAGGATCCGGGTGCGAGGAACCAGATGCGCGCCGCACGCCCTGCCCGTCGGCGCCGCATGCTGGCGCTCCCGGCTCTCGGTGTGACGGCTCTACTCGTCGCGGGCTGCTCTTCGGATTCGTGGCCGCAGTTCGACGAGGGCGCGCCGTCGCCGTCGCCGAGCCCGACCGTGATCGCGCCGGAGAATCAGAAGCCGCCCGCCGTCACAGAGGCGCAGGCCACACGGATCCTGCAGACGATCTCCGGCACACTCGAAGAGGCCGACACCGCTCTCGACATCGATCTGGCGTCGACCCGTCTGGACGGACCGGCCCTCGCGGCGCGGACCACGGAGTACGCGCTGCGCACGCAGATCACCGACTCGCCGCTCCCGTCCGTCATCCCGACCGACGAGGTCGAGGTCGTGCTCCCCGAAGCGACCGACCGCTGGCCCCGCACGGTTCTCATGCTCTCCAAGGGAGCGAGCGACGACACCGTCCCGCCCGTCATCCTCACGATGACCCAGGCCGACCCGTGGTCGAACTACAAGGTCACCGATATGGCGGAGATGTCGGCCGACGCCGTCTTCCCGGACGTGGCAGCCGCGTGGCTGGGCACCTCTCTCGTCCCGCAGGACTCCGCGTTCCTGCGCGTCGCGCCCGGCGAGCTGTCCGCCGCCTTCGCCGACGTCGTCGACTCCGGTGACAAGAGCGCCTCCTACGGCCTCTTCGACGACCTGTCGCTGAACCTGGCGAAGTCCATCGTCGACAGCCGTCAGGCGGTCGTGCAGACGCTCGCCGACAACGGGGCGTCCGCGACGTCGCAGGCGGCGTTCGACATGGCGCCGACCACCTCGGTGCCCGTGTCGATGACGACGCTCGACAGCGGCGCGATCGTGGCCGTGTCCCTGACCGATACCGAGAGCGTCACGCCGACAACGACGGATGCCGTCATCCGCTTCGGCGAGAACGCCCAGGCCAAGGCGCTGACCGGTGTGTCGGAGTCCGCGAAAGGCGTCGAGACGACGTACGAGTTCCAGCTGTTCTTCTCGGTCCCGGCGCAGGGATCGACGGAGCAGATCAAGCTTCTGGCCGTCCGCCAGGACCTGCTGTCCGTGAAGGTGATCGAATGAGTGAGATCTCGCCCGCCGCCCTGCGCGGCGCCGTCGACCTGTCCAGCCTCCGCAACCGACCGGCTCCTGCGCCGGCCGGCGCTCCGGCACCCGCTGTCGTCGACGTCGTCGTGGATGCCACCGACGAGACTTTCGGCCAGATCCTCGAGCTCTCCCGCACGGTGCCCGTCGTCGTGGACCTCTGGGCCGAGTGGTGCGGACCCTGCAAGCAGCTGAGTCCCATCATCGAGAAGGTGACCAGGGAGCTCGGCGGCCGCGTGCTGCTCGCCAAGGTCGACGTCGATGCCAACCCGCAGCTCGCGCAGAGCTTCCGGGCGCAGTCGATCCCGATGGTGGTCGCGCTCATCGCCGGTCAGCCGGTCCCGATGTTCACCGGTGCCGTCCCCGAGCAGCAGGTGCGCGACGTCTTCGCCCAGCTGCTCCAGGTCGCCGCCCAGAACGGCGTGACGGGTTCGCTCTCCGTCGGAGAAGACGCCGGAGACGCGGAACCGGCCGAGGAGCCGCCGCTGCCTCCGCTGCACGCCGAGGCGTTCGCGGCGATCGAGACGGGGGACTACGCAGCCGCCATCCGCGCCTACGAGCAGGCGCTCGCGGAGAACCCGCGCGACGAGGATGCGCTGGCAGGTCTGGGACAGGTCCGCCTGCTCGATCGTGTGCAGGGCCTCGATCTCCAGGCGGCGCGTGCCGCTGCCGCCGATGCGCCCTTGGACGTCCAGGCGCAGTTCGCGGTCGCGGATCTCGATCTCGCCGGAGGCCACGTCGAGGACGCGTTCGGTCGTCTGCTCGATCTTTTCGCGCAGCTTCCCTCCGACGAGCGTACGCCCGTGCGGGAGCGTCTGGTCGAGCTGTTCGGGCTGATCGGCGCGGCAGACCCGCGGGTGATCACCGCGCGCAACCGCCTGTCGTCGCTGCTCTTCTGAGCGGCTGAGTCACGACCGGGACGATCCCGATCGGAAGGAGCGCTCCCTCGCTCAGCCGTTCGTGATCGTCGGCACGTGAGGCTCCGGCTGGTGACGCAGCCAGAGCGTCGACAGCGCCGGGAGCGTGATCGTGGCCGTCGGCGCACCGTCGCCCTCGGCGTGGGCGATGACCATGCCGAGGTTCCCTGAGCCTCGGCCGCCGTAGTCCGCGGCATCCGTGTTGAGGATCTCCTGCCAGACGCCCTCGCGCGGCAGCACCAGGCGGTGGCCGGTGCGCTCGACGCCGGCGAAATTGCTGACGACGACGAGCCTGCCGCCATGCGCGTCGCGACGCTCGAACGCGATCACCGTCGGCTCCCACGCCGGTGCACCGAGCCGCGAGAACGACGATCCGTCGTTGTCCCGCTCCCACAACGGCGCCTGGGCCCGGTAGGTGTGGTTGAGCGCCCCGACGAAGCTCTGCAGCTGCACGTGCGAGGGCTGGTCCAGCAGCCACCAGTCGAGCTCGCGGCCCTCGGACCACTCGGCGATCTGCCCGAACTCCTGTCCCATGAACAGCAGCTTCTTGCCCGGGTGCCCCCACATGTACGCGAGGTAGGCGCGGACGTTGGCGAGCTTGTGCCAGTGGTCGCCCGGCATCTTCGCCAGCAGGCTGCCCTTGCCGTGCACGACCTCGTCATGGCTGATCGGCAGCAGATAGTTCTCGCCGAAGGCGTACACGAACGAGAACGTCATCTCGCCCTCGTGGTGGGAGCGGTACATCGGGTCGCGCTCGATGTACTGGAGGGAGTCGTTCATCCACCCCATGTTCCACTTGAAGCCGAAGCCGAGACCGGCGTGGTCGGTGGGCGCCGTCACGCCGGGGAAGCTCGTCGACTCCTCGGCGATCATCAGGATGCCCGGGTGCAGACGATAGGCGGTCGCGTTGACCTCCTGCAGGAAGCGGATGGCCTCGAGGTTCTCTCGACCGCCATGGATGTTCGGCTCCCACTCGCCGGCGTTCCGCGAATAGTCCAGGTACAGCATCGAGGCGACCGCGTCGACACGCAGACCGTCGACGTGGAACTCGCTGAACCAGTAGAGGGCGTTCGCGACCAGGAAGTTGCGCACCTCGTTCCGGCCGTAGTCGAAGATGAGCGTGCCCCAGTCCTGGTGCTCGCCGCGCCGAGGGTCGGGGTGCTCGTACAGAGGCTGCCCGTCGAATCGCGCGAGCGCGAAGGCGTCCTTGGGGAAATGGCCGGGCACCCAGTCCATGATCACGCCGATGCCCGCCTGGTGCAGCCGGTCGATCAGGTATCGCAGGTCGTCGGGGGATCCGAATCGGCTGGTCGGCGCGTAGTACCCGCTGACCTGGTAGCCCCAGGAGCCCCCGAAGGGATGCTCGGCGAGCGGCATGAACTCGACGTGCGTGAAGCCGGCATCCGTGACGTGCCGGATGAGCGGTTCGGCGATGTCGCGATAGCCCAGACCATGTCGCCAGGACCCGAGATGCACCTCGTAGACCGACAGCGGCTGCGCGACCGCGTGCGTCGCCGCCCGTCGGGTCATCCATGCGCCGTCCGTCCAGACGTACGACGACGACGTGACGACGGATGCCGTGTTGGGCGGCACCTCGGCGGCGAGCGCCATCGGGTCGGCCTTGAGGATCCAGGCGCCGTCCCGGGTGCGGATCTGGTACTTGTACTTCGTGCCCTCGGGAAGATCCGGGATGAACAACTCCCAGACGCCGCTGACGCCCATGGAACGCATCGCGTGCGTCTCGCCGTTCCAGCCGTTGTGGTCTCCCACGACGCGGACGGCCGAGGCGTTCGGCGCCCAGACGGCGAAGGAGACGCCCTGCTCGCCGTCGAGAGTGCGGGGATGGGCGCCGAGAACCTCCCACAGCCGCTCGTGGCGCCCCTCCGCGATCAGGTGCAGGTCGATGTCTCCGAGCGCGGGGGAGTGCCGGTACGGATCGCCCTGGACGGTTTCCTCGTCGTCGCCGTAGGCGGTGGCGAGGCGGTAGGAGAGCGGCGGGCCGGCGTGCTGGGCCTCCCAGATGCCGTGGGCCACGTGCGAGAGCGCGAGGCGGCTCCCGTCGCCGAACACCGCGTCGACGGATGCGGCGAGGGGACGGCGGGCGCGCACGACGGTGACCGTGCGGTCGGCGGCATCCTTGACCGGATGCGCGCCGAGCACGGAGTGCGGATCGTGGTGCTCTGCCGAGGCGATGGCCTCCCAGTCGGCGGACGCTGTCGCGTCTTCCACGTAGCTCATGATCGCTCCTTCACCTTCAGGATGTGCACCGGTTCGGCGAAGGCGTCGAGCCGCACGTAGTTGTGATCGCTCCACGTCCAGACGGCCCCCGTCAGCAGGTCCTCCACCTCGAAGGACTCGCCGAGGGGCACGCCCCAGCGCGTCGTGTCGAGATGGACGGTCGTCTCACGCACCGAGTGCGGATCGACGTTGGCCACGACGATGATCGTGTCGGCCGCGCCTGTGCCGGTGAACGCCGCGTCCAGGTGCTTGCTGTAGACGAGGACAGAGTCGTCGTCGCTCCAGTGCGTCTCGAAGTTGCGGAGCTGCCGCAGCGCAGGATGAGCGGACCGGATCTCGTTGAGTCGACGCAGCAGCGGGGCGAGCGACTCGCCGCGCGCCTCCGCACCCGCCCAGTCCCGCACCTTGAACTCGTACTTCTCGTTGTCGATGTTCTCCTCTGAGCCCGGTCGAGCGACGTTCTCGAACAGCTCGTACCCGGCGTACACGCCGTAGATCGGCGCTGCCGTGGCCGCGATGCACGCGCGGATCCGGTATGCGGCCCTGCCGCCGAACTGCAGGTACTCGGTGAGGATGTCATGCGTGTTCACGAAGAGGTTCGGGCGCATGTAGTCGCTGGTCTCGTGCGACACCGAGGTGAGGAACTCCTCCAGCTCCGCCTTGGTGTTCCGCCATGTGAAGTAGCTGTAGCTCTGCTGGAAGCCGACGGCGGCGAGCGCGCGCATGACCGCCGGGCGGGTGAACGCCTCGGCCAGGAAGATGACGTCGGGGTCCTCGGCGTTCACGGTCCCGATGAGCCATTCCCAGAACTGCAGCGGCTTGGTGTGCGGGTTGTCGACCCGGAAGATCTTCACGCCCTGCGCGACCCAGTGCCGGACGATGCGCAGCATCTCGGCGTAGATGCCGGCCGGATCGTTGTCGAAGTTCAGCGGGTAGATGTCCTGGTACTTCTTCGGGGGGTTCTCGGCGTAGGCGATGGTGCCGTCGGGGAGCGTGGTGAACCACTCGGGATGCTCGGCGACCCACGGGTGGTCCGGCGACGCCTGCAGGGCGAGATCGAGCGCGACCTCGAGCCCTTCCTTCCGGGCGGCGCGGACGAATGCGCGGAAGTCCTGGGCCGTGCCCAGATCCGGGTGGATCGCGTCGTGCCCGCCTTCCGCGGCGCCGATCGCATAGGGCGATCCGGGGTCGGACGGCTCCGCGACCAGGGTGTTGTTGCGCCCCTTGCGGTTCGTCGTCCCGATCGGATGGATGGGGACCAGGTAGAGGACGTCGAAACCCATCTGCGCGACGCCCGGAAGTCTCTTCGCAGCCGTGCGGAACGTGCCGGTCCTGACGCTGCCGTCCTTCAGACGGCGCGCGCCCTCCGAGCGGGGGAAGAACTCGTACCAGGCGCCGACGCCCGCGGTGACGCGATCGACGAGCAGGGTCTGCGGTGCCGAGACGGAGCGGAGGCTCGCGAGTGGCCGATCCGCGAAGATCTGCGCGAGAGCGGCATCCGTCGACAGCGCGATCGTCGTCGCGGCGTCGCCACCGCCCAGCGACGCGGCGTCGGCCTGCAGTCGCTTGCGCTGCGCGGCGGGTCGATCCTTCTCTGCCGCCGCCCTCGTGAGGAGCTGTGCTCCGAGGGCCGCCATGATCGGCACGTCCACGCCGGCGGCGACCTTCAGCTCTGCGGCATGGGCCCAGGTGGCGAAGTCGTCGGAGAAGGCCTCGAACCGATAGCTCCACCGACCCTGGAGATCGAGTGCGATCTCGGTGGACCAGATATCGGTGCCGTCGAGCCGCGGGGACAGCCGATGCAGGGTCTCCTCCCCGTCGGGAGCAGTCAGCCGCACATGCACGCCGATGATGTCGTGTCCCTCGCGGAACGACACCACGCTGAACGGGACCACCTCGCCGACGAACGCCTTCGCGGGGAACCCGCCAGGCACCGCGGGCGAGCCGTTCAGGAGCGGGAGGCGCGGCGTGCGCGTGTCCTCCGCGATCGTGACGGCGTCACCGGGGCGCGTCGGGATCTGAGCGGGGCTCCGGAGAGCCGAGGACCGAGTACCACCACGTGCAGCCACCCCCTCAACGTACCGCCCAGCGGTAGTCGCGGGAAGCGATCACCGGGGTGGGTCGGAGACCGATGTCATTCGACCCGGAACAGGCGCATGGAGGTGCCGGGGATGGGCAGGACGTCACCAGGGGCGAACACCTCCGCGGCATCCGACGGGCGCTCCTCGGCGCTCGACCACAGCGAGACGAAACGCGTCGCGTCCTCGATCTCGTCGGGGAGACGCACATCGATGGGCGATTCGGTTCCATGGACGATCAGCAGGATCCGGTTGGCCGCCTCCTTGTCGGGCGTGGAAGCCGCGACGTACTGGAGCGTGCGGTTCCGCGGGTCCGCCCACTGGGCGCTCTCCATCGTCTCGCCGTTCTGATCGAACCAGTCCATGACGGAGGCGTTCGGGATGTGCTCGCCGAGCCGCGCGTACTTGCTCGGGCGCAGCGCGGGGTTCTCGGCGCGCAGGCTGATCAACCGCGCCACGTGCGCGCGGAGATCCTTCTGCCAGGGTTCGAACTCCCAGGCGAGCCAAGTCATGGCGGAGTCCTGCGCGTAGGCGTTGTTGTTGCCGCGCTGTGTCCGTCCGACCTCGTCCCCGGCGGTGAGCATCGGGATGCCCGCGGAGAGGAGCAGGGTGCCGAGGAGGTTGCGCATCGCCTTGCGGCGGGCCGCCAGGATGGTCGGATCGTCGGTGGGCCCTTCGACACCGTGGTTGAAGGCACGGTTCATGTCGGCGCCGTCGCGGTTCTGCTCGCCGTTCGCCTCGTTGTGCTTGACGTCGTAGGCGACGAGGTCATGCAGGGTGAAACCGTCATGGGCGGTGACGAAGTTCACGCTGGCCAGGGGACCACGCGCCTCGCTGAAGGTGTTGGACGACCCGGCGAGCCGGGTGGCGAAGCCGCCGATGCCGACAGGGGCGGAGGCCCGCCGCGCGTAGTCGATGTCGCTGAGCCAGAAGTTGCGGACCCGGTCGCGGTAGCGATCGTTCCACTCATGCCACCCCGCCGGGAAGTTCCCGGTCTGCCAGCCGCCCATTCCGACGTCCCACGGCTCGGCGATCAGCTTCGTCTCGGCGAGGACCGGGTCGTTGGCGATCGCCGTCAGGAGCGGATGCTCCGGCGTGTAGGTGTGCGCGCCGTCCCGGGCGATCGCGGCGGCCAGATCGAAGCGGAAGCCGTCGATCTGCATCTCCTGAGCCCAGTAGCGGAGCGAGTCGAGGACCAGCCGCGCCCCGGCATCCGTCGAGGTGTTCAGCGTGTTGCCGCAGCCGGTCGTGTCGATGTACCTGCCCGTCTCGTCCTGACGGTAGTAGCTCGCGTTGTCGATGCCGCGCAGGCTCGAACGGGGACCGCCGATGCCCTCCTCCGAGGTGTGGTTGTACACGACGTCGAGGATCACCTCGAGCCCGGCCTCGTGCAGCAGGCGCACCATGCCCTTGAACTCGGCGAGCACGGCCTCAGGGCCCTCCTTGCGGGCCTCCTCGGTGGCGTACGCGGTGTGGGGGGTGAAGAAGTTGAGGGTGTTGTAGCCCCAGTAGTTGGTCAGGCCGCGCTCCAGCAGGCGCGGCTCGGGGACGAACGCGTGCACGGGGAGGAGCTCGACCGAGGTGACCCCGAGCGAGTGGAGGTGCTCGATCATCGCCGGGTGGGCGAGTCCGGCATACGTCCCGTGCAGAGCCGGAGGCACGTCGGGGTGCCTCTTGGTGAGGCCCTTGAGGTGGCCTTCGTAGATCACGGTCCGGTCGAGGGGGACGCGCGGCTTCTGCGAGTCGCCCCAGTCGAAGCCGTCGACGATGACGACAGAGCGCCATTCCTCGTAGCCGTCGCCCTGGGCGAGGCCCCGCGCGTAGGGATCGAGCAGCAGGCTCTCCGGGTTGAACGTGTTGCCGGGGCCGTGCGGACCGCCGACGCGGATCGCGTAGCGGACGCCGGGCTGCAGGAGCGGCGTGGTGACCTCCCAGATGCCGCCGGGGTGTCGCTCGAGCGGGACCTCGTCGGTCGCCCAGTCGAGGTCGGTCGCGTCGAAGACGACCAGCTCCACGGAGGAGGCGTTCTGCGACCAGATACGGAGGGTCCCGACGCCGTCGTGCAGACGGACGCCGAGGTTGTCGAGGGCTGGACCGCCGGGCGCGGTGAAGTCTCGGGACTCGGGCATGAGTACACCATAGGCGGGATGTGTTGCAGTCCCATGACAGATCGCAGTCGGTTCCATCGCGCAGTCGCCTCTGCCGCGCCGATTCGCGAGAGAATCGAGGGATGCGGCACTACCTGGACCACGCGGCGACCGCGCCTCTGCGGCCTGAGGCGCGCGATGCGTGGCTGGCTGCCACCGAGACGGTCGGCAACGCGTCGTCGACGCACGGCGCGGGGCAGGACGCCCGGCGTCTGCTCGAGGAGTCGCGCGAGCGCGTGGCCGCCGTCCTGGATGCCGATCCGATCGAGATCGTCTTCACCTCGGGCGGCACCGAGTCGATCAACCTCGCGCTGCAGGGACTGTGGCGTTCGCGTCTCGACGGCACGGAGGCGATCGTGCTGCCGGATGCCGAGCACCACGCCACGATGGACACCGTCGCTGCCCTGATCGACGAGGGCGCGCGGGTGCGGAGCGTCGGCGTGACCGCGCTGGCCGGCATCGACGTCGACGCGTTCGCTCAGCAGCTCCCCGGAGCAGCCCTCGCCACGGCCCTCGTCGCGAACAACGAGGCGGGCACCGTCAACGATGCGGCGGTGCTCTCCTCGTCGAGCGCGTCCGCCGGAGTGCCGCTCCATCTCGACGCGGTCGCCGCCCTCGGCCATCTTCCCCTCTCCTTCCGTGGGCTGCGGGCGGATGCGGCCCCCGGCGTCGGGCTCGTCGCACTGAGCCTGGCCGGTCACAAGATCGGCGCGCCGGTCGGCGTCGGCATCCTGGTCGCGGCGAGGACGGCCCGGCTGACGGCGATGCTCCGCGGTGGCGCGCAGCAGCGCGGACTCCGTGCCGGGACGCAGGACGTGGCCGGGGCAGCGGCCTTCACGACCGCCCTGGAGCTCGCCGAGACGGAGCGCGCCGGCGAGGCCGTCCGGCTGTCGGCACTGCGCGACCGTCTCGTCGCGGGCATCCGCTCGGCCGTCCCCGCAGCCGAGCTCCTCGGCGATCCGGTCCGCCGGCTTCCGGGCAACGCGCACATCCTGTTCCCCGGAGCCGTGGGGGAGAGTCTGCTGTTCCTCCTCGACGTCGCGGGTGTCGCGGCATCCACCGGCTCCGCCTGCCAGGCGGGAGTCGCGGAGCCGTCGCACGTGGTGATGGCCATGGGGCGGAGCGAGCGCGATGCGCGCAGCGTGCTGCGGTTCTCGCTCGGGCGGACGTCGACGGATGCCGATGTCGACGCGGTGCTCGCCGCGATCGCCGATGCCTACGATCGGGCATCCGGGTCCGGCACAGGCGCGCGCTCGTAGACTGGTCTCATGCGGATCCTTGCAGCCATGAGCGGTGGAGTGGACTCCGCCGTCGCGGCCGCACGTGCCGTGGAGGCGGGGCACGACGTCGTGGGCGTGCACCTGGCGCTCTCGCGAGCCGGCGGCACCCTGCGCACCGGAAGCCGCGGATGCTGCACGATCGAGGACGCCCTGGACGCGCGCCGCGCCGCCGACCTGCTGGGCATCCCGTTCTACGTCTGGGACTTCTCGGAGCGCTTCCGCGACGACGTGATCGATGACTTCATCGCCGAGTACCAGGCCGGACGCACCCCGAACCCCTGCATGCGCTGCAACGAGAAGATCAAGTTCGCCGCTCTTCTGGAGCGGGCCATCGAGCTCGGCTTCGACGCGGTGTGCACCGGGCACTACGCCACCCTGATCGACGGCGAGCAGGGACTGGAGCTGCATCGGGCCTCGGACAACGCGAAGGATCAGTCCTATGTGCTGGGGGTGCTGACGGCCGAGCAGCTCGCGCACACCTACTTCCCGCTCGGCACGACCCCCTCGAAGGCGATCGTGCGCGCCGAAGCGGAGACCCGCGGCCTCACGGTGGCGCAGAAGCCCGACAGCCACGACATCTGCTTCATCCCCGACGGCGACACCCGGGGCTGGCTGGCCGAGAAGGTCGGCACCGCCACCGGTGAGATCGTCGACCGCTCCGGCGCCGTCGTGGGTTCGCACGAGGGGGCGCACGGCTTCACGGTCGGACAGCGCCGAGGACTCAAGCTCGGCGTGCCGGCAGCCGACGGCAAGCCGCGGTTCGTGCTGGAGGTGCGCCCGGTGTCGAACACGGTCGTCGTCGGCCCGAAGGAGGCCCTCGCGATCGCGGAGATCGCAGGGGAGCGGTTCAGCTGGGCAGGTGCGGGGCCCGTCGAGTCGTCTTTCGACTGCCACGTGCAGATCCGGGCGCATTCCGAGCCCGTCGCGGCCGTCGCCACCGTGTCGGACGACGGCGTGCGCGTCGTGCCGGAGATCCCGCTCGACGGCGTCGCGCCGGGGCAGACCGCGGTGCTCTACGTGGGGACCCGCGTGCTCGGTCAGTTCACGATCGACACCACGGTGTCGGCTGTTCCCGTCGGCGCGTAGCTCTCGCTGGATGTCGGCGCCCGCTCGTAGACTGACGGGGTGCCGGAGAACATCTCGCTGGAAGACGCCCGAACCGAAGCCGAAGAGCTGACCACTCGCATCCTCGAGGCGAAAGACGCCTATTACGGGCGAGACACCTCCGTCGTCGACGACTTCACGTACGACGGCTGGATGCATCGCCTCGAGGAGCTCGAGCGACTGCATCCCGAGCTGCAGGGGCAGGACTCTCCGACGCAGATGGTCGGCGCCGCCGAGGCGACGGGCCTCGCCACGATCGAGCATGCCGAGCGCATGCTGAGCCTCGACAACGTCTTCTCGATCGAAGAGCTGCGCGAGTGGGCGGCCAAGACCCAGGCCTCTGCGGGACGGAAGGTCGCCTGGCTCACCGAGCTGAAGATCGACGGGCTCGCCATCAACCTGCGCTACGAGAACGGCGTGCTCACCTCTGCGGCGACGCGAGGAGACGGGCGCGTGGGCGAGATCGTCACCGAGAACGCGCTCCGGCTTCCCGAGATCCCCGAGCGGCTCAGCGGGGAGGGGCACCCGGAGATCGTCGAGGTGCGCGGTGAGGTCTTCATCCCCGTCGCGGCGTTCGAGCGACTCAACGCCGCGCAGGCGGCGTTCCGCGACCGGGCGTACGGCGACGCGCTCGCGCGCTGGGAGGCGCGTGGCGGCGCCAAGAAGCCCTTCGATGAGGAGAAGGCCCGCACCGCGGCCGCACGGCGGTTCCCGTCCTTCGCGAACCCGCGGAACGCGGCGAGCGGCGGCCTCCGGCAGCAGATCGACAAGAAGGACGGGCTCGAGCTCGAGGCCGGGCTCCTGCGCATCGAGTCGCTCGCCCTCTACGTGCACGGCGTCGGCGCCTGGGCGAATCCGCCGGTCGGGGCGCAGAGCGAGGTCTACGACCTGCTGGCCGGGTGGGGCCTGCCGACGAGCCCGCACACGAAGGTGTGCGCCTCGATCGACGAGGTCGCCTCGTTCGTCGAGTACTTCGGAGAGCACCGGCACGACATCGAGCACGAGCTCGACGGCATCGTCGTGAAGGTCGACGAGCTCGAGCTGCACGACGAACTCGGCGCCACGAGCCGTGCGCCGCGCTGGGCGATCGCGTACAAGTACCCGCCCGAGGAGGTGCAGACGAAGCTTCTCGACATCGTCGTCTCGGTCGGCCGCACCGGTCGTGCGACGCCGTTCGCCGTGATGGCCCCGGCGCAGGTCGCCGGTTCCGTGGTGCGCCAGGCGACGCTGCACAACAAGGATGTGGTGAAGGCCAAGGGCGTGCTGATCGGCGACACGGTCGTGCTGCGCAAGGCCGGCGACGTGATCCCCGAGGTGCTCGGACCGGTGGTCGAGAAGCGCGACGGGACCGAGCGCGAGTTCGTGATGCCGGTCGAGTGCCCGGAGTGCGGAACACCGCTGCGGGCGATGAAGGAGGGCGACATCGACCTCCGCTGCCCGAACGCGCGCTCCTGCCCTGCGCAGGTGCGCGGTCGTGTCGAGCACATCGGGTCTCGCGGCGCGCTCGACGTCGAGGCGCTCGGCGAGGTGACCGCCGCCGCGCTGACGCAACCCACGTCGCCTGCCGTGCCTCCTCTCGAGACCGAGGCAGGGCTGTTCGCTCTCACGATCGACCAGCTCGTGCCCATCGAGCTCTTCGTCCGCGACGCCGAGACCGGGCTCCCGAAGGAAGACGACGACGGCCTCGTCAAGACCCGCTCGCCGTTCCGGCGCAACCCCACCGCGGCCGAGAAGAAGGCCGGAGCCGAGGGTCCGCAGCCGTCGTCGCAGGCCGTCACCCTGCTGGCTGAGCTCGAGAAGGCCAAGACGAAGGAACTCTGGCGGCTGCTCGTCTCGCTGAACATCCGTCACGTCGGTCCTGTCGCCGCACGGGCGCTGGCGCAGTGGTTCGGCTCACTCGATGCGATCCGCGCCGCCTCCCGCGATGAGCTGGCATCGGTCGAGGGAGTGGGCGGGATCATCGCGGATTCGCTGCTCGCCTGGTTCGATGTGGACTGGCACCAGGAGATCGTGCGGCAGTGGGCCGAGGCGGGTGTGCAGTGGGCGACTCCCGGGCATCCTGGTCCCGGCGCTGCGGTCGCTGCCGGCGGTGTGCTCGAAGGGCTCACGATCGTCGCGACGGGTTCCCTCGACGGCTACACGCGCGACGGCGCCCAGGAGGCCATCATCAACGCGGGCGGCAAGGCCGCCTCGAGCGTCTCGAAGAAGACCGACTTCGTCGCGGCCGGCCCCGGCGCCGGCTCGAAGCTCGGGAAGGCCGAGGAGCTCGGCATCCGCATCCTCGACGCGGCGCAGTTCCACATCCTCGTGACCGAGGGTCCTGACGCCCTCGTATGAAGCGCTACGGACCGTTGATCGCCGTCCCCGATGCGCTGGCCGTCGGCGACCCCGGGCGGAACCACCTGCGACTCACGCCGGATGCGGTGATCCTCCGGGAGGGGGTCGACAGTCGGGGCATCGTGCCGTGGTCGCGGGTGGAGCGTATCGAGCTGGATGTGCCGACCACGCGATTCCGGCTCCCCGGTCTCGTCGGCACGATCGTGCTCGGGGCGCTGACCGCGGTCGCGCTCTCCGACCTCGGAGTCGACCCCGATGATGGAGCCCTGACGCTGACCGTCGACGGAGAAGAGCAGGTCATGCCGCTGAGTCGCCACCACGTCGGAGGTTACTGGGCGCCCACGGTCGACGGCGCGCATCGTCTGCTCGCGCATCTGATCGCGAATCCGGAGCAGCGTGCCCTGCTCGCGCATCCTGAGCCGCTGATCGACATCGCCGCACAGCTCGCCCGCGAATCGGTGTAGCGCCGGCGGTGCCGGTATCGACCGGACGCCGGAACGCCGCACGGATCGGCGTGATCCGTGCGGCGTTCTCGGGCGATGCTGAGAGGTACCGTCGCTCAGCCCTTGTGGCGCGGCTTGCGGAACGGCTTGTCCTCGCGGTCGCTGCGCGCGGGGCGGTCGTCGCGATCACGGCGCTCGTAACCGCCCTCGCGAGGACCGCTGTTGCGACGGCCCGCGGGGCCCCGATCGGGCTTGATCTCGATCAGGCGTCCCGAGATGCGCGTGTCGCGCAGCTTCTCCAGCACGGCGGGGCTGAGGTTGGAAGGCAGTTCGACCGTCGAGAAGTCGGGGCGGATGTTGATCACGCCGAAGTCGTCACGACCGAGGCCGCCCTCGTTCGCGAGCGCGCCGACGATCTGACGCGGCTCGACCCGATGACGTCGGCCCACCTCGATGCGATACGCGGTGTAGTCCCCGCGACCGCGACGCTCGGTGCGCGGCTCCCGGGCATCGCGTCCGGCGCGCTCGCGCGGCGGACGGTTGTCGGCCTCCACCGCCCGCGTCAGCGGGTCGTTGGCCGGGTCGAGCAGCAGCGGCTTGTCGCCCTGCGCCACGACCGCGAGTGCCGCTGCGACGTCGCCCTCGGGAACATCGTGATGGCGCACGTAGTGCGCGACGATGTCGCGGAAGGCCTCGATGCGACCGGTCTCGGACAGCGCCGTGGTGATCGCGTCGTCGAAGCGGTTGAGGCGCGTGGTGTTCACGTCCTCGGTGCTCGGCAGCTGCATCTGCGCCGGCTGCTGACGGGTGGCCTTCTCGATGTGCTTGAGCAGGTAGCGCTCGCGCGGGGTGATGAAGCTGATCGCATCGCCCGAGCGGCCTGCGCGTCCGGTGCGGCCGATGCGGTGCACGTACGACTCGGTGTCGGTGGGGATGTCGAAGTTGATGACGTGGCTGATGCGCTCCACGTCGAGCCCGCGGGCGGCGACGTCGGTGGCGACGAGGATGTCGAGCTTGCCGTCCTTCAGCTGGTTCACGCTGCGTTCGCGCTGCACCTGCGGCACGTCGCCGTTGATCGCGGCGGCGGAGTATCCACGGGCTCGCAGCTTCTCGGCGAGGGTCTCGGTCTCGTTCTTCGTGCGGACGAAGACGATCATGCCGTCGAAGTTCTCGACCTCGAGGATGCGCGTGAGCGCATCGACCTTCTGCGCGTACGACACCACGAGGTAGCGCTGCGTGATGTTGGTGCCGGTCGCGGTCTTCGAGGTGATGCTGATCTCCTCGGCGTCCTGCAGGTACTTCTGCGCGAGGCGACGGATCTGGGGCGGCATCGTCGCCGAGAAGAGGGCGACCTGCTTCTCGGCGGGCGTCTGAGCGAGGATCTGCTCCACGTCTTCCGCGAAGCCCATCTTCAGCATCTCGTCGGCCTCGTCGAGCACGAGGTACTTCAGCTCGGACAGATCGAGGGTTCCCTTGGCGAGGTGGTCCATGATGCGGCCGGGCGTGCCGACGATCACGTGCACACCGCGGCGGAGCGCGGACAGCTGCACGCCGTAGCCCTGACCGCCGTAGACGGGGAGGACGTGGACGCCCTTCATCTTCGAGGCGTAGGACTCGAAGGCTTCGCAGACCTGCAGCGCGAGCTCTCGCGTCGGGGCCAGCACCAGGGCCTGGGGGATCTTCTGCGACACGTCGAGTCGCTCCAGCACGGGCAGCGCGAACGCGGCGGTCTTGCCGGTTCCGGTCTGCGCCATGCCGACGACATCGCGTCCCGACAACAGGGTCGGGATCGTCGCGGCCTGGATCGGAGAAGGGGTCTCGTATCCGAGATCCTTGATGGCTTTGAGGACGGGCCCGGTGATGCCGAGTTCCTCGAATCCGGGGGTCGCGGGGGAGTCCTCGGGGGCGTCGGTCAGCACTGCATCTTCAGGAGTCACTTCCCAAGGGTAGCGCCCCGAAGATGTCGGCGCCTGTGAGGGCGTCCTCAGGAGCCCGTCGTCAGCGCGACGAGCTTCTCCTTCACCTGCCGGCGGAGCACCTTTCCGATGAGCGACTTCGGGAGCTCGTCGACCACGAAGATGCGTCGTGGCACCTTGTAGGGGGTGAGGATGCCGCGGGCGAACTCGCGGATCGCCTCGACATCCACGTCCGCTCCGCTGTCGACGACGATCGCCGCGACGACCTCTTCGCCGGAGTGCTCGCTCGCGAGTCCGACCACCGCGGCATCCGCCACCTGAGGATGCTGTCGCAACGCGTTCTCCACCTCGGTGGGCGCGACGTTGAACCCGCCGGTGATGATGAGCTCCTTGATGCGGTCGACGATGCGGATGAAACCTGCGTCGTCGATCGTGACGATGTCGCCGGTGCGGAACCAGCCGTCGACGAAGACCGCCTCGGTCTCCTCGGGCTTGCCGTAGTACCCGGAGAAGACCTGCGGTCCGCGGACGACGAGCTCACCGGCGGTCCCATCGGGGACGTCGACGGTCGGGTTCTCCGGATCGACGACGCGGCATTCGGTCCCGGGCAGGGGGAGCCCGACAGTCCCGGGCACCCGGTGCTCGGCGACGGGGTTGGCCATCAGCACCGGAGAGCACTCGCTGAGGCCGTAGCCCTCGACCAGATAGCCGTGCGTGGCCTTCTCGAACGGGACGACGAGTTCATGCGGCAGCGCCATCGCGCCGGAGATCGCCACCTCGATACCTTCGAGGGAGACACCCTTCTCCTTCGCGGCCGTGAGGAGGCGGTCGGCGATCGGCGGCACCAGCGGCAGGAAGGTCGCGGGGTGCTTCTTGACCACATCGAGTACGAGGTCGGGATCGAACTTGGGGAAGAGCACGAGCCGGGCACCCATCGACATCGCGAAGGTCAGGCAGAGCGTGAGGCCGTACGCGTGGAACATCGGCAGCACCGCGTACACGACGCAGCCCTTGCCGCGCTGGATCGACGGGACCCACGCCTGCGCCTGCGCCGCGTTCGCGAGCAGATTCCGGTGGGTGAGCGAGGCGCCCTTGGGCGTGCCGGTGGTCCCGGACGTGTACTGGATGATGGCCAGGTCGTCGGTGGACGGCTTCGGGTGCGACGCGGGGACGGGCGCGGAGGCCACCAGCGAGTCCCAGGTGACGGTGCCGCGTACCTTCTCGGTGAGCGCGGCGCGGGACTCCCGCGCTTTCGCGACCGGCAGTCGCAGGGCGAAGCGGGTGAGGAACGGCATCGCCCGTGTCACGTCGACCGAGATGAGGTTCGTGACGGCGAGGTCGGTGGGGAACTCCTGGACCGTGGCGACGACCTTGTTCCAGACGATCGCATGCTTCGCGCCGTGGTCCTCGAACTGCTTGCGCAGCTCCCGCGGGGTGTAGAGCGGGTTGTGCTCGACCACCACGGCACCGAGGCGGAGCACCGCATAGAAGGCGACGATGTGCTGCGGGCAGTTGGGTAGCACGATCGCGACCGGATCGCCGGCCCGCACGCCCAGATCGCGAAGCCCGGCTGCGGCTCTGTCGATCGCATCCTGCAGCTCGGCGTACGTCGTCTCTCTGCCGAAGAACTGCAGAGCAGGGGCCTCGGGGTAGTCCCTGGCGGATGCCGCGACGATGTCGATCAGCGATCCCTCGACGGGAGCGAGGTCTTCGGGAACACCGGCGGCGTAGCTGGCGACCCATGGACGAGGAGGCTGGAACGGGCTCACGAGCCCAGCATAAGGCGGGTGCCGTCGGTACTCTCGTTCGCTGACCAGCCTCAGGCGGCGGCACCAGCGATCAGGTTGAGGAGCGTGCTCAGGTTCTCGCCTGGCTGATCTTCGCATTCGCGAGCGGCAATCTCGTACGTAGCAGCGTTCTTACCATCTACGCCGCGCCCTTCGTCGATCAGCCGACGTCGAGTGAGGTCCCAACCGGGAAGATCGCTCGCAAGCAGAGTTTCCATCGTGTCTGGTACGAAGGCCAACGATCTATGGATCGCACCCACGGGATAGTCGACCTCGGTCGCGCCGACGAAACGACAAAACGCACGATTGTCCTTCTTGTTCTTCTCCTCGGCCTGAGTGATCAGTTCAGAAGTCTTGCCCTGTAGTCGCATCCTGCCGCCCGCTCCGGAATCATTGTCGACGACCATCAACGCAGGCACGCCCAGGAGCTCCAATATCGCAAATGGGATCATCATGTTGCTCTTGCCCGCCACAGGAGCAACGCAGATCCCTGCGACTGCCAATTCGTTCACCTCCCCGGCGATGCCTTCAAGGACTGCCGCGTCCTCGTCGCCCTCAACCAGAATCACGGATTCGGCGAAAAGTGCGTCTGGAAGACGCTTGAGACAAACTTGTTCGAGACGTCTCCTGAGGGCGTCGGAGGTTACGTAGCCCGCAAGCCTCGCTTCCACAGCATCCAGGTTTGCAGCGGCGATGCGCGTCGACATACAGCGTTGACCGTCCGGAGTCGTCGCAGAAACGCGCCGAATCTGGTCGAAGAATCGAGGCTCCACGAAGTAGGCACTGTGAGTGGCATAGGCGACTTGAGTGAGGTTCTCGGGAGTTTCGGCGAGTTTCCGCAATACGGAGGCAAATGCCCTCGCCTGCGTCGGATGCTGGAACAACTCGGGCTCTTCGATCGCGAGAAACATCTGGCTACCGTCGGTGCTTCGCGTACGAGCAGAGAGAACCGTGAGCGCCGACATCAAGAGTGTGCGCTGAAACCCGTGCCCTTGAAGACCTACCGGAGTTTCGACGAAGGCATCGGCGATCTGCAGCCCAATACCCGATGGAGACGCTCTGAAGGACGGCGGTTCCTCTCGGAGGCGCACTGAACGGCCGAGCGTGAAAGAGGAGATT